>NZ_OZ026540.1:0-3863319 GCF_964020125.1 Arsenophonus endosymbiont of Crataerina pallida | reverse complement strand
GACGGACTCCCCTAAAACAAGACCAATGAAAAATTATTAAATTTAATAGGTAATAAAAATTGTTAATACCCCAGAAAAGATTTACCGAAAATTTGCGTGATAAACTAAATCAGCTTGTACAAGCTATGATCTCAGTACACTATAATAGATCATAACGCAAAATTTGAATAAGATCCTCACTCTTTTACACAGTTTTAGCACTTTTTATCCACAGGATTAAATTTAGGATCAAGATGTATAAAATGAATAAGGAATTAATAAAGAATACTAGCACATATATTAGATATACATAACACCTAGTAACAGATAACTTTAGATCAAACTAGACGATTAGTCTCTATTTTGAGCCAAATAATTTTTTGATCTTTTAATGATCCTTGAGATTTCCATGAGAATCCGTATAATTTTGCACCTTGTGTGTGATATCATCATTTTTCCAGTTTTCTGGCAGTGCTTGGTAAGAAAGAAAAGTAGGGTATTCGTTTAAGTTTTATCGTAGCTAATGGTGGAGAAAAGCGTTGAATTTTTTCCCGCATTGCGTAATGCTAGATATTTTATTACAATCCTGCCTCTTTGCTATATTGGTGTTGTTACGATTGGATATATCAGTATTGTTTGTTCCACTGGTCACCCACGAATTTACTGAATCAATAATAACTATTTTGTTAAGTTAGGTAGAAACCGCTATGAAACGCACTTTTCAACCGTCCGTACTAAAACGTAACCGTTCTCACGGTTTCCGTGCTCGTATGGCCACTAAAAATGGTCGTCAGGTTTTGGCTCGTCGTCGTGCTAAAGGCCGCGCTCGTCTGACCGTTTCTTCAAAGTAATAACCCTATCGAAGTGGTTATGCTTGCTTTTCCTAGGGAGTTAAGATTATTAACTCCCAGGCATTTTGATTATGTCTTTCAGCAGCCACAACGGGCGAGTTCTCCAGAAATCACCATTCTTGGACGCCTCAATGAGCTGGGATACCCGCGCATCGGTCTTACTATCGCAAAAAAAAATGTTAAACGGGCACATGAACGCAATCGAATTAAGCGATTAATGAGAGAATATTTTCGTTTACATCAGCATGAGTTGCCTTCGATGGATTTTGTGATATTAGTAAGAAAGGGGGTTGCTGATTTGGATAATCAAGAAATCACCGAAACATTAGGCAAATTATGGCGTCGTCACTGTCGTTTGGCTCGCGGTTCTTAATCTCGATAATAAGAGGTTATCAATTGATAGTAAGTCCATTGTTAGGGCCGCGCTGCCGTTTCAACCCTAGCTGTTCCCAATATGGGATCGAAGCACTATATCGATTTGGATTGATAAAAGGTGGTTGGTTAATGATGAAACGCGTATTAAAATGCCATCCTTTACATAGAGGTGGTGACGATCCTGTTCCACCTAGACAGAATGACCATAATAGAGAACATTAACGATGGATTCGCAACGCAATCTTTTATTCATCGCTTTGCTATTTGTTTCGTTTTTAATTTGGCAGACATGGGAAAGTGATAAAACACAACCTATAAAGACTGACCAAATCGTAAAACAAATGGATATGCCAAGTCATGATGACCAAGCTAATCTAGGTAATGAGCAAGCTAAATTTATCACAGTAAAAACTGATGTGCTTGAATTACGCATCAATACCCGTGGTGGCGATATTGATCAGGCTGAGCTGTTGCTTTACCCTAAGGAATTACATTCATCTGATCCGTTTCGTTTATTGGAAACCAGTAAAGATTTTATTTATCAAGCACAGAGCGGCTTGATCGGTCAGGATGGTCCCGATAACCCTGGCTACAATAATGGATTGCGTCCTTTATATCTCTCAAATGCAACCAGTTATGTGTTGCAAGATGGCCAAGATGAACTGCGTGTTCCTCTTACCTTTACTGGTAAAGATGGAGTGGTTTATCAGAAAGTCTATCTATTAAAACGTGGTAAATATAATATTTCTGTTGAGTATAATATTGACAATAATAGTGCCAAACCATTGACGCTAGCTTTTTTTGGTCAGTTAAAACAGACTGCAGAACTACCAAAAAAGCGTGATACAGGAAGTAATAATTTTGCCTTACATACTTATCGTGGCGCAGCATATTCTTCCGATGAAAAAAATTATAAAAAATATAGTTTCAGTGATATTACTGATAATAGTTTAAATGTTAATACTAAAGGTGGTTGGGTCGCAATGTTGCAGCAATATTTTGCTACAGCATGGATCCCTGGCTATCAGAACCAAAACGCCTTTTATACAATCGATTTAGATAAAGCCATTGCTATTATTGGCTATAAGAGTTCGCCGATAACAGTTGCTGCTAATAGTAAAGGAAATTACACCTCAACCTTGTGGGTAGGTCCTGAATTACAATCGGAAATGGCAGCAGTTGCACCACATTTAGATTTAACTGTCGACTATGGTTGGCTGTGGTTTATTTCTCAACCGTTATTTAAATTATTGAAATTTATTCATGGTTTTATAGGTAACTGGGGTTTTTCCATCATTGTTATTACTTTTATTGTGCGCGGGATTATGTATCCATTAACTAAAGCACAATATACTTCAATGGCAAAAATGCGTCTGTTGCAGCCCAAACTTGCGGCGATGAAAGAACGGATTGGTGATGATAAGCAACGTATGAGCCAAGAAATGATGGCTCTCTATAAAGCAGAAAAAGTCAATCCGTTAGGTGGTTGTCTGCCTTTATTGATTCAGATGCCTATTTTCCTAGCTTTATATTATATGTTGATGGGTTCTGTCGAGCTGCGCCATGCTCCCTTTATTGGTTGGATCCAAGATCTATCAGCTCAGGATCCATACTATATTCTACCGTTGTTAATGGGTTTGACGATGTATATTATTCAGAAAATGTCGCCAACGACAGTAACTGATCCTATGCAACAGAAGATTATGACCTATATGCCGGTTATTTTTACGGTATTTTTCTTGTGGTTTCTTTCTGGTTTGGTTTTATACTATATCGTTAGTAACCTGGTGACGATTATCCAGCAACAAATTATTTATCGTGGATTAGAAAAGCGTGGCCTACATAGTCGCGATAAAAAATAAGTTTTGGCATTTTGTTATTTGCAATTAAAGAAATAACAAAATAGAAAATGTATTAAGGCGGTCATTAGACCGCCTTAATCATATTTATGGTAAGAATTGAGAGTGAAATGAGTATATATACCAATGATACAATTATTGCGCAGGCAACCCCTCCTGGACGTGGTGGTGTTGGTATTTTGCGAATATCAGGGCCAAAAGTTGTTGAAGTTGCCCGCATTGTTTTAGGTAAAATACCTCGACCTCGCTATGCGGATTACCTGCCTTTCTATGATAACAATGGCAAAGTGTTAGATCAGGGAATTGCCCTCTATTTTCCTGCCCCCAACTCATTTACTGGTGAAGATGTTCTTGAATTGCAAGGGCATGGTGGGCCTATCATTATTGATTTATTACTTAAACGGATTTTAGCTATCAATGAGATCCGGATTGCTAATCCAGGTGAATTTTCTGAGCGCGCCTTTCTTAATGACAAAATGGATTTAGCTCAGGCGGAAGCTATTGCTGATCTAATCGATGCAAGTACTGAGCAGGCTGCTCGTTCAGCGGTAAATTCGTTACAGGGTGTTTTCTCACAGCAGATTTATGAAATGGTGGAAGCGCTTACTAACTTGCGTATTTACGTTGAAGCTGCAATTGATTTTCCAGATGAAGAAATTGATTTTTTATCTGATGGTAAGATAGAAACAAAATTGAATCAGGTAATAGCCCATTTGGATAGTGTGCGTTTACAAGCTTATCAAGGTAGCTTATTACGAGAAGGCATGAAGGTTGTGATTGCAGGACGACCGAATGCAGGTAAATCTAGCTTATTAAACGCGCTATCTGGCCGTGAAACGGCGATTGTAACGGATATTGCTGGCACAACCAGAGATGTATTACGTGAACATATTCATATTGATGGTATGCCTCTGCATATTATTGACACGGCAGGCTTACGTGAAGCGACAGATGAAGTTGAGAGAATAGGTATTGAGCGAGCCTGGCAAGAAATAGAGCAAGCGGATCATATATTATTTATGGTGGATGGCACCACTACAGAAGCAACTGAACCTGAGCAGATTTGGCCGGAATTTATGGCGCGATTGCCGAAATCTTTACCTATTACGGTAATTAGAAATAAAGTCGATATTACTAATGAACCAGTAACAATAACAAAAGTTAGTAATTACTCACTTATTCGCCTGTCAGCCTATCGCAAAGAAGGTATTGATTTATTGCGTCAACATTTGAAAGAAAGTATTGGATTTAATCATCATATAGAAGGCGGATTCTTAGCCAGACGCCGTCATATTCAAGCACTTAATATTGCCGCAGAGCATTTACAGCAAGGTTATCAACAGTTAGTGGTTGCTCACTCTGGTGAGTTATTAGCAGAAGAACTTCGTTTGGCTCAACAGGCATTAAGTGAAATTACAGGGGAATTTAGCTCCGATGACTTATTAGGTCGTATTTTTTCCAGCTTCTGTATTGGAAAATAGCATCTAAACAAAAACAATCACTCCACATCAGCAGGCAGATCTATTTCAGGCAATGACTTGTTAAATTTTAAGCTACATTGATATCCTCTCGGCCTAAAGGTCGAGAGTTGTTACTGTCTCTGGATCACAAATTGTTCTTTAATTGGCTCTATTTTCGATTAAAATGTTTTACTTTAAGTAGTTTAATATTTCAACGGCTTTAAATATTATTAAATAACGCAAATTAACTGACTATTTTTTACTGTAATTTATCGGAATATGTTTATCTAACCCTGGCGTAAAGGAGATAATTTTTCCCTATTGTTATATAGTACTGGGGTGAATAATTTAACTCGATTCATTAGCTTTTGGTATTTTTACTCATTCTATCAATATAAGCCATGCCAAAGGTAGATAAAACAAAAGCCAAATGCATAATTACACTCCACATTATTTTATTATCGGCTACTTTTTCAGCTTCCATAAACAGTCGTAAAAGATGAACCGAAGAAATAGCAACAATTGATGAGGCAACTTTATTTTTAATGGAATTGACATCCATTTTGCCCATCCAGCTTAATTTTTGATGTTTATCATCAACGGTCATTTTTAAAATAAAGTTTTCGTAACCTGAAAACATCACCATAACTAAAAGCCCACCAACCAGTGCAATATCAACCAGTGATAAAACCGTTAATATTAATCCTGATTCAGTGATAGTAAAAAGTTCAGGAATGATATGAATTATCAGCTGAAAAAATTTTAAAGTGAGTAAAATAAATCCAAATGATAGTCCTATATAAACAGGAAAAAGTAGCCATCTTGATGCGTAAATGATTTTTTCTATCGACTTTTCCATGTTATTTATCCTTTTTTTAGGTGAATTTCTAAAATTTAATTGCCAAAAGTATTATTTTTGCTTAAAAAAGAAACAAAACTTAGATACTGTTTTATAATGTGATTTTGATAATTATCATTAGTACTAGATTGAGATATTTTCCAACATAAAAGTTTTTTGTTAAATACCATTCGTAATACGGATTTCGCGACTAAAGCTAGTTTATCATTAAGTGTAATTGGGGATCTTCATTTTCTTTCTTGGTCTTTATTTTTAATATTTTATTAACAATAAAAAAACACTCTAAGAAGACAATTGGCTTCATCACTAGCATATTGTTTTATAAATTCGTTATAATAAAACTAAATTGAATATAGCTAATGATAAATGGTATTTATTCTATTAAAATTTCAAAATATTTATATTAAATTAGTAATTGCTATATTATTTATTATATTAATCTATTAAATCTTATCTTGGCCATCATTAGAAATGATAGAATACATTAATTTATTTAATAATGAAATGATTCAATTGAAAATATAAGCAAAGATTTAAAAAAATTTTTTAAATTTATATAAATATTAGAGGTCATTAGATTAAATATTTATTGGTTGTGTTAATATTATATAAAGCACTGTTTGAAATTCGAGCAATCATATTTATTTTTGACTAAATATGCTAAAAATTAATATTTAATAGTGGTTAAAAAAAGACCATTAAGAGATGTTTTATCATAGACAATCAGCGCAAATAAAAGCCATATTAATAAAGTTAAGCATGATTTAATTATCTATTTGAAAGATAAATTAATTGATTAATATAAAGCATGCAGATTAATATATTAAAATAAATAAAAAACTCATTAATATTAAGAAATATAGTTTAGCATAATATATGAAATTTGATTTTCAGCTAGATCTTCTAATAATATGGTTAGGCGCTATCGACTAAAATATTAACATATTATTTACATTATGTTTTTATCGTAATATCGAATTTAAAAGTAGAATTTGAGCTAGCAGATGAGTTAATGTTTTTTTAGATGTCTATCAAATCTGACTATTATCAGTCATCAATTTTCAATGAGACAGATCGCACAAATAAGCCAATCATGATAGCTATAAAAAATAATAAACATTAATATGTTTCTGTTTTGTTAAAATTGATAATTTTTATAGCTATCTTATTATAGAAGTGATTATGATTGTCGAATTTCTTGTTATTTGGCGCCGCTGGAACTTCCAACTATTAACGATTGCTTATTTACTGACAACTGGATTCTCAGCGAATGCAACAACCTGCAACTTAATGAATAAATTGACCAAACGACCGCTGTTAATGGAAGTCACACAACCCTATTCTGCTGATAATCCGATGGCCGGTGTACTTTATAAAATGGTTTTCTCTGCTGATGGTAAATACGATTACCATATTCTCAATAATGGCAAACAATACCACGGAAAATACCGTTATCGCCTGGTGGAGCCAAATATTGGTGTAATTGACGCCCAAGAAGAGTTTGAAGGTCAAGCTACCCACTATACCATCACCTTACTATGTGAAGATGAACATAGCGGCGTCTATTTTTATCAACAAAGTAAAGGTATTGGAGGGCAGAGAGTTAATATTGGCCGCTATTATATTGATAAATAGTGTTATTGGGAGCACTTTTCGCTGAGCCTAAGTTAAAGTATGTTACTTATAACAAAGGCTAGTGAAAACTACAAACTCAACGCTGGTTGAAGTTTAGGTTATTGTTTAAATGTTAACTATTAACTAGCTAATAAGTAAATGCAGCCGTTAGTCGTTGATTTTATTTTACTAATTCTCCTGATTTTTCTCGGTTTTTCTCAATAATAACCATCGTTTTATTGCTCTTATAGGGGCATATGGTGACATATTGGCGGACGAAGGATCTGTTTCTTCCATCAACGTGGACGATGCTTTATTAAGCGTTAAATTGGCCAGAATAGCGATCACTGTACCTATGGTGATGCCGCTATGGAGGAACATTTGCATCATGCTAGGAAAACCTTCAAATAACTGTGGCACCATGATAGGCATCAGGCCAAGAGCTAATGTTAGTGCTACTACCATTTCGTTATTATTATGCCGATAGGTAATACTGCTGAGCATGCGAATTCCTGATACGGCAACCATACCAAATATTATGACGCCGGCTCCTCCTAATATCGGTTTAGGAATTGCTACAACCAGTGCGGCCATTTTGGCAAACATCCCCATTAGAATGAGAAGTACTCCCGAAACGGAGACAACGAAGCGGCTACGCACACCGGTAAGACCAATCAGACCAACATTTTGAGCAAACGCAGCATAGGGAAAAAGATTAAACAGCCCTCCTACCATAGTTGCAATACCACAGGCGTTCAGACCGTTACGTAAAGTGGTAGCATCGGCCTTTTTGTCAACCATATCGCCAATAATCATCATTGATGACATGGTTTCTATCATCACGACCACCATAACCATAGATAGCAGTGCGACCGGGACAATGTGAAATTCGGGCTTAGCTAGCCACATAATTTGGGGAAAATTAACCCAGGGAGTTGAATTGACGAAATGAAAATCAAGCGGCAGAAAGCAACTCCAGATAACCGTACCACCTATTAAACCAAGAAGCACAGCAATATTTTTGATCATTCCTGTCATAAAGTGATAGATATGAAGAATAATAATAAGTGTCAGAGCTGCCATGACAAGCGGTAGAATGCTCCCGCTATTGCCACTAATAATCCAATTGCCTGCAACGGGCATTAGCGAAAGCCCAATCAATGTCACAATCGAACCCATGACAACTTTAGGGAAAAAACGCACAAGATGGCATATCCAGGGTGCGCATATCAGCGTGAATAATCCGGCGATAATTACGGCGCCGGAAATGCCGCTAATACCATACTGTTTACCGATTAGCATCATTGGAACCAGTGCGGCAAATGTGCAGCCTTGCACTAATGGTAAGCGACAGCCAATCCATGACCCAAAACCGAAGGATTGGGCAATAGTTGCTATTCCGCAGATAAACAGATCAGTACTAATTAATAGAATAATTTGCTCTACGGGTAAGCCGACAGCATTACCGATAACTAAGGGAACGGCGACTGCGCCTGCATACATCACTAAAACATGTTGCAGTCCGTAAAGTATCATTTGCCCAATGGGAAGTATTTCGTTAACTGGGGCTGATTGGTGCTTGGAGAGAACAGATCCTTTCATAAAGTAACATCACTCCTATTGGTGAATACTTCGTTAACCGGGCTGATCGGTGTTTGGAAAGAACAGTTAATGTACGTGTTAGAACAGTATTTGGCATACAAACTGGTCTAAATTGCTCCAATCAGCATTTCAGCAAATATCAATATCCATGCGTAACCCATGCCAATATAAATAAAGAAGTAAAAATGTTGGTGCCATTCGTGAATCAAGTCACGTTTTGTTGTCGGCCGGGCCGGTAAATAGGAGGAATCGGGCTGCATGCACCTTGCCAAATCTAATCGTAACTATTTTAAACCGTTTTCAAGATACAAGGAAGGTATCATTAAAAACGGATCAAATATGCTTATTTTATACTTGAGGCTAATTCTCATCTTGAGAATAAAGGAAAAGCTGCTGATTACGGCTATTAGTTTTCAACTCTGCATTAAAATCACAATCGATATTACTTGCTATAGTGGCAAAGTTTACTTTTATCCGGCTTTTATTAGTCGAAAAGAGATATTTCCTGGTTTCACTGTGATACGTCATTCTCAAAGTGAGAATAATTTATGACAAGAAGATGGATAGTGCTAAACATGATAAAGGCAAATTTTTGAAGCGAATCCCAAAATTTTATGTTAGGCCTAAATTATTAAAAATATTTGCCCAATTATTGCATCCTGATTGGAACAGTATACCTGAACTTACTAGCTAGGAGAGCGAATGAATAAATTAATTATTGCTGATCCAAGTGAATGCATCGGTTGTCATGTTTGTGAAATTGCCTGTGTGGTTGCTCATAATCATCAACGTTGGCCACAGAGCAGTCGTGAGTTTGTTCCGCGTATAAGGGTATTGAATGACGCGAAAAACAGTATTGCAGTAACCTGCCGTCATTGCAATAACGCTCCTTGTATTACCAGTTGTCCGGTGGATGCATTGCGTTTTGTTAGCGCAACCGTTCAGCTTGATCAAACTCGCTGTATTGGTTGTAAAAGTTGCATTGTGGCCTGCCCGTTTGGCGCCATTGATATGGTGCCGGCAGTGGATTCAGATATCGCCCTGGCACAAAAATGTGATATGTGTCAGACAATTAATGCTGACCAACCAGCTTGTGTGACACATTGTCCCACGCAAGCGTTACGGATTGTTGATGAACAATCGTTGTTAACTTTGCGTCAAGAGAGACAACAAAGAACAGTAAATAGAAATTTTCGCCAGCTTGAAAAACAGCCACGACGTAAACAGATACTGAATAAGCCGCTGAGAAAAGGAGCGCAGAAAGTTTCTGCCCAGCAACGTATTCAACACTTTGCCGAAATTTATATTGTGCTTAATCAACAACAAGCTAGTTATGAAAGCAGCCGTTGCCTCTATTGCGCGCAAAAAGCATCCTGCAATTTAACATGCCCTTTGCATAACCATATACCAGATTTCATTCAGTTAGCCAGTGAAGGAAACATTATTGCAGCTGCTGAATTATGTCACCAGTCCAGTTCTTTACCAGAAATATGTGGTCGCGTCTGTCCACAGGAGCGGTTATGTGAAGGTGCATGTACCATGAAACAACATGGGGGATCGGTCGCTATTGGAAATTTGGAGCGCTACATCACTGACACTGCACTGGCACAAGGCTGGCAACCAAATTTATCACAAGTAAGCCAGCGTTCAGAACGAGTGGCGATAATCGGTTCTGGACCAGCCGGGCTTGGTTGTGCTGATATCCTTGCAAGAGCAGAGGTTAAGGCTGATGTCTATGAGCGTCATCCCGAGATCGGTGGATTACTTACTTTTGGTATACCTCCTTTCAAACTTGATAAGCAGTTTTTAAGTTCTAGACACGAGATTTTCAGTGCGATGGGTATTCAGTTTCATCTCAATTGCGAAATTGGTCAGGATATTGCTTTCTCTACGTTGGCTAATAATTATGACGCTATTTTTCTCGGCATTAGAACCTATGGTTTGATGAATATTGGATTGGAAAATGAGCATGCATCAGGCGTAATTCAGGCGCTAGATTTTTTGACTGCCAGCACGAGACGGGTAATGGGATTAGAAGATGATCCTCGCTATCCTTGGTGTGACGTAACAGGCAAAAATATCGTGGTATTAGGCGGTGGTGACACTGCAATGGATTGTCTGCGTACAGCAGTGCGTCTCAGCGCAGCCAGTGTAACTTGTGCTTATCGACGTGATGAAGCGAGTATGCCAGGTTCGAAAAAAGAAGTGATTAATGCACGAGAAGAAGGCGTTCAGTTTTTATTTAACGTTTCACCTCAGCAGATTATATTAGATGATACTGGACAAGTATCAGCGGTGAGACTGACCCGGGTTCAGTTGGGGGAGCCAGGTAAAGATGGGCGGCGAAGGCCGCAACTTATTGCCGGTTCAGAATTTGAACTGGCGGTGGATGTATTAATCATTGCTTTTGGTTTTCAACCACATGACATGCCTTGGTTACGGGGACATAATATTAAACTTGATGATTGGGGGGTTGCTCCAAACCGGAGGTCAAGGGCGTTTGTTAACACAAACTAGTAACGATAAAGTATTTGCTGGTGGTGATGCCGTGCATGGTGCAGATCTAGTTGTAACGGCAATGGCTGTGGGTCGACAAGCTGCGTGGGATATTCTTAACCTGTTTGATCGAAAAACGTCTAATGGCCAATGAGTTATAAAAATAACATTGATCAATCATAGTAGAGAATAATATAACAGATAAAAGTAGATAACTGTTTGAATGGTTGATTGGTTATAAACGGTTTAACGATATTAATATATTAAGCATTAAACCGTTTTTTACATTAATAAAAATGATAAATTTAATATTTTAAAAAATTAGTTTTCTATTATCAGGATAACGGAAAAATCGAAAAATCAAACAAAAGACCAATATAATCTAACAGTAAAACTGTGATCTTAAATTAGCAGTAACCTCTTCAATAAAATGAGTAAATTAAGATAAATTTGCCAATATACGTAAAGATGTAAATTGTTTAATTAACTATTGAGTCATAAAACGTAATCAGCTAAAGTAATATTGTTATTGGTAGACGCCAATAACCGAGGTTTTGCAGCCTTGTTCACTAACACACTGGTAAGAAGTTTTACCAGTGCTACTTGTAGCGCCCTCTATGGCGGTTCAGGTAGGGGAGCCGAAAGGCTCGCCGGAGTTAGTGCCGGTCTGCAAACCTTATCTGGATCGCCTCCAAAATAGAAGGGATAGTAAAGATGTTTGATTTTAGCTATAACTTGCTCTGCGCTAACATTATTGCTGTATTACCAGAAAATATAACTCTATCATCAATTTCCCGTAAATTCGGATTAAACTCAAAAATACTAAAAAATAGACTTATTCGCCTTTTTTCAATTGGTGAAAAGAGTATTATTGCTGGTATAGAGCACCATCCATCTGCAATCTTGCCAAGTTATTATTGCGATAGTCCAAAAAGCTTTCCAATAGAAGCATTCATATTGAATGTATAACTTAATAAAAATTATTTTGCTGTGAACGACTATTTCGATTTAATAATCTTAATGTTATTTTTTTTATGTGACAAAGTTCAAATTTAGGATTAAAAAATTAAATATTTTTTGAGAAAAAATAATTTTCTAATTCATCTTATCACCTTATGAAATTACATATGATATTGTTTACTAAGTTATTAAGAGGTCTTGATGAGCAATAATATGAATGATATATCCATTAATATTATCGATTCAATTATTATGATGATAGAAAATCTTGATGAACCTTGGGGAATTAAAAGTATAAATTCAGAGCATATTTATATGAATAATTCTGCCCGCCTTTTCACAAATACACCAAAAAATTTTTCCATTGAAGGTAAAATGGATGAAGCTTTTCCTACTACTTGGAGTGAATTATTTCACGAGTTTAAAGAACATGACGAATTAACGAAAATTGAATCCTCTACGACGAGAGTAATTGAAATAGATTATTGGAATGGAAGTTCTACCTTAATACCGTATATCAGTGAAAAAATCCCCCTTTTAAATAAAGATAAAGAGTGTATTGGAATTTTATGGAATGCAAAAAAATACTTAATATAAACCCATTGATCTATCATGAAAAAAAAGCTGTCAATGTATTAAAAACTTATCAAGAAAGTAGTTTTTTTTCCAAACGAGAACTTGAAATAATATTTTTACTGCAACAAAGATTCGGTAGTAAAGAAATAGCAAAATATTTAAATCTCTCACCTATAACAGTAAATCATAAATTACAGGTTATTTATCAAAAAATGGGTGTTAATTCGGCCAGACAACTTATTGAATACTGTAAAACATATTCCCTTGATAACTTTATACCTGAACGGTTTTTAACTCCAGGTGTTCTCTTTATAACAAAGTGAATTAATTATATGAATTTAATAGATAACTATCCAACAAATCGTGTCCCCACCAATATACGTTTATCCTTTCTGAGTGTTACATTAGTTCATGCTGGTATGCTAACTGCCTTAGATCAATTTATGCTAGGTGCAGTATTAGGTAATTCAATGACTTTAGCTATTTTTATTAGTAGTATCATTTTTGGCATTATTACTTTTGGTTTAGGCTTTGCGGGAATGAAAGAAGGGTTGTCCAGTAGTCTTTTAGCTAGATGGTGTGGCTTTGGGCGCATTGGATCAATTTTGGTCAGTCTTACAATAGCCATTAGCTTGATAGGTTGGTTTGGGGTACAAAATGCAGTTTTTGCTAAAGGGCTTAATTATGCATTAGTCATAAATTGGGTTTTGAATGGTCAGCAACGTTATCCGGTTTATTTTTGACGATCCTAGTTGCTTTTGGTTTTAAAGCGCTACGATTTACGGCTTGGATTGCGGTTCCTTTTTTTGTCATCGTGATTTTATTTATTTCGGCAGGAATTCTTGAACATCATAATAGCATGGATTTGATTCAGTCAGTTCCTGGCGGTGAAACAATAACACTGTCTTCTGCAATCACATTAATCATGGGAGGATGTATCGTTGCCACGCTTATTACGCCAGATATGAGTCGATATTCAAAAAATAGCCGTCAGGTATTTTGGATGGTTATGGTATCAATTATTCTTGGCGAATTTGTCATTAATGGGCTGGCTATATTATTAGCCAGGGCATTAAATACGGCAGATGTCGTAACCATTATGACGCAAGCGGCTGGTGGTATTGGCTTGTTAGTGGTTATCTTCTCTACTTTACGTGTAAATGATATTAATCTTTATTCATCGTCATTAAGTATTGCCAATTCAATTTCAGTATTGACCGGCAAAAAAGTTAATTACACTATTATCACTTTAGCCATAGGTATCATTGGTACAACTCTTTCTGTTTTGGGTATTTTAGACAGATTTGTTGGTTTTTTGACCATCCTTGGTGTCGTCTTTCCGCCGATAGTTGGTGTTATGTTAACGGATTATTTTATTATAAAGACCCATCGAAATATTCTTCAGGAAACGCAACAACTAGAAAAAATTCCAGCCAATAAAGACACACCTTTAAATTGGTTGGAATGCTGTTTGCGCCTGTATAATAGCCAGTATTATTGGCATAACCGTAGAAGTAGGCATACCAACGATTAATTCTCTACTCGCTGCTTGTATTATTTATGGTTTATTAAGTAAAATTAAGAGATAACTAACGGTGTAACAACGAAAAAATTATATTAATGGCGACCACTCTTGATGAGCTGGTCGATCCAGAAAGTAGTTTAAGTTGTTACTACTGCTAACTAATTTAGCATTCATCACTGCTTTTCAGCGACTTTGATAAATAATAGCGGGTATAGCAGTGAGCAAATTTGTCTAAATGGCCATATTCTTTATAGCCTAATTTTTGATAAAAATTAACGGCTTGAAAGTCAAAAGTATCAACATAGGCCATATAACATTTTCTTTTTATGGCTTCATTTTCTGCTTTTTTCATTAAATCTTTTCCAAAACCTTTTTTTCGATAGTTTTCTGCTATCCATAGATATTGGATATCTAAACCACCCCACCATGTTCTGGCAATCAAACCCCCAACAATATTATTATTATCCATTAAAGTCACTCTTAGCGGATGCATATCTACCTTGGTAAAATTGGAATTATGTTTCCACAAACTATCGATGATGGTATTTTCTTCTGCAATATTTTCTTTATCGTTAAGTATAAGTTTCATATTCGTATCATCCTTGTTGTTTACTACCAAAAATGTATTTTTAATTTAATTTTTGTGTCTACCAATTATCTATTCATGTTATAAAATTTTTTTGTCATATTTTTTGATTTTTAATAAAAAAATTTATAATTTTAAATTTTTTTATATTTTTAAAATTCATGTTGATTTTTATCTTTCTGCTATCGTGGTAATTTGCTGTCACTAAAATAACTGCTTCATCCTATTAACAGAAAATCATCTGATAATCAAGGTTAATTATTAATCTTTTTTATAACTTATAATTTGTTTACTGTAATTAACAAAAGAAGATATAACTAATTTGTTTTTACTAAAAGTTTAGCAATTTATTATCTGAAAATTTTATAGTTAGTTTAAAGGCTTTTGCCAACACCAGGGTATATTTTTAATTAAATAAATAATGGAGGAAGTAGAAATATGGATATTAATTCTAATAATGTAAATTTAAGTTGCAAAAATTAAAACCAAGAATAATCGTTTTTGACGATGAAAAAATATTAATAATAAAATCAAGGAATGTATAGATAACATAAAAGGGATTAATTTATCGATTTTATATCGATACAAGTAATGAAATGCGAATGAGCAAAAGTGGTAAGAATAATCATTGTTATATGATAGTTAAAAGTATGTGATATCTATAAAGTAAATAGTTAAAAACAATAAATTTAGTCTTAATTTCAGTAAGTTAATTGACATCAAAACGCACTTCTTTTCTTGTGGTGCGTTTTATTTTTTATCTATTAATGATAGAGCATGCTCTATTTGCCCAGTTAACAACGGCACGGTCGGCCATGGTTAAAATAGATCTCACCTCAATACAATCAGCTACCTCCCTCTTCTTTAGTGCAAAAACAGATTAAAATATAGGTTACTTACTGATAGTATTATGTTTAATTTCTATCTAGTTTGAACTCTAACTCGGTACTCATGGTTGAACTAATATGAATGGGCTTAGGTCCAATAGAACGACTCTTTATAATGGCCATTAGTGCAGCCTTATCAAGGGTATTGAAACCAGAGGAGCGAATGATTTTAGCGTCATATAAGCTACCGTCAGCATTGATATTAAATTGTAATAGTACTCGCCCTCGATGGCGCTGCTTTCTGGCTTGACGGGGATATATTTTATGACGCTCGATTTCTTGTTTGAGTAACGAATAATAGCGTTCACCTTTTTTGTGTTCTCCTACCTTTATTTGAGAAGTATCATTATTTAGTGCCCCTCCTTGCATAGTGGTATTATTGTCTCCGTCTAAATTGACTGCTGGATCAACAGATGGGTTATTGTTCTTATTCTTATTTATTTTCTTCTTGGTTTCTGAAAAGGTTTTATTGTTGGTTTTTTTGACCTCTGTTACTTTTTTTGTTATTAATTTTTTCTTGTTTTGGGTTAACGGTTAGTACTGGATTTATTGCTGAATCAGGTAAAATAATCGGTAGCTCTTCACTAATAGATTTATTTATCTCTAATGTTGTTTCTATACCGGCGGATATCAATGTAATTGTTGTATTAGGGGAAATGTTATGGTGGCTTGATAATGTCTGAATAGCATTAATCGAAGTCGCAAAGCACAGCCATATTAAAGCAGTATGTAAAATAATCGATAATAGAATATAAGCTAACAGTCTTATCATGGTTTTTTATCTCAATATTTTAGTAGGTTTAATATGGTTGTGTTGTTGTTTATTTAATTAAAATGTACTGTTAAAGCTAAGTTTAAATGTTCTTCCTGGAGCGGGCATCATCGAGCGAGTTAACGGATCGAGATAATATTCATCAGTTAAATTGGTCCCGGTTAATTCTATTGACATGTTGTCGTTAATTTTATAATCCACATAGGCATCAATTGTAAAAATTGGATCCCAACGCATTGGATTGTTATTAATGCCTAAATAAGAACTAGATTTAATTCTCATTAAATGTTTTTCATCACGATTTTCTGCTTTACTGTGATAGGTAAATCGACTGCCAATTTTGATTTTTTTATTCCACAAACGAGCACCTAAATTCATATTAAAGGAGTAATTAGGTTGAATTGCGGTACGTAAAAAACCACCTGGAAAACCGCCATCAATACATTCTGGAATGTTGTGTTGATTATAGGGATCTAAAAGATGAGTGGAGTTAAGATCACAAACTTTATTTTTTATATTATAAACATAACTGATATCACTAAAAATGAAACCATTATCATAACGTCCCTGTACTTCAATACCGGATAATAACTGTCTATCCATTTGGGTAAAATTATAGTGCGCATCTCGATCGAATACATTTTCTATTGTGGTATCAAAATAGGTTAATTTAATATCAGCGTGTTTTTCTGTTTTTAATAAATTTGCCAGATTATAGTGGATACCTAATTCTTGTGTTTTAGCACGTTCCGGGTTGATTTTTTCACCAAGAATAATCTTACGCATTCCAGAAAAACCGACGCTATTTTCAAATAAGCTGGGCATTCTGACTGATTCGGCATAACGAAGATAAACACTTAAATCATCAGTGATGGATACGGCAGCTGAGAGGACCGGGGCAATTCCGTGATCTTTGTGTTTTTTCTCTTTTTGCCATAGCATGTCTGCTGGTGGCTCAATGAAAATTTGATCACCATGATAAACATTGAAAGGATAATGGCGTTTTACGGTTTTGCCAGTTTTAAAATCATTCACCTCTTCATCAAAATTGATTTTACCGTTAAAGAAAGGATTATCCCTTTTATGCAATTTTCCATCGTTAGGGTTATAAAGTAAGGGGGTCGATTTAAATCGATAATCGGTTCCGCTTGGGTTATCGGGTCTTCGCATTCTTCTATCATTATTCATCTCAATACTGTATATTTGGGAGTATTGTTCATTTTGTTCTTTCATTGCTATATCTAGCCAGCTACGTTGCTTTTTTAATCTATCAATATTGTTTGTTATCGCTATTTTTTGCTGCTTATTAAGTGGATTTTTATTATCGTTTAAAGAGTTATTTAATTGTATTATTTCCCTATCATAAACCTCCATTTCATCACTTTGTTTGTTTATTTGTTTCCTTAAGTTACTGCTATAAACTTGAATGTCATGATCATATTTACTATCCGAGTCATGATCTTGTTGACTATCCGACCGAAAATATTGGACTTGATAACCAGCATGGTGGCCGCTATTTTCATAACCTTTTGCTTTTTGATCTCTTTTTTTATTAACCAGATCATCAATTGACCAATAAGTAACATAATTGGCACCGGCTGAGAAAGTTAAGAATTCCACCGGTTGCCAGTCGAATTTAAAAGCCAGTTGATACTCTTGCCGGCGGCCTTCTCTACCAGGATATTGAAACAGCCAAATGTCTACCCCAGCGTAGTCAGTATGATTAATTAATTTTTCATTTTGAAAGTGGCTGCTCAGAGTAAGATTTAAATTAGGTGTCAGGGTAAATATATTGCTAATATCCAAACCCCAGCGGTTATTCTCACTACTATTATTAGCGGTATTAATTAACCTGCCATCAATAGTGGGATCTTTAATCGCTTTTCGATACTTAGATCTGGTGGCAGTATCCCAATTAACATCTCTGTTTATTGGCGCTCTTGGGTAGCCGCCGGCACTATTGGTATTTGCATCAGTATGGTTAAACCAGGCACTCATATAAAAATCGAACCATAGACTATCAAGCGGTTGGTATTTAAGGCTGGCGCTACCGGCTTTTTGGTGCACTTGAGCTAAAGGCCATTGCGGAACCATATTGCGATCGACATCAACAAAACCCAGTCGAGATGGCATAATATCACCGAACTCCAGTCGGGAATCGCGATAAGTAAAATTAACTGTTAAATCATCCGCCAGATGCCAATTGTTTTTTAGCAACAGCGATTCCATCATGTTGGAAGTGTTAGGCACTTCTTTGCCAGCATGATAAATGTTGGCGACAAAAGGCATATAAGGATCGATTCCGGTATTGAGTTTGGTAAATTCTGATTTAATCGTTTTAGTTACCGGATAACGGTAACGATTTGCTCCCCTGGTACCGGCAAAATAGTTGCCTTTATTGCGGTAACTCGAGGCGATCAACAAATCATATTTCTCTTGTCGCAAGCCAACGGCAATCCGATAAGCATAATCGTCCAAACCGCCTAACGGTTTATCATGGTAATGGTGGGGACGAATATTGATTAAAGGATCATTAAATAAATAGGAAAAACCACTTAGTCCTTCTGAAATATTACGATAGTCCTTGCCTAATGGTAATTTTTTGAGCTGCGGTTTGATTGCGTTATTGCTGCCTTCTAATTTAACCGCGAAACCAAAGTTTTCATTTGCTGGCAGAATGTCATTAATATTAATTGTTTTGATGGTAATACTGCCACCGACCGAACTTTTAGTATGACGTGATAGCGAAGCCCCTTTTTCAATTTCAATTGAACTAATTAAATTAGGATCAAGATAGTTACGGTTATTGGCACCATTGTAGCCGCGGGTTACGGTAATTGATTGCTCAGTGCCATCAACGGTTAAGGGGATCCGTCCTTGTCCTTGAATGCCTCGAATATTAGGATCGATAGACGCACCATTACGTGCTTCACCACTATATACACCCGGCGTAGATTGAAACAGATCAGCCGGTGAAGCTCCTTTGAAACGTTCTATCATCTCTTTGCCAAGATAAATATTAGAAATATTTTTATCATAGATATTGTCATAACCGTGTTCATCTTGTTGTGACATATCAGAAACCTCAATTTTACCTAAATGTTTTTTTCCGCGTTTGTTTGTTTATCAGAAGATTGATGTTCAGCATAGCTAATAGCGGGGATAATCGAAGTAGAAAGTGAGATGGCAAATGCTATCGGTTTTTGGCGGCAGTTAAAAAAGTACATGATTTCCTTACCTAAAATAATTTTTAAATTAACAATCAAAAATAACGTTCAAAATTGAGTTGCAGATCGTTTTTTTGATAGTGATAAAGCCAGCCGACATTGCTATTATTATTGCGATGAAAAAAGGTAACAGAGGGCGTGAAGCCAATAAGTTTTTTGGTTAGTTTTAATTTAATTGCGTAGATCCATTCTGTATCGTGCCGCTTGGCGCCGAGTCGTTGATCAAAATGTTTAAATTGATGTTGATTCCAAAGTAATAAAAGATTGGTTTCCAGATAAGGTAATGAGCTAAATTTAACGCCGCTACCAATATCATAGCGCTGGTAATCTTTTATTTTCCATTGATGTGAATGTTTAGAAAAACCAAAAGAGAGATACCAATCCATATTGTTAAAAGGATAATGAATAGAAAAAGAAGTTTCATGCTTCAGACCATTATTATGTTGCCATTGGTAATAGTTTTTCCATTTAATTTGTTGATTAATCACTAAATTTAATTTAGCCACAACAGTGGGACGGTAACGCCATTCAATTTTTGCCCCTACTTCATAGGCATTCGGATCTTCTTCACCTTGTTCATAACCAAATAAGGGGCCGGCTAATAAGTAATGTTGCTGTGTTTGAAAATAGTAGCCAGTGTAGATATTGGCCTGATATTCATTATATGGGCTGTTTTGCCGATAGATTTGACCATTTGCCGTTAGGCGAGTAAAAACCGAATGGGGCTCTTGCATCATAAATGACTGTTGAGTCATACCGAATACAGAAAAGCCTGATGAGGTGATTTTTTTCGGCATTTTGCGAATCAATAGGCAATAGCCCTCAATATTTTTTTTAAGCACTCTGCTGGGCTACCAGGCGATCTATTAAGATTATCCGTTAGGTGATAACCTAATGAAAATGTCGCAAAGAAAGAATTTTTATTATTAGCCACAATGAGAAGATATTTTATTTTTTTCTTAACCAGCTCAGGTAAATCTTGCTGTGTTATTAATTCATTTAATAATGGTTTTGCTTTATGGTAAATCCGATTTTCAATATGAATGAAATATTGTGGTAAACAGCGTTAAATATTTTTAAACAGAAATAAAAAACTAATCCCTTGATTTAACAAATTTATTTTAGCTAATAAAAAAGTGATCCCCAACAATTAGACTATATTTAAAACTGTGCTTTTTATCAACAATTTAATAAGTTCGATTTTATAAAATGTTATTTTAATTTAAGGAATGATATTAATGATAAGTTTATCTCATATATCTGGCTTAGTATTGGGTAGCTTACTTGGTTTTGTTATGCAACGGGGACGTTTTTGTTTAGCTGGCGGATTAAGAGATTTTTATTTATTCCGTGATAGTCAAATGATAATTGCAATCTTAATCGTTATTTCTATTCAGAGTGTCGGGCTCTTTGGCTTGCAAAGTCTAGGATTAGTCATACTCCCGTATGCCAAATTTTTATGGTTAGCAACCATGCTGGTGGCATTTTATTTGGTATTGGAATGGCATTGGCCGGATCTTGCTCTACTGGCGCCTATTATCGAACCGCTGAAGGTTTAGTTGGTAGTATTGTTGCTGTTATGGGCTTTATCCTATCCAGTTGGTTGGTCCGTTTGCCGGTCAGTAAATCTTTTTTTTCACCAATTACCTCCCAGGCATTAGATAGCGGAACAATAACGCAAACTTTTCACGTATCACCACATATAATCATGCTTATTTTAATATCACTAACAATCTATTTGGTTATTAGACATATCAGGCAGTGAAAACAGATTAATGTAGCAAAAATAACAGCAAAAAAAGCAGGAATCAGCCACCTATTATTTGAGGCTCGCTGGCACCCATTTATTACGGCAATGTTGGTAGGAATTATTGCTCTATTAGCCTGGCCGGCAAGTTTATCTGCTGGGCGGATTGGCGGGCTTGGTATTAGCGGACCTAGCGCGCAATTATTTTCATTATTGATTAACGGCAATTTAAAATTTTTTGACTGGGCTGGCTATTTATTAATCGGTTTGTTGTTGGGATCATTTATTGCCGCCAAGGGTAGTCAAGAGTTCAGATTTAGAAACCCAGGTTTGACCACCGTGGTAAAAAGTTTTATTGGTGGTTTATTTATGGGGATCGGTAGCGGTTTAGCGGGTGGCTGCATGCTAGGTAATACTTTGGTTAATACCGCTTGGTTTTCATGGCAAGGCTGGGTGTTTATTCCTTGTATTATTTTCGGTAGTTGGCTCACTAGTTACTTTACTGTGATCCGTCCATGGCAAATAAAATCATAGAGGTTATTGCATATGAGTGAAATTCAACTAGATACCAGAGGGAAGTTATGCCCATATCCACTAATTCAAGCGCAAAAAGCGATAGATTTAATGATAAACGGTGATATTTTAGTTATTAAATATGATTGTGCTCAAGCAACGGAGAATATTCCAAAGTGGGCGGCTAAATCAGGTCATGAAGTGATTGATTTTCAACAAACCGGCAACGCCCAATGGCAAATTACGCTTAAAAAAAGGTAAATAAGATAATTACATTGAATAAATAAGGTTATTCAATAAAGGCTTCAGGTTGGTAAGCTAGAGAACTTAGTAAGCTAAATAATACTATTTGATTAACAATCCGGCTAGGAATGAGCTATTTCCGTCCCTGGCATGGATTTCCGAGCACTTAATTTTTTGGTTTTGGCTTTATAGTTATCTGCTTAATTTCCCCCTTAATTGAGACCGAGTCTGTCGCCGTTGATCTGGCAAAACATCTTTTCTCATGGGGAAGGCTGCAATCAGGCTCAGTTGTTGCTGATGATATTGGCCTTGAACTTTCAGTCGCATTATTCTGCTCTGCTGTTGGCTCAATCTCGGTAATTTGACTTTCACTAATTGAGATAGTGCTGTAGCCAAGCAGGATTATTGAAATAAATAGTTTCGATAATAGTTTCATTACGCTTTCCTCCTTGTATCTTGAAAACGGTTTAAAATAGTTACGATTAGATTTGGCAAGGTGCATGCAGCCCGATTCCTTGTATCTTGAAAACGGTTTAAAATAGTTACGATTAGATTTGGCAAGGTGCATGCAGCCCGATTCCTCCTAGGGTTTTAAGCCCGTTAATTAGCGACCGGCGCATACACTGAGCCACTCATCTGAAACCCGAACAGTTGTCCGTACTCCATAACGCATTTGCAAGGATGGGTAATCATGAGTCAGCCAAATCCACTTTGTGTGGGTATTGATGTTTCTAAAGCAACGCTGGACATAGCAGCCAGCTGTGATATTGCACAGTTTACGGTCAGTAATGACTCTGACGGTTTTGATGCCATTATCGCCGAATTGAGAAAGCATTCGGTGGTGTTGGTTCTGATGGAGGCAACTGGCGGGCTTGAAGCTACTGTGGCCTGCTCGCTCCAGGCTGAAGGCTTTGACGTCACTGTGATCAATCCCAGACATCCCGAGACTTTGCCCGCGCTATGGGCTATCTGGCAAAAACTGACCGTATTGATGCCAAAGTGCTTGCACAAATGGCAGAGGTTATTAATCGACATCCGGAGCGAGAGCGCTTTATCCGGACTCTGCCAAATGCAGAACGTCAGGTTCTTGCTGCGATGGTCGTACGCAGACGCCAGTTGATTACAATGTTGGTGGCAGAACGTAATAGGCTGTATACCGCACATCCACAGAATAGAAAAAGCATCAACATCATCATCAAGGCGCTGGAAGATGAACTTGCCAGAATCGATGAGGATATGAACAACCACATAAGGAACCACTTTAAGGATCTGGCCGCTAGGCTGAGCAGCATTAAAGGGGTTGGTAACATGACAGTTGCTGCGTTGTTGGCGGAGCTTCCCGAACTGGGCAGCCTCTCGAGGCGAGCTATTAGCGCGCTTGTAGGCGTTGCCCCCATAAACCGGGACTCGGGTACCATGCGTGGTCGGCGAACCATATTTGGCGGAAGGGACGGAGTCCGAACAGCACTTTATATGGCCGCGCTTGTAGCAACTCGCTTTAATCCGGTGATAAAAGCCTTTTACATGCGTCTGCTTGCAGCGGGAAAAGCCAAAAAAGTGGCGCTGGTCGCCTGTATGCGCAAGCTGCTGACTATCCTGAACGCGATGCTCAGAAAGAACGAAGAATGGAATGAGTCGTACCATCACGTTTCTCCATAATTTTAACGTTCAAGACAGTTGCTGATTAAATAATAATGATAATTATTATTGTTTAATGATAGGTGAACATTCCGCCATTGTAAATAATTACCTAAGTAAAATTTTTGGTTAATAATGTTTATAGATTGATTGCTACTATATCGGGTTATTTTGCTGCATTGATTGCCACTCTTTTAAAGGCTATATATTAGTATTGTTAATGTAACTAATACCTATAAGATTTGTAAAATTGGCCGAGTTGTTTTGATTTTTGTGTATTTCACTCTTTATAATAGAACAATAGGTGAATTGGTTTAAAAAATTATTTTGTAATATTGTGGTTTTGAAAGTAATGGTATATTTATTGTTTTATTGAATGATATCTTTAGCAAATTTGATAAGCATTTTATTTTTCGTGCTGGTATTAGATATACATTATTATAAATAACTCGTCATTTAATTATCTAGCACCATTGATTACTATGATAATAATTAAAAATATTTATATTTTCATTATTGATTGAATTTTATTATTCTTAATTTTTCACTAATCTATTTTTATTAATAATTTGATACCTAAAACAATGATCTTATTTTCATTTTAAAATCATCGCACTAGCTATAAATGATTACATATTAATTATAACTACATAAAGAAAAGCACAGTTTTTTAACTAATCGATGATGATATTTATTTTTATTAACAGAATTTTTTATTTTAAGATATTTATATCTTACATGTTAATTAAGTTAAGTATGACAAAAAACTAGATACTTTATAGTTTTTATCAAACAAAGAGTTATAATGAAAAGGTTCTATATTCTAACAATAATCTGTTGTATTAACTGAGATTATCAATATCAATATCAATATCAATATCAATATCAATATCAATATCAATATCAATATTGATATTTGGTAAGTTTTGATTAATTAGTATAGAGTAAAACACCTCTTCTTTATTAATTTTAATGAAGAGGTATTTATTAATTAAACGCTTTATTTATATTGTAAAATTACGACTTATAATAAGCCTTCTGGAACATTAGTTTTTTCTAACTCTTCTTCTGTTTCTGAAGTATCATCTGTAGTTGCTGAAGTTGAGCCTGTAACTGCTCCAGTGCTCTGTTCAGCTTTATCAATAGCTTGCTCTATTTTCTTAAAAACATCATTGAAAGAGTCGATGAATGTGGTAACTAAAATACTAAAGTTTTCCTTCGCCTGTTTAACAGCCTCAGAAACAGATAATTCAGTCACACTATTAGCAACATTGGTAACTGCTTCAACACCGCTGTTAGCAGCATTTAAGCCTGTTTCAACACCAGTTTTAGCAACATCTACACCTGTTTCAACACCAGTTTTAGCAGCATCTACACCTGTTTCAACACCAGTTTTAGTAACATCAACACCAGTGTTAACAGCTGTATTTGCAGCATTTTCTGTTGTATCAATAGCAGTTTTAGTGCTTTCTAAAACTTTACCTACATCAGGAATGTTTAAATTACCTATTGGGCTAGCGATAGCTGACATATAACCAAATGTTAAAACAGAAGCGATAGCAAATCGATTTGTAAATAATTTCATTAGTCACCTCAATTAATAGTTATGAAACGATATTAATAATAGATGTTTATTTTAACATTTACATAACCATTTATTAACATTTAACGAAGCAAATAGAGAGGTGTCATTTAATAATGCAACAGCAACTCTTTTAAAATAAAAGTGTTTTTATCGCTCTATTTTAGATGACTATATTATTTTTTAAAAAGATATAACAATATTTGTAATAAACTAATTTTTTACCAGCAGCAAGTTGCTTTTGAAAAAGAATTTAATCAGTAGCAATTACTAAATAAGACGCAGTAAGTTATTTATGATCTTGGCGATAGAGTGTCCACTCTTCGATGCGTACACCATTAGGTAGCAGGCAATAACCAACTTCTCCTTTCGCTGTCTTTATAATTTCAATTTTTCCCTTTTGCTTAACACAATAAACTGAAGCAGGATTTGCCATGCCGATGGATTTAGCGGGCGGCAATGATTCTGTTGTATTAGTGCATCCGACAAGGTAAATAAGTGTTAGCAGTAAAGGTATCTTTCTCATAAATTTTTACTCAACCAGGTGATGAACGAACAGACTAATTATAGTATATAAGTTATTATATCATTTATGGTTGAAAATTTTTTCACATAAGAGATAGCAAATTTTTAATTATTATATTTTGCTATGTTATTATATTCATAGATGAATTATTTTATTTTTTTAAGATCAGTTTTTTACTTAATTGAAAAATAAATTTATTGTAGATAAAGATGGTTTTTTTTATTAAAAGTAGCTTGTGTAACACTACACTAAATATAATATAAAATTTACATCAAATATTTATATTGAAATGTATGACTTTGAATTTCATATATTATTAAAATAATTTAATAAAAATTATAAAATAAAAGGATATTTATGAATAATAATCAATCATTTTCGACAGGTGTTATTTTTTATAAAGGGAAAAATTATACTGGTGATAGTTTTTTATATGTTGAGTCTAATGAAGAGTATCGGCTCTCTGCAGAATTAAATGATAAATTTAATTCTGTCAGAGTCGGTAGACTTTCTCAAGTTCAGGGATGGAAGGATTATGCGGCAAATAATGCCCCTGGTAACATAACAAAAATTTGGCAATATGATACACCTGATCTATCCGAAATAAAAGGCTTATCAAGATTTACCGTATCCCCTAAATATACTGATATACTAGCGATATTACTTAATAATAATACTGGCAATAATATATTTTATCAGCTTGTATTTAATATTTCTTTTGTAAGTAACCCAATACATATTAAAGCGAATACGGATTATCAATGTATTGGTTCCTTTCCACAAGATGGTAATTTATATAATGCTAATATTGCTATTACTAGTAACCAGAATAGACCAGCTATTCGTGCTCAAGTGAGTTTTAAATATAATATATCGACTAACGAAATTGAGATAATGATGTCTAATCAAAATTTTCCATCAATGCTATCATTTGAAAAAGTAGAAAGAAATAGATTTTGTCTAAATATTAATCATGCTTAATGTACGTTTTTTTAACAGCAAATGCAGTTATTTTAATCTGACAGAAATATTAATTGTTTATGTAAGATCTGTCAGATTGAATTCAATCTCTTAAAACGAAAATGATCAACTTATAAATGCGTTAAAAATTCATTACTATTTTTTGCTTTATATTAATACTTAAATCTTGCAGGTTCTTTATTACCCATTTCTTTAAGGATAATATTGGTATATTCAACTACCGCACCTCTGACATGATTATTATCCTGGTCAGGGAGCATTGTTAACGCATGAACGATTTCATGCATAAATGCGCGGGTAAAACTAAACAGGGCATAATTACCATTTTCTAACTGATACTGCTCTTTATATTGTAAACAATTTGCTGGATCGATAGTAAGAGATATAATTTTTTTGCCTTTTTCAGCTTTTATCTCTTCAGCAGTTACGGTTGTGCTAAAGGCATCATGGATTGATAGATGCCATTTATCACCATCGCAAAGATGGGTATCGTAAGCATAATTAAATAACCGCCTAAAAGTTGGACTTTCGTCATAGGCCATGGCCATGAGAGAGGAAAGTTCTTGATTACATAATTGATATTGCTCTTCATTTAATTTTTTTCTGTTTCTGTTTCTGATTTAATTCTATTATCGAATAAAAATAGTGATTTTACTTGTTCTGATGGATGTGATTTATTGCTGTTGGTTGCAATCTTATCATGAGATTGTCTTGCTGGGGATGGATCATCTGATTGCATTTTTAGATCGGGATATTTTTTCGCTAAATCACCATCATTATTATTAGATGGTTGAGTATATAACGAAGAATAAGATATTTTATTATTAAAATTAATTGGCAACATATTTAAAATTGACTCGCTAAATCTAGTTATGATTATTTATCATTATCCTATCAAGATAATTTTTTATGCTAATAAATTTCAATTTTATTATGCTTACCTATAGATGATAGCTAAAAAGATAACAACCAATCACCAATAAACAGAGAGCTTATTTTAAAACCCTCTGTTTATTTAATAAACTATAAATTGATTATGAATTTATTAGATATTTTTTATTGAAATAATTTTTTGCTAATTAACTAAATATAGCAGGAGTGTATTTTCTGTATGGGTTTAATATCATGTCCTACATGCTGGATATAAATTGTCATCATATTATTTTGGCTTGAACAAGACACGTATAAAAAGCAAAATCAACCTTACTTACCCCAAAAATTTTTCATCTGTATACTATTTAATATTAAATTTTTATACTGATTTATCTATTTTACTGCTTAAGAATTAAAATGATTTAATAATTATGCAAAAATGATAGATTTTATTTTATTGTGACTATCAAAATAATGTAATAACACTTAATTTTGAAAATCTATAAATAAAAATCATATGGAATTAAGCCAGTGAGTTTTAATAATATTATTACTTTAAATAAAATATACTTTTTTACTTGAGGATATTTTTATCATCAATATGATAAATTTGCATTACGGAAATTTATCTGATAATTAAGATATAAAGAAATAAATTTCCTTATATCCTTTAAAATAGCAATATTAGTGGAAATAGTCTTATTGTATTGTTTCCTCCCAGCTTTGTTCAATACTATTATCATCTGAATTGGCGCTTTTAAGTAAAATTGTTTGATTATTTTCTAATATGTAGCATTTAGTATAATCGATATCAACTGAACAGGGTTTATAAGTTTCTTTATTTATCCAAATATTAACACTAACGCTAGCTTCAATTGTAATCGGATTAAATATAATAAAAGAGGAAATAGTAAATATCTTAACTAATTTTATCATGATTTACCCTCAATATTGTTAGAGAAAATTATATTTAATAGTAGATTATTTTTAATTAAAGTAATAATAATTAACTTATAAATAAAAAATCATTTCTTTATCTGATAGTTGAAATAAAGTATGCGTGATAAATAGTTTTAAAATTACAAAGTTACTAAAACATTAAAATTATTTGCTCTGTTGTATTAATGTTGAGACTTTGATTTTTATTAGACTGTAAGAATTGTTAGACAGTAAAAACGTAAAAAGCATTTACTGGATAGAGAGTTTGCCCATTGATAGGAATTTGCCGGTATATGGCGCATATACAATATCTCTATCCTGTTAGTTAAATCTTGGCGGACGATATTAAACCTGCGCATCTCGCGACAGCGTTTTTTAATAAATCGCTGCTCTTGCTTCATACTGTTATTTTTATAACAGCATTGCTGGCGTTTTAACTTTATATCGGGCTTATTTAATAATTTAATTGCAGCCTTAGTTGCCTTGTTGCTATAGATATTAATTACTGTTAAGTAAATATTTAGGTCAATGATTTTTCTTAAAAAACGATAATCGAATTTCTGATTAAGCTTTTTTAAACATGAAGTCAATAGTTTCCGTCTGACTATTCACCGCGCGATAAAGAAAATGTTATTTCCTTTTTATTTTGAGATAGGTTTCATCTAGATATCAGCTCCCACTATAGATTTTCCCTACATCTTTACAATGCTTGCCATTTTGGCGTTGATGGTAAGGTCCAGCAATGAAGAATAGCTAAGCAACGAAGAGACATCTTTTCATGCATCATTTAATCTAAATTAGGCAAATTTAATAAATAAACCATAATACCAGTAGACGGGATAATTGAGGTGTTTGAAAGTTTGTCTGACAATACTCATGGCTGTTTATATCGATTTAATTTATTATCAAACCTGCATTCGAACACTTATCTTTCTTAATCTGACAGAGCCAAATTATTTAATCGATTATATAATTTTTAATATGAAGAACAGGCACGTTAAATGGAATATATTTTGATTTATTTTATTTGATATTTTACGTATCTTATATCATAAATACTCACTATTAATATATCCTCTTATTAAAATGGATTTTATTATGCCAAATAACATTAATCCGATGTTTAATAATAATAAATTTAAATTAGGCATTTTTTCTGTTAATTGTTCTGGTGGTTTAGCCATGACAAAAGTAAAAGAAAGTTGGCTGAATTCATGGGAAAATAATCTTAAAATAGCCCAACTTGCTGATAAAGCAGGTATAGAATTTTTATTACCGGTGGCTAGATGGTTAGGTTATGAAAGGAGATCGTCTTTTCATGTTAATGTATTAGAGCCAACAACATTGGCCTCTGCATTATTGGCATTGACAAACAATATTGGCATATTTACCACCGTACATACTTCTTTTCATCATCCTGTTGTTATTGCTAAGCAACTTGCGACAATAGATCATATTGGTAATGGTAGGGCAGGATTAAATGTTGTATGTGGTTGGAATACCAATGAGTATGCCGCGTTTGGAATAAAATTCTGGCAACAGCATGAAGACCGTTATCGTTATAGCCACGAATGGTTTGATGTAATTAAAAATTTGTGGTGGCGAAAAGAACCTTTTGACTGGAATGGCCAATTTTTTAAATTAAAAGACATTTATAGTTTTCCATTACCATTGCAAAAAAGAATACCGATATTGAATGCAGCAGGCTCTAATGAGGGTAAACAGTTTGCTATTTGTAATGCAGATTATTTATTTGCTATGGTAGTGAATATAGAACATTTACGAAAAAATGTTATATGGTTAAAAGAGCAAGCAAAATTACAAAACAGAAAGATGCCACTTGGTTTATTAACCGATTGTTATGTGGTTTGCCGACCAACGCGTAAAGAAGCAGAAGAATACCTGCGCTATTACTCACAAGAAAATGCTGATTGGCAAACAGTCGATAGCATTATGAATTTAATGTTTAAGAATACGCAATCCTTTCCAAAGGAGCAATTATATTCAGCACGAAATCGGTTTTCTGCAGGCCACGGTGGTTATCCGTTAGTAGGTTCACCTGATGATATTAGCAACAATATCGTAGCGCTTTATAATGCCGGATTATCTGGTGCAGCATTATCTTTTGTTAATTATCTGGACGAATTCCCTTATTTTATAGATGAAGTTTTACCGCGTTTAGAAAAACAGGGATTAAGAGAACATTTTGATTTGTAATAGGAAAAAACTTTCATCTAAAATAGATTTTTTTTGTATCAAAAAATATTTTAATTCTAAATTTTATATTTCTTCAATTAATAAATGCGTATTTTTATTTATTAGCATTAAATCGTTTTTATTAAATGCTGGCGCATATCATCGATTCGATTAATGCTACCAGCAAAGTATCATCTAAACATTGACAAGTGTATCTTGCCAGTTTTTACTATCTAAAGTAATTATTGCTATAGGATGTGGAGTATATTCTTGTGTTGGCAGCCAGGTATTAGACTTATTATCTATTACTGGTTTAAAAATATATCCATAAATAAAACCATCTTGATCAGTAGCCAAATAATTAATATCTGCATTAACAACTAATTCGACATCAAAGTAATTAACTTGCTTTGTCTCTTGTTCACATATTTCAATTAACTTCATTGTAATTCTCCTTAGATATATCATGCATAGTGTTTTATGAAATTTTTATTTTGGCTAAATAGGTTGTTTTATATCTACCTTTATTGAAAAGTAATTCATTTTTATTATCAACATCACATTTATATATTATTTTTCTTGTTAGCTTTTTTGTATAGTTTGATTTTTTTAACATAAAAAATAATCCATTTTTTAGCTTATATTTTGTAATGTTATTACATAATTATATAAATGAATATGATATTTACCCATTCATATTTAATTGCATAAATCTTCCTTGTTATTATATTCTATTTTGATGAAAAGTTATTTTTATAAGTTAATTTTTGAAAAAAATTATGATAAATATAATTTATTTTTTTAATAAATAATAGAAGACTATCATAATTAAACAATAAAGGTGTTATGATTTTGACGTCTATGCATTTACTTTTTTCTATGTAAACGCAACATTATTATTAATAATAATTAACCAATTCTATATGGTATTATAAAATGATGCTAGAGGGTTTTTCTTATTTACCAATTTATTATTGATTTAAATTAATTTTTTTTTCACGGTTATGAGCTTTGGCCAATTTTACCATTTTTGATTGTCATAGTTTGTCAGAGATATTAATGCTTTTACACTTTATATCCTGGTTAAGTTAACAAAATTTCTCTTGGTGATTGGAGCGGCTAAACGAAAAATTAGCACTCTTTAAAATGCAATCAAGATCAGTTGGGCGGGGGCACAACAGGTATCATCTTCATAGCTTAGTTTTATCGATATGAAAATTGTATTTAACGTAATACCGAACAAAATTCTTTAATTGAGATATTTTTAATAAGTTAATATTATATTTTTTCATCTAAATTTAGAAATAATTAACCCGATTATGTTATGCATTTGCGCTGCTGCAAACAGCATTATCTACTGATAGTATCCAGTATTTGCAAGATAGTGATTTTTTCCTCAGTATAATTGAATAATTGCCTAGCTTTTATCACATATAGTTGCTGTCATATTTGCTGAAATTTACTTTCATCGTGAATAATGTATTTTATTTATGGTTATATTGGATTTATAGTCTTCGATTTGAGATAAAAACAGTGATTTTATTTTTATCGAGGAATGTAAAGGGTAGCTAATTGTAGCAAGTTATCGTGTTCAATTCTTATTGGCATGGATTGAGAATTTATATTTTAAATCAGTATATTGTTACTAATATACCATTAGTATTTATTTTTTGCTGAGTCTAGTCAGACATTAGTCGCAGGATTTGTTCTAAACATATTAAGTTTCTGATTGATGTTATATGTTAAAAATAAATAAATACTTTCTGTGTAAATTTACAGCAATCCCATGTTGATTTATTGACAGTATTGTAGGTTTTTTGTTGTTATTATGAGATGTGATTATAAATATTGCTATTATGTTTAATTTATGTTATCGGTAGCAAAGAATGGGGAATATATCAATTAAACTGTAGAATTTGTATAGTGGGATGGCATTAACCAGCAAAATTAATTTTCTGGTTAATCTAGAGTATTCATTTTTCCATGCTTTTGATGTTTCGTAACAAACATTTTTCTTTACTTGTTGTCTTCATTTAGAAATATATTATCTTCACTTGGTACAGATATGTATTCACAGTCAATTATTTCTTTTTAGGCAATTGATAAAAAACTATTTTCTAAAAATAGAGTAAAAATAATTATGATTTCATAATTTATCTTCTTATGATTAAATTAAAAAATATTTTCAGCCTTAACCATCAGCAATTCAATAACATTGATATAAATACAATAGAATGCTGCCAATCACATTTTTTAATCTTTTAGATAATTTTTCACCCAATTTAGTTGATCTTAAAACCCATCTCTTCGGCTCACGTTATTCCACCATTGCTAATATTGATCGCAGTTGCTTTGGTAAAACAATCAAATATTTTTAGCTTACAGCACTGAAGGATGAGTTTTATTTACTTTTTTAAAGATTAAAACAGTTATATCTGTATTTAGTTAGATATTTTGTTAGGGGCCTCATATACTTCACGAGTACCATAATCAAAACAACTTGGCCCTTTCTTAGGATCTTGCCAACAAAGATCTATATCACCGTTTTTCTTTTCATTAGACCAAGATTCTGCTTTTACATCACCTTTAGGTGTTGGAACAATAACATAACCTAGCCTTTTGGTGTTATTATCATTGGCTATCGTAATAAAACTAAATCCTAGAGCAGCGATAATCGAAAAGATTTTGCATAATGATCTCATAATTTATCCTCCTTGTATCTTGAAAACGGTTTAAAATAGTTACGATTAGATTTGGCAAGGTGCATGCAGCCCGATTCCTCCTTGTATCTTGAAAACGGTTTAAAATAGTTACGATTAGATTTGGCAAGGTGCATGCAGCCCGATTCCTCCTAGGGTTTTAAGCCCGTTAATTAGCGACCGGCGCATACACTGAGCCACTCATCTGAAACCCGAACAGTTGTCCGTACTCCATAACGCATTTGCAAGGATGGGTAATCATGAGTCAGCCAAATCCACTTTGTGTGGGTATTGATGTTTCTAAAGCAACGCTGGACATAGCAGCCAGCTGTGATATTGCACAGTTTACGGTCAGTAATGACTCTGACGGTTTTGATGCCATTATCGCCGAATTGAGAAAGCATTCGGTGGTGTTGGTTCTGATGGAGGCAACTGGCGGGCTTGAAGCTACTGTGGCCTGCTCGCTCCAGGCTGAAGGCTTTGACGTCACTGTGATCAATCCCAGACAATCCCGAGACTTTGCCCGCGCTATGGGCTATCTGGCAAAAACTGACCGTATTGATGCCAAAGTGCTTGCACAAATGGCAGAGGTTATTAATCGACATCCGGAGCGAGAGCGCTTTATCCGGACTCTGCCAAATGCAGAACGTCAGGTTCTTGCTGCGATGGTCGTACGCAGACGCCAGTTGATTACAATGTTGGTGGCAGAACGTAATAGGCTGTATACCGCACATCCACAGAATAGAAAAAGCATCAACATCATCATCAAGGCGCTGGAAGATGAACTTGCCAGAATCGATGAGGATATGAACAACCACATAAGGAACCACTTTAAGGATCTGGCCGCTAGGCTGAGCAGCATTAAAGGGGTTGGTACCATGACAGTTGCTGCGTTGTTGGCGGAGCTTCCCGAACTGGGCAGCCTCTCGAGGCGAGCTATTAGCGCGCTTGTAGGCGTTGCCCCCATAAACCGGGACTCGGGTACCATGCGTGGTCGGCGAACCATATTTGGCGGAAGGGACGGAGTCCGAACAGCACTTTATATGGCCGCGCTTGTAGCAACTCGCTTTAATCCGGTGATAAAAGCCTTTTACATGCGTCTGCTTGCAGCGGGAAAAGCCAAAAAAGTGGCGCTGGTCGCCTGTATGCGCAAGCTGCTGACTATCCTGAACGCGATGCTCAGAAAGAACGAAGAATGGAATGAGTCGTACCATCACGTTTCTCCATAATTTTAACGTTCAAGACAGTTGCTAAAATAAATGAAAATCACTATTAACAATACACTAATATTTAACATTTAATTAACCATTAATTTAATTAAAAGGATTATAATTAAATTAATAACATTTCTAGTGAAATCAACTATAAAGGATGCAAAATCTATTAAATTAATAGCTGATTCAGCGTAAATGATTTTGTCTCAGGAGTTAACTTGAAACCTTAGAAGCTCGGTTTCTGGGTTAAGGAAGCGGTTAAGACAGATTATAAAGTAAAAGAATAAATCAGTATCTCTGTAGTTATAATTTTTGTTATGCCAGTTATTATCTTAATTTACTTTGAATAAAGTACAGCTAATTATCTTATTAACCTCTTCTTAATGTGAAGAGGTATGCTTGGTTTATTTAAGTGTTTCACTAGGGAACGGAGCTAAAAGACTGTTTCTTAATTTCTATTTGTCAATACGATAGGATGTATGATTTTTGTTAGTGGCGTAACATTAGTTGGCATCAAAACCTGCTTCAGCGAGAATTTTTCCATTTTCTATTTCAGTTAAAATTGCTGTACTTAAATCTATTTCAGTTAAATGTGTTACACCTAGATTTGCTGCAGTTAAATCTACTTTAGTTAAATCTGTTGCACTTAAATTTACTGTATTTAAATCTGCTTTAGTCAAATATGTTCTGCCTAATTTTGCTGCAATTAAATCTGTTGCAGTTAAATCTGTTGTAGCTAAATTTGTTGCGGTTAAATTTGCTTTAGTTAAATTCGTTCTACCTAAATTTGCGGCAGTTAAATCTGGGTAATTCGTATCTCCTGATATAGTCTCATTGTTTTTATCTGCTAAAGAAAGAGAGCTAAGTCCTAAAAATGAGACAATAGTTAATGTCATAAATAATAATTTCATAATTTACCATTAAAGTATAAGCAACAAAAAAGTAACAATATTAATTTTATTATCCATAAAGCAATTACATTTTTGTAAATGCAATAAATTATCACAAATAGAATTTTTTTTAATTTTTTATATAAGTTTTCACACAGCTGGTGTTAAAACTATCAGCTAAGCAGGAGTATCAATTCAATTAACCAATTTTTCTATGATCCCATCAGAGAATGCATGAGTATATAATCTAATTTTTGTGATGAACGCTATTGAGTCTACGGTGGTTATCAATTGCTTATCATTTAATTTTTAACTCTCATTAATTACCATTTTCAATTGAAACTATTGGCTTGAAGTCATGGCTGTCTGGTAGTTTTTTGTTGTGAGTGAAGCCATCCCACACCAGGGTGTTTCTCTATGGTATAATAGGCAGCATACAAATAAATTCTCGCTATAATGGCTGTTAAAAACGAGTAATGCCATTTAGTGGTAATAAAAAACAACATACCAAAAAACCGAAAAATGCACGATAACACAACTAACACAAAATTAACGCCAGGTAACGAATTAACGGCATCGACAGATAATTTTAACCACCATCGTTTTAGCGTGGCGCCGATGCTTGATTGGACAGATCGTCATTGCCGTTATTTTCACCGTTTATTAACTAAAGAAGCGTTACTTTATACAGAAATGGTGACAACTGGTGCGCTTATTTATGGTAAAGGTGATTATCTGGCTTATAGTGAAGAGGAACATCCAGTTGCTTTGCAGTTGGGTGGTAATGAGCCTGCGGCCTTGCCGATTGTGCAAAAATGGCTCAGCAAAGTGGTTATGATGAGGTTAATTTAAATATTGGCTGTCCTTCAGATCGGGTCCAAAATGGCCGTTTTGGTGCATGTTTGATGCGTGAAGGCGCACTAGTAGCGGATTGTATAAAAGCAATGCAGGATGCTATTACGATCCCGATAACAGTAAAAACCCGTATTGGCGTTGATGATGACGATAGTTATGCTTTTTTAACCGATTTTACTGATAAAATTGTGGCAGAGAGTCAATGTGGTTTATTTATCATTCATGCTCGTAAAGCTTGGCTATCGGGGTTAAGTCCAAAACAGAATCGGGAAATACCACCTTTAGACTATTCACGCGTTTATCAATTGAAAAAAGATTTTCCTCAGTTAACCATTGTGGTTAATGGAGGTATCAAAAGCATTAATCAGGCTAAACAGCATTTACACCATCTTGATGGTGTTATGATAGGGCGAGAAGCTTATCAAAATCCTGCATTATTAACTCAGGTTGATGTTGAATTTTTTGATCAAAGTAACCTGGTTATTGATCCGATTGTTGCAGTACAAGCAATGTATCCTTATATTGAGCGAGAGTTGAAACAGGGAACTTATTTAGGTCATATTACTCGTCATATGTTGGGAATATTTCAAGCTATTCCGGGCGCTCGCCAGTGGCGCCGTCATTTGAGTGAAAATGCCCATAAAAAAGGCGCCGATGTAACCGTGGTTAAGCAGGCACTCGAGTTTATTACCGGTAAATAATTGACTAACCCAGGTTATTTTATCTATGCCATACCTGGGGTGCGTTTAATTAAAGAGAACTAAAAGTGCGATCAAAATTAGCGAATAAATAGAGCATTTGACTAATAAAAGCGACTTTTATTTTATTTTTTTGTTCACATTTTATGTCCCCGTTTTGGCCAATTTTTTCCAGACTGTTTTGCATCAATTGTACAGTATGATTAATTGATTGCTGAAAATCGGCTAATTCCTGATTTTTATCAAATTGTGTCAGAAGAGTGTCAAATTTATGATTGGCATAATGAAAAATAGTTTGAAATTCATCATTAGAAAAACGGTTTTCGCCATAAACATGATTAATAAATGTATTGATCTCTTGATAACTATTCATAGCAATTAAACTCCGTTTAATTAAAAGGTTTCCTTATTAAAGAATTAATAAACTATATAAATATTCGCGAATAAAACAATCTGAAAGTGCAGTTGGTTAATGCTTATGTTTAACTAGTCGCTTATTAGCCATGATTGCAATATTTTTCGGAAAGTTCAGATTTATTGCCAATATTTTGCTATGTTTGATTGAGGAACATTGCAACATTTTCAGATTTTCTGTAAAAGATAACAGTGAAGAATCGTTGAGGTTTTATCTCACATTAAATGATCAAATTGTCACGAAATAGCAGTAAATAGCATATACTGATGAGCGACTCTATTGATTAATGGGTAAAGAAAGTGCTATGGCGAAGAAGTATTCCGCAGAAACCGTATTTATTGGTCAGAAAGATCGTCAAATAGAGGGGCTAAAAATGCCACCTCACTCCTTAGAAGCTGAGCAATCGGTACTGGGTGGATTAATGTTGGATAACGAGCGTTGGGATCATGTCTCAGAACGCGTGACCAACGCAGATTTTTTTAGCCGACCACACCGCACCATTTTTGCTGAAATGCAACGTCTGCTTGAACAGAGTAGACCAATTGATTTAATTACTTTATCTGAATCGTTAGAACAGCAAGGCGAATTGGATAGCGTCGGTGGTTTTGCCTATTTAGCAGAATTAGCTAAAAATACCCCAAGTGCTGCCAACATTAACGCTTATGCAGATATTGTGCGCGAACGTGCTGTTGTTCGTGACATGATTGCGGTGGCAAATGAGATCGCTGATGCGGGTTATGATCCTCAAGGTCGCAGCAGCGAAGAGTTACTGGATTTAGCTGAATCACGTGTTTTTCAAATTGCAGAAACTCGTGCTAATAAAGATGACGGTCCGAAAGGGATTGAAGAGATCCTGTCTGAGACGGTGGAAAAAATTGAACAGTTATATCAGAAGCCTCATGATGGCGTAACCGGTGTCTCTACCGGCTACCAGGATCTGGATCGAAAAACGGCAGGACTACAAAACTCTGATCTGATTATCGTAGCAGCTCGTCCTTCCATGGGTAAAACCACTTTTGCGATGAATTTATGTGAACATGCGGCCATGATAGAAGAAAAACCGGTTTTGATTTTTAGTTTGGAAATGCCGGCTAATCAAATCATGATGCGTATGTTAGCTTCTTTATCGCGTGTTGATCAAACTCGTATTCGAACTGGCCAACTTGATGACGAAGATTGGGCGCGTATTTCCAGTACCATGGGGTTGTTGATGGAAAAACGCAATATGTATATTGATGACTCTGCTGGGTTAACGCCGACAGAAGTTCGTTCACGTGCTCGCCGGGTTTACCGTGAACATGGTGGTTTAAGTCTAATTATGATCGATTATCTTCAGCTTATGCGAGTTCCTTCCCTGTCTGATAATCGTACACTTGAGATTGCCGAAATTTCCCGTTCGCTTAAATCATTGGCAAAAGAGTTACAAGTACCTGTGATCGCATTGTCACAACTTAATCGTAGCCTGGAACAACGAGCGGATAAAAAACCGGTCAATTCAGATTTACGGGAATCCGGCTCCATTGAGCAGGATGCCGATTTAATTATGTTTATTTATCGAGATGAGGTTTATAACGATAATTCAGATCTTAAAGGGGTAGCAGAAATTATTATCGGTAAGCAGCGTAATGGCCCGATTGGAACAGTACGTCTGACTTTCAATGGACAATGGTCACGTTTTGATAACTATGCTGGGCCAATCTACCACGACGAATAATCTATCTATTTAATTTTAATACGTTAATACGGAGAGTAAAATGAAAGCGGCAACCGCTGTCATTCACCGCCGCGCTCTGCGTCACAATTTACAACGAGTTCGGGAAATTGCGCCTCATAGCCGCATAATTGCTGTCGTTAAAGCTAATGCTTATGGGCATGGTTTTCTAGAAACAGCGCACACAGTTAAAGATCTGGCTGATAGCTTTGGTGTTGCTCGTATTAGCGAAGCAATCGCATTACGTGAAAATGGCATCAACAACCCCATCTTATTATTAGAAGGTTTTTTTGAGCTAGCTGAATTACCTATTATCACCAGGCATGAGATTGATGTTGTTGTACAGAGTATTGAACAACTTGAAACATTAGAACAGATTAAATTAGAAAAGCCGATAAAAGTTTGGATGAAACTTGATACCGGTATGCACCGTTTGGGGTTCAGACCTGAAGAGGCGAAAATATCTTATACGCGCTTGATGGCATGTCAAAATATTCAAAAGCCTATCAATATTATGAGTCATTTTAGTCGTGCTGATGAGCCTGGTTTACCCGCGGCGACAGAGCAGCAATTGGCTTGTTTTAATGCTTTTATAAAAGATAAACCAGGAGAAAAATCGATCGCGGCATCTGCCGGTATTCTACTATGGCAAACATCACATTTTGATTGGGTGCGTCCTGGCATCATGATGTATGGCGCTTCACCACAAGAAGGTAAACAAGGCAAAGATTTTGGTCTCCTGCCAGCGATGACCCTCAAATCTAATCTAATTGCTATTCGTCAACATAAAGCCGGAGAGCCGGTAGGTTATGGTGGAGTTTGGGTTAGTGAGCAGGATACCAATCTTGGTGTAGTGGCAATTGGTTATGGCGATGGTTATCCCCGTAATGCCCCGTCAGGCACACCAGTATTAATAAATGGGCGCAAAGTGCCGATTGTAGGTAGAGTCTCCATGGATATGATTTCAGTCGATTTAGGAATTGAAACCAACGATAAGGTCGGCGATGAAGCAATTATATGGGGAGATCTATTGCCTGTTGAAGAAGTGGCGGCATATACTGGTGTCAGTGATTATGAATTACTGACCAAGCTAACCTCACGGGTGGCAATGGAATACCTGGACAAATAAATTTGTTGTCGGTTATTTAATAAAAAAATAGATATGATGATAGTGGAGAGAATTTTAAGTGTTTCAGAATGTTGATGCTTTTGCCGGTGATCCTATCGTTGATGGATGAATTTAATAAAGATCCGCGTGAAAATAAAATTAACCTTAGCATTGGCCTTTATTATGACGGCAAGGGTAATACTCCCCAACTTGGCACTGTCGGTAAAGCGAAAACCAAGCTTAATCAATTTCCTGCTATAGCCTCCCTCTATTTACCGATGGAAGGACTACATAACTACCGGTTAGCGATTCAAAAACTGCTTTTTGGCGCTGATAGCCCACTAATTAAAGAACAACGAATTGCAACAGTACAGACTATTGGTGGCTCAGGGGCGTTAAAACTGGGAGCCGATTTTTTACATCGTTATTTCCCTGAGTCAGAGGTTTGGTGTAGTGATCCTACCTGGGAAAATCATGCTTCTATCTTCATGGGTTCAGGAATTAACGTCCATTATTACCCCTATTTTGATGCCGAGACTAAAGGGATAAAATTTGCTGAAATGCTGGCAACATTCAAACAGCTGCCAGAAAAAAGCATTATCTTAATGCATCCATGTTGTCATAATCCAACCGGTTCTGATTTAACACCCCAACAGTGGGATCAAATAACCAAAGTGGCTAAAGAGCGGCGCCTTATTCCCTTTCTTGATATGGCTTATCAAGGATTTGCTAAAAGTATGGATGAGGATGTTTATGCTATTCGCACTATGGCTCAGGCCGGATTACCGGTATTTGTCAGTAATTCATTTTCCAAGATTTTTGGTCTGTATGGTGATCGGGTTGGCGGTCTATCGATTATTTGTCAAAATCAACCGGAGTGTGAGCGGGTATTTGGCCAACTAAAGGCGGGTGTGCGTCGTCTCTATTCGAGCCCACCATCAAATGGCGCAAAAATTGTTGAACATGTTTTGACAAATGACACATTACGCGCTGAATGGTTAAGTGAGGTAGAATCGATGCGTCGGCGCATCTTTGCCATGCGGAAAATGCTCGTTAGCAATTTGGAAAATGCGTTACCTGAAAAAAACTTTGATCACCTATTAAAGCAGCATGGTATGTTTAGTTACACCGGTTTTAGCGCAGAACAGGTTGAGCGTCTACGTGAGGAATTTGCCATATATCTGGTTAGTACGGGGCGTATTTGTATGGCGGGTGTTAATGAACATAATGTTCAACGTATTGCTCAGGCTTTTGCAGCAGTAAGTCGTTAACTGAATTTAATTACAATCAATAATTCTATTAAATATAAAAATATTAAAATCAAATTTTATTTTAGGAATAAAAATAAAATAGTATTAATTAAATTTAACATATTGAATTATAATTAAAAATAATGATTATCATTGGATTAACTAATTAAATTATTGATTATTATATATTGCCTATTAAATTTTTCTTTTCTATTTTGAAGCGGTAACTTTCATCGTCATATTAATACAAAAATAGAATATAGGTAATGCTATGAAAAATAAAAAGATTCGCTATAGCAGAAACATAATTTATTTCATCGCCTGTTATCCTCTGTTACCGGCTTTCAGTTCCACTGTTCAACCAGCGGATGAAAAAACTCAACTAACGGTTAAAAATCAAATTGCTGTCATCGATATAGCGGCACCTAATCGGGCGGGTATTTCTCATAATCGATATCAGCAATTTAATGTACCGCCAGAAGGTGCGGTGCTGAACAATGCTATCCAACCAGCGAAAAGTGAACTAGCCGGCCAGCTGGCTAAAAATGGGCAGCTTGGTGAACAGACGGCCAGTTTGATTATTAATGAAGTAACTGGTTTATCTTCTTCACAACTGAATGGCAAATTGGAAATTGCAGGCAAGAAAGCGGATGTGATCATCGCCAATCCAAATGGTATCAGCTGTGATGGTTGTCATTTCAGCAATATTGGTGGCTTAACCTTAACTACTGGCCAGCCGACACTAAATCAACGCGGCGAATTTGCCCATTTAAAGGTGGAGAAAGGCGATATTATCTTCCGTAATAAAGGGCTCCATAGTGGTAGCCAAAATTATACTGAAATGATCAGCCGTACTGTTACTGTCAATGCGAGTATTCTCAGCAAAAATATTAGCTTTTTGCAAGGCACGAATGCGATTGACTATCAGACTGGAACAGTTTCTCAAATAACTAGCCCGGGCCTAAAACCCCAATTTGCGGTTAACATTACAGAGCCTGGTGGGATTTATGCTAATTGTATTAAAATCATTGCTACCGAACCAGACAGTGAAGTTAAGCTGGATAATATTAAAACCAGTGAAAATGAGTTATTTATTTCAGCTAAAGGTAAACTGACGCTAGGTCATATTACCACTAAAGGGCATTTAACCGCCAAAGCGTCAGCTATTATAATTCCGGCAAGCAGTGAAATTTTATCTCAGCAAGACCTATTACTTGAAAGCGATAGCCTAATTAATCAAGGTAAAGTAACGGCTAAACAAAATATTCATCTATTTAGTAATGTCATCAGCAATCAGGGTGAAAGCGCTAAAATTGAAGCCTATGATAATCTGTGGCTACAAAAAAATGCCCAGGGTGAGCTAAGTGAAAGGTTTGAAAATCGCGCGGCGACTATCTTAACGCAAACCGGTGATCTGTTCCTGAAAGTCAAATACGTGATTAACCAAAGCAATAACCCTAACATCACGCAACAATTAACAACGCCGGATAGTAACAAAGTTAAACCCTATGTTGTCAGGGCAAATGGTGGTGGCCTGGGTACAAGTGTCAACATAAATCTAAAACCTAATTATCAGATCAATGGAAAACAGCGCTGGTTTGGTGAAATCGATCCAGTGTTCACGCAATTTGTTCAATTGGAGAAAACGGCTTACACATTAGCTTCCCCTCTGGTGGTTGGTGGTATTTCTGCTGGTAACAATCTCTATATTAAAAGTAATCAATTAGTTAATAATAAATCTGTTATTTCTGCGCACCATGATAGTTATTTGCACAGTAAGCATATTACCGCCATTAATCAAAAACTGGGTGAAAAATTTGTCTGGGTAGGTTTTATAAAATGCGCTAGATGTATACTTTACTGTACGGATCCTTACCTCAGCTGTAGCATTGGATACCTGCCAGATTATACTTATCAAGATAATGATTAGGATGACGTTTGTATCCGTTATTCTATCGATCAAGACCAATATCTTTCCTTTATACCGGCAGACAAAGCACCTGATGCATCATTTACTCTTGACATTAAGACACCTTAATCCCCATTAATCAGCCGAGTGATAAGTGGCCTAGTTGGAGCCCTTACCTCATGAACCGCAGAAAGTACCTATAGTGGTGCAGAATAATCACTCTTACGATTAAAGAATTTCAGCAATTAGAGAAAGATTTAGCAGCTGGTAAAGCAGCCGCAGGGGATTGTGTTCAATTATTCAATAGTCCATTGATATTAGTATAAGAATTGCTAAGAACTAGTAGAAGATTGTACCGGTGGCGGTGTATTTTGCCTGACTAGGGAAAAGCTTATTACAGGGTATATTAATGAAGCCAGTGATACCCATCCATTACACATAAAAGATGAAAAGCTAAAAGATCCAAATGCGGCAGCAATAGTGAATTATCTTAATGGAATAGATTTGAAATTTTCGCAAAAAAGTATCACTGAAGGTGATAGAACCCTGCTAGTGATAGTCACAAATAGTGTAACAAAAGGAAAAGAGTAATTAATTGCAGTAGGTCTATCTAGCGACTGATGCAGGGAGCTTAAATTTCCCTTAAGGTGACAGACTGCTAGATCTGTACAGACATTATTTTGGTATTTAAACAGATCCGTCCTCGTTTGTCCAAGAGCCTCGGTTTCATCCAAATTTTGTAGTTCAACTATTGTCGATGATTGACTATTTTCGTTAATGTTGTTTAATTGTTTTTCTATTAATACAGAAATGTGTTCTTCTATTGCGGCAAAAGGCACCTTGATCTCCTTTAATTCTGAAATACTGGCATTGATCACTTTTATCGATTGAGAAATTGAATGATTGATATTGGCTGCTTTCGCAAGTTTGTATCGAGATTGATAGCCGTCATGAATAGCCTTTTGTAATTTATCTCGTTTAATTTTTCCAACGACAGAGCCGATAGCAAGTACAACCCCGATAGTAGCTCCGCCAGATGCTGCCATTGAAGCAATTTCGAAGGAAGCAGGTAATCCAACTAACTCAACCAGTGCCGCTGCGCCTATTTCTCCTGTAGAAACTAAATAACTTGTTGCACCAACAGTTATCGACTCTGAAACAATATTTGCGGTAATGATAGAGGCGAGCATTGTTGGTATCTCAAAATTTAATGTGTCAAAAGAGAATTTCTCAAATTTAATTTTTTCATCGTTTATTTCTTTTTGGTACAATTCTTTAAGATGATTATTTAATTCAACAACATTGTTTTGGATCTCCTTAATCAATAGTGCATTTTTACTGGCATAGGTTTGGCAATCTACCGCTATTTCATGCGCTCTGGCTTCTCTAACCGGGTTATCTGGGAAATAGGTATCGCCAGTAAATAAGCCAGGAAGATATTTTGTGTAGACACTGGTGAAGCCATCAGCAAAATCACTCCAAAAACTCATTTTCACCTCATTCAATTGGCCGTTTTTAATTTAAAAGCGTTAATTTTTGCCATTATGTTAGCAATAGCAGCTTAAGTTTTATCAAAATTACATCTTGAGCACCTTTGGTTTTCGTTAACGCAATAAGCGTCACAAGCAACTGAATTGCAGTTTCAGTCAATAAAATGGTGCGATTAGGTTTGTTATTCAATAACATCTATTTAATACAGATTAAGCCAATTAGCCTTCATCGGTCCAGAAACCTCTGGATTTATCGAGTTTAGCCAGGGTAGTTTTGGTCAAAGAGTCGATTTCATCGAGTTCAACTTGGTTTCGTTTTATGGAATTACTTATGATTTTGTCGATCTGCTCTTTAGTTACATCGGATCCTAAGGAGTCTAAGACAACTGAAACTGATGTAGTAGCAACATTCAATTTATTGATAACAATGTCATTCGTCAGTTCAGCTTTTTTTAATTGGAATCTGGGATCAATCGACTCTTTAATTTTGTCCTGCAAATTTTTCCGTTGCACCGCCCCAGTGACTGAATGGACAGTAGCCCGCCTGCGTCGGGAGCTAAGACGCTGTAAGTAAATGGCTGTCCTTAGTAACCGCCTCCCGTTATAATCCGGTGTATGTATATTCCCCGACCCGCAAAACTTCTCTTCCAGATAGATGACGGCTGGAACCGGTTACTCATGAAATACGGCTCTTCCGTTCCCGAATGGACTAAACTGGTCGTCGAACGGATGCTCGCCTGTGGCACCGGTGCTATGGGTATCCGTCGTTATTGCTGCGACTCCCCTGACTGCCCGCACACCAAATATTTCTGTCAGAGCTGCAAAAGCAAAGGCTGCAGCGCCTGCGGGATGAAAGCCACCGAACAGTGGATAGCCGAGCAGCAACACATTTTGCCAGACTGCGAATGGCAGCACATCACTTTCACTATGCCCGATAAACTCTGGCCGGCATTTAATCACAACTGGCCATTACTGAATCAGTTGTTTGCCTGTGCCGCTCGAACCCTGCTGAAATGGGCAGAAAAACTCAATATCGAAATCGGGTTGTTTGTCGCCCTACATACTTACGGGCGTCAGCTTAACCAACACCCGCATATCCATTTATCGGTGACCCGCGGCGGATTATGCCGCAAACACGACGTCTGGCGACCGGTTTTCTTCAAAAAGAAAGTAGTAGAGCGGTACTGGCGCCGGGCTGTCATCGCGTTACTTCGAGAGAATTACGGCGGGCTGAATTTACCTGCTGCCGGCTATGTGCATATCCGCGACTACCGGGAATGGTGTCAGTTTCTGGAATCACAGTACCAGCGGCGCTGGAAAATTCACTTTGCGAAAAAAACCAAACATGCCCGACAAAATGTCAATTATCTTGGCCGTTACCTGAAACGCCCGCCGGTTGCAGCCTCAAAACTGCGTCATTATAACGGCGGCACTGTTGTCCATCATTACTATGATCACCGGACGGGAAAGCACCGCACCCAATATCTGAGCCAGGAAGCAATGTTGTTGCGCTACATCAGCCATATCCCGTCACAGCATTTTAAGATGGTGCGGTATTACGGCTTTCTGGCCAACCGGAAACGGGGGATTTTGCTGCCGAAAGTCTATGCGGCACTGGGTATGCAGGTGAAGAAAAAACCGCATAAACCGGGCTTTGCGTCGCTGATGAAACACTTTACGAATGTGGATCCGTATCAATGCATATTATGTGGGAGCCGGATGATTTTTAACAGCGTACAGGTGGGTATCAGAGCAGAAGTATTACTGGAAATGCGCCGTAAGATAGTCAAAAAGGCGCGATGGTTACGGAAAACCGCGTAGGGAAGATCTAACTAAATTCAATTTATTGTATAAAAAAACCTCTGGTTGACGAAAAGCCAGGCGACTACTTGATGGTGAAACTAGAGATCGGTCATCCGTATCAGCAATTAAGGTCAGAAAAAAAGAAATAATTAACATTCAATTTCCTAACCATGTACGATATAGGCAGATTGATCTTTCACGCATCGGTTACTGGCCAAGCCGCTACAGACCCGATAATCAAGGGTACTGTCATTTTTTATGTAAATTTCATGCTGCCAACCGTTTTCATAAGTAATATATGAGATGTTTGCCAACCAAATTAGTTAAATCATGCTTTTCAAAATTGTTCATTTTTCACTCTCTTTTGGTGGGTGTTAACTAAAGTATTTATTAATTTTTTGACCAGAAAACGCAATTACTTAACAAGGTAATTTTTGTTTTAACAGAATCTAATAGCAACTTAATTAGCGATAGTGCAACACGGTAATAATAGCGTTTGCTAAAATTGTGCAGTAAGACGCTGTTTATATTTAACACTTGAAACTGTGGATAAAAAAGTAAGGTGAAGAAGTAAGAATCAGCCTAAGATTATTCTTGCTGAAAATTCGTTCTTATCGTTAACTTTTTGTTAATAATAGAATAGATGTAGAATTTTTGTATTTATGCCATCAAAAACAGCAGCCAAACCGATTATGAGCATGGAACTAGCATAAAAAAAAATTTCTTATTATCAAATATTGCACTTTGATTATTGCTCAACAATACTGTTCCCGGCAGCTGCGCCGGGCTATTTTTCAATTTTGATAGCGGAAATTACTGCTGATTAGTAACCGCGTTTTAGGATCGGTTTTAAAAATTGAGCAGTATGTGATTGCTTACATTTGACTATCTGCTCGGGTGTACCGGCAAATAAAATCTCACCACCACTACTACCGCCTTCAGGTCCCAGATCAACGATCCAGTCGGCGGTCTTAATCACATCTAAATTGTGTTCAATAATCACAATAGTATTGCCCTGATCACGGAGTTGATGTAATACATGCAACAGTTGTTGAATATCAGCAAAATGTAAACCGGTAGTCGGTTCATCCAAAATATAGAGCGTTTGGCCGGTACCGCGTTTGGAAAGTTCGCGAGATAACTTAACCCGTTGTGCTTCACCACCCGATAAGGTTGTTGCGGATTGACCTAAATGAATATAGGAAAGCCCAACGTCGATCAATGTTTGCAATTTACGCGCTAACGTTGGAACCGCAGCAAAATATTCACGTGCTTCCTCAATGGTCATTTCTAATACTTCGTGAATATTTTTACCTTTATATTTGATCTCTAACGTTTCACGATTATAGCGTTTGCCCTTACAGTGATCACAGGGAACATAGACATCGGGCAGAAAATGCATCTCAACTTTGAGCACACCATCACCCTGGCAGGCTTCGCAGCGACCGCCTTTGACATTAAAACTAAACCTTCCTGGTGTATAACCCCGCGCACGAGACTCGGGTACGCCGGCAAATAATTCACGTACTGGCGTAAATACGCCAGTGTAGGTGGCTGGGTTGGAACGTGGCGTTCTGCCAATCGGGCTTTGGTCAATATCAATCACTTTATCGAAATACTGTAAACCTTCGATATCGGTGTAAGGTGCTGGAGTGGCATTAGTAGCTTTATTTAATTGACGCTGAGCAATAGGAAATAACGTATCATCAATTAGAGTTGATTTACCTGAGCCGGAAACGCCGGTAATACAGGTAAATAAGCCAACAGGCAACTCCAGCGTGACATTTTTTAGATTATTACCTTGTGCACCAATCAGTTTCAGAGTTTTTTCTGCATCGATAGCTACTCGTTTGGGCGGGATGGCGATTTTACGTTCACCACTAAGGTATTTACCGGTTAATGAATCTGGATTGCTAATAATATCGTCCAGGTTGCCTTGAGCAACAATGCGTCCTCCATGTATGCCGGCGCCTGGGCCGATATCGATAATGTGATCGGCAGCACGGATCGCATCTTCATCATGTTCCACCACTATAACCGTATTGCCTAAATTACGTAAATGCAGCAGAGTCTGTAATAACCGGTCATTATCTCGTTGATGTAAACCAATTGATGGCTCATCCAATACATACATGACACCAACTAAACCGGCACCGATTTGGCTTGCCAGCCGAATGCGCTGTGCTTCGCCACCGGATAATGTTTCAGCTGAGCGGGAAAGAGACAGGTAATTTAATCCCACATTGACCAAAAATTTTAACCGATCGTTAATCTCTTTCAGAATTTTTTCCGCAATTTGTGCCCGTTGCCCACTGAGCTGCAATGTTTGGAAAAATGTCATCGCATGGCCGATACTAAAATCGGAAATTTCAGGCAGGGTGGTATTTTCAATAAATACATAACGGGCTTCTTGCCGTAAGCGGGTGCCATGGCAAGCAATACATGGCCGATTATTGATATATTTTGCCAACTCCTCGCGCACCGCCATCGACTCGGTTTCTTTATAGCGACGCTCCATATTATGGATCACCCCTTCAAAAGGATGGCATCTGACAGTAACATCACCGTGATCGTTTTGATATTTAAATTCAATCGCTTCTTTGCCGGAGCCATATAAGATCATTTGCTTGATCGATGGTTCTAACGAATTAAACGTGGCTTCAACATCAAATTTATAGTGTTTAGCTAACGACTGTAGCATCTGGAAATAATAAAAATTACGGCAATCCCAACCACGAATTGCCCCGCCAGCTAAAGAAATTTCCTCATTTTGGATCACGCGTTCTGGATCGAAAAATTGTTGTACTCCGAGCCCATCACAGGAACTACAGGCACCCGCTGGATTGTTAAAAGAAAACAGGTGCGGTTCTAACTCGCTCATGCTATAACCGCAGACAGGGCAGGCAAAATTAGCAGAGAAAACTAATTCGGTTGCCTGGTTGTCATCCATATCAGTGATAACTGCAGTACCACCTGATAACTCAAGCGTGGTTTCAAACGATTCAGCTAGTCGTTGTGCCAGGTCAGCGCGAACTTTAAAACGATCAACCACCACTTCAATGGTATGTTTTTTATGTAGTTCTAATTTAGGTGGATCGGATAGATCGCACACTTCACCATCAATGCGGGCGCGAATATAACCTTGGGCTGCCAGATTATCCAGTAGCTTGATATGTTCACCTTTACGTTCTTTAACTACCGGTGCTAGCAACATTAGTCGCTTACCTTCCGGCAGCGCCAGGACATTATCAACCATCTGACTAACGGTCTGGGCGGCTAACGGAATATCGTGATCTGGACAGCGGGGTTCGCCGACACGGGCAAACAATAAACGTAAATAATCATGGATTTCGGTAATGGTACCTACCGTTGAACGTGGATTGTGTGAAGTGGATTTCTGTTCAATTGAAATGGCTGGTGACAGCCCTTCAATATGATCAACATCCGGTTTTTCCATTAAGGATAAAAACTGCCGAGCATAGGCAGACAGTGACTCAACATAACGGCGCTGACCTTCTGCATACAGGGTATCAAATGCCAGAGAAGATTTTCCTGAACCTGATAACCCAGTAATAACAATTAATTTATCGCGAGGAATAATTAAATTGATATTTTTTAAATTATGGGTGCGCGCACCTCTGACTTCAATGTTATCCATATACCACATCCCGGATGAGAACATATTCAAACAATAAATAAAACGTTTTATTATTACACAATTTTGGCTGAATGAATATACAGTACAGTACAGTATAGGGAATCATATTCTGCAATTTAATAGCCAAACTTGAAAAAATTTAGCAATATTGCAGTATAATTTTCTAAGGCGTTTCGCAAAGCGCAATGGCAACGGTTTGGTTTGCATATTCAATAACGTGTTAGCATGTTAAACTAGCATATTAAAAATTAATTCATCAGGAGTAGAGAATGGCCAGCAGAGGCATTAACAAAGTCATACTTATCGGCAACTTGGGACAAGATCCTGAAATTCGTTATATGCCAAATGGTGGTGCGGTTGCGAATCTTACTCTGGCAACCTCTGAAAGTTGGCGTGATAAGCAAAGTGGTGAAATGCGGGAAAAAACAGAATGGCACCGCGTTGTGATCTTTGGCAAGCTGGCGGAAGTGGCAGGTGAATATTTGCGTAAAGGTTCACAAGTTTATATAGAAGGCTCACTACAAACTCGTAAATGGCAAGATCAAAATGGCCAGGATCGCTACTCTACCGAAGTGGTGGTGAATATTGGTGGTACCATGCAAATGTTAGGTGCGCGTGGTGGCTCACAAGAAGGCATGCCACAAAATAATCCAGCGGGTGGTTGGGGGCAACCACAACAGCCGCAACAGCCACAACCAACTCAACAGTTTAGTGGTAACGCGCCAGCGCCTGCTGCCCGTTCCGGTAAAACTGCTCCAGCTACACCAGCTGAGCCACCCATCGATTTCGATGATGATATTCCGTTTTAAAAAATACATAGAGTTATTTGTTAAATTTCAATCTGTAAGCCCCGTGATTCGGGGTTCTCCTTTATTTATAAATGTAATATCCACTTGAGAACTTTTTGGTTATCAGCCAAGTTTGTGATAAGTGTGAAGTTAAAAGAATCGGTGAGTCACTACCGCCAAGTGTGAAGTTAAAAAAATTATTAGCCTCGCTTTTGCGAGGCTTTTTGCTATTTGCTATCAAGGAGCTGATTTGTGATGAATGATTTTTCATCACAATTTTAAGGGCATTAAAGTCACAGCGTTTCTACATCCCCCTATCCAAACTTTTATTTTATTAAACAAATTCTTTTAATGTGACAGAACCGTTGTTTCTCCTCATTTTCCACTTAATTGTTTGATCTAAAAAGGCATTCCTTGTGTTTGCATCCTTGTATGATGCGCTGGCAATTTCGTTGTTTAAGGAGTACATAAAATGAAAGTAAAAATGAAAATGAGCTTTTTGGCGCTGACAATCGGCGTTTCTTTCTCTTATGCAGCGCAGGTATTACCCAATATTACTGTCCTGGCAACCGGCGGGACTATCGCAGGCAGCGGAGATTCTCCGGTCAAAGCCAGTTACACTCCAGGAACAATCAAAGTCGATAAGCTTTTGGAACTGGTGCCACAAATAAAACAGGTTGCCAATGTTAAAGGCGAACAGGTGGTTAATGTCCGTTCGCAAGATATGGATACCTCTGTATGGCTCAAGCTGGCGAATAAAATAAACGCGCAGTGTCAGGACACTGATGGTTTTGTTATTACTCACGGTACTGATGCCATTGAAGAAACTGCCTATTTTCTAAACCTGACGGTGAAGTGTGAGAAACCTGTTGTGCTGACGGGGGCAATGCGTCCGGTTACTCAGCTCAGCTCTGACGCACCGGCAAATTTGTATGGTGCAATTCTGACGGCAGCATCACCGGCTAGCGCCGGGCGAGGTGTATTGCTCGTGATGAATAATAAGATCCTTGATGCTCGGGATGTGACGAAGATGAACTCGGAGAATTTGGAAGTGTTTCAGTCGATCCATTATGGCGCTTTAGGGGCTATCGCCGACAGCAAAGTCATTTATACCCGCACGCCTGTGCAAAAGCACACTACCCAAACAGCGTTCGACGTTAGCAAGCTAACCCAACTGCCAGAGGTGGGTATTGTCTACAATTACGCTAATGCATCTGACATTCCTGCCAAGGCCTTTATTGCCAACGGCTATCAGGGCATTGTCAGTGCGGGCGTTGGTAATGGCAATATCTCCCATGATCTATTAAATACGCTATCTGATGCAAGTAAAAAAGGCATAGTTGTGGTGCGTTCCTCACGTGTTCCTTCCGGCGCAACTGCACGTAATGGCGAAATTAATGATGACAAATACGGCTTCGTTGCTTCCGGAACGCTAAGTCCCTATAAATCCCGCGTGTTACTTATGCTAGCTCTGACACAAACGAAAGATCCAAACAAAATCCAACAATATTTCATGCAGTATTAATGATGAACGGGGGCTTACAGCCCCGTTTTACCCCCTGCTGATGTGCCTGGGAAAATTGATCTGTCTGTTTGATAAAATAAAAAATTTGCAAGTGCGCTATAAGATATGAGTGGTCATTATTGTGAACCACTGAAACGAAAGTGACCAAAATCTGACAAATTAAAGTAATTGGATGCAACGGAGTTTGAATTGTTGATGCTCGCGATTTGTTGTTAATCGGCAGACATTTTAAATTGCCCTTGATTACAGAGCTCTGTTAAATTGAGCAACAACATATCCATCTAAACTTCATATATCACCGAAGCCATCTCCTCACTTGCGAATGCTTTATTAGGTTTTATCAACATAACAATTATGGTATTAATCGCTACTTAATTGGCATCAATATTTTTTTGATTATATAAATAAATGATCCTAAACGATCAGCTAAATGGAACTCTGGCTCCATAAGATCACGACCGATTGCACCGTCAGCGATGGTCATCAGCCAGGAAGCGGTATTTTCAATCGGTAATTCTGGATCAATTTGGCCATTACTGACGCCATGCCTTAGGATATCAACCAGTCGTTGTCTGACAATTTTTTCATTTTCAATAAAAGTGTTGTTAATTGCCGGGTTTCTACTGGCTTCAGCAATAATTTCCAGGCTTAGTCTGGCATAAGTTGGTTCATTATAAAGTTGTATCAGTCTGGTCATAATCGTGATAACAGTTTCGATGGTCGAATCGGTGACCTGTTCGATTTGTAGTAGTGTGGCAAAATCGGCCTGATCTTGTAAGGCAATAGCTTCAATAATGGCATTTTTAGTTGGATAGTAATGAAATAAATTTCCGGGACTCATTCCAGCGGCTTTACATATTTCCGCCGTTGAAGTGGCATGAAAGCCTTTTTCAACAAAACAGCGGATAGCTGCCTCAATGATCTGTTTTTTCTTAGCGCGCTGTTTTTCCGTTTGTTCAGTCATATTGATCTCCAAATAAGTAGACAATAATTTTTAGACCGATTACTCTATCTATTTTAAAGCCAGAAATAAAGCGCTTTTCACCGGTTAACGTTAAATAGCGGTTTATTTTAGCTAGTTACTTGTTTGTTAAACTATTTTAATAGGATAGCGTGAAGATGTATTATTTCCCGCACGAATCGCATGCACATACTTGCACTTGGATGTCATTTGGCATGTCTACAACTATTTGGCCAAAAAAATTAATTGCCAGCTTACAGCAGAATTTAGCCGATATTGCATTAGCAATTGCAGAATTTGAACCGGTTAATTTATTGGTTACGCCTGAAAATTATCCCGTTGCCTGGAATTTACTTGGCAGCTCGGTGAACTATATTAAAGCACCACTTAATGATATCTGGATCAGGGATAGTGGCGCTAATTTTGTGTTGGATAAAAGTTCGGGGCAGCTGGTGGCTATCGATTTTAATTTTAATGGTTGGGGCAATAAACAGCGGTATAATTTTGATCGTCATGTTGCCACAATTATGGCGAACTACGCAGAAAGCCAATTAATTAAAGCAAATATTAACCTTGAAGGTGGTAGCATTGAAGTTAATGGCTCAGGAGTAAGAATATTTACCGAAAGTGCGATCTTAAATAGTGATCGTAATCCTAATTGTACGCGACAGCAAATAGAATATCAGTTAAAAACCTATTTAGGATTGACGGATATTATCTGGTTAAAAGGTATTAAAGGTTATGATATTACCGATGGCCATATCGATTTTTATGCTCGTTTTATTAATGACAACAGTATTATTATTAGTCTGGAAAACGATACTTATTCTTTTGATTATCGCGTTACCAGAGAGCATCAAAATAGCTTAATAGCGATGAATAAAATTAAAAATATAACCACATTAAATACGCCGCAAAATGTCAGAGTTAACCGTCAACGCTATCCTGAATTTGCTGCCAGTTATGTTAATTATTATCTTTGTCATCAGGCAGTGATAATTCCGCAATTTGGCGATCAAAACGCTGATAGCGCCGCGGTAGAAATATTAACGGACTGTTTTCCCAACCATAAAATTGTCCCTGTTAATATTGATACCATCGCTATTGGCGGTGGTGGTATTCATTGTGTGACGCAACAACAACCTAAAACCGCTATTTGATAATAGCGGTTCTCCATCATAACCATAACAATGGCTAATCAACGATCGATCTTCTTATATAGCACCAAATTCTCTTTTGTTTCATCAGGGCGATGGCCGATCCAGAATATTTCCATACCAGGGGGCGGTTCTCTGACCTCTTTTGAAAGATCGAGCAGCCACCGGCAATTAGGCGGTGTTTCATAGTGATATTGTGATTGATGTAAAATTCCGGTGTAGTAGTAAAGCATTGGCGCTTCTGATTCCCCCACTTCATGGGAGACCATACAGTCGGTAGGGAGAAATTCGCTGGCAATATGTTGTTTTAGATCGGCAAACACATTTTGATAACCTTTGGCGTAATCTATCCAGCCGATAAAAAGTGTAAAGACTAATCCCCAGATAACAGTGAGTCCCAGACACCATATTTGAGCCGCTTTTAAAGCCAGCCGGTCGGCCAGAAAACATTTTTTAAACAACCAGATCAACGTAATGGTTAACGCAAATAAAAAAGCCATCCAAGAAAAGTGCGGCTGATAGCCACTTGGCAACCATTGGCTAAAAATTGCCAGCAATTGGTGGTGTTTAGTCGAAAAAGATAACCCGTAACCAATCCATAACAGAGGGATGAGTAGGGAAAACAAAATTTGGCTGAAGTAATAACCAATTTTATATAACAGCGATGGTAATAGACAAAAACAGTGGGTCGCTAATAATGTCATCGGTGCGATAAAAGGTAATAAATATAACGCGCGGCCAGAGGCTGAGATTTGTAACAAAATAACGCCTAGCAATATAAAACAGGTTGGTAAAAAAAGCCTATTGTCTGTTAGATTTTTTATTGGTTGTTTCAAAATAAAAATAATAGCTAAGATACCTGATGGTAAGGCGAAAAGAAGTATTGCTTCAGGGATACGGAAGGCTTTTGCTTTTGCACCTAATTGTTCAACTGAAAAACCCAAAAAACGGCCAACATTATTATCCCAGAACCAAACTTTAAATAATTCAGGGCTATCACGAAAAAGTAAAATTGGCCAGGGTAAAATTAAAATTAAAGACAGCAAGCCAGCAATAATAGCTAGAGAATAATAGTGTTTATTGCGACAAGCTTTTAAACAAATCGGCGCTAAAATTAAACAGATCCAAATTAAGCCAGGGATAAAAACTCCTTTTGATAGCATGGTAATAACGGTACCGGCACTTAACCAAAAGGTGGAAAAGAGATTTTTTTCCTGCTTAATCAAACCTAATAAGCCATATAAACCAATAATAGTGCCTGCTATCAAAGCAGTATCGGTAAACATATCGTGGCTATGACGTAATATACCCGGCGCTGAAGCAAATAATGCCAATGCTATCCAGATACGATAATCAGAGAAGCTGTCAGCGGAGAAGAAACGGCGAGCTAACAAAACAAAAAAAATAAACTCAAAGCAGAAAAAAATAGCGTGGCCGTTCTGGCTGCATCATGCATGGGTAACCAAGAGGAAAACAGGTGGACAGCAGTGGTTGCAATCCAATAGTAGAGCGGGGGTTTTTCCATAAACGGTTGGCCGGCATTAGTGGATATCAGCCAATTACCTGTTTCATACATAGTTTGTATAATACCAAAACTATAATTTTCATCTTGCTTCCAAGGATTATGTCCAAAGATACCTGGCAGCAGGTAAATCAACATAAACAGTAAGAAACCGAATAGCGTTTTTATATCTGTTTTGGATAAAGGGTTGTTATTTATTATTGTCATGAAATTAGATTAGTTAATTAAATAAATACCGTTGTCATTAAGACCAGCAATGACTTATGTTTATAATATACTCAAATGGTTTGCATAATATAATAATCATCGATAAATATATTAGCATAAATGTTAATAACATTGTTGGTTTAAAATTGCGGACTTTACTCGCGTCGGAAATAAAAATAAATATTTTACATTTAATTAAATTTTAAAAAAAATCATAATATGAAACAGCCAGTTTATTGGTGAATAAACCTATGGCGTGTTGGTTGCATAAGTTATATTCTGATTATGATAAATATTCTCGTCCTGCTAGGACGAGGAGAATGTTAATAACAGGTTGATAATATTTTAAATCAAATTTTAACTATCATGGCCAAAATAAATTTGGCCCAGGGGGCGGCGGTTCAATTTTCTGCATGATAAATTCAATACAATCTTTTGCATAATTTTGCAGTGCATCAGAAAGATCTTCTTGACTTAGTTTGGATAGATTACGAGGATCATTACCAAAATCAATGGGGTTGAATTTTCCTGTTTCACTATCCCACAAAATGTTATTTTTTTGTAAATCTGAGTGAAAAATATTTTTTTCTGTCAGCTCAGTTAACATATGATTAAATTTTTCAATTGCTTCTGCTGGAAATGAATCAACCTGACTTAATGGTTTCCCGGCAATTTTTTTCATCCTGACAAATAAATTCTGCTCATCATCGTGATAAATTTTGGCGGTGTTTTCACCATAGTAATGACAAAAAAATGCGATCGATTTTTCAATTGATTTAATATCACTGTCACTGTCACTGTCACTGTCACTGTCACTGTCACTGTCACTGTCACTGTCACTAATACTAACGATATCACTGTCACGTTGACAGTCATATTTTTCATAATATTTTTTTATCACATAATTTTCATCATGGTCTTGATAAACTTCACCGTCACAGCCTGCGTTGATAGTGTGATTAGCAAAATAACATAAGGTATGATAATTTCCGGCTTTATCTAAAACGCGAGTTTCAATGGGGGGTATTTCATATCGCTCCGCCCATAGTGGTATTTGCTCCCATTCAATGTAATGCCTGGCAAACTCCAATGGGCTATGAATACTGTTTGGCGGAAAGTCATATCTGGCGAGTAATTCTTGTGCCCAGCTTCTGTTTTCCACATTATCGATCCCACCTAAACTTTCAATAAGAAGATCTTCTGCTGTCAAATTTCTACTGGCAGATGTAGTGGGTAAATTTGTATAGTAATTAGTGTTTGTCGTGGTGTAACTGGCAGGTGGAGTAAGCATATATAATTAATCCTATTTGGAGTCTTTCAGTTGGATTTATAAAAATGCATATAATTGACAATGAAATTACTATAATTATTTTTTGTAAAATTAAAAATAATAAAAATGTAAATAAAAAAATATGATTTGTAAATTTCTCCCCAAATGTTTAGTTTTGCTTTATTTAAGGAATGGTCAACAATACCAAGCTCATTACAGTGATCACCAAGTGACGCTGATGATGGATTAATGTACAGCACATTTTGATAGTCCGTCTGTCGACAACACCATCACTTCATAATGTAGAAGGCATAGACTGGTGTTTATCTTTAAACAGCAGAAAAAAGTATGCTGGGATAGAAGCCTGATATAGCACATTTTATATTGATAAATAATATTTTTAATTACTCAATGTTGATTTCATTCAATAAAATCTTTTTGCCTGACAAAATAATATCATTATCTTATCTACAATAGGGTGCTACTTTTTGTTTCCTTATCATAAAAAATAAACAGAAAAATTGCCTGGTTTTTCATAACAATAAAATAGCGCTAATTATCTTTGTGGTGAAAAATGCTTGATTATTTGCTTAGGATCACCAGATAATTGCGTCTCTAAAATCTCTTTTTTTCTTTTTATGATGCCAAACGATTGCGTATAATTGCAATGGCTTATTTTTTTTGACGCAATCGTTTTCTTTCATAGTTGAAAGTTATCTTGAATTTCTAAACAGAGGATCAACATGTCTGCTAGGCAAACTCCTTCGAATTGCAAACTAAATCATTTTTTTAAAATACAGCAACGAGGCTCAACAATTCGTCGCGAGATTATTGCAGGTCTCACCACATTTTTGGCCATGGTTTACTCTGTTATTGTGGTACCTGGTATGTTAGGTCAAGCCGGTTTCCCACCCACAGCAGTTTTTGCCTGGTAGCAGGATTTGGCTCATTATTGATGGGGTTATGGGCTAATTTACCGATGGCTATCGGTTGTGCTATTTCATTAACCGCATTTACCGCATTTAGTCTGGTTCTTAGTCAGCAGGTGAGCATTCCTGTTGCTTTAGGTGCCGTTTTTTTAATGGGATGTTTATTTACTTTTATTTCCATTACTGGTGTACGTAGTTTTATTCTACGCAGTATGCCAAAAGGGATTACTCAGGGGACAGGAATTGGTATCGGGCTGTTTTTGCTTTTGATAGCCGCCAATGGTATTGGCTTGGTGGTAAAAAATGAGCAGGCCGGTTTGCCGGTTGCGCTTGGACAATTTACTTCTTTTCCTGTGATCATGTCACTGATTGGTTTGGCGGTTATTTTTGGTTTGGAAAGAAGAAAAACGCCAGGTGGGGTATTAATGGTGATCATTGTGATTTCTATTATTGGCTTAATTTTCGATCCGCAAGTGAAATACCAAGGTTTCTTTAAATTACCAACCCTGGGTGAAGACGGTTTATCGTTATTGTTTAGTATGGATATTGTTGGCGCATTACAGACAGTTGTTATACCCAGTTTATTTGCCTTGGTTATGACAGCTATTTTTGATGCCACAGGAACAATCCGTGCAGTAGCCGGTCAAGCTCAACTGTTGGACAAAAATGGTCAAATTATTGATGGTGGTAAAGCGTTAACCGCAGATTCAGTTAGCAGTGTTTTTGCCGGTGTCATTGGCGCTTCACCAGCAGCAGTTTACATTGAATCGGCAGCGGGTACGGCTGCGGGTGGCAAAACAGGATTAACTGCGGTAGTGGTTGGCTTGTTGTTTTTGGTAATTTTATTTTTGTCCCCTTTATCTTATTTAGTACCGTCTTATGCAACGGCCCCAGCATTGATGTATGTTGGTTTGTTAATGCTGAGTAATGTTGCTCAACTGGATTTTAATGACTTCATTGATGCCGTTTCCGGTTTACTGTGTGCAGTATTCATTGTCTTAACCTGTAATATTGTCACTGGTATCATGCTTGGTTTTACTGGCTTAGTGATTGGCCGCATTTGTGCCGGAGAGTGGCGTAAATTAAATATTGGTACCGTTCTGATCGCAATAATATTAGTCGCTTTTTACATTAGTGGCTTAGCTATTTAAGTTTATAGACGTTGATGTTAATTCCAACGTAAAATGGAATATAAAGTTAACTGATACGATTAATCTTAAAGTCAAAAATATTGTCACTGATAGTTTGTTGTTAAGGATAGAATATGGCGAAATATAGTAGTTTTACGACGGTTAGTTCATTTTTTCTCTAGCACAGTCTTATTTTATATCAATATCTGTTAAGCATAATACTTTGCTCGGCTTATAACCCAGACTTATAAGTAAGGATAATATGGAAATATTTTTTACCATCCTCATTTTGATTTTGGTGGTTTCAGTATCTGGCGTTATTACAAAAGTTATTCCGTTTCGTATACCGTTGCCTATTATGCAAATTGCGATAGGAGCATTGTTAGCGTGGCCGCATTTTGGTTTACATGTTGATTTTGATCCAGAGCTTTTTCTGGTTCTGTTGATTCCGCCGCTATTATTTGTTGATGGTTGGAAAACTCCAACACGTGAATTTTTTCAAAATGGACGTGAAATTTTTATCCTAGTTTTAGGCTTAGTATTGGTAACGGTAGTTGGAATAGGTTACGTGATCTATTGGCTGTTACCAGGTATCCCGCTTATTGCGGCTTTTGCATTGGCGGCAGTTCTTTCCCCTACTGATGCGGTGGCACTTTCCTCAATTGTCGGTCGAGGCCGAATACCGAAGCGGATGATGAGTGTGTTAGAGGGTGAAGCACTGATGAATGATGCCTCCGGCTTGGTGGCACTAAAATTTGCTGTCGCCATTGCTATGGGAACTATGATCTTTACTGTATCTGGTGTCACCCTTGAATTTTTTAAAGTTGCTGTCGGTGGTTTATTGATAGGCATTGCAGTGACTTGGATTTATAGCAAATCACTGCGCATTATGAGTCGCTGGAGTGGTGATGATCCGGCAACCCAGATGATCTTAATGTTATTATTACCTTTTGCCTCATATCTTATTGCTGAACATATTGGTTTTTCTGGTATTTTATCGGCTGTTGCTTCGGGCATGACCATCAGTAAAGCTGGGGTCATTCGCAATGCACCACTAGCCATGCGGTTAAGATCGGATAATGTTTGGTCGATGCTGGAGTTTGTTTTTAATGGCTTAGTTTTTATCATGCTTGGCTTACAGTTACCAGGTATCTGGGAAACCTCTGTTATTCAAGCTGAGCTTGATCCTAGTGTTGAAACTTGGATGCTATTTGTCGCCGTTTTCATTATTTATACCTCTTTATTATTGTTAAGGTTTAGTTGGTTATGGTTGATGAAGCGATTTAGTCGGTTGTTATTAAAAAAACGGCCGTTACAATTTGCTTCTTATACTTATCGTGAATTGTGGTTGGCATCATTTGCTGGAGTACGTGGAGCAATCACCTTGGCAGGTGTCCTTTCCATACCGCTATTTCTTACCGATGGTACCCCTTTTCCCGCTCGCTATCAGTTAGTTTTTATTGCCGCTGGGGTTATTATGCTATCGATTTTTATTGGCGTGCTTGCTTTACCGCTTTTATTGCATAACTTTAAAGTGGGTGACAAACTGGCAGATATTAATGAGATGCGAATGGCAAAAGCGGCGATGGCGGAAGTGGCTATTGTCAGCTTAAATAAAATGGAAGAGCGCCTTTCGGCCGATGCTTAAGAAGCGCTAGATCCTGACGTTATTAATGAAGTTGCTTCCCGTGTTACTGGTTATCTGCGTCGTAGAACCGCCGGTCAGGATGAAATGGAGCATAATTTGTTAATAGAAGATTTAGAGCGTCGTTTTCGTTTAACGGCGTTACGAGCCGAGCGGGCAGAGTTATATCACTTACGTGCAACGAAAGAGATCAGTAATGAAACCATGCGAACACTATTATTAGATCTTGATTTGATGGAAGCTTTGTTGATTGATAAAGAGCATTAATCTACTAAGAGACAGACCATGGGATTGTTAGTTATTACGACGCTGCTGTGGGCAGCGTCTTTTAGTTTAATCGGCGAATATTTAGCAGGACAAGTTGATAGTTGGTTTGCTGTTTTAGTCCGGGTTGCTCTGGCGACAATGGTTTTTTTACCTTTTCTACGCTGGCGTGGATTGTCGTTGAAAATTATTTTACTTTATATTCTAGTTGGTGCTTTTCAGTTAGGCATCATGTATCTATTTGTTTTTCAGGCATATAACTATCTTAGCGTCGTTGAATTTTTACTCTTTACAGTGTTAACCCCGCTTTATATAACGTTATTTTATGATCTATTGGAAAGGCAGCATCTACGCTGGGGATATTTGTTGAGTGCAATGCTGGCAGTGATTGGTGCTGCTATCATTCGTTATGATCATTTGAGCGGATCTTTTTGGCTAGGTTTACTTTATGTGCAATTGGCGAATATTTCCTTTACGATTGGCCAAGTGGGTTACAAAAGAATGATGGAAATTTATCCTATTCCACAGCGGCAAGCCTTTTCTTGGTTCTATATCGGAGCCTGTACTATAGCACTATTCGGTTGGATGATATTTGGTGATGTTAGTAAATTACCCACCACAAAAATACAGTGGGGTGTTTTAATTTGGTTGGGAGTCGGCGCTTCTGGTATTGGCTACTCTATGTGGAATTATGGCGCGACGCAGGTAGATGCTGGTACTTTGGCCATTATGAATAATATGTTGGTACCAGCCGGATTATTGGTCAATTTTGTTGTCTGGCAACAGCATCCCGATTGGCTTAGCTTTATTTTAGGTAGCAGTCTACTGTTGTTATCTCTTTGGGTACATCGGCATTGGCTCTATCGATCAACTTTAAGCAAGATAGATTGAACGCCAACAATTGGATCCAGAGTGACAGAAATGGTCGCCGCTAATTAAACGAAATTTGCCCATCGTAACAGGGATGGGCAATAATGATTAGCTACCAAAAAATTTATCTTTTAGTAGTTTAAGACCAATCGACGTTAAATCTAATTTTTCCGGTATTTTACCATCTGGGGTTGCTGTATTAACTAATTTAGGCAAATACTCTGCGATTAAGGAAGACGTTTGTTCTGAATTTAAACCGACTTTACTGGCTAAGGCAGAAATATTACTTGTACCAAATATTGAGCTAATTTGCTCCATACTTACGGGTAAGTTCTCCCCTGAGCCTATCCAGGATTGAATAATTCCACCAAATCCTTGTTGCTCAAATTTATTAATTAAGCCCCGAATGCCACCTTGTGTTTCAATCCAGCTTAAAATATTTTTATATTGATTAAATTTTTCACCACCAACCATATCGGTAAGTTGATCTAAAAATCCCATGATAACCCCCTTGCAACATCAAAATTGGTTAAACGATTGGTATCTTCCAACCTTTAAATTCAACAAGGTTAGAAATTATTAAAATCTTTGCTAGTCATACGTTAATAATAGTGAGTGATAAGCTAAAAATACAATAAAAGCCTTAAAAGATTTACCGGATCCTTTTAATTAATTAAGTGATTTTTATTTATTAAAAATACGATATGATCAAGCTAGCATAAATAATTTGATCATATTTTTGTGTAAAAGCAGCTTTTCATTATTGCTTTAAATGATCCCTATCATTAAAAGGTTATCATTTTATTATTAAATTAATGGATTAAATAAATTAAAAATACAGTATGGTGTAATTATGTCTGATGTTTTTCACTTAGGATTAACTAAAAATGACTTACAAGGTGCAACGCTTGCTATTGTGCCTGGCGATCCAAATCGGGTAGAAAAAATTGCCAAATTAATGGATAACCCGGTATATCTGGCTTCGTTACGTGAATTTACCTCATGGCGTGCTGAACTTAATGGTAAGTCGATTATTATTTGTTCAACCGGTATTGGTGGCCCCTCGACTTCTATTGCCGTTGAAGAATTAGCACAATTAGGCATACGTACTTTTCTTCGTATTGGTACTACCGGTGCAATTCAAAAAAATATCAATGTCGGTGATGTACTTATTACTACTGGTGCAGTACGTCTAGATGGTGCTAGCTTACATTTTGCGCCTTTAGAATATCCTGCGGTAGCTGATTTTAATTGTACCAATGCGCTTTATGATGCAGCTAAAGCAGCAGGGAGCACAACCCATGTTGGTATTACTGCGTCTTCGGATACTTTTTATCCTGGTCAGGAACGTTATGATACCTATAGTGGGCGCGTTGTTCGTCGTTTTCGCGGATCGATGGAAGAGTGGCAAAAAATGGGAGTGATTAATTATGAAATGGAGTCGGCCACTTTACTTACTATGTGTGCAAGCCAGGGATTATCAGCAGGTATGATAGCTGGCGTGATTGTTAACCGTACACAACAAGAAACGCCAGATGAAACATTATTACGCCAAACAGAAGGGAATGTTTTAGGGATCGTGGTTGATGCTGCTCGCCGGTTATTAAATTAAAAAGTTCTGCAGGTTTGGCTAATTTTTCGATAAAACGAGGATAACTAATTGTTATTTTTATGAAAATAGAGATAAATTTATTTTTTATATCTTTTTTATTTAATCGCTGTTTTTATTTGTCTTAAGTAATTCTAGTTTTATTTTTTTATCGAATGTATTTAGTAATTTTTATTTTGATAAATTAACGGATAATTTTTGTTATTTGGTATTTTTTAGTAAACTAATGAATGTTAATAGCCGGATAATAGCATAGAATAAAATAACTTAAATTTAACATTTTGTAAGTTAAATTTGCCGCATTATTATATTTTAATCTGACAATAATTTACATTATTGGCTGCATAATAACGAATATTTAACTGAAATAGGAATAATAAATTGACATTGTCAGAGATTATTAATGTTATTACCGAATTTGCTCACGACCATCAAATATTAGCTATCTTTATTGTTTTTATATTAGCTTTTGGCGAATCGTTAGCCTTCATTTCATTATTACTCCCTGCGACAGTGATTTTGCTTGGTTTAGGCGCATTAATTGGTGATAATGGGCTCACTTTTTTACCAATATGGTTAGCTGCTGCCTGTGGTGCTTTTTTGGGCGATTGGTTATCTTATTGGTTTGGCTTTCATTATAAGAACAGCGTACGCCATATGTGGCCAATTTCCCGTTGTCCTGAAGTGCTCGATCGAGGTCATCTTTTTTTTGAACGTTGGGGAGTATGGAGTGTTTTTATCGGCCGTTTTTTTGGTTCATTAAGGGCAGTAATTCCCTTGGTAGCGGGCATCTGTGCTATGCCTAAACATTATTTTCAACTCGCTAATTTACTTTCTGCTATGGTCTGGGCATTTGCTATTTTAGCGCCAGGGGCATTTGGTTTATCTTGGCTTGCTCAGTGGATGGGGTAAAATAGCCGTTAAATTTCATCCTGGTGCTATTTGTTGACCAAAATAAGCAAAATTTATTCTGGACATTTATACAGTATACCACTAAGTTACTTTATAAAATAAAGACTATTTTAAGGAAACCAAGGTGGATATTCAGTTATTATATGCAATTATTGGCTTTCTTACCGGCACACTCTTTGGTGGTAGTTTAATTTGGCTAATTATTGCGCAAAAAATGAATAAAAAAGAGTCTGAATTGCGAGATTTTTACAGTATCCAAGCTAGCTATGAGGAAAAAATTACCCATCTTGAATATTGGAAAATTGAGTGTGGGCACCGTGACCAAGAATTAAGGTCACAAAGGGAAATTAATCGTAATCAAGAAGTTGAACTACGTGAAGTCATGACACGGCTTGAAGAGACACGGCTGGCTTTTGAAGAGAAACAGCGGCTGTTACTCAATAGTGAACAGCGGTTAAATGTTCAATTTGAGAATTTAGCCAATCGTATTTTTGAACAAAATGAACGTCGAGCTTCTGAGCAGAACCGTCAAAGTTTAGTTGCACTGTTAACCCCTTTCCGCGAACAACTAGATGGTTTTCGCCGTCAGGTACATGACAGTTTTAGCCAGGAAGCGCGTGAGCGCCATACTCTAGCTCATGAAATTCGTCAGCTTCGGCAATTAAATGCAGAAATGGCAAAAGAAACGATTAATCTGACTAAAGCGTTAAAAGGAGATAATAAAATTCAGGGAAATTGGGGTGAGACAATTCTCTCTCGCATATTGGAAGCTTCTGGGCTAAGGCAGGGGCATGAATTTGAAACTCAAGTCAGTATTAATACCTCCAATAGTCGTTATCAACCTGATGTGATTATTCGTCTACCACAAGGTAAAGATGTTGTTATTGACGCCAAAATGTCATTGACAGCTTATGAGCACTATTTTAATAGCGAAGATGAGCAACAGCGGGCAACGGCATTACGAGGGCATGTTAATTCAGTACGCAATCATATAAAAGAACTTGGCCGAAAAGATTATCATCAATTAAATGGGTTAAGATCGCTGGATTATGTATTAATGTTTATTCCACTCGAACCGGCTTATTTGATTGCTTTACGCGAAGCGCCTGAACTTATTGACGAAGGTTTGCGGAATAATATTTTACTCGTTTGTCCTTCAACTTTATTGGTGGCAGTTCGTACAATTAATAATTTGTGGCGTTATGAACGACAGAGTCAAAATGCACAAGTAATTGCCGAGCGTGCTGCTAGAATGTATGACAAAATGCGGTTATTTGTCGATGATATACAGGTGTTAGGTCAGAGCTTGAACAAAGCACAGGTGAATTATCAATCGGCGATCAAAAAATTAGCGGAAGGAAAAGGTAATTTGATTAGCCAGGCGGAAAGTTTAAAAGAATTAGGAATAGAAGTTAAACGCCCGATTGATATTGAATTTAGCAAACAGACTGCTAAATCATAATTAAGAAGAATCGTTAGATCGTAAATAAGATCTTACAATAAACATGATTACAATTTCGATTATTTTAATGATTAAATGAGCGCAAATTATGGTAGATCCAATTAAAGAAAGCACTGATTTTGGCTTTCGCAAAGTAGCCAAGGATGAGAAAGCGGATTTGGTTGCTGCTGTTTTTCATTCGGTGGCTGCCAAATATGATCTTATGAACGATCTGATGTCATTAGGGATCCATCGAATCTGGAAACGTTTTACGATAGAAGCCAGTGGTGCACGCCGTGGGCAACATATTTTAGATCTTGCTGGTGGCACTGGAGACTTGACCGCTAAATTTGCCAAAATAGTTGGCGAAAAAGGTGAGGTTATTCTGGCTGATATCAACGATTCTATGCTGAAAATGGGGCGCGAAAAGCTCCGCGATCGCGGTATTGTTGGTAATGTTAATTATGTTCAGGCTAATGCTGAAGAACTACCTTTTCCTGATAACTACTTCGATTGTATAAGTATTTCTTTTGGCCTGCGCAACGTTACTGATAAAGATAAAGCGCTTAAATCAATGTTTAGGGTGTTAAAACCTGGTGGTCGTTTATTAGTATTAGAATTTTCAAAACCGATTTTTTCAGCATTAACTAAAGCTTATGATGCCTACTCTTTTCATATTTTGCCACGAGTTGGTCAAATGATAGTCAAAGATGCTGATAGCTATCGCTATCTGGCTGAATCTATTCGCATGCATCCGGATCAGGACACTTTAAAAGCAATGATGGAGTTAGTCGGTTTTGAACAAGTTTCTTATACCAATATGAGCGGTGGAATTGTGGCCCTACACAGAGGGTTCAAATTTTAAGATGGATACCCCGTCAACCAAAAGCTATTCAAAAATCCCGCTATTACATGCCGGAATTGCTTCCTTTTTACAGCTTATGTTGAATAGATTTTTTTATCAGGAAGTGGCGTTGAAATCAGCCAGAGTAAGGTTGGTTGGCAAAGTGTTGGCGATTGATTTAAAAGAATTATCTCAACCATTGATATTTATATTCTCTGAGCAACGAGTTGATGTAGTAAACCAGTGGCCAACACCGGCAGATTGCGTGATAAAAACCGCGTTAGTGACCTTGAGGCATCTTAAAGATAAACAGCAACTTTCGACTCTGATCAACGACGGTAGGGTTGTTATAGAGGGTGATATGCAAGTTGTGCAGCATTGGTCTGCATTACTAGATGCGACTGAATGGGATCCTGCTCATTATCTTGCTCCTTATGTCGGTGATGTTGTTGCCGAAGGGGTGAGTTGTTGGGTTAAAAAAGGTATAGTTGGAATAAATGGGTTGCTAAAGCAACAAAAAAAACAGTTTAAAAATGTATTGGTGGAAGAATGGCGAATGTCTCCTAATACATTGGAAGTGCTAAGTTTTGCTGATAAGGTTGAGAAGGTGGTGGCAGATATTTCAGCACTGGAACAACGTTTAGCTAAATTGGAGGAAAAATATGAGACCAGGAGAAATTAAACGTCTCTATTTTATCGTTCGAGTATTTCTAAATTATGGTTTAGATGAACTCATTCCCAAAATTAAATTTACTTTACCCTTAAGGATTGGACGCCGTTGTTTTTTTTGGTTATCAAATAAGCATAAAGACAAACCCCTTGGTGAACGTTTACGTTTAGCTCTACAAGATTTAGGCCCGGTTTGGATTAAGTTTGGTCAGATGTTATCTACCCATCGCGATCTTTTTCCAACGATAATTTCTGATCAGTTAGCATTATTACAAGATAAAGTGGCCAGTTTTGATGGCCGATTGGCTCGCCAACATATAGAACAGTCATTAGGTGGTTCACTTGAAACCTGGTTTGATGATTTTGATGAGGTGCCCTTAGCCTCGGCATCGATTGCTCAAGTGCATACTGCAAAATTAAAACAAAATAATAAACAAATTGTAATTAAGGTTATTCGCCCAGATATATTGCCGGTTATTAAAGCCGATATAGGCTTGATGTATCGGCTGGCTAATTGGCTCCCTCTTTTCCCGGATGGACGACGTTTACGTCCACGAGAAGTTGTTCGAGAGTATGAAAAAACATTAATTGATGAATTAAATTTGTTGCGTGAGGCGGCGAATACTCTCCAATTAAGGCGTAATTTTGAAAATAGCTCCATGCTTTATATTCCTGAAGTCTATTCAGACTACTGTCGGGAAAATGTGATGGTTATGGAGCGTATTTATGGTATTCCAGTTTCTGATATTAACGCGTTAAAGAAACAGGGAATTAATATGAAGTTATTAGCTGAACGCGGAGTAAAAGTCTTTTTTACCCAAGTTTTTCGCGATAGCTTTTTTCATGCTGATATGCATCCTGGTAATATTTTTATTAGTCGAGAACATCCTGAAGATCCGCAATATATTGGTATTGATTGTGGTATCGTCGGTTCGCTGAATAAAGAAGATAAACGTTATTTGGCAGAAAATTTTATCGCCTTTTTTAATCGTGATTACCGTAAGGTAGCTGAATTACATGTTGATTCGGGATGGGTACCACCAGATACTAATGTAGAAGATTTTGAATTTGCCATTCGAACCGTTTGTGAGCCAATTTTTGAGAAACCGCTAGCTGAAATTTCTTTTGGTCATGTTTTATTCAATTTATTCAATACCGCCCGTCGTTTTAATATGGAGGTTCAGCCTCAGTTAGTATTACTTCAAAAGACTTTGCTCTATATTGAAGGATTGGGAAGGCAGCTTTATCCTCAACTAGATTTGTGGAAAACAGCTAAACCTTTTCTTGAAGATTGGCTACATCGACAAATGGGTTTAGCCGCGATTATTAGTGCGTTTAAGGAAAAAGCACCTTATTGGGCAGAAAAAATGCCAGAAATTCCCGATCTTATTTACGGAGCGCTTAAGCAGCATAAATATTTACAAGATAGTATCGATAAATTCACAGTCCAGCTACAAGGGCGACAAGTAAAGCAAAGACAAGGCCAATATTTACTAGGAATTGGAGCAACTTGCTTGTTATGTGGTACTTTATTGCAGATTTTCGATTCAAAAATTGCTGCTATTGGGTTTATATCTTTCGGTATAATTTCATGGGCTATAGGATGGTATCGAACAGGTAAAATTGGCTAAAGTTCGTCTTTAAACACATTTATCTTAGGCTCTGCATGTTTCTTAGATAAAGTTAGTTGTATATAATATGGTTATACATAGTTGAACCTAATTTCGTAGAGGTATATATCAATGGGAACAACAATTGCTATGGCTACATTTGGTAGTCCCGGTCAGCTTCTTATTATTGCTTTACTGGTTGTTTTAATTTTTGGTACTAAGAAGTTACGCTCACTCGGCTCAGATTTGGGGGAGTCATTGAAAAACTTCAAAAAAGCGATGAGTGATGATCACAGTAAAACTGATGATAGTAACAAAGCAGAAAAACAGCATACTGATGCTGATTTTGAACCCAAAAATATTACTGAGAAAACAACAACAAGTCAGACAAAAGAAACGGCTGAAAGTAAAAAAAATAAAGAGTAGGTATAAACCGTGCTTGATATTGGTTTTAGTGAACTGTTATTGGTTATGATTATTGGCCTAGTGGTTCTTGGTCCGGAGCGTTTGCCGATAGCCGTCAAAACGGTTGCCGGTTGGATACGTGCGTTGCGTTCATTGGTTGCTAACGTTCAGCATGAACTCTCACAAGAGTTAAAATTGCAGGAAACCTTGAGGAAGGCAGAAGAAAAAGCACAATTACAGACCCTTTCACCGGAACTTAAACAATCGATGGAAGAATTGAGAGAATCTACTGAGCTATTAAAGAAAAATTATCAATCATCGAACAGTCGTATCGAAGAAGAATTGGCTAAAGTAAAAGCATTTACTAGCGATCTTGATGAAAATAGCACAGCTAAAATAGATGAAGAAATACCGATAACAACCAATAAACAATCTCAGCCAGCACAGACTGATCAGTTGGTAACCGCGTCAGATAGTCCTACTAAAAGTAAAAATACGCTCAAATCTCCAGCAAAGAAAGTAAAAAAGCGCTCTGATCAAACTAACGGTGAAAATTAGTCTATGTCTATCGATGATCCTCAACCACTTATTAGCCATTTAATTGAATTACGTAGACGCATTCTTTATAGCTTATTTACAGTTGCAGTGGTTTTTCTAGCTCTGGTCTATTTTTCCAATGATATCTATCATTTGGTTGCTGCACCCTTGATTGAACAGCTCCCCGTCGGTTCTCGCATGAGTGCGACTGATGTGGCATCAACTTTTTTTACCCCGATTAAACTGACGTTTATGGTGGCGGTATTTATTTCTATTCCAGTGATCTTATATCAGTTATGGGCTTTTATCGCTCCTGCCCTTTATAAGCATGAGCGGCGCTTGATGTTGCCTTTACTGGTCTCCAGTAGTGTACTTTTTTACCTGGGGATGCTTTTTGCCTATTTTGTTGTTTTTCCTTTAGCATTTGGTTTTTTTGTAAAAACCACACCAGAAAGTGTGAATTTCATTCCTGATATTAGTAAATATCTCAGCTTTGTTATGACACTTTTTATGGCTTTTGGTGCGGCGTTTGAAGTTCCAGTTGCTATTATTCTACTTTGCTGGACAGGCGTTACGACGCCCGATTCTTTAAAACGTAAGCGTCCTTATATTATTGTGGGTACTTTTATTGTAGGTATGTTTTTGACACCACCAGATGTGTTTTCTCAGACCCTATTGGCGGTACCAATGTATTTATTATTTGAATTGGGCTTGTTGTTGTCACAATTTTATGTTGGTAAGGGCCGCAAAGCAGCAGATGATAAAAATTCGAATGAAATAATAGAATAAAACGCTATTTTTTTTAATTACAATCAATCACTTTTCTTAAATTGTTTATTATCTATTAGCTTAGCTACATTTTGATTAAGGATATTAAAAAGAATAACTGAACGATTTTCACCATCAGGTTCTGAACTTGTTTAGATGCGGATTTTAGTTCATTAATAATATTATCTGGTACGATCACAGGATAGAGGCCAAATCGAATAAAATGGCTAACCCCTCTAGTTGAACGTATCGTTGTGGTATGGATTTCTTCAGGATTAAATTTAACGAAAAGGTAGTTTGGAAATAATGCTTCAGTAATTGTGATGCGTTTGCCTCGCACCATTTTTTGTATTTGAGCTTCTGGCGTTAAGCAGATAACATGCTGTCTTTTTAGATTTTCTATTGCTCGCTCTATTTGCCCGCGTTTACAGTAAAGAAGATACCAATTTTCCATGTTATGGCTCAAAAATAAAATTACACTTTATCATTATATCAAATTATAAATTATTAAGATATGTCGCCAGAACCAGCATGATTAATTCTTTATGATTCAATTAATATAGTTTTATATGATGATCTTAGGGATAGATGGATATTTTTCTTCTTAGCAATGGTCGATTAACTACGAATTCTCAATGGCTAAATTATGTAACATCACGTTTAAAAGAGATGTTTCAACGTCGTCAGATCCGTAAAGCAGTATTAGTTCCTTATGCTGTCTTACGCGGTGATCATAATCAACGTGCGGCTGAGCTTAGTCAATCATTAGGTATTGAAGTGGTTTCGATTGAACACTTTGAGTCGCCTGTAGAGGCGATTGAGTCAGCGGAGTGTATTTTAGTTAGTGGAGGAAATACTTGGTGGCTAAATAAATGCCTGCATGAAAATGGATTGATCGTAGCTATTCAACGTGCTGTTTTTGAACGTAATATTCCCTATATTGGCTGGAGTGCAGGATGCAATGTCGCCACTCCTAGTATAAGAACCACCAATGATATGCCTGTAACTAATGTAGTTGTAATGCCTTCCTTGGGGCTATTTCCAATACAAATTAATCCGCACTATATTGATAGTCATATTAGTGGGCATATGGGAGAAACTCGTGATGATCGTATTGCTGAGTTTTGTGTGATCAATCCCCATGAAATTGTTATTGCCTTACGTGAAGGTAGTGGCTTACAGATTAAAGATAATGAACTACATTATTTTAGTGGCAAAAATGAAGGATTTAAGATTTTTCAGTATAACCAACATTTTCCAGAGCAATTTGATACAAAAATATTAAAAAAATGGGTTCCTTATCAATGTATTTAATTGCATTGTAATTAATTCAAAATATTCACTAATTTGAACAGACTGAACCTTTATTGGTAACCTGCATGGAACAATTTATAATGAAGCTCCAGCAAATTAAAAAGTAGAAAATATATAATGAAATACCGTGATCTGAGAGATTTCATATCATTATTAGAACAAAAAAAAGAACTGAAGCGTATCAGCTATGAAGTCGATCCTTATTTAGAAATGACAGAAATAGCAGATAGAACTCTGCGGGCCGGTGGGCCTGCACTGTTATTTGAAAACCCTAAAGGTTTTTCTATGCCAGTTCTGTGTAATTTGTTTGGGACCGTTGAACGCGTTGCGATGGGGATGGGGCAAGAAAATATCCAAGCATTGCATGAAGTTGGCAAATTATTGGCGTTTCTTAAAGAACCGGATCCACCTAAGGGATTCGCTGATTTAATCGACAAGTTACCAAAATTTAAGCAAGTTCTTAATATGCCAACCAAAAGGTTAAAGTCGGCAGCCTGTCAAGAACAGATTTGGCAAGGTGACGATGTTGATCTATTTCGTATTCCCATAATGCATTGTTGGCCAGAAGATGTCGCACCACTTATAACATGGGGATTGACGGTTACTCGAGGGCCTCATAAGACACGGCAAAATCTAGGTATCTATCGGCAACAACTATTAACTAAAAATAAGTTGATTATGCGTTGGTTATCTCACCGGGGTGGGGCATTGGATTTTCAAGAATGGTGTAATAAATATCCCGCTAAACCTTTTCCTGTCGCAGTAGCTTTAGGGGCTGATCCTGCTACTATTCTAGCCGCGGTGACACCTATTCCGGATACGCTTTCAGAATATGCATTTGCGGGATTATTACGCGGACACCGTTCAACGGTTGTAAAATGTATATCTAATGAGCTTGAGGTACCGGCGGGTGCAGAAATTATTCTGGAAGGCTATATTGATCCTGAAGAATTTGCACCGGAAGGGCCTTATGGTGATCACACTGGTTATTATAATGAAGTCGATAAATTTCCGGTATTTACCGTTACGCATATTACTCAACGTAGTGATGCGATTTATCATTCAACTTACACCGGCCGGCCCCCTGATGAGCCCGCCGTTTTGGGTGCTACACTAAATGAGGTTTTAGTCCCTATATTACAAAAACAGTTTCCAGAAATTGTTGATTTTTATTTACCTCCTGAGGGCTGTTCTTATCGGCTTGCCGTGGTAACAATAAAGAAACAATATGCTGGGCATGCTAAGCGCGTTATGATGGGGGTTTGGTCTTATTTACGGCAATTTATGTATACAAAATTTGTCATTGTCTGTGATGAAGATATTAATACACGTGACTGGAATGATGTTATCTGGGCAATAACAACCAGAATGGATCCAGCACGAGATACCGTTATGATGGAAAATACCCCGATCGATTATCTTGATTTTGCGTCACCTATCTCAGGTTTAGGTTCAAAAATGGGACTTGATGCAACCAATAAATGGCCGGGTGAAACACAACGAGAGTGGGGTCGTCCAATTGTTATGACAGAAAAAATAAAAAAACGGATAGATGACATTTGGCATGAATTGGATATTTTTAAATTATGAGAGGATGTGAATGTCGACATTAAGTTGTAAGGTAGTTTCTATAGAATCTATCACTGATACGGTCTATCGCGTTCGCTTATTACCTGATGGTCAATTTTCCTTTCGTGCCGGTCAATATTTAATGGTCATTATGGATGAGCGTGATAAGCGTCTATTTTCCTTGGCTTCAATTCCTTCAGAAAAAAAACTAATTGAGCTTCATATCGGGGCGTCAGAGTTTAATCTTTATGCCATGGCGGTGATGGAGCGTATTTTTGCGCAAAATAGTATCAATATTGATATTCCTCATGGTAAAGCTTGGTTTCGCCAGGGAAGTAAAAAACCAATAATTCTTATTGCCGGGGGAACAGGATTTTCTTATACCCGCTCTATTTTATATGCTGCATTGGAAGAAAACCCTGACAGAGATATTACCTTCTATTGGGGAGGACGAAGATTAGAGCACCTTTATGATTTGGGTGAATTGCAGTCTCTTTCAGAGCAATATCGCAACATAAAAATTATTCCTGTTGTTGAACAACCTGAATCAGATTGGCGAGGACGGACAGGTACGGTTTTGAGTGCTGTGCTGGATGACTTTGGTTCTCTTACAAAATATGAAATTTACATTGCCGGGCGTTTTGAAATGGCAAAAATTGCGAGGGAACGTTTTTGTAGTGAAAGAGGGATCAGCCCTGAATATCTTTATGGTGATGCATTCGAATTTATCTAAATATAATAACAAAACAAAAAAAAACGCCCTTCTGGGCGGGAAAATAGCAACAACATACCATAAAGCGTAGACTAGTTATTTAATCCGCTCAACAAGTGTAGCGATGCCTTGTCCAAAACCAATACACATAGTAGCTAAACCAAACTGAGCATCTTTCCGTTCCATAATATTTAGTAAAGAAGTGATGATCCGCGCACCAGAGCACCCTAAAGGGTGACCTAAGGTAATCGCGCCACCATGCAGGTTAACTTTTTCTTCCATTTTATCGATAAGCTGTAAATCTTTTAAACAAGCCAGAGCTTGTGCAGCAAAAGCTTCGTTAATTTCAAAAACATCTATATCTTGGAGAGTTAAATTAGCCCGTTGTAATGCAATTTTAGTTGCAGGAACAGGTCCATATCCCATAATGGCGGGATCGCAACCAATAACGGACATAGATCGAATTTTAGCTCTTACTCTTAATTCATGTGTTTTAGCATATTTTTCACTGGTAACAAGTATGGCGGCTGCACCATCTGATAGCGCCGATGAATTTCCGGCGGTAACTGAGCCTGAAATAGGATCAAAGACCGGAGGTAAAGCCGTCAGGCTGGCTAAATTTGCATCAAATCGAATCACCTCATCTTGCTTGATGGCAACCAGATTGCCGTCAATATCATGGCCGGCAGTTGCTATGATTTCATTATTAAACCATCCATGATGAGTTGCCTCAGCTGCCTTTTGATGAGAACGTAAAGCAAATTCATCTTGTTCAGTGCGACTGATTTGATTTTGTCTGGCGAGCATCTCGGCAGTTAATCCCATTGCAGCTGAAGCGGTAGAAATATGAATAGCAAGTTTACGATTGATATCGATGCCGTGGGTCATAGGAACATGTCCCATATGTTCGACACCACCGACCAACACAACATTGGCATCACCTGACATAATAAATCGGGCGGCATCATGTAATGCTTGCATAGAAGAACCGCACAGCCGATTAACCGTTACGGCGGGTACAGTATGGGGAATATCTGTTAATAGCGCAGCATTACGAGCAATATTAAATCCTTGCTCTAAGGTTTGTTGTACTCACCCCCAGATAATATCGTCAATATCATTTTTATTGTTATTGAGGGCAGGATTACGGCTTAGTAATTGCGTCATTAAATGGGCGGACAACTCTTCTGCTCTGACCTGGCGAAAAGCCCCACCTTTCGAGCGCCCCATTGGGGTGCGTATGCTATCAATAATTACAACATTTTCCATGATCACGACCTTAAGCCTATTATTTGCTGTTGAAGGTGATTTTTTCTGGCGTTGGATAATAACTTGCTTGTTTTTCTGCTTTGTTTTTTAAACTGTCAGGAATGGCATATAAAGGGCCTAAAGAGGCATATTTTTCCGCCATTTCGATAAAATTTTGGATACCGAAATTATCAAGATAGCAGACCGCACCACCTCGAAATGGCGGAAAACCTAAACCGTATACCAGGGCAATATCGGCTTCTGCTGGACTAGCAATAATGTGTTCATCTAAACAACGAACCACTTCATTAATCATCGGTATCATCATGCGCATGATAATATCTTGCTCAGTAAATTGTTTGCCAGTAGCGCCAATTTTGCTTAGTAAGTCTTTAATTTTAGGATCGCGTTGTTTCTGTATTTTTCCTTTTTTATCGGTAACGTATTGATAAAAACCAACGCCATTTTTCTGGCCGAAACGCTGATGATTAAATAGAACAGTAATAGCATCTTGATCAATTTTTGCCATACGTTCTGGAAAACTGTCAGCCATAACTTGTTGGGCGTGTTGCACGGTATCAATACCAATAACATCAATTAAATAAGCCGGCCCCATCGGCCAGCCAAATTGTTTTTCCATGATCTTATCGATTTGATAAAAATCAGCACCATCTTGTAATAGTAAATTAAAGCCAGATAAATAAGGGAATAGTACACGGTTAACAAAAAAACCTGGACAATCATTGACGACGATAGCTGTTTTACCCATTTTATTTGCGTAGGCAGTTATCATATCGATAGTTTTGGTGCTAGTTTTTTCGCCCTTAATGATTTCCACTAATGGCATTCGATGAACAGGATTAAAAAAATGCATGCCACAGAAATTTTCCGGCCGCTGTAAAACACTAGCTAATTTTGTGATGGGAATAGTTGAAGTATTGGAGGCTAATAGAGCATTTTGATTTAATAATTTTTCTGTTTCGGCTAAAACGACCGTTTTGACCTTTGGATCTTCAACCACCGCTTCGACAATAATTTGCGCATTTTCAATTCCAGAGTAATTTAGCGTTGGAGTAATTGAAGATAATATCTTCGCCATCTCCAGCGCTGAAATTTGCTTACGTTCAAATTGATTATTTAGCAATTTAGCGGCTTCATTCATACCTAACTGAAGAGATTTTTCATTAATATCTTTCATTATGATAGGTATACCCTTACGTGCTGATTGATAAGCAATACCACCACCCATGATACCAGCGCCAACAACGGCAGCTTTTATGGGGGCTTCAATGGATTGGCTTCTCTGTTTAGCTAAATTTTTAACATATTGATCATTGAGAAAAACTCTAATTAAAGCATGTGCTGCAGGGGTGTCAGTCAGTGGAATGAAAGCTTCAGTTTCCAATGATAACGCTTCTTTACGTCCACAATTGGCCGCTTTTTCGATAGTTTCTAACGCTTTCGATGGTGCTGGGTAATGTGAGCCTGCCGCTTTCATGACTAAACCTTTTGCGACATTAAAACTCATCGTTTGTTCTATTTTATTCAGTTTTAAAGGTTGGGTTTTAGATTGCCGTACCTGCTGCCAATCTAATCTGCTGGCAATCGCATTTTCCAATAGTACCAGGGCTGAATTTAGTAACTGTTCTTTGGCCACAATCGCATCAATTAGACCATTTTTTAAAGCGGTTTCGGCATCGATATCTTTTCCTGTGGTGATCATTTGTAGTGCATTATCTAAACCAATTAAGCGCGGTAGCCGTACTGAACCACCAAACCCAGGCATAATACCCAGTTTAACTTCTGGTAAACCAATTTTAAGATCGGGTGTAGCGATACGGTAATCTGTTGCTAATGCGCACTCACAGCCTCCTCCCAAAGCGTAACCATTAATGGCGGTTACGGTCGGAATGGGTAAGTCTTCGATACGATTAAAGATGCTGTTAGTAAAATTAAGCCATTGTTGAAGTTGTGACTTTGGTGCATTAAATAGCGAGAGAAATTGTTTAATATCTGCACCAACAATAAAAGTGGGTTTTTGTGAAATCAGAATAAGCCCTTTTAATTGACTTAGGATCTTTTTGTTTTCCAGTGAATCAATAGCTTTGTTTAGTGAATCAACGGTTTCTAAATCAAATTTATTAATGGTATTTGGCGAATTAAATACCAAATTTGCGATACCGGGTTTTATCCAATCAACCTGAATAGTATTACTTTGATAGAGCATACTGTTCTCCTATGATTTCCGTTTGGTACGACCAGGGATTAGCAGTGTGATTTTTTTGTTAAAAAAATGCAAATTAAGTATAAAAAATATGCTAGCCTGATCACAACAAATTCTATGGATTATTGAAAACCGCGCTAATACTTACTTATTTGTTTTTATTGATAAAAATGAGACACTTTAGTTGGGGAAAAGCATTTATTAAATTAATGATAATATTTAATCTGATATTTTGCTGAATATTAGAGATAAAAATAACAGGTGAACTAAAAATGGAAAATTTTGCTAGTCAATATCAAGAACATATTAAAACATTACAGCAACGTACCCAGAATGTTTTGAAAAATAATAAATTGAATGCCTTACTTATCCATTCTGGAGAGCCGAAAGGCGTTTTTCTTGATGACTACCATTATCCATTCAAAGCTAATCCACATTTCAAAGCTTGGCTACCTATTACTCAAGTTGCCCATTGTTGGTTATTAGTTGATGGAGTTAGTAAACCTAAATTGTGGTTTTATTCTCCAATTGATTATTGGCATAGTATTGATCCTCTACCGGACAGCTTTTGGCTAAAAGAGTTTGAGTTGTTCCATTTAAAGGAGGCTAATGATATTAAAAAATGGTTATTTCAGTTAGATAAAAAACATACTGGTTATATTGGTGAATCTATTGATCTAGCTAAAGAATTAGGTATTTCAGCGGTTAATATTAATCGCAAATCGGTATTAGATTATTTTCATTTTCATCGGGCTTATAAGACCAACTATGAATTGAGTTGCTTACAACAAGCGCAGAAAATGGCAATAGCTGGTCATCATGCCGCTAGTGAGGCTTTCTATCAGGGAGCGAGTGAATTTGATATTAATGTTAGTTACTTGCAGGCTACAGGTCAGCGAGATATCGACGTGCCATACAGTAATATTATTGCACTCAATGAAAATTGTTCAGTACTCCACTACACTAAATTGAAATATCAGCCACCAAAGAAAATGTATAGTTTTTTAATTGATGCGGGCGCTGAATATCACGGTTATGCAGCAGATATTACGCGTACTTATGCGGCTAAAAATAATGATGAATTTGCTAATTTGATTAACGGCTTGGATAGTAAACAGCAGATATTGATCGATACAATTAAAACCGGTATTCGCTATACTGAATATCATCAACAGATGCATCAACATATTGCATCTTTATTGCTAGATCATGGCATTATTTGCAATATCAGTGTAGAGACAATGATAGAAAAAGGGCTTACAACACCATTTTTCCCGCATGGCTTAGGCCATCTTTTGGGATTACAAGTTCATGATGTTGGTGGATTGATGCAGGATGAAACGGGAGAGTCTTTGGCTGCACCAGAATGTTATCCTTTCTTACGTTGCACTCGGATCTTACAACCTGGTATGGTATTAACTATTGAACCTGGTCTCTACTTCATCGAGACACTATTAGCTCCTTGGCGCGAAGGATCGTTTAGTAAATATTTTAACTGGTCTAAAATTGCGTCCTTTATGCCCTATGGTGGTATTCGTATCGAAGATAATATCATCATATATGAGAATAAAGTTGAAAATATGACACGTAATTTACATTTAAAATAATGAATGCTTATTTGATACCCGCAGAGTCGGTTGTTGTTACCGAAGAGATTAAAAAAATCCGTTTCATTACTTATTTGGAACATACTGATGGAATTGCAGAAGCAAAAAATTTTATCCAAACTATCAAACATAAATACCCTGATGCTCGCCATTATTGTTGGGCCTATGTTGCTGGTAGGCCTGATGATTGCCAAAAATTAGGCTTTTCCGATGATGGTGAGCCAACAGGAACGGCAGGTAAGCCGATGATCACTCAGTTATTAGCTAGCCATATTGGTGAAATTACTGTCGTTGTGGTGCGTTATTTTGGCGGTATTAAATTGGGAACTGGGGGCTTGGTTAGAGCTTATGGTAATAGTGTTCAACATGCACTTAACCTCTTAAACACCCAGCAAAAAGTGCTACAAAAATATTATTTAATACATTGTGAATATGTGTATATAAAAATGATTGAGCAATTAATACAACAATCAGCAGGGCAGATCCTAGCGCGAGAATATAGTGAAAATGTGATATTAGAAATTTCACTACCTATCAATGTTGAACAAAAGTTTGCGGATAAATTACGTAATTTAAGTAGAGGCGCATTAAATTTAACCCCTAAATCTTAATGTTATGACTAGATTCTCAAGGAACCACTCATGCATTTTCGAGCAATAACCCGAATTGTTGGGCTACTTGTTATCTTATTTTCTGTCACTATGATTATTCCAGGCATAGTGGCATTGATTTATCGAGATGGAGCAGGACGCGCCTTTAGCCAAACCTTTGTTGCGGCATTAATTATCGGATTGTTACTATGGATACCAAACAGAAACAATCGACATGATCTAAAACCTAAAGAAGGTTTTCTGATAGTCGCCCTTTTTTGGACCGTGTTAGGTAGTGTTGGAGCACTACCTTTTATTTTTTCTGATCGGCCTCATCTTTCGGTTACCGATGCTTTTTTTGAATCTTTTTCCGGTTTAACAACAACTGGAGCAACCACATTGGTTGGGTTAGACACTTTACCCAAAGCAATACTCTTTTATCGACAGATGCTACAGTGGTTAGGTGGTATGGGAATTATTGTTTTAGCGGTAGCCATATTACCTTTATTAGGCGTAGGTGGAATGCAGCTTTATCGGGCAGAAATGCCTGGCCCACTTAAAGACAATAAAATGCGTCCAAGGATTGCAGAAACGGCAAAGACACTTTGGTTAATCTATGTTTTGCTTACTATAGTCTGCGCGATAGCATTATGGGGCGCTGGCATGGATGTTTTTGATGCTATCTCCCATAGTTTTTCTACTGTCGCTATTGGTGGATTTTCTACTCATGACCAAAGTATTGGCTACTTTAATAGCCCTGCTATTAATACCATTATTGCTATTTTTTTGCTGATTTCTGGCTGTAATTTTGGTCTTCATTTTGCCGTATTATCTGGTCGTAGTCTGACAATTTACTGGCGTGATCCTGAATTTAGAGTATTTATCGGTTTTCAAATAGTTTTGATAATCATTTGTACGTTAGTACTTCTATATCATTCAGTTTATGACTCTCTATTACAAACATTTGATCAAGCCTTTTTTCAGGTTGTCTCTGTCGCAACAACAGCCGGTTATAGTACCGATGGGTTTGCAAATTGGCCGCTTTTTCTACCGATATTGTTACTTTGTGCTGCTTTTGTCGGTGGGTGTGCAGGATCAACTGGAGGTGGATTAAAAGTTATTCGAATTTTACTATTATTCTTGCAGGGTTCACGGGAGTTAAAACGGTTAGTACATCCAAATGCTGTTTACACGATAAAATTAGGCTCCAGGGCATTACCTGAACGTATTATTGAAGCTGTTTGGGGTTTTTTTTCTGCTTATGCATTGGTTTTTATTATAAGTTTATTATTGTTAATTGCTACCGGTGTAGATGAGTTTTCTGCTTTTGCCGCAATTGCGGCAACACTGAATAATTTAGGGCCAGGATTAGGCTCGGTAGCTGAAAACTTTACTACCATGAATCCAACGGGAAAATGGATCTTAATAGTCACTATGTTATTTGGCCGATTGGAAGTGTTCACTTTACTTGTTCTTTTCACTCCAACCTTTTGGCGGGAATAATCATTTATATAATTTTATAGGTAACACATGAGCTATTTGCTACTTTATTCTGGTGAAAATGGTCAGACTAAAAAAATAATACTTAAAATTACTGAATATTTACGTAAAGAAGGTAAGCAATGTGATGTTAGAGATTTAAATATGGATAAAAATTTTAATCTTTCTGTCTACCAAAAAGTATTAGTCGGTGCTTCAATCCGTTATGGTCATTTTAATCCTGCAGTGTTGAGTTTTGCGCAAAATCACCAAAAAGAGTTGAATACTATGCCAAGTGCATTTTTTGGCGTTAATTTGACGGCCAGAAAACAGGGCAAAGATACACCTGAAACAAATGTTTATGTACGTAAATTTTTAGCTAAAATTCCGTGGCAACCAACTATTACTAATGTGTTTGCCGGAGCGCTACGTTATCCCCAATATAAATGGTTAGATCGTATTATGATCCAATTTATTATGAAAATAACAGGTGGAGAAACGAATACAAATAAAGAGGTTGAATATACTGATTGGCAAAAAGTCGAATACTTTGCGCGTGAATTTAATGCGCTTAAATAAAAATTTGATTAAAAATTGCTATTTTTTCTGCTTTTTGTCGAAAAAAAGAGCAAACGACTAAAGTTTACAAATTATTGCTTGCCAGCTGCGTAAAACTGCCTATAATGCGCCCCCACTGAGTCAGTATAGAACGAATCAATTGGATTGAATTTTCTTGACGCAGGGTAAAGAAAAGTAGAAATAACTACTTGACTTTACAGGTGAAAAGCGTAATATTCGCCACCTCGCGGCCTGGGTCGCACGCTCTTTAACAATTAATCAGACAATCTGTGTGGGCACTCGCAAGACATCATCAAAAAATATTTGATTTTAAAGTCTTGAAGAGTGACAAAACAGTTAATTCATATATGAACTAATATGCAGTAACGTTATTTTGGTCGGCAGCGGCGAAGGTGGTCAAACATCGGCAAAGGGAGTTGAACAAAAGGGCGTTACGGTCAGTAAAACATTCTTTGAGCATCAAGCTTTTAATTGAAGAGTTTGATCATGGCTCAGATTGAACGCTGGCGGCAGGCCTAACACATGCAAGTCGAGCGGCAGCGGAAGGAAGCTTGCTTCCTTGCCGGCGAGCGGCGGACGGGTGAGTAAGGTATGGGGATCTGGCCGAAGGCGGGGGATAACCACTGGAAACGGTGGCTAATACCGCATAATCTCTAAGGAGCAAAGTGGGGGACCGTTCTGGCCTCACACCTTCGGATGAACCCATATGAGATTAGCTAGTAGGTGGGGTAAGGGCTCACCTAGGCGACGATCTCTAGCTGGTCTGAGAGGATGATCAGCCACACTGGGACTGAGACACGGCCCAGACTCCTACGGGAGGCAGCAGTGGGGAATATTGCACAATGGGCGCAAGCCTGATGCAGCCATGCCGCGTGTATGAAGAAGGCCTTCGGGTTGTAAAGTACTTTCAGTCGTGAGGAAGGTGTTAGGGTTAATAACCTTAGCAATTGACGTTAGCGACAGAAGAAGCACCGGCTAACTCCGTGCCAGCAGCCGCGGTAATACGGAGGGTGCGAGCGTTAATCGGAATTACTGGGCGTAAAGGGCACGCAGGCGGTTAATTAAGTTGGATGTGAAATCCCCGGGCTTAACCTGGGAATGGCATTCAAGACTGGTTAGCTAGAGTCTTGTAGAGGGGGGTAGAATTCCATGTGTAGCAGTGAAATGCGTAGAGATGTGGAGGAATACCGGTGGCGAAGGCGGCCCCCTGGACAAAGACTGACGCTCATGTGCGAAAGCGTGGGGAGCAAACAGGATTAGATACCCTGGTAGTCCACGCTGTAAACGATGTCGATTTGGAGGTTGTGGTCATGAACTGTGGCCTCCGGAGCTAACGCGTTAAATCGACCGCCTGGGGAGTACGGCCGCAAGGTTAAAACTCAAATGAATTGACGGGGGCCCGCACAAGCGGTGGAGCATGTGGTTTAATTCGATGCAACGCGAAGAACCTTACCTACTCTTGACATCCAGCGAATCCTTTAGAGATAGAGGAATGCCTTCGGGAGCGCTGAGACAGGTGCTGCATGGCTGTCGTCAGCTCGTGTTGTGAAATGTTGGGTTAAGTCCCGCAACGAGCGCAACCCTTATCCTTTGTTGCCAGCGAGTAGAGTCGGGAACTCAAAGGAGACTGCCGGTGATAAACCGGAGGAAGGTGGGGATGACGTCAAGTCATCATGGCCCTTACGAGTAGGGCTACACACGTGCTACAATGGCGTATACAGAGAGAGGCGAGCCAGCGATGGGAAGCGGAACTCAGAAAGTACGTCGAAGTCCGGATTGGAGTCTGCAACTCGACTCCATGAAGTCGGAATCGCTAGTAATCGCGGATCAGCATGTCGCGGTGAATACGTTCCCGGGCCTTGTACACACCGCCCGTCACACCATGGGAGTGGGTTGCAAAAGAAGTAGGTAGCTTAACCTTTTGGATGGCGCTTACCACTTTGTGATTCATGACTGGGGTGAAGTCGTAACAAGGTAACCGTAGGGGAACCTGCGGTTGGATCACCTCCTTACCTAGATAGATGGAATGTGAGTGTTCACACAGATTGTCTGATGAAGATTGAGCAGAAGGTATCATTAGGCTTGTAGCTCAGGTGGTTAGAGCGCACCCCTGATAAGGGTGAGGTCGGTGGTTCAAGTCCACTCAGGCCTACCAACATTGCCGATGGAAGTGGCTGAAAGGCAAGGTTAGCAGTAAGGTGTAATGATACGACAATCTTAATGGGGCTATAGCTCAGCTGGGAGAGCGCCTGCTTTGCACGCAGGAGGTCAGCGGTTCGATCCCGCTTAGCTCCACCATATTGCAAGATAAAAATAGAAAAAAAGTTATTCAGAGCAGGCTGGCAACAGTATGCTGCGAATAATAATGCTCTTTAACAATCTGGAACAAGCTGAAAATTGAAACACACATTATTGAAAAAATAGTGTGGAGGACTCTCAAAACTCCAATCAGTTGGGTTTTAGTTGTCATGATGAAGCGTTATGAGCGAGCAGTCAGCAATTCGAGGCGGCCAGCGCACAGCAAGCGCAGCGTACTAAAGTACGTGAGCATTGCGCGCACTGCCCAACAAAGAATTGGTGGACGCGCAGCCATAACCCAACAAAAAGACAGTAGAAGACACCTTCGGGTTGTGAGGTTAAGCGAATGAAGCGTACACGGTGGATGCCTAGGCAGTCAGAGGCGATGAAGGACGTGCTAATCTGCGAAAAGCGTCGGTAAGCTGATATGAAGCGTACTAGCCGGCGATGTCCGAATGGGGAAACCCAGTGCATTAATGCACTATCGTTTGATGAATTCATAGTCAAACGAGGCGAACCGGGGGAACTGAAACATCTCAGTACCCCGAGGAAAAGAAATCAACCGAGATTCCCCCAGTAGCGGCGAGCGAACGGGGAGCAGCCCAGAGTCAACATCAATATTTACCGCAGGAGAAGGGTCTGGAAAGGCCGGCAATAAAGGGTGATAGCCCCGTATCTGAAACGGTAAGTGTTGTGAACTCGAAGAGTAGGGCGGGACACGTGTTATCCTGTCTGAATATGGGGGGACCATCCTCCAAGGCTAAATACTCCTGACTGACCGATAGTGAACCAGTACCGTGAGGGAAAGGCGAAAAGAACCCCGGCAAGGGGAGTGAAATAGAACCTGAAATCGTGTACGTACAAGCAGTGGGGGCACCCGAAAGGGTGTGACTGCGTACCTTTTGTATAATGGGTCAGCGACTTATATTCTGTAGCAAGGTTAACCGCATAGGGGAGCCGTAGGGAAACCGAGTCTTAACTAGGCGTTAAGTTGCAGGGTATAGACCCGAAACCCGGTGATCTAGCCATGGGCGGGTTGAAGGTTGGGTAACACTAACTGGAGGACCGAACCGACTAATGTTGAAAAATTAGCGGATGACTTGTGGCTGGGGGTGAAAGGCCAATCAAACCGGGAGATAGCTGGTTCTCCCCGAAAGCTATTTAGGTAGCGCCTCGTGAATTCATCTTCGGGGGTAGAGCACTGTTTCGGCTAGGGGGTCATCCCGACTTACCAACCCGATGCAAACTACGAATACCGAAGAATGTTATCACGGGAGACACACGGCGGGTGCTAACGTCCGTCGTGAAGAGGGAAACAACCCAGACCGCCAGCTAAGGTCCCCAAGTCATGGTTAAGTGGGAAGGCTTAGACAGCCAGGATGTTGGCTTAGAAGCAGCCATCATTTAAAGAAAGTGTAATAGCTCACTGGTCGAGTCGGCCTGCGCGGAAGATGTAACAGGGCTAAACCATGCACCGAAGCTGCGGCAGCGACATTTAGATGTTGTTGGGTAGGTGAGCGTTCTGTAAGCCGTAGAAGGTGGACTGAGAGGTCTGCTGGAGGTATCAGAAGTGCGAATGCTGACATAAGTAACGATAAAGCGGGTGAAAAACCCGCTCGCCGAAAGACCAAGGTTTCCTGTCCAACGTTAATCGGGGCAGGGTAAGTCGACCCCTAAGGCGAGGCTGAAAAGCGTAGTCGATGGGAAACGGGTTAATATTCCCGTACTAAGGGTTACTGCGAAGGGGGGACGGAGAAGGCTAGGCTATCCGGGCGACGGTTGTCCCGGTTTAAGCGAGTAGGTGGGTAGTGCAGGCAAATCCGCACTGCTACAACACTGAGACGTGATGACGAGCCACCAAGGTGGTGAAGTAGTTGATGCGCAGCTTCCAGGAAAAGCCTCTAAGCGATAGGTAATCATTAATCGTACCCCAAACCGACACAGGTGGTTAGGTAGAGAATACTCAGGCGCTTGAGAGAACTCGGGTGAAGGAACTAGGCAAAATGGTGCCGTAACTTCGGGAGAAGGCACGCTGGCATTAGGTGAAGGGTCTTGCATCCGGAGCTGAAGCCAGTCGAAGATACCAGCTGGCTGCAACTGTTTATTAAAAACACAGCACTGTGCAAACACGAAAGTGGACGTATACGGTGTGACGCCTGCCCGGTGCTGGAAGGTTAATTGATGGGGTAAGCCGTAAGGCGAAGCTCTTGATCGAAGCCCCAGTAAACGGCGGCCGTAACTATAACGGTCCTAAGGTAGCGAAATTCCTTGTCGGGTAAGTTCCGACCTGCACGAATGGCGTAATGATGGCCAGGCTGTCTCCACCCGAGACTCAGTGAAATTGAACTCGCTGTGAAGATGCAGTGTACCCGCGGCAAGACGGAAAGACCCCGTGAACCTTTACTATAGCTTGACACTGAACATTGAGCCTTGATGTGTAGGATAGGTGGGAGGCTTTGAAGTGTGGACGCCAGTCTGCATGGAGCCAACGTTGAAATACCACCCTTTAATGTTTGATGTTCTAACTTAGGCCCGTAATCCGGGCTGAGGACAGTGTCTGGTGGGTAGTTTGACTGGGGCGGTCTCCTCCCAAAGCGTAACGGAGGAGCACGAAGGTTGGCTAATCACGGTCGGACATCGTGAGGTTAGTGCAAAGGCATAAGCCAGCTTGACTGCGAGCGTGACGGCGCGAGCAGGTACGAAAGTAGGTCTTAGTGATCCGGTGGTTCTGAATGGAAGGGCCATCGCTCAACGGATAAAAGGTACTCCGGGGATAACAGGCTGATACCGCCCAAGAGTTCATATCGACGGCGGTGTTTGGCACCTCGATGTCGGCTCATCACATCCTGGGGCTGAAGTAGGTCCCAAGGGTATGGCTGTTCGCCATTTAAAGTGGTACGCGAGCTGGGTTTAGAACGTCGTGAGACAGTTCGGTCCCTATCTGTCGTGGGCGAAGGAAGATTGAGGGGGGCTGCTCCTAGTACGAGAGGACCGGAGTGGACGCACCACTGGTGTACAGGTTGTCATGCCAATGGCATCGCCTGGTAGCTAAGTGCGGAAGAGATAACCGCTGAAAGCATCTAAGCGGGAAACTTGCCTCAAGATGAGTCTTCCCTGACAGTAATGTCCTATAAGGGGTGTTCGAGACGAGGACGTAGATAGGCTGGGTGTGTAAGCGTAGCGATACGTTGAGCTAACCAGTACTAATGACCCGAGAGGCTTAACCTGACAACACCGAAGGTGTTTTGAGAGAGAGAATTTTAGCTTGTTTTGAGATTGAATCTGGTCGAATTTTACTGAAGGCCGAGGTGTGTTCGCTACTGAGGTAGGTGAGCAGACTGTAAGGCAGCGAAATAAGACGGGATAAATAGAAAAGAATTTGTTTGGCGGTAATAGCGCGGTGGTCCCACCTGACCCCATGCCGAACTCAGAAGTGAAATGCCGTAGCGCCGATGGTAGTGTGGGGTCTCCCCATGTGAGAGTAGGGAGCTGCCAGACTTTGATTATGTTAAGAAAGCCACCCAAGGGTGGCTTTTTGACGTTTTATTGTTTGATTTTGTAACTCTTATCTATTCTCTATATATCTACATTAATAGACTATATAATTACTATATATTAATTGAGTTTTGATATATGCATTCTGATAATCATAATGAATTAAAAAAATATAATACTTTTAGTCTTGATGCTAAGGCAAAAGCAATATACTCGGCTACTTCAGTAGAAGAGTTGCTTATGTTATGGAAAAATGCACGACTAAAAGGGTGGCCTATTTTATTATTGGGCGGCGGGAGTAATGTTCTCTTCATTAGTGACTTTGATGGCCTGGTTATTTTAAATCGAATTATGGCGTTAGAGATAACTGAATCAGCTAAGGAATGGTTTATTCATGTTGGCGCAGGAAATAATTGGCATCAATTGGTTGAAACACTTATAAAAAATGGCATCTATGGATTAGAAAATATGGCGTTAATTCCGGGATCTGTAGGGGCAGCGCCTATACAAAATATCGGTGCTTATGGTATGGAATTTAAAGATGCATGTCACTATGTCGATATTGTTAATCTAAATAATGGTCAACAATATCGTTTAGATGTCGCTGAATGTCAATTTGGTTATCGGGATAGTATTTTTAAGCATAAATATCGTGAAAATTTTGCTATTGTTGCAGTTGGTCTGAAGCTTAACAAACTATGGCAACCCAGATTAACATATGCTGGTTTGACTTCCTTAGCAGCACAAACAGTGACAGCGGAAACTATCTTTGACGCTGTTTGTAAAATCCGGCAAAGTAAGTTACCTGATCCATTTTTGGTAGGAAATGCGGGTAGTTTTTTTAAAAATCCCGTTATTTCTAGTATGGCGGCAAATGAAATAAAGGCCCATTATCCTCGATGTCCAGAATATCTTCAAATTGATGGTACAGTAAAGCTTGCTGCTGGATGGCTCATTGATCAATGTGATCTAAAGGGTTATCAATGTGGTGGCGCGGCAGTACATAAGGAGCAAGCATTGATTTTAATTAATAAAAATAATGCGACTGGAGAAGATATTGTAGATTTAGCCCGTTATATCCGAAAAAAGGTTATAGAGAAATTTGCTATTACACTAGAACCAGAAGTGCGTTTTATTGGTAAATATGGTGAATTAAATGCTATGGATGCTATTTCATGAAAGATGTAACTATTCCTTTAAAACTCATCAAAATACTTTCTGATGGTAGTATACATTCAGGCGAGCAGTTGGGTGAATTACTTGGCATGACGCGAGCTGGTATTAATAAACATATTCACACACTACGTAAATGGGGTATTGAGGTTAATACTATTACTAGTAAGGGTTACCAACTTACTAGAAAAATGGATTTATTAGACTACGAGCGAATTTATGGTTTAGTGAGACGCGGAAATATAATAGTAAAACCGGTTATTAATTCTACCAATCAATATCTACTTGAGCGCATTGATCAATTAAGTTCTGGTGATGCTTGTGTTGCAGAATATCAAACAGCCGGTAGAGGGAGGCGTGGTCGATATTGGGCTTCTCCTTTCGGCTGTAATCTTTATTTATCATTGTACTGGCATTTAGACCAAGGGCCGGCTGCTGCCATGGGTCTAAGCTTGGTTGCGGGGATTGTGATAGCTGAGACCCTTAATAAATTGAGCGGTAGTAATATAAAAGTTAAATGGCCTAATGATCTTTATCTTAATGAAAAAAAGTTTGCAGGTATTTTAATTGAAATGGTAGGTAAAACTGGCGATGCGGCACATATTGTGATTGGTATTGGGCTTAATATTGCAATGAGTCGTAATTATGAAACAAATATTAATCAAGGATGGATTAATCTTGAGCAGGCTGGTATTCAAATAGAAAGAAATGTGATCGCAGGTCAGATCATTATGGCATTACGTCATGAATTAGTGCAATTTGAGAAATATGGTCTTGTTCCTTTTATTAAGCGTTGGCTGGAGTTGGATAATTTTTTACATAAAAAAGTAAGATTACATATTGGTGATCACCTTGAAATCGGTATCGTGAAAGGTATTAATGAACACGGCGCAATTTTGTTAGAACAAAATGGTGAAATTGTTTCTTATATAGGTGGTGAAATTTCATTACGGCCAGATAATTAGAACAATTGAGTCGAAGCTAATCATCGACTCAATGTCTGAAATTATTTTCTTAATCTAACATTTGTAATTGAATGATTAGAGCCTTTAGTCATGATCAAACTGGCTCTTTCTTTGGTTGGTATTATATTCTCTTCCAAATTTATTTTATTAATTTCTTCCCATATTGTTTTAGCTGTATTGATCGCTTCTTCTTGCTCTAATTTAGAATAATGGTAGAAATAGGCGTGAGGGTCGGAAAAAGCGCCTTGGCAAAATTTCAAAAATCGACTGATATACCATTTTTTCAATAAATTTTCCGGGGCATCAACATAAATTGAAAAATCGACAAAGTCAGATACAAAAACATGATGGGGAGCATGCGGATAATCCATTCCGCTTTGCAAAACGTTTAAACCTTCCAAAATAAGAATATCAGGCTGCTCAATCACTTGCTTTTTATCGGGAACGATATCATAAGTAAAATGGGAGTATACCGGAGCGGTAACCTGTTTGACTCCAGATTTTATATCAGAAACAAATTTTACTAAACGGTGCATATCATAGGATTGCGGAAATCCTTTTTTCTTCATTATTCCACGTTCGTTTAAAATCTGATTTGGGTATAAGAAACCATCTGTTGTAATAAGATCAACTTTACGATGCTCGGGCCACCGACTTAATAAAGTTTGTAATAGGCGAGCTGTGGTACTTTTACCAACTGCAACACTGCCTGCAATACCGATAACATAAGGTACTTTAGTACCATTAGTACCATTAGTACCATTAGTACCATTAGTACCATTAGTACCATTAGTACCTAAGAATTGTTGTAAAACTGTTTGTCTACGTAAATTTGAACTGATATAGAAATTAAGTAGCCGTGAAATAGGAAGATAAATTTTATTTACTTCATCCATTGAAATTTCATCATTGATACCCTTCAGTTCCAGCAACTCTTTATCCGTTAGTAGCTCTAGTGGAACAGAATCACGTAATGTTGCCCAATGTTCACGATCAAATTCTAAATAAGGTGTTATTGAAAAGTTTTGTTGTTGTTTCATAAGTCAACATTTACCTGTGTACAGGTTGTCATAATCATTCATAACCAATAAAAAAATAGATTGCATAATAACGATTGAATATCTTTAGGCGTAGAGTTTTTTCTGTTTTTTTTGTATTAATTAAATAATTGATCACAATTCATCCGTTTTTTATTTTTAGCAATGAAATAATATTGTATGTTTTACGATACGTTTTTATTAGTGAGAAAAATTTGATGTCATTTTTCACTAGAGTAAATAGTAAATAAAAAATTTATACTGTTGAGTATTTAAACATTTACTATAGAAAAAAGCAGCAAAAAAGGTTAAAGTGAGTGTTTTATAAGCAAAAGAACAAATATTTTAATTTTTTTGTTGCAACATGCTCGTTCTCTACCTAGAATGCGCAGCACCTGATGCCGGCATAGCTCAGTTGGTAGAGCAACTGACTTGTAATCAGTAGGTCCCGAGTTCGACTCTTGGTGCCGGCACCATTAAAAATTTGAATATAAGTAAAAGGTGGGATTCCCGAGCGGCCAAAGGGAGCAGACTGTAAATCTGCCGTCACAGACTTCGAAGGTTCGAATCCTTCTCCCACCACCATAAGTTTCATCTTAAGTGTTCAGCTTAAAATGCTACCTCGATGCAAAATACTTAAGATAAAATTTGCAGCTGATTAAAGTCAGGTAGCCGAGTTCATCGCGGGCATCGTATAATGGCTATTACCTCAGCCTTCCAAGCTGATGATGCGGGTTCGATTCCCGCTGCCCGCTCCAAGATGTGCTGATATAGCTCAGTTGGTAGAGCACACCCTTGGTAAGGGTGAGGTCGGCAGTTCGAATCTGCCTATCAGCACCACTCCTAGAATGTGTTCTTAATTGTTCCCTGATTTTTTTCCTGCGAAAAAACAAGCAACGAGTATATGACTTTTACTGCTTGGTTAATGTGGTGTAACCACCGATTCCGTGTCTTAGAGGGACAATCTAATGTCTAAAGAAAAATTTGAACGTAAAAAACCGCACGTTAACGTTGGTACAATCGGCCACGTTGACCATGGTAAAACAACTTTAACTGCAGCAATCACCACCGTATTAGCGAAAACTTATGGCGGTAGTGCACGTGCATTTGATCAAATTGATAATGCACCGGAAGAAAAAGCGCGCGGTATCACAATTTCTACCTCTCACGTAGAATATGATACGCCAACCCGCCATTATGCCCATGTTGATTGCCCAGGCCACGCAGATTATGTAAAAAACATGATCACCGGTGCGGCACAAATGGACGGCGCGATTTTAGTGGTTGCGGCAACAGATGGTCCAATGCCACAAACACGTGAGCATATCCTATTAGGTCGCCAGGTAGGTGTTCCTTACATCATCGTTTTCCTGAACAAATGTGATATGGTTGATGATGAAGAGTTGCTGGAATTGGTTGAAATGGAAGTGCGTGAGCTTCTTTCTCAGTATGATTTCCCAGGAGACGACACGCCGGTAATCAAAGGTTCAGCGTTGAAGGCGCTGGAAGGCGTTGCTGAGTGGGAAGAGAAAATTCTAGAGTTAGCGAAAGCATTAGATGACTACATCCCAGAGCCAGAGCGTGCGATAGATAAACCGTTCTTGTTGCCAATCGAAGACGTATTTTCGATCTCAGGCCGTGGAACCGTAGTAACAGGCCGTGTAGAGCGTGGTGTAGTTAAGGTTGGTGAAGAAGTTGAAATCGTCGGAATTAAAGAGACGACCAAAACGACGTGTACGGGCGTAGAAATGTTCCGCAAACTGCTGGACGAAGGTCGTGCAGGTGAGAACGTAGGTGTATTATTACGTGGTACCAAGCGTGAAGATGTAGAGCGTGGTCAAGTATTAGCAAAACCAGGTTCAATCAATCCGCATACTCAATTTGAATCAGAAGTATATATTTTGAGCAAAGATGAGGGCGGTCGCCACACGCCATTCTTTAAAGGTTACCGTCCACAGTTTTATTTTAGAACGACGGATGTAACGGGCACAATCGAGTTGCCAGAAGGCGTAGAGATGGTAATGCCAGGTGATAATATCAACATGAAAGTGACGTTGATAGCGCCAATCGCGATGGATGAAGGATTGCGTTTTGCGATCCGTGAAGGTGGCCGTACAGTCGGTGCCGGTGTCGTTGCTAAAATTATTGCTTGATTTGATATTGAATTTGAAAAAAGAGGCGAAAGCCTCTTTTTTTATGATCGCTGTAAAATTATTACCGATAATCTAATTTTTTGAGTATATAACTCAAACTAACATTGAAATGAAAATCATTATCATTTAGTATTGCTGATGAGATTTTAACTGGTCGGTATTAAAAATGTACGTCTGTCTATGTAATCGAATTAGTGATAAAACAATAAAAACTTTAGTTCGCGATAATCACATAACATCCATTAGTGGATTAAAGAAGTGTGTATATATTGGTAGCCATTGTGGAAAATGCTTGCCTCAAGCAACTCAGCTAATTCAAAATGAGCAAATAAATTTATCTGTTGTTACTGATATTGACGCAGTACAATGAATTAATAGAATAAATTTAAATGCTATCAAAGAACCTTTCTAGTTTTAATTAATAAATTACTCTTCGCTTTTCAATAAAAATATTTTTCTATTCTGTTCGTCTAATAATTTCTATCTACACTTTAGATACTGGAAGTGGAGGATAAAAAATGAAAGGCGATAAAAAAATGATCACCCATTTAAATACATTATTGGGTAATGAGCTTGTTGCAATCAATCAATATTTTTTACATTCCCGTATGTTTAAAAATTGGGGTTTATTACGTCTTAATGATATTGAATATGAAGAATCTATTGATGAGATGAAACATGCTGATAAATATATAGAAAGGATCCTCTTTCTTGAAGGTATACCAAATTTGCAGGATTTAGGTAAATTAAATATTGGTGAGAATGTTGAAGAAATGCTTAAATCAGATTTACTGCTTGAATTGGATGGGGCGAAAGATTTGCGTTCAGCAATTGCTTATGCGGATTCAGTTAGTGATTATGTTAGTCGCGATTTAATGATTGAAATACTAACGGATGAAGAAAAACATATTGATTGGATAGAAACGCAATTGGATTTGATAGCAAACATAGACCTAAAAAATTACCTACAATCTCAGCTGGGTGAAGAGACATGATTTAATTGGTATTTATTGATTAAGATTTTAACAAATATTATTGCATAAGATTTTTATAAATAAATTTTATGCAATTTTTTTATCTACGGCTTGCTCTTATCCTGAAATTACGTATAATGCACGGGCTCTTTAATTTCAAGAGCCTGGCCGTAAAGGCTAGTAAGCAGTAAAACTGCGTTAAAAAACAATACCTCCGATTTGGAGGTTATTATGAGAATGATTACACTCCCCTATCAATCGAAATGGGTGCGAGGAGTAATTTTTTACGTTTATAAATAGTTGGAGCTCTGGTCTCATGCAGAACCAAAGAATCCGTATCCGCCTGAAAGCCTTTGATCATCGTTTAATTGATCAATCAACTGCGGAAATCGTTGAAACTGCTAAGCGCACTGGCGCTCAAGTACGTGGTCCGATCCCGTTACCTACACGTAAAGAACGTTTTACCGTTCTGATTTCGCCGCATGTTAATAAAGATGCACGTGATCAGTACGAAATTCGTACTCATAAGCGTCTGGTTGACATCGTTGAGCCAACTGAGAAAACCGTTGATGCTCTGATGCGTCTGGATCTGGCTGCAGGTGTAGATGTGCAGATCAGCCTGGGTTAATCAGGTCGTTGCGCGATTGAGAGGTTGAAACAATGATTGGTTTAGTCGGGAAGAAAGTAGGAATGACACGTATCTTCACTGAAGATGGTGTTTCTATTCCTGTAACTGTTATCGAAATTGAAAATAACCGAGTGACTCAGGTTAAGAGCCTGGAAACAGATGGTTATAATGCAATTCAGGTTACTACCGGTAGCAAAAAAGCAAACCGTGTAAAGAAACCTGATGCTGGGCATTTTGCTAAAGCTGGTGTTGAAGCTGGCCGTATCCTACGTGAATTTCGTTTGAGTGAAAACGAAGAGTTTACTGTAGGTCAAAGCATTAGTGTTGAAATTTTTGCTGACGTCAAGAAAGTCGACGTTACTGGTACCTCCAAAGGTAAGGGTTTTGCTGGTACGGTTAAACGCTGGAATTTTCGCACTCAGGACGCTACTCATGGTAACTCCTTGTCACACCGTGTTCCGGGTTCTATTGGTCAAAACCAAACTCCGGGTAAGGTATTTAAAGGCAAGAAAATGGCAGGCCAATTGGGTAATGAACGTGTAACTGTTCAAAGTCTGGATGTAGTACGCGTTGACGCTGAACGTAATCTGCTGTTGGTCAAGGGTGCTGTTCCAGGTGCAACTGGTAGCAACCTGATTGTAAAACCAGCTGTTAAGGCGTAACGTCGAGGAGATAGGAATGGAATTGGTAATGAAAGACGCGCAAAGCGCGCTGACTGTTTCCGAAACTACCTTCGGGCGTGATTTCAATGAAGCGCTTGTGCATCAAGTAGTTGTTGCGTATGCAGCTGGTGCTCGTCAAGATACTCGTGCTCAGAAAACTCGTGCTGAGGTTTCAGGTTCTGGTAAAAAGCCATGGCGTCAAAAAGGTACTGGTCGTGCACGTGCTGGTTCAGTTAAGAGCCCAATTTGGCGCTCTGGTGGTGTTACTTTCGCAGCGAGACCACAGGACCACAGTCAAAAAGTAAATAAAAAGATGTACCGCGGTGCTTTGAAAAGCATCTTGTCTGAATTGGTACGTCAGGATCGTCTAATTGTTGTCGAGAAATTTGCACTGGAAGCGCCGAAAACTAAGCTTCTGGTACAAAAATTAAAGGAAATGGCGCTGGATGACGTATTGATCGTCACGAATGAGGTTGATGAAAACTTGTTTTTAGCAGCCCGTAACTTATATAAAGTTGATGTTCGCGATGCAATCGGTATCGATCCTGTTAGCCTAATTGCCTTCGACAAAGTAGTTATGACTGCTGATGCTGTGAAGCAAATTGAGGAGATGCTAGCATGATCCGTGAAGAACGTCTGCTAAAAGTACTACGTGCGCCGCATGTCTCTGAGAAAGCTTCTACAGCGATGGAAAAAAGTAACACCATCGTGCTTAAAGTAGCGAAAGATGCGACTAAAGCAGAGATTAAGGCTGCCGTACAGAAACTGTTCGAAGTTGAAGTCAAAGGTGTAAATACTTTACTAGTTAAAGGCAAAACCAAACGCCACGGTCAGCGAATTGGTCGTCGTAGCGACTGGAAAAAAGCTTACGTCACTCTGAAAGAAGGCCAGAATCTGGACTTCATCGGTGGTGCAGAGTAAGTCGGAGGAGTAAAGAACAATGGCAGTTGTTAAATGTAAACCTACGTCTCCGGGCCGTCGCCACGTAGTTAAAGTGGTTAACCCTGAGCTGCATAAGGGTAAACCTTATGCTCCGTTGCTAGAAAAAAGCAACAAAACCGGTGGACGTAACAATAATGGCCGTATTACTACGCGTCATATTGGTGGTGGTCACAAACAGCATTATCGTCTAATTGACTTTAAACGCAATAAAGATGGTATTGCTGCTACTGTTGAGCGTCTGGAATATGATCCAAATCGTTCGGCGAATATTGCATTAGTTCTCTATAAAGATGGAGAGCGTCGCTATATTCTGGCACCAAAAGGCTTAAAAGCCGGAGACCAAATTCAGTCTGGTGCAGATGCAGCAATTAAAGCAGGTAATGCTTTACCTATGCGTAATATTCCTGTCGGTTCAACGGTTCATAATGTTGAGCTTAAACCGGGTAAAGGTGGTCAGCTGGCGCGTTCAGCCGGTGCTTATGTGCAAATCGTTGCACGTGATGGTAGTTATGTAACTATCCGTTTACGTTCTGGCGAAATGCGTAAAGTACTTTCTGAGTGCCGTGCGACATTAGGTGAAGTTGGTAATGCGGAGCATATGCTGCGTGTTCTGGGTAAAGCTGGTGCTAGCCGCTGGCGTGGAATTCGCCCTACCGTTCGTGGTACAGCGATGAACCCAGTAGACCATCCACATGGTGGTGGTGAAGGTCGTAACTTTGGTAAACACCCAATAACACCTTGGGGCGTTCAAACCAAAGGTAAAAAGACCCGTAGCAATAAGCGTACTGATAAATATATCGTACGTCACCGTTCTAAAAAATAATTAGAGGATAAACCATGCCACGTTCTCTCAAGAAAGGTCCTTTTATTGACCTGCACTTGCTGAAGAAGGTAGAGAAAGCGGTGGAAAGCGGAGACAAAAAACCTCTCAAGACTTGGTCCCGTCGTTCAACGATCTTTCCTAACATGATCGGTTTGACCATCGCTATCCATAATGGTCGTCAGCATGTTCCAGTTTTTGTTACCGACGAAATGGTTGGTCATAAATTGGGTGAATTCGCGCCGACTCGTACTTATCGCGGCCATGCGGCCGATAAAAAGGCCAAGAAACGTTAAGGTAGGAGGAAGAGATGGAAACTATCGCTATGCATCGCCACGCTCGTTCTTCTGCTCAGAAGGTTCGTTTAGTGGCTGATCTGATTCGCGGTAAGAAAGTGTCGCAAGCTCTAGAAATTCTGAACTATACCAACAAGAAAGCTGCTGGTTTAGTGAAGAAAGTACTTGAGTCTGCTATCGCTAACGCCGAGCACAACGATGGTGCTGATATTGATGACTTAAAAGTGACGAAAATTTTCGTTAACGAAGGTCCAACTATGAAACGCATCATGCCTCGCGCGAAAGGCCGTGCAGATCGTATTTTGAAGCGCACCAGCCACATTACTGTGGTTGTGTCCGATCGCTGAGACTCTGGAGACTAGCAATGGGTCAGAAAGTACATCCTAATGGTATTCGCCTGGGTATTGTCAAACCTTGGAACTCTACTTGGTATGCGAATACAAAAGAATTCGCTGACAACCTAGACAGCGATTTTAAAGTACGCCAGTATCTGAATAAAGAACTGGCAAAGGCATCTATTTCACGTATCGTTATCGAACGTCCTGCGAAGAGCATCCGTGTAACTATTCACACTGCTCGTCCTGGTATCGTTATCGGTAAAAAAGGTGAAGATGTCGAGAAACTGCGTAAAACAGTAGCAGATATTGCTGGTGTCCCTGCGCAAATCAATATTGCTGAAGTACGTAAGCCTGAACTGGATGCTAAATTAGTTGCTGATAGTATCGCTTCACAGCTGGAACGTCGTGTTATGTTCCGTCGAGCTATGAAACGAGCGGTACAGAATGCTATGCGTCTAGGTGCAAAAGGCATAAAAGTGGAAGTCAGTGGTCGTTTAGGCGGCGCTGAAATTGCACGTACTGAGTGGTATCGTGAAGGCCGTGTGCCATTGCACACCTTGCGTGCTGATATCGATTATAACACTGCAGAAGCGCACACCACTTATGGGGTACTCGGCGTTAAAGTATGGATCTTCAAAGGTGAGATTCTGGGTGGTATGGCTGCTGTTGAACAGGTAGAGAAACCTACAGTTCAACCTAAAAAGCAGCAGCGTAAAGGCCGCAAGGAGAGTCGCTGATGTTACAACCAAAGCGTACGAAATTCCGTAAAATGCATAAAGGCCGCAATCGTGGTCTGGCTGCAGGTACGGATGTTAGCTTCGGCACTTTCGGTCTGAAGGCAGTGGGTCGTGGACGTCTGACTGCACGTCAGATTGAAGCGGCACGTCGTGCCATGACCCGTGCAGTTAAGCGTCAGGGTAAAATCTGGATTCGTGTGTTTCCAGATAAACCTATTACTGAAAAGCCACTTGAAGTGCGTATGGGTAAAGGTAAAGGTAACGTAGAGTATTGGGTTGCCTTGATCCAGCCTGGTAAAGTTCTTTATGAAATGGACGGTGTTCCAGAAGAGCTAGCTCGTGAAGCATTCAAGTTGGCAGCAGCAAAACTGCCTATCAAAACCACCTTTGTAACTAAGACGGTGATGTAATGAAAGCAAAAGAGCTGCGCGAAAAAAGCGTTGAAGAGTTGAATACTGAACTGCTTAACCTGCTACGTGAGCAATTTAACTTGAGTATGCAGGCAGCAAGTGGACAGCTGCAACAGTCTCACCTGTTGAAACAAGTACGTCGTGATATTGCACGCGTTAAGACTTTATTGACTGAAAAGGCGGGTGCGTAATGAGCGATAAAATCCGTACTTTGCAAGGTCGTGTAACTAGCGATAAGATGGAGAAATCTATTGTCGTTGCTATTGAGCGTATGGTAAAACATCCTTTATATGGTAAGTTTATCCGTCGTACGACCAAATTGCATGTACATGACGAGAACAATGAATGTGGTATCGGTGATCTAGTGGAAATCCATGAAACCAGCCCACTGTCCAAAACAAAGTCATGGACACTTGTTCGCGTTGTAGAAAAAGCTGTTCTGTAATAGGATAGCCATTTCATAATAGAATAAGCGGCTCTTAATAAAGCGGCCGTTTATTTTTTCTGTCCATATTGATGTTGTGGTGTTATAATGCTGCCCCCTCATGTATGGGTAATTGTACTGCCTCTTCAATTTATATAAGAAGCGGCTTAGTTGTAGTTGACATTTAGCGGAGCACTAAAATGATCCAAGAACAGACTATGCTGAACGTAGCCGACAACTCCGGCGCACGTCGCGTAATGTGTATCAAGGTTCTAGGTGGCTCGCACCGTCGCTACGCAGATGTAGGTGATATCATCAAAATTACTGTTAAAGAAGCAATTCCACGCGGTAAAGTGAAAAAAGGTGATGTCCTGAAAGCGGTAGTGGTGCGCACCAAGAAGGGTGTTCGTCGCCCTGACGGTTCTGTCATTCGCTTCGATGGCAATGCTTGTGTGTTGTTAAACAATACAAGTGAGCAAGTTATCGGTACGCGTATTTTTGGGCCGGTAACTCGTGAACTTCGTACTGAGAAGTTTATGAAAATTATCTCTCTGGCACCAGAAGTACTCTAAGGAGCGGGCACAATGGCAGCGAAAATCCGTCGTGATGACGAAGTTATCGTGTTAGCTGGTAAAGATAAAGGCAAACGCGGTAAAGTAAAACAGGTTCTTTCTTCTGGTAAAGTCATTGTTGAAGGGATTAATCTGGTTAAGAAACATCAGAAGCCTGTTCCGGCTCTGAGTCAACCAGGTGGCATCGTCGAAAAAGAAGCAGCAATTGATGTTTCTAACGTTGCAATCTTTAATGTGACAACTGGCAAGGCTGACCGAGTAGGTTTTAGAATTGAAGATGGCAAAAAAGTGCGTTTCTTCAAATCTAACAGTGAAACTATTAAGTAATTTTTGGAGTATACGATGGCGAAACTGCATGATTACTACAAAGACGAGGTAGTCCAAAAGCTGATGACTCAGTTTGGCTACAATTCTGTCATGCAAGTCCCTCGGGTCGAGAAGATCACCCTGAACATGGGTGTTGGTGAAGCTGTTGCCGATAAAAAGCTGCTTGATAATGCAGCTGCTGATTTAGCGGCAATAACAGGGCAAAAACCATTTATCACCAAAGCGCGCAAATCTGTTGCAGGCTTCAAAATCCGTCAGGGCTATCCAATCGGCTGTAAAGTGACCCTGCGTGGCGAACGTATGTGGGAATTCTTTGAGCGTCTGATTTTTATTGCTGTACCACGTATCCGTGATTTCCGTGGTTTATCCACTAAATCATTTGATGGTCGCGGTAACTACAGCATGGGTGTACGTGAACAAATCATCTTTCCTGAAATCGATTATGATAAAGTGGATCGTGTACGTGGTTTAGATATTACTATCACCACTAGTGCGAAATCAGATGATGAAGGTCTTGCACTGTTGATGGCGTTTAACTTTCCGTTCCGTAAGTAAGGCAGGGTATTCATGGCTAAACAATCAATGAAAGCACGTGATGTAAAACGTGCAAAATTAGCTGAAAAATTCTTTGCAAAGCGCACAGAATTGAAAGCTATTATTTCTGATGTGAATACATCTGATGAAGATCGTTGGAATGCTGTTCTTAAGCTGCAAACGCTACCACGTGATTCCAGCCCTTCTCGTCGGCGTAACCGCTGTCGTCAAACTGGGCGTCCGCATGGTTTTCTGCGGAAATTTGGTCTAAGCCGTATTAAAGTCCGTGAATCCGCTATGCGCGGTGAAATCCCGGGTCTTAAAAAGGCTAGCTGGTAATTATCACCAATTGAATCACGGGAGTAAAGACAGATGAGCATGCAAGATCCCATCGCGGATATGCTAACCCGTATCCGTAACGGTCAGGCCGCTAATAAAGCTGCGGTCAACATGCCTTCCGCTAAGCTAAAAGTAGCGATTGCTACAGTGCTTAAGGAAGAAGGTTATATCGAAGATTATAAAATTGAAGGCGACATCAAGCCAACATTGGAAATTACATTGAAATATTTCCAAGGTAAGGCTGTTGTAGAAAGCATTCAGCGTGTAAGCCGCCCAAGTTTGCGCATCTATAAGAAAAAAGATGAGCTACCACAGGTTATGGCTGGTTTAGGCATTGCGATTATTTCTACTTCTAAAGGTGTCATGACTGATCGTGCAGCTCGCCAAGCAGGTTTAGGTGGCGAAATTCTCTGCTACGTAGCTTAATTCGGGAGGAAAGAATGTCTCGTGTGGCAAAAGCACCTGTCGTCATTCCTGCCGGCGTAGAAGTTAAACTTGACGGTCAGGATATAGCGATTAAAGGTAAAAATGGCGAGCTTACTCGTACAATCCATAAAGCTGTTGAAGTCAAACATGCCGATAATCAATTAACGTTTGCAGCTCGTGAAGGTTTTGCTGATGCATGGGCGCAAGCGGGTACGACGCGTTCTTTATTGAATGCAATGGTTATTGGTGTTACCGAAGGCTTCACTAAGAAACTTCAGCTGGTTGGTGTCGGTTATCGTGCAGCTATTAAAGGCAATACTGTAAGTTTGTCCTTAGGTTTCTCTCATCCGGTAGAGCATGAACTGCCAGCAGGTATTACTGCAAAATGTCCTTCACAGACTGAAATTGTGTTGGAAGGAGCAGATAAACAGGCAATTGGCCAAGTTGCAGCAGAATTGCGTGCTTACCGTCGTCCTGAACCTTATAAAGGTAAAGGTGTTCGTTACGCCGATGAAATCGTGCGTACTAAAGAGGCTAAGAAGAAGTAAGGTAACACTATGGATAAGAAAGTAGCTCGTATCCGTCGTGCGACCCGCGCACGCCGCAAACTACATGAACTGGGTGCAACGCGCTTGGTGGTACACCGTACCCCTCGACATATTTATGCGCAGGTTATTGCACCAAACGGTTCTGAAACTTTGGTGGTTGCTTCTACTACAGAAAAAACTATCAATGAGCAAGTAAAGTACACAGGAAACAAAGAAGCCGCAGCAGCAGTTGGTAAATTAATTGCTGAGCGCGCGTTGGAAAAAGGCATCAAAGAAGTTGCTTTTGACCGTTCTGGTTTCCAATATCATGGTCGAGTCCAGGCACTGGCAGATGCTGCCCGTGAAGCTGGCCTTCAGTTCTAAGGTAGAGGTGTAAGATGGCTCACATCGAGAAACAAGCTGGCGAACTGCAGGAAAAGCTGATCGCGGTAAATCGTGTAGCAAAAACCGTTAAAGGTGGCCGTATTTTTAGTTTTACAGCACTAACTGTCGTTGGTGATGGTAACGGTCGTGTTGGTTTTGGCTACGGTAAGGCACGCGAAGTTCCGGCAGCAATCCAGAAAGCGATGGAAAAAGCCCGTCGCAATATGAAAAACGTCGCTCTCAATAATGGTACTTTGTATCATCCTGTAAAAGGTGCTCACACAGGTTCTCGTGTGTTTATTCAACCTGCTTATGAAGGTACGGGTATCATCGCAGGCGGTGCAATGCGTGCTGTTTTGGAAGTCGCGGGTGTTCATAACGTACTGGCTAAAACCTATGGTTCCACGAACCCAATTAATGTTGTTCGTGCAACGCTGGATGCTTTAGACAGTATGAAGTCTCCAGAAATGGTCGCAGCTAAGCGTGGTAAATCCGTCGAAGAAATTCTGGGGTAATGGACCATGGCTAAGACTATTAAAATTACACAATTTCGCAGTACTATTGGTCGTTTGCCAAAACATAAGGCAACCATGACCGGTTTAGGTCTGCGTCGTATCGGTCATACTGTAGAACGTGAAGATACACCAGCGGTCCGCGGCATGATCAATTTGGTTTCCTACATGGTTAAAGTTGAGGAGTAACAGATGCGCTTAAATACTCTGTCTCCAGCTGAAGGTGCTAAACATGCACCTAAACGCGTAGGTCGCGGTATTGGTTCCGGTTTAGGTAAAACTGGCGGACGTGGTCATAAAGGTCAGAAGTCTCGTTCTGGCGGTGGCGTACGTCGTGGTTTTGAAGGCGGTCAGATACCTCTATATCGTCGTTTACCAAAATTTGGTTTTACTTCACGTAAAGCAATGATTACTGCAGAAGTTCGTTTGTCAGACTTTGCTAAAGTTGAAGGCGATGTCATTGTTCTGAATACGCTGAAAGCTGCTAATATAGTTGGCATTCAAATAGAATATGCGAAAGTTATTCTTTCTGGTGAAGTTAATCGTCCAGTAACTGTACGTGGTCTTCGTGTAACAAAAGGTGCACGGACTGCAATTGAAGCGGCTGGCGGTAAAATCGAGGAATAAGTTACAGATGGCGAAGCAACCAGGTTTAGATTTTCAAAGTGCTAAAGGTGGCATAGGCGAACTTAAACGCAGGCTTTTGTTTGTTATTGGGGCGCTGATTGTTTTCCGTATTGGTTCTTTTATTCCTATTCCTGGTATTGATGCCACTGTGCTTGCCAAATTGCTTGAACAGCAAAGAGGCACCATCATTGAAATGTTTAATATGTTCTCTGGTGGTGCACTTAGTCGTGCTTCTATCTTTGCATTGGGAATTATGCCGTATATTTCGGCATCGATTATTGTCCAATTACTGACTGTAGTTAATCCACGTCTAGCAGAGATTAAGAAGGAAGGGGAAGCCGGTCGCCGTAAGATTAGTCAATATACGCGTTATGGTACTTTGGTATTAGCGATATTCCAATCTATTGGTATTGCGACAGGTTTACCAAATATGGCTGGAATGCAAGGATTGGTAATCAATCCTGGTTTTCCGTTTTATTTCACGGCCGTTGTTAGTTTAGTGACAGGAACAATGTTTCTGATGTGGCTAGGCGAACAAATTACTGAAAGAGGTATTGGAAACGGTATCTCTATCATTATCTTTGTAGGTATAGTTGCGGGGCTCCCGCCGGCCATCGGCCATACAATTGAGCAAGCTCGGCAAGGCGATTTGCACTTCCTCCTGTTGTTGTTGATTGCAGTTTTAGTATTTGCTGTGACTTATTTTGTTGTCTTTATGGAAGGTGGTCAGCGCCGCATAGTGGTTAACTACGCAAAACGTCAACAAGGTCGTCGCATTTATGCTGCACAAAGCACACATTTACCATTAAAGGTAAATATGGCAGGTGTTATTCCTGCAATTTTTGCTTCCAGTATTATACTGTTCCCAGGTACAATAGCTTCCTGGTTTGGTGATGGAACAGGTTGGGGTTGGCTGACAGCTATTTCAATGTATTTGCAGCCAGGACAACCGCTTTATGTGTTACTTTATGCATCTGCAATCATCTTCTTCTGTTTCTTTTATACGGCATTAGTTTTTAATCCGCGAGAGACAGCAGATAACCTGAAGAAGTCCGGTGCATTTGTACCAGGAATTCGTCCGGGAGAGCAAACGGCCAAGTATATTGACAAAGTAATGACACGCCTAACATTAGTAGGTGCATTGTATATTACTTTTATTTGCTTAATCCCGGAGTTCATGCGTGACGCAATGAAAGTTCCATTCTATTTTGGTGGTACTTCACTTTTAATTGTCGTCATCGTTATTATGGACTTTATGGCTCAAGTGCAAACTCTTATGATGTCCAGTCAATATGAGTCTGCATTGAAAAAGGCAAATCTTAAAGGCAAATAATTGTCTTTAAATTAATTTGCTTAGGAAGTTACGGAGAGTAAAAATGAAAGTTCGTGCTTCAGTCAAAAAATTATGCCGTAACTGTAAAATCATTAGACGTGAAGGCATTGTTCGTGTGATTTGCAGCGTTGAACCAAGACATAAACAACGTCAAGGTTAAGAAAAAGCATTTTTTTCTTGTAAAGTTGGGTTGAGCTGGCTAAATTAGCCAGCCAAACTTTTTATCTAAAAAAATGTATAACTGTTTGAGTATCCTGAAAGCGGGCTTTTCAGCACAGTTATGCAGTATTTAACTTTAGGAGTGCATAGTGGCCCGTATAGCAGGCATTAACATTCCTGATCAACATACCGTAATCGCATTAACATCGATTTACGGCATCGGCAAAACTCGCTCACAGTCAATCTGTGCAGCAACTGGTATTGCTGAGCATGTTAAGATCAGTGAGCTGTCTGAAGAGCAAATCGACAAGTTACGTGACGAAGTTGCTAAATACATTGTTGAAGGTGATTTGCGTCGTGAAGTTACCCTAAGCATCAAGCGCTTAATGGATCTTGGTTGCTATCGTGGTTTACGTCACCGCCGTGGTCTTCCTGTGCGTGGTCAACGTACTAAGACTAATGCGCGTACCCGTAAGGGCCCGCGTAAGCCGATCAAGAAATAGTCGGGGTATTGAATAATGGCAAAAGCACCTATTCGTGCACGTAAGCGTGTAAGAAAACAAGTTTCAGACGGTGTGGCTCATATCCATGCTTCTTTTAACAACACAATTGTTACCATTACTGATCGTCAAGGTAATGCATTGGGTTGGGCAACCGCAGGTGGTTCTGGTTTTCGTGGTTCTCGTAAGTCTACTCCGTTTGCCGCTCAAGTTGCAGCAGAACGTTGTGCTGAGGCAGTGAAAGAGTACGGAATCAAAAACTTAGAAGTTATGGTTAAAGGACCTGGTCCTGGCCGTGAGTCAACTATCCGTGCGTTAAATGCGGCTGGTTTACGCATTACTAACATTACTGATGTGACTCCGATCCCTCATAACGGTTGTCGTCCACCGAAGAAACGTCGTGTTTAATTACGTTGCGTTTTTAGGATTGTTGGAGAAAGAAAATGGCTAGATATTTGGGTCCTAAGCTCAAGCTGAGCCGTCGCGAGGGTACAGATCTTTTTCTTAAGTCTGGCGTTCGCGCGATTGACACCAAGTGTAAATTAGAACAGGCACCAGGACAGCATGGCGCACGTAAACCGCGTCTATCTGATTATGGTGTTCAGTTACGTGAGAAACAAAAAGTTCGGCGTATTTACGGTGTTCTAGAACGTCAATTCCGTAACTATTATAAAGAAGCAACACGGTTGAAAGGTAATACGGGCGAAAATTTGCTCAATTTGCTTGAAGGTCGTTTAGACAATACTGTTTATCGTATGGGCTTTGGCGCAACACGCGCGGAAGCACGTCAGATGGTTAGCCATAAAGCTATCATGGTAAATGGTCAAGTCGTTAATATTGCTTCTTATCAGGTTTCCCCGAATGACGTTATCAGCGTTCGTGAAAAAGCAAAAAAACAGTCTCGTATTAAGGCTGCTTTAGAACTTGCTGAACAGCGTGAGAAGCCAAATTGGCTGGAGGTTGATGCGGTTAAGATGGAAGGTGTGTTCAAACGTATTCCTGAACGTGCTGATCTGTCTGCTGACATTAACGAACACCTGATCGTCGAGCTTTATTCTAAGTAAAGCTTAGTACCAAAGAGAGGACACAATGCAGGGTTCTGTGACAGAGTTTCTTAAACCGTGCCTGGTTGATATCGAGCAAATTAGTTCGACGCACGCCAAGGTAACCCTTGAACCGTTAGAACGTGGCTTTGGCCATACTCTTGGTAACGCACTACGCCGTATTTTGCTTTCGTCTATGCCGGGCTGTGCTGTGACCGAGGTTGAAATTGATGGTGTACTGCATGAGTACAGCACTAAAGAAGGTGTGCAGGAAGATATCCTGGAGATTCTCCTTAACCTGAAAGGGCTGGCGGTAAAAGTTCACGGTAAAGATGAAGTTATTCTGACCTTGAATAAATCTGGAATTGGCCCTGTGACTGCCGCCGATATCACCCCTAATGATGATATCGAAATCGTCAAGCCGCAACATGTTATCTGCCATCTAACTGATGAAAGCGCTGCTATTAATATGCGTATTAAAGTACAGCGTGGTCGTGGATATGTGCCGGCTTCTGCCCGTATTCATTCGGAAGAAGATGAGCGCCCAATCGGTCGTTTATTAGTTGATGCATGCTATAGCCCTGTAGAGCGTATTGCCTACAATGTTGAAGCGACGCGTGTAGAACAACGCACTGATTTGGATAAGCTGGTTATCGAGATGGAAACTAACGGCACAATCGATCCAGAAGAGGCTATTCGTCGAGCAGCAACTATCTTGGCTAAACAACTCGAAGCTTTCGTTGATTTACGCGATATTGCTAAGGTTGAAGTTAAAGATGAGAAGCCAGAGTTTGATCCGATTCTGCTGCGCGCAGTTGACGATCTGGAATTGACTGTCCGCTCTGCTAACTGTTTAAAAGCAGAAGCTATCCACTACATCGGTGATTTGGTTCAGCGCACTGAAGTTGAGTTGCTTAAAACGCCTAATCTTGGTAAAAAATCACTTACTGAAATTAAGGATGTTTTGGCATCAAGAGGTTTATCGCTAGGCATGCGTCTAGAAAATTGGCCTCCAGCAAGTATTGCTGATGAATGAGATCACAGGTTAAGGTTTTACTGAGAAGGATAAGGTCATGCGCCATCGTAAGAGTGGTCGTCAATTGAACCGCAATAGTAGCCATCGCCAAGCTATGTTTCGTAACATGGCTGGCTCTTTAGTTCGTCATGAGATTATCAAGACAACTTTACCAAAGGCGAAAGAGTTGCGCCGTGTCGTTGAGCCACTGATTACTCTTGCCAAGACCGACAGCGTAGCTAATCGTCGTCTGGCATTTGCCCGTACTCGTGATGATGAGATCGTGGCAAAATTATTTAATGAACTTGGACCGCGCTTCGCGACCCGTGCAGGTGGTTATACTCGTATTATGAAGTGTGGCTTCCGTGCAGGTGACAATGCGCCGATGGCTTACATCGAGCTTGTTGATCGTACTGTTGAGTCTCAAGTAGAAGTAACTACAGAATAAATTTGCAATTACATAAAAAACCGGGATTAATCCCGGTTTTTTATTATCTAAAAATTAACTTTTTGTCATTTCATAGTTTGCTATCATAGTGGATAATATTTATACATATATAAGAGGTGGTTATGTATCATATAGGTAAATTAGCTAAGTTAGCAGATGTTACAACCGATACAATTCGTTTCTATGAAAAACAAGGGCTAATGGAACGTCCTAATCGTACAGAAAGTGGTTATCGTCTTTATAGCAAAAAAGATTTACAACGTTTACGTTTTATTCGTTATGCTAAGCAGTTAGGCTTTACTTTGGAATCTATTTCAGAATTATTGTCTATTCGCATTGATCCTGCCCATCATACTTGCCAGGAGTCGAAAAATATTGTAGATGCTCGTTTGCAGGATATTGAAATTAAAATTATAGAGATGGAGAGAATGAGAAATTCATTAAAAATGCTCAGTGCGGCTTGTTGTGGTAGTAAACATGTTAGTACTGGATGTTCAATTTTAGAGATCCTCGAACAAGGCGCCAGTAAACATTAAATGATATGTCCGTTTTGGATGAAATAAAATTTTATAGATGTTTATTTAAAAAGTCATTGATATTGGAGAATTTGGTATGGCAAATTATCAGCATAAACGAGGCCTTATAAAGAAGATTGCAGTAGAGGCGATACTGTATAATCCTCTGTTTAGGCAACGAATTAAAAAAAATAAAAAAGGAAAAGGGAGTTATCAAAGAAAATTTTAAAAATTTATTATTACTAACCCACTAGTTTTGATTATTTTTGTTTTTTTAATAAATCACGAATTTCAGTTAATAATGTGACTTCTTTAGTTGGTGCTTCTTCTTTTTCCCGACGCAATTTATTTATAAGTTTTATCGCAATAAAAATTGCTATAGCGATGATTAGAAAATCAAAAACATTTTGAATAAATACACCATAATTCATAGTAACAGCAGGTATATTATCGTGGGCTTCCTTTAAGACAAGATGAAATTGCTTAAAATCAATACCGCCGATAAGTAATCCAAGGGGAGGCATAATAATATCTGCAACAAGAGAAGAAACAATTTTGCCAAATGCTGCACCAATAATAACACCCACAGCTAGATCAATAACGTTGCCTTTCATTGCAAATTCACGGAATTCTTTTAAAAAGCTCATAGTCCCCTCACCGTTAATCAAAATAGAACGTAAAATTTTATAAGAATGTTTAAATTATAATATCTATTAATATATTTCTATCAAAATTTTTACAAAAAGAATGGGCTAGGTTGGAAGATCTTTTCTACTTCAGGAACATGCTTTTTATCAGTAATGAACATAATGAGGTGATCATCTTGTTCAATAATATGATAGCTATTTGCAATGATGACTTCATCATCACGAACAATAGCACCGATAATTGTGCCTGGAGGAAGCTTTATTTCTGAAATTTTTCTACCAACAACTTTGGATGTGTTTTCATCACCGTGAGCAATAGCTTCTATCGCTTCAGCAACGCCTTTACGTAAGGATGAAACATTAATTATATCTGCTTTACGAACATGTCCTAATAAAGCGGAAATTGTTGCTTGTTGAGGTGATATAGCGATATCAATGACTCCTCCTTGTACCAGATCAACATAAGCAGAACGTTGGATAAGAACCATCACTTTCTTTGCGCCCATTTTTTTGGCAAGCATAGCTGACATAATATTGGCTTCATCATCATTAGTCAGTGCTATAAAAACATCTGTTTGCTCAATATGTTCTTCCGCTAAAAGCTCTTGATCTGAAGCATCACCATAAAACACGATTGTATCATGTAATAGTTCTGCTAATTCGGTTGCTCTTTCTTGATCACGTTCTATTAATTTAACGCTGTAATCTTTTTCTAGCTGTTTTGCTAGACCTGCACCAACATTGCCACCACCAACTATCATAATTCGCTTGTAGGGTTTTTCCAGTCGTTGCAGTTCGCTCATTACAGCACGAATATGCTCAGTGGCTACAACAAAGAAGATTTCATCTCCTGCCTCAATAATAGTGGATCCCTGTGGTCGAATGGGTCTATCTTGGCGAAATATAGCAGCAATTCGGGTATCAATATGGGGTAAATGTTCGCGTAAATTTAAGAGGGAATTTCCTACTAATGAACCTCCATAGTAGGCTTTTGCAGCAACAATACTTACTTTACCACTGGCGAAGTTAACAACCTGAAGTGCACCAGGATATTGGATTAATTTATAAATATAATCAATGACAAGCTGCTCTGGAGAAATAAGATAATCAATCGGTATGTGATCAGGTGTAAAAAGTTTTTCAGTTTCTTTGATATATTCAGATGCGCGTATTCTAGCAACTTTATTTGGCGTATTAAAAAGAGAATAAGCAATTTGGCATGCAATCATATTAGTTTCATCTGAATTTGTCACAGCGACTAACATATCAGCATCTTCAGCACCGGCTTCCCTTAGGATCCTAGGGTATGACCCATGCCCACTGACAACTCTTAGGTCAAATTTATCTTGTAGCTGGCGCAAACGTTCAGTATTAGTATCAACGATAGTGATATCGTTGTTTTCATCAACTAAATTTTCTGCAAGTGTTCCACCAACTTGTCCTGCACCTAATATGATAATTTTCATTATATTTTTATCTTACTGCCAGATTGAGTATTTATTCAAAATAGTAGTGTTAATTTTTTATCAGAGAAGCATAAAAGAAACCGTCTCCTCCACGTTGAGGGGGTAATATTTGTTGGCCTAGTTCCATATTGTTATTTAAAGATGCTTCAGGATGATGAAAAAGAAATTTCTGTATTTGTTCTTTGTTTTCATCCGGTAAAATTGAGCAAGTTGCATAAACCAGGATGCCATTGGTTTTTAAATAAGGCCAGATAGCTTCTAGAATTTCATATTGTAATTTAACTAACTGCTGGATATCTGTCGGTTTTCTTAACCATTTTATATCCGGATGCCTACGAATTACACCTGTCGCAGAGCAAGGTGCATCTAGCAATATACGATCAAATTTTGCACCCGATGTCCATTCTAGTGGTCTACGTCCATCACCAACAATAACTCTTGCATGTAATTTTAGTCGATTAAGATTTTCTTGGATACGTTTTATTCGTAGTTCATCAATATCAACCGCTAAAACATCAGCTTTGGGAGCAAGTTCTAGTATATAAGTTGTCTTACCACCTGGAGCTGCGCAAAGGTCAAGGATATATTCACCATTTTTAGGTGCTAGTAATTCAACGCATTGTTGAGCAGATAAATCTTGAATTGTTACCCAACCTTGGTCAAAGCCTGGTAATTGGTTAACCGCACACGGTTTTTGTAATTTGATAGCGAATTTACTGTCTTTGCTTAAACAGGCCTCTATACCTGCTTGCTGTAATAGTATTAGATAATCGTGAGTAGAATGATACAATTGATTTACTCTTAGCCACATAGGTGGTTTTTGGTTATTGGCCTCAAGAATCTCTTCCCACTGAGCAGGATAAACTTGCTGAATTTTTTCTAATAGCCATTTAGGATGTAAATAATTGCTTTCATTATTATTGGCTTTTGCATTTAATGTTTGTTCTTGCCGTTGAAATTGTCTTAATACACCATTAATTAAGCCTTTTAGTTGAGGGTGTTTCAGTGTGATAGCACCATCAACAGTTTCTGCTAGTGCGGCGTGTGGGGGAATACGAGTAAAATGAAGTTGGTAAATTCCTACCATAATAAGATAGTGAATAATGCGTTTTTTTCCCTTTAATGGTTTAGTTATTAATTGTTGAATAAACCATTCCAATAAGGGTAACACTCTAAGTACACCAAAACTGAGTTCTTGTAAAAGAGCCTTATCTTTATCTGATATATTTTTTTGCCATTCGGGAAGTACAGTGCTTAATGATTGTTTTTGATCAATAACCTGGGCAATGACTTGGGCACAAATGCTTCTAAGGTTATATTTTTTATTCATGTTAAATATAATTACCCACTAATCATAAATGCAAACAAGAAATTTATTACTAATTTGGTTGCAATGCTGAATTTATTATTCTGCCAGGAATAAACCATCCGTGACGAGAGTTTAGAAAATCACTAGCTAACATTATTTTTTTACCGGCCGGTTGTATTTTTAAGATATTTAAAATACCTTTCGCGGTTGCCACTTTAATCCCTGTTTTATCGGCACTTAAAATTGTTCCCAGTGGTGAAGCGTCAATTTCATGATCAATGACTTCGGCATACCAAACTTTAATAGGTTGATCTGCAACAATAAAATAACTTACTGGCCAAGGATTGAATGCACGGATACATCGCTCAATTTCTTCAGCCGAAAGTGTCCAATCAATTAATGCTTCATCTTTACTCAGTTTTTCAGCATAGTTAGCGAATGTATCATTTTGTTCTTCTGGTTTTGCTTGACCTGAAGTGAGTAAATCAAGAGTATGTAGGAGTGCAATAGGGCCTAGTTTTGCAAGTTTTTGATATAGGGTTGCGCTAGTATCTTTTAGTTCAATAGGGCAGCTAACTTTGTAAAGCATATCTCCGGTATCCAGACCAATATCCATTTGCATAATCGTAATACCGGTTTCTTTATCACCAGCCCAAATTGAGCGTTGAATTGGCGCTGCGCCTCTCCAGCGGGGTAGTAGTGAGCCATGAACATTCAGGCAGCCCATTGGTAGCATATTTAATACAATTTCAGGTAAAATTAGGCCATATGCGACAACAACCATAACATCGGCATGCTGATTTTCAATCCAGCGCTGACTGTCTGCTGTTTTTAGAGTTGTTGGCTGAAAAATAGGAATATTATTTTCTTCGGCTAGCGTTTTTACTGGGCTTGATGCGAGTTTTCGCCCTCTTCCAGCTGGTTTATCAGGTTGTGTCAGAACGCCAACAATTTGATACTTATCCTTGATACCAAGTAATGCAGCTAAATGTTGTGCTGCAAAATCTGGGGTGCCGGCAAAAATGATTCGTAGACAGTCTGACACGTAAAGATCCCTATATTATAAAATATGATAAATATCATTTTGTTGTTTTAGCTTTTAGACGTTCAAGCTTTTCAATTTTCTGCCTAATGCGTTGGCGTTTTAATGCAGAAAGATAGTCAATAAATAATTTGCCATTTAGATGATCTATTTCATGTTGAATACAGATAGCAAGTAGATCATCAGTTTCTAATTCAAACTCTTTCCCATTGATATCTAAGGCTTTAATTTTGACCCATTTAGCACGAGATACAAATGCCCGTTGTTCCGGTACAGAAAGACAACCTTCTTCAATTCCAGTTTCACCAGCTGTTTCTAGGATAACAGGATTTATAAGTACCAATCTTTCATTACGAGATTCTGAAACGTCTATAACAATAATTCTTTGATGAATATTAACCTGTGTTGCGGCTAAACCAATACCTTCTTCTTCATACATCGTTTCAAACATATCATTCACGATACGTTGTATTTCTGCATCAACTTTTTTTACCGGTTCTGCAATTTTGCGAAGACGCTCATCTGGGTAATGTAATATATTTAATACTGACATAAATGTTTAAAGCTATATCCAAAAAGTGAAAGTTATTTAATACCTATTCTAGACATTTCTCATTATGATTGACAGTATTGGTTATAAATGGAACACACTTATTGCCAATTAAGTCTGGAAAGTATATGGATCCAATGGAAATATGGTTACGTATGAGAATGGTCTCTCATCTTTCAACTGTCAATGCTGCTGCAATTGTAGAAAAACTTATTGCATTAAATAATGTTAAAATTGCTTCTCTTCGGGCATGTGGGTTATCACCGAATCAATGTATACAATTTACTCATGCAAATTCAAAAGCTATTTATGCGGCAATGAAATGCCTTGATGTAAGCGAGCATAAACTCATTACGTTATCCGATCCAAATTATCCATATTTATTAAAACAGATATATTCGCCACCAATTATACTCTTCGTTGCTGGTAAAGAGAAAGCGCTTTCTTCTACTCAAATTGCTTTGGTAGGGAGTCGTTATAATGATTTTTATGGTGAGAAATGGGCTCAAATATTTAGTCAGGAACTGGTACATCACAAATTTACAATTACCAGTGGTTTAGCAATAGGTATTGATGGAATTAGCCATAAAACTGCATTAAAACATGATGGAATAACTGTTGCTGTATTAGGTAGTGGTTTAAATAAATTATATCCAACCCAACATACTAGTTTGGCGGATAAAATTAAGGAGCAAGGGGCGTTAGTATCAGAATATCTACCAGATACTCCTCCATTAGCCAAGAATTTTCCGCGTCGAAATCGTATAATTAGTGGCTTAAGTAAAGCAGTCGTTGTGATTGAGGCTGGATTAAAAAGTGGTTCATTAATTACAGCTAAATGTGCATTGGAGCAAGGTAAAGATATTTTTACTTTACCAGGTGCGTTAGGAAATACCTTATATGAAGGTAATCACTGGTTAATTCAACAGGGGGCTTATTTAGCCTCTTCGCCTCAAGATGTTATTGAATATTTAAACAGTGGACTACAATGGTTACCAGAAAATAAAATCCTATCTGATAATCTATCGATCGATAATTCTATGAATAATATATTGCGTTATATTAATTATGAACCAACGCCTATAGATTTAATTGCTGAAAGAAGTGGCTTATCAATTACTGAGGTATCTGCTCAATTATTGGAATTTGAATTGATGAGTAAAATTATCTTTGTGTCTGGTTGATATATTAGAGTTGAGTAATTAAAGTGAGATGAGAATGCAAAAGCCAACCCTTTTTAGAAAAATGGCAGGTGAAGATAAGGAGCATTGCTCTAAATGTCAAAGTGAACTTATTATTCGAAATGGGGGCTATGGGCCTTTTGTAGCTTGCTCTAACTATCCTAAATGTGATTATGTTCGGCCATTAAAACAAGCAGTAGACAGTCAAATAATTAAAGAATTACCGGATTATTTTTGTCCCAAATGTGGGCATAATTTGGTTTTGAAGCAAGGACGTTTTAGTATGTTTATTGGTTGCAGTCATTATCCTAAATGTGAACATACAGAGTTAATTGATAAACCTGATGAAACATTAGTTGGATGTCCACAGTGTCAAGGTGGTGAATTACTGCAAAGAACATCACGTTTTGGCAAAGTATTTTATGGTTGTAATTGTTATCCTAAATGTCAATTTGTGCTGAATGCTAAACCAATTTCTGGTAAATGTTCTTTCTGTCAGTATCCATTATTAATAGAAAAAAAGGTTTCACAAAATATGAAAATATTTTGTGCAAATAAATTATGTAATAAACAGCAGTAATAAAAATAAATGGAATAAATTGGTATGGTTGATGAAATATCCCCTTCATTTCGGAATATTATTTTAGCGCTAAAGGAAGGTAAAATTATAGCCTATCCGACAGAAGCTGTTTTTGGCCTCGGATGTGATCCTTATAACGATAAAGCAGTCCGTAAGTTATTATTATTAAAACAGCGTTCATGGAAAAAAGGACTAATTTTAATAGCTGGAGACTATAAACAATTAACACCTTATATTGATGATAATAAATTAACTAATTTACAAAAAGAAATGATGCTTTCAACAGGGTCTGAGGCTATAACTTGGGTAGTGCCCGCTAGAAAAGACATACCAAAATGGTTAACAGGAAAATTTGATTCACTTGCGGTTCGTATTACAAATTTTGAATTAATTAAAAAGCTTTGTTTTTTATATGGCAAACCATTGATTTCTACTAGTGCTAATTTAAATGGATTATCACCATGCAGAACAAAAGAAGAAGTTATTGCTCAGTTTAATGGCCAAGTATCCGTTTTAGAGGGTTCTGTTGGAGGACGTAAGAATCCATCTGAAATTCGAGATATAATGACAGGTCACTTGTATCGAAAAGGGTAATGCAAATGGAAGAATTTGCGGTATTTGGAAATCCAGTAGTACATAGTAAATCACCACTTATTCATAAATTATTTGCTGAGCAAACTGGTATTAAATATGAATATGGAAAAGTGCTAGTTCCTTTAAATAAATTTGAAGAAAAATTAGATGATTTTTTTTGCCGAGGAGGAAAGGGAGCAAATATTACTTTACCCTTCAAGGAATTAGCCTACCATAAAGTTGATGAATTAACTGAACAAGCTCAAATATGTGGTTCAATTAATACTATCAAGAGGTTAGATGATCATAGATTACTTGGTGATAATACCGATGGAATAGGTTTAGTTTTAGATCTTGAGCGTTTGCGCTTTATTGAAAAGGGAATGCATATATTAGTAATTGGTGCTGGTGGTGCAGCACGTGGTGTTATAGCTCCTATTTTAAATTATGGCTGTCGAATAACGATTACGAATCGAACATTTAGCAAAGCAGATAAACTAGCAAAACAATTTTCTGCTATAGGGCATATTAATTCATTGATGTTGGAGTCTATTCATTCCGCTGAGTATGATTTAGTGATCAATGCGACATCTTCTGGTGTTGCAGGGGAAGTTCCTGCTATTTCATCCAATATATTTAAGCAAAATGTTTTTTGTTATGACATGTTCTATCGATTAAATGAAACACCATTTTTAACATTAGCGAAAACCCACGGAGTATTAAAATATGCTGATGGTATTGGTATGTTAGTCGGTCAGGCGGCTTTTGCTTTTAAACTATGGCACGGTAAATTACCTGATATTTCATCTGTATTACAGCGATTAAAAGAAAATGCTGACATAAATTAGTTGGTATATTTATACGGAAAAAATGATAACGATATCAGGTAACAATTAAGGATAGCATCTTTAATAATACACTTATAAGTAATTATTTTTCCAATTGTCATAATTAGTTGCGGACTGAACTAAGCCTTCTAACTCTTCTGACGATAATTTTCTAATCTGTTTTACAGGACTACCAATATATAAATAACCACTTTCTAATTTTTTGCCTTGAGTGACTAAACTACCTGCACCGATAACGACATCAGCCTCAATCTTTGCGCCATCTAAAATAATTGAACCCATTCCAACCAAAGTTCGGTTACCAATAGTACATCCATGCAACATAACTTTGTGTCCAATGGTAACGTCTTCGCCAATAATAAGAGGATATCCTTGGGGATTAAGTTTATTTTTATGAGTAACATGAAGTACTGAACCATCTTGAATATTAGTTCTTGCTCCGATAGATATATAATTGACATCACCACGTATGACAGTTAGTGGCCAAATACTTACATTATCAGAGATACGTACATCGCCAATTATCACAGCAGTTGGATCGATAAACACACTATTTCCAATAACAGGTTTTGAATGCAAATAAGGTCTTATATTAGAAGTCATTGCTATTTTTATCCTAAGTAAACTATTTGAATTAGTTAACAAACAGTGAATAGATAAATTTGTATTTTATATTATTAAATATTCTTTTAATCAAATGAAGTGAATTTAGATCTAATAAAATACCATATAGTCTTATCTTTGAATTTTATTAAATCATAAAGTTGAATGGATACTATAAGATCGAGCTAATTTCGTAGAATTTTAATTCATTATGACGAAAATATATTCATATAAATTAAAAACGCAAAAAAATAGTTGAGTAAACGTTCCCGGGCCTTGTACACACCGCCCGTCACACCATGGGAGTGGGTTGCAAAAGAAGTAGGTAGCTTAACCTTTTGGATGGCGCTTACCACTTTGTGATTCATGACTGGGGTGAAGTCGTAACAAGGTAACCGTAGGGGAACCTGCGGTTGGATCACCTCCTTACCTAGATAGATGGAATGTGAGTGTTCACACAGATTGTCTGATGAAATAGCGCGTAAAGCCAATCTAAGATTGACTAAAGAGCTTGAAGTCCCCTTCGTCTAGAGGCCTAGGACATCGCCCTTTCACCGCGGTAACAGGGGTTCAAATCCCCTAGGGGACGCCACTTTAGTGATTTAGAAAGGCGGTGCATCACGCTTTTAGTGTTGTGCACTGTTTGTGCTTTACGCAATAATGATTAAACCAATTTAGTGAGTTGGTTTACCAATTATGCTCTTTAACAATCTGGAACAAGCTGAAAATTGAAACACACATTATTGAAAAAATAGTGTGGAGAACTCTCAAAACTCCAATCAGTTGGGTTTTTGTTGTCATGATGAAGCGTTATGAGCGAGCAGTCAGCAATTCGAGGCGGCCAGCGCACAGCAAGCGCAGCGTACTAAAGTACGTGAGCATTGCGCGCACTGCCCAACAAAGAATTGGTGGACGCGCAGCCATAACCCAACAAAAAGACAGTAGAAGACACCTTCGGGTTGTGAGGTTAAGCGAATGAAGCGTACACGGTGGATGCCTAGGCAGTCAGAGGCGATGAAGGACGTGCTAATCTGCGAAAAGCGTCGGTAAGCTGATATGAAGCGTACTAGCCGGCGATGTCCGAATGGGGAAACCCAGTGCATTAATGCACTATCGTTTGATGAATTCATAGTCAAACGAGGCGAACCGGGGGAACTGAAACATCTCAGTACCCCGAGGAAAAGAAATCAACCGAGATTCCCCCAGTAGCGGCGAGCGAACGGGGAGCAGCCCAGAGTCAACATCAATATTTACCGCAGGAGAAGGGTCTGGAAAGGCCGGCAATAAAGGGTGATAGCCCCGTATCTGAAACGGTAAGTGTTGTGAACTCGAAGAGTAGGGCGGGACACGTGTTATCCTGTCTGAATATGGGGGGACCATCCTCCAAGGTTAAATACTCCTGACTGACCGATAGTGAACCAGTACCGTGAGGGAAAGGCGAAAAGAACCCCGGCGAGGGGAGTGAAATAGAACCTGAAATCGTGTACGTACAAGCAGTGGGAGCACCCGAAAGGGTGTGACTGCGTACCTTTTGTATAATGGGTCAGCGACTTATATTCTGTAGCAAGGTTAACCGCATAGGGGAGCCATAGGGAAACCGAGTCTTAACTAGGCGTTAAGTTGCAGGGTATAGACCCGAAACCCGGTGATCTAGCCATGGGCAGGTTGAAGGTTGGGTAACACTAACTGGAGGACCGAACCGACTAATGTTGAAAAATTAGCGGATGACTTGTGGCTGGGGGTGAAAGGCCAATCAAACCGGGAGATAGCTGGTTCTCCCCGAAAGCCATTTAGGTAGCGCCTCGTGAATTCATCTTCGGGGGTAGAGCACTGTTTCGGCTAGGGGGTCATCCCGACTTACCAACCCGATGCAAACTACGAATACCGAAGAATGTTATCACGGGAGACACACGGCGGGTGCTAACGTCCGTCGTGAAGAGGGAAACAACCCAGACCGCCAGCTAAGGTCCCCAAGTCATGGTTAAGTGGGAAACGAAGTGGGAAGGCTTAGACAGCCAGGATGTTGGCTTAGAAGCAGCCATCATTTAAAGAAAGCGTAATAGCTCACTGGTCGAGTCGGCCTGCGCGGAAGATGTAACGGGGCTAAACCATGCACCGAAGCTGTGACAGCGACATTTAGATGTTGTTGGGTAGGGGAGCGTTCTGTAAGCCGTAGAAGGTAGACTGAGAGGTCTGCTGGAGGTATCAGAAGTGCGAATGTTGACATAAGTAACGATAAAGCGGGTGAAAAACCCGCTCGCCGAAAGACCAAGGTTTCCTGTCCAACGTTAATCGGGGCAGGGTAAGTCGACCCCTAAGGCGAGGCTGAAAAGCGTAGTCGATGGGAAACGGGTTAATATTCCCGTACTAAGGGTTACTGCGAAGGGGGGGACGGAGAAGGCTAGGCTATCCGGGCGACGGTTGTCCCGGTTTAAGCGAGTAGGTGGGTAGTGCAGGCAAATCCGCACTGCTACAACACTGAGACGTGATGACGAGCCACCAAGGTGGTGAAGTAGTTGATGCCCAGCTTCCAGGAAAAGCCTCTAAGCGATAGGTAATCATTAATCGTACCCCAAACCGACACAGGTGGTTAGGTAGAGAATACTCAGGCGCTTGAGAGAACTCGGGTGAAGGAACTAGGCAAAATGGTGCCGTAACTTCGGGAGAAGGCACGCTGGCATTAGGTGAAGGGTCTTGCATCCGGAGCTGAAGCCAGTCGAAGATACCAGCTGGCTGCAACTGTTTATTAAAAACACAGCACTGTGCAAACACGAAAGTGGATGTATACGGTGTGACGCCTGCCCGGTGCTGGAAGGTTAATTGATGGGGTAAACCGTAAGGCGAAGCTCTTGATCGAAGCCCCAGTAAACGGCGGCCGTAACTATAACGGTCCTAAGGTAGCGAAATTCCTTGTCGGGTAAGTTCCGACCTGCACGAATGGCGTAATGATGGCCAGGCTGTCTCCACCCGAGACTCAGTGAAATTGAACTCGCTGTGAAGATGCAGTGTACCCGCGGCAAGACGGAAAGACCCCGTGAACCTTTACTATAGCTTGACACTGAACATTGAGCCTTGATGTGTAGGATAGGTGGGAGGCTTTGAAGTGTGGACGCCAGTCTGCATGGAGCCAACGTTGAAATACCACCCTTTAATGTTTGATGTTCTAACTTAGGCCCGTAATCCGGGCTGAGGACAGTGTCTGGTGGGTAGTTTGACTGGGGCGGTCTCCTCCCAAAGCGTAACGGAGGAGCACGAAGGTTGGCTAATCACGGTCGGACATCGTGAGGTTAGTGCAAAGGCATAAGCCAGCTTGACTGCGAGCGTGACGGCGCGAGCAGGTACGAAAGTAGGTCTTAGTGATCCGGTGGTTCTGAATGGAAGGGCCATCGCTCAACGGATAAAAGGTACTCCGGGGATAACAGGCTGATACCGCCCAAGAGTTCATATCGACGGCGGTGTTTGGCACCTCGATGTCGGCTCATCACATCCTGGGGCTGAAGTAGGTCCCAAGGGTATGGCTGTTCGCCATTTAAAGTGGTACGCGAGCTGGGTTTAGAACGTCGTGAGACAGTTCGGTCCCTATCTGTCGTGGGCGAAGGAAGATTGAGGGGGGCTGCTCCTAGTACGAGAGGACCGGAGTGGACGCACCACTGGTGTACAGGTTGTCATGCCAATGGCATCGCCTGGTAGCTAAGTGCGGAAGAGATAACCGCTGAAAGCATCTAAGCGGGAAACTTGCCTCAAGATGAGTCTTCCCTGACAGTAATGTCCTATAAGGGGTGTTCGAGACGAGGACGTAGATAGGCTGGGTGTGTAAGCGTAGCGATACGTTGAGCTAACCAGTACTAATGACCCGAGAGGCTTAACCTGACAACACCGAAGGTGTTTTGAGAGAGAGAATTTTAGCTTGTTTTGAGATTGAATCTGGTCGAATTTTACTGAAGGCCGAGGTGTGTTCGCTACTGAGGTAGGTGAGCAGACTGTAAGGCAGCGAAATAAGACGGGATAAATAGAAAAGAATTTGTTTGGCGGTAATAGCGCGGTGGTCCCATCTGACCCCATGCCGAACTCAGAAGTGAAATGCCGTAGCGCCGATGGTAGTGTGGGGTCTCCCCATGTGAGAGTAGGGAGCTGCCAGACTTTAATTTAAGGCTAATGGGAAAGACCGTTAGCGAAATGGATCTGTGATAGAACAGTTTGGCTAGTCGTTATTTATCTATACTTTTAATTATTAATATGATGGATAGGCTGCTTAAACGTTCGTTAAAATATAAATAGCAAAGAATTTGCTTAGTAGCTATAGCGCGGTAGCTCCACCTGATCCCATGCCGAACTCAGAAGTGAAATGCCGTAGTGCCGATGGTAGTGTGGGGTCTCCCCATGTGAGAGTAGGGAACTGCTAAGCTTAAAATATTAAGGCCACCTAATTAAGGTGGCTTTTCTGTATATGTAAATAATAAATCTAACTTAATGAATAATATATTTTATAGTTGAATTATATCTATTTTATCGACTAGCTTTATTAATATTTTTGACATTTATTATAGGTAATTGACTAATCTAACTAGAAATATTAATCGAATCCTTTTCTTCTAGTAGTTTTTCAACAACACTAGGATCCGCTAACGTTGATGTATCACCAAGATTATTTATATCACCAGTGGCAATTTTTCTTAGAATACGTCGCATAATTTTACCTGAGCGTGTTTTTGGTAATGCATCAGTCCAGTGAAGAATATCTGGTGTTGCTATTGGTCCAATTTCTTTACGCACCCAATTGCGTACTTCATTATAAAGTTCTGCTGAAGGTTCTTCACCATGATTTAATGTAATGTAGGCATAAATAGCTTGTCCTTTAATATTATGTGGGACACCAACGACGGCAGCCTCAGCAATTTTAGGGAACGCTACAAGTGCAGATTCGATTTCGGCTGTACCTAAACGATGACCAGAAATATTTAAAACGTCGTCAACACGACCGGTTATCCAGTAATAACCATCTTCATCACGGCGAGCACCATCTCCACTGAAATACATACCTTTAAATAGTGAAAAATAAGTTTGCTCAAAGCGTTCATGGTCACCATAAATGGTTCTAGCTTGTCCTGGCCATGAATCCATGATGACAAGATTGCCTTCAGCAATACCCTCAAGTAAATTACCTAAATTATCAATAAGCGCGGGCTTAACACCAAAAAAAGGTAGTGTTGCTGATCCTGGTTTAAGTTCAGTTGCTCCCGGTAAGGGAAAAAGCATAAAACCACCGGTTTCTGTTTGCCACCAAGTATCAATAATAGGGCAATGACCATTACCTATTTTTTTGTAGTACCATTCCCAAGCTTCCGGATTAATAGGTTCACCGACAGAGCCTAAAATCCTTAAAGAATTACGCTGAGTTGCTTCAATAGCTTTATCTCCTTCTGCCATCAAAGCACGAATTGCGGTTGGTGCGGTATAAAGAATATTTACTTTATGCTTATCAACTATTTGGCCCATGCGATTTATACTTGGATAGTTAGGTACACCTTCAAACATTAGCGTGGTGGCTCCATTGGATAGTGGGCCATAAATTAAGTAACTATGGCCTGTTACCCAGCCTATATCAGCAGTGCACCAATAAATTTCTTTTGCCTGGTAGTCAAATGCGTATTTGAAAGTGATAGAAACATAAACTAAATAGCCACCAGTAGTGTGTAAGATGCCTTTGGGTTTGCCTGTTGAACCAGATGTATAAAGAATGAATAAAGGATCTTCCGCATTCATTTCTTCAGCGGGACAGTCAGCGTTGAGGCCTTTAATAACTTCATGCCACCAATGATCACGTTTTTCCTGCCAATCGATTTGATTACCTGTTCGTCTAAAAACAATAACATTATTAATACTTTCAATTGCTGGATTTTTTAACGCTTCATCAACATTTTTTTTCAGTGGTATAGTACGATTTGCTCTTAACCCTTCATCTGAGGTAATGATCAGTTTAGCTTTACTGTCAATAATGCGACCTGCAATAGCTTCTGGTGAAAAACCAGCAAAGATAACAGAGTGAATAGCTCCAATGCGGGTACATGCTAACATGGCGATGGCTGATTCAGGTATCATCGGCATATAAATAGCAACAACATCCCTTTTTTGATGCCTAATTTTTTTAATGCATTGGCAAATAGGCAGACATCATGATGAAGTTGGCGGTAAGTTATATGATAAGACTGTGATGGATCATCGCCTTCCCAAATGATTGCAGTTTGATCACCGCGTAATTGTAAATGGCGATCTAGACGGTTAGCACTTAAATTTAAGGTACCATCTTCAAACCATTGGATGTTAATGTGCCCTGGATCAAATGAAGTGTTTTTTACTTTGGTATAGGGTTTTATCCAGTCAACAATTTGACCTTTTTCTCGCCAAAAAGCGTCAGAATCTTCAAGTGATAATTGATAATCTTGTTGGTACTGTTTTTTATTAACTAAGGCATGTGCGGCAATTTCAGTAGGAATGGGGTACTTGAACGTTGATATCATATTTTTCTTCTCCTCATTTGTGTTAATCATATGTCAAAGAGCAGTTAACTAAACCTATGAAAAAGAATTTGTTTTTTTTTGTGTAAGTGATCACGTAAATGATGGTGTTTTATTTTAGATTTGTTATTTATTAATTATTCTATTTAAATTGTTTTAATTGATGGTTTTTATGAAAAAATTTTATTTTAATCTAATGAGCTAATATGTCGATTTTTTTATAGAGAAATAAAAACTTTAAAAAATATATTGTTTATAATTGTTTTCATTATTATGGTAATCCTTGTAAAATAAGGATTGATTGAAACATTTATTTTATATTTAAGTAACAGGAGTTAATGCGGATGAGCTATACATTACCTTCCCTGCCTTATGAATATGGGGCACTAGAGCCACATTTTGATGAAAGGACAATGAAGATCCATCATACCAAACATCACCAAACATATGTCAATAATACTAATGATGCGTTAAAAGATTTTCCTGAGCTTGCTAAACTTGATATAGATGATTTAATTCAAAATTTAGATAAGGTGCCTGCCGATAAGCGTACTTTTTTACGCAATAATGCAGGTGGGCATGCCAATCATAGTATGTTTTGGAACGGTTTGAAAACAGGTACTGAACTAAAGGGTGAGTTGAAATCTGCGATTGAACGTGATTTTGCTAGCGTTGAGAATTTTAAAGAAATCTTTGAAAAAGCAGCAGCCACTCGTTTTGGTTCCGGCTGGGCGTGGTTAGTATTGAAGTCGGATGGAAAGCTGGCGGTTGTTTCGACAGCTAATCAAGATAACCCATTAATGGGGGAATATATTTCTGGTGTTTCCGGTTATCCTATTTTAGGGCTTGATGTTTGGGAACATGCTTATTATCTTAAATATGAAAATCGTCGCCCTGAATATATTAAAGCCTTTTGGTCAGTTGTTAATTGGGATGAAGCGGCAAAACGTTTTGCAGAAAAAGTAAAATAGCATTGACTTTATCTGTTTGTTTAATATCAATGTTAGTGGTGCCAGATTATTTACTGGCCTACTAATATTTTTTAATGACGAATTAAAATTATAGTAATGAAAAAAATTTTAACTCTAATTAATTATATATAAACAAATAAAAGAAACTTTTTGTTTCGCTAAATGGTATTTTGTTATCTATATCATTCAATAAATATATTAATAAAATAAAGATTTATATTTGTTTTAACTATTTATTTTTATTAATTTTTAAATTTATTCTTAATGTCAATCTCCCTCGAGTTTTAGGAGGGAGAAGAGCATTATTTTTTTATAGGACTAATAAAACCTATCGCGTCATAAACTTTACTAAGGGTTACTTGAGCGCGAGCCTCTGCTTTGCTAGCACCTTCAGACATAATGTCATTCAATAGTTTTTCGTTATTACGAAATTCATCAAAACGGCTTTGAATATTTATTAGCATATCCGAAGCAGCTTCAGCAACGGTGTTTTTAAGATCGCCATACATTTTTCCGGTAAATTGTTTTTCTATCTCAGAGGTAGATGTGCCTGTTACACCAGAAAGGATATCTATCAGATTAGAAATACCCGGTTTGTTTTCTGTATCATAATAAATTTGCGGTGGCTCGTCAGAATCAGTAAGGGCACGTTTTATTTTTTTAGCCGCTGATTTAGGGTTTTCTAATAAAGTTATTACATTATTGCGGTTATCATCTGATTTTGACATCTTTTTTTGTGGTTCTTGTAGAGACATAACCCGCGCTCCTTTTTCAGGAATAAAGGGATCGGGTACAGTAAATATTTCACCATAGAGCGAATTAAAACGTTGAGCAATATCGCGGCTTAATTCTAAATGTTGTTTTTGATCAATACCAACCGGGACTTGGTTTGTCTGGTAAAGTAAAATATCGGCAGCCATTAATACTGGATAATCAAATAATCCAGCATTAATATTTTCAGCATGACGGGTTGATTTGTCTTTAAATTGTGTCATGCGGCTTAATTCACCAAAATAGGTATAACAGTTAAGCGCCCAACTAAGTTGAGTATGTTGCGGAACATGGGATTGAACAAAAATAATACTTTTTTTAGTATCAATACCACAAGCTAGGTATAAGGCTAATGTATCAAGCGTACGTTTTCTTAATTCTTTGGGGTCTTGACGAACTGTAATGGCATGTTGATCAACAATACAATAAATACAGTCATAATTATCTTGCATGTGAACCCATTGGCGTAATGCGCCAATATAGTTGCCGATGGTTAATTCCCCAGACGGTTGAGCCCCACTGAATACAATAGGCTTTTTGTCGGTATTAGTTGAATTTATAGGGGGTGTATTCATGTTATGATCCCAGAGTTGTCAAAGGTGGTAGTCCTAACGCAGGAAGTAGATCGGCAAAGTTATCTAATACATAATCTGGTTTACTTAATGCGATAGATTCACCATAGTTATATCCGTAAGTTAAACCCACACAAGGACAATCTGCAGCTTTAGCGGCTAAGATATCATTATGAGAATCACCGACAAATAATAATTGATCTTTATGTAGGCCAAATTTTCCCATTGTAAGATACAGTGGAGCAGGATGGGGTTTTTTCTCTTTTACGTCATCGCCCCCTAATATTAAAGAAAAATAACAATCAATGGTTAATTTTTTTAATAAAGGGTCAATAAATGGCGTAGGTTTATTGGTGACGATTGCCATTGGTAAAGGTTGTTTGGCTATTTCTGCTAATGTTTCTTTTACTCCAGGAAAAAGCTGACTACCAGTTATTACTGTAGTTGCATAAATTTTATCAAATAATTGGCGAGTATTATTTTTGATTTCTGGTGTGATTTTAACATTTGCCCAAGTTAATGCGCGTTCTATCATAATATCGACACCATTACCAACCCAGGTGGAAACAAGTTCTTTGCCCGCAGCGGGTAATTGCTGAATGATTAAAGCACGATCTAAAGCATCAGCTAATCCGCCTGCACTGTCGACTAATGTACCATCCAAATCAAATGCAATAACTTTAATCTTGGTTAATTTTTTAAATGCCATTAAATTGCCTCAGCTAACTTTTTACGCATAGCATCAATGACAGTTTTGTAATCTGGTTGATTAAAAATTGCAGAACCTGCGACAAAGGTGTCAGCACCTGCATTTGCAACATTAATAATATTATTAACATTGATCCCGCCATCAACTTCTAGGCGAATATTATAACCGTTTTCATCGATCATTTTACGAACTTGACACAATTTATTTAGGGTTTGTGGAATAAAAGATTGTCCACCAAAACCAGGATTTACCGACATGATTAGGATCATATCCAATTTATCTATCACGTAATCTAAATAGTTTAATGGTGTAGCAGGATTAAAAGCTAAACCAGCTTTACAACCGTTATCTTTAATTAATTGTAATGTGCGATCAATATGCTCACTTGCTTCAGCGTGAAAGGTAATATAGGTTGCACCAGCTTTAGCAAAGTCAGGAATCAGTCGATCTACTGGTTTTACCATCAAATGCACATCAATGGGTGCCTTGATACCATAATCTCGCAATGCTTTACATACCATTGGGCCAAAAGTTAAATTTGGAACATAATGGTTATCCATTACGTCAAAATGGATAATATCAGCTCCAGCTTTAATGACTTTCCCAGTATCTTCACCTAAACATGCAAAATTTGCGGATAAAATAGAGGGGGCAATCAGAAAATCTTTCATTATTGTCTCCGATTTGTTTTTTTACCTTTTGCGTTTTTTTTATAAGTTGGATTATAAAATGCCAAAAGTTCATCGACTTTTCTACGAGCAAGGCTATTACGACTAATTGTTCTACGTACTTTAACAACATTTAGCTTGGCGTGATGATACCATTCTCTAGTCGCTGGTGTATCATGATTTGATATTAATACGGGTATTCCGCGAGTTGATGATAAGTGATAAGCAATTTGAGCCAGATTGTATTGTTCTTTGTTGCCAAAACTATTTGTATGATATGCGGTAAAATTAGCCGTATCAGAAAGAGGTGTATAGGGTGGATCACAGTAAACAACAGCACTTTTGTTTACTGATAGTAATGTTTCTTGATAGGTTTGGCAGACAAAAATAGCTTTTTGTGCTTTTTCTGCAAACCAATAGAGTTCATCTTCAGGAAAATAAGGTTTTTTATAGCGCCCAAATGGAACGTTAAATTCCCCTTTTGAGTTGTAACGACAAAGACCATTGTAGCAATGACGATTAAGATATAAAAATAGTTCACTACGACGTCTAGGATTATTACATAAGTTGAATTCAGTACGTAAACGGTAGTATTGCTCAGGCGTATTAAACTCGTTGTTAAAAAGCTGGCGTGAATTCTGCACAAATGTATCAGTATGATATTTTACAGTATTATATAAATTGATAAGATCATTATTAATGTCAGCTAGGATGTAAGCATTATAGTTGGTATTCAAAAATACTGAACCTGCCCCGACAAATGGCTCTACCAGACAATCACCTTCTGGTAGATATTTTTTAATTTCTTCTACCAGAAGATATTTACCGCCAGCCCATTTTAGAAAAGCGCGTTTTTTCTTCATGCCGCCATATTTTATCTAAATGTTCCAGAGTTTTTGATATATCTCTGTTTAGGACAGCATATTTGCGCCTAATGATTCTTTATTTTTGATCTTGCTTAACTTGCTGAAATTTTCTAACCCAGGGTTTTTTTTCCTGAACAGAAGCGGGCAAAGTTGAAATTGCGTTTTTTGCTTCACTGACTGAGCGGTAATTACCGTGGATAAGAACATACCATGGTCGTTCATTGCGTATGGTCTTATAGATTTTATAATTAGTTAAGCGATTGTTTTTAGCAAATGCTTCTAGTGAGTTAGAACGGCTCGCACTACTTAATTGTAGTGTGTAATTACTCGCTGGAGCCGATAATAAATCTCCACTTTGATTTGTATGTGTTCTAACTATAGGTTTTGTTTTTGTTTCAGGATTAGTTTTAATTGGTTCAACGATTTTAGGTGGTGTAGTAGCGGGAAGTTTTGTTGATGATGGCGTTGATGTTGGATTTTCAACGAGTTGTTGCTTTGCATTAGGTAATGTTTGTCCCTGGCGTAAAGCATCAACAACGTCACCAGGGATTTCAATACGTTTACCTTGCCCTTGGTTGGCTGGAGGTAAGGAACTTTCAGTCGGTGTATCACTAATTGAAGGCATGGTTACGTTTTGTGGTTGGTTTTGTTCTTGGGATAAAGGGGACTCATTTGATAGTGATGTTGATTTAGAAATATCAATGTTACGTTCATTTATTGTTGTAGAGGTATTTTGTTTCTCATGATCTGTTGGCGCTTTAAGTGCTGAGCTAATCGCGATAATGAGTAATAATAGAACCAAAACAGCGATACCAATCATGACATGTTGCCGAGAAGCTAGATGGTGTTTAGATCCTTGCTGACGTGAACGTAATACAGGCCTGTCTGAAGTGTCTGGCCGGAAGTTACTCTGATCTTGAGGATCTCTTTCTGGTTTAAACTCGTCCATTTCCCCTCCCTTTAAGGTGAATGACCTCATATCATGGATAAAGATGATTTTTTGTACAATTTGATTCTAAAATACGGATATTTATTATAGTGTCACTATGGCTATCTTGCTATCTCAATCACGGTTTAATCTGTATGTAGGCATTGTTTAATTGCTTTTAAAACAATCTCATGGCTTATATTAGTATATAATTCTGCGTTGCCAATAGATTTGGGTAGCACCAGATTGAGTTGATTATTAACTACTTTTTTATCTCTCATCATGTGAGGTAAATAGGCTTCAGCAGCCATTTTTGCTGGTCCCTTAATAGGGAGATTTGCTTGCCTCAGTAAGTTTAAAATGCGTTGAGTATCATTATTATCAAATTGGCCAATTAACTCTGCGGTTTTTGCAGCCATCACGATACCTGCAGCAACTGCCTCACCGTGTAGCCAACAACCATAGTTTAATTCAGTTTCAATGGCATGACCAAAGGTATGTCCTAAGTTCAATAATGCACGTTGTCCATTGGTTTCTTTTTCATCTATAGCAATGATTTTTGCTTTTAATTCACAACAACGTCGTATGCAATAACTTATTGTTTTTTCATCTAATTCAAATAGTTTATTAATGTTTTTTTCTAGCCAACAAAAAAAATCATAATCTAGAATAATGCCATATTTAATAATTTCAGCTAAGCCTGAAGAAAACTGACGTACTGGTAATGTTTTTAGACTATCTAAATCAATAATAACTGATATTGGCTGATAGAAAGCACCAATCATGTTTTTACCTAATGGATGATTGACTGCTGTTTTTCCTCCAACAGATGAGTCAATTTGAGATAAAAGCGAGGTTGGTGCTTGGATAAAACGAACGCCTCTTTGGTAGCAGGCGGCAGCAAATCCTGTCAAGTCACCAATAACACCGCCCCCAAGGGCAATAAGGGTGGTGCTTCGAGGATGATTTTTTTCCAATAAAGCAGTGAAGACAGTATCAAGAGTAGCTAATGATTTGTACTGTTCTCCGTCAGGTAGAATGATCTCATCAACTTTGACGCCCATTTTTGTAAGAGTATATTTTACTCTTGCAGAATAAATGGAATGTAGCGTTTTGTTCGTTACAATCATTGCGTATTCGCCACTTTTAAGCGGCAAAAAAGCATCAGGTGAGTTAAGTAAACCAAAAGCTATACGAATAGGGTAACTCCGTTCACCGAGTGTAACTGTCAATTTTTCCATATTGATTTTACCTTTATGGCATGGTCAATCAGTCATTCATATTGATTTATTGAAATTAAGTATTTTCTAATAATCCAATGATTTGGTTAGCAACTACTTTTGCACTTTGATCGTCGGTATGAATAGTAATGTCTGCGATTTCTTCATAAAGTGGATTACGTTCATGAGCGAGTTTTTCTAAAACTTCACGAGCAGGCTGATCTACTTGCAATAAAGGTCTTTTTTTATCGCGTTGAGTTCGTGCCATTTGTTTTTCAATCGTAGTTTCAAGATAAACGACTACCCCGCGAGCAGAAAGACGGTTGAGTGTTTCTTTTGATTTTACCGATCCCCCCCCTGTTGCTAGAACAATGCCTTGTTTTTCTGTAAGCTCATTGATAATTTTTTCTTCACGTTCCCGAAAACCTTCTTCGCCTTCCAAATCAAATACCCAACTCACATCAGCACCAGTACGTCGTTCAATTTCTTGATCGGAATCAAAAAACTCCATACTAAGTAGCTGCGCTAGCTGGCGACCAATAGTACTTTTTCCGGCGCCCATAGGCCCAACCAGAAAGATATTGCGTTTCTCTGCCATGTTTTTGGTATTACTAAGATTATTCGTTAATGATAACCCGCCCCGCCAATCAAATTAGCAACGGGACCTATAATTGAAACCTCATGAGTATTGACATCTTTTCTTGCATATAAAAGCAAAAAAATCCCAAATACATTCAGTTTTTTCTGAATTATATCGGAAGGGCCTGTTTTTGGAACATAACTGATAGCAGTATTTCTTCACAGGTTTAAAATCCCGAATGTCTCGTAATACGTAATATATAGTATTACGAAGCTCAAGTATTCGTCTTTAAGTTTGTTTGCGCACTAAGTTTAACATCAATCAATTTGAAAACCACGTCGATATCTATACGGAAAATGTATTATTTGTTGCCAATTATGAATGATATTAAATTGGATATAAAAATTATCGCAATAGATTAGCTAAAAATGCAACTCTAATCGTACATATAAAGGTTTTATTATCGAGTGTGCGCACAACAATATTTATTTCGCTAAATAGCTAACCTTGTAAGCTAAATCTTTCTTATCGTCAAATTTATAATCCACTATTCACAATAATCGGATGATTTTTGCTCTCTTGGGTGCTGCTTAGGATGAAGTTATATTATAAAAAATAATTATTAGTTACTATATTTTGTTAAATATTAATTAATTGTGGTGTTATAAATATGATTAATTCTCTATGGTAAGTTTGTTTTCCATCTTTGGTGAATAAATGACCAAAAAAAGGAATGTCTGCCAGGTAGGGGATTTTTTGTTGTTGACTGTTTTTTTTCTGCTGAAAAATCCCACCTAAAATAAGTGTTTCTCCATGATTAATAGTAACTTGGGTTGATATTTCTTGTTTATTAATTGCAATATGTTGGTAAGTATTTGCTAGCAGAGTGGTATTGGGGCTATTTTGACTGATTTTTAGCGATAGACGAACTTTACCTCCTCGTAAAATAGTAGGAGTAACTTCCATTCCTAAAATTGCTTCTTTAAATTTTATCTGATTTTTTTTATTACTTTGAATGACATAAGGGATTTCTGTGCCTTGTTTAATGCTGGCAGATTGATTATGAGAGGCCATTAATCTGGGGCTGGCAATGATAGATAGCTGATTTTCTTGTTCTAAAGCACTTAATTCCAGTGACAATAAGTGACTTTTAATTTTAGCAATATTAAATGCGATATGTGGAATTGAAGACGGTGCTGGTTGATGAATATTAAGTCGATTGATCCCTACTTGATTGATTTTATCTGTACTAAGTTCCCAAAAGATACCCAGCTCATACAAAGCTTCTCGACTTGTATTTATAATATAGGCTGTGATTTGGACTTGTTGTTGAGGTATATCAATTTTTTTTAGCCACGATTGAAGACGCTCAATATGTCTCTGTGTATCCTCAAAAATTAAGTTATTGGTCTGTTTATCGGCAAAAACTTTTCTTTTTTTGAGAGTAAAGGCGGATTATTTTGTGAAAGTTGAGATGCTAGTAATTCCGCTTCCACATATTGCAGGGGATAACTTAGATAATGTATATCACTCTTTTCTTCAGCTATCGATATTGTGGGGGTAACATTGTTTTCAATGATTTCCTCTGTTTTTGGCGGTGTAAATGGCTCTCTGGCGGCTATAACATTAACGCTAAATAATGTTATTAATAAGACAATTGATATTAAAGTAAGTAAATTCATTATGTTAGGCTTTTTGTCATGGATGAAAGAATGAATTCGCAATGTAAATTATTTTTTTGGGTGTTATTTTTAGCTGATGAATAAGTAGTAGTGGATGTGTTTTTTGTAAGTTTTCGATAAAAGCTATTAATTGATAGTAGCTTGCTAAAATTGTGAAATAGTAATCTACGCGATTATTTTGATTTTGTTGTTGCCAGTAGATAAGTTTTTCACCTGAAGTAGGTGGCGGAAATTTAAATTGCTCAAAAGCATGGGTGGTAGTCTGCATTGAAGTTAGTAAGTCTGTTATTTGTTGTTTCCTTTGGTTTATCAAGGTATTTAATTTGTTTTTTGTTATATTTTGTATGAGTTGGGTTTTTAATGTGTTGATATGTTGTCTGCTGTTTTTCCGCTGTTGATTCAATTCATTAATGATTAAAGAATTTTTGGTAGGTACAATCGTTATTTCTGAAGATGGAAATAGCCAAGAACTCTTTTGAACAGTAAAATATTCTTTAATTTTTGTCATTGAAATTAGGGTTATTAGATAGACCCTATTTCATTTCACAATATTAGGACTTAATTAAAATTAGCAAATGTTTTTGAGATAACGTTGAGCATAAAATAGGGCGCTAATATTTCTTGCTTCGTTAAAGTCTTTAACATCAAGAAGTTGCATCATGTTTTCGATTGGCCAACGAATTTGTTCTAATGGCTCTGGTTCATCGCCTTCCAGTTTTTCTTCATAGAGATTTTGTGCAATGAATATATTCATTTTGTTGGAAAAATAGGCGGGTGATATTGTTAGTTTTGCTAGTAATTCAATATATTTTGCGCCATAACCAATTTCTTCTTTTAATTCTCTTATAGCAGCTTGTATGGCAGTTTCTCCTTTATCAATAGCTCCTTTAGGAAAACCTAGTTCATACTCTTCAATACCAACAGCATATTCACGAATTAAAATTAATTCGTCATTAATAATAGGAACGATCAGTACGGCTTCATTTATTGTTGGCTGCATTCGTTCATAAAGACGCTTAACGCCATTACTAAATTCAAGATCAACAGATTGGATACGAAAAAGTCTAGATTCAGCAATATTTTTTATATTCAAAATTTTGGGTTTTTTGATTTGTTTCATATACTGTGTCCCGGACAAAATTTGTTGAATAGATTATAACTTTTTATATTAAGAGCGAAGATAATCTTTTGATTTTTTGCTGAAATCAATTGTCATTCAATCTATCTTTTTAGTGATAATATATCAATAAATTTAGCCAGAGGTGATTATTATAATAAGAGAGTTTTAGTAATATTTTTATTATATTACTTATTAATTGAACGACTATGTTGTTAAAATAAATAATGACAAATCGTAACTCATTGTTATTAATATTAAAAACATAAAACTAGAATAGGAATTACCTTATTTAGAGCTATTGAAAGGGTTGTTATTCTGCACAGGCATTATTCGTTACATCGGGGAAGAAATGAGCTTACCTTTTGTTATATTGGTTATTTTAATTATTTGCTTGTTTATATTAATTTTCTTTTTGTTTGTGAAAGGAAAAAAAGGTAATGATATACATAGATTACCTTTCTTAATACAAGCTAATTATCGTAAAATTACGTCTGATGAATATCAGATAATTTGTGACTATCTTAAATATACCAATTCTGAACAAATCTTAATAAAGACAAAAGAGGCTACAATAAGAAAATTATTTGATTTTCCTAAAAGAAATGCCTGGGTTTCTACTGGCTGTAATGCAATAACACGCTTCTCTTTAATCAACGATCAAGATAATTTATGGCGCTATTTTATTGATTCTAAAGAAGTTCATTTACCCCGACAATTAGAACCTTACTTAACAACTCAAAATGTTATGGATGTTGTTGATACGGATACCTTACCGCTTGTTATCTCAGTAAATAATCATTTCTTGGGTGATTTTAAGCAAAATTTTAAAGAGTTTCATTTAACTAAAGAAATAACATTTCCACCAGTTAATGCCATTATTCAAGAGAGTGGTCAGCAGTTAGTAAAGTTTATTAAGGTCAGAAAAGAGACATTAGAAGAGTATAAACTTAATCGATCGTTTAGTTTGTGGGGCGGTGGTGTTATTTGTGTTGGGCTAATTGTTTGTGCACTTTCGTTATTCGCTATTATTATTTTTTTTCCTTGGTTAATGTTGTTTGGCGGGCTAACTTTTATTATTGGAGTTTATCTTCTTTATCGGCCATATATTTTTCGTAAGAGATATCAACAGGATATTCGTTGTGTGGTAGGTAAACCTAAACGATGGGGTTTATTTGGTGAGTTTGATAAAGGTAAAAAACATAATATTTCATTGGCTGGAATTGATCTTATTTATCCATCTCATTGGGAGCCATTTCTGGAATATGAGATTGATCAGGCTATTAATATTGATATGTATGCAAACGGTTACGTTGTTCGTCAAGGACGTTATTTATCTTTACATGAAGAGGCTCGTCGTTATCCATGTAAAAGATATGGCAAAAATTTAATGTTGGTGATAACCAGTTTTTTCCTTATGTTATTACTTCATTTCTATGAACCAGTTCATTTACCCGCGAGATTAATTTTTCATTGGCTTAATGGAGAAAATTATCTACAGACAACAAATTATGCTGAATTGGAAGTGATGCCGTTACAGATTGGTGACTATATTGCAGTTAAAGGTGTGGGTATGTGCTATGTACCTATTGATTTTATAGAAAAAGGAAATAGGTTTGATTTTCTTCCTTTTGATTGTTCAGGTATTTACTGGAATAATATAAACCCATCTCCTATACCTGAATCTGATATAGTTGAAAAAGTCTTTTCTCTTTCAACAACAGTTAAACAGCAGCTTTATTTTAATAATTTGGATCGTAAAGTTAATCAGCAACTTCGACGAGAGATTATGAAATCTGGTATGAATTTACTTGATAATTTCGCTGATATCATCTTAAAAACAAATTCATTATGCCCACTTAATAATGAGTGTTTTCGTTTAAAGAGCGCGTTAGTTAATTTAAGTGATACCTATGAATGGTCGGTACTTGTTACCAGAGCTAAAAATGGAAAATTAGCGGGTACCAATGTGATATTGCGGCCTGGTGGGGCAGAAACCTTGGAAAAACTGGTTAATGAAACGACATCTTTTTATATTAATAGAGAAATAGAAAAAGCAGCGGCGTTATTGAATACACCACCGACCAGAGGTGTATTACTTATCAGTGATGAAGGAAAACCGTTTGTAGATTTAGTTTCATTCCACTCTCCTGTTGTTGATTCTTATTCTCCATTACAAAAATGGCAAGAGCTGCAAAAATTGTCAGATATTTTAATGCATACTCCTTTTGAAGCAGAAGGTATTATTACTAAATTATTTGTCGATGCAAAAGGTACGCGTCATATTATTTTACATAGTAAACCTAGTTCTATGTTACTTTTACGCTATATTAGTGCTTTTCTATTAAACTTGGTTTTAATGGCAACTTTTATATTAAATCTTATTCTGGTTATTACACGTAAGCGTATAAATAAGTGGCGATTAAAAAGTATTCGGCAATATTATGAGCATTGTTTCAATATTGTCTCTTCCACTGACCAGTAAAAAAATATTTAACCTAATGAAAAGAGTATGAAAACACAGTCAGATATGGATTTGATTATTCGTTTAGATAAATGGTTATGGGCTGCACGTTTTTATAAAACTCGAGCAATTGCTCGTAAAATGATTGAGGGTGGCAAAGTTCACTATAATGGGCAGCGAAGTAAACCAAGTAAAGTCGTTGAAAAGCATGCCATTATAAAATTAAGACAAGGAAATGATGAGTTAACTATAGAAATATTGGCCATTAGCGATCAGCGACGGGCGCATCAGAAGCAAGAGCGTTATATCGTGAAACACAAGACAGTATTGTTAATAGAGAAAGATTGGCTTTAGCGCGTAAAACTAATTCATTAACCATGCCAAACCCAGAAAGTCGTCCTGATAAGAAAGAACGACGTAACCTGATTAAATTTAAGCATACAAATTTAAATGAGTCATTTTGATGACAACTTTAGCAATGAGAGAAAATATGTCTAAACATGACCAGTTACACCGTTTTTTGTTTCAAGATGATGCTGTTCGTGGTGAGCTAGTTTCAGTTAATGAAACTTATAAAAAGATGCTCGATCAACACGATTATCCGTCAGCACTTAATCTATTATTGGGTGAATTGTTAGTTGCCACTAGTTTATTAACAGCAACTTTAAAATTTGAAGGTGATATTACCATACAAATTCAGGGAGATGGCCCGGTAAAAATGTTGGTAATAAACGGAAATAATCACCAACAAATGAGAGGTGTTGCTCGTATTGAAGGTTCAGTTACTGCTCAATCATCATTAAAACAGATGGTTGGCCAAGGTTATATGGTGATCACAATTACACCAACAAATGGTGAGCGTTATCAAGGTGTTGTTGCATTGGAAGGTAATACAATAGCGGAATGTTTGGATGATTATTTTAAACAATCAGAACAGTTGCAGACACGTTTATTCATTCAGGTGAAATAAATGGTGAGCCTGCTGCTGGTGGAATATTATTGCAGGTATTGCCCTCTGTTGGTATTGAAAGTCAGCATCAATTTGATCATCTGTGCAATTAACCGCTACGATTAAGGGCGAGGAACTATTTACTTTAGAGCCAAAGGAAATTCTTCATCGTCTTTATCATGAAGAAGATGTGACATTATATGATCCACAGCTAGTCGCCTTTCATTGCAGTTGTTCAAAAAAGCGTTGTGAAAACATTTTGCTATCTCTTTCTGATGAAGATATTGAGCATATATTGCATGAACGTGGTGAAATTGATATTGAATGTGAATTTTGTGGGGCTGTCTATCTGTTTAATAAACAAGATATAGAGGAATTGAAGCGAATTAAAAAACAGCAAATTCATTGAGTCGGTATTGCTTATTTTATACCGTAATAAAGGATATAAATACATTTTTTTACTGTAGCGTTGATTGTGCTCTAGATCGCATTTTTAGTTCAGAAAATAGTTTAGATGAAATTTATTGATTTTTATCACTGTTAATTTCGAGTAAAAATTTATGATATGTCCTAATTAAGGTTAATATTCATTTAGGAGCATAAATTAATGAGTGCAAAAAAAAAGATTACTCCAGAAGAGATGGCTAGATATGGTATTCATCAAGTAACTGAAATTGTTTATAACCCAGGATATGAACAACTATTTGCAGAAGAAACAAAACCTTCTTTAAAAGGCTATGAACGTGGGATTGAAACCAACTTAGGCGCAGTAGCGGTTGATACCGGTATTTTTACTGGTAGATCACCAAAGGATAAGTATATCGTTCGTGATAACGTTTCTAAGGATACTGTTTGGTGGGCGGATCAAGGTAAAGGAAAAAATGATAACAAACCGATGACCGAAGCGGTTTGGCAATCATTAAAAGATTTGGTGACTAACCAATTGTCAGGTAAGCGTTTATTTATCATTGACGCTTTTTGCGGTGCAAATGCAGATACCCGTTTGAAAGTGCGTTTTATTACCGAAGTTGCCTGGCAGGCACATTTTGTCAAAAATATGTTTATTCGACCTACTGAACAAGAATTGATTGATTTTCAACCAGATTTTGTTGTAATGAATGGCGCAAAATGTACTAATCCCAACTGGCAGGCTCAAGACTTAAACTCAGAAAATTTTGTGGCGTTTAATTTGACTGAGCGTATGCAACTGATTGGCGGTACTTGGTATGGCGGTGAAATGAAGAAAGGATTGTTTTCGATCATGAATTATTTGCTGCCATTAAAAGGAATTGCGTCAATGCATTGCTCCGCTAATGTTGGTGAAAAAGGTGATGTGGCTATCTTCTTTGGTTTGTCTGGCACAGGAAAAACAACTCTTTCGACCGATCCTAAACGTAAATTAATTGGTGATGATGAACACGGATGGGATGATGATGGTGTGTTTAATTTTGAAGGTGGTTGTTATGCTAAGACCATACATTTGTCTGAAGCGGCAGAGCCTGATATTTATCATGCGATCAAACGAGATGCATTATTAGAAAATGTCACTGTTTTGACTGATGGCTCTGTTGATTTTAATGATGGAACCAAAACAGAAAATACCCGCGTTTCTTATCCTATTTATCATATTAATAATATTGTTAAACCGATTTCAAAAGCAGGCCATGCGACAAAAGTTATTTTTTTGACAGCTGATGCATTTGGTGTTTTGCCGCCGGTATCTTGTTTGACGCCTGAACAAACTGAGTACCACTTTTTGTCGGGTTTTACCGCTAAATTAGCGGGCACTGAGCGCGGTATAACTGAACCAACGCCAACTTTTTCAGCCTGTTTTGGCGCGGCTTTTCTGACATTACATCCTACTCAATATGCTGAAGTATTAGGTAAGCGAATGAAAGCGGTTGGTGCAAAAGCATATCTGGTTAATACCGGTTGGAATGGAACGGCTAAACGTATTTCGATCAAAGATACTCGTGCAATTATCGATGCGATCTTAAATGGGGATATAGATAAAGCAGAAACCATAAATTTACCCATTTTTAATTTAGCTGTACCTACCAATTTGCCAGGAGTTGATAACAATATTCTGGATCCTCGTCATACTTATACAGATAACAGCCAATGGGAAGTTAAAGCTAAAGATTTGGCTAAGCGATTTATTAATAACTTTGAAAAATATACTGATACCCCAGTTGGGGCGGCACTTGTGAAAGCTGGCCCTGAGCTGTAATTTTCAATAAGAGTTGTCAATAGTAAAATAAAAAGTGCATAGCTTTTATATTCTATGCACTTTTTATTTAGTTGTGAATATTCATGAACTGAAAAGGAACAGCAAAATTTTGCTTAAATTTTCTCTATCGTTTTGCGGTTCTGTTAGAGCGGATAGGATATAAATCAAGAAGTGAGGTCTATTAAAACATTTTGTTAAAAATTGATAAAAGTTAAAAATGTGCCAGCGCTAGGCTGGCATAAGTAAACACTGGAAGCAATGTGAGCAACGTCGTCCTTTCATATGATCCCAGAAAGGTTCATCTGAAAGTGTTTTAATGATAATGGTTATCACTATCATTTGTAAAGTGATTTTTTTAATATAAATGTAAAAAAATCATTCATTGTGATAATATATTGATAATTATAATATATTTATATGATATTTAATTCACAATTTAAAAACAATTGATTTTATCGTTGATAGCAAATGGCTAGATCACTTTAGCTGACAATATTAAGAATTTAACTATAACGAGATAGTTATGATTTTGTCAGGTGTTGAGCACACGCCCAAGCTGAACTCCATGCCCATTGAAAGTTATATCCGCCTAACCAACCAGTAACATCAACCACTTCACCAATAAAGTAGAGTCCGGCTACTTTTTCTGATTCCATCGTTTTTGAGGAAATACTATTTGTATCAACGCCTCCAAGAGTGACTTCTGCGGTACGATAACCTTCTGTGCTATTTGGTTGTATCTGCCAGTTGTGTAGCATTTCCGCAATCGTATTTATCTGTTTCATATTAAGCTGTTTTAACGAGTTATCTGGGATTTTTTTTAATACTTGTAATGTCTCGATAAGTCGTTTAGGTAGATATTTTGTTAATAAGTTTTTTAACGATAGATTAGGATGAATAGTTTGTTCATGGATTAAACAATCGATAAGATTAATATTGGGAAATAAATTAATACTTATATGCTCCCCAGGTTGCCAGTAACTTGAGATTTGCAAAATAGCTGGGCCTGATAATCCTCTATGTGTAAACAGAAGATTTTCTTGGAATGTCATGGCATTTTGTGAACTGATTTTTACTGGAATAGCAATGCCAGAAAGTGTGTGTAAAACGTCAAGCAGCTCCTTATGTAATGTGAAAGGCACTAAAGCTGCTCGCGTCGGTTGGATGGTATGGCCAAATTGCTCAGCTATACGATAACCAAAAGGAGTTGCCCCCAATTTAGGCATTGAAAGGCCACCGCTAGCAAAAATTAGTGCGTTTGAACTAATAATTTTTTCATTAACATACACTAAAAATTTATTATCTATTTTTTTTATCTGAGTGATTTCGCTTTGCAAGCGTAAACTAACGCCAGCTACTTTACATTCAGTTAATAGTAAATCGACAATATCTTGTGCGCTATTGTCACAAAAAAGTTGACCTAATGTTTTTTCATGATAAGAAATATGATGTTTTTGTACTAACTCAATAAAATCCCATTGGGTAAAGCGAGCCAGTGCTGACTTACAAAAATGGGGATTAGTAGATATATAAGCATTAGGATCAATATAAAGATTGGTGAAGTTGCATCGTCCGCCACCAGACATTAAAATTTTTCTACCCGCTTTTTTGCCATTATCCAATATCAGTACTTTTAATCCTTTTTGGCCTGCATTGGCTGCACAAAATAGACCGGCCGCTCCTGCACCTATAATGATTACGTCAAATTTTTCCACAAAATTTCTCTTTTATCTGAAAAGATATTTATTAATAATACAAATAGCGCGTTTTTTATTAAATAGCGTAAAATATTTATTACGATTTAAATTTGTGTGGACAAATGTTAGTAAGCACTATAAATCTACATATTCTTTATTTTATTAACTTAATGAAAGTAAAGAATATTTTTGTTTTATTTGTTTTTTTTGTCAATTAAAGTCAAAAAAGATGTAGATTTTGCTTCCACCGCTAACGTTTGTCACTGATAATGTATTGAGTTCATATTCAACAAATTGGCTTAAGGTTTATGCTACATTTATTTACTGGTTTGGATTTTTACACCGGTCTGTTATTAGTACTAGCGCTATTATTTGTGCTATTTTACGAAGCAATTAATGGTTTCCATGATACCGCAAATGCAGTAGCAACGGTTATCTATACTCGAGCAATGCGAGCTCAATTTGCGGTTGTTATGGCTGGTGTTTTTAACTTTTTTGGCGTTATTTTAGGTGGCTTGAGTGTTGCTTATGCTATTGTGCATTTGTTGCCAACAGATCTTCTCTTGAATGTAAGTTCTGCTCATGGCCTGGCAATGGTTTTTTCCATGCTATTGGCGGCCATTATTTGGAATTTGGGTACCTGGTATTTGGGGTTACCGGCTTCTAGTTCACATACATTAATAGGTGCCATTATTGGTGTTGGTTTAACCAATGCATTAGTGACCGACTCCTCTATAGTGGATGCATTGAACATCCCAAAAGTTATTGAAATCTTTCTTTCCCTCATCCTTTCTCCTGCTATTGGTTTTGTTATAGCTGGATTGCTAATTTTCTTTTTACGCCGTTATTGGAGTGGTACGAAAAAACGTCGTCGTATTCATTTAACACCGGCTGAGCGAGAGAAGAAAGATGGTAAAAGAAAACCCCCTTTTTGGACACGTACTGCATTGATTTTATCTGCCGTTGGCGTCAGTTTTTCTCATGGTGCTAATGATGGTCAGAAGGGTATTGGTCTTATTATGCTGGTGTTAATTGGCGTGGCGCCTGCCGGGTTTGTGCTTAATATGAATGCCAGTGGTTATGATATAACTCGTACCCATGACGCGATAGTGCATCTACAACATTATTATGAAGAGCATCAGTCAGCGGTAAAACATATTGTTAATAAGTCACAACATGAGTCGGAATTGGAAATTTTAGATGAGAAATTCCATTGTGATAATTCACGTCCTATTACTGTGCTAAAACAGACATCACTGATGTTGACGGATATTCAAAGTTATTCAGCACTAAAACCTGAACAACGTAATCAAATGCGCCGATTATTAATGTGTTTATCTGATACAGCATTAGATGTAGCTAAACTACCAGAGACGTCCTCTTCGGATGCTCGTTTTCTGCGTAACTTGAGTAACGATTTGCTTAATACAGTGGAGTATGCGCCACTGTGGATTATTATTGCCGTTGCTTTGGCGCTTTCTGTCGGTACTATGATTGGTTGGCAACGTGTTGCTATAACGATTGGTGAAAAGATTGGTAAAAAAGGTATGACTTATGCGCAAGGTGTTTCTGCTCAAGTTACTGCGGCAGTTTCCATTGGTGTTGCAAGTTATACTGGTATGCCTGTATCAACAACACAAGTTTTATCTTCTGCGGTAGCCGGTACAATGGTTGTTGATGGTGGTGGTGTACAAGCTAAAACAATTAAAAATATATTACTGGCTTGGTTATTTACATTACCTATTTCTATTATACTTTCTGGTTTGTTTTATTGGATATCATTAAAATTTATATAGACATATCAGATAAACTATATATAACAAAAAATAGTGATGCTTAATTTGGACATCGCTATTTTTTTCATTGAATAATATATTCTATATCATTTAAATATTACTTGAGTCCATTAATATCACCAAATGTTCCATATTAAACTTATAAAAACAATAATACTTAATCCACTAATTAACATGAATTGTTTGCGAATACGTTCACAACGTAAAATAACTTCGGGATCGTGATGATTAGTGTATTGTTGAGTATTAATATAACGGATTAGTTTTATATGCTTAGTCCATTGGCCATGGGCGGTAAAGAATCCGTTGCCATCAACAGATTGATAGAGCAAGGGATCAGATTCCCGCAAAATAAAAAGTAATACTCGGATTGAAGAAAAATATCGCATCATATTTATGATGCAAAGTATACATAATGCCCAAAACCATACATGCATATTAAGATAATGACCTCAAAAAATACAGATTTAGCCACTGATATTGTTTTTAGCAAGTGCAAAAGAAGATATTTGCTTATCAGTTGCCGGTTTATTTTAATTGTAGAATAATCTAACAACTTCACAAAATGACCCATTGGGATTATTTTTATCAGTTTAATTTTTATGATGTATATTTTTTAACAAATAATTGATATCTTCAACACTATGATTTTTATGCTAAATTATGGAAAATTTAACTAATTTGGTCTATGCTAATTATTCTGAAGGTATCTATTTTTCATAATTTATGGGTAAAATTTTTATTAAACTATGTTCAAGATGATATTAAACTATCAGGTTTGACCGCTAAGTATTTATCATAAAAACAGGTGTTCTTTTTTAAGAGCTACGTTTGAAAGGATCTAGATATGGCTTACAAACATATTCTTGTTACAGTTGATTTATCCCCAGAAAGTAAAGTTTTAGTCGATAAAGCTGTCTCCATGGCAAAACCTTATAATGCAAAAGTTTCTTTAATTCATGTTGATGTAAATTATTCTGATCTTTATACCGGCTTGATTGATGTAAATCTTGGTGATATGGAGCAGCGTATCACTAAGGAAACTCACCATGCATTGACTAAATTAGCCAAAGAAGCTGATTATAAGATTGAAAAAGAATTGAGTGGCCGAGGTGATCTTGGGCAGGTTTTGGTTGATGCAATCAAGGAATACAAGGTAGATTTAGTTGTTTGTGGTCATCATCAAGATTTCTGGAGTAAGTTAATGTCCTCGGCTCGCCAGCTGATTAATACTGTTCATGTTGATATGCTAATTGTGCCATTAAAAGATAGTGATTGATAATATTTATTGGTAAATCAATTTTTTCAATAAAAACACTTGATTATTCAAGTGTTTTTTTATTAATTTTCGATAAATTAAATCGACTTATATTTTGCCAGAAAATGTGATTAAGACACAAAAAATCTCATTAAAAATAGAGATAAATTAGTGATATATTCAATAAGTAAATTCACACCTAGCAGGTCATTCTGCAAAAATAAATGTTAATAAGTATGAAAATATCTTAATTTATTTTTTAATCTAAGGAATTTTGTATGAAAGATGGTTTATCTTTAGAGACATTCCTAACACCAATCCAATCACGTTATGCTCATCAACCTGAATTCTTACAAGCTGTGCGTGAAGTTTTTACTTCCCTGGCGCCGTTTTTACGCGATAATCCTCAATATTGTGAACAGGCATTACTGCAAAGAATAGTAGAGCCTGAAAGGGTGCTTCAGTTTCGTGTTTGTTGGGTAGATGATAAGGGAAATGTTCAAGTTAATCGAGCCTGGCGGGTACAATTTAATTCGGCAATTGGCCCTTTTAAAGGTGGAATGCGTTTTCATCCTTCAGTTAATTTATCAATTTTAAAATTTCTCGGCTTTGAACAAACTTTTAAAAATGCGTTAACCACTTTACCTATGGGTGGCGGTAAGGGTGGCTCAGATTTTGATCCTAAAGGAAAAAGCCAGGCAGAAGTTATGCGTTTTTGTCAGGCATTGATAACAGAGCTTTTCCGACATTTAGGTCCTTATACCGATGTTCCTGCTGGAGATATTGGCGTGGGTGGGCGTGAAGTCGGTTTTATGGCAGGTATGATGAAGAAGCTGTCTAACAACACTTCTTGTGTTTTTACCGGTAAAGGCTTGTCTTTTGGTGGTAGCTTAATTCGACCTGAAGCGACCGGTTATGGTTTGGTCTATTTTACTGATGCGATGTTAAAACATCATGGTTTAGCGTTTGAAGGAAAACGCGTATCCGTTTCTAGTTCAGGAAATGTTGCTCAGTATGCTATTGAGAAATGTATGTCTTTAGGCGCTAAGGTTGTTACCGCTTCCGATTCAAATGGAACCGTTGTTGATGAAGTAGGCTTTACAGCCGAAAAACTTAAACGATTGGAAGCAATTAAAAATCAATATGGTCGTGTTGAGTCATATGCAGAAGAGTTTGGTTTGACTTATCTTAAAGGAAAAAACCCCTGGTCGGTGCCAGTAGATATTGCCTTACCTTGCGCCACTCAAAATGAACTTGATATAGAAGATGCGAAAATTTTAATTAAAAATGGTGTTCAAGCGGTTGCTGAAGGTGCAAATATGCCGACAACAATTGAAGCTACTGAAGCGTTTATTGAGGCTGGTGTTCTGTTTGGACCGGGAAAAGCGGCCAATGCCGGAGGGGTTGCAACATCAGGTTTGGAAATGGCACAAAATGCGGCGCATTTGAGTTGGACAGCAGAAAAAGTGAATAGCCGCTTGAAACATATTATGTTAGATATTCACCAGAATTGTGTGAAATATGGTGGAGAAGATAAGCAGACTAATTATGTTAAAGGCGCTAATATTGCCGGTTTTGTTAAAGTCGCCGATGCGATGTTAGCACAAGGTATCCTGTAATAAATCAATAGCGATAGGGCAAATTAAAAACTAATTATATCGCTTAATGCTAGTAAAATTCTGAATATTATTTTGCTTATTGAACATCGCCTGCAACTATCCTTTTCAGGCGATGTTGTTAGCAAAAATTTGTCGATTATTATTTATCCTATCAGCTGACCTATAGTTATATTAATCTTCATTTAGACTCATATGCAGGCGATCAATTAAAGGTTTAAACAAGTAATTTAGTAGCGACCGTTCGCCAGTACGAATAAAAACTTCTACTGGCATTCCTGGTTTGATGGTTAACTGATTTAGGCGTTGACGATTTTCATCATTTACTTGAACCTGTAATAAATAATAGGGCTCAACAGTCTGTTCATTAAGTAGCCTATCAGCAGAAATCATCGTCACGTTGCCTTCCACTTTAGGAGTCGTACTTTGATTAAATGCAGTAAATTGTAACTCTACCGGTAAACCTAATTTCACTTGATCAATCAAATGTACCGGAACCCGTGCATCAACCAATAGTGGTTGATCATCGGGAACAATCTCCATCATTTTTTGTCCGGCAGCGATTACGCCGCCTTCAGTAAAAATTGACATACCAATTATGGTGCCAGCAACCGGGGCACGTATTTGAGAATTATTCAGCATGAACTTTGCTTTAACGAGCTGACTGTTGGTATGATTAATCTTTGTTTGTGTGTCTGCTAGTTGGGCATGAACATCTTTTTGATATTCTTGTTGGAGTTTTTCGCTAAGCAGTTTTTGTTCTAATATTTGATGTTGGATGCGACTAATATCACCAAGTGTTTGCGCTAAATTACCATCGACTTCAGTATATTTATTTTCAGTTTCTAATAATGTATTGCGAGCAATATAGCCGTTTTTTTCTAATTCCCTTAATCCTTCTAATTGTTGCAATAATATAGTAAGTTGCGTTTTTTGGCTCTTTGCTTTTTGTTGTTGGGCATATAAAGTAGCGTTCAATCCGGTTATTTTTTCTTTAATACTGGCCAACTCTAATTGTAAAACTTGATATTGGTTTTCCAGCAATTGTTGATTTAATTGAATAAGTTCGCTTATATCATGTTTCTTCATTTCACCTTGCAAAGCGGGTGAGAAAATCAACCGTTTTTTGCCCTGCTGTTCAGCTAATAAGCGGGCTTCTCTTACTAACAGTTCGTGGTATTGTTTTAGTTTTATATTGTATTCTGCATGCACTTCAACGGTGTTGAGTGTTAAAAGAATTTGTCCTGCTTGTACTTTTTCACCATTATTAACGGATAGTTGTTCAATGATCCCGCCGTATTGATGTTGAATAGTTTTATGATTGCCTGCCACAATCACATTACCTGATACAGGAACCCCTTTATCTAAAGGAGCCAGTGCAGACCATAATAAAAAACCACCAAATCCAATAGTCACTAATGACCAGCCTAAGTATACAGCTCGTTTTTCATTACTGATTAATTTGTCTGTTAAGATAGGAGATGATTTGTGATATTTACCTTGTGCTGACATATTTTTTTCCATTAATTGCTATTATTTTTACAGACTGAAATATTGAAGGATCACGTTGTTAGTTGTGACGTTTTATGTTCATTTAATAATGTTTGTGGTGTTCCAAAACGTGGTGACATTCCGGCTTGTAAAATTAGCACATGCTCTACATATCTGAGCAGAAAAGGGCGATGGGTAATTATAATAAGGGTGCAATGTTGTTTTTTAAGTTCTTCAATCGCAAGGCACAGGGCTTTATCTCCTTCGCTATCAAGATTAGAGTTAGGTTCATCGAGAATAATTAAACGGGGAAGGCCATAAATAGCTCGCGCCAAAGCTAATCGCTGTTTTTGTCCGCCAGATAAGCCACGGCCGTACTCGCCTAATTGAGTGTCATATCCATTAGGTAAAGTGAGAATTAAGTCATGCACTCGGGCAATTTTGGCGGCAGTAATTACTTTGTCTACGTCAATTTCAGCAAAACGAGCAATATTTTCTGCGATTGTACCATCGAATAATTGTATATCTTGCGGTAGATAACCAATGTGAGGCCCTAAAATTTCTCTATCCATTTGGTGAATATTTGCACCATCCAACCGGATGTATCCTAGAGTAGGAGGAAGCGCGCCGACAAGTATCCGAGCTAATGTCGATTTCCCTGCACCAGATGCACCAATAATAGCCAATGTTTGGCCGGCAGAGAGTGAAAATTGGATATCAAATAACAGCGGTGGATATTCAGGATCAGGGCGGTAGAGAACATTTTCAACGCTTAATTCGCCAGTTGGCGCAGGTAAAGTCATCACTTGTTTACGGGGAGGATGCTGTTTGAATAACTGATCTAAGCGTAGATAAGCCTGTTTGGCATTATTATATTGTTTGCTAACAGCAATAAGTTGGTCGATCGGGCTGAGTACACGTCCCACCAGAATAGAACTGGCGATCATCATACCTGCGGTCAATTCATTATTAGTGACTAACCAGGCGCCCATGCCTAATACCAGAGATTGCAGCATCAAACGTGAGGTTTTTGACCATGCGCTGGTGGTTGAAGTTCTTTCGCTGGCTAAATTCTGTTGGGATAAAAAAGCGTGATGGTAGCTTAACCAGCCGCGACGTATATTACCTAACATGCCCATTGCCTCGATTACATCTGTATTACGCAAGTGGGTAGAGGCCTGATTAATAGCTTTGCGAGCCATTAGATTGGCTTGCGCTAGTGGTTTATGAGTATAACGTTGATTCAGCCAGGCAAGTAGGGAAATAAAAGTTGCGCCACCTAAGGCTAGATAGCCTAACCATGGATGGAGTAAAAACACCACACAGAGGAAAAAGAGAAACCAAGGCGCATCAAATAAAGCAAATAGAGCGTTCCCTGTTACGAATTGGCGTAGTGTTGTGAGATCACTTAACGCTTGGCTGGCTTGTGAATCATTATATTTTAAGCTTTGCTGATAAGCTGCATTGAATACCGATTGATTAACTGATAGGTCTAGGCCTGTGCTAATACGTATAACAATCAGATTACGCACCCATTCGAGTACGCCAATAAATAAATGCAAATAACAAGTAGTGTCAACATTAATAACGTCATTTTATTATTTGACGCCAAGACACGATCATAAACTTGTAACATATAAATAGAGGGGGCTAGCATCAGTATATTAATGATAGCGGTAAATATGCCAATACTATAAAACGCTTTTTTATATGTTTTTATTTAATTAATATATTGCTATTTTTAGTTTTTGAATTATCTGTCATGCTATTCCCATTTTTATTTTTATAAGATTCAATCCTAATATTCATTATGTAAATAATTAAAATATTGGAAAATGTTTTTCATTTTCCAATCCGGTTAAAATTAATATGACAATTTTAAAATTAGTAAACGACGTTGTTTTTATTAGGTTATATTATCTATTCCTATGGATAAATAGCGTTTTCATAATCAATCGTTCCATTATCACTCCCTATATTTTGATTATTTTCAACCTGATAATCAGCACAGCCCATATCCGAATGTTGTCTATGATAAATATTATTTTCATTATATTTATTATCGGATAATGGTTGATAGGAAGGGTTATGGCTGAAGGGCTTGTTCTTATAAAGAATGTCAGTAGTAATCTTATTGTCAGGGCTTTTATTAACTGGCTGATGGTCATTTGTTGTTAAATGAATTTTTTTATAGTCGGTATATCCGTGATTTGTATTGCCAATGTCACCATAACCTTGTTCGAACACTATTACCTCTTCAATAATATCAACTTGTGGAGAATAAGAGTCTTCAATAATATTAACTTGTGGAGAATAAGAGGCGAGAAAATCCTTGAAACTGTAGTTATAATCAATGGAAAAGAAAATATGACCTTGAAAATTATGGTGATCATTAGATAACATGCCAATGTCAGTGCCATTATAAAATATTTTTACTTTAGTAGAATATTTATAACTATCAGAAATTCTTACTATATCATTATTTTCATTTCTTGGAATTTGATAATCATTTGGATCGTATTTAAGTTGAAAAAGAGAACCCTCTGGATATTTGTCAAAATTTATTAAGCCAATATTAAGATGGTTATTTGAGTGATCTTTTTTTTCGTATCGGTGGGCAAAAATGGAATCGATAAGTCTATATTCATCGGGTATGTCAGTATATTCAGTACCCTCTTTGTCACAAACTGCAAGTTTATAGGCGTCGTCTTTTTTTATTAATTTTAGATATGTTATTTCTTTTGGTAATTGATAACGAATATTTTTGCCATGATCATGAATAAATAACTCACTGCCATCAATAATATTATTATTTTGGTCGGTTATTTCTTCAGTAATATAAAATCCGGTGGTCTTGAAATTATAAATTACTTTATCATCTTTATAAATCACCGCTTCGTATACATCATCATCTATGCTTGAACTTCCTTTATTGTCTAATAATTCACCCTTTTTAATCGTGTACGGCGGTTGTTCTTGTGAAGTTGCATATTGGGCTAATGGGGAATCTTTATGATTGTATATTTTGGTACCATTGAGTTGTGATGATGGCAGATCTTTTTGCTGAATATGATTGATACTGGGGCTTAGTAACTCATTTTTATGTAAATGTGGCTGATCAAAATATGGGTCTTTATGAACTTCTCTACCATCTATCAAAGAAGCTTTATATTGTTGCTCCTCTTTTTCAACAGCCAGATAAACCTTGCCACCATAACTTGTATGGAGATTATGAAGCGCATTGGAAAAAACAAAGGATTATTGCTGTTGGCCATCAATTTGTTTGAAGAAACCGGTTTCGCTAAGTAATTCGCTAACTTTTTCTTCTCCATCATATAAAGATAATGCACTGACCATACCCTTACCGAGTTTTTTTACATTGAAAATAGTACCTAAAGGTTTATTGGCTAAGTTCATATTAGTTAGCACATTAGGGTTAATTTCTGTTAATTGAGCAATTATTTCATTTACTCTTTCTTCAGTTATTTTTCCCTCAAAAATTTTTTGATCGTATTTTGAGTTTATAATTTTGAGTTTATGTTGATATTCATAACTATCGGTAAAATATTTAGTGCCATCTTCATTGGTAAACACTAATTTAATTTCATTGTTACTATTTTCAATTAATTTTAAATAGTGATAATCACCGGTTATTTTGATATCGAAATAGTCTCTAGATGCTGCATTATAGCAACGAATATAATTACCATAACCTGTGTATTCTACAGTAGCAAATTTACCAACAAATTCTTTTGTTTCTAAACTTTTTATATCAGCGGTATAATAATTTACATTTTGAACTTCACCATCTATTATTTCTTTTTTGCTAGCAATAAATTCACCTTTAGTCACTTCTAAAGCATTTATTTTTTGCATGGCATTATTGCTATTATTTTCATTAAGCCAATTTTTAAAATTATCATTTTCATTTTTAATTAGCTCTAAATATTGTTCTGGATTTTCATTATGTAAAAGATTTTTTAACAATTCAGGTTTTTTTGCTTTTAAATACATAGTAAGAGCAAGACCTACTTTATAAACCTTGGAATTTTCATGAAAGTCATTTGAATATTTTAATTTTAAGAATTCAGATATATTTTTTGATTTTATTTCATCTTCAGTTAGGTCAATGCTATTTGCTTGGGCATTAAATTTATTATCGGAAAAATATTCAATATAATCAGCGATACCCTCTTTTAATATGGTAGGTAAGTGAGCTTCATTAGCTATATTTATATTAGTTAAATAATGGGTAAATTCATGTTTAAGATTAAAAACATTCCCCTGTTGATATACATATATGGTCGGTGGATTTCCTGAATAAAATTTACCACCTTCGGTTCCTAAACCTTTTTCTTTACCATAATGTTGGTAATCTTCGTTATTATCGAATATATATATTTCAAGTGGTTTTTCGCTTGATTTAATATTTTTTAAATCAGCAAAAATTTTAAAATCATTTACCGCCTGTTGGATTTCTTCAATTATTTTATTTTGTTTTTTGGGGAGGGATTTCTATAATTAAGAATAACTTTTATTTTTTCTGTTAGGGTTATTTCTTGTTTTGAGGTTTTGGTGTTGAAATAATAATCAAATGTATCCTGTTGTTTTATTTTATGATCCACAAATTATCTCCAATATTATTAACAATATCCATTTAAACAATAACATTTGTTAAATTACATTTGTTTTAAGGTTATTGTAAGTTTATTTTAATGTTTATAATATGAATATTATTTTAAAAAAAATGGTATTTTAGAACAATAAATAGGGGATATTTTTATAGAAGAGTTAATATTTATATAATATTTCGCTTTTTATCAACATTTTTGGTTATTTATTATTTTTATGAATATTTAACGGAGTGAATCAGCTGAAAATGAATAAATATCAAAACGATGATTTTTAGTTTTGATCGTCGCTTGTGGAGAGATTGCTGCTAGGGGGGATGCATAATTGGCTCGTTTCACCACAACCCGGCGTTTAGCTATTGTCATTGCCGGAATTAAAAGGCTGTCAGCATCGTCATCATTACCAACAAGCGATTGAAAAACGCGCATTTCTTTTTTTACTAAGGCACTCTTTTGTCGATGGGGATACATCGGATCGAGATAAACTACATCTGGTGCGGGTGACAGCGTTGTCAATGCATCGATGCTTGAAGCGTGTAGCAATGTCATTCTCTGTCTTAACCAGCCTCCTATTTCAGCGTCAGCGTAACCCCGTTGTAATCCGTCATCAAGAAGTGCCGCAACTATGGCATGACGTTCATACAGCCGGACTTCACAGCCTAGTGCAGCAAGGACAAAAGCATCTCTGCCAAGACCGGCAGTAGCATCAACAATCGTCGGTAAATAGGATTTTTTGATGCCAACTGCTTTGGCAATAGCTTCATTTCGACCACCACCAAATTTACGTCGGTGTCTCATTGCCCCTGAAACAAAATCAACGTAAATGCCACCTAATTTAGGTTCGTCCAATTTTTTTAATTGTAAATACTGGGGTGTTAGCACTAATGCCATTAATGCAGCAGGCGTGTGTTTAAGTTGCCATTTGTCAGCAATCAGCGATAAGGCGCTTTGAGAAGCGCCAGGTTCACAAATTAATTGAATATCAATTGCCATTTATACATTAATACCATAACTTTGTAACATTGCATCCAGCTTAGGTTTTCGTCCGCGGAAACGTTCAAACAGTACCATTGGTTCCTCTGAACCACCACGACTTAAAATATTATCAAGAAATGATAACCCAGTACTGCGATTAAAAATACCTTCCTCGGTAAATCGTGAAAATGCATCGGCAGCTAAAACGTCGGCCCATAAATAACTATAGTAACCGGCACCATAACCACCGGCAAAAATATGGCTAAATGCATGGGGGAAACGGCCCCACTCGGGTGACGGCACTACAGCAACCTGTTGTTTAACCGATCGTAAGGTTGATAAAATTTGGCCGCCTTTTTGCGGAGAATACTCAGTATGTAAGCGAAAATCAAACAAACCGAATTCTAATTGACGAAGAATAAACATTGCGGCCTGATAATTTTTGGCTGCTAACATATTATCTAACATTGATTTTGGTAACGGTTCACCTGTTTCATAATGACCTGAAATGAAGGTAAGTGCTTCAGGTTGCCAACACCAATTTTCCATAAATTGACTGGGTAGTTCGACCGCATCCCACGGCACCCCATTAATACCAGCTACATCCGCTACATCAATTTGGGTTAACATATGGTGTAAACTATGGCCAAACTCATGAAATAAGGTAATAACTTCATCATGGGTAAACAGCGCGGGTTTATCACCAACAGGTTGGTTAAAATTACAGGTTAGGTAAGCCACAGGTTTTTGGTAGCTGCCATTGATATGCTTTAATCTGCCCGCACAATCATTCATCCAGGCACCGCCACGTTTATGTTCTCGGGCATAGAGATCTAAATAGAAGCTGCCGCATAAATCACCACGTTCATTATATAATTCGAAGAAACGTACATCGGGATGCCATATCTCCACATCATGACGCTCTTTTGCTGTCAAACCATAAATTCTGTTAATGACTTCGAACAGACCGTTGATAACCCGTTGTTCTGGAAAGTAAGCACGTAGTTGTTCATTATCAATTGAAAATTTATGCTGTTTTTGTTTTTCACTATAGTAACCCAGATCCCAGGGCTCAAGTTTCTCAATTCCGTAGTGATCCTTAGCAAACTGGGTCAATTCCGCAAGCTCTTTTTCACCTTGATGGTAGGCTCGTTGCGCAAGATCAGTAAGAAAATCCAGAACCTGTTTGGGTGATTCGGCCATTTTAGTGGCTAAAGATTTTTCAGCAAAATTATTAAAACCAAGTAATTGTGCTAATTCGTAACGTAAGGCTAAAATTTCATCCATAATGTCACTATTATCCCATTTACCAGCGTTTGGTCCCTGATCAGAAGCACGGGTATTATAGGCGTGATGAATTTCTTGGCGTAGTTGACGATTATCAGCATAAGTCATAATTGGCAGATAGCTTGGCATATCCAACGTTAATAACCAGCCTTCTTCTCCTTTAGATTTAGCTAATGCTTTTGCTGCTAAAAGAGCACTTTCCGATATGCCAGTTAACTGATCACTATTTTTAATCAGTTTCGTCCAACCCATCGTTGCATCTAACACATTATTGCTAAACTTAGTTTTTAATTCGGCAATTCGAATAGCAATTTCACCATAACGTTTCTTTTTTTCTGCTGGTAAACCAATTCCGGATAATTCAAAATCACGTAACGTATTTTCAATTGATTTACGTTGTGCTTGATTGAGGGTATCAAATTCAGCACTATTTTTTAACGATTTATAAGCTTGGTAAAGACCGGTATGTTGTCCCATCCAGGTACTAAATTCTGATAGCATAGGTAAACAGGTATCATATACTTGTCGTAATTCGGTGCTATTTTTTACTGCATTGAGATGACCTACGGGTGACCAGGCTCGAGAGAGTTTGTTGTTAGCTTCTTCTAATGGTTGACATAAATTGTGCCAGTTAAAGGTGCTATTTTCTTTAACTATGGTCTCAATTGTCTGCCGATAGTTGTCTAATACGGTTTTTATCGCAGGGAGAACATCTTGCGGTGTAATGGTTGAAAAATGAGGTAACACAGATTTTGTTAGTAAAGGATTTGTCATAATAAAAACATCCTGTGATTAATTATACTACTTGATAGGTACAATTAAATATTAAATAAGAGATGTGATTAAGATATGGCTACAAACGGCTGAGTTCAATATGAAGACAAATATTTTATCTGTTTTTTTACCAGATTGTTTAAATACCTAGGTTTAGAATTTCTGAAAATAAAATTATAATGATTGCCAATTTTTCCATGGAAGATCATCGTCCCCGGTGGGGTGGCTGGACTTCAAATCCAGATGGGGCCGCCAGCGGTTCTTGGCAGGTTCGACTCCTGTGGTCTTCCACCATTCTCAAACTATTAGTATCACCAAAAATCCCCGACTTTCTGATAAAGAGAATGCTATTTTTTATCCTGATATCGGTTTTATCCAGATAGCCACTGCTACCATAAATTTTTCGTTTCTTAGTGGGCAATAAATCGAGGTCAATTTGTGCTTAAGTGTAAAACCTGATAATTAATAAATAATCAAATAGTCAATTTTAATCCCTCTTTCCCGCTTCATCTGTTTTAGGTTACCTAACACTTAAATATTTACTAAACAAACCAATATCTCCCTAATGGAATTTTGATTAAGTTTAACCGCGATTTTATCTATCGGAAAATCAATGAAACTAAGCAAATAACACTTAATTATCTTAATATGACAGAACTATAACGATGTATTGACTCTGAATGGTTCAGGTCAGTTATTTCCGTTAACAATTTAATGTGGTGGTCAGTTTTAGTTGGTCATAAAACGCTAAATAAATTGGAAAATGTGAAACCCCGCACGAAAATAAACCAATAAAGAAGATAACGTATTAAAACCATTAGTTATGGTAGGTTAATGATATGTATGCATATTTTTAAAAATATTGACGATATCTGCCATTTTGTCCCAGGTTACTGATCGCGTTTGAAATGGGTAATAAAAATGAAAATTCTTAATTCTTAGAGGTTGTAACGCGACAACCTAAAAACCGCTAACATCTAACACTTCCCTGCGCAAGCAAGGTTTGAAGGAGCTTGATATCGTCGGTTGACTGGGCAAATACAAAAGAAGCGTTGAAATACCAGATTGTCTCGATTTGCTGACCATTACCGTACTTGTGACGCTATAAGTTCACTTAACTGAGCATATATCTGATTGATAGCAGTTTTTTGCTGCTGAGCAAAAGTAATAACCAGCTGCTGCTTACTATCAATAAAAATCTACTAAGCAGTGGAATTACCCTTTCTCACAACATACAAGGAAAAATATACCATGAAACAATGGCTTGCGACTAAGTGGGAAAATGCATTTTATTTATCCGATAAATCATCTGATAACGCTGAAATTTCCAATACACTTTTTTCAATAAAATTAACAGGTGAACTTAATCGTGACATTTTTATGTTGGCTCTGTCCCATGCACTAAAGCAACCAAGTTTTCAGTGGACGTTTTTATGGCAAAACGAATTAAAAAAATGCCATGTTGAGGTACCGACACAAGGTGAATATTATGATTTTTCACAACACGATTCACCGCAGCAGTCTGGCCAAGATAATCTTAATGCCCTTTACCAACATCGATTGATCCCTGGTGTGACACCATTATTTAAATGGTGCTTATGCTATCTGGGTAAAAACGATCAGCAGATGGAGCATGTATTAAATCTTGTTATTCATCATCTAATTATTGACGGCACCTCATTTCGTCAGTTTATGTTTAATGTCCAGCGCTTTTATCAATTATTAATAGAGTCTCAACCATTACCGCAATGAGCATCGCCAGAATGTTATTTCATCAATCAACAGCCAGAAAATAGTTTAACTCAATCAGAATTGGCGCTGGCGGAGCAACGTGCACAAGATTTAATTGGGCAACCGTGTCAATTAATGCTACCTCGCAGTTCGTATAAGAATGAAAAGGTAGAAAGTAAAATGTTATCGTTACCTGAAACGCTTGTGAAAAGTATCCAGGTTTTAGCGGATAAGCATAATGCAACCCGGCATATTATTTTACAGGCAATATTTGTTGGCTTACTCCACCGTTTATCGGGTCAAAATGATATTTTCATGCTCTCGCCAGTGAGTATGCGCCCAATCTCTCGCGGCGAAGAAGGCGGATGTTGGGTCAACACTGTCATTTTAGGTCACCATTTTACCGCAGATTTGAGTTGGTCTAACTTATTTGAACAAATCATTTTGCAACGTAAACGCTGGAAAGCGGCAAAACATATCCCTTTGGCAAATATCATTAATGCGTTGCGTAAACAGAAAAAAGAACATTCATTAGAAAGGTTCAATCTGATGTTTGGTGAAACGGTGGCATTAAACCACAGCTACCGTTTCAGTGATGGCGTCACCGTCTGCGAAAATTATGAATTTATCGAAAGTAGTAATGACCTACAACTACTGTATTGCCAGGCAGAAAATGGTGAAATCCATTTACGTTTAAATATCGCGCCAACCATTAATCAGGATGGGCTATTTAACGCTTTTATGGTGCAATATCAAACAGCGTTAGAGACGGTGTTGGTAAATTCTGATCAGCGTATTATCGATTTACCGCTGCTTACACCGGCTATGATAGCGAAGATAGATCAACGTAATGCTACCGCCGTCGCTTGGCCTGACCATACTTTGGCAGAACAATTCTATACTCATGTGTTAGAACAACCTGACCATATTGCGCTTATTGATGATGTGACCGGTCAACAGTGGAGTTATGGCCAACTTCACCAGATTGCAACCCATATCGCTAATCATTTAAATACCATGTTTACTGATCCGCGCCAAATGATTGTCATGTTGCATATTGAACCTCTGGCGCAGTTGGTGATTGCTATTTTGGCGGTACAGTATGCAGGAATGATTTATTACTGTATTGATCGTAGTGCACCTGAGGAGCGTAAAGCAGTGATGAAGGGGGTGGTACAGCCCGATTTACTGTTAGTCGATCAACCCCAAATGTTCGCTCTGGCATTACCGCAATTAGAGATATCACTTCTGCTGGAGGAGGCTCAAACGTCTTTGTTTGATGCCATATCTCCCTTAAGCCAGAGGCCAAAAGGGTCGGTCGAAGATCTGAGTCACCTAATTTTTACCTCCGGTACCACAGGCACCCCCAAAGGTGTGGCATTATCTCATCAGTCAGTGATGAGTACCTTATATCAGCCTCGACACCTGCCAGTCTCACAGCGTGTTCTCTATTCTGCGAATGAAACTTTTGATTGTGCAACGCTGCAGTTGTGGTCAGCTTGGATCCATGGTGCGACGGTCATTACCCCAGAAAGAAAAGCCATTGCTGATCCACAGCGAATGCAGAAGCTGATTGAGAATTATCAACCAGATAATATTTTCTTAGCGACGGGATTATTTGATAGCTACATGCAGTCTGTTAAGGCCGCGCTTTTTTCAACGGTTGATACGGTGATTTTTGGTGGTGATGTTGTTAACCCTACAGCGGTGCGTGCTGCCCAGCAGGCTGGGGTCAAAAATTTGTTTAATATCTATGGTCCGGCGGAAACGTGTGTTTACAGTTTTGCTTATGCGGTACGTCGCCAAATCAACGGCCCGGTTCCTCTTGGCTGGGTTTCCAATAACATGCAGGTCTATATTCTTGATTCGCAGCAGCAACATGTTCCTGATGGCGCCATTGGTGAACTCTATTTTGTCGGTCAGGTATTAGCGCGTGGTTACCATCATCGGCCAGATTTAGATGAAAACGCATTTGTTGAAATTACTCTTCCCGGTTCTAAGAAAGAAAAGGTTAGAGCTTATCGCAGTGGTGATTACGGTTTTTGGAGCGAAGAGGGATTGATTTTTGTCGGACGGCGTGATGATCAGGTCAAAATCAGGGGCTATCGTGTTGAATTAAAAGAGGTGCGCCTGGCACTGGAAGCTGTACCGGGTGTCATTCTTGGGGTGGTCATAGCGCCTGGAGAAGCCGGTCATCGGGAACTACATGGTTTTTATATTAGTAATAATCCGTTGGATAGCAGCCAAGTGCGTAAAGAGCTAGCTGATAAATTGCCAGAATATATGGTTCCACGTTATCTGCAGCAAATTGAAAAAATGCCACTGACGGTGAACGGTAAATTTGATTTGCGGGCGCTAGAGGCTATGCGGGTGATTGATCGGCCGCGCAATGACAAATTTATTGCGCCTCGTAATGATATTGAGATGAAGTTGTATACTCTTTTTTCGCAGCTTTTTCTTAACGTAACGATTGATATCCATAGCCACTTTTTTGAACTTGGTGGTTCATCGCTGGATGCATTAAGACTGGTAAATCTGGTTGAAAAAGAGATTGGCCAAATTCTTTCACTGACTGAATTAATTCGTTATCCAACTATTGAGCAATTAGCGGTTTTACTACGGACACGCACCAGAGGTAGCCAGCAGCAAAATGTGCGGGCAGACAATTTAATGACCTTTCGTGACGGCAAGCGCCATCTTATCTGTATACATCCTGGAGGCGGTACCGCTTATTGCTATCTAAAACTGGCTAATGCTCTCAATCGTGACCTCGGCATACATGGTATTCAGGCGCAAGGTTTAAAAGAGGGAGAATCATTTTTACCCAGTTTTGATGCAATGGCAGACCATTACCTGACTGAAATTGAACATCTGCTTAGTCAGCCTCATATACTATGCGGTTGGTCATTAGGGGGGGCTGATGGCATTATTAATGGCGCGTAAGCTTCAACAACGAGGTTTTCACCATAGCAAAATTATTATGTTTGATACTGGCTACCCTTATCCCGAAATGGTGCGCTGTATCCCACAAATGGGATTGGACGAATTTAAACAGAAATTATGTCGTTTTGATGGCATATTTCCAGATATTCGTGAAGAAGATATTGATCGTTATCACCGCTTATACAATCATCACCGTCTCTTACTTACTGGTATAACTGAGGTTCCCCATTTTTCTGGCCGTGCCTGGTTAATTCAGGTACGCGACAAAGAGTACACCTTTGATATTGAACGTGCCGCCGCAGCATGGTGTCAGGTTATTCCCCAATTAGTTGCGTTGCCCACCTCAGGTAATCATTGGTCGTTGATGGATCCACCTCACGTGCAAAAAGTGGTGACGATGGTGGAAAATATCATGGCTGAACATTGCCAGGAGATGGTTGAGGAAGTATGCATATGAACACCGAAAAACCGCAAAATTTACTTGCTGCTTTTCACCATTGGCTTCAAGCGGTGCCTGAAGCCAATGCTTGGGTCGATGCACAGCAAAGCTTGAGCTACCGTGAACTGGAGGACAAGAGTAGCGTATTGGCGGCCAAATTGGCTGTTTTAGTTGGAAAACCTGGCGACATTATTGTTCTGCATTTGCAAAAAGGTGCCGATATGGCGATAGCAATATTGGCGGTAGTAAAGCTTGGAGCCAGTTATCTTTGCGTTGAACCGGATACACCTCAAGCCCGTTTAGAACAACTGTTGCAAGATGTAGCGCCGGCGCTGGTACTGACATCATCTGTCGTAAATTGTGCTTTACCGCAGACCACACGCTGTATTGATTACAGTCAGTTACCTGAAGCTAGTCCTATCTCTACATTTTGGGGGTACCATTCAACACCGCAGACTTGTGCCTGCCTGTTTTATACCTCGGGCACCACCGGGAAACCGAAAGCAGTAGCAATTAGCCACCAAGGGATCTTGCATATGGCTTGGCAGCCAGATTATGTCACTATTGCCCCTGGCCAAGGGATAGGCTCGCTTTCTACTCCCGCTTTTGATGCTTTCAGTTTCGATTTTTGGGCAGCATTAACCAATGGGGCATATACGGTAATGATCACGCCGGATATGCTCTGTTATCAGGGAACAGACAGTGATTTTAAACCTGCTGCTCCAGTCGATGTGCTATTTATCACCTCTGCACTATTTCACTCCTTAGTCGTCGGTACCGCCCCTTTGCTGGCCTCGATAAGCTACTTATTAGTAGGGGGAGAAGCATTAAGACCGAAAGCGGTTCGCCAGTTTTACCGTCAGTTTATGCCAAATCCACCTCAGCTGATCCAGGTTTATGGACCGACGGAATGCAGCACTTTTGCTACTGCCTGGCCAGTTCCGCAGAATTTCATAGGTGACCGGCTACCGATCGGACAAGGGATCGGAAAAACTCAGTGCTGGGTTTTGACACCGGAAGGGGAACTCGTTAGCGAGGGAGAAAGTGGTGAGCTTTATCTTTCTGGTCCTGGCGTGGCACTAGGCTATTACGCAGATGAACAAACCACTCAGCAGAAGTTTGTCGACGGTCATTTTACTGCACCATCTGTTAGTTGTTATCGCACCGGTGACAAAGTACGCTGGAACAAGCAGGGTCAATTGGAGTGGTTGGCGCGGATTGATAATCAGGTAAAAGTTCGTGGTTTTCGTGTTGATATCAATGAGCTGGAACAGCATATTCTCTTGGCACCGGATGTTGAGGCGGCAGCGGTGCTGACGCGTGAAAATGAGGTTTCCATTGAGTTAATCGCATTTGTCAGTGGTAGTGTCGATCGACTGATAGATTTTCTTAAGTCACGAGTGCCCGGCTGGATGATCCCCCATCAAGTGCACAGGCTACCAGCTCTGCCTTTGACACCAAATGGCAAAATTGATCGCCAGGCATTATTTCAATCACTCGCTGTGCAAAATCGGTCACAAGAGCTACAACCGTTTAGTCAAAACGATGCTGAGGCGGCACTGCGATGTCTGTTGCGCCACGATAATTTCTACCCGCAACTTTCCTTAATGGAAAATGGCGGTGATTCGCTGACAGCTATGAGAATGTTATCAGCCTGGCAAGCGCCACAAGGTCAGGCGGCAGTGACAGCTGCTGAATTACTTTATACCAACCCCGTCAGTGCGGTATTAGCCAGGCTACAGCCAGTTGCTGCGCAAGCAACCATTGTGCTTGATAACGATATTAGTCATGTGGCCTCTAGTGAACAATTGCGCATGTGGTTTCTACAGCAGCATGATCCCAGTCTTTATGCTTATGCGACGCCTTTTCAATTTGAATTTCAGGGTCAGATGGACGAGCAGAGTCTTGAGCAGGCACTACGGATATTGGTACAACGCCATGGTGCTTTCCGTACCTTGTTTGAGTTTGACATAAATTCGCAACAGCTAATGCAACGCGTTATTCCGCAAAGTGATTTTAGCCTTGAGCATCAACAAGTGAGCGATGTTGCTTGGTCCAGCTGGGCTAAACAGTGGTTCAGACAGCCTTTCGATATAGGTCAAAAGTGTGCTCTGCGTGCTTGTTTACTCACAATAGAGAGTGATCGGCGAGTGCTGTTGCTAAATATGCACCATGCACTGATTGATGGTGAGTCGATCAATATTTTACTATGTGAGCTGAGCCACTGTTATGTGGCGCTACAGCACAACCAGCAACCAGGGTTTGTGCCACTAAATTACTCACTGTTACACCATACAGCAGCATTAAATCTTTACTATCAGCAGGATAGTTATAAGCAGAGCCTAAATTTTTGGCGCGCAAGGCTGCCAGAGATACTGGCGATACGGCGACGCTATGGTTTAATTCCCGCTGCTGATATGGCTGGTGAGCGTCAGCAGCTGATGATCGACCAACAGACGACTCAGGCCATTAAAGTGCTGGCAAAAAAACAAGGGATGACGTTTGCCGGATTGCTGCTCAGTGTGTTGGGATGGAGTTGGGGACAATGGCAAAATCAGAGTGCTGTCACTATTGGTTTCCCTGACGCCGGTCGCTTTTTGCCAGGTAGTGAAAACATCATTGGTATGTTAGTTAATACGCTGGTATGGCATGAGCAGATATTGCCCGATGACACATTGGCTAGCTTCTTGGATCGTTCGGGACAAGAGCTGAAAAATATTTTCCGTCATCACACGGTGAACTATGCAGACTTAACTGAACTTGCTTCAACTATGCAGGCGGCAGGACAAACGCTATTCGACCTAGTATTTGTTATGGAGAATACCGATTTTTGTTGCCTTGAATTGCCAGGCCTGAAGATGAAAAGCAGTGTACCAGACATCGGTAGCGCCAAATTTCCATTTTTGGTCTGTTTGACACCACAGGGGATGGCAACAGAAGTGATTCTGGAGTATCAGACGGCGTTGTTCAGTCGTGAGGAGGCTCATTTTTTTGCCAGCCAGTGGATCAGTCTGTTACAAAAGTTAACCTGCGAGCCAGCTGTTATGAACACACTTTCAACTCAGTTTTCCTCTTCCCCTTCATTCGCTCCCTCTGTTATTGCTAATCAGGGGCAGCAGCAGACGCTCCCTTTTGCTACGTTGCGAGCCTGGCTTGATCATCAAAGGAACCTGATCCCCGAAGCTTTGGCATTGGTTGATAATAACGGGATGACGCTAACCTATTCCGACTTAATGGAACAGGTAGCGCGCATGGAAATATTCCTTAGTAAACAGTGGAAATTGTCTTATGGCAGCGTGGTAGCGATCTACGCTCATGCTGACCGCCATGCAATTATTGCCATTTTAGCGATGGCCAGTCGCGGTATTTGTTTTGTCGGTTTGGATGTGAACTACCCAGATAAACTAATTACAAATATTTTAACCACGGCAGGAATCGATGCCGTGATGGTTGATCGCGCCAATGCAGCTTCGCCATTATTAACCGCTCAACCCGAGTTGCCGTTAATCCCGATTGACGGTTATCTGCAAGTGACTAATTGGCAGCCGTTGCCCCCAGATAAGGCTATTAATACAGATACCTTGATGTATAAGGTATATACTTCTGGCTCCACCGGATTGCCTAAAGAATTGGCAGCACGCCACAGCCTAATGTTGAATATTATTCAGTGGCAAAATGGTATTGGGCTGGACAAACCGGCACGTACCTTACAGTTTACCTCTCTCTCCTTTGATATTTCTCATCAGGAGATCTGCACAACCTTATGTACCGGCGGTACATTGTTATTACCTCCACCGGATTTTCGTCGTGACCATCAGGCTTTACTGCGATTTATACAAACTGAGCGCGTTGAGCGCTTGTATATTCCCTATATTGTTTTGCAATCCTTAGCCGAGACTGCGCAAGCGTTGAAAATGGCGCCAGACTGTCTTTGTGAAATAGTCAGTGCTGGAGAGATGCTTTTTTGTACTGAGGCCATTAAGGATCTATTTCGCAAATCACCGGGTTCCCGGCTTATTAATATGTATGGTACTTCAGAAACTCACGTCGTCACTAGCTATACCTTGCAGGGTGAGCCCGATAACTGGCCAACAGCTGTGCCGGTCGGTTATCCGGCAGATAATTGTGGCGTGTATATCGTTGATGAAACCAACCAACTGCTGGCCGATCAACAACAAATCGGACAGATTGCGATCACTGGAATGCACGTATGGCCCTGCTATCAAAATAATCCCAGCGCTAATCAGCAGAAATTCTGTCAGCTCTCACTGAACGGACAACATCAGTTAGCTTATCTGACCGGAGACATAGGTCATTATGATAACCAGGGGCGTCTTAATTACCTTGAGAGACGCGATTATCAAGTCAAAATTAATGGTTACCGAGTGGAATGCGGGCAGTTGGAAACACTGCTGCTAGAAAGCGGCTGTTTCCATTCAGTGGCGGTGACGGCTCAGCAAGAGAAATTAGTAGCCTATTTGCGTCTTAAATCGGCAGATACCCGAGTGTCAACGACGGAGTTATATCAGCGATTGCAGCAGTGGTTGCCAGCAGGTGCTTTAAAAATGGAATTCCGCGTGGTAGATGCACTTAGTACGACACCGAGCGGCAAAATCGACCGGGCTGGTTTAGCCGGGCTGTTATGGTATCCTCTGCCAGATGATAATCTTAGTGCTCAGCCGATTATCAAACGGCAAGCAACAAATCAGCGCTCAGTAGCAGACTGGCACTATTTATTAAGCCAGTTAATAGAGAAAGAGCTTGATGGGAAGCCTAACAGTGGGCAGACCAAATTTTTTGCTATGGGCTTAACATCGCTACGACTGATAAAAATCCATGTAGCATTGATTCAGGCCGGCGCTGGTACTCTCAAACTTAATGATCTGTTTGAGCATGCGAGTATTGATGAGCTAAGCTCTTTTTTAGCCGGTGAATCTATGTCACCACCTTCAATCGCATCGACAGTAACTGAACAAGCCACGTTAAACGAAACCTCAGCGGACCAAGGAGCCATTGCGGTGATTGGCATGGCAATCAATGTCAGTCAATGTGCTGATCTGGCAACGTTTTGGCGTGCTGTTATGGATTCTCGCGAGTTGGTAGAACGTGACAGATCTTCAATCATCACTAATAGCGAAGATAAAGAGCGTAAAGTGACAGTACGTTCATCCTTATCAGGTTTTTTGACTTCGATCCAAATTGGTTTGGTATTTCGCCACAAGAGGCGAAACGCATGGATCCACAACAACGCCATTTGTTGATGAGTGTAATACAGGCGTTAGAAAATGCCGGCTATAGTAGCAGGGAAGATTTGGCGTCTGTTGGCATCGTAGCCAGTACAGGTGATGCCTTTTACCAACGCTGGTTAGAGCGTAGAAATTGTGCGGAAAATCACAATAGCGATCCTTTTTCCTTGGGTTTATCTTATCAAAAGGATTTTGTGGCGACTAAGGTGGCTTATTATCTTGGCTTGCGGGGCCCGGCGCTGACGGTACAAACGGGATGTTCAAGCTCTTTGGTGGCAGTGCATCAGGCATGCAATGCATTAAATATGGGTGATGCTGAAATGATGGTGGTGGCTGGTGTCAATATCGATCCTGATGCAGTACAGGGATATAAATGGGCGCCTGGCCATATCTTCTCTAAACAAGGTAGTACTAATCCGTTCAGTGATACGGCGGATGGCACGTTGGCGACTAATGCGTGTGGCGTAGTGATCCTCAAACCATTGGCGGCAGCTCGGCGCGATAATGACCGTATTTATGCCGTTATCAGCGGTAGTGCAATTAACAATGATGGTCGCGATAAAGCGGGATATACCGCGCCTTCTGTTGCTGGTCAGACAAAGGTGATTAATTTGGCACTCGCACGTGCCGGAATAGCTGCCGATCGAATTGGTTATGTTGAAGCTCACGGCACGGCAACACCGCTGGGTGATCCGATCGAAATTGCTGCACTTAGCCGGGCATTCTTATCGACAACGAGTAAAACGGGTTTCTGCCATATCGCCTCAGTAAAAAATCAGCTCGGTCACGCTGGTCCAGCTGCTGGTATCTTAGGGCTGATCCGTGCTGCTTTGGCGCTCTATCATCAAGTACTGCCTGCTAACGTAGGCTATGAGCGCGCTAATCCATTGCTAGAAATAGATAAAACACCGTTCACTACCAGTGCCACCAGTCGCCAGTGGAATAGTGAAGAGCTACGCTATGCAGGTGTTAGTAGTTTTGGTATGGGTGGTACCAATGCGCATCTTATCTTACGTGAGCCACAGCAGCAGGAGCGCTGTACGCATTCAGTTAAGCAAACAGGGATCTGTCTGGCGCCATTATCTGCTTCTACGCCGTAGGCGTTGCAACGGCTTATCGTTCAATTGTTGAATGTCATGCGCACCTCTTCACTGGATTTATTTACCCTCTGCGCACGCTTATCACTGCATAAACCACAATCAATACGCTATCTTGGTATATGGAACGAACTTGGTAAAGCGCAGGCAGAAATGGAAAGTTGGTTAACCCAGGGACAAAATAGCCAGCAGATATTACGGCGGATTGATAGACTACAAAACAGCCAGCAGCTGTCGTCTACTCAGGCTCAGCAGTGTCGTGATTGGTTGCTGGATGAGGAAAGTAGTTGGCCAATCAGTCGGGTAGATAATCATCCCGCAAGCTGGCAGTTTTCTATTACCAACTTTGCCTGTGCACCTTTTATGTTACTTCCTACAGGAGTTCCTGCAAAGCTACCCACTAAACAATGGCGTTACACTCCTTGCTGGCAAGTGGCATTACAGCCTAAGATGGCGGTTGCCGATCTCTGCCTGGTTATTGGCAGATTGCCCCATAATGTACAGCTGACTGCTCGTCAGGTGCGAGTGTTATCAGTAGAAGAAAAATCCGATCAACTATTACAGCAGGCAGCAAACACGGCAGGTAATGTACAAATTCTGTGGATTTCTTCTGTTGGCGAGAGCGCTGTTGAACTGTTGTTGAGTCTCACTGATGTCGTACAGGCTGCTAGCAAGTGGCTGCCGAATCGCACGCTAGAATTGGATCTGCTCACTGTCAATGCATTGAGTACGGCAGTGGGGGAGGCTGTACTACCTGAACAGGCGATGTTAACCAGTGCACTGAATGTTATTATGCAGGAACACCCACAGATACATTGTGCCTTTCTTGATTGTTCTGCTGATAGTCCGACTGTCGCTATCGGATATGGCCTAAGTCAGCATGGCATGGTACATGCGTGGCGCAGGAAGGGATGGTTAAAGCTCAGCTATCAGCCGTTGGCAGAGCAACCACTGCATCAGTTATCTACGCTGCTGCCATCAGGCACTTATCTTGTATTAGGTGGCAGCGGTGGCATCGGTCAGGCATTGGTACAGGCCATTGCTGCCATTGCCCCACATAGCCAATTTGTTCTTGTTTCACGCTGTGTAAATAAAGAGCCTGTCGTTTTGCATTTGGCTGGTCAGTGTGAGTACGAATCGCTGAGTTGCGACATCACCAACATCGCCGAGGTACAATCACTAACGCACTTGTTACAAGAGCGTTATAGCCATATACAGGGGATTTTACACTGTGCCGGCCGGGGCGCTTATTGCGCGTCATCAGTGTGCTGAAGATTTTGTCGTTGTTGAGGAAAAAATTCGTAGCTGCGACGCGCTGGAAATTCTGTAGGCACTTGAGCCGCGTTGGATTATCTGTGCTTCCTCTATGTCGGCTATCCATGGTGGTGTTGGACAGCTTAGTTATGCTTGTGCTAACGGATATCTGGATGCATGGGTAGCAACCAAAGCCGCCAGTCAGCAAAACTGTTGCTATCGAACAATCAACTGGGATATCTGGCAGGATGGTGGTATGTCAGTGCAGGAGCTTCCTGCTGGACTGCGTCGTCATGATAATCTGCTGCATTTGAGTACCGGTATCACTCGTCGTGAAGGGGCTGAAATGCTCTATCAAACCATGAGTACACCGCAGACTCAGCAACTGGTATGTACAACCGGTTTTACTGAATCCCGCTGGTTTTATCAACAGCACATACCATCCCGTCCATCTATGGCTGCCAGCTCTGATCTAGCGGATAAATTTTCATTACCGTTGATTCGAAAACTGTACGCGGAACATCTTGGTATTGAAGAGAGTGACAATAATACTTCCTGGGAGAGTATGGGCGGTGACAGCATTCAGGCGCTGGATTTACTCGATGAATTGAATACCAAATCTCCCCGCCCATTTACACTTGCTGAATTTATGCAACTGGATACACCTGAGGCACTTTACCGTTTTATTACTGATGATACGGCTACCGCCAAACCATCGCAGCAGATCAGTAAGATGGCTGTGGCTCAGATGGTTTTACTTCACCCGATTGGCGGAGATCTCTTAGCCTACAGGGAAATGTTGAAGATGCTCGATAGCCGGGTCAGTGTTATTCAGATCCAGGATCCTATGTTAGATGGACAGGTGCTAGCAGAAGATACACTTGTTGAACGAGCTGCAGTTTACTGCCGCCAGGTATTGCCGCAGCTGAAAGACAACTGTCCTCTGATAGTTGTGGGATGGTCATTTGGTGCACTGCTGGCCTATCAAATGGTGGCTATGTCAGAATTACAGAGCAAAAAACCGGTTTTAATCATGATAGATCCGCCTGCTGCGTACTCATGGCAAACGCCACCAACGGATGACTCCCAATTGCATGGGTTTGCCAAGGAACTGAATTACAAACTGCATGATATTACTCTGCCACAGGTGAAACTTTTGATGATGGGTAAAGCTAGCGAAGGGTTGGATTTGCCACCTTTTACCCGGAATTATGTAGCTAATCTGCTACAAGCTTTCCGACGTAATCTCACTTGCTTGCGTAGTTTCATTCCAGGTTGCCCACCGCAAGTAATGACCTATCTGCTTTATGCGAGTCAAAGTCAGCAGGCGATGCAGTTCTGGCGTCAGCAACTTAAAACCGCCGAGTGTATTTGTATTGAAGGTAACCACTACTCAATTTTGAACAGCAACAACGGGAAAGAACTATTCAGTCAACTAAACCGAATTATCGCCATTGTAATCAACGCTAGAGCCGTGACTGTGTATTCGCATAGCATCGAGCATACGGTAACTTAACTTCCGAGGGATAGCCTTTCTTGGGAAACCAATCAGTGTTGACGGCAGAAGTGAAAACAAATCTCGGCAACACTGGTTTGCTATCTAAACGGTTTGCTCTGCGCGGCAAATATAGCGCTGGATGCAGCCTTACAGATAGTACAGAGAAAAGAAAGGCTATCGGTTAAAAAAGAGTAATGCGAGCAGCATACACCAGCTGACCCGAAAAGAAATAGTGAAGCAACATAAAACTTTCGCTGGAGATAAAAAATGAATCATTTTTAACCTGCTATTGATAATAGCGGGATTAATTATTTTATGGCGTTTTATTTTGTTGGTTATTAGCGATGGTTTGTTAAATGTTCACTTCAATCACGACAGGCTCAATGCCGCCTTTTATTCGATCTTTTGAGGTGGGGACGATTACCTCTTTACCTGGTCTGCGTTACTGCTTGATCAATTTTGATATTCGCTGTTATCAGGACGCATTGTTTACCTATTTTGCTATTCCTTTTCCGCAAACGTTGAGTTCAGCGGTTGTTAAACGTCGAGCGGAATATATTGCAGTACGATATGCGGCTAAAATACTGCTACGAACTGCAGGATGTAATAACACACCCGGTATTGGGCAGGATCGTGCGCCAGCTTGGCCATCAGGATGGTGTGGTAGCCTGTCCCATACCGATGGACATGCTATCGCACTAGTATCGCCACAGGAAGCCGACCTGATACTGGGTGTCGATATCGAGACATTCTCTTCGTTAACAATCAGGCAGACCGCAAATCTTTTTTCTTCGTTGGATGAACAAGCACTGCTGGCAGATAGTGGTATTGATTATGAAATAGCATTATTAGTTACGTTTTCTGCCAAAGAAAGTTTATTCAAGGCGCTTTACCCTGAGGTCAGATATTTTTTTGGTTTTGAAGCAGCCAGGGTTTGTAAAATAGACATTTTACATCAACGAATTACGTTGGAATTGACACAAACACTTACCCAGAATCGTAAAAAAGGTAGCCAGATAGCAGGTTATTATGTAATGCGGGACAACCAAGTTATTACTTTATTTGCGTGAAATATAATTGTTTTATCTCCAGATAATAGTGCTTAATTTAGCTGTAAATAGCAGAAATTTTTTAGCTGGCTCTAACTGAGAGGAAAACTTGATTAAGACAGAACAGCAGATGGACAAAATAATATTATGAAAATTTATTTGTCAGTATTGATGGGGGACTTTATTACTAAATCAAATAATAAGTTAGATAAAATAAATTATATTAGTCAAAAGGTTAATTAAAAAATATGTATCTTAATTTATTTTTATATACACAGGCATGTACAAATTATTTTTCATACCCCCGTGCTATCTTTGCCATAATACCAAAAACAAAACCGCAATCTCTCACAAAGCCACTAACACGCAACCAACAACTAATAGTTAACAACTTCCTCCAACGCTGCTATTATGATGCCCCTTAAATGGGGCTAATTTGTTATTCGGGCTTCTTAGGCCAGTCAATCTCGGGCGCGGTGGCGGTATCAGTATCATTCAGTTTCACGCTGTACATTTCCCAAGCCCGTAGCGCGGTTTTTTCACTATTGGTGGCCATCCCTAATCGCACTTTACGCTGAAGTCAGCGTTGACCTCAATGCGATTTTTGCGCTCCTCCATGAGGTCTTGTATGCGTTTTTGGATGTTGAGTTTTGCTAAGTTTTGACATGCGATATCTTTTGCGGTTTTTTCGCTATAGCCGGCTCTTATTGCCGCTTGCGTCGCATTCAAATCAATCAGGTACTCGCGACAAAAGGCTTCCTGTTTGTCTGTGAGTGCCATTTCCCTTTCCTCTACTTTTGTCATGGTCAATTAAAATTAGCCACTACACTGCGTCTTGATATAACGCTGTAAGTATTCCGTCTGCCTTTCGTTCTCAACTATCATCGCTCTGAGACGGAAATAATCTTGTCGAGCTGCTTCTCTAAGTTGTGGGGTGGCTTCATCATATCGGCTCTGGGAGGGAGCGGTTTTGGATGTACGACACACGGCGTTAACGCGCAACCGCTTAGCGCCAGCACGCTCAGCATCATTAAGCTTGGTAATTTGAGCTTTGGCATTATTGAGTTTTTCAGTCTGTTGAATATCAATCTTTTGCAACGCATCGAGCTTGTCCTGCTGTAATTTCACGGCTTCGAGTTGAGCGTGATATTGCTGTTTTAACGTTTGGTAGTTTTGTTTGACGTCTTGATAACGGGAATTATTGAAAACTAACGCAAGAATTAAACCCGCAATAATCACTACGACAAATGCGTAAGGTCGCCATAACATATTACGCTCTCAATTTCCCTGCGAGTCATTAACCCTTTCCAGACTTCGCCTTTCACATAAACCCACCGTTTCATCTCGTCACAAGCGCCCTTTCGGTCATTTGTGTTGAGCTTTTTAAGCAAGGTGGATTTCCCCAAATTTCCCACGCCAATATTGTAAGCGAATGAGTAAATCGCGGCTTGTGTCAACGTATTGACCTTAATCAACGGGTCAACGTAACGTTTAACCACTTTCAAATCGTCATCAAGCCAGTTATCACATTCCGCTTTGGTGTACGTCCGGTTACGCTCAATATCGTTGCCTGTGTGTCCATAGCAAACCGAAAGCACACCGCCACCGTCAAAATAGGGCTTAAGTCTCAACCCTTCGAAATGCGTTATCATGCTTGACGCTAAAAACAACGCACTACCGCCCGTTGCCATCACTATTTTTTTCGGTATTTTCATACTGACGCTCTTTGAGTTCGTACTCCTTTTTGCGGTAGTACACGTTGATTGAAAATGTCCCTATCGTGCAGATAATACCGACAATAGCCACCCACTGCTCAAGGGTAAAAAAACCTAAAATGGTTGTCGTTATGCCCCACAGATAGGCTGTTGGGGTTGAGTGTTTTTCAAACATACGCATATACCCTCCCGTTGAGGGTTCCATTGCTTTAAATTAAAAAGGGAGACAGCCGCTTTACTTGTTTATGTTGCTGGCTTTGTGAGTATTGCAGGGGTACAAATGATGGCGACTTATAGCCTTATTTGATATTGTTAAATCGTCAAATAAACAATACTAAAGTAAGGAAAACCATGTCAGACCAAAAACAATCATCAAATGGGAACAACGCCCAACCTTCTAATGATAAAAAAACTGAGTTAGAACAAAACGTTAAAGACTTTACCACTAAACGCATCAAATTTGGCGACTCTGCTGAAAGAGTCAAAAAAAATAATAAGTAATAGCAGATATTGTCATTGATAATATTGGAGCGAAGATTGTTGTGGTCCTCGCTCTATTTAAATGCTTTCTAATTTTGATATTAACACCAATCAATTCATCAGTTGTTTCGCACAAATCAATTAGCCTGTAGCGCCGTATAAGATTTAATGGTTTTCTTTGTTCTTTGAACCCTTTGATTTCTAAATTTTTATAATCTAAATCACAAATGGCTTTGTAAGGTTGCGTATACAATCTATCTGGCGCGGTGTGAACCGTTCCGCGAACATTAGGCCGCAAGCAGAACAAGACCAGATACACCGCACAGATCACCCAACACATCAGGAAGGTAGCTAAACCCATCGTTAAATACACAAAAATAGGCTTTTGCGTTAAGAGCAAGAAAGCGGAGCCGATACCCACGATTAAAATATTCAGCAGTTTATAAGCGTTTTCAATATTAACCGTATTCGACTTGTAAATTTCTTTAGCACATTCCTCACCTTGCTTTTCCAGAAAGGCTAATAGGTCATCATCCACATCAAGGAAATAGTCACTTGGAAGTTTGTTCATTTCCACCCCATAAACAAAAAACCTCGCAAAAGCGAGGTGAGCAAAAAATACTTAATCGAGGTTTTATTAGCTTGCATTTTCGCTGGACGCAAAAAACCATTATGGGCACTTTAGCATACCTTTTGCGGCCGCACCAGTGTTTGATAACTGTTTGTATGATATTTGTACAATATGTCGATATCTAATTGAATATCAAGGGTTTCAAGGCATCCCAAAATAAAGCCTTCCGCAATTTGCATTCTTTTTCGTACCTCATCCTCTCGTACCGCAAACTTTCGCGCAATGGCACGCTTGGATATCCCTCGGATATAATAATCCTCAATGTAACTCAACTCTCGGGTCATCCCCACCGTGTTAAGCCGACTGACGCACACATCAATCACCAACCCGTCCGCATCACTGCACGATAGGCGATTTGCGCCTGTAAACGGCATGAAGCGATCAAAGCCCGATGCCACCGGCAACCAGCTTACCGCGGCATACGGATTACCCGCACACCAGCCGCCCCAGTGGAGTAGTATTTTCTCGATGTCTCTGCTCATGATCTTTGTCGCTCCGTTAGAAGTGTGAAAACGTGGAGGTGGCACTGGGTGGCGCTTAAAATACCTATCTGCCCCCCTCACTAAGCCTTACCGTATCTACATCTTTACAAAAAAGGGGGGAGGTGGCAGATACTTTAAACATATATATATAAAATACGTATATTATGTAACAAAATATTACGCTATCTCGCACGTAATAACTTAAAACAAGTGCCACCTGCCACCTTTAGTATTTTACCCATTGATTTTATTGTTTTTTTTAAGGTGGCAGTTACCTTTTTATCTGCCACCATGTGCCACCTTTAGTCTTGAAAATGAAAAGTTTTAAAATTAAGTGCCACCTGCCACCTTTTCTTGCAGCTCTTCGCATTTTTCTAATTCGTTACGAACTTCTTCTTTAGTCAACTTGTAATTTTTAACAAGTACCCAAGGACGAACTGTGTCGCCTTTAAATTTTAATTTTCCATATTGCGTCAACCCTTTTGCTCTTAAAATCGCCGTAATTTGTTTAGCGTTGATCTCCACTGCTGTACCCATATCACTAATAATATAATTAACTATTTGCTGATAGGTCATAACGGGAGAAATAGGCTCATCAATCAAATCATGCAAGGTTTTGGCAACATCTGAACGGCTACTTTCTATCATGATCTGACGCTCTTCAGTATCAGGTGCTCTTTGCCAATTGAATTGATTCAAATCAATTGATTTTAAGTACCAAAATCCTGTGATATAAAATTAGCGTCTTGTAAATGACGATAAAGGGTTTCATAATACTTGACATCTTGTAAGTGATCAGGCCCTCCAAAGACTGCAATACGTCTATCTTCTTCAGGGATAATAATTGCATCTATATGGTTTGATAAAAACAGAAAGCTAGTAAAAATGTCTTCAGTTATTTTCTTTCCATATTTATTATTAACTTCAAATCTAGGCTCGGTAAGAATGTCACGTAGTTGATCACTAATTGAATACCGTTTATCGGTGTTTTCTCTTACTTCATCGACGGTACATAGTAGAGAATGGTGTAAATAGTCATGGTATTGATTTTTACAAATAACATCCATTTTCGCCCTTGTACAATTCCAGGAGCCTAGAATTTTTTCCATCAGTTGAATCACCCATCCTCTGCCCGTTCCGTGTAACATAGATATATGAAGCATAGTGATGGGGCATCGACGATCCGGGCGTTGAACTATCCAGGCTAAGCGCGCAATGAAAAAGTCCCTTTGCTCTTTTTTAGGCAGAAGATACTCCATGTGTTTACGAAATACGTTATCTGACTTATCAAAATTAGAAACCTTCCCATGTTCAGGGAGATAAAACTCATTGATATCAAAGCGCCCATCATGTCGTTTAATTAAACGCCCTTCGCCTGATTGGTATCCAATACTTTCAGCTACTTGTTTTTTAGGATGCGCTATCCAACATTTCGCTGCTGGGATTGATTGACCTTTTTTACTTATTGAAGGTATTTGATAAGGTACCATCAGATTTTTAAATGATTTCATCTCAATGACACAATTATAAGGGGGGCGTGATAAATCACACACCTGATCACCTTTGACTACATAAATAAAACGTTCAAGGAAGTGGCTTGTCATATCCATATTGATATCGGTAAAACCCTCTTCAGTCTTATTATCCGAGAGATCGTCAAAATCATCTTTACCAAACCCAATAGCGTGCAAGAAATCGCCATCGCTTCGGTGTGCACAACTGGCATGCAGACATTTGAAATGCCCTACTTCAAAACCAGCTGTATTTTTAGGGAAATACGCCGTACTGGTGACTCCAGTATCCGTGCTATGTCCGCTTTCAAAAGGGCAAGTGATATAGCGTTCACCATTACGACCATAGTCTAATGTTAGCCCTTGACTATCCAAGAACTCAGCGACTTCATCAGTTGCATTAGGCGTTGCGATCGAACGGTCTCGTACTTTACCTACGCGATTAGACTCTGACGACGACACAATAGCTAATTCATCCGCTAAGCCCTTCCAGAAATCATTCAATTGTTTTTCAGTGATCATGAAAGGCTCAGAAGGTAAATCATTATCCCATTGAAGCCTCGCACCACTAGGATGTGTCCCCATGGCGACAAACTGCTGACCTTTAGCGAGAAGCTCAATGATCCCCAAATTGTTTTCTAAACGATGTACACGTTTAGAAAACTCACCTTCTACTGCGATGAGGTAAAGGCATTTGTTACTGTTATCTCGAAAACGGCGTGGTGGGATTTGACCAAAGGACTGTAGCATAAAGGACTGGATACGGGATTGCACATCAGCATCGTCACTATCACAATCCAGTGCTACTATGCCGGAGCCTGTTTTGACACAGATACCGTAATCAGGCTCCATCATCCATTTTTCGATATCGGTCCCTGTGGAAGATTTGCGAGTCCATTCGGTTATACCAATAACCTGTCGCTGAGAATTATAGATAGAGGGCGTTTTGCCTAGCGTTTTCATTTTACTGGAAGGCGAAATAGCAGCCTCAGCATTACAAACCACAGGTAATAACCTATCGGTATAACCAAGGACTAAATCGAAGTGCGCCCATTCATCAGGCAACGCACCCCATGTTTTTATGTGATCAAGCTCGGCAAAAGAGCCAACAACAGCAGGACTCGGGCGCTGGTCACTCACACTACGCCCGACAGAATAATTGATTTGCATGGGTTATTTGGCCTTTATGCTATCAGGGGGAAACAAAGAATCTAAAGTACAATCAGCACCTAACAGATTTAAGGCATTAACAATCTTTCGGGATGAAACCAGATCAGGGGTACGGATACCTGATTCATAATTACCGATGCGAGATTGTTTCCAACCCAAAGTATCAGCTAGCTTTTGTTGCGTTACATTAATACTTTTACGTGTACAAGAAATTTTATTCATAATTCACCTCTCGCATTCAATTAAAACACAAATCGTGTTTTAAAATCAACACAACAAGACGTTATTAAACTACACGTATCGTGTTAAAATAAACTACATATATCTTCAACTGTGGTAGTGAGAGATTATATGGAAACTGTTGGACAGCGTATAAAACGTATTAGGGAAACTTTAAAACTTAGCCAATCTGATCTTGCAGAAAAATGTGGATGGGGCTATCAGTCTAGGATTGGTAACTATGAAACAGGGGCTCGTAAAGTTAGTGTTGAAGATGCGGTTATAATAGCTAAAGCTTTAAATATAACTCCAGGAGAATTACTTTTTAATACTCCTGATAATGCAGAATTTATTTCACCTGGGTTACGCCCAATACCCGTATTAAGTTACGTACAAGCAGGGATGTTCGGTGAGCCAGATTGTTTATTTACACCTGATGGCATAGAAGAAAAAATTTATTTTGATGGTCCGAGCTCAGAACTTATTTTTGCTTTAAAAATAAAAGGGGATTCAATGGAACCTGAATTTAAGGAAGGTGATACGATCATTATAGATTCTTCAATTGGGCCCCATCCGGGCGAATTTGTAATTGCAAAAAATGGTGAGCATGAAGTTACCTTTAAAAAATATCGAGAAAAAAACAATGGCGGTTTTGAGCTAGTTCCTTTAAACCCAGACTATTCTATTCTTGATTCTGACACACATAATATAAGCATTATTGGCACAATGGTGGAGCATAGAATTCACCGTAGAAAACGCTAATATTTATATAAATCAACGCCACTAATCTTGTTGTGTCACAATACAATTGATGATCTCAAAAACAAGATTTTTTTTCGCCCATAGAAAATAAATACACATTATGTGTTTACAATGCATAATGTGATGATCTATTATACAAATAAACACGAAATGAAATTTTCAAAATCACGATTAGAAGTGAACACCCGCTCTTTAACAATTTAGAAAGTCGGAACCGCACAGATTTTTCTGTATAGACCCCTACGCATAAAATGCGATGTACCGTCAAACGCGATCCGGTTGGCGAGAAGATTAGCCCCATTTGATAAAAATGGTCGTGAAAGGGCAACACTGACAGAAAAAGAAATACAAACGCAAAAAACACTAATTATAGGTCATTTTGCGAAGTGGCCTATGGTGAGTGACGACATTTGCACATCAGATACCAATATCAAGAGGTCAAAAATGGATAACGAACAGTTAAGTAGGAAAACCGTGATTATTGACGGGAAGGAAATTGACAAAGAAATTGTTCATCACTGTATGGATACGGTGGAGCAAGCTGTTTTAGACGTTGTGACACATTTAGTGAAAAACGGTGCAGAAAAAGAAGACGTTATTAACGCTGCAAAAACTACCGCCGAGGCGATAGTTGTTGGAATGGTTTTTAATCTTTCTGGCCTAGCTTCTTCCAAATAGCTAAAGACTTCTTGCTGCCAGCATCCTCAATAATTTTTTGATAAACATCTTCTAGTTTAAGAACTTCAATAAGATATTCTTCAGGGGTAAATTTTTTATCACAACGTCTAAGGTATTCGACCGCTAAAGCGCGAGCATCGTATTTATAGCATACAAATTTTTCATTTTTATTGGACATTACTTTTTCCTTATAAGTTAATCGAACCATAAGGATACCACCTCGCCTGACGTGGTTAAAAGCAGGCAATGAATAAATTACGTTAACAAGCACCGCGCTTTAGCCCTTTTTACGGTGAACAAAATGCTCAGATATATCAATATTTCGATTAGGTTTTTATTTATAATTCTTGCTCTCCCAATCGTTTTTTATCTTGGTGTAGTTCAAAATACTGATTTGAGTTTTTTTATTGGTAGATGGGAAGCCAAGGCTGAAAAACTCCTCGCTTTACTACAAACATTCTTGGATAAATATTTCCCTGTAGCGTCAGAGCAAGAAAGATGATGCGCCAAACAGTCGGTTTTGGGGTGTGTGAATAACCAAAATACAGCCATTAAGTTAAAAACCAACACCAGGGCACTACCAATATGGCTGTAGATATAATCCGGATACCTCCGGCACACACCGCCAAAACCGATTGGTATTTAGGAGAAATGATGAAATTTGAAGAATTGAGTGAAAAATCTCAAGAGAAAGCCAGCGAAGCGTTACTGTATGCATTACAGGCAGAAATGGATTCAAATCGCGCTATCGATAATGTCAGGGCGAAAGCACTTGCATCGGCTATCAGAGACGGTTTTATTGCACTTGAAACAGAAGAGCTAGAAAAAAGAGCTAGTAAAGATCCTGGTAAAAACAATAAGAATTTTGGGTTTGCCAATTCATGATGTATACGGTAATCAGGCTTCCCAATCGTCAACCATGCTACAAACTATTATAGATGGACTACCGTAAGATAGAGGATGGGCAATACGATTAACTTGATTGCATATATCTTTTGCAGTGATAGATGTATCACCTTGATATGTGGCATCTGGTAATTTGAGCAGTCTGTTATTATCGCTCATGAGTGTTCGATAAAATCCAAGTGATTCCATCCTTTCATGAAGAATTTCATATTGTTTTGAATCAGCATCATGCAGTTCAACTCGCACCATATATTTAGCCATTGTTAATATTGTTTCTCTTTTATGTGTTGTCGTAAACCACAAAGGGGGCGAGCCTGACGCGCCAGAAATATCAGGCAACTCAATAAAATTATTGATCACGGGTAATCCCTAACATACTCATAAGGGAAATCATAATAGGCATTGCATCTATGACAATGGAAAAGCGCGCTATGCAAAGACGTAGTAACTGGTTTAGTGACCGCATATTGAAGTATCGATTTCACTCCAGACTCATAGCAATGAATACAAAGATAGTGAGGTTTTTGCTCAGCACTTTCAGGTATTTTGCTACGGTAGACTACCGTACCCGGTTTAGGGGTATAAAGTTCATAATTAGATTTTTCAATCAACCATTGCTCTTTGTTATTAACCTCTTTTTCAAGCTCAATGATGCGATTCTTTGCCATCATCAAAAGTTCTTGAAGTAGTATTTGTTGTTGGGATACCGCACCTAATTTATTTAATAAATCTATCGTTTTTGATTTGACTTCATAATCGATTTTCATACTGAGAATAGCCCGTCCAGCACTAAAAGCCTGACCAACAGATGAAGTCGTATTTGTTAACACCTCAGTTATTTTAGTAATAATGTTTTTATCTTCTGACATAAAACTCTCTCACTCTGTAAGGGTGAAATTATTTTAGCCAATTTCTCTCTGTAGGGGTACAAGAGAAACCACTGCGGCCTGAAGTGGCTAAATAATCAGGCATCCCCTATTTAACCCATTCCATCGGAAAAACCACCATGCAAAAAGCAAAAATCCTGTCATCGGAGCGATTTCCGATGAATAACAACGTCCGGCGTTTACGCTATTTGAGAAAACTTGAAGTGCTAAAACGGAATGCCAATCACCAATTCCCGGTCACTTTATATCGTTGAGGTCGACACATCATGCTTACCGCAAATAGCCCCCTGCTGGCAAGACTGGCAGAAAACCACACGCAAATGATCATGGCGCACAATCAACTGGCCGAAGCCCATAAAATGTTAATCAGTCAGTTGGTCGGACATACTGAAAATGACCCCAGTGACCCAAACGAACCGACAGGGGTGAAAAAGCCGAAACCCTTCACACCGGATGTTAAGCCACAACCTGTTGCGCCATCGGTTACCATTGAACCTCAAGAAGCGATTGAACCTGAGCCTGTTGTCAAAGCACACACTAAAGCCGAAGACAAACCAGCCCCCGTTGTCGCCGAGAAAAAGGTTAAAGCCCCTAAGACCGAAACGAAACCTGCTAAAGCCGTTAAACCAATTGAGCCGATTATTGAAGCGCCTGAAGTAGCGCCTAAGCCCGAACCGGTGGATATTGAATCACTTGATTTGCGTCACGTGGTCGCCCTGTCTGTCTTGTTTGGGGATAAAGCGCTTAAACCTGACAATACGCAAGTTGCTAAAGCCAAAGCGACTTTTGCGTCCGAAAAAGCAGATAGCGTTACCGGGCAAATTGATGCACTTTATTGCGCCTTAAACGGGTTACCTAAAGTGACATTTCTTCCTAAAGCCAAAACCTTCGACGTATGCCTAAAAATACTGGCTAACTGGGATAATCTCTTTGGCATTACCGATCGTCGCGAATTTGCCTTGTCATTACTGCGTGAATTGCCTACCCCAGCAGAAGTCAAACCGATTGATTTTAAGGCACTTCGCAGTGAGGCTTCGGCCTGCATTACTCAACTGGTCAAAGGCGGATATCGCAATGAAGCGCTGGATATCCTCGCCTCATTCAACGCTAAAAAGATGGGTGACGTAACCGATGACAATCTGGTTCAGTTTATCGAGAAAGCCCAACGCGTTTTAGCCGATGATAATGCCGAGGGTAGCGATGGCTGAACATGCAAAACTTTCTCCCTCCTCAGCGCATAGGTGGATGAGATGCGCAGCTAGTCTCGCAGTCGAGGCCACCTTACCCGATAAAACATCGCCGTTTGCGGAAGAAGGAAGCGCGGCGCATGCGTTAGCGGAAAGTATCTTAACAATGCGCCAAAACCCGTTTAGTGACGGGCGTAGACGAACATCTGGATTTGATGCGAAAGACTATATCGGCACGTATCCATTGTTAAAAGCCAACTCGCCACAAGTGGATGAGGAGATGATTGAGCACGTCCAGATCTATGTTGATACTGTCTGGCAACTGGCGGACGGGAAAATCTTACAGGTTGAGGAGCGAGTGGATTTTTCCCAGGTCATCGGCGTCGATAATTCATTTGGTACCGCCGATGCGATTATTGTCAGCGATGGTGAACTGCAAATCCATGACCTGAAATACGGTAAAGGCGTTAAAGTCGATGCCAGGCAAAATGTGCAACTAATGCTCTATGCCCTGGGGGCGTTACATCAGTTTGACCTTATTTATGATTTTAAAACGGTTCGTCTTTTTATTCATCAGCCCAGACTTAACCATCTGTCCGAATGGGCAGTATCGGTTGAGGATTTAAAAGACTTTGGTGACTTAGCCAGATTGAGGGCGCAAAAAGCCATGGAGATGGCCACCCTTGCCGAGCACAGCGGTATCAATTCCCTCCCGGATAATGCCTTTTCACCGGGCATCAAGCAATGCCAATTCTGCAAAGCAAAAGGCGGATTGTGTTTTGCCCAGGCGCAATTTGTCCATAATGAAGTCAAAGGTGATTTTGTCGATTTAACCCAACCGCTCGCACCACAATTAAGTGATGCGCCAAAACGTATTACGTTACTAACCCCTGGGCAAATGGCAACACTCTACCCGCATGTCGATTTGATAGAGAGCTTTTGTAAAGCCTTACGCAATCGGGTCGCTGAGGCATTACATAATGGGCAATCAGTACCGGGCTTTAAACTGGTTACGGGCAAACAGGGTAATCGCACCTGGTGTGATGAACGTGAAGCCGAAGCACTGTTAAAAGGCGCCAAACTTAAACAGGAACAAATCTACCACAAGAAAATTATCAGTCCGCCACAGGCTGAGAAACTACTTAAAAAAGACAAACCGAGTCGCTGGGCAAAACTGGAAGCGCTTATTGAGCGAGCAGACGGGAAACCCGTTATCGCACCGGAATCTGACCCTCGCCCTGCCCTTGTTATTAATCCCTTAAACGACTTTGACGATGTGACCGAAGCGGCACTCGCTGATAAATCCATCTAATTAAAAGGTAACGTGATGAAAATTAAATTAAACAACATACGTCTGGCTTTTCCAGAATTATTTGAACCTACGCAAGTCAGTGGTCAAGGAGCGTTCAAATACCGTGCCAATTTCCTTATCGCCAAAAGCCGTACTGACCTGATTGAAGAAATCAAAACGGGGATTAAGGCGGTCATTAAGGAAAAATGGGGAGCCAAAGAGGTAGAAAAAATTTATAACAGCATCTGCCACTCCAACAACCGTTTTTGCTTCCGCGATGGCGACAATAAAGAATACGATGGCTATGCCGGAAATATGTACATCATCGCCAGTAATAAAGATCGTCCGTTAGTCATTGACGTAAATCGTACACCACTCACCGCACAGGACGGTCGTCCCTACTCTGGCTGTTACGTTAACGCCACCATTGAATTTTATGCCTATGACAATAATGGTAAAGGGGTTTCAGCCTCCTTAAGAGGGGTTCAGTTTTTCCGGGATGGCGATGCCTTTAGCGGTGGAAGCGTGGCCTCCGTTGACGAGTTTGACGACCTGAGCATGGCTGAGGAAGAAGACGATATCGCCTTTTAAAACACCAGAGAAACCACTGCGGCCTGAAGTGGCTAAATAATCAGGCATCGATTAAAAATATGAGTAGTTTTTACTCTATTTAGCTTACGGGAAATTTGATATGTAAAGTGTAAATAACTCAAGGAGGCTTAAAAATGAAATTAGATAATATGACTGAAGTCCTTACGCTCACTAACCCCAGTAACAACGGCCGTTATTTACTTAACTTAGCGCAACCCGTTTATGCCGATGAGGAAACCAAGACATTAATCAATATGATTCAACTACTGGCAGAAGAAAATCAATACCTGAGAAAAGAGAATAAACGACTGGCAAAAATGCATCGGTAAGTTGGGGGCTGTACAGATGTTAAAGATTCAATCAAGGAGTAAAAGATGAATTATCTTACCGGAAAAGAAACCTCTATAGATTCAGTATTAAAAAATATTGAGGAGTTGAAAACAGCAATTTATGGCTTACACAAACTAGCAACAATCAAAGCTAAACATATAGAAATACAAGGTGTTTTTATTGAAAAAATCAGGATTGCAGTAATTATCAGAGAGAAAATCGCTGTTTTATTACACAGCATTGCTCAAGACGCTAACTGCCTTAAAAGAAACATTTAAGCAATCAACACACTTATTACTGGCATATTGATAAAATTAACCGCCCCATAATTTAGGGATTATTTCTTTAAACAGTAAACCGAGAATACCCGCCAATAAGAACCATTGCAGCCGGTCAAATTTTTGTTCCAGTCTGTCAAACCGTTTTTCTGAAAAATCAAGGCGCTTATCTATCTGAGCAATATCCTTACGGACATCAGCGATTTGAGCATCCGTTTTCTCAGAACGAACAGCCATGTCTTTACGAACATCAGCTATCTCAGCCGATAAGTCTTTACGAACATCAGCTATCTCAGCCGATAAGTCCTTGCGGACATCAGCAATATTGCGGTTGACCTCAACAATATCCGCTTTAGTCGCAACATCTGCAACCTCATGCGATCTACGTACGACAAGTGAAATGGCTCTGGCTTGTTCTCTGGAAATGCCAGCACTTTCTAGTTCTTCCGATGCTTGTAGTGCATCAAATGCAACCTGACCCATAACGTTATCCTCCCGTGTTTAGGTAAGTATAACGGGTTTAGGGTTCAATCTGCAAAATCTTTCATCAATTAACTTTGAGGAATTCCTACATGCAAAATTCAACCACTGAGCAAATTATCACATTTTCCAACAGCGAGACTATCGACTCACAACAATTACTGGTCATGGTTAACGAAACACGAAAAGAACACGGAGAACCTAATATTAGAAATAACGTCTTTATCGATCGCATTAAAGATGAACTCGAAGGCGAGTACTACAAAATTTTTGTAGTGCAAAAAACGAACAATACGGAGTCTGAAATTATCGAAATGACGCTTAAGCAAGCGCTTCGTGTTGCGGCGCGTGAATCGAGAGCGGTTCGCCGCTCGCTGATTGATAAACTGGAGCAGCAAAGCAAACCACAAAGCGCCAATGAAATTATTGCAGCAATGGCATTGGCTAACGTTGCACAGGAGCGTCGGTTAAAGAGTATCGAGCATCAGGTAGAGCAAGTCTCAGAAGAAATCGAGCATATCAAACAAGGCACTATCCCAGCCGGTTTTCAGGGCTATAGCTATCTTAAAACAAAGTACGGCTTAAGCGATGCCAAATGTCGCCAGTTAGTGATGGCGTGGAAGGTGCCTTATAAAAAAGTGCCCCATGTTGTACCCGGTGGCCAAATTACCCAAATGTCGGTGGTTGATGAAGCGGCATTTAAAAACGCGTTGGATAACATGATGCTTGAGTCTGAGAAACGCGGCAGTCAGTGGTATCACCCTAAAATGGGGCGTTTTTCCGTGACCGCCTGATAAGGATGGATTATGCAAAATTTACTATTTTGCGATTTAGAAACCTATAGCGATATTCCGATTAATTGTGGCACGCATCGCTATGCTGAAAATGCAGAAATTTTACTTTTTGCTTATGCTTACAATCATCACCCCGTAAAGGTCTGGGATGTGACGCAAGATAAAACAATGCCCACAGATTTAAAAGTTTATCTTAATGACCCTGCGATTTTAACCATCTGGCATAACGGCGGCATGTTTGATACGGTGATTTTAAGCAAAGTGTTAAATATTGACTTGCCGTTATCCCGCGTTCACGACACCCTGGTACAAGCTTTGGCACACGGTCTACCCGGTGCACTCAGTTCGCTTTGCCATATCTTCAACGTCAATAGCGATAAAGCCAAAGATAAAGAAGGTAAAGCGCTCATACAGTTATTTTGCAAACCGCGTCCTAAAAACAGCAAAATACAACGCGCCACGGCGTTAACACATTTTGAAGAATGGCAGCGGTTTAAAACTTACGCAGGCTCAGATATTTTAGCGATGCGCGAGATTTATCAGCATTTACCACGTTGGAATATGAGTTTTGATGAAAAAGCGTTATGGCAGTTAGACCAGAAAATTAATCGCCGTGGGATGTGTATGGACGTTGAACTGGCGAAAAGCGCCTTGACTGCCGTTGAAAACGAGCAAAAACGGTTATCAACCGTCGCTCAGCAATTGACGGGTAACGCCGTACAGTCCGCGACCCAACGCGATGCACTGCTACAGCATATCGTTTCAGCATTTGGCATCACATTACCGGACATGCAAGCCAGCACGCTACAGCGACGCATTAATGACCCTGATATTCCACCCGCTTTACGCGAACTACTATCAGTCCGTTTGCAATCGTGTACAACCAGCACCAGTAAATATAAGGCGCTGTTAAAATCGGTCAGCGCAGATGGACGACTTCGAGGAACCAAGCAATTTTGTGGCGCCTCACGCACTGGGCGTTGGGCGGGGCGGATTTTTCAACCGGATAATCTCCCCCGACCCACGCTTGACCCAAACATCATTAATGACGGGATTGAAGCATTAAAAGCTGGATGCGCCGAGCTGATTTGTGATGACATTATGCAACTGACCAGTTCTGCGCTAAGAGGATGTATTATTGCCCCCCCCGGTAAGAAACTGGTTATCTCCGATTTATCAAATATTGAAGGCCGCATGCTGGCATGGCTGGCAGGGGAAAACTGGAAAGTCAATGCTTTTAGCGAGTTTGATAACGGCAAAGGCGATGACCTCTATAAACTCGCCTATGCGCGCGCATTTAATCTTTTACCTGAGAACGTCACTAAAGCTCAACGACAAATCGGTAAGGTGATGGAACTCGGCTTAGGCTATGGCGGTGGGGTTGCGGCATTTTTGACATTTGCCCTCGCCTACGGTCTGGATTTAGATGAACTGGCGGAAGCCGCATTACCTAACATACCGCCTAACGTTAAGCGAGAGGCGATGCGCTGGTATCAAAAATCCGTTGAAACGGAGAAGACTTATGGCCTCAGCGAAAAAGTCTTTGTTACCTGCGATTCCCTTAAGCGCATGTGGCGCAATGCCCATCCACAAACCGTATCATTCTGGTACGACATTGAAGACACTGTAAAACAAGCCATTCAGTCACCGGGGATAGTGTTTAAGTGCCGTAAACTTAGCCTTCGTCGCGATAAAGGCTGGCTCAGAATTTGTCTACCATCAGGTCGTAGTCTTTGCTACCCTTCTGCGCGAATAGAGAATGGACAAATCACCTACATGGGGACTAATCCCTACAGCCGAAAATGGGAACGGTTAAAAACCTACGGCGGTAAAATTACTGAAAATATCTGTCAGGCCGCCGCACGCGATGTCTTGGCCTATAGCATGCCACGCATTGAAAAGGCGGGTTATGCGATTGTCTTAACCGTCCATGATGAAATTATCAGCGAAGCGCCGGATACTCCTCAATTTTCCGCCGAGGGGTTAAGTAAGCTGTTAAGTCTTAATCCGGATTGGGCTTTTAATTTACCGCTTAGTGCAGCGGGGTTTGAGACTTATCGTTATCGCAAGGAATAAATAACACACACAGGATAAAATAAACATCATGGCCTTTATGAAAAACGACAGCCCACTTTATTTCAAGGCAGCACAGGATGCGGTACACCTTGAACAGTCAGGCCAATACCATGAAGCGGCGCGCGCATGGTCACAGGCAAACCGACTGGCGCGTAATCGCAATAATCGTATCTGGAGTGAACACCGCGGCGATTTTTGCCTGATGCAAATCAAACGGGAACATATTAAAAGGATGTATCCATGCGGTTAATCAGGGAAGAGAGCATTGAAAAACATTTGGTCAGTGAAGTACGAAAAATCGGTGGCATTGCCTATAAATTTGTTTCACCGGGACGACGAGGCGTACCTGACCGATTAGTTGCACTCCCCAATGGCAAGATTATTTTCGTGGAATGTAAAGCACCGGGCGAAAAACCCACCCCCTACCAATTACGCGAACACGCACGGCTTTTTGCCCTAGGCCATCAGGTCATCGTACTGGACAGTCACGATTTAAGCAGCATCTTACCCACTGTGGACTAAGAACCCTTTAAGTCACTATATCTTATTGATTCTCTTTGTTTAACTACGGAGGCGTGTTTCCATGTCTAAATTAGTTGTTATTGAAAATACCGTTGTTCGTCAAGACGCTTTCGGGCGTTATTGTCTAAATGATTTACATAAAGCCGCTGGTGATCTTAAAAAAGACAGTCCTGCATATTGGCTTGCTAATAAACAAACTCAAGAATTAATTGAACAATTTTTGAGCGAGGGCGGAATTCCGGTATCGGTCATTCGAGGAGGTGTCGAGCAAGGAACTTACGTTGCTAAAGAACTAGTTTACGCCTACGCCATGTGGATTAGCGCAGCTTTTAATCTTAAAGTTATTCGTACTTTCGATGAAGTTATCGCTACACCTACACAACCGCTAACCGATAAAGTGCAAGCTGGTTTAGCCATGATCGCTTTTTACAAACAAGAGCTGCGTATCGCCCCTTCTGGTCTACTTGGTGCAATGAAAAAATTGCAATCTTCCCTTGGTATGCCAGATGTACTACCTGCTTACGCCGTTGATGCACCTGAAGGAAGCATGACAGTATCAAGCGAAGTGACGCACTCTTTTACGGAGCTTTTACTGCTGCATGGTAAGCCTTACAGTCCGCCATCCGGCTTTAAACGTTTGCAATTATTAGGTATTGTTGAGCGTAAATCACGCCCAAGTAGCAAACATCCTGACAAGGAAAAACTATTCTGGTCACTGACGGAAAGAGGATTACAGTTTGGAAAAAACTTAACTGACCCAAACCATCCCCGTCAGACTCAGCCCCATTTCTATGATAGCCAATTTCCCAGATTGCTAAGCATCATGATGAACGGAATTGCAGCAACATAATAAAATATTGACATTTTAAATACCCATTGACGAAAGCAAAAATCATGCGCTATAGTTTATTTGCATCTGATAAATCAGGTGTCGGGATTGAGACCCCGGTAACTAAACAGGCGCATAGCACGCCGACAGCGTGTTTTTTTTATGCGTCAGTCTGCCATAGCAAGAATCAATGGTGGGCTGGATGGGGGAGCCGAAAGGCTCGCCGGGTCCTGTTTAGCCGGTAGTCTCAACCCTGTTCAGTTCACCGCCAATATGAGTTTGAGACCTCTAGGTGGTGATTATCCTTAACTAAACAGGTAATCATTACTATGACTACTTTAATTTTCCGTAATACTATTCTTGAAACTATTTCCCATAACAGAGAAATTTGGTTTACTTCTGCTGAACTTGCTAGAGCACTGGAATATACAGAAACGGATGCAGTAACAAAAATTTTCAATCGCAATAAAGATGAGTTTTCCGAATGTATGACAACGACGGTCAATTTGGGCGTCGTTAGAAAAACGGGAACGGTTAGAATGCCAGTTCGCATCTTTTCTCTAAGAGGTGCACACCTAATCGCTATGTTTGCCCGTACACATATAGCAAAAGAATTCAGAAAATGGGTGCTAGATATCCTCGATAAACAAGCCGTTAATCAAAGCCCCAACTTTACTCCTCAATACCAACCAAAAGCCGTAGAGCGTTTTACCCATTCAGACACCCGTAACCTGACGCACTTAGTCTGGTGCATGACAAATGGCTTTCGGTTTGAGCGTTCGTGGAGTAATGCGGTGTGGCTGGCTTTACGTGAAGTGACGTGCACGCCATCACCTGAGCGTTTTCAGGTGGAGCATATACCGCTGATGGCTGATGAGTGCCGACGCATTTACTATATCACCAAGTCATTGCGCCAAATTATTAATGACGCTGAAAAACAAGTTATCAAACGGCTTTTACGCAAGCGTGAGAATATCGATACCGTGTTAGCGGAAATAAAACAACTTTTTGAACATTTTCACCATCAACAAATCGGGATAATCACCGCACGCACCGATCAGTGGTACGAAGGTGAGTTGACCCATTTCCTAGAACGTCACTAATTAATCTTAACGCCCCTTGCTAAGGGGCAATCTTTCATCAATTTCATTATTGAGGAATTTTTACATGCAAAATTTAATAACTTTCCAAAGTTTAACTATGTCAAGCCTTGAGATTGCGGAACTGGTCAACAAACGTCACGACAACGTAAAACGGACTATTGAAACATTGGCTAAGAGTGAGATTATTCAACTTCCTCAATCTGAGAAAATTGAGAATAAACAATCAAATAGCCCAAATCGCTTCACTGAAGTTTTTATTTTTGAAGGTGAACAAGGTAAACGTGACAGCATTATTGTTGTTGCTCAACTTTGCCCTGAATTTACGGCTCGCCTGGTTGATCGTTGGCAAGAACTGGAACAGAAATTAAACACCCCTTCATTACCCACTAACTACATCGAAGCGCTTGAAGCCTTGGTTATCTCAGAAAAGGAAAAGGCTGTTATTACTGACCAGAGAAATGAAGCTATCCGTACCAAGTCCCATATTAGTCGCAAAAGGGAAGCTATTGCACTTCAACGTAATTCAGCCTACCAGCGCATTGCTAATCGTGCGACACGAGAGCGTGAAAAAATGGCCTCCCGATTTGGCGCAAGTAAAGAATGGGCTTCTCAACAGGCAGTGTGGAGAGCGACGGGAAAAATGTTTGGCTGGAAAGTGTTAAATGCCTGGCTCGACAAACACGATATTTATGACGCACTCACCTCGAGATACCCAACCTGTTTCAATCCTGACCAAAACCGCCGTGAAGTGATTTATCCGAGGGAGGTGTGGCTTGAAATACACGGTATCGATATCGCTGAATTATTTTAAAAACAGCTAAAAGGCAATTTATGAAAACCTTCACCCCTCGACCTTACCAAAATCTCATTATCAATCACCTGCTGGATATCAAACGCTCAAATGTCTGGGCGGGGATGGGAATGGGTAAAACAGCAGCAACCCTGACGGCATTAGAAAATCTCTATTTATCAGGCAGTGAAACCAACCCCACACTGGTATTAGCCCCTTTACGGGTAGCCCAATCCACTTGGCCTGACGAAGCGCTTAAATGGGGCCACCTGCGTAATATTGAAGTGCAGCCCATTATTGGCACTGCAAAAACGCGGATGACAGCTCTCAAAAATACCCATGCCAGCGTATTTACGGTCAATTATGACAATCTCGTCTGGCTGGTTGAAACACTAGGTGACAGCTGGCCTTTCGGCACGATTATCGCTGACGAGAGCACCCGGTTAAAATCATTCCGGCTACGCAAAGGCGGTAAACGCACCGCTGCACTCGCCAAAATCGCCCATAAATCGGTTCATCGATGGGTAAATCTGACCGGTACGCCTTCACCGAATGGCCTGATGGACTTATGGGGGCAAACCTGGTTTGTTGACCAGGGCGAACGGCTAGGCAGAACCCATAATGCGTTTACGTCTCGCTGGTTTAACCGTATCCAGTTCCCCGGGCAACAGTGGAGCAGGTTTGAGCCTTTAGGGTTTGCTCATCAACAAATTCAGTTAGCACTCAGCGATGTCACGCTATCCCTTAATGCCGCTGATTGGTTTGATATCGACGAACCCGTACACAACGTTATTAACGTTGAACTACCCGCGAAAGCGCGAGCACACTATCAGGCCATGGAAAAAGAACTGTTTCTTGAATTGGGCGAGAGTGCGATTGAAGCGTTAAATGCCGCGGCCAAAACAATAAAATGTTTGCAAATTGCCAGTGGTGCTATTTATAGCGATGACAATCGCAACTGGACAGCGATACACGATGTCAAAATCCAGGCACTGGAGAGTATTGTTAATGAATCAGGAGGGACGCCAGTACTGGTCGCTTACCATTGGAAACATGACCTTGAAAGATTAGTAAAAGCGTTTCCAAAAGGCAAAATGTTAGACGCTAACCCACAAACCCTTACCAACTGGAATAGTGGCAAAATCCCGTTGCTTTTTGCCCACCCCGCAAGCTGTGGACACGGCTTAAATTTACAGGACGGCGGTAACATTCTGGTCTTTTTCTCCCATTGGTGGGACTTGGAGCAGTACCAGCAAATTATCGAGCGTATCGGCCCCACGCGTCAAGCGCAAGCCGGACATAATCGCCCTGTCTTTATTCATCATATCGTCGCTAAAGATACACTCGATGAAGTGGTGATGGCGCGCCGTAATTCAAAACGGGCAATACAGGATTTATTACTGGAAGCGATGAAGATAAAGTAAAAAAGACCAGCGCAAGGCTGGCCAACACCAGGTAAAAAAATTGTGAATAGCAAACACACAACCAAATAACTATGCCAAAGTATATCAAGACTGTATATATAAACAGACTTAACCTTAAATTTACAAAAATTTATATTTTAATATCAAATAGTTATCATTAACATTACCATTCTCATTAACAACGGAGAGCCCACCATGTGGATTTTAATCCTAGGCATGTATGCCAGCCCTTATGCATCGAGTAACTTTGCAAGTGTTCATACTCAGGAATTTGACACTGAGAACATGTGCCAATTCGCCGCTAAACAGTTTGAGAGGGAATTTGAAACTTTCAAGGATATCAACGCCAAAGCGATTTGCGTTAAGAAATAAGCTAATTTTACAAAGGCCAAACCATGAAACTTAACATCATCAAATTATTAATCACGACATTATTGTTTATCAGTGCAGCGTTCGCCTTCGAACTGATAGTTGGACATCTTGCGCACGCCGATACCGTCATTGACCCACAAATCAGGTTTAAACGTGGCGAATTAGGCAATATCCATTTAGGCGGGCAAGAGCTACTGGTTATCGGCATTATGATAGTGCCAGCACTCTTTGTCTATTTAGGGGTATTCCTCGACACATTGAAGAAATAGCATAGAGCGAATAAGCATTATCCCACCTGAATTTACCCCACTCAAATTACCCATACCGAAAGGTAAGCGTTTAACAGTAATAAAGGAGAATATCCTATGAATGAATCCCCTTTTGTCAAAACCAGTGAACTGGCAAAAAGGTACAAAGTGTCAACTCACACTATCAGACTATGGGCGGGTAACGGATACCAACGGCGGGAAGGTTTTCCACGCCCTCGGTTTAGATCTGATGAGCTTAATTTTGCCCGGCAGGATATTCTGGATTGGGAGATGGGTAAACGATTTGATTAACTTTATTCCACCAGCGATCATAAGCCTCTCGCTGTTCCTCTAGGTAGGTATGCTTGTCGTATACCTGCCAAATCCCCGGTAGTTTATGCCCTAACATGATCTCAGCAACATGGGGCTGGGTTAATTCCGCAACCCCCGTACGCATGGTTTTACGCAAATCGTGAATTGACCAGTGAGTATAGTTCTCAAATCTGCGAGCCATTTTTTTGTTGAGATTGCTAATAAAACTAATATGCCCACTGACACACAAAGGTTTCCCTTCTGAGACGGTAAATAAATAATCACTGCCATAATTCAATTTTTTAGCAGTTCTGATCAATTCCTCTGCCGCGGGGATAATAGGCCGGATAATGGGCTTTTTGCTTTTACACCCTGTTTTATGATTCTCTGGTGGCACTGTCCATATTCCTTTAGTAAAATCGAAATCAGCCATTTTTGCTTTTAGCAATTCACCTATCCGGCAACCAAACAATAACGCTAGGTTGATTATCAGGGCATTTCTAGGGTTATAGTCTGGCGCATCAATTAACGCAAATAATACCCTGAGCTCGTTGCTACTCAACACTCTCTCGCCTTGTTGCGTTTTTACCCCTAAATCCTGTGAGGTAACATCGATAAGTGGATTTAAAGAAATAATCCCCCTGCGAATTCCCCACCGATGGGCAGTTTTGGTATAACGTAAAATCCGTGCTCCTATCGCCGGTTTCGCTTTCACCACCTCTTCAATTAGCGATAGCCAGACATGCAAGTGCGTTTCGTTGTGGGGTAAATTGCCGATCTTGGGGAAAACATAAATTTCAAATGACCGTAATATCTCACCGGCTTTAACCTGTGAATTTTTAAGCGATTTCTCCCACCAGTCACGAATAACGGATTCAACCGTTCGCGCTTCAACTGATTTTTGTTTACGAGTGCGTTTGACCACTTTCGGGTTTCTGTGCTGCTCTAGTTCACCACGGTAAAAAAGCGCACTATCACGCGCATCTTTTAAACTAATTGCCGGATAGGTTCCAATGTCTATCCGATCACCTTTCCCCTGCCAACGATAGCGATATTGAAAAATGACTTTACCTTTTGGAGTCACGCGAACTGATAAACCCTCTCTGTCTGATTTAGTCATCATTTTAGCTTGTGGCTTACCATTTACCGCTCTTAACCAAGAATCACTTACCGCCATATTTTTTTCTCCTTACGTCTTTTTTATATAATATTTCATGTACACCAATATGTACATAAATTTGATGACACAAGGAATATAATAGGTGACTGAAAACAGTCATTCTATACTGAGATAAAAAATAAAAACATTATAAAACAAAGTATTAATTTTAATTTATCGACTGTCAGTGGCTGTTGACGACTGTTATTGAAGATTGTCTATTATTTCCATGCTAAATAAAAACACCGTTCTTCCCTGATTGGAAACGTTTTTCGCCATTTCAGTCAACACGGTGGTTTTCCCCATTTTGGGGCGTGCACCAACCACAAACAGCGAACCATTAACGATTTGTTTAGGCTTAAGTAGGTCGTCAAAGTCCCTAAATCCTGTCTTGAGTCCACAATGTTTTTCAGGATTATCCTGACGGTCACAAATATCTGTAAATACACTATCCAGTACATCATCAATTCGACGAAGGCCTGTTTTGTGTCCAACCTTGCCAAACTTTGTAGCTTCATCAATCAGACGTTGCGCTATGTCGATTTTATCAGTAAATCCTAGCACATTAGGCTGAGTAAACAGTTTTTGAATCTCAATCGCTTTCTCAACCGTGTAGCGTCCTGCCGCACTCTCTTTGATGCTTTTTGCGTAACTTACTATGTTTGCGGCACTCGGTGTATTTTTGGCTATCTCAGCAAGATAGGCAAAGCCGCCCACCTTTTGAGCCATCCCTGATTTGGATAATGCTTCATCCACCGTGATAATATCAATTGCCTGACGTTTCCGACTCATCGCGCGCATTTCTGCATAAATCAATCGGTGGTGTGTTGCGTAAAAATCATCCGGGCTTAGCAGTGAAAACACCTTCAAGGCATTATCGCTCATCGGGTCTATCAGTAAACCACCGATAACACTTTGCTCGGCTGGAAGGTTGTTGGGGACTTGATTTATCATAACGCACCCTCCCTTGTTTTCGTTACCGTGTCGGGTCTTAGCAGATAATCAAAACTTGCTCGCCAGCCTCGGTCATTTTCACCGAAATACCAGGGATTAGCGGTTTCAACAAATACTTCGAAATAATTTCTAGCAGCATCAACCGAAGGAGTTTTGAGTTCTTTCCAGAATTTACCAATAGCCCGTTTACGTTTGTCATTCAGTGATTCAGCATTGGGTAATCTGTCCCCTACTGTCTCGTTGTAAACTTGCAGGATTTCCTGATAGGGATTTTGGTTTTTCGATTGTTAGAAACTAATTTCTCATCATTCCCCTCATGAGGGGTTAGGGGTGTATTTTCTTTTTTCTTTAAAAGATTTCTTTTGTGTGTCTCCAATCTAGAGACATCATCTGTCTCCAACTTAGAGACATTTTTTGTCTTCAAATTAGAGACAGTGTCTCTAGATTGATTAATCCAATCTGAAACCGTTTTATTTACCCCTATTTTATTACCATCGATAATTAAATAACACATTGTAATCAATTCATTTTTTGCTTTATTCACATTCTGTCTTGATAAACTTGTTACTTCCGCAATTTGTGAATCAGAAATACGATCAAACTTTTTACCAAAACCGTATGTTTTTCTGACAATTGCCAACATAACTTTTAACTGTCTGGATGTCAGATCTGAACTGGCCAAAGACTCCAGTAACTCATTCGCTATTCTGGTATACCCATTTTCAATTTCAGCCACGGCATTCTCCCTGACTTCGTTTTTAACTCTGTAATCATCAAGACTGGTGACTGTTGCAGCCATGTTTAACTCCTTGTAACTTTCTGAATTCTGATACTAACCGACGGGCGAAATCTTTATTTTTTGATGCAGCAACTAATAGCCCATCAGGACTATCTGGATGGGCTTTTTCTTCATGGTTTTTATTGATAAATCGTCGCTTTTTTGGCATAATGAACTCGCTGAAATTGAAAGAAAAAAGGGAAATTTGCGGTTTCCCTTCGTATTAAACTTCTTGAAATACTAACCAAACTCAAAGTTCGATATGATATTTGCAAGCTTCATCGTTTTTTAACCTTGAAGCTTCTTTTTTTGGCAATCTCAAATGCTCCAGCATGTCTATCAGCTTGCATATCTCTTCACCTGAGATATTCGTAATAACAACCTCCTGTGTCGATGAATCAGGCACATTCACCACATGCCTCGGCAAGCCGTATTCTGAGACGACCTGACAGGCTAGTTTAAAGATTCTGGTTTTATCCCGACTCGCTGTTGAGGGGTGAATTCCTAATGATTTGGCAAACCCGTTATTACCGCCTTCTGATGCCATCTTCTGGTAGAAGTAAGATTCTAAATGCTCAGGTTTGCAGGTGATTTTGATAGTATTTGAATATTCCATGATTATAATCCTTAAGTAATAAAATTCCCTACCTCCATATTCCTATGAGGTTGTGGTGGCTCTAACGCTTATTCAGAGCGAGTCAAAATGTTAAAGAACGGTGTTACTTAGATGGCATTTTGCTTATCAGCAGGTATACCATCTGTTGGATTTGGGTAAATATCAGGGCGTAACTCATGGGGAGTTATTCCTGTTAATTCGTAAATTGCTAAAACACGATCGACAGGCACACGACCTTTATACTTATTTTTCCATTGACTAACTTTCATATTTGAAACATCTAACACAGCAGCTAAACGAGTAGCAGTGCCTGTTACGTTAATAACTTTCTTTAGGGCAGACATGATTGTTCCTCCTTTAGTTTTTATTTAAATAAAAAACTTAATAAAAGTCAACTTTAAACTTATTTCATTATTTAAACTTTAAGTTTAAAATTAATATATGAACAAAATGATAAATAAAAACACAAACAACCCCTTATCAGAAAGGCTCAATAAACTTATTGAGGTAAAATCAATTACAAAATCAGACATGGCAAAAATTTGCGGAGTCACTCCTCAATCTGTTAATGGCTGGTATATAAGGGGAAGCATAGGAAAAGAATCTGCTATAAAATTAGCGGATCATTTAAATGTTTCTGTGGCTTGGCTCTTAGGTGAAGGTGATGCTTCAATTGATGACTTAGACCTCCCGAAACCTGAATTATCAGAAAAAGAAAAATTATTATTAAAACTATTCAATGAATTACCAGAAAGTGAATCTAACGAACTTTTAAAAACTTTGACTGAAAAAAAATATTATTACGACAAACTATTAAAAGAACTTTTACAAAAGAAAAACATAAACAAATCATTGTAAAGGTAAAACTTTAATAAAATCCTCGTCTTTTCCCCCATAAAAAAGCAAAAAACCTCTATCAATTAATTCTAAATTTATTTTTTAAATAAAATCATATTGTTAACTTAATTAATAAGTTTAATACTTATTTTTAATTAAATTTAATATTGACTTAAATTTAAGTTTCATGTTTAAATAACCCCATCAACTCACTGCAACAGGCAAACGCCAGACAATACCACGAGTTATCTGAAACTTTGCCAGACGTTGCTAAGTAGCCAGCCTGAGGCGTATGAACATGAAGGCAAGTGCAGTCAGCAGTAACTAAGTCATCTCGCTCTTTAACATATTGGAATCACCGCTCTGAATAAGCTTTAGAGCATCACCACCAAGTGAGTTTTGGGGTGTGTGAATGTAATAAAACAGTCAACTCTCGTTTCTACACCAGGGAATAAACAGGCTGTGAACATTAACCGAAAGTATCCGGCACACACCACCAAAACTTATTTAGGAGAAACAAAATGGCAACCATTATCTTTAAACCTAAAAAAGACAATGCTAAATCTCGTCGCCTAGCAAAACAAATGGCATTCTGGGATAGAAAACGCGCTGAATATGAAGCGAAACCTAAACCTCGTTCTACAGAGCAAATCCTTGATTCCATATTCAACAAGCAAGATGATACTGTTAATACCATTGCATCACTCACTTTCAATCTAAAAGACAAAAAGCCTCAGCCTTCATTTGATAACTGTTGCTTACCAAATACTTATCTGTATTCTGCAAGAAGATACTCAAAAACACGCAAACCAAATAGCATACATACAAAATGATTTGATAGTCTTTGCAGCAATCCTGTTCTACACTTAATCTATAAGTTTCAGATAATAGTTATCCCTCCCGATGGGCTGGGAATTTAAAATCTCCCAATTTCAGGGAGCCCAGGTTGTTAAAGAGCGGTGTTACTTAGAGAGTATTTTGCTTATCAGCAGGGATACCATCTGTTGGGTTTGGGTAAATGTCAGGACGTAGTAGGTGTGGTGTTATATTCCATTTCAACATCTCACAAAGAGGAATAACTCTCTGAGAGGGTATAGATCTAGAAAACCATTGAGCTACAGACTGTTGTTTACAACCAAAATAGTTAGCTATTTCAGCTTGGGTATACCTTGACATAATTTTTTCTTTTGTCTGTCTTTCCATGTCAAAACCTCTTTTAAAATCTAAAACCAAAATACAAGAAAATATTGTCAATTTCAACAATAAATTCTTATTTAATAGGTTTACAAGATGATCTTGTATAATGTTATATATGAAACTTACAGCTATTGAGATATCAATGTACCGTATCAGCAAGCTCCTTAAAGATAAAAATTGGAGCCAGCGTGAACTCGCCCAAAAAATTGGTGTGACACAACAAACAGTACAACAGTGGATATCAGGGAAAAGCACACCAAAACCAGCAAGTTTAGATAAACTATCCGAGGTAACAGGATATGATATTGACTGGTTTTATCGCTTACCTGAAAAAGACGAGGAAATACCCTCAATTGAAAATCCAAATAATTTTAATAGTCATAATATTGATAAACGAGGTCAACAAATTTTATCACTGATATATGAGCTACCAGAAAAAGAAGTAGTAAAGATTATGAGTGAGTTAAAAGATAAGACAGATTATTATAGAACTCTATTTGAAGAGTTAAAAGTTAAGCACGAATCAAAAAAACACCAACTATTTTAAATTAAATTCTTCTTCCGTAAATTTCATCGCCCTCAATAACAAGAAAAAACTATTGACATAAACAATATTTTATTGTTTAATCAACCTCATCAACTCACTGCAACAGGCAAACGCCAGACAATACCCCGAGTTATCTGAAACCTTGCCAAACCTTGCCAAACCTTGCCAAACCTTGCCAAACCTTGCCAAACCTTGCCAAACCTTGCCAAACCTTGCCAAACCTTGCCAAACCTTGCCAAACCTTGCCAAACCTTGCCAAACCTTGCCAAACCTTGCCAAACCTTGCCAAACCTTGCCAAACCTTGCCAAACCTTGCCAAACCTTGCCAAACCTTGCCAAACCTTGCCAAACGTTGCTAAGTAGCCAGCCTGAGGTGTATGAACATGAAGGCAAGTGACGACCGTTAAGCCGTACCGCTCTTTAACACCCTTACGCTGAAAAAGCGAACCATAAAACACCCAAACAGTCGGTTTTGGGGTGTGTGAAAAACACAAATCATCGTTGAGTCGCGTTTCTATACCAGGGAAATATCAACCTTGATACCTATCCGGTTATCTCCGGCACACACCGCCAAAACCCATTGTCAGGAGGTCATATGTGTAACTAAGGATGTGTGAATACGGCTCTGCGCTCGTGGGACAGTCAACACTATAAATTATCTTTCAAATAGCTAATAGCGTTTGATTGCGTTTACCCGTCCGTCATGACTGTAAGCGGACACCGAGAGGCACTCGGCATACATCCTATCTCACACAAATGTATAAGACCTAATCAGGTCTTTTTTATTGCCGAAATTAAGGGTAAAAAATGAACAGCGATGAATTAAGAAAAATACTTGATGAACATAAAGTTTGGGTAAAGTCGCTTGGCGAGGATGGATCTAAGGCCGACCTGTGTAGAGCCAACCTACGTGAAGCCGACCTATATGGAGCCAAACTACGTGAAGCCGACCTACGTGGAGCCGACCTACGTGGAGCCAACCTATTTGAAGCCAACCTATATGGAGCCAACCTGCCAGAGTTTACATTTATGATCATCGGTGAAACCTATCCAATCACAATCACAAATGGAGAATATCTGCGTGCTGGATGTCAGCATCATTCGGTAGAGAAATGGCGGCAATTTACCAAAGAAGAAATCTCAGGGATGGACGGTAGAAAAGCACTTGAATTCTACCCTCGTTTACTTGATATTTTAGATTTCTATTTAGGTGAAGGTCTGCGTCCTGATTGGACAAACAAAACAGCGCAATAAGAAGGACTCTGCTCATGAAACTCGATAATCCACGCATTGTAACAGCGAAACATCCCAATATGGGCAATTTGGTTGGAGTAACTAATGGTAGTCGTCATTTGAGCGATGCAAAATACTTAAGCAGCATTGATATATGGAATGACGACGACATGGAAACAAGAACTTTCAAGGAAATTATACAGTGCTTAACAAAAGAAAATGAGCGTCTTAAAAAAGAGAATCGAAGGCTGATGAAGATATATCGTGAAATTGGCGGGCTGTGCAGGACTTGAACCTGCAACCGAAGAATTAAATCCCCTGCTATACCATTCAGCTAACAGCCCAATGATAATTATAGTGCAAGAATTAGAAGAATTTCAGTATTGCCGTTGCAGCACTAATAGTCACAACGATTACACCACCAAGTTTTAAAAGTAATCCAGTAGCAATAGTTTCAACGTCTTTACGAATCAACGCTATCTGACCATCAGTTTTCTCAAAACGTAAATTCATCTCAGCAGATAAGTCTTTGCGAACATCAGCTATCTCAGCAGATAAGTCTTTACGGACAACAGCTATCTCAGCAGATAAGTCTTTGCGAACATCGGCTATTTGAGCTTCATTTTTTTCGAAACGAGCAGCCATGTCTTTGCGAACATCAGCTATATCACGTTTGACTTCGGTAATATCAGCTTTAGTCGCTACATCAACCGCTTCGTGCGATTCACGAACAGCCAGAGATATAGCTTTTGCCTGGTCTTTAGGTAAACCAGCACCTTCAAGCGTTTCAACAAATTTTAATGTATCAAATGCAACTTGACCCATAGGGAATCCTCCTTTTTGGTAAGTATAACGGATTTCAGGTTCAATCTGCAAAATCTTTCACGTTAATACCTTCATTCGTTTCATTACGGAGAAATATTTTTATGTCAAAATTACATCAACTGATTGCAATAGAAACTAATAGTATTAATGGCGAAACTGTCCAAACGGTTAATGCCCGTGATTTACATGCGTTTTTGGAAAGTAAGCAGGAGTTTGCTAATTGGATAAAAGATCGCATTCAACAATATGGTTTTATTGAACATCAGGACTTTTTGATAAATTTATCAAAAACCCCAAATGGAGGCCGTCCAGCAAAGGAATATCATATTTCCCTCGATATGGCGAAAGAACTATCCATGGTTGAGCGCAACGAAAAAGGGAAACAGGCAAGGCAGTACTTTATTGAATGCGAAAGACAGGCAAAAACTGCTACACATGTTATTCCACAAACACTTCCTGAAGCACTACGGCTTGCCGCTGAAATGGCAGAGAAAGTTCAACACTTGTCGTTAGTTAACAAAGAGCAAAAAACCGAAATCGATAGTCTTAAAAACCTGTTCCAGGTTGGCATGTCACCTGTTCAGTTTTGCAAACAACTTAATGGCGTGAACATCAACCAGATAAATCTATTTCTAGAATCGCGTCATTTTCTCTACGACGCAGAAAAGGATATCTGCAAGCCCCATGTTTGGCGTGTTCACTCCTATGCGAGAGATACGTATCTAACCGAATCACCTTTTATCATGACAAACGATTACGGGCAACGCCAGTGTTACAAAGTTGTTCTGCTAAAAAAAGGCGCTGCATGGCTATATAACCAATACCTCAAAGGTAAGCTACCAATGAAGAAAGACTGGAACGGTGAATTCACCCACGACAAATATAGTCAGGTGGCATAAGATGACGATGAATCAGGACGTTATTATTGCTCGTATCATTGCGGCATCCAAAGATATTTTTACCTGTGAAAAATCCATTGTGACGCTGAAAGATATTTATCATTCTGCTATACGCCAATATTTACTCAAAAATGGTGACCCTAGAGCGAATTGTGGTTCACTTAGCCCAGAAAAACCGGAATACGAAGGGGTCATCAAATATACAAAGCCTCACTATAGAGCGTTAATGAAGAAAAAGCGTGAACTCTATAACGCGCATCGCCGCCGCCGCAGAGCAACACAGGCATTACTCAAATATCAATCAAAGAAAACGGACGAATAAAGACCGGATTCTACAAATTAATCACATCTAAATATCAATTAAGGTTTAAAAACATGAACCAGCTTAAACAGCAGGAGCTTCGCTATATCTTAAATAGTGACAGCTTCTCTCGGAAAGAATCCATAAAAATTATCCCCACCTTGCTAATCATCGCGTTGGCAAGCCTCGTTTTACTGTTAGCAAGATAGGAATAACCCATGACTTTATTTGAATTGACTCAGTTGCTCAAGGAGCAAAGAAAAAGCAATGAGCTTAAGGAGCATAACAAATATGAACATCAACGTGAAGTGCTTGGACAACAAAACGTCCCTATCAGCTGGCAGGATTTTCGAGGAGATTTTACATGAAAATGCCACGATTGACTGATGATAAGAGATGTAAGTCGAAAGAGGAAGCTATTGCTTATGCAATGCAACAAATAGAGGTTATCAAACAAGGTAAAGAACCCTTATCGCCGTCAATGAAAGAAAAACGTCAAGCAATGGAAATGTACGATAAAGAAGCAAAAGAAATAGAAAAACTAATAACCAAAACATCGACAAATTACCAACCGATAAATACAGAAAATAAAAAATACAACCCTTTCATTGGTCAAGAACTAAGAGATGGACCGTTCGGTGGAAAAATCAGAGGTGATTAGATATGGGAACAGCAACATTAATATTAGGTGAGTCAGGAACAGGAAAAAGTACCAGCTTAAGAAATCTTGATACAAGTAAAACGTTAATCGTTCAATGCATAAATAAACCGCTGCCATTTCCCACTAAACAATGGAAATTAAGAAATAGCGCTAACCCTGATGGCAATGTATATCGTACTGACCAAACCGATAATATCGTAGCCGTTCTTAAAAAAGCGCCACATGAAATTATTGTTATTGATGACTATCAGGCTGTGATGGTTAACGAACTCATGGCAAAGTGCAATGAAAGAGGGTATGACAAATTCACATCTATTGGTAAGAATGCCTGGGATGTGTTTAGAGCTGCTGGCGAGGGTTCAGCGCGTCGGCGTGTTTACATCTTGTCTCACACTCAAACCGATGACTTCGGCAGCGTTCGGATGAAAACGGTCGGTAAATTAGTTGACTCAACACTCGTACCCGAAGGGTATTTTACTATCGTTTTGCGAACACATGTATCAAACGGCTCTTACTCTTTCTCAACTCAATCAAATGACAGTGATTGCTGCAAAAGCCCTATGGGAATGTTTGATTCTCAACTCATTGAGAATGACCTGAACGAGATAGATAAAGTTATCTGCAACTATTATGGCATCACGCCACAACAAGAGAAAAATAAAGTATGAATCACAACGTTATTTTTACTTATACAGAAGAATCCGCCCTTGCTGCTTATCAGGGAGGCTTCATTAATGAAACAGGCGCATATGTAATCACTATTACGGAGGCTAAATTAACAAGAAGCGAAGGAGGCGCAGAGTTTATTGAATTCTCGGGTGAATCTGAGGATGGGAAAAAAGTTAACTATCTGAGTATTTGTTGTAAGAAAAATGACGGCACAGTCAACAATTTTGGTCAGAATATGGTCAATGCCATTATGGGATGCGTCGGTATTCAGCGAGTCACCTCGGTTGTTCACAACAATAACCTAGTTGCACCAGAATTTCATGGCAAGAAAGTAGGACTTGTTTTACAAAAAATTCTGAGAACAAAGAAAAATGGTGATGAAAGTTACAGCTTTGATATCCGTATGCCATTTGTAGCAAACACGGGGCAAACGCTTTTAGAAAAAGTTGAAAACAAACCCGCTCAAGCTGTTAAAAATCTATTACGCACTCTGAAAGATAGAGACGAGCGTAGACCAACTAATACGCCAGTAAGCACTGAACAAGTAAATAATGAGTTTACCCCTTTTTAGACGCAGGAGAAATCACCATGTGGATTTTAATCTTAGCCATGTACGCCAGCCCTTACGCATCAAGTAACGTAGCCAGCCTTCATACTCAGGAATTTGACACTGAAAACATGTGTCAATTCGCCGCTAAACAGTTTCAGCGGGAATTTGAAACTTTCAAGGATATCAACGCCAAAGCGATTTGCGTTAAGAAATAAGCTAATTATATCGGAGGTTCAACCATGAAACTTAACATCATCAAATTACTAATCACGACATTATTGTTTATCAGCGCAGCGTTTGCCTTCGAACTGATAGTGGGACATCTTGCACATGCCGATGCCGTCATTGACCCGCAAATCAGGTTTAAACGTGGCGAATTAGGCAATATCCATTTAGGCGGGCAAGAGCTACTGGTTATTAGCATCATGCTAGTGCCAGCTCTTATGGTTTATTTGGGGGTATTCCTCGACACATTGAAGAAATAGTCACAAAACAAGAAGTCATTACCCCACCTAGCTTATTCCACTTAATTAATACTCATTCATCAATTTTAATATTGAAGGATAACTATATGAAAAATTTAATAAATATACAAAATGTTATGCTTCCTAACAGTGAAACAATAGACTCGCAACAATTACTGTTCATGGTTAACGAAACACGAAAAGAATATGGTGAATCACCTATTAGAAATAACGTCTTTATTGATCGCATTAAAGATGAACTTGAAGGAGAGACCTACAAAATTTTTGTAGGTCAAAAAAACGGCGCTGATATTGAAATTATCGAAATGACGCTTATGCAAGCCCTCCGCGTTGCCGCCCGTGAATCTAAAGCGGTTCGCCGCTCGCTAATTGATAAACTGGAGCAGCAAAGTAAACCACAAAGCGCCAATGAAATTATCGCGGCAATGGCATTAGCTAACGTTGCACAGGAGCGTCGGTTAAAGAGTATTGAACATCAGGTAGAGCAAGTCTCAGAAGAAATCGAACATATCAAACAAGGCACTATCCCAGCCGGTTTCCAAGGCTATAGCTATCTGAAAACAAAGTATGGCTTGAGTGATGCGAAATGTCGGCAATTAGTCATGGCGTGGAATGTGCCTTGCAAAAAAGTGCCCCATGTTGCGCCAGGCGGCCAAATTACCCAAATGTCAGGGGTTGATGAAGCAGCCTTTAGAAGTGCACGGCATAACATGATGCTTCAGGCTGAGAAACGTGGCAGTCAGTGGTATCATCCCAAAATGGGGCGCTTTGCTATTTCAGAATAGGAAACTAAATAATGACTGATTTTGTGCCGATATCAACCGGTATTTTTAACGAGAAACAAGGATGTTTCACTTATGCCGATGCTATCAATATGCTCGACTCTGGTAAATTTGATAACGATTTAAAATCTGGATGCACGCTTGTAGGAGCCATATCCAAGGGATGGGAGCATAATTACTTTTCACCCACCGTAGACCAACGTGTAAGTATTTGGCGCTGGATAGTGGCCACTTGCTTTATTATCGAGCAAACCAAAAAGAACGGGATAGTTGAAGTTCAAAATGAGGAGGGTAGCATCGATATTGCGGCGCTTTACGCGAACGACACATCATCAATAACCATTTACCCTGCGGCTGAACGCTTTGCTTTAGCTAATCATGTTGAAAGCATTGCTATTGAGAAGTATGGCAGAGAGCAAGGGCTGGAAATGGCCATCAGGATGTATAACGGTTTTATTACGACTACACCTGAAGACGGGATGATTTTATCTGATTTTGGTCGTGAAAGTCTGACAACGCTCCATGAAGACTATTTAAAGATGCTGCAAGATGAAGGTATACCATTACCTGTCATGGTTCACTAGCAATTACTCAAGAAATCAACCGCTATTTGGTATTTCCGAGCAACTTTAAAAAAGACCAGCGCAAGGCTGGCCAACACCAGGGAAAATGTTGCTGAAATGTTGCTGTTAACCAACACACAACAGAAACAATACTACCATAAATAATTGAATTTGATCAAATTTTGATCAACATTTACATTCATGTAATCAATAACCGGAGAAATACTATGAATAACATCCATGAATACAGAACAACGTTACATCATGTCAAAGCAGGGATGCAGGTTATTTATCATGGTGAGATGATGACAATAATCAGGTTGCGGGAGAAGAAATTAACAAACAAAGGATTGATATATCAATTTGATATCGATGGAGAAAGTGGAACATTAACCGGAAATGGCGGTAATAAAATCACTGTGTTAGAAAAAATAGACGACTTGCATAAAAGTAAAGTTGGTATGTTTAGGAGATGAAGTGAAGTATGACCTGATACTCGCAGACCCACCCTGGCAATACCAAAACAAAGCATCAAACGGCGCAGCACACAATCACTACAACACCACTGACTTTTACGCCCTCACCCGATTACCCATAGAAACCATCGTTAATGATAACTCCGTACTCTGCATGTGGTACACGGGGAACTTTGCGCTGGAAGCTATCCGGTTAGCAGAAGCATGGGGATTTAAAGTCAAAACCATGAAGGGATTTACTTGGGTCAAGTTGAATAAGTTAGCCAAAGAGCGGATTTCTAAAGCTATCGAAAAAGCCAAGCTGTCTGATGCTGATGACTTTCTGGCATTACTCAATGCTGAAACACGCATGAATGGCGGTAATTATACCCGCAGTAATTCAGAAGATTGCTTAATTGCCATCAAGGGGAAAGGACTAGAACGCAAGGACGCTTCCATCAAACAAGTTATCTACGCCTGTCTCGGTGAACATAGCCAAAAACCCAAGGAAGTCCATTACCGATTAGAAAAACTCTACGGTGACGTGAAACGTATTGAGCTTTTTGCTCGTGACAAAGTGCAGGGGTGGGATGTGTGGGGCAATGAAGCGCCTGAGAATAGTGTGAGTTTTTAAATTAGTTCATTAAAAGGAAGAATCAAAATGCAGTCAATATATTTATCTGATGATGAGCTTTCTGTACTTACAGGTTACAAACAGAAGAAATCTCAAATTAAATGGTTAGAACAAAATAAATTACCTCATCTAGTAAATAAATTAGGCAAACCTATTGTTTTCAAAGAAATATTATTTACTAAACAAAGAGTTACTTTTAAACCAGAAGTTGAACCAGATTTTGGAGCTTTGATCAATGGCCAGGAAACGCAATAATAAAGAAGATAACAAATTGCCAAGCAGAGTGTCGAAGAGCAAAAGTTCTTATTATCTAAAAACTAAGGAAAACAAAACTATTATTCTTGGTCCATTATCAATGTCAATGTCTGAATTATGGTCTGTTTATGAAAATAAGATTCATAATATAAAAAAAATTATTATCATTTAAAGAATTATGGAGTATGTATTTAAATAGTCCTCATTTTTCTGAACTTTCAGTTAGATCTCAAAAAGACAAACATCAAGGAGGAAAAAATATTTTAAAAGTTTTTGGAAATATTCATATCAATAATATTAAACCTGAGCATATTAGAAAATATATGGATATTAGAGGAACACAGAGTAAAACACAGGCAAATCATGAGTTATCCTACATGTCTGTCACCTTTAGTTGGGGTTATGAAAGAGGTTACTGTAAAAATAATCCCTGTTTAGGGATAAAAAAGTTTTCATTAAAAAATAGGGATAAATATATTACTAATGAAGAATATAATGTTACATATGACTCTGCATCACAAATTGTCAAAATTGCCATGGAAATTTCATATCTTTGTGCATCTAGAATTGGAGACATTCTTGAATTAAAACATAATCAAATATTGGAAGAAGGAATATATATAAGACAAGGAAAAACAGGGGTGAAACAAATAAAACAATGGACACCAAGACTAAAAGAAACGATTGATTATGCTATTAATTTATTTCCACCTCAAAATATAGAGTCTTATGTTATTACAAACTCAAATGGAACTAAATTTACAAAATCTGGGTTTGATAATCATTGGCGTGAAGCGAAATCAAAAGCAACTAAAACTTTAGGAAGAAATCTTGACTTTACATTTCACGATATAAAAGCGAAAGGGATATCAGATTTTGATGGTAGCTCAAAAGATAAATAACTATTTAGCGGTCATAAAACTGAATCTCAAGTACAAATTTATGATAGAAAAGTAAAAATAACACCCACACTTGACCTTCCTAAATTGAAAAAATGAAAGAATATACAAAAATCAAAAGAATTAACTCATTAAAAAATCAGTAATTTTTAACACAAAAATATACTGTATATTCTTTCAATATGTTTTAACCATTTGATTTAAATAATTTTTTGCTCGGATTCTGATTCCGGCATTCCCAGGTTCGAATCCTGGTACCCCAGCCATCAGCTTTCAATTAGCTACAAAATTAAATAATTTTGCAAAGAATTCAAAAAGAATATCCAGTAAGAATATTTTACTTTCCATAAATTAAATTTAAAAGCAACGATACGACATACTTAATGGCGTGTCTTTTATCTAATTTAAATATGATTTAAAAATGTCGCTAACTGAAGGTGTACCACCAACAGCCAGCTAACTTAGTAAATTAGGCAAATCAAAAATCCCGAGCGGCATTGAATAAGAATAAGTTACATATAAAAAATTATTTTTTGTTAATAATGATTTACCGGCATATCTCTAGCATTTTAGTTAAACATGGCTAAGGGTAAAAAATCCCCAAAGTGAGATAACCTAAAAATCTAATCAAGAATTGTTTGATAATTTATTCAAACAATTACAAACCATCACAAAATAGCCATTGATTACTTTTTATTAATTATTGTAATACGCCTTTGTTTTGCCAAAAACTTAGCTCTATAACCAGTTAAAGAAAAGGAAGTTGATGGTTGATAACAATTAATAACGCCGATGAAAAACAGCGGCGATCTACTTCAAACGCGTAAAATAAAAAGTATCAAAACACAGCTATTAATGTCACAGTAACATGACAGAAATAGTCAAAAACATATGCCAAGTTGGACTACCAACACCAGTAAAAACGATAAACTTTATGAATAAAAACAAACATCTAAATACAGTATAACACGTGAATCATAAAAAAATAACAAAAATAATGTTTTTTTGATCCATCTCACAATTTAATTAATCTTGACATTCTCTCAACCTGAAAAACAGCGTTTCACAACATAACAGTCAAAAAATATCATAATCGACTTTATGTTATAAACCTAAAGCATATTTAAGTAGCTTTTTCTTAACTGTATTTAGTCTTTGTACTAACATTAATGCTAAATTTCGGCCCGATTTTACACCCGCTAGCTGAGAACTAAACAGTGTATAAATAGCATCCATACCTGCCTGCATCAATTTGTTATCTGGCATCCTATCATGTTGATAAGTCAGTAAAGTTTTTCGAGCATAAAAAGGTAATAAATAGGTTTTAGCATTAATCAATACTTTCAACAAACTATCAACATCACGGTAACCAAGATTAACGCCCTGACCAGCAAGTGGATTAATAGTATGAGCCGCATCGCCAATCAAAGCTAGCCCTTCTTCAACATAACGATTAGCATGATGGCGGGTCAGTGGAAAACTCCCTTTAGCAACAACTTGCAGTGAGCCAAAACGAGCAGGGAAAGCTGCCATAATTTCTTGCTTAAGCTGCTCTAAGGACATAGCTTGCAGTTGTCTAATTCGGGCAGGTTTATCATACCAAACCAAACAGGCCCAATGATCAAATAACGGCAAAAATGCTCGTGGACCAGAAGGAAAAAATTGCTGCCAAGTAATATCCTGTTGCGGTTGGTCCATCTTAACTGTAATAAGCAGACATGATTGATTATATTGCCAACCGCTACTGCCAATGCCAGCTAAAGATCGCACCTGAGAACATGCGCCATCAGCCGCAATAACTAACTTTGCCGATAGTTGCTGATTATTACTTAAAGTCATTTCCCACTGTTGATTCTGACGCTGCATTGCTACCAATTTGGCGGGACATAACAAGCTAAGATTGGGATATTGAGAAAATTGCTGCCATAATGCCAATTGCAAAATACGGTTTTCAACCATATAACCCAGTTCAGGTAAACCAAGGCTGTCTGCTTCAAACATCACATGTGAGTTTTCCCCTTCCCACGTTTCTAACCTTCGATAAGGGGCTGCGCGTATATTTAAAACACTATCCCACACACCAAGTTGCTTAAGTAGATCCACCGAAGTATAACTTAGCGCTGAAACGCGTAAATCAGGCTGCTCTAAAGGTTCGAAAGGTGCAGGTTTAGTGTGTTCAAGTAACAGGATCTGCCAACCTTCTTTGGCTAATCCAATTGCCATGGCTGCACCTATCATACCGGCACCAACCACTACAATGTCATAATTTTCATCTATTCTATTCATATCAACTTAGCTATCAATAGTCATCAATCTAATAGTAGGCTTTTCTTAAGTCATTTACTAATAATCTATCCAACATACTGGTATACTGGTCACCGATGCCCCAAACGAATACAATACATATCAAAATTTTCTAATTTAATACATAATGTTCCCAGTATGACAGATTTTGCTACTGAAAACTTCGGATATACAAAATGTTGACGAATAAAAAACTATACATTAAAACCTGGGGCTGCCAGATGAATGAATACGATTCATCAAAAATGGCTGACCTGCTCAACAGCACCCATGGATATCAATTAACAGAGATAGCCGAAGAAGCCGATATTCTACTGCTAAATACCTGCTCAATTCGCGAAAAAGCGCAAGAAAAAGTATTTCATCAATTAGGGCGTTGGAAAAATCTAAAAGATGTTAATCCCGACATTATTATTGGTGTTGGTGGTTGTGTCGCTTCACAGGAGGGGGATTTCATTCGTCAACGGGCTCCCAGTGTTGACATTATTTTTGGCCCACAGACTTTGCACCGTCTACCAGAGATGATCAATCAAGTCAAAGGTACACGTAGTCCAATCGTCGACATCAGTTTTCCAGAAATTGAAAAATTTGATCGATTACCGGAACCTCGAGCAGAAGGCCCTTCAGCTTATGTTTCCATTATGGAAGGCTGTAATAAATACTGCTCATTTTGTGTCGTTCCTTACACGCGTGGTGAGGAAGTCAGCCGACCATGTGATGACGTTTTATTTGAAATCGCACAATTAGCTGCGCAAGGTGTGCGTGAAATTCACTTATTGGGTCAAAATGTCAATGCCTATCGTGGAACAACTTTTGACGGTGCAATTTGTTCATTTGCCGAATTATTACGTCTGGTTGCCGCCATTGACGGCGTTGATCGCATCCGTTTTACCACCAGTCATCCAATTGAATTTACCGACGATATTATTGCTGTCTATGAAGATACCCCTGAACTTGTTAGCTTCTTGCATCTTCCCGTTCAAAGTGGGTCAGATCGTATTTTGACGATGATGAAACGGTCTCATACAGCTCTTGAGTATAAAAGCATTATCCGTAAATTACGTAAAGCACGACCCGATATTCTCATTAGCTCAGATTTCATTATTGGTTTTCCGGGTGAAACAGAAGATGATTTTCAAAAAACCATGCAGCTTATTGCCGATGTTAATTTTGATATGAGTTTTAGTTTTATCTACTCACCACGCCCTGGTACCCCGGCCGCTGATTTACCTGACAATGTCAGCGAAGATGAAAAAAAACAACGCCTCTATCTACTTCAGCAACGTATTAATCAGCAAGCAATGAATTATAGCCGAACAATGTTGGGTAGCATTCAACGTATTCTGGTTGAAGGGCCTTCACGTAAAAATATTATGGAACTTTCCGGCCGTGCCGAAAATAATCGGGTGGTAAACTTCGAAGGTGGCCAAAATATGATCGGAAAGTTTGTTGATGTCGAAATTGTCGATGTCTATGCCAATTCTTTACGCGGTAAAGTAGTTAAAACAGAAGATAGTATGGCATTAAGGAGCCAAGAATCACCCGAATCGGTTATTGCAAGGACACGCAAAGAAGACGAGCTCGGTGTAGCAAATTACCAACCTTATATATTAAGTAGAGAGACTCAGTGATCGCAAAAGATAATCCACAAATTACCACCAGCGAAATATTTTTAGAGCCAGCCGATAACCAACGGTTAATCAGCCTTTGTGGCCCGTTCGATGATAATATAAAGCAATTGGAACGTAGACTCGCTATCGAAATTAATCGTCGAAATAACCGTTTCAAATTGATTGGCAAACCACTTAATATCAACGCAGCTAGCAACATTTTACGCCGCCTATATGTTGATACAGCCCCTATACGTGGCATTATCCCTGACATTGTCCCTGAACAAATCCACTTATCTATTATGGAAAGTCAATTTCTTGAGCAATCCGTTGAAAATGTTGGCAGTTACGACAAATTTGTAAACATTAAAATCAACCGAGGCGTTGTCAAACCACGAACAGCGAATCAGGCTCAATATATTGCTAATATACATAGCCATGATATTACTTTCGGCATTGGCCCTGCCGGAACAGGTAAAACCTATCTCGCCGTTGCTGCTGCGGTTGATGCTTTAGAACGTCAAGAAATACGTCGTATTCTACTCACTCGCCCAGCTGTTGAGGCCGGCGAAAAACTCGGCTTTCTGCCAGGTGATCTTAGTCAAAAAGTTGATCCTTATTTACGGCCACTTTATGATGCCCTATTTGAAATGCTGGGTTTTGAAAAAGTAGAAAAATTGATTGAGCGCAATGTGATTGAAGTGGCGCCATTAGCCTATATGCGCGGTCGCACACTCAATGACGCTTTTATCATTCTTGATGAAAGCCAGAATACCACCATTGAACAGATGAAAATGTTTCTGACCCGCATCGGCTTTAACTCTAAAACCGTGATCACCGGCGATGTAACTCAAATTGATCTGCCTCGTGGCCACAAATCAGGTTTACGCCACGCAATTGAAGTACTCTCTGAAGTTAAAGAACTGAGCTTTAATTTTTTTCATAGTGATGATGTAGTACGCCATCCTGTAGTAGCAAAAGTGGTTATTGCCTACGAAAACTGGGAAACAAAAGAACAAGAACGAAAACAGTTACTTCGTCAACAAAAAGAACCATCAAGCGCCCTATAGAAAAGGAGATATTTGCTTGCAATCAGTTATTCTTGATCTCCAGCTGGCCGGTAGCGATCATAATGGATTACCCAGTGAAACGACATTCCAACACTGGCTTGAAGCTTTCCTGCCACAATTTCAATCTGAAAGTGAAATCACAATTCGTATTGTCGATATAGCAGAAAGCCAATATTTAAATCTGACATATCGAGGAAAAGATAAACCAACAAATGTGCTATCCTTCCCTTTTGAAGCGCCAGAAAACATTACATTACCCTTACTTGGCGATCTGATTATTTGTCGTCAAGTTGTTGAAAAAGAAGCGATTGAACAACAAAAAAACCAGGATGCTCACTGGGCGCATATGGTAATACACGGTTGTCTTCATCTATTAGGTTATGATCATCTAACTGACTTTGAAGCAGAAGAAATGGAGACAATAGAAACTGAAATTATGCAAAAATTGGGTTATCCTGATCCTTATCAGCATGAAAAAGCATAACTATAATGCTACTTTTGTGCTAAATAATTATGATACGATAAACTACTTAGAGAAATTTTAATAAAACGCCATGAGCGACGACCATCCTACAAACAATGATAATCATCACTCGAAAAAGAGTTTTTTCGGGCGTCTAAATCAATTATTTCACGGTGAACCCAAAAATCGTGATGACTTAGTTGAACTCATTCGTGATTCAGAGCAAAAAGATGTTATTGATCCTGATACCAGAGAAATGCTTGAAGGAGTAATGAATATTTCCGACGAGCGTGTTCGGGATATCATGATCCCTCGCTCTCAGATAGTAACCTTAAAACGAAATCAATCGTTAGATGAATGCCTTGATGTGATTATCGACTCAGCACATTCTCGTTTTCCAGTAATTAGTGAAGATAAAGACCATATTGAAGGTCTATTAATGGCTAAAGATTTACTGCCATTTATGCGTACTGATGCTGAACCTTTCACTATCGATAAAGTATTACGTCCCGCCGTTGTTGTGCCTGAAAGTAAACGTGTTGATCTGTTATTAAAAGAGTTCCGTTCACAACGTTATCATATGGCAATAGTCATCGATGAATTTGGTGGCGTTTCTGGTTTGGTAACAATCGAAGATATTCTCGAATTAATTGTTGGTGAGATTGAAGACGAATATGATGATGAAGAAGACATTGATATTCGCCAGTTAAGCAAACATGCTTATTCTGTTCGTGCGCTAACCCAAATTGATGATTTCAACAAAGCATTTAGCACACGCTTTAATGATGAAGAGGTTGATACCATTGGTGGCTTGGTGATGCAAGCATTTGGACATTTGCCTGCCCGAGGGGAAGTGATCACAATTGATGGTTATATGTTTAAAATTACCATGGCTGATAGCCGCAAAATCATTCAAGTTCAGGTAAAAATTCCTGATGAAGCACCAATCCCAAATCTTATAGAAGAATAGCATTAATGAAAAAAATGCCACTCTATCAACGTCAGTGGTTACGAGCTTTGATCGCGTTAATTTTCGGGCTCTGCGGAACACTGGCTTTTTCACCTTTTGATATTTGGTTAGCCGCGCTTTTTTCTCTTTTTGGCTTACAGCTGCTAATTGTTAATTGCTCAAGCAAACAAGCAAGTTTAATAGCATTTTGTTGGGGAATTGGTCTTTTTGGCAGTGGTATTAACTGGGTTTATGTCAGTATTGCCGATTTTGGTGGTATGCCATTAGTGGTTAATGTCTTTTTAGTCATCTTACTGGCAGCTTATTTATCACTTTATCCCGCGCTATTTGCTTATCTGCTCAATCGATTCTTTCCGCACCTTAATATTGCTCGCTTTATTTTTGCCGCACCAGCAATATGGCAAATAACTGAATATTTACGTGGCTGGATACTAACTGGTTTCCCTTGGCTACAATTTGGTTATAGTCAAATCGACGGGCCGCTTAAAGGCATCGCGACGATATTTGGCGTTGAGATGATAACATTACTACTGCTGATCATTAGCAGCTGCTTAGTGTTTACTTGCCTAAAACGCAGAATTATTCCGCTAATTACAGCAATTATCTTATTATTGTTACCCCTAATATTTAAAAATTATCAGTGGTTCACGCCGGTCGCAGAAAAAAAATCACAAATTGTTTTAGTTCAAGGTAACATCCCGCAAAGCTTAAAATGGCAACCAGGATTTCTCGAACAAACCATTAGTACTTATCTCGATCTCTCTAAACCTTATTTTGGCAATGCCAATATCGTTATCTGGCCAGAATCCGCTATTCCATCGATCGAATTGGATAATAACGTTTGGCTAACCTCATTAGATAAACTACTGCGCTTACAAAATACTCGCCTAATTACTGGTATAGTTGATGCTAAACCAAGCACACAGGGTGTGAGTAATTTTTTTAATAGTATTATTGTGTTGGGAGAAAATAAACCTTACCAATATCCAACCAGTAATCGTTATCAGAAACACCACCTGGTGCCTTTTGGTGAATTTGTACCATTAGAAAATATTCTTCGACCAATTGCCCCTTTATTTAATTTACCAATGTCAGGTTTTAGTCGTGGTGATTATGAGCAGCAGCAGTTAATTGCTGGTAATATTCATCTAACTGCTGCTATCTGCTATGAAATTATTTTAGGCTCCCAAGTTAGAGACAACTTTAAATCAGATACCGATTTTCTATTGACGCTTTCAAATGATGCATGGTTTGGACATACTATTGGCCCATGGCAGCACTTTCAAATGGCGCGCATGCGGGCACTCGAGCTTGGTCGACCACTATTACGTGCCACTAATAATGGTGTTACAGCAGTAATCAAACCTAATGGTGATATTCAGGCAGAACTTCCTCAATTCACTCGCTCAGTATTAAATACTGAGGTAACACCAACATCTGGTCTTACACCTTATGCACGTTGGAGTAACTGGCCTATGTGGGCATTGGTTGCCCTATTTATCATATTGGCATGTTTTATTAAGCGAAAAGAAGACTAATCAATTTAGCATATATTAATTATCATCATGTCTTAACAACCGATGATACGGTTTTATCTTGTTATTGATATTTATCATTAAATTTAGTTAATGAGCTTTTTTATTATAATAATTTGTTAAAAAAAATAATATTTCATTAATTTATATAGATTTATGCTGGTTAGCTATCTGAAAAAGGACTATTAATGATTTCTTTAAAAAATGTTTCTAAATGGTATGGACAGTTTCAAGTGCTTACTGATTGTTCGATGAATGTCAAAAGAGGGGAAGTTGTCGTTATTTGTGGCCCTTCCGGTTCAGGTAAATCAACATTAATAAAAACCATTAATGGCTTAGAACCGATTCAACATGGTGAAATATATATTGATAATATTCATGTTAATGACAAAAAGACAGATTTGGCTAAATTGCGCTCAAAAGTCGGTATGGTATTTCAACATTTTGAATTATTCCCTCATCTATCAATTATTGAAAACTTAACACTAGCACAGATAAAAGTCTTAAACAGAGATAAAAAAACCGCTGAAAGTACTGCCTTAAAATTATTAGAGCGAGTTGGATTAGCTAACCATACCAATAAATTTCCAGCTCAATTATCTGGTGGGCAACAACAACGCGTTGCCATTACCAGAGCACTCTGTATGGATCCGATTGCGATGCTTTTTGACGAACCGACCTCCGCATTAGATCCAGAAATGATCAACGAAGTACTTGATGTAATGATAAAGCTTGCTAATGAAGGAATGACCATGATAGTAGTCACTCACGAAATGGGATTTGCTAAAAAAGTTGCTCATCGAATGATTTTTATGGACGAAGGAAAAATTATTGAGGATAGCAATAAAGATGATTTCTTTGCTGCGCCGAAATCAAAACGTGCTAAAGAATTTCTTGCTAAGATCATACATTAATCCCTCTATCCTTGTTGGGTGACAAAAATCGTCGCCCAATCGGCTAAATAATAATATTAAAATAGCGCCTAAAGCGGGCTAGACTGACCATCTAACATGCTACCCTCTGAAACACCCCACCATTTGCATTAATAAAATTAATTTAACTTGATCGTTAAATATTTATCAATAGTTGTTGTTAGAGGCATTTATCCGCTATTCTATGCAGATCTAAAATAAACTATATCATTCGCGGCCAATGCCGCATTATCTCCATAGGAACATCGGTGTCATGCAAGAACAATATCGACCAGAAGAGATAGAGCAATACGTACAACGTCATTGGGAAGAAAAACAAACATTTAAAGTAATAGAAGATAATAACAAAGAAAAATACTATTGCCTGTCAATGTTACCTTACCCATCTGGTCAGCTACATATGGGGCATGTACGCAACTATACCATTGGTGATGTTATCTCACGTTATCAACGCATGCTAGGCAAAAATGTACTGCAACCTATCGGCTGGGATGCTTTTGGTTTACCGGCAGAAGGTGCCGCAGTAAAAAATAATACTGCTCCAGCGCCTTGGACTTATACCAATATTGATTACATGAAAAATCAATTAAAAATGCTCGGATTTGGTTATGACTGTAGTCGAGAAGTCACAACTTGTACACCGGAGTATTATCGTTGGGAGCAATGGTTTTTTACTAAGCTTTATGAAAAAGGTTTAATTTATAAAAAAACCGCTGCCGTTAACTGGTGTCCAAATGATTTAACGGTGTTAGCAAACGAGCAAGTCATTGATGGCTGCTGCTGGCGTTGCGATACCCCGGTCGAACGCAAAGAAATTCCCCAATGGTTCATAAAAATTACCGCTTATGCAGAAGAGCTACTCAATGATTTAGATAAACTCGATGGCTGGCCAGAGCAAGTTAAAACCATGCAGCGCAATTGGATCGGCCGCTCAGAAGGGGTTGAAATTACCTTTGAACTGGCAGACATGGATGAAAAGCTAACTGTCTATACTACTCGGCCAGATACTTTTATGGGGGTGACTTATCTCGCTATTGCAGCAACTCATCCGTTAGCAAAAAGCGCGGCAGAAAAAAATGCTAAACTTAACGCTTTTATTGATGAATGTCGTAATACCAAGGTTGCTGAAGCAGAAATGGCAACCATGGAGAAAAAAGGTATTGCCACCAATCTGTTCGCAATTCACCCGCTAACTAATGAAAAAATTCCGATCTGGATAGCCAATTTTGTGTTAATGGAATATGGTACAGGGGCAGTAATGGCAGTTCCAGGGCATGACCAACGTGACTGGGAATTCGCAACCAAATATCATTTACCGATCAAAGCGGTTATTGCTGATAATGAAGGCCAGATGCCCGATCTAAAAGCAGGTCCGTTGACTGATAAAAATGCACTGATTAATTCAGGCGAATTTAGTGGCATGGACAATAAAACAGGCGCCAATGCGATTGCCGATAAACTGGTTTCACAAGCTTCGGCGCAACGTAAAGTCAATTATCGTCTACGTGATTGGGGGGTTTCTCGCCAACGTTATTGGGGAGCACCAATTCCTATGGTAACCATGGAAGATGGTTCTGTCATGCCAGTACCCGAACAACAACTACCTGTCATCTTACCTGAAGATGTGGTGATGAATGGCATCACAAGTCCTATCAAAGCCGACCCACAATGGGCCAAGACTAACATCAATGGTCATGCAGCATTACGTGAAACGGATACCTTTGATACCTTTATGGAGTCTTCCTGGTATTATGCCCGTTATACCTGTCCTAATTATGACCAAGGGATGCTAGATCCAGCCGCGGCCAATTACTGGTTGCCTGTTGATCAATATATCGGTGGTATTGAACATGCCATTATGCATCTATTATATTTCCGTTTTTTCCACAAACTAATGCGTGATGCAGGCTTAGTAAATTCTGATGAACCAGCTAAACGTCTGTTATGTCAAGGAATGGTATTAGCCGATTCTTTTTATTACTTAGGTGAAAATGGACAACGAGTTTGGGTGTCACCCGTTGATGTGACTGTTGAACGGGATGAAAAAGGTAAGATTGTCAAAGCAACTGATAAGCATGGACATCAACTCTCCTATACCGGGATGAGTAAAATGTCTAAATCGAAAAATAACGGTATTGATCCACAATTAATGGTAGAAAAATATGGGGCGGATACGGTTCGCTTATTTATGATGTTTGCCGCTCCGCCGGAACTTACTTTAGAATGGCAAGAATCAAGTGTAGAAGGTGCAAATCGTTTTGTTCGTCGTCTTTGGCGTACCGTTTTTGAACATACGCAAAAAGGTAAAACAGCGCCATTAAATAGCACCAACCTTACTCCAGAGCAGAAAAACCTACGGCGTGACCTACATAAAACCATCGCTAAAGTGACTGATGATATCGGCCGCCGTTATGCATTTAATACTGCGATTGCTGCTATTATGGAGTTCATGAATAAACTGACGCGAGCCTCCCATGATAGTGAACAGGATCGAGCATTAATACAAGAATCTCTAGAAGCTATTGTGCGGATGCTATCGCCCATTATCCCCCATGCTTGCTTTATCCTGTGGAAAGCACTTGGTCAGCTGGAAGATATCGATAATGCGCCTTGGCCAGTTGCTGACGAACAAGCAAAAATAGACGATACTAAATTAGTCATTATTCAAGTTAATGGTAAAGTTCGTGGGCGTATTACTGTCGATATCAATGCATCACAAGATTCTGTGTTAGCTATGGCAACGCAAGAATATGGTGTGGCAAAATACCTTGAAGGTATGAACATCCGTAAGGTAATTTATGTGCCAGGCAAGCTGTTAAACCTTGTTGTCGGCTAACTTAATAAGGAGACCATGTGCGTTATTTAATTACCTTATTTCTAAGCTTAGCCGTGTTGATCACGGCTGGCTGCGGATTTCGCCTACAAGGTACGACGCAAATACCTGAAGAACTAAAAACATTAAGATTAAGTAGTGGTGATCCCTACGGCCCGCTAGCACGTGCAATTAGACAGCAATTACGCCTAAATAATGTCAACTTAATCGATGAAAATCTTCAGAATGTGCCAATTTTAAAAATAGTGGGTTCATCTGAAAACACCAAAACCGTTTCCATCTATCAAGACGGTAAAAGTGCAGAAAAACAATTAAATTTCTGGGTCAGCGCACAAATTATCCTCCCTAACGGCACTGTTTATCCGATAAAAACACGCGTCGAGCGCGCTTTCTTCGACAATCCGTTAGAAACACTAGCTAAAGACGCCGAAAGCGAACTTGTTAAACAAGAAATGCGTGAACAAGCGGCTCGCCAGTTAATTCGTAAATTACTGATCGTTCATAGCACTATTCAGAATGAGCCAGAAGGATCTGTGGTTGTCGAGAAAGCGCTATCGGTAGACTCAGAATGATCCGTATTTACCCGGAGCAGATAACAGGTTCGCAGCTTACTGATAAGCTGCGAACCTGTTATCTGATTTTTGGCAATGATCCGCTTTTATCACAAGAAAGCATGGATAAAATTTGTCAAGTTGCTCAACAGCAGGGTTTTTCTGAACGTTATACCTATTCGCTAGATACAAGCACCGACTGGGACACTATTTATCATCTTAGTCAATCACTTAGCCTATTTGCTAGCCGACAAATCCTGATCTTAATATTACCTGAAAGTGGCCCCACAACCGTCATAGCGGAAAAGCTACTTAAGTTGGCTGAATTATTACATCCTGATTTATTACTCATATTATGCGGCGGCAAATTAACAAAAGCACAAGAAAATAGTGCCTGGTGCAAAAAAATAGGCCAAGATGCAGTCTATATTAATTGTCTGACACCAGAACAGTCCAGACTACCTCAATGGATAAACCAACGAGCAAAAGCCATATCTGTTACCTTAGATAAACAAGCTAATGAGCTTCTTTGTTACTGTTATGAAGGCAACTTACTAGCTCTTAACCAAGCTCTTGAACGTTTATCACTCTTATATCCCGATGGTAACCTCACCCTACCTCGTGTCAAAGAGGCGGTAAATAATGCCGTTAATTTTACACCTTATCATTGGGTTGATGCGCTACTTGCAGGTAAAATTAAACGCGTTTGGCATATCCTACAACAATTACAACGCGAAGATTATGAAGCAGTGATTCTATTACGTATAATTCAACGTGAACTGATATTGCTTTTGACATTAACACAACAAAATAGCGATAAAGATTTAAAAAAATTATTTGATCAGCATAAAATTTGGCAAGCCCGCCGCCCTCTTCTTAGCGCTGCGCTACAGCGTTTATCCATTCGCGAACTACAGCTTGCAATACAGTTAATTACCCATGCTGAATTACATTTAAAACAAGATTATGGCCAGTCAATTTGGCCAAAATTAGAAACTTTATCTATGCTATTGTGCGGTAAATCACTGCCCGAGAGTTTTATTAATGACTCAACAAACTAAGCAAACAGCTAATTCTAAATCTATTCAAGCACTATTTGGTGGTACCTTTGATCCTATTCACTATGGTCACTTACTTCCCGTTGAAGCGCTAGCCAAGCAAGTCGGTTTACAACGGGTTGTTTTACTTCCCAATCATGTGCCACCCCATCGCCCACAACCTGAAGCAACCGTTCAACAAAGATTGGCAATGATAAAATTAGCTATCAAAAATAATCCGCTATTTAGTATTGATACCCGTGAACTTAAACGTAAAACTCCCTCTTATACCGTTGAAACACTACTCTCTTTTCGGCAACAAATCGGTAGGCAAAAACCACTAGCCTTTATTATCGGACAAGATTCACTACTATCAATCAATACCTGGTTTGATTGGCAAAAAATTTTGGATCTTTGTCATTTATTAGTCTGTGCTCGCCCAGGCTATAGCACTTATTTTTCAACTCCATCAATGCAACAATGGCTAAAAAATCATCAAGTGCATGAGCCGGAAATACTCAGCCATAAACCTTGTGGTGCCATATATCTGGCTGATACTCCCTTGTTAAATATTTCTGCAACTGAAATTCGTGAACGAAAACGTGATAGAAAAAGTTGCAAAGATATATTGCCACCTGCAGTTTTGCGCTATATTGATAAACATCATCTTTATCAAAATTGCTCATAATTAACCAATAAATATAAAAAATTGACAAAAATTCCCTTAAACTATTGTGAGTATATAAGGTGATTGGTAATATCTTGGCGCTTTTTATATTGCTGATGAAAATAAGGCATAATTTCCGATAATTTATCTTAAAACTAATTATAAATATTCAACTGGTTTTACTAAAAATTAGATTAAAATATAGATTATCTTATGCTTATTTCTTTCAACAGAATTTTATAACTGAATAAAATATAACATTAATATTTTTTTATTTAACTTGAAATTAAAGGTGAACCTTTGCAAGGAACTGAACTCCAACAATTTATTATCGACAGGCTTGTCGATACAAAAGCGCAAGATATTGTCACTATTGATGTACGTGGAAAATCTAGCATTACCCGATTGCATGATAATCTGTACCGGAACATCTAATCGCCACTTAACATCAGTTTCGGACAAATTAATTGAAGCATGCCGTAAGACAGGAATAATTCCTCTGGGTGTTGAAGGACAAGGTGTTTCTGATTGGATCGTTGTCGATTTAGGCGATGCAATTGTGCATATCATGCAAGAAGATAGTCGCCGTATGTATGAACTTGAAAAACTCTGGAGTTGAATTTGAAATTACAACTGATTGCCGTTGGTAGCAAAATGGTTGATTGGATCCAGACCGGTTTTCAAGATTATCTTCATCGTTTTCCAAAAGATATGGCTTTTGAACTCATTGAGATCCCTTCGGGAAAACGTGGGAAAAATGCTGATCTCAAACGTATCATCGAGAAAGAAGGAGAACAGATGCTAGCTGCAGTTGGCAAAGGTAACCGTATAATTACCCTTGATATACCAGGTACAAGCTGGACAACTCGACAACTTGCTGAACAATTAGATCAATGGAAACAAGATGGACGTAATATTAGCTTTCTAATTGGTGGCCCAGAAGGTCTTGCCCCTGCCCGTAAAGCAGCAGCAGAACAAAGTTGGTCAATGTCATCCTTAACAATGCCTCATCCTTTAGTTCGAATATTTGTTGTAGAGAGCCTTTACCGGGCATGGAGCATTACAACAAATCATCCTTACCATCGGGAATAACATATTTGTGTAGGTTATTAGTGTGAATGCGAAGAAAGAAACAAAAAAAAAGAAACGCACCCCTTTTCGCGATTACACCGCTGAATCTACTCTATTCATTCGTCGGGCGTTGATAGCTTTTATTATCATTGTGATATTAGTAAGTATTTTAATTGCTAATCTTTATCATCTACAAGTGGTTCGCCATGAAGACTACCAAACTCGCTCCAATGATAATCGGATAAAATTGGTTCCTGTTCCGCCTAGTAGAGGTATTATTTATGACAGAAATGGGATTCCTCTCGCGTTAAACCGAACATTTTATCAGTTAGAAGTCATTCCTGAAAAAGTCCCTAATTTAACAGAGCTATTGGCACAATTGCGTGATGTGGTTGATCTCACTGACGACGACATTGCAAACTTCAAAAAAGAGCGTAAACGTTCACGCCGCTTTACCTCTATACCGTTAAAAACCTCACTAGATGAAGTGCAAGTTGCACGTTTTGCCGTTAATCAATACCGGTTTCCCAGGATTGAAGTCAAAGGTTACCAACGCCGCTATTATCCTTATGGCTCTGCGCTAACGCATGTTATTGGTTATGTAGCCAAAATTAATGATAAGGATATAGAACGTCTAGAAAATGATGGTCTACTAAAAAATTACACTGCCACCCATGATATTGGTAAATTAGGTATAGAACGGTATTACGAAAATATTTTACATGGCAAAACAGGCTATGAAGAGGTCGAAGTTAATAGTCGGGGAAAAGTCATACGCCAACTTCATGAACAAGCACCTCAGGCAGGCAAAGATATTTATCTCACTATTGATCTCAATTTACAAATTGAGATCGAAAAGTTGCTCACCACCAGCCGAGCTGCCGTTGTTGTAACCGATCCTCGCAACGGAGAAGTACTGGCGCTGGTATCTACTCCAAGCTATGACCCTAATCTATTTGTTAATGGTATCTCTAATAAAGATTACCAAGCTTTATTAAATAATCCTAATCGTCCGCTAATTAATAGAACTACCCAGGGATTATATCCGCCCGCCTCAACCGTTAAACCATTTATGGCGGTCGCAGCGTTAAGTGAAAACATTGTCACCGCCAACTCCACCATATTTGATCCTGGTTGGTGGCAATTAACAAATTCCGAAAAACGTTACCGAGACTGGAAAAAATGGGGACACGGTAGATTAAATGTCGTTAGAGCCATTATCGAATCAGCCGACACCTTTTTCTACCAGATTGCTTATGATATGGGTATCGATCATATCTCCGATTGGATGCAGAAATTTGGCTATGGGCATTATACTGGTATTGATCTTGCCGAAGAACGCTCTGGCATTATGCCAACCCGGGAATGGAAACTAAAACGCTACAAAAAACCTTGGTATCAAGGAGACACTATTCCAGTCGGCATCGGCCAAGGTTATTGGACCACAACACCGATCCAAATGGCAAAAGCATTAGTGACGTTAATTAATGACGGCACGGTTAAAATTCCCCATCTACTTTATGGCACTAAATTAGGTAATGCTATGCTGCCTTATGAGCAGAAAGAGCATATCCAAATTGGTGATATTCATTCAGGCTTTTGGGAGTTAGCTAAAGAAGGTATGTATGGCGTTGCTAATGCACCAAATGGTACAGCACGTAGAAGTTTTGCCAACACTCCCTACAAGGCTGCCGTCAAATCAGGTACGGCGCAGGTATTCAGTTATGAAACCTATAATGCAAGTAAATTAGCTGAGCACTTGCGTGATCATAAATTAATGATTGGATTTGCCCCTTATCAAAAGCCGACCGTTTCCGTTGCTATTATTCTAGAAAATGGTGGGGCTGGACCGGCCGTTGGCGATCTTGTCCGCAATATTCTTGATTATGTTTTGCTTGGTAAAAAAACGATATCACAAACACCAGATACCAGTGTATCTCCAGAAGAAGATCAGTAATATATGACCGATAAATCACATAAATTACCTATTTGGACGCGTTTACATATTGATATTCCAATGTTGCTGATTATTCTCGCCTTAACGATATACAGTGTCATGATCATGTGGAGTGCTAGTGGGCAAGATATTGATATGATGCAGCGTAAGCTGATACAAATCGCGATTGGATTTGTTGTCATGATTGTTATGGCGCAGATTTCACCGCGTATCTATGAAAATTGGGCGCCCTACCTGTATATTTTTTGCTTAATGCTGTTAATTTTTGTCGATGCATTTGGGCAAATCAGTAAAGGTGCGCAACGATGGTTAGATCTTGGCTTCGTTCGTTTTCAACCGTCTGAAATTGCTAAAATTGCGGTTCCATTGATGGTTGCACGTTTTGTCAATCGCGATCTCTGCCCTCCCACCTTAAAAAATACCCTGCTGGCATTGATACTTATATTTCTCCCCACACTACTGGTTGCCGCTCAACCTGATCTGGGCACATCTATTTTAGTTGCTGCCTCCGGTTTGTTTATCCTGTTCTTAGCGGGTATGAATTGGAAATTGATTGCCATTGCGGCCACGGGCATCGCTTGCTTTATTCCTATTCTATGGTTCTTTCTGATGCACGACTATCAACGAGATCGTGTTATGATGTTACTCGATCCAGAAACAGATCCACTCGGTGCTGGTTATCATATTATCCAATCTAAAATTGCTATTGGTTCAGGGGGATTATTTGGCAAAGGCTGGTTACATGGCACGCAATCGCAATTAGAATTTCTACCAGAACGTCATACTGATTTTATTTTTGCCGTATTAGCTGAAGAACTCGGGTTAATTGGCGTAGTTATTTTACTGGTATTATATCTACTACTAATCATGCGAGGGTTAATAATTGCAGCTAATGCACAAAATACCTTTGGTAGAGTTATGGTTGGTGGCTTAATGTTAATTCTGTTTGTCTACATATTTGTCAACATTGGCATGGTTAGCGGTATCTTACCTGTAGTGGGTGTTCCTTTACCGTTGGTAAGTTATGGCGGCTCGGCATTAATCGTTTTAATGGCTGGATTTGGAATTATTATGTCAATCCATACCCATCGAAAATTTCTGTCAAAAAGCTTATAATCACGAGGTCTGTAATGCACTACCACTGGCTTATATTTAGCATTACTATAGCACTTTTAGTTTCCACAATAATTTATTTATAAAAATCAATATATTAAAATAATATTATCACTATAATTCACCATTCATTCACTATAAATTAAAGTTCAATCCAACCATTATTTCTATCATCTTGATATTTAGCTGTCATTGCAGCCGACTTATGCCCAAGCAATTTTCGAGCAAAATCGCTACCCATTTTTTCAGTGTACAGTCTTGCTGATAAACTTCTAATTTCATGAAAAGAGGGTGGTTCACCTTTCCATTTCAATTGAGAAATATCTCTAAATCTTCTAAATTCTTTTGATATTTTTTCTACTGTAATTTTATTTCCATTAATATTAATAACAAACTCTGAATTATTTTTACAATCTGCCAAAATATCTGATAACTTTATTCCATAAAGTTCAATATCAAGAGGTATTGCTATTTTTGCTCCTGTTTTTTGTTGAATAATCCATAATTTATTATCATGAATATCTTTATATTTTATTTTTGAAACATCAGATACTCTTTGCCCTGTAACTAGAGCTAATTTCATGGTGCGAGTTAACCAATGGTTGTCATTATTTATTAAGCTCAAAATAGCATTAAAATCATTGAAAGATAATCTCGCTCTTTGTATTTTTATTTTTGGTGTCTTTGTTGATATAACCGGATTTATTTGTAGTAACCCTAATGATATTGCTTCTTTAAAACAGTCATTTAATAAACTGCGCATTAGTTTCGCAGTTGTAGTTTTTTCTTCATGAATAAAAGGATGTAGAAAATCCGCAATATTTTTTGTGGTTATATTTTGTATCGGTGTATCAAGAAATCCTTTTCTGATTACGCCTATTCTCTGTCGATAGTCTTTTAATGTTTTTTCTCTTAATCCTCTTGTTTTCAATATTTCTTCATATCTATCTAAAAACTCATGAAAATAGACACTTCCCTGTCCATCAATCCTCTCTGTCAGTGGTTTTACTTTCTCTGTATTGAGCAATAACTGATTCGCACTGATAGCCTCGTTAATTGCATAGGCCTTGTTTCTGCCTAAACCGTATTCCTTCCGTGTGCGAGGGTCTCTGTATGAATAGTAGCCATTTCTTTTGTACAAATTAGGGGGTAAATCCCGATTTTTTATCTTTCTGATTCCGGTCATAACCTATCCTTTGCAGCAACATACTTTGATGGCTAATTTCGTTAAGACTATTGACTTTGACGGCATATTCTTCGACAAGGTACTCTCTACCGTCCTTAATGGGTGGGGGCTGTATGAGTCCATTTCTTGCCCAAATTCTGACGGTATCCATCCGGCGCGGCCTGTCCCTTCGAGCGTTCCATTCCGCTAAAGTAATCATGTTTATTTATCCTCATTTAAAAACTCACACTATTCTCAGGCGCTTCATTGCCCCACATATCCCACCCCTGCACTTTGTCGCGAGCAAAAAGTTCGATACGTTTCACATCACCGTAGAGCTTCTCTAATCGGTAATGGACTTCCTTGGGTTTTTGGCTATGTTCACCGAGACAGGCGTAGATAACCTGTTTGATGGAAGCGTCCTTGCGTTCTAGTCCTTTCCCCTTGATGGCAATTAAGCAATCTTCTGAATTACTGCGGGTATAATTACCGCCATTCATGCGTGTTTCAGCATTGAGTAATGCCAGAAAGTCATCAGCATCAGACAGCTTGGCTTTTTCGATAGCTTTAGAAATCCGCTCTTTGGCTAACTTATTCAACTTGACCCAAGTAAATCCCTTCATGGTTTTGACTTTAAATCCCCATGCTTCTGCTAACCGGATAGCTTCCAGCGCAAAGTTCCCCGTGTACCACATGCAGAGTACGGAGTTATCATTAACGATGGTTTCTATGGGTAATCGGGTGAGGGCGTAAAAGTCAGTGGTGTTGTAGTGATTGTGTGCTGCGCCGTTTGATGCTTTGTTTTGGTATTGCCAGGGTGGGTCTGCGAGTATCAGGTCATACTTCACTTCATCTCCTAAACATACCAACTTTTACTTTTATGCAAGTCGTCTATTTTTTCTAACACAGTGATTTTATTACCGCCATTTCCGGTTAATGTTCCACTTTCTCCATCGATATCAAATTGATATATCAATCCTTTGTTTGTTAATTTCTTCTCCCGCAACCTGATTATTGTCATCATCTCACCATGATAAATAACCTGCATCCCTGCTTTGACATGATGTAACGTTGTTCTGTATTCATGGATGTTATTCATAGTATTTCTCCGGTTATTGATTACATGAATGTAAATGTTGATCAAAATTTGATCAAATTCAATTATTTATGGTAGTCTTGTTTCTGTTGTGTGTTGGTTAACAGCAACATTTTCCCTGGTGTTGGCCAGCCTTGCGCTGGTCTTTTTTAAAGTTGCTCGGAAATACCAAATAGCGGTCAATTTCTAGTGAATACGTTGGCTATTAGCAAATAACGATTTCAGATTGATGCCGTATACCTGTAGCCATGATTCAGCAGGCCATGACTTAACCTGACCATAACGAATATCAGGCACTTCGGTTGCTTCCACCTCGTTCTCACGGCACCATCGACGAAGTGGGGCAAATTTATATTCTTTCCCTGTAGCATTCTTTACTGCTGTGATGGTGGCATGTTTAACACTTTCTCCTAATCGTTCTGTTAGCTCCCGATTTTTACGGGTAGCAACACTGAGTTTACCCATTGCAGAAGCTTCACGCGTCCGACTGATTTGTGATTTTGTTCTAATTGCTTCATCACGCTCACTGCTTATTTTTTCCACTTGCTCGGTATAGCTAATTAGCATTTTTCGTAATTGGGCGGGATTATCTAACCAATCTGTTGTTTGGATGACAGGGGCTAATCTTCCTGTTTTGTAATCAAGGAAGGTTTGATTAACCATTAATCTGAACTTTGGTGCAATCCAGCCTGCATACTCAATGGCTAACAGTTCATGAGCAAAAGTGCCTGGATTTATGCCGCCTTTTTGAACTTTGATTACTTCTTGACCTAAGGCGGAATTCTGCCTTAGCTCTTCAATTAACTCTTTGGCTTGTTTTGTCTCAAGCCATGTTTTAGGGCGTTTAGCATCTTTGCCACCACTGGCTTTATGTAACGCATTAAGGTTGAATCGGCCTTCTGAGTCTGTCGTGATTTCTACGCCCGCAATAACGGGATAATTTTCATTTGTTAAATTTTGCATATAGCTATCCTTCAATATTAAAATTGATGAATGAGTATTAATTAAGTGGAATAAGCTAGGTGGGGTAATGACTTCTTGTTTTGTAACTATTTCTTCAAGGTATCAAGAAATACCCCCAAATAAACCATAAGAGCTGGCACTAGCATGATGCTAATAACCAGTAGCTCTTGCCCGCCTAAATGGATATTGCCTAATTCGCCACGTTTAAACCTGATTTGCGGGTCAATGACGGCATCGGCATGGGCAAGATGTCCCACTATCAGTTCGAAGGCAAACGCTGCGCTGATAAACAATAATGTCGTGATTAGTAATTTGATGATGTTAAGTTTCATGGTTGAACCTCCGATATAATTAGCTTATTTCTTAACGCAAATCGCTTTGGCGTTGATATCCTTGAAAGTTTCAAATTCCCACTCAAACTGTTTAGCGGCGAATTGACACATGTTTTCAGTGTCAAATTCCTGAGTATGAAGGCTGGCTACGTTACTTGATGCGTAAGGGCTGGCGTACATGGCTAAGATTAAAATCCACATGGTGGGGACTCCTTGTCTAAAAAGAGGTAAACTCATTATTTACTTGTTCAGTGCTTACTGGCGTATTAGTTGGTCTACGCTCGTCTCTATCTTTCAGAGTGCGTAATAGATTTTTAACAGCTTGAGCGGGTTTGTTTTCAACTTTTTCTAAAAGCGTTTTCCCCGTGTTTGCTACAAATGGCATACGGATATCAAAGCTGTAACTTTCATCACCATTTTTCTTTGTTCTCAGAATTTTTTGTAAAACAAGTCCTACTTTCTTGCCATGAAATTCTGGTGCAACTAGGTTATTGTTGTGAACAACCGAGGTGACTCGCTGAATACCGACGCATCCCATAATGGCATTGACTATATTCTGACCAAAATTGTTGACTGTGCCGTCATTTTTCTTACAACAAATACTCAGATAGTTAACTTTTTTCCCATCCTCAGATTCACCCGAGAATTCAATAAACTCTGCGCCTCCTTCGCTTCTTGTTAATTTAGCCTCCGTAATAGTGATTACATATGCGCCTGTTTCATTAATGAAGCCTCCCTGATAAGCAGCAAGGGCGGATTCTTCTGTATAAGTAAAAATAACGTTGTGATTCATACTTTATTTTCCTCTTGTTGTGGCGTGATGCCATAATAGTTGCAGATAACTTTATCTATCTCGTTCAGGTCATTCTCAATGAGCTGAGAATCAAACATTCCCATAGGGCTTTTGCAGCAATCACTGCCATTTGATTGAGTTGAGAAAGAGTAAGAGCCGTTTGATACATGTGTTCGCAAAACGATAGTAAAATACCCTTCGGGTACGAGTGTTGAGTCAACTAATTTACCGACCGTTTTCATCCGAACGCTGCCGAAGTCATCGGTTTGAGTGTGAGACAAGATGTAAACACGCCGACGCGCTGAACCCTCGCCAGCAGCTCTAAACACATCCCAGGCATTCTTACCAATAGATGTGAATTTGTCATACCCTCTTTCATTGCACTTTGCCATGAGTTCGTTAACCATCACAGCCTGATAGTCATCAATAACAATAATTTCATGTGGCGCTTTTTTAAGAACGGCTACGATATTATCGGTTTGGTCAGTACGATATACATTGCCATCAGGGTTAGCGCTATTTCTTAATTTCCATTGTTTAGTGGGAAATGGCAGCGGTTTATTTATGCATTGAACGATTAACGTTTTACTTGTATCAAGATTTCTTAAGCTGGTACTTTTTCCTGTTCCTGACTCACCTAATATTAATGTTGCTGTTCCCATATCTAATCACCTCTGATTTTTCCACCGAACGGTCCATCTCTTAGTTCTTGACCAATGAAAGGGTTGTATTTTTTATTTTCTGTATTTATCGGTTGGTAATTTGTCGATGTTTTGGTTATTAGTTTTTCTATTTCTTTTGCTTCTTTATCGTACATTTCCATTGCTTGACGTTTTTCTTTCATTGACGGTGATAAGGGTTCTTTACCTTGTTTGATAACCTCTATTTGTTGCATTGCATAAGCAATAGCTTCCTCTTTCGACTTACATCTCTTATCATCAGTCAATCGTGGCATTTTCATGTAAAATCTCCTCGAAAATCCTGCCAGCTGATAGGGACGTTTTGTTGTCCAAGCACTTCACGTTGATGTTCATATTTGTTATGCTCCTTAAGCTCATTGCTTTTTCTTTGCTCCTTGAGCAACTAAGTCAATTCAAATAAAGTCATGGGTTATTCCTATCTTGCTAACAGTAAAACGAGGCTTGCCAACGCGATGATTAGCAAGGTGGGGATAATTTTTATGGATTCTTTCCGAGAGAAGCTGTCACTATTTAAGATATAGCGAAGCTCCTGCTGTTTAAGCTGGTTCATGTTTTTAAACCTTAATTGATATTTAGATGGGATTAATTTGTAGAATCCGGTCTTTATTCGTCCGTTTTCTTTGATTGATATTTGAGTAGTGTCTGTGTTGCTCTGCGGTGGCGGCGATGCGCGTTATAGAGTTCACGCTTTTTCTTCATTAACGCTCTATAGTGAGGCTTTGTATATTTGATGACCCCTTCGTATTCCGGTTTTTCTGGGCTAAGTGAACCACAATTCGCTCTAGGGTCACCATTTTTGAGTAAATATTGGCGTATAGCAGAATGATAAATATCTTTCAGCGTCACAATGGATTTTTCACAGGTAAAAATATCTTTGGATGCCGCAATGATACGAGCAATAATAACGTCCTGATTCATCGTCATCTTATGCCACCTGACTATATTTGTCGTGGGTGAATTCACCGTTCCAGTCTTTCTTCATGGGTAGCTTACCTTTGAGGTATTGGTTATATAGCCATGCAGCGCCTTTTTTTAGCAGAACAACTTTGTAACACTGGCGTTGCCCGTAATCGTTTGTCATGATAAAAGGTGATTCGGTTAGATACGTATCTCTCGCATAGGAGTGAACACGCCAAACATGGGGCTTGCAGATATCCTTTTCTGCGTCGTAGAGAAAATGACGCGATTCTAGAAATAGATTTACCTGGTTGATGTTCACGCCATTAAGTTGTTTGCAAAACTGAACAGGTGACATGCCAACCTGGAACAGGTTTTTAAGACTATCGATTTCGGTTTTTTGCTCTTTGTTAACTAACGACAAGTGTTGAACTTTCTCTGCCATTTCAGCGGCAAGCCGTAGTGCTTCAGGAAGTGTTTGTGGAATAACATGTGTAGCAGTTTTTGCCTGTCTTTCGCATTCAATAAAGTACTGTCTTGCCTGTTTCCCTTTTTCGTTGCGCTAAACCATGGATAGTTCTTTCGCCATATCGAGGGAAATATGATATTCCTTTGCTGGACGGCCTCCATTTGGGGTTTTTGATAAATTTATCAAAAAGTCCTGATGTTCAATAAAACCATATTGTTGAATGCGATCTTTTATCCAATTAGCAAACTCCTGCTTACTTTCCAAAAACGCATGTAAATCACGGGCATTAACCGTTTGGACAGTTTCGCCATTAATACTATTAGTTTCTATTGCAATCAGTTGATGTAATTTTGACATAAAAATATTTCTCCGTAATGAAACGAATGAAGGTATTAACGTGAAAGATTTTGCAGATTGAACCTGAAATCCGTTATACTTACCAAAAAGGAGGATTCCCTATGGGTCAAGTTGCATTTGATACATTAAAATTTGTTGAAACGCTTGAAGGTGCTGGTTTACCTAAAGACCAGGCAAAAGCTATATCTCTGGCTGTTCGTGAATCGCACGAAGCGGTTGATGTAGCCACCAAAAGAGATTTAGAAGACGTACGTAAAGATATGGTTGCTCGCTTTGAAAAAAACGAAGCTCAAATAGCTGATGTTCGCAAAGACTTATCTGCTGAGATGAATTTACGTTTTGAGAAAACTGATGGTCAGATAGCGTTGATTCGTAAAGACGTTGAAACTATTGCTACTGGATTACTTTTAAAACTTGGTGGTGTAATCGTTGTGACTATTAGTGCTGCAACGGCAATACTGAAATTCTTCTAATTCTTGCACTATAATTATCATTGGGCTGTTAGCTGAATGGTATAGCAGGGGATTTAATTCTTCGGTTGCAGGTTCAAGTCCTGCACAGCCCGCCAATTTCACGATATATCTTCATCAGCCTTCGATTCTCTTTTTTAAGACGCTCATTTTCTTTTGTTAAGCACTGTATAATTTCCTTGAAAGTTCTTGTTTCCATGTCGTCGTCATTCCATATATCAATGCTGCTTAAGTATTTTGCATCGCTCAAATGACGACTACCATTAGTTACTCCAACCAAATTGCCCATATTGGGATGTTTCGCTGTTACAATGCGTGGATTATCGAGTTTCATGAGCAGACTCCTTCTTATTGCGCTGTTTGGTTTAACCAGTCAGGGCGTTCACCTTTACCCAAGTAAAAATCCAGAATGTCAAGTAAACGAGGGTAGAATTCAAGTGCTTTTCTACCGTCCATCCCTGAGATTTCTTCTTTGGTAAATTGCCGCCATTTCTCTACCGAATGATGCTGACATCCAGCACGCAGATATTCTCCATTTGTGATTGTGATTGGATAGGTTTCACCGATGATCATAAATGTAAACTCTGGCAGGTTGGCTCCATATAGGTTGGCTCCACGTAGGTTGGCTCCATATAGGTTGGCTCCACGTAGGTCGGCTCCATATAGGTCGGCTCCACGTAGGTCGGCTTCACGTAGGTTGGCTCTACACAGGTCGGCCTTAGATCCATCCTCGCCAAGCGACTCTACCCAAACTTTATGTTCATCAAGTATTTTTCTTAATTCATCGCTGTTCATTTTTTACCCTTAATTTAGGCAATAAAAAAGACCTGATTAGGTCTTATACATTTGTGTGAGATAGGATGTATGCCGAGTGCCTCTCGGTGTCCGCTTACAGTCATGACGGACGGGTAAACGCAATCAAACGCTATTAGCTATTTGAAAGATAATTTATAGTGTTGACTGTCCCACGAGCGCAGAGCCGTATTCACACATCCTTAAATTGATTAGATTGCCTGAATGTTTAACCACCTCAGGCGGCAGTGGTTCCTTGCTTTCCACAGTCAAGGAAATTTGATATATTGACTTTTCCACAGTCAAAGAAAATATATTTAACATGGATATTAATTTATTTATCGGCACGATTAAAAATGCTATTGGGGCGCTTTCTAGCGTTCAAAGCAATGAAGTCCTTCGAGAGAGAATCGTTTTCATCCATGAGCAGCTGGAGGTAGTTCGAAAATCCAATGAAGCTACCATAAAAGAACTGTCCGAAGCAAAAGCAAAAATAATAGAATTTGAGAAGCAAATAGCGAGTTATAGGGAAAAAGATGAGTTTGTCGAGCATATGGGAGCGTCTTTTCGAAAAAATCCCTCTGGCGGCTACATCACATCGGTGTATTGCCCCAATTGTCTTAAACAGGTCGGCGCTGGATTCCCCCATTTCCCCTTTCAGTGTCGAACTTGTGGTTGGCTTTCTTCGTTTAAAGGTAGAGAGCTTAAGCATATAATGAGTTCCTTACCTTAAAGGTAAATTTTAACTAAAAATTAAGAGAGAATTCTTCTAGATTACTTAATTTCTTTAACGACGAAAAATAGAGGTCATGCCTTCTACGATCGCCTCGGCGGTCGTTTTTGCTGCTTCGATGACATCCGCTTTTTCACACCGTTCTTTGACTAAATGTGTCACCACCTCATAAATAGCGGGCTCCGCTTTTTCCAAACAGTACTTGGCAATTTCCCTATCAATTTTCCTGTCGCCGATAGTGACCAATTTCTCAGTTGAATTAACTTTGTTTTCCATAGAAACCTCGTGTTTGTTATTGAATTTTCCGGCGGTAGCTTGACCGGAGGCGTGAATTTTAGGTTGAAACGCCTGTCTTTTCACCACATCAGGCTCGGTGGTTTCTCTTGTACCCCTACAGAGAGAAATAGGCTAAAATAATCTCACCCTTACAGAGTGAGAAAATTAAGCCTATGAACAACACTTGGTGGCAGGAATTTGTTCGTTTCTTCCTGCAAGGAATAACACTAAACCGATTGATGTATATGCTTATTATTTTTGTACTATTGATATTAATTACACCCTCATCAATAAAAGACTGGATTAATTCCAGTAGTCCGGATATTTTTTTATCTTACTGGCTTTATTTCTGTTTGTTTCTTGTTAGTTATGTGACTTCGCAATTAATCATGCTCTTAATAGCTGGTGTTAAACGAAGATTCAGGTCTCGTATTAAACGCTCAACAAGGCAAGCAATATTAAATACGTTAACTAATGATGAGATCAGTTTAATTAAATACATGATTGACTCAGGCGAAATCGTTGAATTACCAACAGAAAACAGAATAGTCAACAAATTGAGGCAAAAAGGCATAATTGAACGCTATTATCCCCCTACGGAATCCTTGCTTATATTTTTTGTGGGTGACAATGAAAAAGAACTTTTTAAGATAGCTGATGCTTATAAAAGCGATTTCCTTTATTAACTCCTGATATTTCTGGCTCGTCAGGCTCGCCCCCTTTGTGGTTTACGACAACACACAAAACAGGTATATCAATAATGAGTGACTAGCCTGGTTGACGATTGGGAAGCCTGGTTACCGTATACATCATGAATTGGCAAACCCAAAATTCTTATTGTTTTTACCAGGATCTTTACTAGCTCTTTTTTCTAGCTCTTCTGTTTCAAGTGCAATAAAACCGTCTCTGATAGCCGATGCAAGTGCTTTCGCCCTGACATTATCGATAGCACGATTTGAATCCATTTCTGCCTGTAATGCATACAGTAACGCTTCGCTGGCTTTCTCTTGAGATTTTTCACTCAACTCTTCAAATTTCATCATTTCTCCTAAATTAGAATGTAATATGTCAGTGCGAAACTTATGTATTTTCTACAATTAACCTACCTCCGCATTCTGGGCAATAGTTCATGTCGTTTTCTTTCGGGCCACCATCCATGAATTGAAATGTAAATCCGCAAGATGCGTCCCAATAATAATCTGAATCAATCCAAGACCATTCACATTCTTTACGCTCTTTTTCGTCATTATCAAGCATTTGCACTAACTCCAAAATGTGATTTAGGTTTATCATATACGCAGTAAAAACTCGCACTAGACTAATCAATCCGTGTTGGCATAACGATAACGGACGCGTTCTCGCTTAATTCGACAATTGATGCATTGTCATTACCGTTAGGTTTAATTTTTATTGATTGGTATTTGGGGTTATAAATCTTGGCTACCTTCTGTATGTCTGCAAGATAACTCGCATTGAAGCCAATGATTGAAACAGGTTTATTTTCCTTAGGTATCACTTGCTCTATGTTCGGATATTTCCCGTCAATAACCTCACAAATTGCTGCACCAACACGTAATTCATCTTCATCAAAATAAGTCACAATTCCAGAGTGGGTATCAATCTGTGCCTTGTCAAAGCGAGTAAATTTTGCGCCTTTAATTGAAATAATCACGCTTTCATGTAGCGATTCAGTCTCATGCTCGCCAATAAAAACTCGATAACCGTCAGCAGCATACAGCTTTTTATCAGGGGCAAAACAAATGCCGTTAAGATAATATCTGACATCACATTTAGCCTGAAAAATCATTGCACTGAGAAGCGCTTTTTTGTCGACCGTCAAAATCATTTTAATACCTTTAACAGTTAGCAGTGACTCCAAAGTTGGATTTAGGTTTATTGTGAAACCTTTTAGAAGTGTATAAAGCTGCCATAGGCAAACAGCAATTATCGAATGCGTCATAAACTTTAGTAGGACGAATTGATATTGCTTTTTCTACACGATTTATCACTTTTCTTTTTAGTGAAAGAATAGGGCGTTTAGTGTTTGGCGTTGTTTGTTGCTGAGAGGGTTTAGATGGATTTAACGCTGCTTTTAATGCCATATTAAGCGCTTTGTTATAGTGATAGGCTGCTTGCTTGGCGCTTCTACGCTTATGTCGACGACGGCGAGCATTATCATAACCATGAAAGTTACACATATGACCTCCTGACAATGGGTTTTGGTGGTGTGTGATAAAGCTAACAAGTCAAATTTACAGTCATATTAATAGTGCCCTGGTGTTGGTTTTAACTTAATGACTGTATTTTGGCTATTTCACACACCCCAAAACCGACTGTTTGGGTGTTTTATGGTTACGCTTTTTCAGCGAAAGAGTGTTAAAGAGCGGTACGGCTTAACGGTCGTCACTTGCCTTCATGTTCATACGCCTCAGGCTGGCTACTTAGCAACGTCTGGCAACGTTTCAGATAACTCGGAGTCTTGTCTGGCGTTTGCCTGTTGCAGTGAGTTGATGGGGTTAATTAAACATGATATCAACATTTAAGTCAATATTTTGTTGATTTAATTATGGGGGGAACGTTTATGATTTTGTTAGTTTGTTGATTTTTGATGAGTTATCTAAATTTTGAATGGAGGATATTTCTTTTAATAAGCCATCACGGAATACCAGAATAACCGACCAATAATGTCAACTTCATCTTCTTGACATTCTTCATCTTCATATTCTTCACGGTTAATACTTCTTATTATAAGTTTTCCTTTAGGTAGTCGATGTAAGATCTTTATGCGTTTAAGTCCATTTTGCTCGATTGCGTAAATTTTTCCGTCAATTATTTTTTTATTAGAAATATCAATAGCTACAACAGAACCATCAGGTATTAATGGTTGCATGCTGTTTCCTTTTACAGGAAAACATAAAACTGTTGATCCATCACTTTTAGCTCCAATTTTTCTCAATGTTGATTTAGAAAATCTTAGCTTACAATTATTGTAATCATAACTGGAAATGCGACCATTGCCACAAGCAAATTCAATATCTTTCAAATATTGCACCTCCACTTCATCATCGTCTAAAGGAGTATTATCGTCCCAAGTTGCGATAGGTAACCAGTGATCTTCTGGTGGAATATTTGATGATTGATTAATTTTATGATTATTTCTTTTTTTCGGTAAACCTACACCATTTAGAAGCCAATCAAGAGAATAACCAAATAATGTACTGATATTTTGTGCAGCTTCCCTACTAATTGAGTTTCTTTTTAACCAATTATTAACTGTTTGAGGACTGGTGTTAAGAATTCTAGCCAGATCTTTTTGTTTAATAGATTCATTTTTAAGAAGAAATTCAATTCGTTGTTTCAGTTTCATATATACCTCGCATAAATAAAATAAACAAAAAGTGAATTTCTTCAATCATCTTTATATTGATTAATCCTGTTGCATGAATTAACATTTAGTGGATTTTAATTAACAGGAAGTTGTTTTATGAAAAAGCATAAAACGCCTCTCCAAATAGCTATAAAAGCTGTTGGAGGTAAACAAAAAATACTTGCCGAAAAAGTTGGCTTAACACCACAGGCAATTAGTCAATTAAAAAAAAGAGGTGGAAAGCTTCCTAAAACAAGGATCAGAGAATTTAGAGAAGCAACTAATTTGCCTTTAGAAATATTGTATCCAGAAACATTTAAATAAAATTACCGCTCTTTAACAACCTGGGCTCCCTGAAATTGGGAGATTTTACATTCCCAGCCCATCGGGAGGGATAACTATTATCTGAAACTTATGGAATTAAGTATAGACATGGAAACCACAATTACACGCAAATCAAATGCAAAAAACATTGAAGCCAGAATACGCAATGGTATTCAGACACATTCAGCAATAAGAATTGCTCAGGCTATTGGTGTAAATTCATCTCAAATCACGAGATGGCAGTCAGAGGATGGGATAATTCCGAAGATGGCAAAATTGCTTGATTGCATTGGCTACGATTCACCGAAGCAGGATTTAGTCATAACGAATATATCGGGGAAGGAAATCCGCAAGCTGATAGACATGCTGGAGCATTTGAGATTGCCAAAAAAAGAAGCTTCAAGGTTAAAAAACGATGAAGCCTCTAAATGTCAAGTCGAGGGTTGTATTTAATTAGTATTTCAAGGAGAAGGGAAACGGCAAATTTCCCTTTTTTTCTTTCAATTTCAGCGAGGTTATTATGCCAAAAAAGCGCCGATTTTACCAGTCAAATATCCATAAAAACATTATTCGAGAGAGGGTCAATCACTCTTTCACAGAATTAGCCGCCAAGAAGCTCAAAGCTGCATTAGAAGATGCAAAATTAAGGCTTAAACATCGTCAAGAATCAATTAGAGGTAATCAATGAAACATCTTACTCCAACCGAGACCGTTAACCAAATTGGGCGTCTAAATCTGTCTGGTAATGTTATCCCTGCTAACTGGTGGCATCATATCAAAATGCCAAGTGGAAAGCCTGATAGCACCGCTATTGTTCTACTGTCTGAAATTATTTACTGGTATCGTCCAACTGAAATCAGAGACGAATGTACGGGCGAACTGAAAGGCTGGCGCAAGCGTTTTCAGGGTGACAAATTACAGCGTAGTTATCAATCTTTTGCTGATCAGTTCGGATTTACAAAACGAGAAGTGACTGATGCCTTAAAGCGATTGAAATCGCAAGGTATTATTACCCTAGAACTCCGTACAATTAATACTTCAACCGGGGCTTGTTGTAATGTTTTGTTTATTGAACCTGTTCCTGCACGCATTGATGAGATAACTAACGCCACACAATGGGTTAATAATCACCCTGAACTAGAATCAGTTTCTGTAATAGCTCCTACGAAAAAATGCAATAGGGGTTACGTTGAAACGGAATACCCCCTACGAAAAAACGTAACACCCCCTACGTTGAAACGTAAGACGTATACAGAGACTACTACAGAGATTACTACAAAGAATAAAAACATATTGATCGAACCCGTTCGATCTGAGGTTAAAAAAACAGACTCTGAAATTGCAAAAGCAAATCAAAATCCAATTGATTTAGCGTTTGAAGGCATATTCTGGTCACAGGTTCAGCGCAAAGTGGGTAAGCAATCCGCCAAATCCGCATTCAAAACTCAATTCAAGTTGTGGCGGAAGGAGACTGGGGAAACACCTGAGCAGTTTGCAGAATTTCTTGTGTCTGATATTCAATCTAGGTTACAGGCTAATCAGTTTGGCTTTGAAAAGTTACATCCTGCCACTTACCTCAATGGCAAACGCTGGCTGGATGACAAACCGGTAATACAATCCCATTCAACCAAACCTCAAGCAACAACCACATCAACGTTTACCGTTAGTAACGGCTTGGTATTTTTCTAACAAAATCATCATGAAATCAATTATCAAATCAATACTCATCCGTGGGTATAACTACGGCTGGCTAAGTGCTGGCATTGTGCAATACGGTTTTGATAAATTTAATCTGAGGGAAGCATGATAACGATTACGGAATTATCTGAGCGCTTATGGCTTGATGTTGTCAGAGTGGCTAAATATCTCTTACCTGAAGGCAAAAAAGAGGGTCATGAGTGGGTGGCTGGCTCTGTGCATGGTGAGCAGGGGAAAAGTTTAAAAGTTAATCTGTCTGGCAAAAAGGTTTGGTCAGATTTTGCTGAGGGAACAGGGGGGGATTTACTTGATTTATGGATTCAGGTCAGGGACTGTAGTTTGCATCAGGCGATGGCAGAGGCAAAACAGTTTCTAGGGATAGTGGATGAATCCGGTGCATTTGAAGCAAAACGGAAAAAACAGTTTAAACGCCCACAACCCGCATCACTGAAGAAAACCGTCCGTAAACCAAAAGACTGTTACGAATATCTTCAATCACGAGGCATAGACCGCAAAACGGCAGAAGAATTCCAAGTCAGTGATGCCGTTGTTTGGTCAGCTGAAGCAAACAAAGAAATACCCGCGATAGCCTTCCCTTACAAGCGAGAAGGCGAGCTGATACAGGTAAAACGGATTAGCACAGTAAGACCCAGTGGGAAGAAGGTCATTTCAGTTGAAGCGGATTGTGAACCTTGTTTGTTTGGCTGGCAAGCGTTACCTAAAGCGATTCGTGCAGTCATATTGTGCGAGGGTGAAATTGATTGCATGAGTTATCATCAGTACGGGTTAAGCGCATTGTCGGTTCCCTTTGGTGGCGGCAGTGGGGCAAAACAACAGTGGATTGAGTATGAATTTCATAATCTTGACCGCTTTACTGAAATCTGGTTGTCAATGGACAATGACGAAGTGGGGCAACAGGCCGCCTTGGAAATTGCTCGTCGATTAGGGGAATATCGGTGTCGTTTAGTCAAATTGCCCCACAAGGACATTAACGAATGTTTACAGGCTGGCCTGACACAACAGGAAATTGTACACTACCTTGAAACAGCCGCTTATTTTGACCCTGAAGAACTCTGCACAGCGAGAGATTTTTATCAGAGTACGCTGGATGCATTCTACGGTAGAGAGGAATATTTGTTCAAGACACCTTGGGAGTCATTAAATCGCCATTTTAGTTATCGTGAATCTGAGTTAACGCTACTCAATGGGGTCAATGGACACGGTAAGAGTGAAATATTGGGGCATATTCTGTGTGAAGCGATGCGCCAAGAAATCAGAGCCTGTGTTGCTTCGTTTGAGTTAAAACCCGCAACATTTCTAAAGCGTCTAACCCGTCAAGCAACATGCACTAAATTACCCTCACAATTAGAAATTGAGTCCGCTTTTAAGTTTTATGATGATAGTCTCTGGTTATTTGGCTTAACAGGGACAGCGAAATCATCACGATTACTGGAAATATTTAGATATGCTAACCGCCGATATGGTATCAATCTGTTTATCATTGATAGCCTGATGAAGTGTGGGCTTGCCGATGATGATTACAATGGGCAAAAAGCCTTCATGGATGCATTGTGTGATTTTAAAAACAAAACTTCAAGTCATGTTATTTTAGTGACACACAGCCGTAAATCGGAAAGTGAAGAAAAACCCACAGGAAAAATGGACGTAAAAGGCTCAGGTTCAATCACTGACCTTGCCGATAACCTTTTCATCATCTGGCGAAATAAACGCAGAGAACGAGCGTTACAGAAACTAGAGGCTAGTCAAATACTAACTGAAAAAGAGCAGGAATATTTAAAAGAGCCCGCTTCCATATTGTGTCTGGAAAAACAGCGAAATGGGGAAGGGTGGGAAGGAAAAATCTCATTGTATTTGGATAAACAGGCGCATCAATTTTTAGCAGAAGAAAATACAAGTCCATACAATTACATCGCCAACATGCCAAACAGTGACTATGACCAAGTTTGGATGAACAACAATGTATCTAGAGATTAAACCCAGTTTCAACATCTTCAAATAATCAGGACACCCCCAATGAAACACCAAATCGAAGCAACCCTTGTTAAGGATGGTGGCGAATCTGTCTATTGGTATCGCTTTAGCGACAAAGCACTCTCAGAACAGGATTGCCTGGAAATGTTATCCCAGCCGTCCATGTTCAAAATGCAATTTATGAAGACGGATTACTACTGGACTGTTGGCAATGGCAAAGCTGGAAAGCGTGACAAATTGCCAAAAGTATCAATAGAAAATTTCACCTGTACTTCGCTAAACCTACCCCAATAAAAATCAAATAGGCAAAAATATGAAAATTCAAAACATGGCAAATCGCTGTGAGGGACATTTTTGTGCCCAAAGTGAGGACTTCAATATATTTAACCGCCGAAAAGCGGTGATTACGGGTAACTGGTCAGCCATTAACAACGGTATCTGTACATTAACGGATTTAGGACTGAGACACAATGGAAATGGGTTAGTCTGGCTAAACTCTGGAATTTCCGTTCATGAGGCAGATAGTGATACCGGATTCACCGGAGGATATAAAAAATCTTATGAATATCAAGCATCGTTATGTCCAGATAGGCCATTGGAAAATAAGGTTTTTTCACGTGGCGTGCATTCACATAAAGTTGATAATTACTGTCTTTTGATACTTAACCGCTCTGATTCATGGGTTGAATATTGGAATCGTAAAAATGGAAAAGCGTTAAGAACTTTTGCAGTGCAGATATTAACAAATGAAAGGCAAGACGCTTTTGATAATTGGGTTATCTATCGACATCCTAGACAACATGATAAATATACAGTGATTAACATTGAACACAATAAGGCATTGGTCAAAGAGTATGTTCGTCATGGCTGGTTATGTGAATCAACCTATGAACTTTCTTTGTTGGTAAAAAGTAATAATGAGTTTAGTCGATTAATGGCACGGCTTGGTTATATTAAAGTTCGTACACGTAAAATTACGGGCCATAAAGAAACATTCTGGATATACAGGGGTGCAGAGAAGGAAATTAAAGAATCGAAAGCAAGAAAAACGTTACGTCCATCTAATGTATTGATATATAAAGATAATAATAAATTTGTGCAGTATGCAAAACAACCAATGAAAGCTTTTAAACACATCCTTGTCGATGGTGAATACCGTTATGTTTATGAAGACCATATCCATTTTTTGACGAAAAAGCGTCAGCGGATAGCGGGGAAACAGGTAACCGGTTATGCCGCTAAAGGGGTGGAGATGAGAGAAGTTAAGTGATGGAAGATAACTTACTCTTCCACGAATCAACGAAACAATCCGTCTGGCAAACCTTAAAAGCTGTCCTCGCAACAAACCAACCGCATCAACTCATTATCAAGCCTTACCGTAAAACCCGTTCACTCTCTCAAAATTCACTTTTTCATTTGTGGTGCGCAGAGATAAGCAAATATCTGTGTGCTAACAACGCTAATTTTACCGCTGAGCAGGTGAAGGAAATGCTCAAGCACACTTTTCTTGGTTATGAGGTAGTAGAGCGTATTGATGTGACCACACAGCAGCCAGAGCGCGTCAGAACGCTTAAGAGGACATCAAAACTTGATACGGGGGAAATTGCATGTCTTTATGCAAAAAGTGGAATGCTGGGCGATTGGCATCGGTTGTTTTGTGACGATACCGGAAAGCTCGGAATATATGAAATTAAAACAGGCACAGGATGAATGAGCGATTAATAAAGCAAAACCCCCATGGAAGGGGGCTTGTTCTCAGCGTTGACTTAGCTTGCAATCGCTTTTTGTCACGCTGGCTACAATGGACGCACCTTAGAGTAGTCTTAAAGCCTGTCAGCTAATCGTGAATGTGATTAACGCAGGAGACATTAGCAATGTTAGCAGGGAAAAATTTTTATGCAACACAGAATTAAGATAACAAATTATTCCATTACAAGTATTGACACATAAAACTCATACCCATCCCATGAAGAACACAACGATATATTTCATTCATTTGTTCTTTTCCAAGTCGCTGGGTAAAATAGTCTCTTTTACCTTCGCGGTTTTTACTCAAGTAGATTAGATCCAATCGGTGATAGGCAACAGTATAAACCATGTCACCTTTTACCCATGTGTCTCTACCCATAAAGTGTTTACTTTTAGGAGTTGATTGGTCAGGGAGCTTATAATGATAATTCCTGACAATATCGGGTTTAACTGTACTACACGATACGATAGTTGCTAAGTTTTTTCGCCCAGGAATAAAACCTGACAGTATTATGACAGGACGAGAGGCCTTTACCATTTCAGGCTCTCTAAATCCTTTAGAAAAATCACAAAGTAGTAATTGCCCCGCCTTGGGATGAATAGTAATTGGCATAAAATTTATTATATAAGTTAAGAGTTGTCGGATTATATAAAAAAATCGGTCAAACGGAGAGAATTTTATTGAGAGACGGCAAGAATAATCAATCACCTTAAATTTAATCATTAATTGCTACCCCTCCAATGAGGGGTTTTTTATTGGGAGAAATAATATTAATGGCACTAAAAAGGGATAAATACGATGCCGTGTTCTCTGAATTAGTCCGCGAAAGAACAAACTGGATATGCGATTATTGCGGACGACATTTTCAGTATGAACGCGCTAAACTGCACTGCTCACACTTCAAATCAAGACGACATAAAGCCACCCGTTATCACCCCTGTAATAGTTTTTCGCACTGCGTAGGCTGTCATCGTAAGCTAGGCGAAGACCCTTACGAGTTTACCGCGCATGCAGAAATAACGTATGGCGAGATGACTATTGCCAAAATAGCGATGCTGGCGAATACCCCTGTAAATCTCAAGGTGGGTGAAATGGATGAAATCTACCGTCAAATGAAAAGTGAGCTAAAAAGAATGAAAACGATGCGACTTGATGGATATACAGGGCGCATTGAGTTTTTCTTACCGGATTGGTATCAGGCAGGTATTACCTTTCGAATGGGCGAAGAAAAAGCCCACACACTAAACCACCATTAATATTCAACGCAGGGCATTGAAACCATGCCCCTATTCCTATTTTTGCCGGAGGAGAGATGAAGGCGGTTAAGTCATTGGAATTAACAAAAGCACAGTATGACTGGGTAAATCATTGGCTTGAGCTTTGGGGCGCATGGGTGTATTCGGGTGAGTTGGATAAATGGCAATTCAACATTATCTGGCGATTCATGAAAAAAGCGAAAGGGGAAAGTATATCCTCAAGACCCATGTGTCGTGATGATGAAGGGTTGATTATTTCTGAAGTTGTTAATTCTGTTATGCGAGTTGACGAGAGAGCCTACAACATTTTGTTAAGTTATTATGTTCACGGTAAATCAAAGCTCAGCATAGCCACGTATTATCACAAGACAGCGAAACCCAGAAGGATGATGACCAGAGCGGGGGGAAGGTGGAAAAGGCCATCACCAAGAACATGCAGAAGGGAGATTGATGATATTTTCAATGCCAGCCTGTATTTAATACACAATCGGCTATTAACTGTCATGAAAAATAAAAATTCGGTTGCTAAAGTGGTTAATTTTACCTAATTATGACTTGACTTTAATGGACAAATGGCCAATAATTTTAGGGTAAGCTGATACAGTTATATAAAAAATCATAGAGCCTCGCTTTTTGCGGGGCTTTTCGTTTAAAAGTTCGTTGTATTTTTAGGTCAGCAGTTCTAATATTATTATGATTTGAAGCCTCTCAAAAAATGAGGGAAAGGGGGGGAATATGTTAAGCCGACTCATACGTATTTTGTTTGCGCTTACTGCTATTGCTCCACTTTCTATATCATTAACATACGTGTTTGTAACAAGTAATAAGTTTCAATTTGCAGTAATCGCTCTTGTGGCATGTCTTATTCTCGGATTGACTGCAATTGTTGTAGTCAATAGAGCACGCGCGCATCTTGAATGCTTACCGATAAGTATAAAAAAAGCAAAAAGCGCAGATAAAGAAGTTATCGGTTTTTTTACCGCGTATGTATTACCGTTGGTATTTAAAGGTGTATCTGCACCAGACTTGGGTGCTTGGGCTATGGCTGCCGTTATGCTTTTGTTTGTATTGTGGAGCACGCATGCGTTTCAGGTAAACCCTGTTCTCGGGTTGTTTGGCTATCATTTTTATGAAGTTGAAACCGCAGATGGGATAACCTATCTGATGATAACCAAAAGAAAAATAAATGACATCACTACTGTGAATTATGTTGTGCAACTTGGGGAGCATGGGGTTTTAGACATTAGTGTGGCAAATTAAGGAATAGGTTTAATGAATCTTTTTGCATTGACGGACGTTCCAGGTGCACGAATTATTAGATTTCCGCTTACTCAATCTTTGCAGGCTGAAATAAAGGCATTGTTTAGTAAGCAATTCGAATCTTTTTGGGGTAACGAGCCTGAGCTTATACCGTTTGATGGGCGTTGTAGCCCTGATGAGGGAGAATTATTAAACATTGCTGATTTTACCGATATAGATGGTATAAATGAGATAGTAGACAATCCTTTGTCAGTAGGGACTTTCAATGCTCAACTCCATTATCTTGATAAAGTTAAGGCGATATTCACATCGCATCTACACAAGGGGCAAAAGTATATTCTTATTCAGTTATTTGAACGACGCCGACTAATTTCTTCTAAAAATCGAGTATCAATGTTTTTTTCAAAAGACACGTTTCAACAAATAAATGACTCAGGAATTACGTTAGATACTAAATTATTAGCAGTCATGAATGGGAGTTCATTAAGTTTTCAGAGCTTTTACCTTCTTCGGCGTGTTTTTGACATGACTGAATATTTTAAGGAAGCGACTAATGATGAGGTTGCAGCCTTTGCTGGTCATAAAAGTTTACAGGTTAATGATATATCAAAATTTTTAGGTCAAGCTGGGAGATTGATTAGAAATAAGATTGCGTTGATTCTCCAATCAAAAGTACTTGATAATTTTACGACGCATCAAATAGTCGCTGCTGCTAAGAATTTCAATCTAATTATACAACTATCTCAAGATGGAAGAATTATTCTTCCTGAAAAAAGAGCTGAATTGATGCGAATTTTACGTTTTTTGGATGAAGATTATTACGAATCAGCGCTATCTCAAACTATCTATGTTTCTAAAACAAGACAAACTGCTGATTGTTGATACTTTTCTGCAAATTTATTGGCCTCATGTGAAAACGTGGGGTTTTTCGTTTACGCCACCGCAATACTGACAAATCTAATAATCGAAACGAGTAAGGCGGTTGGCTCCCCTGTTTAATCCAAGCAATGGAACCCTCAACGGGAGGGTATATGCGCATGTCTGAAAAATACTCAACCCCAACGGCCTATCTGTGGGGCATAACGACAACCATTTTAGGTTTTTTTACCCTTGAGCAGTGGGTGGCTATTGTCGGTATTATCTGCACGATAGGGACATTTTCAATCAACGTGTACTACCGCAAAAAGGAGTACGAACTCAAAGAGCGTCAGTATGAAAATACCGAAAAAAATAGTGATGGCAACGGGCGGTAGTGCGTTGTTTTTGGCCTCAAGCATAATAACGCATTTTGAAGGGTTGAGACTTAAGCCCTATTTCGATGGTGGCGGTATTCTTTCTGTTTGTTATGGCCATACGGGTAACGAGATTGAGCCTAACCGGACGTACACGCAAGAAGAGTGTGATAAGTGGCTTAATGACGATTTAAACGCGGTTAAGCGTTACGTTGACCCGTTGATTAAGGTCAGTATCAATACGCTCACTCAGGCAGCCCTTTACTCATTTGCCTACAACGTGGGCGTAGGAAATTTCGCTAAATCGACGTTACTCAAAAAGCTCAACGCTGATGACCGAAAGGGAGCATGTGATGAGATGAAACGATGGGTTTATGTGAAAGGCGAAGTCTGGAAAGGACTAATGACCCGTCGAGAAATAGAGAGCGTAATATGTTATGGCGACCTTACGCATTTGTCGTAGTGATTATTGCAGGATTAATCTTATGGGCATCTTGGTTGTTGACATCCTTAAACGAAGTCAGGGCATTAAATAAAAAACTCACTGTTGACCTCAATAAACAGGTAGCCATCACGACTAATGCTTTTCAGTCAATAAGGGCAATCAATGATATTGCACGAATTAATAGTGAAACCCGTCAGCGTAAAGCGGTTGACTCTGAAGCAACACAAGCAGCAATTAAAACGCATGTCGCCAATCGGGATTGCGCCAATCGCATTATCCCTAATGGTGCTGTTGTCGAGTTGCAGCAGCACACAAATCGAATACGTTCAGACTCCTCACATTCCGATACCCTCTCACCTACTCGCTGATTGCTTACCGCCAGTAATCACGGGTATGATGACATGGCGTGATAGCCTGATACTCAATGAGCAGTTACTGACAGTGATTGAGCAGTGTAATCTTGACAAACAGGCGATAAGGCGAATTGAGGAGCAGAGAGATGATAGTTGAGAACGAAAAACAAACGGAATATTTACAGCAGTACATCAAAACACAGCGTCAATGAATTAAGTACTTAACTATCCGGAAATTCCGGATAGTCCCCGCGCCCTCACCGCGCATTTAAATAAACCCGAGACAATTCACAAAATAGACCTCAGAGAACGTCAGTCAATCATGATGCGTTCGGGGCCTGTTCGTTCTGTGTGAGCTGAGGTCTCTTTTTTGAAAGGTTAGCATCATGAAATATCCAAAAGTAAATATTTATGGCATTCCTGTTAGAGTCGATGAAGAAGGGCGCTATAGCCTTAATGATTTGCATGCGGCAGCAGTAATAAAAGGTGAAGCCACAGAATCTCAAAAGCCAAGCAAATTTATGAGAAGTTCTCAGATTAAAAAATTTGTTCAAGTATTAAGCGCGGGACAAAATTGTCCTGCGGTGGTTGTAAATAATGGTGGATGTTCCCATGGTGTATGGGGGCTAGAACTTGTTGCTATTCGCTATTACCGCAAACAGCCAGCGAGTAAACGAGGCAAGATGATATCGGATTGTCTCAATCAGGCTAAACGATGGGCAAAATTAACAAAAAAACGATAATTATTAATTGAGGTAGATGTTATGACTCTCACAGACAAGCAGGAAGCATTTTGTCGAGAGTACCTGATTGATTTAAATGCGACGCAGGCGGCAATAAGAGCAGGGTACAGTGAAAAAACTGCAAAAGATATCGCATGTCAAAACTTAGCAAAACTCAACATTCAAAAACGCATACAAGACCTCATGGAGGAGCGCAAAAATCGCATTGAAGTTAACGCTGATTACGTACTTAAGCGATTGGTTGATATCGACCAGATGGACGTTATCGATATTCTTGATGAATCAGGTGATTTAAAGCCGATTAAGGCGTGGCCTAAAGTGTGGCGAACAACATTAAGTGGTTTTGACATTGCAGCCATACGAGTTGAGGGTGCAGATGCATTGCTCAAAAAAATAAAATGGCCTGACAAAATCAAAAACCTTGAGCTGTTAGGTAAACATGTTTCTGTTCAGGCTTTCCGAGATCAAATAAAAAATGAGCGTGATGAAAATGTTGTTATTTTGCCAGAGGTCATAAAGATAGAAGCAGGAAAGTTTCCATATGATAAAAGTGGCAACGATTGAAATACCACCCAAATTAACCGAAGTGTTTTACGGGAGTGCTCGTTATCGTTGCGCTTACGGTGGGCGAGGAAGTGGCAAAACACATACCTTTGCGTTAATGTTGGCGATTAAGGCTTTTAGTGCAGCCAGGTCAGGCAAAAAAGGCGTTATCCTTTGCGCCCGTGAGTTCATGAACTCCCTTGAAGATTCCAGTATGCAGGAAGTAAAACAGGCAATACAAAGCGTCAGTTGGCTTGATGCCTTTTTTGATATTGGTGAAAGATACATTCGTACCAAAGACAAACGAATTTCTTTTGTCTTCTGTGGATTAAGGCACAATTTGGATAGTCTAAAATCAAAATCATCAATTCTCTTTTGTTGGATAGATGAGGCTGAAAATGTCCCTGAGTACGCATGGCAAAAATTAATCCCGACGGTGCGAGAAGAGGCTTCTGAAATCTGGGTGACGTGGAATCCAGAGCGAAAAGGGAGCGCAACCGATGTTCGCTTTAGGCAGAAAAAACCAAGTAACTGTTTGTCAGTTGAACTTAACTATAATGACAATCCGTGGTTTCCCGAGGTTTTGGATGAAGAAAGGAGAAACGACCGGATCCGGCTTGATGCTAATACCTATGCGTGGATTTGGGAAGGTGCTTATTTGGAAAATTCCAATAAGCAAGTATTGAACGGCAAATATGAGATCAGTGAATTTGATGATGACCTCTGGAAAAAAGCAGACCGATTGTTGTTTGGTGCCGATTTTGGCTTTTCAAATGACCCAAGTACCTTGATCCGGAGTTTCATCCTTGGTGACTGTTTGTACGTCGAATATGAAGCCTACAAGGTCGGCGTTGAGTTGGACGCACTACCGAATTTCTATCAAGCGATACCGGAAACAACACGTTGGCCAATTAAAGCAGACAACAGCAGACCAGAGACTATCAGCTACTTAAAACGACAGGGTTTTAATATTGCGCCGGCATCTAAATGGAATGGTAGCGTAGAAGACGGCATAGCGCACCTAAGAGGCTTCAAAAAAATCATCATTCACCCACGCTGCAAACATACGATTGAAGAAGCTCGTTTGTATTCGTACAAAGTTGACCGCAATACGGGTGACGTACTTCCTGTCATTGTTGATGCTAACAATCACTGTTGGGATGCAATCCGTTATTCGCTTGATGGATATATCAAAGGTTCAGTATCTTTTTTGGATACATTGTAGGCATTAATAGGTGTACAAAATCGAGCAGTTTCGTACGCCGCCTAATATGTACGAAAGTCAGTGAAATAAATTTCGGATATGCAGTATAATGTGTACACCCATTTCGTACACTTAAAATAATCTCAACTAAGATACCTCCTTCACTTATTCGTTAAATACAAATAATTAACCTCATGAGAGGTCATATGCTTTCATCTTTTCGAAAAAAATCACCCCAAAAACTCGCTGATGGCGGGTTGGGTAATCTAATGCGTGATGTGAATGCGATAGGGGCGTCCACCACCACATTGCCGTCCAGTTTTGCCGCACTTGGCATAGCAGGTGCTGGCTATTTTGAAACGGATAAAGGCTTGACGTGGCTATATGAGCATGTGTCGATTGTGCGGAAATATATCAACAAAACGTCAGGCGACTGTATTAAGCATTGGCGCACCGTGCGTTTTACGGGCGATGATGAAGAACGAACCGAACAACTGAATGATGTGTTCACAGGCGAAGAAAAGCGCCTTAACATCAAAAAGCACGCAGAAATGGCGTTAAAACTGGCTGCACTCTACGGTGGTAGTCTGTTAATTGCGGTGACCGATGAAGAAAATCTGGAAAAACCGCTCAATGTGAATAACGAACAGCTAAAAGGGTTTTTGGTCGTCCGGCAAGGGGAATATCGCATCCGTAAAATCGCTACCAACATTTTTAGTCCGTACTTTAACAAGCCATTGTTATTTGAATTGGAAAGTGACGAAAAGATAGCCGTGCATCATTCCCGTTGTTGTTTAACTGTCATTAATCAAATCACCAATAGCACTGTCAAGGCGAGCGAAAAAGCCAATGACGGTAAAAGCGATATTCTGGCGTTTATCTCCGATTTGCTCGGTTACCTTTACGTCAATGATGAAGTGCTCGGCATGTTGCGTGAGATGAAGTCCGATATCTTTTTGCTGAAAGACCTGAATATGAATATTTCAGGTGGAAGGGGAGAAGAGATTATTAACTGGCTGAAACTGGTTTTACAGGCAAAGAGCAGACACAACGTTTTGATGTTAGACGCCGACAGTCAGTATGAGCAAAAAGAGTTGTCGCTAGCAAATGTTTCAGACATCTGGACAAAAGCGCAAGACCGATTGGCGGTTGCGATGGACAGACCGAAAACCATTTTGTTTGGTGATAGCGCCGCCGGATTTTCCACCGGACAGGAAGATTTACAATCTTACTACGACACGATTTTTGAAATTCAAGAATCCCGGTTGCGCCCGATTGTTAACTTCTTCGACAAATTCATTTGTGCCAAGCATGGCATTAGCGAAACGGAAATCGCCTTTGAATTTGTCCAAATCAAAACTGAAAATAAAGCCGAGTCTGCCACGAATCTTAATACCGTGACTACGGCATTAATGCTGTTGCTGGAACACGGCGTGATTGAGCCACAAGATGCACTCAATGAGCTTAATCGTCGTGAACTGGTTGACGTTAAAAATGTACCGGAAGTGACGATGATGGCAAACCTACTCAGTGAGGAGCATGGCAGTGAATTTACTACCCAAAGGCAAATTAACGGGGAGGGAGTGTAAGCCGATTAATCCGAGTAAGCGCGCAGAAGTCTATTATGCCTCCTCAGTTAAACATCTTATTTCACTTTTAAAGTTCGTTGTTAAGCAAGAAATTACCGTGAAAATCAGCAAAAAAATCTAGGCGATGCCAGCCCCGATTCTATCCAAAAACGTTTTCAAACCTTTAACCGCATTGTTGACCGCTTTTTAACGATTGACATCAGCGCATTTGCAACACGGGTAGCCCGCAATTTTGCAAAGATAACTAACGCAGATAACAAAAAACGGTTAAGCCGTGAATTTGAGTCTGTGATGGCGATTAATCCCGAAGCGGTGTTGGACACTAAGCAAACGCAGGATTTCTTTAAAGGCATGATTGGCGAAAACGTCCAGTTGATTAAAGGATTACACACCGAATCATTAAGCAATGTACAAAAAATTGGGCAATCGATGATAGGCGGCAACAAAACGTTGCGAGAGGCGGGAAAGGAAATAACGGCAGCGTTAAATATTCAGCAAAACCGAGGGATGCGAATTGCGATTGATCAAAGCCGTAAAGCGATGGGCGATTTAACCAATCTCAGAATGCAAAAACTGGGGATTAAATTATATCGCTGGTCAGCGGTGATGGATAAACGAAAAAACGGCGGAACCCGTCCCTCGCATGCAGCGATGAATAATCGCATTTGCCGATTTGATGACCCAAGCGTGTATTTCAACGAGAAAACCAAGCAGTGGGAAAAACGAAAACGCATTGGGGGCGTGGAGCTTCACCCTTCGCAAGATTTCAATTGTCGCTGCGTCAGCAAAGTGATTTTACAAAGCATAGAAGGACTGAACGATGAACGGCAATGACAACCGATTGCCTATTGATATTAAGGGCGCCCAGCAGTTAGAAACGGGTTATCGCATCCCGAGCAAAATTGCCAAAGTGGGGATACAGGAATTTGAGGGGAAGGAACTCTCCAGTCATGTACCTAATTTGCTACCCACCAAACGCTACAAGGTTGAGGTGTTACCCGAAGACCTTTTTGACGCTGAAACCATCGCCTCTTTTGAGGGAAAACCGCTCACCTTTTTTCATGCGCCCAATAACGAGGTGACCAATGATAATTGGAAAGAAACCGCCATTGGGCATGTGCAAAATGTGAAACAAGACGGTGATTATCTTTCAGCCGATGTTTTTCTTTATGACGCTGAGGCGATTGCTGCCATTAAAAATTACCAAATCAAAGAACTCAGTTGTGGTTACAAGTCGTTTATCGAACCGACTACCACAACGGGGATTGATTTCAAGAAAACCCACATCAGAGGTGACCACGTGGCGATTGTTGACGTAGGTCGCTCTGGACATGATGTAAAACTAGGAGATAGCGCTGTGTCTATGAAAGCAAAACTCGCTGCCGTAAAAGAGCAGCATACGTTGGGGGATGAGGGCGAAACACCCGATACCCTATTGATTCAGATGAGTGATTACATCCAGTTGCTCACCGGATCCGCCGATGAAGCCACCAAAGAAATTGGTGAAATATTAACAGGATTGATTGGTAAAGCGCAAAGTATGAATGTGAGTCCGTCACCCACCAGTGAGATCAAGCAAGGCGATGCAGCCAGTGAAATCCCCTCCGTGCCTGAAAATACAGAGGTTACCGATGAAAAATCGCTGATTGAGACGCTGAAAAAACAACTCGAAGAGTTGACCGAAAAACTCAACGCGTTGGAAGAAGAAAACGCCCGACTGAAAGCAGAAAAAGAGCTAGCGGAAACGGAAGCCGAAGCCAAGTCAACGTTTGGGGACGTGGCAATTGGTCACGGTCGAACCGCACGACAAATCAAGGAAAATGTGATTATTGCGAAAGGTTTGGTGACGCAGCTAGAAGCCAGAAAACTCGGCGATTCTGCGATTAACGGCAAATACGATTATTTGATTAATCGCCAGCGTGAACAGAACAAGCCTAGATTGAACTTAGGCGATAGAAAACCTACCAAATCCGCATCACAACGCTTAGGAGGCCGATAATGGAATTTGGATTCACAAATTGGGATTCCGATAAAGGAACCTTACGCGCAGGCACAATCTATCGCGCATCAAGCTCCAATGACAAAGTGTGGGGCGAAGAAAACAACACCACTGCTGACCTTGCCTACGGCGTATTTGTGGCGGTGAACCCTGACGGCGGTGTTAAGCCGATTTCCGCTGCCACCGATGTCATCCACGGTATTGTGGTGAGAGATATCTATAGCGACAAAGCACCACACAACAAGCAAGTCAATGTGGGGCATTTTTCACACGGGGATTGCGTGGGTGCGGCAACCGCGAAAGATGAAACCTTCAAACGAGGTGACAAAGTCTATGTGGTCGCAACAGGTGACGATGTAGGCAAAGTCTCCAAAACCGCAACAGGCAATATCGACTTGGGTTATTGGGTCGAAAATGTCAGTTCAGGCAGTCAGTGCGTGGCGATTACGCTTGGCTTCATTCAAAAGGTAGGAGAATAACAGATGGCGATTGAAGAAGCCTATTTTGAAACGGTATTGCAAGAAGCATTAACCGAACGTGACACGCAACTGCAGGAAAAACAGCTGCCTGAAATTAATATTGGTGAGGCAATCCCGATTAATGAAGGACTGGATTTTGCCGATGAATACATTGAATACGGCATCACCGAAGTATTGGGCTCTGTCAAAGACGGCATTATTGGCAACAAAACCAACTCGTTAGTCACTATCGACAGCACCATTGAGATGTACAAAGCGCCTGTTTGCCAGTGGGCAAAAGCCGTTGTCTGGACACAGCAGGAACTTGAGAAAATCAACAAAATCAATATTAATCTGCAAAGCAAAAAGCAAGATGATTTGTACGCCAATGCCCTGTCTACGCTGCAATATGCAGGCTACCTTGGTCATGCCAAAGTTAAAGGGCAAGAAGGTTTGTTGACAGGTAGTAAAATTCAGGTGATGCAGGAAGCATCGGGTAAGTCGCTGAAAGATATGAGCGCTAATGAGTTTATCAAACTGGTATTGGATGCTTACAACAAGGCGTGGGCAAACTCAGATTATCGGGTGCAACCAACGCACATAGCGATGGATGCCGCTGATTTCATGCTGGCGATGCAAAAGTTTGATAGCCAAAGTCCGATTGTGGGTACTGACCTTCTTCCTGTTTCTGCCATGGACAGGATTATGGCCGCTTTAAGGAAAGCTTCAGGCAATGACAGCTTTACTATCACCTTTGTGAAAGTTCCAGCAGGATATGCCAAAGAGATAACCAAAGGCAAAACCCGTCTGGCGATTTATACCTATGACGAAGAGTATGTTGAGATGAAAGTGCATATGCCGGAATTATTGGCGGTTCGCCAGAGGGATTTGCTGACCTATGAGTGTGGCTATCGGTCGGCTTTCGGAGGTGCAATGTGGAAACAACCACTATCTGCCGTTTACGCCGATTACAAAACTGCCCCAAAGTCATAGACGGCGGTTTTCCAAGCGGAACAACCCTACCGTCTGATAATCACTTTCCGCAATTACCAGCATGAGGGCAAGCCCCTCATGCTTAGTTCAATCTTGGAGTAAATAATGAGCTATACAAAAACAAACTGGGAAAATTCGCCGTCAACCAAAACCCCCTTAAATGCGGAGAATCTGAACAATATTGAAACGGGGGTATCTGCTCTTCACGAAGCGCTGGATGCCGGAACGCTCAAGGGAGACAAAGGCGATCAAGGTGAAAAGGGTGAAAAAGGCACGAAAGGCGATGCAGGTGTTGGTATTAAAAAAATCACCTCTGCCAAAGAAGGTAATGTGGTGACGTTGACGATTGAGTTAACTGACGGCACAAAACAGACGCCTTCGTTTGAAGTATAATTAAGTGGATTTTATCCGCTTTTTGGGGGCATCATGCAAGAAATGTTAAAGAAATTTCGTGACCGTTTTGGTGAAAAAACCTTTACCGCCGATGACAACAAATTGTTGCTCTATTTAACCGATGCTGAAAACCGGATGGACAAAAAAGTGTGGGGTGCGATGTATGAGCAAGGCTTGATGTATCTCACCGCTCATCTGCTTTTTTTGGCGGGATTCCATGAAAACAGTCCAACCAACGGTTCTCATTCAGCCGATCCCAATGTGCTGTTTGGTAGTCAAAGTGTGGGCGATGTCAGTGTCAGCGCGAATTTTTCAGGAATCGAGAATGATTGGTTTAAAACTTCCGCTTTTGGTGAGCAATATTTGGCGCTGGAAAGTCGCATTAACAATTACGCCTTGGCGGTTGGGATGAACTGGTGATGCTTAAATCAACATTGCTTGAAAAAGCCAAAAAACAGTTTGAAGAACTCAACAAACTGAAAGTTGAAGTGGGCGTATTGGAAAATACCAGACCGTACAAAGATTCGGATATCAGTGTGGTGGAAGTCGCTACGATCCACGAATTTGGCACGGAGAAAATCCCGCCTCGCTCATTTTTGCGAGTGCCGATTCGTGATCACCAAAAAGCCATCATTGAAAAAGCGGTAAAAGAAAAATACTGCTTATTCATTTCAGGTGATATCAGCGCAAAAGCATTTCTGGCTTATATCGGCGAACTGGCGGTTGGTTGGTCAATTGAGGCATTTGATACGCAAGGTTTTGGGTCGTGGCCTTTGCATGCTGAAAGCACCAAGGCGCAATTGAAAAGAAAAGGTGTCATCGAAGCAAGGCTATTGCAAGACACGGGAGCATTAAAAAAATCGATAACCTATCAGATGGTGAAAAAATGAGACTGCCTAATATGGCAAGAACCATCCGCCGATTTTCACAACCATTAACTTTCATCACGGAAGTGATCACCACGAAAGATTTTAAGCCGGATTTTGTGATAACACGAAAATCGATTGAAGGGGTGATCAGCAGTTTGCCGGATGAAGCAATTAACAAAGATAGTCTGGATTGGTCATTGGAGTATTTCACGGTGCATGTGCAACCGCAATATGCCGATTTGCTCGGTGTTTACTTGGAGTACAAAGGAAAAATTTTTAAATCAATTAACCGCAAAGACTATAGCGACTATGGCTTTGTGCGCTATGTCTTTGAGGAAGTGAAGGATAGTGAGGTAACAACAAGATTGAGAGAATCAAACTAGAATGTTCTCAGCAGCAACTTTAGCCAAAAAACCAGAACGACTACCGTATTCAGGATGAGAAGCAACATATTGATCAATGCGGTGAATTAACAAAGATGGCAAAGTCACGTTGATTTTTTCTGTTTTACCCATCAATCGAGTAACGTCGACATCAACGACTGCCCAAATCACATTTTTATATTCAGAATCAGATAAATATTTATCAATGCTGTTAGCTATAGGTAATGATTCGTTTTCTTGAAGTAATAATTCAAGATGTGCCTCAATTGCTTCTTTTGCACTTTCTACTGCTTCATTCAATGTTTCTCCACCAGAGAAACAACCTTGAATATCAGGAATTCTTACACCAAATGATGAACTGGATTTATCAATAGCGATGGGATACAACATGTAATCTCCTTGCTGAGCTTATAGCCCAGCTTGTTTTTTAATACTTTTAAATGTTGGTAACGGAATATCTTTTTGAGGGTGTTTTATTGTTACCAGCCCCTTTTTTGTTGGGTGTCTAAACTGGTGATGACTGCCTTTCACTCTAACCAAGTACCACCCATCTTTTTCAATTAATATTATTGCATTTCTGCTATCCACAACCTCCACCTTCCCAGACTTCATCTATTGGGGTTATTATAACTCCTGATGTTATTTAATGTCAACTTTTAGGGTTATTGTGGTTATTTTTGCGAGGAGATATGTCAGTTAATCAAGTTGATTTACAACACAAAAACTACCAGCCACCGATCCAACGGTTGGCAATGGTAATTCGAGATACGCTAGAGATTGCCGAAAACACGATATTTATCGGACGTGAAAATCTGGCTAATCAGGATTTCAACGCACCTGTTATCAGTATTGAGCAATCTGGCAACAGTGAAGTGAAAGGCTTTAGCGAAACATATCGACGAAACGTTGAGGTGATGGAATACAGCCAGTTTGAGAAAATCCTCTTTGACGTGAATGTCTGGGGAAAGCAGGCCTTGCAACGGGCGCAAATTCTACTGCGGTTACTACGAACGCAAAAAGGCTTTGAGCAACAGTGGAAACACACGATTAGCTTATCTGCGCCAACGGGCGTGCGTGATTTGCACTTTGCGACAGGTAGCCAGTATCGAGAGCGGGTGATGTTTTCGATTAACGCCTATGTGGCGGATTACCTCAACGTCTTAACCCCATCAATTAACCATCTTACTTTCCAACTTTCCAACGAAAAAGGTTTACAACATGAGCAATAATCTTGGCATAGATATTGAAAATGTTGTCAATGTTCAGCTACTCAAAGAGCAACGAGGGGCAAATTACGACAACATCAACCACGTCATCATGATGACCAGTGAAACGGGCACGATTTTTGACGGTAAAACAATTTACGCTACCTACAAAAATATCGCAGGTGTGAAAGCCGATTTTAGTATTACCTCGAAAACCTACCAGATGGCCACCGCCTTTTTTGGTACGTCCCCCAATCCGATAGGCTCCGGTGGCAGTCTTATCATTGGGCATTGGCGAAAAACCGATTTAACGTTGCCAGCGGTGGCATTTGACACGCTGACAGGCTCAGTGATTGACAGTAACGAATCACTTAAAGCGCTGCGTCAAATCGAAGACGGCAGTATGACGCTAGGAGAATTGACGCTCGAAAATCTCAATTTTGGTGATGCAGTCACGTTTGGTGATGTGATTGATACCCTCAATCGGTCGTTGCCAGACGGCTACCCGTCTGCTGAAAATCAGCCCAACGACAGCAATGTACCTACAACCGGAAAATCCACATTTACTCACCAAGACAAGCGTTTCGTGGTGTCAGGAAAGGGATTAGCCAAAGCCAGCGAGGTGGGAACAGGGACATTTATTGGTAATCTGCTAGGGCTGGGTGATAGCGCTGTGTTAACCAAAGCGACACCATCTCAAACCTTGCCCGCACAATCACCGGAAGAGGCGATTGCTGATGTGGTGGCAGCGTCTTCGGGTTGTGGGTATTGTTTCATCGATGAATTGACCAATGACCAGATTTTAAAACTGGCTAACTACAGTCAAGCCAACAAGATATTGGGTTATCAAGTCGTTTCACATCCTGATAATCTCACGACAAAAGGCTTGGCGTGGCAAGTGAGTAAAAAAGGTCAGGAATATTTCCGGCTGCTTTTTTCAAAGCGCAATCAGAAAGCCTTGGCGGTTTCCTACATGGCAAGGGTGCATGTGGTCGATTTCAGCGCTGAAAACAGTGCGATGACCATTCATTTGAAAGAATTGGCCTGTGAGCCAGAAAGTTATACCCAAACCGAGGTAGACAGCGCTTCATCCGTGGGTATCGATATTTACACGTTAATTAAAGACCGTCCGGTGGTGATGTGCTCAAATGCCAATGAATTTGTCGATAATGTCTATAACCTGAAAGCGTATGTCAATCAGGTACAGGTTGATACCTTTAATTTGATGAAATCTACTGCTACCAAAATACCGCAAACGGAAAAAGGTGTCGATTTGCTCGTTGATTGCATCAATCAGGTGGCCGCGCGCTTTGTGAGAGCTAGCGTGTTTGCTGCCGGAAAATGGACATCACCCGATACCTTCGGCGATGTTGAACAGTTTAAGCGGTCAATTGAGAGCAAAGGGTATTTCACCTATGCCAATCTGTTGGCAGAACAATCACAGGTTGACCGCACAAACCGAAAATCGCCCACTATCCAGCAAGCAGTGAAAAATGCAGGGGCATTTCATCGGGCGGACATCATCATTAATTTCAACTACTAGAGGCGAAAAATGGCGCAAATTTCCTATGATGTGGATGCAACAACCGTCATTCTAGGCGGACGCATCCTGAGTGATTTCATTGCTGGCACCACTGTGCAAATCACCTTCCCCAATCCCGATACCAGCCGTTTTAACGGTTCCGGTGGTTCGGTCAGTGTGGCAAAGCGCACGGATGCCAAAGTTTCCGAGCTTGAGTTTCATATTTTAAGAGGCAGTGCGGATGATGTCTGGTTATCGACGCTACAAGGCAGTGGTGAAGTGACGTTGCTCAATGCCTCGGTGAGCACGCTGTACAAGCTCGACGGCAAAGCCAAAACTGAAACATTTACGTTTACAGGTGGGAGTATCACTGACCAGCCGCAATTTACCTTTGCCAATACAGATCACAATGCTGAAATGACCTACAAACTGCAATTTCGGGATTTCACCCGCTCAATTTAACGAGAACAAATCATGACAGAACAAGGATTAGGTAGCCTGACAGGGCTATCGCAGGATGATATTGTCGATATCACCAAAAACAAAACGTTCAAGGTGCAAGGTAACGAATTTCAGATTGGCAATTTCAATCATCATTTGCGGTTAAAGGCGCTGGAAATTGTCGAAGATTTAGGGCAGTCAAAACGGATTGCCGCGACACTCTCAAGTCACAGTGACGGCAATCTGAGACAGCTTTTTAACCAAATCACCCACGACGGCATGAGTATTACCAAATTGCCGAACTTTTTTGATGAAAAACCTGAGCTTTTCATTCCCTTAACGTTAACGGTGCTTCACCTCTATGCCGCCCCTTTTTTATCGGCATTAACGGCGAGCTGACCTTTACGCCGCGTTATCCCAACAGCTGGCGACAGTACGTCAGAAAATCCTCACTCACCGAGCATGACAAACTGCTTTTTTCGCTTGTGAAAGCAGGTTACGGTTCGGTGGGTGAGCTTCTGGCGTTGCGCGATGACGACGTGTTCTTTTACTTGAAAACCGCCGAACATGCCTTTATCACAGGGGCGATAGAGTGGAAACAGCATGACGAAGCGAAGCAAAAGGGGTGATGGATGAGTGAAGAAAAGTTAAGTCTGGATATTGGCGTTAATGCTAATGCTGGCGTGATTGATGAGTTAATTGCTGCACTTGACAAATTATCGCAACAACTAGGCGGTGTAACAGGGAAATTCACCACCGTCACGGCAAAAGTTGACCAGTTGGGGACGAAAAGCACCAGCACCGCAAAAGACGTTCACAAAGCCTCAGATTCTGTGGATGAACTCGGCAAAGAGGCGAAAAAAACCGAAAGCAAATTGGGCAAATTGGGCGAAAAACTCAGCGAGTTTAAAGGCATTATCACTGGAGCCTTCACGATTAGTGCGATTATGAGCGCAGGTGAGCACATTAATAGCTTTAATAAAGCGGTTCGACAAACAGGTATTGACGCAAAAAGTTTTCAGGTGTTAAGAGAAGGCGCGCAAACGGTAGGTGTGAGCTTTGATGAATTATCGGATGGGGTAAAAGAATTTCAACGGTCGCTCAATAGTGACGGTGACACCGCAAGCCAAGTGTTTAAGAAGCTCGGCATTGCCTTTAAAGACAATAACGGCAAAATCAGGGATACCAGCGTCCTGTTGCGTGAAACGGGCCGCGCTCTAAACAACATACAGGACAAGGGCGCAAGAAACGCGCTTGCTGAACAGGTTGGACTTTCCTATGAGATAGTTGATGCTATCGGCAAAACCCGTGAAGAGTGGACAGCGCTTGAGAAAAAAGTAGCAGAAGGTCGTGCATTGACGCAAGACGATTTGGAGCAAGCGGGAATTTTCCGGCGCACGTTTGCCAGTGTATTGCTGCAACTGCAACAAATTGCAGAAAAAGTCTTTGCCACCCTTGCGCCGATTTTCAATTTTGTGTTGAAAGGTTTGCAGCCCGTGATTGGTTTTATCGCGCGCGTTATCGGTGCATTTGCCAAGCTGATTAATTTTCTCAACAAAACCACCAACGGCTTTTGGCTGCTGGTTCCGGCAGCCTTGGCACTGGTGAAAGTGTTTCCGCTTATCACGGCAGGCATAAAAGCGATTGGCGCAGCTATTCTCGCTAATCCTATTCTCTTTGGCGTTACCGTGCTCATTATCGGCATTATCGCCGTCATTGAAGACCTGTACGTCTGGATGAGCGGCGGAAAAAGTGTGTTTGGCAAGTGGATGGAAGATTGGGGAATATTCCCCGATGATATGCGAAAAATGATTGATACGGTCATTGGTTATTTTTCTGCCATGTGGGATCGCATCATTAAAGATTTCACCGATTTATCCAATTTCCTGACGGCGTTGTTCACTGCTGACTGGGATACGGTGATTGCCATGGTAAAACAGTCGTTTGTGCAATTTTGGGCGGATTTGAAAGCGATATTTTCACCGTTGGTCAATTGGTTCAGTGAAAAATTTTCCGCGATTGGCAATTGGTGTGAGAAAACCTTTAACGAAGCCTGTGACGCGGTCACGCAGTTTTTCATTCAGATGTGGGAAGATATCAAAGCGCCGTTTGTCACTGCGTGGGAATGGATCAAAGGCCTTTTCACGGGCGGTATCGCGGAAACTACCGAGGAGATGACCGCCAGTTTGCACGCCGTGTGTGAGATCCTTGAAACGATATTCACGGCGCCGCTTAAGATTGTTAAAGCGCTTTTTTCGGGTAATTTTGGTGATATCGGCAACATCATCAGCGACAAATTCAAAAAAGTGGCGGACGGCGTGAAGAAAATCTTCACAGGGACGTGGAATGCGATCAAAAGTATTTTCTCTGATTCCGATAAGGAACTCGACAACGCCACCAAAAACGTGGAATTCGCCAATGACAGGCTGCAACAAGCCAGCCAGACGATTAATCACATCTCAACAAACAGCCAGAAAGTTATCAGTAATGCGGCCTCACAGACCAACAACATCAATGTGAATGTGGCAGGGGGTAACAAGGCAATCGGTCAACAGATTGGTAGAGAAGTTCATAACAATATCCCCATGCTAAGCCAAGACCAGTTGGTACGAGGAGGGCAATTTTGAGTTTTCTGTCGCAAGTGATCTCCAATCACATATCAAATACGCCCACGCAAAAAATTGGTATCGCAGGATTTACCGCCTATGTCTGGACGGACAAAACCACGCAACGAAGTGCTACCGTCACCGATATTCCGCTGGAAACGGGGGTTGTGATTGCCGATCACATTAATCCTAGTCCGGTGCAAATTTCGATAGGCGGCGTGATTTCCGATTCGTTTTTACGTTTAGGTGCCGAGAATACCGTATTTGAGTCTTTTAATCGGCAAATTGGTTTTATTGATAGCTATGTAGGCAATCGGACACAGGCAGTCAGGCAAAAAATCAACGAAATGAACAGCAAAGCGCAGCAAATTCTGGATTTAAAAGCGCAAGTCGAAAACACGGCGCAGGGAATTTACCATACGGTGACGGGCAGCAAATCCGGCAACGGCATTGCTCAACAGTTTGTCGATACGTTCACGGGCATTTTTGAAAATCGGGAATTAATTAGCGTCGATATGGGCTATCAGGTGCTGGATAACATGGCACTAGAGAGTTTCGCCACGTCGCAAAGCAATGAAGATAGCTTTTTGCTTTTCACATTAACGCTCAAGCAAGTGCGCTTTGTCACCTTTGAGCAGGTGAACATCACCCCTGTTGCCAACAAATCCGCAGCGGGGATGAGCAAAACGGGTGCCGCACAAATGAGTGGGGCAAAAAACAAAGGCAGCCAAACGCCACAAAAAAGCGCGTTAAAAACATTATTTGGAGGTTGACGGAATGTACCAGATTGAAAACCTATCAAGCGATCCCATCCAGACGCACACGCTGTTAACCGACATTGATGATATTGAACTGACGTTAACGTTTTACCCGAGTATTTCAGCGTGGAGCATGGATATTGGCTATCAGAATATCACGATTAACGGGGTCGCTGTTTCACTCGGCGTACCGCTGCTACACGATAGCCGATTACCGTTTACGATAGTGGCTATCGCACGTGACAATCCCGATATTGAGCCTTCTTTGTTTGATGATTTTTCAAGTAGCAGGGTCAATCTCTATCTACTGGTTGGTGAAGATGAAAAGGAGGCCGTCTATTGAACCGTCAAACGCCGTTTTTCCGTGATTTCGAGTTGTTGATTGGTGAGGGCAAAAAAGCGATAAAGATGGTACCGCCGTTTAAAATCGCTTTTTCCTTTTCAAAGGATTTAACCCGTGACCGCCCCAATATTGGGCTAATTTCGTTGTTTAATCTGTCGCCGTCCCGTCGTCATTCGCTGGCTGATTTTCAATACCGAAAACAGCATATTGCAGCCCAACTTTCCGTAGGTTACGTGACAACAGGTTTGAAGCTCCTGTTTTCCGGTTCGGTGACCAACATAACCTTGTCAAAACAAGGCACTGAGATAGTCACAACGTTGGAAATTTCCGATGGCGGTTTTGCTTTTCGTACGGCAACAATTAGCAAAGCGGTAACTTCAAAATCTGAGGCGGTTAATGAAGCGGTGAACACGATGACAGGCGTGAAAAAAGGCAAAGTCACCGCGCAATCCCCGTTAAGTCGCCCAAAAATCATGGCTGGCTTTTCGTTTGATGAATTACGCAAGCTCAAAGACGAAAAAGAACAACTCTATATCGACAACGGACAGTTGCATCTTCTCAAAAGAAATGAGGTGCAAAATGGGAAAGCGGAGTTAATCAGTGTGAGTACCGGATTGATGGAAACACCCACGCTCGATGACAAAAACGTGCTGATATTTAAAAGCGTCCTCAATCCCAATGTGTCAATTGGCTATCAGGTGACAATTGACAGCAAGGTTGCCCCACATCTTAACGGCGTTTATCGCATTTGTGCGATTGACTACGCAGGCGAAAGCGATACAGGCGAGTGGTCGATGACGTGCAAATGCCAGCAGGAAAAAAACTATGCGGTAGTGAAGGAGAGCAAGGCGTGAATATCGAACTGATGAAAACCATTGCCAATCATATCAAATCTGAGATTGGCTGTGCCTTGATTGCCAAAGTGGTCAAAGTGAACCAAACCACAATTGATTGCCAGCCTGTCACCTTAAAAAACGTCGTGATTAATGATGAAATTCACGCTATCGAATTTCCGGTTTTCCCCAATGTGCCTGTCTCTTGGTCACAAGGTGGCGGAAGCTACACCGCCTATCCCGTAGCCGTGGGCGATTACTGCATTTTGCTGACCTTTGATAGCTGCATTGATAATTGGTGGATAGGCAACGACAACGTGCGAGGAGCAGAAAACAGGTTGCATGATTATAGCGATTGTGTCGCCCTTTTTGGACTTTGCAATCGTGACGGGGCATTTGTGATACCGAAGGTGGCGACAACTGTGGGTGACCACGTTTTTACTCATAATATTCACGTCAAACTCAACGTCACGATTGACGGCAACCTTGATGTCAAAGGCACTATCGCTGCCCCACAAATCACCGCACAGCAATCGTTAACAGTCGGCAATATTGATGTCGGCAATCATACGCACGGAGGCGTAGAAACAGGCAATGACAGCACCGGAAAACCAAAATAACCCCAAGGTGATTTTTATGAAAACCAGCCAGTTGACCGAACACAACGATTGGCGATTTGGTCACTCGTTTGATGATTACCTGATTGACAGCGAGGCGATTCATCAGAATATCAAAACCCGTTTGCAATGCTTCAAGTCTGATTGGTGGCTGGATGTTGAGTTTGGCTTGGATTGGCTGCAACTGCTAGGCAGTCGGGGCACAGGCGAAACGCTGCGCCGTGAAATCTACAAGGTAGCATTGGGTACGGAGGGCGTCGTGCGTGTTGATAAACTCAACATTACCGTTAACGACTTCACAGCGCATATTGAGATAGATTATACCGATGTGTTTAACCGAACACGCACTCTAAATCAGGAGGTCAGGCAGTGAATATCAAACTTGATGAGAACGGCATCACGATTGCAACGTTGCCGGAACTGATTGAAACGTTGATTGGTGAGTTTAAAGCAATTTACGGCAGTGACATCAATCTCTCACAAGATACTCCTGACGGGCAACGCATTGCTATTTATAGCCGGATTGCCCACGAATGTCTGGTACTGGTAAAAAAGCTCTATCAAAACTTAAAGCCTGAGCAAGCCGAAGGGCTCCACCTTGATTATTTAGCCAGAATTAACGGGCTGCTACGCAAGGAAAATGAAAGCGATAGTGAGTTACGACGCAGACGGTTAAAAACCTTTGAAAATGCCAGTCAAAGCACGATAGGTGGCATTGCTGCTCGGTTAAATCTGGTCAAAGACGTGACCGATGCAGTGGTGTACGAAAACACCACCAATGAGACTGACGCGCTGAATATTCCGCCCCATGCAATCTGGGTGATTGTTGAAGGCGGCGAAAATCAGGCGATCGTTGATTGCATCGCTCGCAACAAAACAGGTGGCACGGGACTTAAAGGGACTATCACAGGCAAATACACTGACAAGATAGCCAGAGCCGACGGCACGTTTTTTGAGGTGGTGCACGAGTACCGATTTGACCGCCCAAAAATCACCGAAATTTCAATCAAACTGACCGCCACCCGTGAAAAAGCCAACGAGCCTGTGCCGATACAGGAGATTAAAGACGAACTGGTTAAATCCCTTTATCGGATTGGCGAAAATGTCAAGGTGACTGCGCTTTACTGCATTTTGAACGGGATTGCACGCTCTTACTATGTTTCAGACCTGCAAATAGCAAAAGACGGCAACACGTGGACGAGTGGGATTTTAAAAGCCAATGTGGATGAAAAATTCAACATCGTCAGTGACAACATCGCGGTTAATGAGGTGGTCACGTGAATTTGGAAGAAGAATATCAAAAACTGTTGATTAAGCAGTATTACACCAAACCCAAGGCAAGGGCGGAGATTTCCGCCCTTTTTAATGGGTTTGCAGATTGTTTTGATACCGTTGATGACTTTCGGGAAGCGTTAAATCTTGAAAATGCGCAAGGTGACCAGCTGGATATCATCGGCAGTTGGGTCGGTATCAGCCGCTTCCAGCCAAGCGGTGAGCGCAAAGGCTTTTTTGGTTTTGAAAAACACACAAAAGCGTTGCCGTTTGGTCAAAAAAGCGGGAAAAAACAAGGGGGTTTTCGCTCCCGTTTTGCGCAGGATTTTTTACCGCTCAAATTACCCGATAAGCAATATCGCAGCCTGATTAAGCTCAAAATCATCAAAAATACCGCCCTTGCCACCGCCACCCAAACGGGGGATGTGAGCCTATCGTCACTGCAACAGGCCGTCAATGCAGCGATGGAGGGTGAAGGCTATTTGATTGACCGCCAGAACATGAGCCTCACCATCGTTATTACGCCCAGAGCGGACAGGGAGTGGCTGGAATTCATCTTAAGGCTTGATTTACTGCCTCGTCCGCAAGGCGTGCAGATTCACTACGTCACACAAGAGCCCAAAGGCACGTTTGGATTTGAGGGGCATCAAAATGCCATTTCGTGGTACAGCCGTTTTGACGTTAATCCCGAAGCAAGAATTGGCTATTTTGCCAAGAAAACCTTTTTGAACAACAGGAGATAACTTTGAAAATTGACAGACCCAACATTGATATTCAACCGTTTGCAGGCAGCAGCAAAACGGAAGAAAGAACCGCGTTTGGTTCAAAAGAAATCACGGACAATCTTGAGAAAAACCTCAATGCCGATTTTGCGCGTGGCTGGGGCATTGTGTCCGTGTCAGAATTGCCAACGATGCAGGATTTTAACGCCGTGGGGTTTACGATTAGCTCCCTTGTGACCCACCTTTACCAAAACGGCATTGCTGAATATGCCGAAAAGCAGATTTACAACAAAGGCGCGGTATGTCTGTCTGACGGTAATATCTATCTCTCAAAGACAGAAAACAACGCCGGAAATCCCTTAACTGATAAAACACAATGGCAGTCGCTAAAAGACGCTATTTTGTCCGCAAATATCGTGCAGCAAACAGGTAGTGCCACTGATAAGGTGATGAGCCAGAAATCGGTGACAGATGCATTAAACGGCAAGCAGCCAAAAGGCGATTACGCCACCAAAACAGAATTAACCCAAGGACTGAATACCAAACTCAACAGTTCCGCCGTCAAACAAACAACTGGCAATTCGACAACCGAGGCGATGAGTCAAAAAGCAGTTACTGACACTTTTGCCAAGAAAGACTCAAAAGAACCCCTCAAGGTAGGAAGATTGAACGTTGAATCGCCCATGGGTGATGCGATTCTCAATTTGGGTGGCACAAACGGTTCTAACGGTGCTGAGTTTGCTTATGTCAAAAATTCAAAAAGAACCCAGGTGCATGATACAAACACAAAAACAACGGTTTTGTTTCCGCAAAAATCCGGTGAACTTGCGTTAACGTCTGATGTGGACGCGATTAACAATTATCCGGTCGGCGCGCCCATTCCTTGGCCCCAGGCGACACCCCCTAACGGTTATTTTGTCTGCGATGGCAATAACTTCGATAAAGCCAAGTATCCCCAATTAGCATTAGCTTACCCTTCTGGGAAATTGCCCATTTTGTACGGTGAATTTATTCGCGGGCTGGATTTAGGCATAGGAGTTGACCCAGGCAGAACAGTATTAAGTAATCAAGGTGATGCTATTCGAAATATCACCGGACGCATTGGGTATGCCAGACATGGAGGAACCGAACCACCGATTGCAGGGGGTGATGGCGCATTCCGAAAAGACAGCAATCACAACAGTAATATCGGTAATGGACGAAATGACGATTGGGGCAGCGTCATGTCTTTTAATGCTTCGCGGGTCGTTCCTACCGCAAACGAAAACCGACCGCGAAATGTCGCATTTTTATACATCGTGAGGGCTGCATAATGAAATACAGTGTAGACATAAAAACCACCGAAATCGGTGAAAACGGTTTCGCGAAAAACCGAGGCTGGATAAAAACGTTTATTTGCATGAAGGACGCACCCCATGAATATATCGGTGCAACAATGGAATTTTTGCATGATGGTCTCAGCGTGGGAGAATGTTCTTATACGGATGCGCCAGAAATACCGAACAATGACGAAATCGCCATTATCCGGAGTCTTGATGGTAAACAGTGGCTATATGTTCCTGACCACCGCGGCAAGACGGTATACGATACCAATAATCGTGCTTCCTATCCCGTTGATTATCTCGGCGAGATAAAAACCGGCTTCACCTTGTTAGCACCGGTAACGAAATTCGATAAATGGGATGGCAAAAAATGGGTAACGGATAATCAGGCGATGAAAGCAGACCAAATCAACACCGCAAATCAGACAAAATTACATTTAATCGACGAAGCGGAAACAAAAATTACCTTGCTTGAGCGTAAAGTGCGATTAGGGATGGCCACCAATAGCGAGAAAACCGCGCTACGGGCTTGGGAAATGTACAGCGTAAAACTCAATGATATTGATACCGCCACCGCACCCGAGATTGACTGGCCTAAGAAGCCCGAATAACAAATTAGCCCCATTTAAGGGGCATGATATTAGCAGCGTTGGAGGAAGTTGTTAACTATTAGTTGTTGTGGGTACAAGTGACTTGGTGAAAGTCAGCCCAAATAGGTGATTGACTATTTTCAATTGTGAGTAATTTCAGACATAAAAAAATTTCTTTATTGATAAAATAATGGTTAGGGTGTTTTTAGAATTGAAAATGAGTGTGAATTTAGACTAAAATTTCAGTTAAAATTAGAGTTCACTATAAGCTGTAACCCATTGATTTATAGTGAGTGAAATCGCTTGTTTTTGCGTGTAAATGTGTATATTAAATGAGCTATATTTTTATAAGTAATTGATATTAAAAGTTTTTTTGTTTTTAAATCAACTATAGCACTTTTAGTGGTACATTTTCCGCAAAATTTTAGTGCTCAACTGGCACAAAGAAAATCGACGCCGGTTCAACTAATACTTGATGGTAGAAATTCTAATAGTGCTCAAATCGCCGCTAACACAGTTAGTCAGGTTATTGAAAATTATCAACAACAATTAACAAACCAGCAGATAGCGCATAATAATAGCGAATTAATCATTCGTCATTGGTATAACCCTAATCTTGATTACAAATGGTTTATTATTCCATCCCTGCTAGCATTAATTACTACCATTGGTGTATTAGTTGTCACTTCATTGTCAATTGCCCGTGAGCGTGAACAAGGCACACTGGATCAGTTACTGGTTTCGCCCCTGACTACCTGGCAGATCTTTATCGGTAAAGCAGTGCCAGCATTACTTATTGCTACCTTTCAGGCAACATTGGTGCTGATTATCGGGATTTTCTGTTACAAAATTCCATTTTCCGGTTCATTGTTTATTTTTTATACTACGATGGCAATTTATGGTTTGTCATTAGTGGGTTTTGGTTTATTGATCTCCGCTATATGCTCAACTCAGCAACAAGCGTTTATTGGTGTGTTTGTCTTTATGATGCCGTCAATATTGCTATCAGGTTACGTCTCACCTATAGAAAATATGCCGGTTTGGCCGTACTATGGCACAATTTGTGGCCATTACTGATTATTTCATTATTTACCACAAGCCTGGCTTATTGGTTATTTCGCCGAAAAATTGCCTAAATGGTAAAATAAAAAATCTCGCTAACATTATCAGCAGGATTTTTTTAACAAACAGATTAAATTAACGGCGATCGCCTAGAATACGTAACATCATTAAGAACAAGTTAATAAAATCTAAATAGAGTGTCAATGCACCAAGAATAGCGTATTTACGCATACCTTCTTGATCACGGCTATCAATTTGGCTGCCCATGTCTTTCAGTTTCTGTGTATCATAAGCCGTCAAACCTGCAAAAATTAATCCACCGGCGTAGGTGATAACCAACGTTAAGCCAGAACTTTGCAGCCAAATATTGACCAATGAAGCAATAATTAGCCCGATTAGTGCCATAAATAAGAAACTACCCATACCACTTAAGCTACGCTTGGTTGTATAACCATAAAAACTAAGTGCCCCAAACATAGCAGCAGTGATAAAGAAGGTGCTGGCAACCGAAGCGCCAGTGTAGGCAACTAATACGAGAGAAATGGTTAAGCCTGTCAGCGCCGAGTAGAGCATAAACATGGCCGTTGCCAGCGCGCCACTCAATTTGGGCAACAGAAATGATAATCCTATGACTAATGCAAATTCAGCAACAATGAGGCCTATCAATACCCAACTATGCGTCACCAGATACATAATAATATTACTATTATTAATCGCATACCAAGCAACAAACGCAGTTAATAACAAACCTACCGTCATCCAGCCGTATACTTGCGCCATATAGGTTTGAATACCTGCGCCAGCGCGCTGGACGATCGAATCATTTTGATGTTCAAATCGATCCATGATGATTACCCTCATCACTTGCGTTAAAGATAAAGCTATTTAGTAAACTAAATAACTCAGTAAACTTAAGTTAAGTCTATCATAATTTCTGGCTAAAACCATGGTTTGATATGCGCAAATAAGAGAAGGTTTTACATTACTTTTACTTTATTTAGCTAAATTTCAATAAATTGAAATAAATTCAATAAAAATTGTGTTACCAACGCTGAAATGCGGCTTGATCACTCGCTCTGGCCTCAACCCAACGACTGTTTTGTCCTTGCGCTAAATGCTCTTTTTTCCAAAATGGCGCTATTGTTTTCATATAATCAATAATAAATTCTGCCGCTAAAAAAGCGCTACTACGATGACCGCTAGTAACACCCACAAACACGATTTCCTCACCCGGCTGTAAAGTACCAATCCGATGAATAATACAGATACGTTGCAACTGCCAACGACCACGCGCTTCATTGGCAATATCCTGTAACGCTTTCTCTGTCATGACTGGATAATGTTCAAGAGTGAGGGTGTTAATACTATCACCCAAGTTGTGATTACGCACTTTACCAGTGAAAATAACCACCGCACCATCATCATAACATTGTGCTAACCATTCATATTGTTCACCAACATTAAAATTCGCTTGTTGAATAAGCAATCGTGTATTTGTCATTTATCCTCCCGTTACCTGTGGAAAAAATGCGATTTCATCGCCAGCAGTTAATGGATGATCTGATTGTACAAAGGTATGATTGACCGCAAAAAGCAGTTTTTTGTGATCTAGTGCTAATGCCCAGCGCTCTCCACGTTGGCTTAATGCATCACGTAATTCTTCACGGTGGAATAACGATTTTCTAACTCTAACCTATCAGTGCTTGTCAATTCACGGACTTGGGCAAAGAAAAGCACTTTAATCATGGTGTTACCTTAAAATCACCGGATTTACCACCCGTTTTTTCCAATAATCTAACCGCACTAATCACCATATCTTTCTGCACCGCTTTACACATGTCATAAATGGTTAATGCGGCAATTGATGCAGCGGTCAACGCTTCCATTTCAACGCCAGTTTTACCGGATAACCGACAATATGACTCAATTCGAATGCAATTATTGCTTGTTTGTGCTTCCAGTAAAACTTCCACTTTACTGAGTAATAGTGGATGGCAAAGCGGGATCAGAGCCCACGTCTTTTTGGCGGCCTGAATACCAGCAATCCGCGCAGTAGCAAAAACATCACCTTTATGATGACTACCATTGATAATCATATTAAGCGTCTTAGCCTTCATTGTTATAAATGCTTCAGCCCGCGCTTCACGTATGGTTTCCGCTTTAGCAGCCACATCCACCATATGCCCTCCCCCGCTGAGTTGATATGGGTTAATTGAGACATTTTAAGCTCCTTGAGATCGCTAAAAATCGCATTTATCCCCCAATAATTGAAAGATTTGACGTGATACCACTATCTCCTTGATGAAGAAAATGGCTTGCACGTTTTAACTGTAATTCTGCCCGAATACGTGCTTTTAATGCCTCAGATTGGGATGCATCAACCAATAGATCGCGTAAAATAATACTGCGCTCGCCAAACAGACAGAGATGAAGATGACCGATAGAAGAGACCCGTAAGCGATTACAACTTTGACAAAAATTCTGCTCATAAGGCATGATTAAACCAATTTCACCATAGTAATCAGGGTGCTTAAAAACCTGGGCCGGTCCATCAGAACGACAGCGTGGTATTTGCTGCCAATTTTGCTCTAATAACCGCCGCTGGATCTTTTCGCCTGAGACATGGTGACGACGAAATATTTTATCACTCTCGCCAGTTTCCATTAATTCAATAAATCGTAGTTGGATTGGCCGCAGTTTGATCCAGTTGATAAAACTCGCTAAATTACTGTCATTGATGTTTTTCATCAACACAACATTGACTTTTATTTTGTCATAACCTGCCTCTAAAGCAGCATCAATCCCGGCCATGACTTGAAAAAATTTATCTTGCCCGGTAATGGCTAAAAACTGTCGCGGATCAAGACTATCAACACTGACATTAATGTCCGTTAAACCGGCATTTTTCCACTGGCTAACATTTTTGGCCAGCCGATAACCATTAGTAGTTAGGGCAATTTTCTTGATCGCATGGTTTTGTTTGATGGTAGCAATAATGTCAATAAAATCACGGCGCATGGTGGGTTCGCCGCCGGTTAAGCAAATTTTTTCGGTACCAAGCTCAGCGAAAGCTTTAGTCAGAAAAGTAATTTCCTGTAACGATAAAAAGGCTTGATCACCATTCGATTTATATCCATTAGGTAAACAATATGTGCAGCGAAAATTACATACATCCGTTATGGATAGTCTTAAGTAGTAGAATTTACGGGCAAAAGTATCAATAAGTTGAGTCATAATAACGCCTTTCCAAATACGGGAGATGCAGGCATTTCTACCTTGCACCCTGGTGGCTGATAAATGCCACGGCCTTAATACCCTATTTAAATGTTAAGTTCACAAACTTAGGTAAAAAGGCTAGGAGTTAATAACACCACATACAATAATAGCGTAATGTGATGATTGCTATAAATCTTATTGCTAAATATTTAAAAAAGCGATTAAGCACTCAAATCTATAGGTTGCAATTCAACAAGTTAATCAATTAGCGGAAAATAATGTAATATAAAAGAATGACAAAGTTATTGTTTAATATCACGTTAATTCAATAAGGTTTGATATTTGATAATCAATTATGTCAAACCGCTATCAGGCAGATAATAAAATAGGGGAAGTAATGCATAATCGCAGTATTCTTAATAATCTAGGGCAAGTTGTCGCGCTGGGTGGTGGTCATGGCTTGGGTCGGGTGATGTCATCCCTTGCCTTTCTAAATTCTCAATTAACAGGGATTGTCACTACAACCGATGATGGTGGCTCTACCGGTCGAATTCGCCGTTCTGAAGGTGGTATTGCCTGGGGAGATACGCGCAACTGTTTAAACCAATTAATTACGGAACCGTCGATTGCATCAACTATGTTTGAATATCGTTTTGCCGGTAACGGTGAACTTGGTGGCCATAATCTGGGTAACTTAATGCTAAAATCGCTTGATCATCTCAGTGTTAGGCCGTTAGATGCGATCAACTTAATCCGTAGTCTATTAAAAGTTAAGGCGCATCTTATTCCTATGTCTGAGCAACCAGCTGATTTACTGGCAATCGATTTGATGGGCAATGAAATCTATGGCGAAGTTAATGTTGATCAACTCACCTCACTACCACAAAAATTAATGTTATCTCCTCAGGTAAGTTGCACGCCAGAGGCTCTCGATGCTATCCATAATGCTGATTTGATCATCATTGGCCCAGGTAGCTTTTTAACCAGCCTGATGCCTTTATTTCTAATGAATGACCTAACGCAAGCATTACAAGCATGCCGGGCAGCAATCATCTATATTGGTAATCTTGGTAAAGAACTAAACCAACCCGCTGCCAATATGCAACTAACCGAAAAAATTGCAATGATTGAAAAACACATTGGCCAACAGAAAATTGATGCGGTTATCGCTGGTCCAGTAACCGATACATCAAGCCTACCAGATCGAATCGTGCTCCAAAGAAAACTGGCTGACCAAAATGTCTGTTACCGTCATGATCGAGATTTATTGCGCCAGGCTATTGAAGACATGGCACACAAAATTCATCAACTTAAACCTTTTAACTTATCTCCTTACCCGAATGCCAGCTAACGGCTTACTTGGCACCCACCCCGCCTTAGAGGGCGTGGCTGCACCGCACTGCGGATAAAAATTGTCTAATGCTTTAAGAATTAGCAATAAACTGTTCACGTAGCAATTGAATTTGATCGCGTAAACTGGCTGCTTGTTCAAATTCAAGATCTTGTGCATAACGATACATTTGCGCTTCTAACGCCTGAATTTTAAGCTCCAATTCTTTGGTCGAAAGTTTCTGATAATCTTCGATAATCGGTGATACTTGCGGTTGTTTATGTTTACCTTTTGCCGATACTGGTACACCGACTTGTAAAATATCGCCAACTTTTTTATTTAAACCTTTAGGCACAATACCATGCTGTTGATTAAAGGTGATTTGCTTTTCGCGACGACGTTCCGTTTCTTTAATCGCTTTTGCCATTGAATCAGTAACTTTATCGCCATATAAAATAGCTTTACCTTTCAGGTTACGCGCTGCACGCCCAATCGTTTGAATTAATGAACGCTCTGAACGTAAAAATCCTTCTTTATCTGCGTCTAAGATAGCAACTAATGATACCTCTGGCATGTCCAACCCTTCACGCAACAAGTTAATGCCCACTAAAACATCAAATACGCCTAATCGCAAATCACGAATAATTTCGACCCGTTCAACGGTATCAATATCTGAATGCAAATAACGAACCTTTATGTCATGTTCTTGCAGATAATCGGTCAAATCTTCTGCCATTCTTTTGGTTAACGTTGTTACTAGCACTCGTTCATTTACCGCTGTACGCAAATTGATTTCAGATAACAGATCATCAACCTGAGTGGCTACCGGACGAACTTCAATTTCGGGATCGAGTAAGCCAGTTGGCCGCACAACTTGCTCAATAATTTCATTTGCCGATTTTTCCAATTCATACTTACCTGGCGTGGCAGAAATATAAATTGTTTGTGGGGAAAGTGCTTCAAATTCCTCAAAACGTAACGGGCGATTATCCAACGCCGAAGGTAAGCGAAAACCATATTCTACCAATGTCTCTTTACGCGAGCGATCACCACGATACATACCGCCAATCTGTGGGATGGTGACATGCGATTCATCAATAACTAATAAACCATCTGCGGGTAAATAGTCAAACAACGTTGGTGGTGGTTCACCGGTTGCACGGCCAGAAAGATAACGTGAATAATTTTCAATACCAGAACAATAACCCAATTCATTCATCATCTCTAAATCAAACTGGGTACGCTGTGTTAACCGCTGCTCTTCAACAAGTTTACTATTTTCCAGTAGTAATTTACGTCTTTGTGCCAATTCAGTTTTAATCTGCTCCATGGCTTCAAGGATACGCTCACGTGGAGTTACATAGTGGGTTTTAGGATAAATGGTAAATCGCGGTACATTATGTTGGATCTGTCCGGTTAAGGGATCAAAAAGCGCTAGCCGTTCTACTTCCTCATCAAATAATTCAACTCGTAACGCATATTGATCTGATTCGGCAGGAAAAATATCAATCACTTCCCCCCTAACTCTAAATGTTCCTCGCTGAAATGCTTGATCATTGCGGCTATATTGCAAATCAGCCAGGCGGCGTAAGATAGCTCGCTGATCAATAATCATACCTTTGGTTAAATGAAGCATCATTTTTAGATAGCTATCAGGATCACCTAAACCATAAATCGCTGATACCGAAGCAACAACAATAACATCACGTCTTTCAAGCAGTGCTTTAGTGGCAGAGAGTCGCATCTGTTCAATATGTTCGTTAATAGAAACATCTTTTTCAATAAAGGTATCGGAGCTTGGAACATATGCTTCTGGTTGATAATAATCATAATAAGAAACAAAATATTCCACCGCATTGTCAGGGAAAAAAGCTTTCATCTCACTATATAATTGTGCAGCCAACGTCTTATTGTGAGCCATTACCATTACCGGGCGGTTAACCTGCTCAATAACATTAGCGATAGTGAATGTTTTACCCGATCCGGTGACACCAAGTAAGGTTTGATGAGCCAATCCATCATTAAGACCTTCGATTAATTTCTTTATCGCTGCAGGCTGATCACCGGCAGGTTGAAATTCAGCATGCAATTTGAAGACTTTACTCATCTAACCCTCTCTACTAAAAATATTTCTTTATCATACTGGATAAAAAAACAGTTTCAATGACAGCAGAAATAAAAACCCAGTTTCATCCACAACCAATTATTTACATATATTTATTATTTTAATAACTTAGTTATCCCCAAGCTTTTTTTACCTTGAATTATATTTTATGCTAATCAGCCAATGTAAAACTTTATTATATATCATTTCAGACTTGATTTTATATAACATGTTAATATTTATAAAATTTTACTTCAGAGCCGAGAATGGCATCAACTGCCCGCCAAGCCTCATCCCATCTCGGTTAGCGTAACTTTTCTAGATCTAATACACAAGGTTATCCACAGGAATAGTGGATAATTCAAAAAATTCTTTTCAGCATCAATAGTTGTAAGATTTTCACTTGAGCATTGGCAAAAATTTTTGCCAAAAAAATAATCACAAAAAAAAATTTTTTTATAAGCAAAAAAAAGAAAAATAGCATTTCATTTGTTGCAATTAAGCTAATTCAAGCAAAATATGGCTAAAGCGGCATAACGCTTTAGCCCCAAAATTACTCCTATTACAGTAGGTTATCTAAATTGACAAATTTGCCAATCGAATGAGATTGCCAATTCGGCAAATGCGGAATAACGCCTAAACATGGTGCTGACAGCCGTTGCTGTAATGTTAACAAATAATCCTGCTGATATTGACCCGGAAAAACAATTTCATTAGCCACCCAGCCTGCCAATAATAAGCCACTTTGCTCAATGGCCTGTGCGGTTAATATTGCATGGTTAATACAACCCAATTTAATGCCAACTGTTAATATCACTGGCAATTGCTGTTGTATAACCCAATCAGCCAAAGTGTGCTCAGCACAAAGCGGTGTATACCATCCACCAGCACCTTCGATAATAATCCAGTTAGCAGATTGTGTTAATTTATTTAATCCTGTATGCATTATCTGCCAATCGATAAGCTCCCCTGTTAGTTGACTAGCAATATGGGGTGACGTTGCTTGAGCAAAAACGATCGGATTAACATCATGGTAATTCAGTTTCACGCTACTATTTTTTCTTAATAACTGAGCATCTGAATTTCTTAAGCCAATGGTTAACTGTTCACTGCCTGAGGCTACCGGTTTATAGCCCGCTGTTTGATAACCCTGATCGGCAGCTGCGTGTAGCAGCGCACAGCTGACGACAGTCTTACCCACATCTGTGTCAGTTCCAGTGACAAAAAAACATCTATTCACGATATAACATTCCATAAACCAGTTGATAAGTTAAGGGAAATTGCTGATTAATATGAGGATAATGATCAACCAGTTTAGCTAACTGGTTTTTTGTCATTAGACCCTGCTGCTGACGCCCATCCGTTAGATAAGTCGCGCCAATACCCTTTATAGATTGAAGTAAACAAGCAAATGAAGGGTAAGTTAAATGCCAGCAACGCTGTTCTAAACTATGCGGCCAATCACGACAAGCTTGCTTAATTTGTTCAAAAGTCATAAAAGAATTAATGTGCCGGTTATTATCAACTTTTTGCCAACACTGTTGTAGCTCTTGTAATGAGCCATCGACTAAAGTAGAAAAAGCAACGACCCCACCCTTTTTAGTAACACGATATAACTCACTTAATGGGGTAGATAAATTACTACACCACTGAATAGCAAGATGACTAAAACAGAGATCAACACTTTCATCGGCCAGTGGTAACCTCTCCATATCGGCCTGGATATAGCTCATAGCTGCTTGCTTTTGTTGAGCAATGGCTAACATTGATGCAGACAGATCGAGGGCTATAACCCATTTTCCGGCTAACTGCCACTGCGCACTGAAATAGCCGGTACCACAGCCAGCATCCAGCACTTTTTTACCAGGTATTGCAGATAAACAATCAAACAGATGTTGGCCACTTTGTTGTTGAAATAAGGCAATATTGTCGTAATTTTTGGCCGCCCGCCCAAAAGCATGAGCAATCGCTTGCTTATTCATCGGCGTCGTTGTTAAAGAAGTCATTTAATGTTTCCATTAACTGAGCAATATCGGCTAATTGATGATTTGCCATCAAGGTGATCCTTAATCTTGCACTACCCGCTGGTACCGTTGGCGGCCGAATAGCTTGCACCCAAAATCCTTGCTGGCGTAAAAATTGAGATAACTGTAAACATCGTTGATTACTACCAACAATGAGTGGCTGAATTGCGCTAGCGGAATTTAATAGTGGCAATTGATAGTGGTTGGCTAATTGACGAAAATAATCGATATTGCGCTGTAAATTGGCTCTTAATTCATCTGCTTGACGAATTTGTCTAACCGCCTCAGTTAATGCCACTGCTTGAGCCGGAGGCATTGAAGTACTATAAATCAAATGGCGAGCATATTGCAGAAAATAGTCAGCGGTGTTTTCATCACAAAGCAGTGCCGCACCACTAAGACCAAAAGCTTTACCAAATGTCACCACCAGCAGTTCAGGTTTTATCTTATGCAGATAACAACTACCTCTGCCTTCATGGCCTCTTACGCCAATACCATGGGCATCGTCCACTAATAACCACGCCTGCGCTTGCCGCGTCACTGCATGTAATTGAGCTAAAGGGGCACTATCGCCATCCATACTAAATATACCTTCAGTGGCAACCAGTGTTTTACCATTATGATTGGTCGCCAAAAGATGCCTTAAGGCGTCAGGTTGATTATGGGCAAAACGTTGTAATCTAGCTGGCGATAACATCGCGGCTTCCAGTAAGGATGCATGACTGAGTTTATCGGCCACAATATGATCATTTTTGTTCATTAAGGCCGTTATTACACTTTGATTTGCCGCATAGCCGGAAATAAATAACAAAGCACGGGGGTAACCTAACCAATCGGCAAGCTGTTGCTCTAATTGGGCGTGAGCGCAATTAAAACCGATAACATGACCAGAGCTTCCACTACCTGCTCCATATTGGCTTAATCCTGTTTGCCAGGCTTTAATAATTACCGCATGATGACTTAATCCCAGATAATCATTACTTGAAAAATTGATATACTGCTGTTGATCAAAGATTAGCGTACACGCATCATTTTTTTTAATTAGCTGCCGCTGCCGCCACAATGCTTGCTGCTTGCGCCTATCAAGTTGACGAGTTAAAAATGTTGACCAATTCATTATAGTGCCGCGTTATAAAACTGTTCCGTATCCACCTGCATCATCGCTTCTTCCAGCCGCTCAATTTGCTGGTGGTGAGTCAAGGCGGTTTCAATCGGTTGAGGATTAATATTTAGCTTGCGAAAAAGTTGCTGATCTTTATCTTCTTTGGGATTAGCGGCCGTCAATAACTTACAGCCATAAAAAAGGGAGTTAGCCCCGGCCATAAAACAGAGTGCTTGCATCTGTTCATTCATCTGTTCACGGCCAGCAGAAAGCCGGACAAAAGAGGTTGGCATCATAATACGGGCAACAGCGATGGTGCGAATAAAGTCAAAAGGATCGACATCTTCATTATCTTCAAGGGGCGTGCCTTTTATTTTTATTAGCATATTAATCGGCACACTTTCAGGAGCCTGTGGTAAATTAGCTAATTGAACCAATAGCGCCGCCCGATCAGTCACCTTTTCACCTAAACCAACAATTCCACCAGAGCATACCTTCATGCCTGCCTGACGAACTACATCAATCGTATCCAGCCTTTCTTGATAGGTTCGAGTGGTAATGATGCTGCCATAAAATTCAGGTGAGGTGTCTAAATTGTGATTGTAATAATCAAGTCCAGCCTCCGCTAACCGGTGTGCTTGCTGATCATTTAATTTACCCAGTGTCATGCAGGTTTCTAGGCCTAACGCTTTGACTTCTTTCACCATGGTTTCGAGATAAGGCATATCGCGTTCATGGGGATTGCGCCAGGCAGCGCCCATACAAAAACGGGTTGAACCGGCTTTTTTGGCTTGTTTAGCCGATTCGATCACTTGCTGGACTTCTAATAGTCGCTCGGCTTTTAATCCGGTTTTATAGCGAGCACTTTGTGGGCAATATTTGCAATCTTCCGGGCAGGCGCCGGTTTTAATGGAGAGTAAAGTACTAATCTGGATCTGTTGCGGATCAAAATGTTGACGATGAACTTGCTGAGCTTGAAAAAGTAATGCAAAAAAAGGTAAATCAAATAGTGCTTGTGCCTGGCTAAGTGTCCATGGTTTTTCCATCTTCACCATTCTCTCTTATGAAACAAAAAGTATTGCCAGTTTAAATAACTGCGTTATCATGTCAACTAAAATAAATATAATTAGTTGACTATGGATAATGAAAATCGACGATCTTAATTTTGATGCGAAACATATTTGGCACCCATACACTTCAATGACCAAACCAATACCAGCCTATCCTGTCGTGCGCGCTTCAGGTGTCGAACTTGAATTAGCTGATGGCAGAAAATTGATTGATGGTATGGCTTCCTGGTGGGCAGCAATTCACGGCTATAACCATCCCGTACTCAATCAAGCCGCTACAGAGCAATTAACGAAAATGTCCCATGTAATGTTTGGCGGCATCACACATCCAGCAGCGACTGCTTTGTGCCGACAATTAATCGATATAACTGATGATAAATTAGAGTGTATTTTTCTGGCTGATTCCGGCTCAGTTGCGGTCGAGGTGGCATTAAAAATGGCATTACAATATTGGCAGGCACGAGGCGAAGCGCGCCACCAGTTTATTGCCTTACAACAAGGATATCATGGTGATACCTTTGGTGCTATGTCAGTTTGCGATCCGGAAAATTCGATGCATAGTCTTTATCGCGGCTATCTACCCGAACATATTTTCGTGCAAGCGCCTCAATGCGGTTTTTATCAACAATGGAATGCTGATTCTCTGATCCCATTACAAAAAATACTAACCGAACGGGCCGATAAAATTGCTGCCATCATCGTTGAGCCGATCGTTCAGGGAGCGGGCGGTATGCGAATTTATCACCCTAATTATTTGACGGCAGTGAGAGAATTATGCGATCGCTATAATATTTTGCTGATTGCCGATGAAATCGCCATCGGTTTTGGCCGTACCGGCAAATTATTTGCTTGTCAACACAGCGGCATTGCGCCGGATATTTTATGTTTAGGTAAAGCGCTAACCGGTGGTTATGTTACTCTGTCAGCCACTCTGACCAGCCGTTCTATCGCAGAGATTATCAGCCTAGGTAAAGCCGGCTGTTTTATGCATGGGCCCACTTTTATGGGCAACCCACTAGCCTGCGCGATCGCTGATGCGAGCATAACATTACTAAGGAATAGCCCATGGCAAAAATGGGTGAAAAACATTGAAACTCAATTAATGGCTGAACTCTACCCACTGCGAGATCAACCACAAGTTGCTGACGTGCGGGTTTTAGGCGCAATTGGTGTTGTTGAAATGAAAAGCCCCGTCAATGTGCCTGAATTACAACGTCATTTTGTCGCTGAGGGAGTCTGGATCCGGCCATTTGGTAAATTAATTTATTTAATGCCACCCTATATTATTACCGCTGAACAGCTGACTAAGTTAACGCAAGCGATAAAAAAAATAGTCATCAAGCTGTAAATTAAAAATAATTTAGTTTTCAATTATATGGGTCGTGATCCACATCGGCCCTTTGCCAACCGGATACCGTTCTAATGCTTGTAGCACGCCAGTCACCGCATCTATTTTATAAACCGCAATATGATCCGACTTTTGGCCTGCGGCCAGCAAAAAATGACCGCTTTGATCAATATTGAAGCCACGTGGTTGAGTTTCGGTTGCATAAGCTGCTATCGGCGTTAATGCTAACCCCTCTGCTGTCACCTCGAAGTGGCGTATTATACTGGCAGAACGTTCACTAGCATAAAGATGTCGACCATTTGGCGTAATATGGATATCGGCAGCCCAAGGTTTACATGCTGCTCCGGCAGCTAAAATGTCACAATTTTGCTTTTGCTGATAAGGTTCAAATGCAGAATAAACATTAATGGTGGCATCTAACTCATTTAAACAATAAAAAGCGTTGTGGTTGGGCGAAAATGCCAAATGGCGGGGCCCTGCGCCTTCGTTAGTTGTGATCCGATAGGCAACCTGTTCGGTTAAATGTCCATTGTCATTAATGGTATAAACGCGGATCTGATCTTCCCCTAAACAAGGGACAAACAAGTGTGAATTATCAAAACTTACTCCCGATGCATGGGGATGTTTTAAATTGCCAATAACTTGAATTGGTGATTGAGCGATCCCCTGTTGATCAACCGGTAACACCATTAAATTACCCTGATGGTAAGAGGGAATAAATAACCAACGACCCTGATTATCAATTTCAATATGGGTTGGCGTGGCGGGAATAGCGGTAATGGCCTGTTGGCTGAGTTTTCCTTCAGCTGAAATAAGATAAGTAATAATCGCAAAATCAGGACGGATACCAACATAAAGGTGTCGACCATCACGACTAATCTGCATCGGCTGTACTTCACCTGGTAATGTCAACTGTTGCAATAATGTCAGTTTGCCCTTTTCATCCATTGACCAAACATGAATTTGCTTGCTTTCTGGACTGGCAACATACACCACCTGTTTCATTGCTTAACTCCTCAGAAATGATTCGACAAAATAGCCTCAGTTATCATATCCGATTTGCTGCTAAATAATGACAAAAATAGCCAAATGGTTAATAAAAAAATTTATTCATCAGCTGACTGATGTCACTATGTTGCAGGTTTTTATAAATTATCACTGTGTGACTAAAGTTTATATTTACCGATAATGATTTCACAACTGTTGAGAGCCATTGAATATAGCCTTATTCAACTAAATTTAGTATTCAGATTATCACCAATTAAATTAAACCCTATAAAAATCTGTTGTTAAAAAGTAAAAAAATAATATTATATAAATATATAAGATATTTTTTGTTAATAAAAATATTTTAACAAAAACGCAATACAATCAATACAGCCATTAAATATTTAATATAAATTTCACATTATTGTTTACTGTAAGCAACATATAAGCCGAGTTTATTTGACCAAGCGCTTTATATAGATTTTATCAGTCTCGCATAATTAAGTCATAAATAACATCAGCAAGCCGTGAGCAAAATTTTAAAATAATAAACCGAAAATATCAGGATGAGCAGATTAACACCATTAAGTGTTAATAAAAAATTAAGGAATAGTAATGAAACCCCGCGAAAATTTAATGGTAGACTTAGAAACCATGGGAATGGGTAGTTGCGCCGCCATTGTAGCAATCGGTGCGGTTTTTTTTGATCCAACAACCGGTGAAACCGGTGCTGCCTTTTATCAAGCTGTCGATCTCTCTTCATCAATGTCTGCCGGTGGAACAGTTAATGGCGAAACCATAAAATGGTGGTTATGCCAATCTAATGAAGCTCGAGCAACGATTGCCAAAAAAAGTTTACCACTAATTGATAATGTTCTGCGCGAATTACATTTCTGGGCGCGCGAAAATGCACAAGAACGAATGGATGGTTTAAAAGTCTGGGGGAAAAGCGCTAATTTTGTCTTAAGAGGCGCTTATGAAAGATCAAATTTAACCCCTTTTTGGCATGTCGGTAATGATCGTGATGTACACACTATTATCGATATGGGAATGAACCTTGGCTTTAATCTACAAAATGAGTTGTCAATGGTTAAAACGCAAAATAATGTGCTTAATTGTGCGCTTTATCAAGTGAACCATGTTGCCAATATTTGGCAAAAAATTATCCAACATGAGGGGTGAAAATTTATTCCTGCTAATGAAAATTACCAATGATTAATATCAAATACCAATAAACTCACATTACACTAAATTATTTGATAAAAGCTAGCTAAGTAGAAATAGCTAGCAATTAATAATAGTAAATATTGCATAATACAAAAGTTTGCAAATCTGATTTGAAATTATAATATTGGTTACTTCACACACTAAAAATGGCTATTAATATTATTTAGCTTGCATATCCACATCGACAACTTGATAAAAAGCATTTGCCGTATCAGCAATTGACCAAACACCTAAAATAACTTGATAACCAGTGCGTTGTGGAACATCACAATCAAAATAAATCTGATCTTTAGCTGGCATCTCACCACCGTCAAAACGCTCACAGAACGGTTTTAAATCAAAAGAGGCACGGGTTAATGGTGCATTGGGATTCCAATCCTGTTTAGTAATAAAAAACTCCCATTTTTCTGTTCTGTGTGGCTGGGTTAGCGACCAACGAAAGGTGTTTTTGCCTGAAGTTAGCGGTACTTTTTTCCAGCGATCAACACTTTGTTCGTTGAGTTTATAAAATGATGAATTATCACCACTGGCTATTTTACCATCACGAGCACCGCCTTGCGGAAAACCTTTCGGCCCTTCAATAGACATAGGATCATATTCAACAGCGCCACAATTATTATTTTCATGTATCCAACATAAAACTGCCCGGCTCTTAGGTTCAAAAATAAAACCATGCTGTGGTTCCGGTTTTGCAGATGCAGTTGCAATATTGGCAGCACACATGAGTGCTAACGGAGCTAATAGTAATTTACTTTTCATTTAATACATCCCTTAAATAATTTCTACTTTTAATAATTAACACTATTTTTATATAACATTACTTACAGCAGGCTAAATTATTATGCCGATAAAACTAGAATATCAATTTAATTAATCTATTTTTTGCTTAAAAAAACATTTCACTTAAATATAAATAAAATAAAAAATTAATATATTGGCCTTTATGTGAAAAATTATGACCATCAAATAACAAATAAAATAATATATTAAATAGGATATAAATATAATTTCATAAAATCTTAGCTAAATTATTCTAACGTTATATTTAATAATAAGAAGAATTTTAATTCATAAATAATCCATTTTTATAAAATATAATAAATTAATATCTAATTTATCATCTAACCAAAATATCAGTTAAAATTAACAACCATCAGCATAATAAATTTAAATACTAATATTAAAATACGCTGTTCAGATAGAAGCATTTATTGTTAAAAAAGGCAATAAATATCGATTTAAAATTAACAACATTGACATTAAATTAAAAAAAATGGCCATTTATTAACTCAACGAGCCAAAAATTTTGCTGCTTATTAATATTCAATTATGTTGCTAGTTTATTATCCACTAGGGTAATTATTTATTTTTTCTGGTTTAGTTAACGACTATTATTCGATATGATTAGATTTGGAAAAATTTATCGGTTTGCACCTGTAAGATAAATAATTTACTAAGTTACATTGTTTAAAATTACTAGCTAGATTAAATGCTATATCACTATTTAATGAGGCTGATTTATGTCATATCGCGTCATCGCTTTAGATCTCGATGGTACCCTATTGGATCCACAAAAACAGATCTTGCCACAATCTTTAGCAGCTATAAACCAAGCTCGTCGCCAAGGGATCAACGTTATCATTGCTACCGGCCGCCATCACGTTGCTATTCACCCATTTTATCAAGCACTGAATTTGGATACGCCGGCAATTTGTTGCAATGGTACTTATCTCTATGACTATCATGCTAAAAAAATGCTGGAATCGGATCCGTTATCAGCAGCAGAAGCGACTAAGGTGGTTGTCTATTTACAAGGTACCGATATCAACCACTTGATGTATGTTGATGACGCCATGCTATATCAACAACATAATGATGCTATTGAACGAACATTGAAATGGGCAGATTCTTTACCTGAAAATCAACGTCCCAATATCCATAAAATTGACAATTTTAATACAGCAATCCAACAGGTTACGGCTATTTGGAAATTTGCCACTTGTACGCCTGATATCGAAAAATTACGTACTTTTAGCCAAACTATTCAACAAGAGCTGGAGCTTGCTTGCGAGTGGTCATGGTTTGATCAAGTTGATATTGCTAAAAAAGGCAATAGCAAAGGTTTGCGTTTACAACGTTGGGTCGAATCTCAGGGTTTAGCGATGAAAGATGTGATAGCTTTTGGTGATAATTTCAATGATGTCAGCATGCTAACTGCCGCAGGTCTCGGCGTTGCAATGGGTAATAGCTGTGATGAGGTGAAAAAACATGCTGATATAATTACCGATCAAAATAGCGCGCCAGGGATCGCTCAAGTGATCGAAAAATATGTGTTATAAAGGCTGTAAAGCTATTTGCACAACTGGCTAACAATCTTTGTTCGCAAATATTGCATCATCATTAGAATTAAAGCCGCCGAGTTAGCGATAGACTCTTGATTTGGGCATAAACCCATTTACCCGGCTTTATTTCTAGCTCATCTCTTGCCCAACGCGTGATCCTGGCCCAGATAAAGTGGCTATCTATTGCTAACTTAACATCTACTTGCTCGATGTCATCAATGCACTCCATTACTTTGCCCCTTAATATATTACGAATCGTCGTTTGCGTTGGCTTATGTAAGGTTAAAGAAACGTCTGCGGCATCAATACGGATCCGAACCGATTGACCTAATTGAAATTGCAACTGGGGAAGCCACAATCGTTGATCCGATATAGCAACCGATGTCATGGTATAAAGGCTATGATGCTCGATCACCTTAACATTTAAGATACTACTTAATGCATCAGCTTGTAACCAGGGACGGAAAACACTGCTTGACCAAATATCAGCTAATGGCGCGACTGCTTCAATTTTACCTGCTGACATAACAATTACATTATCAGCCAACCGGACTATTTCATCCAGATTATGACTGACATAGAGAATAGGGATTTGGATATCTTGCGATAACTTTTCCAAATAGGGAAGTAACTCTCTTTTGCGTGGTAAATCTAACGAAGCTAATGGCTCATCCATTAATAATAATTCAGGCGCGGTTAATAATGCACGGTCAATAGCCACTCGTTGTTTTTCGCCACCTGACAACATAGCTGGCAAGCGCGGCAATAATGTTTCAATACCGAGCAATTGAACAATATCATCAAAGTGTGATTTCATTGCGCCAGACATGCCATATTGCAAATTACCTTTGACGCTATAATGTGGACACAGGCGCGCATCTTGAAAAACATAACCCATTTTACGCCTTTCTGGTGGTACAAACAGACCTTTATCCGTATCGACTAAAACCCGATCATTAAAAATAATCTGTCCTTTATCAGGTTTGGTAAGCCCACCTATCAAGTTTATCAGGGAGGTTTTACCAACACCGGAAACGCCAAAAATAGCAGTGATCCCTTGAGTCGAAAGTGCGGTATCAACAGAGAGCGATAAATCCCCTAGCTGCTGTTGCAGACGCAAAGCTAACACATTGCCCCCAAGCGTTTTCTGCCACAACGAGTTAACCATTCAGAAAAGAGTAACGACAGCAAGGCTAAGATGATAGCAATAATACATAAACGAGCCGCGGCTATTTCTGCGCCTGGTGTTTCAATTAGAGTATACATGGCTAATGGAATGGTTCTGGTTTCACCTGGAATATTAGAAACAAAGGTAATCGTGGCACCAAATTCACCTAATGAACGAGCAAAAGCCAAAACCATACCGACAATAATTCCCGGTAAGATAAGCGGTAAGGTGATGGTAAAAAAAACCCGTAATGGATTAGCGCCTAAGGTTCGGGCGGCCTGCTCAAGGCGTCTATCAACGCCTTCCAATGCTAATCTTATTGCTCTAACCAACAATGGAAAAGCGATGATGGCAGAAGCTAAAGCGGCACCTCGCCAACTAAAAGTAAAACTAAATCCAAACCAATCGTATAGCCATTCACCTATTGCCCCATGGCGACCAAATGACAGTAAAAGGAGATAACCTACCACTACTGGTGGTAATACTAAAGGTAAATGGATCAGACTATCGAATAATGTTTTGCCCGAAAAATGACAACGCACCAAGATCCAGGCCATTAATATTCCTAAAGGCAGACTCACCAATACCGCAACACTCGATACTTTTAAGCTTAAAATAATAGCTTGCCACTCATATTCACTTAGCATCTGCAAAAATTAATTTCCTATAATGGCCTAAAACTATAATGTTTAAATATTGCCGCTGCGGCCGGCGTTTTTAAATAGGCAAAAAAATCGTTAACCTGATTAGTCTGATGATTTTTGACAATCGCCATCGGGTATTTGATAGCGTTATAACTGTTCTCTGGAAATATGCCAACTACTTTAACCTTTTTACTCACCCCCACATCAGAGCCATACACTATGCCTAAAGGTGCTTCATTCAACTCAACTAATGCCATACCACTGCGAACATTATTGGTTCTGGCTAACATCGTATCAACGGTTTTCCAGGCGCCTAAAGCAACTAGTGCCTGTTTAGCATAGATACCAACCGGGACATGATCAGGATCACCGACAGCAATTCGTTCACCATTGGCAAGTGTGCGCCAATCAGTTTTTTGGCTAATTGTGATTGGTTTTAGTGTTGAATTTATTGGCGCAATAAGAACTAAATTATTACCTAACAAAGTATGGCGACTGGCATTAACCATAAGTTGTTTCTGTTGCACATAATCCATCCATTGTTGGTCAGCAGAGATAAAAATATCGGCCGGAGCACCCTGTTCAATTTGTCTGGCTAACGTTGAAGAGGAAGCATAAGCGGCAATAATTTTAGTATTATGAACCTTTTGATATTGCGTTACGATATCATTTAAGGCATTGGTTAACGATGCGGCAGCAAAAACGGTCACTTTATTCTCCGCCGCCCAATTTTGGCCAATGACCAACAAAAAAAGTGCAACCGCTGTCACTATTTTGGCAATATATTTTTTCATCATTGATACCTTTTTCATTATTTTTATCGTTATATATATCAGGGTATAACGAATAATGAAAGCCGTATGATATCGATAAAATTAAATTGTCCTAGTTAGTTAAAAACAGTGGTAAACAGAATAAATGAGCGGTATAACAATTGCTAAACATCTGTTGTTAAAAGATAATTAACAACAAAATAAAAATAATTATATCATCTTGATAGTTAATAAAAAAAATCAGCTGAAAATTTCAATGGCTGGAATTAGCTGATAAAAAACCGTTATTTTGCTTATCATTTAAATAAAGTTATTTATACAAATTTTATTTATTAAAGAATATAAAAAATTGGCAATTAATTATTAGAGGCCTAGCTAATTAAATCAATATCATCTTCCACCCTGCTATAATTGTGTCACCATAAGTTAAATAATGATATTTTAAAAATAATAACCCGCTAACCCTTGCTGAATAAAATAAAACAACATTGGACAATCTATGAACGACAAACCATTATCATCGGCAACAAACATAGATCAAGGACAACTCAAACGAGGTTTACAAAATCGCCATATTTAACTGATTGCTATAGGTGGTGCCATAGGCACAGGATTATTTATGGGCTCAGGCAAAGCTATCTCTTTAGCTGGCCCGTCCCTTATTATTATTTATCTAATTATCGGCTTTGTTTTATTTTTCGTAATGAGGGCCATGGGGGAACTACTCCTTTCTAATTTAAATTATAAATCCTTTAGTGATTTTTGTGCTGAACTATTAGGCCCATGGGCCGGCTTTTTCGTTGGCTGGACTTATTGGTTTTGTTGGGTGATCACCGCAATCGCAGAAATTGTTGCTATTACTGCCTATATTGGTTACTGGGCACCTGATTTTCCGCCCTGGCTGACTTCATTACTTTGCATACTCTTGTTATTAACCCTTAATCTGGTCTCGGTTTCCTTATTTGGTGAAACAGAATTTTAGTTTGCGATTATCAAAATCATTGCCATTGTCTTTCTTATTTTGATTGGCGTAATATTAGTGATTATCGGCTTCAAAACGCCTACCGGTCATATTGCATCCTTCAGTCACCTGTGGAATGATGGCATCTTTCCCATGGGCATTAACGGTTTTTTTGCCGGTTTCCAATTAGCCATCTTCTCTTTCGTTGGGATTGAAATCGTTGGCGCCACCGCTGCCGAAACGCGCGATCCAAATCGCGTGTTACCAAAAGCGATCAGTGCCATTCCGTTTAGATTTATCGCCTTTTATTTCCTTTCTTTAGTGGTTATTATGTCAGTCACCCCTTGGCGTGAGATTGCTGCCGATAAGAGCCCATTCGTCGAATTGTTTGTCTTAATTGGTGTACCGGCTGCGGCCAGTATTGTCAACTTTGTGGTGCTGACTTCAGCCGCTTCCTCTACCAATAGTGGCGTCTTTTCCACCAGCCGGATGTTATTTGGGCTAGCCAAGGAAGCCAATGCCCCCAGCCAATTTAGTCAATTATCCAATAAAGCAGTGCCAGTTAAGGGATTATTTTTTACCTGCTGCTGCCTTAGTATGGCAGTGGTATTGATCTATTTTATTCCCGATGTTATGCGGGTTTTTGTCCTGATCACCACCGTAGCTGCGATCCTTTTTATGTTTATCTGGAGTATGATCCTGTGTGCTTATCTGGCTTATCGCAAAAAACAACCGCATCGCCATCAAACTTCGATTTATAAAATGCCAGCTGGCATTGTTATGTCTTGGGTTTGCCTACTATTTTTTGTGTTTGTTTTAATATTGCTAACTTTAGAAAAAGATACTCGCCAGGCACTATTGGCGGTACCCATTTGGTTTGCGATGTTATTAATTGGTTATCAAATCGCTAAAAAACGTAAAACTTCTTGCTAATTAATCTAACCATGGTGGTTTGCCTAAAACCACCATTTTCAAGTTACCGATAAAATAGTTAGTGGCTAAAAATAGCATCAAGCCATGAAATCATTACTATTGATCGGGTTATATAACAACGTCGATGCATTAGTTAGCAAAGCGATAAATTTAGCGCGTCTATTAGTTGCGACTTATTGACTGGCTTTATACTCAGCTTCCGCTTTAATAAAGCGTTTCACGGTGCTCTGGCTAGGTGCGGTAGTTAACAGGCTAACGACAACAATGGCGATTGAGGCAAAAATAAAACCGGGAATAATTTCATACAAACCAAACCACTTATATTGCATCCATATCAATACCGTTAAGGAACCGACCAGCATACCGGCTAAAGCACCATAGCAATTCATACGTTGCCACAAGACAGAAATCAAGATCACTGGACCAAAGGCCGCGCCAAAGCCCGCCCAGGCGTTGCTAACCAAAACCAATACTTTATTATTGGGATCACGAGCAATAAAAATAGCCATTGCCGCCACCACTAACACCATGGCACGACCAACCCAAACTAACTCTCGCTGGCGAGCTTTAGGTCTGATAAACGGTTTATAGAGATCTTCAGTCAACGCACTGGCACAAACCAATAATTGACAACTTAAGGTACTCATCACAGCAGCCAAAATGGCTGATAACAATATCCCGGCCAGCCAAGGATTAAATAAAATAATGGCTAATTCCATAAATACCCGCTCAGGATTAGCCATAACCGCACCGGCAACGGCGGGATGCAGATCAAAATAAGCAATGGCAAAAAAACCAACCGCAATCGTGCCTGCTAAGCAGAGTACCATCCAGGTCATACTAATACGCCGTGCCCGGTTAATGGTTTGAGCTGATTCAGCTGCCATAAAACGTGCTAATATATGCGGTTGGCCAAAGTAGCCCAAGCCCCATCCCAATAAAGAGATAATGGCAACAAAATTTAATCCTTTAAACATATCAAGATATGCGGGATCTTTATTGTTAATGAATGTTACCGCGCTGTCCAAGCCACCGACAGCAAAAATCACCATGATTGGTGTTAATAATAAGGCAAAAATCATCAAAGTGGCTTGTACCGTATCCGTCCAGCTAACGGCTAGAAAACCGCCCAAAAAAGTATAAATAATGGTGGCTAATGCACCTAACCACATCGCTTGCTGATAGCTTATGCCAAAAGTATTTTCAAACAGTAATCCGCCGGCAACCACACCGGAAGCACAATAGATAGTAAAAAAAACCATGATCACCGAGGCCGAAACGATACGCAACATTTTACTTTTATCTTCAAAGCGGCTGGTAAAATAGTCAGGTAATGTCAGCGAATTATGATTATTTTCGGTTTGCACGCGTAATCGCCCAGCGACTAATCGCCAATTTAAATAAGCGCCTAAAGATAATCCGATCGCAATCCAGCTTTCCGCTATTCCGCTTAGAAAAATAGCGCCCGGTAATCCCATTAATAACCAACCACTCATATCTGATGCACCAGCAGAAAGCGCCGTTACTACCCCACCTAAACGACGTCCGCCTAAAATGTAATCATCAAAACTGGTTGTTGAGCGATAGGCCCAAAAACCGATTAACAACATCACAAAAATATAAATCACAAACATAATTATCATTGGGTAGCTTAATGTCATCTGTCCCTCTCCATCGTTTTTCTCTTTTTTAGTTTTGTTAGTATGCAGGCATGTAAGTTATAATTTTGAATTAACGAAAATTAGACCTATTTTTAACGCATAAACTGACTTTTTATTTTCCTATTCTTCCTGAAATTTTATTTTGATGAAAATATAATCAACTCAATAAATAAACCATAAAATAACAAAAAATTAACAGCTATTGGGCCAATAATCAGAAAACTAGCCACAAATGTTAATTTGTTTGGTGATATATTTAGTTAAATAATTATAACATTAATTAATTTAATATTTTTTTATTTATTTATGTTTCAGCAAGATATAACAATACTTATAATAAAATCTATTTTAATTAATACAAAAATAGATTTATTTCACATTTCTCACACTTTCATTAGTTAACAATATTGCACCAAATTAAAACATAAAGGATATTGTTAAATTACCGACTTCTAACAATCAGCAAAAGAATAAGAATGAATCGCCGCATAACTGCAGTCATTCTTTCTGTTGATAAAGTAACCAGATAAGGTATTGAAACAACTTTACAACGCCTGGAGCTTAGATCGATTAGTTAACAGGACAGGCAATATTTAATTATCTTAGACACTTTGATAATGAGGAAACTATGGTTCAATTCCCGGCTACCAAAGTTAATGAAAAAGAAAATTCATCTAGTGACATCGCAATATGCCCTAAAAGAGGAAAGCCCTCCTTTTTAAATTTTGCACAGCATATTTTACCTCAATCCGCAAAACGCTCAGCAATCACTGCTGCCTATCGATTACCTGAAACACAGCTATTACCTCCATTACTGCAACAGGCACAGCTACCAGAAACTGAGACACAAGCGGCTTATCAACTAGCCTATCAGCTAGCAAAAAATCTCCGCCAGCAAAAAAATGGTGTTGGCCGTTCTGGTTTAGTCCAGAGTCTATTACAACAATTTTCTCTCTCGTCGCAAGAAGGGATTGCGCTTATGTGCCTGGCTGAAGCACTGCTGCGCATCCCCGATAACGCTACCCGTGACATATTGATCCGCAACAAAATTAGTGGTGGTGACTGGCAGTCACATATTGGACAGAGTTCATCATTATTTGTTAATGCCGCCACCTGGGGTTTGCTAATTACCGGCAAATTAGTTGCCAGCCATCATGAAACTAAACTTACCAGTGCTCTTAACCGGATCATTAGTAAAAGTGGTGAACCCATTATTCGTCAAGCTGTGAATATGGCAATGCGGCTAATGGGTGAGCAATTTGTCACTGGTGAAACCATCACAAAAGCATTAAGTAATGCGCATAAAATGGAAAATAAAGGTTTTAGCTACTCGTATGATATGTTAGGTGAAGCGGCCTTAACCGAAGAAGATGCCAAAAGCTACATGGCTGCTTACCAACAAGCGATTGATGCCATTGGTAAAGCTTCCCACGGCAAAAGCATTTATGCCAGTGCCGGAATTTCCATTAAACTGTCTGCCCTCCATGCAAGATATTGCCGGGCTCAATATGAGCGGGTGATGTCTGAGCTTTACCCTCGTCTGCTAACATTAACCTTACAAGCACGTCATTACGATATTGGCATTAATATTGATGCTGAAGAAGCTGATAGATTGGAGATTTCCCTCGATCTGTTAGAAAAGCTGTGCTTCGAACCGCAACTAGCCGGCTGGGATGGAATTGGCTTTGTCATTCAGGCATATCAAAAACGCTGCCCCTATGTTATCGATGAAATTATCGATTTAGCGCAACGCAGTCAGCACCGTTTGATGATCCGACTGGTAAAAGGCGCTTATTGGGATAGTGAAATTAAACGCGCGCAAATAGATGGTCTTGAAGGTTACCCGGTCTATAGCAGAAAAATTTATACTGATGTCAGTTATCTGGCTTGTGCGCGTAAATTGCTGTCGGTGCCCAATTTGATTTACCCCCAATTTGCCACCCATAACGCCCATACCTTAGCCACGATTTATTATATGGCTGGTGAAAATTATTATCCTGGCCAATATGAATTTCAATGTTTACATGGCATGGGCGAAGGGCTATATCAACAAGTTGTCGGCGCCATCGCCGAAGGTAAACTTAATCGTCCCTGCCGTATTTATGCGCCAGTCGGTAGTCATCAAACCTTGTTGGCTTACCTGGTGCGCCGCTTACTGGAAAATGGCGCAAATACGTCATTCGTTAATCAGATTGCCGATCCTAATATTCCATTAGATAAACTGGTGGCCGATCCAGTGCAACAAGTACTGGCGGTGGCTGAAACGGCAGGCCAACTGGGTTTGCCACATCCACAAATCCCACTGCCCCGTGCGTTATATGGCAGCAAACGCCTCAATGCTATTGGTATTGATTTGACTAACGAACATCACCTGGCGGCACTGGCGCAGACCCTACTGACCACCCCTCTCTGTTATCAGGTTAAACCTTTACTGGCCGAAGAACCGCCCTCGCCAGCTGAAATTTCAGCCCGACAGCCGATCACTAATCCGGCTAATTTTGACGATATCGTCGGCTATGTCCATGAAGCAAGCTTAACCGACGTCGAGCATGCGTTAGAAATTGCTACCGACGCAGCTACTCGCTGGGCGACGACCCCCGTCATAGAACGAGCGGCCATTTTGCAACAAGCGGCTAGCCTGATGGAGCAGCAATTCTCCCGTTTAATTGACGTATTGATCCGTGAAGCTGGCAAAACCTTTAGTAATGCCATTGCTGAAGTGCGCGAAGCGATCGATTTTTTGCGTTACTACGCAGCACAGATCAGTGAAAATTTCAATAATGAAAGCTATTCGCCACTGGGTGTGGTGGTTTGCATTAGTCCGTGGAATTTCCCACTGGCGATTTTTAGCGGCCAAATCGCTGCCGCTTTAGCGAGCGGTAATAGCGTATTGGCCAAACCGGCAGAGCAAACACCGATTATTGCCATGCTAGCGGTTGAGTTACTGCACCAGGCGGGCATCCCCCGCGATGTTCTCCAGCTGCTGCCCGGTAGCGGCGAGCAAGTGGGTAGCAAACTGATCAGTGACAAGCGGACGGACGGTGTGATGTTTACCGGTTCAACCCAGGTGGCCAAACTGATCCAGCATAATCTTGCCGGCCGACTCAATGCTCAGCAACAACCTATTCCACTGATTGCCGAAACCGGCGGCTTAAATGCCATGATTGTTGATTCATCCGCACTGACGGAGCAAGTTGTCAATGACGTTATCATTTCAGCCTTCGATAGTGCCGGTCAACGCTGCTCTGCCCTACGTATTCTTTGTATCCAGGAGGAGGTCGCTGAACGCACACTGACGATGTTAAAAGGTGCGATGGCCGAATACCGGGTCGGTGATCCTAGCCAGCTGGCAACCGATATTGGCCCGGTCATTGATAGCGAAGCACAGCAGAATATCGAACAGCACATTGCCCAGCTGCGTCAAGCAGGGAAAACCCTGTATCAGGCTGAGCAAACTAGCCAACAGCATGATAATCAATGGCAACAAGGCACCTTTGTCCGACCCACCTTGATTGAAATTGACCATTTTAATGAACTGAAAAATGAAATTTTTGGCCCAGTACTACATATTTTACGCTTTAAGCGCCATCAACTAACCAGCCTGATCAAACAAATTAATGACTCAGGTTATGGCTTAACTTTAGGGCTGCATAGCCGTATTGATGAAACTATCGCCGACGTTTGCCAGACGGCCAAAGTAGGTAATATTTACGTTAACCGCAATATGGTCGGTGCGGTAGTTGGGGTACAACCCTTTGGCGGAGAAGGACTATCGGGTACCGGGCCAAAAGCCGGTGGCCCGCTTTATCTCTATCGATTGCTCAGCCAAAGACCCGCTGCCATCATGGATAAACTGTTTACGCCACCAGATAATCGCTATCCAGTAAAACATGGCCAACCATCATTGCAGCCATTAACGCCCTTTGCTGCCTTCTGTGATTGGGCAACCAACCGCCAGCATGCAACAGCTGCTGCGGTTATTGACCACTATCAACCATTGTCCACAACTGGCATCTGCCATCAGCTGCCTGGCCCAACCGGAGAGCATAATAGTTATAGGCTAGTGCCACGTAGGCGGATTTTGTGTCTGGCAGAAACAGAAGCGGATGCAGTGCTCCAGCTGGCAGCGGTGTTAGCGATGGGATGTCAGGTGCTATGGCCAAATAATGCCATCCAGCAGCATTTGCAGGCAGAGTTGCCTGCTTTAGTCAACCAGATGATCAGGCTAACTGATAATTGGCAACTAGCCGACTGCCAATTTGATGGGGTTATTTTTCATGGCGATCGCCATCAGTTACAAATTGTTTGTCAAGCAGTGGCTGAACGTGACGGGCCAATTATTTCCGTGCAAGGATATCGATCCGGAGACCAGCAGTTATTCCTTGAGCGTTTAGTCCATGAACGAGCTGTCAGTGTCAATACTGCGGCGGCCGGCGGCAATGCCAGTTTAATGACACTAGAATAATTTTTCATTGCCAACAATAAAGCCTTAGCGATTTGCTAAGGCTTTATTTATCTAATAACTGTGAAATAATTTAGTTTCTATCCATAGCAACCTTATGCTGAGTGACCAGCCCGCCAGCCTAGGAATTGCTCATATTTACGCAACGCAATATTGTAATTACTAAAGGCAGAGTCGGTCATTTTATCCTGCATCTGAGCCTGAATTTTTTCAATCTCCAATTCAGCGAGCGGAAATTGCATTTCACTTAACAACTCATCCAGCCGACGCAGCCGCACCACATATTCGCGTACGGTACTATGGCTCATTTCAGTCTCTTTAAACAGATACTGTTTAAACGACATAATATCAAAATAACCAGTATCACTATTACAATAGATTTCACTACAAAAACGACATAACGCGGTAAATTTATGCTGTAATTCGGCCCAAGCCTGCCCATCAACCAGCTCGGTCATCGCTGAAATCGCTTCTTTATTCAGAATTTGATCATTAAACACCAATGAAATCCGATCAAGGGTTTTGTTACAGTGTGCGCAGTGAATTTGACTATGTTTATAGTGTTTAATATAACGGCTCAGCGGCCGCTTCTTTTGGTTAGAAACAGACATATTAGATAAGCCCTGTGTGTAAATCGTAAACAAAAAAATAAAAAATATTATTTATCTGGATTTAAGCGCGCTCGTAGCCGTTTTATCGCCTGGCTATGTAGCTGGCTGACGCGGGATTCCCCGACATTCAACACCGCGCCTATCTCCTTCAGGTTCAGATCTTCTTGATAATAGAGCGTCAAAACCATTTTTTCCCTTTCAGGCAAACATTCTATCGCCTTTATAATATTTTTGCGAATATCAGTTGCTATTAAAGTTTGCAGCGGATTTCGCTCGTCGTCAACCTCAATAATCGGTTAACAGCTCTCACCATGCACTTCATGCCACTCATCATAAGAGCATAATTGACTATTGTTGCTATCCTGCAATAACTGCTGATACTCCGACAGACCGATGTGCAATTTATCAGCAATCTCCTGCTCGCTCGCCGGTCGGCCTAGCGCTTGCTCAAGCCGCTGCATTACTTTGGCCGCTTCCCGCGCCAGACGGCGCACACTACGCGGCACCCAATCGCGGGCGCGTAATTCATCTAACATCGCGCCACGCACCCGTTGCACGGCATAAGTGGTAAAAGCGGTACCTTGCATAGCATCAAACCGCTCTAATGCCTCCAGCAGACCAATACCGCCAGCCTGAATTAAATCATCCAGTTCGACGCTAGCCGGTAATCTAACTTGCAGTTTTAATGCTTCATGACGTACTAAAGGAATATAGCGTTCCAATAGTACATCTTTTTCAATTATCCCATCCTGGGTGTAGAGATCATTCACCGTAAGCACCTGTCATTGATAACAGGCGCTTATTATCCGAAATTGAGGTGGTAAATAATGGCGAAAATAGTGCTATAAAACGGGCTTTTTTTACTTATCTATTATTTTTAACCACCTCAGTTAACCAAATACGGAACCTAGCGGCAAATCATGGCCAGTGTGAAAAGCGTTGACTTAGGCTAACTGATCGCCATCCAGGGCAATATTTTGTTGCTTTAGGATAGTGGTTGCCAGGAGCGATGTCCGTGAATCAGGCAGGATGGCTAGCGGCGATAACGCCATATTACCATTAATTGCTATTAATAATTATTGATTTTAACATTGATGGCGATAATATCTGCGCCTATTTGAAAATACAGGCCGACAAAAGCCGGCCTGCAAAATATTACCAAAATAATGACTAGTTAAACTATTAACGCAGTAAAGAAAGCACTGACTGGTTAGACTGATTAGCCATCGCCAATACCGTGGTGCCCGCTTGTTGCAAGATTTGGGCATTACTTAAGTTAGACACTTCTTCGGCAAAATCGGCATCCAGAATACGGCTACGGGCAGCAGACAGGTTGTTAACTGTATTGGTTAAATTCTCAACCGCTGATTCCAACCGGCTCTGTATTGCACCCCATTGGCTACGTTTAGCAGAGACATCATCCAAGGCTTTATCAAGTTTTTCAAAAACTTTATCCTGTGCTACCGAACCTGCTGTTGTACCTGTACCCGTACCTGGTAAGGCCGTACCTGCCGTACCCGCATTGGCACCAGTGATTTCATTGCCAACTGTAATCGCCAAAGCATTATCATCGGCACCAGCGGTACCTGATACTGCTAAGGTAGCATCAAAGACTTTAGCATTTGCACCTGTGCCGACAACGACAACATATTCACCGTTCAAAGCATTACCAGTGGCTTTATCAATTTTTTGGTGCAATTTATAATCTGCGCCAAAAGCTTTAGTATTATCCAAACCACTTGCAGTATGAGGAGTAGCATTGGCTATTGTAATATCAGTGTCATCTAGAGAACTCGCGTTACCAACGAAGTTCAAGTGGGTATCGCCTTCAATGGCAGCGTTATCTGATGCAGCTGTTTCATAATCCGCATAAGTCGGTGTTGTTGCTGGTGGTGGTGTCGTTCCCGTTCCCGCCGCGGCTGCTGCGAATACATTTAAATCAATATCTTTATTATCTAGAGTAGCGATAGTGGTTGCCGTTACATCTACCTCAATTTGTTCACCATAGTTGGCACCGGTTTGCAGCAGTATCTTGCCAGTGGTATCTAATGTTTTATTGCCGTTAAACTCAGCTTGCTTAATGATACGGCCAATTTCTTCTATACGCTGTTTTACTTCATTTTGCAGTGTGTCAATATCTTTTTTTGAGTTAGTACCGTTACTGGCCTGCACCGCTAAATTACGGATCGCCTGCAAGTTATCATTCACCTGTGACAACGACCCTTCGGCGGTTTGTGCTAACGAGATACCATCATTGGCGTTACGCGTCGCTTGTTTCATACCCATAATGTTAGAGGTCATGCCATTGGCAATTGACATGCCGGCCGCATCGTCTTTGGCACTGTTAATGCGCAGGCCAGTAGATAAACGTTGGATAGTGGTGCCCAAGTTACTTTGGGTTTTATTTAATGCTTTTTGCGTATTTAACGCAAACATATTGGTATTGATAACCAGAGCCATAATAATTCCTTTATTTAAATTTAACTTTTTAATTGGCCAAAACGTTTGGCTGTTTTGATTATCGTCACAGCGGTTTGATACTTTAATTTTTTGTGGCAATAAATTAATTTGGCCTGATTATTTAACTTCTATTAGCTGGGGCCGATAATCATGGTAATCAGGTTTAACTAATCAAATAGGATAGGGAAAAATCATGTCAAATATGACTTCGTTGGGTGTAGGATCAGGCATGCCAATTGATCAATGGCTGGATAGTATGGAGGCCAATGAAAAGCAAAGATTGCGGTCATTAAAACAGAAGCAACAAAAATATAATCAAAAGATCAGTGCTTATGGTTCATTGCGGGCTCAGTTGGATAAATTACAACAAGCCGCTGAATTATTAATGAAGTTTGATAAAATTAGCGCCACTTCAGTCAGTAAAAATCATAAGACGGTAACCGTTAGCAGCGACGAAAAAGCGGTGGCTGGTAGTTATGAGGTGAAAGTTGAGCAACTGGCGCAGGCCCAATCATTAGCCACCACTAAGGTCGATGATGTAAAGAAAAAATTGGCTGGCCCTGTTACTGTAGGCCAAGAGCGGATATTGGTTATCAAACAAAACAGTGAAAAACAGCCGCTGGAAATTAAATTAAGCGAGCAGCAAACATCACTGATTGAGATCCGCGATGCCATCAATAAAACCGATAGCAATGTCAGTGCCAGCCTGGTGAAAATAAAAGAGGGTGAACATCAATTAGTACTCACTGCCAAAAAAACTGGCGCCGATTCGGCGATGGAGATTGAAGTTAAAGGTGATAGCGAGCTAAATAAGATCCTAAATAGTAGCCAAATGCAACAAACCGTTGCTGCTGAAAATGCTAAAGTAACTATTAATGGTATCCAAATTGAGCATAGTAGTAATGAAATTAAAGACGCGCCGGAAGGGATCACATTTACCCTGGTTAAAACGGCAGAAAAAGATAAAGCTGATCAATTAATATCAGAAACCGTCACTGTGACTCGCGATATCGAGCCGACTAAAAAGGCGATTAAAAACTGGGTTGATGCTTACAATAATCTGCATAGCTTTTATAAAACACAAACCAAATATGTGCCAACTAAATTGGGTGAAGCGCTTTCTGCCAATAATGGCGTGCTATTAAACGATAGCAGTTCAGCAATGATCTTCTCGCAAGTGAAAAATTTGACCTTAAATGTGCAAAATCTGCCGGATATGAATCATTTGAACCATTTTAGTATCGGCTTTAATCATGAAGGCAAACTCACTATTGATGATAAAAAACTGGATAAAACACTAAAAGATAACCCGGCGAAAGTTAAACAATTTTTTATGGGCGATGGTGAAAAAACCGGTTTTGCCACTGAAACCTTTAATTATCTTAAAAAGACGCTGGATACCCTGGAAGGCCCACTACACCTCACCACAGAGTCACTGAATCAACAGATAAAAATACTCGATGTGAAAATGGAAAGTGCGCAAAAGAATATTGAAGCAAAACTTAAAACTCAGCGGGACAAATTTATTGCCATGGATAAAGCCATCAGCGATATGAAACAAAGCAGCAACTCTTTAGTGGCCTTACTGACGAAATAAATTATGAATACATCAGCAGCTGAAACTTTATATACTCAGGTTGATATTGAAAGCCAGGTTTTAAATGCTTCCCCTTATCAGCTAGTACAAATTTTATTTGATGGCGCCTTGAGTGCCTTAAAACGGGCAGTAATTTATATTGAACAAAATAATATTCGGCAAAAAAGCCGTGCTATCTCAAAAGCGGTTGCCATTATTAATGAAGGATTAAATAGTGGCGTTGATCTAAAACATGGCGGTGAAATTGCTGAAAATATCTCGTTACTGTATGACTATATGATCCGCCAGTTGCTATATGCCAATCTTTATAATGATGTTGACAGAATTCAGCAGGTAATTAAATTATTGACTGACTCGGCAGAAACATGGGCACAACTTAACGATCCGGCAACACAATCTAATGAACAGTGAGCAACAGACCTTTTTGCCAGCATTAACATTTGCTGACGATCAGTCAGCAAATGTTAATGCTGGCACAACAAGCGCAGTGGGAGAAACTATTAATTGTAGAACCGGATTATCGCCAAACGGTTGGCCAGGTGACGGCGTTAGGCGCCATTGCCGGATTGCCTGAGCCTTTACAGCAAAAATTAACTAACATGTTGCAAACAATATTGCGTGATGAAAGGGAAATTCGGCAATTAATGCACAGCAGAGCGCATCAACTGGCAACCTTTATTAGACAGACCGCTCAACAGCAACAGCTGCAATGTTATTATAATCTAGTCGAACAATAAGTTTATGTGACTTAAATTATCAACTTTATTATTAAGCTAATCATCAATAGCGCGCCAGTTTTATTCACTCAACAAGGGTCAATTTTATCTGTATAAAATAAAAAAAGACCGCTATAAGCGGTCAAAACATAATACCAGGGTAGGTAAATGATACATATTTTACTGTGGAAATAATAAATCGGCATGCTTTTGGATTGGCAGTTTAGCAAATAGTTAAGCCCAAATGCCCCTTGCTTACTCCAAAAATCTCCTTTGCTTGTTGCTATAATTTATTCTCCTGAATAATAAGTTCTTTTATGGTTGATATTGGCTGATGATTTAAAGTTTTATTATATTTTTGCGCTGTAATTATGCTTAGCAGGCAGTTTAAACCATCACAATTGTTTATTTTATTAATAATTATTTAATTTATTGTCTGTCATATTTTAATAAAGAAAATACGCAACCCAATTTATAAGTTCAAACAGTTTTTTTTCCAGCAAAGATTAATATTAATATAATTATCTTTAAATTTAATTAGTTACCATAAACAACAACCGGGTAAATTTTTTATTTATAATTTTAACTGATAATTATTAAAGACCAGCAGATAAATAACGCTAAAAAATGTTAATTGAAAATTCAACTTTACTTACCCTATTGGCAGAAATATTTGTCTCCAGCTAGCAAGATGCCGATATTAAATACTGGTAACATTATCTTATAAGCAACATGACTAATTTTTTACCAAAAAGATTGAAATATATAATTATCATCATAAAATAATTATACTAATTATCAATAACCTAAGTCGATATGAATACTTTGATTAAAATTTTATGCCCGGTAGTGATTTTTTGTTTATTTTCAAGTGACTCAGTTTCTACTGATCTTTTTACCGATCACGGCTGTCAATTAAATCCAAAAATTACACCAACACGGCCTGGTAATGTATGCTGCCCTGCTGATAATCCAGATGAATACTACTGCTATTTTTCATCTAAACAATCGGTTCAAGATAAAAATAACCACTAATCGTTGATTAAAAGCAACGGCTGGTTAATATCAAATAAATTTTTTATTTTCTATTTAGTCAACGCAAGCTTGACGATGAGTTTGGCATAAAGTTTAAAATTAAGTAAAAAAACTTAATTTTTAACTGAATTGTCAGTAATAAATATATTTAATATAGAAAGATATATTTTAAATATTATTAGCAAATAGAATTTGATATTTCCAGCTTAAAAATTTAATTACTTGTGATAATAGATTACAATCGTTCACTTTTATCAGTCAGTAATTTCGTTGCTATTATTTATAATAACCGAATTTATCAGTACCATATAATAAAAAAATAGCCACTTATTGGTGGCTTAGTATTAATAAATGCCCTTTAAACCGGCATATTCATGATTTCCTGATAGGCGCCAACTAACTTATTTCTCACCTGAATGCCGAACTGAAGTGATAAACTGGCCTTTTGCAGATCGACCATCACATCATTGAGCTCAACCCCGGGAGTTTCCAACGTTAATGCCTGGGCTTTCTGGCTGGCGTTCTGGCGTGTCTGATTAATTTTAGCTACCGCATTTAATAAATGGCTGGCAAAACCAGTTTGTGGTGCGGCTGCCAGTTGACTATTATTGATGCTAACCATTTCTGTTGTCATTTGCGCAATAACAGACTGAATAGCGGGAATTGACATAAAAACCTCAACCTATTTTTTCCAATAACTTTCTCTAAGTCGTGCCATCGTATTGATTTATCTTTTGGCACTAATCGGAAAACAACCCTATCACAAGCAAAATAAATCAAAACCAACAATTAGCGTCGAACTAAAAGTCTATTTCGGCCATTAAACCGATGGCAAAAAACGATAATAGCAGGATGAAACTGGAAATACTTTATCAGTATGGGGAAACCACTTTGCTACGCCACGTTATAAATCTTGATCAAGAACAAGAAGGCAAGGATTGTTTATGAATGCCATAAATACGAATGGAGCAAATCCGCTCAAGGGATTAAGTAGCATTTTCGAAAAAATAAAATCTGATCCTAAAGTGCCGCTGATCGTTGCCGGTGCTTTGGCTATTACTTTTTTCATCGCTGCTATGTTTTGGTTACAGGGAACCGACTATCGACCGGTTTATACCAATCTTAGCGATAAAGATGGAGGAGAAATTGTTACTCAACTAAGCCAAATGAATATTCCTTATCAGCTGTCTGACGATGGTAGTATGGTTAAGGTGCCGGCTGATAAAGTGCATGAGGTGAGACTAAAGTTAGCGCAACAAGGGTTGCCCAAAGGCGGCAATGTCGGTTTTGAGCTACTGGATCAAGAAAAATTTGGTTTGAGTCAATTTAATGAACAAATCAACTATCAACGAGCTTTGGAGGGCGAATTAGCCCGCACTATTGAATCACTTGGTATTGTACAACGCGCCCGGGTACATTTAGCTATCCCAAAACCGTCACTGTTTGTTCGTGAGCAAAAAGATCCCACCGCGTCAGTCACCCTCAACTTACAAAACGGCCGTAAACTGGATGATGGTCAGGTTGCAGCTATTGTGCATATGATTTCCAGTAGTGTCAGTGGCTTATCTGGCAATAATGTCACCATCGTTGATCAGTCAGGTAATCTATTAACTCAACCCGAGGGTATTAGCCGTGATCTTAATCTGACACAGCTCAACTATGTTCAATCGATCGAAAATCGTTATAAGCAGCGTATTGAATCGATTATTACGCCACTGGTTGGCCGGGGTAACGTACAGGCGCAGGTTACTGCCCAAGTTAATTTTGCCCGTAGCGAAGAGACCGCGGAAGAGTATAAAACCAATCAACCGCCTAATGAATCAGCCGTGCGTTCAAAACAGAGTAGTCGCAGTGAACAGAATGGCCAATCACTGATTGGTGGTGTGCCTGGTGCGCTGTCTAACCAGCCAACACCTGAGCCAAAAGCACCGATTGACAGAGCTAATGATAAGAACAACCCTCGCCCGCTGAATAATAATCATAATAGTCGGGTTGATGAAACGACCAATTATGAAATCGATCGGCGCATTCGTCATACCCAACATCAAATAGGCTCTCTACAGCGACTGTCGGTGGCAATCATCGTTAATTATGCCGATAGCGACAGAAAAGAAAATGATGATAGTTTACCGCTGACAAATGAAAAATTGGCCCAAATAAAAACATTAGCCCAGGAAGCGATGGGGTTTTCTGAACAGCGTGGTGATAGCCTGTATGTGGTAAATGCACCATTTGAACCGCAGGATGCAGAACTAAAACCGCTTGAATTTTGGCAGCAACCTATTGTTATCGCCAATCTATTAGAAATTGGCCGTTATCTGTTGTTATCGTTTTTGGCCTGGCTATTTTAGCGTCTGATAATCAAACCTCAGTTACGCAAAAAACGTGAAGCGGCGGAGAGCGCTAAAACGGCCGCTGATCTTGCCATAATAAGAGAGGCAGAACGCGCCGCTCAACAAAAAATTGAACATGACGAAGCCATGCGCCAGGAGCAGAAGCGTCAGCGTATCAACGCAGAAATGCAGACCAAACGGTTACGTGAAATGGTGCAAAAAAATCCCCGCGTGATGGCGATGGTTGTTCGTAATTGGATAAGTGAAGAACTATGAGTTTTAATGGAATTGAAAAAAGTGCAGTTATGTTAATGTCGGTAGGTGAAGAGCTGGCTGCTGAAATTTTTAAACATTTGAATAGCGGTGAAGTACAAAAATTAAGTGTCGCCATATCAAATTTAGGTCATATTTCTAATCATCAATTGACGGATATATTGTCTGAATTCGAAGAAAATGCTACCCAATATGCTGCAATTAATGTTAATACCAAAGATTACCTCAATTCAGTATTAGTCAAAGCGCTGGGTGAAGAGCATGCTAATAGTTTATTAGAAGATATTTTTGAGACCAAGGAAACCGTCACTGGTATTGATAAACTGAACTTTATGGCACCCGAAATGGCAGTAGAGATGATCCGCGATGAACATCCGCAAATTATTGCCGCTACTTTAGTTCATTTAAAGCGCACCCAAGCTGCTGAAATTTTAGCGCTGTTGGATAAAGAATTACGTCATGATGTGGTATTGAGGATCGCAACCTTTGGTGGCATACAGCCGTCCGCTTTAGCTGAGTTAACTGAAGTGCTTAATAGTTTACTCGATGAGCAAAATATTAAGCGAAGTAAAATGGGTGGTATCCGTACTGCTGCCGAAATCATCAATTTGATGAAAAGCCAGCAAGAAGAAATGGTTATTAGCGCCGTTAAAGAATATGACGATGAATTGGCGCAAAAAATCATCGCTGAAATGTTCTTGTTTGAGGATCTTATCGAAATGGACGATCGTTCGATGCAACGCCTGCTACAAGAGGTGGAAAACGATTCTCTGGTTCTTGCCTTAAAAAGTTGTTCACACACTTTACGTGATCATTTCCTCAATAACATGTCACAACGTGCAGCTGAAATCATGCGTGATGATCTCGATTCACAGCTGCCTGTTCGCCTATCTCAAGTGGAAACAGAACAAAAAGCAATCCTGTCTATTGTTCGCCGCTTGTCTGAAAGTGGTGAGATTGCGTTGAATGGTGGTGATGATCGTTATGTCTAAAAAATCTCAATCTCGATGGCAGCCCTGGCTGCCCGATGAAATTACCATTTAGGCAGATTTAAATCCTGCGATTAATCGCCTGCATGAAGAAGATGAAAATTCATCCGTTGAAGATAATGAAAAAGATGTTTTGAATAAAATCAACCAATTGGATGAATTAAAAGCGCAAGCTAAAGAAATCGGCTATCAGGAAGGATTGTCAGCAGGGCACCAAGCCGGCTTGGTGAAAAGCCAGCAAGAAGGTTATCAGATTGGCTATCAACAAGGTTTGACTGAAGGCCACCAGGCAGCGACCAATGAGGTCAAAAAAGAGATGGCCGCTATCACCCAACAATGGCAAGCATTACTAATTAAGTTTCGCCATTGTTTAGAAGGCTTAGACAGTATCATTGCCTCACGCTTAATGCAGATTGCCCTGCAGGCTGCCGGTCAACTATTAGGACAGCCGGCGGTTTGTGACGGTAGCGCGTTATTGAACCAAATTAGTCATTTTCTGCAACAAGATCCGCTATTGTCAGGCACTCGTCAACTACACGTTAACCCTGCTGATCTGGCACTGATTGAATCACAACTAGGTGATAGCCTAACCACCAATGGCTGGCGTTTGATGCCAACGCCAGAACTACATCGATATGGTTGTAAAATTAGCTCAGAAAACAGTGAATTAGATGCCAGCATAGAAACCCGATGGCTTGAGCTTTGTCAGTTAATTATGCCGGAGAAATGCGCATGACGGCAAAACTTGCCCGCTGCTTAAGCCGAATAGATAGCTTTGAAAAGCAGATCAGCCAACTACCGTCAGTGCGTCACTATGGCAAATTAACCCGCGTAACGGGTTTAGTATTAGAAGCAACCGGTCTGCAAATGCCGTTAGGCGCCAATTGTTTAATAAAACGGCAACAGCGACATGCCAGTGACGAAATTAACTGTGAAGTGGTGGGTTTTAATGGCGACAAAATGCTGTTGATGCCTTACCAGGATCTAGAGGGGATTGTGCCAGGCGCTCAGGTTTATCAGCCATCAACGTCAGATAAGCAGCAAAATAGTGGTCAACAATTTCCCCTTGGCCCTGCGCTACTAGGTCGTGTGCTGGATGGTTTTGGTCAACCATTAGATGGTAAGCCCTTGCCTACCATAGATACTTTCTCTTCTCTGGTTACCCCTCCTATTAATCCACTACAACGCGAACCGATTAATCACCCGCTTGATGTGGGAGTAAGAGCGATTAACAGTTTGTTGACGGTCGGTCGCGGCCAACGGATGGGACTATTTGCCGGTTCAGGGGTAGGAAAAAGTATTTTATTAGGCATGATGGCGCGTTATACCCAGGCTGACGTGATCGTTGTTGGCCTGATTGGTGAACGGGGTCGGGAAGTAAAAGACTTTATCGAAAATATTCTTGGTTCTGAAGGTTTACAGCGCTCAGTGGTTATCGCTGCGCCGGCTGATGTCTCTCCCCTACTACGCTTACAAGGCGCCACTTACGCCACCCTGATCGCGGAAGACTTTCGCGATCGTGGTTTACAGGTATTACTGATTATGGATTCGCTCACCCGTTATGCTATGGCACAACGTGAAATTGCACTAGCGATCGGTGAACCTCCTGCAACTAAAGGTTACCCGCCTTCAGTATTTGCCAAATTACCTTCGCTAATAGAGCGGGCCGGTAATGGTACTGAAGGTAGCGGTAGCATTACCGCTTTCTATACCGTGCTAACCGAAGGTGATGATCAACAAGATCCGATCGCTGATTCAGAGCGGGCTATTCTTGATGGACACATAGTACTGTCACGTTGCCTGGCAGAAGCAGGGCATTATCCGGCTATTGATATTGAAGCCTCAATTAGTCGAGCGATGAATAATCTTGTTACTAAAAGCCATTTTTAACAGGCGCAACAGTTCAAACAGCTATTATCCCGTTATCAACGTAATCAAGATCTGATTAATGTTGGCGCTTATGCCGCGGGTAGTGATCCGATCCTGGATCAAGCCATTCAGCTTTATCCCCATTTGCAGCAATTTTTACGCCAGGATTGCGATCAATACTGTTCAAAGGAGACTTCCCACCAACAGCTTTGTCAGTTATTTCCTGCGGCTAGTCCTGAAAATCCTAGTGAGGAAACATGAAGCAAACAAACTCCTTCGCACTATTACATAATTTAAGCCATAACGATAGCCACCAGGCGGCGCTACAGTTGTCGCATATTCAGCAGCAACGTCAACAAATGCAACAACAGCTAATACAGTTGCTACAGTACCAAGATGAATATCGCCAACAGCTTAATAGCATACTCCACCAAGGAACTTCTTCAGCGATATTACAAAATTATCAGCAGTTTTTACTGATGCTTGAACAAGCGATCACCCAACATCAACAACAGCTAGTTAGCTGGCAGCAGCGTGAAACGATCGCCAAAAAAAATTGGCAGGGAAAACAGCAAAAAACTAACGCCTTCAATAAGCTACAACAACGTAGTGAACGTTTACAGAAAAAACAGGCTGATTTTATTGAACAAAAACAAATGGATGAAATAGCACAACGTGCCGTTTTAAGGACATCATAATGATAGATACATCGGTAACATTTAGCGCTGGCGCGCACTCATCTAAGCAACAGCTATCATCACCAACAGAAAATGCTGCCAATTTTGCTGACATGCTAGCTAACTATTCACTAGCAGGAAAAGAGAGAAACCCACCAGACGGTGCTAACTCAGACCTGGCCCAACAGGAAAATGAACTATCTGCTATCAATGGCTTTTTGGCGGATGAAGTCACTGCACAAATCAACGACAGCGCCGACTTATCCCTTGAGCAAGAATTGACACTGTTAACTGACAATCAACTTATTGATCAACTACCGATTTCACTGGCAACCATAGCCTCTCAGCTAAAGCAGGAAAATAGTCCGGCCGGTTTATCAGAAGAGTTACCCGAGCAGGCTAATAGCGAAACGTTAACTGATGATATTGAGGAGCGGGATAAAAACCTTAGTTTAAAACATTTTACTCTGCTATCAACCACAAATAATCCCTCAATTGACTTTCCTCTGTCCAATTTATCATCGCCGTTTGTTAAACCGGACGCCGCCCAATCTCAGTCACAATTGACTAAACAGGATATAGCGCCATTGCAGTCATTAGTGGCAAAACAAGGCGTCTCGCCATCTGAAGCATTATTACCACCAATTCAGGCTAATATCGCTGCCACAAGCCAGACTCAGTCAATAGAAAACCCTGCACTAGCTACTGGATCGATAACCAATAATACCACGCTATCATTAACATCCTTAATGCCAAACTCAACAACATTAAGCCACTCAATTTCACCTACCATCAATTCTATTGCCTTGGCTACCCCGATTGATCATCCTGAATGGGGACAAAAATTTAGTGAGCAGATCTTATTTCTCAGTCGCCATGGCTCACAACAAGCGGAGCTACGGCTTTATCCCGAAGAATTAGGCAACCTACAGATCCAACTTAAAGTTTTCGATGATAAAGCTCAACTCTCTATTGTTGCGGCTAACCAACAAGTCCGTCAGGTTATTGAAACAAATCTGCCTCAGTTACGTCATGCATTATCAGAACAAGGCATAAAACTGGGTCAAACACATGTTGGTGATCAGCATAATAAGCAACATAGTGATGAAAATAGTCAACCGTTCACATCACCATCATCAATCGCTGATGATCGACAGCAACAGACAAAAGATGATGCATTAGTCAGATCCCAACCAATTATGCAGACCGCCATAACAACCGGTATTGATATATTTGCTTAAATTTATTAACCATCTTTATTATTTTGACGGGGGAAAATTTCCCCTACTATTTTCAACATTTATCAATGGCAAAATAACCTCCCATTTTTATTGTTTTATTCCTCCGTCAAAATATTCATTGAGCAGGATAATTATATCGAAATGCAGAAACAGGGATAACACGTTAATTGTTAATAGTTTCATTATCCCAAGTAAAATCAAAAGGAATTACCTGTCTATGTCCAAGTCTCAACGTCAAGGAAAACGCATAAGTCGGATCATGCTAACCATTATCGCGTTACTCTTAATATTAAGTTGTTTTATTGCTGGCTACTGTTGGTGGCTATACCAAATAAAAAAACAGGATGAATATCAACCAGAAAAAAGAACCCTGGTGATCCCGGTATTTATGTCCCTAGGGGCGTTTACGGTTAATCTGATTGATAATGATAAACGCGATCGCGTGTTATATGTGGAGATTACTTTACGCCTTACCGATGAAAAGACACGTAAACGCCTACATGATTTTATGCCTGAAGTACGCAGTCGAATATTACTGTTGTTATCCCGCCAAAAAGCCACTGAGTTAGTCACAGAAGCCGGCAAGATCCACCTAATGTCTGAAATTAAACAGGCATTAAGACCGACTTTTGAATCTGAATTAGAAGAGTCTGAGCAAATTATTACCGATGTATTATTCACAACATTTATTTTACGATAAATCCCATGAGCGAGAATTTTCTTTCACAAACAGAGGGTGATGCCCTGTTAAATGATGCTCCAGCTGGTAATCCTATTGTCAGTAAAGCGAAAAAACATCTAAAAAAACATCTACAGCTAAAATGGATATCCAACCTTACAATCCGAATACCCAAAGACGTACTGTTCGCGAGCGGCTGCAATCGCTGGAAATGATCAACGAGCATTTTGCCCGCCAATTTCGGATGAAATTATTTAATCTTATGCGGTATAGCCCGGATATTACAGTCGGTTCAATAAAAATTGAGCCTTTCTGTGATTTTGCCGACAATCTGCCTGCGATGAGTAACTTTAACCTGATCCAACTGAAACCACTGAACGGAACCGCCCTTTTCACTTTTGAAACTAATTTAGTTTCTATTGCAGTTGATAATCTGTTTGGTGGAGATGGCCGATTTACCACCGCTATTGATGAGCGGGAATTTACCCATACCGAACAGCGCATTATTGATAAAATAGTTGAGTTAGCACTCGATGCCTATAGTGATGCATGGCAAATTGTTCACAAAATCCAGGCAATCTATATTCGTTCTGAAGCACAGGCAAAATTTACTAATATTACCTCTTCACCTAATGATATCGTCATTACTACTCCATTTTTAATGGAGATTAACAATATGATCGGTGAATTTAATATTTGCATGCCTTTTTCTATGATCGAACCTCTTTATGAACAATTAACCAACCCGCCAGTTGAAAAGATGAAACAAGATGGCGGCGTCTGGATGAAAGGTTGGGTTAAACAGGTTAAATATTCTGAATTAGAGTTAATTGCTAATTTAGTTGAACATCCAACACGGCTGTCTAATATCCTCAAACTGCAAGAAGGGGATGTGATCCCTATTGAAAAACCGGAACGTCTTATCGTCCATGTCGATGGTGTGCCCGTACTAACCAGTAAATATGGAACATTGAATGGGCAATATGCTCTTCGTGTCGAACATCTTATTAATCCAGTTTTAAACGCTCAGGAAGAGGAGCAAAACCATGAGTGACACCAACGATTTTACTGAAAATCAAGCTAACACTTCTGCTGAAGATATCTGGATAGAAACCATTGCTCAGCAATCTAAACCGCCGAAACCAAGTGATAATGGGCCGGCTATCTTTGATAATCTGGAAATGCAAAATATTGAAAATCAATTTTCAGATATCAACATGATTATGGATATCCCGGTAAAACTCACTGTTGAGTTAGGGCGTACCAAAATGACTATCAAAAAACTATTAACCTTGACACAAGGTTCGGTTGTTTCACTCGATGGTTTGGCTGGTGAAGCGTTAGATATTCTGATCAATGGCTATTTGATCGCACAAGGTGAAGTGGTAGTGGTCTCAGAAAAATATGGTATTCGTATTACTGATATTATTACTCCATCAGAACGCATGCGTAGGTTGAGTCGATAAATTATGCCAGCCTATTCGTCTTTTTTCATATCTGGCGCGGCTGATAGCGTGGCCCCTTTATTAAAAGGGGGCGCTACGCCCAACAGTCCGATGCTTTCAGGCAGTAGCATGTTAACTGAAATGAGTAGTTCCTTGTTACTGATTATTGGCTGTCTACTGATTGTCTTATGGCTGGTGCGCCGTTTTTTACCTAAGCGTTATCTGCCCACTGGCGCAAGCGCCATCAAGGTAATAGATAACTATTCATTAGGTAGTAAAACCAAAATTACTATTATTGAAGTTGATCAACAAGCGCTGGTGCTCGGTGTTACCGAAGAAAACATTAGCTTGCTACATAAAATGCCGGCCAAAACAGAACTAAGCGAACAAGCTGAGGCAAAATCTGCTCCACCTTCTTTTGGCCAATTAATAAAAACATGCTTAGTAAAAAGTAGAAACAGTGATGCGTAAACGGCTATTTTTATTATTAGGCACGCTATTTTGGCTGCCATTCGATACCTACTCTGCTATACCCACCATCGTTAGCCAGCCATTAGCCAATGGCGGCCAGAGCTGGTCATTGCCAGTGCAGACGCTTATTTTTATCACCGCGCTCGGTTTTATTCCTGCGCTGCTGCTGCTGACCACCAGTTTTACTCGCATCATCATCGTCCTAGGCTTATTACGTAATGCGTTAGGCACCCCGACCGCACCACCTAATCAAATTTTATTAGGCCTGGCGCTATTTATGACTTTTTTTGTCATATCACCCGTATTTGATAAAATTTATCAAAATGCTTATTTACCCTTTAGTGAAGAGAAAATTACCATTGAAGTGGCTTTATCTGAAGGCGCTAAACCCTTACGTCAATTTATGTTACAACAAACCCGACAACCTGATTTAGCACTATTTTCCCGCTTAGCCAATGATAAAGAGTATCAAACACAAGCTGATGTTCCGCTGCGTATTTTAGTGCCGGCATTTATTACCAGCGAACTAAAAACAGCTTTTCAAATCGGTTTTATGTTATTTATTCCTTTCCTGATTATCGATCTGGTGGTTGCCAGCGTATTAATGGCGCTGGGTATGATGATGGTTCCGCCTGCCACTGTTGCGATGCCATTCAAATTAATGTTGTTTGTTTTGGTTGATGGCTGGCAATTAATTTTAGGCTCATTAGCGCAAAGCTTTTTTAATTAGCGCAAAGCTTTTTTAATTAGCAACTGTCTTGAACGTTAAAATTATGGAGAAACGTGATGGTACGACTCATTCCATTCTTCGTTCTTTCTGAGCATCGCGTTCAGGATAGTCAGCAGCTTGCGCATACAGGCGACCAGCGCCACTTTTTTGGCTTTTCCCGCTGCAAGCAGACGCATGTAAAAGGCTTTTATCACCGGATTAAAGTGAGTTGCTACAAGCGCGGCCATATAAAGTGCTGTTCGGACTCCGTCCCTTCCGCCAAATATGGTTCGCCGACCACGCATGGTACCCGGAATTTCATCCCACGCACCGCCAATTCTACGCTTTGGAATATACTCGACATCTATTTGGTAAAGGTTGCTGCCTGCGGGTTTACGATACACTCGACAGATAAATTTCCCGTCTTCAATAGCAAGAACCCGGTATTGAGTGACATCCTTAAACCCAAAACCCGCTTTTTCTTCTACTGTTTCACGTAATACCACCAACGTTAAGTGATTACGGCCATTAATGCGTTGGGTTCGCCAGTTAATAATGTCTTCAGCTTTGTATTGAAAAAAATAGACTTGTTCTGACGTATCATTATAATCGACATACAAGCCATGTCGTCCCACTTCCAACACGGATTCCAGTGACGATTGCGCTAATTGATAAAGACTGGAGCCCGCTCCATCAGCATCCTTTTTAAGATAAGCAAGCCTTTCATTAATCTCCACGAGATTCCTATCATCCCATTACGGGTATTACCCGTTATGGGATAGAAAACTGCCCGTTCCTGATAATCTTTATTGCGCTTTTTTTTGCGGTTTTCATCAGACTCTTCTAATGTTGGCAAGTATGATTTAATATCCTCACCCCCTCGACACACTGTCCGAACCAATCCCCATTGCAACGTAAATAAATTATATTCAGGACGGATAAAATCAACATTAGTCATACTCATTAGAATGTAGTTCCTAAATTAATCTCAAAGGCGGGACGATGTTTATTTTTTCGGCTAACAGCAAAGTACCTGAATGCATCGGCATCATGAGAAGTGAAATCATGCAGTGGCTTGTCTTTCCAGCAGCCGAGCCTGTCATTCCATTCTTTGCGATAAGCTTCTAGATTTGCGATACCCTCGGCACATTGATGTTCATCAAAAACACAATTTGGTAATATTTCACGTACAGCCTCAATCCCTTCATCGATCGATAATCTTGGCACTACATCAAATCGTATTGTGTATTTCTGTCCACCAATATCATAGCCTTCTCTGGCAATTTCACGCCGTGATTTCGCATCCGAGCCAAATTCACGATTATCGATGTCATGGGGGGCATTATGACTGGCGTAACTGTAACCTTTATTTTTTAGCACCTCCATATAGTGCCGTAAGCCCTCACCACTATTTGCGTAGTGATCGATAACATGAAATTCCTTACCCACCTCACGAACAAACCAGATTGAAGTTGAATCCCCCACCCCAATATCCCAGAAAGTATGAACGGGCAAATGGCTGTTATCAGGCAGTTGTCCAATACGCTTGTTTTGATAGAGATAGCGAAATTGTTTAGCATAATAAGCGCCCTCTACTGATTGCTGGAAAGCTTCAGATGGCAGTGAGGGATATTCCCGTTTGATATCATCGCCAAGTGTTTTTTCTTTGGCGTAATACCACGCTTTTTGGTTGTTGGTTAACTCAATTCCTTGCTTTCCTGCCAATTCATCGAAATAATCGATTAACCGTTGAGGTAATAACGAAACAGGCGTCATTGAATAGTCAGGATTTTTCCACCAGGGGAAAAAAAAGAACTTCCAGTCTAATGGCGAAAGCGGTTTTGCCTGAATTTGCGCTTTTTCAGCAGATTGACAGTAATCATAAAAATATCCTGCTCGTCCCTCCGCTGTGCTTTCTATTGTCGTAAAACACTCACTGGAGACAGCCTCAAACGCACCTGTTACAATTTCTCTTGCCTTATCAGGATATTTTGCGCATATTTTACCAAATTCAGAAATATGTAAATAACGCAATGTGCCACCACGAAAGGACGTACTAATGTAAAGTGAACCACCCTTTTTGAAAACCAGCTCTCCAGCAGAATCATTACTGGCAGGATTGGCTGCCTTGATTTCGGCTGGAAGTTTGTCGTAAGCGTATTTGACTTTTTCTCTGAAAAGTCGCTTGGCATCAATTAACGTATGCGCAATTAACGCACATTTAGCCGATTCAAATAAGGCCGCATCGAGCTGAATAATACAAACTTCCGTAGTGAAACCCAGCTGACGCGCTTTAAGAATGATGTTCCTGGTGTGCATTCCCTCAAAATAAGTCAACTGCTCAGGCGTCATATTAAAGCGAATCGATTTACCTGTTTTATTTGTTATCCAATAGAGATGATTCAGTCTCCAAAACTTATTGTGTAATAATGCTAAATGTGCTGGTTCCATAACTACCCTTTAGACAAATCATCCATGAGGTCAGATAGCGTACCAACTACATCATGCTCATTTTTTATTTGATCTCGGAAAGCCTGAACAGAAACATGCTTACCTAACAGCTCAAGGTTTTTGATTTTGTCAGGCCACTTTATTTTTTTGAGCAATGCTTCTGCGCCATCAACTCGTATGGCTGCAATGTCAAAACCGCTTAATGTTGTTCGCCACACTTTAGGCCAGTCTTTAATCGGTCTTAAATCACCTGATTCATCAAAAATATCGATAACGTCCATCTGGTCGATATCAACCAATCGCTTAAGTACGTAATCAGCGTTAACTTCAATGCGATTTTTGCGCTCCTCCATGAGGTCTTGTATGCGTTTTTGAATGTTGAGTTTTGCTAAGTTTTGACATGCGATATCTTTTGCAGTTTTTTCACTGTACCCTGCTCTTATTGCCGCCTGCGTCGCATTTAAATCAATTAGATACTCTCGACAAAATGCTTCCTGCTTGTTTGTGAGAGTCATAATATCTACCTCAATTAATAATTATCGTTTTTTTGTTAATTTCGCCCATCGTTTAGCCTGATTGAGACAATCCGATATCATCTTGCCTCGTTTACTCGCTGGCTGTTTGCGGTAATAGCGAATCGCTTCACTTGTGGCTAAACTTGCTACAGATAGAGAAAAGCCGAGCTTTAATAACTCGGCCTTGACATTCGCTTCGATGAATTGTTCTGGGGTCATACTGAATTATCTCCATTTGGCGTATCATCAAATCCTGGTAGTCTTAATTGAGAAAGTGCCATAATGGTTTTTCTGCTTTACGTATCTTATTCAGATGACGCTTACGTAAGTTCATTAAGTCGCTTCCTTTTCTACCAAAATTGTCAAAAGACCATTTATTCGCAGCAACCAACCTGTTTTGCATTTCGCCAATGGTTAAATCCTTCAATTCATTAATATCGAGAGAGGCTAAAGTTGTTTTATCAATCTCTTCTTTTTCTATCAAATTAAGTACCCATTTACGTATCTCTTTAGCAACTGGCGTATCAGCAAGCATGCCTAACAAGTGAAGACCGCGCAGAGAAAATAAACGTACTTTAGTTTGAAGATTGGCTCCTCGCTTTGATTTATTCGAGGTCACTGTTGTGATGACCTCGGTCATCGCAGAAGTAAATTCATCAGCATTAGCATTGTATAAATTCGTTACCGATTTAGTCTTCGAATAAGCCAGCAATTCAGCTACTTGTTTACTTGTAAACCAAATTTTGTTATCTCCCTTGTCAAAGGGAGTAATACTTTTTTCTTTAAAAGTTAAAACGCTATTCATCGTGCTTTTCCTTATAGAAAATCGAACCTGCTCACGCAGAAAAGCCGCCCACAGAAAAAGCACCATTTTAAACGGCGATTCTCAGGCTCGACTTTCTGTAAGGTTCTGTGTTTGATTAATGCGCGGTGAGGGCGCAGTGAGTGTTAAGATTTAAATGCGCCAATTAACGATTCATTGACACATATCTCATTGTTTTTATTACAAGAGGTCAAATTGACCCCTAGGATATTATTGATTTTCTTTTTAATGAAATTGACACTGTGATTTGATGTACTGCTGTAGATATTCCGTTTGTTTTTCGTTCTTAACTATCATCTCTCTGCTCCTCAATTCGCCTTATCGCCTGTTTGTCAAGATTACACTGCTCAATCACTGTCAGTAACTGCTCATTGAGTATCAGGCTATCACGCCATGTCATCATACCCGTGATTACTGGCGGTAAGCAATCAGCGAGTAGGTGAGATGGTACTGGAATGTGAGGAGTCTGAACGTATTCGATTTGTGTGCTGCTGCAACTCGACAACAGCACCATTAGGGATAATGCGATTGGCGCAATCCCGATTGGCGACATGCGTTTTAATTGCTGCTTGTGTTGCTTCAGAGTCAACCGCTTTACGCTGACGGGTTTCACTATTAATTCGTGCAATATCATTGATTGCCCTTATTGACTGAAAAGCATTAGTCGTGATGGCTATCTGTTTATTGAGGTCAACGGTGAGTTTTTTATTCAATGCCCTGACTTCGTTTAAGGATGTCAACAACCAAGATGCCCATAAGATTAATCCTGCAATAATCACTACGACAAATGCGTAAGGTCGCCATAACATATTACGCTCTCTATTTCTCGACGGGTCATTAGTCCTTTCCAGACTTCGCCTTTCACATAAACCCATCGTTTCATCTCATCACATGCTCCCTTTCGGTCATCAGCGTTGAGCTTTTTGAGTAACGTCGATTTAGCGAAATTTCCTACGCCCACGTTGTAGGCAAATGAGTAAAGGGCTGCCTGAGTGAGCGTATTGATACTGACCTTAATCAATGGATCAACGTAACGTTTAACCGCGTTTAAATCATCATTAAGCCACTGGTCACATTCTGCTTTGGTGTACGTCCGGTTAGGCTCAATCTCGTTACCCGTATGGCCATAACAAACAGAAAGAATACCGCCACCATCGAAATAGGGCTTAAGTCTCAACCCTTCAAAATGCGTTATTATGCTTGAGGCCAAAAACAACGCACTACCGCCCGTTGCCATCACTATTTTTTTCGGTATTTTCATACTGACGCTCTTTGAGTTCGTACTCCTTTTTGCGGTAGACACGTTGATTGAAAATGTCCTATCGTGCAGATAATACCGACAATAGCCACCCACTGCTCAAGGGTAAAAAAACCTAAAATGGTTGTCGTTATGCCCCACAGATAGGCCGTTGGGGTTGAGTATTTTTCAGACATGCGCATATACCCTCCCGTTGAGGGTTCCATTGCTTTGAGTTATTTGTTAAAAAAGAGGAGGGCATAAATAAGAGATGGTGGGCGCAACTCCACCTTAGGCGCGATTATCGCAAATGTTTGCATGAGGATCCACGATAAGATTAACAAAAAACCGATCGCCAATAGGCTCTTATTCTTGAGCGCGTCATAAAATATTGGAGTGACCAATCTCTGGATAGCTCTTTTTGGGTTTTCCCCGAAATTTTCATACAAATAGTAATGAATAGATTTTTCATGATAATTTTCCAAAAAAAAGCCACCGAAGTGACTTTATTATTTATACCAGAAACTTAACTTACCAAGTCGCCGATGTATTTGGCATCAATCGTTATTTTCATTTGCGGCATACCTTCAATATTACCGGATAATAAATAACCCTTTGCCGACTCCTCAATAGATAAATCGAGATTGAAGCTATCCAGATTACCGAACACTGACGTTGCTGAGTTATCATGTCGCTCAATAGTTAATGATACGGAATTACTATTAACATGACCCTTGTAGGAGTAAGCAAAGTCACCACCGTTAACGGTATTACTTTTTGCTACGACTGTTCCGTTTCCAAAATCTTGCATATTACTTTTAAATGTAACGTAATAAATCCCATCCTTCATAAATACTTCATGCATTAATATTTAGCTGAATAACCAGCCTATAAATAATAAAGGATTAAAGGTATCTAATCGAATGGATAAGAAGTCAACCGCCTTACTCGTTTAGGCTATTTGAGTCTGTCAGTTTTGCGGTGGCGTAAACGAAAAACCCCACGTTTTCACATGAGGCCAATAAATTTGCAGAAAAGTATCAACAATCAGCAGTTTGTCTTGTTTTAGAAACATAGATAGTTTGAGATAGCGCTGATTCGTAATAATCTTCATCCAAAAAACGTAAAATTCGCATCAATTCAGCTCTTTTTTCAGGAAGAATAATTCTTCCATCTTGAGATAGTTGTATAATTAGATTGAAATTCTTAGCAGCAGCGACTATTTGATGCGTCGTAAAATTATCAAGTACTTTTGATTGGAGAATCAACGCAATCTTATTTCTAATCAATCTCCCAGCTTGACCTAAAAATTTTGATATATCATTAACCTGTAAACTTTTATGACCAGCAAAGGCTGCAACCTCATCATTAGTCGCTTCCTTAAAATATTCAGTCATGTCAAAAACACGCCGAAGAAGGTAAAAGCTCTGAAAACTTAATGAATTCCCATTCATGACTGCTAATAATTTAGTATCTAACGTAATTCCTGAGTCATTTATTTGTTGAAACGTGTCTTTTGAAAAAAACATTGATACTCGATTTTTAGAAGAAATTAGTCGGCGTCGTTCAAATAACTGAATAAGAATATACTTTTGCCCCTTGTGTAGATGCGATGTGAATATCGCCTTAACTTTATCAAGATAATGGAGTTGAGCATTGAAAGTCCCTACTGACAAAGGATTGTCTACTATCTCATTTATACCATCTATATCGGTAAAATCAGCAATATTTAATAATTCTCCCTCATCAGGGCTACAACGCCCATCAAACGGTATAAGCTCAGGCTCGTTACCCCAAAAAGATTCGAATTGCTTACTAAACAATGCCTTTATTTCAGCCTGCAAAGATTGAGTAAGCGGAAATCTAATAATTCGTGCACCTGGAACGTCCGTCAATGCAAAAAGATTCATTAAACCTATTCCTTAATTTGCCACACTAATGTCTAAAACCCCATGCTCCCCAAGTTGCACAACATAATTCACAGTAGTGATGTCATTTATTTTTCTTTTGGTTATCATCAGATAGGTTATCCCATCTGCGGTTTCAACTTCATAAAAATGATAGCCAAACAACCCGAGAACAGGGTTTACCTGAAACGCATGCGTGCTCCACAATACAAACAAAAGCATAACGGCAGCCATAGCCCAAGCACCCAAGTCTGGTGCAGATACACCTTTAAATACCAACGGTAATACATACGCGGTAAAAAAACCGATAACTTCTTTATCTGCGCTTTTTGCTTTTTTTATACTTATCGGTAAGCATTCAAGATGCGCGCGTGCTCTATTGACTACAACAATTGCAGTCAATCCGAGAATAAGACATGCCACAAGAGCGATTACTGCAAATTGAAACTTATTACTTGTTACAAACACGTATGTTAATGATATAGAAAGTGGAGCAATAGCAGTAAGCGCAAACAAAATACGTATGAGTCGGCTTAACATATTCCCCCCCTTTCCCTCATTTTTTGAGAGGCTTCAAATCATAATAATTTTAGAACTGCTGACCTAAAAATACAACGAACTTTTAAACGAAAAGCCCCGCAAAAAGCGAGGCTCTATGATTTTTTATATAACTGTATCAGCTTACCCTAAAATTATTGGCCATTTGTCCATTAAAGTCAAGTCATAATTAGGTAAAATTAACCACTTTAGCAACCGAATTTTTATTTTTCATGACAGTTAATAGCCGATTGTGTATTAAATACAGGCTGGCATTGAAAATATCATCAATCTCCCTTCTGCATGTTCTTGGTGATGGCCTTTTCCACCTTCCCCCCGCTCTGGTCATCATCCTTCTGGGTTTCGCTGTCTTGTGATAATACGTGGCTATGCTGAGCTTTGATTTACCGTGAACATAATAACTTAACAAAATGTTGTAGGCTCTCTCGTCAACTCGCATAACAGAATTAACAACTTCAGAAATAATCAACCCTTCATCATCACGACACATGGGTCTTGAGGATATACTTTCCCCTTTCGCTTTTTTCATGAATCGCCAGATAATGTTGAATTGTCATTTATCCAACTCACCCGAATACACCCATGCGCCCCAAAGCTCAAGCCAATGATTTACCCAGTCATACTGTGCTTTTGTTAATTCCAATGACTTAACCGCCTTCATCTCTCCTCCGGCAAAAATAGGAATAGGGGCATGGTTTCAATGCCCTGCGTTGAATATTAATGGTGGTTTAGTGTGTGGGCTTTTTCTTCGCTCATTCGAAAGGTAATACCTGCCTGATACCAATCCGGTAAGAAAAACTCAATGCGCCCTGTATATCCATCAAGTCGCATCGTTTTCATTCTTTTTAGCTCACTTTTCATTTGACGGTAGATTTCATCCATTTCACCCACCTTTAGATTTACAGGGGTATTCGCCAGCATCGCTATTTTGGATATGGTCATCTCGCCATACGTTATTTCTGCATGCGCGGTAAACTCGTAAGGGTCTTCGCCTAGCTTACGATGACAGCCTACGCAGTGCGAAAAACTATTACAGGGGTGATAACGGGTGGCTTTGTGTCGTCTTGATTTGAAGTGTGAGCAGTGCAGTTTAGCGCGTTCATGCTGAAAATATCGTCCGCAATAATCGCATATCCAGTTTGTTCTTTCGCGGACTAATTCAGAGAACACGGCATCGTATTTATCCCTTTTTAGTGCCATTAATATTATTTCTCCCAATAAAAAACCCCTCATTGGAGGGGTAGCAATTAATGATTAAATTTAAGGTGATTGATTATTCTTGCCGTCTCTCAATAAAATTCTCTCCGTTTGACCGATTTTTTTATATAATCCGACAACTCTTAACTTATATAATAAATTTTATGCCAATTACTATTCATCCCAAGGCGGGGCAATTACTACTTTGTGATTTTTCTAAAGGATTTAGAGAGCCTGAAATGGTAAAGGCCTCTCGTCCTGTCATAATACTGTCAGGTTTTATTCCTGGGCGAAAAACTTAGCAACTATCGTATCGTGTAGTACAGTTAAACCCGATATTGTCAGGAATTATCATTACAAACTCCCTGATCAATCAACCCCTAAAAATAAACATTTTATGGGTAGAGACACATGGGTAAAAGGTGACATGGTTTATACTGTTGCCTATCACCGATTGGATCTAATCTACTTGAGTAAAAACCGCGAAGGTAAAAGAGACTATTTTACCCAGCGACTTGGAAAAGAACAAATGAATGAAATATATCGTTGTGTTCTTCATGGAATGGGTATGAGTTTTATGTGTCAATACTTGTAATGGAATAATTTGTTATCTTAATTCTGTGTTGCATAAAAATTTTTTCCTGCTAGCATTGCTAATGTCTCCTGCGTTAATCACATTCACGATTAGCTGACAGGCTTTAAGACTACTCTAAGGTGCGTCCATTGTAGCCAGCGTGACAGAAAGCGATTGCAAGCTAAGTCAACGCTGAGAATAAGCCCCCTTTCATGGGGGTTTTGCTTTTAATGGATCACTGTTCCTGTTTTAATTTCATATACTCCGAGCCTTCCGGTATTGTCACGAAACAACGTATGCCAATCGCCCAGCATTCCACCTTTTGCATAAAAAAATGCATCTCACCCGTATCAAGTTTTGATGTCCTCCTGAGCGCTCTGACGCGCTCTGGCTGCTGTGTGGTCACATCAATACGCTCAACCACCTCATAACCTAGGAATGTGTGTTTCAACATTTCCTTAACCTGCTCAGCGGTAAAGTTAGCGTTGTTAGCACACAGATATTTGCTTATCTCTGCGCACCACAAATGAAAAAGTGAATTTTGAGAGAGTGAACGGGTTTTAAGGTAAGGCTTGATAATGAGTTGATGCGGTTGGTTTGTTGCGAGGACAGCTTTTAAGGTTTGGCAGACGGATTGTTTCGTTGATTCGTGGAAGAGTAAGTTATCTTCCATCACTTAACTTCTCTCATCTCCACCCCTTTAGCGGCATAACCGGTTACCTGTTTCCCCGCTATCCGCTGACGCTTTTTCGTCAAAAAATGGATATGGTCTTCATAAACATAACGGTATTCACCATCGACAAGGATGTGTTTAAAAGCTTTCATTGGTTGTTTTGCATACTGCACAAATCGTATTAACTCATTGTTTTTAATTTTTTCTTTTGTGCGCACCTCTTTGAGCGTTTTTTCTTTACATCGGTAAATCCAAAAATCATTGAGTTTTCCGGTTATCTTTCTGGTACGTACTTTGATATAACCCTGTCGCTTCATAAATTTGCTAAATTCAGCGTCATTACGAATTAAATTCCCGATATATCGTGGTAGTTCAGCTTGCCAGTCTTTAGCCTCATAGATTTTTATCAATCCGCGATGGTAATATTTATTCAAAATCGTGTATTTATCGCCTTGCTTCGGATGACGGTATAATATCCAATTATCAACGGCTTCTTTCTGTGCTTGTTGGTCAATCAACAACGCGAAGGTAACCAAAGGAGAACCATCTTTACGTTCAGTAAAATTCTTACTGACTTTGCCGATAATATTCAGTGCATAACTATCAATATCTTTGGGCTGCACAAATTCATAATAATTATTATTTTTCAATCGATTAGTTGTGCGCACCTCTGAATGATAATCATAAGATTGCTTATCCTGACCTGTCAGGCCGATATCGCTATCTGCCTCATGAACGGAAATTCCAGAGTTTAGCCAGACTAACCCATTTCCATTGTGTCTCAGTCCTAAATCCGTTAATGTACAGATACCGTTGTTAATGGCTGACCAGTTACCCGTAATCACCGCTTTTCGGCGGTTAAATATATTGAAGTCCTCACTTTGGGCACAAAAATGTCCCTCACAGCGATTTGCCATGTTTTGAATTTTCATATTTTTGCCTATTTGATTTTTATTGGGGGTAGGTTTAGCGAAGTACAAGTGAAATTTTCTATTGATACTTTTGGCAATTTGTCACGCTTTCCAGCTTTGCCATTGCCAACAGTCCAGTAGTAATCCGTCTTCATAAATTGCATTTTGAACATGGACGGCTGGGATAACATTTCCAGGCAATCCTGTTCTGAGAGTGCTTTGTCGCTAAAGCGATACCAATAGACAGATTCGCCACCATCCTTAACAAGGGTTGCTTCGATTTGGTATTTCATGATTATTGACCTAAATTCCCTTATGCTTGACTCTCAACATTCTGTCCTGTTCAATGAGCTTGCCTATCATCGATAGGATAAATTTAATTTTTTGGTTATCGGATGTCGTTTCATAACGTTGTAACAATGCCAACTCCGGTCTTTCTGAATTTTTTAATATTGACGATATATCGTTTAAATAGGGAGTTAAATTACTCATGGGAATGCTCTCTTTTGATATTACCTGCCCACACTGCCTTAAAGACAATGCCGTGCTGGAAGGATTTAGTGAACGTAATAGAAATAATACAAATATTTATGATGTTCCGTTTTTTTGCAGAAGCTGCGAACAGACAGGAGTTGCGGTTGTGAAATCTTTCACAAACAGTGGCCCTTACGAAGGTTCATGCAAAGATAATAATGTAAATATTGTTATCCCTCGTGATAACTCACTTTACACTTTGGTTAAAGTTTATCCTGAACCGAAAACCAACACCTGTCCTGATGCTGTTCCTATTAGAGCAGCTAAATTTTTCATCGAATCGAAAGATGATTTACAACTTCAGCGCTATGAAACTTGCGTGATGAATTGTCGAAAGGTTATCGATATTTCAACAAAAGAACTTTTAGAGAAGGAAGCGAAAAATGAAAAACTTTCTCAACGTATTTCCATGCTGCAGGCCAAAGATAGGATCACTGAACAAATGAAAAACTGGGCACATATTATTCGGATTGATTCAAATGGTGCTGTCCATTCAGACGAAGAATTCACTCCAGAAGAGGCAGAAGAAATACTCAATTTTACAGAATTATTTTTGCTCTATGCATTCACACTTCCTGCAATGGTCGAATCGAGAAAACATGCTACTACATATTAAGTCGCATACCATCCTTTTTGATGGTTGCTTCGATTTGGTGTTTCATTGCGTTAATAACACGACAACCGTATTAAGTTCTTTTGCGAGAACTTTTAATCCTTTGGTGATATTTCCATAGGCTAAGTCGTTTCTATCCGCTTTTTCTGTCTGCATAAGCGTTAAATAATCAACGCCAATAAAACCAATATCCCCTAATTTACGTTTTATTTTTCGACTCTCTGATTGTATGTGCTGCAAAGTCATGGCTGGCGTATCATCAATCCAGATATTAGGGCACTGTTTGAGTCGGCCAATCGCATTACACAGTCCATCCCATTCATGCTCTTCCAGTTTCTCATAAAACCGATTTGAATTGAGATTGGATTGTTGGCTTAACGTTCGCTCGGCTAACTGACAATCGGTCATTTCCATACTAAATAACAACACCGTTCTTCCCTGATTGGAAACGTTTTTCGCCATTTCAGTCAACACGGTGGTTTTCCCCATTTTGGGGCGTGCACCAACCACAAACAGCGAACCATTAACGATTTGTTTAGGCTTAAGTAGGTCGTCAAAGTCCCTAAATCCTGTCTTGAGTCCACAATGTTTTTCAGGATTATCCTGACGGTCACAAATATCTGTAAATACACTATCCAGTACATCATCAATTCGACGAAGGCCTGTTTTGTGTCCAACCTTGCCAAACTTTGTAGCTTCATCAATCAGACGTTGCGCTATGTCGATTTTATCAGTAAATCCTAGCACATTAGGCTGAGTAAACAGTTTTTGAATCTCAATCGCTTTCTCAACCGTGTAGCGTCCTGCCGCACTCTCTTTGATGCTTTTTGCGTAACTTACTATGTTTGCGGCACTCGGTGTATTTTTGGCTATCTCAGCAAGATAGGCAAAGCCGCCCACCTTTTGAGCCATCCCTGATTTGGATAATGCTTCATCCACCGTGATAATATCAATTGCCTGACGTTTCCGACTCATCGCGCGCATTTCTGCATAAATCAATCGGTGGTGTGTTGCGTAAAAATCATCCGGGCTTAGCAGTGAAAACACCTTCAAGGCATTATCGCTCATCGGGTCTATCAGTAAACCACCGATAACACTTTGCTCGGCTGGAAGGTTGTTGGGGACTTGATTTATCATAACGCACCCTCCCTTGTTTTCGTTACCGTGTCGGGTCTTAGCAGATAATCAAAACTTGCTCGCCAGCCTCGGTCATTTTCACCGAAATACCAGGGATTAGCGGTTTCAACAAATACTTCGAAATAATTTCTAGCAGCATCAACCGAAGGAGTTTTGAGTTCTTTCCAGAATTTACCAATAGCCCGTTTACGTTTGTCATTCAGTGATTCAGCATTGGGTAATCTGTCCCCTACTGTCTCGTTGTAAACTTGCAGGATTTCCTGATAGGGGATTTTGGTTTTTCGATTGTTAGAAACTAATTTCTCATCATTCCCCTCATGAGGGGTTAGGGGTGTATTTTCTTTAAAAGATTTCTTTTGTGTGTCTCCAATCTAGAGACATCATCTGTCTCCAACTTAGAGACATTTTTTGTCTTCAAATTAGAGACAGTGTCTCTAGATTGATTAATCCAATCTGAAACCGTTTTATTTACCCCTATTTTATTACCATCGATAATTAAATAACACATTGTAATCAATTCATTTTTTGCTTTATTCACATTCTGTCTTGATAAACTTGTTACTTCCGCAATTTGTGAATCAGAAATACGATCAAACTTTTTACCAAAACCGTATGTTTTTCTGACAATTGCCAACATAACTTTTAACTGTCTGGATGTCAGATCTGAACTGGCCAAAGACTCCAGTAACTCATTCGCTATTCTGGTATACCCATTTTCAATTTCAGCCACGGCATTCTCCCTGACTTCGTTTTTAACTCTGTAATCATCAAGACTGGTGACTGTTGCAGCCATGTTTAACTCCTTGTAACTTTCTGAATTCTGATACTAACCGACGGGCGAAATCTTTATTTTTTGATGCAGCAACCAATAACCCATCTGGGCTATCTGGACGGGCTTTTTCTTCATGGTTTTTATTGATAAATCGGCGTTTTTTGGGCATAATAACCTCGCTGAAATTGAAAGAAAAAAAGGGAAATTTGCCGTTTCCCTTCTCCCTTCTCCCTTCTCCCTTCTCCCTTCTCCCTTCTCCCTTCTCCCTTCTCCCTTCTCCCTTCTCCCTTCTCCCTTCTCCCTTCTCCCTTCTCCCTTCTCCCTTCTCCCTTCTCCCTTCTCCCTTCTCCCTTCTCCCTTCTCCCTTCTCCCTTCTCCCTTCTCCCTTCTCCCTTCTCCCTTCTCCCTTCTCCCTTCTCCCTTCTCCCTTCTCCCTTCTCCCTTCTCCCTTCTCCCTTCTCCTTGAAATACTAACTAAACTCAAAGTTCGATATGATATTTGCAGGCTCCATTGTTTTTTAACTCTGGAGCTTCTTTTTTTGGCAATCTTAAGTGCTCCAGCATGTCTATCAGCTTGCGGATTTCCTTCCCCGATATATTTGTAATAACTAAGTCTTGCTTCGGTGAATCGTAGCCAATCCAATCAAGCAGTTTTGCCATCTTCGGAATTATCCCATCTTCTGACTGCCATCTCGTGATTTGAGAGGGATTTACGTCAATAGCCTGAGCAATTCTTATTGCTGAATGTGCCTGAATGCCATTGCGTATTTTGGCTTCAATGTTTTTTGCATTTGATTTGCGTGTAATCGTGGTTTCCATGTCTATAATTAATTCCATAAGTTTCAGATAATAGTTATCCCATCCCGATGGGCTGGGAATTTGAAATCTCCCAATTTCAGGGAGGCCAGGTTGTTAAAGAGCGATTTTTAAACTAAAAATTATATTTTGGTAATATGTTTATTATTTTTTGCATAAAACGACGGATCGAACTTTAAGGCCCCATTAGTTCTATATTCGGCTTCTAAAGCTCTAGATTTAGGTATTATTTGACCACTTCTTTTTCGCCACATATATACCGCCTCCAGAGTGATGTCATAAAAATCGGCTATGTGCCTATTTTTACCAAAATACGATTTCAACTGATTAACTGTCATATTTACTCCATTTATATAATTTTATTTAGATTCTATAAAATAACTTTTATTATGTCAATAAAAACTAAACTAAAATAAATTAGATTACAAATTCATGGAGTCTATTGTGAAAACATTAGGTCAACGCCTCAAATATTTAAGAAAATTAAAAAAATACACTCAAGTTACACTTGGAAAAGCTATAGGCGTTACAGGAGTTACAGTAGGATATTGGGAAAAAGACCTAAATGAACCTGGAGGTAAAGCTCTTAGCAAGCTAGCAAGAGCACTTAATACAACAGAAAACTACTTATTATACGGAAAAAATCCAGGATCAGTTATTCCTATAAAGAATAGTAATATTAGATTTATCCCTCTATTGACTTGGGAAGAAGCAGTTTCTTTCACCAAAAATGGAGGGTATGAAATGCCTAACCAAGAAAAAGTAATCCCTGATTTTGTTAATGCCTCACCAAAGGCTTTTTGTGTAAGAATAGATGACGATACAATGGTTAATCCTTATGGAGAACCAAGCATTCCCAAAGGAGCGATAATTACTATAGATCCTTTAGATAAACCAACGAATGGGAAAATAGTTGCTGCTATCATATCTGATAATCTAAGTCATCCTCCACGAAGTATAATGATGGTAAAAAAATTAGTTATCGATGGCCTCAATAGTTATTTAATGCCATTAAACCCCAGATACGACAAAATACTCATAACCGATTTTTGCGAAATTATTGGCACCGTTCGTGGAGTCCACTTCGAATTATAACCCTCTTCCTTTCATTCTGGCGATCTAAGATCGCCATAAAAAATAAATATATTTATTTTTTAGTTGCAATATAAACTAAATTATTTTATATTTATATCCATCAACTCACTGCAACAGGCAAACGCCAGACAATACCCCGAGTTATCTGAAACCTTGCCAGACGTTGCTAAGTAGCTAGCCTGAGGCGTATGAACATGAAGGCAAGTGACGACAGTTAAGCCGTACCGCTCTTTAACACTCTTTTGCTGAAAAAGCGTAACCATAAAACACCCAAACAGTCGGTTTTGGGGTGTGTGAAATAGCCAAAATACAGTCATTAAGTTAAAACCAACACCAGGGCACTATTAATATGACTGTAAATTTGACTTGTTAGCTTTATCACACACCACCAAAACCCATTGTCAGGAGGTCATATGTGTAACTTTCATGGTTATGATAATGCTCGCCGTCGTCGACATGAGCGTAGAAGCGCCAAGCAAGCAGCCTATCACTATAACAAAGCGCTTAATATGGCATTAAAAGCAGCGTTAAATCCATCTAAACCCTCTCAGCAACAAACAACGCCAAACACTAAACGCCCTATTCTTTCACTAAAAAGAAAAGTGATAAATCGTGTAGAAAAAGCTATATCAATTCGTCCTACTAAAGTTTATGACGCATTCGATAATTGCTGCTTGCCTAAAGTAGCTTTGTACAGCGCTAAAAAGTTTAACAATAAACCTAAGTCTAATTTTGGAGTCACCGCTAACTGCTAATTGCTAAAGGGGTTAAAATGATTTTGACGGTAGATAAAAAAGCGCTTCTCAGTGCAATGATTTTTCAGGCTAAATGTGATGTCAGATATTATCTTAACGGCATTTGTTTTGCCCCTGACAATAAACTTTATTCGACTGACGGTTATCGAGTTTTTATTGGCGAGCATGAGACTGAATCGCTACATGAAAGCGTGATTATTTCAATTAAAGGCGCAAAATTTACTCGCTTTGACAAGGCACAAATTGATACCCACTCTGGAATTGTGACTTATTTTGATGAAGATGAATTACGTGTTGGTGCAGCAATCTGTGAGGTTATTGACGGGGAATATCCTAACATAGAGCAAGTGATACCAAAGGAAAATAAACCTGTTTCAATCATTGGCTTTAATGCGAGTTATCTCGCAGATATACAGAAAGTCGCCAAGATTTATAACCCCAAATACCAATCAATAAAAATTAAACCTAACGGTAATGACAATGCATCAATTGTCGAATTAAGCGAGAACGTGTCCGTAATCATTATGCCGATGAAGATCTAATTACCGTTTGACCTCCTCCTCGTACTTTAGGGCGAGGAGGAGGTCAACGATTAGCACAAAAATAGGAATATTTTCCAATGGAATCAGAAGAAAGCTTCTTGCGATAGAAAGTCGTTCCAGTCATCAGGCTCCATGCTTCATACTCAAGAGACTCAGAAGCCCATTTATCTTTGTCAGCATTTTTGCCTGTGCTTCAGCGAGAGATTGCTCAAGGAGCAGTATAGACTCTTGTTTCTCGTTAATAGCCTCAAGTAACTTTGTATTTTCCGATTGTATATCGTGGAGTTTTTTCTTTATTTTTTCTTTTCATCAAAGAAACAGGTAAGCTGCTTGGCGCACTCGTGAAAATATTCTGGATTAATTGTAAAGTAATCTGAATATCTTGTACTTAAATGTTTTGTAACATCGTAGATAATGTTTTTTTCAATTAATGAGTTAATTATCAAATCTCCACGGTTACCGCCTAAAAATTTTTTACGGGTATCTACAAACATTGCCAAATAGGTTTTTTCTTCATATGAAAGATTAGCTATTTGAAAAGCAATCTTATTTTTATGGTTAGCCAGTTTTCTATTATCTATAATTAAAGCTAATTCCATTCTAAATAACTTGACCACTCTTTGTGTATTAAGGGCAAGCACAAAAGAAAGCGCAAAAACAAACACATGCCAAACATGAGGTATTCCAATCTTTGCATTAACACTCTGTCCCCAAGATTCAGGGCTGAGCATTAATAGTGAAACCCAAATAATGACAAACCACATAACCCTCTCCAGAGGTTCGCTATTAATAACACGACCAATGATCGCTAAAAGCTCCATTAATTATTCTCAATTCGTTGGGGTGAATTGATTATACATGATTTCATTCGTTGGGGAACGATGAAACCACCTTGCCTGACGTGGTTAAAAGCAGGCAATTAAATCATATTTGCAATCTTTCATTGCAATAACAGGTTCAAATGGGAAATTTAAGGGGATAAAAAATGACCATCGATTGCGAAGATAAAAGAATTATATTCAAAGAAAGTGCTGATTGCATCAGCCAATACGCTGATCACTTTGGCTATTCATCTTTCGGTGACACTAAGAATAGAATTGGCTCAATATCATTTTTTAAGCATGTAATAGAATGGATCGATGATGAAAATACCAGACTGACAAGAGAAACAATTGCAAATATTAAAATGCCTGAAGAACAATTTCTAAGGCTAGCTGAATATATTATAGAGCAGCGTGAGAAGTCAAAAAATGAACAATAATAAAATCCAGATTTGTATTTAATTAAAGTTTAATCCCATCTAGATGAAAGCTTTATTATAATCAAAGAGGAATAATACTCATTAATTTTATACTGATTTTTATCTTGCTGATAGGCTAATGTGCCCAAATCAATCAGGATCCCTTTTTGAACCAATGTTTCTATCAGCGGGTTATTCCTATTGAATTTATTTACTGGGTACTTCAAATCTAAAAACAGACAAATAAAGTCTTTCTCATCATCCGTTAATTGGTCTATATATTTTTCGGCTTTACGCTTATATATCCAATTTAACAGTGAGTAATAAAAAGGCTTTATAAAATTGTAGGTGGCGCCGAGAATGGAAGACATAACATAACTAACACAAAATAATAGAATGTAGTACATCCAATAATTTGGAATAATTTCAGGATTGTAAAAATTTATCCATTCTTTTATCTGTGTTGGTGTAATAATTATTAATATTATCAAGATAATAAGCATATAAATCAATCGGTTTAGTGTTATTCCTTGCAGGAAGAAACGAACAAATTCCTGCCACCAAGTGTTGTTCATAGGCTTAATTTTCTCACTCTGTAAGGGTGAGATTATTTTAGCTCATATCTCCCTGTAGGGGTACAGGAGAAACCACCGAGCCTGATGTGGTGAAAAGACAGGCAACTAATAAATTCAAGGATGTGTGAATGCGGCTCTGCGCCCGTGGGACAGTCAACACTATAAATTATCTTTCAAATAGCTAAATAGAGTTTGATTGCGTTTACCCGTCCGTCATGACTGTAAGCGGACACCGAGAGGCACTCGGCATACATCCTATCTCACACAAATGTATAAGACCTAATCAGGTCTTTTTTATTGCCGAAATTAAGGGTAAAAAATGAACAGCGATGAATTAAGAAAAATACTTGATGAACATAAAGTTTGGGTAGAGTCGCTTGGCGAGGATGGATCTAAGGCCAACCTATTTGAAGCCAACCTATATGGAGCCAAACTACGTGAAGCCGACCTATATGGAGCCAACCTATTTGAAGCCAACCTATATGGAGCCAAACTACGTGGAGCCAAACTATATGGAGCCAACCAGTGTAGAGCCAACCTATTTGAAGCCGACCTATATGGAGCCAACCTATTTGAAGCCAACCTATATGGAGCCAAACTACGTGAAGCCAACCTATATGGAGCCAACCTACGTGGAGCCGACCTACGTGGAGCCGACCTACGTGGAGCCAACCTATTTGAAGCCAACCTATATGGAGCCAAACTACGTGAAGCCAACCTATATGGAGCCAACCTACGTGGAGCCGACCTACGTGGAGCCGACCTACGTGGAGCCAACCTATTTGAAGCCAACCTATATGGAGCCAACCTGCCAGAGTTTACATTTATGATCATCGGTGAAACCTATCCAATCACAATCACAAATGGAGAATATCTGCGTGCTGGATGTCAGCATCATTCGGTAGAGAAATGGCGGCAATTTACCAAAGAAGAAATCTCAGGGATGGACGGTAGAAAAGCACTTGAATTCTACCCTCGTTTACTTGACATTCTGGATTTTTACTTGGGTAAAGGTGAACGCCCTGACTGGTTAAACCAAACAGCGCAATAAGAAGGAGTCTGCTCATGAAACTCGATAATCCACGCATTGTAACAGCGAAACATCCCAATATGGGCAATTTGGTTGGAGTAACTAATGGTAGTCGTCATTTGAGCGATGCAAAATACTTAAGCAGCATTGATATATGGAATGACGACGACATGGAAACAAGAACTTTCAAGGAAATTATACAGTGCTTAACAAAAGAAAATGAGCGTCTTAAAAAAGAGAATCGAAGGCTGATGAAGATATATCGTGAAATTGGCGGGCTGTGCAGGACTTGAACCTGCAACCGAAGAATTAAATCCCCTGCTATACCATTCAGCTAACAGCCCAATGATAATTATAGTGCAAGAATTAGAAGAATTTCAGTATTGCCGTTGCAGCACTAATAGTCACAACGATTACACCACCAAGTTTTAAAAGTAATCCAGTAGCAATAGTTTCAACGTCTTTACGAATCAACGCTATCTGACCATCAGTTTTCTCAAAACGTAAATTCATCTCAGCAGATAAGTCTTTACGGACATCAGCTATCTCAGCAGATAAGTCTTTGCGAACATCAGCTATCTCAGCAGATAAGTCTTTGCGAACATCAGCTATCTCAGCAGATAAGTCTTTGCGAGCATCAGCTATCTCAGCAGATAAGTCTTTGCGAACATCGGCTATTTGAGCTTCATTTTTTTCGAAACGAGCAGCCATGTCTTTGCGAACATCAGCTATATCACGTTTGACTTCGGTAATATCAGCTTTAGTCGCTACATCAACCGCTTCGTGCGATTCACGAACAGCCAGAGATATAGCTTTTGCCTGGTCTTTAGGTAAACCAGCACCTTCAAGCGTTTCAACAAATTTTAATGTATCAAATGCAACTTGACCCATAGGGAATCCTCCTTTTTGGTAAGTATAACGGATTTCAGGTTCAATCTGCAAAATCTTTCACGTTAATACCTTCATTCGTTTCATTACGGAGAAATATTTTTATGTCAAAATTACATCAACTGATTGCAATAGAAACTAATAGTATTAATGGCGAAACTGTCCAAACGGTTAATGCCCGTGATTTACATGCGTTTTTGGAAAGTAAGCAGGAGTTTGCTAATTGGATAAAAGATCGCATTCAACAATATGGTTTTATTGAACATCAGGACTTTTTGATAAATTTATCAAAAACCCCAAATGGAGGCCGTCCAGCAAAGGAATATCATATTTCCCTCGATATGGCGAAAGAACTATCCATGGTTGAGCACAACGAAAAAGGGAAACAGGCGAGGCAGTACTTTATTGAATGCGAAAGACAGGCAAAAACTGCTACACATGTTATTCCACAAACACTTCCTGAAGCACTACGGCTTGCCGCTGAAATGGCAGAGAAAGTTCAACACTTGTCGTTAGTTAACAAAGAGCAAAAAACCGAAATCGATAGTCTTAAAAACCTGTTCCAGGTTGGCATGTCACCTGTTCAGTTTTGCAAACAACTTAATGGCGTGAACATCAACCAGATAAATCTATTTCTAGAATCGCGTCATTTTCTCTACGATGCAGAAAAGGATATCTGCAAGCCCCATGTTTGGCGGGTTCACTCCTATGCGAGAGATACGTATCTAACCGAATCACCTTTTATCATGACAAACGATTACGGGCAACGCCAGTGTTACAAAGTTGTTCTGCTAAAAAAAGGCGCTGCATGGCTATATAACCAATACCTCAAAGGTAAGCTACCAATGAAGAAAGACTGGAACGGTGAATTCACCCACGACAAATATAGTCAGGTGGCATAAGATGACGATGAATCAGGACGTTATTATTGCTCGTATCATTGCGGCATCCAAAGATATTTTTACCTGTGAAAAATCCATTGTGACGCTGAAAGATATTTATCATTCTGCTATACGCCAATATTTACTCAAAAATGGTGACCCTAGAGCGAATTGTGGTTCACTTAGCCCAGAAAAACCGGAATACGAAGGGGTCATCAAATATACAAAGCCTCACTATAGAGCGTTAATGAAGAAAAAGCGTGAACTCTATATGCACATCGCCGCCGCCGCAGAGCAACACAGGCATTACTCAAATATCAATCAAAGAAAACGGACGAATAAAGACCGGATTCTACAAATTAATCACATCTAAATATCAATTAAGGTTTAAAAACATGAACCAGCTTAAACAGCAGGAGCTTCGCTATATCTTAAATAGTGACAGCTTCTCTCGGAAAGAATCCATAAAAATTATCCCCACCTTGCTAATCATCGCGTTGGCAAGCCTCGTTTTACTGTTAGCAAGATAGGAATAACCCATGACTTTATTTGAATTGACTCAGTTGCTCAAGGAGCAAAGAAAAAGCAATGAGCTTAAGGAGCATAACAAATATGAACATCAACGTGAAGTGCTTGGACAACAAAACGTCCCTATCAGCTGGCAGGATTTTCGAGGAGATTTTACATGAAAATGCCACGATTGACTGATGATAAGAGATGTAAGTCGAAAGAGGAAGCTATTGCTTATGCAATGCAACAAATAGAGGTTATCAAACAAGGTAAAGAACCCTTATCGCCGTCAATGAAAGAAAAACGTCAAGCAATGGAAATGTACGATAAAGAAGCAAAAGAAATAGAAAAACTAATAACCAAAACATCGACAAATTACCAACCGATAAATACAGAAAATAAAAAATACAACCCTTTCATTGGTCAAGAACTAAGAGATGGACCGTTCGGTGGAAAAATCAGAGGTGATTAGATATGGGAACAGCAACATTAATATTAGGTGAGTCAGGAACAGGAAAAAGTACCAGCTTAAGAAATCTTAATACAAGTAAAACGTTAATCGTTCAATGCATAAATAAACCGCTGCCATTTCCCACTAAACAATGGAAATTAAGAAATAGCGCTAACCCTGATGGCAATGTATATCGTACTGACCAAACCGATAATATCGTAGCCGTTCTTAAAAAAGCGCCACATGAAATTATTGTTATTGATGACTATCAGGCTGTGATGGTTAACGAACTCATGGCAAAGTGCAATGAAAGAGGGTATGACAAATTCACATCTATTGGTAAGAATGCCTGGGATGTGTTTAGAGCTGCTGGCGAGGGTTCAGCGCGTCGGCGTGTTTACATCTTGTCTCACACTCAAACCGATGACTTCGGCAGCGTTCGGATGAAAACGGTCGGTAAATTAGTTGACTCAACACTCGTACCCGAAGGGTATTTTACTATCGTTTTGCGAACACATGTATCAAACGGCTCTTACTCTTTCTCAACTCAATCAAATGGCAGTGATTGCTGCAAAAGCCCTATGGGAATGTTTGATTCTCAACTCATTGAGAATGACCTGAACGAGATAGATAAAGTTATCTGCAACTATTATGGCATCACGCCACAACAAGAGGAAAATAAAGTATGAATCACAACGTTATTTTTACTTATACAGAAGAATCCGCCCTTGCTGCTTATCAGGGAGGCTTCATTAATGAAACAGGCGCATATGTAATCACTATTACGGAGGCTAAATTAACAAGAAGCGAAGGAGGCGCAGAGTTTATTGAATTCTCGGGTGAATCTGAGGATGGGAAAAAAGTTAACTATCTGAGTATTTGTTGTAAGAAAAATGACGGCACAGTCAACAATTTTGGTCAGAATATGGTCAATGCCATTATGGGATGCGTCGGTATTCAGCGAGTCACCTCGGTTGTTCACAACAATAACCTAGTTGCACCAGAATTTCATGGCAAGAAAGTAGGACTTGTTTTACAAAAAATTCTGAGAACAAAGAAAAATGGTGATGAAAGTTACAGCTTTGATATCCGTATGCCATTTGTAGCAAACACGGGGCAAACGCTTTTAGAAAAAGTTGAAAACAAACCCGCTCAAGCTGTTAAAAATCTATTACGCACTCTGAAAGATAGAGACGAGCGTAGACCAACTAATACGCCAGTAAGCACTGAACAAGTAAATAATGAGTTTACCCCTTTTTAGACGCAGGAGAAATCACCATGTGGATTTTAATCTTAGCCATGTACGCCAGCCCTTACGCATCAAGTAACGTAGCCAGCCTTCATCTCAGGAATTTGACACTGAAAACATGTGTCAATTCGCCGCTAAACAGTTTGAGTGGGAATTTGAAACTTTCAAGGATATCAACGCCAAAGCGATTTGCGTTAAGAAATAAGCTAATTATATCGGAGGTTCAACCATGAAACTTAACATCATCAAATTACTAATCACGACATTATTGTTTATCAGCGCAGCGTTTGCCTTCGAACTGATAGTGGGACATCTTGCACATGCCGATGCCGTCATTGACCCGCAAATCAGGTTTAAACGTGGCGAATTAGGCAATATCCATTTAGGCGGGCAAGAGCTACTGGTTATTAGCATCATGCTAGTGCCAGCTCTTATGGTTTATTTGGGGGTATTCCTCGACACATTGAAGAAATAGTCACAAAACAAGAAGTCATTACCCCACCTAGCTTATTCCACTTAATTAATACTCATTCATCAATTTTAATATTGAAGGATAACTACATGAAAAATTTAATAAATATACAAAATGTTATGCTTCCTAACAGTGAAACAATAGACTCGCAACAATTACTGTTCATGGTTAACGAAACACGAAAAGAATATGGTGAATCACCTATTAGAAATAACGTCTTTATTGATCGCATTAAAGATGAACTTGAAGGAGAGACCTACAAAATTTTTGTAGGTCAAAAAAACGGCGCTGATATTGAAATTATCGAAATGACGCTTAAGCAAGCCCTCCGCGTTGCCGCCCGTGAATCTAAAGCGGTTCGCCGCTCGCTAATTGATAAACTGGAGCAGCAAAGTAAACCACAAAGCGCCAATGAAATTATCGCGGCAATGGCATTAGCTAACGTTGCACAGGAGCGTCGGTTAGAGAGTATTGAACATCAGGTAGAGCAAGTCTCAGAAGAAATCGAACATATCAAACAAGGCACTATCCCAGCCGGTTTCCAAGGCTATAGCTATCTGAAAACAAAGTATGGCTTGAGTGATGCGAAATGTCGGCAATTAGTCATGGCGTGGAATGTGCCTTGCAAAAAAGTGCCCCATGTTGCGCCAGGCGGCTAAATTACCCAAATGTCAGTGGTTGATGAAGCAGCCTTTAGAAGTGCACGGCATAACATGATGCTTCAGGCTGAGAAACGTGGCAGTCAGTGGTATCATCCCAAAATGGGGCGCTTTGCTATTTCAGAATAGGAAACTAAATAATGACTGATTTTGTGCCGATATCAACCGGTATTTTTAACGAGAAACAAGGATGTTTCACTTATGCCGATGCTATCAATATGCTCGACTCTGGTAAATTTGATAACGATTTAAAATCTGGATGCACGCTTGTAGGAGCCATATCCAAGGGATGGGAGCATAATTACTTTTCACCCACCGTAGACCAACGTGTAAGTATTTGGCGCTGGATAGTGGCCACTTGCTTTATTATCGAGCAAACCAAAAAGAACGGGATAGTTGAAGTTCAAAATGAGGAGGGTAGCATCGATATTGCGGCGCTTTACGCGAACGACACATCATCAATAACCATTTACCCTGCGGCTGAACGCTTTGCTTTAGCTAATCATGTTGAAAGCATTGCTATTGAGAAGTATGGCAGAGAGCAAGGGCTGGAAATGGCCATCAGGATGTATAACGGTTTTATTACGACTACACCTGAAGACGGGATGATTTTATCTGATTTTGGTCGTGAAAGTCTGACAACGCTCCATGAAGACTATTTAAAGATGCTGCAAGATGAAGGTATACCATTACCTGTCATGGTTCACTAGCAATTACTCAAGAAATCAACCGCTATTTGGTATTTCCGAGCAACTTTAAAAAAGACCAGCGCAAGGCTGGCCAACACCAGGGAAAATGTTGCTGAAATGTTGCTGTTAACCAACACACAACAGAAACAATACTACCATAAATAATTGAATTTAATCAAATTTTGATCAAAATTTACATTCATGTAATCAATAACCGGAGAAATACTATGAATAACATCCATGAATACAGAACAACGTTACATCATGTCAAAGCAGGGATGCAGGTTATTTATCATGGTGAGATGATGACAATAATCAGGTTGCGGGAGAAGAAATTAACAAACAAAGGATTGATATATCAATTTGATATCGATGGAGAAAGTGGAACATTAACCGGAAATGGCGGTAATAAAATCACTGTGTTAGAAAAAATAGACGACTTGCATAAAAGTAAAGTTGGTATGTTTAGGAGATGAAGTGAAGTATGACCTGATACTCGCAGACCCACCCTGGCAATACCAAAACAAAGCATCAAACGGCGCAGCACACAATCACTACAACACCACTGACTTTTACGCCCTCACCCGATTACCCATAGAAACCATCGTTAATGATAACTCCGTACTCTGCATGTGGTACACGGGGAACTTTGCGCTGGAAGCTATCCGACTAGCGGAGGCATGGGGATTTAAAGTCAAAACCATGAAGGGATTTACTTGGGTCAAGTTGAATAAGTTAGCCAAAGAGCGGATTTCTAAAGCTATCGAAAAAGCCAAGCTGTCTGATGCTGATGACTTTCTGGCATTACTCAATGCTGAAACACGCATGAATGGCGGTAATTATACCCGCAGTAATTCAGAAGATTGCTTAATTGCCATCAAGGGGAAAGGACTAGAACGCAAGGACGCTTCCATCAAACAGGTTATCTACGCCTGTCTCGGTGAACATAGCCAAAAACCTAAGGAAGTCCATTACCGATTAGAGAAGCTCTACGGTGATGTGAAACGTATCGAACTTTTTGCTCGCGACAAAGTGCATGGGTGGGATATGTGGGGCAATGAAGCGCCTGAGAATAGTGTGAGTTTTTGAATGAGGATAAATAAACATGATTACTTTAGCGGAATGGAATGCAAGGAGGGACAGACCTCGCCGAATGGATACCGTCAGAGGTTGGGTTAGAAATGGGCTAATCCAACCTCCCCCCGATCAAGGATGGAAGGGAATATTTAGTTGAAGAATATGCAACCAAAGTTAACGGCATTAACGAAGTTAGCCATCAAAGTATGTTGCTGCAAAGGATAGGTCATGACCAGAATCAGGAAAATAAAAAATCGGGATTTGCCCCCTAACCTGTACAAAAGAAAAGGGTATTATTCCTATAGAGACCCACGTACCCGGAAGGAATACGGTTTGGGTAGAAACAAAGCCTATGCAATTAACGAGGCTATCAGTGCGAATCAGTTATTGCTCAATACAGAGAAAATAAAACCTCTAACAGAAAGGATCGATGGACAGGGAAATGTCTATTTTCATGAGTTTTTAGAAAGATATGAAGATATATTGAAAACAAGAGGATTAAGAGAGAAAACATTAAAAGACTATCGACAGAGAATAGGTGTAATCAGAAAAGGATTCATTGATACGCCGATACAAAACATAACCACAAAAAATATTGCGGATTTTCTTCATACCTTTATTCGTGAAGGAAAAATAACAACAGCAAAAATATTGAGAGTATCTTTGATTGACTGCTTCAAGGAAGCATTAGCTAGTGGTTTAGTACAATTAAATCCTGCAGAACTAACAAAAACACCAAAAATCAAAGTTCAGAGAGCAAGGTTGTCTCTTGATGACTTTAATACTATTTTGAGTTTAATAAATGACGATCATCATTGGTTGAGTCAAGCAATGAAACTTGCTTTAGTTACGGGGCAAAGAGTATCTGATATTGCAAAAATGAAATGGAAAGATATATATGATGGGAAACTATGGATTGTTCAACAAAAAACCGAAACTAAAATAGCAATTCCATTGGATCTTGAAATTGAGTCTACAAAATTAATCAATATTTTGAAGAACATTAATCATGTAGCTGACTTTGTTATCACAAAAAATAAAAAACAAATTACAGCAGTAAGAATATCAACCGAATTTACAAAATTTAGGGATAAAACAAAATTAGCATGGGACGGCTCGCCTCCATCTTTTCATGAGATAAGGAGTTTGTCAGCAAGATTGTATACAGAAAAAAATGGAAGCGAATTTACTCGTAAATTATTAGGCCATAAGTCAGCAGAAATGACAGCTAAGTATCAAGATGATAGAAACAATAGTTGGATTGAGATTTAAAAAAATATAGTAAGCAAATTGTGAATTATAGTGACAATAACCTTGTATCTGTCTGATAAATAATGATTTTAATTTCAGTTAACTACTCCATAAATAGTTCTGTGTAGTTACTGACTGAATTAATTCTTTCTTTTAATAGCTTGATAATATTTATGTCATTTGCTCTTGCATGGTAAAAACTAAGATAATCATTCAATGCTACCACATCAAATCGTATTTTTTTCTGCCAATCTGGAACATTTCTAATTGTTAATAAGGAGAGTTTTTTATCTTCTACATAGGCTCCAGTTTGTTGCAATATAGCAAGTGGAATATCAATACCATCTATCTGGACTAAAATATGCCCCTCAGGTTGATGTTCTTTTATTGGTAAATAATCTATTAATTTTTCTAATTTATAATTTAATATTGCATCATTTTTTATTTCATATAATTTTACATCATAATTATTATAGTTATTTTTTTTGATGCCTAATGTTTCATAACGATAAAATTTTTCATTGTCAATAATAATTTGATCATCAAGATACACAGTTATAAAAGCTTTAATATCTTTATAGGCATCTTCTTTACTGACTGTATTTAATTTTATTTCTCCCATTCTTGGATCAAATATTTTAGCTTGATAGTAATCATTAATTTTGCTTTGAATTAAAATAGTAAAAATATAATCGTCAATAACCAGTTGATATCTGCCAATTGGTAAATTTGCTAATTCATTGATATCTTTTTTCTCAACTATTTTTTTTGTGAAAGAAGAAAGTCAAAACTATTAAATACATTATTCAAAGCTGCTAAAAACTGCTGCTCTTGGTCGGTTAATAACCGCTGGTTAGAGAATGCTAATAAACTATGATGATATTGTAATAATTCACTTAATCTAGCAGTATTATTTTCATTATAAGCATAAAATAATGATAAGTTTTTCTCTAATCGATTACTTTTTTCATAATAAAAAGCATGCGATATCGGATTTATGGTTATATCAAAAGTTGGAATCGATTTTTTATCAATTCTATTCGCTAAACTTATTATATTACTTAAATAGTGGTTATGCCATTGTTGACTTTTAACTAATTCCTGTTTTAAAGTTAACTTACTGAGGCTACTGCGTCTATCTATACTGGCTAGTTCCATTAACGATATTTTTAAATTTTCTAATGATGTATGATCCTGAATTAACATCATTATTTTTGCCATATTTATCGTTCCATTAGGGTAGAAAAATAATTGTGATAATAAATAATTTGAATAATTACTTAAATAATGAATAATCTGAGGTCGATAAGCAATATTCTCTAATAATATTTTAATATCGTATGCCTGCTGTTGTATCGTCGGCAACTGATTATTCAAAAATAAATTACGCCATTCAATTAACGCATTAACACCAATATATTTATTCTGTTAAAAATAACTATTTACTTTTCTGTTTATAATAGGATCATATTTAATCTGATTTATTTTATTAATATCTAATTGATCATTTTTATCCATTAAATAACCTTGTAAATGATAACTATATTTATGGCTATTTTTATTCAAATCTATTTTATTTATGACAATATCCATTAACAAATATTGTTCAATAGGTATATTATTAAAATAAAGCTGCTTAGTATCAATATTATAATCAAATCGACTTAATTTTTGCGGGTTGGGTGTTAATACATTATATTGATGCAACTCATCCGACGATAATGACAGTAAGCTATTGCTTTCATTTTGGTAGGTGATTACTGTACTATTTATCGCTCTTCCTGCCAAATTGATTACGGTTTCACTTGCCATACCACTTGGATCATAAGGGTTAGCCAATTTACCTAGCCCTTGTTGAGAGAAAAAACAGACTTCTGCCGGAATATTTAAACCCAAAATAGCTTTATTTCGCCAAGAACATCAACTAATTTGGCTGATAATAGCCCTTCAAATAAAGATTGCTCATCGTAGTTAACAATATTACCTAATAAGATCCATTTTTTAATTTCAGTATTATTTAATTTATTTAATTCACCATACTCTATAATCGCTGTATTTGTATATTTATCAACCTGAAAAATAAACGTATTTTCTGGTAACTGTTGAGCTAATAATTCAGCTTGCTGACGAAATATTTTATCACCAGAAAAACGAAATATTATTTGTGCGCCATTTTCATTTAATATTTGTGATGATCCCGCAGTTATATTAGCAGCATTAACTTTTGACCATAAAGGGACATTATAAATATTTTTTTTATGTAAATTATCAATTAATACACCAATATCGTAATTATTGCTTATTCTTTCATCGCTGGTAAAATTATCAATAAAAATTTGATAAGCTTCACCATCGTAAGCAACCGTTTTAAGCAAATCTAAATCCAGCTCGCCATTAGGATAATAAAAATATTGATTAAGGTAGTCACGATAACGATTTACTGCCTTTGGTAAAGAAATATCAGCTAAATTTATTTCCCGTAAAAGAGATAATATTAAAGCTTCGCCATTAATCGTTATTTCACCACTAGCACTATCTTTTATATATCGATTCTTATAATATTTAGCCGGCTGTTTATGTTGTTCACCATCCAAATAAACTTGTTTACGGCCACTATCACTAATGTATAAATCTTTGGTGTAGGCCACTACAGTTGCGCTAAAACCTTTGTGCCAAAATTCCTGACTGATATTTAAAGCAAAATTATCCTGGCCTAGTTTACAACCTAACAAAACAATTTTTTCTGGCTCATTGCTAACTAATAATGTTTCTTTTAATTTTTTTAATTTATCAACAATGTCATAAGCATGCTTATTAGCAAACAGTCGTTGGTTGCTCTGCTTATCTAAACGGCCATGGCCGACGAGTAGCCAACGCGTTTTTTTGCCAGCCACTTTATCCATATCACCATAGATAACTCGATACTGATCAGTTGCCAAATCATACTGTATTTATTTATTTTTATCTATATCTTCAATATCTATACTTGTTTTAATAAATTCATCAAAATTAATCTCATTTAAAATGTATTTTTGGCTATTATTAATGGTCTTTAATCCTCGCTGATTGTAATAATTAATATATTTTTCAAAATATTTTTTCTTAAGCGCGATAAGGGCATTATTAGCAAAAAATTTAACTTCTTCGGTAGTATAACTTTCATTATCAACCTGGAGTGCTGTTTCAAGAAAAAATTCTTTAAACCAGAATCTATCTTTATATAAAATTTGGACGTTATTTTCATATTCACTCACTTTTTCAATATAATTAGCTAATGTTTCCGTAGATTCTTTTTTCGGCCAATACCAATAGGCTGGTTCATAACTAGCAATATCTAACATATCAAATGATGCTCGTTGTCGATTTGCTAAATCAATTAATAAACAATTAATTTTTTCTTGGGCATGAAGTTTTTTCGCTTGTAAGTTGGCCTTCAAATAAGGGGAAGTATGAGAATATATCTCTTCATCTAAGATTTTTGTCAAAATTTTGATACTCTCCAAATAATGTTTACCTTGTTCTAACCCCCCTTGACGTACATGCGTTAAATATTCAGCACTAAGTGCTGCACATAATCCGGTGATCCCTTCAGTAATATTGCTATCATTAGTCGCAACAAATTTATTAAAAATAAATAATAGTTTATCTTCAAATTCATTATAAATATAATCATCTTGCGAAAAACTAATATCAAAAAAATACTTCATAATATTTGGCATAATAAATCACCTTATATATCATTATTTTTTATTTAAATTTTAGGCGTTATTAATAACAAACTCTTGGCTAAAATAAAAGTGAATAATCATTTGTTATCAACTATAAAAATTTGGTGGGAAATTATGACTATATATAAAATAGAGTTAATTAAATAATATATTCTTCATGCTGTTATTTTTATAATAGCAATCATTTTAAATATGATAAATTATATTTTTTAAATAAAGAAATGACGTTATTAGAATATAAGATTTAATAATAAAATGATTTAATTTTGGTTAGATGACATGACAAATCTTTAAATTTATGATTTTGTTTTTCATCCCAAATTATAGGATAATAATGTTTTAAAATATTAGCGCTTATTTGGCTATCAATAAGTTCATCATGGCGAGATAATATTAGCAAACAGTTATGTTTGTTCTTTTGGCGAAAATTATCCACACATTTGGTCATGATGTCTAAATACTCTTCCGGTCGGGTAATTTTTCCTATCATATTTTCATAAGGAAATAGATTGGGGTTAATCATCAATTGTTTTATATTACACAAAAATCCTATCCGTTCAGCCCAAAAACCACCTAAGCCCACACCACAAATTAAAATTGGTGTTTGATTAATATTTTGAATATTTTTATCGACTTCCTTAAGTAAGTGTTGCATATCATGCCGTGGATATAGTGTACTGTAACTGATAAGACGCACATCCGGATCAATAAATTGTAATTGCATGATTTTTTCGTGATTTCCTGGACTATTTGAATCAAAACCATGTAAATAAATAATCATAACTGCCTCTGCCATTTTTCACTCAAGGACGTTAATGCTAGATTCGCCGCTTGCCAGCGTGATGTTTTTTGTAATTCAGCTAAAGAGTATTGCTGCGCATCATGATAAAGCTCTACCGTTTGGTTATATTTTGCGTTTGGTAAACTATCTAATACACTAATCGCCCCCATACGATTATTGCAAATAAGCAGCCTATCACAGCCGGCATTAAGTGCTGCCTGTGCCCGTTCAGGATATCCTCCCATCATCGCCGCTCCCTCCATCGAGAGATCATCAGAAAATATTGTCCCGCTAAATCCTAGCTGTTGGCGCAAAACTGACTTCAACCAATAAGCCGAAGCACTCGCCGGTCGTTCGTCAATTTGAGTATAGATGATATGAGCTGGCATAATGCCATCAAGTAAACGACGTTGAATAAAATAACTAAAGATTTTCATATCATGTGCGCGGATAATGGTTAACGGGCGATCATCAATCGGTGTTTCTTTATGTGAATCACTACTAACTGCACCATGGCCGGGAAAATGTTTACCTGTTGTTTTCATTCCCGCCGTATGCATGCCTTTAATAAAACGCTCAGCCATAATAACAGCCATATCCAGTTGTTGATGAAAAGAGCGATCACCGATAGCTATACAATTATGTCCAATATCAAGTACAGGGCCGAAACTAATATCAATATCCATCGCGATCATTTCTGCTGCCATCAACCAACCAGCTTCTTCCGCTAGATTAGCCGCCGTATACTGATCATTAAGCATGGCAAAAGATTGGGCCGCAGGTAGCGCAGTAAATCCGTCTCGAAATCGCTGCACACGGCCACCTTCTTGATCCACAGCAATAATTAAACGGTTATCTGTCGCATTGCGAATTCGGCGGACTAGCTCTCTGAGTTGCTCAGGATCATGATAATTGCGCGTAAAGAGAATAATACCGCCAACCAGCGGATGCTGTAGAATTTCACGTTCTTCAGCATCTAATTCAAATCCCTGTAGATTTAATATAATTAGCCCCATAAATTATCCTCTTAATACATTTTTTGAATTACTATTTATTATCAGATCAAACCAAACCATATTCTAATAGGCTGAGCCAGGGCTATGTATTGCGGATCTTTTGTCTGCATCCATCGGACTTCATACCACATCATTCTCATATAATTATCCCAAGGCTGCCATAACAGCACTTGCTGGTTTAATTTATAAAAATCATTATAAGCATGCAATTGCTGACAATAGTGTTGCAAAAACTGACTTTGTTCATTTTCATCCCAACTATTTGTCGCGAATAACGTTGCCAGTGCAAATGCCAAATCACAATCAGCGGCATACTCCCAATCCAAAAGTCTTAAAGTTCCGTTATCAGTTAATAAAACGTTTCCATTATGAATATCAAGATGGGCAAGTACTTTTTTACTGATTTTAGGTTGGCAGGCATGTTGAAAAAAATGATGTAAATTTAACCAATTAGCTGATAGCCTGCGCCGATCAATTTGATACCAGTAACTGGCTAAATGTTGTTTCAGATGCAGTGAATAACCAGATAATGGAGATGAATGTAATGATGCAAGTATCCGACTTAATGGTTGATATAATTCCAGTAAAGAATATGCGGTATCAATAACTGCCTTACCTTCCATCCATTCTAATAGTAACCAGTCATTATCAGCTCCCAGTACCTTCGGAGCAGCAACAAATTGAGTAAGCTGGTGTAATATTTTACGCTCTTTTTGCCGGTTAATACCTAATAAACGCTGATCTTTTCCGGCAAAACGCGCAATCAATTTAATATTGGCAGTTGCTTCAGCGTAAAAACTTCCACCGCTCGCTCCTGATAACGCCTTAATTCGCCACTTATCACTAGTTATTGCTGGATATTTTTGTAATAACAAGTTAATAAGTGTTTTCTTTTTATTCAATGCGATTTGATCCCGACCAGAGGATCTCACCCGTTTGTGCTGCCATTAGCTGCATTTCAATTTCACTTTGCTGTTGATTGCCCGAAATGACCGAATAAAGCACATAGTCAGCTTGCACATAACGCGCTAGGCCAATAGCCTTACTCCGCGTAACTAAACTGTCTTCCTGAGATAAGCCCAGTGCTTTACGTGCATTTGCCACCACATCTTGTGGAACTAATTTGAATACATTTTGGTTATTAACCGCCTCAATAATCGCATCGGTTGCTTGCATTGATTGAATTGACATATTGGTATTATTTTTTATTGAATCAATTAATAACACCTTGCCTGACTCAACCCCTTGAGCTTGTACCAATTGATGGGCTAAAGGAATCACGGCTGTTGACCAATCTACTGTTTTTACCTTTGGTAGCTGCAGTACAGTATCTGGAGACGTTGGTGTTGTTGGTTGTTCGGTAGGCTCAGTCGGTTCGATTGTAATAACAGGTGCTGGTTTTTTACTCGTTATCGATGAACAACCAACTAATATGAATGTCACAACCATAAGTTGAAAAATACATCTCATTTACTCTTCTCCTGTGTACCTTTAATTACAAGGTAAACTGAATAACAAAGCCTGCGCCAAAATACCAATTTAAATTGCTTTATAATTAAATATTAACAAAAAAATTACTTTTGTCTTTCTAATAACAAATCAACAAAATAACGGTACAAAATTTATCTATCTATCTTTTTTGTTAATAACGGCCCTAAAGGATGACCTCCCACTAAATGCATATGAATATGGAAAACTTCCTGGCCGGAATGTTGGTTACAATTCATAATTAAACGGTAACCATCATCAGCAATGTTTTCCTGCTTAGCAATCTTTGCCGCAACCGTAATCATGTGGCCTAACGTTTGTTCATGCTCAGGTTTTACATCATTGATAGTGGCGATCAAAATATTAGGAATAATTAAAATATGGACCGGAGCCTGTGGTTCAATATCCCTAAACGCCGTCACTAAATCATCTTGATAAACAATATCAGCGGGGATTTCGCGGTGAATAATTTTACTAAAAATCGTTTCTGCTGCCATAATTTCATCCTTTAAATTTTTATGAAGATGCAAGTGTCTTAATCACGTTTAATGGTTAAATGAAAAAGATCATAAAAATTTTGTGTAGTAGCTCGCGCAATTTCTTCAATATCTATACCTTTCAATTGGGCTAAAAACTGTGCTACATCTCTTACATAAGCGGGTTGATTTTCTTGGCCGCGATGGGGAACAGGCGCCAGGTAAGGAGCATCAGTTTCAATTAAAATACGATCTAAAGGCACCATACGCGCAGCCTGGCGGATCTGTTCGGCATTACGAAATGTCACTATACCGGAAAATGAGATATAAAGCCCTAAATCTAATAATGCTTTAGCCATCTGCTCATCTTCCGTGAAACAGTGTAAAACCCCACCGCAATTACCCACCTGTTCTTCTTTCAATATCGCTAATGTGTCTTGCTGGGCTGCTCGTGTATGGACAATAACAGGTTTTTTTAATTGACAACCTATACGAATATGTTGACGAAAAGATGTTTGTTGCAATTTAGCATTTTCACTTTGGTAGTGATAATCCAAACCGGTTTCACCTAACGCAACAACTTCATCGCCTGACGCTAAACGTGCCAGCTCATCAAAATCATTACCTTGATTGAGATCTAGCGGATGTATACCACAAGAAAAGGCCACATTGTTACGCTGACCAATCTGCTTTTTCATGCTAATAAAACCTGGCAGGGTTGTTGCAACAACCAAAATATATTTTACCTCATTAGCCGCTGCTTTTGCGATAACATCATCGATATCTTTATGTTTATTCTTATAATCTAAACAATCGAGATGACAGTGTGAATCCACTAAAAACATAATAAACTCTTTTAATTATGGTGATGAAGTGTGTTTTGCCAGTTGATTAACTGAGATGTCAATCGTAGTTCCTGATTCAATCCCATCACTGACATTAATTGATGGCGACAATTTTGCCATTCAGTAGCGCTCTTCAATAAGATGTCTACAGAGTTGATGCCAGCCAATTTAGTAATTAATGATGACTGATCTTGATTGACACAATAATTACCTGCTTGCTGTTGATATTTTACTGCATCCAACAATAGGCTTATCAGCCAGCTGATCCGACAGGCAGCGTCTGGCTGATCCAATTCAGGCAACCAGTTTAAAAGTGTCTTTGTTGATAAATGCTGCATTAATGATTGGCAAAATTGCTTTCTTTTCAACCAATTATCCGGTTGTAACAGTGTTAAAGCGGCAAGAGGCGCACCTGCATTCAGTTTTATTGCCGTTTCAATATCAACTTGCGCTAACGATATTTTTTGTTTTTGTAACCATGAAATCGCGGTTTTACACTCAGGTACTGAAAGGTAATAATAAAAACATCGACTACGTAACGTGGCTAGCAATGAAGCTGGATCTCGACACTCTAAAAAAAAATAGGTATTGTCCGTCGGCTCTTCTAAAGTTTTCAATAATGCGTTGCTAGCCGCTTCTGTTAGTGCTTCCAACGCAGGAAACCAAATAACTTTCGCACCACCTTGCTGTGCATGGCTAACTAAAAAGTCAGTTAAACAACGAATACTTTCAATACCTATCGTATTTTTACCTTTGTCAGCGGTAATTTTATGCCAGTCAGGATGTGTCCCTGCTAACATCAGTTGACAGCTATGACAGCTACCACAGCTTTTCATGCCCACTGGTTGTTGGCACATCAGCCAGCGGCTAATAGCATAAATGAGTGAATCACTTCCCATTCCAGCATTAGCATGTAATAGCAATGCATGATGTCCTTGCTTCTTCTGATGAAAAGCAATTATCTGTCTATATGCATGATTTAACCATGGATACCAGTTCATTCTACTTGCCTTGCGCTACCAACCAATTCGATAATGTCTGGCGAATGGTTTTTTGCACCTCTTCTAGTGATTTGTTAGCATCAATTGTGATAATTGTGTCATCTTCCGCAGCTAATTCAAGATAGCGCTGACGGGTTCGTTCAAAAAAGTCCAATGACTCTTTTTCTATCCGATCTAGTTCACCACGATCCCGCGCTCGCTGCAAGCCAAGAGTGGGTTCTATATCAAGATATAGTGTTAGATCAGGTCGAAAATCATCCAATATCGTATTGCGCAATACTTGCATCAATTCGGCAGAAAGCCCACGTCCTCCACCTTGATATGCTTGTGATGAGAGATCATGGCGATCACCAATCACCCACCTTCCCTTTGCAAGAGCAGGCTTGATAACATTTTCAATTAATTGAATACGCGCGGCATAAAGCATTAGTAACTCCGCTTTATCAGTGACTTTTTCCTCGGCAATACCATGTTTAATTAATTGTCGCAATTTTTCTGCTAACGGCGTTCCTCCCGGCTCACGGGTAAAATCAATCTCAGTTATTCCTACCTTAGCGAGAGTTTCTACAACTGTTTTTATCGCGGTAGTTTTTCCTGCACCTTCGAGCCCTTCAATAACTATATAACGACTTTTCATTCATTTTTATCTTTTGTATGACGATAATGTTTAACGGCCTGATTATGATCATTAATATTGGTAGTAAAAGTATGCCCACCATTACCTGTGGCAACAAAATAAAAATAATCGGTTTCATCAGGATGAGCCGCTGCTTTAATTGAAGCTCTACCTGGCATAGCAATTGGCGAAGGAGGCAACCCAACAATCAAATAAGTGTTATAAGGACTCGGCTTATCTAAGTCACTACGATAAAGCACCCCACGATATTTATCGCCTAAACCATATATAACAGTAGGATCCGTTTGCAACCGCATTTTTTTCTTTAATCGATTAATAAATACCGATGCCACTTTAGTTCTCTCTATATCAATGCCGGTTTCTTTTTCAATAATTGAAGCCATAATTAACATTTGATATGGCGTTTTATATGGCAAATTTGACGGTCGTCCCTGCCATTCATATTCAACAGCCGTTAACATTCTCTGATGCGCACGCTTTAATATATCAATATCATTCATTTCTGCGGTGTAATAGTAAGTATCTGGATAAAACCATCCCTCTAGTGATTGACCTGGCGGTAACCCTAATTGCTGCGCTAGTTTATCAGCAGACTGATTTTCAATAGTCTGTTTTAAATAAGGCGCTTGATGTAATGCTTTTTTCCAGTCTTCAAAACGAGAGCCTTCAATAAACAGCAAGCTAAATTGCGCTTCTTTACCAGCATAAAACATTGCTAACATTGCCCGCAAAGACATGCCAGGATTTAATCGATAGGTTCCCGCTTTAAATTGCGCCAATTGTGGTTCTAATCTTAGTAACCATTGAAAATTATTCGCCGAATTTATTATTTTCTGCTCTGCTAACAATGATTCTAATCCTGCTCGCCCTGTACCTGCTGGCAAAGTAAAAATAGTTGTTTCATGAATATTAATCGCTGTATCAGCGTAATTTTGTATCTGACGGTAAAATGTATAAAGAATACAGCCACTCAATATTAATAAAAAAATAATCAACCACAATATTCTTCTTGCATACTTCATTTAACATTCATTTCCTAATATTACACTATAAAAGTTAATCTAATATTAATCACAAAATTAAGTTAACCTCAAACAATATGGCATAAGAAAATTGAATAATTCACGAGAATAATAGTTCCATACGGGTTGCTTAGGCTGCGTTATAATACGCTTAACCGATAATATGGGCATTAAAGCATTAGTAATGATTACCTCATCGCTCTGTGCCAATATATTAGGATAGTCGCTGATATAGAAAAGTTCATAATCAGTATCAGATAAACTCGCAATAACCTGTTTGCGCATTACACCTTCAACACCAGCGTGATTTAAATTGGGCGTGTAAATTTGTTTTCCTTTCCGTAAAAAAATATTTGCTGCGCAACATCCAATCAATATGCCATTAGTATCCGTCACAATAGCTTCATCAACATTTAATAATTCAATTTGCTGTTTTATTAATATTTGTTCTAATCGATTTAAATGTTTAATGCCGGCCAAATAACAGTTACTATTTACGGGTATTTTACTCAATGCTAAATTAATACCTGTTTGCTGTTGATTTAAATAAATAGCTGGATAATCAGTTAACGAAATAATGACTGTTGCTTTGTTGAGGCCTGCTATGCTATATCCTCGCCCACCTTCACCACGACTAATGATAACTTTAATCACCGCTAAATCCTTTTTATTCAATAGCGCTATTTTATTTATATCAGCAGCCAATTTTTGCCAATCTGGTGTAGGTAAAAGTAGTTGTGTAACCCCTTTTTGTAATCGATAAATGTGGTGTGACAATAAGGCTGGTTGATGTCCAACCACGCGAATTGTTGTAAAACAGCCATCACCAAATTGAACAGCTCTATCCATTACCGAAATATTATTTTGCTGTTCACCATTAATCCAACATATCATTGCGTTAACTTCTTAATCAAACTGAATACCTGCTACTTATCGCTACAGTTTATTTGAAATCCATCATTTATATCAATAAAAAAGCCTCAACTTAAGTTAGATTGAGGCCTCTTTATAAGAAAATATCAATTAATTGACTTTACGAAAAATAATTGAACCATTTGTGCCGCCAAAACCAAAAGAATTGCATAATGCATACTGCATATCTTCAACTTTACGTTTCTTATCCGGTATAAAATCTAGCCGTCCTGTCTTCACTAATTCGTCTAATTCACTATCGAGATTTTCAAGGTTAATTGTTGGAGGAATAAGTTGATCTCTTAACGACAGAATCGTAAAAATAGATTCAATTGCACCTGCTGCACCTAATAAATGACCGATCATCGATTTAGTCGAGCTAACCAATATTTTACTCTGCTCTGGGTAAATTGATGCAACTGCTCGCGCTTCAGCAATATCTCCTGCCGGTGTTGATGTACCATGAGCATTAATGTAACCTATTTTTTCTGCGTTTATACCTGCATCCTGTAACGCATTTGTCATGGCCAGTGCCGCACCTTCACCATTCTCTGGTGGTGACGTCATATGATAGGCATCACTACTCATACCAAAACCCGCAAATTCAGCATAGATTTTGGCGCCTCGAGCTTTAGCATGCTCATACTCTTCCAGCACCAAAATACCCGCTCCATCGCCTAATACAAAACCATCTCGTTCCTGATCCCAAGGTCGGCTTGCTCGCTCAGGTTCGTCATTACGTCTTGATAAGGCTTTGAGAGAGCCAAATCCAGCAATACCTAAGGATGTACTTGCTTTTTCTGCGCCACCCGCCAGCATGATATCCGCGTCACCATAAGCAATAATCCGCGCTGCATGACCAATGTTATGCACCCCAGAAGTACAAGCGGTAGCAATAGAGATAGTTGGCCCCTCAAAGCCATAAATAATACTTAAGTGTCCAGCAACCATATTGATAATAGTTGAAGGAACAAAAAAAGGACTTACTTTACGAGGGCCATTAGTCAGTAAAACATCACAGTTTTCCTGGATTAGTCCTAATCCGCCAATACCAGAACCAATTGCTGCGCCAATGCGATGCGCATTTTTTTTTCTGTGATTTCTATACCTGCATCTTCGATAGCTTGTTTACCAGCAGCAAGCCCATATTGAATAAAAAGATCCATCTTGCGCGCATCTTTAGCCGAAATACCATAATCGTCATGATTAAAATTTTTAACTAGACCGGCGAACTTGGTTGTATGGTTTTCAGTGTTAAAATGCTCGATAAGGCTGATGCCACTCTGTCCGGCACATACAGCATTCCAAGATGACTCAACTGTGTTGCCGACAGGAGATAACATGCCGAGGCCAGTCACAACTACTCGACGTTTAGACACGTATATCCTCCAGGAAAAGGAATAAGTTTCGGTGAAAATATAGGCGGTCGATCGACCGCCTAAATATGTGCATAAAAGCTCTCTATAATTAAATTTACGGCTTATGAGCTATGGCTATTAATATAATCAATAGCTGCTTGCACTGTCGTGATTTTTTCCGCTTCTTCATCAGGAATTTCGGTATCAAACTCTTCTTCTAATGCCATGACTAGTTCAACAGTGTCAAGAGAATCCGCACCTAAATCCTCAACAAATGAAGAATTATTTGCAACTTCATCTTCTTTAACACCTAACTGTTCAGCAATTATTTTTTTAACACGGCTTTCAATACTGTTGTTGGCAACATCTTGGTCTTTAGTGCTCATACTATTTAAATTCCTATTAAAACTCGCTTTCACGATGGTTTTCGTAGTTTAGATACAGGAAAGGCACAACCCAATCCTGGCTATTCGAACCTGATTTCGCATTATTATATGCTATTTTAGCATTAACCATGCAAATGATTCATTGGTTTTTAAATCATACACATGCCACCATTGACATGTAATGTTTCACCCGTAATGTAAGCTGCTTCATCAGAAGCTAAAAATGCTACAGCACTGGCAATTTCTTTTGCATCACCGAGCCGCCCTACAGGAACATTAGCTAAAATGCCTGCTTGCTGTTCATCTGTCAATGCTCGAGTCATATCGGTTTCTATGAAACCAGGTGAAACAACATTCACCGTAATACCGCGGGTAGCTACTTCACGTGCTAATGATTTACTAAAAGCGATAACACCTGCTTTAGCCGCTGCATAATTTGCCTGTCCAATATTACCCAATGTGCCAATTACTGAGCCGACAGAGATAATGCGACCATAACGTTTTTTCATCATTGAACGCATTATAGCTTTGGATAGACTAAAGATCGAAGTTAAGTTTGTATCAATAACTCTGTCCCACTCTTCTTTTTTCATTCGCAGCAATAGATTATCACTGGTAATACCTGCATTATTAACTAAAATATCAATTTCACCAAATTCTGCACGAATTTTAGATAGAGTACTATCAATAGATTCAGTGTTTGTCACATTCAAGACATAACCTTTACCTTTATCACCAAGATAGCTACTAATCGCCTCGGCACCTTCTTTGCTTGTAGCAGTACCAATTACTTTCGCACCACGTTCAGCCAGTAGTTCAGCTATTGATCGCCCGATACCACGACTTGCCCCAGTTACCAAGGCTATTTTTCCATCAAAATTCATGTTTTCCTCAATTATTTATCAACGCAGCGTTTAATGATGCCGTATCATTAATCGCTACCGAATTAATCGTACTCACAATGCGCTTAGTTAAACCAGTCAATACTTTACCTGGCCCTATTTCTAATAGTTGCACGATCTCTTGCTCAGCCATGAATTCGATGGTTTCAACCCAGCGTACAGGATTATACAGCTGCCTGACTAAAGCCTGTCGAATACCCTCTACCGAATTTTCGATTTTAACATCGACATTATTTACAACAGCGATATTAGGCTTATTAAATACAACTTCTTCTAATGCTTGCGCTAATTTTTTTGCAGCAGGCTGCATCAATGCACAATGTGAAGGTACACTGACAGCCAACGGTAAAGTACGTTTTGCACCAGCAGCTTTACATAAGGCTGCCGCTCTCTCAACAGCACTTTTTTCACCGGCAATAACAACCTGACCTGGCGAATTAAAATTAACTGCAGAAACCACTTGGCCTTGTTCAGCTTGCTGACACGATGCTAATACTGATTCATTATCCAAACCAATAATTGCATACATAGCCCCCATCCCTGCCGGCACAGACTCTTGCATCAATTGCCCGCGTAGTTCTACCAATTTGACAGCGGATTTAAAATCGATGACATCGGCGCAGACCAATGCAGAATATTCACCTAAACTATGGCCTGCCATTAGTGTAGGCATTTTGCCTTTTTTTTCCTGCCATACTCGAAAAATTGCCACAGATGCGGATAAAAGTGCTGGCTGTGTTTTCCAAGTTTTATTTAATTCTTCTTCTGAGCCACTTTGGACCAAATCCCAAAAATCATATCCTAAGACATTAGAAGACTCAGCAAACGTTTCCTCTACTACTGCAAACTCTTTTGCTAGATCAGCTAACATGCCAAGAGATTGAGAACCTTGGCCAGGAAAGATCATTGCAAAATTAGACATTTTTATTTTCCTGTATAATTTAAAAATGGATCAGCGCTGAGCCCCAAGTAAAACCGCCACCAAATGCTTCAAGCAATACCATTTGCCCTCGCTGTATGCGGCCATCTCTGACTGCTTCATCAAACGCTGTCGGTACTGATGCTGCTGAAGTATTACCGTGTCTATCCAGCGTAATAACGACTTTATCCATTGGCATAGCCAGCTTTTTTGCTGTTGCTTGAATAATCCGTAAATTAGCTTGATGCGGGACTAACCAATCCAATTTTGATTTATCTAGTGCATTTTTTTCTAATGTTTCACCCACAACATTAGCTAACTCACTCACCGCGATCTTAAAAACCTCATTACCCGCCATTGTGACATAAGTTGGCTCTGAGCATTTACTATGCTCTTGATGGCGTAAAGTTAATAAATCACCATAATTACCATCGGCATGTAAATGGGTCGACAAAATTCCTGGCTCTGGTGAACCGCCGACAACGATTGCACCTGCTGCATCACCAAATAAAATAAGTGTACTACGATCATTCGGATCTAATACTCTTGATAATACATCAGAACCAATAACTAATGCCTTCTTCGCCATCCCTGTTCTAATGAACTGATCGCTAATACTCAGTGCATAAGTGAAGCCAGCACATGCAGCAGCAACATCAAATGCGGCACAGTTTTTAATGCCTAATATTTGTTGGATTTGACATGCCGCACTTGGAAAAGCATGGGTCGAAGAAGTCGTTGCTACAATGATTAAATCAATCTCATTAGCTGCGATGCCAGCCATTTCTAACGCTTTTTGCGCAGCATTAGCACCCATTGTAGATACATTATCTTCTTCTGTTGCGATGCGGCGTTCTTTAATTCCTGTTCGGGTAGTTATCCATTCATCAGAAGTATCTACCATTTTTTCTAAATCAGCATTCGTACGAATCTGTACAGGCAAATAACTGCCAGTACCTAAGATTTTTGTATACATTTTGCTTTAATCACTCTTGGGTAGTAAGGTATTCAAGCGAGTCGCAATTCTATCAGGAATTTGCTTTTCTACCGCCTGAATCGCCTGTTCAATTGCAGCTTTAAATGCTTTTTGGTTTGCCGCTCCATGACTTTTAATTACAATGCCGTGTAATCCTAAAAGTGAAGCACCATTATATTGATCAGGATCCAGGTACCCAAAACGTTTTGAGATACGTTTCTGTAACCACGGTTTAATCAACTTCATCAGCCACGATGAGATCTTATTTTCTGTAGTTGAAGATTTTACTAAAGATAAAATAACTCGTATCACACCTTCCATTGTTTTCAACGTTACATTACCTGCGAAGCCGTCACAAACGAATACATCAGCTTTCCCCGTCAATAACTCATTACCTTCTAGATAACCAATATAATTAATAGAAGGTGTTGCTTTTAATATTGAGGCGGCTTCGCGGATATTATCTAAACCCTTATTTTCTTCTTCACCAATATTTAATAATGCTACGCGTGAATTGCTTATATTAGCAACCTCTTCAGCCATTACTGCTCCCATCACGGCAAATTGTACTAACATTTGACTATCGCAGTTAACATTAGCGCCTAAATCAAGTACAACGGTTTTACCATGTTCTTGATTTGGCAAAATCGTTGTCAACGCTGGCCTTTCAATACCATTTATTGTCTTCAATATGAGTTTTGCTAACCCCATAAGTACACCAGTATTTCCAGCACTAATACACGCTTGCGCCTGACCAGACTTCACTAATTCTAAAGCAATCCGCATTGACGAGCCTTTACTTTGCCTGATTGCTTGTAATGGCTTAATATCATTAGCAATAGCATATTCAGCAGGAATAATTTGCAAACGCTCACGCAGCTCAGCACGCTGATCTGCAAGCAATGGGTTTAAAATTTCGGGAATACCAACCAGTAATAATCTTAACTGTGGGTTAGAAACGAGTGCCTGCAATGCAGCAGGCACAATAATGCGAGGACCATTATCCCCACACATCGCATCTAATGCTAAGGTTAAATTAGCCAAGGCATTAATCGTTTAATAATTAACACAACAACTATTTATTAATAACCTTGCGACCACGGTAATAGCCATCAGCAGTCACATGATGACGCAAATGGGTTTCACCAGAAGTTTTATCTACCGACACTTCGGCAGTTGTCAATGCATCATGTGAGCGACGCATACCACGTTTAGAACGAGTGGGTTTATTTTGTTGTACGGCCATTGACCTTAATCCTTAAGTACTTTTTTTAAACTAGCTAATACGGCAAAGGGATTTGGCTTTTCTGCCTCATTAGGCAACTCACCAAAAACCATATCCGCGTCGGACACTTCACAGCGTTCAGAGTTATGAACCGGGATCACCGGCAAAGAGAGGATTATTTCATCTTCAATCATTGCTAGCAAATCTATTTCACCAAATTGATCAATAATGATTGGCTCATACTCTTCAGGTAATAACTCAATCCTCTCATCATCAATGACAGGACTAAAACAATAAGTTACATGAACATGGTGGTTAAAATTTTTACCACAACGTTCACATTTTAACGTGACATCAACATCAGAATCGCCTTTTATGACAACTAAATGTTGATTATCTATTGCAAACGATAGCTCACTAGTTACATCGGTATCTATACTTACTACTGATTCTTCGACACGCAAAACCTGTTCAGGTGAATAATATCCTGAATAATCCAGTTTTTTTTGTGCTGCGCGATGCGCATCAATCGTTAAGGGTAATTTTACCTTTTGCATAAGGCGCGCATATTATCTTTGTAATGAGACATAGTCAAAGGAAAAGGCTGCTTTTGCTTATTTTTCCACCAAATATTCGCTATTTAAGCTCTATTTAGTTTAAAATGTCTCACCTCATTTGGCTATGGATTTTAGATATTTTATGAAATCAATTGTATTGGCGTCAATGTCATCTTCACGTTATCATCTACTACAAAAGTTAGACTTACCTTTTATTGCGGATGCGCCTAATATAGATGAAACCCCATTAATCAATGAATCGGCAACTTTTCTCGTCACTCGCTTAGCCATTGAAAAAGCAAAATCATTAGTAACTAAATATCCTACACATTTAATAATAGGTGCAGATCAAGTCTGTATCCTGGAAAATCAAATAATAGGAAAACCACTAACTCATAGCAAAGCAGCCAAGCAACTGAAGCAAGCCTCCGGCAAAAAAATTATCTTTTATACCGGACTCTGTTTATTTGATAGTGAAAGCAGAAAATACAATGCTAGATGTAAACTTTTCACTGTTTATTTTCGCCATTTAACAGATACACAAATTGAAAACTATCTTACAAAAGAACAGCCTTATCAATGCGCAGGGGCTTTTATGTCAGAAGGATTAGGCATCACATTATTTGAAAAACTCGTTGGACGGGATCCTAATACTTTAATCGGTTTACCTTTAATTAGTTTAATCAATATGTTACGTGCTCACGGCATCAACCCTCTCAATTAACTATCTTACAGCATACAAAAAGCAAACCAGTTTATAATGCAAGCTGGTTTACTAATTTGATTAGCGATGCATTATTGCTTACGTAATATTGCCAAACAGTTTTTAAGTTGTTGATCTAAAGGGGCATTGAAAGTTAATTTTTCCCCACTGGCCGGATGGATAAACATTAATGAGCTAGCATGTAAAAAAAGTCGTTTCAAACCGGTAATCGTTAACTGTTGATCAAAATCGCGATCACCATAACGGTTATCAAATGCTATAGGATGCTTTGCATATTGTGCATGTACTCTGATCTGATGTGTTCGCCCTGTTATTGGACTGGCATTGACTAACGTAGCATTAGAAAAACGCTCTTCAATTTTAAAATGGGTTTCTGAATGTTTACCATCAGCGCTGACTTTTACTATCCGTTCGCCACTTTGTAAAATATTTTTTAATAAAGGTGCCTGAACAACTTTAATATGCGACGGCCATTGCCCTTTCACTAACGCAACATACTGTTTTTGCATTTGTTTCAGACGTAACTGTTGGTGTAATAGCCTAAGAGCCGAACGTTTTTTCGCTATCAGTAAAACACCCGATGTTTCGCGATCTAACCTATGGACAAGTTCCAAAAAACGTGCTTCAGGACGTAATGCGCGTAAAGCTTCAATAACACCAAAATTCACCCCACTGCCACCATGAACAGCCATACCGGAAGGTTTATTCAAAACCAGCAGATGCTCATCTTCGTAAAGTATATAATCAGTGAGTGCAGCTACCTTATCCAATTTAGCCGAAATAACATTCTGTTGCTTTTCTGCCAGCCGAACGGGTGGGATCCTGATTAAATCGCCTGCTTGAATTTTATATTCAGGTTTGATTCTACCGCTATTTATTCTTACTTCACCCTTGCGAATAATTCGGTAAATCATACTCTTAGGAACACCTTTTAAACGTGTCAATAAAAAATTATCAATACGTTGACCTGCTTCATCATTATCGATAGTAACAAATTGGACCTGATTCTGTATTTTCATTATCTAATTATAACATTTTGTTAACATTTGAACTTGTTAAATATTGCGACCGAATATTATGATACCTTGTTTTAGCCTTTTTTCTTAAACTTTGTCAATTCCGTTGTCAAATGCATTTTTTTCACATTTTTCCCTATAAAAACGTAATAAACAGCAAAAGTTATCTTGATATCTACCCATAAGCAATGGAATAATGGACAGTTGCCATAATGTTTATTAAAACAAGCGTTGGCGTAATTTGAGATCGATCTATTTTGATAACACATAAACGCAGCAATGGTGTAAGACGGTGTGTAAAATCAAAAATAAATTATTGAATTGTGAACAAAGGTTTACTGGATTAGCTAAACTGTACATTGAACGGATAAATTCAGCAACAGTACTAATTTAAGAATGCAGCATTTTATTTAAACGTAGCTTCACCGAAAAATTGCGTTTCAATACAACCGACAACCGCGAGGTTGACGATTTTGTAAAAGTCACGAAACCATCGGTCAACAGTAACCATTTTTAGTCGCAACTTTTTTGACTTAGTAGAATAATGAGTATTTATAATGAAAAGAATGTTAATTAACGCAACTCAACAAGAAGAGTTGCGCGTTGCTCTTGTTGATGGGCAACGTCTTTATGACCTAGATATTGAAAATCCCGGACACGAACAAAAAAAAGCAAATATTTACAAAGGCAAAATTACCCGTATAGAACCTAGTCTAGAAGCAGCATTTGTTGACTATGGCTCAGAAAGACACGGCTTTCTCCCGATTAAAGAAATTGCTCGTGAATACTTCCCTAGCCATTATCAACCCCACGGTCGCCCAAACATAAAGGATGTTTTAAAAGAAGGCCAGGAAGTTATTATCCAAGTTGATAAAGAAGAGCGAGGAAATAAAGGGGCCGCGCTAACGACTTTTATTAGTTTAGCTGGTAGCTATCTTGTTTTAATGCCAAATAACCCTCGCGCAGGTGGAATATCACGACGTATTGAGGGTGAAGATCGCACAGAACTGAAAGAGGCATTATCCTCATTAGAAATACCCGATGGTATGGGATTAATTGTCCGTACTGCTGGTGTAGGTAAATCAGCGGAAGCGCTACAGCAAGATCTACAATATCGTCTTAAACATTGGCAAGCCATAAAAAAAGCTGCAGAAAACCGATCAGCGCCTTTCCTTATTCATCAAGAAAGTAACGTCATTGTGCGGGCGTTTCGTGATTACCTGCGCCCTGATATTGGTGAAATCCTGATTGATAATGCGAAAATTGTCGAAATGGCTCGTCATCATATTGAAGCGATTGGTCGTGGTGATTTTGCAAGTAAAATCAAATATTACAGTGGAGATGTTCCACTCTTTAGCCACTATCAAATCGAATCACAGATCGAGTCGGCTTTTCAACGTGAGGTTCGTTTACCGTCGGGTGGTGCACTGGTTATCGATACCACTGAGGCATTAACGGCTATCGATATCAATTCATCACGTTCAACCCGTGGTGGCGATATTGAAGAAACCGCATTCAACACCAATTTAGAAGCTGCTGATGAAATTGCCCGTCAATTACGGTTACGGGATTTAGGTGGACTAATTGTTATCGATTTTATTGATATGACACCCGTCCGCCATCAGCGTGAAGTTGAAAATCGTCTGCGTGAAGCCGTACGCCAAGACAGAGCACGTATCCAAATCGCTCGGATATCACGATTTGGTCTACTTGAAATGTCACGCCAACGTTTGAGTCCGTCACTTGGTGAATCCAGTCATCACGTTTGCCCTCGTTGTAGCGGCACAGGAACAATTCGTGATAATGAATCACTTTCACTCTCTATTTTACGTTTGATCGAAGAAGAAGCATTAAAAGAAAATACCCATGAAGTACATGCTATTGTACCGGTACCAATTGCTTCTTATCTATTGAATGAAAAACGCCAGTCTGTCAATGAAATTGAACGTCGGCAACACAATATACGTGTCATTATTGTTCCTAACGATCAGATGCAATCACCGCATTTTAATGTGGTCCGCATTCGTAAGGGTGAAGAAGTTTCAGCATTAAGTTACTATCTCGCTCAATATCACGAAGCTGAAACCAATAATCTAATAGATGATGCCGCCAGTGAGAAAAAGTTACCTGAACAACCGGCTATTTCTACTTTTGCTCTTCAATCTCAAGCAGATACAAAAAATGCCGGGGTTGCTAAGGGCAAATCAAGTAAACAGAGTAAATTAACCAACAAGCAAACTTCGACAAGTCTGTTTAATAGAATTACCTCATTCTTGAAAAAATTATTTACCGAATCACCGCAACCAATCGAAAAAGCAGAAAAAAAATCGAAAAGTGGTAATGATAAGCGACGTAATAGTGAGCGGCGTAATAATCGTCGGCCAACTCAACGCCGTGAACAGAATGACAATATCGATAACCGTCAAAATCGTGGACATACCGATGAGCAACAATCACGTAAAAGCCGTAATCAGAAAAGTCATTTTAATGATACTCAAGAGAGCGCAGCACGTGAAACTCAACAACAGCGTCGCGAGCAGCGAGCTGAACGTCGTCGTCAGGAAGAAAAACGCCAGCTGCAACTTGAAACTAAAACACAACCACTTGACAAGAAAGAGGCTGAAACGGAAAGAACAGTCGTTACCTCTCCTCGCCGTCAACAGCGTCAACTAGCTCAATCAATACGGGTTGCAAATAGTGCCACTGAGCAGCAAAAATTATCTATTGATAAAGAATATCAAGATATTAAGTTGCCTATTGCCAATAGCATAGAGGATAAGCCTGGTTTGTTAACTGCCGAACCGATTCTGCCTGCGGAGCAAAAAACCTATATGCCGCATGTCACCGAACAGGTTGAATCTCAAGAAGCAGCTACCAATTATGCTAATGAACGACAAGAAACGATCATTCCGCGGCGATCAAGACGATCTCCTCGCCACCTACGCGTTAGCGGACAACGCCGTCGTCGTTATCGTGATGAAAATCAAAGCAAATCATTAGTACCATTAAAAATGGCTGTTGCTTCGCCTGAATTATCTTCAGGTAAAGTCTGGATCCAATACCCGATTAAGTTAAATGAATTGAACGAAGTGTCATCAAATAGTAAAAATATGATGACATTTAATGAAAAAACAGCATCTTCTGCCAATCCAATTAACGGTAATGACATCATCGATAAAGTTGAAGCAGAAGAAAAAACAGTGCCAATTAGTGAAGCGGCTCAATCAACGATGGAAAAAAGCTTACTACCCTCAGCCGAAGTATTGCTTATTCCCATAAAGACTCAAGGTACTGAACAAAACGAAAAAGCTTGTCAACCACTTATTGAAGCGAAAGTAATGCCTGAAAACAACACTAATGTGGTTGTAGAAACGCTAGTAGATAGTGGAGCAACCGATCAGCTACAAAATGGGCAATCGGTTAATGATGAACTTTTCATAGCCAATGAGATTAAAAAGGATGAATATTCAGTCGATGAAATCAGTCAGGAAAAAACAACCGACTCATCGGATGAAAATTATAGCCATGTTCAGCCAAATATATCTTCTGTGACCGATGTCATTGCAAAAAAGGCAAGTCATCGAAAAGAAGAAACTGCTGCGATAAAATTAGTAAAAAAAATAGGCTATTCCCATGCGCCGACCACAAAAGCACCGGCGCCGGAAATTATTGAAAGCGGTTTGGAAATTAAAGCTTACGTACGACCTGCGATAGCTTTCCATGGTAAAAATGGTGCCGGTGGTCATGTTGCCACAAATATAGCCACATCCAATATGTTTAAACCCAAATAATAACCAATAAAAAATGCCCTAATTTGGGCATTTTTTTTATTCTAAATTTTAACTAAAACTTACTTATTCGCGTTTAATATCAGAGTACTTTTAGTAAAATATGTATTCTTTATTATTAAATTAGGAATAAATATGTCTCAATGGATTGTTTTTGGCGCAGGTAAAGGAATTGGTTATCATCTTGTACAATATGGTCTTCGGCAAGGTCATCAAGTCATCGCTTTTATTCGTAATGCAAAATATAAAACACGACTAACACAAATAGGCGCGCAAGTTATTGAAGGAGATGCTTGCCAATATAATGACATAAAAAATACATTAGCTGATATTTCTAATAACAGCATTATATTTAGTGCAATAGGCGGTAAGAGCGCTGATCTAACTGGTAATCTTAATATTATTAAATCGGCCGAAACGTTAAATATGCGGCGCTTATTATTGGTGACCTCTGTTGGCTGCGGTGATGATTGGAAATATCTCTCATCTAAAGCTAAGGCGCTATTTGGTATGTCAATTCGCCATAAATCAATGGTTGAGTGCTACCTAAAAACCAGTTCATTAGATTACACTATCCTTCGGCCTGGTGGACTGCTTAATTTACCTGCTACCGGCAATCACCAACGTATTCAACTCCCTCAAATAGGATTAGTTACTCGGCAAGATATTGCCATAGAGCTATCAAATATTGCTGAAAATAAGCTAACTTACAACAAACCTATACGGTAATAGATCCAAATTTGAGTTTTAATATGAAGTAACGATTAATAAAATCCCTGTAATAAAAAAGTGTTACAGGGAATTCATAAGGTTAAGCAAATTCTATTAGCCGTTAGTATCAGCCGTGGTTTTCAATTTTTGTGATAACTCCCGACGTTCTTTTGATAATTCTGCGTTCTTGATATTATAATCATCGATCCGATCTTCATAATCACTACGCATATTAGCAATTATTGCTCTGATCTCTTCAATGGTCATGCCTTCTTTAATATATTCACTTAAGTTATCCAACAGCAAAACTCGTTTCTGATTATCACGAATTTTTTTCATTATCCGCTAATTCACGTTTGATCTTATTTTTACGACGAAACATACGTACAAACTCCAGTACATTTTGGAATGACTGCTTATTTTTACTTGTCATTTCTATACCTTTCAATAAAACATATGCATTATGAATAATAAACTACACGATACGGCGATTAACTTAATGACACAAGCCAATTTCTAAGATTTTTACTCTGTTTTATTATCTTTGCACTGATAATGACGCTTTTGGTCTGTCTTTATTAATTTTGTGTTATTAATAACCTAAATTTAGTTAAACAAAAAATGATAAATAAGTGAAATTTTCAAAGTTAGCACTAATACTATGATAATTCATTGCATAATAATGATATTCAGCTTAAGTATCCATTAACGGCGTATTATTGCGATTGCGGATAATTTAAAATACAAAATTCATTTCTGCTGGACTCATCAATCAGTCATTAAAAATAAGTTAACACAGAGAGTAAAAAAACATTCATTGTCAGATTGGAATATTTTAATATTATTAAACAACATATTGCGCTACATAAAAATTGGGAAAATATTTTGGCCAATAAGCAAAAATCCTCATTTCTGTTTCACGATTATGAAACATTTGGGCAGCATCCTGCTCTCGATCGACCCGCACAATTTGCCAGCATCAGAACCGACTCAAATTTTAATATTATCGAAGAGCCACAAATTTTTTACTGTGCCCCTGCCGATGACTATCTCCCTCAACCTCAAGCCATAATGATCACGGGTATTACGCCCCAATATGCAATAGCTCATGGCATAAATGAAGCTGAATTTGCTAGACGTATTCATGGAATATTTAGCATAGCCAATAGTTGTATTGTCGGTTACAACAATATTCGATTTGATGATGAAGTGACTCGTCATATTTTCTACCGTAATTTTTATGATCCTTATGCTTATAGCTGGCAGCAAGGTAATTCACGTTGGGATTTACTTGATGTGTTACGCGCTTGCTATGCGCTACGACCTGATGGCATTAACTGGCCTAGCAATGATGAAGGACTACCTAGTTTCAAATTAGAACATCTGACCACTGCAAACGGTATTGAGCATGCAAATGCTCATGATGCAATGGCCGACGTTTTTGCTACTATCGAAATGGCAAAATTAGTTAAGCAAGCACAGCCAAGGATGTTCGATTACTTCTTTCAATTAAGAAATAAAAATGAAATTCGCCAATTGATTGATATTATTGCCATGACCCCGTTAGTGCATGTTTCCGGCATGTTGGGCGCAATACGAGCTAATACCAGTCTAATTGCACCACTAGCCTGGCATCCCGAAAACCGTAATGCCATTATTGCCTGTGATCTAGCGGCAGACATTAGCCCACTGTTAACATTAGATAGTGATACTCTAAGGCAACGTTTATACACACCCAAAGCAGAGTTAGCCGGTGAATTAGCCATTCCTATTAAACTGATACATATTAATAAATGTCCAATTCTGGCTCCGGCCAACACACTGCGGGCAGCAGATGCACAACGCATAGCACTAGATCTCGATGTCTGTCTGAATAATTTAGCCATATTGCGACAACATAGTGAAGTGCGGGATAAAGTTATTCAGCTTTTTACCGAACCGCAACCCTTTCCTGAAGCAGCTGATGTAGATACTAAGCTTTATGCCGGTTTTTTTGGTGATAATGATCGTTCAACAATGGCTATTATCCGTCAAACTTTACCGCAAAATTTACCCGCATTGGATCTCAAATTTGACGATCCGCGCATGAAGCAACTATTTTTTCGTTACCGTGCCAGGAACTATCCGGCCACACTGACAGAACAAGAACAGCTTGCCTGGTTACATCACCGACGCGATAGATTGACCAGCGAGAAAATAACCGAATATCTGCAAACTATCGAGCAATTATTTATTGAACATCAAGAAGATAAAGAGAAGTGCCTGCAACTAAAAGCACTGGTAGATTATGCCAAACAGATAGCCAGTTAATTGGGTTTCGTCATAACATACAAAAACGGGTTAGCTAATATAGCAAAAGGCCAAATAATTGGCCTTTGCTGTGGTGAAACCGTCGATAGCGCTAAAATTTGCGATCACTAAGCGTCATTCATTTGTGGTAATGGCCGACGAAAACGGCGGGTGATAATTGCCATATAAAAAATCCCAACCGCTGCCCATACCATCCCTAATAGCATGGAAGTTTTCTCTAAATTGATCCAAAGCACTGATACGGTTAAAGCGCCCATAATAGGTAGAATTAAGTAATTAAATTTATCCCGCCAAGTATGACAGCGACGCTCTCTAAAATAAAATTGCGAAATAACCGAAAGATTAACAAAGGTAAAAGCAATTAATGCACCAAAATTAATCAATGCTGTGGCAATTTCCATATCAAACCAAATTGCCGTTAACGCCAGCATGCCAACTAAAATGACATTAAAAGCTGGGGTTCGCCATATTGGATGAACATAACCAAAAAAACGCTCAGGAAACACGCCATCTCGTCCCATCACATACATGAGACGAGAAACTCCTGCATGCGCAGCCATACCTGATGCTAATACGGTTGCACAAGAGAAAACCAAAATAATAGACTGAAAAAGTACACCAGCAACATATAGCATAATTTCAGGTTGCGATTCATCAGGTTTTTTAAAATGCGAAACATCAGGAAAATACAGCTGTAAAAAATAAGAAACGCCAATAAAAATCAAACCACCAATCAAGGCCGTCAAGAAAATCGCCTTTGGTATTACTTTTCCTGCATTTGGTGTTTCTTCCGATAATGAACTGATGCCATCAAAGCCGAGAAATGAAAAACATAAAATCGTCGCCCCGGTGATCATCGGAATTAAATGCGCCTGTTCGGAGGTAAAAGGTCGCCATGACCAAATCTGACCAGAACCTTCGCCTTTAGATAATCAATGGATCAAAACAGCTAAAAAAACTAGCATAACAGCGATTTGAATAATCACAATAATGGTATTTAAGTTAGCGACTAAATTGATACCCCGTAGATTAAAAATAGTCATCAAAAAAACTAATCCGACCACAAAAATCCAAGGCGCAACAGCCGGAAAAATAGCTTCCAGATAAATTTTCGCTAACAGTATATTAATCATCGGCATGAATAAATAATCAAGCAAAGATGACCATCCCACCATGAAACCTAAATGTGGGCTCATCGATTTTTGTGCATAGGTATAGGCCGATCCCGCCGAAGGAAATCGTTTTACCAATTTACCATAACTCAATGCAGTAAAAAGAATAGCAATCAAAGCAATGATATAAGAAAAAGGAACATGCCCATCAGTTTTTAATGACACTAAACCAAAAGTGTCAAAAACCGTCATTGGCTGCAAATAAGCCAGCCCCATCATGACAACCTGGATTAAAGTTAATGTCTTAACCAGTTGCGCACGATTATTTATCTCGGTAGATTCTTTACTGAGAGCTAATTGGATATCATGAGACATGGCCAAAACCTCCTACAACTTCCGATTTCGCCTGGCTATTTTGCCTAAATCGATAGTTATAAGGAAGACTTCGCTCACGCCTATAGGCTGAGAAAAAAGAGAAATGAGAGAATAAGTTATCTTCGAAGCCGAACGCTCCGTAGTCATCAATAATACAGCAACCATGACCCATTGGCACAGGTGCAAAAATAGATAATTGCGCCATAATAGCATTCCTCACTACGGTAATCTGCTTTGGTTTGACTACACGTTTTTTCTAACAGTTGTATCAACTCCGGCCAGGTTTCAGGCCTCATATAAAATTAAATAAATCAGCTTACAAATAAAAAAATAACTGATGCAATTAATGAGCATCAGTTATTTCTGATGGCGCATTCTGCACTTCATCCTATGAAATAGCAATATTTTTTTAATTTTTAATAAAAAATTAGCTAGCTGTTACCATGAGTATAGCTAGCTAACTTTTTAACTCAAAATGATTTTAAAAGTTATAATTTAATCCTAAATTGTAACGGCGGCCATCTAATAGGGCTTTATTATCATTATCCACTAAACGCCTATCTAAAATATTATAAACCCCTGTGAATAAAGAAAGATTTTTGCTCAGCGCGTAATTTACTCCCAGATCAACAAAGGTATAAGAGGGTAATTCATTCGCCATCGATGAGCGAGAAAGATATTGATTGGTTCTACCACGGAAATTTACCCGTGTCCAAGCTTCTAATTCAGTGGTTGCCTGCCAGCTTAACGATGCATTCGCCATATGCTTAGGTGTTTGACTAAAGGCTTGGCCCTTAAAATTGCCACTTAGTTGCTCAGAATCTGAGTAGGTGTAATTGGCTGCCATTGATAGATTATCCATAATTTGCCAATCAAATGTCGCCTCAATACCACGCAAGTTTGCCTTATCGACATTATCACGTGTACTTATAAAATCATATTGACTGCCATTGGGAATAATCGCATTACTACAAGCGGCTAATTTATCGCCACATAGACGATATTCCATAATTTTATCTTTAAAATCAGTATTAAAAACTGTTACACCGATATTCAGGTCATCCTGATTATTCCATAACAAACCAATTTCCTGACCAATACTTTTTTCCGGTTTTAAATTTGGATTACCGAGAATGATCCCTTTACTTGTTTGGCCGCCAGTTATTTGTCCCCAGTTAGGCGCCACTTGGCGTAAATCAGGTGAACGATATCCGGTCGAAACGCCACCTTTAAGTATCCATTGATCATTGATATGCCAAACACCATATAAGCGAGGCGTCCAATGTGCACCAAAATTCTCATCTTTATCCATTCTAATACCAGCGGTTAAGCTGAAATCATTGGTGATCGTCCATTCATCTTCGGTAAATAATGCCCAACTCCAACGGGTTAATTTATTAACATTGGTCGCTGTCGGTAATTGGTTGTCTTGATCATGTAAATCTTCATAACGATACTGACCACCAATACTGAGCTTATGTGAATCTAAGTCAAATACTGTCTGGTTTTTAAGTAAGTTATCATTATATTTCATCTTTCTACTTGGGTTCTCTGATTCATCACGTTGAATAAATGTATCCATTGAACCCCACTGATAATTACCGTTATGCGTCAATGCATAGTTATTACGTCGATAAGTGGTATTATCATCTTCACATGACCGTTTAGTGCAAGCACGGGTTTTACCAATCGTCGAGTCACGTTGCTGTTCATCGTGCTTTAAATCCAAATCAAAATTATTCTGCTCATCGGGAGTAAATGAGAATGTTACCCCAGCATTACCCATTGACTGTTTCTTATAACCACCAACAAATTTATCTTCATTACGACGGGAATAAAGACCATTTGCTTTCATTCCCAACACACCGTCAATTAATGGGCCGGCCAGATAAAAACTACCCTGACCCGCATTACCCGAGTTACTACGTTCAGCGATAGTTGTATCCGCTCGCAAACTACCATGCCGGGTTTTACCTATTTTGCGAGTAATGATGTTGATCACGCCCCTCATGGCATCTGAGCCATAAAGTGAAGACATCGAACCACGCACAACTTCGATACGTTCAATCGCAACCAAGGGCGGCAACCAACCTTGTTCTATGCCAGAGCCATCACTATTGGGTCGGGTATTGCGTGTATCTACCCGTTTACCATCAACTAAAATCATGGTGTACTTTGCTGGCATGCCTCGAATACTTATATCAGTGCTACTTGCACCCCCTATCACATTAACACCTGGCAGATCCTTTAATGCATCGGTAACATCACGATAAGCCTTATCTTCTAATTATTTTCTTTCTATGACTGAAATAGATGCAGGCGCATCTTCAATTTTTTGCTGAAAACCAGCTGCGGTAGTGACAATAATGGTATCGCTATCTTCAGCAGCATAACCGGCAGCAGAAATAAACGTGATAATAATAATTAACGTTAATTTATTTTTATTAAAAAAATTCATTCCCTATTCTCCAAGAAATACCAGGATTATTTATTAGTCAGATAATCGACATACACTCAAATGCCAGTGAAATTAATTTCCCCTGTCTTTTTATTAATTTTTTATTTCACTCGAAAAGCACAGCCTAATTAATTTGATATTTTTAATTAGAATAAATTAGCGACTAATCCATCGATTAATACTTGAGGAACCCCTTGCGAACAGTGCTCAATGCGTCCAACTACACCATAAACATCAGCCAGATTTTCAGGTGTAATAACCTCTCGAGCCGCACCTTCTGCAACCAGACGACCTTCTTTTAACATTAATATGTGTTCACCGTGTCTTAAGGCAATATTAATATCGTGCACAACAACGATAGTAATAATATCTCTGCGCTTAGTTTCTTTAGCAATTAAATCCATAACATGAAATTGATAATTTAAATCCAGCGCACTTAATGGTTCATCGAGTAACAATAGCTTTGGTTGCCGAATAAGTGATTGTGCCAAACCCACTAGCTGCTTTTGTCCACCTGACAGCTGATCTAAATAACACAGTGCCAGATGCTCTATGCCTAATTGCCGTAGTAGTTTCATAACCTCTAATTGGCAAATTTGATCGCAATTTCCGCCAGCAGCACGTTGGGCAACAATAATCGATTCCAGCACATGTAAATGAACACCATTTGGTAATGATTGCGGTAAATAAACCACTTGTTTGGCACGTTGAGCAAAATTCATCGCCATTAAATCCTGCCCATTCAACCATAACTGGCCAGCAGCGCTATTTAATCCAGCTAAAGAACGCAATAACGTAGATTTACCACTACCATTTGGCCCAAGTAAAACGGTAATTTTTCCAGTTGGTAAAATATCGGTGGATAAATTTTGGATCAGCGGACATTTAGGATAACCTGCATTAAATTGATTTATTCGTAATCCTTTTATCATTAAATATTACCTCTATGTCGCAAGATCATACTTAAGAAAAAGGGAACACCAACCAAAGAGGTGACAATACCAACAGGTATAATGACGCCTGGAATAATGTTCTTTGATGCAATCGAAGCTAGCGATAACACTAAAGCACCAATTAAGGCACTGGCCGGTAAATAAAATCGATGATCTTCGCCAAACATCATGCGAGCAATGTGAGGAGCGACTAAACCAATAAAAGCAATAGGGCCGACAAAAGCAACGGATAAAGCCGCCAACATACTAATTCTTAATAATGTCGCCAAACGCAACCGACGGACATCAATACCAAAACTGATTGCACGATCTTCACCTAAACGTAGCGCAGTTAACTTCCAGGCACTCATGATGGAAATGGGAAAAATGACCGCAAAAATGGCGGCCATCATTGCCAGCTTAGTCCAGGTTGCCTTTGCCAAACTACCCATTGTCCAGAAGACTAGTCCCTGTAAGGTATCTTCCGTGGCAATAAATTGCATCATCGAAACTAATGCATTAAAGGTAAATACTAATGCAATACCAAATAGTACCACGCCAGAAGTTGCAATGCGGGTCCAACGGGTGATCGCATCTAGCATTAAGACCGCTAGTAAAGCAAAAATAAAAGCATTAACCGAAATAAACCATTGTTCAGGGATCCCGGCAATGCCAATGCCAAAAACGATCGCTAATGCGGCGCCAAAAGACGCGGCACTAGAAACACCTAATGTGAAAGGACTGGCTAGCGGATTATTTAAGATGGTCTGCATTTCAGCACCCGCCAGTCCAAGTGACATACCAACAGTGACAGCCATTAATGCATAGGGTAAGCGAATATCCCAAACAATCACCTGAGTACCAATATCAACACTCGCTGGTGAGACAAATGTTTGCCATAACTTGGCTACTGAAAGACCTGATGGCCCCAAGGTAAAATCAATCACTAATGACAGCACAATTAACATAATGATTGCCATCATCAATATAATACGGCGTTTCAATATATATTGATAATGAGCCTTAATATTTATGCCATCATGATTAGCTTGCTGCTTAATAGCTGACATAGGTTCAGTTGTCATACTCATTGAAAATAATTACCTGCTTTTTAATGAGTCTTGACTAACCCAGTAGACGCCCGTTGGCTCTATCGCTAAAAATTGACGATATAACTCTTTCATCGTAGTTTGCGGATCCAGATCGGCAAATTTATCTGGATAGAACCATTTAGCAAAAACTTGTGTCACGATAACGTTATAGGGCGAATTATAATAATTGTGCCAAATAGCATAACTGCGACCATCTTTAACGGCTGTAAGGGTATTGATACCTTTACGCTCGGTTATTTTGCTTAAACTGGTTATGGCTGCTTGCTCTGACGATAAAGCACCTAATTGTACTCCTAGCTCTTTGCTGCCAGGCATCTTGGCTCCACTGGCAATATAAATTGCAGGATCATCAGCAATGACCTTCTCAAGGTTCATCATCCCTAATGGTCCGGGTAACGCATTTTTGGCAATATTTATCCCACCGGCTAAATCAATAAAATTGCCCATATTACCGTTTCCTGCCGTACCACAGCAGTCTTCGGACGAGCCCGCTCTTAATTCAATAAAAACAGTGGGTTTTTTATCGTTAGCAATTTTATTGGTAATATCCGTTACTAACTTAAGATTTTTTTCATAGAAATTGGCGTATTTTTCAGCCTGTTGCTCCCGATGCAAAGCCTTACCTAATAAGCGAATACTCGGTAAAGTATTTTTTAGTGGCTCACTACGAAAATCAACAAAAACAACTGGCACACCAGCCTTTTCGAGTTGCATGACCAATTCACTATTTTTGCCTGGGCCGTTCCCGGATAGGCCAAAAATAGCAATATCAGGATTTAAGGTTAATACTTTTTCCGCACTAACACTTTCAGCACTGGTATTACCAATTAAAGGAATTTTGTCAATTTCTGGAAACTTGACTTTGTAAACCGCATATGATTGTGGATCAAGTTTACGAAAATCACCTTGCCAGCCAACAATGCGCGCTAAAGGTTTATTTCCTTCCAGTAAAGCAATCGCATGAAATAAGCGTCCTTCTCCCAACAGAATGCGATTTACCTTCTCCGGTACCTGAACAGTGCGACCCACTACATCAGTAACCGTTACTGACCATGCGGCAAACGATGTCATTAACGTTACACCCGCTAATAAACAACCATTAACGCCCTTGGTGATAAAACTACACGCAAACTTCACTTGATTGCCTCTCCATTCAACTGATCCGATTTGCGCGTAACAATAAAGCAAATAATAATTATTATCAATACGATTATTACTAACGTTATTTTTTTATTTATTCTTTGACCTAAGTAAAAAAATAACGCTCGGCACACGCATTTTATGGGTGTGCCTGGATAGAAAATTGATAGAATTTTTGACAATTATTTGTTTAAATTTTCATCATATTCAGGGAAATCCATCTGCCGATAATGAACAAAATGGGTTTTCTTGACGAGTTTATAACCAAACCATATGACCAGGAATAAAGGGATACCAATATAGGTGGCAATAACACCATACCAGTCAATCTTGTCCGCTAAAAATGCCTGATAATTTTGGCCTAATGTAATGACTAAACAGAGAACAAAAGCAAAAATAGGGCCAATAGGGAAAAAGCCTGAGCGATAGGGTAACTTATTTAAATCATAGCCTTGCAACATATAACCTTTACGAAAACGATAATGGCTAATAGCAATCCCTAACCAGGCAATAAATCCGGTCATACCTGAAGTATTCAGTAACCATAAGTAAACAACCTGGTTGCCAAACATTGAACTTAAAAAACAGAGTGCTGCCACAACGGTAGTTGCAATCAAGGCATAGCGAGGAACCCCACCCGGTGATAAGCGTGAAAAGATTTTTGGTGCTTTTCCTTCTTTGGCTAAGGTAAATAGCATTCGGGTAGAAGCATACATCCCTGAATTGCCAGCGGATAATACTGCCGTTAAAATAACCGCGTTCATGACGGCAGCCGCGGATAATAATCCGGCGTTTTCAAAAACCAAGGTAAAAGAACTAACACTAATATCAGCTACCTCATTACGCAGTAAACGTGGATCCGTATATGGAATAATTAAACTGATCACCAATATAGCAAAAACATAAAATAACAAAATCCGCCAAAATACTTGGCGCACCGCTTTAGGAATATTTTTACCTGGATTTTTAGATTCACCAGCGGCAATACCAATTAATTCCGTACCCTGAAAAGAAAAACCGACGATCATAGCAACCCCAATCATTGCCAAAAAGCCTCCCACAAAAGGCGCTTCACCAATCTGCCAGTTATGCCAGCCAGCATTTTCTGCTCCACGAAAAATGCCAATAATCATTAATATGCCAACCACAATAAAAATAATGACGGTAATGACTTTAATTAAAGAAAACCAATACTCTGCCTCGCCAAATCCTTTGACAGAAATATAATTAAGCATAAAAATGATAAACAGAAAAATCGCACTCCAAATCCAGCCATCAATCTCAGGAAACCAGTATCCCATCACTAATTGCGCTGCAACTAAGTCAACAGCAATAGTGACCGCCCAGTTATACCAATAATTCCAGCCAAGAGCGAAACCAAAGCCTTCATCAACGTATCGAGAACCATAAGTAGAAAAAGAGCCAGAAACGGGTAAATAAGCCGCAAGCTCGCCTAAACTGGTCATCAAAAAATAAACCATTAAACCAATAATAATATAAGAGAATAAAGCACCACCTGGGCCGGCTTGCGCTACCGTTGCGCCGGAAGCAACAAATAATCCGGTACCAATAGAGCCGCCAATAGCTATCATCGTCAAATGACGTGCTTTTAGTTCTCGGCGCAATTTTGTTGTAGCGCCCTGTGATGTATGTGTTGATTGTTCTGACATTAATGACCTTTTATTCAACGTGGATCTTAACGTCAGTGATTGTAACAGACAGTGTTACTATAAATAAGCATCTATTCTCAGTTATAAGATACCTTCATAATTGACTAAAAATTATTAGTATTGCGCAGGATCTTGATATTAAAAAATTCACTGACAATATTCTAATAAAAGTAATAAAGCCTTAGATAAATGCTTATTTTGATGATGAATTAAATATAATGTACGTGAAAGTTCGAGTTTATCGATATTTAACGCAACCAATGAGCCATTTTTTAATTGCTCTTCAATCGTGAGTGAAGATAAACAGCTTATTCCCATGCTATTCATAACTGCATGCTTAATGGCTTCAGAATTATTAAATTCAATTAAAATATTGCACTGAGTTAGTTTACTTAATAACAGTTGATCAACAATATTGCGGGTTCCTGAACCGCTTTCACGCAAAATCCAGCCCACATTTTCTAGCTCATGTTGCTTTAATTGACGGCCTGCAAGTGGGTTATTTGGCGCACAAAATACCACCAGCTGATCTTTTTTCCATGGTATAGTGAGCAATTCTGATTCATAACAGCTGCCTTCAATTAATCCTAAGTCAACCTTGAATTCTTGTACCGCTTTAATCACTTCCGCAGTATTATTTATTAATAATTCAAAAGGAATAGTCGGATTATCATGACGATAATGTACCAATTTACCTGGCAACATATAGTTACCAATTGTCGTACTTGCTGCCAATTTTACGGCACCTAAGCCTTTTTTTGAAATCTGTTCAACTTCTGTCGCCTGTTCAAGTAACGCGAATACTTTTGGATATAATAGCCGACCATATTCATTAGTAACTAAACGTTTACCAACTCTATCAAATAACTGCACCTCAAGTTGGGACTCCAAATCTGTTAAAGCAGCACTTACAGCTGATTGGGATAATGACAATGATTGAGCAGCCTGTGTTGTTGAGCCACATTGTAAAATTTCAATAAAAACTTCAAGTTGTCTAAGGGTTATTCGCATAACAATGCTCACTTTATTAATTAATCACATAAATCAAGCTATCATAATAATCTAGCCAACTATTAATTTACCACTTTTATTAATAGATAATACAAAAATAATCCATTTTTAAGATAGATTATAATGATATATGCTTATAACAGAATGAGATAATGCATATTGCATAAACCTATGGTTAAAACAGTTATGGCAACACCTATTAAGCATAAAAATTTTAAATTTATCCCTGGCTTATTATTAACGGGTTTTGTAACTACTATTGCCGTTTATCTTGGTAATAACGAATGGTTTGCCAATATTGGATTAAGTGCTCTAAGCTTGGCGATTTTATTGGGCATTGTGATTGGAAACACCGTTTATTTTGCCGTAAAACCCGTTTGTGATGAAGGGATCAGATTCGCTAAACATTATTTATTAAGAACCGGGATTATTTTGTACGGTTTTCGTTTGACATTTCAACAAATCATGGATGTAGGCACGATTGGTATTATGACCGATTTAATTATGCTAACTTCTACATTCTTAATTGCGCTGTTACTAGGCAAATATTTTTTCAAGTTGGATAGTCAAACCACCATTTTGATTGGAGCCGGTAGTAGCATTTGCGGCGCAGCTGCGGTTTTAGCAACCGAGTCTGTCATCAAAACATCGGCAGATAAAGTTGCCATTGCGGTAGCAACCGTCGTTATTTTTGGTACCTTGGCTATTTTTCTCTATCCGTGGTTTTATCATCTAAATCAAATACATCACTGGTTTTCACTTGATCCGGCTCAGTTTGGTATTTTTGTTGGCTCTAGCGTTCATGAAGTTGCTCAAGTGGTTGCTGTTGGCCATGCGATCAGCCCTGAGGCAGAAAACAGTGCGGTGATCAGTAAAATGATCCGCGTTATGATGTTAGCACCATTTTTATTGATATTATCAGGTTATCTAAATCGCAAAATGGTAACTAGCAATTTATCGCAATCAAAGCCCACTATTGTGATCCCTTGGTTTGCAATAATTTTTATTATCATTGCATACATAAACTCTTTTCATTTATTGCCACAAATTTTAGTTCAATCCATTATTACCCTTGATACTATTCTATTATCTATGGCGATGGCTGCACTTGGATTAACTACACATATAAGTGCAATTCGACAAGCCGGGATCAAACCACTGGTGATGGCTTTGTGTCTTTTTGGCTGGCTAACTATCGGTGGGTTATTTATAAATTCATCGATGCAATCTATTTTTCATTAACATCCGATAAAATTTTGTTTTTTATCTCCCCTGTCGTTAACAAACAGACATTATTAATGCCTAAATGACTTAAGCCTATGCATTTCATTTTTTAAGCCAATAGTGTCATAATTAAAATAAAATTAGGAGAAAAAAATGAAATTTGTTGGAGCCCACGTCAGCGCTGCTGGCGGTGTTGATCAAGCCGTACTCCGTGCCCACGAAATCAATGCCACAGCCTTTGCTCTTTTCACAAAAAATCAGCGTCAATGGCAAGCTCCACCACTAAAACCGGAAACAGTTGAACAATTCAAACTAAATTGTGAAAAATATGGTTTTGACCAACAGCAAATTCTGCCACACGACAGCTACCTTATTAATTTAGGCCATCCTGAAACAGAAGCACTGAAAAAATCACGCGCCGCTTTTTTGGATGAAATGCAACGCTGTGAGCAATTAGGTATTACTTTGCTCAATTTTCACCCAGGTAGTCATCTGAATAAAATTAGCGTTGATGTATGCCTCGCCCGTATTGCTGAGTCAATCAATATTACTTTAGCGCAAACTAAAAATGTTATTGCTGTGATTGAAAATACTGCCGGTCAAGGCTCTAATTTAGGATTTAAATTTGAGCATCTGGCAGCGATAATTGAAGATATTGAAGATAAACAGCGAGTTGGTGTTTGTTTGGATACTTGTCATGCTTTTGCTGCAGGTTACAACTTACGAACAAACGAAGCTTGCGATAATACTTTTGCCCAATTTAATAAAATTGTCGGTTTTCAATACCTACGAGCAATGCATTTAAATGATGCCAAAAGCCAATTTGCCAGCCACGTTGATCGCCACCAAAGCCTAGGAGAAGGTAATATCGGTTACACAGCTTTCAGCTATATTATGAAAGATAACCGCTTCGATAATATACCTTTGATCCTAGAAACCATAAATCCTGAGCTTTGGCCTCAAGAAATCGCCTGGTTAAAGTCGCAACAATAACCAATCTTCAGCAAATTTATCGTTCTTACAATAGATGAAAATTAATCTAGTACGGCTATTTTTTATTGGTAAATAGCCGTAGGGTATAACTTTTATTGTGATTTTATGATGTAAAAAAATAGATCAATATTGCATTATTGTCTGTTTAATCGTCATCTCACTAGGCAATTATTTATAAAGCTGAAAACAAAATTAGATCAATAAATTAGCAGAAACCTTTTTATTAATTTATCAAAATCAACCCTCGATCAAATACAGCATCCGAACACTAGGGTTAAAACCAATTTTAACTAACTGGCAAAAATATTAATTTACTTAAATATCATACCTAATGTATCATCAAGCTAGTACACAAAATCAATAATAAAAGAGGCAGTTATAGTAATGGCTAACGAAGTAATACAAAATATTAAACGCCCTTCCATATTTGGTGGTGCTATGATCATCGCTGGCACTGCCGTCGGTGCCGGTATGTTCTCCATTCCTATTGTCACTTCTGGCGTCTGGTTTACCGGTTCAATCATTTTATTAGTTTATACTTGGGTATGTATGTTTTCTTCTGGTTTAATGATTTTAGAAGCCAACATGAATTATCCTTCTGGTGCAAGCTTTCATGCCATGGTTAAAGATTTACTTGGCACACGCTGGAATTTGCTAAATAGCATTTCAATTGCATTTGTTCTTTATATCTTAACTTATGCTTATATTTCAGCCGGTGGATCGATCATTACACATAATCTTAATAAGATCATCCCCATAAATCACCCTATGGCCGGTTTATTATTTAGCTTATTGATCGCTTTTGTTGTTTGGCTATCGACTAAAGCGGTTGATCGTCTAAGTACAATTTTGATTGGCGGTATGGTTATTACTTTTATCATGTCTGTCAGTGGCATGTTTAATAGTGCTTCATCCACCATCTTATTCAACAAAAATAGTCTGGATACAGATTATTTACCTTATGCATTTATTGCTCTACCTTATTTACTAACCTCTTTTGGCTATCATGGTAATGTGCCCGGCTTAGTGAAATATTATCATAAGGAAAGTAAAGCGGTTGTGCTTAGTTTGTTATATGGCACTTTTATTGCTTTAGTCATTTATATCTTATGGCAATATGCCATTCAAGGTAATATACCGCGCACTGCCTTTAAACAAATCATTACTGAAGGTGGTAATATTGACTCGCTATTAAAACAAATGGATCACAGCACTAATAACAATATTATAAAACAGTGTTTAAATCTGTTTTCTTATATGGCTCTTGCAAGTTCATTTTTAGGTGTGACACTTGGGCTGTTTGATTTCATTGCCGATTTTTTTAAATTCAAAGATAATAATCTAGGCCGTTTAAAATCCGCTTTGATAACCTTCATTCCTCCTACCCTTTTAGCTTTATACTACCCTGATGGTTTTATTCATGCTATTGGTTTTGCTGGTCTAGCGGCAACTATATGGGCAGTAATTGTGCCGGCAATGATGGCTAAAGCTAGCCGGAAAAAATTTCCTCATGCGGTTTATCATGCACCTGGCGGTAATCTATTAATTTATTTTGTTATATTTTTTGGTTTGATTAACGCCGTTATCCATATATTAGCGCTATTCAATATTTTGCCTGTTTATAAGTAGCGCTTCGATTGCCAAGATTAATTTCAACGCCTCATACTTCGTGCTGATAGTTGTCATGAGGCAAATTCTTAGTAAGCATCACTTTGTATTCTAATTGCCGGTAATTTTATTATAAAATTGGGATTATACTTATTTAATGAAAGGAACTCATATGGCTAGAGCCAATGAAATAAAACGAGGCTATGCGGTAAGCTTAAATGGTAAGCTGCTATTAGTAAAAGATATTGATATTCAGACACCAAGTGCACGAGGCACTAGCACACTCTACAAAATGCGTTTTACTGATATTAAAACCGGACAAAAAGTTGAAGAGCGTTTTAAGGGCGATGACAATCTAGAAACAATCCATTTAACTCATCGGGCAGTAAGTTTTTCTTATGTTGAGGCTGATGAATATGTATTCATGGATAATGAAGATTTTACTCCCTATAGTTTCAATAAAACAGATATAGAAGAAGAGCTTTTATTCTTTACTACTTTAGGAACACCTGGACTGCAAGTTTTAGTAATGAATAACCAGGCTATCGCGTTAGAACTTCCGCAAACTGTCGATATGGTAATTGTAGAGACAGCACCAAGTCTCAAAGGAGCATCAGCCAATGCAAGAACAAAACCAGCTATGATGGCAACCGGGCTAATAATACAAGTTCCAGAATACTTATCCATCGGCGAAAAAATTCGCATTCACATTGCAGAACGCCGTTATATGGGCCGTTGTGATTAAAATCGATAAAAATCAAACAATAGCTGCTCTTACTTAAAGAGTAGTTATATTAAAAAATAAAAGTGACTAACTTAAAAATAAAATCAATCATAGCTAATTTCTAACATGCCCTGCTTTTTGTTTTTATTAAGCCACAAAAAACGGGTTTTACCATATTTAATTAGTGATTTTTGTCGCTGATTAGTTAATAAATCCATACTTATCTTCTGGGTTGCCATATTTCCAGCATTATCCCAACAATTCGTTTCTAGCATATTATCATTTACAATATTTTGACAGGCAGGTACAGTAATAGCGCCATAAAAATGAATTACACCGCCAGTATCTGATTCACTATAAACTTGAGATGATAAAGTTAATACCAGTAGAGATATAAAAAAATTCTTATTTAAATAATAGGGTATCTTAGGCTGGGCATTGCCATATTTTTTATATAAAATCATAAAAAGTTTAATCCTGGTCAATAAATAAAATTACTATTAAATATTTTTATTAAATAATTACTGAGAAATTGCTAATGATTTATTAAAATAACATTTACTACTATAACTCAATATCTTGTTGAATCATGAAATATGGCTAACCGCAAAATTCCACATAAGATAGCTTCTATGTAATATTAAATTGTCTATTTTATCGTTTAAATATAACAACTAATTACTCATCTTTATTAAAATATTTTGTTCTTTATTAATCATTTTAATTTAACCGCTATTTAAATTTATGGCTCTCTCGTCATCACGACTATTTGTTTAATATAACTGTATTATAATAAATATCACAAATATCTAACTGATAAAGTCAAAAATAATTTAGTAAAGTAAAAACAACGTATTGGAGCAAAATTTTAAAATAACAATTTCTATATTTATACAAAATTGAATAATTTTCTGCTACTGAAAAACAGACTAAATTATTTTAAGTAACAGACTAAATTTTATTAAAATTTAACAAAAAGCCAACAATAAATTAATAAAATATTGCTAACAAATTTAGCTTAATTTTTTATTAATTAGCTAATTTTAATTGCTAATCATCAATACACTGATTTTTTGAATAGTATATTTAACCAAAATATTAAACCTTTTATTCAATAAGCTTATTTACATCGACACTAGTTATTTAATCAAAAAATTTTGATTTTTTGTAAATTAATACAAGAAAACTCGCCATTTTTTATTTCCTTGTATAAACTTGTTTATGTTTAACATATCAATGTATTTGAAATAGGTACTCAATCATATACATTTATATAACGAGCAATAGTGATGATATTTTAACCTTTAGCTAACAAAATAAAATATCGTCAAATTTACATTATATCGAATATCCACATAAAGATAACAAGGGATAAATCAATAATGGTCAAACTTCAACCGTTACTGAGATACTGTATGAAGCCTACTCCGGCACTAATCATTACTTTATTACTATCCGCTTGTAATTCACCAAACTCACCGCTATATAAAACACAATCTAACTCACTTTATCAGGTATCACAAGCCGAGTTTGAACAATTAGTACGCAATGTGGAAATTAAAACAAAAATATTAGAGCAGTATGCAAACTGGAGAGGTGTTGCTTACCGTTTTGGTGGTACAACAAAGAAAGGTATTGACTGTTCAGCCTTTACTCAACGTATGTTTAGTGAGCAGTTTGGTGTTGATTTACCTCGCTCAACAGATGAACAACAATATATCCGCCACTGGGTCAGGCAACAAAATTTACGCCCTGGCGATTTGGTTTTTTTTTTAGAACTGGCCCAACTAATCGGCATGTCGGTATTTATATTGGTAATGATAAATTTGTCCATGCCTCAACAAGTAGCGGTGTAACAGTTTCTGCAATAAATGATGATTACTGGAGTAAACGTTATTATGCAGCTCGTCGAATCATTGATACGTATTAATATTTAATGAGAATAATAACGAGATGGTAGCGTTATTGATTCCGCAATAGCAACACCCACTGTTTTAAAATGACAAATCGCTAAACTTTCATCTTCATAACGAATAAAAAGGCAAACTTGACCCTGCCATTCAAGCAAATCATTAGCAATTTGTATTTCATCTAAAGCTGAACTTAAATACTTTAATACCGCCAAATTATCGCTAATATCATAGCAAAGTACCTTAAAGCCAATTAATATATTAGACTCGGAGCTGGATATATTATCAGGCATTACCTCGATTTTTTCACCTGTATGCCCTGTTAACCATCGATAATTTTGTGGCAAACGATGAATGACAGATAACTTTAAATTACCCACTAAAAACCCTATATTGTAATTAATTATATTATTTTTCTATTTAAGTAAAAAAATAACTTAACATACTAACTTATCAAGCTATTTTATACTTGCCCTGGTATTTTACATCATATAAATATTATAAATTTTTGTTATTCTAATATAAAAACTTATCCTAAACAAAATAAAATCTGTTAAAAATCAACAAAGCATATTATCTTTCAATAGTAAAACTGTATTATTTCATTTAATTCTTTATAAAAAAGCCATATATCAGATAATTAGCTAAAATAAGCAGTAATGAAAGATAAAAATGAAATAATTAATAAATTGATTGGCTCATGAATTGAGCCTATCTAAATTGTGATTGTTATCGAAGTAAAAGATAAGAAATTACATTGAGTTCATATTAATAAAGTATTTAAATAACGATACAACACTAATGAAATTTATTTCTTTAGTAAATAGATAAATAATCCTAATCACATTAGTCTTTACTGTAATTAGCCAACAACACAAACCCCATTGCAAGACAAACACATAACCCCATAAATCCTACCATCGACCACACTGTGGTTGTTTTAAAGCAAGAAAGCAAATAACCAAAAAATGCACCGATACCAAAACGTATTGTGCCAACTAAAGATGAAACTGTACCCGCAATATGTGGATAATTATCTAAAATGACAGACATAGCATTAGAAGAGATCATAGCAATACTACCAACATAAACAGCAACACCAAATATCATAGGAATAAAACCTAAGTCCAATATAGTACTGAGGATCAGCCACATTCCCATAATGAATTGCAATGTTAAGCCCATATGTAACATTTTTAATGCGCCAAAATGGCGTACATAACGGCTATTAAGCGTGGTCAGTAAAAATAAAAAAACAATATTTAAACCAAAATAATAGCCAAAATGCTGTGGCGAAACCCCATTTAATTCAATATAGACAAACGGCCCGGTATTTAAAAATGAAAACAACCCAGCAAAGGAAAATCCACTAGCAAGAATATAACAGAAGACTTGTCTAGCACGAAACAATGTAAAAAGTTGTTTTATCGTATTACGTAAATGAAATTTTTGTCTTTTTTCCTTAGGCAACGTTTCTTGAATAAAAAAAGCAACTAATAACGCCCCTATGATTGCAGCTATGGAAATAATCCAAAAAATGGCATGCCAGGAAAACCAAATCATTGCCATACCACCTAAGATCGGTGCTAATAATGGCGCGATCGTCATAACTAGCAAAACAAAAGACATGCTTCGTGAAAATTCATCACTACTAAACATATCTCTCATCAAAGCAGTGATGACAACACTTGCTGCCGCTGCCGATAATCCTTGTAAAAAACGAACAAAAATAAATTGCTCAATATTATTGGCTAAAGCACAAATTGCTGAAGTAATCGCAAAAATAATTACGCCGCCTAATATCACTGGCTTACGACCTATACTATCAGCCATCGGGCCATAAAACAGTTGACCTATTGCAAAGCCCAAAATATAACTATTTAAGGTCATCTGAACTTGGCCGGTATCAACATTAAAACTTTTTGCAATCGATGGCAGACTAGGCAAATACATGTCAATGGCTAATGGCATCAACATGGATATAAGGCCTAAAATCAGAATTAGGCTGAAATAAGATGAACCCTGACGTTGCATACTAACATACTCCCAAATCGAGCAAGTAAAAATATAATTTAAATAGTTTTTATTTCTTCTTTCGTTAAAGAACGATATTCACCAGCCCCTAATGCTGGATCAAGATAAATACCACCAATACGCTCACGGTGCAGCGCACAAACGTGATTACCCACCGCGGCAAACATTCTTTTGACTTGGTGATACCGGCCTTCGCTAATTGTCAAACGCACCTGCATTGATGAAACTATTGCTAGTTTGGCCGGCTTTGTGGGTGATTTTTCACCTTTAAGCCATATACCTGCTAAAAACTTATCAGCTACCTCAGTCGAAATCGGTTGTGTCAATGTGACAAGATAAGTTTTCTCACAATGATGCTTTTGCGAGATAATTTTATGTGTCCATTTACCATCATCAGTTATAATTACTAAGCCGGTTGTATCTATGTCTAATCTGCCGGCAATATGTAACTTTGTTATAGCTGGCTCATCAATAAAAGATAAAATTGTTGGGTTAACATTATCTGCCGTCGAACAAACATAACCTTGCGGTTTATTCAACATAAAATAACGTGGGCCAATAATATGTTGTAATACTATATCTTCATAACTAACTACCATTTCAGGCGTAATTTGATGAGAGCCGGTTTTTATTACTTCATTATTAACCATAACTTTTCCTGCCCGTAATTCTCGCATAACCAAGCCACGGCTAATTGTTAGTTGTTGAGATAAAAACTTATCAAGTCGCATCATGATTTTTAAATGTATATGAAAGGGTTAGAATGCATATGTATTATTATGCTAAATCATTGGATGATTACAATAATTGCTTTTAAAACAATCTAGATAATAAATAACGCAAATAACTATAACGCGATTAACTATACCAACAACTTGTTAGAGAAGATATAGCTTGCTACAGTAGATTTTATTTTTAATATAGATTACTTCAATATAAATTAACAAAAATTGCCACTCTATTTGTTATTTATTTTTAATATTTAAGTTAATAATCATGATAGTTACGCTAAGACCATATCAACAAGAGGCCGTTAATGCAGCGATAAACTATTTTCGCCGCTATAAACAACCTGCGGTTATTGTGTTACCTACTGGCGCAGGAAAAAGTCTGGTTATTGCTGAATTAGCCCGATTAGCCCGTGGGCGAGTACTGGTATTAGCCCATGTAAAAGAATTAGTTGAACAGAACCATAATAAATATCAAGCCTATGGGCTAACCGCCGACATTTATGCCGCCGGACTTAATAAAAAACAAAATGAAAATAAAGTTATTTTTGCTAGCGTACAATCTGTGGCAAAAAATTTAGCTGATTTTAATACTTCTTTTTCACTGTTAATTATCGATGAATGTCATCGCATCAGTTTAAATAACGATGGTCAATATCAACAAATCATTCAAAAATTACAACACAATAATCCTAATTTATGTGTTTTGGGATTAACAGCAACACCTTATCGTCTGTCTGAAGGCTGGATATATCAGTATCACTACCATGGTATGATAAAAGGTGATGATAACTGTTTTTTTCGTGATTGTATTTATGAACTACCGTTAAGGTATATGATAAAAAACCATTAAGCGCAATTAGTGATGGGATACTGGTTTCCTGAGATTGATGGCTGGATTTGGAGTGCGATTTTTCTGTTTATCATTTTTATGCTTAATTATATTTCTGTCAAAGGATTTGGCGAGGCAGAGTATTGGTTTTCTTTAATTAAAGTCATTACCGTCATTATTTTTATTGTGGTTGGCATATTAATGATTATTGGCATTTTTCGTGGAGCAGAAAATGCTGGCTGGCATAACTGGCAGATTGGTGAAGCGCCTTTTGTGGGAGGCTTTTTGGCAATGATTGGGGTTGCTATGATCGTCGGTTTTTCTTTTCAGGGTACGGAATTAATTGGTATTGCCGCTGGTGAATCTAAAAATCCAGGTAAAAATATTCCTAAAGCGGTGCGCCAAGTATTTTGGCGGATTTTGTTATTTTATGTTTTTGCTATATTGGTGATCAGTTTAATTATTCCATATACGGATCCACGTTTGCTGCGTAATGAGGTAGCTGATATTAGTGTTAGTTCTTTTACCTTGGTTTTTGAAAACGCCGGATTATTATCCGCGGCTGCCGTCATGAACGCGGTTATTTTAACGGCAGTATTATCCGCTGGCAATTCAGGGATGTATGCTTCTACCCGAATGCTATTTACCTTAGCCAAAGAAGGAAAAGCACCAAAAATCTTTTCACGCTTATCACCGGGTGGGGTTCCTCGCTATGCCTTGATTGCAACTACCGTTGTGGCAGCACTCTGTTTTTTAAGTTCAATGTTTGGCAACCAGGTTGTTTACTTATGGTTACTGAATACTTCAGGTATGACCGGATTTATTGCCTGGTTAGGGATTGCTATTAGCCATTATCGTTTTCGTAAAGGTTATATGTTGCAAGGCTATGATTTAAATAAGTTACCCTATCGCTCAGGCTTTTTCCCTATTGGCCCTATTTTTGCTTTTGTTCTCTGTTTAGTCATTACATTAGGCCAAAATTATCAGGCATTTTTAGCGGACAAGATTGACTGGTATGGTGTTATTGCCACCTATATTGGTATCCCTTTATTCCTGGTCATATGGTTTGGTTATAAACTCGTCAAGAAAACCCATTTTGTTCATTATCGGCAGATGGATTTCCCTGAATATGATGAAAATTTAAACAAATAATTGTCAAAAATCCTATCAATTTTCTATCCAGGCACACCCATAAAATGCGTGTGCCGAGCGTTATTTTTTTACTTAGGTCAAAGAATAAATAAAAAAATAACGTTAGTAATAATCGTATTGATAATAATTATTATTTGCTTTATTGTTACGCGCAAATCGGATCAGTTGAATGGAGAGGCAATCAAGTGAAGTTTGCGTGTAGTTTTATCACCAAGGGCGTTAATGGTTGTTTATTAGCGGGTGTAACGTTAATGACATCGTTTGCCGCATGGTCAGTAACGGTTACTGATGTAGTGGGTCGCACTGTTCAGGTACCGGAGAAGGTAAATCGCATTCTGTTGGGAGAAGGACGCTTATTTCATGCGATTGCTTTACTGGAAGGAAATAAACCTTTAGCGCGCATTGTTGGCTGGCAAGGTGATTTTCGTAAACTTGATCCACAATCATATGCGGTTTACAAAGTCAAGTTTCCAGAAATTGACAAAATTCCTTTAATTGGTAATACCAGTGCTGAAAGTGTTAGTGCGGAAAAAGTATTAACCTTAAATCCTGATATTGCTATTTTTGGCCTATCCGGGAACGGCCCAGGCAAAAATAGTGAATTGGTCATGCAACTCGAAAAAGCTGGTGTGCCAGTTGTTTTTGTTGATTTTCGTAGTGAGCCACTAAAAAATACTTTACCGAGTATTCGCTTATTAGGTAAGGCTTTGCATCGGGAGCAACAGGCTGAAAAATACGCCAATTTCTATGAAAAAAATCTTAAGTTAGTAACGGATATTACCAATAAAATTGCTAACGATAAAAAACCCACTGTTTTTATTGAATTAAGAGCGGGCTCGTCCGAAGACTGCTGTGGTACGGCAGGAAACGGTAATATGGGCAATTTTATTGATTTAGCCGGTGGGATAAATATTGCCAAAAATGCGTTACCCGGACCATTAGGGATGATGAACCTTGAGAAGGTCATTGCTGATGATCCTGCAATTTATATTGCCAGTGGAGCCAAGATGCCTGGCAGCAAAGAGCTAGGAGTACAATTAGGTGCTTTATCGTCAGAGCAAGCAGCCATAACCAGTTTAAGCAAAATAACCGAGCGTAAAGGTATCAATACCCTTACAGCCGTTAAAGATGGTCGCAGTTATGCTATTTGGCACAATTATTATAATTCGCCCTATAACGTTATCGTGACACAAGTTTTTGCTAAATGGTTCTATCCAGATAAATTTGCCGATCTGGATCCGCAAACTACGATGAAAGAGTTATATCGTCAATTTTTAGCGATAGAGCCAACGGGCGTCTACTGGGTTAGTCAAGACTCATTAAAAAGCAGGTAATTATTTTCAATGAGTATGACAACTGAACCTATGTCAGCTATTAAGCAGCAAGCTAATCATGATGGCATAAATATTAAGGCTCATTATCAATATATATTGAAACGCCGTATTATATTGATGATGGCAATCATTATGTTAATTGTGCTGTCATTAGTGATTGATTTTACCTTGGGGCCATCAGGTCTTTCAGTAGCCAAGTTATGGCAAACATTTGTCTCACCAGCGAGTGTTGATATTGGTACTTAGGTGATTGTTTGGGATATTCGCTTACCCTATGCATTAATGGCTGTCACTGTTGGTATGTCACTTGGACTGGCGGGTGCTGAAATGCAGACCATCTTAAATAATCCGCTAGCCAGTCCTTTCACATTAGGTGTTTCTAGTGCCGCGTCTTTTGGCGCCGCATTAGCGATCGTTTTTGGCATTGGCATTGCCGGGATCCCTGAACAATGGTTTATTTCGGTTAATGCTTTTATTTTTGCTTTACTAGCGGTCTTAATGCTAGATGCGATCACCCGTTGGACCCGCATTGCAACTTCTGGCGTGGTACTATTTGGTATTGCATTAGTATTTACCTTTAATGCATTAGTTTCGATGATGTAATTTATTGCCACGGAAGATACCTTACAGGGACTAGTCTTCTGGACAATGGGTAGTTTGGCAAAGGCAACCTGGACTAAGCTGGCAATGATGGCCGCCATTTTTGCGGTCATTTTTCCCATTTCCATCATGAGTGCCTGGAAGTTAACTGCGCTACGTTTAGGTGAAGATCGTGCAATCAGTTTTGGTATTGATGTCCGTCGGTTGCGTTTGGCGACATTATTAAGAATTAGTATGTTGGCGGCTTTATCCGTTGCTTTTGTCGGCCCTATTGCTTTTATTGGTTTAGTCGCTCCTCACATTGCTCGCATGATGTTTGGCGAAGATCATCGATTTTATTTACCGGCCAGTGCCTTAATTGGTGCTTTAGTGTTATCGCTAGCTTCGATTGCATCAAAGAACATTATTCCAGGCGTCATTATACCTGTTGGTATTGTCACCTCTTTGGTTGGTGTTCCCTTTTTCTTAAGTATGATCTTGCGACATAGAGGTAATATTTAATGATAAAAGGATTACGAATAAATCAATTTAATGCAGGTTATCCTAAATGTCCGCTGATCCAAAATTTATCCACCGATATTTTACCAACTGGAAAAATTACCGTTTTACTTGGGCCAAATGGTAGTGGTAAATCTACGTTATTGCGTTCTTTAGCTGGATTAAATAGCGCTGCTGGCCAGTTATGGTTGAATGGGCAGGATTTAATGGCGATGAATTTTGCTCAACGTGCCAAACAAGTGGTTTATTTACCGCAATCATTACCAAATGGTGTTCATTTACATGTGCTGGAATCGATTATTGTTGCCCAACGTGCTGCTGGCGGAAATTGCGATCAAATTTGCCAATTAGAGGTTATGAAACTACTACGGCAATTAGGCATAGAGCATCTGGCACTGTGTTATTTAGATCAGCTGTCAGGTGGACAAAAGCAGCTAGTGGGTTTGGCACAATCACTTATTCGGCAACCAAAGCTATTGTTACTCGATGAACCATTAAGTGCGCTGGATTTAAATTATCAATTTCATGTTATGGATTTAATTGCTAAAGAAACTAAGCGCAGAGATATTATTACTATCGTTGTTGTGCACGATATTAATATTGCCTTAAGACACGGTGAACACATATTAATGTTAAAAGAAGGTCGTCTGGTTGCAGAAGGTGCGGCTCGAGAGGTTATTACACCTGAAAATCTGGCTGATGTTTATGGTGTAGTTGGACGCATTGAGCACTGTTCGCAAGGGGTTCCTCAAGTATTAATCGATGGATTAGTCGCTAATTTATTCTAATTAAAAATATCAAATTAATTAGGCTGTGTTTTTCGAGTGAAATAAAAAATTAATAAAAAGACAGGGGAAATTAATTTCACTGGCATTTGAGTGTATGTCGATTATCTGACTAATAAATAATCCTGGTATTTCTTGGAGAATAGGGAATGAATTTTTTTAATAAAAATAAATTAACGTTAATTATTATTATCTTGTACCACCTAAACGTCTAGATATGCCAGTTATTCAATATGATTTTAGTCAATTGCAGATAAGCCAAACGGGTATTTTTAATCACGCTGATTTGGATCAGACAATTAAACGTCAGCATAGAGTCACTCCCCTGATTATTCAGCAAATTATCGAATATGCACATTCCTGTCAGGGCTGTATGATCTTCGCCGCTACCGTTGAACATGCCAAAGAAATTTTGACATTATTACCTAATGATGCTGCTGCATTAATATGCGCAGAAACGACGGCAATCGTCCGTGAAAAAGTTATTGATGCCTTTAAAGCGCAAAAAATTCGCTATTTAGTCAATGTTTCTGTCTTAACTACAGGTTTTGACGCTCCTCATGTCGATCTGATTGCTATTTTGCGTCCCACTGAATCAGTTAGTCTCTATCAACAAATAATTGGTCGCGGATTAAGATTATTTCCTAACAAAAGCCAGTGTATTATTCTTGATTATGCAGGAAATCCCCATGATCTTTATATGCCAGAAGTTGGCAGCCCTAAAAGTGATCCACAAAACGTACCAGTTCAGGTTTTTTGCCCACTTTGTCATTTTGCTAATCTATTTTGGGGGAAAAGCGATCCTGACGGTCAAATCATTGAACATTACGGCCGTCGATGCCAAGGCTGGGAAGAAAAGCATAATGGACAAAAAAAACAGTGTGAATTTCGCTTTCGTTTTAAACAATGTCCCAACTGCAATGCTGAAAATGACATTGCAGCACGACGTTGTCATCAATGTCAGGCAATTTTAGTTGATCCGGATGATATGTTAAAAGCGGCGTTAAAATTGAAAAATTCCCTGATCCTTCGTTGCGGTGGCATGCAACTGACTACCGGATATGATAAGAAAGGAGAATGGTTAAAAGCCACTTACTATGATGAAGATGGTAGCAGCGTCTCAGAACTGTTTCGATTAACAACCCCAGCTCAGCGCAAAGTATTTGAACAACGTTTTCTATTGCTCCACCAGCGAGCTCCAGGCCTTCCCTTCCAATGGCAAACTGCAGCCGATATTCTACGTTAAAAGGAATCATTACGTCATCCTAACTTTGTTATCGCACGTAAAAAAAGCCAGTTTTGGCAAATAAGAGAGAAAATTTTTGACTACCAAGGAAAGTATCGTCTGGCTGACGACCTCTATTAACAACATGATTTCCATTTGTATTTACTATATCGCTGTTTTTACTGAAATGAATATCAATGCCCTAAAATTAGGACATCTTTTGCATTGCTGTAGAGCATTTTTTTCGCTAAAATGCCGCCCGCTTGATTAGCAATCACTAACAAGTTTCTATTATCGGATCTGCCACTGGGTCGCCTGTTGCAGAGTCTTTTTATATTATGAGAACAAATCATGCTAACGATTAATGCAGAAATCCGCAAAGAGCAGGGTAAGGGTGCGAGCCGCCGCCTGCGTAAAGACAACAAATTACCGGCTATCGTCTATGGTGGTGATCAGGAACCCGTTTCTATTGAACTCAGCCATGATGAAATTATCAACCAAGAAAGCAAGCCAGAGTTTTATGAAGTATTAACACTGGTGGTTGATGGGAAAAAAACCAAAGTTAAAGTACAAGCGGTTCAACGTCATCCGTTTAAGCCTAAACTAACCCATATCGATTTCTTGCGGGTTTAATTACGCAAAATTGCGCTTTTTTACCAAGCCAGTTATCAATAACGCCGCTTTTGCGGCGTTATTTGTTTTTACCATCATCAACGGCTTTTCTTGCCACGCTCTAATTGCTCACGTAAGTTTGGTGGTGTACCTTTAATTGTTAACGTATCCGTTGCCGGATCCCAAAAAACACGCTCATTAAGTAACAAAGCATCAAAGTTAATGGTCAAGCCACCACCACTACCTGAATATTTGGTTAATTGTTTGAGAGTCGTACGATCTGGTGGAAAACTTTCTGCCAATTGATAACCATTTTGTTGCGTAAATTCAGCAAAATTCTGCTCTCCTAAAGCAGGCAACTCTTTTGATAAACACTTTAATTCAATTTCTTCTCCGGCCTGTTGTTGCTCATTACAATAGCGATAAACTTGCTGGCGATATTCTTGTGTGGCGGCCTGGTTTAACTCAGACGAATCACAATAATCATTCACGGCTTACAGTAATCCTTTATTCTGTATTTTAGCATTCATACCTTCGCTAGCTGACAGGAAATCCATAAAAAAATCAGATACTTTACGCCCGACGCGGCCCTTTAAAAAAGTTAAATAACGTTCAGAAGCGGGATTTCTTTCCCATTCTGTCAAGTCTATGCGAGCAACAATATCAACATGCGGAATATCAAGATAATGAGTAGTATTCAATTCCAGATTATCATTAACAAACATACTATTACAGCTATTTAATACAGCTATCAATAAGTAATCTACCGCCAAATAACGATATTGAGAAAACAGTACCACCCCACCTTCTGCAAACGGATATTTTGCCAATTCATCCCGCAAACGAATAGTAGCCGCACGGCTAAATCCCAAAAAGTTTTCATCTCCTTTTCTCAAAGCCACTAATGCTTCAGCTAATTCGCTCGCTTGATTAAAAGTGGCAAAGGCTTTACTTTTAGCGCCATAAATTCGATGCAATTCTGCCATCATTTCTTGCACTATATTATCCGTGCCTAATAAAGAATCACGCAGCACAACCTCTAGTGTTTGTTCATCACGTTTGATCAACTGATGTAAAGCAATCTGGCAAATATCCAGACTCATCATTTACTCCTTATTTTCTTTATGGCATAAAGATCAATGGTATTCAGACATCGATAACTTTTTCCGGCGGCTAAATTGATATCTATTGATATAACATTTTTGTATTATGGGCATATAATAAGATTTGTAACTTATGGAAACCGGTCAATTTAAAATGTTACTAAATGAAATTATCCAGTTAAATTAGACAAAACAGCTACAGCAAAAAACACAATAATACGCTAAAATATAAAGCTTTATTCATTCAGGATTTTTATTATGCCACAATCATCCCGTTATAGTGATGAGCAAATTGAACATCTACTCCTAGAATTAGTCAAGGTATTAGAAAAATATAAAGCTCCAACTGATCTATCATTGATAGTATTAGGTAACATGGTGACAAACTTAATTAATACAACTGTTACACTGACTCAGCGTAAAACTATTGCAGAATCTTTCGCTCAGGCGTTACTTGCTTCTGTTAATGAAGAAAAAATTCACTAATTTAGCAGATAAAATATTACATGGTGACCAACTCTCGAAACTATCGTGAAAAAGTCTCCCAAATGATAAGCTGGGGACACTGGTTTACGTTATTCAATATAGTACTCAGTTTAGTATTAAGTAGCAGATATCTGTTTGTTTTTGATTGGCCGGGTACGTTATTCGGCCGTATTTATGCTATTGTTAGCTGGCTTGGGCATTTTAGCTTTGTTATTTTTGCCTGTTATCTTTTAATTATCTTTCCTATTACTTTCATTATTGGTTCACAGCGACTGCTAAGATTTCTATACACCATCCTTACCACCACCATACTGACTTTTCTCATTTTTGATATTGCGTTTTTTTCGCGCTATAACCTCCATTTAACACCACTACTATGGGAGTTATTAATAAATCCTAAAAACGGCAAAATGGCGAGAGAATGGCAGTTGATGTTTATTTGTGTGCCTATCATTTTTTTAATTGAGATGTTATTTGCTACCTGGAGTTGGCAAAAATTACGCAGCCTAAACCGTCAACGATTCACTAAACCCTTGGCAGGTATCTTCATCACAGCATTTGTTGCTTCCCATTTAATGTATATTTGGGCTGATGCAAATTTTTATCGCCCAATAACTATGCAACGAGCTAACTATCCCCTATCTCACCCAATGACAGCGAGAAAATTTCTTGAACGCTATGGTTATCTCGATCAAGTAGAATATCAACGCAAGATACAACAAGAAGGCAACCCTTCAGCACTGTCTATTGAATATCCACTCAAACCACTTAGCTATCAAAAACAAGCACTAAAGTATAATTTATTACTACTGGTCGTTAATAATCTTAACTATCAAGATACCACTGAAGGTATGCCAGCATTGAATACTGTTAAATCAATCAGTACGCAATTTAATCAACATCTCAGTACAGGTATCCAAAACCAACGGGCGCTATTTAGCCTATTCTACGGTTTATCGCCTAGTTATTTAGATAGTATACTTAATAGCAGAAAACCTTCCGCCCTAATTGAAGCATTAAAATATCAAAACTATCAATTTGGACTGTTTTCATCGAATGGTTTTAGCTCACCATTATTCCGTCATGCAATTCTGGCAGATTATTCGTTACCCGAAAATACTGCCGGTAATGATTATCAAACTACCAATGAATGGGTAAAATGGTTAGATAGCATAGAAAACCAGACTCGGTGGTTTTCTTTTCTTAATCTTAATGGTTTTGATAATCATAAATCGCAAAGTGACAATAAGTTACAATTAGATCATGAGATTAAACGCATAATTGATGCGCTAAAACAAAAAAATATGTTAAACAATACCGTTGTCGTCATTACGGCAAACCATAGTAGCAATCCAGAAACTCATGAAACAACAAAATGGCTCACTAACGGTAAATTTAATCTTAAACAAATGAAGGTGCCTTTATGGGTATATTGGCCTAATACCCCGCCACAGCAAATTAATAAGCTAACCAGTCATCAAGATATTATGACCACCTTAATGCAGCGTTTACTTTATGTTGATAATTCACCAGAAGACTATTCTCAAGGCGAAGATCTTTTTACCCCTAAACGTAACCAACCCTGGGTTTTATCAGGTGATGAACAAGTACTAATTATTAACTTTACTAATAAAACGCTTTACCTTAATCAAAATGGAGAGGTTTATATCTTTGATGATAAAGGCAATAAAATAACAGATGAAAAACCTGATTTAACTCAACTGCTAAGAGCTTTTGCCGAATTTACCCGTTTTAATACTAATTAATGCTTAAAAATCAAGCGGTCGTAGTACTTGCTATTGATTTTAACCAAAAAAACGGTAGTATAGCGAGCCTATATCGGCATGTAGCGCAGCCTGGTAGCGCACCGTCATGGGGTGTCGGGGGTCGGAGGTTCAAATCCTCTCATGCCGACCAAGATTTACTAAGAAAACCAATCAGTTATGATTGGTTTTTTTGTGCCTGAAATTCACCGATGGTAAAATTGGAGTAAGATGATCGATAATTATTGGTGGTTTTCTGTTCTTTCATTGGTCTATCGCATCAAAGACTTCATATAAATCAATTTTCAAAATTTATAATTAAATAAAATAGCCTTTAAATTAATACCGCTTAATTTGAGAATAAAATGAAAAAGATAACATTTTTCCTTGTGGGGGCTTCTTTGTTTTCTTATTCAGCTAATCAAAAACTGATATAAGGGAAATTACCAAAGCTGACGTGACCACTTGTTATGTCCACGTTACCTATTTTTCTTCAGTGTTCAATTAAATTGTTAGTCCCTGTTGTTCATTAGTAGTATCTGGCTTTCATTTATGGAAAAGCAATTTAGACACTGAACCTGAATAGCGGAAAGAATAGCTATCAATACAGCGAAGAAGAAAAGATTACATGCTATCACAATGGCTGAACCGAAAATTACTATAAAGAAATCTGTCTGTAACTTCTTCTCGCTTCATCGCTATTAATCCTTACTTTTATTATCACTCTGTGAGTTTTTTGATGTGGATAATTCATTTTGTTCTGTTGGCCTAGCAACCTTTGCAGGCATATACTTTTGCTCTGAAACACTTTCTGTCACAACTCTTTTATCAGTCATTAATAAATCCTTTTCATTTGGCGGTGGTAACTAAAGAACCACTTCACCTGATGTGGTTAAAAGCAGGCACTAATAACCGAGTGGAGTCATCTCACAAAAATAAAAATGCTGTTTGTTAGTTAATTTTCTATGCCGTAGCACCCAGCGGTTATCTATTGTCACACTTGCCAAGGGCGTGATGATAATGCTGTTAGTTAACCCCTTTTTTATCTATAAAAAATAATTAAATAAAGTATCTTCGCCAACAAAATTTTTTTAGCATAATAGAAATATTTGCTACATCCACATAAAGAATTTTTGAATTTAAAATTATTAATCACATTCGACTTTAAGCCGTAGGAGTAATAAATTATGCAATATACTTATCTTTTAATACACGGTTCTTGGCATGATGGGCGTGCATGGAATGATGTTGCAAAAATATTACGTAATCAAGGTTTAGATGTTCATACCCCAACCATAGCAGGACATGGACCACACGCTGATTATAGAGCAAGCCACGCTGATTGTGTCGATTCTGTCGTTGAATATGTAAGACAGCACAATTTAAAAAATCTAGTTGTCTTAGGACACAGTTTTGGTGGAACTATTGTACAACGGCTAGCAGAAATAGAATCATCTCGTATAAAGCGTTTGATCTTTCATAATGCATTTGTTTTACGTGATGGAGAATCACTTTATGATATGTACCCACCTATTTTTCACGAAATATGGAAAAAAGAACCATTGATAATAAAATAATACTCCCTTTTGAGATTTTTAGAGAGTTATTTATTGGTGATGTTGAATTAGAAAAAGCAAAGGAAGTTTATGATAATTTTTGGTCCCCATGTTGTGCTGCAAGTCATTACGATAAAGTACCGCTAAAAACATTTGAATCACTATCAATTCCTCGTAGCATAATATATGCGTCAACAGATAATGCTCTTCCTGTTGGTGAATATGGCTGGCACCCTAAATTTAGCAATCGTCTGAATATTTACCGTTTTACTGAATTACCAGGAAGCCATGAAGTATTATTCAGTAATCCTCAAAAACTTACTGAATGTATAATAAACGCTAGCAGACCTTAATTTCTTTTTATTTTAATAAAAATAATTTTAAACAAGCATGGTATATAACCTATGCGGAGGATTTATTCGGAGGTTGAAATCCTCTCATGCCGACCAAGTTTTACTAATAAAACCAATTAGTTATGATTGGTTTTTTGTGCCTGAAATTTACGTGGGGTAAAATTAGGATAAAATTGACAAAAAATTCACTTTCTAGTGAATGACCAATAATTTTGATTCAGACAATCCTGCTGAGTCGTTAATAACCAGCTGATTAGTCGTTTTAATTTATGGTCTATTTTATTTGATTGCCATAAATGAATTACCACCATTGCAAGACAGAAAGAAAAAAAAGCCAGCTAAGCTGGCCAAAACACACAGGAAAAAATAATGATGTAAGACAAATATCTAAAATATAACGTCAGTCAATTGCTGCGAGAAACGAAACATAACACAAATTTGCTTAAATATTGATCTGAAAACTAATTAGTATGATATCCATCACAGCTTAATACTCTAAATTACAAAAATGTAATTGATCTGATCTAATGACAAACAATAAATAACAAATGAAAAATGGATATGGAAAATAATTTTCTGCCCTTTTCAGTAACTTGCTGGACCAGACCACTTACCTAATCGACATAAGCAAATTATTCATTTAACCATTTAGCCAACCAAACCCTCATTTCATGATTAAACAACGCTAACGCAATAAATTAGCTACTAAAAACATCATCACCCTACTAATAGCTAAATGAAAAATTATGACTGAAAAAGCTTTATAATAACGCCCTGCCAAATCTGATAGTTTTAACAACCTATTTTAATAAGCAAAACAATCCAACGTATTTTACTCAATTGCTGCTAGCTGTATCCTACTATGCAATCAGCAATAAAATTATATATGTTGTTTGCAGTATTTTATTTAATACACCAAATCATTATTAATACGGCAGAAGTTAATAAGTTGCTATAAATTTAACCGTCATGACTGGCCGGTATACAAATTAACGGCAAAAAGTATATAATACTGTTTGATGCTTAAACCATCAAACAAGTAATCAATTAACTGATAAACAGTCTGTGTTCATAGGTGGTTATTATGTCAACATTACAGAATTGGATTGCCAGATACTTTCCGAGTGATCATCAAAAAATGAGCAAAAGACAAAATGATAAAATTTCCGCATTTGTACGTGTTGACAAAAGCGGTGCCGCTTATATCCCCTCTAATGAAATTGCCGCATTACCCGAAGTAAAAGAAATGCAAAAGATGGCTAGCTTGATTGTAAAACAGAAAAAAACCAGTACAAGGAAATAGCTTGTTAGCATTACTACTTATTCCCATTTTAGTTAGCGGCTATATTATGATAGTCCTAAATCCCTACCACTACTTTAGATTACATAGGCACGATGGACAGCTTTTATACTTAAAAGTAGCTACTTATGGTACTTTTTGCTTTTTTGCACTACGATAATTGGCGTATTAATCAAATTCTTGTTGCCAAACTTTCATCTGATAGATTTGATTGCAAAAAATTTTACCCTTACTGGTGATAAAAAAAATGATCATATCTATGCATTGTTAACATTATTATCAGTCACATCAATTTTATTTTCATGGATATACGTTTTTTTTGTTTGGGTAAAAAACTATATACTTGGCTATTTTTACAGTAAAAAACATTTAGCGACTTACAATAATATATGCCAAGCTAAAAATGCGCGAGTACTGAGAAAAACATTATCGAATGGTACTATTGACTGCATGTTACTTGATGCCCTTGAGTCAACACCTAAGCGTCCAGTATTAATAAACCTCTCTTCAAAAAAGGTTTATATTGGCATTATCAGCGGATACGATGTTATTAGAATTTACAAATGTATATCCTAGCAAGATAAAAGATTTAAATATTGTTGTTTCTACTGACGAAATATCTCATATCTCTTGGTTTGATTTTAAACTCTATAATAGTGTCAATAATTCAGCAGCAAAAGAACAAAAAAGAAACAGCAAAACTAATTAAAAATATTAGGCTTGATGGTATCTATTTTGTCGGGTAAGCAGACTATTAAATTAATTATAAAATGAGTAGCAAAAATATAAAAAATCGTATGAATAGCTTACCTTAAGAGTAAAAATCAGTATCATAGGTTGTAATATTATAAAAAATTAACATAGGAAATACTATAAACCATCAGAATTAAAAAAATAAATTATTTTTTAAAAGTTTTTTAAAAAAATTAATTTAAATAACCTAAAATATATTTTACATCTATTTTGACATTAACAAACATAAGAATTTTTTTAATTTTATTTTTAATATAATTTAAACCAACCAAATTAGAAATATACAATTGTTTAATTATATTAATCTTTTGCCTTTATCGATAAAAATCCACATTCAATTTCTAAATTAAGCTACCGCTTCTAATACTATACTGGATATTACCATGAATTTATTTAATAATATTTATGCTGACAATATCAACTACATTAAATATAAAACTTGATTAATCTCACTCTGTAACATATTTAAATTACAAGCAAATAATCAACGCAAACTATCTTATAGATAAGAGCAATAAAATAATTTAAAATTAATCGGTATGCATAATTTATTGTTGATAGAGATATTTTGTTTATTGTTAGGTTAAAACAAAAGGAAAAAAAATGAAAAATCGCGTGAAGATTTTATCCATTATTTATCTCTCTCTTATTCAATCATATTCTTTTGCTAATGGGAGCACTAACGATAAAGTCGCGGATGAATATATATATAACCAAAATGGCCTGGTTACGGTATGTCATTATGATGACAAAATTGAAGAAAAATTATGCTTTGATGAAAATGGTATTGTCGATTATGGGGATATAAATATCAAAGCTACGCACTAAAACAAACCGTGAAATAACCACAATTAATCATAACAATATTACTTTTGAACATACCGCTATTGTGACAAGGTTAAAAATAAGAATTGTTTAATATGCTTCCTAAAATCAAATTAAAATATTAAAAAATTTCATTTACATGATTTTAAGAGATTGAGCAGCTATTTTAGACAGCAAATACTATTTTTACTAATGTGGATTAAATTGAAATCAAACCAAATGTTTCACAGGTATGTCTGTTTACTCAATAGAACAGCGGCAATAAATAGGAACTTATGCTATAGAAGCACCCCAGAAATATCCCACTTACCTAAAAGGCACTGTGGGATAAACTGAGTAGCTTTTGACTTAATTGGGGCCGGCTACCGGGGTCGGACTAAGTGACCTACGGCTTACAAGTCAGTAAGTTAAAAGATAACAAATTGATTTAATTGATATTTATCACTCACAAACAGATTATCAATGCAGATTATTGCAATCAATGTCATTTGAATGCCACTTCGTGTGGCACAAATATGTCACAAATATTTTCTATGTTCTCAAAGTAGAAAATTACCAAACATTATCTCTTTCTAGAAAGAAGTAGTCGCTAACTGAACGGGTTGCAGCCCGAACAGTCAGCTAACCCTAAACCTATCCGATAATAGGAGTAAGGCTATGAAAAAGTCTATTACCGTTATATCTGTATGTAAAGTATTAACGGGGGTAATAGCATGAGCCCCATCACTGAAGAACAACTTAAAGCCTACAAAGATATTTTCCCCGAGCTGGCGCATGATCAACTGGAAACCGCTGTGTTCTTCGCGATGGGGATATCCGAGAAGAACATAGCTTTTCTTCGATCTGTTACCTATGTCACAGTTAGGAAAACAATTGAAAGAATAAAACAGAAATATGAAGTTGATTCTATAAGCCATTTACGTTCAATTTTTCAGGCCAGAATATTCCATTTTGGCACGATGCATTGGTATAGAAATATAGATAATTCAATTAATTATGCGGATCATGCCAATTAGTATAATAGTTGATTATTTATCGTTTCTTATCACGAATTTTATTAATCCGCAATTATCAATTTTAGATAATAGGCAACGTTAAGTTGATGCGAAATAATTATCTCAGTAACAACATAATAATTATGTACACCAGGGAAACCCAAACCAGCCATTTTAGGCTGGTTTTTTTATTTATACCTACTAAATAATTGTTCTTTAGCGCCTAATTCTATAATACACAAATTGAGTAATCTTGTGTTTTCATCTGCGCGCTTAGCTTCATTCCCATACTGTTTAAGTATGCTTCGTAGTTGTTGAGAAAATTGACTGATTTGGTTTCTTTCAATTCGGCAGGAATTGGCGGTAAAGGTATCTGTGGTTTCTGTTTTTTTGGTATTGATTTGCTGCTGCAAGCTGTCAAAGTGATCAAGCACGCGGTTAAGCAAATTCTCCGTACGCTTGGCATCATCCTCTTTAGCATGATAATAATCTCCTAGTCGCTTTTGTTGTTCACTATCTGCCCGCTTACGCAGTGCAATATTTGTTGTTATATCTTTTTCATTTTGCTGATATTGTTTTATTGCTTTTGTCATCTGTTTATTAGCAAAATAAACACCGCTTAAATACCAACCGGAAATAAAAGATACAATCAACACACTGATTATAATGACGAATCTTGCCATTAACGGATCCCGTTATGTTCAAGACTGAAATGGTTACCATCTGGACGTGTTTTAAACCGCCCTCCCCAACTTCCACCAATGGACTCCCAATATTCACCCAATAACTGGTAATCATTGCTATCAGTCAGATAGTTGTTATTTTTATCAAACAGATTTAAATCAACTGCTAAACGTTGTGTATGCAAGCTATTTAAAATTCCAGTACTATTTTTAGCATTAATATTTGCCTGAGCGGGCGTTCTGTAAGCTTCACCAAACGTCAATTTGTAACCCTGGCTTTGTGCAAATTGAATTAATTTAGCGACCATTCCGGTAAATTGATTTTGTTTATCAACCAAAGACATTTAAAGCGACCTCACTTAAATAACCGCGTGACGTTGCCACGATATTTCAATAGAGCAATACAAATAATTGAATTAGCAAAAATATTTTGTAAATCAGTTTGATAGGAAGAATCGAAATAAGCCAAGACGGGTATACTGGAAGCATAAAACATCATCAGCCAAGCAAATCGGCCACCCGTCTTACAATAATTTTTACCATTACGACGGAAGGTGAAAAGGCGGATAAACATTATGCTGCAAATAATTACATTAATAAGCACTAACACTTTATCGAATGTCATCGCTACTACCCCGAGGAAGATCTACTCTGTCATAGGCTTTGATACTCAGTTTTACCGACAATAAAGAAGCCGCAAACGCTCCCATGGTATTAACACTATCAAGGTTGTAATATTCCGCTTTGACACCAATTAGCGCGGTTATAGAAATGAACATTGTCGCGAATGGACTAAAAAGAACTAAGCCAGCAACAAAGCTGGCTAAGGCTAAAATAGAACGGCGTAAGATAGTGAATTCAGTGGCTGCAGTAGTAAAATAGATCGACCCAAGTATTGAGCCCATTACAACTTCAGCAGGAAGACCAGAAAAATAACTTGCGAATGCAGCAACACTTAATGATGTTTTTATAACAGCATCTTCCTGCATGTGTAGTACCATGTTGACAAATAATCATCATGATACAACAAAAAGATAAACAATAAACCTTATAAGAGTTATTTTTATGATCAAAATAACCTATTTTATTATCTTGGTACTTCTGGCCAATCGATCTCTGGCGCTGCTGAGATATCGACCCGATTTAATAATATACGATAAGTTTTCCAGGCAACTAGTCGCTGCTCTTCTTCCTCGGTTGCTATCTGTAAATCAATCGCATCTTGTAACGGCGCAATAATTTCAGATGCATTTTGCATTAATTCAATTCTTTTATTCTCAGCCTCTGCAACTAATTCACTTTTTGTTTTAGGGGGAATATCAAGCCAAACCGGATCCCCATTTTCATTAGCGCCTATCATCTTCCCCGTTGGTGGTGTACAAAGTGCATACTCTTGATAGACGTTAAAAGGCACTTTTTTAGCTGTGTTATCCCAAGTACCAGCTGATATATATCTCTCTTTTAATGATCCAACTAGCCAACATAATTGATCTTTACAACTAAAATAATATTTTTCATTGGAGTTCATAATTGTATCTCTAATTAATATCCTATTGCGAACCACCGAGTATATGCACCTGCATATGCATTACCACCTAATGTACCCCATCTAAGATTAAAGCCAGTAATAGATAAATCATATATAGCCGATGCTTGTGGAGATATTGTTGTATTACTATTTACACATTGACTAACAGCAGAAAACACTGTACTGGGGAATCTAATTGGAAAGGTAGTACTATATACACCTTTAGGTATATTTCCCCATTGAATAATGATGCCAGTACTTGGATCTTTCATCCATCCATTGGTAGATTTGCTGGCAGTCCATTTAACAGCATTAATCTTAGAATCAATATCTTTTTTTGTATAGTTATCTTCTTGAATAGCAAATGTTCCACTTTTATCGGGAAAAAACATTGCTGCGCCAAGTCTATTGTTACGTATAAATCCACGTTTAGATGAACGTGCATATACTAAATCATAACCCTCTTTAGGATCTCCTAACCATATAACAGAGTCACCAGTAGGATGGGTAGCGTAAAATCCATAAGCGGTTATAGCTGATGGATTATTAGTCAAAGCTAAAGTACCACTAGTTCTAGGAACTTGTACTCTGTATTCCAAACCTACTCCAGTTTTTATACCATTAATATTTAAAATTGTACTACTAGGATCTAACTCAAAATCTATTTGATAATCTTGAGCAGTTGTTTTTAAAGTAAGTATAGGGTTTCCATATTCAATTTTTAACCCTCCAACAGTTACACCGCGAGCATCTACCAACTTAACAAATTTATCATCTGTTTCTGCTTTAGTATACGAATCAAGAACAATCCGCATCCAAGCACCAACTTTAATACCCCCTGTCGATTCAGGTGTTGAATTTTTAGCTACTAATTTTGGTAGTTGTCCATCCCAGCGATAATAACCGCCCTCTTTTTCATAATGTAATGCCTGATAACGAGCGGTTATCTCAAATCCTTTTTCAAATGAATCGACTAATACATAACCCAATGCGCCTGTTTCACTTGGATCGAGCAAAGTCGGATTGCCATTGGCATCAAACCCAATTTGCTTATTTTTGCGGGTTGCGATATCCGGTAGCGCGGGGATATCAATATCATTAACCCGTAAAGATCGAACATCCTTATCTTTTATAGCTGATTTCATTAACCCAAAGTTAACCGCATCGTTATCACTTTTAGGTTGGCTGATGTTTGAAACCCGATAATTTTTAGCATCAAAATAGTTTGATAATATGCTTGGTCGTTTTAAAAACAGTGATAAATTACCTAATACCCGTTGAATCAACATAGTAAGATAATCAAACGCATTTTCATGGGTTTCAGCATAAAACCGCCCTTGATTGCGAAATGACACTTCTTGCTTTGCTGGTAAATCTCTGGCTATTAATAGCTTATTGCCGTTTACTAACGGTGACGTTAAGATAATTTTACCGCCTTTATCACTATTAACACCTGTTACCGTATAATCGCTATTTAATGTCAGTTTTCTTTCATTATCACCGTTGCTATCAGTAACGGTGACAACCAAGTGCTCATCACTAAACACTCTAAATTTATAATCAAACTCAGTTGTAACCCCGTTTCCGATATATTCATTCGAGCTCACCTCAGTTACTACAGTCATTATTGCTATCCTCCATCTAACTAATAAACATGATAGCCTTAATAAATCCTTTAAGGAATTATGTTTATCAAAATAGACGGAAAGATAAATAAAATATGAGAATCAGCATATTATATATGGAGATTTCTCATTAAATTTCGTGAAAAAGACAGGGGTTAAAATGTATAGGAAAATTAATTATCCAGCGCCTGAAAACTATGCAGCAAAGCTAAACACGGAAAGTGAAGTGGCAAAGTTGGCGATAAAATCCAATATTGAGAACCTACTGATAACCTTAGATAGTAACGGCTATGATGTCAGCGCTGCTTTGATTGAACTTATTGCGATGAAAAATTATATCCGTCAGAAACTAAAAACTGATGCCAAAATCAGGACGCATTTTGAATACATCATTAAAGAGTTAAACAAATAATCCATTATGGGTTAAAGCACCCAAGTGGTGCTTTTTAATCACACTAATATTTTAATTTCATTGAAAAATCTGATTAATATTAAATCATATCTATACAAAATATATGTTAGGTACATTGGATAACATTATAATCCATTATCGATATAATGAATTTGCCATAAATAAGCTATTAATGTGACAAAATACCTATACAGACCGGTGCTTTTTTCATTAACATCATCTATATTAATTTTATGATTATCAACCAATAAAAAGATCAACAATAAGTTAACATTATGGGTAATAATAAAATAAATGCGAAATTCCAAATATGCTTATGAAGATTTAAGTTGTGATCAGTTCGAAAACCTTATTGTATACTTATGCCAAGAAATATTAGGTATTGGTGTTCAAACTTTTACTAAAGGCCCTGATGGAGGTAGAGACGCAAAATTTGAGGGTACCTGCCAATATTACCCTAGTACAACTTCTCCTTGGAATGGTATAGTCATCATACAAGCGAAACATACAAATGGTTACAATAAGCATTTTTCTGAACCTGATTTTTACAGTCCTAGTAGCAAGTCAAGTATTCTTAGTAAAGAAATAATAAAAATCAAACAATTAAAAAATAAGAACCAATTAGATCACTACATGCTTTTTTCTAATAGAAGACTTCCTGCCAATGCTGATGCAAACATAAAACAATACTTATCAACTGAATGTAATATCCCAGAATCATCAATATGTCTTTGTGGTATTGAGTAATTAGAAATATGGCTGAAACGTTATCCTAATGCCGCAAAAAACGCAAACATTGACCCAATAGAATCACCATTGATAGTAAGTCCAAACGATTTATCTGACATTATATATTCCTTAGCTAAACAATTGACAAACGGGTTATCAACAAAATCAGATCCACCAACGCCTAGGATACCATATAAAGATAAAAATCTTATCAACAACATGAGCAATGAATATGCTGAAGCTATGAGAAAAAAATATTTGAAAGAGACAGCCCAAATCCGAGATTTCCTAGCTGCTCCTGAAAACCTTGAAATCCAAAACCTATATGAAAATGTAGTAGATGAATGTCAACTTAAAGTAATTGCAAAAAAGAAAGAGTTTCACTCTTTCGATGATATAATGAATCACCTTTTTGATCTTCTTATTTCTAGAGATCACGTTCTAAGAAAAAATAAGAAATTAACTAGACTTATGCTTTTTTATATGTATTGGAATTGTGATATCGGAAGTGAAAATTATGCTTCGGCCAACTAAACACTCTCATCCAGATAAAACAGTTATCAATGTAGCTTTGATTATCCTTTGTCGATTAAAAGAACAAAGAATTGAAAGTTATAGTAACTTACTGAAACATGTAAAACGAAAAATCTCAGGTGGTAATATTTTATTTCTTCCCGCACTAAATTTTTTGTTTATTGTGGGAGTCATTGAATATCGTCCTAAAACTGACTCTGTTGAATACATAGCTAACAACCATGAAATTGTCTAAAATTTACTCAAACAAGCCGGATCTTTTTAAACAAACCACTTTTAATGATGGGTTCAATATTGTTTATGGTGAAATTAGACTCCCCGAGAATAGAGAAAAAGATACTCATAATTTAGGCAAAAGCACTTTGGGAAGAGTGATAGACTTTACGCTATTATCAAGAAGAGATAAAAAGTTTTTTTTATTTAAACATTTTGATGTTTTCAGCCAATTTATTTTTTTCCTTGAAATCAAGCTTAAAGATTCAAGTTACTTGACAATTAGAAGAGATGTAAATAATCCATCAAAAATATCGTTCAAGAAACACAAAGAAAAACACCAAGACTATTCACTTTTAGTTCCTGAACTATGGGATCATTCAAACGTTCCCTTGGATAGAGCTAAGGAACTATTAGATAGTTTACTTGGCTTTCGTGTTATAAAACCATGGAATTATCGTAATTGCATTAGTTACCTAATTCGTTCTCAAGATGACTATATTGATATATTTCAATTAAGAAAATTCCGTTCTAAAGATGCCTCATGGAAACCATATCTTGCTCACATATTAGGATTTGATTCTGAGCTTATAAAAAAACATTATGAAAAAGAAGCAGAGCTAGCAGAAGTACGTACCACTGAAAAAACAGTAAAGGCTGATCTGGGTGGTTCAATTGAGGACATAAGTAAGATTGAGGGCATGTTACTATTAAAGAAAAAAGAAGCAGAAAAAAAACAAGAACTTATTGATATGTTTGACTTTCGAAAACAAGATAAAGAGAAAACTAAACTACTAGTTGATGAAATAGATGAAGAAATTGCCAAACTTAATCAAGAGCGATATTCATTAATTCAGAATAGAAAAAAAATTCTAAAATCGTTGGAAGAAGATAAAATTTTGTTTAATCCTAATGAAGCAAAAAAACTGTTCGATGAGGCAGGAATACTATTTTCAGGTCAAATTAAAAAAGATTTTGAACAACTTATACAATTCAACCAAGCAATAACAGAAGAACGATTTTTGTATTTAACTGAAGAAAAATTAGAAATAGATACAAAAGTGAAAGAGATAAATACTAATTTGAATGAACTAGGTAAACGTCGTTCAGACGCTTTATCATTTCTTAAAGATATAAATGTTTTTACTAAATATAAAACTATATCAAAAGAACTTATTTCGCTACATGCTGATATAGAATACCTTGAGAGACAAAAATCTCATTTACAAAAATTGCAAGAACTTAGAGCTAAAATCAGAGCTTTATCAGAAGAATGTAATAATTTACAGTCAAAAATAGAAGATAACGTTGAATTACAGAACTCCGATCAAAATAGCATCTTCTCTCAAATCCGTTTGTATTTTAGTGAAATAATTGAGTCTGTAATTAATAGGAAAGCGCTACTAAACGTATCTTCAAATAGTAAAGGACATATCGAGTTTAAGGCAGAAATTCTTGATGAATCAGGAAATGGTACAAGTGCCGGTTTAGGGCATACATATAGAAAGCTACTATGCGTCGCCTTTGATTTAGCGGTAACAAGAGCTTATATAAAGGATAAATTCCCGCATTTCGCTTTTCATGATGGTATTTTTGAATCTTTAGATAATAGGAAAAAAGAAAATTTATTGGCTATATTACACGACTACGTTGCGTTAGGTATCCAATCCATCATAACGCTTATTGATTCAGATCTCCCTAATAGAACTAAAAACGATCCACCAATATTTGATAACGATGAGATCGTTCTCCTACTACATGATGAAAATCAAGACGGACGTTTATTCAAAATACAACCATGGTAGCTTTTTACTCATGCAATCATCAATACAAGTAAAAACTACCTTATTCTAATTATTTCTCTAACTCTTTTATCTTGGCTTCATTCTCTAATCGTTTTCTTTTTAACCATAGTCCAATTAATGACTTATTATCTTTGGTTTTAGGTTTATCATGAGTTTTTATGATGAAAAATGCATTTAAAAAAGAGACTATAAATAAAAAAATTCCGGTTACAAATTTTTCATCATTGTAGTATTTACTCGTAAAAAAACCTGATTTAAACATAATGGCCGCACTAAAAAATATAACAGCAAAGTTTAAAACTAATAAAAATACTCTAAATTTAGACATTGATTTAATCCAATTAATAATAAACTCTATCGAATACATAGTACCCTCCCCAAAATTAGACATCACATCCTACTATTAATCGCTACTAATAAAATCTAATTACGAATTATAAAAACCATAAAACAAAAAATATAATAAAAATCATTAAGATAAATTAATTTCAATAACAATAATTAACAAACTAAACAAATTTATTTCATAAAAAACATTTGTTATGATTAGTTTCCATTATAGTATCGATAACTACATCACTGGTGAATATGTGTTTAATAGAATATCAAGTATTTTTCATCATAATAAGTTCAGTGTATCTGCTGCATTGTCAGAAAAAAACGATATAGAAAATAAAAATATTAAACTTGGAAAGCTAATTGGAGAGGGAATAGAGGGGAAAATATATATAGACGCTAATAATAAAAATTTTATATTAAAAAAATTACATACTAATGATAGACATTATATAGAATCCTGCTTTAGAGAAGAAGTGAACTGTTTTAATAAATATTATGGAGAAGGATCTGCAGCGTTAATAGAAAGTAAGGATACATTTTATATTAGGATGTATAAAGTACCAGGAGTATCACTCAGCAGCATTAATGACAACATATTTCCACCAAATGCGCAAGAACGCTTTCAGCATATGATCTGCGATTTAGGTGATAAAGGCATAATGCATGATGATTTAAATTTTAAAAATATTCTATATGACAGAGAAACCAACACATTTTATCCAATAGACTTTTCTAATCGATATGAAGAGTATCACAGTGGAGATAATGCTATCAAAAATTAGGCGTCACATCCTGCGGCCTCCACCAATAAGTTTGATTAAACTCCTTTTTAGCTCTTTTTTCCATTCTGCGCAAATAACCAGGTGAAAAGTATTCCTGAAGTTGATTGAAGATCAGGTGATCGGTAACTGCTTTTGTATACCATAAATTAGCAAATGGCATTAACCCTTTAACCATCTTTATGGTATCACTACCGGTTTGTGCTGGCTTGCCTTCAACAGCATTGACAGGTACTCCCTGTGCAAGTTTAACCATATCCTCAACCATGCCTGCCACTGGGCCTAACATCGAAGCTATTGGCCCTTGGCCATATGAGGTATGATCATCAAATAAAAAGTCACCGTATAACCCTAGTCCACCGCCCTTTAAGGCCGCTTGTAACCAGTACTTATACCAGTCCTTACCATCCATATCTCTTGGCTTTTTGCCGGAGGCGACATCATTAATTTGCATTGATAAAGCGCCTAAAAATGTTGTACTGGCTAAGAAAGCGGCTAAATAAGCCGCTCTGCCACCAGCAGAAGGTAGACTCATTGCTCTAGACCAATGACGCGCCACCATCGCAATCGGGAAAGATTTAAATAAAAATAGACTGCGGGTTAATTCACCCAGCACAGAGCCTCTTTGCAACGGGGCACCGGTTATCATACTATCTCTTGCACCAGGGGTGACGGCCGCCATATCTACTTCTTCGGTCACTATACCTAACAATTTTCTGGCCGCTTCAAACTTAACCCGTGCTGGATTGCCAAAAGAGGTTAATTTTTCATTCTGGATATACATGACACTCTCGGGAGTTAACATCGTATTATTACCATTGCCCCAATCTTCCTGTTCGGCTACTTTCCATATTGACCAGTCACGCTCAGTGATCCCTTTGTTTGTCAAAATAGCAAAATCATCACGGCTAACCTTGGCTATATGGGGATGTTTTTTTACCAAACTCCCAATACTGCCCATCATGGTGACACCGTAAGCGCGTTTATTAGCATCTGTCCAGGCACTTAAGCCACTAGCTCGCATAACCGCATTAGCTGACCAACGGGAAAATGACGGCCCCATGTTATCAGTTGCCCAGCGATTCATGCTGCCCAACAAGGTTTCCATCGCTAAGCCCGCCCGACGCGCTAAGCGTAATTCTTCTTTATTAGCCGGATTAAAAGCTGCTAATTGATTTTTTAATAATTGAGCTGCCGGCAGATGATTAACCTTAGCCGTTAGGTACATGGTGCCAACGTCGGTAAAAGAAGTCAGAAAAGCAGAGCCTAACCGGCTAGCAACCAGAATATTACGTAAATCTTGCGAAAATTTAGCGATCTTAACATTGGCAACCGGTAATGTTTTGCCAGCCACAAAGTTATATAAATTTTCCGTATTGCGCATTAGCCTATCTGTTTTTCTGGCGTTAGTAGGGTTTTGTTTCGCTTCATTACTCGACAGTTCATTCAATAAACTTTTAAAGACATGATCTGGATTGGGGCCATAAGTTTCTACTAAAGCGATATCTTTACTAATCCCATTTAGATGACCAACCATAATATCCCACAGCGCTTTTTCACCATAAAGTTTTTGATAGTCTAAATAAGCTTCTGCATTTTTAAAATGGATCTGGCGAGAGGCATTGCCCCTATTGGCTCGCATTCCTTTACCGACTATTGGCTGATCACCAATTTTGTTTAATCCACCCGTCGCAATTGTTTCATAAGCATGATGAAGAAATTCGGTTAATTCAATATCGTTTATCAGTTCGCCGTTTTCCTTAACGTATTTATTGCGATCTAATTTACCGATAATATCCGACGTCCATTTTTCTACTGTCACTTTTGCTACCCGATCCCTAGCATGCCCCTGTGGTAGGCCCCATCCTTCCAGATAACCAATATTGCCACCCGCATCATTAAAGTGATTTCGCAGTAGTGTAGTAACCTGCTGCCAGGCTTTAGCGCCCTTTTTGGCTTTAACGTTTTTTGTCTCCTGGCCCATAATTTCGTAGACAAGATCTTTAACCGCTTGCTCATTTTCAAACAAATTAAAAAACCGACCATCAACGGCTTCAAAGGCTTCTTGCAATTGACTTAGAGCATAATTAAAGGTTGCTTTGGCTCTGGTTTCCACCGACATAAAATTGCTTTTTCGATCGGCACTAAAAGCGATTGTTCGATTTAATGCTTCAAGTTTGCTGCCAGCAAAGCTATTGATATGGCTATCCAATCGCTGTCTGGCTAGAATCGTTAAGGCCACGCGTCTTTTTTTAAGCTTAGCCTCATATTGCAACTCTTCCGCCGCCAATTGCCCTGCACGTTGCAATCGTTCGGGTTCACTTAACAGCCGCCAGGAAGCTGGATCATTTCTGGCCAGATTGCGCATACTTTTAATAATCCGCTGCTCAATATTATTAATTTCAGCGGTGCTCAATGGACGTTTAGCAGCATTTTGCACGGCCTGAATACATTCAGCTCGCATAATCATTTATCTCCCAAGAAAACAGCGAATCGCAACGTCAAATAAGCTGGCATCATGTTTAGCATTCTCAACCTGACGATTAACTTCCTCATATAAATCCGTCGCTTTTACTCTTGATGTATTGCCAGCGTCATCCATAAAGTCTATTTCTAAATGCGGATGTTCTTTTATTGCCAATTCAGCCCCTTGATAATCAGCCTCAAAAGTAGTTGCTGTTTTATCACCTGTCACCAATCCTTCTGTTTTGCCCATTTCATCATTTGCTATCTGAGCTTTATCTCTGGCTTTAGGTGTCGAAATATAAGTAAAATTACTTTCTGTAGCAACATTATCAACAACCGTATCAGTGGGTTTAGATTGAGTACTAAGCTCTTCATTAATGCCCAATGCATCACGGACAGCAGAATTAACATAAGTTCTATTGAGCCTTTTGGGTAAAAATTCCGCCTCGGCTAATAGATTGCCAACGTCAACAGCACGACCTTGCGATAAGTCCTGCATCGCCTTGTTCATTGCCGCCACATGACCATTTAATGACATGGCATTAATCGGTAGCCCGATCGCGGTATCAAGTTCAATATATAATTGTTGGTTGGCGGTTAAGGCGGCATCTATCTGAGTCGTCTCAAAATCTGGTGGCTTAATATTTTCTCCACGGCTATTGATAAACCGACCAATACCCCCAAAAGCGGCACCCAACACCGCATCAATCGCGATAGCCTGTTGATCTAAAATGTCATATTGTGCTGCGATGTCATGATAGCCACCCGCTGTTAAAATTTTGCCAGCAAATCCCCGCTGAGCCATTCCCATCGCTATATTGGCACCCGAGGAAAAAACAATATCGGGTGTGGCCTTTACGATAGGTGCAGCTATGTTTCCTGCCATTCTGCCTTTTGTTAGTAGCTGTGCCGCAACGCTGTCGGACAATATCCCACCACCGCGTAAGCCCAAAGACATTGGCAAAAACATGCCACCAGTGGTAAAAATTGCATCGCTAGTGGCTTTGTCTATTGCGGTGCTTTTGTCTACACCTTCTGCTGTTAATTTTTCGTATTCAGAAAAGCCCTGTATGCCCCCAACAGATAAAGCGGCCGCGGTAGCGCCGCCGGTTATTGAGGCAGCAACTGCCTGACTACCGATATCAAACAGGCTAAACAATACCTGACCTGCCGTTCCTGTGGTGGCCGGATCAGGGGTTAAACGTCGAACTTGCTGTTCTGCCAATTTGCGTTGCTGTTTAATAAAGGCTTCAGAACTATCATTGATGGCAAACTGATCATTAACAAATTGAGCTACGGGCGAAACAACCGTATCAACTAATCCCCAAAGCACCTGATCAGGTTTAGCAACTAATCCAGTATAAAGACCTTTATAGCCGGCAGAAAAAAATGCATCAAAAAAACCAGCTTGCTGCTCAGTTGTGCTATGGATGGCATCATCTAACCGTTGATTATCAACCACCGGATCTAAACCAAAATAACTCATAATGGCACATCTCTTATTTTTTCTTGTGAGACATCGATAATGATCGGCTGCCCGTTTTTATGTCTTAAATATCCGCTTCCTTGGATGATTAAGTACTGACTATCACCATAATTTTGTAATTGAAACCTATCAGCCGATGATGCGCCGCGCGATATTTGAAGCCAAAACGTGCGATAAATGGTGGGTTACTTTTGTTTCCATCAGTGCAACGAAATTACACTGTTATTTTTCATCAGAGTCATTTTGGCCTGTTCGAGCATTCTGGTTAACTGGACAATATTTGTAGATGCTGGCCAATGACACCCCATACAGTAATGCCAGCTGTGTTCTACTATGGCCTGACTCAAGTAATTTTTTAGCCTGCTCTTGCTGCGCGGAAGATAATGAGCAAGGTCTACCCCCGATACGTCCTCTGCTTCTTGCTGCGGCTAAACCCGCTTTAGTACGCTCAACAATCAGTTCCCGCTCCATCTGTGCCAACGCACTCATCACATGGAAGAAAAAACGGCCCGCGGACGTAGAGGTATCAATGGCATCCGTCAAGCTATGAAAATGGATGCCTTCATCTTCCAGTTTGGATATTAAAGTAATCAAATGTTTAATGCTTCGACCCAGCCTGTCGAGCTTCCAGACCACCAGAGTATCCCCCGATTTCAGGCAGTTTAACGCGCGTTTTAATCCGGGTCTCTGGTCTGTTTTTCCACTGATTTTATCCTCAAAAATCTGTTCACAATTTGCACAAATCAAGGATTTTTGCTGTAAATCGGTGTTTTGGTCATTTTTTGACACCCTCATATAGCCAATTTTTGCCATTTTTAACCTTTTCTCGACCTCGGTAAGCCTTGTAATCGCTGGTTTAGGTCAAAATTTTAGCTAAACTCTCGATGTTATAAAACCTTGGTTTGTTAGAACCTCGCTTTTCTACCTTTTTTAACGGTGGTGTGTTTGCCGTTCCAGAAGGCATTACGACCGTTTATGTTTCAGGCTGTGGAGCAGGGGGCGGTGGTGGCGGTGGACTTGGCTATCTGAATGGTTATACCTCTGGCGGAGGCGGCGGTGGTGCGGGAAAAGCTGTTATACGTGAAGCTGTGAAAGTAACACCAGGTGAACAGATAACCATTACGATAGGTCGTGGTGGCAAAGGCGGTGCAGGAGGAGCGTCGAATAATTCAGGAATAAAAGGCGAAAACGGTGGCCTGACGGCGCTAGGCGATTTACTCATGTTACCCGGAGGTGATGGCGGGCCACCTGGTATAGGAGGAACAAATGGCTACGGTGGTGCCGGTTATCCCTATGGCGAGACGGCTATTGGCGGCAACCTGAATGGCATGAGCACTTTTTATATGGTAGCGGCTAGCGGCGCATCCTGCGCTTTTGGTGGGGGTGGCCCAGGTGGCCATGTCGGGTCACAAGGAGCGCACCATGCCCGACCAGCTTACGGCTATGGTGCTGGAGGGGGTGGTGGCGGTGGAACACGCATCTCTGGCACGGCTGGCGGTAACGGTGGCGATGGTGCCAATGGTTGGTTAACGATTGAGTGGTAATGAAAAAATACCGCGTGCTGCTAAACCGTGTCGATATCAGCAAAACTCTGGATCAGTTTTCGGTGATCGTTGACATGTGGCCTGAAGTACCAAAAAAGTAGTGTGATAATCTGGGGTTAGTAACAAACCAACTCCCAGGTTCTGGGCGCTTTAATCCCTTTTCTTGTATAATCAGCACTGATAATTAACGATTTTCCGACTATTTCGACATAGGTGCCTAGATTGCCCTCGGAAGCAATGCCTTTGTATTTCACCGTCGCTACTGCGGATAAAATAGCATGAGGAACCGGACAAGATAACGACACGGTATAAATTTGTCCTGCATTGAGTGGCGGTGTGATACCCCATTGTTTGATAAGGCCGGTGTCACCACATTTCCACCATCCATTCGTAGCGAGGTGAGCTGTATTTTTTGCTCCTCGATTGTTAATCTGCATATTAAGCCAGCTACTTAACGCACCGCCCCAAATAGGGCCAGTTATATCACCATTTTCTTGATAAACCGCGGTTCTGCCGCCCCATGAGACAACTAAATTGCTATGGGTATTGATAGTGCCATCAACTTCAGCATTCCTTAACCAATGGAGGCTGGTATTACTCCAGTCTCCAACTTTCGCATTATTAGCATAAAAAGCCACGTTGCCATCGCCATTAGCCCGTAATCCTGAATCGTTATCGCCGATATGCACGGATTGTGTCACATGCAGATTGCCATTGACGCTACCACCAGTCCGTTTATTCAGTGCATTTTTTGCACAATCTACTGTTTCTGTTAAACCAAGGTTTTTAATAAATTGATTTTTGTCCGGGATGTCAGCGCCATTTTCATTTTTTGCCAGTTTCTGGCTCAACAGTTGCGTCACGCTTTCGGCAAATTTCGGGTTATTGCTGATGGCCTGCGCCAGCTTGTTGAGCGTATCTAAATCGGATGGCGCATTGTCAACAATGGCATTGACCCGAGCATTGACCAGTTTAGGCGTCGCGGCGGTAGTCTCATCCTGACTGTAGGTGGCATTACTCAGCTGCACAAACCCTTTCGCTGCCAATGTGGCGTCTGGATGGTTGCGCGAATTGGCATGGGCCTCCAGGGCCGCCTGTGTGCCTTCCAGCTGCTGCTTTAGCCAGGCGGTGCGATTGGCCAATTCCCTGGGTGGTCGGTTGGTGATGCCTTCCGGGCCACCCAATACCGGGTCTGAGGTCTCTATCTGGTAAATGCCGTCTTCCCATGTCGGGGATTCTTTTAAGTAACTCATTTTAGCTGCTCCCATGATTATAAACTCCGTCATACTGGGCGGTGTGGTTATAGCGTAACGGGACGGCGGTGTAATCAAGCGCCGCCAGTTCACAACGTGCCGGGGCAAACGCCGCCAGCGTCTGGCGTAACAGCGCCGCCTGGTCATTGGTAATAATCTGTTCCAATACCACCCGGTAAAGCGCCCAGCGGCATTCCGCGGGCCAGGCACGGGTCAGAGTTTCCCCCAATGCCGCTTCCCCTTCGCTCAGTTCGACCTCCCCAAAGCCCAGGCGGCGAATGACTTCACGTACCGCCCAGGGGGTGCCTTTATAGCGATGCAGTTCAATGGCGTTTTTCAGCATCGCCCGGCGGGCATCATCGGACTCCGCCAGATGCCAGCCATTATCGCCGGTCAGCGACAGTTGCTCAGCCAGCCAGGGCAAGGCGCTGGTTTCGGTCATATCCATCAGGTAAACCAGCAGGGGCGTCAGGTCGAGTTGCTGCAATCGGCCCGCCAATATCGCCAGCCACTGAAAGCGGCTATCGTCGGCTAATGGCGGGGGCAGCAAGCTCTCGCGGGTGGGGGTATCGGATGTGATATCAGTCATTGACCACCCCGGCTAACGTTAGGTCGATGTTTTCACACCAGGGCCATTCGTTTTCTTTCACCACCTGCAGAGCCGGTTGTTTTAGCTCGACGCTGTAAACCCCGTTGGCCGAGAGGGTGGCCTGTATCTGGCTGGGCACGATATCACATCCCAGTTGTGCGGCCTGCTTGTCAACATAACGCTGGGCGGCCTGCTTCACGGCGGCCATGACCTCGGCGCTATCGTAGCCAGCATAAACGCGGATAGCCGCTTCAATCCGGTAAGTCACCTTAACCGGCGAAGCCACCTTGACGGTATCGGTCAGCGGGCGCACCTTGTCGTCAGAACAGGCTCCATTAACCAGCGCCAGCAAGGTGTCGGATGGTAGGCCGCTTTTGACCAGTGGATAAAGCGCTACCGTACCCGGTACCGGGCGCATCACCGCCACATCGCGGATATCCTGATGGGCGCTCATGGCATGAAAGCGGTACGCCTCGCGCGAACCGGCGTTACTAAATGACGCGGGGGCCAGCCGGATACGCTCACGCAGATGCGCATCCTCTTCCGGATCAGCGCCACCGGTACTGGGTTCGGTATTGGTCACGCTCAGGTCTGCATCGTTGATGCCGTCAAGCAAGGTACTGATTTGCGCCGGTTGCCAGCCGTTGCCAAGTGTGCCGCGCTCGGTACAGGTGGCCGTCACGCTGACGGTAGTGTCGCTCAGGGTGGCCGCCTCATCGGTGGCAAAAACAATACTGTCGCGGGCGCTGACGCGCGTGCCCGCCGGAATGACCAGCGGCGTGTCGGGGGATTCTTCGAGCTGAAAACGCAGTCGGGTACGCGCTGCCGCAGCCGACAAGCGGTATACACCGACCAGTTCACCCAGGTAGTCCAGCATCGGGGCGCGGGCAAAGGCCACCAGATTCTGCTCGGCGGTATCCTGGATCGCCATGCGTACCAGTGCCTCACGGTAAGCCATCAGGTTAATCAGCAGCCGTTCATCCTGCGCCGGATAGAGCGTCTTGCCGCTGACTTTTTCATACCAGGCTATCATTTCAGCGGTCAGCGCCACCGCATCGGTGTTGACAAATACCGGTTTCTTGTCCGTTAACGCCATGCGACCTCCGTCATCTGTGGCGTGCCGTCAGTTATCGGCTGCCAGCGTACCCGCAACCAGAGATGTTCGGCGTCGACCCGCGGTTTCACCTCAAGGAGTTGTATTCGTGGCTCCCAGCGCCGCAGCGCATCGACCGTCTCTCTGACGACATGGGGGATAGCTTGCTCGGTAGGCATATCCAGATAGCGGTACAGGTTGCTGCCAAAATCGGGTCGATGCAGGTCTGCGCCACAAGGCGTACCCAGAATAATACGCATGGACTGCTCAATATCGGCCAACCCGGAAACGCGTTCGCCGGGACGGTTCAGCGCGGGCTGCCAGTAAACGGACGTTGCATAATCATTTTTCATACCGGCAGCATGACACAGGCGGGCAACAGAGGGTATTAAAGCGCATTAAAGCCTGCAAGCGCTTATATCGGCTTGCCGGTTGGCCTGCCCTCATGACCGTTACTGTGCTGATGGTTCTCCAGCGACACGTTCCCGGCCCGGATATCACCGCTGGCCTTGATATCGCCGTTAATGGTGGCTGCCACACCCTTGCCACCCGAGCCGCTCATACCGCCCAGGTAAGTGAGTTGCTTCTGCACCGTCAGGTTACCGGTCGTAAGGGTATCAGGTGCATCGAGTATGAGCTGTTGACTCGCTTTCACCGTCGCATTTTGCGTCTGAATAAGCACATTAGCCTGAGTGATCAACGTTAGGGTCTGGAGGGTGCCGCCGACGGCCATCGTATGGGTTTTGCGGTCATACTCGACAAAGGTGCCATCGGCAAAATCGACCCGGCGTTTGTCGCGTGACGCAATCGCCGGTCGGTCGACCTGTGAATAGACCGCGCCGAGCACCACACCATCATCGCCATAGGGGTCAAGTAACAGTTTGACCTGCTCGCCAATATCCGGCAGCCAGTAATCCTTGTTGTTCTGCGTGTTACGCTGCAACACCTCAAGCCAGGCGGTACGCAGATTATCCAGCTCCGGCAGGCGAACGCGTACCCGCACTGTTTTCTCATCCACCGCACTCACCGTGCCCGTGGTAAATTTGATACCGCTCATCGGGTTTTCTCCTGTGCAACGGGGGTTTCTGTTGTCACCACGCCAATACTGCCGTCGGCTTTTTTGCCGATGACCATCAGCGTCTGTGGATTGCTGGCCTTGCCTTTTTTATGCGCATTGGCAATCGGCCCCTGACCTAACTCCAGTTCGCAGGTATAGCCGCTTTGCCGGTTAAGGTCATGCCGCACCGAGGTGACGAGCCAGACTCCGGACAAGCGACCGAAGTCCGCCAGTTGCACCGTGATACCGGCTTTTAGCCGGGTCTGACCCGGCAGGCTGAGATTTGCTGTGCGCTGGTATTCATTGTGGCGGTTAAGTCCGACGCACAGTTTACTGACCGCTTCATCGCGGGTGCGTGCCCGGTTTTGCATGTGCAGCGTATCGGCACTGGTGGTTCGGCTTCCCTTGGCAGGGACGGTTTCCTCTGCCACCGTGCCGATGCTGCCATCGGCCAGCACCCCGACGGTGACCAGTTTTTTGGTGCGGGTGTCCTGATATTTAACCTTGCCTTGCTGATAAATGCGATTCAGTGTATCGCGCAGGGTAAAGCGACTCACCGCTGATGGCGTCAGCGTCAACAGCGGCGTGGCTTCGCGCAATGTCGCGCGATGGGAAAACACCAGCGCCTTATCGGTCACCTTGACAATATAGCCATACTCACGCCCCAGTCGGGTGATAAACGCCAGATCGGTTTCGTTATACTGCGTCACCCGGTCGAGCGTCAAAGGCGCAAGGGACCCTTCCAGCCGCAGATGATGTTTTTTGGCTATCCGGCTGGCGATTGCCCGCAGCGTGGTGGCTTCAAAAGCCCGGTTACTGCGGGTACGCAACGCGCGGGTCACCGGAGCCGATAGCCCCCGTAACCGTACGCTGTCCGGCGGGCTGGAAAATTCCAGCTCATCCAGCGAGAACGTCCCGCACGCCAGCAGCGGTTGACCGGCCAGACCTATCGCCAGCGTCAGGCTATCGCCTTTACCTGGATACCAAGCCTCACGCCAGCGACCGTCACTGTCTTCCAGCTCAACGTCAATTTCATCGGCTTCCCCGGCCAGCCGGTCGGTAAAGCTCACCGACAACACATAAGGCGTCACTTCCCGCGAGATATCTTTCTGGTCGTAATGCAGGGTAAAGGTAGGCGTATCTACCGGGGTTATCGTGTCGGACAGGGGAGTTAGCGCAGCCACGGTGGTATGTTCTCCTCGGTGTCATCTGCCGCGATGATAGGGATAAGCAGCTATACGCCTGCCGGGAGCGACGCAGTAATGGCTACCTGCGGGTTAGCCATAATGATGCGCCCATAGCCGAACGGATCGCCATAATAGTGATGCGCCAGGGTGTCCCAGCGTTCGCCTTGGCGGGTGGTATGGATAATGACGTCAGGGGTTTCGGTAGCCATCATTATCCCCTCCTGCTAATAATACGGCTGGCCAGGCGACTGAGCGGTGCGGACTGATGCTGGTACACCGTCACGGCATTACCAACCAGACCGGCGACGGTATCGAGCGCACCGGGCAGCTGTTGACTCTCGCCCGGCGCAAGGCCGCGCAGGGTAGCCTGGGCATGGTCTATCATCGTGGCCGCCTCACCGCTCGCCCGCAGGAGCGGGATGGCGTCGGGTAAGGTGCCGGTTAACTGGCGTAGCCAGGGGTGCGATTGTGCCAGCGGCGCGGCCACATCGCCCAGGCTGGTTAATACGCCGGGTACGCGGGTCAGCGCCGCCACCGGATTACTTTTCATCTGTCGTGCGACCCGGATGACACTGGAGGCGGTCTGTAGCGCCGATTGCGCCTGCCGGGCAAAGCCCACCGCCTGGCGCAGCGTCTGGCCCAGTCCCGCCGCGGGCAAGGCCGCCTGCCGGGTCTGATTCAGGTTTGGCAACCCACCTTTGACGGCAGGGGGTCTGAGCGGCTTTTGCGGGTCGCCGGTATATTCGCGCAGCGTCACCTCAACCGACAGCGCCTGGGCACTGCCCTGCGCGCTGCAAAGCTGGGTACTGAGCGACAGGTCGGTGATCACAAACCAGCCCTTGTAATCGCCGTTACCCAGCACAAAGGCCAGCGCCTGATGGGCACGGCTCGCCGCCTGCAGCCGTTGCCACTCACGCGCCGGGTCACAATAACGCTGATGAAGCACCAGGGTCAGATGGTATTCATCCAGTTTTGCCCCGGTAAACTGTAAGCCCGGCTTGTGGCCAATGCGTGCCTGCTCGGCAAAGTCATTGCCAAAGGTGCCGTCCAAAGCATCAAAGCTGGTACCCAGCTGAAAAGGGATATCCCCCAATACGGCAAACATTATTCCAGCCTCCTGCGCTGCTGTTGTTGCAGTACGCGCGCCAGCATCTGCTCCAGTTCGCGCGCACCCAGACTCAACGCCTGCTGTACCGCCGAACCAGGGGTTTGCGACCGGCCATCAAGCGCGATGTTGGGACTAAAATGCACCACGATACCCCCTGGCCTGCCATGCCATGACCCGCCCCGTTCGGCACCGAGGGGATGGGTGCGGGTCGCCAGCCAGGCAGACCCGGCAATGCCAGTCCTGCACCAGCCTGCAACAACGCCGCCAGCCAGTCGGTAGTGGCACTGCGGGTTTTCGGGGTGGTGCGTCGGATACCGATAGCGGCACCTTCAACGATATTGTCCCCAAAACCCATAAAGACCCGCGAAGGGCTATTAATGCCCAGCGTCTCGCTAAACCAGCTTTTGATACTGCCACCAAACTCGGTGATACTCTCTCTCGCCGCCGTCAGCTTGCTGCGAATACCACTGACCAGCCCCTCAATCAGGTTGCGACCGAAATCGGTAAAATTGGCAGGTAACTCAATATTGAAATAGCGCATGACGCCCGCGAACGCCTTATAGAACAGCCCCACCGGCGACCAGTTGATAATCAGCGCCGCGACACCCCCGATACCGCCGGAAAACGCCTGTTTAATATCCGCCCAGCGGGCTTTGAACCAGGCGCTGATAGGCCCCCAGTAGCGGTAAATCAGGAAAGCCCCCACAGCAATGCCAGTAATCAGCAGCCCAATGGGGGTCAGCATCAGTGCCCGACCGATAAACAGCACGGCACGTCCCGCTATCATCAGACCACGCACCAGTCCACCGCCAAGCACCTTGCCCAGACGCAACGCGCCACGTGAGAGTCGGCCCATAAAGCCGGTCAGGCGGCGAAGGCTACCGCCCTGGCTAAAGGCGGCAGACATCAGTAACCAGCCGCTGCGAACTGTCTGAAAGCCCTTCAAAAGCGAGACAAATGGGGTAGCGACCAAGTTTAACACCATTCGCACACCAAATAGTCCGATTTTAAAGGCCAGCAATCCCCCAACCACACCGGCAATGCTTTGCACAAGTTGAGGGTTAGCCTGAACCCAGCTGTTGATCTGCGTTATCAAGGGCACAACCGTATCGACAAATCCGACGACTTGCGGTGTGAGCTGCTCCCCGATACTGATCCCCAGATCACTGCTGGCGATCATCAATTGCTTCATTTTCTCAATCGGCGATGCCAGTCGCTTGGAATAGTCCTCCGCCTGCACGTCGGTGTTGGCGGTGCTCAAGGATTCAGCACGGATAGTGCGGTACTTCTCCATATTGGCCAGCATCGGACGGACAAAAGCCATCACCTGCATATCGGCGAACAGCTCACCCAGCCCAAAATTTTGCTGAAGTGCCAATAACGCCTTATCGCGAGCCTTATCGTCTTGCAGTGCCATCGCCGATTTAAATTGTGCCAGGGCTTGCGGACTTTTTCGCGCCAGATAGGTTTGCAGGGTATTCATCATCCCTTCAATCGGTGAAATGCCATACGCTTTTTGCTGCATTAACGACTTTTCAATATCGATATGCACATCGGCAAAGCGTTTTCTTGTTTCTGGGGCATACAGTTTTTCGAGAAAATTATTAAAATTGTTCGCTGCTTTATCTGAACTGCCCGCCCCAATTTTTGCCACCTGTAAGGCGGCCACCATCTCCGCAACGGCCTCCTTACCCTGCGCTACACTCGCCATTTGTGGGGCTAGCTCGGGTAACCACTTCACCTGATCAGCAATTTCAAACGATCCTGCTTTACCCCCATAGGTCATGATGTTCTGTACGGCAGCAAAATCTTTGGCTGCGATGCCTAATGATTGTTTGGTGGTAAAAGCGGCTTGCGCCCACAGTTCTGCTGGGGTTTTTGTGGCCGTCGCCGCGCGGGCAATACTTGGCAGGTAGGCGCGCAGATCATCCAAATCATCAATATTATTGCCAATCAGTGAACTGCTTGCCGCCTGTAAATCGTCCTGAGTCTGGTTGTACTTCAGGCTCCAGACGCGAATATCTTTTCCCAGCGCGTCACGGGTTTTCGTGTTAAAGCCCGCCGTGATCGCCATGTCGATCATGTTGTCCTGGAAAGTCATGAACTGTTTTACTGACGGTTGAACGGCACCATAGGCAGCGCGCGCCATGCCATAAGTTTCCAGTCCCTGACCGTAAATTTTCAGGCGATTATCACGTAAGGCAGTCGAAGTGGCAGTAACACGCGTCAGGCGAGCCTGCTGCCTTTCCAGCCGGGACAGGGTATGGCCAACCCGGATCAGTTCACCGTTCAGGCGACGGGCAGCATCGCCGCCAATGTCGCCATATCGACTTACCGCGCGTGTCAACGATGCCTGACGCTGCTGGAGTTGACTGGTCGCTGAACTGAGCCGTTCCAGCGCGCGCTGCGAATTTCCCATGACAGCCCGAAACGTGCCGTGCAAGGCAGCGGAAACGACAATGCCAATTGAAAAACTACTTGCCATAATGGTAAACTCACTAATAATCAATGAGGAGAGCAACCATGGAAACACGTCTTAATATCTTTAACGTGCTGATCGGTATGGTGGTCACTGTATGTTATTGCTATGGCCTGTACTGGGTAATAGAACCTATGGTGGCCAAAAGCGAATCCTGGATAACCATTTTTATGATGTCCGGCATTGCTACAGCCGTAATTAGCCTGGCTTTAGCCCTTCTTGCGTTCTGTTTTGGTCCCTTTATCGCACTGGCTTTTTTCGCCACTGAAGGTTTTTTTCGCTTTCTTTTTTGGACTATTCGCCGTATTCGCGCTTTATCTGTTCGCCCGCTTCCTTAAGGTAGCCCTCAAATTCTTCTACCGCTAGCCGCTCAATTTCACTGGGCTGCCAGCGAAACCACCTTGCCAGTAACGCCTCCGCCTTACGCAGTTGTCCCGGATACTGTATCCAGCCCCGCAAAGTCGCGAAATCGGCCATGCAATGCCTGGTAATCCGCCAGATCCATTTTGTCCAAATCTTCCGGCAACAACCCGGTCATGCTGGCAACCAGCAATTCATCCAAATCAGACGGATCCTGACTTTGCTTGCGTACCTGTTTCATGTCGCGCACGGTCAAACGCCGCACGGTGACCTGGGTCAGCGTCTCGCCGTTGGCGAGCGGATAGGGAAAACGCAGGGGGTAAGTGTCGTGCATAATAAGCTCCTGGATTGAGAGGATGATCTTGACCCTGACAGTCTGTCTTTTGGTGCGGTCAGGGTCTTTTAAACACCATTAAAAAGTGTGGATCACTATTCAACCGTTGGTACGTGCTAAAAGTGGATCACTTTTCGACCGTCGTTGACAATAGCGGCGTGATAACACCGCTGAAAAGGGATCACCCGCTAACCACCAATATTGGCCCGGTAGTCTGCCAGCATATCCACCCCGCCGACGCGAAAAATATTCGCCATGTAGTCCAGCTCCAGTAATTCTTCGCCATCCAGCACCTGCTTGATATAGGTGCAGGTAAAGGCGCTGCTTAAATCCGGATCCTCATGCTGCTTGAAGGTGCCCAGCGGGTTCTTTTTGAACATCACCGTCATATAGGTCACCATCGGCACTTCATTGAACCGACCCTGGCTGGCAAACTGCTGAACACTGCAACGGCACTGCAGCTGGTAGGTGCTAAACGGGTTGGCGACCAGCCGGGCGACATCGGCGTAGAAACTGTTCCACTTGATTTCCCCCTCCAGTTTGTCAAAACCGTAGGGCAACTCTATCTTGACCACCAGACCGAGCGCCTTGCGCTCCTGCATGATGGCCTGTATCTCCGGGCACTTCACCTCTTCGGCCCTGCCCAGCAGATTATTGCCATTAACGTAAATATTGGCATTGCTAATGGCGTTAAGCTGAATTTTACCGGTCATACGCATTCTCCTCGATAACATTAATGCCGCTGACAGCACAGGGCCGCGCATCGCCGCTGTTTTCTTTTATTAGACGCCCGCTTATCACCGCCACACAGTGGCGCTGACGTAATACCGGGCGTCCACCTCTCCTTATCATGACGCGCTTCCTTTCAGGTTAGCCAGAAACTCGGCGGTGATCTCGGTTTCATAGGTCAGCCGCTCCATCGGAGGGGGCGGGGTATAGGCGTAATTCAGCAGCAGATGCCCGGCAGACAGCGCTTCTTGCGTGTTACGTGCCTTGTCATACCAACAGAGAAAGCCAAGCAATGCCCCATCGCCTATCAGCTTGCGCCCGTAGGCATTGACCGACTCGCACAGGGCATCAATCAATGCCTGATCGATGGGCCTGTCCATATACTGCAGACTGAAAAAGCGCAGCGCCTCGTCGAGCATATCGCCGGTGCGCCGCACGTTTTCAAAGTTCTTCATATGGGTGACGGTCGGAAACGCAGCCGTACGGTTGCCCCATAGGCGCAGACCGGTACCAAAACCGTTAAATACCGTGGTGATGCCGTTTTCATTAAGCTGGTTAACTTCACTTTGGGCATCACCAAGTTTCGCCGACAGCGCCCGCTCCATACCCACAATCCCGGCAATCTCCTGATTGGAGGACGACCACCAGAACCCTTTTTCCAGGTCGACTTTCGCCCGCAATCCCGCCGCGCGTTGCGAGAGCGGCTCCAGGCGATTTTTGTTGCTGGCCTTGTCATAGACCAGGGCATGCGGATAGCACAGGCGCACCCGCTCGGAGGCGGTGTTGAAGTTGATGGTACCCGCCGACCCGCGACCGGCGATAGCCTGCGCAAAGGTGGTGCCAATCGGCGCATCCACATAGGCGATAGCCTTGAGCTTGTCGGCATAGGCCGCCAGCTCCGCCGTGACCGAGGTCTGGGTACAATAGACCGGTGCAATCAAAATTTTGGCGTCATAGCCCAGCAGATTATAAACATCGTCGAGCACCTTGATGCCGCTCCGTCGTCCGGCGGTATCGATACTGCCCAGAATATCTGCCGGCGTGACCTGACCGGTATCCAGATGATCGTAGCTGGCGATACAGGCTTCGCCTGCCGGGATAGCGCCTTTGGCTTGCCGCGTTAGCGTCCCGCTTATCGGCTCAAGCTGATAATCCGTCTCTCGCCGATACGTGGTTTTGCTGTCGGCGCTTTTCAATACCAGATGGCTGACATAGCCATAGCGCAGTCCGGCACGTTGATGCTGTACATCAAATTTCAGGTCATTTTCATCCACGTGCTGGGTGTGCCGTGTTGGATCCAGTACGTTGATAACCACCACCGTACCGGCTCCATGATCGTAAATCGCCCGCAGCGCCTGCGGTATGGTAAAACCGTCGATTTCCGGGCCAAACTGGGCCGCGTCCTTTTCTGACAGGCATTGTATCGGTTTATTCACCGGGCCGGTCGGGGCGGTGCCTATCAGTCCTATCACCGATGATTTAGAGCCTCGTACCGGACGGGGGCCGCGCTCGACCTCAATGGTCTCCGGGCCGTGTACATAGGGATCGCTCATGCTTTTTCTCCTTCCGTGCGCGGGTTGTCTGTTTTACGCTCTCCCGCCTTCGCTGTCGGCGAGGGGGTGGCGGCAGGCCGGGATGTCACCGGACGCGCCGCCGGTTCAATGTAGACTGGTTGCGCATCCAGGCGCGTCAGATAGCCGAGACACACCAGTGTCTGGGTGTACTCATGATCTTCCGGCATTTTCACTTCCCGCCCTGGCCAGAGCAGGACTTCCTGCAGCACCTCGCCGGTACGCAGGGTGACGCCACTGGGTGGGCCGTCATAACGAAACAGGGCCATCTTTATTGCTCCTCACGGGTTATATGGGTTAATGGGGGATTGTCTTCGGGGCTGTCGTTCTGGATAAAGACCGTCACGGTCTCAACAGTGAGCGCGTACTGCCACAGCCCCTCGGTCTGCCCCAAAAAGACCTCCTCGACCAGCCAGATATCACGCTGGCAGTCGGGTGGACGCCAGCCGCCCAGACACTGGCGCACCTGGTCAAGTACCGTCACCGCGCCGTCTTTGCCGTTAAGCTGTCTCACTACCACCGTGGCGGTCAGTCTGACGGTCTGCGGCTGAATAACTACCCCGATATCCTGCGTCTGGCCAAAGCGGGATTTGCCGTAGCTGACCAGCACCGCCCCGTGCGGATGGTTCAGGCGAAACTGCTCAGGCCGTTCGGGGAAAAAATCCACATGCAGCCCTGGCAGCTGAAGGCGCAAGCGTTCAACCACCGCACTCAGTAGGGTAAGGGTATCCATCAGTAGCGCTCCAACAGGCCATCACGGCCACCGAACTGCCGTTCCCGGCTGCGGACACGGTATTCCCCCGGCTCGGGCATATCCTTCTGTGTCGCCTGAATGCCCAGCGTCAGCTTGCCGTCGCGCAATGCCACCAGGGTTTTCTCGGTGGCGCGGTAGCTTTCCTTCACCGCGTCCGGCAGGTCACCTTCAGGGCGGCGGCGATAGAGGGCATGGCACACCAGATTCAGCGCCAAATCCTTAAGGACAGTGGGTACCTGCGTCAGCGGCAGGGTATAGCGCCCGCGCAGATGCGCATCAATCAGCTCGACCGCATACCGGATAGCCTCACTGACCACGGCCTCATTAACCACTTCCGGTAGCGCCTGGCAAATCGCCATGCTCACCTCATCCTGCGTCAGCTCAATCAGCGTCTGGCGGGGAATCACCGCCGCCACATCATCGGGTGTGCAGTAATCCATCAGATACCTCGCACCATGCGGATAAGCTGGCCTTCGGCAGTGGCGCTATCGAGCGCGACCCCCACCGTAGAAACGGGCAACGCCCCCTTATCCAGTGGACTTTCAGGGATAACACGCCCCTCGGTATCGGCTTTCACATATTCACCGGCACTGACTGCGCCCCCGGCTTCCACCGCCATAATGCCTATCACGTTAACCGGGACGGCATCGCCGGTTTTACCGTCTACCGCCGCCACGCCCAGCTCTGCGCCGCTGCCTTTAAACACCTTGCCGGAGATACCGACCAGTCGGTGCTGGATTAACGCCTCGGCGGCAATCATTGTGGTGGTCAGCACCACCTGTTGGGTCACCATGACTCAGGCTCCTTTTACGTTGGTGATAAGATAACCGGCATCACTGCCCACCACCGCCACCTTGTAGATATCGGTGTAACGCACGTTCACCACCTTGCCCCCGGCACTGTCAAACTTATCGACCCTCGGCATACCCTGACGGCGGAAGGTGTAACCAAATGACGGCTCGTGTTCATCGGCGCTGTCGCCGCTGGCCTGTGGCCCGGACACGTAATGCAGCATCACGTTGTCCTTCCACAGGTCGGAGACCTTTTTGCCGTCCTCGGCGATCGCCCGTGGCGCGCCGACCAGCACCTTGTCCACCTGGAACAGGTCCTTGAGGATCTCCTCGGTGATGCGCTTGCGCTCATTGGCACCGATGGCAGCCTGCAGAGCGGGATGAAAACGCAGCAGGGCCATCACGGATGCACCGAGCGTGATCACATTCGGTCGCAGACCAATGTTCTGGCGAACAATTTCCATGCCGGCTTCAATATCCTTGAGGGGGTTGCTGTCCTTGGCTCTGAGGTAGGCAATGGCGCGTGCAGGCGGCAGGCCAAAACAGACGGCAATGTCGTTACTGTTGAGCACTGAGCCTCCCGGCGATGTTCGCCACAAATAAAATCCGCGCCAGGTGCGCTTGCAGACGGTCAGCCGCCATACGCGGATACATTTCTGCCAGCATGCCCATTAATGCCTGGGGAGACTGGCCCTGCTCGACGGCGGCAAACAGCGGAGCCAGTATCGGCTGCATGGCCTTATCCCGTTGCCCGCTGGTTATCAGACTCTCCAGCGCGTGCTCCAGTTCATCCTCTGCCAGCCCGGCGGCGTCGGACTGCGTCTCGGCAAAGGCCGCGTTCGTCAGGGGCGTCATGACCGCAGACTCGCGCAGGTCGCCCGGCTGCAGGTTGTACTCACGCATAAAGTATTGCGGGGTAAACAGCGTCGCGGCCTGAGACAGGCTCAAATCGCGTTTGGCCTGGGTCTCGTCAATGGTCTCTTGCGCCCACAGCTCCCATGAAGGCATCGGCACCTCACCGAAGTTAAGCTCCACCATAAACCGCAGTACCTGATTGATGGCACTCATCACCATGGACGCATCGCCATCGCGGATATCGGCGGCGACTTCCAGTCCGGCCTGCGCCGAGGCGTGCGTGGTCTCTGCTTCGGTGGTCTGGTTTTGTCCCAGCAGGGCAATGACGATTTCAGAGCGCGCCAGTTCAATCAGATGGCGATAGATGTCGCTGGAGGCACCCTTGCCCGCCGATTCAATGATTTCCACCGTGGAATCATTGGGAATAACCGCCACCGCGTCTTCCACCATCTTGTCGAGCGAATCGAGCAGCAGGTCAATTTCCGCATCGGCGGTGCCGCGTGGGTGTTTGCCAACCAGCCAGGGACTGCCGTACTTCTCGGTAAAGCGCATCCAGAAACGCCAGCCGCCTTTTTTAAACGCCACCGGCCAGAAGCACATCGACAGGTCAGGAAAGCCGTAGGGGTTATCAAAGGTGGCATCTTGTGTTGCCACCACAAACTTGCGCGGCGGCAATAATTCACCGGCCAGCCCGGCCTGTCTGGCACGAAAGCGCAGCTGGTTGCCGTCATCAAAGCTAAACCACTCCGGCGGTTTACCGACAATATCACTGACCTGCAGGCGGTCGTGACGTTTGACCCAGGTCAGTTCAGCGGGCTGGTAGCCAAAGAAGGCCGCATCCAGCAGCTCGCCAATGATACGGTCGATATCCCAGCCTTCCATCACCTCACGCAGAAAATCCACCACCGCCGGATCGGCATTGCGGGGCGTCAGTCCCCGCTCCAGCGCCTTGACCGCTGATTTACGGCGGCGAATGCTGCTGCCGACCAGCGGCTCAGCGCGCAGTTCACGGTAGACGCTGATGTCGCGCCCCAGGGATTTAAGAATAACGTCCGGGTTAGGCAGCCACTGGGTAAACCCCAGAATGCCTGCCGGGCTGCGCTCGCGCGAGGCAATCGTGCGCATCAGTGGCCGACGCGGGTCAGCGAAGGCGACAAATTCGGTCGGTGTCACATAGAGTCCTTGTGCCATTAATAACCCTCCAGTAATCGGTTAGCCTGCCGGGGGCGGCGGGAGTAAACACGTCCCGGCCCGGTCGGGCTGTCGGCGGCATTGAGCGCCAGAAAACAGGCCCAAGTGCGGTCAGCATGGCCACTGGCATCGCTATCGGCCACAAAGCGCGGGGCACCGGTCGGGCCGGTCACGCGCGTTAACTTGTGCAGGTCAGCCCGTAAATCCTTGTCACCTTGCGGAATACGCAACCGGCGGTCTTCAAAGATTTCTTTGCCGCGCGTGGCCAGCGTGAGTTTATTACCGGCGGTAAACAGCACCCCCTCGACGCGATGGGTACCATGACGGCGTTTGGCATCTTCCACCGGCTTTTCGCCCATGCCGGTCTGGTCAATGCAGCAACGCAGTACCCGGTAGCGAAAAAAGACATCATCGAGCAGCGCGTCCTGCTCGGCAAAGGTGGCCCGTTTGCGGGTAATGATGTCGCGCGTCCAGTACACATCCCCCACCTGCTCAATCACCCAAATCACAAACAGGTCATGACGGGTGGCGATATCAACGCCGACAAAACAGGGGCCATCGGCATAGTGCTCAGGAATGCCCGCCAGGTCATGCTCTACGCCGTCAATCAGTTCATAGGAGAGCCAGCTTGATGCTTCATCGAGCCATTTGAGTTCAAACTCCTGCGCCCACGCATCCTCGTCGTTCAAGGCAGCACGCATGTCGGCAATATCGCGCGGCAGCCCTTCACGCACCGCCTGATAGATATCCACCACATGGCGTGACCAGACGGTATCTAATGACGCATCGGTCATCAGTTCATAGAATTTGTTGCCTTTGCCGTTAGGGGTGGAGGTGACGCGCAGCTTGTAGCCGTTCGATATCACCGGAAATAGCGCCGTCCAGATTTTGCGGCTGTCGGCATGAAAGGCGAACTCATCGAGAAACACATTGGCGGCAAAGCCGCGCGCCGTATCCGGGTTGGCCGGGAGTGCGGTAATACGCGAGCCGCCGGGCAGCACCGCCTCTAGCATCGTATAACGCTCACCTCCACTGCCCATCAGGTAACCTTCAAACTCACGCGCCACCAGACTATAAGCCTGGCAATGCTTTCTGACGCCTTCTTCCATCGCCTCTTTGGCCTGTCGTTCACCGCGCGAAAGAATGACCCAGCGGGTACGACCGCCACGGGCCTCGGTCTCAAAGCAGTCGTCAACCAGCTCCAGCGTGGTGGTAAAGGTTTTGCCGGTCTGGCGGGCAAACTGGCCGATTTTAAAGCGCGACCGGTCAAGCAGCCAGCGCTGCTGGTAAGGGTAGAGTTCAACATTTTTGCTCATGCGATAATCCCGTAAATTTCTTCACGCACCCGCTTCAGCGTATCCAGACTGACATGTGCTTTACCTTGCTGCGCCGCTTCCTGCTCCAGCTCATCGAGACGGGCGGCGATTTTCTCGCGCACCTCTGCCTGATAGCGTTTGAGGCTGACTGACGAGCGGGTCAGGGTGGCAATGCTTTTACCCACTTTGGCTAACAGGGATGCGCGCTCGGCGGGCTCCATCTCGTCATCACTGGCTTCTCGTACGTCAATCAGCGCGGTCAGGATATCGGCCTGAATGGTGGCGATAATCGCCTCCGAGCGTTTGTCCTGGTCGTCTTCCGCCCCTTCGGTAATGACGCGTGCCATTTCGGTGGCTTCACGAATGGCGGCAAAGCGGCGCTGCACCTTTTGACCGTAACGGGAAATCTGCGCCCGACCGATGCTATACCCTTTATCACGCAGCAACGTCTCCAGCTCCCGGTAGCCACTGAAATTGCGCTCGGTCAGCGCCCGGTCGAGCCATTCACGTACCGATGGGGGCAATACCTCGATATGACTGCGCGGTGCCATCGTCACTCCCTCCAGTATTTGGCCGGGCGGGCAATCCCGGGGATATCGTCGGTGACGTATTCCACCAGATTCACCCCTTCCGGCGTTAGCGTGGCAGTCCAGGCACGTGCTGGCGGTCGGGTCAGGCGAACCAGACTTAAGCCCTCAAGGAACAGTAACTCTTTTTGCAGCTCCAGCATGGTCATGTCCGGGTAGAGCGAATGGCCCACATCCCATAGCAGCCGGTCATTGGCCGGATAGGGCCGTGCCTTGTTGACCACCTGCAGTAACACCCAGCGCAACCCTTCGCGGCGCACCTGTTCGGTCTCTATCATCCTTATCCTCCCGTCACTTGACGCAGTTGTATCGTTTCCAGCTTCTGGTAAATCGCGTCAAGCCGTGACTCCACCACCTGCTGATAATGAATAAATTCGTCGCGCCGGACATAACGCGCCGGCACTTCCACTTTGAACTCCAGGACTTCACGCTCAAGGCGCGACCCTTTATCGGATGCCTCGCGCATTAACCGCTCCAGTGACGCAAACCGCTCGGCCTGGCGCTTTTCCGTCTCCCGGATAAACCAGCGGGCCAGCCCACCCAAAAAGCCTGCCAGTCCGAACAGATAGCTCACCAGTACCCAAAAATCGACCTGTAATGTCATGGTGTTAATCCTTCAATATAATCCAGTAGCCCGTTTACCTGTGCCCGCCAGACCTGACATTGCTGCCCGTTGTCGGTGATATTGGCGAGGATATCGCGCTGGGTGACCGGGCTGGGTCTGAGCGGCTCACCAGCGGGCGCAGTGGGCTGGGGCGTGTTGCCAGCGCCGCCGGGAGCGGCGGCAGCGCCTGAATCATTGGCGTCGGACACACCGAGGGCGGCGTTGTAGTGCTGCACGAAGCCACGAGTAAATACGCAGGACACAGCATGCGGCTGGCCTTTTTCATCCTGCCAACGTTGGGTAACATCATCTATCCGCCGGGTTAATTGTTGGGTTTGAGTGCGAAGCTGCTCAATACGCGTCAGGTAGTCCTGTTCGGCCTGATGGGCGACCCGCACCTGATGGGCAAAACGTTGCTGCAGGACTCGCAGGGCTTGCGCGGCCTGCTCGGCGCGTTGCTTTTCCTGCATTGCAAATGTTTCACGCAGCTGATGGAGGGTTGCCTCGCTCCTCTGCGTTGCCCGATGGCTGCCTTGCGTGTAGCCGTGCCACCAGATGCCCGATAGCAGAGCCATCACCAGCACCCCGCCGAGGCTTTTTAGGCTGACTGAACTAAACACAGCTTGCCCCTCCCCAACTCAGGTAAAGGGGGGCCAGGCTTTTTAAAATGCGGCGTGGATAATGACGATTCTCACGCCAGGCATTCACGCGACGTCCGGCATTGACTCGCTCAATGCTGTCAAACCAGCGGCGGCTATCGTACCCCTGACTTTCCGCCAGACGGCGGTCACGCTGTACCCAGCCCAGGCCACCGTTGTAGGCCGACAGGGTCATCGCCATGCGCTCACAGTCATCAACAGCACTGACACGCTGCCACAGCCAGCGGTCGTAGCTGACCAGCGCCCGGATAGCCCATGCCGGATTAAACGGCTCCCGGCTGTTCAGCCCAGGTACCCGTTGACTAATCCAGTCGGCGGTGGCAGGCATAAACTGTGCCATCCCCTGAGCGCCAAGCGGTGAAACTGCATTTGCTCGCCATCCGCCCTCCTGATGCAGCTGCGCGGCAAAGTCTGCCACTGGCGCAGACATTCCCCATTCGAGGCGCGCATTGCGGATCACATCAGCACGGTACTGCAGGGACGTCTGCGGTGGCTGTGCCGCTCTGGCCTGGCTGAAGAAACCACCGCACCAGAGCAGCCAGGCTACCGTGGCCGAACGAAAGAGCTGCCCCCAGAAACTGTGCTTACTCGTACGGGCCTGCCCGTGGAGGGCTAACTCGATGCCCAGTTTCAGCAGTACCAGCACAGCCCAGACAACCTGAGGCCCGTACATATAGAGAGTCATCGTTAAAGCCCCGTAGCCACAGCCAGGCAAACGGCTGCAACAATCAGCGCCCGGCGCAGTTGTGCAGCAGCAAACACCTGATGGCAGCCGCCGCGCACCGGATGACGGCCCTGCGCCACCTCGGGATGGTCATGGTGCAGGTATTGACCGGGGCGGGCCTTGGGGAACAGCGAGCGGTCAAGCCAGTAACCGACCACCGCCGCCAGGGTAATCAAAGCCAGCTTGTAGAGCACCACCGGTAATTGCTGTGGCGAGACCAGGCCAATCACCAGCAACAAACCGGCAGCGGTGAGCAACCAACCGCTTAATCGCGGGGTGGTTAAGGGCGGTAAGATTAATTTTTTTCGTGTTTTCATCACCATCTCCCTGAGAATCAGGCAGACAGTGTGACAAGGCAGGTCGCTAAACGCTTTTAAAGCGGTTTACTAGTGGGAGGATGGGTGAACGGTTAGGTTAGGCGCAGTCATTAGCCCCTAACGGGGCAAGGGAAAAAGCGCGACCCACCCAGTGCAGTCACACCGGACAGGCCGTCAACACACAGACCGAACCTGTGAGTCAACCGTGGCGCTTTCCGTCCTCGAGGACAGGAAAGAGTCTACACGAATTTCCATTAGTGAAAAAGGCTTACAGACAATGCAGCAACATTTTTTACCGATACTGCCCTGGATAGGCGGTAAACGGCGGCTGGCAAAACAGATTTTACCGCGCTTCCCTGCGCATACCTGCTACGTGGAGCCGTTTTGTGGCGCAGCGGCGCTCTTCTTTATGAAGTCACCGAGCAAAGCGGAAGTGATTAACGATATCAACGGCGAGCTGGTCAATCTCTATCGGGTGCTGAAACACCATCTGGAAGAGTTTATGCGCCAGTTTAAATGGGCGCTGGTCAGCCGAGCGATGTATCAATGGCTAAACATCACGCCGACCGAGACCTTAACCGATATCCAGCGGGCAGCCCGTTTCTATTACCTGCAAAAACAGGCGTTCGGCGGCAAGGTGGCGGATCACACCTTTGGTGTGACCACCACCACTGCGCCACGCTTGAACCTGTTGCGCATGGAAGAAGAGTTATCGCTCGCTCATCTGCGATTATCACGCACACCATTGAACACCTGGATTGGGCCAGCTGTATTGCCCGTTATGACCGTCCGCACACGCTGTTTTACTGCGACCCGCCGTATTGGGGAACGGAAGGCTATGGCGTCGATTTTGGTCTGGAACAATACGAAAAACTGGCGGGGATGGGACGAGACCTGGCGGGGATGATGATTATTTCGGTCAATGATATTCCTGAAATGCGGGCAGTGTTTCAGGGGTTCGAGATGGAGAGCGTACCGATTCGGTATAGTCTCAATAGCAATCAGCCCACCCAACGGCGTGAGCTGATTATTACCGTCAAATAATCCCTTTTGCGGCCACGAATGCAGGGAAGACTTAAGCGCGGTGACGAGTGGATTTTTTCTCTGCCATTGCAGCCAGGGTACGTTGTGCCACCTCGCGTGTTTCACCAGGGATGTGTCGGAACGTCGTCAATAAAGTGGCTTCCTCCTCATCCCTCACCACATCGAGCGCACTGGCTTCATCGCTGCGCTCACCGGTCATCACATAAAGAAGATCGACTCCTAACGCTTTTGCCGCGATTAAGTAGCCCGCATCCGGATGTCGCTCACTTTTTTCATAATTATACTGAGTGAGCTTTTTAACCCCACAGCGTTCGGCGAAGATCTCCTGGCTAAGCCCCAACCGCAGGCGCTCGGATTTGAGGCGATCTCCCACGCCTTCGAGTGTCAGCGTGACCCACTGCTGGGCATCAACGGGTATTTGTTCATCGCTCGCAGCAACCGACGAGGTTTTGCCCGCCAGTTGTTGGCTTAACTGTTGTAGTTGCTTCTCTTTTTCGGCCACCAGTTGCTGGCTGCGTTTAAGCGCCGCTTCATCTTTACGTAATGTTGCCCGTAATTCCCGTACCGACATCCGGTCAACTTCGTCGAGGGTCAGACCTGCGATAGTGCCGCCTTCGGCGAGTTCAGCGAGGTCTTCATCGTCTTCCAACATCAGCTCATAGAGTTTTGCCTTGCCGAGAGCCGCAAACGTCTGCGCTTTTCCACCTAATTGAGGTGATAAATATTTTAGCGATGCCTTCATCATAATTTGAGCGGTTCTTTCAGCTAGCCCTAACTGGCTTGTTACGATATTTACAAACTCTCCATGCGGCTCATTCTCTTTCAGAATAATCAACCGCTTTCCCGCCTCCAGCATGGCTTCGGCACTTTGTGCCATATAGAAGCGCGCTTCATGCACAATCCTCTCTCGTTCATAGGGCAGCCCATCGCCAAAACGTGCCATCACCTCCTGCTGGGCACTGTTTGCTGCATTTTTTTCAGGGTATGCAATTGCCCCCCCCCCCCCGCAATCGTGATATTGTCCGCGGTAGTTACAGACAGGCTGGTTGCCGCTTTTTTCTTTGCCATACAGGTCTCCTTTAGGCCGATAACAGCCAGTGTTTTTTTACGGTAATAAGAAATATACAAAAATAAACAAAAAAGACTTTACAATATTTTGTATACCAATATATATTTATTTTTAACTTTTTATGACGGAGATAACACCATGTCACTGCAACATCCCGCCGATTTTAAGCGCAATTTTTACGAGCATGTCTATCAGCAATATCCTTCAGTCGCTAAGTGGGCACAGGAATCTGGCTTTAAGCCTCATGACATCTATGTGTTACTGAATGGTGCTTGCCAAGGTTCACGCGGAAAAGCCCGTAAAGCAAAACGCGCCATTGAACAGATAGTCGGTTCACCGATGCCACACAGTAAAAAACGCCATAAAACATAACATTCGCCTGTTTCACTGACGGTATCACAATTTCCATTAATGAAAAAGAGGCATCCGATGAAAAACACCTTATTACTGCACCCTTCTTCACGCACACGACGGGCGCTGCGTATTTTAAAAGCCATGAAGGGGCATTACCGTGACGGCCTGTCCAATAAAGCCCTGGCGGAGCTTATCAATGACTCACCCGCCAATATCAGTCGTACTCTGCCATTTTTAGTGGAAGAGGGCATGGTTGAGCAGCGCTTCAATGGGAATTACGCCCTCAGCGAGGAATTGATACAGATTGCCCTGGCCTTTTTCGATGAAACCGAACGGGCGCAAATCAAGATGGCAGAACGACGTGGCCGCTGCGTAGCCTCACCGTCAAAATTGTAAGAGAGAAAAATAATGGGTAGAAAAGCGTTACCGATGACGGCTGAAATCGCTCCCGAACAGCCTTTAGCACCGGATTTAATGAACAACCTTAATGCCCTGGCTGAACATCAGCAAGCCATTATGGAGAAGTACGGCGAGGGCCTGCCCTATGAACGAGAGAGGATTGTACATGAGGCGCGCTTCTATATGGCACAAAGTGCCGAAGCCATGCTGGAGGCGGGAAAGCGGTTGATTATTCTGAAAGAGAATGAGCCGCATGGAGAGTTTGTAAATATCGTAACAAGCCAGTTAGGGCTAGCTGAAAGAACCGCTCAAATTATGATGAAGGCATCGCTAAAATATTTATCACCTCAATTAGGTGGAAAAGCGCAGACGTTTGCGGCTCTCGGCAAGGCAAAACTCTATGAACTGATGTTAGAAGACGATGAAGACCTCGCCGAACTCGCCGAAGGCGGCACCATCGCGGGCTTGACGCTCGATGAGGTCGATCGCATGTCCGTGCGTGAACTAAAAGCAAAACTGCGTGAAACCCGTGACAGCCTGGAAGCCAGCCGCCGCCTAGCCAACGAAAAAGACCAAAAAATCAATGAGCTGAGTGAAAACCGCCTGCTTAATCAGCATCGCCCGTTAGGGGAAGAAGGCATACGCCAGCTCCGTGAAGAAATTGGCCTGGTGGGCTTTGATGTTAAAGCCATATTAATGGGGCGCTTTCGGGAAGGGCTGGAAAAATTGCATAGCCACAGTGGCGATATCACGTCCCATGCTGACTATTTAGCAGGCTTGCTTAATGACATTGAGTTTGAAATCAATGTGTTACGCAGTGATTTTTCGCTCCCCCATCACACCCCATCAGAGACCGTACCAGACTGGGTAAAGGATGATGCAGATGCTGAAGACGCGGATTTTCAGTTACCGGAACACCTGCGTGGTACCGGACAGGATAGCGGCGAGGAGGTGGTGTTATGAACGCCATCCTGACCGAACGCGTACTGGCGATTGCCCAGGCCGCCGAAAAAGCCGGACATGGCGGCAAAGACGCCGTTTATCAGACAGGTTGCCAGGCACTCGGCATTTCCAAAGCCACGCTGCTACGAAAAATCAAACAGGTCAGCGTTAAACCGCCGCGCAAGCAACGGGTGGATTGTGGTACCAGTGCCCTGACACGTGAAGAAGCCCTGCAGATATCTGGCGTGATGATGGCCTCGCATCGCAAGAACGGCAAGCGCCTTTACAGCCTTGAGCAGGCGGTTAATGACCTACGGGCGAACAACCTGATTAATGCTGGGTATATTGATAACGAGACCGGCGAGTGGTTCCCCCTGTCGGTCGATGCCATCAGTCGGGCGCTGTACCAATATCGCCTGCACCCCAACCAGTTACGGGCACCGACCCCGTGCGTCCAGTTAAAAACCGACCACCCCAATCATGTCTGGCAACTGGATGCGTCGCTGTGTGTGCTTTATTACCTGAAAAATCCCGCCAAAGGTCGCACTAAGCGCGATAGCGGCCTGCGCATGATGAGTGAGGCGGAATTTAACAAGAACAAGCCCAAAAATCTCGACCGTATTGTTAACGACCGTGTCTGGTCATTTGAGCTGACCGACCATACCAGCGGCTGGATTTACGCCGAGTACCGCTTTGGCGGCGAAACGACACAAAACTTTACCGATGTACTGATTAATGCCATGCAAGAACGCGGTGGGGCCGACGTCCTGCATGGCGTGCCGCGCATCCTTTATACCGACCCCGGTTGCGCCCTGGTCTCGTCCACCCTGCGCAACCTGTGTAAAACCCTTGGTATTCAACTTATCGCCCATAAAGCCGGTAATGCCCGCGCTACCGGCTCAGTGGAAAAGGCGCGCGACATTCTCGAGTGCCATTTTGAATCCGGCCTGCGGTTTGTGCAAGTCAATCATATTGATGAACTGAACCGCCTGGTCGGGTTATGGCGTAAAAAGTATAACCGCACCGCGCTGCATCGCCGTACCGGCATGACCCGCACCGACTGTTGGCTGCGTATTACCCCTGGACAGTTAATCAAGGCACCGCCCGTTGACGTATGCCGTGAGCTGGCAGTGAGTCTGCCGGAAAGCCGTAAGGTCACGACGCATCTTCGCGTGTCGTTCAGGGGCAGTGAATACGATGTACGGCAAGTCCCTGGCGTTTGCGTAGGCGACACCGTACAGATAGTGCGTAACCCCTGGCGTGACAGTGAGGCGCAGGTGGTCATGATTAATGAGGACGGACTGGAATTCTTTTGCCGGGTGCCGGAAGTGGCGAAAGATGACTACGGCTTTGCCCTCAACAGCCCGACCCTCGGCGAATCGTTCAAAGCATTACCCCACACCCCGGCGCAACACCATCTGGCGGAAGTCGAGCAGACCCTGTATGGCACCACCACGCCGGGGGAAACCGCCGCCGTGCAAAAAGCCAACGCCTTACCCTTTGGTGGGCGCTTTAACCCTTATCTTGATAATGAACGCGATACCCCACCCATTTACCTCGCCAAACAGGGGCAGGCATCCACAGTTTGTGCCCCACGTTTTGAAGAACGTTTAAACCCAGTCGTGGTGGTTCAACAGTTGCGGGCGCGTTTTCAGGCGGCGGGCAAGACCTGGCGTAGTGAATTTTACACTACGCTAACCCAGCGCTTCCCGGACGGCATCCCCGCTGGCCAGGTCGACGCGCTGGGTGATGAGTTAATGGCGCAGACGGGCGATGTGGTGGTCAGCCTGGCCAGTCACGGTTAACGGGAGGCCATCATGCTGAAACTGAAAACCCTGTTACAACAACACAACCTGACGCAAGCAGCACTGGCCCGCGCGCTTGACCTTTCCGAGGCGACGCTGGCGCAGATAGTCAATCACCACCAGTGGCCAAAACAGGACACCGACGCGCTAAAACACCGTATCCGGGCCTGGCTGCGTGACCAGGGCATCGCGGCGGACGACTGCTTTGACGGGGTCACGCTTAACGGCAAGGAAAAGTGCCCACTATTTAGCAATGAGGAAGACACCATGTTACTAAAAAAACAGGTATTACTGCCTGCCACCAAAAAGCATTTTGGGCTGTTTCGCGCCCCGTTTGATGACAACGCGGTACAAGGTCATGACGATGTGTTTTTAACCCCTGAAAGCCGTTATGTGCGTGAGGCGTTGTACCAGACCGCCCGTTATGGCGGCTTTATCGCGGTTATCGGTGAATCCGGCTCGGGTAAAAGCACCCTGAGGCGCGACCTGGTTGACCGGATTAACCGGGAACATGCCCCTGTGGTGGTGATTGAACCCTACGTGCTGGCCATGGAAGACAACGACCATCAGGGCAAAACCCTGAAAGCCGCCAGTCTTGCCGAGGCTATTGTTCATACGCTGGCTCCACTGGAAAAGCTCAAACGCTCGCCGGAGGCCCGCTTTCGTCAGCTACACCGGGTATTAAAAGACAGCAGCCGTGCCGGGTACAGCCATGTGCTGGTGATTGAAGAAGCCCATGCGCTGCCCATACCGACCTTAAAGCACCTCAAACGCTTCTTTGAGCTGGAAGACGGCTTTAAAAAACTGCTGTCCATCGTCCTGCTGGGACAACCCGAGCTGGGCGACAAGTTATCTGAGCGCCTGCTGGCGGTCAGGGAAGTGGTACAGCGCTGCGAGGTGATTGACCTGCCGCCACTGGATGAACATCTGGCCGACTTTCTTGACTTCAAATTTAAGCGCGTCGGCGGCGACATGAACAACGTTCTCGGCCCGGATGCGATACCGGCACTACGCCAACGCTTAAGCTGGCTGCGCCCGAAAAAAGACACGCCGGTCAGCCTGCTTTACCCCCTGGCTATCGGCAATCTGGTGACCGCCGCCATGAACCTGGCCGCGCAAAACGCCATCCCGGTTATCGACGCCAATATTATTCACAGTGTGCATTAAGGAGGCTTTTATGCTGAACCCCGCCGTGACCATTAAAAACCCATCAGCGATGACCTACCAGACCATCCAGCAACAGTTCAGGCAATGCCTGTCAGTGATGGACAAACTCAGCCAGGAAGGTTTTATCGTCAGTCAGTTTACCGTTGATGGCTATAGCCGTCCGACCATTACCCTGCTGCATGACCGACGGTGTGATGCCTTACATAAAAAGGGGCATGCCGTTCGCTATGCCCTGGGCACTGACCGTCAGGGCCGCTGGGAAAAATACCAGTTCCTGCAAGATAACTGCCGAATAACCTGGGAGGTACGTTAATCATGACAACACGACCTGTCCGTATTACCGCTCGCCAATCGGTTTATCTGGAAAAAACCGTGGATATTACCGAGCAGGACTATGAAGCCTATTTATCGATTTGCGAAAACTGCCGTGATTTTGATGAACAAGACCAGCGTCTTGGTGAAATCGCGGCCCGATACAACATGAATTTATTTGAGCATATTCAACACAGTGACGCCCTTGAAGACATTATTTTCGAGCGCGTTTAATTCCCGACGTTGTTAATTAAAAGGTAAAAAAGATGGCAAAGAAAATAACGCGGCTTAAAGCCGCGGCGGGTGCCTGCACGCCGCAAACCCGCGAACAGGTGATGGACGATATTAAACGGATGGGCGATATCCAGCGGGAAATGACCCGGCTGGAGACGCAGATTAATGATGAAATCGCACGGTTAACGCATCAGCATGCGGCTGATATTGAGGCCATGAAAGCCCGGATAACCCTGTTACAAAAAGGTATCCAGACCTGGTGCGACGCCAACCGGGAGGGGCTGACCCAAAACGGCAAAACCAAAACCGTTAACCTGATAACCGGCGAGGTGTCATGGCGTAACCGCCCGCCATCCGTCTCCCTTAAAGGGATGGACGATATCCTGCAGGCGCTGGAAGAAAACGGGCAACAGCACTGCATTATTCGCAAGGCACAGGTGGATAAAAATGCCCTGCTAAAAAATCAGGATACCATCAGCTCCCTTAATATTCGCGGCATTACCTTTCATCACCAGCTTGAGGATTTCATTATTACGCCCTTCGAGCAGGAGGTGCAGTAATGTGCGCCTGGTATAACGACACTGACCCCTATGTGGGGCAGTGGCTGCGAAACCTGATAGCCGCCGGGCATATTGCGCCTGGTGATGTCGATGAACGTTCAATCGAGGAGATTAAACCCGATGAGTTACAGGGCTACACCCAGTGTCATTTCTTCGCCGGTATCGGCACCTGGTCATACGCCCTGCGAAAAGCCGGATGGCCCGATGATAAACCCGTGTGGACAGGCAGTTGCCCCTGCCAGCCTTTCAGCGCGGCAGGCAAAGGAAAGGGGTTTACTGATGAGCGGCACTTATGGCCCGCGTTCTTCCACCTCATCCAGCAGTGCAAGCCTGGCGTTGTCTTTGGTGAACAGGTTGCAAGTCAAGACGGATTCGCATGGCTCGACCTTGTACAGACTGACCTGGAAGCAGAGAACTACGCCACAGCAGCGCTTGATTTATGCGCTGCGGGCTTCGGTGCGCCGCACATCAGACAACGACTTTACTGGGTGGCCGACGCCCACCACGCGGGACGGAAAGGATGGCAGGGAATGCCCGAATGTGTCGCTCAATGCCCTACTGGGGAGGGTGGTGTGGTTAACGGGCTGGCCAACGCCGACCGCCGGCAACATAAAAAATGCCTATCAGGACTGGAAGAAAGTTTTGGCCCGAAAACAAGCAGGGAGACAGTCAAATTTACAGGACGTTGCCTGTCTGACGGGATGGACACAAATGACACCACCTGTCCGACTAACGGCTTCTGGCAAGAGGCTGACTGGCTCTTCTGCCGGGATGGCAAGTGGCGGCCAGTTGAACCCGGCACACTCCCGCTGGCTAATGGGATTACCAACAGAGTGGGACGACTGCGCGCCTACGGTAACACCCTCAACGCGCCACAGGCCGAGAACTTCATCGCTGCCTGTATGCACGCCCTGACCCTGGACACCACTAAAACAATCCCACCGTCAAACGTCATTATTACACCCTTGGCGCAGGAGGTGACCTCATGAGCTATCAGGAAATAAAACATCTGCGCCGTCAGATTGAAAGGCACATAAACCGCGCCATGCATCACCTGCGGGCAGACCATTCCGCCGCCGCGTATTGTGAATTTCAAAATGCCTTCGAGATATTGGCCGAACTCATCGTCGACTTAGATAAGGAAAACCCGTTATGAGTATTACCTGCATCAGCTGCCATCAGGCAACCCGACGCCTGAATCCTACCCAGGCAGACATTATCCAACAACCGGAAAGCGGCGAGTGGGGAATTGACCTGCTACTGGCCTGCCCACACTGCGGACAGTCGTATAGCGCCTGGGTACTTAACTGGGATGTCGTGCCACTAAAAGGTATCACGGCAAATTCGCCATCAACGCCACACACTCACCATAAACCCGCCGATTAACGAGGAGGACATCACCATGTGGATATTAATTTTGGCCATGTACGCCAGTCCTTATAGCGATAATGCCTTTTCCACTCTGCATACACAGGAATTTGACACGGAAACCGCCTGTCAACAGGCCGCCAGACTGTTTGCGGAAAAATTTGAAACCTTCAAGGGTATTGATGCCAGGGCAATTTGCGTAAAGAAGTCATAGCGGAAAAGCGACATGTAATTCATTCAATTGTATAATAACGCTATTCATTTTATAATCCTTCAAAACCCGAAGGATTATTTTTTGCTCACTGCATAAGGAACCCTGACCCCGACCACAACGATAAAGGACGCCCCCGATGACCCGACAAAAGTACCTGCAGTTAATCCATATTGCCGCCCACAATCTCAAGCTGGACGACACGACTTACCGCCAGATGCTGCACAGGCTAACCGGGAAAACATCGGCAAAAGCCCTGAATATCGGTCAACTGGCTCAGGTGTTAAACGCCCTGAAAGCCAAAGGCTTCCGCATCCAGCCCCATCACGCCACTACAAAAAAGCAGACTGACCGTCCGCAAATCCAAAAAATGCAAGCCCTGTGGCAGGCAATGGCCCACGAGGGCATTGTCCGTGATGCGTCAGCAACAGCCCTGGCCCATTTTGTTAAACGGGAAACCGGCTGTGATTCGCCTTACTGGCTGGATAGCCAGCAGGCCAGCCAGGTTATCGAGAAACTCAAGCAGTGGCAAAAACGCGTGGCGAGGGCAACATCATGCTAGAGAATACCTTTCGTAGCAAAGGGCCGGAGTTACTGGTTGAGCTGGCCGAACACACCGCCCAGACCGTCAGGCAGATTATCGATGTTGACCCCGCCGTCGCCAGCCAGATAGGCGATGCCGTCGCCAGTCAGATGATGGCGGTCTGGGGTGGGCAGAATGTCTATTTCCCGATGGGGTTGATATGGAAAGTCAGCCAGCGTGACCGGGAGATATTTGCCGACTTCAACGGCCATAACCACCACGCGCTGGCGCGTAAATACAAAGTCTCGCTACAGTGGATTTATTCGGTAGTCAAGCGGGTTAAAAAAGAAGAACTGGCTCGCATCCAGGGCAATCTGTTTGAAGATGAAGATAAGCCGCCTCGATGACCGTTTCTTGTTTCACACAGTGAAACGTCGGAGAGAAAAACATAACCTATACACCAGATAGTGAGTATTGGTTTAATGCTAACCAGACAATAGAAGAATATTTCATATGCTCGATTCATCACTTGTTGTGCAATGAGGGTAAAATTCTCAACGTCATTAAAGGTGTTTACTAGTCTATTTGCCATATGTATACAAGAATGTTCCGCGAGAAAGCACTAATGAGCCCTGGCAACACGGGGCGAAGGAAGACTGAATGATAGAGGCATCGCTGCTGAATCTGTCTTGGGCAACTCTGGTAACACTGGCCTCTGACTACATCGGTTATTTTATTGCCAATGTTGGCTTGAAACAGCACCATAAGCCTATTGATATCACGTTTACGACCTTGGTCTTTTGTCTTTTACCCGCCGGGCTTTATCATTCAGCAGTGTGGTTGGGGTTCAACACCTACATAGCATCTGTTCCGGCTGTTATCTCTGCTTTTATTGTAGGTTCGGTTTGGCGCAAATACGGCAAGAAATGGATGTATGGCCTCCTGCGGAAATATGATATATCGTGGTCTGACAGCACCAACTCTGCCTGGCAGAGGATGTTTGACCAGCGTGGCTACTATGCTTCGGAAGTCTATGTTTACCTGAAAAATGGCTCAACGCTTTTGTCGGAAGCACCTGGCCACTTTGAAGGGCAACCATGCGGATGCTTTGTTCTGGGAAACGAAAAAGACATTTTGCTCTATGTAACCCATGAAAAAGCGGCTGGCAGCACAGATTGGAAAGAATGCAGTGATGTACTGCATGAAACTTGGGGAGCACTGGCGACTTATGTCCCTGCGGATCAGATAGCGCGGGTACAGGTAAGGAGAACCAAGTTCAAAGAGGCAAGGGTTCTCCCTGAAGAGTAACGTTATTGTTGGGCTGGTCTGGATGGCGGTGGTGTGACTGGTTTAGAAGATGAGTCTGTTTTCTCATTACGAAGCGCATCTTTGTCGAAAACAATCGTCACCATACCTTTGGAGTCGTCAGAGTAGTCAACCCGGTCATGCCTCTGGTCTTTGTTATCACTCATTGCACTTTCCTCACGTAGTATAAGAATCGATGTACTAGCAAACGAGATTCTAGATTATCGTTGAGGAAAGATGCAATGGCAGGTGATTTTGATTCTGTTTTCTCTTTCACATACTGAAAAGTAATTACAGCAGGAAAGCCATCAGGCTCTTCTCCTGACTGAACCGGATACGACTTCAAGCAGCAACATGATTTCAATAATCGGTCGATTTGAGTACTGATTTCTGTTTCACTATGTGAAACTTAATTACCTCACCCGTCCCAGATAGATCCAGTTTGTCCCAGGTAGATCCACATTTATCGCACGTTTCCCTTTTAAATATCTCACGTCCTATCATTATGATAGAAGGGCAAGCGCCTTTTACACCATTACGTATCGAGACGATAGGACAAGGTAAATTCAAAGGTATTTTACCGCTTGACCGTTGGCAGGTTAACCCGGATTTGAATCGTCGTATCAAAACGTTAAGCAAGGACCTAGGTAGACCAGAATTCTACGACATTGTGACCGTTGAGAACGGCATTCCCGCCTGGAAAGTGCATCATAGTCGATTAATCCGTTTTGATGGGGTGACACTCCCTTACCAGCAAGCCAAAACCGAGAATGAGTGGGGCATGTCGGTCATTGAACGTATTTTTGACCGGTTAACCGCCTTTGATAGCACCACAACCGGTATTGCGCAATTGGTGTATAAAGCGCATTTACGAACATTCAAAGTGAATAAGCTCCGTGAAATCATCGGTTTTGGCGGCAAGCCATACGAATCGCTGATGAAGCACATGGACATGATACGTCAGTACCAGAGCAACGAAGGGATGACGCTCATGGATACGGACGATGACTTTGAAACGCATAGCTATTCGTTTTCAGGATTAGATAACGTGCTGGCGCGGTTTGCTGAACAGATTAGCGGAGCGACAGGTATTCCCTTAGTCCGGCTGTTTGGTCAATCCCCGTCAGGGTTCAATACTGGCGATGCCGATTTAGCCAATTACTACGACAATATCGCCACGCAACAATCAAGGCGATTAAAGCAACCGTTAAGGAAGCTATTTGAGATAGCGCATCAATCGGCATTAGGTAAACCCTTACCCGATGATTTTAGTTTTGCGTTTAATCCCCTTTGGCAAATGTCAGACATGGATAAGTCTACCGTCGCGGTTAACATGATTAATGCGCTCAATGCCGCGCAGGATGGCGGCATGCTGTCAATGAAAGCGGCCATGTCCTCGCTACGGGATTTGTCCGATGTTATCAGTATTGGCAGTACCATCACCGATGAGGATATCAATCATGCGGAAGACGAACCGCCGCCAAGGCTCAGTGCTGTCCACGCAGCGACGGTCAAAACGGGCGGAAACCCAATATCGAACGAGCCTGAGTAAGGTTGCCCGCGAAATTGGCGCTATTATCAACCAACGCTACGACGGTTCGAATGATTCAGTGCTGGACATTCAGCAAGCATTAGAGGATTACAGCGAACTTATCGAGAGTTGGGCAAGGCGGGTAGCGACAAAATTTGTCGACACGGTATCACAAGATAACGCGAAATTGTGGCAACAAAATAGCCATGAAATGAGCGGGGAACTCAAACAGTTAATTGCTCAAGCACCCGTGGGGCATGTCATGCAGTCTATTGTCCATGAGCAAATCAAGTACATTAAATCGCTGCCAATGGATGCCGCTGATAGAGTCTACGATATCCAAAACAGAGCGATTGAAGCGGTAGTGAACGGCGAAAGACCTGAACATTTTACCACAATGATAGCGCAATCCGGTCAGGTGGCGGCATCGCGGGCAAAGATGCTAGCCCGTACCGAACTAGGCCGAGCAACGCAAGCCTTAACTCAAGCGAGAGCATTGGCAATTGGCTCAACCGGCTATATTTGGCGTACCGCCCATGATGGTGATGTAAGGCCATCACACAAAAAACTGGAAGGTCAATTTATCGATTGGCACAACCCACCTACCCTGGATGGTATGACAGGGCACGCGGGCGCATTACCCAATTGCCGTTGCTACTGTGAAGTCTCTTTTTCTGACAGATAAAACCCATGAAATATTATTTTGAAACCCGTCTTGGTAACACCCGTTACCAGATGGCGGACGGCTCGCTATTGTGTAAAAACGTACCGATTGCCCGAACGGGCACGCAGGTTTATTCCGCCTTGGATTTGCCGAAGGTCAAACCGGATAGCCGCGGACAAATCCTGGTAGAAAGAGAGGAAAGTGACGTCTTTCGTCCCGAAACGCTGGCCTCGTTTGAAGGGATGAGTGTCACACTACTGCATCCCGAAGATGAAGAAGGCAATGTCATTTTTGTTGATATCGACAATTGGCGCGATTTGGCGCAGGGGCATGTACAAAATGTGAGGCGCGGAGAAGGTGAACAGGCGGATTTGATAATCGCGGATTTAATTATCAAAGATGCGCTCGCAATCGAGGAAATTAACAACGGCAACGACGAAGTCTCGTGTGGCTATGATGCGCAATACGAACAGATTGCGCCTGGCATCGCACGTCAGTATGAAATCGTTGGCAATCATGTCGCTCTGGTACCTAAAGGCAGAGCGGGAATACGATGTGCAATTGGAGACAGTATGTCAAACAAAACACAAACCTGGTTCAAACGGCTGCTAAGTGCCCATCGCACGAAAGACGCCGTGGCAATGGAATCAGTCCTAAATAATCCGCCTGAATCCCTCACCGGTGATGAAGGCACCGGCGAGTTACCGAAGGCGATTAATATTACTATCAGCCCTCAAACCCCGATGCCAGCCGAAAAACCCGAAGTCGAGACCCGTGATGAGGGGGTACCGGATTACATTCAGGCTATTTTGACCCGGTTAGATGCTCTTGAGGGTAAAACCGCTGATAGTGGCGATAAACCGGAGGATAAAACAGCCGGTACCGTTGATGACGAGGAAAAAAACGAAAAGGCAGAAACCATTACCGGCGATGCGGCATATAAAGCAGAGTTGATTATGCCAGGGGTAGCCCTTTCAACACCGGTAAAACCCACGGCCTTTAAACGTCAGGTGTTAGCCAATGCAGACCAAACTATTGTGCGCTCTATTGTGGGAGATGCAGAAATTAACCGATTACCTAAGCGCACGGTGGATATGGCGTTTAATGCGGTCGCAGAACTTTCGAAAAACCGCAATACCGCCAATACCCCCACTATCGATTCAATCCGAAAATCCGGCAATACTATCGCCGATTTAAACAAGGCAAATGCCGAATTTTGGGCAACACGAGGGAAATAAAAATGATGAAACCTTATCTTTATCGGATGCCAGTGGGTATCGCCGGTGCTATCTCACGCTATCGGGATTTGACCACTGAACCTGTCTTATTGAAATCTAAAGACGGTTTTCCCGCCTATGGATTAGCCGGGAAATATGACGGCGATTATTTTGTGCCGCTTGCCGAAGGTGATACCGCTGATGTTATCAAAGGCATCTATATTCGCCCTTATCCAACAACGCAAACGCAAGATTTTATTCAACAAGTCGGGAAAGATAAAAATTTCACCGGTGATGCGCTAAAGCGAGGCTATGTGATGGTGAATGTGGGTGTGGATAGCGAACAGGTTAAAAAAGGTGCCAAGGTCTATGTGCGAGTGGCAGGGGCAACGGATAAAAGCCCACTGGGTGCTATTTTAATTGCTGAAGAAAAAACGGGGTCAGGGGCGTCAGAAAACATAAATACCGTGATATTGGCTAATGCGGAATTCACCGGACACGGTGATGCTGACGGCAACGTTGAAATATCGTACAAAATTTAAGGAATAACCCATGTTAACATTTGACCAGCGTACGATTGACTCAACCGGCGCTTTTTTGATTGGTGAGCTTGAGCGTTTAGACCAGACGATTAATCTCCCTTTGGTGCAATATACCTATAGTCGTGATATTCAGTTACGAGAAGATGTTTCAATTGCGGATGATATTTCAAGTTTTACCCGTACCGGATTTGCCGCCGCAGGGACAGGCGCCAATCCAAACGGTAAAAACTGGATAGGGAAGGATTCTACCGCGATCGCCGGCGTGAATATCGATATTCAAAAAGAAGGGTTCCCACTGCAACTTTGGGGGATGGAGCTTGGCTGGACGGTCGTCGAACTTGAAGCCGCAAGACAAATTGGTCGTCCGGTAGATTCGCAAAAATATGACGGTATGCGTCTGAAATGGAATATGGACATTGACGAGCAAGTCTATATTGGTGACACCGCAATGAATGTAAAAGGGTTGCTCAATCTTGATAATATCAAGACCAATAACGCTGCCAAAAAGTGGAGCGAATCAACCGCCGATGAAATTCGCGACAGCATCAATAAAATATTAAGCGATGCGTGGGCAGCATCGGCGTACTCGATGGTTCCCACAGATTTACTTATTCCACCTGAACAATTTGCATTGTTATCCACTATTTTGGTGTCTAGTGCGGGTAACCAGTCCTTACTGACTTACCTGAAAACCAATACCATTGCGTATCATCAAAACGGTATCCCGCTGAATATCCGGGCGGTAAAATGGTTAAAAGGCCGTGGGGTAGGTAATAAAGATAGAATGGTGGCCTATACCAACGAAAAGCAATATGTACGCTTTCCGATGGTGCCACTACAAAGTATTCCCATTCAATACCGCGGATTGTATCAACTGACCACCTATTATGGTCGTCTAGGTGCCGTCGAGCCCGTTTATCGGGAAACGCTAGCTTACTGTGATGGCATTTAAGTCCCTATATGAGGCTTTCTTTTTGGAGTCTATTTATGCGGATTCAAGTACACACACCCTTTACGCTTACCCATGAATCCGGCGAGCGAACCCATTTATGATGTCGGTATTCACGACGTAAGCAAAAGCACGGCAGAACATTGGTTTACCGAGGCGCATAGCATTGTGCTTACTCCCGTTAAAGCGTTAACCAAAGAAAACGGGCATACCAAGAAAAAAGCGAAGGGAAAAAAGGAAACTGAAAATAAAGAGGATATCGATGCGTCAACGGAACAAAAACCTGCCAACGGTACAACAATTTCGCAATGATTTTCCCCCGTTTAACGATGAGGTTAAATTTCCAGATGCGCAAATTCAGTTTCGTTTAAATTTAGCCGACAAATTCCTCAGTGAAAATGTGTCCGGTAGTGATGTTTTTCCTTACTGGGTGGGGTTATTTGTCGCGCATTACCTCACGCTTTATGCCATGGATTCGCGTTATTTACAGGCGGGCGGTGTTGGCGGTTCAAGTTCAGGGGTGGCAACATCCAAGTCGGTTGATAAGGTCAGCGTCAGTTACGATAACAGCATGACGCTAAACCCCAATGCCGGATTTTGGAATAACACCCGTTTTGGTGCGGAGTTTTACCAATGGGTGCTTATGTTTGGGGCTGGAGGCCGGCAATTATGAAAAGTGGCGTCACCTTACGTATTGACAACACGGGTAAATTGTTTGATGCCCTCGTTCAACTTGGTAAAAAAGAGGTACTGGTCGGTATTCCGGCTGAAAAGGGTGAACGCGAGGATATTCCCTTTAGCAATGCAGCGATTGGTTATCTCAACGAGTTTGGCTCACCGGCTAAAAACATTCCGGCAAGGCCACATTTAATACCGGGTATTCGTTCAGTGGAAACTAAAACCACCGCTGAATTGAAATCTGCCGCTAAAGCCATTTTGGATGATCAGCCGGATAAAGCAGAGCAAGCGTTAAATCGAGCAGGTCAGATCGCCGTTCAAGGCGTGCAAGCCGTCATTACTCAAAGCAAATTTGTGCCACTGGCGGACAGTACATTAGCTGCCAGAGCACGACGAGGACGTAAAGGCGCAGCGAAAGAGCTTGAGAATCGAAAAACCGGTTTACCGCCGGATAATACTAACGCGAGACCGCTGATTGACACCGGTATCTATCGTCGTTCAATTACCTATGTTGTGAGAAAGAAAAATGCCAATGCTTGATGTAACCGATGTGCTTTTTGATCCGGATTTTTGCGATACCTCGCTCACTTACACACGACGGGAAATTTTGATTGATGATGAAGGTATTACTTCGACAAAAGAAAGTACGTATCCTTTTTCAGGTGTAGTAACGGTGGATAGTTCAATTGAGGCACAAATAAGAACGTCTGGTCAACTGGTCAGTGGTCGAATATTGGTGGTGACCACCACCCGATTAATAGCCGGTGAAACCCATCATATTGGCGATATTGTCACCTATCAGGGGCGCAAATATCTGGTCAAATCCGTCGATCCTTACACCGCTTATGGTGCGGGATTTGTGCAGGCGCATTGTGAACTGATGCCGTTTGACGGAGGCATCGCTCATGAGCAATAACAGCAGTACGGAGGCTGGATGGCTAACGCCCTTTGATGATAATGCCCTGTATAATGAAGGCTTAAATCGTCTGTTAAGTCGTTGGGTTGGTGGCGTATCGGGGTTGCCCGCAAAACAGGTATTACCGCGTTGGCAGTCAAAGCCCGCGCCATTGCCATCCCCTGATACTAACTGGTGTGCCTTCGGTATCATTGATATTACCAGTGAGCCAAATCCCGCTTTGGTAAAACAAAGCGATGAATCGAGCGAACTTTGGCAGTACGAAACCTTAACCTGTATGGCTTCTTTCTACGGAAGAGAAGGTATGGTTTACGCCGCCCGATTTCGGGATGGCATTATGCTCAGTCAAAATAACGCCGAACTGAATAAGTCCAATCTTACCCTCGGTAGCCACAGCCAAATTACCGTGTTTCCTGAGCTTATCAACAATCAGTGGGTGAACCGGTTTGATATAACCGTTCATCTACGTCGCAAAGTGGTGCGTCGCTATCACATAAAATCAGTGACAGATGCCCACGTCACGTTTTTGGGAGACAAATAATGTCAACAGGTTTACCCGTTTCAAGGGTGGTTAAGGTCACGCTTGATATGTCACCGCGTGCCGCAAGTCGCCGTAATTTTGGTTCACTACTCATTTTAGGTGATTCACCCGTTATCGATCCGCTTGAGCGATTACGGGCGTATTCCAATATTGAGGAAGTCGCCAATGATTTTGGTACAACCGCACCCGAGTATCAGGCGGCTTCACTCTATTACCAGCAGTCACCAAAACCCGTCGATTTATACGTGGGACGCTGGGTAAAAGCAGCCTCACCCGCATTATTGCGCGGTGGCATTTTGTCCGAAGAAGAGACAAAAATTAACAATTTTAAGGCGATTACCGATGGCGCGATGAATATCAGTGTAAACGGAAGAACGGTTAAGTTAAGTGCCATTGATTTTTCGCAAGAAACCAATTTAAACGGTGTTGCCGCCCGAATTGGTGAAAAAATGAGCACGTCTACAATAACGTGGAATAATAACGATAGTCGATTTGTGATGACATCGAATACGGCAGATAAAACAAGCGCAGTGGGTTTTGCTTCCGCACCGGAATCAGGTACCGATTTATCGGCGTTGTTGAAACTAACCCAAGAGAGTGGCGCAACCCCTGTTTTAGGTATGGACGGTGAAACTATCGTTGATGCGGTTTCAACATTGGCGGATTTTTCGAGCGGCTGGTATGGACTGGTGGTAACCGCTGCGCTTTCTACCGATGAAGTGAAAGGTATCGCCAACTTTATTGGCGCGGCCGGAAGTTCCCGCGTTTTTGGGTTTACCACCCAAGATACCGCCGTACTGGATAGTACGAAAGCGGATGATATCGCTTCTGTTTTGAAAAAAGCGAAATATCAACGGGTCTTTACACAATATTCTTCATCAACCCCCTATGCAGCAGCCTCTGCTTTTGGACGGGCGTTTTCAGTGAATTTCAACGGCAATAACACCACGATCACCCTCAAATTCAAACAGGAACCGGGTGTTAAAGCGGAGACGTTGACTACGTCACAGGCGAATACGCTGGCGGCCAAAAACTGCAACGTGTTTGTCAATTACGATAACGACACCGCCATTATACAAGAAGGCGTGATGGCCAATGGTGATTTTTTCGATGAACGCCATGGGCTGGACTGGTTGCAAAACTTTGTGCAAACCAATCTGTATAATCTTTTGTATACCAGCCCCACCAAAGTCCCTCAAACGGAGCAAGGCAGCACGCAGCTTCTGACCAATGTTGAGCAATCGTTAGCGCAGGTGGTCACTAATGGGCTACTGGCACCGGGGGTATGGAACGGTGGCAGTATAGGTCAATTAACAAGCGGGGATACGCTCACCAAAGGATATTACGTTTATATTCAACCGCTGGCAGAGCAGGCGCAATCTGAGCGCGAAAAACGCAAGGCGCCGCCGATTCAGGTTGCCTGTAAGTTAGCGGGTGCCGTGCATTTCGCGGATGTCTTAATCACCATTGTTCGATAAGGAGAGAAAATGGCCGCTTATAGTTTTGCTGATGTTTCCGCCACGCTAACCGGCCCCACGGGGGTGATAGATTTGGGCGCTGGCTCGGCGAACTCGGAAGAAGGAATAGTGGTGACAATGACCGAAGCCAAAAACACCATGACCATTGGTGCTGATGGTGAAGGGATGCATACCCGACATGGCGGAAAATCCGGCACCGTTACGGTCAGTCTGATTAAAGCCTCACCGGTTAACAAAAAACTGATGATCGCCTATAACGCGCAAAGCGTGTCATCTACCCTTTGGGGTAATAACGTGATTGTGATCCGTAATCCGGTATCTGGCGATATGATCACCGCGCGCAGTTGTGCGTTTCAAAAAATACCGGATTTGCAAAATGCAAAAGAGGCGAATGTTTTAGCATGGGTCTTTGACTGCATTAAGATCGACGCCTTATTAGGAGAATTCTAGTGGAAATTGAAATTAACGGTCATGAATATCGAAGTCAAAAACTCAATGTGTTTGACCAGCTTAAGGTGACGCGAAAGTTATTGCCGGTGTTATCCGGTTTAACGGGTGAACTGCAAAAATTACAGCAAGGGGAAATGCCAATGGCAGCGGTGTTACCCATTATGGCAAATTCCATTGCCCAAATGAGCGATGAAGACTGTAACGCGATTTTGCACCCTTGTTTAGCCGTGGTTTCACGCAAAAATGCCAAGGCATGGACGCCGATTTTTCGCCAGGGCGAATTGATGTTTGATGATATTGACTTAAAAACCCTGCTTGAGATTGTGGCGCAGGTGATTGGAGATTCCCTCGGTAATTTTTTTCACGCACCCCAAGGCGACGAGACAGCCAGCCTCCTGTCGCAGGATTAACCCTGGATTCAATGCCGGATGGTAAAGACTTTTTACGCCTTCCTGTTAAGTATGGGTACATAAAATTCGACAAATTAAAAGATGGCTCAATCGATTTGGCAGATTTAGCAGAAATGAATGAGTGGATAGATATCGAACAGGATAACGAAGCGCGAATTGCGCGTTGGAGAAATCGCCATGGCGAATGCTGAAACGTTGCAAGATTTTCTCATCAGCTTAGGTTTTAAGGTTGATGACAGTGGCCTGCGAAAATTTCAGTCCGTTGTTACGGGGGTGAGTGCCAATGTTATCAAACTAGGTGCGTCGGTTGAGGGGGCAGCGCTTGCCGTCGTGGGATTTACCACACAAATTGCCGCCGGTCTTGATAAGATGTACTGGGCGTCACAGCGTACAGGCGCTAGTGTTAACGGCATGAAAGCATTAGGGTATGCCGCCAGTCTCACCGGCAGTAGCGCAGAAGCGGCAAGAGGTTCACTTGAAAATCTGGCACGATTTTTGAGAAACAGTCCGGGTGCTGAGGGGTTTTTAAATCGTCTTGGGGTGCAGACCCGTGATGCCAATGGCAATTTGCAGGATATGAGCGCTATTTTTACCCGTGTGGGGAATAAACTGGCCTCAATGCCCTATTACCGCGCCAATCAATATGCCCAACTGTTAGGCATTGATGAAAATACGCTAATGGCCATGCGTAGAGGGTTGAACAAATTTTCTGCTGATTACCAGCGTATGCTTAAACAAACCGGATTTAACGCAGATGTTGCTGCCAAACAGTCCAACCAGTTTATGACCTCGATGAAAGGATTGACCGGGTTATTTGGTATTTTACGCGATAAAGTCGGATCAAACCTAGCAGGGGGGTTGACTAAAGAGATAGACAATCTGCGCAAAAGACTGCTGGATAATTTTCCTAAAATTGAGAGAGTATTAACCCGTCTCATTAGTGGCATTATTCGAGCCGGTGAAATGGTGGGGCGCGTTATCTGGCGAATGAGTCAGGCGATCGAGCAGATTTTTGACTGGTGGCGCAATTTAGACGGAAAATCTAAAAAACTCATCACTACCTTTAGCGGATTGGCAGTGGCTATCTGGGGGCTCAATCGGGCATTCTTTGCTTCGCCCATCGGGATTATCACCGGTCTTATCGCGGCCTTATTGTTACTTTGGGAAGACTACCAGACGTGGAAAGAAGGTGGAAAATCCTTTATCAACTGGTCTAAGTGGGAAGGTGAAATCAACCAGGCAAAAGCGGCATTTAAATGGTTAGGTGAAAAATTAACGGGATTGGTTGACCTGGTGGGTGGATGGAAAAATGCACTTGAAATCTTAGCAATTTTTATTGCGGGCGCGTGGGTAAGTAAGGTATTGGGCGCTTTTAGTAAAATAGCGAAGTTACCTATCCCACCTTGGCTGAAATTGTGGAGTCTCTATGCGGGGTATCTGATTTCAGATAAAGATAATATTAGTGATAGCGCAAGCGCATCATGGGATTACAACACCCGTCAAGTCAAACGTGCGATCGGTAACGGTTTGCGTTTTTTTGGTATTGATAATGACTGGGCAAACAAAAATCAAGGCAGCAATATACCGGATAATATCGCTGATGTGCCTACCGGCGATATTCCACGGGGTATTCGTAATAACAATCCGGGTAATTTGAATTTTGTTGGACAACGCGGTGCAGTACGTGAATCACCTAACGGAAGATTCGCCAAATTCAATACCGCATTTGAGGGTTTACAAGCACTTTCTTCACAGCTTAATCGCTACGCTGAAAGGGGATTAAATACCGTTGAAAAAATTATTAGCACCTGGGCTCCCGCCAGTGAAAATAATACTCGTGCCTACATTGATAAAATATCCGGTAAATTAGGGGTTTCCCCTGACACCGTGTTGAATCTGTCCAATCCGACGGTCATGACATCGCTCATGTCTGGCATCGTTGAGCACGAAAATGGCAGACAGCCGTATAGTCAGGCAATGCTCTATCATGCCGCAAATGCGGGTATGCGAAATAATATTGACCAGAATATCACGATCAATGTTGAAGGCGCATTAGACCCCCACGCTACCGCCAATGCGATTGCCGATAAACAAACGGGCGTTAACGCCAGACTGATTGGACAATTAACCCAGCGAGCCTACTGATGGATATCCTTTCTACGCTTTTTTCACAACGATCGCGCAAAATCGGTTTGCTGGTGCCGGATGTCATTATCTCAGAAAAACATCACGACACCCTTGAAATCACAGAACATCCGGTTGAACTGGGCGCGGAAATTGCCGATCACGCTTACAAACGTCCGGCGGAAGTGACCATGGAGGTGGGTTTTTCAAGTGGTGGATCTCTACTGGATTTTTGGGACACGGCAAAAGTGGCTATTCGCGCAGGGTTAAGCGCACCGGAAATCTACCAGCAAATTTTAGCGCTTCAAGCCAGCCGTCAACCGTTTGATGTCATAACAGGTAAGCGCAAGTATAAGAATATGCGCATTCGCGCTATCGAGGTGACCACGGATAAGCACACAGAAACCGTGTTGATGGCGATATTAACCTTGCGGGAGCTTAACATCACCCAAACCCAAACGGTTAATATCAAATCTACCGATGCAAAAAATATGCGGGAAGGGAATACAACGAGTGGCGTGAGTAATACCGGTATGAAAACGCCAAAACCCGTTGATAATCGCAGCCTATTACAGCGAGGAGCCGCATTTTTCAATGGAAATTAACGAAATACCGCTTACCCCCACCAACCAGCAATTTACGATTAAGCTATCTGATACTGTTTGGCAGTTTCGCCTTATCTGGCGTGATAGTGCGGGCTGGGTGCTGGATATGCTCACGGTTGACAATCAACCGGTGATACAGGGTATTCCGCTGATCGTGGGTGAAAATCTACTGGCTCAATATAGTCACCTTATCAGTAAAGGAAATCTCGTTTTGCTATCAGATGAAGAAAGCGATATCAACGCGGATACGTTGGGCGCAACCGTAAAATTATACTGGATCACGGACTGATTGTTATGTCAAAAAACTGGATACGAAAATGCTCACTGATTGTTTCTGATAAAAACGGGGAAGGTATTGAGCTATCGGATTTTCGCGCCACGTTCAATATCACGTGGCCAGATACGCGTTACCCTCGTGCGGGGGTGTTTAAAGTCTGGAATCTGAGAAAAGAAACCGTCAGTCAAATTCAGGCGAAGGAGTTTGTTAACATTCAGCTCATGGCAGGCTATCAGGATAATACGGGTCTGATATTTACTGGAAAAATCCGCTACACGATTTCAGGTAGAGATAATCCTACTGACACGTTTGTTATTGTTCAGGCGATTGATTCTCATGAGGCCTATGACTACGCCACGCTAAATACTACCTTAAGCGCAGGGCATACTCAGGCAGAGCAACACAATACGTTACTGACAGGGCTTACCCCTTACGGGATTGTCAAAGGCGTGACGCCTGAGTTTGATAGTATCCGCTTTCCAAGGGGTAAAGTCTATTTTGGTATGGTTAGGGACGCCGCTGATAATCTGGCAGGGCAATGCCTTGCCTCGTGGCAATACATTAACGGCCAGCTCGTGATGGTGCCGGAGAAGAATTATATCCATGAAGCGATTGTCCTGAATAGCGCAACGGGCTTGATTGGCTTACCGCAACAAACGATTGAGGCGGGGGTGAATGTGCGTTGTTTGATTAACCCAAACATTCAAATCAATGGGCTTATTCGTCTTGACCAGGCGTTAATCTATCGCACGATGTTGCCCAACAGCGATATCGCTTTGGGGTACAGCAAGTTAAGCGAAAACGATGACGGCGGCTTACAGCAAACCCAAGGCGCTGTTTCACAACCGGCCAGTCTTTCCACCGATGGGGATTATATTGTGAAAAACATCACGTATTCCGGCGATACGCGCGGCAAGCCGTGGTATATGGATTTGGTGTGTATTGCCAAGGGATCAAATGACCGAATCGATATCAAGAAGGTGGGATGATGGCGATTTCCGTATCAGCGCGCACCGGCGACCAACAACAACTGCTTGAAGTCTTTCGCCATGCGATTTCGTCACAACTTCGCGTCGCGATGCCGGCTATTGTTCAATCCTTCGATGCCAGCAAAGTCACTTGTGTTGTACAACCAGCGATAAAGGGAGCCTTGACGGATACCAAAGGGAATAGCCAGTCGGTGAATTTGCCCCTGCTAGTTGATGTACCGGTTGTGTTCCCGCGCGGTGGCGGTGTCACAATGACCTTCCCCATTAAAAGCGGTGATGAGTGTCTGGTGGTGTTTGCAGATAGATGTATTGATTTTTGGTGGCAAAACGGCGGGATACAAGAAGCGATCGACCCCAGACAGCATGATTTATCAGATGCCTTCGCTTTCGTCGGTGTGCAATCACAAAAACAGAAGATAAGCCAAATTAGCACCGATGCAATGCAGTTAAGAAGTGACGATGGCGCAACCTATTTTGAAGTAAACCCGACAACGCAAAAAATGAAAATTGTCGCCCCTGGGGGGCTTGAAATTATCACACCGGAAGCTATTTTTTCGGAGAGAATTACCGTAAAAGGACTATTGAGTTGGCTAGGTGGCATGGTAGGTTCAACGGCCTCCGGTGTGGCTGCAAAAATCACCGGTGCGATTGAGTTTTTGGGCACATTGACCGCCAACGGCAAACGGATTGACGACACACATACCTACAAAGGTGTCAAAGCCGGTGGGGATAATTCAGGTGAGGTAAATTAAATGAAAGAAAGCGTTAATATTTTTTTCGGCGGTTCATATTTACACAAACTAAAAACCTCATGGCGACTTCTGGGCGTGATTTTTTTATTAATCATCAATGAAGAGCCATCCTTAAAGTTAGAAGACATCAAGGTAGTTGAAAAAAATAAAAAGCAACAGTAAAAGGACTCTATTGATGCGTTATCGACGAGAAACGACTAAAGGCGACTACAGCTTTGGTCAAGGGGATAACACGTTTTTAACCAACACCCCTGATGCCGTCGCCCTTGCAATTAAAACCCGCTTGTCCCTCTGGCAGGGGCAATGGTTTTTAGACCGTGAAGAAGGTACGCCTTGGTTGCAATCGGTATTGGGTAAGCCTTATCGGGAGGCTTACGGTATGACCCTCAAACAGCGCATACTGGACACGCAGGGTGTAACCACATTAACCGATTTCAATGTCAATCAAAATTCAACGACGCGAAAACTGACTATCAGCACAAAAGTACAAACCCAATACGGCGAAACTTCTTTTACCCACGAGGCATAATGTTAAATCTTGATACGTTAGCGTTGTCAGCGAAAGTGACTGACGATGGCATCAGTGCGCCGGATTATCAGACGATACTGATGCGATTAACCGATTTTTTTCATGAAATTTATGGGCAGGATGCGTATTTAACGCCGGATAGCAAAGACGGCCAGATGATAGCCATTTACGCACTCGCTATCCACGATGCCAATAATGCGCTTATCGCCACCTACAACAGTTTTAGCCCGAGTACCAGTACAGGGGCTGCACTTTCAAATAATGTCGCCATTAACGGCATTTCCCGTCATGCATCGGGGTACTCGAATGTGGATGTCGTATTAACGGGGCAAGTGGGTACGGTGATAAAAAATGGCCGTGTGCGCGATAAAAACGGCAATATCTGGCGGTTACCGAAAACGGTTACGCTCGATACGCACGGTGAAGCGACGGTGACAGCGGTTTGTCTGGTTGCCGGAAGTGTTACCGCATTGACCGGTGAAATTAACGAGATAGCCACACCCACGCGAGGCTGGCAAACGGTGAGCAATCCAAAATCCGCAACACAAGGCAGGCCGATTGAAACGGATAATCAGTTACGGGAACGGCAGCGAAAATCGGTCTCACTCCCTTCACGCACGGTACTGGAAGGTATACAGGGCGCGATTAGTCTCATATCAGGGGTGACGAGACAACGCGGTTTTGAAAATGACACCAGTAAAACGGATAAAACCGGTATTTCTCCGCATTCCATTGCGATGATAGTCGATGGTGGCGATGTCACCACGATTGCCAACGCAATCGCACAAAAGAAAACCCCAGGTGCAGGCACGTATGGTGATACCGCCGTGACAGTAAAAGACCGTTACGATATGCCAATTACGATTCGCTTTTCCCGGCCTAAAACGGTTGAGGTACACGTTGAAATTGACTTAACGGCGTTTTTAGGATTTACCACCTTAACCGGTGATAAAATCCGACGTAAAGTTGCAGACTATATTAACCAGCAACTCATTGGCGACAATCTGTATCTGACCCGTCTTTACTCCCCGGCAAATCTGCCCGCTGATGAAGAAGGGAAAACGTTTGATATTACGTCGTTAAAGATTGGTCGAACACCAGAAAGCGTGAAAGAAGAAAATTTAGTCGTTGCCTTCAACGAAGCAGTCAGTTGTCGTGAGAATAACATCAAACTGGTGGTGACCTCATGAGAGATTACACCGAGTACATTACCCCACAACATCGTCAAGCAGAAAAGTTTACGCAACATATTGAGTTAATGACGCGCGCGCTAAGTGATATTTCAGCTTTGGCCTCACAGCTTAATGCCTTTTTCAGTATTGATACGGCAACGGGTAAACAACTGGATGCCATGGGTGAATGGATAGGCTTATCACGTTTTGTCAAAATGCCGATAAAAGGGGTCTATTTTTCACTGGATACCGAAAAGGTGGGCTTTGACCAAGGGAGCTGGAAACGGCGCTTTGATGCTGATAGTGGTTTTACTGAGCTTGATGACGAAACCTACCGCTTCATATTAAGAGCAAAAATCCGCGCAAATCACTGGGATGGCACAAGCGAGATGCTCTCAGAAATTTATCAGGGCGTAATCCCTGATGAAACAGTAAAAATCTTTTTTATCGACAATCAGAATATGTCGATGGATGTGTATCTAACCGGTGGCGTCATACCGGAAGTGACAAAAGCCGTTATCAAACAGGGATATCTCAATATCAAGCCAGAAGGCGTAAGACTTAACGCCTACACCGGTTCCGAAGGGGATAACGGTATTTTGGGGTTTGATGTCAATAATCGTTACATCGACGGCTTTGACGTCGGTAGCTGGTCAGTAAAATTATAGGAATAATCATGGCAAAAAATGAAATTTTACCGTTTGGTATAGCCGACGGGGCTAACGTATTGCCGGCAGATGAGTATCAGAAACTCCCTGCGCGTAATAACGGCTTTAGTGCTGGTGTCGCTCGCTCACAGGAGCTAAACACCGTCTGGCGACAGGCATCGGTGATAGCGCATGTCATCGCGCAATTCATCGCTGAAACCAATAACAGTGATGTACTGGACGATGGCAACGTTGATAAACTGAAAGCCGGACTCATCAGTGCCTTATCAAAAAACGTTAACAACACGGTGCCAACTGCCACAAAAACAGTAGCAGGTATAACGAAACTCAGTAGCGCCACTGACAGCAATGACGAAACGCTAGCAGCCACACCTAAAGCGGTTAAAATTGCTTATGACTTGGCGAAAACGGTGAGTATTGATGAAGTCAATAAAAAACTCGATAAAGCAAGCGTCTTGCAAACAACGGGGAATTCGACCGATAAAGTGCTGAGCCAAAAAGCCTGTGACGATAATTATGCTAAGAAAAGTTCAGAAGAAGCTCTCAAAGTTGGAAGACTGAACATTGAATCACCAACGGGTGATACGGTTTTCAATTTAGGTGGCACTAATGGTTCTAGCGGTGCTGAGTTTGCTTACGTCAGAAATTCAAAAAGAACCCAGGTTCACGATACAAACACAAAAACAACGGTTTTGTTTCCGCAAAAATCCGGTGAACTTGCTTTAACGTCTGATGTGGACGCGATTAACAATTATCCGGTCGGCGCGCCCATTCCCTGGCCCCAGGCGACACCCCCTAACGGTTATTTTGTCTGCGATGGCAATAACTTCGATAAAGCCAAGTATCCCCAATTAGCATTAGCTTACCCTTCTGGGAAATTGCCCATTTTGTACGGTGAATTTATTCGCGGGCTGGATTTAGGCATAGGAGTTGACCCAGGCAGAACAGTATTAAGTAATCAAGGTGATGCTATTCGAAATATCACCGGACGCATTGGGTATGCCAGACATGGCGGAACCGAACCACCGATTGCAGGGGGTGATGGCGCATTCCGAAAAGACAGCAATCACAACAGTAATATCGGTAATGGACGAAATGACGATTGGGGCAGCGTCATGTCTTTTAATGCTTCGCGGGTCGTTCCTACCGCAAACGAAAACCGACCGCGAAATGTCGCATTTTTATACATCGTGAGGGCTGCATAATGAAATACAGTGTAGACATAAAAACCACCGAAATCGGTGAAAACGGTTTCGCGAAAAACCGAGGCTGGATAAAAACGTTTATTTGCATGAAGGACGCACCCCATGAATATATCGGTGCAACAATGGAATTTTTGCATGATGGTCTCAGCGTGGGAGAATGTTCTTATACGGATGCGCCAGAAATACCGAACAATGACGAAATCGCCATTATCCGGAGTCTTGATGGTAAACAGTGGCTATATGTTCCTGACCACCGAGGCAAGACGGTATACGATACCAATAATCGTGCTTCCTATCCCGTTGATTATCTCGGCGTGATAAAAACCGGCTTCACCTTGTTAGCACCGGTAACGAAATTCGATAAATGGGATGGCAAAAAATGGGTAACGGATAATCAGGCGATGAAAGCAGACCAAATCAACACCGCAAATCAGACAAAATTACATTTAATCGACGAAGCGCAAACAAAAATTACCTTGCTTGAGCGTAAAGTGCGATTAGGGATGGCCACCAATAGCGAGAAAACCGCGCTACGGGCTTGGGAAATGTACAGCGTAAAACTCAATGATATTGATACCGCCACCGCACCCGAGATTGACTGGCCTAAGAAGCCCGAATAACAAATTAGCCCCATTTCAGGGGCATGATATTAGCAGCGTTGGAGGAAGTTGTTAACTATTAGTTGTTGGTTGAGTGTAAGTGGCTTTGTGAGAGATTGCGGTTTTGTTTTTGGTATTATGGCAAAGATAACACGGGGGTATGAAAAATAATTTGTACATGACTGTGTATATAAAAATAAATTAAGATACATATTTTTTAATTAACCTTTTGACTAATATAATTTATTTTATCTAACTTATTATTTTCAATATTAATTAATTTCTAGCTATTTAATAAATTTTTAATGAATAGCACCATATTCACGACTGATCTATTTTGCTGCTTGTAAAATAGTGCTACCTAATTTGTTAATGCGATTATTTGTAATACGAGAACTAGGGATTGAGATGGAAATTGCAGCGAAAACTTCTTGGTATTCATCATAAATGCAGGCACCAATACAACGTAATCCTAATGCATGTTACTGATTATCATATGAAAATACTTTTGTCTGGATATCGCTAAAATTTCCTTCTAGGGCTGAAGGTGACGTCAGTGTATAAGGTGTATAGGTGGGTAAACTTTGCTTGTGTAGGTTAGCGGTTTTAATTTTGTTTTTCTTATTATTTATTGCCGTTTTTTTCATCTTATCAGCTCTCAAAATTGGAATAAATTTCTATTTATTATGAACGAAATAGCAATAAATTCTCATCGGAGGAGTTGATTGTTTTTGTTAGTTAAAAAATATTTTACGGTATCATCGCTATTAGAATCTTCTATTTTTTAGTCAAGCATAATTATTATTGAATACTAATCTGTTAATGATTTTTAAATGGATTTATTAATGATATTAATTGGTTATTAAGTGAAGTATTTATTTCTACAATATAATCATCTTATTAAAGCCATTTTAATTTTATAAATTAATAAAAGTAAAATAGATTATTGGATAATCGTTTTCTGGTATTATTCATATTTTAATAATTTATTATTCTCAATAAGGAAAATATGATGTGCTTTTAATTTATTGAAATAAATTTCTAAGAAGATCTAAATGTGGAATATAAGTATCATTAATGGTATTGAAAGTTTTTTTAATTTTACAGTTAATTCGACAAATAAGGCAGAACAACCTACAACAGCAAATAAATTTGATAAATTATCTATAGCCATGGAAAAATGGAGTGATCCGTCTGATAAAGGTGAAATAGAACAACATTTACAAACTTTGTTCCGTCATCAATCTATTGATAATACTGAATCAGTTTATGCTAAGCTGTCAGCATTTATTCGGCTTGCTAGCTTGGCAGGTGAACCACACCGGAATGATTTTAAAATACAAATGGTTCCTTATTCGGATATATCAAGCGCGCATTCCCATTTCGGTTTTAGTAAAATCGATATATTAGTTAACGGTATATTGGATAAGGTATCTATCTGGTTTGGTGATCCGATGAATGAGTTATTTTATGCAATGAAAGTGCCTTTAACAAATTCTTCTGAATATTTGGCTGGAGAAAGTAGTATGTCAATAAAAGAGATCAATGCTTTTATGCAGAATGACTTGGCACTGGTTATAGATGATAATGGTCCGTACGGGTTTAGTCTACAAGGTGTAGATGACAAGAATCAAAATCGTTTAGATATCGCTAACTTTTCTTTAGAGGTGAGAGAGAAATTGGCAGAAAATAAGCAGTTCCTACAATCTTTTATTATGGCAAAAATGAAATGTTTTGATTATTTTTCTGCTACAGCTTCATCTTTATCATTAATTTTTTCTGAACTTGCTGGTCATAATTCTCTTGAGACGGCTAAAAATTTGAAACAGGAATTTGATAAAATTAGAGAAAATACCGAACAAACCTTATTTAATTTATTTAATCAAAAGAATATAGATACAGAAAATATTATTGAGCATTGTAATACTCTAATGAAGAAAATATAGTGCTTTTATTGATGATATATAAAATGTTTTGATAAAAAAGAGTATTCATTAATGAATACTCTTTTTGTTTATATTTTTAGTTATTGAATATAGTAGTATCCCATGTACCATGTGAATTTATTTTTATTTAAAATGAATTAATGCAAAATGGTAATTAATAAAATGTTTATTAGTATGAGATTTTTTTAAATTTGGTTTTTAAATATAAATATTATTTTATTCATATCGATAAAATAGTTAACTCGGGTACTTTTATTTACATTGATAATCATTTTTAAGGATATATTAATGGGGCTTATTGATGATTGTTTTAGACGCCATTGTAATATTCAACAAGCATATACAGATAAAACCAAGCAAGTTGTAACAACTGACTTTGATAAATTATCACAAGCAATGAATCAGTGGGGGGTGCCTTCTAATAAAAGTGAAATAGAAAAGCAATTACAAATTTTATCTGAGCTATATATTGATAATATTCCTAAAATAGCTTATGGTAAAATTTTGGCCTTTATCCGACTTGCAGAACTTGCTGGTGAAAAATATCGATATGATTTTAATATAGAGGTAGTTAAGGAATATAATAATCAAGTAAAGTTGTTGATAGAAAATATATTTAGTCAGAGTTTTACTATTTTTGATGATCTGATGACAGAATTACATAATGCGTTAAAGATACCTTTAATGAATGGTGCTCAATATTTAGATATTGATAGTAATATAGATGAAAAGCAGCTTATTAAATTTATAAAAGATAATGTTAAGTTAACAATTAATAAGGAAGAAAAAAGAGGGTTTAATATTGCTGGTGTTACAAAAGGTAATCAGGAACGTTTAGATATAAGTGACTTTCCTTTAGAGATTCTTGATATATTAGCTAATAATAGTCAATTATTGCAAACTTTTATTATGGCTAAGATGAAATGTTTTGATTATTTTATAGGGGTTTCTACACATTTGATGCCAATTACCCTGGCGTTATCAATTGATGCTAAAGGGGAAATAATAGCTAAGAGTTTAAAAAAACAATTTGATGACGAAAAGAATAGTATTGAAAAAAAATTATTTGAACTTTTAAAAGAGAGCCCAAAGGCATTTGCTGACTATTGCAATCATATTATGAATAAAAATGTATGACCATAAATTTATTTTCACCCTCTTTAAAAAGAGGGGTTTTATATTTTTGTTGTAATAAATTAGTTTCAATATTTTGATAACTGTATTTGGTTTCCTGTTTTTATTAAATTTAATAAAAATACTATTTAAAAAAATAACTTTTATGACATGTAATATTTAATTAATTTTTAATAAAAAAATTAAAATTTCATTATAAAAATATTTAAACATACAATTACAGCTACTAAGATGGCTAGATGTTTTAACTGAAAAAATCTCAAATATGAGCATATAATAAAAATAAAATATTTTGATTATTATTATTACCATTTTTAATGATAATGAATTGCCATCAGTTTTTTGATTTCTAATTTGATTGCATAATGTCTTAATTATTTAGAAAATTAAACAATTTTAATAAGCGGAAAGAAAAATTTTTTATTGAGTTAGTCGATTTTATCAGTAAAATAATTTAGTAAATTTAGCTATGGTAGTGAATATAAGTAAATAAGGGATGTGAAGATGAATAAAATTTATTTAATACAATTGTATTGGGTATGATATTGTTTTAAAAATGTAAAAATATTATTAACATTCTCTGTTTTATAATATAGTTTTCTTCCTCGTGTTTTGGGTTCAAGTTAATATTTGGATAGTGGATTAAATGAAAAAAAAATTATTTATAACTTGGTTGATATTATTGAATTTTCCAATGGCAAAGAGTGATGTCTTGCCACAAATTGACATGAATATAGCAAATAATACGCAATCGGTTGAACAAGAAAAAAACGATTCGTTTAGCCAACAATTAAAAAAAGCATCTCAAGGTGAGATGAATGCCATAATGCATGTTGCGATAACTTATCTTTATGGCTCAAAAGATATACAAGAAGACATTGGGAAAGCCAATTTTTGGTTTGAAAAAGCGATTGTAAAAGGCAATAGCGATGCCTTTTATTATATGGGCGTGATTAATCAAAGAAAAAAAGATTATAAAGCTGCGGTAACCTGGTTGCAGCGTGGCGCAAACAAAGGTGATCCTTACGCTCAATCTGGTTTGGGTTATATGTATAGCGTTGGGTTAGGGGTTGATAAAGACTATAAACAAGCGAAAAATTGGTATGAAAAAGCCGCTTTGCAGCAGGATGCTTATGCTCAGTTTGTTTTGGGATATTTATACCAGAATGGGTTTGGTGTTAATCAAGACTATCAGAAAGCAAGAGAGTGGTATGAGAAAAGTGCTGATTTAGGTGATTTAGGCGCATTGAATAATTTAGCGCAGATTTATGAGAAAGGTTATGGCGTTAAGAAAAATCCGGCTTATGCCATTGAATTGTATCGGCGCGCAGCATATAACGGTGATGCTATTGCTCAATATAATATGGGATTTATTTATGATGATGGTAAATATTTAGAGAAAAATAATTATCAGGCTTTTTATTGGTACAAACGAGCCGCAGAGCAAGGACATGTTGATGCACAGTATCGTCTTGCCGAATTTTATCAACATGGCTATGGAGTTGAGCAGAATGCTATTATAGCCAGGCAGTGGTATGAGGTATTAGCGGATGCTGGCTATGCTGATGCAAGTATGAAAGTTGCTTATTATTATGAAAAAGGCATCGGTATAAAAAAAGATCTTACTAAGGCTGCGGAATTGTATCGGATCATGGCAAATAGAGGTGAAGCTGAAGCGCAATACCGACTGGCGAAACTCTATTTGGCTGGTCAAGGTATTAATAAGCAACCTAAAAAAGCATTTAGCTTAATGCAGAAAGCCGCGCAGAAAATACAACAAGCAAAAAACCAGTTGGGACTTTTTTATTTATATGGCATAGGCACTGAAAAAAATCCATAAAAAGCTAGTGAACTGTTTTTGTCTGCGGCTTATAAACAAGAAACCGATGCACAAAATAATTTAGCGGTATTATATGCCACAGGCGAGGGTATAAAGAAAAATATTTTTCGTGCCATTATGTGGTTTGCAACTGCGGCAAAACTTAATAATAGTCTTGCGAAAGAAAATCTTACACGATTACAAACCAGCTTGGTTGTGAAGCCGACAGATTTGAAATTATCAAAAAAATATGACTAAAACTTTGCATTGGTAAAAATAAGTCTCACCGCGTCATTTAGCATTAGTCATTTTAAGCGGTAATGATATTTCGGTTATTCAAAAAGATTTTTATGCAGTATTTGGATAATCGTTTCAGCTTCTTTATCAGAGACCAGTAGACAAATATTATGACTACTGGCTCCGTAACATATCATACGGATATTATGAGTTGCTAGCGCGCTAAAAATGTGACTTCCCAGACCATCTATTTGCGATAAGTTATTACCAATAATGGCAACTAGTGCTAACTCCTCCTCAACATCTACACGACATAATTTGGCTAATTCTGTCATTAAAGTGTCAGTTAATAGGTTTCCTTTGGTAGTGGTAGAGCCGGTTGTATCCAAGGTTAAAGCAATGCTAACTTCGGATGTAGTAATGAGATCGACAGAAATATGATGTTGAGATAATAGTGTGAATACCTCAGCAAGAAATCCGCGAGCGTGAAGCATATTTAGACTATGCAAAGTGAGAAGCGTCTGTTTTCGCCTTATGGTCAGCGCTCGAAATTGAGGTAATTTCTTGGTGCTGGCGCAGATATAGGTGCCACTCTTTTCTGGTATTTGGCTTGAGCCAACAAATACGGGAATGCCTGCTCGAATAGCGGGTAACAATGTTGCTGGATGTAAGATTTTAGCGCCGAATACAGCCATTTCTGCGGCTTCATTAAAAGTGATAGCGCTAATCGATTTGGCACTAGCAACAATACGAGGATCGGTCGTATAGATACCGGCAACATCTGTCCAGATATCAACCTGGTCAAAGGATAACGCTTCAGCAATCAGCGCAGCGGTGTAATCGCTACCTCCTCGCCCCAATGTTGTTGTGCGACCGGCTTCATCCTGACCAATAAAACCTTGAGTTACAATCAGTTTTTCTTGCAGTTTAGGTAGTAGATATTTATTAGCTAGTCGCTTTAATTGTTGCTGATTGGGTTCGGCTTTACCAAATTTATCATTGGTCTGCATAATATTACGAACATCAAACCAGGTTGCGATCACCCCTCGTTGTCGTAGGATTTCAACAAATAAGTAGCTTGACATTAGTTCACCATAACTGACAATTTCATCAATTTGTGGTGCGGTAAGGGGTTGTTGGGTCGTGATTGCGGATAAAGAAGTAAGTCTTGCCAGTAAGTGATCAATTATTGGTTGAATGCTAAAAGGGTTGTCTAGACAATTGATTATCGTGTATTGGTGCTGACGAATTTGTTTTAATAGCGCCTTACGTCTATTGTCATTACACGTCTCAGTAAGTTTGATCAGCAGATTGGTAATGCCTGATGAAGCTGAAAGCACAACAATTCGCACATTTTTATTAGCAATAACGATATCCGCGCTTTTATACATGGTCTCAAAATTAGCGACACTGGTGCCACCAAATTTGGCAATATGAAATTTTTTATTTGCAGAGGCGGTAGAAACTGCACTCATAATACTATCTCCATGTATTTGAAAGGCGAACAATTAATCTACCATTATCGAGTTATTGTCTGAAGGTCAATTTATTTTTAGCGAAATCAATAACTTTTATAATTACCAAAAAATTATCAATTTTATCAATATTCGAACAATTGAGCAGATACGATTAAATTGACCAGCGGAAGGCATTAAAAGAAGTTAAATTGGTGGGGAGAATGAGTTACTATCCAATCATTGGTAGTTGTAAATCTGAGTTGAAGAAAGATAGAGAGTATTTCAATGGAAAACATTAATCCAAGTCTAACAGCAGCATGGCACGAATTAGAACAACATTATCAATCAGTAAAAGATATCCATCTGCGTGATCTTTTTGCTAATGATGCTGATCGTTTTGCTAATTTTTCACTCACTTTTAATGAACAGATCTTGGTTGATTTTTCTAAAAATCGAATAACTGAAAATACCTTGCTTAAATTACTAGATTTAGCAAAAGAGACAAAGCTAAGCGCCGCAATTAACAGCATGTTTTCTGGAGAGAAAATTAATAGAACAGAAGATAGAGCTGTTTTGCATATTGCTTTACGTAATCGTAGTAATAGCCCGATAAAGCTTGATGGTGTTGATATTATGCCACAAGTTAATGCTGTGCTAGACAAAATGCGTTGTTTCAGTGAACGAGTCATTAATGGTGATTGGAAAGGTTTTACCGGCCAGGCAATAACAGATGTTGTTAATATTGGTATTGGAGGCTCTGATCTTGGGCCATATATGGTAACCGAAGCACTCAGGCCTTACAAAAACCATTTAAATATGCATTTTGTTTCCAATATAGATGGCAGCCATATTGCTGAAACATTGCAAAAAATTAAACCTAAAACAACATTATTTTTGATTGCCTCTAAAACTTTTACCACCCAGGAGACAATGACTAATGCTCATACAGCCAGAAAATGGTTTTTAGCTGCTGCCGCGGATGAAACACAGATCGCCAAACATTTTGTCGCTTTATCAACCAATGAGCAACAAGTGGCCAAATTTGGCATCGATACACAAAATATGTTCGAATTCTGGGATTGGGTTGGCGGTCGTTATTCATTGTGGTCGGCTATTGGCCTGTCGATTGTTTTATCCATCGGATTTAATAATTTTGAACAATTACTAAGTGGTGCTCATGCAATGGATCAACATTTTGCACAGACACCTTTTGAGCATAATATTCCGGTGATATTGGCGTTAATCGGGATTTGGTATAATAATTTTTTTGCTACTGAGACTGAAGCCATTTTACCTTATGATCAATATTTACATCGATTTGCGGCTTATTTTCAACAAGGCAACATGGAATCAAATGGCAAGTATGTTGATCGTAATGGCGAAAAAGTGAATTATCAAACTGGGCCCATTATTTGGGGTGAACCAGGTACTAATGGTCAGCATGCATTTTATCAATTAATCCATCAGGGTACCAAACTTATCCCTTGTGATTTCATTGCACCAGCGATAAGTCATAATCCATTAAGTGATCACCATAATAAATTAATGTCTAATTTTTTTGCCCAAACAGAAGCGTTAGCATTTGGTAAAAATCGGCTTGAAGTGGACGAAGAATTTAAAGAGGCAGGTCAAGATCCGGCTAAAATGGCCAATGTGGCACTTTATAAAGTTTTCCAAGGTAATCGCCCAACTAACTCTATCCTTGTTAATCAAATTACGCCATATACGCTAGGCGCTTTGATTGCGATGTATGAACACAAGATTTTTGTGCAAGGTGCTATATTGAATATTTTTAGTTTTGACCAATGGGGGGTCGAACTTGGTAAGCAATTAGCTGGTCGCATTCTGCCCGAGCTGGCAACTGAAGATCAAATTAACAGCCATGACACCTCTACCAATGGCTTGATTAATTGTTTTAAAAGCTGGCGACAATAATTTTATCGCCAAAGCTTGTAACAGCAGGTTTTGGTGACAATAAATAACCTGCCAGATAGATCACTTCTTGCTAATATAAAGATTGCAAAATTAATAAAAATTTTGCAATCAGAGATAACTTTTTATATAAATTAGCAGATCCTATCATTCCATTCATTATTAGCATGCTATCTTGTATTTTAAATCTCAAGATAGAGTGAGAGAAGTATTCTATGGGCGTAACTGTAAAGATAAGCCATATCAATCAGTTACTTTTCTGCAATCAACCGATTCATTGGTTTTCGACGCAAGAAGTTACCGTACCGAATCCAATATATAATTGGTTAACCGAATTAGGTTCAATGACTCAGCGTCTTGCGCGTTATTGCCAGCAAGTCACCGTAAAACTGTATCAAGAAGGTTTTATTCTGTTAGATAGTCAGGACGAAGAAGCTAAACTTTTGCCTAATAGTCAACGCTATTGGTTACGTGAAGTGGTGCTTTTGGGCGATGGTTGTCCATGGTTATATGGGCGGACGGTTATTCCAGAAGAGACATTAACTGGCCCTGAAAGTGAGCTAATAAATTTAGGCAGTGTGCCATTGGGAAAATACCTATTTAGTGGAAATAATTTGACTCGTGATTATATTAATCTAGGTATACAGAATAATTGTTTGGTAAGGCGTTCATTGTTAATGATTATCTGCTAAACCTTTATTATTAACAGAACTTTTTTTGCCAGATTCACCTATCTATACAAAATAATAGGGAGATAAATAGATTGGCAGGGCAAACAACGTTGAAATTGAATAAATGGCACGCCTATTTTCGTTTAATGCGAATTGATAAACCGATAGGTATTTTATTATTACTATGGCCTACTTATTGGGCATTATGGTTAGCAAGCCGGAGGTTACCAGATCTTTTTATTTTATTAGTTTTTACTGCGGGTGTTTTTTTGATGCGTGCAGCTGGTTGTGTTATCAATGATTTTGCGGATCGAAAATTTGATGGTTATGTTGCAAGAACCAAGGAACGTCCCCTGCCAAATGGTGATGTAACAGAAAAAGAAGCTAAGACACTATTTTTTTCATTGATCGTCATCGCTTTTATATTAGTGTTGACCTTGAATAAAATGGCAATTTGGTTATCGGTGATTGGGTTGTTATTAGCTTGGATTTATCCATTTATCAAACGATTTAGCCATTTTCCGCAAATTGTATTGGGTGCTGCGTTTGGTTGGTCAATTCCAATGGCATATGCAGCAGTTAGTGAGTCCTTACCTTTAGAATGTTGGTTATTATTTCTGGTTAATATTATTTGGTCTATTGTTTATGATACCCAGTATGCGATGGTTGATCGCAATGATGATATAAAAATTGGTGTAAAATCAACCGCAATTATTTTTGCTCATTTTGATAAATTAATTATTGGCATTTTACAATTAGCTATGGTGCTGGTGTTATTTTATATAGGGCAACTGCTAGATTTGGGTGGGTTTTATTTTGTTAGTTTGATATTGGTATTAGGCTTATTTACCTATCAACAAAAACTAATAGCCAATCGACAACCAATATTATGTTTTAAAGCATTTATGAATAACAATTATGTGGGGTTGGTTTTATTTATTGGCATCTTATTAAATTATTTTTAATTATAAAAAAGGATAATCTCGAATGATTATCCTTTATAATGTTGGTCGATTTTAGTCTAAATCCGTTTTACGTTACTATACTAATATAAAGATGATTTATTTAGGTAATGGCTCTTCAGTAACGTGTTTGACACTTTCAATAGTTAAGCACACTTCAGGAGATATTAATTTAGCGATAATACGATAAAGCCGTTGTGCATTGGCGATGATAATCGCATCTTCTTCTCTATTAATATAACCTTCCTGTTTTAATGTATTTACCAGTGTGGAGAAAACCGCCTTATCAAAGAATTCAGGCGCGTTGATACCATGTAGTACAGATAGACGTTGAGCAAGAATACGGCTCTCTTTTTCTAATATTCCTCGGCTAATTTCAGGTATCGTACTCAGTAGTGAAAGTGTAATCGCATAGCGTTGTAGAGTTTCTTTAATACCAGCAGCTAAAAGCTGAAGAGGGCGAATACGAGCTGGATTGATAGTTACAACACCCTCTACTGTTAATAATATTAGTTGTTGACGCGCCAATTCATTCAGCAGAATATCGATAGATTCAGGTAATTCTTCTATGCTATATCGCATGAATAGTTCTGCTTTTAAGAATGGATAAATGAGTGCAATTTGATCACCAATTTCCTGGCGTTGAACACTTTCATTATGTAATACGATATTGGCTACCAAAGAAGGCAAAACCAACAAATGCATAATATTATTTCGATAATAAGTCATCAATACAGCATTTTCTCGAGGTAATACTACAATATCGCCCATGCTGTCATGCTCGACTTCAAACTTATCCAATTGCAAGGCGTCTTCTAATAGTTGCTCAGCAGTTTTGCTGGGTGTCGTGCTATCATCGCTATAAGGCACATTTCTTAATAGTTGGAGGTAACATTCGATTTGTTCAATTAATTGTTCACGGGTTAATGCACGTTGGCGCGAAGCTAACAAAGCAGTTGAACATAAATTGACTGCATTAGCCGCAGCAGCGTTGTTAATTCTAACCATGATTTTATGAGCTAACCGAGTCACGGTTGAATTTAACCAAGTTGGACGCTGGGGCTGAATAGCATCGATAGATTGACGCCACTCGGGAACATGTTTGTTTAAATATTGAGTTAGTGCAATCGGTTGACCAAAGTTAACATAACCTTGGCCTAGTTTACGCAATTTGCGTAGACCTCTTAACATTGAGAAAAACCCTTCTTTCTCTTTTGCTGCCCCTTTTAGTTCCTTAGCGTAGGTCGCAACTTCTAATACATGTTCATAACCTATGTAGATTGGAACAATGGTAATTGGACGTGAATCACCTCGTAGCATTGCTTGCAGGGTCATCGACAGCGTACCAGTCTTTGGTTCCAGTAGTCGGCCTGTTCGAGAGCGGCCACCTTCAACAAAATATTCAATTGAGTAACCACGCGCAAATAATTCGCTGAGATATTCACGAAATATGGTCGAGTAAAGTTTATTGCCTTTGAAAGAGCGACGAATGAAAAAAGCACCTAAGTGACGAAAAATTGGCCCAGCCGGCCAAAAATTAAGGTTGATACCTGCAGCGATATGAGGCGGAACTAAACCTTGATGATAAAGCACATAAGATAATAATAGATAATCCATGTGACTACGATGAGAAGGAATATAGACAATTTCATGGCCATCTTGTGCTAATTGGCGCACACGTTCGGCGTGTTGCACATTAATTCCTTGATAGAGTCGATTCCATGTCCAACTAAGTACGCGGTCAGTAATGCGGATCGCTTCATAGGAAAAATTAGCGGCAATTTCTTCCATCATGGCAATCGCATTATGTTTTGCCTTCTCAAGGGAGATTTTTTTTGCTTTAGCTTCATCTTCAACTGCTTTTTCTATCGCTTTTGAAGTTAACAGTTTATTGAATAGATCGTGGCGTACAGGGAGTTTGGGGCCAACCGCAGCTAATCGTTGCCGTGAATAGTGAATTCGAGCTACTCGGGCAAGTTTATTGGCGATAATTTTATCAGTACCATATTCGCCAGCCATTTGGCGTAAAGAGACAGTGGGAGAAAAACGAACAAAACTGTCACGTCCTAGCCAGATAACGGCAAAGAATTTTTGGATACCATTCAGTAAACGTAACGGAGGCGCTGGCGAGTGGCCTTCTCGACCAGGCGCTCGACCGAACATTACTGATACGGGTAGCATCTGAATGTTTAGCTCGGGATTATGGCAATGAAGATCAAGATAAGCAGTAAATGTTTTTACTGAATCTTTACGTGGATCTGGCGAATAATAACGAAATACACGCGGGCCATCATCGATAAAGACATAGGCAGGTAATTTAATTTCGTCTATTTCAATCGGATCGAGTGGATCAGGTAAGCCAATAGAACAACATTGTTGCCGTAAGGTCAATAAATCTGTTTTAGAATGATAAGGTAATACATATAGAAAAGGATGTGTCGTATCAAGACGCAATTCTTTAATTGGATCTACTGGTATGAGCTTACTTTTTACCAACAATTTCATTGGTAAATCTAATAGATTATAGTAAATTTTACGCCAAAATGACATAGATGAGCGATAGCCTCTTGTTTGAATCCTACCAAAGCATATCAGAAATAGTAATTAATATCTGTTTAAAAGATAATAATTATATTAAATCCCACATTTATCTAAACCTAGAGAGTAAATTTTATGGCAAATCAAACAACCGGCTTAACCCGAATTATTAAAGCAACGGGTTATTCGCTGAAAGGGTTAAGAGCAGCCTGGAAGAGTGAAGCCGCTTTTAGACAAGAAGCAATTATGGTGGTTATTGCCATTATTGTGGCTTTTTTACTTGATGTGCAATGGATTGAACGGTTATTACTTATTAGCTCAATGGTATTGATAGCTATTGTTGAATTATTAAATAGTGCGATTGAAGCAGTGGTTGATCGAATTGGTACAGAATTGCATGAGCTTTCTGCTAAAGCGAAAGATATCGGCTCGGCGGCGGTTTTTATTTCAATTTGTTTAGCAATTTTTATTTGGTCAGTTGTAATTGGTAATCATTATTTCGTGAGCTAGTTATAAAAAATAGGGTTTTACACATTTATTGGTTTTAAATCTTAATATACCTGTATATACTTACAGTAACAATGTGTGGATGCGAATAAATAGGGGGCGAAATGAAAGAATTAACGTTGAGGCAGCAGCAGGTCTATGATCTAGTGCGTGAACACATTTCGCAAACGGGTATGCCGCCGACACGCGCTGAAATTGCATCAAGTTTAGGTTTTCGTTCACCAAATGCAGCAGAGGAACACTTAAAGGCGTTGGCGCGTAAAGGGGTGATAGAAATTGTTTCTGGCGCGTCTCGCGGTATCCGGCTACTGCAAGAAGAACATGAGGATGAAGGATTACCACTTATTGGTCGGGTGGCGGCAGGAGAACCCTTACTTGCTCAAGAACATATCGAGAGTCATTATCGGATTGATGCTACTATTTTTAGACCTAGTGCTGATTTTTTATTGCGTGTTAATGGCATGTCCATGAAAAATATTGGAATTATTGATGGGGATTTACTTGCTGTACATAAAACCCAGCAGGTACATAATGGACAAATCGTTGTAGCGCGTATTGATGATGAAGTGACGGTTAAACGCTTCAAGCAAGTGGGTAGTAAAGTTGAATTAATTGCTGAAAATCCTGAATTTGAGCCAATTATTGTGGATTTGCGGACACAAACCTTAACTATTGAAGGACTAGCTGTTGGTATTATTCGTAGTAGTAACTCATTTTAGTTAAACTTTTAGCTCTTTTATCTCTAATTAATTTTTTAAGTAAATTCAGCTTAATTTATTGAATATAATATTATTTCCTAGTTTGTTTGATTTTTTGATTGATGGGTATTAAGCAAACTATTTTTAAATTTTTATTGCTTTTTTAATAAAGGCCGGTTGTATGAGCCGCCGGCTTTCATATCACTATTTAAGCCTAATAATGCTTAGCTTTGACACTGTTTTTTCTCAATTTTGTTGCAGGGTAAACATAACCCATGGCTTTCAACAACGGTATGGGACAACTGGAAACCAGTCTGTTTGGCTAATTTTAAAATAGCAGTTTCTACCGCTTGGCCATTACTTTCGGCAACACTACCGCAATTATCACAAATTAGCATAACTGAGGTATGTTTAGGATCCTCAAAATGATGACAAATAACATAGCTATTTGTTGATTCTATCTTGTGTATAAAACCTTGTTCTAAGAGAAACTCCAGGCCACGATAAATAGTCGGTGGTTTAGCTTGAGGTTCAGAAATTCTAAGTAAATCAAGCAAATCATAAGCACTAATAGCACAAGGTTGGGCTGCTATAAGGCGTAATACCTCTTCTCTTTGGGGTGTTAAACGTACATTACGCGCTTGGCATATTTTTTTTGCCTGGGACAGTATTTTTTCCTGATCTTGCTTTGTCATGAATTATCCTAAGGTGAAGATCATTATAATAATGATATTATCATATTTATACTTTTTGATATCTACCATAGTTCTAAAATAAATAATATCTTTTACTATTTTGTAATAATGCTTTTTTATTTCCTATTGCGATAAACTGATACTTAATTGGAAAATGGAATAAATATTGAGTAGAAATTAAGATTATTAATTTTGATTATCTAGTGAATTAATATAAGTTATTTCTATTTAAATTAAGGGTTATAAAATGGATAACAAATTTTACTTGCGCTTACGCCTCCCTCTTTACTGAGATTCTTATCACAATTCTATTATATTATTTTTTATAACTGAAAATTATCAGTAACATTTTATATATTGCTTGATTTTTAAAGGAGTTAATAATGCGTGATAGCAAAAAAATACACCATGTTTTTATACTTATGGGGGTATCAGGTAGTGGTAAATCAGCAGTTGCGAGTGGGATCGCTCAAAAAATAGGAACTGCCTTTTTAGATGGTGATTTTTTGCATCCACGTGCCAATATTAGAAAGATGTCGGATGGCCATGCGTTGAATGATTCTGATCGACTGCCTTGGCTTAAGGCATTGAGTGATGCTATTTTTGCTATGCAGAGAACAAATAAGGTTTCTTTGATTGTTTGTTCCGCGTTGAAAAAAAATATCGAGATATTTTAAGAGACGGAAACCAACATTTGTCATTTCTTTACCTTGAAGGAGACTTTAAATTAATAGAAGACCGATTAAAAAAGCGTAAAAATCATTTTTTTAAACCAAATATGTTGGTCTCGCAGTTTGATACTTTGGAAGTACCTAGTAATGATGAAAAAGATGTGTATGTCGTCGATATTAAGCCACCATTAGCTGAGGTTATTGATAATACAGTAAAATTAATTGATGAAATTATTACTAAGGAAAAATAGATGAACACGCTTATACCTGAAACATTAAATATGCTTGTATTGACATTGACTGCCGCAGGGGCTGTCTTTTTATTGTTGTTTCTGGTTATGTATGCAAGATTACATGCGTTCATTGCGTTGATGGTGGTTTCTATTTTAGCGGGATTATTTTCTGGCATGCCGGTTAAAAAAATCATAGAAACAATGCAAGAAGGTATGGCAGGAACATTAGGATTCTTGGCAATTGTTGTGGCATTAGGCGCAATGTTTGGACGGATACTCCATGAAACAGGCGCATTAGAGCAAATTGCGATCAAAATAATCAATTGTTTTGGTGAAAAACGGACTAATTTAGCCATTGGTATTACAGGATTGATTTGCGCATTGCCGCTTTTTTTTGATGTCGCAATAGTATTGTTAATTGGTATTGTTTTCACCATTACTAACCGTTTAGGTGGCAATGTTGTTAAAACAGCTATTCCCCTGTTTGCCGGTGTAGCCGGCCGCTGCTACTGCTTTTTTACTTCCGGGTCCAACGCCAATGTTAGTTGCATCTCAGATGAATGCTGATTTTGGTTGGCGTATGTGCAGCTATTCCAGCAATGCTTATCGCCGGACCATTATTTGGTAATTTTATTAGCCGGCATGTTTTTATTGCGTTACCTGAAAATTATCAAGGCAATGAGAGCAAAAAAGGTAAAATGCCAAGTTTATGTTCAGCCTATTGATCGTACTGTTTCCTTTAGCGTTGGTAGGATTGAAAACATTAAGTAGTTATTTTTTGGTAAAGGATTCTGATGCAGAGCATTGGTTAGAATTTATTGGCCACCCATTTATCGCATTACTGTTAGCTTGTCTACTGGCTATCTATGGTTTAGGGCTTCGCTATGGTATGAATAGAGAAAAAGTGATGGAGATCTGTTCAGCAGCGATTCAGCCAGCAGGAATTATTTTACTTATTACAGGTGCAGGGGGCGTTTTTAAGCAAGTTTTAGTCAATTCAGGTGTTGGGCCAGTATTAGGTAATGCGTTAATGAATACAGGCTTACCAATTGCATTGGCTTGTTTTGTATTAGCTGCTGCTGTACGTATTATTCAAGGTTCAGCGACGGTAGCTTGTTTAACGACTATTGGACTTATATTGCCGGTGATCAGTGAGTTAGGTTATTCTGGCGCGCAATTAGCCGCTTTGGCAGTTTGTATATCTGGCGGCTCAATAGTACTAAGCCATGTAAATGACTCTGGATTTTGGTTGTTTAGTAAATTTACTGGTGCTACCGAGGGGCAGACATTAAAAACTTGGACTTTGATGGAAACTATTTTAGGGACTGTTGGGGTGATTATAGGTATGCTATTTTTTATTTTTCTTTGAAGTTAGTGAATCAAATGAATTTTAAATGATGCTATTGTGTTAGGAATTAGGGTGTTAATATTTAAAAAATAATAAAATCCACACATTTATTATGTATGGATTTTATTTTTAGCAATTATTACAGCAAGTTGATTAAATATGCTTTGGCATATTCTGCTGAACTTGGGTGATTAACTCTTCGTTACTTGAGAACATATTTTGTAAATAACGATTATATTTATCTCCAAGTTGTGAGTAGTTTTTCAGATTATCAATTAATACACTGGTACTTAATGAATTCTGGGTACTACGCTGCTGTGCACGTGAATTGCGTAATAATTGATAGGCATTATTGGTATTCAAATTTCTTAAGTATGCATTGACAGATGCATCGACAGATGAATAAACCGCATAGCCTTTGATGGTACCTGGATTGTAGGTACATTTACGACCGCATTTCATGCCAAACAAATTATTATTTTTCTGGGCTAAGCCAGAAGCTCCCCAACCTGATTCTGTTGCTGCTTGGGTAACAACTAAATGGGTAGGAATAATATCAACACGACTTAGCAACTTGTTCCAGTTTAAACTAGCAGGTGAACTGCATGGTATATTATAACTGGTACAAATTTGGTTTAATCGTTGTTTATCAGCAGCGTTCCAATTTTTATTGTAACGTTTGGATAATAACCACTGGCGATCTTGCATGATCTTGTAGTTGTACTTTTCAATTATTGGGACAATCGCTTTTAAAAACGCTTTCTTGCGAGTAGCTCCTGATGGGTATTTTCGCATATCAGGCAGACGAGTTAGTTCTTTTGTCTGCACAGGTTTGTGATAATACTCTTTTAGAGACAAACTCGTACTGGTTGATGAATAACTAAAACTAGTTGAAAACAATAACACCAAGAAAGCGAAGACGGCGTTAGTCCTCATCGTTCGAGAGGGCATGGCGCTTCTCCTCGTTTCAAGTTGAACAAAAATTGCACAAATCCTAGCAGATAAATTTAAGAAGTGCTACTTATTATTGGCTATTTATTAATTAAATTTTAGTTTAAATTTGTTAATTTTAATTAAAAAAAATATTTATCATTATTTTACAATAAGTTATATTTCGATCGATATTAATATAGTTAAACTTATTTAATTAATTACATATGGGACTACTATATTTTTAGCAAAAATTAATGATTTTATTGCTGCTTTAATTCCAAATTATCGCGAATTTCAGTAAATTTTGCTATTTGTGGAAAGTCTTCACGTGTCCAATAACCATTTTTAGCTGGTAAGGCAGTAGAATATTTTGTTGGCCACAGCTGTAGTTGCGCAAATTGGGATAGCTTATAGTGTTTATAATTCTGAGGAAGGGACAATTTGTGTCCGTGTTGGATATTTTTTGGCGGCATGACTGGCATACGTGTACTACTGGTTTCATAGTCTCGTTTTAGGACCAGAAATTTTTCAGGGACCTGCATTTTGCTATTCCACCATAGATTATCTATTTGATCGAACATTTGTTTGGTTTCGTTTTTAGCGTAAGCGCCTAATTCTTTTAATGTTAATGGTAATGTTTTAGCCATGGCTACACTAAATTGAGTCACTGAACTGGCCTGACCTTGTAAAATCAATGTAAGGGCAATACGGGCACCTAACAGGTTGGAATAGAGATCTTCAGGAGAAAAAGCGGAAATACCTTCAGAAATACCAGGTACAGATTCATAGCCATAACTTTGAGTGATTTCGTGCCAGGCAGCTAATTCAAAAGCTAATTCAGCGGCCAGATAAGCACTTAATGTATAACGTTCAATATAGGGTATTGATGGTTTAACCGCAAAAAGTTGTATTTTTCGGGCAGCTAATTCATCATCTAGTTGAATTTGATAATTTTCTTCCAGATGAGCAAAAATTTCAGTAAAAAGATATAGGGTATAATCTGCAGTATCTTTTACATGGGCAATGTCAATAAACCCGCCTTTTTCAGTATAAATAAGGCCTAATTTTTCTTTACTCAACCCGCTAAGTACTGTCAATGTTGCCCAAAAGCTATCATTATAATGATGTTCACCTAGTTTGTTGGCTTCAACAATATTATCAATTTGATAAAAAGGGATTGGTATTTGCCAAAGCTTAACTTTGAGATTATAACCAAAAGCACAACACGGTCTTAAGCCTTGCGGTGGTGCTATTGATTGCATAACAGGCCAAACCCTGTGGGCCTCTTCGTGAGTTTCTGTTGTGAGTACTGGTTCAATGGTTATTGAAGTTGCCGTATTTTCTTTGCAACTAATTAAGAAAAGGCAAAGACTGAAGATCTTAATAAAAAATTTCAAATTCAACCTCCAGCCTTTCACATACTGTAATCCGTACCGTTTAGCTGAACTATCTTTTTTTAAAATTGATGGTATAGGCCAGAAGTACATAAAGTAATCAACTTAATGGATAATGCTATTTTATTTAAAAACGTAATTCGCCCGAGATATAGAAGCTATTGCGATTATTAAATCCCACTTCAGATAAGATATTAAAGTTACGAGTAATTTCTATTCTAGCGCCTATCGTGCTGTTCCATTTGTGTGCTAAATGTTGTTTAACATCAAATTTCATATTAGGATCATCAAGCAATTTGATTAATCCGGCGAATTCCTCAGGTAAATTCAGGTTATTAATATTACCTTTAAAGCGTTGAGTGATATCCTGATACATTGCACCTACCCACACTTGTACTTTGGTATTGCCTTGACCTGATAATAAGGGCTGAAAAGTAAACTCGTAACCGATGCGCGGAGTGATAACTAATGCACTGATATCACCATCTAAAATATCAAGGTTAGTGCGCGTATAATTAGCATCTAAGGTAGCAAAGAATTGCTTATAGCCACCGGCAAGAACAGCTCCACCACCGTAGGTTTTTCCTTCAAAATCTAATACGAAAGGCATATTTCGTGCGAAATCTAGTTCAGCGCCCGCGAAATAAACGCCAGCTAATTTGGTTTTCGAGGAACCTTTGGTTTTGCCATAAACGCCATAAATATTTAAAAAGGGGAATACCCAAGTATCTAATTTTAACATATGCGATTCATTTTTCTCGCGGGTATGGCCGGCATCTATTGTTACTACGTTAGATAGTTGTGGGATTTTCGGTGAGATAAAATTAATTTTATCTACTACTACGTCCTGTCGTAAATTCATATAGCCGTAGCCAATACCAAATGGTTCAGGGAGAGCATAACCACGAGCACGAGCTTCATTACCCCAAATTGGCAAAATACGGGACTCGTTCTGTACCGCTGGCCGAGATAGGTCGTCATCGCGTTGCTGTTGGTAAGACGACTCATTTACCGTAATTGATAATAATGGCCGCTCTTGTGCAAAACCCGAATATGGAAGAGCAAAAGTCGTTATCAGTAACAATAATTTATATAGGTGAATAGATTTCATTGATTAAAAACACCATTTAATATGTAAAATACTTAAAAAAACAGAGTAAGCAAACAGAAATAGCTGACTTTGATTAAGCGAGTGATGTAGCTATGTTGTTATTTATTAAATATTTTTGTTAGTTACATTGCATATCTTGTAAATTTCTAGAAATATAAATTATTGTCGAATATTTATTAATTAGGGTTAGTTTTTGTAGTTAAAAGCATTCAGATTGTATTTTCAATATGGAAAATCAAAATATTTTATTTTCTCATGAAAATCCTATTAATTTTTTTTTACGAAAAATATAATTCTGATTGAGTGGTTATACTTATCTCAAAACTAACTTGAATTTACGATTATCAATTCTTTTAATTTTAATTAGCTGAAATATATAAAACTTGTTTAAACGTGCGATGCAAATGTAAAAAAAATGCATGTTAATTTACTTAATTAAGTTGATTGTAGTATAAATTAGGAATTTTGGTGGTTTACGTTAAAGTTATTCGAATGAATGTTGTTTAAAATTTTTTGTTAGATTAATCACCACCAATAGATTGAATTCATTAAATAATAATAGCTACGACTAGTGTCTCAATTCTTTGCCTCGACTGCTTAATTAGTTATCTTCTTGATAGTTACTTGGGTTGCTTTTTTCGTTGCGATTATTTCATTTAATACAGAATACCTTTAACTTATCTAATATTGGATGTTTTATCCTGCTTTGTTATAGTAAAAATTTTATTCAGTTGCTGCTTTTTACTATATAAGTAATTGTTTTTATTGAATAGGAAGCTTTTTTTCTTATTTTTGATTTTCTTGTTTATATTATTGTTAATTGATTTTGCTAATTTTAAATTTGCAATTATTGAGAGTTGATGCTGGAGTTGCTAACAGGAATAAATGGATTTATTTTGATGTATAGTTTTTTACTACGGTCTTTAAAAAGCTAGATGCTCTTTAACCTAATAAATTCAAAGAGCATCTATCAAAATTTAAACTACTAAATGGAACGCAAAACAATAATACCTGGTCGTGAGCGGATATAATCGAGCAGAGGTGTATCAACAACTTTCATGTTTTTTGAAAGTGATGATGCATTCCGATAATAAATTTGGTCTCCTTTTTTAATAACCATGCCGACATGAGAAACATCCAATCCATCCAGTTTTGAATAAATTCCTATGTAATCTCCAGTTTTTAATTTTTGTAATGTGTGTGAGTTTACTTTGTCTGATGGAATATAATTTATTTTACGCTCGATGATGTTTAAATCAGGAATAAATTTGCCACCATCGGATTTAAGATTAAGATGTTTGGTTACGGTAAAATAGTTATCACTTATTTTATTCGTAATATCATTGGCATTTTTGGGAGAATTAGCAAACCAATCAGAGAAGAAATGCTTTCTTTTTAAGTAACTAACATTGCTATCTGTATAGCGGGTTTTTATCAAATTTTCTAAAAATGTTTGTTTATTGGTTGAATGGCTAATGGCCTGTATATAATCAAGTAAAGTGAAACAATCAACACCGTTGAAATTGATAACCAGAGCTTCAGCTATGGTTGGTGAGCCGATAAGTGTATTAGCTTTATAAGGTGTATCAAGGAAAGATGCTGATATTTCATTTAATAAAATACTTCTTTCTGCATGTTGATTGGGAATAACTTTGGTCGTGATTATTTTATCCAATTCTTGTTCGGTTTTTTTATCAATTTCGATGTTATAGGCTACAGCGTGACTGGATAAAAATAAAGTTAAGAACAAAATTATGGATTTGTACATAAAAACTTCCTTATTGCCATTGTATGGATCTTAGATAATATCAGATTTTTATAAAATTGATAAAAACATTGTTTTATTTGATTAATAATTTTTAGTTTTATTATATAATTTTATGATATAAAAAATAATAAAATTATATCTATATGAAATTAATGAGGAATATGATTTTATTTGAAGTGAAGACAACCTTAGATAGTTTTATATTGTTAATTATTTTATATATACTATATTTATTTTCAGTATTGTTAGTTGATTAAAATAAATTGGAATAATAAATAATGTTAATTTTTTAAAATATTTATTAATTTAGATAAATAAGGATGAGTTTTAATTTGGCTATATTTTTATATTACTATATTGATTTTTTTATAGTTAATAGTTTATTTTATAAACTTAATAATGATTTTATATTAATTTAATTAATAGTATGATTTTATTATACGATGAGATTATTGTGCAATTAATGGCATATTGATAGTTATTAATGTAATTTAGGTATAGTTTTATAAATCTATTGTATTGCTGTTTAATAGATAGTTCATTAATAAAATCATAATTAGTGAGCATAAATTACAATGTGATTGGTTAGGCATTGTTAATGTATATTTATTAATTAGTTATAAAATGACAATAATCTTAGCTATATAATAAGTGGAAAATTTTATTTTTATACGATAAATATATATTAAATATCATGTTTTTTTATTGATGATTGTTTATTGAAAATCATTGAATAAAATTTCATATTAGAGCATTGAAAATAAAATAACTATTAATACTCTTAAAGTTAATGGTTTATTAGTCAAGAGGTGGTAAATTGTAGTTAATTTTTCTATATTAAGAAAAATAAATAATAACATTATTTATTATTTAGACTAAGCATTGCTTACTGGTAATAATTTTTATATCTATACAAGGATAATATATGAGTATCAATATCAATGTAAATATAGGAAAAATGATTAAATTTAAACGAAAAGAAAAGGGATTATCTGGAGAATTATTAGCTGAAAAAATAGGAGTTAGCCAACAACAGCTCTCACGTTATGAACGTGGTGTCAATGACATTAAAGTAAATACATTATATTCAATTACTCAAGTGTTAAATATACCAATAGATTCATTTTTTGCAGAACTAATAGAAGAACAATCGAAAATTAAGCAGAAAAATAGCCCGGCCGACGAATTTTCATTGTTAGCAGAAAGTGTTATTTTAGAATAATTAGATATAGATTATATTTAGTTTTGTATTTTTATTTAAAATACTTGAATTTTTTAAATTATTATATTTTTATCAATTAATTTTTAGACTAGCCAATAATTCTATTATTTAATGATATAAATGTAATTATAATGCTATATCGAATGACTTTGTGTTAATGCAAATATTCATGCAAGAAATCATATTAAGTAATATCTAATTGTAACATAGCAGTCGATTTTATTTTAATAATTTTGTATTGTATAAAATTTTTGTTCAATTTTTATGATAATTTAATATCAAGCATGATAAATTAAAGTTTTGTATGCTAAAAATAGGATAATACATTTTTTGGTATATTTTTATTTATTTCAGAACCTGAAAAATAAAATAATCTTAATATATAAATATTGGGTTATTAGTATTTTATACATATGGAATATATTTATTCACTAAATAACAATATTTAACTAATGCAGATAAGGCATGATACTATTATCAACGATTGATTATGATAATGTAATACTATGATTTAAAAGTAAATTTGTATAATTTATTGTTGCAAATAATATTTTTAGGTAATTGTTAGATAGCACTTTTGTTACTAGCATAAATAAGATATCTTAGGCCGCAGTTAGAATAAGAATAGTTTTAATAAGTAATAATTCCTCTTATTTAATAGATTTGTCATTATTTTAATGGTGTTAAGATAATTGATTTTTGTATAAACATATCGCATAGAAAACTTATTATTAAAAGATGCGAAATTACTATAATTATTTTAATAATGTTTTTAATTGTCATGAAACTAAATTAACTTAGTTTTTCTAACAATTGAATGGTTTTTTATTATATTTAATATTTTATTTGTAGGTATATAATACTTAGTGTTTTTAATTTAATTACGCTTAAGTTAATAGATTCATTTTTAATATAATAGTTGATTTAAAATGTGTAATTTAATTTATGTATTTTGATAATTTTTTTATGGATATTAATAATTTTAAATTTATTTTAAAAAGGAAAATACATATGAAGATCATGTTGTTAATTAATTTTATTATTTGTAATTTTTATTGTGTAAATTTAGCCCTTGCTAAATGTAACGCTGTAGCTGGACTACTTACAATAAATGGACGAGATATTGTGGTAGACAATGAAACCCCTGTTTTTACTTTATTAGATACTTTTTCATTAGGTTCTTTTCAAACTTATCGTTGTGATGATAATAATACAGCAAATATGCGAACAGGTGGAAAGGCTTATGGTGATTTTGCTACTTATATAGATGGAATTAGAGTATATAAGACTAATATCGAAGGTATTGGTTATTCATTTGGTGTGCAATCGATGTGTGGTGATATGTCATTTCCTTCTAGCGGCTGGAGAGATAATTTAGATAATATTGCGACTTGTTGGAATGAAGATATTTGGAACCAGATAACACATAATTTTGATGTTAGGATCTATAAGATAGGCCCTACAGGAAGTGGTATTGTTGAAAAGAAAAAAATTGGCGCCACTATTTTGGCGTTTAATAACCAAAATATGATGGCACATGAAAATTCAGTTTTATTAAGTAATTTCAGAGTTGTGACGTTGAATAATAATGATAATAAACCGAATAACAATGGTTCAATTGATAATAATAGTGGCCAAAGCAATAATAATGGCTCATTAGATAATAGTGGAGGTCAAAGTGGTAACAGTGGGCAGGAAGGTAATAACAATATCAATAATAGTACTAATATCAATGAGAGCATTAATGCTAATGAAAGCTCTAATGCCAATGAGAGTGCTAATGCCAATGAAAGTACTAATATGAATAGTAGCATTAATACTAATAACAGCACTAATACTAACAGCAGCGCTAATACTAATAGTAACACTAATAGCAATAGCAGCACTAATAGTAATAAAAGTAATAAAAGTAGCAATATAAATAAAAGTGGTAATAACAATAATATTAGATTTCACCATCATTATAGTTATTAAAAACAATATCACACTGCTGATAAATATTTATCTATAAAAATTTATGATGATTTTTTATGACTATATAAAATATATAGGTAGGTTGATTAATTTAACTTCATTTTATTGTTGAAAAATAAAATCCATTTGGTCAATTAAATAATATTTCTAATATTACAATTATATTGTTTGTTAATCGTTATAAAGTTATCTGTTTTGATAGAATCTAATTTTATAAAATTATTAATTAAAAGTTTAATCATGTTGTGATGCTTTTATTTTAAATATTATAAATCTATTTTAATAAAGGAGAAAATTATGAGGATTATATTGATAATTATTTTTAACCTTAGTTATATAACTCTTGGTTTTACTAATATTAATGGTTTACTTGGTTTTGATCCCTTCGGTGGTTCTAGCGCTGATTCTAATGTTTGCAATGCTATTAGTGGACCGCTGACAATAAATGGAAGAGATATTATTGTGACGAATAATATGCCGGTAGGCACATTATTAGGTACGTTCACAACTGATTTAATTAAAACTTATCAGTGTGCTAATGTAAAAAATATAATTACTGGTGCTAGAGTACATGGTGAATTCGCGACATATATAGACAACATAAGAGTATATAAAACAAATATTGCAGGAATTGGTTACACACTTGGTAGTTATTCAATGTGTGGCGATGTATATTTTCCGGCAAAGGGTAGGTCGTGGTCGGGTGATTTAGACGCTGTAACTAGTTGTGGGTATGTTGGGGCTTGGAATGCGATAACTCACAAATTTTATGTGAGAATTTACAAAATAGGCGCGACAGGTAATGGTTATGTTGCAGCCAGAAAAATTGGAGAAAGTGCTATTCAATACAGAAACCCTCCAGTAAGTTGGGCAAAAGGAAATCCTATTTTCTTAAATACTTTTAAAATTACGACGATAGGCAATAATAGCAGTGGACAGAATAACAACAATAATAATAACCATATATGGTCTAATAATGGTATGAATAGCAACAACAATAACAGCAACAGCAACAGCAACAGCAACAGCAACAGCAACAGCAATTAACCTAATTGTAAAGACAATAAAAATAAGTGTAATATCAATTGATAAATTATCTCTTTATAAATTTTTTATCTAAGTTATGTAGTGTAACATTTTTTATTAATATATAAGATGATATGCATAAGGTTTGTCACTATTATTTTATTTATATTAAATATATATTGTTAATAAAATAAATTAAGTAAAGCAATTTAGTTGTTAAATGATATAGTGTTTTTTTCTGGGTATTTTTCAATTTTTGGTTGTAAAGTTTAATATTTTCTAATTTATGAAGTTAATTTCTGACATAGTATTTTAATGTAATATGTTTTTGTTTTAATAAAATTATAATAATCTTCATGTGAAAATTATTTTAACAAGGAGCGTTTTTATGAAAATATTATTTTCCAGTATATTAATTCTTTATAGTTTTAGTTATACCACCTCAGTTTTTGCAAAATGCAATGCAGTTGCTAATTTAATAGAAATCAATGGTAGAAATATTATTGTCGATAATAATATTCCAGTTGGTACTTTATTAGGGAATTTTACCAGTGATTCATATCAAACTTATAGTTGTGATAATAAAACTGCTAATAATATGATTTCTGGAGGGAAAGCATATGGTGAATTTGCAACAAGGATCAATAATATTAGAGTCTATAAAACAAATATTGCAGGAATAGGTTATTCGGTAGGTTTTCAATCAATGTGTAATAAAGCGATGCTTTATCCTTCAACAGGTTGGAGAGGTAATATTGATAGTTTTGCTGTTTGTAAAAGATATGGAGGTATCTGGAATAAAGTAAGTCATAAATTTAATATAAGAATTTATAAGATAGGGCCTACTGGCAATGGTACTTTTAAAAGAAAACAAATTGGGGCAACAATTTTTGTATATAATGATTATAAAGTTTGGGCAAAAGAAAATCCAATATTTTTGAAAGATTTTAAGATTACTACGATAGATAATAACAATATCAATAACAACAATAATAATAATGATAACAAAAACCATCATATTTGGCCTAGTAATGATATGAGTAACAATAATTAGTCTAATAATAAAAATAAGCATAATATAAATTGATAAATTATCTCTTTATAAATTTTTTATCTAATTTTTTGCTAGGTGCTTTTCTATTTTTGGCTATAAAATCATATATTTGTTTAAATTATATAGTAAGCATTTTATTATTAATGTATAAAATAATGCGAATAAAATTTATGGTTGTGATTTTTATTTTATTAAATATTGAATTTTTGGTAGATAAGATTAGATTTAATTAGGTTAAGTTATTGCTGAATAGTATTTTAATATGAGTGATAACTATTTCTAGATTCTAACAAATCATATGATTTAATATTTTTAATTTAATGAAAAACAATTAATAACTTAATTTCTTCAATGATGCTTTTTAGGGAAGATATATTTTATTTTAATAAAATAAATTAGCAAAATCAATTAACAATAATATAAACAAGAAAATCAAAAATAAGAAAAAAAGCTTCCTATTCAATAAAAACAATTACTTATATAGTAAAAAGCAGCAACTGAATAAAATTTTTACTATAACAAAGCAGGATAAAACATCCAATTTTACTAGGCATGAATACTGATTATGCAAAAATTATTTTAATAAGGAATACGTTTATGAAAAATTTATCTTTAATTGTGTTGCTTACTTATAGTTTTGGTTATACCCCATCTGTTTTTGCTGAATGTATTCAGATAGGTGGACAAATAAAGGTGGATGGGAGAGATCTTCTGGTGACGGATGATATGCCGGTAGGTACATTATTAGATACTTTCACAACTGATTTAATTAAAACTTATCAGTGTTCTAATGTAAAGAATATGACCTCCGGTGGAAGAGCATATGGTGAATTCGTTACCAATATTGATGACGTAAGAGTATATAAGACAAATATCACCGGGATTGGTTATGCATTTGGTGTTCATTCAATGTGTGGAGATATGTACTTTCCGTCAAAGGGCTGGATTGATAATTTAGATGCTACTTCTACTTGTTGGAGTAGTGGAATTTGGGATCCGATAACACACAAATTTAGTATAAGAATTTATAAAATAGGCCCGACAGGTAATGGTTATGTTTCAACGAGAAGAGTTGGAGCAAGCCGTCTTTTCTACGATGATACAAAAAGTTGGGCAAAAGAAAATTCGGTTTTTTTAAATTCTTTTAAAATTACGACGTTAGGCGATGACAGTAGTGGGCAGGGCAATAACAATAGTGGAGGTCAAGGTAGTAACAATAATGGTGGCCAAGGCAATAACAATGGTGGTGAGCAGGGTAATCAGAACTGGAATAGACAGGATAATAGAGATAGAGGTGGGCAGGGTAACAACAATGGAGGTGGCCAGGGAGGTAACTAGAATAATAACTCCATTTGGCCTAGCGGTAATCAAAATAGTAATGATAACATGAATAGAAATAATCGTTATTGAAAAGCTAGTGGTTGAAATTACTCGTTTATTTTTTTATGAAATTTTATTTATTGAGCGATAGTTTTTTCTTATAGGTAGGATTTATTGTGGCAATTCTGCCTAGATTATACATTCTGTAAGCTAATAAATAGATTTAATAAACTTTAAAGTTAACGAATATTTTATTGTATTTACTATTTTAGCATTATGTTGATAAGCATGAATGTTAGTAATCTTGATTTGGTTAATATTTAAAAATATGTAAAATAAGGTTATCTCGATAAACTATTGCTAATGGTGATAATGATAATTGAAGATTATAAGTAAGAATAAATATTAATTATCATTTTTTTCGATTTTAAAAAGTAACAAAATGTATTTTTTTATTAGAATTTATTTTCTATTGAATTAATTTAAAATAATGAATATTGGCCAATATAAGCAATTGCAGACTATTCTGATAGTTATCTTTTTTTTATGTTTCCATTAATGATATCAAAAAGTTATATTGTTTTATAGTTATACTATTGAATATATTATCAATTTCTTTTAATTTAATAAATCATGGAAATTATATTTTTCTACTAATGAAAAGATATTATACTTTTTCATAAAAAATAGAAATTTATCTTATATATTAAATTGTTATGGTCAATTATTGTGTTATAAAAGAAAAACATTTTACTAATTTTAATCAATATTTTGTTATTTATAAGTGAAAATTTGCCAAATGTAGGTATAAAAATCTAATTTGGTTGATTTTGTTGGGTTATATTTTTGTTATTAAATGGTTTTGTGGGATTTAATATTAATGAATAAAATAAACATTTATTTCTTTTTTATTCCTTATTATTGATATTAATGATTGGAAATTGCATAATCAAAAATACTTGCAGATAGTGATTTAAAACTCATTAACTGTAAGTATTTTTTTATCGATAAATTTATTTAAAACTTTATTTATCAAAATTCTTTTAAAAGCAAATAGAAAATAAGGTGTTTATTTATAGCTACTATGTTTTCGCATATTAATTTATTCTTATTTAACAAAATTAAATATTACCGTTAAGAAACTATTTCATAACGCTATATTTTATTTTTTATAAATAATAATAGATTGATGTTGTATTAATAATATTGAGGTATTTATGAAATTCCCTTTAGTGCTGCTAGCTATTAGTGTTATCCCTGTTGCAGTTAATGCTGCTCCGACAATCACCTTTGAAGGTGAGGTAAGTGCACAAACATGTGAAACCGAGGTTAATAAAGAGACTAATTCGATAGTTCTTTTACCCAATGTTTCTGTTAGTGAGTTATCAACCTCAGGTAGCACAGCTGGCTTAACACCATTTGATGTCTCAATAAAAAATTGTACGGCACCAACTAGTGGTAATATTGATATTAAAACAAAATTTTTGGGCCACAATGTAACCACTGCAGGTAATTTAGCTAATCTTGTACTTCCTAAAGATAACGGCGCCGAGAATGTCGCAATTCAAATTACTGAGAATAAAGACGGGACTAAACCGGTGGAATTAAATGATGTGACTGAAGTTTCGGGTTTAGTTCTTAAAAAAGATGAAGCGACAGCTTCGCATACATTTGGCGTGCAATATATTTCTGAAAAAGGTAGTGCAAAAGCGGGTAAAGTACAAGCAATCGTTGAATATACAATAGGTTACTTATAATTTCTGCTATTTATCTTATATTAAGCTGAAAATAGTAATATTTTCAGCAATTATTAAGTATTAAGTATTAAGTATTAAGTATTAAGTATTAAAGAAATTATTGATTGCTAATTATTTACCAAATATAAGTTTGTTACTGATATCTATGTATTAATTATAAAGGTAATACGTCGTGATGAAAACAAACAAGATACCGATGAAATATTATTTACTTATAATATTGCTGGCATAAAAATTAAAGAGCATTCTTGGATAGTAAAAACACCAAAATTGAATGTTCAGATGGGAACAGTATTTAAAAAAGATTTTAGAGGTAAAGGCAGCACCACCGGAGAGCGAACTTTTAATATTGAGGTAAACTGTAAAGATGTTAATCAAGCCTATATTACCTGGCAAGGAGGAAATTCAAATGGCGTTATACCAGCTGATACAAATTCGACAGCAACAGGAGTTGGGATTCAGATTTTTGCTAATAATACACCTATATACTTCAATAAAAAATTAAACATAAATTTTTCAAAGCAATTAACTTATAGTGCAAAATTTTATCAAACTGATAATAGTGTTTCTGCCGGAACGGTTAATGCAACAGCAACATTTACTATTGATTATATTAAGCCATATTGTGGTAAACCAAAAAAACCATATAAAACGATCATATTACCGAGGATGGTGATCAGATTGGCAATAAATGTTACCCACATTGCCGGTTGTGATTTGCCATAAACACACAAGCAAGCCGCTAATATGATTGAAATTGCTTCTGGTATTAAACATAAACCAAGAATATGTAAATAAGCGTAACCATAATCCAGCAAATGTGCTGGTGTATTCATGATACCAAGTATCTTATAGCCAAAGAGTAGAATAATGGCGGCACTGATAAAGCCTAATAGGAAATTAAAAGCAATAGAGATATGAATGGCATGACTAGCCTTTTCTTTTTTACCTGCCCCTAAATATTGGGCGATAACAACGCTGCATCCTACACTGATAAAATTAAATATGGTGATAAAAAGATCAAAAACTTGGTTGCCTACTCCCATTGCGGCTAGATAAGCGGTGGAGACGTGACTAACCATATAAGTATTGATAAGTAATGTAGCAAAATATCAATAAAAATGGGCCAACTTAGCGAGTAAAGTGAACGCTTGGTAACGTCAGATGAATGCATTATGCACCTTTTTAAATATACAAGAAGATTTTTGGCAAAATAGACAAAAAACAGTTAAATATTTTACACATTTTATTTTTGTATGATAGATGATTAACTATTTATTATATATCGGTCTTTTTTATTTAAATTTTATTAGTTAGATTAAATAGAGTGCTTAAGAATTTTCTTTATTTTATAATTTGTTGTTTTGCGTTAACAAGTTAAGTGATGATATTAATATTAACAAATCTATAGTAACTTATTATTAACAATTATTAATTTGTTGCAAGAGTCCATTTTATAGGCTGGGTATTAATTATTATTTAATTAATAAAAATAAGCCTGTGGTAAATACCACAGGCTCCTGGCGTTAGCGATCAAAAGTTTGGTTGATTTTACAACCTAAAATGTATTAAAAATTATTTTCGTTTTATCGTTTTGAATATTTTTGTAGTTTCAGTAATGGCAGTTTCTGCCGGTAAACGTTCCATAGAACTTGCGCCATAAAAACCGTGGCAATCAGGGCAATTTTGTAAAATATATTTTGCATCTTCAGGTGTTGCAATAGGACCGCCATGGCAAAGTACAATAATATCTTTACGAACAGACTTTGCCGCTGCCGCCCAATCGTTAATCAGTTTTACGCAATCCTCTAATGTGTGAGTTGTTTTGGCACCAATATCACCACCTGTTGTTAATCCCATATGTGTGACGATAATATCAGCGCCAGCTTCTGTCATGTTTTTCGCATCGATGGCACTAAAAACGTAAGGCGTTGTTAATAAATCTTTTTCATGGGCTTGACGGATCACATCAACTTCTAACGCATATCCCATGCCTGTTTCTTCAAGGTTAGCTCGGAAATTACCATCGATCAAACCAACAGTAGGAAAATTTTGTATACCGGCAAATCCCATTATTTTTAAAGAGTCAAGATAGGTATCGAATTGGCAAAATGGGTCGGTACCATTAACACCCGCTAATACCGGAGTATTTTTAACCACGGGTAAAACTTCCTTTGCCATTTCCATAACAATATCGTTGGCGTTACCATAAGCAAGTAAACCCGCCAATGAACCTCTACCAGCCATGCGATAGCGGCCAGAGTTATAAATCACAATCAGATCAATCCCTCCTTTTTCTTCACATCTCGCTGATAAACCTGTGCCGGCACCGCCACCGATAATCGGTTGACCATGTGAGATCATCATTTGGAATTTTGCTAATAATGATGCGCGTGTTTGTTTCATTTTCATAACTCCAAATTAATTCATTAGTTCTTGGTGCAATTCTATCACTTGATGACCAAATTCTGCTGAATTGATATGATAAGGAGTGATTATCAGTTTTCTGTTAGCTGTGGTTTGGTAGTTTGATTTAAACGCATCAATGAAGGCTTGGTTAGCTTGTGGTGACCAAAAAACGCCATCTTCAATATCTAAGGCGGAAAATCCCCCGGTTGGAATGATAAAAGTAACATCGCCTTGACATTGATTCAGCTTATGCGCAATCCAGACCCCCATCTTATAATTTTCCTCGGCCGTGGTACGCATTAATGTAACTTGGCTATTATGATGATAAAAATGACGATCTTTATATTTTTCAGGGATGGTGGTTGGACGACCAAAGTTAACCATATCTAATGCACCGCAAGAGATGATACAGGGTGTTTGGGTACGCATGATGGCACCAAAGCGATCTTCATCACAGGCAAGTATGCCGTCAAAAAGGTAATCACAAACTTCCGTGGTTGTTATATCAAGCACGCAATCCAATAATTGGCTATCAACCAGTTTTTCCATTGCTTTGCCACCACTTCCGGTAGCATGAAACACTAAACAATCATAATGGTTATCTAATTTTTGGGTTAACTGTTGGACACAGGGTGTTGTTACCCCAAACATAGTTAGCGCCAGAGTTGGTTTATTTTTGTTTTCATCTTCATCAGCAGAATTAAAAAGTACCGCACCTGCGATTTGTGCAGCGGCATTTTTTAAAATTTTACGGGAGATAGTATTCAGGCCAGAAATATCTGTAACTGAGTACATTATGGAGATATCACTGGCACCGATATAGCCTGAAACATCACCAGATGCCATCGTCGAGAGCATTAACTTTGGAATACCGATGGCAAGAGACTGCATTGCGGGTGTAATAAGCGCTGTTCCACCTGAACCACCTAATCCAAGAATAGCTAAAACATCTTTTTGTTGTGAGAGATATTTCTCAAATGCGATTGCCATAGCTGCGATAGCTTTTCCTCTATCTTGGCTAAAGATAGCTTCTCTTCCTAAAGGATGATAGCTGGCAATAGTTTCAGCACTAATATCCGTTTTATTATTCAAATTGTTAGGATTAGTACTTAAATCAACAATACGTACCGCTAAGCCAGTTTTTTTATAAGTTGACTAACATAATAAGTTTCGATTGCCTTGGTATCGAGTGTTGCGGCAATGTAGATATAACTTTGCTGTTCCTTCATCATAAATCCTTAATTGTTTGCTGACTTGGATGGGAGTATTATAGGCGCAAAAAAAGTAAGCGATCATTTATGCTTTTTATAAATTGAGATATTAGTCTCAATTTATTTTTAATTCTTTAGCGTTATATTGTTTTTTTATGCAGTAAATTCTAATTATAAAAGTTATCGTAAAGGTGACGTTTAAATCCATTTTGGTTAGTAATAAAGGATAAATTTTATGACGTCAATTGATTTTACTTCACAATATACTGGCACCAGGAAACGAACTTTTAACCGATTAATTTCTACCGCATTGAGCTTGTTTGAAGATGGAAAATTGCCTTCTGTTTCTGAAGTTGCCTCGCATGCTGATGTTTCGAGAGCGACAGCTTATCGTTATTTTCCAACTCACAGTGATCTAGTTTCCGCCATTGTGAGTGAAAGCTTGGGGCCTATTTTAACTTGGTTGCCTGATAGCCAAAAAACTGAAGAACGGATCCAAGAATTATTGTTATTTGCCTATCCGAGGATGTTTCAATATGAAGGGGCGCTTAGGGCAGCATTACAAGTTTCTTTGCAGCAATGGGCGGCAGCTCACTCATCAATAGTAAAAGTAGAAAAACGGTTAGTTCGGGGACATCGGAAAGATATTTTGGCGATGATAGTTGAACCTATGAAGGATGATTTTTCCCCTGAAATTATTGAGAAAGTGAAGAGATCGTTTTCCCTTATTTATGGTTCTGAAGTCTTTTTGGTAATGAAAGATATCTGGAATATGGACAATGCGGAGGTAATAAAAATTAACCAATGGATAGCAACAGCGATTTATAATCAAGCCATAAAAGATAATGAAAAAAGCCAATAGGTCTGTTTGTTAGCCAGTAATGTTCATTTAGTGTGCCAGAAGTTGCTAAAGTAAAAAATTGATATCAACACTGAATGGAGTCGTATGAATAGTGGATAAGAATCTACTTTCGATCCGCTAATCGTTATAAATTATAATTCTGGCAAATTACGGCCGTAATAAATCTCTTGCATCTCTTTTTTCAACAGATAAGTAATCTGTTTTTTTCCTCAACAGCCAGCTGTTCTGCGGTTGTATTAAACAAATAGTTATTCAGATTAAGCTCAAAGTTTTTTAGCATCATTTTAGTATGGAAAAGATTTTCCTGATAGAGGTTAACATCTATCATATGGTACTGAGACTGAAATTCTTCTGGCATATAATTTTGGATGGAATTGATTTCGTGATCAATATAGAGTTTGATGCCATTAACATCGCGCGTAAAACCACGAACACGATAATCAATAGTAACAATATCTGATTCAAGTTGATGAATAAGATAGTTAAGAGTTTTTAATGGCGAAATTACGCCACAAGTGGAAACTTCGATATCTGCTTTAAAAGTGGATACACCATCCTCTGGATGGCTTTCTGGGTAAGTGTGAACACAAATATGACTTTTATCCAGATGAGCAACAATAGAATCGGGTAATGGCCGCGGATTTTCGGTGTTGTCTACATCTTTTGGATTGGTTGAATTTTCACTGATCAAAATGGTAACGCTGGCACCTTGAGGCTCATAATCTTGTCGGGCAATATTCAAGATATTGGCGTCAATGATAGAGCAGGTTTCGGTAAGGATTTCAGTCAAGCGTGTTGCATTATATTGTTCATCAATATAAGCCAAATAACTATGGCGATCTGCTGCTGTTTTGGCATAACAGATATCATATATACAGAAACTTAGGCTTTTAGTTAAATTGTTAAAGCCATGTAATTTCAATTTTTGCAATTTATTTCACCTCCTATTGAGTAAAACTAAACTTTTTTAGCGAGTAAATCCAGTAAGTACTGTGTAAAGCGAAGCTGGCTAGATGCAGTGCTGGTGTATAATAGCGACAAATAATTTCTGCTTTTTTAAAACGGTTTTCCAATATTTGCAAGGGTATTTGACGTAATTTTGCTGTTTGACTTGCCCAGGCAAAGGTCATCATGCCGCCATAGTAAGACGGTATAGCGGCTTGATAAAAGCTGCAATCATTAAAGTAATTAGATAGTTTTTGATGACTATTAATTACTTCATCTTGTTGCAAGAAACAAACACCATTTTGCGCAACTAAAATGCCATTTTCATTCAGGCAGTTGACACATCCTTGGTAAAAATCTGAGGTAAATAGCCCTTCTCCTGGTCCGATAGGATCGGTGCAATCAGAAATAATAAGGTCAAATTTTTGCTGGGTTGTCTTAACGAAATTGACGCCATCATCAATGACCAATTTAAAACGCGGATCGTTATAAGCACCTGCATTATGATTGGGTAGATATTGGCGACAAAATTCCACTACACCCGCATCAATTTCAACCATAGTAATGTTTTCTAAATATTGATGGCGACATACTTCACGTAACATTCCTCCATCACCACCGCCAATTATTAGTACTTTTTTAGCGCAGCCATGGGCAAATAGAGGGACATGAGTCATCATTTCGTGATATATAAATTCATCCCGTTCAGTTGTTTGTACTACGCCATCAAGAGCCATAATCCGCCCCATCTCAGCATTCTCAAAAATAATCAGATTTTAGTGAGCTGTTTTATTATGGTACAGTATATTATCGATAGTAAAATATTGACCTACATTATGGTGGAGTGTTTCGAGCCAAATTTCTTTTTTTGACATACTTGTCTTTTCCTTTCTAACAGAGTTAAAAAAGCGCAGCTAATAATTTGTTTCGTTTCAATGGTCAGCTAGAAATTTCTTATCTAAATGGACGAAAGAAAGTATTTATTTTACATAGGCAAATAGTGCTAAAGCGTCATTGGCAAGCACCCGGCATTTCTTTTTACGAGGGATAGGGATTTTTTTTAAGTCATCATAACGCTCTTCATTTAATTTTGCCATGGCACTTTTGTCGTAATTACTTATATCCCAATGATTACTCTGGGCAAAATAGAAGATTGCTCTTTCAATTTCACGATCAGGAATTTGTGAGTAACCACAATCATGCTTTAAAAATATATAAACAGCTGTTAAATCAGCTAGATTTTCTGTTTCATTGATTGATAGGGCGAATGCTTTGGTTGAAAAAACAAACCAAAAAAGCAGAGTTATATGTGAAATAAAAATAATTTTACGCATTCAGTTATTTGTATAATTTAAATATCAATTTATTCTATTAATAGTTATAGCTCTATTAAGTATACTTTTTTTAGCAAAACTAGATAAATATATTGTCATAGTAGATAAAAATATTGGCTTGACCTTCCAGTAAGTGGAACCTCTATATTTTAGTGAAATTATCTATTTTCTACCATTTCACTTCTATACCTTATCTTATTAGGGTCTAATAATAAAGTAGCAAGCTATGTTGCGTCGGGATTTTATGAAACTGGCAGCGGCAATCGGTTCAGTAAGCTTATTACCAACCTGGAGTCGCGCTGCATTATCTGCAACTCAATATCCTTCTTTACCTATTCCACCATTATTATGGCCTGATAATCATGGCAAAATTAAGATCCGGGTTACGCAAGGCAAAACGCAATTTTTACCAGCAAAATCAGTGCTAACATGGGGTTATAATGGATCGTTATTAGGACCAGCTATTAAGCTTAAATCAGGCCAGCGTGTCACTATTGATATTGATAATCAGTTATCCGAGGCTACCGCATTGCATTGGCACGGACTAAAGATCCCCGGCGAGGTTGATGGTGGCCCTCATTCAATAATTAAACCAAATGCGGTGAGGAGGGTTAATTTTATGGTTAACCAGCCTGAGGCAACTTGTTGGTTTCATCCGCATCCTCATGGCAAAACGGGTTATCAAGTTGCCATGGGGTTGGCGGGTTTAGTATTAATTGAGGATGAGAACAGCCAATCACTCAAATTGCCAAATCAATGGGGCATTGATGATATTCCGGTCATTTTGCAGGATAAACGTTTAAATAGCGCAGGGCAGATAGATTATCAGCTTGATATAATGAGTGCCGCTGTTGGCTGGTTTGGTAACACTATGTTGACTAATGGCGTTGTATTACCTAGACATACAGCACCTAAGGGTTGGTTACGTTTACGTTTTCTTAATGGTTGTAATGCCAGAAGTTTAAATTTGGCAACTAGTGATGTACGTAAAATGTATGTTATTGCTAGTGATGGTGGATTGTTAAATGAACCTGTTGCAGTCGATCAATTACCGATGATAAGTGCCGAACGCTTTGAGGTACTGATAGATGCCTCAAATGGTAAAGCGTTTGATATTGTTACATTGCCAGTCAAACAAATGGCTATGACACTCGCACCTTTTGATCAACCGCTGGCCTTATTGCATATTGAGCCCGGATTGAACGCGAGAGCCACTTTTTTACCTGATAGCTTAGCTTCTATTGTCTCATTGCCTGATTTGGCTGGTATTAAACAGCGTCAATTGCATTTAATGATGGATGCCCGTTTAGATATGCAAGGGATGATGGCGCTTAGAAAACAGTATGGTGAGCAGGCTTTGGCGGGTATGAATATGCATGGCCATCACAATATGATGAATAGCAACGGCGATCATCCTATGCATAATAGTCATCAGCAAGGCAAAGTCATGAATCAACCCTTCGATTTTCAGCATGCCAACAGTATTAATGGCCGACCTTTTTCAATGCATGAATTGGCATTTAATGTCGTTAAAGGTCAATATGAACGCTGGCTCATTTCCGGTCGTGGTGACATGATGTTACATCCTTTTCATATTCATGGAACCCAATTTCGGATCCTTAGCGAGAATGGTCAAGCAGTGGCTCCTCACCGACAAGGGTGGAAAGATACTGTACGAGTTGATGGCGATATCAGTGAGGTGCTAGTAAAATTTGATCATGTAGCAACCCAGGCACATCCTTATATGGCACATTGTCATTTGTTAGAGCATGAAGATACCGGCATGATGGTCAGTTTCTCGGTTAGCTAAGATATTAACTATTTTATTTATGTTGTTAATCAATATTGAGTGAGGGCATTTTATCGCGTCTTTATTGTCCTTATGTTAGAATCTACGGTTTTTACTTCCATGAATGCCTAAAGTTATGAAACAAATTGTAGAAGTCATGATCTCAGAAGCGGATGTTAAACAACGTATAGATGAGATGGCAAAAGAGATTGTTAAACATTATAAATCATTGCAAGATGAGTTGGTGTTGGTTGGTCTTTTGAAAGGCTCTTTTATTTTTATGGCTGATTTATGTCGTAAAATTGATATCCCGCATGAAGTCGATTTTATGACGGTATCAAGTTATGGCAATGGGATGACTTCAACTCGCGATGTGAAAATTATTAAGGATCTGGATGAAGATATTCGCGGCAAGCATGCTCTGATTGTTGAAGATATTATTGATTCTGGTAATACACTCAAAAAAGTCCGTGAAATTTTAGAATTACGTGGTCCTAAATCTGTCGCTATTTGTACGTTATTAGACAAACCTTCTCGACGTGAAGTAGAGGTTCCTGTTGAATGGATTGGTTATGCTATTCAAGATGAATTTGTTGTTGGTTATGGTATCGACTATGCGCAGCAATATCGACATTTACCCTATATCGGGCATGTTATTTTACTAGACGATTAAACAGTAGTGTTATTTATTGGCTGAAAAAATCGAACTAACGTTCGATTTTTTGCGGTGTTTATTTTTGCTGGTTTAATTTAGCAATAGCTTGTCGATAAGTGAGTTCAAGTTGTTCACGGCTATTAGCCGTCACATCAAGATCATTGAGTCTGCCATTATTTATACCATAGACCCAGCCATGAATGATGACGTTTTGGCTGCGTCGCCAGGCAGATTGTATTATTGTTGAATGACCAAGATTATAAACTTGCTCGATGACATTGAGTTCACATAAACGATTTGCCCGTTCTTGCGGAGCCAGTTCACCTAAAATTGAGCTATGTTTAAACAAGATATCACGCACATGCAGTAGCCAGTTATTAATTAGGCCCTGTTCAGTATTATCAATTGCAGCTTCAATACCACCACAACCATAGTGACCACAAATGATAATGTGTTCAACCTTTAGTACGTCAACAGCATATTGGATAACAGATAGGCAATTTAAATCAGTATGTATCACCAAATTAGCGACATTGCGATGGACAAATAGATCGCCTGGTGCTGCTTTAATTAATTTTTCGGCCGGAACCCGGCTGTCAGAGCAGCCTATCCACAGAAAATGTGGATTTTGAAATTTTGCTAATTCTTTAAAAAAAGAGGGATTTTCTTTGGTTACCGATTCTGACCACTGTAGATTGTTTTCAAACAGTTGTTTAATTTTTTTCATCATAATTCACGTGGATTAGTTATGTTTAACTGCGATAATAATCATATACAAGATCAATTTATTTTTTAATATTTACTAGCTGTTAGTTATAGTTTAATTGAAAAAGATTGCTAATGGTGTGATTTATTATCATGTATGGAATAAAAATAGATAAGAAAGGTTTTTTATGACTTATGCTTTAGAACTGCTTCAGCTTACAAAAACCTATCCTGGTGGTGTGAAAGCATTAAACGGCGTTGATTTACAGGTTGAGGTAGGTGATTTTTATGCCTTATTAGGACCTAATGGTGCGGGTAAGTCAACGACAATTGGTATTATCAGTTCATTAGTCAATAAAACGAGCGGTAAAGTGAGAGTGTTTGGTTATGATCTCGATAAAGACGTGGTGAATGTTAAGCGTCAATTGGGACTAGTGCCACAAGAGTTTAATTTTAATCCGTTTGAAACGGTATTACAGATAGTGCTGAATCAAGCAGGTTATTATGGGGTTCCGCGTTCCTTAGCCTTGTCTCGGGCAGAAATGTATCTTTCTCAACTGGCTTTGTGGAATAAACGTAATGAGCCTGCGCGAGATCTCTCCGGTGGCATGAAACGGCGTTTAATGATTGCTCGCGCATTAATGCATCAACCAAAGTTATTAATTTTGGATGAGCCAACCGCAGGGGTCGATATTGAGCTGCGCCGTTCAATGTGGAGTTTTTTAAAGACTTTAAATGCGCAAGGCACCACCATTATTTTAACGACCCATTATCTGGAAGAAGCGGAAATGTTATGTCGTAATATTGGTATTATTCAATATGGAGAATTGATTGAGAATACCAGTATGAAAAAACTACTCAATCAGTTGGAGTCAGAGACATTTATTTTTGATTTGGCGCCAAAGAGTCCTATTCCTACATTAGATGGTTATAAATTCAGGCTGGTAGATACTTCAACACTAGAAGTCGATGTATTTCGAGATCAAGGCCTGAATGGTTTATTTAGCCAATTTTCTGAGCAAGGAATACAGATAACCAGTATGCGTAATAAGGTAAATCGTTTGGAGGAATTATTTGTTGGTTTAATGAATAAACAGCATCCACTATCGATAAAGCAAGGGGAAAATAGATGACTCAGCTCTACTGGGTGGCGATGAAAACCATCTGGATCAAAGAAATAACACGTTTTGCGCGTATTTGGGTACAAACTTTACTACCACCAGTGATCACTATGTCACTCTATTTTATTATCTTTGGTAGTTTAATTGGTTCAAGAATTGGCAATATGGATGGCGTGAATTACATGCAGTTTATTGTTCCTGGTTTGATTATGATGTCGGTGATCACTAACGCTTATGCTAATGTTTGCTCTTCATTTTTTGGTGCAAAATTCCAAAAAAGCATTGAAGAATTGCTGGTTGCACCAGTTCCTACCCATATTGTGATAATTGGTTTTGTTGGCGGTGGGGTTGCTAGAGGGGTATTGGTTGGTCTTTTTGTCACTCTGGTTTCGCTCTTTTTTGTCCCATTACATATTTATTCATTATGGGTGGTAATTATTACTGTATTAATGACAGCAATTTTATTCTCATTAGCTGGATTGGTGAACGCGATATTTGCCAAAACATTCGATGATATTAGTATTATTCCTACCTTTGTCTTAACACCATTAACGTATTTAGGTGGTGTTTTTTATTCTTTGTCACTTTTGCCTGAATTTTGGCAAATGGTATCTAAGCTTAATCCGATTGTCTATATGATCAGCGGGTTACGTTATGGATTTCTTGGCATTAGCGATGTTGAATTATCTATTACCTTATCGGTGTTAGTGATTTTCATTGTTATCTTATATGCCATAACTTGGTACTTAATTGAAAAAGGACGAGGATTAAGAACGTAATTACTAGTGCACAGTGCGATAAATATATAAGGAATTGCGCTATTTTTTAGCGCTTCCGCTGCATTATCTTTATGTTGCTGTCATGGTTTTTGTTTTTTCTGATAATGTTGGTTAGTTTTATAGATAATGGTAAAAGTTTATGATGGTGAGTCGTGTGGCAGGCGTAAATAAAAATAATAAAAAAATTCAGTTTAATTTTAAGGTGTCGGAACCGATAGTAGTTTATCTATTTCTATAGTAATTTGTTTTTTATTATAATTTGAATTTAATTTTTTAACTGTAAAACGTTTATAAACGTCGATTATTGGTTTTATTTTAAAAACTATCTGTTTTTTTATTTTATGCTGTTAATTTTTTTACTGTCAGCTGGTGAGTATTTAAAATTGTTACGCCAACATAAGTTAACTCCAACTCTTTTTTAATAACGGCATAGTATAATGGCAACCATTAATGCCTTTGCTGTTACCAGATAATAATCATTTTTTTTTGAAAATTTTTTCATTTAAATCTCATTTTAGTTACCTATTCATTTTTTCTGACAATATTAGTTGTGTACAACTAATATTTTATTACCTACGGTTACTAATCGTGTTCAATTTTAAAATGGAAGTTTATTTTTTAAGTTATGCAGTGTTTAATTTACGGTAACAATTTCATTATTAATGAAATTTTATTATTAAATATTACGATCGATATATAGCTTGCCCATAGCCAATTGAATCATTGGCTAAGTTACCATAAAGTCAGCTCATTTTTAGCAACCTGCTGCAATCTATCACTGAGTAATTCACCATCCGGAAAGCGTAGCTGAGGGGCAATTTCTGCTAAGGGATAAAGCACAAATTCTCGTTCTTTAAGGCCATAATAAGGGATAGTTAAATGCGTTGTCTGAATAACCTGTTGGCCATATAACATAATATCCAAATCGAGAGTTCTTGGCCCCCAACGATCGGCTTTACGCACTCTAGCATGCATTAATTCAATCGATTGAGTATGTTTAAGTAGGGTTTCGGGCAATAACTCAGTATCTAACGCGATAACGGCATTGAGATAGTCAGGCTGATCTTGTGGCCCCATCGGTTTAGAGCGATAGAAAGAAGAAACGGCAATTGGTTTGGTATTCGGTAATTGCTGCAATTCTCTAATGGCACTTTGTACTTGTTGTAAGGGGTCATCTAGATTGCTGCCAATGGCGATATAAACACGTTGCATATTTAATTAACTCTGTTGTTTTTTATTGGTTTACGGTTGGTGTGATTTCGACGACGTGTCCAGTTACGACGATGAGTCGGGATACTTCCTAGCTCTGAGATCATTTCATGCTGTAGGTTATTATTGGCTTGTTGAAACTCAGCCCACCAATGGGCCAGCTCTTCTAATTCACGTCGTTGTTCCACGTTGGCGCGTAGCTCCAGGAGATCAAACGCTGCGCGAAATTTTGGATGTTCAAGTAGCTTATCTGCTTTTTTCCCTTGGCGCCGTGGTAGTCGCAATTGTAGCTGCCAGATATCGCGCATTGTTGAAGTAAGCCGTTTAGGGATAGCGATAGAACGGCATTGTTCATCGAGGATATCATTCATTGCGATCGCAAAGGCTTCGTAATAGGGTAAGCCACTTTCCTGAGAAAGCCTTTCGGCATGTTCTACCAGTGGATACCATAACATGGTAGCAAATAAGAATGCAGGATTAACGCGTTTATTATTTTTTATTCGATAATCAGTATTTTGCAGCACCTGATTAATGATAAGTTCCATCGGTGAATCATCATTGGCGGTGAAGTGTCGTTCAACTAACGGAAACAATGATTGAAAGAGACTATAACGCCTTAATTGTTGATAGGTTTGATAACCTTGACCAGTCTGAAGTAATTTGAGCGACTCTTCAAATAGACGTGCAGATGGAATGTCTTTTAATAAAAATGCCAGTTGTGGAATAGGTTTGGCAGTTTCAACATCAATTTGCATATTCAGTTTGCAGGCAAACCGAATAGCGCGTAGCATCCTAACGGGATCTTCTCGATAACGGATTTTTGGATCACCTATTAGGCGAATAGTGCCATTTTTTAGGTCCTCAAATCCACCAACATAATCGCGTAGGGTAAAATCGTTAATTCGGTAATATAGGCTATTGATGGTAAAGTCGCGTCGAATGGCATCGTCTTCAATGTTACCAAAAATATTATCTCGCAGTAACATACCACTTTGTGCCTGGTGAGCCATATCCTTATTATTAGTATCAGTTTGCTCATGAGAACCACGAAAAGTAGCAACTTCGATGATTTCATAACCAAACATGATATGCGCTAAACGAAAACGGCGTCCGACTAAACGACAATTACGAAATAATTTGCGAATTTGTTCAGGTGTTGCATTTGTAGTAACGTCGAAGTCTTTAGGTTTTTTACCTAATAGTAAATCTCTGACGCTACCACCGACCAGATAGGCTTCATAGCCAGCATTATTTAGACGATAAAGCACTTTCAGTGCATTGTCACTGATGTCTCTTCGCGAAATAGGATGCTTATCGCGCGGAACTATGGATATTGAAGTATTTATAGCAGAATCGGGTGTCGTCTGTTTATCTGCTAATTGAGCACTTTTAATGATTTTTGTAATCCGATATCTTTTTGTTAGTAAAGCTTTTACCTTAGTTTTGGACCTAGTGTCAGTCGCAGAACTATCATAAGATTTCTGTTTACTTCGATTATTCTTTTCTTCTCGTATCAATAAATTACGACAGAAATTGGCTACCCGGGTAAAAATAATACACCTCGATATCTAATGCGATTTTAGTTAAAAAAATAAATACTAATAATTAATCATATCTTATAGGATTTTTTTTGAGAATGCCTAAGTAGGATAAAAATTACTAATTAATTATAATAGGTAACAATTCTCCCGCCTGGTTGGATGCTATCTAATTGCCAATTTTGTACAGCCTGGCTAAGTAATTGTTCAGTACTAAGGTCTTGCCAATTAATAATAGTTGTTTGTGATAAAAAATTTAGTGCATCAACTAAAATAGGCCTCGGATCGTTCATCGGCAGCGGCGGGGTATGATTTTGTTTAGAAAGTTTATTATGAGAACGATTTAATACTAGTGGTAAATGCACATAATCGGGTTGCGGAAAAGCCAGATAGCGATAGAGAGAAATTTGTCTAACGGTTGGTGCAATGAGATCCGCACCACGAAAAACTTCGGTAATACCTTGATCGTGATCGTCAATAACGACAACAAGATTATAAGCAAATAAATTATCTTTTCGAACAATAATGAAATCTTCTTCTGCCAAAGAGCAAGGCGCTACATAATCACCTTGTAATTGATCATAAAAACCATACACCGGTTTTGACTGTATTATCCTCAAAGCTGCGGCAGAACAAGATAAACCAAGATTGCGACAATGAGCGTCGTAATAACCACCAATAGTATTAATACGTTGGCGGGTACAGCGACAGTAATAGCAGCCATGGCACTGTTTTAGCTGAGTTAAAATGTCACAGTAAATATCATGGCGTTGTGATTGATAGATTATTTTACCATCCCAATGTAAGCCATAATGGTCTAAAGTTTTTAAAATGCGAGAAGCTGCACCCGGCACTTCTCTAGTGGTATCGATGTCATCGATCCTAACATACTACTTTCCTTGCTTTTTTTTAGCTTGCAGGTAGCTACCAAGCGCAGTAACTAACGAGCCAAAATGGAGATCACCTGTGGGTGACGGAGCAAAGCGGCCAATATAAGGTGGAATGTTAGTAATTATTGAATTACTCATTTATTTCAAAAGGATACGGTACACTTTTGTGTACCGTATTTTTATGGTGTAAGATTATTGGCTAACCCGCCATCTGTTTTTCACGCATTTCAGCTAATGTTTTGCAATCAATGCATAAATCAGCTGTTGGACGAGCTTCTAAGCGGCGGATACCAATTTCAATCCCACAGCTTTCACAATAACCAAAATCTTCATCATCAACTTTTTTTAGCGTCTTCTCGATTTTTTTAATCAACTTACGTTCGCGATCGCGATTACGTAACTCAAGGCTAAATTCCTCTTCCTGTACCGCTCTATCAACGGGATCAGGGAAATTTGCCGCTTCATCCTGCATATGAGTTACAGTGCGGTCGACTTCATCTCTGAGTTGATTGCGCCATGTTTCGAGAATGCGCTTAAAATGTGCCAATTGGGCATCGTTCATGTACTCTTCGCCAGGCTTTTCTTGGTAAGGATCTACCCCAGCGATGGCGAGAATGCTTAAGGACGAGGTTTTAGGTTTTTGCCCTTCTTGCATAATGCTTCTCCTACACACGCAATATTCAAAAGAACCCCTCAAGGGGGAAAAACTAAGGCCGCTATAAATAACAGAACACTCTAAACTTGGCAATGGTTCTTACAATTCGTTTTACTGTACCAGGGTGATGCGCGTGTTATCTGCTTTAATTTGTATGTAAAACGAATTTTGCCTAAAAGAATATAATAGCTTGGTTTATTGAATAAATGGTATTTTTTTATCCATTGCTAGCCCTTTTTCTGATATTTTAATCTGATAGCAGAGTATTTCAATACCAACATTTGTTGCTTGCTGTAAGAGCGCAGCATATTGACAATCAATATGGCTTGCAACGGACATTTTCTTTATACCAGTATGAAGTACGGCAAAGAACAAAACTGCTCTTTCGCCTCGTTCGGCTATCAAGGATAGTTCACGTAAATGTTTTTGCCATCTTATTGTAACAGCATCAGGAAAATAACCGATATTGTTTTCTAGTAAGGTGACTGATTTTACTTCAATATAGCAATTAACTTGCTGTTTTTTCTTTAGAAGGAGATCGATTCGACTATTTTCGTCGCCATATTTCACTTCCCGGCTAATGTTATCATAATCGGATAATTCCGGAATTTTATTTTCAGTTATAAATTGACTAATTAAATCATTTGCTCGATGAGTATTAACACAAATCCAATCGCCAGTTTGTGTTTGTGTCAGTTCCCAGCTATGTGGATATTTTCGCTTAATATTATTAGATGTTGAGTACCAAACTGTATCTCCGGGGGTTGCACAGCCTGTCATGGCACCTGTATTGGCGCAATGAATGGTTAGTAATTTACCTGCGGGTGTAATAACATCAGCAAGAAAACGTTTATAACGCTTTACTAATTGGGCTGATTCTAGTGGCGGGAACCAATACATTGCTAGCTACTCCGGTTGTGATAGACACGGCTAAAGGCAAAGCAATGCTACAATATTTGGCACTAAAAGTTAATAATTGTTGCTTTTTCATATAAATTAATGGATAGATAGTGTTCATTTAGTAAGATAGTGGTAATAATGTTATTATCAGAGTATAAAACTGATATTTGGCGGATGTTTATTATTTAATTATGATAAAAATGCTGTTTTAATGAGATATATGAAAGAAATATCTGTAAGTTATGATTAAACTCTTGGGCTAAAAATAAACTAATAGTAAATAAAGATTGATTTTATACCATGCATGACAAAGATAATTATGAACCCATTGGGCGCAGATCTAAGAAAAAGCCCACTGGTAAAAAATCAAAATCTCATCAAAATAATCGGTTAGATAACTATGATTATGAGTATGAAGATATTGATGACAACGAGGAAGAAGAACTAATGGCAAGTAAAGACAATAAGTCTCGGCCACCTAAAGATAGATGGCGTTGGTTTTGGTTGTTTGTCAAAATTGCCATAGTCTTGGCATTGTTAGTTGGTGTCTATGGTATCTATTTATATCAGAAAATCAGTGATCGTCTTGATGGTAAAGTTTGGGATCTACCGGCTGCAGTTTATGGCCGAATGGTTAGTCTTGAACCGGGGATGAATTACAGTAAAGAAGAGATGATTCGATTATTAGATGGCATGCAATATCGCCAGGTAAATAAAATTACTTTACCCGGTGAGTATATTGTTAAAGATAACACGATAGAAATGTTACGCCGGCCATTTTCCTTTCCTGATCAAAGAGAAGAACAGATTTTAGCTAAATTAAGTTTTGATCATGCTCGGCTCACCAATATTACTAATATGGAAAATGGGCGTTCGTTTGGTTTTTTTCGACTAGATCCTAAACTTATCACCATGATGCAATCGGCGAACAATGAGCAACGCTTAGTCTTGCCGAGAGAAGATTTTCCTGATTCTTTAGTCAAACTATTACTTGAAACTGAAGACCGACATTTTTATGAGCATGATGGAGTAAGTATTTATTCTATTGGGCGTGCGGTTATTGCTAATTTAATGGCTGGTAAGACGGTTCAGGGTGGCAGTACGCTGACTCAACAATTAGTTAAAAACTTATTTTTAAGTAATGAAAGAACGTTAATACGTAAAGCCAATGAAGCTTATATGGCGATTTTAATGGATTCTCGCTATAGCAAAGAACGTATTCTTGAACTGTACTTAAATGAAGTTTATTTAGGACAAAGCGGCGATGACCAAATTCGGGGTTTTCCCCTTGCTAGCCTCTACTATTTTGGTCGTCCAATCGATGAGCTGAGTATTGATCAACAAGCGTTATTAGTCGGTATGGTGAAGGGAGCATCACTATATAACCCATGGCGTAACCCTAAATTGGCGCTAGAACGTCGTAATTTAGTGTTAAAGCTGTTGGAAACGCGCGAAATTATCGATCATGAAATGTATAATATATTGAGTGCTCGTCCTTTAGGCGTTAAACCCAGGAGCGGTGTTTTGACACCTCAACCCGCCTTTATGCAGCTCGTTCGGCAAGAATTAGTTGAAAAATTGGGCGATAGAGTAAATAACCTTTCTGGAGCTAAAATCTTTACTACTTTAGATCCAGTCTCGCAGCCAGCAGCTGAAAATGCCGTCGAACAGGGGATAGCAGATTTACGTAAAACACGTAAGTTGCCTGATCTGGAAGGCGCGATGGTGGTGGTTGATCGTATTAATGGCGAAGTTCGCGCTATGGTCGGTGGCTCACAACCACAATATTCTGGTTTTAACCGAGCGTTAAATGCTCGCCGCTCAATTGGTTCACTGGCTAAGCCGTCAACTTATCTTACCGCATTGAGTGAACCAGACCGTTTTCGTTTAAATACTTGGGTACCTGACGAGCCGATTAGCGTCAAATTTGATAATCAAATATGGGAACCGAGAAATTATGATCGCCGTTTTCGGGGACAGGTCATGTTGATTGATGCTTTGGCCAGCTCGCTGAATATTCCGACGGTGAATGTTGGCTTGAGTGTTGGCTTGGATCAGGTTAGTAAAGTATTAGTAAGTCTTGGTGTGCCAAGTGATGCGATAGAAAAAGTGCCGGCAATGTTATTAGGTGCCTTGAACTTAACGCCAATGGAAACGGCGCAAATGTTTCAAACCATTAGTGGTGGCGGCAATCGAGCGGCATTATCGGCATTACGCTCCGTGATTGATGGTGATGGCAATGAACTTTATCAAAGTTATCCATCTGCAGAGCGGGCAGTATCTCCGCAGGCAGCTTATCTAACACTTTATGGTATGCAACAAGTGGTTGAGCGTGGAACATCTCGTTCATTAATGAATAAATTTGCTCAATATCACTTAGCCGGTAAGACCGGAACAACAAATGATCTACGCGATAGTTGGTTTGCTGGTATCGATGGTAAGGAAGTGGCAATTGCTTGGGCTGGTCGTGATAATAATGGTCCGACAAATCTTACTGGTGCAAGTGGTGCATTACATCTATATCGTCGTTATTTAGAAAATCAGACTCCATTGGCATTGGATAATCGCTCTCCCGATGGAATTATGGAGATGCGAGTGAATATCGATGGCAGTTTTAACTGCGCAGGTGGTGGAGATCGTATTTTGCCAGTATGGACAGAGGATCCCCAAGCATTATGTCAGCAAGGGGTACAAGTATTGAAGCCAAACCTGAACTTAAATGAACAGCAGAGCAAAAGTAATGATGCACCTGCTTGGGTGAAAGAGATGTTTGGACAGTAATAAAAATCTAGTAAACCGGCGCTATGGTAAAAAATTAGCGCCGGTTTTTTTATGGCTTAATAAATGATCAGTTCATCTTATTAAAAGCATTTTCTGCTGCTTTAATTGTGCGATCAATATCTTCATCACTATGCGCAATGGACATGAAACCCGCCTCAAAGGCAGAAGGTGCCAAATAAACGCCTTCGTCTAACATGAAATGGAAGAATTGCTTAAATTTCTCAATATCACATTGCATGACATCCTGATAGCAGTTAACTTGTGGTGCTGCTGTAAAAAATAGACCAAACATTCCGCCAACATGATTAACAACCAACGGAATAGCAGCTTGTTGCGCTTTTTCTTGTAAGCCTGTAACAAGTTTTTTCGTCAGTTCTGCTAAGCGTTTATGGGTATTGGGTTTAGCAACTTCTGTTAGGCAAGCAAGGCCTGCTGCCATCGCTAATGGGTTGCCTGATAAGGTACCGGCTTGATAAATTGGCCCTATTGGAGCGAGTTTTTCCATCAATTCGCGGCGGCCACCGAATGCGCCAACAGGCATACCACCGCCGATTATTTTACCTAAACAGGTCAAATCAGGTTTAACTTGATAATGTGCTTGTGCGCCACCTAAGGCAACCCGAAAGCCGGTCATCACTTCGTCGATAATTAATAACGCGCCAAATTGATCGCATAATATACGTAGTCCAGGCAGGAATTCAGCCTCGGGTAGAATACAATTCATATTGCCCGCTACTGGCTCTACAATAATAGCCGCGATTTCTTGCGGATATTGGGCAAAAGTATGCCGAACTGAATCTAAATCATTAAATGTACAGGTAAGAGTATGTTTGGCAACATCAGCGTGAACGCCAGGAGAATTAGGTTGACCAAAGGTTAAAGCGCCTGAGCCTGCTTTAACTAATAGGCAGTCGGCATGTCCATGGTAGCAGCCTTCAAATTTAATAATCTTGTCACGCCCTGTATAACCGCGAGCAAGCCGTATGGCACTCATTGTGGCTTCTGTGCCTGAATTTACCATACGAACCATTTCGATGGATGGAATAAGTTGACTAATTATTTCTGCCATTGTTACTTCAATGGTGGTCGGGGCACCAAAACTCAGGCCATTTTCTGCCGCTTGGATGACCGCTTGCTTAATTGTGGGGTGATTATGACCTAAAATCATCGGCCCCCAAGAACCAACGTAATCGATATAAGCTTTGCCATCAACATCATAAATATAAGCACCGTCAGCTCGCTGAATAAATAATGGATAGCCGCCAACACCATTAAACGCCCGAACCGGTGAATTGACACCGCCAGGAATAAATTTTTTGGCTTTTAGGTAAAGTGTTTCAGATTGACTCATTAAATAACTCCAAGTATTGGTCCAGCAGAAATTTTGCGCATATCTTAAAGCAATATTGGCAGTAAACCAAATAGCAAATGTAGCGAGAATTTTTTTAAATCAGTTAATTTCGGCTGGATCTTGAACCAATTGGCCGGCTGTTAGATAATCATCCCTTGTCCAGTGAAGTATTGATGCTTCCTGCGTCTATTGATTGGCATGTCGGCCTGGAGTTAGAAATGAGTAATGATACTGCACTGCCTATACAGTTTACTGATGCTGCAGCGAATAAAGTTAAAGCGTTGATTGCGGATGAAGAAAATCCCAATTTGCGTTTGCGCGTCTATATTACTGGTGGAGGCTGTAGTGGTTTTCAATATGGTTTCACCTTTGATGATAAAATGAATGAAGGTGATTTAACGATTGAAAAGCAAGGCGTCGAACTAATCGTTGATCCTATGAGTTTACAGTATCTGGTTGGCGGTTGTGTTGATTATATTGAAGGATTAGAAGGGTCACGGTTTGTGGTAACCAATCCAAATGCGAAAACAACTTGTGGTTGCGGTTCTTCATTTAGTATTTAATCGCTTAACTTACTAAGGGTAATTAATAACCCTTAGTATGGGGATCTAGCCGAAGTGGTTGTTAATAGCTCATTTACGGCTTTGGCTTGAGTTAGCTAAATTAGCCAGCATAGTTTGCACCAATAGGCTTGACTGACGAGCCGCGACAGGCAAAAATTCCTCAAAAGAGAGATGGGACTCTTTATCAGCGACATCAGAAATTGCACGCACAACAACGAATGGGATATCAAATTGATAACATACATGACCAATTGCGGCGCTTTCCATTTCAACAGCGATGGCAGTAGGAAAAGTTTGGCGAATATAGGTTAGCTCTTTCGCGCCATTAATAAAGCTATCACCACTACAAATAAAACCGCGAACAGCATGTAAATCTAATTTTTCAATACACTTTTCGGCCAGTTCTTGTAATTTTTTATCCGCTTTAAATGTGGCCGGACATTGTGCCATTTGGCCTGGTTGGTAACCAAAGGCGGTAATATTGACATCATGATAGCAAACTTCAGTTGAAACCACGATATCACCAACCTCTAAAGCAGGTAATAACCCACCGGCGGAGCCAGTGTTAATAATAAATTCAGGGGCAAAATGTTCTATTAATAATGTTGTTCCCATTGCCGCAGAAACTTTACCAATGCCTGATTTTAATAATGCGATATCAAGATCATCAAATTTTCCGCAGTAAATTTCGCAGCCAGCCCGTGATAATGTCAACTGAGCATTGATTTGCTCGCGCAATAATGCCACCTCTTGCTCCATTGCACCTATTATTGCAACTTTCATTGTGTCATACTCATAGTTGATTAATTAGACATGTTGTCAGATCCGTGCCATTGTAACATTGAAAAGAGAAAAAAAGTTAACTGTGATCCATTAGCTGGGGATATTTCATCATCGGGAGGGGAAATGTCCAAGATTGATTTTAGGCAAAAGCTCAATTTTCTTCGTAAATATAGTGATTACAATGTTGATGCAAAGAATGAGGAACAAGTTAATCGTCAATTTGAAAGTGATCGAGGGCGCATTATTAATTCTGCCGCAATACGCCGATTACAACAGAAGACTCAAGTCTTTCCTTTAGAACAAAATGCGGCGGTTCGAAGTCGTCTGACGCATTCGTTAGAAGTGCAGCAAATTGGCCGTTTTATTGCAAAGACTGTGATAAGCCAATTGAAAAAAAGAAATTGCTGGCAACTTATGGTCTCTCTGAGCGCCTTGATGCGTTTGAAAGTTTGATTGAAATGGCATGTTTAATGCATGATATTGGCAACCCACCTTTTGGTCATTTTGGTGAAGCCGCCATTAAGAGCTGGTTTTCAACATTACTTGACGCTGAATTTGTTTCTACTAAATCAAAGGCTATAGATCAATGCCAAATTAATTTTCTACAACTAACAAATGAATCTAACAAGGATTTACTTCGTCGCCAATTACGTATAGATCTTTGTCAATTTGAAGGTAATGCTCAGGGACTTAGAATGATCCATCAATTATTAAAATTGAACCTGACTTATGCTCAAATTGGCTCAATCTTAAAATATACTAAAGGTGCTTATCAACTGGATAAAATCCCTAAAGATTTTGATTATTTAACTAAAAAACCGGGCTATTATTGGTCAGAAGATAGTTTTATCAAAGAGTTGTATCGTCGATTGGATATGAAGCCATATTGTCGTTTCCCGCTTTCCTACATTATGGAAGCGGCAGATGATATCTCTTATTGCAGTGCCGATTTGGATGATGCGGTAGAAAAAGGTATTTTCAGTGTTGATAAGCTGTTGGAATATTTACGGCAAGGTTGGTTGGAAACAGGTAAAAAAGCAAAAGGTGATTTATTTGAACAGACAGTAGAAAAAGCTTACAAAAGTATTAATCACAATGAAACAAGACGTAGCAAGCAAGATCAATTTTTTATGTATCTTAGAGTTAATATTATTAGTAAATTGGCGTCGTATAGTGCTCATCGTTTTATTAAACATTTAGCTGAAATTTATGCCGGAAGTTTTAATAGTGCCTTGTTAGAAGATAAAAGTGATGAACATCATCTCTTGGAGGTATTGAAAGGCGTTGCCTATAAACATGTATTTATGCACCCGGAAGTTGAACAATTAGAATTACAGGGTTATCGAATAATTAGTGGTTTACTAAACTTTTATCGCCCATTATTATTAATGCCACGTGCTGATTTTACCCAGCTTTATCAAGATAAGTATCACAAGAAGTATTTCATTGAAACATGTCTATTGCATAAATTATCAACTAAACATCGTTTAGCTTATGGTGAAGCCATTGAAAGAATTTGCACTACTGATGAGACAGAAAAAGATATATTAGAATTTTATTATCGAGCGCGTCTTATACAAGACTATATTAGCGGTATGACGGATCATTATGCTTATCAGGAATATCGAAAATTTACAGTGAAAAATTAAAAAATGTTATGTTATTAAATTAAATAACGAAAATATGCATTGCTTAAATATATAGATTGGAAAATATTTTAAGTAATGCTTTAGAATAAACATATTAATTAAATATCGAGTTAAGGTCTGATAAGTGAAAAATATTTTGAATTTAAAAACCATTGTAATCTAAATTATTCTATTTATATAATTAAAGTGATTTTAATAACATTTGTTATTAGAAATTAGATAACAATTTAGTTATAACATAATTCAGAAATTGAAATTTTAATAAACTTCATTATGTTATAAATTTATAACATTATTTAGCAATATTATATTGGTTTATTTGATTTTTGAGAATTTATTTCATTGTTTTTTATTTTTATTTTTTACAAAAATAAATAAATCTATTGCTTTATTTCTTTAAATTACAAATAATTAACAATTTAATGGTGGATAATCTACTTCAATTGCTTCGAGATGTGATACTATTCTTCATCCTCATTGAGAAAATGAATAAAGTGAACTTAATTTTCCGATAATATATGAGATGACAGTTTCTTTATTAATAGACTAACAAAATTTTATACCTTTAATGATATGGTACAATTTTATTCTTCAAAGCAGCGTAAAGTTAAATCCGATAATTTGACAGTAATAGCTGAAAGTCTTGATGTTAAGGGTCAAGGTGTTGCGCATTATCAAGGAAAAATAATTTTTATTACTGATTTACTTCCTGGTGAGCAAGTACAAATTCAATTTACAGAAGAGAAAAGGCAATTTGCCAAGGCAAAAGTGAGCAAACGATTGACTGATAGTCTTGATCGGGTGGCGCCTTTTTGTCGTCATTTTGGCATCTGTGGTGGTTGTCAACAACAACATGTGACGCCGGCTCTTCAACGTGCTGCGAAAATCAGTAGGTTAGAATATTTATTTCAACGTGAAACGGGCAGTGCGGTAAAATCATTGCCAGTTATTACCGGTAGTGAGTATGGATATCGCCGTAGAGCGCGGTTTGGTCTTCAATACCAGCATGCAGAGCGTCGTTTACGCATGGGTTTTCGTCAGAGCCAATCAAATGTGTTAGTGGAACTGAAAATGTGTCCTGTGTTACAGCCAGAACTAGAAAAATTATTACTTCCTGTTGCTGACTGTTTAAACAAATTGGCAGCAGTTAAACATTTAGGTCATGTTGAGCTTGTTGATGCAGATAACGGCGTGAGTGTTATTTTGCGTCATCTTAAGCCGTTAACTACTAATGATAAAATATTATTAACTGCTTTTGCCAGGCGCTATAATCTCAATGTTTATTTGGTTGATAATAGTGCCAATCGGCTTAAACTTGTTAGTTTGGCAAGTAATGATAGTGAGCCTTATTATTCTATTGAGAATGTGAAATTGACATTTGATCCTCAAAATTTTATTCAAGTAAATCCTGAAATTAATAAAAAAATGGTTGCTCAAGCGTTGGATTGGTTAGCGCTTGAGCCGCAAGATAGGGTTTTGGATCTATTTTGTGGCATGAGTAATTTTACCTTACCTATTGCACGTCATGTTAATGCTGTTGTTGGTGTTGAAGGCGTCGCTGAATTGGTGGCGCAAGGACGGTTTAACGCTAGTTTAAATCAATTATGGGCGTAATGCCACATATTATCAAATTTAAACCAGAACGGGTGGTCTATATCTCCTGTAACCCAACGACATTAGTAAAAGATAGTCAACAATTACTTACAGCCGGTTATCAACTTATGAGTGTCAGGATGTTAGATATGTTCCCGCATACTAGTCATCTAGAGTCTATGGCACTTTTTTGTCGCGATTTAAGCAAATAGGCAAGGAAAGATTATGGTTGCAATTAGAAGCGCTCATTTGACATCTGCAGGAGAATTTGCCGTTGATAAGTGGGTTGCCAGTCTCAAACTTACCAACAATGACTCAGAACAAAAGTTAATTGAACTTTGGCATTACTGCTATAGCAAAGTTCAGCAACATGAACATCGTCAATTACTGCTATGGCGTGGCATCGAGATGGGAGAAATCCTGTCAACATTAAGCATGGATCTCGATAGTCTGCGTGCGGCAATACTGTTTCCTTTAGTTGATGCCAAAATTGTCACTGAGGAAATTATTAATATTGAATTTGGTAAATCGATTCACGGATTGGTTAAAGGTGTGATGGAGATGGACGCCATTCGCCAATTGAATGCTAGCAAATTAGGCGAAAAAAGTTCTACTCAGGTGGATAATATTCGTCGGATGTTGCTCGCTATGGTGGAAGATTTTCGTTGCGTGGTGATTAAGATCGCAGAACGTATTGCCCATTTACGCGAGGTAAGGGAACGCTCTGAAGAAGAAAGAGTCTTAGCAGCAAAAGAGTGCTTAAATATATATGCGCCTTTGGCCAACCGTTTAGGCATTGGGCAATTGAAATGGGAGCTAGAAGATTTCTGTTTTCATTATTTACACCCGGATGAATATAAAAAGATTGCTGAATTACTCCATGAACGTCGTATCGATCGTGAACGCTATATTGATGATTTTGTTTCGTCACTGCGACATTTTATGCTACAGGAAAGTATTACCGCAGAAATTTATGGCCGCCCGAAACATATATATAGCATCTGGCGGAAGATGCAAAAAAAATACCTGGCCTTTGATGAACTGTTTGATGTGCGCGCTGTGCGTATTATCGTTGAACGTTTACAGGATTGTTACGCTGCATTAGGTATTGTGCACACTCATTTTCGCCATTTACCTGATGAATTTGATGATTATGTTGCTAACCCTAAACCGAATGGCTATCAATCCATTCATACTGTGGTGTTAGGGCCAAATGGTAAAGCGATTGAAGTACAAATCCGGACCAGCCAAATGCACGAAAATGCTGAATTAGGTATTGCCGCCCATTGGAAATATAAAGAAGGTGCGGTAATAACAGGCAAAGGCAGTAGCTATGAAAATCGTATTGTTTGGTTAAGAAAATTGATAGCCTGGCAGGAAGAGATGGCTGATTCAGGGGAAATGCTTGATGAGGTTCGTAGCCAAGTTTTTGATGATCGCGTGTATGTTTTACACCTAAAGGTGATGTCATTGATTTGCCTGCTGGCTCAACCCCACTTGATTTTGCCTACCATATTCATAGTGATGTCGGTCATCGCTGTATTGGCGCTAAGATCAGCGGCCGGATTGTTCCTTTTAGTTATCACTTACAGATGGGAGATCAAATTGAAATTATTACGCAAAAATATCCCAATCCTAGCCGTGACTGGCTCAATCCAAATTTAGGCTATGTTACGACAAACCGCGGTCGCGCTAAGATCCACAATTGGCTTCGTAAGCAGGATCGTGATAAGAATATCCAGGCAGGGCGACAAATATTAGATAACGAACTTAATCAACTGGCGATAAGTATAAAAGAGGCGGAAAAGTTGTTATTAACCCGCTACAACGTTAACTCATTGGATGAAGTGCTGGCAGGTATTGGTGTTGGTGATATTCGTATTAATCAACTAGTAAATTTTTTACAGAATAAGTTTAGCCAAACCACTGCCGAAGAAGCAGACCGCGCCGCGTTAAAAACACTGGAAGCTAAAATATCCTCTATCCGCTTGCCAGTGAAAGATAGCGGTAGAATTGTGGTAGAAGGGGTTGGCAACTTGATGCACCACATTGCTCGTTGCTGTCAGCCAATTCCTGGTGATGATATTGTTGGTTTTATTACTAAAGGTCGAGGTATTTCGATCCATTGTATCGATTGTGAGCAACTGATCGAGCTACAATTGCATGCACCAGAAAGAATTGTCGATGCTATTTGGGGTGAAAACTACGCTAGTGGTTATTCATTAGGATTGAGAATTATTGCTAATGATCGTAGTGGGTTATTAAGAGATATTACGACTATTCTTGCTAATGAAAAAGTAAATGTTTTAAGTGTTAGTAGTCGTAGTGATGTTAAACAACAATTGGCGACTACCGATTTAAATATTGAAATCAATCATTTACCTGTTTTAGGTCGTATTTTAGCGAAATTAAATCAACTCCCTGATGTATTTGAGGCTAAACGTTATATTAAGTCGTAACTATAACATCATGTTTTAGCAAGCGGCGCATTGATAGGTTTTTGAACTTTATTACGGATGGAAATAATAGACAATCTTCAATAACAGTCGTCAACAGCCACTGACAGTCGATAAATTAAAATTAATACTTTGTTTTATAATGTTTTTATTTTTTATCTCAGTATAGAATGACTGTTTTCAGTCACCTATTATATTCCTTGTGTCATCAAATTTATGTACATATTGGTGTACATGAAATATTATATAAAAAAGACGTAAGGAGAAAAAAATATGGCGGTAAGTGATTCTTGGTTAAGAGCGGTAAATGGTAAGCCACAAGCTAAAATGATGACTAAATCAGACAGAGAGGGTTTATCAGTTCGCGTGACTCCAAAAGGTAAAGTCATTTTTCAATATCGCTATCGTTGGCAGGGGAAAGGTGATCGGATAGACATTGGAACCTATCCGGCAATTAGTTTAAAAGATGCGCGTGATAGTGCGCTTTTTTACCGTGGTGAACTAGAGCAGCACAGAAACCCGAAAGTGGTCAAACGCACTCGTAAACAAAAATCAGTTGAAGCGCGAACGGTTGAATCCGTTATTCGTGACTGGTGGGAGAAATCGCTTAAAAATTCACAGGTTAAAGCCGGTGAGATATTACGGTCATTTGAAATTTATGTTTTCCCCAAGATCGGCAATTTACCCCACAACGAAACGCACTTGCATGTCTGGCTATCGCTAATTGAAGAGGTGGTGAAAGCGAAACCGGCGATAGGAGCACGGATTTTACGTTATACCAAAACTGCCCATCGGTGGGGAATTCGCAGGGGGATTATTTCTTTAAATCCACTTATCGATGTTACCTCACAGGATTTAGGGGTAAAAACGCAACAAGGCGAGAGAGTGTTGAGTAGCAACGAGCTCAGGGTATTATTTGCGTTAATTGATGCGCCAGACTATAACCCTAGAAATGCCCTGATAATCAACCTAGCGTTATTGTTTGGTTGCCGGATAGGTGAATTGCTAAAAGCAAAAATGGCTGATTTCGATTTTACTAAAGGAATATGGACAGTGCCACCAGAGAATCATAAAACAGGGTGTAAAAGCAAAAAGCCCATTATCCGGCCTATTATCCCCGCGGCAGAGGAATTGATCAGAACTGCTAAAAAATTGAATTATGGCAGTGATTATTTATTTACCGTCTCAGAAGGGAAACCTTTGTGTGTCAGTGGGCATATTAGTTTTATTAGCAATCTCAACAAAAAAATGGCTCGCAGATTTGAGAACTATACTCACTGGTCAATTCACGATTTGCGTAAAACCATGCGTACGGGGGTTGCGGAATTAACCCAGCCCCATGTTGCTGAGATCATGTTAGGGCATAAACTACCGGGGATTTGGCAGGTATACGACAAGCATACCTACCTAGAGGAACAGCGAGAGGCTTATGATCGCTGGTGGAATAAAGTTAATCAAATCGTTTACCCATCTCCCAATCCAGAATATCCTGCCGGGCAAAATTAAGCTCATCAGATCTAAACCGAGGGCGTGGAAAACCTTCCCGCCGTTGGTATCCGTTACCCGCCCATAGTCTGATAGTGTGAGTTGACACTTTGTACCTTTTTGCCAGTTCACTGGTTTTGACAAAAGGGGATTCATTCATAGGATATTCTCCTTTATTACTGTTAAACGCTTACCTTTCGGTATGGGTAATTTGAGTGGGGTAAATTCAGGTGGGATAATGCTTATTCGCTCTATGCTATTTCTTCAATGTGTCGAGGAATACCCCTAAATAGACAAAGAGTGCTGGCACTATCATAATGCCGATAACCAGTAGCTCTTGCCCGCCTAAATGGATATTGCCTAATTCGCCACGTTTAAACCTGATTTGTGGGTCAATGACGGTATCGGCGTGCGCAAGATGTCCAACTATCAGTTCGAAGGCGAACGCTGCACTGATAAACAATAATGTCGTGATTAATAATTTGATGATGTTAAGTTTCATGGTTTGGCCTTTGTAAAATTAGCTTATTTCTTAACGCAAATCGCTTTGGCGTTGATATCCTTGAAAGTTTCAAATTCCCTCTCAAACTGTTTAGCGGCGAATTGGCACATGTTCTCAGTGTCAAATTCCTGAGTATGAACACTTGCAAAGTTACTCGATGCATAAGGGCTGGCATACATGCCTAGGATTAAAATCCACATGGTGGGCTCTCCGTTGTTAATGAGAATGGTAATGTTAATGATAACTATTTGATATTAAAATATAAATTTTTGTAAATTTAAGGTTAAGTCTGTTTATATATACAGTCTTGATATACTTTGGCATAGTTATTTGGTTGTGTGTTTGCTATTCACAATTTTTTTACCTGGTGTTGGCCAGCCTTGCGCTGGTCTTTTTTACTTTATCTTCATCGCTTCCAGTAATAAATCCTGTATTGCCCGTTTTGAATTACGGCGCGCCATCACCACTTCATCGAGTGTATCTTTAGCGACGATATGATGAATAAAGACAGGGCGATTATGTCCGGCTTGCGCTTGACGCGTGGGGCCGATACGCTCGATAATTTGCTGGTACTGCTCCAAGTCCCACCAATGGGAGAAAAAGACCAGAATGTTACCGCCGTCCTGTAAATTTAAGCCGTGTCCACAGCTTGCGGGGTGGGCAAAAAGCAACGGGATTTTGCCACTATTCCAGTTGGTAAGGGTTTGTGGGTTAGCGTCTAACATTTTGCCTTTTGGAAACGCTTTTACTAATCTTTCAAGGTCATGTTTCCAATGGTAAGCGACCAGTACTGGCGTCCCTCCTGATTCATTAACAATACTCTCCAGTGCCTGGATTTTGACATCGTGTATCGCTGTCCAGTTGCGATTGTCATCGCTATAAATAGCACCACTGGCAATTTGCAAACATTTTATTGTTTTGGCCGCGGCATTTAACGCTTCAATCGCACTCTCGCCCAATTCAAGAAACAGTTCTTTTTCCATGGCCTGATAGTGTGCTCGCGCTTTCGCGGGTAGTTCAACGTTAATAACGTTGTGTACGGGTTCGTCGATATCAAACCAATCAGCGGCATTAAGGGATAGCGTGACATCGCTGAGTGCTAACTGAATTTGTTGATGAGCAAACCCTAAAGGCTCAAACCTGCTCCACTGTTGCCCGGGGAACTGGATACGGTTAAACCAGCGAGACGTAAACGCATTATGGGTTCTGCCTAGCCGTTCGCCCTGGTCAACAAACCAGGTTTGCCCCCATAAGTCCATCAGGCCATTCGGTGAAGGCGTACCGGTCAGATTTACCCATCGATGAACCGATTTATGGGCGATTTTGGCGAGTGCAGCGGTGCGTTTACCGCCTTTGCGTAGCCGGAATGATTTTAACCGGGTGCTCTCGTCAGCGATAATCGTGCCGAAAGGCCAGCTGTCACCTAGTGTTTCAACCAGCCAGACGAGATTGTCATAATTGACCGTAAATACGCTGGCATGGGTATTTTTGAGAGCTGTCATCCGCGTTTTTGCAGTGCCAATAATGGGCTGCACTTCAATATTACGCAGGTGGCCCCATTTAAGCGCTTCGTCAGGCAAAGTGGATTGGGCTACCCGTAAAGGGGCTAATACCAGTGTGGGTTTGGTTTCACTGCCTGATAAATAGAGATTTTCTAATGCCGTCAGGGTTGCTGCTGTTTTACCCATTCCCATCCCCGCCCAGACATTTGAGCGTTTAATATCGAGCAGGTGATTGATAATGAGATTTTGGTAAGGGCGAGGGGTGAAGGTTTTTGCGATTGTCTTTTGTTCAGGCGACAATCTGGATAGTTTTGTCATGGGTATGTAATCCGTTCCAGTTCTTTTTCAGGGGAATTTGTCAGCCAAATACTGGTCATAAAGTCGCTGTGCGCCTTTTCTGAGCAAAACAGGGCGATAGCTAATAAAGCTATTTGCACCATGGGGGCTTATTTCGTTTTGTTTTTCGGTTAAATATTTATCCCGAGCGGTAGCGGCAACACGCCAGCGTAAATTGTTGCCGGACTTACTGTCGTTATAGAGCCACTTAATCTCAGCAAGATAATGATTTATCTGTTGACTATTCACGCCGTTAAGCATTTTGCTAAATTGGGTAGGGGTCATGCCTTCTTTGAATAGATTTTTAAGACAATCGTTTTCGGTTGATAGGTTTTTATTTTCCAGTAATAACTTTTCTTTCTCTTCCTCGGCACGAACAACCATGAGCGCCAGTTCTTTTGCCGTTGGTAGTAATGTTTGAGGTTGTAAAATTCGTCTCTCACATTCAATAAAGTACTGTCTGGCCTGTTTCCCTTTTTCATTGCGCTCAACCATTGATAGCTCTTTCGCCATGTCGAGGGAAATATGATATTCCTTTGCTGGACGGCCTCCATTTGGGGTTTTTGATAAATTTATCAAAAAGTCCTGATGTTCAATAAAACCATATTGTTGAATGCGATCTTTTATCCAATTAGCAAACTCCTGCTTACTTTCCAAAAACGCATGTAAATCACGAGCATTAACCGTTTGGATTAATCCGCCATTGATGTTTTTTGTTTCGATGTTGATTAAATTTGACATAAAGGTATTCCTCAATAATGAAATTGATGAAAGATTGCCCCTTAGCAAGGGGCGTTAAGATTAATTAATGACGTTCTAGGAAGTGGGTGAGTTCACCTTCGTACCAATGGTCAGTGCGCGCGGTGATTATCCCGATTTGTTGATGGTGGAAGTGTTCAAAAAGCTGTTTTATTTCCGCTAACACGGTATCGATACACAAAAACTGCTGGGGGAAAATCGGCGTTGAATATAAAATTTGATTAAAAATCTATAACATCAAAATCATCAATAATATTTCTAATCGTTCTTGCGATAAAAAGCCCTATTATTTGAACATCTGGAATATGTTGCTTAATAACGGTTTTCATCGCCTTATAGTGACTACCAGCGGTTAAAACATCATCAAAAATAATTATAGTAGATCTAATATTATTGGCTAAAGAGCCATGGAATTCATAATTATTTGCTAATTCTTCACAAGATGGTCTATTTGAAGAATTATGTGATGCTATTAACGTTTCTCTTTGTGTTATTAGCTCTCTAAAGTCAACAGTGGAATTTATTTTTTTACATTCATCAAGGATGTTAATTAATCTATCATCATATTTGGGGTCTAATTTACATCTAGATGGTGGGACAGGTACAACTGTACATTTAAGTAAATAATCACGATATTCAGATAAAAAAGAAGCTATTTGTTTAATCGCTCTTTTCTTGTATTTATATTCAGGTTTATCTTTTTTTAAAACATCCTTTTTTAAATTAAGAATCAAATTGTTAGTATTACTGAAAGCAAATCCTTTTTCCGCTGTATACTCTCCAAAATAAAGACAGATATCATCTTCAGTTAAATGAAAATGATGACCAAGAGTAAGCTCATCTATCTTTTGTAATAGAAATGTCACAGATTATCCTTAATATCTTGGTAGTTCTTAACTCTAATTGCACCACGAGCTTCATATTTTGCAGGCCAAGATATTGTACTATTTTGGAAACAGCTATCCAGTATAAATAATTTTCTACCCTGATCCAAAGCTGCTCTGGCTTGAGTCAAAGTTCCTGACGTATCGGATGCTTCTACAATAATTGTCGCTTCCGATAAAGCAGACATAGTAGCATTGCGCTCAGGAAAAAATAATCTATTAGTACGATAATCTTGATCTAGATAACGTTTGAACGGTACCTGACTGATCAATAAATAATTTTCTCTAATCCGTTGTTGTAACTCAATATTCTGTTTTGGATAAAAATGTGATAACGGCGTGCCAATAACTGCTATAGTATTCCCTCCAGCATCCAATGCTGTTCTATGAGCCTCAGTATCAACACCTTCAGCAAGACCGGAAACTATGGTAAAATTATCTTCTATAAGGCATTTAACAAGCTTTCTTGTTCTTTTCTTACCTTCTTCAGATACCCTACGAGAGCCAACAACTGCAACGTTGCGAGTATTTATTAGATCCCACCATCCCTGATAATAAAAAACTTCTATCGGATGTTTAGCATCCCTTAATTTCTCGGGATATTCATTAGCTCCATGTATTCTAATTCCAAAATGCTTAACCTGAAATCGGTCAAAAATATCTTTTAAGATCTCCTTAAATTCTTTTCTTACATTCTCAGTAACCATTCTTGATGGAATGGTATCAGGATATTTTCTAAATCTGTCTGCAATAGACCTGAATGTAGCTCCATTTTCAGACCACAAAGCTTCATAAGCTGCCATTTCTTCAAAAGGAGATATGACATGATCAAAAGAATCTAACGAACTGAAATTAAGCTGCATGTGTAACTGCTCTCCTTATGCAAAAATAATTAACTAAAAAATAATAAAAATATGTGGATTCTACAAGAAATAAATTGTTTTTAAGGTTATCAACCAAAAGCAGGTAAAATGCTGCTTAAATCCTGACTGTCCAGTACGATGACCTGATGGCCTAAGGCAAAAAGCCGTGCGTGTTCGCGTAATTGGTAAGGGGTGGGTTTTTCGCCCGGTGCTTTACATTCCACAAAAATAATCTTGCCATTGGGGAGTGCAACTAATCGGTCAGGTACGCCTCGTCGCCCGGGTGAAACAAATTTATAGGCAATGCCGCCGATTTTTCGCACCTCACGCACCAAATGTTTTTCAATGCTCTCTTCCCTGATTAACCGCATGGATACATCCTTTTAATATGTTCCCGTTTGATTTGCATCAGGCAAAAATCGCCGCGGTGTTCACTCCAGATACGATTATTGCGATTGCGCGCCAGTCGGTTTGCCTGTGACCATGCGCGCGCCGCTTCATGGTATTGGCCTGACTGTTCAAGGTGTACCGCATCCTGTGCTGCCTTGAAATAAAGTGGGCTGTCGTTTTTCATAAAGGCCATGATGTTTATTTTATCCTGTGTGTGTTATTTATTCCTTGCGATAACGATAAGTCTCAAACCCCGCTGCACTAAGCGGTAAATTAAAAGCCCAATCCGGATTAAGACTTAACAGCTTACTTAACCCCTCGGCGGAAAATTGAGGAGTATCCGGCGCTTCGCTGATAATTTCATCATGGACGGTTAAGACAATCGCATAACCCGCCTTTTCAATGCGTGGCATGCTATAGGCCAAGACATCGCGTGCGGCGGCCTGACAGATATTTTCAGTAATTTTACCGCCGTAGGTTTTTAACCGTTCCCATTTTCGGCTGTAGGGATTGGTGCCCATATAGCTAATTTGTCCATTCTCTATTCGCGCAGAAGGGTAGCAAAGACTACGACCTGATGGTAGACAAATTCTGAGCCAGCCTTTATCGCGACGAAGGCTAAGTTTACGGCACTTAAACACTATCCCCGGTGACTGAATGGCTTGTTTTACAGTGTCTTCAATGTCGTACCAGAATGATACGGTTTGTGGATGGGCATTGCGCCACATGCGCTTAAGGGAATCGCAGGTAACAAAGACTTTTTCGCTGAGGCCATAAGTCTTCTCCGTTTCAACGGATTTTTGATACCAGCGCATCGCCTCTCGCTTAACGTTAGGCGGTATGTTAGGTAATGCGGCTTCCGCCAGTTCATCTAAATCCAGACCGTAGGCGAGGGCAAATGTCAAAAATGCCGCAACCCCACCGCCATAGCCTAAGCCGAGTTCCATCACCTTACCGATTTGTCGTTGAGCTTTAGTGACGTTCTCAGGTAAAAGATTAAATGCGCGCGCATAGGCGAGTTTATAGAGGTCATCGCCTTTGCCGTTATCAAACTCGCTAAAAGCATTGACTTTCCAGTTTTCCCCTGCCAGCCATGCCAGCATGCGGCCTTCGATATTCGACAAATCCGAGATAACCAGTTTTTTACCGGGTGGCGCGATAATACACCCTCTAAGCGCAGAACTGGTCAGTTGCATAATGTCATCACAAATCAGCTCGGCGCAACCGGCTTTTAATGCGTCAATGCCGTTATCAATCGTCTTTTGGTCAAGCGTGGGTCTGGGGAGATTATCCGGCTGAAAAATACGTCCCGCCCATCGTCCGGTGCGTGAGGCACCACAAAATTGCTTGGTTCCTCGAAGTCGTCCATCTGCGCTTACCGATTTTAACAGCGCCTTATATTTACTGGTGCTGGTTGTACACGATTGCAAACGGACTGACAGCAGTTCGCGTAAAGCCGGTGGAATATCAGGGTCATTAACGCGGCGCTGTAGCGTGCTGGCTTGCATATCCGGTAACGTGATGCCAAATGCCGAAACGATATGCTGTAACAGTGCATCGCGTTGTGTTGCGTTTTGCACGGCATTATCTGTTAATTGCTGGGTGACGGTTGATAACCGTTTTTGCTCGTTTTCAACGGCAGTCAAGGCGCTTTTCGCCAGTTCAACATCCATGCACATCCCACGGCGATTAATCTTTTGGTCTAACTGCCATAATTGGGTTTCGTCCACACTCATATTCCAACCCGGTAAATGTTGATAAATCTCGCGCATGGCTAAAATATCAGAACCTGCGTATTGCTTAAAACGTTGCCATTCCTCTGCGTGAGTTAACGCCGTGGCGCGTTGTATTTTGCTATTTTTAGGACGCGGTTTGCAAAATAGCTGTATGAGCGCTTTACCTTCTTTATCTTTGGCGTTATCGCTATTGACGTTGAAGATATCGCAAAGCGAACCGAGCGCACCGGGTAAGCCATGTGTCAGTGCTTGTACTAATGTGTCGTGAACGCGGGATAACGGTAAGTCAATATTTAACACCTGTTTTAAAATTACCGTATCAAACATGCCGCCGTTGTGCCAGACAGTTAAAATTTCTGTGTCATTAAGATACGCTTTCAAATCTGTCGGCATCGTTTTATCTTGCGTCACATCCCAGACCTTTACGGGGTGATGATTGTAAGCATAAGCAAAAAGTAAAATTTCTGCATTTTCAGCATAGCGATGCGTGCCACAATTAATCGGAATATCGCTATAGGTTTCTAAATCGCAAAATAGTAAATTTTGCATAATCCATCCTTATCAGGCGGTTACGGAAAAACGCCCCATTTTAGGGTGATACCACTGACTGCCGCGTTTCTCAGCCTCAAGCATCATGTTATCCAACGCGTTTTTAAATGCCGCTTCATCAACCACTGACATTTGGGTAATTTGGCCGCCAGGCGCAACATGGGGCACTTTTTTGCAAGGCACCTTCCACGCCATGACTAATTGCCGACATTTGGCATCGCTTAAGCCGTACTTTGTTTTAAGATAGCTATAGCCCTGGAAACCGGCTGGGATAGTGCCTTGTTTGATTTGTTCGATTTCTTCTGAGACTTGCTCTACCTGATGCTCGATACTCTTTAACCGACGCTCTTGCTCAACTTGTGCAATTGCATAAGCGAGATTAAGTTCAGCCTGTGATTTAGGTTTACTTTGCTGCTCCAGTTTATCAATCAGCGAGCGGCGAACGGCTTTGGATTCACGGGCGGCAACGCGCAGTGCCTGTTTAAGCGTCATTTCGATAATTTCTGATTCCGTGTTGTTCATTTTTTGCACTACAAAAATTTTGTAGTACTCGTCTTCGAGTTCATCTTTAATGCGATCGATAAAAACGTTATTTCTAATAGCGGGTTCTCCGTGTTCTTTTCGTGTTTCGTTAACCATGATGAGTAATTGTTGTGAGTCGATAGTCTCGCTGTTGGAAAATGTGATAATTTGCTCAGTGGTTGAATTTTGCATGTAGGAATTCCTCAATAGTTAAATTGATGCAAGATTGCCCCTATAAAAAGGGGCGTTAAGATTAATTAGTGACGTTCTAGGAAATGGGTCAATTCACCTTCGTACCACTGATCGGTGCGTGCGGTGATTATCCCGATTTGTTGATGGTGAAATTGCTCAAAAAGCTGTTTGATCTCCGCTAACACGGTATCGATATTTTCACGTTTACGTAAAATGCGCTTAATCGTCTGCTTTTCAGCGTCATTAATAATCTGGCGCAGTGATTCTGTGATGTAGTAAATACGTCTGCATTCGTCAGCCATTAACGGGATATGCTCCACCTGAAAACGCTCAGGCGATGGCGTGCACGTCACTTCACGTAAAGCCAGCCACACCGCATTACTCCACGAACGCTCAAACCGAAAGCCATTTGTCATACACCAGACTAAATGTGTTAAATTGCGCGTATCAGAATGAGTGAAACGCTCTACGGCTTTTGGTTGGTATTGAGGAGTAAAGTTGGGGCTTTGATTAACGGCTTGTTTATCGAGGATATCTAGCACCCATTTTCTGAATTCTTTTGCTATATGTGTACGGGCAAACATAGCGATTAGGTGTGCACCTCTTAGAGAAAAGATGCGAACTGGCATTCTAACCGTTCCCGTTTTTCTAACGACGCCCAAATTGACCGTCGTTGTCATACATTCGGAAAACTCATCTTTATTGCGATTGAAAATTTTTGTTACTGCATCCGTTTCTGTATATTCCAGTGCTCTAGCAAGTTCAGCAGAAGTAAACCAAATTTCTCTGTTATGGGAAATAGTTTCAAGAATAGTATTACGGAAAATTAAAGTAGTCATAGTAATGATTACCTGTTTAGTTAAGGATAATCACCACCTAGAGGTCTCAAACTCATATTGGCGGTGAACTGAACAGGGTTGAGACTACCGGCTAAACAGGACCCGGCGAGCCTTTCGGCTCCCCCATCCAGCCCACCATTGATTCTTGATATGGGGCAGACTGACGCATAAAAAAACACGCTTCTGGCGTGCTATGCGCCTGTTTAGTTACCGGGGTCTCAATCCCGACACCTGATTTATCAGATGCAAATAAACTATAGCGCATGATTTTTGCTTTCGTCAATGGGTATTTAAATAAGTTCGCTTTTTGCTGCTTCTTGTTCAGCAATAAGAATTTCCCTGAATTTCTTGATTGCGTTGTCGTTGTAGCGAAAGGACTCAACCTCTTTATTGCTGTAAGGGGATTTATCGAGATAGGTATCACCGTATGCTTTAACTTTCATCTTATTGTCATTAGCGATACGCCCAATCTTATTTGCGGAAACATTAAACATTTTACCAATCTCTGTTGCTGTATAATGTTTTTCGGTGATAAGCGGCAAGGGGATCACTTCACTACCCGCAATAGGGTTAATCAGTCCGGCTATGATAGTTTGTCTGGCGTTATCGGAAAGGTTTGTTGCCCATTCAAATATCTTCTTCACATTTTCCATTTGAATTTGTATGGCTTTAGCCTGAATTTCTATCGCCTTTGCTTTACGAAATTCAGGTAATCCGCTACCTTCGTCTTTGTGATGCTTTTTAATGCTATAGCTTCCGTGTTGACGTAATGCTGGTAAAACGTCTTCACAGACCCAATCCTGAACACGTTCAGCGGAAGGAAGTTTGCTTTTAAGTATCAGACGGAAAACATCCCCTTCAGGTACAAGGATGATTCCTTTAGGTCTGAATCCTAAACTTAATTCTGCCGTTTCAGCACAATTAAGTTTAATCAATGACTTACAATGATCATTTAATGCTTTTGCTGGCTGTGCATATCCTAAAGCTTCAGCAACTTTTACGGCAAAGAATACTGGTTTGCCTTGATAAAGGGTTCCTGTAATTCAATACCTAAATCATCGGTTTTGAAAGTCATTAATTCGGTTTTGGTAATTTTGACATAAAAATATTTCTCCGTAATGAAACGAATGAAGGTATTAACGTGAAAGATTTTGCAGATTGAACCTGAAATCCGTTATACTTACCAAAAAGGAGGATTCCCTATGGGTCAAGTTGCATTTGATACATTAAAATTTGTTGAAACGCTTGAAGGTGCTGGTTTACCTAAAGACCAGGCAAAAGCTATATCTCTGGCTGTTCGTGAATCGCACGAAGCGGTTGATGTAGCAACCAAGAGAGATTTAGAAGATGTCCGTAAAGACATGGCTGCTCGCTTTGAGAAGAACGAAGCTCAAATAGCCGATGTTCGTAAAGATTTATCTGCTGAAATAACCAATGTCCGCAAAGACATGGAAATAGTCCGCAAAGATTTATCTTCTGACATAGCATTAGTCCGCAAAGATGTCGAAGCGTTAACTAATAGTCTTCTTATAAAACTAAGTGCTGTTATGCTAGGGATTGTTAGTGCTGCAACGGCAATACTGAAATTCTTCTAATTCTTGCACTATAATTATCATTGGGCTGTTAGCTGAATGGTATAGCAGGGGATTTAATTCTTCGGTTGCAGGTTCAAGTCCTGCACAGCCCGCCAATTTCACGATATATCTTCATCAGCCTTCGATTCTCTTTTTTAAGACGCTCATTTTCTTTTGTTAAGCACTGTATAATTTCCTTGAAAGTTCTTGTTTCCATGTCGTCGTCATTCCATATATCAATGCTGCTTAAGTATTTTGCATCGCTCAAATGACGACTACCATTAGTTACTCCAACCAAATTGCCCATATTGGGATGTTTCGCTGTTACAATGCGTGGATTATCGAGCTCCATAAGCAGACTCCTTCTTATTGCGCTGTTTGGTTTAACCAGTCAGGGCGTTCACCTTTACCCAAGTAAAAATCCAGAATGTCAAGTAAACGAGGGTAGAATTCAAGTGCTTTTCTACCGTCCATCCCTGAGATTTCTTCTTTGGTAAATTGCCGCCATTTCTCTACCGAATGATGCTGACATCCAGAACGCAGATATTCTCCATTTGTGATTGTGATTGGATAGGTTTCACCGATGATCATAAATGTAAACTCTGGCAGGTTGGCTCCATATAGGTTGGCTCCACGTAGGTCGGCTCCACGTAGGTCGGCTCCATATAGGTTGGCTCCACGTAGGTCGGCTCCATATAGGTTGGCTCCATATAGGTTGGCTCTACACAGGTCGGCTCCATATAGGTTGGCTTCACGTAGGTTGGCTCCATATAGGTCGGCTCCACGTAGGTCGGCTTCACGTAATGAAAAAAATCCTAAATGATTGCAATTTTTGTCGGCTCCACGTAGGTCGGCTTCACGTAGGTTGGCTCTACACAGGTCGGCCTTAGATCCATCCTCGCCAAGCGACTCTACCCAAACTTTATGTTCATCAAGTATTTTTCTTAATTCATCGCTGTTCATTTTTTACCCTTAATTTAGGCAATAAAAAAGACCTGATTAGGTCTTATACATTTGTGTGAGATAGGATGTATGCCGAGTGCCTCTCGGTGTCCGCTTACAGTCATGACGGACGGGTAAACGCAATCAAACGCTATTAGCTATTTGAAAGATAATTTATAGTGTTGACTGTCCCACGAGCGCAGAGCCGTATTCACACATCCTTAAATTGATTAGATTGCCTGAATGTTTAACCACCTCAGGCCGCAGTGGTTTCTCTGGTGTTTTAAAAGGCGATATCGTCTTCTTCCTCAGCCATGCTCAGGTCGTCAAACTCGTCAACGGAGGCCACGCTTCCACCGCTAAAGGCATCGCCATCCCGGAAAAACTGAACCCCTCTTAAGGAGGCTGAAACCCCTTTACCATTATTGTCATAGGCATAAAATTCAATGGTGGCGTTAACGTAACAGCCAGAGTAGGGACGACCGTCCTGTGCGGTGAGTGGTGTACGATTTACGTCAATGACTAACGGACGATCTTTATTACTGGCGGTGATGTACATATTTCCGGCATAGCCATCGTATTCTTTATTGTCGCCATCGCGGAAGCAAAAACGGTTGTTGGAGTGGCAGATGCTGTTATAAATTTTTTCTACCTCTTTGGCTCCCCATTTTTCCTTAATGACCGCCTTAATCCCCGTTTTGATTTCTTCAATCAGGTCAGTACGGCTTTTGGCGATAAGGAAATTGGCACGGTATTTGAACGCTCCTTGACCACTGACTTGCGTAGGTTCAAATAATTCAGGAAAAGCCAGACGTACGTTGTTTAATTTAATTTTCATCACGTTACCTTTTAATTAGATGGATTTATCAGCGAGTGCCGCTTCGGTCACATCGTCAAAGTCGTTTAAGGGATTAATAACAAGGGCAGGGCGAGGGTCAGATTCCGGTGCGATAACGGGTTTCCCGTCTGCTCGCTCAATAAGTGCTTCCAGTTTTGCCCAGCGACTCGGTTTGTCTTTTTTAAGTAGTTTCTCAGCCTGTGGCGGACTAATAATTTTCTTGTGGTAGATTTGTTCCTGTTTAAGTTTGGCGGCTTTTAACAGCGTTTCGGCTTCACGTTCATCACACCAGGTGCGATTACCCTGTTTGCCGGTAACCAGTTTAAAGCCCGGTACCGATTGCCCCGTATGTAATGCCTCAGCGACCCGATTTCGCAGGGCTTTACAAAAACTCTCTATCAAATCGATATGCGGGTAGAGTGTTGCCATTTGCCCAGGGGTTAGTAACGTAATACGTTTCGGCGCATCGCTTAATTGTGGTGCGAGCGGTTGGGTCAAATCGACAAAATCGCCTTTGACTTCATTATGGACAAATTGCGCCTGGGCAAAACACAATCCGCCTTTTGCTTTGCAGAACTGGCATTGCCTGATGCCCGGTGAAAAGGCACTATCCGGTAGCGCATCAAGCCCGTTGCGCTCGGCAAGGGTTACCATCTCCATGGCTTTTTGCGCCCTCAATCTGGCTAAGTCCCCAAAGTCTTTTAAGTCCTCAACCGATAGCGCCCATTCGGACAGATGGTTAAGTCTGGGCTGATGAATAAAAAGACGAACCGTGTTAAAATCATAAATAAGGTCAAACTGATGTAACGCCCCTAGCGCATAGAGCATAAGTTGCGCATTTTGCCTGGCATCGACTTTAACGCCTTTACCGTATTTCAGGTCATGGATTTGTAACTCATCCTCGCTGACAATAATCGCATCGGCGGTACCAAACGAATTCTCTACGTCAATGACGGCTGAAAAGTCAACTCGCTCCTCAACCTGTAAGATTTTCCCGTCCGCAAGCCTCCAGACGGTATCGATATAGGTCTGGACGTGCTCAATCATCTCCTCATCCACTTGTGGCGAGTTGGCTTTTAACAATGGATACGTGCCGATATAGTCTTTCGCATCAAATCCAGATGTTCGTCTACGCCCGTCACTAAACGGGTTTTGGCGCATTGTTAAAATACTTTCCGCTAACGCATGCGCCGCGCTTCCTTCTTCCGCAAACGGCGATGTTTTATCGGGTAAGGTGGCCTCGACTGCGAGACTAGCTGCGCATCTCATCCACCTATGCGCTGAGGAGGGAGAAAGTTTTGCATGTTCAGCCATCGCTACCCTCGGCATTATCATCGGCTAAAACGCGTTGGGCTTTCTCGATAAACTGAACCAGATTGTCATCGGTTACGTCACCCATCTTTTTAGCGTTGAATGAGGCGAGGATATCCAGCGCTTCATTGCGATATCCGCCTTTGACCAGTTGAGTAATGCAGGCCGAAGCCTCACTGCGAAGTGCCTTAAAATCAATCGGTTTGACTTCTGCTGGGGTAGGCAATTCACGCAGTAATGACAAGGCAAATTCGCGACGATCGGTAATGCCAAAGAGATTATCCCAGTTAGCCAGTATTTTTAGGCATACGTCGAAGGTTTTGGCTTTAGGAAGAAATGTCACTTTAGGTAACCCGTTCAAGGCGCAATAAAGTGCATCAATTTGCCCGGTAACACTATCTGCTTTCTCAGATGCAAGCGTTGCGGTGGCTTTAGCGACTTGCGCATTGTCAGGTTTAACTGCTTTATCCCCAAACAAGACCGACAGGGCGACGATGTGACGCAAATCAAGTGATTCAATATCCACCGGTTCGGGCTTAGGTTCAAGTTTAGGCTCCACTTTAGGTGCTTCAATAATCGGCTCAATTGGTTTAACGGCTTTAGCAGGTTTCGTTTCGGTCTTTGGGGCTTGAACCTTTTTCTCGGCGACAACGGGGGCTGGTTTGTCTTCAGCTTTAGTGTGTGCTTTGACAACAGGCTCAGGTTCAATCGCTTCTTGAGGTTCAAAGGTAACCGATGGCGCAACAGGTTGTGGCTTAACATCCGGTGTGAAGGGTTTCGGCTTTTTCACCCCTGTCGGTTCATTTGGGTCACTGGGGTCATTTTCAGTATGTCCGACCAACTGACTGATTAACATTTTATGGGCTTCGGCCAGTTGATTGTGCGCCATGATCATTTGCGTGTGGTTTTCTGCCAGTCTTGCCAGCAGGGGGCTATTTGCGGTAAGCATTTTGCGTCGACCTCAACGATATACAGTGACAGGGAATTGGTGATTGCTATTACGTTTTAACGCTTCTAATTTTTGTAAATAGCGTAAACGCCGGACGTTGTTGTTCATCGGAAATCGCTCCGATGACAGGATTTTTGCTTTTTGCATGGTGGTTTTTCCGATGGAATGGGCTAGATAGGGTATGCCTGATTATTTTGCCACTTCAGGCCGCAGTGGTTCCTCTTGTACCCCTACAGAGAGAAATCGGCTAAAATAATTTCACCCTTACAGAGTGAGAGAGTTTTATGTCAGAAGATAAAAACATTATTACTAAAATAACTGAGGTGTTAACAAATACGACTTCATCTGTTGGTCAGGCTTTTAGTGCTGGACGGGCTATTCTCAGTATGAAAATCGATTATGAAGTCAAATCAAAAACGATAGATTTATTAAATAAATTAGGTGCGGTATCCCAACAACAAATACTACTTCAAGAACTTTTGATGATGGCAAAGAATCGCATCATTGAGCTTGAAAAAGAGGTTAATAACAAAGAGCAATGGTTGATTGAAAAATCTAATTATGAACTTTATAACCCTAAACCGGGTACGGTAGTCTACCGTAGCAAAATACCTGAAAGTGCTGAGCAAAAACCTCACTATCTTTGTATTCATTGCTATGAGTCTGGCGTGAAATCGATACTTCAATATGCTGTCATTAAACCAGGTGATACTTCTCTTCACGATGCGCTTTTCCATTGTCATAGATGCAATGCCTATTATGATTTCCCTTATGAGTATGTTAGGGATTACAAGTGATCAACTATTTTATTGAGTTGCCTGATATTTCTGGCGCGTCAGGCTCGCCCCCTTTGTGGTTTACGACAACACACAAAACAGGTATATCAATAATGAGTGACTAGCCTGGTTGACGATTGGGAAGCCTGGTTACCGTATACATCATGAATTGGCAAACCCAAAATTCTTATTGTTTTTACCAGGATCTTTACTAGCTCTTTTTTCTAGCTCTTCTGTTTCAAGTGCAATAAAACCGTCTCTGATAGCCGATGCAAGTGCTTTCGCCCTGACATTATCGATAGCGCGATTTGAATCCATTTCTGCCTGTAATGCATACAGTAGCGCTTCGCTGGCTTTCTCTTGAGATTTTTCACTCAATTCTTCAAATTTCATCATTTCTCCTAAATACCAATCGGTTTTGGCGGTGTGTGCCGGAGGTATCCGGATTATATCTACAGCCATATTGGTAGTGCCCTGGTGTTGGTTTTTAACTTAATGGCTGTATTTTGGTTATTCACACACCCCAAAACCGACTGTTTGGCGCATCATCTTTCTTGCTCTGACGCTACAGGGAAATATTTATCCAAGAATGTTTGTAGTAAAGCGAGGAGTTTTTCAGCCTTGGCTTCCCATCTACCAATAAAAAAACTCAAATCAGTATTTTGAACTACACCAAGATAAAAAACGATTGGGAGAGCAAGAATTATAAATAAAAACCTAATCGAAATATTGATATATCTGAGCATTTTGTTCACCGTAAAAAGGGCTAAAGCGCGGTGCTTGTTAACGTAATTTATTCATTGCCTGCTTTTAACCACGTCAGGCGAGGTGGTATCCTTATGGTTCGATTAACTTATAAGGAAAAAGTAATGTCCAATAAAAATGAAAAATTTGTATGCTATAAATACGATGCTCGCGCTTTAGCGGTCGAATACCTTAGACGTTGTGATAAAAAATTTACCCCTGAAGAATATCTTATTGAAGTTCTTAAACTAGAAGATGTTTATCAAAAAATTATTGAGGATGCTGGCAGCAAGAAGTCTTTAGCTATTTGGAAGAAGCTAGGCCAGAAAGATTAAAAACCATTCCAACAACTATCGCCTCGGCGGTAGTTTTTGCAGCGTTAATCACGTCTTCTTTTTCTGCACCGTTTTTCACTAAATGTGTCACAACGTCTAAAACCGTTTGCTCCACCGTATCCATACAGTGATGAACAATTTCTTTATCAATTTCTTTCCCGTCAATAATCACGGTTTTCCTACTTAACTGTTCGTTATCCATTTTTGACCTCCTAGATTAACGTAATTTAGCGTTTAACTGTCGTCACTCACCATAGGCCACTTCGCAAAATGACCTATAATTAGTGTTTTTTGCGTTTGTACAGTCCATTATGGCTGCCTGTCCCTTGACATTGCTGTTTTGCAAAGAGCGGATCGCACTCAATGCAACGTGCATCACTGCACTCATACAGACATAACGCGCTGTACATTCCGACTTTCTAAATTGTTAAAGAGCGGGTGTTCATATTTCTTACATAATTTAATGTTAACTTTATATAACATTACCGTCAACTATTTTGTTAGTATTAGTTACCAATAAATGCGAAAAGAAAACTCTGAAGAAGATAAGTCAGCTTTTTAGGTAGGGGAGTTTGATATGAAATTTATCTTGATTGCCTATTGGTTCGAATTCTCTTTTTAGCAAGTTGTTCAAATAGTTGGTCGTAATATTGTTTTTTTTCTTTGAGCGATTTAACTAATTCTTCTTGTTCGCTATCAGGTAATTCGTCGAATAAATCTAATAATGTTTTTTGGAGATCGGATAGCTTTAATGGGGCTTCCGGTAGTTCACTCGCCGATATAGGTAAATTTCCTTGTTCCTCAAAGAGCCATGAGGGTTCGCAATGCAATTCTTTAGCAAGAGCCATTAGATTTTCACCTTTTGGTGTAGATTCATCTCTCTCCCATTGAGATATTGAAACATGAGCTATACCTAACATAGTTGCTAAAGCGCGCTGAGATAATTTCAATTCTTGACGACGTGCTTTTATACGTTTTCCTAATGTTTCCATATATACCTCTTGTTAGATTAAATTAACAAATATTGATTTCATTTTTATTAACTTATATAGTAAGGATAAGCTAACAAAAGTTAGTTTAACCTAACATATGCAATTAAGTCAGCTAAAAAGCTTAGGGGTAGCTAGCTAAACATCAATTTAGAGGTGATTATGTATAAAAGTTATGTGATTAAATACTTTAATAGCGCGGCCGCTTTAGCAAGGGCGTTAAACATTAATCGAGCATCTATCAGTACTTGGAATGAAATTATTCCTGAAAAAAGGGCGCTTCAAATAGAACGTATTACCGCTGGGGCTCTAACTTATGATCCAGCCCTATATATTAAATCTCCATTTACCCAAAATAAATCTAGTAAAACTGAATACTGCAATAAAGAAATTAATATTGGTCTGGCGAAATGTGAAAATTTTTAAGGGATCTTGGATGTGCAACAATCTTGGCTATCCGCCAAAAACTAATTCATAAAACCTTAAAGTCCAAATAATCCATGCAAATCAATTATTCCGTCGGGCGTAGTGTTACTGATCAGCGCCCGAGTCCTGCTGTTGTTGGCTCTTTTGCCGAGCTTGATCACATAAAAACATGGGGTGCGTTGCCTGATGAATGGGTGCACTTCGATTTAGTCCTTGGTTATACCGATAGATTATTACCTGTGGTTTGTAATGCTGAGGCTACTATTTCGCCTTCCAGCAAAATGAAAGCACTAGGCAAAACGCCCTCTATCTATAATTCTCAGCGACAAGTTATTGGTATAACCGAATGGACTCGCAAATCTTCCACAGGGGCAGATATCGAAAAATGGATGATGGAGCCTGATTACGGTATCTGTGTCAAAACAGGCTCCGGCATAGTAGCACTGGATTGTGATAGCGACGATGCGGATGTGCAATCCCGTATCCAGTCCTTTATGTTACAGTCCTTTGGGCAAATCCCACCACGCCGTTATAGAGATAACAGTAACAAATGCCTTTACCTCATCACAGTAGAAGGTGAGTATTCTAAACGTGTACATCGTTTAAAAAACGATTTGGAGATCATTGAGCTGCTCGCTAAAGGGCAACAGTTTGTTGCCATGGGGGTGCATCCTACTGGTGCGAGGCTTCGATGGGATAATGATTTACCGTCTGAACCTTTCATGATCACTGAAAAACAATTGAATGATTTCTGGAAGGGCTTAGCGGATGAATTAGCTATTGTGTCGTCGTCAGAGTCTAATCGCGTAGGTAAAGTACGAGACCGTTCGATCGCAACGCCTAATGCAACTGATGAAGTCGCTGAGTTCTTGGATAGTCAAGGGCTAACATTAGACTATGGTCGTAATGGTGAACGCTATATCACTTGTCCTTTTGAAAGCGGACATAGCACGGATAGTGGAGTCACCAGTACAGCGTATTTCCCTAAAAATACAGCTGGTTTTGAAGTAGGGCATTTCAAATGTCTGCATGCCAGTTGTGCACACCGAAGCGATGGCGATTTCTTGCACGCTATTGGGTTTGGTAAAGATGATTTTGACGATCTGTCGGATAATAAGACTGAAGAGGGTTTTACCGATATCAATATGGATATGACAAGCCACTTCCTTGAACGTTTTATTTATGTGATTGAAGGTGATCAGGTCTGTGACCTACTACGGCCTCCTTATAATTGTGTAATGGAGATGAGATCGTTTAAAAATCTGATGGCACCTTATCAAATACCTTCAGTAAGTAAAAAAGGTCAGCCAGTTGCTGCAACGAAACGCTGGATAGAGCATCCTAAAAAACAAGTGGCTGAGTGTGCGGGGTATCAGCCCGGTAAAAGTAGGTTAGTGCAACGTCCTGACGGGCGTTTCGAAATTAATCAATTCTATATGCCGAAGCATAAAAAAAACTTAAACACACGTAAGACTGAGATCTTTCTTAACCATATGAATTATTTAGTGCCAGATGAATGGCAACGTAAGTTTTTCATTGCACGTCTGGCATGGTTTGTTCAGCGTCCAGAACGTAGATGTCCTATATCCATATTGCATGTGGCCACTGCACATGGTACAGGCAGGGGGTGGATTAGCCAATTAATGGAAAGAGTGTTAGGAGCATGGAACTGCTCCCGAACACGTATGAATGTCTTGTGCGATAACCAGTATCACGATTATCTGTACCACACGTTATTATGTACTGTAGATGAAGTTAAGGAAAACACTAAAAGGTATGAGGTTAATGATAAAATCCGTGATGTGCTGACAGAGTCTCGTTTTGAGGTTAACAGAAAATACGGACGAAAAATGACTATTGATATATTTACAGGATTTCTTTTTTACACTAACCATTATGACGCTTTAGCGTTACCAGAGGAAGATCGACGTATAGCGGTTCTTGGAGGGCCTGATACTGCCGCTAATGAAGATCATTATGCCGAGTTATATAGTGCACTTAGCGATAATGATTTTATCGCACAGGTGTATTGGTATCTCATGAGTGTTGATATATCAAAGTTTAATTGGCAACGTGCTCCCAATACCAAAGAACGCCAATTAATGATCGAAAGTAATAAAAGTGATATTGAAGTAGCGATTATTACGCTTCTAGAGAATCCTCCCGTACCGGCTATGACCTATCAGCAAATAGTTAATGAAGTTATTAAGGAAATTGGATTGGAAGCTGAGATTAACCAGAAACATATTACTCGAATTTTAAAAGAAAGAACGAAGCGGCCTGCTACAAAATTAGTAAAAATTAAAGGTATAGCCTACCGTTTTTGGATATTGGAAAAAAATCGCGAATTTAGTAGCACTGAATTACGTGGGCTTTTTGAAACTTATGAAAAATTGCAAGCGCAAAGTTTATAAAACAAAAATTCCACTGCAAAAGGTAACAGTTAAAAAAAGATTTTTGACTAATTAAGTGCAAAGGTAACAGGTAACAGTTAAAAAAAAGATTTTTGACTACTTAAGTGCAAAGGTAACAGATAGGTAACAGATAAAAGCAGATCTGTTACCTCTATTTTTTATATTAAAATCATAACTTTAAGTACAAAAGGTAACAGGTAACAGTTGTTTTAAACATATAACGCGCGAGATGTGGGTGCATACATACACCATGTTACGTGTGTATATAGAGTTGAAAATAAGCGTTACCTGTTACCTTAATAGTCGTAAAGCCTTATAGTAAAAGGAGTTAAGGCAGGTAACAGTTAACTTTTTATCTGTTACCTATCTGTTACCTATCTGTTACCTCAAAATTTTAAATAATTTAGAAAAGGAAAATAGAATGAAAATAGTGACCAATACGGATTTAGATTTGTTATGCCCAAAATGTAGTAGTTCTTATTTAACCCACGATGCGGTTCACGTGTTTAACAGAAAGAGAAACAGTAAGTATGGACAGCATGTAACGGTATATCACGGGGATATACACCAAGATACCTACATGACTGATAACCCTTCTCCTAAACGTAGTGGTGTTCGTTTGAAATTTAGGTGTGAAGAATGTACTACATGGTTTTACTTAGTGTTATCGGAACATGAAGAAGGGACGAAAATATTCTGGGAGAAAGCGGAGAAGCAGTATGCTCATTACAGACGCATACGGGGATATGAAGATTAAATTAGTAAAACATTCCCGTTCACAACAGGAGCGACAAAGATCATGAGCAGAGACATCGAGAAAATACTACTCCACTGGGGCGGGTGGTGTGCGGGTAATCCGTATGCCGCGGTAAGTTGGTTGCCGGTGGCATCGGGCTTTGATCGCTTCATGCCGTTTACCGGGGCAAATCGTTTATCATGCAGTGATGCAGATGGGTTAGTGATTGATGTGTGCGTCAGTCGCCTTAACACGGTGGGGATGGCGAGAGAGCTGAATTACATCGAGGATTATTATATCCGTGGGATATCCAAGCGTGCTATCGCGCGAAAGTTTGCGGTACGAGAGGATGAGGTGCGAAAAAGAATGCAAATTGCGGAAGGCTTTATTTTGGGATGCTTAGAAACCCTTGATATTCAATTAGATATCGATGTATTGTACAAATATCATACAAACAGTTATCAAACACTGGTGCGGCCGCAAAAGGTATGCTAAAGTGCCCATGATGAATTTTTGCGTCCAGCCGAAATGTACGCTGATAAATAAAACCTCGATTAAGTATTTTTTGCTCACCTCGCTTTTGCGAGGTTTTCTTTTTTGTGGGGTGGGGATGAACAAACTTCCAAGTGATTATTTCCTTGATGTGGATGATGACCTATTGGCATTTCTTGAAAAACAAGGTGAGGAGTGCGCTAAAGAAATTTACAAGTCGAATACGGTTAATATTGAAAACGCGTATAAATTGCTAAACATTTTGATAGTAGGCATTGGCTCCGCTTTCTTGCTCTTAACGCAAAAGCCAATTTTTGCGTATTTAACGATGGGTTTAGCTACCTTCCTGGTGTGTTGGGTGCTCTGTGCAGGGTATCTGGTCTTGTTCTGCTTACGACCAAATATTAGAGGTGCTGTGTTTACTTCGCCAAACAGATTGTATACGCAACCTTACAAAGCCATTTGTGATACCGATTATAAAAATTTAGAAATCAAAGGGTTCAAAGCGCAAAGAAAACCCTTAACGCTCATACGGCGTTACCGGCTAATTGATTTATGTGCTACCGCGGATGAATTGATTGATATTAACATCAAAATTAGAAAACATTTAAATAGAGTGAGGATCGCAACAATCCTCACTCCAATATTATCAATGACAATATCTGCAATTACTTATTACTTTTTTTGATATTTTTCGCTGAATCCCCGACAACCATACGTTTTGTTGTGAAGTCTTTAGCACCTTGTTCTGGCGTGGTTTTTCCGGCGTTAGAAGATTGGGTGTTGTTTTCACTTGGTGATTGTTTTTGGTCAGACATAATTTTCCTTATTTTGACATTGGTTTATTTGACGATTTAACAATATCAAATACGGATATGTGCCGCCAGTCGCTTAACTGGCTTTATTTCGCTTTGGCATTTACGCCACCGCAATACTGACAAATCTAATAATCGAAACGAGTAAGGCGGTTGGCTCCCCTGTTTAATCCAAGCAATGGAACCCTCAACAAGGAGGGTATATGCGCATGCCTGAAAAATACTCAACCCCAACGGCCTATCTCTGGGGCATTATGACGACCATTTTAGGTTTTTTTACCCTTGAGGAGTGGGTGGCTATTGTCGGTATTGTCTGCACGATAGGGACATTTTTAATCAACGTGTACTACCGCAAAAAGGAGTACAAACTCAAGGAGCGTCAGTATGAAAATACCGAAAAAAATAGTGATGGCAACGGGCGGTAGTGCGTTGTTTTTGGCCTCAAGCATAATAACGCATTTTGAAGGGTTGAGACTTAAGCCCTATTTCGATGGGGGTGGTGTGCTTTCCGTCTGTTACGGGCACACAGGCAACGAGATTGAGCCTAACCGGACGTACACGCAAGAAGAGTGTGATAAGTGGCTTAATGACGATTTAAACGCGGTTAAGCGTTACGTTGACCCGTTGATTAAGGTCAGTATCAATACGCTCACTCAGGCAGCCCTTTACTCATTTGCCTACAACGTGGGCGTAGGAAATTTCGCTAAATCGACGTTACTCAAAAAGCTCAACGCTGATGACCGAAAGGGAGCATGTGATGAGATGAAACGATGGGTTTATGTGAAAGGCGAAGTCTGGAAAGGACTAATGACCCGTCGAGAAATAGAGAGCGTAATATGTTATGGCGACCTTACGCATTTGTCGTAGTGATTATTGCAGGATTAATCTTATGGGCATCTTGGTTGTTGACATCCTTAAACGAAGTCAGGGCATTAAATAAAAAACTCACTGTTGACCTCAATAAACAGGTAGCCATCACGACTAATGCTTTTCAGTCAATAAGGGTAATCAATGATATTGCACGAATTAATAGTGAAACCCGTCAGCGTAAAGCGGTTGACTCTGAAGCAACACAAGCAGCAATTAAAACGCATGTCGCCAATCGGGATTGTGCCAATCGCATTATCCCTAATGGTGCTGTTGTCGAGTTGCAGCAGCACACAAATCGAATACGTTCAGATTCCTCACATTCCGATACCCTCTCACCTACTCGCTGACTGCTTGCCGCCAGCGATTGCGGGTATGATGACATGGCGTGATAGCCTGATACTCAATGAGCAGTTACTGACAGTGATTGAACAGTGTAATCTTGACAAACAGGCAATAAAGCGAATTGAAGAGCAGAGAAATGATAGTTGAGAACGAAAAGCAGACAGAATATTTACAGCAGTACATCAAAACACAGTGTCAATAAATCAGTAAACGTGTTTTCGATTGAAATTAACCAGAATAAATTATATTAACTTAGTAGGAGGGGTAACCAATGGCGGCATTATCTCCAGAGGTTAAGGCCTTCATCGTGCAGTCGTTAGCCTGTTTCGATAGCCCAACTCAGGTGCTCAAACAGGTGAAACTGGAATTTGGATTAACGCTCACCGTACAACAGGTCTCTTCCTATGACCCCACAAAAGCGATTGGAAAAAGCCTTGGTCAAAAATGGGTTGATCTCTTTCACTTCACGCGAGAGCGATTCAAAAAAGAGATTAGTGATATTCCTATTGCCAATAAAGCGTATCGACTGCGTGTGTTAAACCGTATGGCGATTCGAACAGAGTCGATGGATAATTTTTTACTCACGGCGCAAATGATAGAGCAAGCAGCTAAAGAATGTGGTGACGCGTATACCAATAAACAGAAAATAGAACATTCAGGAACTTCACATAATCAGGTTGAATTAATCACGCATGAGATGACCCCCGAACAGGCGGCAGAAGCCTATAAAAAATTGATGGGGTAAAGGGCTAAAAATCGCTTACTTATTTTTACTAGAAATAATATTTAGATAAATATTATGTATTAATATCAATATACTACGTTAATTAATTTCCTGTTTTTATTTTTTATGTACGCAGTTATGTGCGATATATTTTTTTGACTCGCTTTTTTCTGGACAAATCCCTATGCCATTACCGTTCCCTTTTGACTTTAAAAAGCCGGATTATGTCCAGGTGTTTAAGTGGCGCGCGGAGCGACTACAACGTCTTCGGGAGCAGCCGGAAAGTTTTGAACTATTAACCCGATTTTACAAGGATAATCCCGCGCAGTTTATTATCGACTGGGGCATGACAACAGATCCGCGCAATATTGATTATGGACTACCGATGACTATTCCTTTTTTGCTGTTCCCGAAACAGGAAGCCTGGATTGACTGGATAATGACCCGCTGGCGTGGGCGTGAAAATGGCATTACCGAAAAAAGCCGCGAAATGGGCTTAAGCTGGACGTCAATTGCGTTAGCCTGTGCGTTATGTCTCTTCAACAAGGAAATGGTGATTGGCTTTGGCTCCCGCAAAGAAGAGTACGTTGACAGCACCGGTGATCCGAAAGCGCTATTTTGGAAAGCGCGCAAGTTTGTGGAATCGTTACCTCAAGAGTTTAGGGGCGGTTGGGAAGCGAAAAAACACGCCCCCTACATGCGGGTCAATTTCCCAAACACAGGCGCCATTATCAAGGGTGAAGCAGGGGACAATATCGGACGGGGTGACCGCACGACACTCTATTTCGTCGATGAAGCCGCCTTTTTGCCCAGACCGTTACTGATTGATGCTGCCTTATCTCAAACCACCCGTTGCCGCATTGATTTGAGCTCGGTTAACGGCATGGCTAATCCGTTTGCCCAAAAACGTCATAGTGGCCGTATTCCGGTGTTTACCTTTCACTGGCGAAGTGACCCGCGCAAGGATGATGGATGGTACGAGAAAGAATGCCAGAAAATTGATAATCCGGTCATTGTGGCGCAAGAGTTGGATTTGAACTATCAGGCGTCGGTTGAAGGGGTGCTGATTCCGGCAGAGTGGGTACAAGCAGCAATTGATGCCCATACGAAACTTGGCATTAACCTAACCGGAATACGTCTAGGGGCCTTTGATGTGGCGGATGAGGGCAGAGACAAGAACGCCTTTTCTTGGCGGCATGGTTTTTTGCTTGAGGGTATCGAAGAGTGGTCAGGAAAAGGCAGCGATATTTTCGGCAGCGTTGAAACCGTTTTTCAGTTAGCGGATAAGTATCAGCTTGAGAGTTTTCGCTTTGATGAGGATGGGTTAGGTGCGGGCGTAAGAGGGGATGCGCGAATTATCAATGACCAGCGCAGACAAAGAAGAGCCGTACGTATTGACGCCGTGCCGTTTCGCGGCAGTGGCGGGGTGTTTGACCCAGACAAAGAAGCGATCGCCGGATTTGACGGCCAGAATGCGCGATTAAACAAGGATTTTTTTGCCAATGCCAAAGCGCAAAGTTGGTGGCATTTACGCAAACGCTTCCAAAATGTTTACCGAGCGGTAGTCGAAAAACAACCCTTCAAACCGGATGAACTGATTGCCATTAATGGCGCAATGCGACTCAAAGACAAACTCATCGTTGAATTATCGCAGCCAACCTATTCCATTAACGCGGTGGGAAAAATCGTAATAGATAAACAACCCGATGGGACAAAGTCACCCAATCTAGCCGATTCAGTGATGATCAACTTTGCCCCAATGAACACGGCACTTGAAATCTGGACACTACTGGGTAGAAGCGCATGACAAAAAAGAAAAAATCACACTCTCAAAAAACGGCTGACGGGTATGAGAATTTTACCGCCCGTGTCGGGATGCAAACCCCCAATCAACATGCGGATTCAACTTATCGCCCTGACTGGACAAGTCGAAACCGGTTATTACTCGAATATGCTTATCGCTCATCGTGGATCATTGGTGCGGCGGTCTATACCGTCGCCGATGATATGACCCGAAAAGGTGTTCGCATTACTTCACAAATGGAGTCGAGCGACAAAGGGGAAATCGAATCTTTATTTGATGAACTGGAAATCTGGGAGAGTCTCAATAACGCGATCAAGTGGTCACGGCTTTACGGCGGCGCATTAGGGCTTATTATGATAGAAGGGCAAGCGCTTTTACACCATTACGTATCGAGACGATAGGACAAGGTAAATTCAAAGGTATTTTACCGCTTGACCGTTGGCAGGTTAACCCGGATTTGAATCGTCGTATCAAAACGTTAAGCAAGGACCTAGGTAGACCAGAATTCTACGACATTGTGACCGTTGAGAACGGCATTCCCGCCTGGAAAGTGCATCATAGTCGATTAATCCGTTTTGATGGGGTGACACTCCCTTACCAGCAAGCCAAAACCGAGAATGAGTGGGGCATGTCGGTCATTGAACGTATTTTTGACCGGTTAACCGCCTTTGATAGCACCACAACCGGTATTGCGCAATTGGTGTATAAAGCGCATTTACGAACATTCAAAGTGAATAAGCTCCGTGAAATCATCGGTTTTGGCGGCAAGCCATACGAATCGCTGATGAAGCACATGGACATGATACGTCAGTACCAGAGCAACGAAGGGATGACGCTCATGGATACGGACGATGACTTTGAAACGCATAGCTATTCGTTTTCAGGATTAGATAACGTGCTGACGCGGTTTGCTGAACAGATTAGCGGAGCGACAGGTATTCCCTTAGTCCGGCTGTTTGGTCAATCCCCGTCAGGGTTCAATACTGGCGATGCCGATTTAGCCAATTACTACGACAATATCGCCACGCAACAATCAAGGCGATTAAAGCAACCGTTAAGGAAGCTATTTGAGATAGCGCATCAATCGGCATTAGGTAAACCCTTACCCGATGATTTTAGTTTTGCGTTTAATCCCCTTTGGCAAATGTCAGACATGGATAAGTCTACCGTCGCGGTTAACATGATTAATGCGCTCAATGCCGCACAGGATGGCGGCATGCTGTCAGTGAAAGCGGCCATGTCCTCGCTACGGGATTTGTCCGATGTTATCAGTATTGGCAGTACCATCACCGATGAGGATATCAATCATGCGGAAGACGAACCGCCGCCAAGGTTCAGTGCTGTCCACGCAGCGACTGTCAAAACGGGCGGAAACCCAATATCGAACGAGCCTGAGTAAGGTTGCCCGCGAAATTGGCGCTATTATCAACCAACGCTACGACGGTTCGAATGATTCAGTGCTGGACATTCAGCAAGCATTAGAGGATTACAGCGAACTTATCGAGAGTTGGGCAAGGCGGGTAGCGACAAAATTTGTCGACACGGTATCACAAGATAACGCGAAATTGTGGCAACAAAATAGCCATGAAATGAGCGGGGAACTCAAACAGTTAATTGCTCAAGCACCCGTGGGGCATGTCATGCAGTCTATTGTCCATGAGCAAATCAAGTACATTAAATCGCTGCCAATGGATGCCGCTGATAGAGTCTACGATATCCAAAACAGAGCGATTGAAGCGGTAGTGAACGCCGAAAGACCTGAACATTTTACCACAATGATAGCGCAATCCGGTCAGGTGGCGGCATCGCGGGCAAAGATGCTAGCCCGTACCGAACTAGGCCGAGCAACGCAAGCCTTAACTCAAGCGAGAGCATTGGCAATTGGCTCAACCGGCTATATTTGGCGTACCGCCCATGATGGTGATGTAAGGCCATCACACAAAAAACTGGAAGGTCAATTTATCGATTGGCACAACCCACCTACCCTGGATGGTATGACAGGGCACGCGGGCGCATTACCCAATTGCCGTTGCTACTGTGAAGTCTCTTTTTCTGACAGATAAAACCCATGAAATATTATTTTGAAACCCGTCTTGGTAACACCCGTTACCAGATGGCGGACGGCTCGCTATTGTGTAAAAACGTACCGATTGCCCGAACGGGCACGCAGGTTTATTCCGCCTTGGATTTGCCGAAGGTCAAACCGGATAGCCGCGGACAAATCCTGGTAGAAAGAGAGGAAAGTGACGTCTTTCGTCCCGAAACGCTGGCCTCGTTTGAAGGGATGAGTGTCACACTACTGCATCCCGAAGATGAAGAAGGCAATGTCATTTTTGTTGATACCGACAATTGGCGCGATTTAGCGCAAGGGCATGTGCAAAACGTTAGACGTGGAGAGGGTGAACAGGCGGATTTAATAATCGCGGATTTGATTATCAAAGATGCGCTCGCTATCGAGGAAATTAACAACGGCAACGACGAAGTCTCGTGTGGTTATGACGCGCAATACGAACAGATTGCGCCTGGCATCGCACGTCAGTATGAAATCGTTGGCAATCATGTCGCTCTGGTACCTAAAGGCAGAGCGGGAATACGATGTGCAATTGGAGACAGTATGTCAAACAAAACGCAAACCTGGTTCAAACGGCTGCTAAGTGCCCATCGCACGAAAGACGCCGTGGCAATGGAATCAGTCCTAAATAATCCGCCTGAATCCCTCACCGGTGATGAAGGCACCGGCGAGTTACCGAAGGCGATTAATATTACTATCAGCCCTCAAAATCCGATGCCAGCCGAAAAACCCGATTAACCTTGCGGGAGCTTAACATCACCCAAACCCAAACGGTTAATATCAAATCTACCGATGCAAAAAATATGCGGGAAGGGAATACAACGAGTGGCGTGAGTAATACCGGTATGAAAACGCCAAAACCCGTTGATAATCGCAGCCTATTACAGCGAGGAGCCGCATTTTTCAATGGAAATTAACGAAATACCGCTTACCCCCACCAACCAGCAATTTACGATTAAGCTATCTGATACTGTTTGGCAGTTTCGCCTTATCTGGCGTGATAGTGCGGGCTGGGTGCTGGATATGCTCACGGTTGACAATCAACCGGTGATACAGGGTATTCCGCTGATCGTGGGTGAAAATCTACTGGCTCAATATAGTCACCTTATCAGTAAAGGAAATCTCGTTTTGCTATCAGATGAAGAAAGCGATATCAACGCGGATACGTTGGGCGCAACCGTAAAATTATACTGGATCACGGACTGATTGTTATGTCAAAAAACTGGATACGAAAATGCTCACTGATTGTTTCTGATAAAAACGGGGAAGGTATTGAGCTATCGGATTTTCGCGCCACGTTCAATATCACGTGGCCAGATACGCGTTACCCTCGTGCGGGGGTGTTTAAAGTCTGGAATCTGAGAAAAGAAACCGTCAGTCAAATTCAGGCGAAGGAGTTTGTTAACATTCAGCTCATGGCAGGCTATCAGGATAATACGGGTCTGATATTTACTGGAAAAATCCGCTACACGATTTCAGGTAGAGATAATCCTACTGACACGTTTGTTATTGTTCAGGCGATTGATTCTCATGAGGCCTATGACTACGCCACGCTAAATACTACCTTAAGCGCAGGGCATACTCAGGCAGAGCAACACAATACGTTACTGACAGGGCTTACCCCTTACGGGATTGTCAAAGGCGTGACGCCTGAGTTTGATAGTATCCGCTTTCCAAGGGGTAAAGTCCATTTTGGTATGGTTAGGGACGCCGCTGATAATCTGGCAGGGCAATGCCTTGCCTCGTGGCAATACATTAACGGCCAGCTCGTGATGGTGCCGGAGAAGAATTATATCCATGAAGCGATTGTCCTGAATAGCGCAACGGGCTTGATTGGCTTACCGCAACAAACGATTGAGGCGGGGGTGAATGTGCGTTGTTTGATTAACCCAAACATTCAAATCAATGGGCTTATTCGTCTTGACCAGGCGTTAATCTATCGCACGATGTTGCCCAACAGCGATATCGCTTTGGGGTACAGCAAGTTAAGCGAAAACGATGACGGCGGCTTACAGCAAACCCAAGGCGCTGTTTCACAACCGGCCAGTCTTTCCACCGATGGGGATTATATTGTGAAAAACATCACGTATTCCGGCGATACGCGCGGCAAGCCGTGGTATATGGATTTGGTGTGTATTGCCAAGGGATCAAATGACCGAATCGATATCAAGAAGGTGGGATGATGGCGATTTCCGTATCAGCGCGCACCGGCGACCAACAACAACTGCTTGAAGTCTTTCGCCATGCGATTTCGTCACAACTTCGCGTCGCGATGCCGGCTATTGTTCAATCCTTCGATGCCAGCAAAGTCACTTGTGTTGTACAACCAGCGATAAAGGGAGCCTTGACGGATACCAAAGGGAATAGCCAGTCGGTGAATTTGCCCCTGCTAGTTGATGTACCGGTTGTGTTCCCGCGCGGTGGCGGTGTCACAATGACCTTCCCCATTAAAAGCGGTGATGAGTGTCTGGTGGTGTTTGCAGATAGATGTATTGATTTTTGGTGGCAAAACGGCGGGATACAAGAAGCGATCGACCCCAGACAGCATGATTTATCAGATGCCTTCGCTTTCGTCGGTGTGCAATCACAAAAACAGAAGATAAGCCAAATTAGCACCGATGCGATGCAGTTAAGAAGTGACGATGGCGCAACCTATTTTGAAGTAAACCCGACAACGCAAAAAATGAAAATTGTCGCCCCTGGGGGGCTTGAAATTATCACACCGGAAGCTATTTTTTCGGAGAGAATTACCGTAAAAGGACTATTGAGTTGGCTAGGTGGCATGGTAGGTTCAACGGCCTCCGGTGTGGCTGCAAAAATCACCGGTGCGATTGAGTTTTTGGGCACATTGACCGCCAACGGCAAACGGATTGACGACACACATACCCACAAAGGTGTCAAAGCCGGTGGGGATAATTCAGGTGAGGTAAATTAAATGAAAGAAAGCGTTAATATTTTTTTCGGCGGTTCATATTTACACAAACTAAAAACCTCATGGCGACTTCTGGGCGTGATTTTTTTATTAATCATCAATGAAGAGCCATCCTTAAAGTTAGAAGACATCAAGGTAGTTGAAAAAAATAAAAAGCAACAGTAAAAGGACTCTATTGATGTGTTATCGACGAGAAACGACTAAAGGCGACTACAGCTTTGGTCAAGGGGATAACACGTTTTTAACCAACACCCCTGATGCCGTCGCCCTTGCAATTAAAACCCGCTTGTCCCTCTGGCAGGGGCAATGGTTTTTAGACCGTGAAGAAGGTACGCCTTGGTTGCAATCGGTATTGGGTAAGCCTTATCGGGAGGCTTACGGTATGACCCTCAAACAGCGCATACTGGACACGCAGGGTGTAACCACATTAACCGATTTCAATGTCAATCAAAATTCAACGACGCGAAAACTGACTATCAGCACAAAAGTACAAACCCAATACGGCGAAACTTCTTTTATCCAAGAGGCATAATGTTAAATCTTGATACGTTAGCGTTGTCAGCGAAAGTGACTGACGACGGCATCAGTGCGCCGGATTATCAGACGATACTGATGCGATTAACCGATTTTTTTCATGAAATTTATGGGCAGGATGCGTATTTAACGCCGGATAGCAAAGACGGCCAGATGATAGCCATTTACGCACTCGCTATCCACGATGCCAATAATGCGCTTATCGCCACCTACAACAGTTTTAGCCCGAGTACCAGTACAGGGGCTGCACTTTCAAATAATGTCGCCATTAACGGCATTTCCCGTCATGCATCGGGGTACTCGAATGTGGATGTCGTATTAACGGGGCAAGTGGGTACGGTGATAAAAAATGGCCGTGTGCGCGATAAAAACGGCAATATCTGGCGGTTACCGAAAACGGTTACGCTCGATACGCACGGTGAAGCGACGGTGACAGCGGTTTGTCTGGTTGCCGGAAGTGTTACCGCATTGACCGGTGAAATTAACGAGATAGCCACACCCACGCGAGGCTGGCAAACGGTGAGCAATCCAAAATCCGCAACACAAGGCAGGCCGATTGAAACGGATAATCAGTTACGGGAACGGCAGCGAAAATCGGTCTCACTCCCTTCACGCACGGTACTGGAAGGTATACAGGGCGCGATTAGTCTCATATCAGGGGTGACGAGACAACGCGGTTTTGAAAATGACACCAGTAAAACGGATAAAACCGGTATTTCTCCGCATTCCATTGCGATGATAGTCGATGGTGGCGATGTCACCACGATTGCCAACGCAATCGCACAAAAGAAAACCCCAGGTGCAGGCACGTATGGTGATACCGCCGTGACAGTAAAAGACCGTTACGATATGCCAATTACGATTCGCTTTTCCCGGCCTAAAACGGTTGAGGTACACGTTGAAATTGACTTAACGGCGTTTTTAGGATTTACCACCTTAACCGGTGATAAAATCCGACGTAAAGTTGCAGACTATATTAACCAGCAACTCATTGGCGACAATCTGTATCTGACCCGTCTTTACTCCCCGGCAAATCTGCCCGCTGATGAAGAAGGGAAAACGTTTGATATTACGTCGTTAAAGATTGGTCGAACACCAGAAAGCGTGAAAGAAGAAAATTTAGTCGTTGCCTTCAACGAAGCAGTCAGTTGTCGTGAGAATAACATCAAACTGGTGGTGACCTCATGAGAGATTACACCGAGTACATTACCCCACAACATCGTCAAGCAGAAAAGTTTACGCAACATATTGAGTTAATGACGCGCGCGCTAAGTGATATTTCAGCTTTGGCCTCACAGCTTAATGCCTTTTTCAGTATTGATACGGCAACGGGTAAACAACTGGATGCCGTGGGTGAATGGATAGGCTTATCACGTTTTGTCAAAACGCCGATAAAAGGGGTCTATTTTTCACTGGATACCGAAAAGGTGGGCTTTGACCAAGGGAGCTGGAAACGGCGCTTTGATGCTGATAGTGGTTTTACTGAGCTTGATGACGAAACCTACCGCTTCATATTAAGAGCAAAAATCCGCGCAAATCACTGGGATGGCACAAGCGAGATGCTCTCAGAAATTTATCAGGGCGTAATCCCTGATGAAACAGTAAAAATCTTTTTTATCGACAATCAGAATATGTCGATGGATGTGTATCTAACCGGTGGCGTCATACCGGAAGTGACAAAAGCCGTTATCAAACAGGGATATCTCAATATCAAGCCAGAAGGCGTAAGACTTAACGCCTACACCGGTTCCGAAGGGGATAACGGTATTTTGGGGTTTGATGTCAATAATCGTTACATCGACGGCTTTGACGTCGGTAGCTGGTCAGTAAAATTATAGGAATAATCATGGAAAAAAATGAAATTTTACCGTTTGGTATAGCCGACGGGGCTAACGTATTGCCGGCAGATGAGTATCAGAAACTCCCTGCGCGTAATAACGGCTTTAGTGCTGGTGTCGCTCGCTCACAGGAGCTAAACACCGTCTGGCGACAGGCATCGGTGATAGCGCATGTCATCGCGCAATTCATCGCTGAAACCAATAACAGTGATGTACTGGACGATGGCAACGTTGATAAACTGAAAGCCGGACTCATCAGTGCCTTATCAAAAAACGTTAACAACACGGTGCCAACTGCCACAAAAACAGTAGCAGGTATAACGAAACTCAGTAGCGCCACTGACAGCAATGACGAAACGCTAGCAGCCACACCTAAAGCGGTTAAAATTGCTTATGACTTGGCGAAAACGGTGAGTATTGATGAAGTCAATAAAAAACTCGATAAAGCAAGCGTCTTGCAAACAACGGGGAATTCGACCGATAAAGTGCTGAGCCAAAAAGCCTGTGACGATAATTATGCTAAGAAAAGTTCAGAAGAAGCTCTCAAAGTTGGAAGACTGAACATTGAATCACCAACGGGTGATACGGTTTTCAATTTAGGTGGCACTAATGGTTCTAGCGGTGCTGAGTTTGCTTACGTCAGAAATTCAAAAAGAACCCAGGTTCACGATACAAACACAAAAACAACGGTTTTGTTTCCGCAAAAATCCGGTGAACTTGCTTTAACGTCTGATGTGGACGCGATTAACAATTATCCGGTCGGCGCGCCCATTCCCTGGCCCCAGGCGACACCCCCTAACGGTTATTTTGTCTGCGATGGCAATAACTTCGATAAAGCCAAGTATCCCCAATTAGCATTAGCTTACCCTTCTGGGAAATTGCCCATTTTGTACGGTGAATTTATTCGCGGGCTGGATTTAGGCATAGGAGTTGACCCAGGCAGAACAGTATTAAGTAATCAAGGTGATGCTATTCGAAATATCACCGGACGCATTGGGTATGCCAGACATGGCGGAACCGAACCACCGATTGCAGGGGGTGATGGCGCATTCCGAAAAGACAGCAATCACAACAGTAATATCGGTAATGGACGAAATGACGATTGGGGCAGCGTCATGTCTTTTAATGCTTCGCGGGTCGTTCCTACCGCAAACGAAAACCGACCGCGAAATGTCGCATTTTTATACATCGTGAGGGCTGCATAATGAAATACAGTGTAGACATAAAAACCACCGAAATCGGTGAAAACGGTTTCGCGAAAAACCGAGGCTGGATAAAAACGTTTATTTGCATGAAGGACGCACCCCATGAATATATCGGTGCAACAATGGAATTTTTGCATGATGGTCTCAGCGTGGGAGAATGTTCTTATACGGATGCGCCAGAAATACCGAACAATGACGAAATCGCCATTATCCGGAGTCTTGATGGTAAACAGTGGCTATATGTTCCTGACCACCGAGGCAAGACGGTATACGATACCAATAATCGTGCTTCCTATCCCGTTGATTATCTCGGCGTGATAAAAACCGGCTTCACCTTGTTAGCACCGGTAACGAAATTCGATAAATGGGATGGCAAAAAATGGGTAACGGATAATCAGGCGATGAAAGCAGACCAAATCAACACCGCAAATCAGACAAAATTACATTTAATCGACGAAGCGGAAACAAAAATTACCTTGCTTGAGCGTAAAGTGCGATTAGGGATGGCCACCAATAGCGAGAAAACCGCGCTACGGGCTTGGGAAATGTACAGCGTAAAACTCAATGATATTGATACCGCCACCGCACCCGAGATTGACTGGCCTAAGAAGCCCGAATAACAAATTAGCCCCATTTCAGGGGCATGATATTAGCAGCGTTGGCGGAAGTTGTTAACTATTAGTTGTTGGTTGAGTGTAAGTGGCTTTGTGAGAGATTGCGGTTTTGTTTTTGGTATTATGGCAAAGATAACACGGGGGTATGAAAAATAATTTGTACATGACTGTGTATATAAAAATAAATTAAGATACATATTTTTTAATTAACCTTTTGACTAATATAATTTATTTTATCTAACTTATTATTTGTGATGGAAATAATTTTTCCTATGTTTAGCAACCTATTTCAGTAATAGCCAGAACCGGTAAAAAAATTAAAATTTCTACTGAAACTTTTTTCATGCTGGTGTTTAAAAATTTCATTTTATAAATCAATTTCATATCGTCAACTGGAATTGTTTTTTGCCGATGTTGATTAAGGCACAATTAAAGATTAGATTAATCAATAGGATTAGTACAATGGTTACTTTAACTAATAGCGATTTTTATTGTTAGTTACCCAACGTTTGAGTTATCAATCTTTATTAGTTTAACCCGGTGGAATTCGTGGTTATTAATCCGTATCTGACAGTTAATAATATAGATGAACTGGAACGAGCGTTTGCTACGCCGTCTATCAATTAACCTAGCCAATGCTTATCACAAACAATAAAGCCAGATGGTTTGAAACTATCTGGCTTTTTTATTAGATTAACTTTTGATTAGAGTTTGATGATAGCAATAATAGCAATCACACTAATAATGGCAGCCGCACCATAAAAAATCCATTTACCGGCTGGAATCGCTATTTTTAGATCATGCATGCCATGATGAAGTCGATGCAGTCCACACCAGATAGGTAAAATGATCATTAATAGCAAAAAAATACGGCGAATAAAGCTTTGGCAAAATGTCAGAATGCGTTCATAACTTAACATTTCTGGTGCTAAACCTAGAGGAATAAAAATTGCTAGCAAAAGAATAATAACCGGAGAGATAATTGCACTCCACATACCACCAGCACCAAATAATCTCCAAAAAATAGGTTCATCAGAACGTTTAGGAGGTTGATTCATCATTGTTCTCCTTAAATTATATTAGCGCTATAGCTAAGATAATGATTGTTACTAGAAAAGTGATACCCCAGAGTAATTTTATAATGCTTTCTTGGGCTATTTTTTTATTTTTTATCACGATATTAACAGCTTTAGGCGCCAGTTCGAACCAGGTTTTTGTATGGAATAAAGTTGCTATTAAAGTGAAAATATTAATTAATAAAACGATTGGATTATGCAGAAAGGTACATAATTAAACCAGCTTTCAGGCCCTGCTGTTAACGAAAATAGGCCATAAAGCACGACTAAACTAAACCAAATTTGAGGGATGGCGGTTGCTTCCCGAATAACATAAAAACGATAAAATCCAATCTGTTGCCACCAATTTGATGACATTTCGCGTACATAAGGCTTACGTTTTGTCGTCATTTTTTTCTTCCTTACCTTGGTTTCAACATAGCAATAATAAAATCTTCTGCGCTTGCGGCTTTTCCTTGCTGAATAGCAGCGGCAGGATCGACATGTTTAGGACATACTTCAGAGCAGTAACCGACAAATGTACAGCTCCATACACCATTATCGCTATTTAATAATGGCATGCGCTCTTTTTTGCCTTTATCGCGGCTATCAAGGTTATAACGTTCTGCCAGTGTGATTGCAGCAGGGCCAATAAATTCTGGATTAAGGCCAAATTGAGGGCAAGCTGCATAACACAGACCACAATTAATACAGCCAGAGAATTGATGATATTTAGCCATTTGACTAGGTGTTTGTTTATTGGGACCATCACTAACTTTACGATTATTACCAATAATATAGGGTTTAATAGCTTCAAGACTCTCAATAAAATGGGTCATATCTACCACTAAATCTCTTTCAATAGGAAAATTGCCCAATGCTTCTACTTTTAAGCCATCGGTATAGTCCCGTAAAAAAGTCTTGCAGGCTAATTTAGGCACCTGGTTAACCATCATACCGCAAGAGCCACATATTGCCATACGACAAGAACAACGGTATGAGAGCTCAGGTGCTAAGTGGTCTTTAACATAACCGAGAGCATCTAGTAAAGAGGTCTGTTCATCATAAGGTACTTCATAAGTAACAGAATAGGGGACATCGTCAGTTTCAGGATTATAGCGCATGATCTCCATTTTCAGTTTTTTCATCTTAGCCATTCACCTGCTCCTTCTTTGCTTGCTCTTGTGCTGTTGCTTCACCACCATAAACTCGCTTAGCTGGCGCTAATTTGGTAATTTTCACATCGCGATAAGCAATATTTGGGGCGCCTTGTGAGTTATAATAGGCAAGAGAATGTTTTAGAAAATTAACATCATCACGGACAGTACAACCCTCATCCAGACGCTGATGAGCACCACGCGATTCTTTGCGATAGAAAGCAGAATGAGCCATACATTCCGCTACATCTAGACTAAAGCCTAATTCGATAGTGTAGAGCAGTTGAGTATTAAAGACGCTGCTATGGTCTGTAATTTCAATATGTTTAAAGCGTTCTTTAAGTTCAGCTAGTTTATCCATGGTTTTTTGCATTAATTCAGGTGTACGATAGATGCCACAACCTTCCTCCATTGCTATCACCATTTCATCACGGATGTTAGCCCAATTCTCTTTACCTTTTTGGTTGATCAGTTTGGTTAAATTGGTTTCAACTTCAAGCGATTTTAATTCAATGGCGTTATTATTGGCTGGAGAGACTTCAGTGGCATATTTAGCCGCTTCAATGCCAGCTAATCGCTCAAAAACGACTAATTCTGCTAAAGAGTTAGAACCCAGGCGGTTTGCACCATGTAAGCCAACTGACGAACATTCGCCCACAGCAAACAGACCTTTAATTGATGTTTCACATTTCTGATCCGTTTCAATTCCCCCCATTGTATAATGTGCGGTTGGGCGAACAGGGATAGGATCAGTAACGGGATCGACGCCGACATAAGCTTTGGCTAATTCACAAATAAAGGGTAGGCGTTCATGTAGTTTCTCTGCGCCCAAATGGCGTAAGTCAAGATGCACGACATCACCGCGTGATGACTTTATTGTGCGGCCTGCATGCCACTCATGCCAAAAAGCTTGAGAAACCTTGTCTCGAGGGCCTAATTCCATATATTTATTTTCTGGTTTACCGAGAGGGGTTTCAGGCCCTAAACCATAATCTTGTAGATAACGATAGCCATCTTTGTTGATGAGGATCCCGCCTTCACCTCTACAACCTTCAGTCATAAGTATTCCAGAACCTGGCAAGCCAGTCGGATGGTATTGGACAAATTCCATATCACGTAATGGAATGCCATGCCGTAATGCAATACCCATACCGTCACCGGTAACAATTCCGCCGTTAGTATTATAACGGTAAACACGGCCGGCTCCACCGGTGACCATAATAACGGCTTTTGCGTTAATTTGAATATGAGTGCCCTCCATCATATGGATAGCGACTAGGCCATGTACTCTTCCTTCATCAACCAGAATGTCTAACACAAAATGTTCATCAAATCGCTGGATTTGTGGGTATTTGAGAGAGGTTTGAAATAGAGTATGCAACATATGGAAGCCTGTTTTATCAGCAGCAAACCAAGTGCGCTCGATTTTCATTCCTCCAAAGCGACGGACATTCACTGTACCATCTTTTTTACGACTCCATGGGCATCCCCATAATTCCAGTTGTGTCATTTCGGTTGGACAATGTTTCACAAAATATTCAACCACATCTTGTTCACATAACCAATCTCCCCCTGAAACCGTATCATTAAAGTGATAATCATAGGTATCATGGGATTGAGCAATTGCAGCTGCGCCACCTTCTGCAGCGACAGTATGACTGCGCATGGGATAGGCTTTTGAAACCAAAGCAATTTTTAGATTGGGGTTAGCTTCAGTAGCAGCAATTGCTGCCCTCAAACCAGCTCCACCAGCTCCTATTATGACTAAATCAGCATTAAAGGTTTGCACACTATGCTTCTCCATTACTAATTGAAAATAAACTTCATGTTGTTATGGCATTGTTATTTAATTATGATTAATAATTAACAATAAATTATTATTTAGCAATTTATAACAAATTGTTACCGACAGAGATTTGATTCAGGTACAAGTTTTCTAGGATTTTGCTTATAAAAAGTGAGAGTTAATAGACTTGTTTAAAAATTAGCTATTTTTGATCATAAAATGGGTATAATTAAGTTTATATGTTATCTTATTAACTTAGTGGATTTTGGGTTGGTTTTTATTTTTATTGTATTGATAATGATTTTTAAATAAATCTCAAATAATTACCAGCAGCAAATTTTTGTTGCCAATTTAATAAATAATATGATTTTTATTTAATAAAAATAGCGTAATTATATGCTTATTTATTGATATATAACATTATTCTATTTTGGTGTTTTTTTATATCAATAAAAATATATTCATTGATAATATTTTTATGAGCAATAAGGTAATTTTAGTCATATTTATAATAATTTTATAAAAATAAAAATATTATAAAAATAAAAATATTATAAATAAATGCAATTTTAATAAATAAAAATTTACACTAATCCATTAAAATGATTATTTTTATTAATTTTATAGCTGAAAATAACTTCCAAATGTTCTTAACATATTGATATTATTTGAATTTATTTTTTATGGTTTGATGATTTTGAGTTGAAATATTTTCTTTATTCAGCTAAATTGGAGATCATATAGAAAGTAGTTATATCAACTTATAACTAACGTTAATTATTTATTTCAACTAATTAATATTTTCAAGTTCTCTTACTATTTAACTAAGGGTTAGTTTATTTTTGTTAAAAAACAGAGTGATGAGATTAACGATATGAAAAATTTGTTTATTTGTTTACAGGCGAGTAAACTAGCGCGCTTTATTCTTTTTTGGAGTTTTTACAATGAGTGAGATAGTGAATTGGCAACCGAGCGCGTCTATCAATAACTTACTGAAAAGAGACAAAATTATTGCTGAAATCAGACGTTTTTTCATCGATCGAGGGGTAGTGGAAGTAGAGACGCCTATATTAAGCAAATTCACGGTAACAGATATTCATCTCTCACCGTTTGAAACCCAATTTGTTGCTCCGGTAATTGCTGACAGCACCAAATTGTATATGATAACCAGTCCTGAATATCATATGAAACGCTTGCTAGCGGCCGGCAGTGGGCCTATATATCAGATGATTAAAGCTTTTCGTAATGAAGAAGAGGGACGTTATCATAATCCAGAATTTACTATGCTTGAATGGTATCGGCCTCATTATGACATGTACCGACTTATTGATGAAGTAGATGATTTGTTGCAACAAATTTTGGACTGCCAACCCACTGAGCGGATATCATATCAACAGGCCTTTCAGCGTTATCTAAACATTGATCCATTAGCACTGGAGTCAGAAAAAAAACAATTACGTGATGCAGCAGTGAAGTTGGGTTTAAATAATGCCGAAACAGAAGAAGACAAAGATGTGTTATTACAATTTTTGTTTACTATGGGAGTTGAACCAAATTTAGGTAAAGATAAACCTACCGTTATCTATCATTTTCCTGCTTCACAGGCAGCATTAGCTGAAATTAGTAAAGAAGACCACCGAGTTGCTGAGCGTTTTGAAGTTTATTTTAAGGGTATTGAGTTGGCCAATGGTTTTCGTGAGTTGACTGATGCACAAGAACAGCGAGAACGTTTTGAGCATGATAATCAAATGCGCGAAAAAATGGGTTTACCAGAACAGCCTATTGATGAATGTCTGCTTGCTGCGCTAGATAAAGTCATACCTGATTGTTCAGGTGTTGCTTTAGGTATTGATCGTTTAGTCATGTTGGCGCTGAATGCAGAAAAAATCAGTGATGTTATCTCTTTTTCTATAGAGCGAGCTTAATTATCAGTAAACTAATAGTAATCAGCGGTAAATTATTACCGCTGAATTTATTGCTGGCTATTATTGATGTTGATGCTGTTTTTGCAAGAATTTTACCCCGAGATCAGGGAAATCGGTAAAGGCACCATCGACGTTAGCTTTGTTATAGATAATATCAAACAGCTGTTGACCGTTTTTCACGTAATTTGGTAGCTTATCAATCCGAATGGTATAAGGATGAACGACTAACTTATTTTTGTGCACATCTTTAACCATAGCAGTAAGTTTTATTTTACCAGGTTTGGAGCTTTCATTAATAAGCATGTGGTAATCTGGGCCAATGCCATCAGCATACTTAGCAACTTCTTTCATTGCTCCCGGTTTAAACATCCAATCATAGCTATAATTTGTCCATGTACCGTTAGGCTGCTCTTCATAAGTTTCATGCCAGTCAGTGTAAGCAATTAATTGAACCAGTTTTAAATCCATGCCTAATTTAGGTAAAAGTTCATTTTTAATGCGTTTTAATTCATTCGCATCAAAGCACTGAAGATAAACATTGTCGCTTTTCTTGCTGTAGCCATATTGCTTCAGAACTTCTAACACTCTGGTCGAAATATCCTTTCCTTCTTGTTTGTGAAACCAAGGTGCTTTAATTTCCGGGTAAATGCCGATATTTTTGCCAGTAGATTTATTCAAACCTTGGACAAATTCAATTTCTTCTTGAAAAGTATGAATATGGAAGCTGGATTTTCCCATCGGGAAACGATTAGGATAGGTTTGAACTTTTTTACCATCTTTAATTTCAAAGGCTTCAGTAAATTTGAGTGATCGAATTTCGGGTAAGGTAAAATCAATGGCATAGAAGCGACCATCTTTGCGAGCGCGGCCAGGGAAGCGATCCGCAACGTCTGTAACGCTATCTAGGTAATGATCATGTAATACAATCAGTTCATTATCTTTTGTCATTACCAGATCTTGTTCAAGGAAATCGGCACCTTGCGCATAAGCCATTGCTTTGGCGGGTAATGTATGTTCTGGTAGATAACTACTTGCCCCGCGGTGAGCAATAACGACTTTTGCGTTAGATTGTGCCATTGTTGACATTGACATAACTAATAACATACTAGCAACCAAGCTATTTAATTTTATATTCATTAGTATAATTCTCTTTATTATGAGCGGGGAAATCAGTGATAAAATGAGTTCCCCTTTTTGCCAAGCTTATTAATTAAAGATAACTGATTTATGACATAAATTAGCTATGTTGTTCTGCCATTTCGCGTTTATGCTTGCTTTCACTCAGCATCACGATAAATAATAAAATAACAGAAAGTAAACTACCGCCAATCATTACCATAAAGCCGCCATTCCAGCCAAAATAGTCAACGGTATAACCCACGATAGCACTTGCTGCTACCGAACCACCAAGGTAGCCAAATAAACCGGTAAAACCAGCAGCAGTACCTGCGGCTTTTTTGGGTGCTAATTCAAGCGCATGTAAACCGATCAACATAACAGGGCCATAAATTAAGAAGCCAATAATTAGCATGCAAGCCATATCAATATGAGGATTACCTGGCGGATTGAGCCAGAAGGCAATAGTTGCAATGGTGACTAATGCCATGAAAAATACGCCGGTGGCGCCACGGTTTCCTTTGAAAACTTTATCTGACATCCAACCGCAAAGTAGCGTGCCTGGAATACCTGCATATTCATATAAGAAATAAGCCCATGAGGATTTATCCATAGCAAAGTGTTTAACTTCACGTAAGTAAGTTGGTGACCAATCGAGTACACCATAACGTAATAAGTATACGAAAACGTTAGCAAAAGCGATCATCCAAAGTAGCTTATTAGGCAAAATATATTGCATAAAAATCTGCTTTGCAGTCAGCTCTTTTTCGTCTTTATCAGTATAATCAGGTGGGTAGTCATTTTTATATTCTTCAATCGGTGGTAAACCACAAGATTGTGGCGTATCACGCATTAAAGCAAAGGCAATCATAGCAACAAAAATGGCAGCAAAAGCAGGCATATATAGTGCTGCTTTCCAGTCGTGGAACCATGCCATGCCTAATATAAATAACAACGGCGGGATGCCACCACCAACATTATGCGCGCAGTTCCAAATTGAAACGATGCCACCCCGTTCTTTTTGTGACCACCAGTGAACCATTGTTCGGCCACAAGGAGGCCATCCCATACCTTGAAACCACCCGCATAGGAAGAGCAGCACAAACATAATCATAATGCTTGAGGTAGCCCAAGGCACAAAGCCCATAATCAGCATTACTGAGGCGGATAAAATTAGCCCGGCAGGTAAAAATACTCTCGGATTTGAACGATCAGAGACTGAGCCCATGATAAATTTTGAGATACCATACGCAATTGAGATACCTGATAAAGCAAAACCAAGATCACCTTTAGAAAAACCCTGCTCAATTAAATAGGGCATCGCTAATGCAAAATTCTTTCTAACGAGGTAGTAAGCGGCATAACCAAAAAAGATACCGAAGAAAATTTGCCAACGTAGGCGACGATAAAGCGGATCAATTTGATCTGCCGGAACTCTTTTATTATGTGGTGCTGGCTTAAAAATACTTAACATAATTCCCCTCCGATAGCATTTAAATTTTTGCTATCAAGTAATAAGCAATTGCTAAAACGAAAATGTGAGACGTTATTATTAGGTCTTTTTTCTTAATCGCGCGCTAAGATAACTCATTTTAATGCATATGTCTGCATACGAATGCGAAAATGTTATAAATTTGTGAGTAAACAGACAAAATATATATCGGCGATAGAAATAATTTTTTAATTATTCAAGTATAATTGTGAGCTTTGTCATAAATTTGTTAGTTCTGCTACAAAAAGTCACCATGAATGCTCGTTTTTGTTTCTTAATAAAGATTATTGATTAAGAGTGGCTTATATTGTGTTCGATGACTACTTATTAAGTCGCTATCAGACATTAGATTAAGGTCAACAATTCACCTATAACGGAATTATTGCTGCGCATTCTGTTGGTTACAAGGTATTCCACTGAGTGGATATCGTCACTTTCCACTCAATAGATGGTTTTGTCGCTAAACAGATATTCAATTAGGCAAATTTTGTCTTGATTCAACTTAATTATTATCTGCAGCTAGATAACCATTCTTTTGGTGTTGACCTTGGAAAAAGTAACTTAGAATGAAGTTCAACATCAATCCATAAGCAGGGAGGAAAAATAACATACAAATAAATAACTTAAAGCTATAATCGACTAAAGCAATTTCTACCCAATTGGCCGCCATAAAAGGATCAGTGCTGTGATAAAATGCAATGAAAAAGAAAGCAATCGTATCCAGTAGATTACCGAAAAACATTGCCGCAGTCGGCGCAATCCATCAACGACGATAATTACGTAATTTATTGAACACGAAAATATCCATAATCTGACCTAAAGCGTAAGCCATAAAGCTTGCTAGCGCAATACGGGCAACAAATAGATTAAATTCATTTAGTGTGATAAACCCTTGCCATTGTCCTTGGTAAAAAAGCGCCGAAAGAATGTAGGAGACAGAAAGAGCCGGCAGCATAGTTGCAGCAATAATCCGTCGAGCGAGAGGAGCACCATAAATACGTACAGTTAGATCCGTTGTTAAAAAAATAAAAGGGAAAGTGAATGCTCCCCATGTGGTATGAAAGCTAAAAATGGTAATTGGCAGTTGTACCAGATAATTACTGGAGGTAATAATCAATATATGAAAAAAGGAAAGCCAAATGAGTGCTTTGATACGCTGTTGTGACGTAAATTCGAACATATTATACCTTTTTGGTTAAATGGGGTGAGGGAACCCATGATAATTTAATTTACGCGGTGCATCATACGCCTGAGATAAGATAAAAGCAAAATGAATAATAAAGTTTTCTTATCTATTTTTATTTAATAAATGGCGGGAGAATTTATTTGATTTGTAATATAATTCCAACCTATTGAATAGGCTTTAAAACTAAATACCAATGCCAGATATTTTTACTAACCCTAACCGAACCCTTGATACACAAGGATTACGTTGTCCTGAGCCAATGATGATGATAAGAAAAATGGTTCGTCAGATGGTTGAAGATGAAACGTTATTAATTATTGCGGATGATCCGGCTACAATCCGTGATATTCCTGCTTTTTGCCGTTTTATGGAACATCAATTGCTTGCTGAAGAGATTCAGCAACCTCCCTACCGTTATTTGATCCGCAAGAAAGTTAATTAATACTAAAAGCGAAACGGTGTTAAACAAAAAGTATATTGAAAAAAGAGAGATTATTGAATCATGTCTCTCTTTTTTCAAATATATAAATAATATTTAACAAAGTATTTATTCTGGGTGGCGATCCTTCAATAAACGGAGCGCATTTGCGGTCACTAATGCAGTGGCACCGGAATCTGCTAAAATAGCCATCCATAAGCCGGTTATGCCTAATAAACTGGTCACCAGGAAGATAGCTTTTAGTCCTAAAGCGATAGTAATGTTTTGACGAATATTGGCTCTGGTTGCTCGTGATAACATAATGATCTCGGCTAATCCAGTTAGCCGGTTATGAGTCAATGCCGCATCAGCGGTTTCAAGAGCGACATCCGTTCCATTACCCATGGCGATGCCAACATTTGCGGCCTTCATTGCGGGAGCATCATTGATACCATCGCCAACCATCAGTGTATGGTTGGTTTTACTGAGTGCTATAATGGCATTGACTTTGTCTTCAGGTAACAGCCCTGCCCGATAATCTAAACCAACTTTTTGCGCAATTGATTCAGCTGCCAGTGGGTTATCACCCGTTAACATGACGGTTTTAATACCCAGTTTTTGCAGTTTATTAACTGCATCAATGGCATCTGAGCGTAATGTATCTTGCATAGCAATAACGCCAAGTAGCTTGTTATCGACTAGTACCACAACAACAGTTTTACCTTGATTTTCAAGTGTTTTTACAGTTTGCTGCCATTGTATGGTTAATATATCGTCAGAGATTTTATTCGGTGCTGACACCAGAATATATTTATCTGCCAAATAACCTTCCACCCCAATACCAGCCAATGCTTTATGATTCTGGGCGGGTTCAACATTTATTTCTAGCGCTTGAGCCTTAGCCAAAATTGCTTTTGCTAAAGGATGGTGTGATCCGCTTTCGACTGAAGCGGTAAATTGCAATAGTTTTTCCTCGGTCACTGTTTCAGCGGTTATGATGTCAGTAACTTGTGGTTTCCCTTCGGTAAGTGTACCTGTTTTATCCAGGGCAACTTGGGTGACAGAACTTAATTGCTCTAAGGCTGCGCCACCTTTAATCAAGGCTCCTCGACGGGTTGCTGCTGCCAGAGCAGAAGTAATTGCCGCTGGAGTAGAGATCACTAAAGCGCAAGGACAGCCTATTAACAGCAAGGTTAGACCACGATAGATCCATATGTCCCATGATTGAGCAAAAAATAGTGGTGGAATAATAATAACCAATGTTGCGACTAACATAATAAGGGGCGTGTAAATTTGGCTAAAACGATCAATAAATCGTTCAATTGGGGCGCGGCGCTCTTCAGCTTCTTCAATTAATATCATTATGCGATCGATCGCATTTTGCCCTTGTTCAGATATTACTTTCATTTGTATAGCGCGATCGATAGAAAGTGCGCCGGCTGATACTTTTTCCCCCGTTTTTCGTTCAACAGGTATTGATTCACCGGTTAATGCACTTTCATCAAAACTGGCAAATTCATTCACTAATCCAGCATCAGTGGGTAAACGGCCACCAGGAAGGATTTCAATGATGTCGCCTGGTTGCAGTGTCGAGACAGGGACAGTGGTTTTTACACCATTTTTAATGAGTACCGCTTGTTCAGGAATAAGGGCCATTAAACTACTGATGCCTCGGCGTGCGCGTCCAGCGGCATATGACTCTAATCTTTCTCCTATCATAAACAACAACAGTACCATCGCGGCTTCTTCGCTGGCATTAATGAATAATGCGCCTATTGCCGCAACACTCATCAATGTTTCTATTGCAAAAAAGGTACCTGAGCGTATCAGTTGTATTGCTCTAACTGTAATCGGGTAGAGTCCATATAATGTTGTTAAAATAAAAGCAATTTGTTCTACTTTTACATCAATGAAGGAAATTCCCCAACTGATTAACATAAAAAATATTAAAATAATGATAGGTTTAGATTCACTAAATGGATTATTTTGCCTCTTTTTTGTGGCTGATTCGGCGGCATTGAGGTTATATAATTTGAAGCCCGCTTGTTGCACAGCTTTGATTACATCATCACGAACATCATCATCAGCATCGACAATTAATTTTTCGGTTGTAAACAGTACCTTTACTTGTTTGACATGCTTGACCTTGCTAACGGCTATTTCAATTTTACGCGCGCAGCTTGCGCAGTCCATACCGCTTACAATCCAATGAAAGCGGTGCTTTCCTCTTGAAATAACGGCATTACTTTCCTCAGGCATAAGTGAATGTTCACTTACACAATTATATTGATTGGTATCACTGCATGCCTGCTGATCAATAAGTTTAGTGTTACTCTTCGCAGGATGATGTTCATCATCAGCGCTATTTTTTGCTGATAGCGATACGGTTTTTTTGCTATGTTTGTGACCACTAACTTTCTTTTTATCGCTGCTGTGGCTATTGGTTGTGCAACATTTTGCAGTATGCTTATGTTGTTGATGGGTATGCGCGCACATAGTATCCCCTTTTTAATTCACTCACTTAAAATTTCGTTTCTGTGATTTACTTTACACTTTAGAGTTAACTCTAAAGTCAAACATAAAAGAGGGGATTTTTTGACAAAAAATGCTATTTAGCTGAAAAATGGTTATCAATCCAACTTATAAGTAAAGCGAACGTACAATGAAAAATTGACCAATAAAATAGCAAGCGGTAATTGTTGCTTTAGAAGCTTTAAATGGGTAACGAAAGTTGGCGATAAGCCAAATACTGTTGGCAATAAAAAGTAAAAATGCACCTATCATAATGGAAAAATTATGTTCTCTTGCTAGACCGAAATATTGTTCACCCGCTATCCAAGCCATAATGAATGACATTGTTAGTAGAAAAATGGCCGGTGCGCGTAGTGAACCAAGAGGTGCCCAGATTATAATTAATACCATGACACTAAGTATTAGTAGGATAGTCAGTAATGGCAAGTAGAAAGTGAAATTCATCTGCATAGCAAAACTGATGGTATAAAGTAGGTAGCTTAGAGACAACAAGAAAATAGTCGGCAATAAACGTTCCTTGGAAAGCATTTGCCAGCTGTCAGCAATTAGCATCACCAACAGACCCGCCATGATCAGATAGCCGGCAGCATCAGTAAAATCGGCACTCCAAGCCCAAAATACTAACAATAATAGCGTAACTGGGCGAAACAGCCAGCATTGCCATTGTGGACCGCGATAGGCAGCATCAATATAAAGCCAACTAGAAAATAACACAGCAAGAAATGGCCAACTGATCATGGTTTCCCCACTAACTAAAAAGGTTAATTAGAAATTATTGATCCTATTAGAGGATAGACAATAATAGTTACTAAATATATGAATAATGAAAGCTTGGAAAATATTGTGAATAAATCGGTTATATTCGTTATTACTATTATTATCATTATTATGTTAGCGACGAAACGTTTTTTTGATCAACGTCGACAAGATGTCATTAATGATAATTCTCCGATTATCAGTTATCAAGTTGAGGTCATTGATAAGAAAGATTATCCCTATCCTAATATGCGTTCTCGTCAACGAGAGGTTGTTACTCCGGAAACTTTTCGTTATGAAATTTATTTTCAGCGGCTATCGGCTAGTGAGGTAATAAAGATTTTCCTAAAAAAGGAGAAGGAATATAATGCGATTAAAAAAGGGGATAGAGGTACGCTTTATATGCAGGGAACAAGGTTTGTTCGCTTTCAAAGCAAAGCCAATGCAAAATAGCTAAATTTATCAGCCAATAATGCATTGCCTTTGTAATTACTTGCGATTTTTTTTATAGTTAGTCAGTTTTTTGTCTTTTCTGCCAGGCTAAAAGTTCAAAAACGCCAAATAGAAAGATTTTTATTTGCAGCCAACGAGGATGCTTTTCTGTTTTTGCAAAAGCGGCGTGCAAAAAAATGGCTTGCATGGCATGCATGAAAATCATAAATATCATTGCTACATCTATAAAATATTTTAATGGTTTTGGAAATGGATGGATTAAATTAAACATCATGAATCCCCAAACAAAAACCATTAATAATTTTCCAGCATTTATTAACATGATATTTTCCAACTAATTATTGATTACGAATATAAAGACAGTAAGCGACTTGCCCAGTAACTTTTTTACGATGAAGCTGCCAATTTTTAGGTAACAAGGCTAAATTAGCTTCTGCCTCTGCCTCAACATAGATCCAACAATTTTCGCTTAACCAACCATTTTGTTCTAGTAGCAAGGCTGTTTGTTGCAATAGATCTTTACGAAAAGGCGGATCAAGAAAAATGACATCATAGGCTGTGCCGTTCTGTGCCAGATAGTTCAATGTATCGCTATTAATCACTTGTACATTTTTTGCCTCTAATTTAGCTAGATTGGCCACAAGTTGTGTTGCGACGGAGCGCTCTAATTCAATTAGGGTAGCTGAAGCGGCATAGCGAGAAAGTGCTTCAATAGCTAAAGCGCCACTACCAGCAAAACAATCAAGGCAGCGAGCCTCCTGAATAACAGGCATTAACCAATTAAATAAAGTTTCTCTGATCCTATCTGTTGTGGGGCGTAAGCCCTCACTATCAAAGACAGGTAGTTTACGACCTCGCCATTTACCACCAATAATACGAATTTGGCCACGTGATGCAGATTGTATTTTTCTTGCCATAATTTACATAGTTTAGTCATTACAGTTTGTTAATATAGATGATAATAATACCAATGTTTATCGACAGCATGTACAACATGAAAATTATCGCTAATTTAACATGAAATGGGTGTCAGATATGTGTTGCAATCAAATCAAGTGATACACTGCCATCCTATTTTTATTATTTACATTGGTAACACCATATTTTTACCGCTAGGAGTGTAATGGCAGATGGCTAAAAAGAGAAAAAAAAGTTTTTTTTCCTGGCTAGGGTTAGGATCTGAAAATGAAGTGCAAAAAAGAGAGACAGAGCAACAATCCGAACCGAAAGTAGAAGACAGTTCTGAAGGGGTGACGGATGTAATAGCAACATCACAGCAGTCTGCAAAAGTAGAAAAGGTGCAACCTCAAGTAGCGGAAGAAAAAAACGATCAATGCCAAACAGCAGACATGAAAGCCGCAAAAATTGTTACACCTAGTCAGCAGATAACCACTTTGCAAGACATAGATGAACAGAAAAAAGTACCGCCGATACAACAGCCAAAAAAACCGGCAAAAGAGAATTTCTTTGCACGGTTAAGGCAAGGTTTATTAAAAACGCGGCAGAATATGGGAGTCGGTTTTGTTAGTTTTTTTCGTGGTAAAAAAATTGATGATGAGCTATTTGATGAGTTAGAAGAACAACTTTTAGTTGCTGATGTGGGGCTAGAAACAACACGAAAGATTATAGATAGCCTAACTACCCATGCTAATCGTAAAGAGTTGAATGATGCTGCGATGCTTTATAGCAAATTACGCGAAGAGATGGCCAATATCTTATTTGATGTTGATAAGCCATTGGTTATAGAAAATAAGCTACCTTATGTAATATTGATGGTTGGGGTTAATGGGGTCGGTAAAACCACAACAATTGGTAAGTTAGCCCGCCAATATCAGGCAGAAGGTAAATCAGTAATGCTAGCGGCTGGCGATACATTTAGGGCAGCAGCGGTTGAACAATTACAAGTTTGGGGAGAGCGTAACAATATCCCGGTTGTTGCTCAGCATACTGGCGCAGATCCTGCTTCAGTGATATTTGATGCCATTCAGTCGGCGAAAGCGAAGGGAGTCGACATATTGATTGCTGATACTGCCGGACGATTGCAAAACAAAGCGCATTTGATGGAAGAGTTGAAAAAAATTGTCCGAGTTATGCAAAAACTTGATCAACAAGCGCCTCATGAAGTGATGCTAACATTAGATGCAAGTACTGGTCAAAATGCAATTAATCAGGCTAAAATTTTTCATGAGGCAGTGGGGTTAACTGGCATTATTTTAACTAAACTTGATGGTACAGCTAAAGGTGGCGTGATTTTTGCTATTGCCGATCAGTTTAAGATCCCGATTCGCTATATAGGGATTGGTGAAGGCATTGATGATCTCCGGCCATTTGTAGCTAATGATTTCATCGAGGCGCTTTTTGTCCGAGAGGATTAATATCAATGATTCGCTTTGAACATGTTAGTAAAGCTTATCGTAGTGGCAAGCAAGCACTTCAGGGCGTTGATTTTCATCTTCATCCTGGAGAAATGGCATTTCTTACTGGCCATTCGGGGGCGGGGAAAAGTACTTTATTAAAGTTAATATGTGGTATTGAACGCCCCAGTACTGGCCATATTTGGTTTGGTGGTCATCACATTAGTCGCTTAAAAAAACGGGAAGTCCCTTTTTTACGTCGGCAGATAGGTATGATCTTTCAAGATCATCATTTGTTGTTTGATAGAAACGTATATGACAATGTCTCTATGCCGCTGATTATTGCCGGTGCCAGCTCTGAGGATATTCGTCGTCGGGTTTCTGCTGCTTTAGATAAGGTGGGTTTACTTAATAGAGCGAAAAGTTATCCAATTCAATTATCAGGTGGGGAACAGCAGCGGGTAGGTATAGCTCGCGCAATTGTTAATAAGCCTAGTGTATTGCTAGCAGATGAGCCAACGGGTAATTTGGATGATGAATTATCTGAAGGTATTATGCGATTGTTTGAAGAATTCAATCGAGTTGGGGTAACAGTTTTGGTAGCCACTCATGATCTTGAGCTTATTGAGCGTCGTCATTATTCTATTTTGACATTAAGCGAGGGAAGAATGGTAGGAGGTCAGAATGGCTAAAAAACCTATCCATAAAATAGCCAAAGCCAAGGCATTGAAAGGAGGGTGGCGAGAGCAATGGCGCTATGCTTGGTTAAATACATTAGCTGATATGTTACGCCAGCCTTTAGCCACGCTTTTAACGGTGGCTGTTATTGCTATCTCGATAACGCTGCCCAGTCTTTGTTATATTGTTTGGAAAAATGTTTCACAAGCCGCGCAACAATGGTATCCCGCACCCCAATTAACCATTTATTTGGATAAATCATTAGATGAAAAAGGCGCTGAACAGACAGTCGCTGGACTTAAGCAATTAGATGGTGTTAAGAGTGTTAATTACCTGTCGCGGGAAGAAGCCATGATTGAGTTTCGCAATTGGTCAGGATTCGGCACAGCGTTAGATCTGTTGGAAGAAAACCCTTTACCAGCAGTAGCCATTATCACGCCTAAAATTGATTTTCAAAATTCACAATCATTGATAAACCTGCGTAATAAAGTAGGTCAATTAGCTGGAATTGAAGATGTTCGCATGGATGATAGCTGGTTTACCCGTTTAGCAGCATTAACCGGGCTGATTGGACAAATTGCCATGGTGATTGGTATTTTAATGGTTATGGCGGTATTTTTAGTGATAGGCAATAGTATAAGACTAAATATTTTTGCCCGTAGGGATACGATTAATGTCATGAAGTTGATTGGGGCGACAGATGGTTTTATTATGCGTCCTTTTTTAAATAGTGGTATTATACTGGGATTCTTTGGTGCTTTACTCTCATTAATACTTTCTGCATTATTGGTATGGCAACTGACCGGTATCGTTACACAGGTAGCGGGTGTATTTGGTACTACATTTCATATTCAAGGTTTTTTATGGGATGAGGTGCTATTAGTTATACTGATTGTCGCAATGATTGGCTGGTTAGCGGCTTGGCTGGCTACAGCTCAACATTTAAGACGTTTCACGCCAGAATGATCATTATCAGCAGGAAAAGTGACACGGGTGATCAATATTGAACTTTTATGCTGACATTTTGTCGAAGTTAAAAGTTCAATGTAATTAAATCAAGGCAATTTTCTTCGATACCAAGCAGTGGTAAACTACTCGATATCAGATTAATCGCTGAGCAATGGAATCTGCTCAAATATAAATTTTTTATTTAGAACTAACTCTTAGTTTGTTGAATTCAAAGAGGATATCAATGACCAAAGATATGCAATCATTAGCATTAATTCCACAAGGTAGCATTGAAGCTTATGTGCGATCAGCTAATGCTTATCCAATGCTAACCGCAGAGGAAGAACAAGAATATGCAAAACGGCTGCATTATCATGGTGATTTAAATGCGGCTAAACAGCTTATACTCTCTCATTTACGTTTTGTTATTCATATCGCGCGTAATTATTCAGGTTATGGATTGCCGCAAGCGGATCTGATCCAAGAAGGTAATATCGGTCTAATGAAAGCTGTGCGTCGTTTTAATCCTGAAGTTGGTGTACGTTTAGTTTCATTTGCTGTTCATTGGATAAAAGCTGAAATTCATGAATATGTATTGCGTAATTGGCGGATAGTTAAAGTTGCCACCACTAAAGCTCAACGTAAGCTTTTTTTCAATTTGCGTAAGAATAAGAAACGTATCGGCTGGTTTAATCAAAATGAAGTCGATATGGTTGCCAAGGAGCTAGGCGTAACCAGCAAGGATGTTCGTGAGATGGAATCGCGAATGGCTGCACAAGACATGGCATTCGACATGAATGACGATGATGATAATGGTGAAAATACCACTATTGCCCCGGTTTTATATCTACAGGATAAATCTTCTGATTTTGCCGATAGCATTGAGGAAGATAATTGGGAAAACCATGCTACTGATAAATTAACGCAGGCATTATCCACCTTAGATGAGCGTAGTCAGGATATTATTCGAGCGCGTTGGCTTGATGAAGAAAACAAAACCACTTTACAGGATTTAGCCGATAAATATAGTGTATCCGCTGAACGTGTTCGTCAATTAGAAAAAAATGCCATGAAAAAACTTCGGTTAGTAATGGAAGCTTAGAATAAGCCACATTCGCGTGATGTAAAAATCTAGCTGAAACTTTTGTTATGTAGCCAATTTAAAGTTTGGCAATTAACTATATGAAAAGTTGTTGAAAGATAGAAAGGTAATAGTAAATTTATTCTGATTGTTACCTGTTAAAATAAAAAGGCATTTACCTGTGAGGTAAGCGCCTTTTTACATGTATCTAGTAGCTTGTCTATTACTTCCCTACAATATTACCTAATATTTTATCTGTCAGTGACATTCTGCGTGTGTTTATATTTAATATACACCTATCCTATTCTGATAGACTCGATCGTTAATTTTTATTCTGCATCAATTGTAATATACGACCAAAGCTAACCGAACGGGTACCAATTTTTTGCATTCCATCTTCTGGAAGATAACTAAATTTTACGTAGAGTAAATCACCACTGGATTTTTCTTTACTTTTAAACGAATTGGTAACGCGATAAAGTTCTTTAAGATCCGCAGGAATACCAGCTGCGTCCGTAATAACTGTTCCGGTAGGTACAAATTTAAGCACCTGCTCAAGTGTTTTAACTAAAAAATCCTGTATCGGAAAAAGTCCATTAAAACGTTTATGTGGTACGTACTTTGTGATGCCCATATATATTTCAGGGGTTTCCTGTAGATGGTTTTCGATACCGCGGGTTTGATTTTTTTCCAAATATTCGAAAATCTCCACTGGTGATCCGATGAGTACTAGCGGCTTAACGCCTGCACCTTTTTCTGAAAAAAGAAACTCGTTATTGCTATTTTTAACTGCCTTTTGCAAGGTTCCTCGATCTGAATAACGGAGAAAAATTTGCCTTCTTTAACAACCGGTGCTGGTTCACGCCACATATTTATATCATTGGCTTGTGCACCACCGGCAATCACTGTAGCAGCCAGCATCATTACAGCAGTCATTTTATCTTTCATAAAAAACGTCCTTGTTGTTTACCGCAGCCTCTGTATAACAATACTATCACCAATACAAACAGAATATAAACAGTAATGTTGACTGCAAAATAATTAAATATCAGGATAAAATTTTACATCAGAATGATGAATTCGTTACGGAGGCTGTGCTGTCATGATTTACTGACAAGTGGAAAAGAAATCATAAATTTTAAAAAACACCAAAAATTGCAATCATTTAGGATTTTTTTCATTATCATCGAGAATCAATAATTTTATTTTTGTTTAATTCAATTTGAGTTCTTGTTTGATTCAATATTAGCCTGATAGCACGCTAGTTTCTTAAAAATGATGTTGGTAAAATGTTATCAACATGTCAAGTGGTCTTACAAATGCAGAGATGGAACAGTTATTTAAAAATCGATGTTGACGAAAAACCACATTAATAGTCATGTAGTGAAAATAGCTTTTGATAAATTTTTTGGCATAACGGAAACGATTATGGATCGTTGAATCAAGATTACCCATCGCCGCATTATATATTTATGTAGTTAACCATTTACTCCCATATGAAACAAAATTACGCTTTAATATCATTGTACCTGGATGAATATTCAAGCTGGGATTATTTAATCAATTATTTTCCGTTAATGCTGGATATTCTTTTTGAATGGTTTTTAGGAGGTTGGTATTAATCTGGCTAATACCTAAATCAAAGAGGTTATCTGGATAATGAATGGTTATAGTGAAGATGGAATGCACATGGCTCTGATATTAGCAAATTTATGCTAAATTCGGTAGAACTTCAAACTGAGCTGTTAGATTTGATTGCCTGTGTCAGTAGCAATCGATTCGGAGAGCTGATTTCAACGTTGAGTAATTGGATTTTGCCGGTTTTCATTTAGAGCTGCCATTAGCTACCGCCTCATCATGTTTTCGTCTTATCTTCTATTTATATATTTGTTCAGTGAGTAGGGTATAAGTAATAACAAAAAAGCACTTATATAAAATATAAAAGTGCTTTTTTAATTAGTATGTTAACCACTTATGGCTAGTTCATACCATATTTTTTCAATTTCTTACGTAGAGTTCCACGGTTGATGCTTAACATTAACGCAGCACGGGTCTGATTTCCACGGGTATATTGCATTACCATATCTAATAATGGTTTTTCCACCTCAGCCAATACTAATTCATATAAGTCATTAACATCCTGGTTATTAAGTTGGGCAAAATAGTTTTTCAGTGCTTGTTTAACTGAATCACGTAGTGGCTTTTGAGTTATTTGATCTTGTGAATTTACAGTAGCAACGGTTAGTACGTCAGAATTTCCGCGTTGTTCGAACATAGTTCTGTCAGCTCTTTTCTTTGATTTACGCAAAATTTTTCGAAATATGCCTCCAACACTTCCAGCTGTTCGCTGGCATCCTCTATGGTGTTGAATGTGCGCCGAAACTGGTCATCAGGTGCATGTTCTCTTAAGTACCAAGAGACATGCTTGCGTGCGATGCGGATTCCTTTGCTTAGACCGTAAAAGCCATGCAGCTCCTTAACATGCGCTTGCATTAAGCACTGCACCTCAGCAATAGGCATAGGTGGCAGTAACTCACCTGTTTCCAGGTAATGCTGGATTTCCCGAAAGATCCAGGGTCTTCCCTGAGCAGCTCTACCAATCATTAAGGCATCAGCCCCAGTATAGTCAAGCACTGCTCTGGCTTTAAGCGGGTCAGTAATATCGCCATTAGCGATAATAGGAATAGTAACATTTTGCTTAGCTGCTCGAATGCTGTCATATTCAGCTACACCATTAAATAAGCAAGAACGAGTTCTGCCATGAATAGTTACAGCTTGAATACCGCAATTTTCGGCCAGTTGAGCTATTTTTATACAGTTCCGTTCTTCAGGTGACCAACCAGTGCGAACCTTTAATGTAACAGGAACATCAACCGCATTCACAACAGCTAATAGAATTTTCTCAATCAACTCTGGATAGCGCAATAATGCTGAACCTGCTAACTTACGGTTCACTTTCTTGGCAGGGCAACCCATATTGATATCGATGATCTGAGCACCATTTGCAACATTAATTCGTGCAGCTGCTGCCATTTCATCGGGATCACTACCTGCAATTTGCACAGAACAAATGCCTAATTCATCACTATGGATCATTCTCAATCTGGATTTGTCTGTTTTCCAAACCTGAGGATTGGAAGAAAGCATTTCCGACACTGTCATATCAGCACCCATTGAGTAACACAGTGACCGAAAAGGCCTATCGGTGATACCCGCCATTGGTGCTGCAATGAGACAGTTTTTTATCTGATATTGACCAATATACATAGGCGATAAAAGAACACCATCCTGTGACTGCAAAGGCGCGTATATTACGCATTTTTTACGAGATATGAAAGGACAAACTTTGAGCAAATTGATATTTCTTTGAAAAATTTTATCTTGATTTTTTTTGATTACAAATAATATTCATAAAAATCAATATAATGAAAATTTCTGATTTGTTTTCAAATTTTGTTATTCTTTATCGTAAATTCCTTGTTAGATTAGATTATCTCTGTTGATTGTATAAAAATCAACCTTGATCACTATTTTTATGATGGTTATTGAAAAGATATTATTTTGCATAAACAATAAAATTAATTAGTTTGATAATTGTTATAATTTTGTGATTTTTTATAGCAGCAGATTTTTAGCAAAATTTTTATTGTCGGGTTAGCGCATTAACATGCGCTAACCTCGCTTATGGCTAATCCGCTTTTTTTATTCCGGTTATTCGGCACCATCCTTCTTTTTCTATTATCGGCTCAATATTAAATTGTTGTTGGTAAGCGGTTATAATTGCTTCCGCCTGACTGGCTAATATTCCAGACAGTCCAAGTAAGCCATTTGGATTAGTTAATCCACCGATTGCACCAGCTAATTCGCGTAAGGGGCCAGCTAAGATATTAGCAATAACAATATCCGCTTTTAGATCTTCAGGCTGATCTTTCGCCAAATACAGAACTAATTTATCGGCGACTCTATTTTGTTCGGCGTTGTTATGGCTAGCTTGGATGGCTTGAGGATCGATATCAATACCAATCGCTTTTTTGGCGCCTAGTTTAAGCGCGGCAATGGCCAATATGCCTGAGCCACAACCAAAATCGATAACTGTTTTATCTTTCAAATTTAAGCTATCTAACCACTCTAAACAGAGTGATGTAGTAGGATGGGTGCCGGTACCAAACGCTAAACCAGGATCCAAAATGACATTAACCGCATTGGGATCAGGCGTATCACGCCAGCTAGGGCAAATCCATAGTTTATGTCCAAAACGCATAGGATGGAAATTATCCATCCATTCACGTTCCCAATCTTTGTCTTCTATTTGTTCAATTTTATGAACAAAATTTTTACCCAATAAGGAGTAATTTTCAAGTTGGCTAATAACCTGCTCCATATCGCTTTCAGCATCAAATAGACCAATAACATCCGTATCTCCCCAAAGGCGAGTTTCACCCGGTAAGGGTTCAAAAACAGGGTTGTCGTAGCTATCCTGAAAGATGACAGAAACCGCTCCGGTTTCCGTTAATATATCACTTAAGGCTTCTGCCTGCTCGGCTGTCGAATTCAGACGTATTTGTATCCAGGGCATAAATATTCTCTTGAGATCGTAGGTTATTAGCTCATTTTTATCGATGTAGATAATGATTTTTTCTCACCAACAACATTACCGATTAAAAAAGCAATCAAACTCAATAATAGAGCGGGTACGATGGGGTGAAAATTTAAAAATTTAACATCAAAGGCGGTCAATAATGTATAAGAAAGGGCACCGAGGATCATTGAACTTAATGCACCAAAACGGTTTGCTCTTTGCCAATATAGTCCGAGTATTAATGGCCAAAGAAAAACTGCTTGTAATCCACCAAAAGCCAGTAAATTTAACCAAATAATCATTTGTGGTGGATGCCAGGCAGCTAATAGTAATAAAGCACCCAGAATGAGGGTAGAAGCACTTGAGATCCAGGTTAATTTTTTCTCTTTTTTTATCTCCTCTGGTGCAATATTTAAATATAGATCTTTTATAATAGTTGCTGAAGATTGGAGTAATTGTGAATTAATTGTTGACATAATGGCAGCCATTGGGGCGGCTAAGAAAATTCCTGCGGCGAATGGAGGTAAAACCGTGATCATTAATGTTGGGATGACTTGATCTGGGATCGTTAAATCCGGTAAAATAGCTCGACCTAATGCACCTGCTAAATGCATTCCCAACATTAAAATAACCATCACAATGGTACCGATGATGATCCCCCGGTGCATCGCTTGGCTATTTTTATAAGAAATGCAGCGGACAGCAGTGTGTGGTAAGCCAATAACGCCAAAACAAACTAATATCCAGAAGGAAAACATAAAGGGCATACTAAAGATGTTATCGGCACCTTGTGGTGTGATTAGTTTTGGATCAATCGTTTTTAGTGTCTCTGGTGCCACCGCCAGACCGCCTGCCTTGTGAATAGTCGCAACCAGCAGAATAATGGTTCCTACTAGCATAACAAAGCCTTGTAAGGTGTCATTAAGGACACTAGCTCTAAAACCACCAAACGCAGTATAAAGCGCAATAGTGATGCTAAATATTAATAACCCTATTTCATAGGGGATATTTGCCGCAGTTTCAAGTAGACGAGCTCCGCCGATAAATTGAACTGTCATAGCACCAAAGAAAGCGATGAGTAAACTAATGCTAGCAATCCATACCAGTAAACGGCTTTGAAAACGAGCATACAGCATGTCATTAAGTGTCACCGCATTATAGCGACGAGCCAAAATGGCAAACTTTTTACCTAGTACACCAAGCGACAGCCAAATAGTTGGAACTTGAATTAAGGCAAGTAGCACCCAGCCAAGGCCATATTTATAGGCTGCTCCAGGACCACCTATGAAAGAGCTAGCACTGATGTAGGTAGCAGTGATGGTCATCGCCAAAACAACCCCGCCCATAGAGCGATTACCTAGAAAATATTCATGCAAAAATTCGCCTTTTTGACGTCGATGATAAGCATAAATAGACAGTAAACAAACCAATAATAAATAACCAATAAGTGGTAATAGAATTTCAATTTGCATCTTTATCTTCCAATGACATTTGTTTAAAAATGAATTTAACCATTAAGACACAAAGTAAAATAAAAATCAGAGGTAAATATAAACATGAAAGTTCAAACCATAATGGCATCCCTGTTATTCCCATTTCCTCACCGGGGAGGTAGGCAGTCATAATCCAACTACATAAATAAGCAACAGTAAGAAAAACTGACCAACGAGCTTCTTTGTTGGATTGAAGAAAACGTTTGTCCATTGGTTCTCCTGGTAGTAAAAATTTAATCTGAGGGTTTGTATATTAGTTAAAGATTATCTTCAGAAAAAGTATCAAAAATTAGGGTACATTCCGTACCCTATTGTGATGAAAGGTGAATAGAAAAGTTTATTCCTGTGAAGCGAGTTTTTTTTCCAGGTAATGGATATTGGTACCACCTTTGAAAAAATTGCTGTCATCAATAATTTTTTGTTGTAATTCTATGTTAGTTTTAATGCCATCAATAATTAATTCAGATAAGGCATTTTTCATCCGAAGGATAGCAATTTCCCGGGTTTCACCATATGTGATCAGCTTACCAATCATAGAGTCATAGTAAGGTGGAACGGTGTAACCTGCATAAATGTGTGATTCCCAACGTATACCAAAACCACCAGGAATATGGAGGCGAGTAATTTTACCCGGACTTGGCAAGAAGGTATTTGCATCTTCTGCATTAATTCGGCACTCTATTGCATGCCCATGAATTTTAACATCTTTTTGTTTAATAGATAGGGGCAAGCCAGAAGCGATCCTTAACTGTTCTTTAATCAGATCAACCCCAGTGATCATTTCCGTCACAGGATGCTCAACTTGAATACGCGTATTCATTTCAATAAAGTAGAATTCGCCATTTTCATAAAGGAATTCAAAAGTACCGGCACCGCGATAATCGATATCAAGACAAGCTTTTGCGCAGCGCTCGCCAATGCTTTTACGCATATCAACTTTTATACCTGGTGCAGGCGCTTCTTCAACCACTTTTTGATGGCGACGTTGCATTGAGCAATCACGTTCGGCTAAATAAATCACATTGCCTTGACCGTCAGCAAGTACTTGAATCTCAATATGGCGCGGATTTTCCAGGAACTTCTCCATATAAACCATACTATTATTAAAGGCAGCTTTGGCTTCGGCGCGAGTTAGGGTAATGGCTTGTTCTAGCTCACTTTCGTTACGAACAACGCGCATACCGCGGCCACCACCGCCACCAGATGCTTTAATAATAACTGGGTAGCCAATTCGATTAGCAATTGTTTTATTGGTTTTTATCTCATTTCCTAAAGGCCCGTCTGAGCCAGGAACACAAGGAACACCGGCTTTTTTCATCGCCTCAATGGCAGAAACTTTATCACCCATGAGTCGAATAGTTTCTGGTTTGGGACCAATGAATATAAAACCAGAACGTTCCACTTTTTCGGCAAAGTCGGCATTTTCAGATAGAAAACCATAACCAGGGTGAATGGCTTCTGCAGCAGTAACTTCTGCTGCCGAGATGATTGCTGGAATATTAAGATAACTTTCAGCTGAAGCGGCAGGCCCGATACAGACAGTTTCATCAGCAAGTAATACATGTTTTAAGTCACGATCGGCGGCAGAATGCACGGCGACGGTTTTTATTTTTAGTTCTTTACAGGCACGTAAAATGCGTAAAGCAATTTCGCCACGGTTGGCGATAACAATTTTTTTAAGCATAGGATGCCTCGTTATTCGATGATAACCAATGGCTCGTCAAATTCAACCGCTTCTCCATTTTCCAGCAGAATTGCTTTAACTACACCTGCTTTGTCTGCTTCGATCTGATTCATCATTTTCATCGCTTCGACAATACATAGAGGATCCCCTAGCTTAACCGTTTGGCCGACTTCAACAAATGGTTTTGCTTCTGGACTTGGCGCTCGGTAGAAGGTACCTACCATTGGCGAGCGAACAGTATAACCACTGATCTCTGCTTTTTTCTCATTTGTTGTTTCAGGTAAAATTTGAGAAGGTGCAATGGCGTTTGCTAAAGCCGGTTGATGCGTGGTTGGCGCTGCCATATACTGTTGTAAATTTGGTAAATTCTGCACGATTGTACGGCTAATACGCACTGATTCTTCACCTTCCGAAATTTCTAGTTCAGAAATGCCAGATTCTTCAACAAGCTCAATCAATTTTTTAATTTTACGAATATCCATAAATTAATTCCGTATTTTTATTCTTTACATTTATTAGGTTGGGATTCATCAATGGTTGCTAATTCTTCAATATTTAATAAGAATTTAACCGCAGCTTCTAATGCAAAAATATAACCATCAGCACGGAAACCACAGATGACGCCGTTTGCAATATCGGAGAGATAGGAGTGATGCCTGAATGGCTCACGTGCATAAATATTAGTAAGGTGGATCTCATAAAAAGGAATGGCAACGCTTAATATTGCATCGCGTAAAGCCACACTAGTATGCGTTAATGCTGCCGGATTAATCAATATAAAGTCGATTTTTCCTTGAGCTTGATGGATTTCATTAATAAGCTCATGTTCCGCATTAGATTGAAAATGACTTAATTTAACTCCTAATTGTTTTGCTTTTTGGCTCGTTTGGTTAACAATATCCTGAAGTGTAAAAGCACCATAGAATAGTGGTTCTCTCGTCCCCAGCATATTTAAATTTGGGCCATTTAGCAGCAAAATGTGGAAATCTTTTGCCATTTTGCGGGTATCTCCGACTGATAATTGATAATTAGACAACATAACTTGATGCTAATAGTTTGTCATCTTTTTCTCATAATGAAAACGTTTATTTTGACGACAGAGAGCGATATTATAAACATTTCATAGCAATTAGCAGCAAAATTTTAGTCTAATCAGCAAGGTTGGCTCGAAAAATTTAACGTATTTTTACCAGTGTCCGGCCAGTGATTTGGTTATTGATTAATTTATCGGCATAATCAATCACTTTTTCTAACGGGATCTCTGTGGTTGTTAATTGATAAAAACTATCGGGTAATAAATTGGCTAACCGTTGCCATATCTGTGGGTGTTTGATCGTTGGAACCATCACCGAGTCTATCCCTTGTAGTCGTACATTACGCAGAATAAAAGGCATCACTGTTGTCGATAACATAATATCAGCGGCCAGACCACATGCTGCTACTGTACCTGAATAGCACATTTGTGAAATAACGGTTGCTAATATATTGCCGCCAACGGTATCAATAGCTCCTGCTCAACGTTGCTTTTCTAAAGGGTGAGGTATGGTAGTAAACTCTTTACGTAGCAGCACTTGTTTAGCGCCAAGTGCTTTTAAGTAATCGATATTACTCTCCCGACCAGTTACTGCTGTGACGGAATAACCAAGTTTATCCAGCAGTTGAATTGCGGTACTACCTACACCACCACTGGCTCCTGTCACAACAATGTTGCCTTTATCAATGGTTACGCCGTTTTCTTCCAACGCCATTATACAGAGCATAGCGGTAAAACCAGCGGTGCCGATTATCATCGCTTGTCGCATAGTCATTTTGTCAGGAATAGCTGTTAACCATTTGGCTGGTACTCGCGCTTGTTCTGCTAATCCCCCCCAATGGTTTTCACCAACACCCCAACCGGTCAGTAAAACTTGTTGGCCGACTTGAAATTTTGCATCTGTTGAAGACTTAATGATACCAGCAAAATCGATGCCTGGTACCATCGGGAATTGGCGGATAATTTTTCCTTTACCAGTAATAGCTAAAGCATCTTTGTAGTTTAGTGTAGACCAATAAATATCTACGGTAACGTCATCAGAGGGTAAAAGTGTGTCATCGATCGATTTTATACTGGCTTTTAATGCTTGATTTTCTTGTTCTAATAGCAAGGCTTTCATAATTTGTGGCCTTTAAGTTTGTATAAGGATGCTGCAGTATAAAGTTATTTTCGTTATTTCGGCGGGCATAAAGTCTCAATAATAAATAAATTGTAAATATGTTTTTTTACTAGCGTCAATAGGGCGTTATCAGGCAGAATACTAGTTTATTTTAGTAGTAAAAAAAATTTTTTCTTCTATAAATAATAACGTGCAGAATTAATACTTACATTTAAATTATTTTTTATTGCTACTTTAATAACGTATTAACATGGCAGGCTTTTATACTTTAATATAATATTAAAAAGCGAATTGACCTTGCTTTGAAGCATATGTCAACTAATAATTATGTAGCGTCATATAAACTTAATACAGTGGTATATTTTAATCTAAAATAGTTAATTTTCTTGTTAGAAAGTTTTATATTAAATGAATTAAGTGATTTTTATGAGGGTATTGTTTACTTTATACTGTAATTGATTATAGAGAATAAGCAGTAGTAGTGGTTTTTTGTATTGTAAAAAAATTAGCCACTTTTTATTGAAGCGATTTAATTAACTCCTTGTCGTCGCTTCATGTGGTTGGTAAAGTAGACGGATTTTCATTCGTTTCCAGCTTGCAGGATTATCCTTTCGTTATGTTTAAAAAAATTCGTGGCATGTTTTCCAACGACTTGTCTATTGATTTGGGTACCGCCAATACTCTCATCTATGTCAAAGGACAAGGTATTGTGTTAGACGAACCGTCAGTTGTCGCTATTCGTCAAGATCGCGCAGGCTCACCTAAGAGCGTTGCTGCTGTAGGTCATGAAGCAAAACAGATGCTAGGCCGGACGCCAGGTAATATCGCGGCTATTCGTCCAATGAAAGATGGCGTGATTGCTGATTTTTATGTTACTGAAAAAATGTTACAGTATTTTATCAAACAAGTTCATAGCAATAGCTTTATGCGTCCAAGTCCACGCGTCTTAGTTTGTGTACCTGTTGGTGCGACCCAGGTAGAACGTCGTGCAATCCGAGAGTCGGCGCTTAGTGCTGGCGCTCGTGAGGTTTTCTTAATTGAAGAACCCATGTCGGCTGCAATTGGTGCTGGTTTGCCTGTTTCCGAAGCAACGGGTTCAATGGTGGTTGATATTGGTGGTGGAACGACAGAAGTTGCTGTTATTTCATTAAATGGTGTTGTTTATTCGTCATCGGTACGTATAGGCGGTGACCGGTTTGATGAAGCGATCATTAATTATGTTCGTCGCAATTATGGTTCATTAATCGGTGAAGCTACTGCTGAGCGGATTAAACATGAAATCGGTTCGGCCTATCCTACAGATCAAGTTTACGAAATTGAAGTGCGCGGCCGTAATTTGGCTGAAGGCGTACCACGTGGTTTTACACTTAATTCTAATGAGATACTTGAGGCATTACAGGAACCTTTAACCGGTATTGTTAGTGCCGTTATGTTGGCCTTGGAACAATGTCCACCAGAATTAGCTTCTGATATCTCTGAACGAGGTATGGTGTTAACTGGTGGTGGCGCGTTGTTGCGTAATTTGGATCGTCTATTAATGGAAGAAACAGGCATTCCCGTTATTGTTGCTGAAGATCCGCTAACTTGTGTTGCACGTGGTGGTGGCAAGGCATTGGAAATGATCGACATGCATGGTGGTGATCTGTTTAGTGATGACTAGACGTTAACCAATAGAAGGAGGAACTTAAGGATGGCGCTCCTCCTTACTTTATGTATAGCGATGTTAATGTTTAACGTTTATTTATTTTTTATCAAAATAACTCATGAAGCCGATCTTTAGTCGAGGGCCATCCCTACAATTACGTATTATTATTGCGATCGTTGTTGCAATCGTGTTGGTTGCTTTTGATCGTCAATTTGATACTTTTAATAAAATACGTAGTTATTTAGATACGGCTGTTAGTCCTTTTTATTTTTTGGCAAATGGTCCGCGAGAACTGCTTGATAATATTTCAGATGCATTGGCGAGAAGAGATCAACTTCTTTTTGAAAATAAAGCATTGAAGAAAGAGGTTTTACTAAAAAAAGCAGATAATTTATTACTTGGACAACTTAAACAGGAAAACGCTAGATTACGTGAGCTATTGGGTTCACCTCTACGTCAGGATGAACACATGATGGTTACTCAAGTGCTTTCAGGTGCGAATACACCTTATCGAGATCAAATTGTGATTGATAAAGGTTTACATGATGGTGTTTATGAAGGCCTGCCTGTTATTAGTGATAAAGGTGTTGTTGGACAGGTTATCGCAGTGAGCCAGTTTAATAGTCGTGTTTTACTGATTTGCGACACAACGCATGCATTACCTATACAAGTATTACGTAATGATATTCGGGTTATTGCAGTGGGTACAGGATGTAGTGATGATCTTCAACTTGAACCTTTACCAGATAATATTGATATACGTATTGGTGATGTAATAGTTACTTCTGGTTTAGGCGGGCGTTTTCCTGAAGGTTACCCAGTTGCGACTGTTTCTTCCGTAAGACATAATACCCAGCGCGCTTATACGATTATCCATGCACGGCCTACCGCAGATTTACAAAGACTACGCTATCTTTTATTGCTATGGGGAAACTCTAGCGATCCTTCTCATCCTTTACCTCCATCAGAAGTATATCGCGCAGCAAATGAACGTTTAATGAAGATTCTGCCCCAGGTGTTTCCTGGCCCAAACGAGCTTCAAGGGCCACAGCTACCGTCAACAGAAATGAAAAAAAATGTCGAGCAACCTCCTTTGGTCGCTCAGTAGGAATTGCTACCGTGAAATCAAGGCAACTAAAGGAAACATAAAATGGATCAATACCGTGGAAATGGGCGGTGGATCATTTGGCTGTCCTTTTTAATTGCAATAATCCTAGAGCAAGTGCCCTGGCCTGAGCAGTTTATTTATTATCGCCCCACATGGTTAGCATTAATTTTAATTTATTGGGTTATGGCTTTGCCGCATCGAGTTAGTGTAGGCACAGGATTTTTTTTGGGGATCTTTATGGATCTGATCCAAGGTTCAGCTCTTGGTGTACATGCATTAGCTTATAGTATGATTTGTTATTTGGTATCGTATAAACATCAGCTTCTTCGTAATATGGCACTGTGGCAACAATCCCTTGTTATTGCTGGATTATCAGTGGTTATGAATTTTACGATCTTCTGGGTGGAGTTTCTTTCCTCTCTAGTATTATTTCATCTCGAAGTATTTTGGAATTGTTTGATTAATGCCATCTTGTGGCCTTGGATGTTTTTATTATTGCGCAAAGTTCGACGCCAGTTTTTAGTTCGTTAAAAATGGGCAGCCAAGTGTCTATTTTTTCTGAGAGTTTTTTCTATGGTAAATAGAATTTATTTAGCGTCAGCTTCGCCAAGAAGGCGTAAGTTAATTGAGCAGCTAGGTGGTTATTTGACATTATTCTCCCTGATATATCTGAATTATGTTACGAAGGAGAGACACCCTGTGAGTATGTTATTCGCTTAGCATGTGAAAAATCTCAGGCGGGTGTTGATATGGCAGAAAAACCCTACCCAGTGTTGGGTGCGGATACTATTGTCGTAAGTGACGGAAATATTTTGGGTAAGCCTAAAGATGAAAACCATGCTGCGCATATATTAAGACAACTTTCAGGTAAAACACACCTGGTGATGACTGCAATCGCGTTCTCAGATAAGCGAAATACATTGTATGATTTAATTGTCACCAAAGTGACATTGCGGCAATTAACAAATAAAGAAATCGATCAATATATCTTGTCGGGTGAGCCGATGGACAAGGCAGGAGCTTATGCTATCCAGGGTAAAGGTGGCTGTTTTGTTAAGCGGATTGTCGGAAGTTATCACGCTGTAGTAGGGTTACCGTTAGTTGAAACAGATGAATTATTTACCAAGTTTCTGGCATTAAATAAGCGTTAAATAATAGGAATGAGAGTTATGGTAGCTGAACTATTAGTCAATGTAACCCCCTCTGAAACACGGGTGGCTTATATTGATGGTGGCGTGTTACAAGAAATTCATATTGAGCGTGAAGCTAAAAGAGGCATTGTAGGTAATATTTACAAAGGTCGTGTGAGTCGAGTCTTGCCCGGTATGCAGGCGGCCTTTGTTGATATTGGCTTGGAAAAATCCGCTTTTCTTCATGCCTCAGATATTATGCCTCACACCGAATGCATTGCCGGCGACGAACAAAAAAACTTTCATGTACGTGATATCGGCGAATTGGTTCGGCAAGGGCAAGATATTATGGTACAGGTGGTTAAAGATCCGCTAGGAACAAAAGGTGCTCGTTTAACAACGGATATCACATTACCATCCCGTTATCTGGTTTTTATGCCGGGCGCTTCTCATGTCGGCGTTTCCCAACGCATTGAAGGTGAAGAAGAACGAGAACGTTTGAAAAATATTGTTGAGCTATTTTGTGATGAGCATGGTGGCTTCATTATTCGTACTGCGGCAGAAGGGATTGGTGATGATGAACTGGCTCAAGATGCCGCTTTCCTGAAGCGTATATGGGCTAAAATTGTTGAGCGTAAAAAACGTCATAAGTCCCGTATGCAGATTTATGGTGAACTGGCTTTAGCACATCGTATCATTCGTGATTTTGCCGGTGCTTCATTAGACTGGATCCGTGTTGATTCAAACCTGACTTTTATTTCATTAAAAGATTTTATTGATGAATATGTGCCTGAAATGACAGTAAAACTTGAACTGTATCAAGGACCATTACCAATATTAGATCTGTATGATGTTGAGAAAGAGATCCAACGTGCTTTAGAACGTAAAGTTGAATTAAAATCAGGTGGTTACCTCATTATTGATCAAACTGAAGCAATGACCACTATTGATATTAATACTGGTGCTTTTGTTGGTCATCGTAATCTGGAAGAGACCATTTTTAATACCAATATTGAAGCGTCACAAGCTATAGCGAGACAGTTAAGGTTACGCAACTTGGGCGGTATTATTATTATCGATTTTATTGATATGCTTGATCCTGAGCATCGTCGTCGTGTTTTGGCATCGTTGGAACAATCATTATTAAAAGATCGGGTTAAAACCACCATTAATGGTTTTTCTCAACTAGGATTGGTCGAGATGACACGCAAAAGAACACGTGAGAGCTTTGAACATGTTCTATGTGATGAATGCCCGACTTGCCAGGGTAGAGGAACAGTAAAATCGGTAGAAACAGTCTGTTATGAAATTTTACGTGAAATTGTTCGTATAAATCGTACTATCGATGCCAATCGTTTCTTAGTCTATGCTTCAGCGGCAGTTGTTGAAGCATTAAATGGTGATGAATCTCATATATTGGCCGAAGTAGAAATTTTTGTTGGCAAATCTGTCAAAGTCCAAATTGAGTCACTGTATAGTCAGGAACAGTTTGATGTCGTTATGATGTAGTTATGATAGTGGTTAGATTGCCATTGTAGTAACTTCTTTTGGAAGGAGAGATGGGTGAAACGACTACCTAAGGTATTGGTAGCCATAAGCGCAATAATAGTACTTATTATGGCATTGGCCATTATTGGACTACGTCTTTTTCTTCCACAAATTAATGAATATCGCAATCAACTTGAAGGACAGCTGCAATCGTTAACAGGAATACCGTTTAAAATTGGTCATATTGAAGGTGAATGGGTCTCTTTTGGACCAGTATTAACGTTTTCTGATGTCAGTGTCAGCACGAAAAAAGTGAATATTCAGGTAAAGAAAATAAAATTTTCACTTGATATATGGCGTTCACTCTTTTCTTTACATCTCCGTTTTCGGGATATTATTTTCTATCAATTAAATGCAGATTGTTATAAACCACTTGAATTTGTCAGTGAAGGCGATTTTAGTCATTTTGATTTAGATGCTTTAGATGAATTGTTTTTACAGCAATTTGATTATTTTACCTTAAAAGAAAGCCGTATCACTTTTCTGACGCCGTCGGCAGAAAAAAAGATCTTAAAGATCCCTGAACTGACCTGGTTAAATCAAAATGAATATCATCGAGCACAAGGATTTATCAGTCTTGATAATTTTGAACAGCAGCAAGATCAAGATGCCATTCAAATTAAACTCAATCTTCGTAATAAAAATGGCGTGATTAATAGCGGCACGGTTTACTTACAGGCAGATAATGTAAATTTGCGCCCTTGGTTAAGTCGTTGGTTACGTGATAGTACTGGATTACAGAATGCAGTATTTAGTCTTTCTAGCTGGATTACTATCAAAGATAGTCGTATCGAAGGTGGGCAATTACAGTTGCATCAAGGACAGGCAAATTGGCAGGTTGATGGACAAGAGCATCAGTTGGCTGTTGATGATTTATTGCTGACCCTGCATCGTCAAGAGAATGGTTGGTTATTTAATATTCCACAGCTACAACATTTAAAAACTGATCAACAACAATGGCTTGAAGGTCAAATTTCTCTACTCTATTTACCACAATCAAAAGCAGATGAAAATCATTGGCGTATACGGATTAATAATATTCAATTAGAGCGATTAAGAACTATTATCCCTATTTTCTCTTTTTTCACGCCTGAATTTATTAGTGATTGGCAAAAACGTCAGCCAAAAGGTCAACTCGTCGCACTGGCATTGGATATTACGCCGGGCAAGCCAGAGAAGGCACTCATTGATGCCACCTGGCAAGATATTAGCTGGATACGCTGGAAAGATATACCTTCAGTTAGCCATTTTAGTGGTTCATTGCGAGGTAGTCAGCAAAGTGGAAGATTCTCATTTAACTTAAATAATAGTTTTATCGAATATGTGCCAATGTTTAAAGTGCCATTGGAAATTTCTGCCGGACAGGGAACGATTTTTTGGTCGGAAGAAGGCCAATCACGCCAGATTTGGAGTGAGGATCTGATGCTGCAAGCAAAATCGCTATCGACAACCGGCGATTTTCGTTATCAGGCAGCAAAAGATCAGCCACCTATATTAAGTATTTTGGCTGGCGCAAAATTGACCGATGCGGGTGATGCATGGCGTTATTTTCCCACCACGTTAATGGGTAAAGATTTATCTGATTATCTGACGAAAGCAATTATTAGCGGTCATGTTGATGCCGCCACGATGGTTTTTCACGGTGATCCGGCTAATTTTCCTTTTAAAAAGAATAATGGACAATTTCAAGTTGTTGTACCGCTACGAGATGCGACTTTTAAGTATCAACCTGATTGGCCGACAATTTTTGATTTGGATATCGATCTTAATTTTGAACGTAATGGACTTTGGATGTCGGCGCTTAGTGTAAAATTAGGTGATGCTAAAGCGGTAGATCTTAGCGCAGATATTGCCGATTATAGTCAATCTAAATTATTAATAAAATCTCATATTACCGGTGATGGAAAAGCGATCCGTAATTATTTTATCCATAGCCCGATGGAAGGTTCGATTGGCAAGGCATTAGATGCAGTGAAAATAGGCGGTAACGTTAGTGGCAAATTGATGCTTGATATTCCGTTAGAGAGAAATAGTGGTAGTGTGATTGCTAGTGGTCAAGTTGATCTTAAGAATAATGATGTCGATATCACGGCTATTGATAGTCAGTTGGAACAGCTAACGGGGCGTTTTTATTTTCGTAACGGTGATTTGAAAAGTGAAAAGCTGCAAGCTGAATGGTTTGGCCAACCGATAAATTTAACATTTAATACCACTAATGAACGACAGAATTACCAGATCAATGTAAATGTTGGCGGTAATTGGCAAGCTAAAAAAATTGCTATTTTGCCTAAATCGATTACACGTCAATTGGCAGGTAGCACAGCCTGGCAAGGACAGGTTAATATTCAATTGCCCAATCAATTTAAGCAAAATCCAACCTTATCCATTGCTCTGAATAGCAAATTAGATAAGCTTACTAGCCAATTTCCTGCTTTGGATAGCGAGCAAGTAAGGCAATTAGGTGATATGCAAATTCGTGCTAGTGGTGATACCCGGCAATTACAAATTTATGGTGATGTTGGTAAGCAAGTTAGCTTTAATAGCCAATGGCAATTTACTGACAAGCAAGTTCGTTTGCTAAAAGTAGCCATTCAGCCTTACACCGCTAAAGGTGTTGTTCTGCTCGACAGTCGATTAGTTATGATCAACTTACCTGAAATCAATGATCTGAAATGGCTTTCATTGTTGACTTCATTTTCTTCATTAAATTTAGCACCGCAAAGTTATGGTAAATCATTTGTAATACCCGATATCGCTATTGTTAACTTGCCAAAGATCACTTTTGCTAAACAGCAATGGAATAATATGGCATTTACCATTAATAAAACCGCTGAATTAACGACAATTGTTGTAGATAGCGATAATTTGAAGGGTAGTTTAAGTATTCCGAAGCAGGGTGATTGGCAAGCTAAGATTAACTATCTTTATTTTAATCCAGAAACTTCATTCCAACAGCAGAATTATGTGGCAATAAATAACCTTGCGCAAAGATATGATATTTCAGCTTGGCCAAATATGAATATTTATTGCTCAGAATGTTGGCTTGCAGGCTATAAACTAGGTGAACTAAAAGCACAAGTCATACGCAATAGACAAACCCTCATTTTAAAAGAAGGATCGTTAATAAATAGCTCCACTGATTTGAAAATCTCTGGTATGTGGCATGCAGATCAGCTAAACAGTACAACGATAAAAGGGATATTAAAAGGTAATCGATTTGATGATTTGGCTGCTTATTACGGCATACTTGTGCCGATTAAACAGGCACCTTTTAAAATTGATTTTGATTTAAATTGGGCCGCAGTACCATGGCAACCTGATGTTGCTAGTTTGAACGGTAATCTGAGCTTTAAATTAGCTAAGGGAGCAATTGCTCAGATGGGTGGTGGTGGAGCCGGTCAGTTGTTGCGTTTTATCAGTTTTGACGCACTTTTACGTAAATTGCAATTGGATTTTAGTGATACTTTTAGTGATGACTTTGCGTTTGATGCCATTCGGGGTAACGCCAATATAAAAAATGGCATCTTGAATACTGATAATTTTTATATTGATGGTTTAATGGCTGATATTACAATACATGGCAAAATTAATTTAGTTCGTCGTGATATGAATTTAGAAGCTATTATTACCCCTGAAATTTCAACCACGGTAAGTGTTGCAACGGCATTTGCCGTTAATCCACTTGCGGGTGCGGCAGTGTTTGCCGCAACTAGAGTATTGGGCCCATTATGGAGTAAAATATCGGTTATTCGTTATCGAATTACCGGTAGTCTGGAACAACCAAAAATTGATGAAACTTTACGTCAATTGAAGGAGAATCAACGGGATGACAAGTGACAATATTACACTATTACAATTGTGTAGTGGTAAAAATACTAAACATAACCTTGCTCAGATAGAGCAGCAGATTAAACAATTGCCAAATAGTGTGAAATTGGTTTTAACACCGGAAAATGCACTGTTGTTTAGTGATAATATCAGTTACCGTAATTTTGCTGAATCACAGGGAGAAGGTCCTTTACAAGGTGCAATTGCTGAAATGGCTCGTCATTATCAAGTATGGATATTGGTGGGCTCTATGCCATTAATCAGTCGTGAAGATCCTGAGCTTATCACGAGTAGTAGTCTGTTATTTGATGATAGCGGCGCAATTCGTGCTTGCTATGACAAAATTCACATGTTTGATGTGAATATAATTGATGATGAACAAGGTATTTATAACGAATCGTCAATTTATCAACGTGGTGAACATATTACAGTAGTTGATACGCCAGTTGGCCGTTTAGGAATGACGATTTGTTATGATTTACGTTTTCCCTGCCTGTTTCAGGCATTAAGAAAGCAAGGGGCGGATCTCATTGCTGTGCCGGCTGCTTTTACACGTTTAACTGGTGAAGCTCACTGGGAGCCACTGTTAAAAGCCCGCGCGATTGAAAATCAATGTATTATTTTGGCGCCGGCACAAATAGGCGTGCATGGTCAACGTCGTACTTGGGGTCACTCAATGGTGATTGATAGCTGGGGCAATATTTTGCAAGAAAATGCAGATGCAGTCAGTGCATTAACGCTTAATATTGATAAAGCTAAAGAAAGCCTGATTGGTGTCCGTGAACAGATGAAAGTCGTAAAGCATAATCGCTTCCGTACTAGTTTGATGCCATTAATTGAACACAAAACGAAATAGAAAGAGTAAATAAATATGAGTTTAACCTCTGTTAGTGAATATTTGCTGACATCAAACGATCTTAATCATCAACATCTGCAAGATGTTTTACAATCACTTGCCGAGCGACATTTAGATTATGCCGATCTCTATTTTCAATCGAGTTGTCATGAAGCATGGGGATTGGAAGACGGAATTATTAAAAGAGGATCCTACAATATTGATCAGGGTGTAGGTATTCGCGCTATTCGTGATGATAAAACTGGATTTGCTTATGCCGATCAGATAACTTTACAGGCACTACAGCAAAGTGCTAATGCGGCTCGAAGCATTGTAAATCAGGCTGGGAAGGGCAAAGCATGTCTAATTAGTAAGGTTAATTTTAAACATTTATATTCTGCGATTGATCCTATACAAACAATGAGCCCGGAAGAGAAAATCGCATTGTTGCAGCGTGTTGATCAAGTTGCCCGAGCCGAAGATCTTCGTGTGCAAGAGGTCGATGTAACGCTATCTGGTGTTTATGAACATGTTCTGGTCGTAGCAACAGATGGCACGTTAGCGGCTGATATTCGTCCATTAGTACGCTTATCTGTCAGTGTGTTAGTGGAACATGACGGCAAGCGTGAGCGTGCTGGTAGTGGTGGTGGTGGGCGCTATGGTTACCAATATTTTCTTGAAACAGAGCAAGGTGAAGTTCGGGCGGAATATTATACTCGAGAGGCTGTCCGCATAGCATTGGTTAATCTTACCGCAATTGCTGCACCGGCAGGCACAATGCCTGTGGTACTCGGTGCTGGTTGGCCAGGTGTTTTACTACACGAGGCAGTCGGCCACGGTCTTGAAGGTGATTTTAATCGGCGTGGCACATCTATTTTTAGTGGAAAAGTAGGTCAACAAGTTGCTTCACCACTTTGTACCGTGGTTGATGGTGCCACTCTAGTCGGTCGTAGAGGATCTTTAGCCATCGATGATGAAGGTGTACCGGGACAATATAATGTCTTGATTGAAAATGGTATTTTAAAAGGTTATATGCAAGACAAAATGAACGCTCGTTTGATGGGGGTTGTGCCAACCGGTAATGGTCGGCGTGAATCTTATGCGCATTTGCCGATGCCTCGTATGACAAATACTTATATGTTAGCCGGACAATCAACCCCGGCAGAGATAATAGCCAGTGTTGATCGTGGTATTTATGCACCTAATTTTGCTGGTGGGCAAGTTGATATTACTTCGGGCAAATTTGTTTTTTCGACTGTGGAAGCCTATTTGATCGAAAAAGGGAAAATCACAAAACCGATAAAAGGAGCAACATTAATTGGCTCCGGGCGAGAAGCAATGCAGCAGATTTCAATGGTTGGTAATGATCTCAAACTTGATAGCGGGATTGGTGTTTGCGGCAAAGAAGGGCAAAGTGTTCCTGTTGGTGCGGGCCAACCCACATTAAAGCTCGATAGTATGACGGTTGGTGGAACAGCATAATAAATTTTTTGGATGATTGGATGAATAAAAAAATTGTTATCTTGCTAATATTAGCCATATTAATAGGGGCAGGCGTTTACTTTAAATGGCATAGTCGGCAGCAGGCAGACATAATAGGGCAAACAGTAGCGCCCACGGCTGTCCATAATATTGATAAGTTAACCGCACAGCAAAATGTGGTTAATTATCTAAGGCAATACCATCGATTACCAGACTTTTATATTACAAAAAGAAAAGCACGACAAAGTGGTTGGGATCCAAGGGCAGGTAATTTATGTCAAGTTGTGCCGGGTAAAGCGATTGGTGGCGATAGATACAACAACCGAGAAAAATTGCTACCTGCTGCGCCAGATCGCCAATGGTATGAAGCCGATATCAATTATCACTGTGGTCATCGAGCTAGTGATAGATTGCTTTATTCATCAGATGGATTGATTTATGTGACGTTAGATCATTATAAAACCTTTTCAAGAGTGAATTAAATGATGCATTGTGTTGAATTTGATTTTCGTGAAATAGACAATCTGAATGACTTTTATCAAAAAGCGATATTGGTTTTTGAATTACCAAAATGGTTTGGCCAAAATTTGGATGCACTTTGGGATATGTTGACTGGTGGAATTGCTTTACCGGTAGAGGTTATTTTTTCTCATATAAATGAATATCAGTTAACAGAATTTGCTGAGCTGATAACGGTTTTTAGAGAAGCTGAACAAACATTGGGAGGGCAATTCATATTTCATTGCCGAGCCTCCCAATCTAATCCAGCTTAGGCACTTTCAGATAGTGTTTTTAGGTATTGAAAGAGTTGGCGATAGGCTTTAGCCGGTTTATTTGCCTCCCTTTCTTTTTTACAGTTACGAATTAATGTCCGTAGCTGTTGTCGATCAGCTAAGGGAAATAAACGTATTACATCTTCAATTGCATTATCGCCATTCTCTAATAATTGATTACGTAAAGCTTCAAGTTTATGTAATATGGCGATTTGTTGATTGTGCCGATTTTTTAGCTTATCCAACGCATCATAAATAGGTTGAGGATCTTGCGCTCTGAGTAATTTACCAATAAATTGTAGCTGGCGTCGTCGCCCTTCACGCTTAATTTTTTGCGCTAATTCAACAGCTGCTAGTAGTTCATCATTAAGGGGGATACGTTCTAGTTCATGTTTACTAAGTTCAACCAGTTCTGCTCCCAGCTTTTTTAGCGCTTCGGCATCACGCTTGATTTCGCTTTTACTGACCCAGATGATTTCATCCTTATCGATATTATTGGCGTTATCATCGAACCAGTTATCGGGCTGTTTTGCCATCGCGGTTTTCCTCTTAGCAAGACGTCGGATTATTTTATTTCAGAATAATCTGTCGTCTGGTATGTTAACATCTTATATCTATTGTAACTGGGAAAATAGATTTAATGCTACAGAGGATTTATTTTCTGCTGAAGATAGGTATTGGTTGAGTTGATTTTATTTTCTATTTTTGGATGATATCAATGAGTTTGACGGAACAGGTTTTATTACAACGTAAACAATTAGAAGAAACAGTTGCATATGCATTATCAATCGCCAAAAAGAGTTGTGATGCAGCTGAAGTGGCTATTAATAAATCAACAGGTATCAGTGTAAGTACACGTTTTGGTGAAACTGAAAATATTGAATTTAATAGTGATGGTGCTCTTGGCATTACGGTTTATCATAAACAACGTAAAGGTAGTGCATCGTCCACTAATTTACATCCAACAGCGATTAAGCGTACTGTGCAAGCCGCTATTGATATTGCACAGTATACTTCGGAAGATCCTTTTGCTGGTTTGGCAGACGCTGACCTTTTGGCTTATCAATCACCTGATTTAAAACTCTTTTATCCCTTTGATATTGATGCTGAAAAAGCGATCCAATTGGCAGGTCAAGCGGAGATGTCGGCTTTAAATGCGGATAAAAGAATTAAAAATACTGAAGGTGGAAGTTTTAATAGTCATTATGGCATTAGAGTGTTTGGTAATACTCACGGAATGTTACAGAGCTATTGCTCCAGTCGGCACTCAATGTCAAGTTGTGTGATTGCTCAGGAGAATGATGGAATGGAGCGCGATTATGCTTATTCCATTGCCCCTCGATTAGAGGATTTGCAATCACCTCAATGGGTTGGACAGGAGGCTGCTCGCCGAACTGTCGCCAGGCTTTCACCGCGTAAATTATCAACTATGAAGACACCGGTCATTTTTGCTGCTGAGGTAGCAACCGGTTTATTTGGTCACCTGGTTGGTGCGATTAGTGGTACAAGTATTTATCGTAGATCCTCTTTTTTATTAGACAGCCTTGGTAAGCAAATTTTTCCTTCTTGGTTAACCATTAAGGAGAAGCCACATCTGATTAGCGGACTAGCGTCATCTCCCTTTGATAGTGAAGGTGTGAACACTAGTCAACGTAATATTATTGAGCAAGGGATATTACAAACTTGGTTATTGACCAGTTATTCAGCACGTAAGCTTGGCTTACAGAGTACTGGTCATGCTTGTGGTATTCATAACTGGCATATAGCCGGCCAGGGGTTAGATTTTACTGCTTTATTGCGAGAAATGGGGACGGGGTTAGTTGTTACTGAATTGATGGGGCAGGGAGTTAGCTCGGTAACGGGGGATTATTCTCGGGGAGCAGCCGGTTTTTGGGTTGAAAACGGCGTAATACAATATCCTGTCAGTGAAATTACTATTGCTGGCAATCTAAAACAGATGTGGGCTAATATCGTAACAATAGGCAACGATATTGAAACTCGCAGTAATATTCAATGTGGTTCGGTATTATTACCAGAAATGCATGTTGCTGGTCAGTAAATTTTGCTAATAATTGCTGTCGTTGAATGAGAAGATTTGGCCGGATTGAACGGTTAAAATGATAGGCATTTACAGCAAGAGCAGAAATTACCAGATGACGGAGAAGTTATCGATGGGGTTGATGCCAACTCAGTAGCATTTTAGTGTGGCAGAATGACTTTTACTCAATTTGCCACAGTATATTAAATGGCATTGAAAGAATAATAGTGTTAGCAGATATCGCGTAATTTTGAGGTAGTTGATAGCGGTGAAAAGTGGCTGTCTAATAACGTTGATTTAATTAAACTTTTTGAAAGAGACTGGTTAATCGTCTTCAAGTTTATGATGAAAAAGTTGAATAATTGCTGCTAGTGCCTGCTCTTCATCTGGACCGGTTACTTCAATATCGATATAACTACCTTGTTCTGAGTCTAACATTAACATCGCTATAACACTATCTGCTTGAGCTTCTATATTATGGCAATTGCGCAACAGCACTGTAGATTTAAATTGTTGGATTAGTTCACAGAGCATCATTGCTGGCCTGGCATGCATACCCTGTTGATTTTTTATAATAATGCGGTGATAGACAGTCATGACTTTCTCTTTTCTAACGTCCGATGACGCGACTGAACATTTTTGCCTCTAGAACGAAAGTAATCAGCCAGTTGTTCGGCAACATAAACTGAACGGTGTTTACCTCCGGTACAACCGATAGCAATCGTCAAATAGCTACGGTTATTAGATTCTAACATTGGTAACCATAATTCAAGATAACTACGGGTTTGATAGATAAAGTTATGCACTTCTGTGTGTCGGTCAAGAAAGGCAGCAACAGGACGATCTAGACCTGTCATAGGACGTAATTTAGGATCCCAATGTGGGTTAGGTAAAAAACGGACATCAAACACATAATCTGCATCGATCGGAATACCATGTTTAAAGCCAAAGGATTCGAAAACCATGGTCAATTCACGTTCCCGTTTACCTAATAAACGAGCTCTAAGCATTTCAGCCAGTTCATGTACTGACATTTCAGAGGTGTCGATAACTAAATCTGCGCGTGAGCGGAGTGGCTCTAATAGATCATTTTCTTCATCAATAGCATTTTCTAATGATAAATTTTTATTGGAGAGTGGATGTAAACGGCGTGTATCACTATATCTTCTGATCAGCGTATTACGATCTGCATCAAGAAAAAGTAATTGTGGGGAAAAACTAGCCGGTAGATTTTTTAACGCATTCTCGAAAATTGTTGGGTTGTCTGGCATATTACGAACATCGATACTCACGGCCGCAGAAGTTTGTCGTTCAGCAAGTGAATTTGCTAATTCTGGCAGTAAAATAACGGGCAGATTGTCAACACAATAAAAACCCATATCCTCCAGTGCCCGTAGAGCAACTGATTTACCTGAACCAGAACGGCCACTGACTATCATCAGCACCATGAGTCATACCCCTTAAGTTTCTTCACAATGAAAAATCATTATTTGGCTTAGATTTTTAGAAACCAGTTATTCAGTAATGATTTTATAGAGTTCATCATTACTTTGCGCAGCGCGTAAACGACGACATAGGTTCTTATCAGCTAACCGTTTGGCAATTAAAGAGAGAGTATGTAAATGTGTTTTACATTGCTCTGAAGGAACTAATAATGCAAACAGTAAATCGACTGACTGATTATCAATGGCATCAAAAGCAATAGGTTCATCTAAATGGAGAAAAACACCAACTGCGTCGGATGAATTGTTTTCATTTAATTTGCCATGTGGGATTGCAATACCTCCACCGATACCGGTTGTGCCGACTTTTTCACGGGTTAATAATGAGTCAAAAACGACACTTTCAGGTACATTCAGTGCAATTGCAGCAACTTCACTAATAATTTCTAGTGCTCGTTTTTTACTCGTACAATGTACATTATTTAGTGTACATGATGGTGTTAATACCGAGCTTAATGATAATTTTTTTTCACTGTTCATTGGATTTATTCACTTAGGGCAATTATACCAGATATCCATAATGAATATCTGGCATGGACGATACTAACATCGATAATCTACATTTAGTGTCATAGTGCCCTTGTTGTTTAATAACACAGATTAATGTTGTTTCAATTTTTCTTTGTATTTAGTAAGCTGGCGCACCATTTTTTCTACCATGGCATCAATTGCCGCATACATATCATCTTCTTGAGCAGAAGCATGTAGTTCTGCTGCATTTACTTTCGCCGTTGCCTCAGCAATTTGATTAAATTTCTGTACTTTTAAAATTACATGAATAGCATTGATATGGTCAAAATGTTGTTCAAATTTTGAACACTTTTCTTCCACGGTTTGGCGTAATGCTTCTGTAATTTTAATATTTTGGCCAGTAATTTGAAATTCCATAGTATCTTCCTTCTCAGTTAATTCAAATCAGTTTTTTACGCTGATTCGAGGGTGGAATGGATAGAGACTCTCGATATTTAGCAACTGTACGACGAGCAATTTGAATACCCTGTTCTGCTAGTATGCTCGTTAATTTGTTATCACTCAAGGGTTTTGCAGGGTTCTCTGCCGCAATGAGTTTTTTTACTAGCGCGCGTATAGCGATAGAAGAGGCTTCTCCTCCGGTATCAGTGTTAACATGGCTAGAAAAAAAGTATTTCAGTTCAAAAATACCTCTTGGACTATGTAGATATTTTTGCGATGTGACACGGGAAATCGTCGATTCGTGCATATCAACCTGATAAGCAATATCCGCTAGTACCATAGGTTTCATATGCTCTTCACCATATTCAAAAAACTGTTGTTGATTTTCAACAATACATTGGGCAACTTTTAATAAAGTTTCATTACGACTTTCTAAACTTTTTATTAACCATTTTGCATCTTGTAAGTTGTTACGGATGAATTGGTTATCTTCTTCATTATCAGAGTATTTACCTAGAGAAGCATAATGTTGATTGATTTTTAAGCGTGGAATGTTTTCAGTATTTAGAGCTACTTGCCAGTCATTATCTATTTTGCGCACCAGAGCATCGGGGACAATATATTGTGGTTCATTAGTTTGAATGATTTGCCCAGGTTTAGGATCTAATCGTTGGATCATAGCGATAACTTCTTTCAAGGCCGTTTCTTTTAATTTGGTTTTTCGGCTAAGTTGCCGAAAATCACGATTGCCAAGTAATTCTAAATGGTCGTTAATTATCAGTTTAGCTTCTTTTAGAAAAGGAGTCTCGCGAGGTAACGCTGATAACTGAATTAGTAAGCAGTCTTTTAAATTTTTGGCTGCGACGCCAATCGGATCGAAGTGCTGGATCCGTTTTAATACAATTTCAACTTCTTCCTGGGTAATATCTGCTAGGGCTAAACCCGCGTAAATATCTTCAATAGTGGTGCTTAAATAGCCGGAATCGTCCACAGCATCAATAATGGCGGTGGCAATCGCGGCATCTATTTCAGTAAAAGGTGTTAATGATGCTTGCCAGGATAAATAATCTTGCAACGTTTGCAATGTTTCTCCTTGGTAGATAGGAAAATCATTGTCACTAAAATTATTGGTTAGAGTTGGATAGTTATCTGAGGGGTAAATTTCTTCCCAATTAGTATCTAAAGGTAATTCGCTTGGCACATCATTTTGTTCGATGGCGTCAAAACTATCTAGTGCCGCTGGCTCGTTATCATTAATATCTGATGTTTCAATTTCCTGGTAGAGGTCATCTTGTTCAAGTAAAGGATTGCTTTCAAGAGCTTGCTGAATTTCGTGTTGAAGTTCTAATGTTGAAAGTTGCAACAAACGAATAGCTTGTTGTAGCTGTGGTGTCATCGCCAACTGCTGACTGAGTCGGAGTTGCAAACTCTGTTTCATAAAATTGGCTTAGCCTCTTGGGAATAACATAATAAAAAAATTTACCAACTTTAATTAGTCACGGTTAGAGGCGGAAACCTTCTCCCAAATAGACGCGTTTGACTTGTTCATTTTCTAAAATCGCTTTAGGAGTTCCATGAGCGATAAGATGACCTTGACTGACAATGTAAGCACGTTCACAGACATCTAATGTCTCTCTCACATTGTGATCGGTTATTAATACGCCTAAACCATAATCTCTCAAGTGTTGGATTATTTTTTTTATATCTAATACTGAAATCGGATCAACACCAGCAAAAGGTTCATCTAAAAGAATAAATTTAGGATCAGCCGCTAATGCCCGGGCTATTTCTACCCGGCGACGCTCCCCGCCAGAAAGTGATTGACCGAGGTTATTTCGCAAATGAGTAATACTAAACTCTTCCATCAATTCTTCGGCACGTTGCTGTTTTTCTTCGAATGTTAAATCTTTACGAATTTCTAATACAGCCATCAGATTATCGTAAACGTTTAGCCGGCGAAATATTGAGGCTTCTTGTGGTAAATAACCTATTCCCCTACGAGCCCGTTCGTGAAGCGGCAGCAAACTAATATCTTCATCGTCGATAGCAATTTTTCCAGTATCACGAGGAACGATACCAACTACCATATAGAAGGTTGTCGTTTTACCTGCACCGTTTGGCCCCAGTAAACCAACGATTTCACCTGAACTGACCTCCAGGCTAACGTCTTCAACAACCTTGCGGTTTTTGTATGTTTTTGCCAAATGTTTCGCAGTTAATTTCGCCATTTTTTATTATTTACTCTTACTATTATTTGTACTTTTTACCCCAGGGCCTTTTTCTTGTAATTGGGAAGGTAACAGTATGGTCGTTACTCGTTTCCCTTTATCACTAAATGCTTCCATTTGTTGGGTTGGGACTAAATAGGTAATTTTGTCACCTTTAATATTGCTATCTAGTTGTTCAAGGTAAGCATTACCCGTTAGGATGACCAGATCTTTCTCCATTTCATAACGTATTTTGTCGCTGTGACCTTTGATCGGTTTACCATCATCTTGTAATTGATAGAAATTGGCTGGCGTACCATAGGCTTCGACAACCATCTTTTTGGCATCGCCGTTCGGACGGGTGACAACGACTTTATCAGCTCGAACATCTATAGAACCTTGTTTTATGACAACATTTTCTGTAAATGTGGTAATATTTTTTTCTAAATCAAGTGACTGTTTAACTGAATCAATCTGAATGGGTTGTTGAGAATCACTTTTCAGCGCTATTGCTGGCAAGCTTAATATGAATATTGAACTAGTCAATGCTACATTAATGAAGATCTTTTTTGCCAATATCATTTAGTTGTTTCCTTCGGGAGCTGTTTGCTTATTGGGGATTTCATAATAGGTTTTAACATCTTCAATTAACTCAGCGGTATGCGTTCTCATATTACCGCGCATTTTCATACCCACTGATCGTAAACCGATACCAATTACTGTGACTTTATCATCAGATGAAACATCCTGGGTAATTAGGTTAACGATGGCATTTTCCGTCAAAATTTTTTGTAAATCTGAAGTTGGATTTAAGCTATTTACTTGAACATTACCATATAAATAGAGCATGTTGTCGTTGGTTAATTTGGCTTTATTGGAGCGTACGGCCCAAGTGGGGATACTTTTTGTGTCATAAGTTGTTAATACTGGATTAATAAACCAGCTGGTTTTATTACTCGAAAAGTGGTGCGTCTCATCCGTTATCAGCTTATAGGCCAATTTACTCATTGGATCATAGACATGGGTAATGGCATTACCAGTTTGATAATTTGGTTGGCTGTTATCAACCATAGCGGGTGCTTTTGATTGATTAAAATCAGCTAAGTTCCAGCCAATAAGCGCTAAAACAATTAGTGTTAATATAATGTTAAGCCAAAACTTAAATTTGCTCATCGTTGTTTCATTTTTGCCTATATTGATAAACCGTGGGCATTTTCTATCTTATCTTGAGCAAGCAGGATCAGATCACAAATTTCACGTACCGCACCTTTGCCGCCTGCTTGATATGTAACATAATGCGCTTTACTTAACAACATTGGATGCGCGTCAGCTACAGCAACCGAAAGCCCTATCTGCGACATGACAGGCCAGTCAATTAAATCATCACCAATATAAGCAATCTGTTGAGGTTGGAGTTTTAATCGGGTTATCAGATCATTATAAGCTAATTTTTTTTCACTTTGCCCTTGGTAAAGATAATTAATACCGAGTGTTTTGGCACGATCTTCCAATAATTTAGCTTTACGACCAGTAATAATGGCAACTTCAATTGCAGAGGTCAGTAAACAGCGGATACCATAACCATCTTTTACATTGAATGCTTTTAGTTCTTCACCATTATTCCCCATATAAATTAAGCCATCTGTCATGACACCATCAACATCACAAATTAGTAATTTTATAAGACGTGCTTTTTCAATGATATGTTGGTCTATTGGGCCATAACAGGTTGTGATTTTATTATCATTATTCATGTATTATTTCCAATAATTATATGATGCCAGCTTGCAAAAGATCATGCAGATGAATAACACCAATAAGTGTATCTGCTTTTGCCACCAGTAAGGAAGTAATATGGTGGTGTTGCATCAAATTTAAGGCGTCAATCGCTAGCATATCGGGTTTTACCCTAATACCACCGGCTGTCATTACATCGGTAATTTTGGCATTATTTAAGTCAATATTCATTGCAAAGACGCGTCGTAAGTCACCATCGGTAAAAATACCTTCAATTTGCATTTCTTCATTACAAATCACAACCATACCTAGTTTTTTGCGAGTAATTTCCACTAATGCTTGCTGTAATGTTGCCTGTTTCATGACATTTGGAATATTTTTCCCAGTATGCATTAGGTCACTCACTCTTAATAAAAGTTTGCGGCCCAATGTGCCACCTGGATGAGAAAGTGCAAAATCTTCAGCAGTAAAACCCCGCGCTTCAAGTAAAGCGACCGCAATAGCATCTCCCATAACTAACATCGCGGTTGTGCTTGTTGTTGGCGCTAGACCTAATGGACAAGCTTCCTGCGGTACTTTGATACAAAGGTGAAAATCTGCCGCTTTTCCCATGCTACTATCAGGATTTTTTGTCATACAAATTAACGCAATGTGTTGGCGTTTTAACACAGGAATGAGTGCTAATATTTCATTTGACTCACCGGAATTAGAAATAGCCAGAACAATATCTTGACGACTAATCATGCCTAAATCACCATGACTGGCTTCTCCTGGATGGACAAAAAAAGCCGGTGTTCCTGTACTGGCTAATGTGGCTGCAATCTTACGGCCAATATGGCCTGATTTACCCATCCCCATAACAACGACTTTGCCAGTACATTTGAAAATCAGTTCACAAGCTTGGTTAAAATCATCATTGATATATTGCTCCAAATTGGCAAGCCCGCTATGTTCAATCTCCAATACCTTCTTCGCTGTTTTTTGAAAATCAATTTCAGACATTTTTATTCCCCAATTTGATATAACTAATTTAATTATATGGGTTAATAGATGTTTAGTAAGACTCGTTTTTTCATATCACTCGCTTTGTATTGCGGTCATCAATATATTATCCGTACGTTGTATTATTAGAAAAAATAGCATTTTTCACTATGATGACATTTGAAAATTTGTTTATTGTGACGATGTAATGAACAAAAGTAAAATTGGCAATAATATTGATAGCGAATATATGCTAGTTTTTAGGTAATATGTTCCATACTGAGTAAATATACTTAAATGATAATTAGACAGAAAGGCTATTATCGTCATGAAGAAGTCTGTAGATAATATCATAGAAATCAAAGATATGTCTTTTATTCGGGGTCAACGGCTGATTTTTACCGATATGAGCTTGACGATCCCCAGGGGAAAAATTACGGCAATCATGGGGCCATCAGGTATTGGAAAAACAACGTTGCTACGTTTGATTGGTGGACAATTACAGCCAGATAAGGGAGAAATTTGGTTTGATGGTGTTAATATTCCAACACTATCACGCGCGGAACTTTATGCTGCTCGCAAGAAAATGAGTATGTTGTTTCAGTCAGGTGCCTTGTTTACTGATATGAATGTTTTTGACAATGTTGCTTTCCCTTTACGTGAACATACTGTTTTAGCAGCAGAAATTATTCGAACAGTGGTCATGATGAAACTAGAAGCAGTCGGGTTGAGAGGTGCGGCCAATCTTATGCCAGCTGAACTATCAGGTGGTATGGCGCGACGAGCAGCATTGGCACGCGCTATTGCCCTTGATCCACAATTAATTCTATTTGATGAACCTTTTGTTGGGCAAGATCCGATAACCATGGGAGTTTTGGTTAAACTTATTGATGAACTTAATCATGCATTAGGTATTACTTGTGTTATTGTTTCTCACGATGTGCCAGAAGTGTTGAGCATAGCGGATAAAGCTTATATTGTTGCAGAGCAACATGTTATTGCTGAAGGTACAGCGAAAGAATTGCAACAAAATAAGGATGCGCGGGTTAGGCAGTTTCTTGATGGTATAGCAGATGGTCCGGTACCATTTAAGTTTCCGTCAGGAAATTATGCAGCAGATTTATTAGGGTGATGGGATGATACTAATTGATACATTAGCCGCATTAGGCCATCGTTCACTAGCTATGGTGGCGACATTTGGTCGTGCTGGCTATTTGTTATGTCGGGCCTTATTTGGCAAACCTGAATTTGCAAAACAATGGCCATTATTAATAAAACAGCTCTACAATGTAGGAGTCTTATCTTTATTAATTATTGCTGTATCGGGATTATTCATTGGCATGGTACTTGGTTTACAAGGATATTTAGTCTTGACCATGTTTAGTGCTGAATCCAGTCTTGGCATGATGGTCGCTCTTTCTTTATTAAGGGAGCTAGGGCCAGTGGTGACCGCACTTTTATTTGCTGGCAGAGCAGGTTCTGCATTAACGGCAGAAATAGGATTGATGAAAGCAACAGAGCAGATCTCTAGTTTGGAAATGATGGCGGTTGATCCATTACGTCGAGTTATCGCGCCACGTTTTTGGGCCGGACTGATCAGTATGCCATTACTGGCATTAATTTTTGTCGCCGTAGGCATATTAGGTGGTGCGCTAGTCGGTGTCGATTGGAAAGGAATTGATGAAGGCTTTTTTTGGTCATCGATGCAATCTGCTATTGAGTGGAAAAAGGATATTCTCAACTGTTTTATTAAAAGTGTGGTATTCGCTTTTACAGTCAGCTGGATAGCTTTATTTAATGGTTATGATGCCATCCCAACATCGGAAGGGATAAGTCGTGCAACAACCAGAACCGTTGTTCATTCTTCATTAGCTGTGTTGGGTTTAGATTTTGTGCTTACTGCACTGATGTTTGGGAATTAATTCATGCAAAGTAAGAAAAGTGAAATTCTAGTTGGACTATTTGTTTTGATTGCATTAGCTGCAATTGTCTTTTTATGTTTAAAAGTTGCAGATATTAAATCATTTGGTAATCAACCGACTTATAAAGTTACTGCCTCTTTTACCAATGTAGGCGGATTGAAAGTAAACTCGCCGGTAAAAATAGGTGGTGTGGTGGTTGGCCGAATAGTCGATATTATGTTGGATAAGAAAACTTATACGCCACGTGTTACCTTAGCGATTTTTAGTCAATATGATAATATTCCTGATAACAGCTCATTGTCGATACTTACTGCGGGATTATTAGGTGAGCAGTTTTTAGCACTCAATGTGGGTTTTTATGATCCGGATATGGGAATTACCTTTCTTAAGGACGGTGGACGCATCGAAGATACTAAACCGGCCATAATATTGGAAGATTTAATTGGGCAATTCTTATATAAAAGTGGCGATCCTAATCGTTCGAATAGAGCAAGCTCAGTTTCCGGAAATAACGAAAAATCTTCCACGACACCATGATGAACAATCTAATATGATAAGAAAAGGAACCTATTTTATGTTTAAACGTTTCTTAATAGTGGCTTTGTTAGTGGTTGCTCCGTTTGCGATGGCGATAGATCAAACCAACCCATATAAACTGATGCAAGAAGCCGCTGCTAAAACTTTTACTCGCTTAAAAAATGAGCAGCCTATGATCCGGCAAAATCCAGATTACTTACGCAGGGTTGTTCGTGAAGAACTTATGCCTTATGTACAAATTAAGTATGCAGGAGCATTAGTCTTAGGATCTTATTATAGTAGTGCAACCCCGTCACAACGGGATGCTTATTTTCAGGCGATTGAAGCCTATTTGGAACAAGCTTATGGGCAAGCTTTGGCAATGTATCATGGGCAACAATATCAAATTGCGCCTGAACAACCGCTGGGTGATAGGAATGTGGTTGCTATTCGGGTAACAATTACCGATCCACAGGGCCGACCACCTGTACGTCTTGATTTTCAATGGCGTAAAAATAGCAAAACTGGCTATTGGCAGGCTTATGATATGATTACTGAAGGTGTTAGTTTAATTACAACTAAACAAAACGAATGGGCTAATATTTTACGTACTAAAGGTATTGACGGTTTGACACAAGTGTTGCTCAATAGTGCAAAAAATCCCATTACGCTGGAAAATAAAAAATCATGATACCCATGTTGACTTGGGAGCAGAAAGGTCAAATGTTGATTTTAACCGGTGAGCTTGATCGTGATACTCTACCCGCTTTTTGGCAACAGAGAAATCAGTTGCTAAAAGGTATTAATGCGATTAATGTTTCCCAGTTATCTCATATCGATTCTACCGGACTCGCTATGTTTATTAGGTTAAAATCAGAACAGCAGTCAGAGAATAAATGGGTATTTGAAGGTATTAGTGAGCGTTTTAAGACCCTTATTAGGCTTTATAAACTTGAGGATTTTATGAACTAATTGGGTCATAAATTTTAAAAATAGTTTATATATAAAGCAAACGCTCTTGTGCATTTTTATGCCAAGGGCGTTTTGTTTGATTTGCAGCAGATGATAGATCGATTAGGATAGATGGATTGTCTTTTAATGTTAGAGTTGAGTTTAATTATGGATACAAATGAAATAAAGCAAGTATTAATAGAACAATTGAAACTTGATGAAGTGATTGTCAATGGCGAAGGTAGTCATTTTCAAATAATTGCTGTTGGTGAAATGTTTGACGGTATGAGTCGGGTTAAGCAGCAGCAAGTGATTTATGCACCACTAATGGAATATATTGCAGATAATCGGATCCATGCATTATCAATTAAAGCTTATACCCCCGCGGAATGGAAAAGAGATCGTAAGCTTAATGGTTTTTAAGACTATACTTTTGCATTAATAATATAAATATTACTCATAGAGAATTTCTAGATGGACAAGTTTCGATTGAAGGGGCCAACCCGTTTGATGGGAGAGGTCTCGATTTTTGGTGCAAAAAATGCGGCACTACCGATATTGTTTGCATCGCTTTTAGCAGAAGAACCCGTTGAATTACAAAATGTTCCAAAGCTAAAAGATATTGATACAACAATTGAATTACTTAATCAGTTAGGTACAAAAGTTGAGCGTAATGGCGCTATTTTTGTTGACGCACGAGGTATTAATAAATTTTGTGCTCCTTATGAATTAGTCAAGACGATGCGTGCATCTATTTGGGCTTTGGCGCCATTAGTGACTCGTTTCGGTCAAGGCCAAGTATCTTTACCGGGAGGATGTGCGATTGGTGCGCGTCCAGTTGATTTGCATATTGCCGGGCTTGAACAACTTGGTGCCAAAATTACCTTAGATGAAGGTTATGTTAAAGCATCGGTCGATGGTCGTTTGCAAGGCGCCAATATTGTTATGGATAAAGTTAGTGTCGGCGCCACCGTGTCTATTATGACGGCTGCAACTCTGGCAGAGGGAAAAACCGTTATTGAAAACGCAGCTCGTGAACCTGAAGTTGAAGACACAGCCAACTTTTTAAATTCATTAGGGGCAAAGATCACGGGTGCAGGTACTGACAGCATTATTATTGAAGGAGTTGCGCGCTTAGGTGGTGGTATTTATCGAATTTTACCTGATCGGATTGAAACAGGTACATTTCTGGTTGCAGCTGCTATCTCTGGAGGTAAAGTAATCTGTCGCAATACTAAACCAGCTACATTGGATGCAGTATTAGCTAAATTACGTGAGGCGGGTGCAGAGATTGAAATTGGCGAGGATTGGATCCAGCTGGATATGCATGGTAAGCGGCCAAAAGCAGTGACTATCAGAACAGAACCGCATCCAGGCTTTCCAACCGATATGCAGGCACAATTTAGCTTACTTAATTTAGTGGCTGAAGGTGTTAGTACAATAACAGAAACTATTTTTGAAAATCGTTTTATGCATATCCCTGAGTTAATTCGTATGGGAGCCCATGCGGAAATAGAAGGAAATACCGTTGTTTGTCATGGTGTTGAACAACTTATGGGTGCACAAGTCATGGCTACCGATTTACGGGCATCTGCTAGTTTAGTACTTGCTGGATGTATTGCGAAAGGAAAAACGACTGTTGATCGGATTTATCATATCGATAGGGGATATGAGAAAATAGAAGAAAAGCTACGTAGTTTAGGGGCCAATATAGAACGTATTACTGCAAAGAAAATATAACCTGCTATTTTACTAAGGTAAAAATCAGTAGCTTTGTTAGACTGCTGATTCTTACTTATTGTAGTAATGATTTACCTTCATTGTACTCTTCAATTTTAACGTGGACAGTCATTGTTTTTTCGTTGCGCAGTAGTGTGACAGGGACGATACTGCCCGGACTAATTTCAGCAACTTGATCCATTGTTTCCGCAGCCGAGATAACCGGTTGATCATTAACAGAAATAATAATGTCACCGACTTGAATACCAGCATTTTCTGCCGGGCCATTTGCCGCGACCTGAAAAATACGTAGCCCTTTAATTTGATTAATATCGTTATTGTTGGAGCGAATACGGGGTAAGTCCCGCGCAGTGATACCGATAAAACCGCGGATCACTCGCCCATCACGAATAAGTTTCTCCATAATTTTAGTTGCTAATTCTGTTGGAATAGCAAAACCTAATCCCTCAGGCGTAAAACCATTTTCTGAATGATCAAATGAGAGTGTATTAATTCCCATCAATTCACCTTCAGTATTAATTAGCGCTCCGCCTGAATTTCCATGATTAATAGACGCATCGGTTTGTAGAAAATTCTGTCGGCGGGTAGGGCTAAGTCCTACCCGTCCAGTGGCGCTAATAATTCCTTGTGTCACTGTTTGTCCTAAATTATAGGGGTTACCGATGGCTAACACGATATCGCCAACGTGCGCTTTACGTTGTGGGTTAATCGGAATCACAGGAAGATTTTCGGCGTCTATTTTTAAAACAGCCAAGTCTGTTAAGCTATCTGAGCCAACGATGAGTGCGTCAAAAATTAATCCATCAGGCAGTGCAATCTGAATTTGATCCGCGTTATTAACGACATGTCTGTTGGTAATAATATAACCGTTACTGCTCATAATGACACCAGAGCCTAATGCAGTTAATTCGCGCCCATTTTGGGAAAAACTACCGGTCCCGCTGCTATAAACATAGACAACTGCAGGTGCTGCTCTACGTACCGCTTTACTATAACTAATTGGTTGCTCATCTTTTTTACCGTCAAGGAGGTCAGTGAGTCCTTTTGGGCGTATAGATGGAATAGCCATTAGCAAAATAGTAGCGATAACAAGCCCTACAATGACGGCACGAAAAAGCTTGATGAACATAGTAAGTATTCTGTAATAAAAGATAAACGAGATAATAAAATAGCAGGATACCATAAATACAAACAGGTATGATAGTTAACAGTACCTGTTTGCTGGGTGATTAATTGAATATATTATTACCGCGAAGTAATAAATAGATATTTTGATCACCACGTAAAATATTTAATGCTAAAGCGGTAGGTTTAGTTTCAATAATTTTACGCAGTTGATTAATATTTTCTATCCGTTGTTCGTTGGCACTAATAATAAGATCACCTTTTGCCAGGCCAAGCATGGCTGCAGGTGAATTAGACGAAACGTTATCGACCTTGACACCTTTAGTGCCTTTGATTGTACTATTGCTTAAAGTGGCTCCCATTAGTGACGTGGTTAAAACTTCGGCTTTCGTACTGCTGGAATCACTATCTTCTAAGGTAACATTCACCTCCATTGGCTTGCCTTTACGTAGTAGACCGATGGTGATCTGCTTACCGATTTCACTAGTGCCAATTTTAGCTCTCAATTCAGCGAAGCTATTGATATATTTGTTATTAATCGAAACCAAAATATCACCAGATTGAATGCCTGCTTTAGCTGCTGCAGAATTTGGTATCACTTCACTGACAAATGCCCCTTTTTGCACATCAATCTTCAATGCTTTCGCTACATCAGAAGTCATTTCAGTGCCTTTGATCCCTAGCAATCCACGTTTTACTTCACCATGTTTGATAATTTGATCACTAAGAGATTTAGCCATATTGGATGGAATGGCAAAGCCAATACCAATATTACCCCCACCAGGCGCTAAAATAGCGGTATTAATACCAATTAGTTCACCATTGAGATTAACTAATGCGCCACCTGAGTTACCTCTATTAATAGAAGCGTCAGTTTGAATAAAATTTTCCAGACCTTCTACATTTAAACCACTACGACCCAATGCAGAAATAATGCCTGATGTTGCTGTTTGACCTAAACCGAAAGGGTTACCAACAGCAACAGCAAAATCACCAACTCGCAGTTTATTGGAGTCAGCTATTTTAATCGCCACTAAGTTCAATTTTTTCAGATTTGCTGTACTTGAATCTTTGATTTGTAATAGGGCGATATCTGTTTGAGGATCACGGCCGATAAGCTTAACGTCAATTTCTCTGCCATCATTAAGCTGAATTTGGATGCTATTAGCATTATCGATGACATGGTTATTAGTTAGGATATAACCTTTTTCAGCATCAATAATAACCCCGGAGCCTAATCCTTCAAAAGGGCGAATACTTTGTTGTTGTGAGGGAAAGTTGGGCCCAAAAAAGAATTTAAATTCTTCGGGTAGCTGTTGATTTTGAACACGTGTTCCAGATACACGAATACTAACTACGGCAGGAAGTACTTTTTCTAGCATTGGTGCTAGGCTAGGTAATTCTTGACCAGATGATAAAGCAATTGGTGGCATTGATGCAGCATGACTTACTGCAGGTATATTTATGAGTGAAAGACTGATACTCATAGCTAATATAGTTAAAAAATGTTTCTCTTTTTTCATCATGAATTCAATTCTCTTACATACCTAATTTATTTAAGGTAATTTGCTATCCTGGATAGAAAAGGCCTCAGCAGGTTTAAGACTTTAAATTATGCAAAAAAGTTCAGCCAACAGATAGTAGTAATCGTTTTTTTACATGTATTTACATGATATTAATTTTTTACAACAAAATAACTCTATCAGGTGGATATGCTATCATCAAAATTAGGTAAAGATGCAATTTTATTAATATATCAAACCTAATTTACCTTCTTTTTTCTTTTATTGTGCGAAATAAGCCAGAAGAACCTTCAGAGTAATCTTTAGGTGGTAAATTAACGGGAGCTTGATCATTGTCTGATTCTGATTCAGTCAAACGATAGTTAAAAGGGTTGTTTTGTATTGGCATATCAGGCATCAATTCATGAGAACTTTTTGCCATATGCTGGTAGAGTTGACGATAATCTTGCGCCATGTTATCGAGTAACTCTGCACTACGCGCAAAATGGCTGACCAATTCTTTACGATATTCTTCCAATTCATGGTTTTTCTTTTCAAGTTCAGCTTGTAAAGCTTGTTGGTTGCGTAGCTTGGTATTGCCGAAGCGAACTACTAGTGCACCAATAATGAAACCTACAATTAGACCGATTAGTGCATATTCCCAAGTCATGTTGACTCCTTCATTAACAAAACAACATTTATTTTCATAGAAATAGATTCACAGTATAGCAGTCACTATACCTGTTAAAAGGCTATAAGTGAAAGTGGGAAAAGTTATTGCTAATGATTTCATAGTATTTTGCGGTATTAAAGTAGTAAAGATTATCGATATAATGTTTATGATTGGTTTCATTGGTCAATTAAATTATGACATTTTTAAGGAGTATCACGTTGATGGCATTGTTGACTCCCACTAAACTTTACCAACAGTTTTTGGCTACCGGTGATTATCAATTTGATGAGGTGCAAAGTAAGACGATAGCACGTTTAGATATTATTCATCATCAGTTGCTTAATAAAACATCCCAGTTATCATTGAAAAATAAAATTGGCCAATTATTTGCTAAGAAACCTCATACAAATCGTGAGCCTGTGCAGGGATTATATATGTGGGGAGGTGTCGGCCGAGGTAAAACTTGGCTAATGGATCTCTTTTATCAGAGTTTACCGGATGGCAGAAAATTACGCTTACATTTTCATCGTTTCATGTGGCGAGTGCAGAATGAAATGATAGAGTTACAAGGTCAGCCAGATCCATTGAAAATTATTGCCGATAGATTTAAAAAACAGACCGATGTTTTATGCTTTGATGAGTTTTTTGTCTCTGATATTACTGATGCCATGATTTTGGCAACGTTATTGAAAGCTTTATTTGCCAGAGGCATTTGCTTAATAGCAACGTCTAATATTCATCCAGATGAACTCTATCGAAATGGATTGCAACGAACACGTTTTCTACCCGCAATCGAACAAATTAAAAAATATTGTGACATTATCAATGTTGATGCAGGTATTGATTATCGTTTACGTACCTTGAAGCAAGCGGGTCTTTATCTTACGCCAATTGATGAAGCGAACTGCAATCGTATGGATGAGATATTTATTAAATTAGCTGGCAAATCTGGAGTTAGGTTTCCTATTCTTGAGATTAATCATCGTACTATGCCGGCAATCTGTACCGCAGAAGGCATTTTATCGATTGAATTTAAGGTATTATGTGAAGATGCACGTAGTCAAAATGACTATATCGTCTTAGCAAAAGATTATCATACGGTACTACTGTATAATGTTTTGTTGATGTCAGAACTCCATGAAGATGTAGCCAGGCGTTTTCTCGCTCTGATTGATGAATTTTATGAACGAAAAGTTAAGTTGATTATTAATGCTGAGGTAGCAATGGATAAACTTTACCAAGGGCATTTGTTACGTTTTGAATATCAACGCTGTTTATCAAGATTGCAAGAAATGCAGAGTGAGGAATACCTAAAATTACCTCATATAGCTTGATTAGCGGGTAATAATACAATAAATTGACGAGAAATTTATTTTTTGGGTCGATTTTTGGCAAAAATTTCTCTATAATCTTGCCACCCCACGTTACAGCAAGTTTTTTATTTCCCAAAAATCTTGCATTAATGTCAGTTTGACTACTCGAAGGGGTAGGATTTACTGGACAAAAATTAGCGTGAACATGCTGAAGTATTTTTATAAAATATGACTGTTCGCCAACATGTAACTTATATATGGGTAAGCTTTAATGAAAACTTTTACAGCTAAACCAGAAACCGTAAAACGCGACTGGTACGTTGTTGATGCAGATGGAAAAACTTTAGGCCGTCTTGCAACTGAAATTGCTCGTCGTTTGCGCGGCAAGCATAAAGCGGAATATACTCCGCATGTCGATACTGGTGATTACATCATTGTTGTTAATGCAAAAAAAGTTGCTGTTACTGGTAACAAGCGTGAAGACAAAATCTACTATCGCCATACTGGTTATATCGGTGGTATCAAACAAGCGACCTTCGAAGAAATGATTGCCCGTCACCCTGAGCGTGTAATTGAAATTGCGGTTAAAGGTATGCTACCCAAAGGACCTATTGGTCGTGCGATGTACCGTAAAATGAAAGTTTATGCGGGTAGTGATCACAACCACGCGGCACAGCAGCCGCAAGTTTTTGACATTTAATCGGGATGGATATAGGCAATGGCTGAAAATCAATACTACGGCACTGGTCGCCGCAAAAGCTCTTCCGCACGTGTCTTCATTAAGTCAGGTAGCGGTAATATTACTATCAATCAACGCAGCTTAGAAGAATATTTTGGCCGCGAAACGGCGCGAATGGTTGTTCGCCAACCGTTAGAATTGGTTGATATGTTGCAGAAACTGGATCTATACATTACCGTTAAAGGTGGTGGGATTTCTGGTCAGGCAGGTGCAATCCGTCATGGTATTACACGTGCATTGATGGGATATGACGAGACACTACGTTCAGAACTACGTAAAGCTGGGTTTGTTACTCGTGATGCGCGTTCTGTTGAGCGTAAGAAAGTGGGACTGCGTAAAGCACGTCGTTGTCCACAATACTCTAAACGTTAATTTCTTGTTTTTACAACAAATTAGTAATAAAAAGCCCGCCTTTAGGCGGGTTTTTAGCATGTTATAAATTTATATTATCTTGCGATTATTAATTTAATTTTTTTGTTATTAATTTTTTCAATAAAAAATTGCTTTAATTTTGTACATTTATCATAAAATCTTGTCAAACTTTCCCCCATATTGAACAAAATCTGATAGACTATAGGCCATTATTTTCTTATCTATTTCTCACCTGATTTGGTGGAAATAACATGTATTAATTGTAGTTTAATAAATAAAGGTCAAATGTCTGTTAACCGAGTAAATTGGTTCACCAGCATTTTAAACATGTAAGAATGGCCTGATTAATTATATTATGGCTGTTTATTCTTTTTTAATAAAACTTGGAGGTTTTCATGGCTGTCGCTGCCAACAAACGTTCGGTAATGACACTGTTTTCCGGCCCGACCGACATATTTAGCCATCAAGTGCGGATCGTATTGGCAGAAAAGGGCGTGAGCGTTGAGATTGAGAATGTTGAAGCGGGTAATTTGCCTCAAGATTTGATTGATCTAAATCCTTACCAAACAGTACCAACGCTGGTTGATAGAGAATTAACATTGTATGATTCCCGTGTTGTTATGGAATATCTTGATGAACGCTTTCCGCATCCACCATTGATGCCTGTTTATCCCGTTGCTCGTGGTAATAGTCGTTTGATGATACATCGGATAGACAAGGATTGGTATTCTTTGATGTATAAGATTGAAAATAAGGATCCTCAAGCTGATGCTGCCCGTAAGCAGTTAAGGGAGGAACTGATAGCTATCTCGCCAATTTTTAAAGAAAGACCGTTTTTTATGAGCGAAGAATTTAGTCTAGTTGATTGCTATTTAGCTCCCCTTTTATGGCGTTTACCTTACTGGAAGATCGACATCCCTAAAGGAAAAGAAACAGAGGGCATTCGTTCTTATATGGAACGTGTATTTGAGCGAGACTCTTTCCTTGCTTCATTAACTGAAGCTGAGCGTGAGATGCTTTTATCTACCACAGGTTAATTTATTATGGAATTGTTAGGAATGTCGCCACGTCGTCCTTACCTTCTTAGGGCTCATTATGAATGGCTTCTCGACAATAATATGACACCCCATTTAGTTGTGGATGTTAATATTTTTGGCGTAAATGTACCGATGGAATATGCGAATAAAGGACAGATTATTTTAAATATTACACCTTCTGCTGTCGGTAATTTAGAACTGACTAATGAAATTGTCAGCTTCAATGCCCGTTTTGGTGGCGTTCCTCGCCATGTTGAAGTACCTATGAGCGCTATTATTGCTATCTATGGGCGCGAAAATGGGGCAGGAATGATGTTTGAACCTGAGCCAGAATATGAGGATGGTGCAGGTAATTCTATTGCTCAAAGTGAAAATTTAGTACTGGTTAGTGATACTGAGTTGTCAAACGAAGCGCAAGAAATAACGCCGATTTCATCTTCTGATGATGAGCCGCCGATGCCACCGAAAGGACGCCCGACGCTACGTGTTATAAAATAAGGTATCTCATGATTGAGGGGGGAGTATCAAATACTGCCCTTTTTTCTTTTTTAAATCTATATTTTTTGTTTATTAAATTTTTATTTATCTGATAATTATTAAATTTCGTTTATAAATTAATTCATTATTCATGAAAATCTAAATGTAAATTATCCCTCATAATGTATGTTAGATCCCTCTGTTTTTTATCTATATAAGTTATGATTTAAGCTGATTTTTTGTATCGGAGTGTGTATGAAGCTGCTTAAAGGACTTGCTCAATATTATGTTGATTTAATGATGAAGCTTGGCTTAATTGGATTTTCCTTACTATTAGCCACAGCACTTGTCGTATTAGCTATGGTATTACAGATCGCGGTTGATATTTTATTATATGGCAATGTTCATAATATTGATTTGGTTCGCTCTATCTTTTTTGGATTGATTATTACGCCTTGGGCGGTCTATTTTCTTTCTGTTGTGGTCGAACAACTTGAAGAGTCTCGTCGTCGTTTATCAGGCATGGTTGATAAATTAGAAGTTATGCGTAAGCGTGATGCCGAGCTTACTGACAAACTTAAAGGAAATATTGCTCAGCTCAATTTGGAAATTGCAGAGCGTGAAAAAATACAAAAGGCGCATTTAGAATTATTAGAAAAATTGCAAAAAGAGATGAAGCGCCGAGAGCAGACACAACTTGAGTTTGAACAGCAGTCTATATTATTACAATCATTTTTAGATGCATCACTTGATCTTGTTTATTATCGTGATGAAAATAATGATTTTTCTTGTTGTAATCGAGCAATGGAATTATTGACAGGTCGCAGTGAAAAGCAGCTTATTGGGCTAACTTATCGTGAAATTTATGGTGAGGAAGTTGCCGAAAAGGAGCTAGAAACTGATGAAAAAGTATTTCGTCATAATGTGTCATTGACCTATGAACAATGGTTGGTATATCCCGATGGACGGAAAGCATGCTTTGAAATACGTAAAGTCCCGTTTTATGATCGGGTTGGAAAACGCCATGGGTTAGTAGGGTTTGTTCGCGATATTACCGAGCGTAAGCATTATCAGGAAGCGTTAGAAAATGCCAGTAGGGATAAGACAACGTTTATTTCAACCATCAGCCATGAGCTTCGTACGCCGCTTAATGGGATTGTTGGACTGAGTCGTATATTACTCGATACTGAATTAACCGATGAACAAACAAATTATTTGAAAACTATTCATGTCAGCGCTATTACTTTAGGTAATATTTTCAATGATATTATTGAGATGGATAAGATTGAACGCCGCAAGGTTAGTTTAAATAGTCAACAAATTGATTTTAATGAATTTATTTCTGATCTTGAAAATTTATCGGGGCTTTTAGTACAACCTAAAAATTTAAAATTTATCTTAGAAGTAAAAGAAAATTTACCGAGCAAGATCATTACTGATGCAACACGGTTACGGCAAATACTATGGAATTTAATTGGTAATGCCGTCAGATTTACTCAACAGGGTGAGATAAAAGTTCGTATTTGGTATGAAGGACATGAGCAACTTTTTATTCAGGTTATTGATAGTGGTATTGGCATCCCAAAAGAGGAGCAAAAAAAAATTTTTGCCATGTACTATCAGGTAAAGGGTAGTGCTGGTGGCCGACCAGAAACGGGTACTGGAATTGGTCTTGCTGTTTCTAAACGGTTAGCGCAAAGCATGGGGGGAGATATACAGGTCGATAGTACATTAGGGGTAGGTTCTTGCTTCACTGTATCCGTTATAGCGCCCATTGTAGCAAAAACGGTTGAAACGCCAACACCAGAAGCTGTTTTACTACCTAAGTTGCATATTCTTTTAGTGGAAGATATTGAATTAAATATCATCGTCGCACGATCTGTATTAGAAAAATTAGGCCATACCGTTGATGTTGCTATGAATGGAAAAGAAGCACTAAAAATGTTCAAAATTGGTAGTTACGATTTGGTTTTATTGGATATCCAACTACCTGATATGACCGGTCTCGATATTGCACGTCAGTTTCGTCAAATCTATGCTAATGATAAACTTCCACCTTTAATTGCATTAACAGCTAATGTATTGAAAGACAAAAAAGAGTATCTTGCTGCCGGTATGGATGATGTATTGAGTAAACCACTGTCGGTAAGTGCATTAATAAAGATTATTGAAAAATATTTGACTGATTGTAAAAATAAATCCATCAACATTCCGCTAAAACAACTTGCCAATCATGATGACGTATTAGATATCAATATGCTCAACCAATATTTCGAATTAGTTGGACCAAAACTGATTGAAGAGAGCATAAAGATCTTTGAAAATGTGATGCCAGGATACCTATCTTTATTGGATTCTAATATTGTGGCCAAAGACCGAAATGGGATTGTTGTAGAAGCCCACAAAATTAAAGGTGCAGCAGGTGCAGTTGGTTTGCGCCATCTCCAGCAGTTAGCTCAACAGCTCCAATCTCCTGATTTACCTGCCTGGTGGGATAATATTCAGGAATGGTTTGATGAATTAAAAGTAGATTGGCAAAAAGATGTTAAAGTTTTGAAACGATGGTTAGTCGGCGCTGAAAAAAATAACCCCAACCGAAGTTGGGGTGCGCGAATATTGCGGCAACACCAGGAAAATCGTTTTTTACTCACCAATTATGATATGAATAAATGTAGATGGTGAGTAAAATAGAAACCTTTATTTTTTTGTCAGCCAATCAACATAACAAATATAATTGTTTTTGTTACAAGATTCATTAAAATTTGTGATCAAGTTCCATGTTATCACATTAAATGAATTAGTAACAATCTACTACAAATGGAGTCAAATATGAAACCTATTGCAGTAATTTTAAGCGGATGTGGTGTATTCGATGGCAGCGAAATTCATGAATCAGTACTTACTATGTTATCTTTGAGTAAAAATGATGTTGAAATATGTTTTTTGCACCTAATAGATAGCAACTAGATGTTATTAATCATATAAATGGAGAAAAAAATCAAGAAAAAAGGAACATAATGGTAGAGTCTGCACGTATTTCTCGTGGGAAAATTGCGCCTTTATCATCTGCTGATGCAAATAAATTTAGTGCAGTCATTATTCCTGGTGGTTTTGGGGTGGCAAAAAATTTATCTAATTTTGCTATTAAAGGAAGTGATTGTGAAATAGATAAAGATTTATTAACATTTTGTCGCGAAATTCATTAACAAGGTAAGCCCATGGGATTGATGTGTATTGCGCCTGTTATGTTACCTAAAATTTTAAACAAAGCGGTAAAGTTAACAATAGGCAATGATAAAAAAAACTATTGCTCAAATAGAACAAATGGGAGGAACACATATTATTTGTTCCTTTGATGATATTGTGGTTGATGAAGATAATAAAGTAATAACAACACCCGCTTATATGTTAGCATCATCACCAAATGAAGCATGGCAAGGAATTAATAAATTAGTTAAAAAAGTAATTGAACTGGCAAGCCGTTAGTTATGTTAGTTTACTTATTATTATTATGGCATTGGTTAAAAAGAGCATTATTAATCTTATTTTCTTGTTGGTTAATAACGATTTTCATTTTCAAATTTTTGCCTGTTCCGTTTTCGATGGTCATGCTAGATGGTTAGGAAATTGAATGTTAATTATTTCTTTTTTTCTGGCCTTAATTGCTGATACGGATGACCGATCTCTAGTTTCACCATCAAGTAGTCGCCTGGCTTTTCGTCAACCAGAGGTTTTTTTATACAATAAATTGAATTTAGTTAGATCTTCCCTACGCGGTTTTCCGTAACCATCGCGCCTTTTTGACTATCTTACGGCGCATTTCCAGTAATACTTCTGCTCTGATACCCACCTGTACGCTGTTAAAAATCATCCGGCTCCCACATAATATGCATTGATACGGATCCACATTCGTAAAGTGTTTCATCAGCGACGCAAAGCCCGGTTTATGCGGTTTTTTCTTCACCTGCATACCCAGTGCCGCATAGACTTTCGGCAGCAAAATACCCCGTTTCCGGTTGGCCAGAAAGCCGTAATACCGCACCATCTTAAAATGCTGTGACGGGATATGGCTGATGTAGCGCAACAACATTGCTTCCTGGCTCAGATATTGGGTGCGGTGCTTTCCCGTCCGGTGATCATAGTAATGATGGACAACAGTGCCGCCGTTATAATGACGCAGTTTTGAGGCTGCAACCGGCGGGCGTTTCAGGTAACGGCCAAGATAATTGACATTTTGTCGGGCATGTTTGGTTTTTTTCGCAAAGTGAATTTTCCAGCGCCGCTGGTACTGTGATTCCAGAAACTGACACCATTCCCGGTAGTCGCGGATATGCACATAGCCGGCAGCAGGTAAATTCAGCCCGCCGTAATTCTCTCGAAGTAACGCGATGACAGCCCGGCGCCAGTACCGCTCTACTACTTTCTTTTTGAAGAAAACCGGTCGCCAGACGTCGTGTTTGCGGCATAATCCGCCGCGGGTCACCGATAAATGGATATGCGGGTGTTGGTTAAGCTGACGCCCGTAAGTATGCAGGGCGACAAACAACCCGATTTCGATATTGAGTTTTTCTGCCCATTTCAGCAGGGTTCGAGCGGCACAGGCAAACAACTGATTCAGTAATGGCCAGTTGTGATTAAATGCCGGCCAGAGTTTATCGGGCATAGTGAAAGTGATGTGCTGCCATTCGCAGTCTGGCAAAATGTGTTGCTGCTCGGCTATCCACTGTTCGGTGGCTTTCATCCCGCAGGCGCTGCAGCCTTTGCTTTTGCAGCTCTGACAGAAATATTTGGTGTGCGGGCAGTCAGGGGAGTCGCAGCAATAACGACGGATACCCATAGCACCGGTGCCACAGGCGAGCATCCGTTCGACGACCAGTTTAGTCCATTCGGGAACGGAAGAGCCGTATTTCATGAGTAACCGGTTCCAGCCGTCATCTATCTGGAAGAGAAGTTTTGCGGGTCGGGGAATATACATACACCGGATTATAACGGGAGGTGGTTACTAAGGACAGCCATTTACTTACAGCGTCTTAGCTCCCGACGCAGGCGGGCTACTGTCCTTCGTTATCATTAAATTTTTCTTATACTTCTCGTTCCGCTTGGGTTGAGCTTAATGCCATCTCACCGAACATGTTAATTGCAGCGATTGCCGCAGAAGATCAAAATTTCCCAAATCATTGGGGATTTGATTTTCAGGCAATAGAAAGCGCTATCAACCAAAATTCGGCTAGTAAAAAACCTATTAGAGGAGCTTCAACTATAACTCAACAAGTTGTAAAAAATCTTTGGTTATGGGATGGACGAAGCTGGCTTCGTAAAGGTGTTGAAGCTATCATGACGCCAATAATTGAAGTTATGTGGTCTAAAAAGCGGATTTTGACGATTTATTTGAATATTGCTGAGTTCGGTGAGGGTATTTTTGGCGTAGAAGAAGCAGCAAAATATTATTTTAAAAAGCCGGCAAATCAATTAAATGCAGTTGAAGCTACACGATTAGCTGCGGTTTTACCAAATCCGTTAGCTTATCAAGTAAAAAAACCATCTAATGATTTATTAATTCGTCAAGCGTGGATACTTCAGCAAATGCAGCAATTAGGTAATAAGAATTTTCTGAAAAAACATGGCTTCATTGCTGACTGAATAGCTTATCAGAATATAGTAATGAAATTTTTATTTTTTTAGTATTTTATTCTGAAAATATCAGTCCTGTTACTGGCTTCATATTTGATTGCTAAATAATAACTTTAATCATCATTTGATTTTTAACTGAATAAAGAGTTCTGAATATACTAGTCGTTTGGTTGAAAATGAAATCAGTCAGATAGAAGTTTGTTGATAAATCTATCCTGCCGTCTATCAACCAGAAGTATAATCAATACACGGAAGAGGGAGGACATCAGTCTTTAGCAATTTTTTATTAACTATAAAAAATAGTTAGAAAGATACACCGCCTCGAACCATTCTTCGAGCCGTGCTGCGAACAGCATCTATTGCTAAGGCTTTTGCTGCATCGGGTAGAATAAAGCGTTTCATTAAATTCATTGCATTGCCTCCAAGCCAGTTTAAAAATTGAATAAATTTACCCGTAACATACTGAAAATAGGGATTTGTAATGGTCAATTGTAACGCAGATCCAATCCCCAAAATGGTCGCACCAATTGCGCTTCCCATCCATTCATTTGGACCGCCAACTGAAATTTTACGTGAGAAAAATGAAAATATCTTATCTCCTAAACTGCGGCCAACGAATCGACTAATGGAATTATTACCAACATAAGCAGCAAATAGTGCTTCTGATCCGTGTCTGACAATCGCTCCGCCAACATAATTAAATGCATATGAGCTAATATTATCTGCGTGACGACCTATTATTCCGCCAGTATAGCTGCCGTAAGCGGTATATTGCCCTACGCGTGCACTATGCTTAACGCCAGTTATAAATCCACTGGCGGCGCCAAATGTGGCAGCAGAAACTTCCATTGCCAGGCTGGTTTCTTTACCGCCAATGATATTGACAATACCAATAGCAACGCCTGCTGCATGGGCACCACCCATGCCGCGATCAGAATTGCCAATTAATCCTCCTGCGCCACCAGAAATGCTTCCTACCGCGCTGGCGATCCCTATGCTGGTTAATCTCGCGCCATTGAGGCGAGCAGTGACGGCACTTAATGTTGCCCCAGCCGCCATATTCTCTGTCGTTGATCTTCCCTGCAAGCGCTTACTGAAAAAACTGGCTATGCCTCCGGAAAGTTGGTTCAAATTCCAGCCGGCAATCGCACCAATAATAAATGAGCCAATACCTATTGCAACGAGGATCCCGCCACTAACGCTTACTGCTCCAGCTATCGCTAATCCACCCCACTGCGCGGGTGATTTTCATACCTCTAGCTAATGAACGTCTTATTGGTTCTCCCTCTCTTCGGCTTAAATAGGTTGATACGATAAATATGTTGCGAAAGCGGTTGCGACTTGATTCACCCCGTTCATCGCTATACATAATAGGATTATTTTTTACCATTCATATAGATTGAGGCCATCCACGGTACCGGCAGGATCAGAGCTTAACCATCGTCCGATCCAGGGTTGATAGTAGCGCTGACCATAATAGTAGAGGCCGGTTGCATCACGCTCTTTACCAGAATAACGAAAGATTTTATAGTCTGCTTCAACCTGACTGCTGGTTGTCCACATTGAGCTACCGCCATAGGGATAGTATTCTTCCAGACTAATCACTTTCCCTTGGCCATCAATTTCTATAGAGCTACTACCTATCAGATTATGGTAGCTGTAGCGTAATTGATTATTCTCAATACCTGTTGGTTTGCCGTTTTGCCAATGTAAAAACCTGTACTTGAGCCTGATCGGTGTCAGCGAAGGTCAGAATATGTAAATCTTTGGTTAAAGTTTCATTTATCTGGCTGGTACGTAACTGTAAGCCTGACAGATAAATAACCTGTTGTTGGTGGATGCTATTCGCAGTTTGTGATGTGGTCGTTTTGGTTACGCGTTGTCCACCTGCATCATAGCGATAAGTCTCGTGATCAGATGCTTGTTGTTGGCGTTTTATTGGTGTGACTTGCAGTAATTCTCCGCGAAAATTCCAGTTAACGGCCTGAGCGGGCTGTAATTCTGTTTGATGACCACCGGCATCAAACAGTTCGTCGACTTGTAATGGGTCGGTAGTTAGATTGCTAAGTACAGCTCGATTACTCCGGTTTGAGACGGTAATGTTGGTTGTATAACTGTTGTTACTGGCTGGGGCGCTATGGCGAATTTGGGTCAAATTACCCGCCACATCATAAACATAATGCCGAATGTAATTTGTATAGACACTATTATCAGCAGGCAGAGGAATGATTGGAGAGGCTAAAGTGAAGTTTTGTGGTTGAAGGTTAGCCATTTCACGGCCGGTAATGGATACCAGTTGATAAAGCATATCATAGGTATAGGTATTTTCTGAAATGACTTTTTGATTATGCCAGAAGCGAATTGCCTCAGCATCATTACGCACATTGATCATATTACCGACCGGATCATATTGATAACGTAAATCTTGTAATATTTTTGCCGTCATTTGATGTGCTGCTGGATGTTCGATTTTTGTGGCGATTAACCGTTGGGTTTGCGGTTCGTAAAGGTAGCTGGTTACGATGCCATTGCCATGTTCTTCGCGTAATTTTTGTCCCGCGGCGGAATAAGTTAACGATTTTATAATTATCTGTTCGGTAGCATTTTCTATAGTTAACCAGCTACTTTTTAGCATACCAGCAATATCATATTCTAACCGACGTCGGTTACCTTTAGCATCAATATTAAGTAATAATGCTCCGGTAGTATCAACAATATTTTGCGTAGTATAGCTATCATTTGATAAGTAACTTTGCCAGATAGTCTCATCCTCTGCTTGCCAGTTAGCTTCCTTATTATTTATCAATAGCTGTTGAGTTAAAGATAATGGCACTCCTATTAAGGCGATACTATTGACTTGCTGTAAACCAGCAGTGTCATAATGGCATAAACATTGTCCAAGCAGGTTCTTTTGCTTTTCGCTATCACTATTACCAGCCCAAATAAAACGTTCTGTAACATACTTTGTTTTTGATGGTAATTGTTCAGTAATACTAATAGGTCTTCCGAGTTGCTGGCTATCTTCATATTGCCAGCTACGAAAAACACCTGTTGCAGAGATGGCAAATGTTGGCCGACCGGCAATATCATGCAGATCAAAAGTCGTTCCGGCATCAACACTGTTAGTAGCTAAAACCATACTCGTTAGTGATGTGTGGTAGTAAAAATTGGCTTTTATCGTCGGATCATTTTTTTGTTGTTCATATAACCGTGGGTCAATACTTTTTATTAACAAACCACGCGTGTTATATTGATGGCGGGTAATACGTTCATTAGTGATATTGGGGCTATCGGGATGGCGATGATAATCGATTTCTTTTACGGTTAAACCTCGATTATCAACTATTTTAATGGTCGGCGTTCCTTTAAATAATGACGATAATTGCATATTTTTCTCCATGTTTATTCACTATTATTTAGTTGCAAAAGAGAAATAAAATTTTCAGGTCCTTTTGTTATCAATAATCGATTGTTGTATAACAGGTTATATTTATATTTTCAGCAAATAGCGCTTTAATATTATTAAGTTAGCAAATATTATTTCATTAGATTATGCTTTAGATGTAAAATAATTATTGTTGTCAATATATTAACTTCAGGTAATAACACAAGCGATTAAATCTCGAGGAAAGTTGCTTAATTGGTTGATGTAGGTTTTTTTAGGATTGGGCTATTTTAAGAAATAGTACTAAAAATATTTCATTTTCGTTAAAGATAGCGAAGGTTATTGAGCGTCGTGAAATATAGCAGCTAAAGAGCGCTACCCTAAAATTTGTTACCCGGCCTTGTGGCTGCCGGGAAACAAATTAAAAAGATAATCACTTTTTATATTGAATGAGAAAATATTAATTAAGGTAGGTAAATGCGGTAGTTACGCGTTTAACGCCATCTGTCTCACTGGCGATTTTTGCAGCAGCAGCTCCTTCCTGTTGAGTTAGAATACCAAGTAAAAATACCTCTCCACCTTCGGTAATAACTTTGACGGTTGATGATTTAACCGAATCACTGGTAAGAATTTGTGATTTTATTTTGGTGGTTATCCAGGTATCTTTAGAAGCCGTACCAAGATCAACCGGCGTTGCCTGACGGATCTCATTATAAACTGCTTCAACACCTTCTACTTTGGTTGCTATCTGTTTCGCTCTTTCAGCTAATGCAAGATCGGGCGCTTGGCCGGTAAGCAGTATCTTACCTTCATAAGCTGTAGTAATAACACGTGCATTGCGGGTAATTTCTTGATCTTTGTTAATAGCAGCACTAACGCGGGCTTCTAATGTTCCATCATCGACCTGGCGACCGACACTTCTTGGATCCGTCGCACTTTTTGTAGCGACCGCCGCTGAGCCTATTACAGCAGCCCCAATGCATCCTTGTAATAAAAGGGTACTGCATATTATGGTAATTAGAGGAAATAGTCTCATTATTACTCCTTAGTCATCTTGATGCGGAAAAAGTGTATTATCAATTAGATCACATAAACAGTTAACTGTTAATAGGTGAACTTCTTGAATTCTGATGCTTCTTTGCGAAGGTATTCGAATTTCTACATCCTGTGTGCCTAATAAACCGGCTAATTCTCCGCCATCATGACCGGTTAAGGCCACAATCGTCATATCACGAGCGAGTGAAGCTTCAACCGCTTTTATCACAACGCGACTATCGCCTTTGGTGGCAATTGCAAGAAGTACGTCACCAGATTGGCCTAATGCACGCACTTGTTTTGCATATACCTCTTCGGGTTTTTGGCCATTAGCGATCGAGGTTATAATCGCATTGTCTGTGTTTAGACATAAAGCGGGCAGACTCGGACGTTCAGCTTCAAATTGATTGATCATACTGGTTGCAAAGCGTTGTGCAATAACTGCTGATCCGCCACTGCCGCAACATAAGATTTTATTACCATTTAGCAAGGCGTGAACGATCATAATCGCTGCACGAGAAATAGCATCGGGTAATGCTTCAGCAGCGGCAATTTGTGTTTGAATACTTTCGGTAAAACAGGCTTTAATTTTCTCCAACACGTTAAGACCTACTTACATATAATTAGTGGATGGCATCATAGTCACTAAAGGCATTTGGTAACCATTCAAATTGATTGCCGGTAGTAGCACAAATATCAAAACGACATAAAGCGGTTTCTATGTTTTCATTTTGTTTAAGCAGCCATAATTTAGCGGCTGCAAGTAATTTTTTTCGTTTGTTTAAAGTTACTGACATCAATGCATTACCGAAGTTATCATGGCGGCGAAAGCGTACTTCAACAAACACCCAAGTGTTTTGATCTTTCATAACTAAATCAATTTCTCCAACCGGGAAACTCACATTGCGGCTAATAAATTGCAGTCCTTGTTGTTGTAAGAATTGTTTGGCTTTATATTCGAAGTGACGTCCTTGTATCCAAGATAAATTTGGCGATTTTAGCATAGCGGATATCCTTATCTATAAGCTGAGGGTGTCGTTAAAATGACACTTTAGTCACTATTTTACTCTATTTTTATCTATTGGCTGATAAATTTTACTTTTAACTTACAATTTATTAAATCAATTGAACTTTCCCTTGTTTAAATTTTAACCACGGCAGGGTACGAAAAATTACGCAATTGTTACTATTTACACTTAGTTTGCCTGTGGCTCCATTTAGTTCGATATCATGTTGTTGTAATTGATTGAAATGATTGGCTAATAACCAGGCATCAATTCCCATAGCGTAAAGACGAATTAGCGAGTAATCAGCAGAGAGTCGTTGATTAGCTTGAGTTAGTAAAGTGGAATTAGCGCCGGCAAGTAAAGGGATTTCACTAAATTGTAAGCCTTCCATTTCCAGATAATAATCGGTACTTAAATCTGTTTGATGACTACGAGAACTGGCATAAAGCGTTGGACGTGTGCGACTGTCGGTTGCGATATCTATCATCGGTTTAATCAATGATAATTCATCACTTGTGGCGACAATATACACCGCATCAATCGCCTCTGCCGTATCGTTGGTATTTTGCTGTTCGGCAATTACTATTGGCGTGCCTATCATCTGTATTCCAGTACTTTGAGTAGTTCTAGCTTTTAGGCTATCAATATTACCAAAACTTTGTTTACGTACTGGGGTTTGTTTCAATTTTTGCCACTCTTGTGCAAATATATTTGCGATACGTTCCCCAAAAGGAGAAGAGGGGATCAGGATCAAGGGTACTTGTTTGCCCTCTTTTGCCATATGGCGATCCGCATTAACCGCTTCATCTTCAGGTGATAGAGAAAAGTAACAGACATTATTTTTAAGCGGCATTTTATCATTATCTAATTCATTTAATGTCAAAAGATTTAATGGAGTATTTATTTGAATGGCTTTAAGTACATCCGGTTTTAAAAGTGGCCCGACGACTAAGGTAATGCCATCCTGTTCAGCTTGTTGCAGGAGTGACTCAATCGATTGAGTATTGGTATCGTATACTTTAACCTGTTGATTATTAATGGGTGCATTGTCAATAACAAGCGATGGGGTTTGTGGATTGTTTTCCTGCGTCACATTATTGCTACTGCTAGTAATTGAATCAATAATACTTTGAACGGGATCACTATTTTGGCTATTTTGCTCAGATGAGCTGGTTGCGGTTGTCGGATCGATGGGTAAACCTTTTTGGGCATCAAGGAAACCTTGTAAAATCGCTTCAGCAAATATTTTACCGTTATTACTTAAAGGCAAGAATAGACCAATTTTAGGGTTGCTACTGATTGAAGATTGAAGATTGAAGATTGATGAATGATTTGTATGAGTGCTGTTGGGGAAGTTTTAACACCCGGATTGGCTGGATAGCGTATTTTCCAGTCATTAAATGCATTTTGTAATGCCGCCGGATCTTGGTAGTTATTATGGTATAAATCAAGCAGATCAATCCAACCTTGTAAGACATTTTCATCTGCCCTAACAGCTAATTTTTGAATTTGTTCAGCAGGCAAACTGATTAACATTTGCCAAAAATCATCAATATTTTTCTGGTGATTAACCTTATCTTTTAATAGGGGTTCTTGCGCGATATAGGCGCGCGAAGCTTCAGCAGATGGTGTATAGCCGCATCAATAATTGATTGATAATGGCTGATTTCAGAGCTTGCTTGTATGGTTGCATCGGCAGTCGGTTTACTTTGATCTAGTGAGGAATGACATCCTACTAACAAAAGAGAGGATAGTATCGCTATACATATCAAGCCTTTTTTAACAAAAATTGAAGAACACATACTTTGTCCAGTGATGTAATTATTATTGCTCAATTTTAATTGGTTATTCGGAATAAACAATGAATGAACCTAATCAAGATATAGAGGTAGAGATGGTATCAACACTATATATTGTACCAACTCCTATTGGTAATTTGGATGATATCACTCTGCGTGCATTGCAGATCCTTAAGCAGGTAGATCTTATTGCAGCGGAAGATACCCGGCGTACGGGTTTATTATTGCAGCACTTTGCTATCAATACCCGCATGATTTCCTTGCATGATCATAATGAACAACAGAAAACAGATCAATTAATTCCTCAATTAAAACAGGGACTAAGTATAGCGTTAGTTTCTGATGCAGGCACACCGCTAATTAATGATCCTGGTTATCATTTGGTAAAATCTTGTCGCCAAGCAGGTATTCTGGTAGTTCCTTTGCCAGGGCCATGCGCAGCAATTACGGCCCTTTCCGCTGCCGGTATCGCCTCAGATCGCTTTTATTATGAGGGATTTTTGCCAGCAAAACGCAAGAGTCGACAAGAGGTATTGCAAGCGTTAACGGAGGAGTCGAGAACACTTATTTTTTATGAATCACCACATCGTTTGTTAGATACATTAGCAGATATGGTCGCTATTTGGGGCGCTGAGCGTTATGTTGTCTTAGCTCGCGAATTAACAAAAACCTGGGAATCTATTCATGGTTTGCCGGTTGGAGAACTACTTGATTGGGTAAAAGTTGATGAAAATCGTTCTCGTGGCGAAATGGTATTGGTGGTTCAGGGATATAGAGCACCACAGGAGGGTGAAGTAGTTATTTCCTCAGAGGTGAAAAAAACGTTAGCGTTACTACAGCAATCATTGCCGTTAAAGAAGGCGGCGGCTATTACGGCAGAAATTTATGGTTTAAAGAAGAATGCACTATATAAATATAGCCTTGAACAGCAAGTTAGTGCTGATAGTGCAATCAAGTAGATTAGCTGTTGGCCAGTTGTGATAAATAACTATACAAATTAATGTTAAATCCCTATAATTCGGCGTTGGAGTTAGCCAGACAACCGCTGCTTTATTGTTGATTACCCTAGGTAATTGTTAATAAAGGGGAGGAAAGTCCGGGCTCCATAGGGCCGGGTGCCAGATAACGTCTGGGAGGCAAAAGCCTACGACTAGTGCAACAGAGAGCAAACCGCCGATGGCTATTAAGCACAGGTAAGGGTGAAAGGGTGCGGTAAGAGCGCACCGCGCAACTGGCAACAGTTTGTGGCACGGTAAACTCCACCCGGAGCAAGGCCAAATAGGGGTTCACTAGATGCGGCCCGCATCGAACCCGGGTAGGCTGCTTGAGTCAGTGCGCAAGTGCTGGCCTAGATGAATGGTTGTCCACGACAGAACCCGGCTTATCGGCTGACTCTAAAACATTAAAAACCCCATTGTGAGTAAAATTACAATGGGGTTTTACTTTTAGACTATTTAGAGTGCAATAAAATTGATAAACCGATTATTTATTATCAATCGCGTCTATAAACATTGCTTAGTCATTTCAAGTAATTTTTTAACATCCTCAGGACGGGTATTACCGGTTGCTTTATCGATGATAGAGCTATAAATATGAGGAATAATTTTCTTTACACCAGCATTTAATGCAATTTTGAGAATTTCGGTGTAATTGTTTAAGTCGATACCGCCAGTTGGTTCAAGATAAAAATCACAGCTAGCACAAGCTTCTGCAACAACTTGATATTCTTCGCGATATTTTAACCCTTCCATATTAAAAAATTTCACAGAACTTGCGCCCATATCTTTTAACATTGCAATTGCCGTTTCAACAGGAACAATGGCGTCTGGATAATTTGAGCTTAGCGGCCCGGTAGAAATTTTTACTTTACCCACTTCACCAGTTGGCGAAATAAGCGCATTAACAATAGTCTGATCTTGACCTAATAATGCACGACTGGTTGCGGCACCAGTAAATACCTGGTTTACATGTTGCGGCTGAATGACTTTAGCAATCTGCGAAACCATATTAGATTGATTAGGATCGCCTGCACCTAAACCGACAGAAAGTGCATTATCAATTTCATCAGCATATTTAGCCATATCGTCAATAGCACTATTTAAGTCAGCATAGTTTTTTGACAGCACGCTAACCACGACATAAGTTTCAGCGGCTTGATAAATCTCTTTAGCATTTTGGTGAGAGCCTGCCAGAACATTCAGACAAACACGATCATGATAGAAATTAGGGGTTAATTGTTTTCCCATTATTTGACTCCAGTAACAACTTGGCGTATGCGTGAGACAATTGTTTTCAGTTGTTCGTTAGTAACACTGCGGATATCAGCTTCAACTTTTCCTTCGTTGGCTTTATATTCGCGAAAATAGATAGCGGTATCGCCCTGTTTCAATTCTGCCATCATGGCATAAGTAGTTTTACCAATGGCTTTCTGATCGAAGCTGATTTCTGCCCGAGCAATATCACGGCCAGCGGCATCCCAAACGATTTGGGCTTTGACGCCTTTGATTTTGTTAAGATCATCGATAAAATCAGACATCCTCTCAACCATCTGTTTGCCGGTCTCTTTTTTGGTAGTTAGGTAGAGTTCAATCGCCAGTGTTAGACCTAAAATACCCTCTTTACCGACTTTCATCGCACGACCAATGCCGCTACTTTGTTGTTTAACCCATTCAACGTATTGATGTTTGCCAATAACTAGTCCGCTAGTTGGGCCTTCAATCGCTTTAGCGCCACTGTAGATCACTAGATCAGCGCCATCTTGATAATAAGTCACTAAATCTTCTTCTGCAGCTGCATCGACTATTAAAGGGATTTGATGTTTTTTAGCAACCTGTGCCGCTTCTTTTACCGTTAGCATACTTTTTTGTACGCAGTGATGCGATTTAACATAAAGAATAGCTGCGGTTTGGTCAGTAATTTTGGCAGCAATTTGGGCTGCACTACACTCATTAGCATAACCGGCTTCGACGATTTCACCGCCACCAAGTGCAACCATGGTGTCAACTGGTGCACCATAATTAACGTTATGTCCTTTCGGAATGACAATTTCACGGGCCACAGGTTGAGGTGAAGTGTGAAGATTATAAAGTAAATCGGCATTGTCTTTTACTATCACCGCAGCGACGGATTGCGCAATGCCGGCTGAGGCGCAAGAAACAACCACCGCATTTTCCACCTTCAGTAGCTTGGCAATATACTGGCCGGTTTTATTTACCAGATCTTTGATTTCAAAGTAATGATTAAGTCCATAGCCGACACGTTCTGTAACTTCAGCTTTAGGCGTTGAAACGCCGAGCATTGTCATGCGACCGGAGGCATTAATTACATTTTTGAGTTGATATTGTTCATAAATCGATTGCATATTCAGACTCACTTTCTGTGGAAACAATTGCTTTGCGGCCAACAATGGCAACAACAGGCACAAACTTATGGCTACCAAAGCGTATTTCACCTTCTGCATCAGAGAGTTCAGTACGCTCTTCTTTGAGATCAAAGATAGTGAAGTCTGCGTCCATACCGACATCCAGATAGCCTTTACCTTTTAAATGCAGTAGGTCGGCGGCTTTTTTAGTGACACAATCTATTATTTGTTGTATTGAGAATCCCATACAAAGAAATTTGGTCATCACGAAAGCCAGGCTATAAACTGGGCCATTGATACGGTTTTTATGGTAGATATCGGAACTGATGATATCGGGATAAGTACCAATACGCATAGCTTGTTCCGCGACTTTAAAACTGAAACTTTCACCACCGTGCCCCACATCCAGGATCACCCCACGAGCAAGAGCTCGTTGAATCGATGGTTTTAAATTGCCGTTATCGTCCAGAATGCGATTAGGCTTACCATTAAAACAGTGGGTAATGATGTCGCCCTTGGTTAACAAATCTGCAATATCATCAAGATTAGGGGGATTGTTACCAATATGTACCATTAAGGGTAGCCCACTTTTTTTCTGCATTTCTTTTGCTTTGACAAGCGGGGTTATACCATTTTCACCAACCACGCTTTTACTCATGCGTGCTTTTATTCCGACAACAAATTCTGGATGATCAGCGATAGCTTTTTGTAAACTAGCTTCGTCAATTTGCTGCATGTCGGCTAATTCATTTTGGGCAATAATACCTGTTTTAGCGATATTAAGTAGTGAATAAACATTGGTTTTGACTTTACGTGTAATGGCAAAAAAGTGATCAATATCGTCAGCCCCAACACTGCCAGCATCTACTAGTGTGGTAACCCCGCAAGATGCGCCGGCTAGGTCAGGTTCATCGAAGTAAATAGGTGATTCTGGATAGCAATGGGTATGGGCATCGATCCAACCGGCACTAATGTAAAGTTGGCCTTTTAGGTCAATCGTTTTAGTTGCTTGTTGTTCTTTGGCCGCATCTGGGCCAATGGCAACAATTTTGCTATCACGTACTAAGATATCAACGATCTGGCCGTTGATAAGTTTCCCTTGTTTGATAATGAGATCGTTCATAATAGCCTTCTTTATTTTCTTGCTAATTTAGGCGGCGATAGGGAAGAAATAGCCCAGAACCATCGCGCCGAGTATTGCTCCACCGGCAATCGGTTTTTTCCAAATATAAAAAAGTAGTGAACCAATAAGTGAGCCAATACCAATTGGAATCGAGGCTGCCATGGCGGCTAAGATGATCAATGGGCCTAAAAACCGACCAGAGGTATTACCTGCACCCATCATGACATCAGCACCGAAGGTCGAATTAGTTTGTCCAACGGTAAATTTGCGGGAGAAGATAATGATACAACCAATAACGATACCTAATACTAAGCCGGTCATCAGTGATGCCCAGAAATTGGTGACTAAAAAGTCCATACCACTAGCAAGTAATAGCGCTGGTACGCCTAAACCCAGTCCAGTTTGCAACGCGCCACCAATATCCAGGATCCCTACCAGTGAGCCTTCAATGATACGAGCAAATAGGAAACTAGCACCAAATGCAGCTACTGCACCAAAAACACCGGTATCGAGACCAGAACGTAGCATCGCCACGAAGGCAACTTCATTGAAAGCACCGAAGCCATAAACGACATACATATGGGTTCCGGCAAAGATGCCGGCGGACAGTAGTCCAACAAACAGAGGAAATGACCACTCTGCATACCAAAAGTCTTTTTTATTGATTTCCGTTGTCATAATTATTCTACACTCATGGTTTGGTGGATATGTTGCAGCCAGTTTGGTGCACCAAGATGGAAAGATTCGAGTATTTTGACATCAAATCCGCGGAAGAAGGCGCTGAGTACGAACAATAAAATCACTGCCGCCATCATAGTGCGGGTAATTTTTGTCCAGCCACTATCGTCGACCCCTTTACCAATTAAGATCCCAAGTACCAGACCTGGAATGGCATTGCCCATAATAAGTTGTGCACAACCGCCAAACAATGTTGCCCAGAAACCTGAACGGCGACCAGCATCCATGGCGGCTAGCCAGAAGATAACCGGCATGACGATTTCGACTAATAAATTTGCTGCTGGAACTAAGACATTAATTGCCGTAGTTTGTAGTGCAGATGGAACGGCAGAAGCGGTTGTGTTCAAAAAGGCAACGACCAAGGCACCGATAATGCCACAGGCAATGGCCATTTTCTTTGGGTTATGCATCGTTTCTGCGACATTGCGGTTTTTGATCATTAAAACGGCGGTACCCCAGTTGGGTATGATTCGGTGATCAACATCTTGGGTAAATGCACCAGCAGCAACGGATGATGCCCAAGCGTTGAAGAAAAAACCTAAGCCGAATGAAAAGTGAGAAGCAGGATCGCCTTCACAGGAATTTAATTCACCTAATGTACGGAAAGCCCCCATACCTTGGACAGTGGGTGCGTGAAACATATGCGCAGCACCTGCACCGAGGCCAAAACCACATAAGCCACCGATAATTAGGGACATGCCGAGTATTTCTAAAAAAGACGTTGTCTCGCCCATGACATTTTCTCCAAATCAAGATACCGATTATTCAGCGGTAAATGTGATTTCTTTAACATTTAGCAAGGTGATATCTAATGAGACATCTAACACAACAGAGAAATATTCACGCTTGCGGGGTAAGAATAAGAAAAGGAATCTTTCTGTTGTTGTTTTTACTTTAGCACTGATAACGGTGATGTCTTTCGGTTCGATACGTAACAGAATGTTATCAGTGTTTTTTAGTACGGTACGTTGAATTGAACTTAGTGCATCAGCAAGTGCTTTTTGGCGGGAATTCCCTTGACCATTAACACGTACAGATATTTCCATTTTCTGTTTCATCATGCATTGCCATGTTTCTTATTGAATGCTTTAACTAAACGTTCGCCCAACTCTTCTTTGTCCATAAAACCAAATCCGAGGACAATACAGCCATCTGCAATCGCTGTTTCGCCTTCTTCAATAGAACGCATTCCATAACGTGCTTTATAACCATACTTAGTCTGTGCAGTAATGGCACCGCCACCGCCACTACCACAAAATGAGATCCCTAAGTCTGCATTATGCTCTTTCATTACGTCGCCTAACTTCATATCAGCAGCAACACCGGGAATGACGGTTGCTTTACCACCGGCAGTTTCAACACCGGTAGCTACTTTTTGTCCTTTGCCTAAACGGTCACCAATAACGACATGGATCTGTTTCATATTTAATTCTCCTATTATCTTTATGAGTTAGAACGTGCTACTTCAAAATGAACTGACAGCAGATAAGCCTCTTCGTAAGCTAAACCGGGCAATGTATTAACAACTTTCTCGGCCAAGGCAATTGATTCAGGGGATATTTCCTCAAATAGTGAGACATCCACTTCAGGTAAAGACTCACCTGTTTTGGCTCTTTCTACCATCGCTTTAACGTGAGAACGTAGCATCTGTTGTTGAACATCAGTTGTATGGGCCCCTTCAGCTTTCAGCCAGCCATCAATAATAGAAATTAATTTATTGGTGACAGTCTCTACATCCAGGTTATCTTTTGCGACATTAAAAACAATTGAGGATTGACTCATAAACTTTCGCTATCCCATTTGGAAATTAATATAAAACTGGTCTTTTGCTATTGTTAATAACTTTAGTTCTTTCCAGTATGGTTTTGGAGAGGAAACATTTCCACTTTAAACTGGCAAATATCTGGAAAAATAAAGACAAAAATAGCGAATTAATTTTAATCAAACTGGAAGTTTAACTAAATCAAAGGCTAATTTTTTATTATTCATGTTGTTATTCAACGCGTTGGCATATTATTATTTCTGTTTTATATCAGCAGATTAGGTAATGTAAAGTTGATTAATTATTTGTTTATTTAGTGAGATCGTTAAGTGGAAATAGCCTACGGAATAATAATAGATTTCTGGAAATTAGGCTTGCCAGTTTAAAGTAAACTAAAAATAAGTGACTAGCAAAAAGATAAAAAAGTTACCTGTCTTATGATAATGATCACTAAAAATCACACTTTTATTTATTATTTCCACTTTTCCACTATTAAGTGGAAATTATTAATTAATACGACTCAAACTATCTTTAGCAATAACCTGAAAATCATTGAAATTCCTACTATTAATTAATCTTTTAGTGGCTTTTTCTTTGACGAAAGTTACAAATAACTCATAAATAGCGATAGCTTCTTCATAGTCAGCTTTACTAATCGCCAACAGAAAAATGACATTAGCAACTTCCTTGGTTTCTGCATTCCATTCGATCCCTTGCGGTGAAATAATCGTAACCACCACCGTTTTATTCGCTAATAAACCTAATGAGTGAGGTAAGGCAATTCCTTCACCCAGTAGAGTAGAGACAATTGATTCTCGTTCGAGCAGTGATGGGTAAAAATCGCTAGTGACATAACCATCGGCTTGCAGTTTTTTACAGATTTTCTTAAAAAGTGCTTCTTGGCTAATTTTTTCATTAAGTATGATGAAATAACGTTCATCAAAGAGTCGTTCAATAATATAAGGTTTGGTTTGGTTGATCATCGCTAAACGCCCGACTTGCTCCAGTTGATAGGGAGTAGGAAAGGGGGCGATTTTCACCACCGGTTTATTTTTTTCTGCTAATCGAATGGTGGTGATAACAAAATCTTCATCGATGTTTTCTAAGGTTTCATATTCTTGTAACGACAGCGCACGATTAAATTTTAGTTGCGGAAATTCACGCATAATTTTGGTTTCTATCACCCGTACTGTTGAGTTGCCTGAATCAGTAACGATTAAAACCTGTGTTGGCCGATGATGGCTGGTACCATAATTACATTCCAAACTTACCCCAATATGAACTGCCAGATAACCAAGTTCGTCTTCACTAATTGGGTAAGGGAGCAGGGTACTGGCACTGCGTAGGGCATCGAGGGTGACATCATAAGCAAAAGGATAATATTGTTTGATATCGTCAAGTAAAGGATTTGGTGTATTAATATTAAATTGTAAACGAGTTAATAACGTGGCGAGATGGGTTGTCAAATCACGTTTTAGTTTCTCATCATTACGTAAATCGTAATTATATGAGTCGTTTATATATTGCAAAATATGAGCAAGTAGTTTGGTATGTAAGCCCGTTTTTTGATTGGGCTGTTCGTTACCAATAATACGTTGTGCTGCAAGTTGCGTACATAAGTAAGCTTGTTCTGCGTTTGATAGTTCACCACCAAGAAAGTAAATCAGCCCGTTTGAAATTTCTTTGACCGCATTTTGAATAACAGGATCCATTTCATTATTGATAAAAGTGGTTAATTCACGGCCACGAGTAATACGTAAGATAGTGGTAGCACAATTGAAAATGAGATATTGGTGGCCTTCGTTAGTCAGTCGAATATCAAAACGGCTAAGACTATTTTGCAATACTTTATCAATATAGGTTAAATCAATATTATCAAGATAAGTCAGGCTAAATTTAGCGATATCTTTATTTATTTCCTGTGAGAAACGGCGCCATAATATTTCGGTAATACAGGTACGAATCGTCCATTCATTGCCACTTAATCTTATTCCTTGATGGGGGATACCTTCGATCTGGATGTCATGTTTATGCAAATATTCTCTAACGATACTCATGTCCTGTTGTATGGTACCGCGACTAATAAACCATTTTTCAGAGATATCATCTAACTTAACTGGTAATGGCAGCATTAATAGCTTTAATAATAACGCATCAACCCGATCTCTGGCTGTTCGCGGAATATTTTTATCATCGGCTATTTTTTCCGTTTTGATGGTAGCAAAAAGCGCTTCGTTATTAATTTTTAAATGATAGCCATTACCGCGCTCATAAACGATGCCCGCATCATAGTCTTGCAAATATTCATTTAATTCGTTGATGTCTGAACGTATGGTGCGCGTTGAAACACCAAAACGTTTAGCAAGCTCATCTTGCGATACAATTTCGCTCTGAATATTAGTAAAAATCTGGTGGATACGTTGATTTGTAAAAACAGCCACGAGTAATACCTTTCAATTAATAAAATAGAAAAGTTGTCTGTGATTGAAGATGATATCCTAGTTATAAATTTGATAAAAAGGCTATCACTGACATCCAAATAAATTATATCTATTAAAACAACTGTATTTATTCTATCACTTTTATTGGCTGTCGATCTTTTTATTAAATATTTTATTGAAAGTTATCAATTTTATGTTTAGTTTAAATAAATCAATATGCCACTAAAATCTGTTTGGGCAGTTAATTTTACCTTTTGTTCCTGCATTAAAAATGCACCATCACTACAGTGAATATAAGCTATCTTGTGATTGTTGTTTGCTAATTTTACTATTCCTGTAATGGAATATAGATAACTATTTTTCCCTTTCAGACTAAGCGTCATACTTTGTTCTGTTTTTAAATAAATATGACTAATCCAAGTTTGTTGGCGGATTTTTAAGCTATTTTCCGAACCATTTGGTGAAGCAAGTAATGTCAACGCATCATTATTAGCGAGTTTACGTTTTTGTGGCGGGTGGCAGAAATATTCAACGCAGGCATTTATCCATAGTTGTAATTGTATTAACGGTTTTTCGTGACTAACATTGTGTTCGCTATAACTTATATGAGGTATCGGAGATAAAAGTAAACACTCATTTTCAGATTGATGAATGCGATTTCCTTCGCTATCGTGGAATTCAGCGTCGCCCTGTAAAATAAAATTAATGATATCGATATTGGGATAGCTTTTGGCCTGACAAGCTGCTTTTGGCGCAATAGTTTCTCGATTTAATACTCGCAAAGCGCCGTAATGGGTAAAATCAGGATCAAAATAGTGGCCAAAAGAGAAGGTATATTGTACTTGTAGCCAACCAAAATCAGCATGACCACACTGTTTTTGTATTCTAGGAATTATCATAGTAATTTTACCGTTCAGATAATTTATGATCAAAAATAATAATTAACTAGACGTAAAATTGTTAGCTAGTTAATCTGAGTTAAACATTCAAATTTCTTGATTGAGATCCTTTATGAGTAAAGAGCGGGCACTAACATTAGATGCATTACGCGTAATGAATGCCATTGATCGACGCGGAAGTTTTGCAGCCGCAGCTGATGAATTGGGTAAAGTTCCTTCTGCATTAAGTTATACGATGCAAAAATTAGAAGAAGAGCTTGATGTGGTGCTTTTTGATCGCTCTGGCCATCGAACACGTTTTACTGATGTTGGTCGGATGTTGTTGGAACGAGGGCGGCTATTGTTAGAAGCAGCAGATAAACTTGTTGTTGATGCTGAAGCATTGGCGCGTGGCTGGGAACCTTATCTTACTATCGTTTGTGAAGTATTGATCCCCGTCTCAACGCTTTTTCCTTTAGTTGATAAATTGGCACAAAAATCTGAAACTCAACTCTCTTTATTGACTGAAGTATTAGCGGGTGCATGGGAGTGTTTAGAAACGGGTAAGGCAGATATTGTTATTGCGCCTGATTTGCATTTTCGCTCTTTACCTGAAATTAATAGTCGTTTACTTTGTACGATTAATAATGTTTATGTTGCCAGTCCAGAGCATCCTATTCATCAAGAGCCAGAGCCACTTTCCGACATGACTCGGATCAAATATCGTGGGATTGCCATTGCAGATACCGCTAAACAACGGCCAGTCTTAACGGTACAGTTGTTAGATAAACAGCAGAGATTAACAGTAAGTTCAATCGATGAAAAACGTCGTGCTTTATTAGCGGGCTTAGGTGTTGCAACCATGCCATATACGTTGGTTGAAAAAGATATTAAAGCAGGACGATTACGGGTCGTAGGATCAGAGTATAGTCAAGAGACTAATATTATTATGGCCTGGCATCGTGGCAAAATTGGTGAAGCTAAATTTTGGTGCTTACGCCAGATCCCCCAATTGTTTAATAGTGATCACTATTCTTTTCAGTTATCGTAAAAATATTCGGTTAAATTTTACTTATGGGCGATGGTAAAATGATCGCCCAAGCTTTAACTATTACCATTTTTTATTTAACCAGTGATCAATACTGAATTTGCCTGGTCCGAGAATGGCTAATAGCATATAGCCGCCAGCAATAGAAAGATCTTTTAAAAACATCAATTGGTTATCGCCTTCGGCAAAGTTGAAGTGAAAAATAAAAGCGGTTAATAGACTAAAAGCAACGGTAAAAATAGCTATGGTTCGGGTTAAAAAACCCAATAGTATGGCAATCCCACCGCCAAACTCTAATAAAATAGTCAATGGTAGCAAAAATGAAGGGACACCCATCGCATGCATATATTGCTGAGTTTCGATATAGCCGTTACCAAGCTTACCATATCCGGCAAAAATAAATAACAGTGGCATCAGAATACGCGCCACTAGGATAGTGATATTCTCTATGTTTTTCATATTCATCTCTCTTAAAGCATCATATTTAAAGTAATAGTTTTTAATCTGTAGTGGGCAGTTTGACTGCTTGGCAAGAGCAGTTAATTGCTGTTTTATTTATAGTAAAGCCTACATTATTAAAAATACTAGCTAAGAAAATTCAATCTATTATGCAAAAAAATTGAATGAATTAATCGAGAATAGTTTTTGTCTAAAAGGAGTGAATTGTTATTATCAATTCGTAAATGGATTACGCTTTTTTGGCTATAAATGTTTGTATAGTTTTTGCTATCCCCCAAACACCGATAGCCCGTCGACTGAGTCGATAAAGTTTTTTAGGATGACGGATATTGTAGAGTGCAATTAATGAGAAACTAGCAATGAGCAGTGGTTTGAAAACTAACATTTTTTGCCAGGTACGATCATAAGATGCAGTAATTGTTAACCAATGTTCAGACGTAGCTGATAACGCATTACGCTGCTGCTGAATATTAGTCAACAATTGCTGCTTTTTTAATACCAGTTGTTTACGTTTACTCAGTTTCATCTTCATTCTGTTTTAACTGTATGATATCCTGTTTTAATTGTTCACGGGTTGCGGCTAATAGAGTCTTGCTATGGGCTATTTTTAATGTCCAGCAAGTACCTAATAACGCTAGGATAAGTAAAACAGCGGTTGTAATCGCAACGACTTGTATACGATAGGCTGGATCAACCATGAGAAAAATTAATACCAGCAAACTCATAAGGCCAAATGCGATCAATAGTAATGTGGTACCGGCTAATAAAATCAGTTGGACAAAGGTCTGCTTTTCTTGTTCGAGTTCGACGGCAACAAGTTGCAGCCTTGTCTCAACCATATTAATAAGAATAGAACCTATCCGTTGTAAGGTGCTTAGCAAGCCTTTAGCCGGTCCATCTGGATGTTGATTTTCTCGCATATTAACGTTTAGCCAGTAAAATGCCTAATACCAGCCCGACAGCGGCACCAACACCAACACCTGTCCATGGATTTTCATGTACATAATCATCAGCACGGCCAGCAACTTCCTTAGTTTGATGAATAATTTTACCGCTTACATCACTCAGTTTTCGGCGAGAATCATCTAACGCTTTTTCTGCTTTACGGCGAATTTTGTCAATTTCTGCTTTGGATTTATTTTCTGTATTGTGCAAAACTTCTTCCAAAGAATCCGCTAATGATTTTAATTCTGTACGCAGGTTTTCGGTATTTTTCATAACGTTAACCTCTCTCAATAAATAATGTTAATTTTTATCACTCTTATTCTTTGAGAATAGTAAAAGAACCAATAAAATCAATCTATATCTCATTTAAGGTAATTTAAAATTTGTTATATTGAAATATAAAAATAATTATACTGGTATGAAAATTTGATAAACGGTTTGACCGAAAGCTATGCTGTTACCAGGAAAGTAGGCAACAGCATAAGTTAGCTTGGATTTAGGGATTAGGGCGCTTAAATTTTTTCTTTAGTACTACGGCTATACTGCCTATTAGGCCAATAAAAAGCAAAACAAGCGGGATCAGCATCAAAATACTCATGATTTGGCGTTCGTAGTATTGGAAGAGTGGGCTTTTACCGAATACATAACCAATAGCAGTTAAAATCAATACCCAAAGTAATCCACTAAGCCAATTAAAAAACTGGAAGCGTTTATCAGGTAAACCGGATAGGCCGGCGATGGTAGGTAGGATGGTCCTGATAAAAGCAAGAAAGCGGCCAATAAGCAGCGCTGCCAAGCCATGGCGATGAAACAGGCCATAAGCACGTTGGTGATAATGTTCAGGTAAATGAGAAAGCCAGCTTTGCACAATTTTATTATTTCCTAGCCATTTACCCTGAAGATAGCCTACCCAGCAACCCAAACTGGCACCTGCGGTTAAGATAATAACTGTCAATGGATAATTGATAGTGTCTTTAGCTATTAGGACGCCTACTAGAATGAGTAAACTGTCACCGGGTAAAAAAGCGGCAGGTAGTATTCCATTTTCCAAAAATAATATTATAAATAATATAATGTAGATAGCCCATACTAATGAAGGATTCATTAGCATATTGTAATCTTGATGCCAGAGTGCAAAAAAAAGTTCTTTAACTAATTCCATCAAGTGTTTCCTAAATACTGTGATCTTTAAACCTAATTGGCAGTTATTACCTATTATCCCTTATTAGAGATAATGTGAACCTAGTTAAAAGGGTTGTAGTATGAGCCTAAATATTAAATTCAGATATAAGCATAATATATTAGACTAGTGTAATACTTTAACAAAATCATAAATAACTAAATAGCAAATTTTTCGTTGAAATTGACTCTCTATTTAATATTTTATTTTTTTACAATTCATGAAGTACATTTACCTATATCTTGTGTTTCGCTAGCAGATCTTTTATTTTAATAGCTAGCAAAGGGGAGTAACTTCTTTAGCCGGTCTATCGTCATTACGGTGTTATGCACCCGGTAACCGGGCATCACAGGTGGATATTAAAGTAGCTTTTGTGTTGTAAGTGAGACCTTGCCAGCGGGCAAGGTTTACTTATAATTTAAATTAGTGGAATAGAAACCTATGAAGACTAAAATGGATTATAACGGCTGAGCCTTCTGTAGGAATCGGCCGTTTTTCGTTTCTAGGAGCTAAAATGCATTCTGTTGGTACTCCCGTATTATGGGCAATCTTTACTGTTGTTATTGCGATTATGTTACTTATTGATATTTCTTTACAGGGTAAGCATCCGGGAAGAGAAATAACAGTAAGACAGGCTGTTGTATGGAGTTTTATTTGGATTAGTTTGGCATTATTGTTTGCCTTAGGTTTATGGTTTTATTTTAAACAGACAACTAGCCTAACGATTGCTAATCGCCAAACAATGGCTTTTTTAACCGGTTATTTACTGGAAAAAGCGTTAGCTGTTGATAATGTATTTGTTTGGTTAATGTTATTTAATTATTTTTCAATCCCAGTCAATTTACAGCGCCGAGTTCTTATCTATGGTGTCTTGGGTGCGATAGTATTGCGTACTATCATGATCTTTACAGGTAGTTGGCTAGTCTCTCAGTTTCACTGGGTTTTGTATCTCTTTGGCATTTTTCTATTATTTACCGGTATAAAAATGTTTTTTGTTAAAGAAAATGATCAATCGATTGATAAAAAACCACTAGTAAAATGGGTCGGTTCTCATTTACGCATGACAGATACTTTACATGGCGAGCGTTTTTTTATTCGTCAACAAGGTATTTTATTTGCTACTCCGTTGATTATGGTATTAATTTTAGTTGAGATTAGTGACATTATTTTCGCCGTGGATAGCATTCCTGCCATTTTTGCAGTAACCACGGATCCTTTTATTGTCTTGACTTCAAATCTATTTACGATTTTAGGTTTGCGAGCGATGTATTTTGTTTTATCAGGTATTGCTGAAAAATTCTCTATGCTAAAGTACGGGCTATCTATTATCTTAATTTTCATTGGTATAAAAATGTTATTAATGGATATTTTTCATATTCCAACCGCTGTATCGCTAAGTATTGTTGCGGGGATTTTAACATTAACGATGTTCATTAATCATATTGTTAATAAATGCAAAAAAATCATTTAATTACTAAATGAATATCTTTAAATATTATAATGTTGTATCCCTTTATATTGATTAACAATGATAGAAAGGGATATTGCTACTTTCTCTATTAGTAAAATGAGTTCTGCTAGTTAATTTGTTAATAAAAGAGTTAGTTAATTGTTTATCTAATAAATCTGTTTTTATCTATGATGGTATCTTTTTACCGTCATAAAAATACTTTGGAATAACAATGTAAAAAAACATATTAGCTTACTGTCTAATATCGTATATGCAAGCTTTGTAATGCAAATACTAATTGATTCACTTGCCGTATTCTTTTAGCTCAGACTTTAATTTTATGGTGTTCTGAATGATAATTTATTTGACGATTTATTTATTAGTCCTATGAAAGTTATTGCGCCTATTTTAGTATGAACATCGGTTATGTCTTCGACTGTTAACCACAAAAAGGTCAAAAAACCAATATTTGTTCTATCTTACTATTCTGTATTTTTGCCACTTTTTTGGCGGCTATATCCACGCTTATTGGTGTTTTTCTTTATATTGTATAAGCAAGACGCATTCCTTGATCAATAGCACGCCGAGCATCAAGTTCTGCAGCAATATCGGCACCACCGATAATATGGGGTGTCTTGCCTAATTTATATAATGCATCGGCTATAGTACGAAGTGATTGTTGGCCAGCACAGATGATGATGTTATCAACAGGCAAACACTTTTTTTGCTTGTTATGATAAATATGCAATCCCTGATCATCAATTTTCTGGTAGCTAACATTATTCATCATAGTAACGCCATGGCGTAGTAAGTTTAAGCGATGGATCCAGCCGGTTGTTTTTCCTAGCTGTTCACCAACACGGGTTGATTTTCGTTGCAGCAGATAAATTTTACGAGCAGAATCAATGTCCTGCTCACCCTTAGGATAATTACCACCTGGTTGAGATATGGTGGTATCAATGTTCCATTGGTGGGTAAAAGCATCAATGCTTTGGCTACTATTATCTGTTTCTTGACAAAGATATTGTGCTATATCAAAACCGATCCCTCCAGCCCCGATAATTGCAACCTGGGGACCTATGGTAATACGATGTTTTAATACATCATAATAATTCACGACACTGGCGTGATCGATACCTTCAATGTGAATTTTTTTCGGTAGTACGCCTGTAGCGATAATGATCTCATCAAAGTTTACCAATTGTTCAGCAGCGGCTTTTTTAGTTAAATGAACAGTAACATTTTTTAGTGTCAGTTGACGTTGAAAGTAACGAATAGTTTCTTGGAACTCTATTTTTCCAGGTATTTGTTTAGCAAGATTCAGTTGGCCACCGATCTGGCATTCTTGTTCAAATAAAGTAATATGGTGCCCACGCTCCGCCGCTGTTATTGCAAATGATAATCCGGCAGGACCTGCGCCGATAACAGCAATATTTTTTGGTTTTAATACTGGTTGGAAAGGAAAGTCTAATTCATGGCAAGCTCGGGGGTTAACTAAATTCGGCTGCTTTTGTCATAAACTCTGCATCAGCAAGAAATGGCCGAGCCATAGAAACTAAATCAGCACAACCGTCAGATAAAATCTTTTCAGCTACCTCAGGTGAATTGATACGATTAGTGCAAATTAAGGGGATTGATATTTTTCCCATCAATTTTTTAGTGACCCAAGTAAAGCCTGCTCTTGGTACCATCATTGCAATCGTCGGGATCTTTGATTCATGCCAGCCAATACCTGTACTAATCATCGATGCGCCTGCATTTTCGATTGCTTTTGCTAAAAGCTCAATCTCACCCCAATTGGAGCCTTTTTGAATTAAATCAAGCATAGATAGTCGGTAGATAATAATGAAATTATTCCCTACCTGTTGCCGAGCAGCTTTAATGACTTCAATTGGAAAGCGGATCCGATTTTGATAACTACCGCCCCATAAATCATCACGATGATTAGTATATCGGGTAATAAACTGGTTAATTAGATAACCCTCTGAACCCATAATTTCTATACCATCATAACCCGCTTGCAAAGCAAGTTCGGCGCAATTGGCATAGTCTTCAATTGTTTGCAAAATTGCAGTATCACTGAGTGATTTAGGCAAAAAGGGATTAATACTAGCTTGTAATGCACTAGGTGCAACTAGATCTGGATGGTAGCTATAGCGGCCAGCGTGCAGGATCTGTAAGGCAATTTTTCCCCCCGCTTGATGAACCGCATGAGTAATTTTTTTATGGTGAAAAATTTGTTTCTTACTAATTAGGGTTGCCCCATGTTTGGTTAGGCTGCCAGAGTGATTAGGGGCGATGCCGCCGGTAATAATTAATCCAATATTATTTTTTGCCCTGTCTGCATAGAACTTTGCTAACCTAACACTAGCTTGAGGATGCTCTTCTAGCCCAGTATGCATAGAGCCCATAATTACTCTGTTTTTTAATTGGGTGTAACCTAAGTCTAATGGCTTAAATAGATGAGGAAAGAGATGCATATCCATTTTCCTTATGATGGGTTCTTAGTATTGGATTATTGTTTTACTTAATAGCCAATTGCAACGCAAATTGTAGAAACATTATCTTAATTTAACCTATATTAATAGTTGAAAGACTATATTATTATTAATAAATTGTGATTTTTATCATATTTACCGATGTATTGTTTTATAATTATTAAATTGCCGTAAAGTCCTACACTAAATAGTTAGGATATAAATAACGTTGTAAAAGTCTAAAAATGCAATTTTCATTCTTTTGGTAGTTAAATGTTATTAATTTTAGTGTAGGGTCACATTTGAATGATAGGAGATTTGATAGAATTGTGCTTCTTCATAGATCTATTTTCACATAATGATATCAATTGAATTTTTACAGGATAGTTATAAACCACATATTTAGTAAGCATGGTTGTATAATTTTAACATATTGATTTAGAAAAGTTATTTATAGTAATCGACAATTTTTTGTATTCACTTTACTTACGGTCGTTGGGAGTAGACTATAAAATAGTTATATTATTGTGTTTATTTATATGTATAAGATTTTTGAGACTTAGCTAAAATTTAAGTAAACAAAAATTAGTATAGTGAAGAATTAACCAAAATAGTTTTAGAAGATATTTGGTAGTTCTTTCTTATTTTGTTTTAGTGATAATATTTTTAATGATTAAGTTTATCCTGATTATGTTGAGGTATTGTTGGGTTTTGGATGAGCAAGATAAAACTAAAAAGCCGTGGCAATTTATAAATATATAGGTGGTTATAAGAAGGGTAATGGCTCTAATCGAAAAATAAAGAACAAAAAAAATTAATGCTAAAATATGATGAGCATCTGTAGAAATATAATCCGGATGAGTAATAGTTCATTTTTCATATAAAATTAATTATATTCTATATTAACAATAGAATTTTTATCTTTAATTAAATCTATAATATGAGGATGAATATAATACTTAGTATTTGGTGTTTAATCCATAAATCAAAGAAGGTAATGTTATAACAAGAAATTTATTTCACAACCTTTTGTTATAAACTTCATTAAATTTAAAAGTCTTGTAATGTACAATAGTAAAATAAAATTTATATTATAATTTGCTAATTGTAATGTATATATTCTAGTTATTTATTTTTTTATTTAAATGCACTAAGAATTATTAATTTTACAATATCACAATTTCTATTTTTTAAAAATGTAAAATATATGTATTTTTATACAGTTTATTGTAAGTGGTTAAATATGATAAATTTTTAAATTTTAAAAATTTCATTATTATTCTTATAAATGATTGCAAATTGATGATAAGTAAACAATAAATGAAAAAAAGGTATGTGACATTTTATTATTTATAAGAAGTAATAACAATTGATAGGGAGAAGTTATATGTAGCTATATTAGGATAAAATAAAAGTTTACATTATATATTATTACATTGAGAATTCTAAAAATATAAAAATTATTGAGCTGATTATTTATATGTTTTGAGTTGTTTTTTTAATAAAATTTTGCTTCTATCTAATTTTTTATAGAGAAGATAATATGTTTTTCGTAAAAAATTTATTTTTATCAGATTTTCATATAGGAGATAATATGTTTTTCTCAAAAAGAGTTGAGCAATTTATAACTATTGCCCAAAAAGGAACATTTAAAGAAGCGGCAGATGAGTTATGTATATCTCCTTCTGCCCTTAGTAAGGGAATGAAGGAAATAGAGGGGCAGTTAGGTGTTCAACTTTTTCAACACTCAGGAAGAGGAGCAAAATTAACTTCTAATGGGGAAAAATTATATCAAGAATTATTCCCTCATTATCAGGATGTAAGTGCTACAACAAAAAAATTAATGTTAGGTTTTTCTAGTAAAAAAAAGTCTGTTATTAATATAGCGACAGATGATGCTTATTTTCCTGATCTGGCCTCAATAATATCAAAAATAGATTCAATTGAATCGGGAATTCTTGTTGATATTAAGAAGTATTCTAATCATTTAATATCAGATATTATATGTCGTATTCAGGCAGATATTTTTATTGGTTCAAGAGAAGAGGAGAATTTACCTGCTAATATTGAAAGTCTATCACTATGTTCTAAGTTAGAATTAGGTGCAGCTGAAAATATTATAAATCACTACAAAGATAAAGATAAAGATAAAGATAAAGATAAAGATAAAGATAAAGATAAAGATAAAGATAAAGATAAAGATAAAGATAAAGATAAAGATAAAATGGAATTACTACTTAATAATAATATTATACAAACAGAAAGTATGTTGTTATCGAAAGGTTTTGAGAGAATAAAAAATATATTAATGGATAAGCATAAGAAGAATATAATTTCAGTTCCAAGTATTGATGATGTTTTTCATATATTAGGTGATGGAAAAGGTATTTCGTTTATTCCTAAATCCAATAAAAATATATCATTAGGTAAGCAACATAAAGTTAATTTCGCTATCCCTCCTGCCCCTTTCAATATCGAAGTTCGAGGAAAATTATATTACAAGACTGAAAAAAAAGAATCTTTACAATGGCTTATAAATTTAATATGTGATTAATATGATGTAATAAACACCAGGGAATCTAATATTAAACCAAAAATATATAATATAGCAGTTTTTCTGTATCAAGTTTTATTTTAAAGTTATGTTCTGGTTTTATTTATTACATGATATTTATTGTTTCATTGAGCGATGCCTATTAGATTTTAAATAATATCAATTTTAATTTGATTATCACTTTAATAAATGATTCAATTGCTTTTGTTATTCTAATGATTTATAAATATATTATATTCAAATATAATAATGGATTAATCTTTTTATTTTAATTGCTATTTATTAGGGATGTTATTTCGTGTGACTTTTAATATAATAATTTTAAAATGTTGTAAGGTGAATTTTATTAATAATGAAATGTGGAAATTATTTTAAAATAATTTAGTGTTTACATGATTCTCATTAAGTATGGTAATTTAAATAATTATTATTTTTCTCCACGACTCATATTATTGGTATTTGAAAAAAACTTTTGCTAGTAAAAATATATTTTTTAAATTGCTTATGAAAACATTAATTTTTTATCCGATAAATAAACTACTGTTTAAATGATTTTTATACTTTAAAGGTGTTAATAAATTTATTATTGAGTAATTTTAAAGCTACTATTCTTCATCAACTATAGCGATATCGCATAGCAGTGATAAGCAGAATAGCTTGATTATGGAGCTTGATCACTGCAGTCGAACTTCTGGTTTATTAATTTAACCTAAACTTTCCGCTACTGACAAATAATCAGTATAAATTTGAGGTGAGCCGGAGAAGGATGCAAATTGCTTCCACTCTTTATACATAAGTTTAGTATCCTGATGCGCGCGCGCAAAATGATCAGCTTCATCAGTGGCTATATCTGGTTTGGGATAAAATAGATTAAGTGCTGCAAGACTTTCAATCTCCATCATTACGATATATTGATCCAGGCGATTTCCGCGTTCACCTTTTAACAGGCGAAATTTCCAGCCGGGATAATCCTCTATTCGATGATGGTTTTCAGCAATAAAAGTTTCAAATGTTTCTGCCTTAATCCCAGGTCGTAGTGCTAGGTTGTGGATCCCTATTATTCTGGCGATAGGCTCTTGGTTAGGTAGTTCCTGATAGCGTGGGCCATAACAGACGGTACTTTTTTTATTTTCAGCGAGTAGTTGATAATCAGTGTAAATAGTTGGAATTTCACTAAAAGTACCATAACGTTGCCATTCGGAAAGAATATCATGTATTTTTGGTGGTTGTTGCTGCCAGAATTGATTGGCTAATTCTGTTTTATTGCCGTTACTAGATTGATAGCGATTACGATGTTCTGTGCTTTCTATTTCAAACAGCATCAGGTATTGTCCAACCCGCTCGCCACGGAGACCACGCAATAGCGTCCAACGCCAGCTAGGATAGCATGGAATATAGACACCTTTTTGGCGAACGAAGGTTTCGAATTGCGCGGGTGTGATACCAGCCTCGGTATCGATTGCAATGTAATAAAGACTGAAAACGGGTAAGGGTGAGTTATATTTTCTTTCCATTAATGATTTCCTTACATTTTTGCCGCAGATAGCCGGCTATGGCACTTGCCTGATATTATGTCATTGGCCATCTAGTGCGATGCTGATTGCAAATAATAGGGTGGCCATCGCGGAGTATCGGTTGCTACTTATTAATAACGGGTTTTATACATCTGTCGCGATAATGACGTTATCATGTCTGTAAGCCATGCCGAAAAATGTGGCATCAAATAAATAGTGTTTATTTTTTTTATTAAGCAATGTTAACAAAATTGGGTGTTAATAATGGATTCAACTAATATCGCCGCTTCTTTAGTTAAAAAAACCCTGTTATTATCAATAGAAATAAGTTTTCTATGCTGTAATGTTGTTAGTGCATTATTAATAGTTTTGTTTGTAAAAAAACTTTCCCCATCAAATTTTGCTTTATAAACATTATCATCTACTGGGATCAAGCTAGATAATGCCATTTTAAAAGCATTTATTCTTTTTTGATTGTTTGAAAAACCTCTAATAGAGTGGCAAGGTAGTTGGCTTTTATTAATAGATTCTTTGTATTGTTTATAGTTTGTTATATTTATCATTTCAGAGGAGATAGATTTTGAGCTGCCACCTAAGCCAATCGCTATCTCTGGATACTGTTTATTAAGATCAGTAATAAGGCTTTTCCATTTTTCAGGGTAAGTATTTTTTTTATAAAAATACATGGTCGGGTGTTCGTTATATTCCATGGTGAGATATTGATCTATTAAATCACGCATTTGATACTGTTTTCCTAAACTGGGTATCGATCTATCTGCGACAGTAATTATTTTTTTCTGCCACAAACTATCTCTCTCTCCCGATACGCCGGTTCTGGTTTCCATAAACTCTTTCATATGTAATTTAGTGCAAACAACATGCGAAATATTGAGTTTTTTTATTATTTCCATATCGTTTTTTACATCATCAACAGTTTGACCGAATAAACCATAAATGAGGTCAACGCTAATCAATTCAAAACCTAATGCATTAGCATCTGCAATAGTTTTAAAACATTCTTTTGCAGTATGTTTTCTGCCACATGCTTTAATTAAATGATCCTGAAATGATTGTGTACCAAAGGATAATTTAGAAAAACCTAGTTCTTTCAGTAACGATAAGTATTCTTTATTAAGACTACCAGGCTCTCCTTCAAATCGCATGGTAGTGGATGAAAAATTAAAATTATTTTTATAAAAATTTATTAATCTTTTTAATTCGCTATCGGGCAGAAGAGAGGGAGTACCGCCAAATATATTAAATTCACCGATGTTTACATTAGCAAGATTTGGTACTTGCTTTAGCCAAAGAGTGGCTTCTTTTATATTAAGGTCAACGATTTCTTTAAATAAACTGTCAGATTTTGCTGACTTAGGGTTCACTATAATAGTGGGAAATTGACAAAAATGGCATCGATAACGACAAGTTGGAATATAAACCCAGAGATGAATATTTCCTGCCTTTTTTATTTCCTTATTCATATCATCATAAAATGAGGTTAAGGGATAATTGTCGATATCACCTGGAAAAATATGACAACCAAAAGGATCTTTAATCACATATTCAAGTAAATCTGTATTTTCTTTTTTACTTAAAATATTGCATATATTTGGTCTAGGATATTTTTCATCAATATCATTAAGAGAAGCAATATAGGTATCTCGCATTAGAATACTCCACCATTAGCAAAATAATTGTGTGCTTCTCCTGATTCTCTATCCTCACAAAAATAATAAACAAATCTATTAAAATCTTTATTATCAATAGCATTAAAACAGGCAGGAAGTGGTGGTGGGTAGCCTATGTCTTCATCTACATGATGACGAAGTGAGTTGAATATCTCATCTTTGAATTCAAAATAAAGTCTGAATGCGGGTGTTTTATAAGAATGTATCGGTTTGAAATCAATAATACTGGTTTCATTTTTGATCTCATTAATTCTATTATAGAGATCCTTATTTACTTGAATATGTGATTAAAGATCCTTTTGGTTGTCATATTTTTCCAGGTGATATCGACAATTATCCCTTAACCTCATTTTATGATGATATGAATAAGGAAATAAAAAAGGCAGGAAATATTCATCTCTGGGTTTATATTCCAACTTGTCGTTATCGATGCCATTTTTGTCAATTTCCCACTATTATAGTGAACCCTAAGTCAGCAAAATCTGACAGTTTATTTAAAGAAATCGTTGACCTTAATATAAAAGAAGCCACTCTTTGGCTAAAGCAAGTACCAAATCTTGCTAATGTAAACATCGGTGAATTTAATATATTTGGCGGTACTCCCTCTCTTCTGCCCGATAGCGAATTAAAAAGATTAATAAATTTTTATAAAAATAATTTTAATTTTTCATCCACTACCATGCGATTTGAAGGAGAGCCTGGTAGTCTTAATAAAGAATACTTATCGTTACTGAAAGAACTAGGTTTTTCTAAATTATCCTTTGGTACACAATCATTTCAGGATCATTTAATTAAAGCATGTGGCAGAAAACATACTGCAAAAGAATGTTTTAAAACTATTGCAGATGCTAATGCATTAGGTTTTGAATTGATTAGCGTTGACCTCATTTATGGTTTATTCGGTCAAACTGTTGATGATGTAAAAAACGATATGGAAATAATAAAAAAACTCAATATTTCGCATGTTGTTTGCACTAAATTACATATGAAAGAGTTTATGGAAACCAGAACCGGCGTATCGGGAGAGAGAGATAGTTTGTGGCAGAAAAAAATAATTACTGTCGCAGATAGATCGATACCCAGTTTAGGAAAACAGTATCAAATGCGTGATTTAATAGATCAATATCTCACCATGGAATATAACGAACACCCGACCATGTATTTTTATAAAAAAAATACTTACCCTGAAAAATGGAAAAGCCTTATTACTGATCTTAATAAACAGTATCCAGAGATAGCGATTGGCTTAGGTGGCAGCTCAAAATCTATCTCCTCTGAAATGATAAATATAACAAACTATAAACAATACAAAGAATCTATTAATAAAAGCCAACTACCTTGCCACTCTATTAGAGGTTTTTCAAACAATCAAAAAAGAATAAATGCTTTTAAAATGGCATTATCTAGCTTGATCCCAGTAGATGATAATGTTTATAAAGCAAAATTTGATGGGGAAAGTTTTTTTACAAACAAAACTATTAATAATGCACTAACAACATTACAGCATAGAAAACTTATTTCTATTGATAATAACAGGGTTTTTTTAACTAAAGAAGCGGCGATATTAGTTGAATCCATTATTAACACCCAATTTTGTTAACATTGCTTAATAAAAAAATAAACACTATTTATTTGATGCCACATTTTTCGGCATGGCTTACAGACATGATAACGTCATTATCGCGACAGATGTATAAAACCCGTTATTAATAAGTAGCAACCGATACTCCTCGATGGCCACCCTATTATTTGCAATCAGCATCGCACTAGATGGCCAATGACATAATATCAGGCAAGTGCCATAGCCGGCTATCTGCGGCAAAAATGTAAGGAAATCATTAATGGAAAGAAAATATAACTCACCCTTACCCGTTTTCAGTCTTTATTACATTGCAATCGATACCGAGGCTGGTATCACACCCGCGCAATTCGAAACCTTCGTTCGCCAAAAAGGTGTCTATATTCCATGCTATCCTAGCTGGCGTTGGACGCTATTGCGTGGTCTCCGTGGCGAGCGGGTTGGACAATACCTGATGCTGTTTGAAATAGAAAGCACAGAACATCGTAATCGCTATCAATCTAGTAACGGCAATAAAACAGAATTAGCCAATCAATTCTGGCAGCAACAACCACCAAAAATACATGATATTCTTTCCGAATGGCAACGTTATGGTACTTTTAGTGAAATTCCAACTATTTACACTGATTATCAACTACTCGCTGAAAATAAAAAAAGTACCGTCTGTTATGGCCCACGCTATCAGGAACTACCTAACCAAGAGCCTATCGCCAGAATAATAGGGATCCACAACCTAGCACTACGACCTGGGATTAAGGCAGAAACATTTGAAACTTTTATTGCTGAAAACCATCATCGAATAGAGGATTATCCCGGCTGGAAATTTCACCTGTTAAAAGGTGAACGCGGAAATCGCCTGGATCAATATATCGTAATGATGGAGATTGAAAGTCTTGCAGCACTTAATCTATTTTATCCCAAACCAGATATAGCCACTGATGAAGCTGATCATTTTGCGCGCGCGCATCAGGATACTAAACTTATGTATAAAGAGTGGAAGCAATTTGCATCCTTCTCCGGCTCACCTCAAATTTATACTGATTATTTGTCAGTAGCGGAAAGTTTAGGTTAAATTAATAAACCAGAAGTTCGACTGCAGTGATCAAGCTCCATAATCAAGCTATTCTGCTTATCACTGCTATGCGATATCGCTATAGTTGATGAAGAATAGTAGCTTTAAAATTACTCAATAATAAATTTATTAACACCTTTAAAGTATAAAAATCATTTAAACAGTAGTTTATTTATCGGATAAAAAATTAATGTTTTCATAAGCAATTTAAAAAATATATTTTTACTAGCAAAAGTTTTTTTCAAATACCAATAATATGAGTCGTGGAGAAAAATAATAATTATTTAAATTACCATACTTAATGAGAATCATGTAAACACTAAATTATTTTAAAATAATTTCCACATTTCATTATTAATAAAATTCACCTTACAACATTTTAAAATTATTATATTAAAAGTCACACGAAATAACATCCCTAATAAATAGCAATTAAAATAAAAAGATTAATCCATTATTATATTTGAATATAATATATTTATAAATCATTAGAATAACAAAAGCAATTGAATCATTTATTAAAGTGATAATCAAATTAAAATTGATATTATTTAAAATCTAATAGGCATCGCTCAATGAAACAATAAATATCATGTAATAAATAAAACCAGAACATAACTTTAAAATAAAACTTGATACAGAAAAACTGCTATATTATATATTTTTGGTTTAATATTAGATTCCCTGGTGTTTATTACATCATATTAATCACATATTAAATTTATAAGCCATTGTAAAGATTCTTTTTTTTCAGTCTTGTAATATAATTTTCCTCGAACTTCGATATTGAAAGGGGCAGGAGGGATAGCGAAATTAACTTTATGTTGCTTACCTAATGATATATTTTTATTGGATTTAGGAATAAACGAAATACCTTTTCCATCACCTAATATATGAAAAACATCATCAATACTTGGAACTGAAATTATATTCTTCTTATGCTTATCCATTAATATATTTTTTATTCTCTCAAAACCTTTCGATAACAACATACTTTCTGTTTGTATAATATTATTATTAAGTAGTAATTCCATTTTATCTTTATCTTTATCTTTATCTTTATCTTTATCTTTATCTTTGTAGTGATTTATAATATTTTCAGCTGCACCTAATTCTAACTTAGAACATAGTGATAGACTTTCAATATTAGCAGGTAAATTCTCCTCTTCTCTTGAACCAATAAAAATATCTGCCTGAATACGACATATAATATCTGATATTAAATGATTAGAATACTTCTTAATATCAACAAGAATTCCCGATTCAATTGAATCTATTTTTGATATTATTGAGGCCAGATCAGGAAAATAAGCATCATCTGTCGCTATATTAATAACAGACTTTTTTTTACTAGAAAAACCTAACATTAATTTTTTTGTTGTAGCACTTACATCCTGATAATGAGGGAATAATTCTTGATATAATTTTTCCCCATTAGAAGTTAATTTTGCTCCTCTTCCTGAGTGTTGAAAAAGTTGAACACCTAACTGCCCCTCTATTTCCTTCATTCCCTTACTAAGGGCAGAAGGAGATATACATAACTCATCTGCCGCTTCTTTAAATGTTCCTTTTTGGGCAATAGTTATAAATTGCTCAACTCTTTTTGAGAAAAACATATTATCTCCTATATGAAAATCTGATAAAAATAAATTTTTTACGAAAAACATATTATCTTCTCTATAAAAAATTAGATAGAAGCAAAATTTTATTAAAAAAACAACTCAAAACATATAAATAATCAGCTCAATAATTTTTATATTTTTAGAATTCTCAATGTAATAATATATAATGTAAACTTTTATTTTATCCTAATATAGCTACATATAACTTCTCCCTATCAATTGTTATTACTTCTTATAAATAATAAAATGTCACATACCTTTTTTTCATTTATTGTTTACTTATCATCAATTTGCAATCATTTATAAGAATAATAATGAAATTTTTAAAATTTAAAAATTTATCATATTTAACCACTTACAATAAACTGTATAAAAATACATATATTTTACATTTTTAAAAAATAGAAATTGTGATATTGTAAAATTAATAATTCTTAGTGCATTTAAATAAAAAAATAAATAACTAGAATATATACATTACAATTAGCAAATTATAATATAAATTTTATTTTACTATTGTACATTACAAGACTTTTAAATTTAATGAAGTTTATAACAAAAGGTTGTGAAATAAATTTCTTGTTATAACATTACCTTCTTTGATTTATGGATTAAACACCAAATACTAAGTATTATATTCATCCTCATATTATAGATTTAATTAAAGATAAAAATTCTATTGTTAATATAGAATATAATTAATTTTATATGAAAAATGAACTATTACTCATCCGGATTATATTTCTACAGATGCTCATCATATTTTAGCATTAATTTTTTTTGTTCTTTATTTTTCGATTAGAGCCATTACCCTTCTTATAACCACCTATATATTTATAAATTGCCACGGCTTTTTAGTTTTATCTTGCTCATCCAAAACCCAACAATACCTCAACATAATCAGGATAAACTTAATCATTAAAAATATTATCACTAAAACAAAATAAGAAAGAACTACCAAATATCTTCTAAAACTATTTTGGTTAATTCTTCACTATACTAATTTTTGTTTACTTAAATTTTAGCTAAGTCTCAAAAATCTTATACATATAAATAAACACAATAATATAACTATTTTATAGTCTACTCCCAACGACCGTAAGTAAAGTGAATACAAAAAATTGTCGATTACTATAAATAACTTTTCTAAATCAATATGTTAAAATTATACAACCATGCTTACTAAATATGTGGTTTATAACTATCCTGTAAAAATTCAATTGATATCATTATGTGAAAATAGATCTATGAAGAAGCACAATTCTATCAAATCTCCTATCATTCAAATGTGACCCTACACTAAAATTAATAACATTTAACTACCAAAAGAATGAAAATTGCATTTTTAGACTTTTACAACGTTATTTATATCCTAACTATTTAGTGTAGGACTTTACGGCAATTTAATAATTATAAAACAATACATCGGTAAATATGATAAAAATCACAATTTATTAATAATAATATAGTCTTTCAACTATTAATATAGGTTAAATTAAGATAATGTTTCTACAATTTGCGTTGCAATTGGCTATTAAGTAAAACAATAATCCAATACTAAGAACCCATCATAAGGAAAATGGATATGCATCTCTTTCCTCATCTATTTAAGCCATTAGACTTAGGTTACACCCAATTAAAAAACAGAGTAATTATGGGCTCTATGCATACTGGGCTAGAAGAGCATCCTCAAGCTAGTGTTAGGTTAGCAAAGTTCTATGCAGACAGGGCAAAAAATAATATTGGATTAATTATTACCGGCGGCATCGCCCCTAATCACTCTGGCAGCCTAACCAAACATGGGGCAACCCTAATTAGTAAGAAACAAATTTTTCACCATAAAAAAATTACTCATGCGGTTCATCAAGCGGGGGGAAAAATTGCCTTACAGATCCTGCACGCTGGCCGCTATAGCTACCATCCAGATCTAGTTGCACCTAGTGCATTACAAGCTAGTATTAATCCCTTTTTGCCTAAATCACTCAGTGATACTGCAATTTTGCAAACAATTGAAGACTATGCCAATTGCGCCGAACTTGCTTTGCAAGCGGGTTATGATGGTATAGAAATTATGGGTTCAGAGGGTTATCTAATTAACCAGTTTATTACCCGATATACTAATCATCGTGATGATTTATGGGGCGGTAGTTATCAAAATCGGATCCGCTTTCCAATTGAAGTCATTAAAGCTGCTCGGCAACAGGTAGGGAATAATTTCATTATTATCTACCGGCTATCTATGCTTGATTTAATTCAAAAAGGCTCCAATTGGGGTGAGATTGAGCTTTTAGCAAAAGCAATCGAAAATGCAGGCGCATCGATGATTAGTACAGGTATTGGCTGGCATGAATCAAAGATCCCGACGATTGCAATGATGGTACCAAGAGCAGGCTTTACTTGGGTCACTAAAAAATTGATGGGAAAAATATCAATCCCCTTAATTTGCACTAATCGTATCAATTCACCTGAGGTAGCTGAAAAGATTTTATCTGACGGTTGTGCTGAGCAACATCAGGTGTAAAAAATTAATAACTTGTTGGTTGTGAATTAAAATATTAGGATTTAATAGTGTCGGTAATATAATGTTTTTCGGAATATAATCTTTTATTGAATAAAATCAGGCCTGCTGTGCATCACTCGCGGTTAAATCTTGATAATGAGTTAATTGATGGTCTAGTGGCCTTACATCTTTCATTGTAATGACGCCATTTTCGCCATAGGCGATACCATTAATAACATCGTATAATAAGGTATCGACTCTCCTACTATTAATTTTTACATATGATTTTGGTGAATATACCGGTTTTCCACCATAAGCAATAACTTTTATACCAAAATCCCAATCGTCAGATAAATGTTCGACAAATTTACCATTTTGTAATTGGTAAAATATTTCAATACCGCCAACAATATCATACATATTTTTTTCAACAGCAAATCCTTTTCCATCGGGAAAGCCACCAAATAAGGAAAATGAAAAATCACGGCAGCGTAAGGTTTTATCTATTTCTTTATATAAGTTAGGCCGCTCGATAAAGTCATTTTTCTCATAAAAATAATTACAAGTACCTAAATCACCATCTTGTGTGATCATTGTGTAGATAAGTTCATCAAGCCAATATTGGTCTACAATACAATCAGCGTCAGCTGATACAATATAATGTTTTTGTTGATTGCCAAATTGAACACGCCGTTTTTCAGCTCGTTGGGAGGCATAATCCATCCCTTTTTTTCTTGCTGAAGAAACACCTTGAATTTTTTCATTAATAATGTGAATATCAAGGTTGTGATATTTATTTTGGCAAGTAATAATTTTGTTAACAGAATTATCGGTTGAATTATTGTCTACAAAAATTAATTCAGTATTACTAAGATCAAATAGCTTATACTTAAATTTTTGATTATAAATTGATTCTATGACACTTTCTAATCGTTCACTTTCATTATAAAAAGGGAATACAATAGATATAAAGGTTTCTCTACGCATAAATTATCCATATTAAAGGTTATAAAATCTAATTTTTAATACTAGATATTAAATATTTTATTTATTATCTGATTAGATAATAAATTTTTTCCTATATTAAAATTATGTTTCACTAACGCAGCTGTCTGATTTCGATCATTAATTAAATTATAAACTCGATGGATAAAATCGTCGTCCGGTAGTCCATCTTTTTTTTGGTGAAATATTCATTAATTCAGTTTTAAAACCATGTTGTCCATAAACTTCATGATAATATTCGTAACTTGTGGATATATAACAGCGCTTATGACTAATTGCTTCTCCTATTGGATTACCATAACTGTCATAATCATATGATGTTAAGAATGAAACCATATCGCTGGAGTAATAGAGATCTTGAATAGTCGGCTTATTGTTTTCATTTTCGATAAAGTCATGCTGCAGCGGGCCAGAAAATTTTATAAAATTCTCTATTTCTAGTTTTTTTATGTATTGTCTTAGATAATTTGAATAATCACTGTTTTCTTTTTCATCACCAGCAATAATTAAATATATAGAGCATGATTTATTTTTTTTTATATATAAATCATTAAGCTTTCTTACTAGATAAATATCTCTTTCTAATTTTTTTTCAGGAATGATTCTAGTCGTTCTAGCGATTAAAAAATCATCTTTCGATATGTTAAATCTATCTCTTATATTCATTTTATTATGATTATTATTAAATAAATAAGTATTACGCATAACATCAATATTGATATCTTGATTACTCCAATCTTTTAGCTTTTTGGCTAATGAATCATTTAAAGTAACATATTTTATATATTTTGATTTAATAGGTTTTATTGCATAATACCAAGGCTCTTGACCATATTTTTTTGATAATGTTTCGCTGTTCCACATTAGATCATGATCTCGCCATAATACAAAACATGCTAGATTTTTTTGTAAACCATATTTTTCTATACTTTTATAGGGCGCTTTAGTATAGATAATATTCTCAGGCAATGTTCCATTTTCAATAACAAGATGAGTGATCTCTAATTTATTCCATGTATTAAAGATTAATTCAGATAATGCATTCGTAACAATATTTACCTGTTCCAGCAGATTATTTTTTCTATTAAATTCGCTTTTGTAGTTCCATTAATTAAAATATTATTTACTTTATCGATAAATTCAACCGTGTAATTTTTTAACAAATATATATCATTAATTCGCACTAATTTAAAATGCTTATCAAAAATTGATTTTTCATAACATGAATAGGGTTTGGCAAAATTTCCTTTATCAATCTTTATGTCATAACCTAAATCAATAAAGGATTCAAAACCTCGATTATTTAAATAACATGCTAATTTTGTTGCTTCAACTGTAATTCCTGAAACTGCTATGGCGTCAAATGAAATAAACATAACTTTTTTTTATAAGGCATATTAATTCCCTACCTTTTATTTTTCTGCTTTAAATAAAAAAATATTTATCATATATAATATAAATGTTTTCTTATTTTATAATAATTATTAATATATTTTGTGATAAGCATCGAATAAAAATATTTGCCACAAAAATAGAAGTAATTTTTGCTATAATTGATATACAAATAAAAATCTTTCAAATAACATTTGTCATTTAACTGTAAATTTATTTCAACTTTTAATACATTAAAATTTTATATTAATTAGATATGTATAAACAGTTTATTAAAAATATTAAATAAGCACAAAAAAATGATCAACGTTAAACGTTATTAAAATAATTGAAACCAAGTAATAACATTTTTAGATACAATTGAGTAAAATTTCAATCTATACATTTAAATATAGTGATTAAGATGAATTTTATTTTAGTTTAAAAAAATATTTTTATTAAAAATAGCTATTAAAAATTTAATGATATAAAATCATTAAGTGTTTTTTATTCTAATTTTTAGAATAAAAAATTTATTATCAAAGTAAATTTACATAATAAGTTATATTTATTTTAAACAAAAATAATAATAGCCAATACTTATTAAAATCGTGGAAATTACCATTATATTTTCAACATAAATAATAAATTTTCAAAAAAATGTATTCAATTGATTTTATGTCTATTTTTGTGATTGATCTCTATGTAATATGATTATTGATGAGATATTTTATATTTTATTATGTAAAAATACAAAATCATTAAAATTATGTTAAAAAAAATCATAATAAATCATATTCATATTAACAATATTATTTCTACGATTGGTGGCAAAAATAATGTAAATAGTTTTACCCACTGTTTGACTCGATTACGTTTTGTTTTACATGAACCAGAAAAGGTAAATATAGAGGATTTAAAAAAACTACCAGAAGTTAAAGGTTGTTTTAATCAAGCAGGGCAATTACAAATTGTTATTGGTACCAATGTAGACAAATATTATAAAGCAATTCAACAACAATTTGATATCTCAACAGGTGATGACGATAAAAAAGCGCCCAAAATAGCGATTAAAAAAAAGACAAAACTTTGGACGCGGTTAATTACTAATCTAGCTGAAATTTTCTTCCCATTGCTGCCTGCGCTAATTTGTGGCGGTTTGTTGTTAGGCTTGAGGAATGTTTTAGGTGAAATGCTAATAGTAAACAATAAGCCATTAATGGCATTTTATCCTACACTAAAACCGATTTATGATTTTCTCTGGTTGCCTTGTGAGGCTATTTTTCATTTTTTACCGGTAGCAATTTGCTGGTCAACAGTAAAAAAATAGGCGGAACACCAATACTAGGTATTATTCTGGGAATTACATTAGTCTCGCCACAATTAATGAATGCCTATAATTTAGGTAGTCAGTTACCTGCTGTTTGGGATTTTGGTCTATTTACTATCCAAAAAGTAGGCTATCAGGCTCAAGTTATTCCCGCTATTTTTGCTGGCTTATTTTTAGGTTGGTTTGAAATATTTATACGTCGTTATGTTCCTGGTTATTTGAAATTTGTGATTGTGCCGATTGTTACCTTGAGCATCTCTGTTTTTGTTGCGCATGCAATACTCGGTCCAATAGGGCGAATGATAGGTAACCAAATTGCAGAAGTAGTCAGATTTGTTATGTTCGGTGGTTTTGCCTCAATTGGCTCCGCTATTTTTGGCTTTACCTATCCTCTATTAGTAATCAGTGGCGTTCATCATACTACGTTGGCTATAGATCTGCAGATAATGCAAGCGCAGGGTGGAACGCCAATTTGGCCGATAATTGCGCTTTCCAATATTGCACAAGCTTCTGCTGTGGTGGGCATTATTATTATTAGCCGTAAAGAAAATGAACGAGAAGTGACTATTCCGGCTGCAATTTCCGCTTATCTAGGCGTTACTGAGCCTGCGCTTTATAGTGTTAATCTTTATTATCGTTTTCCCTTGCTTTGCGCCATGGTAGGTTCTGCTTTTGCCGGTTTTATCTGTGGCGCTTTTGGCGTACTTTCAAACGGTATCGGTGTGGGGGGATTGCCTGGTATTCTTTCTATCCAACCGATTTATTGGTTAGTTTATTCATTTGCGACAATCATTGCTATTGTTGTTCCAATCATATTGACGATAGTAATTTACCGTTACCAACAGCGAAAAGGTACGCTTATTTCTGATTAAAGGATTATTTGACTAATACATTTTTAATAGTGAATTTGAATATGAATTATTTGCATGTTGTTTTTAAACCACAAGAATTAGTGGTTTACCAAGCCAAAATGAATAAGAAAATTTATCCGATAACCTATCAGAAAATTAATATATTAGAGTTATTAGAATTAATTAAACAAATTAAATTAGATTTTCCCAATATTCAAGGGGGAATATTAAAAGGAGATGCGTTAGCATTTTATTCGCCATTTTGTATCAAAATTGCTAATGATGATGTTGTTGATATGGAGAAATGTTTCTCTGAAATATTCAATGTCCCCTTTATTCGAACAGAAGTTTTAGTTGATGAATGTGAAGAGACATTAAAACATGCCTTAGCAGAGAAACAACAAACAATAACTTGGAGCATTGATTATTGCGGTTATAATCCAGGCAAAGCGGAATATACCACTGAGTCCTTATTGACCGTAGCAAATGGATATTTAGGGTTACGCGGGACATTACCTGAAATGGTAATCAGTGATGATACCTATCCGGCAACTTATCTTGCAGGGCTTTATAATCAAGCTATTTCTGTAATAAATGGCCACCAAGTTCATAATGAAGATTTCGTTAATGCACCCAATGCACAATATATCTCGTTACGTATTGGCCAAGGTAAATTTGTTAATCTTACGGATTTTAAAGTTATTTCTCTTTATCGTCGATTAGATTTAATGACAGGAATTTTATCTAGTGAATTACAAATTGAAGATCAAGAAGGCCGTCGCTTAAAAATAGATTGTCGAAAATTTACTAATATGGCAAGAATGACGCACTATAGTATTGAATATCAATTTTGTCCTTTAAATTTTTCTGATCAAATCACCATTTGTAGCAAAACAGATGGTGGAACGTTTAATTATGGTGTTGAACGCTACCGTTCACTCAATTCCTCTCATTATCAAATAAAAGATTTAAGTGTTGATAAGCATAAAACTTATTTATTAGCGCAAACCTTTCAAAGTCAAATCGGGATTGGCGTTTCGACAGAAATTAGCGGTGATTTTTTTGCGCCAAATAATGTCGAAAATAGGATAAATGAAAATAGTATTGTTCAACAGGTGGTTTTTTCTGCTCAACAAGGTAACTGTTATCGGTTAGAGAAAAATGTGGCGATCGCTATTTCTACTGTTTTTAATCAAGATTGGCAGCAGGTAAATTCATGGCAGTTGCCTGATTTTGCTGCCCAGTTAGCAGAGAGTCAGCTTGCCTGGCAAACGCTTTGGCGGGAAAGCGATATTGTCATTGCTGGTGATATGATGACGCAAAAACTACTGCGTTTACATACCTACCATCTATTAGCTTCTTGCTCCCCATTAACGAATGGTAAACATAAATTAGATGTTTCTGTTACTGCTAGAGGTTTGCATGGAGAAGCTTATCGAGGGCATATTTTTTGGGATGAAATATTTATTCTGCCATTTTATATTATGCATTTTCCGACAACCGCTTGCCAATTATTAATGTACCGTTATCGGCGGTTGCCGGCTGCAAAACATGCCGCTCAGCAAGCTGGTTTTCAAGGTGCTATGTTTCCTTGGCAATCAGGTCATGATGGTAGTGAGCAGACGCAAACCTTACATATAAATCCGCTGACAGGACAATGGGATCCTGATCATAGTCACTTACAGTGTCATATTTCTTTAAGCATTGCTTATAATGTTTGGCTATATTGGTTAAATACTGGCGATAAGCCATTTATGATCGATTTTGGGTTGGAATTATTAATTGAGATTGCCAAGTTTTGGCTGAGTAAAACAGTCTGGGATGCGACTACTAATCGATATCATATTGGTGGCGTTATGGGGCCAGATGAATTTCATGAATATAGTTTAGGTAATAAAGAAGCCGGTTTGCAGGATAATGCTTACACTAATTTAATGGTGGCATAGTTATTTAATCAAATTGATCTGATAGTTTTATCTTTGTCAAAACAGGATTTAAATAATATCTTAAATCAAGTTAATATCGATAATGATTTCTGGCAGCAACTAAAAACCATTAAAGAAAACTTAGCGTTGTCAATTAATGAGCAAAATATTATCGGGCAATTTGATGGTTATTTTGCCCTTGAAGAAATTGATTGGCAAAAATATCGCAATAAATACGGTAATATTTATAGGTTAGATAGAATCCTACGCGCTGAAGGGAAATTAGCCGATAATTATAAGATTGCCAAACAGCCAGATTTATTAATGATATTTAATAACTTTAACCAAGATGTTGTTAGTTCATTATTAGAGAAAATGAATTATCCTGCGTCTGATAATTATGTAGAAAAAAATTTCAATTATTATTTTTCTCGCACTTCCCACGGCTCGACACTATCTCGTGTTGTTCATGCGTCTTTGGCTGAGAATATTAAATCGTCAGCTTTATCTTGGCAATTATATCAAGACGCTTTATTTTCTGATTATCAAGATATTCAGGGTGGAACGACCTCAGAAGGTATTCATACTGGCGTAATGGCGGCCACCCTCAATATGACAATTATGACATACGGTGGGGTAGATATTCGTCAACCGTTATTGAAAATCAATCCTTCATTACCTACTCATTGGCAGCATCTCCAATTTAAGCTGTGCCATTTAGGCATTAATTACCAATTTTTTATCACTCGAGAACAATTATCAATTGGATGTGATCAGGATACTGAGATACAGGTGGGTGAGCAGCAGTATCGGATTTCTGCCGGTAAAATTGCTAATGTTGTTTATAAAAATGAGGTAGTTGCATGAAGAAGGGCATGATCTTCGATCTTGATGGTGTTATTGTCGATACCGCTTTTTATCATTTTAAAGCTTGGCAATATTTGGCTAAACAAATCGATATTGATTTTGATGCGACCTTTAATGAAACTTTGAAGGGAATAAGCAGAATTGAGTCATTGGAGAAAATTTTGCATTATGGTAATAAAGCCGATGTTTTTAGTGTGGCAGAAAAAAATGCCCTGATGGACAGTAAAAATGATTACTATGTAAAATCACTCAGTAAACTGACAGAAAAAAATATCTTGCCTGGGGTATTGCCTTATATTAAGCAAGCCAAAAAAAAGAAAATACCTTGTGCGATAGCCTCCGCTTCTAAAAATGCCACAATGATCCTCGAGCAACTGAATATTAAAGATTATTTTAATGTAATTGTTGATCCTCACTCTTTATCTAAAGGTAAGCCGGATCCAGAGATTTTTTTAACAGCGGCCAATTTAATCGATGTATTACCTAATGAAGCGATTGGTTTTGAAGATTCACAAGCAGGAATTACAGCATTAAATAGCGCGAATATTTTTTCTGGTGGTATATCGTCAAAAGACAATTTAGTGGGTGCAGATTTACGAGTAGACTCTTTTGAAAAAATTAATTTTGAGCAACTGTTATGTCTATAACTGAATGCTTTAATTATTTAATATAAATAGTAAACATTTAGTAAAATAACCTCTTTTCCATCTTTAGGTCAGGCAACAAACTAGTCATTGAGGTTGGTGATATATAGTTTTACTTATAAATGTTGACAGCGCTTTTTCACTGTCAGCATTTATAACAGCCATTACCTTAATGTATTTAAGAATATGTAACGGGCATGTTTTGCAACTGCTGAATACTAAAATCAACAACAGGAAGTTCTGGAGAAAATAGATGTCTGGTAGTTTTATATGGAAATATTTTCCCTTTACTTACAATATGTTCTCTAATTTTTTCAGGGCAAAAAGGCTCACCGTTACACCAGTGGTAAACACTTACACATTCATAGGTATAATCAAGCATGACACAAGGAAGACATGCTAGACCTAACTGATATGCAGCACAATATCGATGATTACCATCCATAATAATCCCAGTTTGTTTTTCTATTGGGACAGCCGTTATCCATCTCTGACAGTGAATAATCTCCTCTACTAATATTTCTACATGTTCAATGTTGACCTCTTCAGATGGACGGATCAATGCAAGTGGTCGCAATACTACGTTATATATCATGTTTACCTCATCTAATATCAGCAAGTACGTTAAGTAGGGTATCAATCTCTTCTTCACTGTTGTATGCATGCACAGATGCACGTACGACAGCGTCAAGTCCACGATTTTTCATATCAATAAATGTTGAATTAAATCGTGAACAGGAAACATTCATACGACGTGGATGAGTGGATAGATACTTTTGTACATTTTCTGGAATAATATTCTTGACGGTAAACGTAACAATCCCAGATAAATATTTCCCGCGATCATGTATCTGAATGTGAGGTAAATCCTTCAGACCGGTTCTAAGTTGTTTGCCAAGATGAAGAATTCGTTGAGTTATATTTTCCTGGCCTAATGATGTAGCATATGCGGCAGCAGCTCCCAGACCAAGACGATCCGCAATATTAGCTTCCCAGCATTCAAAACGACGTGCGCTATGATTAATGCGATAATGATTAGCACTTTCCAGCTTCGCGGCATGATGATCAAGCAATATTGGCTCTATAGTTGAGCTTAATATGTTATCTATCCATAGAAAACCAGTACCACGTGGAGCACGTAAGTATTTGCGACCAGAAGCGGTTAGTACATGACAGCCAATTTTTTTGATATCCAATGGTAAATGCCCAATTCCCTGGCAGGCATCCAGAAAAAACCATACGCCTGCTTCACGCGCGAGTGCGCCAATTTCCTCGACGGGTTGTATTGGCCCACCATGTGTACCAAGCAATGGTAGGCTTATTAATCGGACATTGGGATTATCCAATGCTTTCTTTAGGTGTTCCAAACAAACAGCACCAGTTTCATCTTCATTCAGTACTTTAACCTTTATACCATCTCGTTTTTGTCTTTGCAGATAAGGTATATAATTTCCTGCATACTCAGTTGTTGAGGTAAGAAGAATGTCACCAAATTTCAATGGTAAAGAATAAAAAGCCATATCCCAGGCACGAGTCGCATTCTCCATCAGTGCGATATCAGCAGGTTTTGCATTGATAAGCGTTGCTAGTTCCTGATAGACATTTTCAATTGACTGTCGCTGGGTCACAGCAGCTTCATAGCCACCGATGGTGATTTCTCTGGAGTAATGTTCCTTTATCGCACGTATAACGGGTTCAGGCATTAAACTTGCCCCGGCATTATTAAAATGGATGACATGCTCCGTTCCTGGAGTATCAGCGCGAAGCTGTGTCAGACAAAGTGTCACTATTATGCCCCTCTGCTTTCAGACTAACCATATATCCTGCTAAGTACGGAATGGGAAGGAATTCATGATGAAGACGACGAAATGTATCATCGGGATCAAGTTCACTGAATAGTTCAGGATGGATCCATTTTGCTAATTGCTGGATGGCAATGACATCGTAAGGACTGTTGTAGAACTGATGCCAAATAGCGAAAAATGCATTATTATGCTGAGCTGAACTGTTTTTATAGGCAGGGCGGGTAGTAAACCATGCTAGTCTAGTTTGGGCTTCTTTAATATCCGCACCAGGGCCGAGAGGTATCCATCGCCCACCAGGTACTGATGCCTGAAAATTACCACTGGTCAAAATTACTATATCGGGATTGGCTGATACTATCTGCTCTGGATTGATGGTAAAAAAGGAACCTGGAGATAACGATGCAGCTATGTTTTCTCCCCCAGTAAGTTTGACAAATCGCCCAAAACTTCCTTTACCAAACGTCATACAACACTCATCTGAATATCCCCCTAGACGCTCAAGAAACACTTTAGGTAGGGGAGACGTTAACTTATTTACCTGGGAGGTTACACGTTTTAGCTCCATATCACGGAATTGAAGGTAGGCGGTGGCAAGCTCCATTTTGCCAAACAGTTTGCCAAACAGTTTTACCGTCGGGGGAATATGTGCTATTGGTTCATAACGAAAGTCAACATAGACGATAGGGATCCCGGCGCTGGAAAGCGCCGCCTCATATCCTGAATCTACGATCGCTTTTCTTGCATCCATGTTCATGATGATAACGTCAGGTTTGAGGCTAATGGCCAGCTCTACATCGAAAGTTCCCTGTTCGCTACCACCAAAAGTAGGGATTTTTTCCAAAAGGGGAAAACGTTTTCGATACTGTTGCCATGTCGCTGGATCTGACTGAATTAAATCCTTTCTCCAGGCAACCACTCGCTTAGCTGGATTTTCCTTATCTAACATTGCAACGAGGTAAAGTTGTCGACCTTCGCCTAGGATCACGCGCTGAACCGGAAGTTTGACTGACACAGTTCTACCGAGGAGATCGGTCACCGAAGTAACTATTTGTTCCGCTTGTACACTGGAAGAAATTAGCAGTATGGTAAAAAATAAAAACCTTACTATCATAGCTCATACCCTATAGATTTATTTGATTCTTTGGAGGAGTGGCTAACTTTCAACGTGATAAAAAATGTGATGAGATACATTACAGCGACACAAATAAACAAAGCAGGCAATCCTGGCCAAAGAAAAGTTACTCCACCAAGAGCAATACCCGCAATAGAAGCAAACTGGCTTATACTTTGTGTCAGGCCAAGTACATAACTTTGTTCTCCCTTAGCCGCGGCACGAGAGATTAATGCGGTTAGTATGGGTGTTGTTGCGCCAAGCAATACTCCCCACAAAAAATAGAGGGCAATAAACAACCCAGTTTGACGCACAGCTGCAAGCAGCAAGGTTATAAGGAAACAACCGATTATTATGCTCAACATACGCTTTAGGGTGGCGTGCATATTATGAGGTTCGAACCACCGTGCCCAAAATGTAGCAGAAACGATTACACCAGTAGCCTGTAAACCATATGCCAATCCTATCAACCAGTTCGGAGCATTGAAAAGGCTGGTAACATAAAGTGAAAACGGGGTTTGCGTTATCATTCTGCTCATTAATAGCAGACTAAGAATAAGCAATAATCCAACCATTGCTCTATTATTGACGGTACGTAAAGTGCTTTTTCCTTCTGGGAGAGGGGAGGCGGTCGATGTGCTTTTAGTCGGGCCATCATCAGGTAATACTAGGAGCACCAAAAGAGCACATAGAGCACAAATAATGGATGCACTCAGATTGATCCAGAAAAAGCTCAATAGATCGAGAATAGCTCCGCCAGTGATAGCACCCAAAAGTGCTCCTGTATTAGTAGAAACCTGCAACCATGCGAATAAACGTGTATGTTGTGATGCCGGTACCATGGCAATACCATAAGCCTGTGCTGGAGCGATATACCCGGCACAAGCGCCCTGAACAAAACGCAGAATAAGTACAATCCATACATCATTTGCGAAGGCGAGTCCTAACTGCGTTAGAGCAAGGCCAGCCAGTGCGCGGATCATCATTGTTTTATTGCCGATCCTGTCACCAACGCGCCCCCAGAACGCGCTTGTCAATATAATGCCTAGCATAGGGGCAATATAAACACCGGTGCCGGCAAAACTCAGCAGTTCCTGCGATGTCATACTTGCTAAATGTAACGGCCAGAAAGGTCCGCTCATCTCCATTGCGCCCATTGAGAGCAATTGTACGATAAACAAGAACTGAACAATAAACACTACGCTACCTGTCACGCGCATTCTGTTACCACCCTAATTTCCGGCCAACTGGCGGGGATAGGGACGGTGGCACTGTTTTCCCCTATATACTCACAACACCAAAGATAGATTTCATTGATATAAAGATAGATTTCATTGATATAAGGCACTGGCACATTAAGGCGTTTTCCAATAGCAACCAAAAGGCTAAGACCACAGGCAATATCTTCCTGAAAGACTCTATGGTGTTGATCAAAAACATATCCTTCTTCATTTTTAGCTTTAATGAGAGGGAGCGGAATTCCTTCGTATGCCTGATTCGTTCTTAAAACACTTAACAATGTACGAGAATCAGCAATAAGATCACCGTAGGCCTCGACGATTTCCTGCTGCAAAGGTTGTACTGAGCTGAGATCGATGTGAAGTGCAGCCTCAGCTGCTTTACGTAGCAACTGATTTTCTTCATCACAACGGGCAAGGAAGTAGGCACCTAACTCTGGGCAATCATTCCACCAACAAGGGATATGGCTAAAGGAATGTTTGTGCCACTGCCCCCATGGGCCGATTAAACCGTAAATTACGGAGCCATGCATAATTGGATTACCTGGAGTTAGGGTAATTTCCAGGTAATCAGCAAGTAGCATCACAGGTGATTCATAAAGTTGGTTTAGATAACCAATTAATATTTCAGCCATTTCTGGCTTTTCTCTACGGTGTAATGCAACATAAAGATGTGATTTAGCGCCACCAAGTTTGACACTTTTCCCCCGGATAAGCTCAAAAGCAATATGGGAAACATCTTTCATCCCCCATAATACGATGTTAGGAAGAGTTCCTAAACGATACTCTGCCAGCCAGTCAAAACCACCAAAACCAGGAATTGCACCGACAAACACCGGTTTATTACGTGGCAGTGCTGGCTGAATAAGTTTTAGTACATTATCTCTTACATGAATTGGTGTAGTAATTATAATAACATCTGCATCACGGCAAGCTTCATAAGGACACGCTGTTACACAAGAGGGACTCGCTTTTAATAGGGTTCCGTCATTCAATAACGCATGAATTTGCCCACCATTTTTTCTATAGGTGGCAGGAAATTCGGGTTGGCTGCTGAAAAGCGTAACGTCGACTTTAGGATTTTGACTGAATAAAACCGCTGCAAGGTGACCGGTATTACCAGCACCACAGATAGTTACTTTCAGTTTATACTCAGCGATCATGATTTACACTCCAGAATTGCGGAAGAAGCAAACCAGTTATCAAGTTGATCCCAGATTTCTGGAGCAGTCAAATCTCGTTCTTTAAGCCATTCTTCATTGAAAATAGTGTGCAGATATTTTTCACCTCCATCAGCGATGACCAGCGCCACATTGCCCTTGATTATCCCTTTACCGATTAGTTCTAGCGCCTTATAAATTGCTCCCCCAGTAGAACCGCCAACCAATAAACCAAAACGTCGAGCAAGATAACGGGCTGTTTCAAAAGCGCAAGCGTCAGAAACCTGTTCGCCGTAATCAATGCAGCTATAATCTAGCACTAGGCCAACCGTATCCCCTTTTGGTGTTCCTGTCCCTGACTGGTAATATGGCTTGCCTGGTTTGCTAAATACGATGGAACCTTCCGGTTCAACAGCGATAGTGACAGTATCAGGATTATGAATCTTGAGCCCGTGTGCAATACCCGTTATCGAACCACCAGTGCCGACGCAGCCTACCCATGCGTCAACCCGACCAATTTGGTGGACAATTTCACGAACCAGATCAGCATACCCACCTGCGTTGGCGGCATTATCAGATTGATTCGTAAAGACCGCACCTGATATTTCACTGGCAATCTCGGCGGCCATACGTTGGCGTTCAATAACAGCGACTTCATTTTCACCATAGTCACCTTTAATATAGCGGATCTCAGCCCCCAACGCTCGCATGATGGATATTTTGTCCTGAGCAGCATGGTGATCGACAACGGCGATAAATTTAAGACCAAATTCAATAGAGGCTAACGCTAATCCAATACCGGTGTTTCCAGAAGATGACTCAACAATCGTTCCACCCGGTTGGATGCGCCCAGATTTAAGTGCCGCAACAATCATATTTCTGGCCATACGGTCTTTCATACTACCACCAGGGTTATTTTTCTCGACTTTGATGTATAACCGGGAGTCTGCTTGTGTCAATGGCAACTGTATGACAGGAGTATTGCCAATTAAATCAGTTACTTTGCTGAAAATCATTTAAAAATTCCTTAATTGTCAACGGTGAACATCAATTTATTACTGGGATTCATCAATGCGGTAAGTCGTGTTGGGAGTGGATGACGATGGAATTGATTTTCCAGTAAATCCATCTGATAACCGGCAGTGTTAACAAAGACCAAAAGATCCCCAGGTTGAGGTAAGTGAAGAAACGAAATCAGTCGATTAGTAATGACATCTTCATCCAGGCAACTATGCCCAGCAATCCATGCTTTCCCTGGTGAGTGATTTTGAGCGTGATTACTGGATCGAAGATGGATTGGGTCGATTAGAAATTCAGAATTAAACCAGGTCTCGCAAGCACTGAAACTACTACCTTCAACAAATATAACAGAACTGTCATCGGTGTGAGGGCGGACTCGACATACTCGAAATACGCTTATGGCGCTCTGATTTACCAGGCTTCTACCTGGCTCAATACAAAGTGTTAAACCTTCCTTACACAAAATATCAGATATACGATCACCTACAGAGTTTTGACTCTCTAGAAATACTGTTAACCATTGTTCAGCATTGAGTTCACCACCATATGGGTAAAAGCATGCAGGAATCTTACCCGTACGATAATCTACAAATTTTTGTGAGGATAACCAAGTTTTGTAACACTGACTTTCTACATACTGTACTGGTAACCCTCCTCCGATATCGATAATTCGAGGATCTAATCCAAGGTTACGGGCGTATGTAATTAATGGTAAGGTGTCAAGCAAAGCACTAACCCTTGTTTCAGGAGCATAACCGCTGAGATGAAAATGAAAACCAGCAAGTTCTAGGTGCTTATTGTCTGCCAGAGAATGAAGAGCGATGATAATTTCATCGCTTAACATACCAAAACGGCTGGAGCAATTTGCATTTGGACGCAGTCGTAGCAATAGACTAATTTTTTCGAAATTTCCTCTCCAGATCTGAGCAAGTTCAATAATATCCCGTAGTTCCTGATAAGAATCTACCGCAATCCGTGCCTCCTTAAGAATTAGTTCCTGCAAAAAATCACGCGTTTTGGCCGGCCCAGTTGCGCACAGATCAACTCCATGGCATCCAGCACGTATGGCATCATGTAATTCCTGGAGGCTGGAAACATCTGCACCAGCTCCAGCAGATACTGCAGCTTGTAGTAGCGCCTGTGATTTGTTAACTTTTACCCCATAATAAAATTTACTTTTAATACCGAAACTCGCTGTAACCGCAGCCATAGCTTTAAGATTATTAGCCACAGTATGCGGCCAGACGATATTGAGTGGCGAGCTATACATATCCGTTAAGCAGGTAAGAATTTCTGGCGACTGTAGTAACCAGTCAGTAATTACTGGATCGAGGTAGGGAGGTAAATCTCTGGCAAAGTTTACCTGCCAGGAAGTTTTTTGGGGATTAGCAATGTTGAGTAGTGAAGACATTTTTATTACCTCAAAAATCAACGGTTACTGAAGCAAGGAAAGTGCGTGGAGCGCCTTGTGCAATCGTGCTGTAGGAAGCAACGCCTGCCCAGTAATGACGGTCAAACACATTCTGCACATCAAAACGGAAGATGGCCGGAATACTATAAACCTGAGTTTTATAGGCAACCCCCATATCTACTGTTATCCATGAACCAATGGACTGAGTGTTTGCCTGATTGACATACTGTTTTCCGCTGTAATTGATTTGACTGTTCAGCGAAAGTCCATTTAATACTGGTAAGGCATATTTCACGCCTAGGTTTGCCTGTACTGGAGATACGCCAACAGGTTTATTACCTCGAACACCAGAGGTTGGTGATTTAGTCAGTTCAGCATCAATCAGTGAGAGACTTCCTGTCATGCGTAGACCCTCCAGTGGTTCCCCTGAAAGATTCAGTTCGATCCCTCGGTTGCGTTGTTCATTGTTAGTGCTGAAGGTATTATTACTATCAATTGCTCCACTTGGTTTTGTTATTTGGAAGAGTGCAAGGTTAATCAGAAGTTCACCTAGATTATATTTGACCCCGACTTCGTACTGGTTTGAGCGATAAGGTCGCATAACCTGGCCTGCATTCTTAGCAGTTCCAGGAGCTATATCGCCTTTACTAAGTCCTTCAATATAGTTTGCGTATAGTGACAAAGATTGCCATGGTCGATAGACCAGTCCAAGCATTGTGGTAAAGGCCGATTCGTCATACGTCGATGAGCGTTCTCCGTTAGCGGAAAAATTATCGGAACGAACTCTTTGGAAGCGAATACCAGGGATAATATCAACACTGCCATCGAGAAGTGTAAGCGTATCGGCTAATGCCAGACCACTCAGTTGGTTTGAAGATATTTTGGGTACATGAGTTGGGGTAGGTGGCATAGTGACATCTTCTGCTGTTGGAGAGTAAATATTGGAATTAACCTTTTGTCCCCATGTACTAGCAACAGCTAGGCGATCATGATAGTAACTGGCCTGAAACGTCATCTCATGTTCTACTGGTCCGGTTGTAAAATAGCTCTTAGCACCTGTTTCTAAAGTGTAACGATTTACATTAAACCGAAAATTAGTAATAGTTGATACGACATCTCCCCGTTCATTGATAATTTTTGGTGTTTGTTCCGATATGCGTGAGACAAAAGAACGACCACCTCCTGCGTTAGCAAAAAAGGTTACATTATCATTAATGTCGTACTCAGTGTGGAGTAATACACCTTGGTCACGGATCTTCCACCACATTCCCTTTTGAGCAATGTTTGTCTTTCCATCTGGAGCTGCTGGGACATCAATATTGGGGGAAACGGTAAAAGGTCGGTTAGGTGATTTTGCGTGCTGATATTGATCCAGTAAGTCAAGAGATACCCGGAATCCACCTTTTGCATAATCAAGTGCAAGTGCGCCAAGAGCTGCATTTTTACTGGCATTATTTAGTGATAAATTACCACTATTACCTCCACCATTAAAACGAATTCCCCACATTTCACCATCTGGATTTGACCATAATCGGCCAACATCGATGTAGGTGCCAAATTGGCTATCTGATTCCCAGGTTGTTGTAATCTGAGTAACATCCCTATTGGTTGCACGTTTAGTTACTGCATTGATTACACCGCCAACACCGCCATTAGGTGACATACCGTACAACCCAGCACCTGGTCCCTTAAGCACCTCAATGCATTCAAGATATTGGGTTAAGAGTTGATAGTTAGGAGCAACACCATAAACACCATTCAGTGCGACTTCACCAATGTTACCTTCACCAAGAGGAAATCCCCTTATCATAAAGGAATCCAGAATACCGCCAGAAAGAGCGGTAACACGGACTGACGAATCGTGTTGAATAACATCTCCAAGTGTTTTGGCTTGACGATCATTAATATATTTAGAAGTGTAACCTTTGATACTGAACGGGGTATTTTGTACGTTTTTACTTCCTAACAGGCCAATATTGGCTCGTTGTATAATATCGCCATCGTCAGTTGCATTTGATGTTTTTCCGATAACAACAATTGGTTCCTCCTCGCTGGCAGCGCTCAGCGTAATGTGGCTAGTAAAAACAAAAGTAGTAAGATGGCATAGCAAAATAGTTTTATTACGATTTACTGTCATCGCTTTATTCTCAGAAATCACTCTTATCAGGCGAGCAGAGGGTTATTAAGACCATGTTGTATACGGTAATCGGTATATTGTTGTAAATGCATTCTCATTAATGAACGCGTGAACCATGGATGATGCATGAAATGCTGTCGTTCCTGATCCCAGAATTGTTCATCAAGACGTGGTCGTAGTTCGTTGAAAACACGTTCTAGTTCTTCACCGAGAATGTTCCACATCCGATTATCTGTAATGTGATAAAGATCGGTCAAAAACCAAGCAAGTTCGTGTAAGTGACTAACAAAGCAAGCATCCACGACGAATGTTCTCACGGGCTCAATGTCGTCTTCAAATACAGTGGATAAAATACCTGGCCATGAATAAGGTTTAAGTTCATAACCTTGTTTACGAAGAGCAGGAGCCCAAGTGCGGCCATCACCAAAGTCACGAATAAGCATTGCCTGCGCCATACCCTTTTCATCAAACAAAATCTGAGTATTTTGTTGATGAGCTTCGAGAGCTACTCCATAAATCAGATACATTGCCAGGACAGGTTTAAGCACAATGTACGCATAATTACGGAACCAGTTACTCGGATCCTGACCCGATAATTCAATAAATTCACTGACTACGGGTAGTGGTCGGTGAGGTAATTCGGTAAATAACGCCGCGACCGTTACTGCCAGCGTATTAGACTCTATTTGCCAAGGTGATGTGTTGCGGAATACGACTGAAAGGAATTCACCTTCCGCATCATTTTTCCGTTCCGGATGAAGGAAATGCCATGCAGCCTCTTCACGGAAGCAATCAAGCATACCATCAAAGCCATTTTCCGCTTTTAAGATCGCATCAATGATTGTACTAATGCGTGGACCCATATGAATCGATTTAGCTTGCAAACTGCGCATTTCACTTGTCATCCAGATTGCGACTGGTAATTTGATAAAAGGCAATTTAGATGAGGTTGGTAGCATAGTCCTGAATGACATGGAAGGTGCTGTTTCAAGCATAGGGCCATCGGTCAGGAGTATTCCATCTTTAATTTCTTTCGCAAAATGTTTATGGATCCAGTGTTTGAGATGCCATGGATGGAGAGGAAGGGGAAGCCACATGCCAGGTTCGAGTCCTTCATTTTTCAACCACTCACACCATATCGGCCAAGTATCAGGAAAAACCTCTGAAAGCCATTGATGAATATCTTTAACATGAGGCATTTTTTCGCAATATGTCATGTCTGCTCGTAAAGCCCCTATACGAAGGGTAACTCGAGCACCAAATTCGGCAGATAAATCTTCAATATCCTGCTCATTCAATCCTGGACGAGATTTCCAGGTTGGATAGTAGGGATGTCCTTCCAGTGCTCCCCATTGATCGAGGAGAGTCGCTCCATCACGTATATCATGGTGTGCCCTTACCCATTTGGTAAAAAATCTTTCATCATCCTTTGCCATTTTTTTGGCAATAGTTGCCCGCCAATTCTTCCTGTGTTTTCTAGCCATTCTGTCATTGTGGATGCTATTTGCGACATCATCATTGAATTGGTTTATCCCTTCCATGGTTGGCCTGAAATCAAGATCATTTAGAATAATATCAATCAAATGTTCATGTGTTTGAATCTGTACTTTATGGCCATTGGAACTTTCAAGGAATATATTCCCTCTATTAATAATTGTATTGGCTGGATAAATTGTTGTTTTTTCAAAATGAAGTTTGCTAATGCCATCAGAAAGAGGGTATGAAACCTGATTATTAGAAATAATAACTTGTGTCACATCCAATAACTTTTCTGCAAAAAGGCATCGGACTATTCTGGTCAGTGCGTTGCGCATTGAATAATCAAATAAATTGGTATGATTATTCTTATTCGTGCTTAATTTCCCTGGCTGTTCCATCATTTTCTCTTTCTAGGTTAGAGTGTTGAAACTATAAAAGTCATACTTTTTGAAAAAATAATACTAATCACGTTACGAGTCTTGAAAAATTCAAGTCACTAAGTTAGCATCAAAATTAATTCATGTAAATGATAATAAATATCATTATCATTCGCATTGTCTATTATCGTGACCAGTTTGCAAAATGGATAAAATTAATTTATTATCAACAAATTAGGTGGTTTTTATGAAGGAAGATGTCACATATCTTTTTGTCCCTGCAAATAAAAAGGAGTTATTTTCTAAAGCTCTTGAATGCGGTGCCGACGCAATAATTATTGACCTAGAAGACTCTGTTCACCCTACAGAAAAAACTCATGGGCGTGAGAATATTGTGAGTTGGTTTGCTGCTGTGAATGGGGATTCGATTACAACGAAAATTTATATCAGGATTGACCATCCAGAATGTGTTGACTTTATTCACGATGTAAAAATGCTAAATTCATTAGTGGGGGCTTCGATAACAGGTATTATGGTGCCCAAAATGGAATCTGGCGATACGATAGATAGAATAAAAAATCATTTAACAGATAAACTGACAGAACTCCCATTTATTGGCATCATCGAAACAGCCCGAGGAGTACACTGCTCTTACGCTATTGCTACAAGTGGTATTACAAGAATAGCATTTGGCTCTCTGGATTATTCTCTGGATATAAATTGTCAGCAAACGTCGGATGCATTTCTTTACGCACGGAGCCAAATTGTTGTAGCCTCACGTGTTGCTAACCTTTCAGCTCCAATTGATTGTGTTACCCCTGATTTTTTTTCATCCGATACTTTGTCTGTTGATGCACAGCATGCTCAATCATTGGGTTTTGGTGCGAAATTATGTATTCATCCAAAACAAGTTTCTATTGTAGCTAAAGTGTTCTCGCCAAGTGAGGAGCAAAAACAATGGGTCATTAAGGTTATTGAGCAATCGAAAGATAATTACGCTTTTCAGGTAGAAGGAGTTATGGTAGATTTACCATTGATAAAGCAGGCTTCACGTCTACTGGGAAAAAGTGACAGAAAATTTAAATAAAAATAATTACTGAAAAGATAGAATAGACAAGGATCACTAACATATCGTCAATATTGTACGTCAAGTATGCGAGCGGTTTGACATTATTGTTTTTTACTAAGCCATTAATAAATAGCACGGCGTAACAATGCGCTAACTTTAGATTCCAGTCTGACTGTTTCAACCATTAACCAGTCAGTGGGTAAAATTTTGAGCTAGGAATTAAGGGTATTGCGATGGATAATGGTGTCGATTATTCATTAGCACTATTTGAGATCCGGCAGAATAACTTTACCCAATTAGATAACAATGCTCCGCGACGTCCGGATGGCGCTAGGGTTTATTATGCTATTGATGGTATTAAAACCCGAGGTTTTGAAGTTGAAGTCAGCGGTCAGATCACCGATGATTGGAAAATTTATGCCGGTTATACCCAGTTCCGAGGTGTAGATTCGGATGGTAAACGTATCAATAGAGAAACGCCAAATAGATTATTTAAACTGTTTTCAACTTATACTTTGCCAGGAGTGATGAACAATCTAACGATTGGTGGTGGCGTTAACTGGCAAGATCAGACTTGGCAGCTGCTCGATGGGCCGCGTAAGAAACCGGTTAAAGCTGAAAAGGCAAGCTTTGCTGTTGTTAACTTGAAGGGGCGTTATCAATTTAACACCAGCGCTTTCGCTAACAGTTAATTTGAATAATCTGTTTGATAAAACTTATTACACGCAATTGGGTGATTACAAACAATATTACTATGGTGCCCCTCGTAATATTGAAGCAACACTCAATTATCAGTTTTAATTAAATAATAGATTTAAAGGTTATTAATAATGGTACTGCGACAACGATTAATATTTTATAAAATGGGGTTCACAGTACCATTGGTATTAATGATAATTTTATTAACAGCTTGTGATAGACCGCCAGTAGTAAGCAATTTAGCGTCAGAGACTATCGGTTATCCTAAAACTATCATTACCGCACTTGGCAAAGCGGAAATTGACCAATCACCGCGACGGATTGTGGCATTGGGAAGCGGTAGTGAGGATATCTTATTAGCCCTTGGGATCGTGCCTATTGCGATTGAGTCACATTATTGGGGTGGCGATAGACAAGGATATTTACCCTGGTTTAAGGAGGAAATTGAACGGCGTGGCGCCAGGTTACCGGTTATCATTGAAATGTATCCAGAATTGGATATAGAAAAAATTATTAAATTAAAACCTGATTTAATTCTGGCAACCCAATCAGGTATCACCCAAGCGGATTTTAATGCGTTATCTTATTTTGCTCCGGTGGTGGCATATCCAGATAAACCCTGGCAGACAACACCGCAACAGCAAATTAAATTAATTGCTAATGCATTAGATAAACAGCCGCAGGGAAAAAAATTGAGCGCTGAACTTGATGCGATGTTAGTCGCAGCCGGTCATCGCATCCCTAATATACAAAACTATCAATTTGCTTATATTAAGGCTGGGACGACAGCGAATAGTTTATCCATTTATGTAAAAAATGATCCACGGGTAGATACATTGGTTCATATTGGTTTGTCATTATTGCCATTGGCAAAAACCGTCACGGCTCCTTTTGGTAGTTTTGCTGTCAATATTGGTTTGGAAAATGCTGATTTACTGAATGATGCTGATATTTTGTTGACCTGGTATAACAGCGAAAAAGAGCGACAACAAACCGAATCTCAGCCGCTATTTCAATCGATACGGGCAGTTCGTCAGGGCGTTTATATTCCATTAACGGATCAAGCGCTAGTCATATCTATGTCGTATGGCTCGCCACTCAGTTTACGTTGGGGATTACCAAAATTTATGTTATTACTGCAGCAGGAGTTAGCCAAGCATGATAAATCCTAAGCGGCGTATTTCCCGGGTGTTGGGATTAATATTAATGTTGCTATTGACCTGCCTTTGTATTCTGGCCAGTTTAAGTTTTGGTTCAAAACCCGTACCGTTATCAGCAGTTTGGCAACATTATTGGTTTAATAGTCAAGTTAATTATTATGATTTAATCATTGAGGCACGAGAGTCCCGTACCTTTATTGGATTAATGGCGGGGGCAGCGTTAGCGTTAGCAGGCGCAGTGACGCAAGGATTGCTGCGTAATCCGCTTGGCGATCCTGGTTTATTAGGCATCAATGCCGGTGCAGCAGCGGTGGTTTTATGCTCTTTAGTGCCAGTACTAACTAATGTTTCTCATTTTTGGGCAGCGCTAGTTTATCCACTTTACTGTTTTATTTTATGAGTGGTAGTCGCCTTAATACTAACCCGGTAAGGCTAATTTTAACTGGCGTCGCTATCAATGCTTGTTTATTGGCGGTAGTGCAAGGCATTATTCTAATCAACCCACAAGCGATGGATAGTTATCGTTTTTGGATCATGGGCGCTTTAAATGCAGTATCGTTAACAGAGGCTGGTTGGTTAATCCCTTATTTATTAGTGGCTATTATCTTAACATTTTCACTGAGTGCAGCATTAAATATTATGGTCTTTGGTGACGGCATTGTGCATTCTTTGGGGGGGAATGTCGCGCGTACCCGTCTATTGTCGCTATTAAGTGTTAGCATGCTGGCGGCTGTTGCAACCGCAATGGCTGGGCCGATTGCTTTTATAGGTTTAGTGGCGCCACATTTAATGCGAGCCTGGATAGGTAGTGATTTTCGTTGGTTATTGCCTTATAGCATGTTAGCTGGCTCATGTTTGTTATTAATATCTGATGTGATAGCACGACTAGTCATTGCGCCAGAAGAAGTAATGGTTGGTACTATTACCGCGGTAGTTGGTGCGCCTTTGCTTTATTGGGTAGTCAAAAAACCAACTGATAGCAGGATGGTAGAATAAAGTATGATGCAGATCGATTTGTCAGCTAATCAAACGGGCACTAAAACATTTGGCATAGGAAATATACGATTTATTGCCCCTTCATGGCAGACGTCCAGTAGAATATTATTCTTATTTCTTTTGTTAGTTTTATTTTTATATCTGATTTTAGCGTTTGGACGGGAAGGGATAGATAATCCTTGGTTAGAGATGAACACCCGTTATCAGCAATTTATTCTATTACAAATCCGTTTACCTAGAGCATTAGTTGCCATCGGTGCGGGTATGACGTTGGCGCTTTCAGGCGCACTTTTTCAGATCACTACGCGTAATGCATTAGGCAGTCCAGATATTATTGGTATTAATGCCGGAGCAGCGGTTGGCATTATGTTGGTGTTACTATTCTGGCCTGGTGTTTTACCTATTCCTGTTGGAGCGTTAATAGGGGCTGTTGTTGCGGTATTATTGGTTTATGTTGCTAATGGCGCCGTAAATGGCGAAATACAGACGGCTAAAATTGTTCTCTCAGGTATTGCTGTAGCTGCTTTATGTATGGCGTTAGTTGATTTTGCTATTTCGAATACGCGTATTGAGCAGGCGCAACAAATTCGGTCACTGTTAAGTGGCAGTTTGGCTAATCGGGGTTGGCAGGATGTTGTGCTGATCAGTAGTATGTTGGTTTTTATGCCAATTCTGTTTTGGTTGGGTAAGCAGTTGAACTATATCAGTTTAGGTAATGATATCGCTATTACACTTGGTGTTCCTGTTCGGTTGGTGCAAATTATCAGCATATTATTAGCGATTATTTTTGCCACCCTATCAGTATTGGTTGTTGGGCCGGTTGCTTTTGTTGCGCTAGCGGCACCGCAAATTGCCCGGCGACTCATTTTGCATAAAGGTGTAGCACTATTTTGTTCTATGCTAGTTGGCGCTTTATTAATGTTGAGTGCTGATTTTATTACTCTAATATTGCCCACGCCTGGGCGTTTAACGGTAGGTTTAGTCACGGCAGTCATTGGTGGGATTTATTTAATGTACTTATTGTATATGGAATTTAGGAGAATAGGCTAATGGTATCATCTACTCATTCTCCCTTTGTTGCTTCACGGCTGACAGCCCATGATGTCTCTGTTGGATATGGCAAAAAAAGCATTATTAAAGATGTAAATATAGCTATTTATGATAACGAATTTAGTGTCATTATCGGACCTAACGGCTGTGGTAAATCAACCTTATTAAAAACCTTTAGTCATATTATGCAGCCGCAGTCTGGTGAAATTCGATTAGATGATAATGATGTTTTCCATGCTAAACCTAAATGGGTTGCTCGGCAGCTCTCATTATTAGCACAAGGCGCTGTTATCACTGAACCATTGACTATCTATGAACTTGTTTCACGCGGACGTTATCCTTATCAATCTTTTTTATTACAGTGGTCAGCAGAAGATGAACGGGCGGTACATGATGCACTAAAGGCGGTAGATCTTTGGCCTATGGCGCAAAAATTAGTCAGTGAATTATCAGGCGGTCAGCGTCAGCGAGTCTGGTTTGCGATGACACTTGCTCAACAAACGCCCATCATTTTATTAGATGAACCAACAACCTATTTAGATATAGCCCATCAAATTGAAATGCTTGATCTTTGTCAACGTTTGCATCAGCAAGGGAAAACGTTAGTGTTGGTGCTGCATGACATTAACCTGGCTTTACGTTATGCCTCGCGTCTAATTATGATGAAAGAGGGGCAAATCTATGCTGAAGGAAAACCTGAAAAAATTATTACTGAACAGAATATTAAAAATGTATTTGGTTTGCCATGCCGTATTATTTCAGATCCTGAATCGGGTAAACCATTAATTATTCCAAAATATAAAATAAATAATCGACAGAATATTTTTTATATTTTAGGATTGAAAATAAAAAAATCAGAGAATATGGCATGAGAAATAAAAAACCTTACTTAGTATTAAAGTGAGGTTTTTTTGTTAAAATATATGCTGCTTAGAGAAGCGTGTTAGCATCAGTATATTTAACCCCAAATATTTAGGTGACTAACGGTTTATTGGCGGATCAATGTAGGAATAAAAATGAATAAAATGGCTTTATCATTGTGTATGTTAAGTTTTTTTTGTTCTGCGAAAGTGATTACCCATCAACAATTAGCTGATCTATGGCAATCACCAAAGGAAGAAGCTAAACAACTAGTTAATCACATGAGTTTTGAAGAAAAACTGGGGCAAATGTTAATGTTGGGGTTTCGTCATTGGGGGATTGACGCAAAAAAAAATGCTATGGCGATGACCAAACTCAATCCAGCAATCGCCAATATTATTCACCATTATCATTTAGGTTCGGTGATCTTATTTAGAGATAATTTTATCGATTCGCCACAAACCGTAAACCTGATTAATGCGCTGCAACAGGCTCGCAGCAACTTACCATTATTTATTAGCGTTGACCAGGAAGGTGGCTATGTCACGCGATTGCGTGATGGTACTGAGATGCCGGGTAATATGGCATTAGGTGCAACGCGTTCTAAACAGTTGACTGAATTGGTTGGTATGATCCATGGGTATGAACTTACCCATTTAGGCTTTAATTTTAATTTTGCGCTAGTAGTTGATATCAATAATAACCAAGCTAATCCTATCATTGGTGTACGTTCTTATTCAGACAGGCCACAGCTGGTGGCTGAAATGGCCAACAGTTATATTCAAGGAATTCATCGATATAGTGTTTTAACAGCAATTAAACATTTTCCCGGTCATGGAAACGTGACTGCTGATAGCCATTTATCCTTGCCAACAATTAATATTAATCAGCAACAATGGCGCAAATTTGAGTTACTGCCATTCATGCATACCATGCGAAATGCAGATGCAATCATCACAGCCCATATCGTGATGTCTGCATTAGATTAAACTGACTACCATAGATAATCGACTAACCGGTGTGCCAGCAACGCTTTCTAAGCCAATCTTGACTGGGTTATTACGTAATAACCTTAATTTTCGCGGTTTAGTGATCACCGATGCGATGGATATGGGGGCTATTGCCAGTAACTTTGATAGTCGCTGGGTAGTTAAACAGGCAATATTGGCCGGCAATGACATTATTTTAATGCCATTAAAAATTAGCGATATTGAGGATGTTACTAAACTAGAACAGCTCTATCACTATCTAAAAACTGAAGCGGAAAACGATGCTGAATTAAAACGTCGGATTGACGAATCAGCTTATCGGGTCGTACTTAGCAAGTTAAAAAATAGAATTTCAGCAGAAGATAAGTCTGCCCAGCAAGCGCAACAAATTGTTGCAGCAAAAATAGATAAAGATATTGAGAATATGGTGGCTGACAATGCGATCACACTAATAAAAAACAGTAACCTACTGCCGTTTCAATTAAAAAATGATAATAAAATTGTTATTTTTTCAGATGAAAAAGCCCGTAATCAATTAATTAAAAAGCATTTACAGACGATAGCGAATGAGTTAAATATTGCTATTACTACCCAAGATGATGTAGTTACAATGATGGCGGATGATAGATCGGAAAATCAATTAACTGCAGAAATTCAACATACAGATCTTATTATTCTAGCCACCTATAATCTAAAAAAAGCGCCCATTAATGCCCAGAGGATACTCAATGTTGCCAATCGTAATGCTATCCCAGTGGTGGTCATATCGACCAGCAATCCTTATGATATTGCTTATTTGCAAGGCGTGAAAGCCAATATTGCCATTTATGGTATTACCGGTTTTGATGCGACTGATAATAATAGAAATAATTTAGAAGCTAACATAGGTAGCGGACTAAGAACCCTATTTCTCACCCCCGATAAGCGCTTAATGAATTCACCGACAGGTAAATTGCCGGTTGATATCAAAACACCCGATTTAGACCGCATCCTCTATCCTTATGGATATGGTTTGGGTTATAAATGAAATTATTAGTTAAGATATTTTATAGAATTGTTTAATATTAAGCCAACTTATTGTTTTTTATATTTTTTATAAAATCTGACTATTATCTCAAAAATAAAAATTTTTTGAGTAAAGTTTATCTGTATAATAGTTAAGTATTTTTTTATTTTTATCAAAATTATATATTTTTTTGTAACAACATTTATCGTACGAATATTGTTGTTTGAATGTAAAAGATTTATAATCCGCGCAAATTTTATCATTCTTAGTTAGTGTAGAGGTAGCTATTAAGCCTGAGGCGGTAGCGTGTCTTTTTGATACCGTTATTAATACTCTATTTTAATAATTACGTTAGTTGTAGTTGTTTTGTATGTATAATGTTATTTATTTTAGATGACTTTTCATAAATAATCATTTGTATTATTTATGAAAAGTAAATTTTTTAATAAGTAATTATTTTTATACAGAATCTTAGTAATCTTGAATTATTATTTATTCGATAAGAGTTTGCTGATTATAGTTCAGTTATTGACTATTTTTGAAGTGCCAATAAAAAAATGATAAACGACATGAAAGCCAACTATGTTATTCAATAAAAAATACTTAATTGCTAATTATGCAAAATAATTTTCTATTGAATGAGTGTAAATGTGTTTGCGATCTTGTGGCTATGGATATTGCTTTTTTATGTGTTTTAATTTTGCTAATGGGCATATTTATTGATGCTTAGTGATATTCAATTGGAATCATCTGCTGATGTTTAAGCGCATTAGTATGATTAATTACATTGATGTATCGTTGCTAAAAAACATTTATTAAATAACTGTTAAAACTATGAACAAATGTTTGTAGTTTATATATAAATATTATTTAAGATTTTACTTACAAATAAAAGTTTTAGGATTAGACATGTCAACAGTTAGTAATTTAGAAAAAAAAATTGATAATTTATCCGCCATTATTGCTATTGTAGGCCTTGGCTATGTTGGTTTACCTTTAATGCTTAGATACAATGAAATTGGTTATAAAGTAATCGGGTTCGATATTGATAATACTAAAGTAACTCAACTAAATAACGGTGAAAGTTATATCGAACATATTTCTTCAGAAAGAATTCATTCTGCTATACAACATAACTTTAAAGCTACAACGGATTTTTCTTATATTACTGAATGTGACGTTATTATTCTTTGTGTCCCTACCCCATTAAATAAATATCGAGAACCTGACATTAGCTTTATTGTTAATACAATGGAGAAAATTCAACCTTTCTTACGTAAAGGACAGTTATTATCTTTGGAAAGTACAACTTATCCTGGTACAACTGAAGAAGAATTATTACCAAGAATTGAAGAAAAAGGTTTTAAAGTTGGAAAAGATATATTTCTTGTCTATTCTCCTGAACGTGAAGATCCGGGTAATCCTAATTTTGAAACCAGAACGATCCCTAAAGTAATTGGTGGATGTACTGAAGCATGTCTGAAAATTGGTCAATCAATTTACAGTCAAGCAATCGATAAGGTAGTACCAGTGAGCTCAATGAAAGCTGCTGAGATGACTAAGTTATTGGAAAATATTCATCGTGCCGTTAATATTGGTTTGGTTAATGAAATGAAAATCGTGGTAGATAAAATGGATATTGATATTTTTGAAGTTATCCAAGCCGCAGCAACAAAACCATTTGGATTTACACCCTATTATCCAGGGCCTGGATTAGGTGGACATTGTATTCCTATCGATCCATTCTATTTAACCTGGAAAGCACGAGAATATGGTGTTAATACTCGATTCATAGAATTATCAGGTGAAATTAACCGAGCTATGCCTGAATATGTTTTGAATAAATTGATTGATGGCCTAAATAAACAAGGTAAGGCATTAAAAGGTAGTAGAATATTATTATTAGGTATTGCTTATAAGAAAAATGTTGATGACATGAGAGAGTCCCCAGCAGTGGAATTAATGGAGATTATTCAACAAAAAGGTGCTATCGTTTCTTATAGTGATCCTCATGTGCCAAAATTTCCTCATATGCGCGAGCATCATTTCGATTTAACCAGTGAAGACCTTACAGCAGAAAGTATCGATTCATTTGATGCTCTTGTCTTAACAACTGATCATGATAAATTTGACTATCCACTTATTAAAATTCATGCAAAGTTACTCATTGATACTCGTGGGATTTATCGAGAACCCGCAAAAAATATAGTTAAAGCGTAATATCACTATATTAATTTTAAGTTAATGGATTAAATATTATGAAAAAATTTGTTTTAATTGGCGCAGCAGGCTATATCGCGCCTCGTCATATGAAAGCAATTACAGAAACTAATAATGAATTAACTGTTGCTTATGACATCAATGACTCGGTTGGAATTATTGATAGTATATCTCCACAAAGCGAGTTTTTTACTGAATTTGAGCGTTTTTATGATTATGCCCATCGTTTACAGCGTAACTCAGCTACAAAATTAGACTATGTAGCGATATGTTCGCCAAACTATTTACACCTTTCCCATATAACAGCCGGTTTGAGTCTTGGTTGTGATGTTATTTGTGAAAAACCCTTAGTTCCAACACTTGAGCAGTTGGATGAACTGGCTTTAGTTGAAAAAGAGATGGGTAAAAAAGTTTATAATATTCTGCAATTGCGACATCATCAGGCAATTTTAGCACTAAAAGAAAAAGTGGCTCACAATAACAGAGCCGATAAATATGATGTTGTTCTAACTTATATTACTTCCCGCGGCAAATGGTATATGGAAAGTTGGAAAGGTGATCCCCGCAAATCATTTGGGGTTGCAACCAATATTGGAGTACATTTCTTTGATATGCTCCATTTTATATTTGGTAAGTTAGAAAAAAATGAATTGCATTACACCGATGAGCAAAAAGCAGCGGGTTATCTCGAATATGAAAAAGCGCGAGTTCGTTGGTTCTTATCTATAGATGCTAAAGATTTACCTGAAGCAGTTAAAGGCAAACAAACAACTTATCGCTCAATTACGATTGATGATGAGGAAATTGAGTTTTCTAAAGGGTTTACTGATTTGCATACCATTAGTTATCAAGAGATATTAGCAGGACGTGGCTATGGTTTGAATGATGCGCGCCACTGTATTGAAACAGTAGATACGATAAGATCTGCATCACCTACTGTGGTTAAAGCGAAAGAAGGTCATCCTTTTCTGCCTAAATTAATTAAATAATCATTATGGTAAATATCATGAGCTATTATCAGCATCCTAGCGCTATTATTGACGAAGGAGCGCAAATCGGCAATGGAACTCGAATATGGCATTTTGTGCATGTCTGTGGTGGAGCGGTTATCGGAGAAAATGTTTCATTAGGGCAAAATGTTTTTGTTGGTAATAGAGTTATCATTGGAAATTATTGTAAAATTCAAAATAATGTATCTGTTTATGATAATGTCATCCTTGAAGAAGGCGTATTTTGTGGGCCTAGCATGGTGTTTACCAATGTCTATAATCCTCGCTCGCTGATTGAGCGTAAAGATCAATATCAGAATACACTCATTAAAAAAGGCGCTACCTTAGGGGCTAATTGCACTATTGTTTGTGGGATAACCATTGGAAAATTTGCATTTATTGGTGCAGGAGCAGTAGTGAATAAAGATGTGTCTGACTATGCGTTAATGGTTGGTGTACCAGCTAAGCAGATTGGTTGGATGAGTGAATTTGGAGAGCAATTGGAACTGCCATTGAATGGAGATGCGGAAACAATTTGTCCCCATACTGGCAATAAATATCGCTTAAGAGACAATAAAGTTGAGCGTGTGAAAGCATAAACCAGACAGTAAAAATTAAAAGCGATAATAGAAAAATGATGCAATTTATTGACTTGAACACCCAACAAGCGCGTATTAAAAATAAAATCAATCTGGCTATTCAACGCGTATTATCTCATGGTAAATATATTCTTGGGCCAGAAGTTACTGAATTAGAAGAAAAACTTGCAGACTATGTTGGCTCCAAATATTGCATCAGTGTGGCCAATGGTACTGATGCGTTACAGATTGCTCAAATGACTTTTGGTATTGGCCCTGGTGATGAAGTAATTACTCCAGGATTTACATATATAGCAACCGCTGAAACAGTGGCACTGTTAGGCGCTAGACCAGTATATGTTGATGTATGTCCTAAAACTTATAATTTAGATCCGCAAAAACTTGAAGCCGCTATCACGGCAAGAACAAAAGCGATTATTCCGGTATCGCTTTATGGTCAATGTGCAGATTTTGATGCGATTAACACGATTGCCAGCAAATATAATATTCCTGTTATCGAAGATGCCACACAAAGTTTTGGCGCGACCTATAAAGGCAACTATTCATGTAATTTAACGACAATTGCTTGTACCAGCTTTTTCCCAAGTAAACCGCTTGGTTGCTATGGTGATGGTGGCGCAATTTTTACTAATGATGAACAATTAGCATTAGTAATAAGACAGATTGCGCGACATGGTCAGGATCGCCGTTATCATCATGTCCGGGTTGGTGTTAATAGTCGTTTGGATACTTTGCAAGCGGCGATATTATTAGCAAAGTTAGAAATTTTTGCCGAAGAAATACAACTGCGCCAGCAAGTCGCTAAACGCTATGATTTTATGTTAAATCAAGCAGGTATAACAACAACTCCGTATATTGAAACATATAATACCAGTGCTTATGCACAATATACTATTCAAGTGGAAAACCGCGAGTTAGTACAAATTCAATTAAAAACAGCAGGCATACCTACAGCAGTTCATTATCCCATCCCTTTAAATAAACAACCTGCTGTTGCAGATAATTCAGTAGAATTATCTGCTGGTGATGCGATAGCAGAAAAAGTAATCAGCTTACCGATGCATCCATATTTGACAGAAAGTACGCAGGATAAAATAATTCAGGTGTTAAAAGGGCTCTTTTTGTGATCAGAAAAATAGTGCCACAAACTGAATTTGCCCGCAATGTAGTAACTTTAATGACAGGTACAACTATTGCACAGGCAATACCAATAGCAATAAGCCCTTTGCTAACAAGAATTTATACCCCAAAAGACTTTGGTGTATTGGCACTTTTTATTTCAATAATAGCTATTTTAGGGAGTATTGCTAATGCCAGATATGAACTGGCGATCATGTTGCCTGAAAAAGATGAAGATGCGATAAATATATTTGCCTTAGGTTTTATTATCAACTGTACGCTATCGTTATTTTTTATGTTGCTGGCAATTGGGTTCAATGATTATTTCACTGAATTGCTAGATAATGAAGAGATAGGTTTCTGGTTATATTTTGTGCCGTTATCTGTATTTTTCATAGGACTATTCAATTTATTAAATTATTTTAATAATCGAAGAAAAAACTATAAAGACTTAAAAAATGCGGTTATTATCAAATCTATATTCTTAGCTGTAATACAATTGAGTATTGGATTAGTAAAAACAGGCGCTAGTGGATTAATTTCGGGTCAGATAATTTCAAATTTTTTTGCCAATACTAAGTTATTGGTAAATATTTTGAAGGATAAAAAGCTAGTAGCAAAAATATCAAAAAATAAAATAATTTTTTTGGCCAAGCGTTATATAACATTTCCAAAATATTCAGTTTTAGCGATTCTATTTAATAACTTATCTCAGCATTTAATTAGTATTTTAATTTCGTCTTTATTTAATATAATTACTTTAGGTTTTTATTCTCTTGTGCAACGTGTACTTGGAATGCCTTCAACATTAATTGGTAGTTCGATAGGGCAGGTTTTTTTTCAACAAGCGAGTCAAGAAAAACAAAAAACAGGTTTAGCAATAAAATCATTTAATAGTGCAGTTAAGAAATTGCTAATTATAGGAATGCCACTATTTGTTTTTATTTATCTGACAGTAGAGCCATTATTTATTTTTGTATTTGCTGAAGAGTGGAGAGTGGCTGGCTATTATGCAAAATTGATTTGTCCTTTATTTTTTATAAGATTTGTTGTATCGACGGTGAGTCCAATTGATACTGTAATGGAAAAACAGAATATATATTTGTTATTTAATATTGTATTGTTAATAACAAGTTTGGCTATTATTTATATTTCCCACAATGAGTTATTTGAAGTATTTTTAGTAAGATATTCTATGATTATAAGTATTATTTACATTTTATATGGTTTTTTACTGAGATATATGGCTAAGGGAAAATTGAAAGCTTTACGTTAATTATTTTTTCGCTTATCCACTTTATTTTTATATTCTGTGTTTTTTCATTACAGTAAGTTTTGAATGTAGATAATTTCTTATTTGAGGTTTTAATGTTAACAAAAAGCGTTATTGTTGAACAATTGTATAATTTAGGAATTGGTAAAAATGATGTTGTGCTAATTAGAGCTGATTTGGGAAATATTGGGCGCATTGAAGGTGGAGCGTCTGGTTTTATTGATGCACTATTAGATACGGTTGGTGAAGATGGAACTATCATTTCTTTAGCTTTCACTAAAGGCAGCTCATTTATCAAAAAACCGAAAATTGAAAATGCATTTGAAATATCAAAAAAAAGCTATGCCGGAGCCTTACCTAATGCAATGTTACGACACCCCAATGCATTAAGAAGTAAGCATCCAATGTGTTCTTATGTTGCTATAGGCAAATATGCGAGTTATTTAACAGCCGATCATAATGAGAATTCTCCAGCATATGAACCCATTAGAAAATTAATCGATTTAGAAGGAAAATGTGTACTTATAGGATGCGTTAAAAGTAGTCCAGGTTTTACTACGACACATTTAGTAGAAGCAGACTTAGGGTTACTTAAATTAAATATTTTTCCTAGCTTAAATAGGGTTTATTATAAATCTGCTGCTGAAGAATATAAAATTTTTAAAAGAAAAGATCTTGGACTCTGTTCCAATTCTTACTATAAATTCTATTCTCACTATGTTAATGAAGGAATTCTTCAGACGGGCAGGATAGGTAAAGCCTATTCAATAATAGTACCAGCGAAAGAATCTTATCGAATTGAAAAACAAATATTAGCATTGGATTATAAATTTAATATTTGTGATTCCCCTGATTGTTTTGTTTGTAATGTCATGAGATGGGATCGGCTGCATAAAATCCCCCTTTTTGTAGTAAGAAAAATTATTAAAAAACTGTTCCTAATGTTTAAATTTGCTTCAAAAAGTTAATATTTATATTATAAAAAATTTTGCGAAAAATGATAGAAAGATGTGTAATGGTTTAATCAAACTATCATAGGTATCATTGCTTATTAAATAACAATTCTATATGCTCCAAATTTGGGAAGGGCAAATATGACAAATTTTACTTCAAATGCACTCAATTGGCTTTGTCTTATTTTACAGGAGCGATTTGGGCATAAATTTATATTGTCTTATCAAAATAAAGCGTTAAAACTCAGTTTAGCAGGACAAACACAGAATTATATTCTATTCCCGAGATTAATAGCGTCTTTCTTTCAATCTCGTTCTGATATTCCTTGTTGTTTATGGGATGCTAAGAGAGAAGGCTGGCATAATGTACTAGGCCTGCCGATTCCCGCACCTGGTGTCAGTGGTTTACAGAATCCATTAATTAGAGATCATTCAGGTAATATTGAAATCCATTATGATATCCTAGGGTTAGTTTACTGGATGCTTAATCGTGTTGAGGAAATTGATCGAACAGATTTAGATAGTCATGGCCGCTTCCCAGCAATAAACTGTCATGCTTATAAAAATAATTATCTTGAAAGACCTATTGTTGATGAATGGCTATGTATTTTAAGTCAGGTAGTTAAAAGAGCCTGGCCACAATTAGAGCTAAAAGAACATCGATTTAGTATTAAAGTTTCTCATGATGTTGATCGTCCTAGCCGTTATGGTTTTGCTAGTTTAAAAAAACTTCCACGATTAATTGCTGGCGATATGATAAAAAGAAACGATTTTATGAGTATAATAAAATCGCCAATTATTTATTTAAGTAGTAAAAATAAACTCTATCCGATGGATATTTTTAATACTTTTGATTGGATAATGGATGTTTCAGAAAAGCACAATTTAAAAAGTGCTTTCTACTTTATTTGTGGTCATACTGATCCAGTATATGATGCAGACTATCAACCTGAAGACATAGCTATCCGAAAACTTCTACGGCAAATACATGCAAGAGGCCATGAAATTGGATTACATCCTAGTTATAATACATACCTCCAGCCACAACTGATTGCCCAAGAGTTTAATCGACTTAGAAATATATGTGACGAAGAAAGTATTCAGCAAACAGAATGGGGCGGGCGAATGCACTATTTACGTTGGCAGCAGCCTATAACTTTACAAGCCTGGAATGATGCCAAATTAAATTATGATTCCACTTTGAGCTATGCTGATAGGGCAGGTTTCCGTTGTGGTACATGCTATGAATATCCAGCATTTAATCCAATAACACAACGTATTTTAGATATTCGAATAAGACCGTTGATAGTGATGGAATGTAGTGTTATGTCAGCAGGAAATATGGGATTAAAAGTTGGCACGGTGGCAACCGATAAAATATTACAGCTAAAAGAAAATTGTAGATCCGTGGGTGGTTGTTTTACTTTACTGTGGCATAATTCAGAGTTTGAATCTGCACTTAAAAAAAGCATGTATCAAACAATTCTAAAAGGTTAATTGGAATAGTGTTAATTTTATTTAAAAAGACATTCAAATTTGGTATTAAATAATATGCATTTAAAAATTAGCAAAAAAATTATACCATTAATATTTGGTTTATGCACCTTTAAAATTAGCTTAGACATAAGTTATATTTTATTTGTTAGTCGTTATTTTGAATATCGTGGTTTTGATTTAAATATATCAATCTTAAAATATTTACTATCATGGATATCATTACTAATAGTATTACCTTTTGCTCCTTATTATTCAAATAAATCGAGTAATTATTTTATTTTAACAATTATTTTATCGTTGATAATACCTCTAACAAGTGTTTATGGTTTATCAAGTAGAAATATTGATCCTTTACTAATAACAATTTTTTATTTTTTTATTATATATTTTATTTTAAAAATTAAATTAGTGAATAGAATAAAACCCTATTATATTAAGAATGGTAATAAAATTGCTGTCATAATTTCATTGTTTTTTATTCTATTAGTCACTTGGTGGTATTTTTTTTCTGGTGCTTATAAATATTTTAACTTGGACTTTACTAAAGTTTATCAATTTCGAGAATTAAGTAATAAATTAGCAAGCGTTGGTATTATGAGCTATATAAATGGCTGGGTTTATAAAGTATTTATTGTATATTTAATGGCTTATGCATTGCTAAAAAAGAATTTTGCTTTTTTTATGATTTTATTTTTTATAGAAGTTTTTTTCTATAGTATATCTGGACAAAAAAGTGTTTTTTTTACACCAATATTAATTTTTTCAATATGGTTTTATTTAAAGAATTTTAAAACATTATTAATTTTACCTATTGGATTTACTATAATTATTATTATATCTTATTTTTCTTTTCTTCTTTTTGATGACATGTTAACGCCCTCTATGTTTATTAGAAGGGTATTTTTTGTTCCTGCAAAACTTAGCTATGATTATTTTGATTTTTTTGCAGAGAATCATTTTATATATTGGAGCAACTCTTTTTTATCACATTTTATCGAATATCCATATAGCCTGCCACTAGCAGAGCTTATAGGGAATTATGAAGGAACTGGTTCTCATGCAAATAATGGGTTTATTGCCAGTGGATATGCGCATTTTGGATTAGTTGGTGTTATGATTTATGCTGTTATTTTAGGATTTATTTTAAAAATATTAGATTATGTTGCCACCAGAGGGGTTCCAGTTTGGTTTGTACTATGTGTTGTCGTTGTTCCGCTTAGGGATGCTTTAATTTCATCCGATTTGTTGACAACATTACTAACTCATGGATTATTTGTTGCGCTAATCTTACTTTTTCTATCTATTGATAATAATAAAATTTATTATAAAAAATAACGTTAGTCGAATACTTCTATACATATTTACTCTTTTATTTATAGCTACAACTTATATTATTATGTCATTATTTAAAATAATAGAGAAGTTAACTTAGATGTTTAATAGTTCAAATTTAAAAAAAAGCACAAAATGAAATCTACCATGATTTATAAATGCAAAATTGTCCATATAACATCTGCACACACTCGTTATGATATTCGTATTTTTTTAAAAGAGTGTATGTCATTAGCTAAACATGGTTATCAAATTGCTCAAATTGTTGCAGATGGCAAAAAAGATGAAATTAAAGATCAAGTAAGTATTTATGACGTAGGTGCTTCCAAAGGACGTTTAGATCGTATTTGTAATGTGCCGAAGCGTATATTTAAGAAAGCAATTGAGGTAAATGCTGATATTTATCATCTGCATGATCCAGAGCTGATTCCTATTGGCTTAAAATTAAGAAAATTGGGTAAAAAAGTTATTTTTGACTCCCATGAGGATGTCCCTAAGCAACTATTAGCAAAGCCCTATCTTAATAAATTCGCCAGGCAATTGTTGGCTAAAATTTTTGCTGTTTATGAACGCTGGGCTTGCCGTAAATTTGATGGCGTCATTGCTGCCACTCCCTATATTCGGGATAAGTTTATCAATATGGGCGTTAATTCAATAGATATTAATAATTATCCCATAATTGATGAATTTTCCAAAAATGATACTAATTGGGCGAATAAAAAAAATCAGGTGTGTTATATAGGGGGTTTGACTAAGATCAGAGGTATTAATGAAATTGTTGAAGCCATGGAATATGTTAAACAACCAACACAATTGGTATTAGCGGGTGAATTCTCCGAGCAGATTTTCAAAAAAACAGTAACAGAAAAGCCAGCATGGGATCGCGTTATTGAAAAAGGCTGGTTAGATAGAGAAGGTGTTTCTTCTGTACTTAGTGACTCAGTCGCTGGTTTAGTTACCCTACATCCGATAATTAATTATCTTGATGCTTTACCAATTAAAATGTTTGAATATATGGGGGCAGGGATCCCGATTATTGCATCAAATTTTCCTTTATGGAAAACGATTATAGAAAAAAATAGCTGTGGAATTTGTGTTGATCCATTAGATCCTAAAGAAATTGCTGAAAGTATTAATTTTATCATTTCGAACCCTGAAAAAGCAGAGTTGATGGGTAGGCATGGTCAACAGGCAGTTAAAGAAAGATATAATTGGGATATTGAAGAAAAGAAATTACTCAATTTCTATCTTTCAGTAATTAACAGATAAAATAATTTTCTTCCGCTTTATTATTTATATTGAAATAATAGATAATTAGTTATTCAAAGTTAGGACATAAAATCTATGTGTGGTATTTTCGGTGTCATTTCGCCAACTTCAGTAGATATAGAAAAACTGAAATTCCTTGCAGAGCATGCACGTCAAAGAGGCAGGGATTCTAGTGGTTTAATTATAGAATCATCAGTTGGTTATAATATATATAGAGCTGATTTTGACATCAGGAAATTGTTATCAAAAGTGAAGTTTCAGCATACTAAAGTTGCTCTTGGTCATAGCCGCCTTATTACTAATGGTTTGTCTGATAATCAACCGGTGGTGAGAAATGGTATATGCGTCATACATAACGGTATCATTGTTAATGATGATACCGTTTGGTCAATGATTGGCAAAGAACGATTTCATGAAATTGATACTGAAGTTATTGCCGCGATCACCGAAAAACACCTTGAAGAAACAGAGCAGTTAGAGGGAGTTTCTCACGCGGTCCTTTCTCTCTGTCAAGGGGTAGTTGCGTGTGCAATTACTGTACCTAAGATGGGCAAAATGGTTATTTTTTCCAATAATGGTAGTTTATATTCAGCGAATGTAGATAAAACTATTTACTTTTCTTCGGAAGAATTTCCCTTAAAGGAAATTGGCGGCGAAAATATCAAACAAATAAAAACTAATGAACTAATTATTGATATTCCACAGCATGATAAATTAAATATTTCCGATTATCATATTCGTAATCAAGATCTCATTCCTAAATTTAAACAGATAGAAGCGGAAAGAAAATTATTAGAGTATCCGTTACTAAAATTAAAACGTTGTAGTAAGTGTATTCTACCTGAAACTATGCCCTTTATCTCTTTTGATGATAAAGGGGTATGTAATTACTGTAATAATTACAAATTACGTAATAATCCTAAACCTAAAGAGGAGTTATTCAAGTTAGTTGAGCCATATCGTAAGCAAGATCACCTGGATTGTATAGTTCCTTTTTCTGGCGGCCGTGATAGCTGTTATGGGTTACATTTAATCGTTAAAGAGCTTGGCATGAAGCCAGTCACTTATACCTATGATTGCGGAATGGTAACTGATCTGGGGCGGCGAAATATCAGTAGGATGTGTGCAAAGCTAGGTGTTGAAAATATTATTATTGCGGCCGATATTGCTAAAAAACGTCATAACATCGCAATGAATCTTAAAGCTTGGTTAAAATCTCCTCACTTAGGAATGATAAGTATCTTAACCGCAGGAGATAAGCATTTTTTTAGGTATGTGGAAACTGTCAAAAAACAGACTGGTATTAATTTAAATTTGTGGGGAGTTAATCCGCTTGAAGTTACCCATTTTAAAGCCGGTTTTTTAGGTATTCCGCCTGATTTTGAAGAAAAACGAGTATACACGCATGGTTTGCAAAAACAATTAGCCTATCAAAAACTAAGATTCAAAGCCATGCTTGATAGCCCGGGGTATTTTAATCGTTCGCTTTGGGATACGCTTAGCGGTGAATACTATCGCAGTTTTATTGAAAAGAGAGATTATTTTCATATTTTTGATTATTGGCGTTGGGATGAACAAATTATTGATAATACATTAATCAATGATTATGACTGGGAAACAGCGATTGATACTAATACAACCTGGCGTATCGGAGATGGAACAGCTGCTTTCTATAATTATATATACTATTTAGTCACCGGTTTTACCGAACATGATACCTTTAGAAGTAATCAAATCAGAGAAGGGCAAATGACACGTGAAAAAGCGTTAACATTGGTAGCAGATGAAAATCAACCAAGATATGAAAATATTCGTTGGTATCTTGATGTCTTAGATATGGATTTTACTGATGTTATAAAAATAATAAATGCGATCCCAAGAAAGTATAATTTTTAATTAGGATGTTACATGGCGAGTGCTATTTGGTATATAACTAAGTATTTTTCACCAAAAACTGAAAATTCTTTAGGTGGTAGAGATTGGTTTTTAGTAAATGAAATGGCAAAAAAAGGTCATAATGTTACGGTAATAACTTCTGACTCAAATATTTTTTCCGATATTCCTTATAAGTTAAAAGAACGTTTGAAGATAGATACTTATGATCAACTTTCTATTTATTGGTTGAAAACTATTAAATATAAAGTACCTAAATCATTCTTAAGAATTATTAGTTGGTTTCATTTTGAATTAAATTTATTATTTCTTAATAAAAAAAAGTTAAAAAAACCGGATGTAATTATTGTTTCTAGTTTATCTTTGTTAACTATAATCAATGGATTATTCTTGAAAAAGAAATACAAATGTAAACTGATTTTTGAAATTAGAGATATATGGCCATTAACGATTGTTGAAGAGGGAAACTTTAGTAAATATAATCCTTTTGTCCAATTCTTGTCCCTAATTGAATACATAGGATATCGATATTCAGATGCAATTGTCGGTATGATGCCAAATCTTATTGAACATGTTGAGAACATTGTGGGGTACAAGCCTTTGGTTAAATGTATACCGATTGGTTTTGATGAATCCATATTGAATAACACCTGTAAAATTAGTGATGATTATATTAATCACTATTTTGACGAAAGTTATTTTAATGTTGTTCATGCAGGAACAATAGGTATTACTAATGCTTTAGATGTTTTCTTTAAAGCGGCCGCCGAGATGGTTAATCAGGACAAATCGATTAGATTTATTCTTGTCGGTGATGGTGCTTTAAAGCAAATGTATATGGAAAGATTTAGTCATCTTGATAATATCGTTTTTGCGCCGAAAGTACCAAGGAAAATGGTTCGCTCAGTACTTGAAAAAGCGGATGTTGTTTATTTTTCTACTTTTGATTCTAAAGTATGGAAATATGGGCAATCACTTAATAAAGTTGTTGATTATATGTTATCAGGAAAGCTTATTGTCGCATCATATAGCGGTTATCCTTCTATGATAAATGAGTCTGAATGTGGTTATTTTATTCCGCCTGATAATGTTGAGGCATTAGTTAATAAATTAATCGAAATAAAAAAATTAGGTAAAAATGAGGTAAATAGAATCGGTTTAAAAGGAAGACAATGGATAATTAATAATAGGCGTTATGATAAATTAGCGAATGATTACTTAGATTTTATTTCGAGCATTAAATAATACTGAAACTTTATATATCAGTATGTAGATTTTTATTTGCTCTTTCGACATGATTATTAAAATAGAAAATCTATTTTGAATAATATTGAGTAAGGAATTAAAATTGTCATTTATATTAATTTAAAAAATTTTGTTGTAATTTAATATTAATTTTTATTTAGTATTATTTCCCTTCATTTTAATGACAATTTTATTTACAGCTAAGATAATGTTCTTATAGCTGCACAATCATATTTATATATTTAGTTTTAAATAATGAATGTAAGCACCGGACTAAACGCTAACCATTCTCATACTCAACAGGCGATAATTGGTTATTTGTCGTTTGATCTTATTCAGTTGTAGTAACCAAGGTAATCCAATAAGTTTTGTTTCATTTCTTCTCGATTAGCACAATCAATCATGCTTTAAGTTGCCCAAAAATCGTTCTACCATCAGGGCATTATCTGGCCAGCGCCTTAAGCCTTCGTGGCTCGCTTTCGGATCATCGCTTTTCCGTAAAGATTGATATTGCATAATGGATATAGGCTTCCTCAATCACTGTGTAAAACCTCCCTCCTTTCGTTATTTAACCACCAAACCTAACTGCCTGTGGTCTATTCAAGCTTAATTTTTGTTTTATATCAAGATGTTGCATATAAGCTCAATGTATTGCTTTAGCAAAATGTCCGAATTTATTACAACACAATCGTTTCGTGTTTAAAGGTGCTAACGACGCGGCTGGCGAAAAAATATTTAACGATGGTTTGACGCATTGGGCCGTGAAGATAGCAATAAAGATGGCATGATTGATATCCTATCTGAAATCAGTTACTCAGTTACGGGCTTGCGATGCAAAAGTTGATGCACAATAGCTTAAGACACTGACAGAACTAGGGATCACTAAAATTAGCGTCCGGCCCTTGCATTAAGCTGAAATCCGTGACGGCAATCAGGTAGTTGCTAGAGTGGATCGTTAAGGATATATCATGAATATAAAGCTTGGATATTGCTAGCAGTGGCAGCTAGTTTTTTAGCTAGTTGCGATGATAAAAAGCAGAGGTGGTGCCCGGAGGCGGAATCAAACCACCGACACGAGGATTTTCAATCCTCTGCTCTACCGACTGAGCTATCCGGGCAACAGGGCGTATTAAACCTGATTATGATATTTTCGTCAATTAAAATTATTGCAATAAGCTTTCTTATGCTTGTTTTTTCAACAATTTAACAACTGGTATATAAAAAGTGTTCGAAGCTTTTTTGCCGATTAGAAATGGCACCCTTTATTATAAGGGTACCGACTTAACTAAGTAAAAAGGCTGTTAACGATAATTTTTCTGCGCATTATTTACTTTAATCAGATAATTACGTGATTGCGCAGCCGGATGTTTAGTCACTAATGCTTGGTAAACATCACCGGGTGGCATTTGGTTAATAATCTGTGCTGCCAGCTTTTTATCGTTATGGAATACTCTTAATACACTACCGGCTCCACCATTATAGGCAGTGATGATCGCATAGCGGCGCGAGGTAGCATTAGTGATTTCACCTAAATAAGTGTTTTGTAGCAATGATAAATAGGCGGTTCCCAGATCAATATTATTGGCAGGATCAAATAAATAATTGCGACTTGGTATGCCTGATTTTCCTTGGGCACGAAAAACGTCTTTGCCAGCAGTGTTTGGCATAATTTGCATTAAACCTAAAGCATCAGAGCGACTGACTGCGTAAGGATTAAAACTAGACTCTATTTGCATAATTGCCAAGATCAACGATTGATCAACGCCATATTTTGCCGCTGCCTGGCGGATATATGGTAAATACTTATGAGCACGTTTATCCAGGTGATTTGGCACTAATTGGATAGTAATTGACCAGATGACGTGCAATCCTGACTGACGTCGCTGTAATTTATTTTCTAATAGATAGTCGGCAAATTTTGTTGCTCGCCATTCCCAGCGGATCGGTTGATTCGCATGATCAAGTACTTGTCCATATAAAAATGGCTCTTTACTGATAGCAATATTATTAATATCAGAGTAGAGATCAATGGAGCCTGGATCATCGCCCATCAATAGCGTAGTAACAATGGCTTTTTTTAAGTATTCCTTTGGCTCTACGCCAGCGATGGTTTCAATTGTGATGCTGCCGCTGTCAAAATTAATATGGCTACGGGTTTGGTATTGATCGGTATATTTGACATAATCTTTTGGCCCAGCAATCAGCACTTCCTGAATTCCCCAAATATTCTCAATATTGTGAGCAAATTGCTGAACTAAAATATCAAATCCATTGGTATCTTTGATGTATTCAGGATGAAATGAGAACTCTTTTTTACTGGAGCAAGCCAGCAAAAGTTGGACAATGATCAGAGGGAGCAGCAGCTTTTTCATATCATTCACAGTTTGTCAGATAAAAAACCATCAGAATGGAAAAAATTCTGATGGGGTTAACAATTATTTTTCAGGCGGGGTATAGCCTTCAATATGAATTTCTTGCCCCTCAAACAGAAATTTTACCATCTCTTGCTCTAATAGCTTTCGGTCTTCAGGATTCATCGTGCTAAGTTTTTTTTCATTGATCAGCATGGTTTGTTTGCTCATCCATTGTCCCCAGGCTTCTTTAGATATTTGATTAAAAATCCGCTTACCTATTTCACCAGGATAAAGCTGAAAATCCAAACCTTCAGCTTCACGTTGTAAAAAAGTACAAAAAATAGTTCTACTCATTAAGTGGATCCTCAGAACGGTAAAGTTAATATCTAAATTGTTTAAGTAAGTTTTCAACCGGTGCTGCTAAGCCAATTTTTATATCTTGCTGTAAGTTATACCAAAGTCCTTGTGTTTCATCCATACAAGCAGAAAACTGATTAATAGTGACATAAATAGGTATAACATCTAAATGAAAGTGGCTAAAGGTATGACGAAATGTAATTAATTGCTCAATTTTGTTATATACAATACCGGAATTATTAAGCCACTCGTTTAGTGCATCAAGCGTATCAAATTGTGGAAAAATATATAAGCCTCCCCAAATACCAGAAGGAGGACGCTTTTCCAGCCAAATTGAATTTTCATATTGTAGAATCAAAAACCAGCCACATTTGGTGGGAATTTGCTGTTTAGGTTTTTTGGCTGGAAAATTTTGCCAGCTGTGGTTCATAAAAGCATAGCAACCTTTTTGTAACGGGCAGAGTTCGCATTTAGGTTTACTACGACTACAGATCATAGCACCGATATCCATCATCGCCTGATTAAAATATTGAGCATCATTAGCAGGAGTTAACAGAGTACTGATAGCCCATAGTTGGTTTTCAACTTCTTTTTTACCGGGCCAACCATCAATTCCATAATAACGAGTAAGCACGCGTTTTACATTACCATCCAGGATAGGCAAATGTTGGTTTTGGGATAACGATAAAATAGCGCCAGCAGTGGAGCGTCCGATGCCTGGAAGTGAAATAACTTGTTCGAATTTATTGGGGAAATGGCCATCATATTTAGCTACAATTTGTTGTGCTGCTTTATGCAAATTGCGGGCTCTGGCATAGTAACCGAGGCCTGTCCATAGGTGTAAGATTTCATCTTGCGGGGCATTGGCTAAAGATATGATGTCAGGGAAATGGCTAATAAATTTCTCAAAATAGGGGATCACGGTAGCGACCTGTGTTTGCTGCAACATTACTTCAGATAACCAGACGTGATAGGAGGATTTTTCTCGTTGCCAGGGAAGTGTTTTGCGCCCATAACGATGATACCAGTTAAGTACAGCTTGCGAAAATTGCAGTGTATCCATATAAAAAGTCTTTACCCTAAACAGTTTTATAAAAAGTAGCTTTTGATATGAGCGATGGTATCATTGCTAGTTGTTTTTTCCGCAAGGAATAAATATTTACTCTTTAGCCAAATATTAGCTTTGATGAAGCTTTTTATTCCGTCAATAGAGTAATGCTTTTTACCTGCCATTTTCATATTCAACTGCTCATAATATAATTATCTCTATTATGAATAGTATTAATTGGTAAAAATAATCTCAATACTTATGATGAAAAATGTTATTACTCCAGAAGTTAATGAAGAGGGCAAAGTAATACGTCGTGTTCGTAGCTTTGTCCGCCGTCAGGGGAGATTAACTCCTCGTCAGGAAAATGCACTGCAAATGTTATGGCCTAAGATGGGGGTAGATTTTACCGGCGAGCCTCTATTATTTGATTCACTATTTGGTAATAATGCGCCGGTGATCCTAGAAATTGGTTTTGGTATGGGGGCATCATTAGTTGCCATGGCCGAACAAAATCCGGCTAAAAATTTTCTCGGTATTGAAGTTCATACACCGGGAATTGGTGCTTGTTTGGCAGCGGCGAAAGAAGCCAATCTGAGTAATTTACGGGTTATGTGTCATGACGCAATTGAAGTATTGGAGAAAATGTTGCCAGATGATTCGTTAAATATGGTGCAACTTTTTTTCCCTGATCCCTGGCATAAAGTAAGGCATAATAAGCGCCGAATTGTGCAGCAGTCCTTTGCTAAGCTTGTTTTACATAAATTGGAATTAGGTGGTATATTTCATATGGCAACCGATTGGCAGCCTTATGCCGAGCATATGTTAAATGTAATGCGTGAAATTAGTGATTATCGAAATTTGTCAGCAGCAGGCGATTATGTTCAGCGACCCGCTACGCGACCGGTGACTAAATTTGAAAAGCGTGGCCAGCAGTTAGGCCATGGAGTATTTGATCTTATGTTTGAGAGGATAAAATAATGTCTAAACAGCGTAGCCGTCGTTTACGTAAAAAACTACATATAGACGAATTTCAAGAGGTTGGTTTCTCAGTAAATTGGTCTTTTCCCGCTAAAACGCCCGTTGATAAGATTGATAGTATGGTTGATACCTTTATTATAGAGCTTATTCAACCTAATGGTTTAGCGATGGACGCCAGTGGTTATTTAGATTGGGAAGGATTGATCTGTATGGAGAAAACTGGCAAATGTACAGAAGAGCATCGTAAATTAGTAGACGAATGGTTAAAAAATCACGGAATGAAAAAGGTGGTTACTTCTGAATTATTTGATATTTGGTGGGATTAATCAGCTTTAAATGTTATTAGACAGATTATTGTGACTAAGTGTTTTTGGCATGCTTTAATTTGTCTAAATGAAAAATCGATATAAGGGATTTTTTAATCGATATTTAAAGATTACTTTTTTGGTGTAAATAAGTCTATCAATAGATTTTTTTACTATAAAAACTGTATTTTTAGTTAATAATAATTAAAGAAAAATAAATGTATTTTATAACAATTTTAAATTTAGTTTTTATATCTTTTAATTGAAGATGGTTAATCAGCAAATTGGCAAATAATATGCTGTCTTATTTTTCATACTAAATAAAGAGAAAATTAAATTCATATTAACTGATTGAGTAAAAAGAATAAATTATTATTCTAATATTTCAATTTTAAGTAATAAATATTGTTTTTTATTACAACAATATATTTTTAATAGCTTTATATCAATCAAACTGGTTGTCTGCCATTCCATTTATTATACAAACATAAAAAATATTAATATATTTTTCAAATAGCTAATAGTAGCATGCTTATAATATTTGCTAAAACAAATATTAAATTAGTATTTAACTAGCTATCCATTTTTATATTGTATTCATTAAACTGTTTAAATATATTAATTAATTTTACTGATGTTTAATGTTGGGTGGTTATGTTTTATATAATAAGTTAAAATTTTATTATGTTTTTTATATTATAGTGAATGCTAGATTTTTTTGTCATTAACTTAACTAAGTGATATTTAGCTGTATAATAGGTACTTGATAATTATGAGTTTTGAAATTAATTAAATTTTTTAATCATCAATTGAATGAATTTTAAGCATAAATAGGAAATAGATAAAAATTATTCTAATAAATAGATTATATTTTTATCATGATAATTTATAGGAAATAAAAATAATATCGGATAGTATTAAGATATGAAAACTTTAAACACAACGCTTTCTAATACATTACTCATAGATATTTTACAACAGGTCCGTGCTCTGATTGGACAAGGAAAAGTAGCAAATTATATCCCAGCGTTAGCAGAAGTGCCGAATCATCATTTGGCAATGGCTGTTTGTACTGTCGAAGGAGAGATATTTTCAGCCGGTGATGCATATGAGCGTTTTTCTATTCAGTCAATTTCTAAAGTACTTGGTCTTACCTTAGCGATGACCCGTTACCGGGAAGATGAAATTTGGTGTCGGGTTGGTAAAGAGCCGTCAGGATTACCCTTTAATTCATTGGTACAATTAGAAATGGAAAAGGGGATACCGCGGAATCCTTTTATTAATGCCGGGGCTATTATTATTACTGATATGTTGCAGTTTCGGTTTAGCCACCTAAGCAACGAATGCTGGAGTTTGTTCGTTCTCTTACCGGTCAAACGGATATTAGTTATGATAACCAAGTTGCGAAATCGGAAATGGAACATGCAAGTCGCAATGCAGCAATTGCCTATTTAATGAAATCTTTTGGTAATTTCAAGAGCGATGTTTTAGCTGTATTAGAAACTTATTTTCATTATTGTTCGCTAAGTATGAATTGTGTGGAATTGGCTCAATGTTTTAATTATTTAGCCAACAATGGACGATTATTAAATAATGATCAGATCATCACACCAATTCAAGCCCGACAAATTAATGCCTTGATGATGACTTGTGGGATGTATGATGGTTCTGGTGAATTTGCTTTTCGTATTGGAATGCCGGGTAAATCAGGTGTTGGCGGTGGCATCATTTGTGTTGTGCCTAATGCTTTTACAGTAGCGGTATGGTCACCTGAATTGAATAAATCAGGGAACTCTTTGGCAGGTTGCGCTGCCTTAGAATTATTATCGCAACGAATAGGTCGCTCCGTTTTTTAGTATATGGCAATACAAAGCTGTGGGTTAAAGGAGAAAATATGTTACGTATTATACTAATTGTTTGCACATTATTGATGGCAACTTTTGTTGTAGCGAAGGATCATCAATGTTCTGTAAATCTTAAAGATGACATTATTATTACCAAACAGCAGATACAAGTAAAAGGTGCCAGTGGGAATTTGCAGATCACACCTGATGGTGAAGTTACTTTTAATAATAAAGTATTGCCGTTAACCCCGATGCAAAGAGAACAAGCTGTTGCTTATCAAAGCGTGGTTCGTGCAGATTTACCATGGATCAAACAGCATACTGAGCAGAAATTAGTTGAAGCTAAGCAAATACTCGATAATCTGGTTATTCGGGTAATGGGACAAGACAGTCAAGTGAGAAATCGCTTAAATACACTAAAACAAAATTTGGATAAGCAGATTGATAAAGTTATTGAACAACGCGCCGATATCCTGATCTTTCATCATCAGCAGTTAAAAACGATTGAAGCTGACAGCCGTATTTTACTCAATGAAAGTTTAGGTGGAATATTGCAAGATAGTATTAATGAAATGGGGCGTAAACAATTATTGACGGGTGGTGATGCAAACCAGTCGCTGCAAAATTTGCTGGGCGGACTAAGCGGACTACAGCAGGATTTAGAATTAGAATGGAAAAAGCAGGAAGATAATTTTCGCCAGTTTGGTCAACAGGTTTGTCATAAAATTGCCCATATGGAGCAGCTTCGTATTGATCTATTAAATAAGTTGAAATAATTTTTTAAACTATCACATATTTTATTTTAAGCGTGCAATTTAACCAAGTTATTACTAAATTAAGCGTTTAATTTGATCGGGATTTATCCAATCAATAAAGTTTAATCTGGTTTTTATCTGTTATTGTTGCAGATATTAGTCAGGTTAAGCTCAATATTCCCATTTTTTATTTTAGCTAAATTTAGCCTGACAAAATAAATGTCGCTGTACTTGGGATATGAAAGTGACAAAAATCAGTGTAATACCCGATATAGCAATCCTAAAAATTAGTATAGTTTGTAGGCATAATAATGCTTATCGTTAAATAAACGGTTTTGCTAGTGATTGCTTTCAACAAAAATAGAATATTAAGTATAAAACTTAACAAGAAAACCTGTTATATGAAATAAATTACTAAAAAATTTGTTTTTGATAGGAGTACAATGCATGTCTACCATATTGAATTTAGGCAATAATTACAATTATAACTTTAGTGAAAGTCGACTTAATCGCGTTATGAATGCAGAAACATTGGCTGAAGCGCAAAATATGGGGTTATGGGATCGGATTAAAGACTTTTTTCACGGTGGCGTGAAGCGGCAAGCAATAGAAATATTATTTGATCATATTAATCAGCCGGTATGCCATGATACTTCACCAAATAAACAACTACTGAAATTTGAACGATTGATTGATTTAGCCAAACCTGAACACAAAAAAGATTTTACCATTGATGCTGATCCACCTAATGTATATGGTAAATGGAATTATCGATTACAGATCGCAGAACATACTGTATATCAAGCTAATGAGATAGTTGATAGTCCAACCACCTCTTATGGAGCTTTTTGTGCAGTTATGACAGGCATGGCTTTTCGCCAATATATATCTGATAACCCTGATATTTTTGGTAGTGGAAATGATAGTAATGATGACTATATCAGGGCTAGTATCCAATGTATGAGTGATAATGAAAAAATACGCCAGCAGCTTGAAAAAGACCTAGGCAACCCGAAGTATAGCCATAAAAATTTTTGTGCAATCGAAGAAGTTGCTGATTCAGCAAAATTTATTGCCCGCTTCAAAGAGGGAAGTTTAGAATTTTCTAATAGAGATAATTTACACGGTGAATTTAGAGGTGCTCTTTTAAAGAATGCATTGCAAAGTGGAAATTATCACAATTTGAGAGAATTGTGCTTACAAGGTAATAATCGTACAGGGCAAAATACCATGCTAAAGTATGCAGTAGCTCCTCATATTGATATTTTCATTCAGAGTCTGACAAAGGGTAATCCCATTGATTGGCCGAATGGTAGGTATGATCCCATTAAGGTTCTAATTGAAAATAAAAGTCCTCTTATCAGTGCGGAAACTATTCAATCACTAAATGAACAGGTTATTGGTGATACGACATTAGGTAAATTATTTGGCATTCCTCAACCTGATATCGATGATGCAGATGGTAAGCATAGAAATACTATAGTAGATAAAAGAGTATAGTTGATTAGAAAAGTAGAATAATATATCGTCATTTACATCCCACCCTAAATGGGATGTAAATGGCTTTATAAAAATAGTGTTAACAAAGAATTAAGAAATAATTTGCCTTGTTCGGTGATCTGCCAGCTCAATTTTGTTTCTGTGATATAACCTTGCTCCAGCGCGTTATCAAGTTGACGACGAATGACATTTTCCGCTAAACCGGTGTAATCAATAAAATCCTGTCTTGGTACTGCCTCAAGCAAACGAAAACGATTCATAAAGAATTCAAAAGGCCTATCTGGTTGGTTTACTTCCTTTTGCTGATAGAGATAGTTCCCCGATAGATAGCCACGGGGATGTTTCGTTTTCATTGTTCGCAAAATACGACCATCGGCAAAAGAGATTTTTCCGTGTGCGCCACAGCCAATTCCTAGATAATCGCCAAAACGCCAACAATTTAAATTGTGCTGACACTGATAGCCAGGCTTGGCATAACCAGATATTTCATATTGTTGATATCCGGCTTTATTAAGTAGCTGATGTCCTTCTGAAAAAATCTCCCACAGCGCATCATCATTAGGTAATACTGGCGGGCAGGAGCCAAAATGGGTATTCGGTTCAATCGTTAATTGATACCAAGAAATGTGGGGCGGAGATAAATCAATTGCTTGTTGCAGATCAGAAAGTGCCTGTTCAAGTGACTGATCAGGTAAACCATGCATTAGATCAAGATTAAAACTACGTAAATTTAATGCTGAAGCCAGACAAGCGGCTTGGATAGCTTCTTCGGGGCCATGTATTCTGCCTAATCTTGTGAGTTTATCGGCAGCAAAACTTTGCACTCCAATAGAAATCCGATTAATGCCAGCCTGTTGATATTGGCTAAAACGTTCAGCCTCAACGGTACCAGGATTTGCCTCCATGGTGATTTCGGCATCAGCTGCCAGCGATAATCTTTGACGTATACCATCAAGCAAAGATTGCATTGCCTTAGCGTCGAGAAGACTGGGTGTACCGCCACCAATAAAAATACTCTTAACTTGACGACCATTTATCAGTGCAAGGTCAGCTTGAAGATCGGTTAGTAGATGTGTGACATATTCTTGTTGGGGCAACTCACCTTTTAGTGCATGTGAATTAAAATCACAATAAGGGCATTTTTGCACGCACCAGGGAATATGCACATATAGACTCAATGGCGGTAATTTAAGCATTAGTTTAAGATCCTAATAACATTTTTAATGCTTGCCCACGATGCGATACTGCATTTTTTTGCACTTTGGTTAATTGAGCTGCGGTAAGTTTTAGTTTGCTGTCATAAAAAATCGGATCATAACCAAAACCGTTGCTACCTTTAGGTTCATGGGTTAGCACACCTTGCCATATACCGTGACATATAATCGGTGTTGGGTCGGCAAAATGGCGCAGATAAACGAGTATACAATGGAATTGAGCTTGGCGTTGGTTGTCCGGAATATCTTTCATGATGGATAATAGTTTGTGCAAATTTTCTTCGTCAGATGCATTTTCACCGGCAAAGCGAGCTGAATAGATCCCCGGTGCACCTTTTAACGCATTAACCGAAAGGCCTGAATCATCGGCAATGGCCGCGAAACCAGAGGCTTTTGCCGCATGGCGTGCTTTTAATATCGCATTTTCAACAAAAGTTAGCCCAGTTTCTTCAATTGCACTAATAGCTAACTCAGTTTGGGCAATAATATTTAAGTTACACTCTTTTAACAGTTCAGCGAATTCACTTACCTTGCCGGCATTACCCGTTGCTAATACCACTTTATGCATGAAATTTGCTCACCTTTACATTAAATAGCCAACTGAATAGAGTATGCTGGTAATAGTCGGATCAATGAATAGCAGAATATCCAGGCGCAGATAATTTAAAGCAATCAAAATCAGCATTACAATCATGGCTGAGAAATCTAACCCGCCCATAGCAGGGATAATACGACGAATAGGTGACATTAAAGGTTCAGTTAATTGCATAAGCATATAATCAATAGGATTACGACCTTGGCTTATCCAACTAAGAATAGCTCGAATTAAGATCAGCCAAAAAACTAACTTGCCGGCATAAGTTAATAATTGAATAAAGCTAATAGGTAATAGCGCTATGCTGATTAAAGCGAGCGTGTTCGTTGCCCACATGACAAAAAGAATATTGGCTATGGTAAGAATATAAGCGACCAATAAAGTTGCGGTATCAATAGCTCCAATGGCAGGAATAAAGCGCCGTAAGGGCCCTACAATTGGTTGAGTTGTTTTGACCACAAATTGGGAAAATGGATTATAGAAATCCGCTCTGACCCATTGCATCCAAACTCGTAGCAATAAAATAATAATGTATAGTTGAATAATGGTTGGTACGATAAAAGTTAAAAATTGCATTTAATTATCCTGATAAATCAATATTGTTTTTCCATTTCTTCAGCGCGGCGGATTGCAGCACGCATTGCGTTGGTGACAATTTGAGATAAATTAGCTTGATAAAACTGCTCTAAGGCTTTAGCCGTAGTGCCGCTTTTCGAAGTCACTTGTTCTCTTAGTGTCGCAAAAGAGAGATCTGATTTGCTTGCCGCCAGAGCAGCAGAACCTTGGGCGGTATATAAAACCAGCTCTCTTGCTGTTTTACTATCAAAACCAAGTCGTTCAGCCTCCTGTTGCATTAATTCCATAAATAGGAAAAAGTAAGCAGGTGCACTACCAGTAACGGCAATAATATCATTAATTGCGGCTTCGTTAGTCAGCCAGAAAACTTTGCCAACACTTGCCATTAGTTCTGTGGCAAAAGTTTTATCATTCTCTGATACTGAATCCATGGCATACAAACCACTAACACCTTGGCCTATTAGAGATGGCGTGTTAGGCATAACACGCACCAGACTTATGTTAGGCGCGAGATATTGTTGATAACGTTTCACCGGAATTCCAGCGGCAATTGTCAAAACCAGTTTATTGGCAAAATTAACCTGTTCTTTTAGTGGTTGACAAACAGTTTCCATAATCTGGGGCTTAACAGCAAGCATAATAACATCTGCATGTTTGCTTGCATCACTGTTATCGCTTTTTCCGTGTATACCATATTTTTTTACCAGTTGATCGCGATTTTTGCTGGTGGGGGAGCAGACTGTGATGTTATTTGCCGGATAGCCAGCTGAAATTAATCCGGCAATAATCGCGTGAGCCATATTCCCAGCGCCGATAAAGGTAATTTTTCGCTGTTGCATTATATTGCTCCTTTTATTGATTGCCTTGATTTTCAAATTGATTCATTATCGGGAACCAAAAATAGCTGTGCCAATTCTGACTAATGTTGAACCACAAGCAATTGCAATATCAAGATCTGCGGTCATGCCCATTGAAAGTGTATCAATATCTGGATATTGTTTTTTTAACCGATTGAATAAATTTTCCATGCTACGAAAAATTGACATCTGTTGGCTAAGCTCATTATTTGGCGCTGGAATTGCCATTAAACCACGTAATTTTAGGTTTGGTAATAATACAATTTCAGCCGCTAATTTATCTAACTCTGCTGGTGTGATACCTGATTTACTTATTTCATTACTGATATTAATTTGGATTAGCACGTTTAGTGGCGCTTTATTTATCGGACGCTGATTATTTAATCGTTGTGCTATTTTTAATCTATCAATAGTATGACACCAATCAAAATGCTCTGCTACTAATCGACTTTTATTGGATTGTAGCGCGCCGATAAAATGCCATATTAAATCCTGTTTGTTACTAAAATAGGCGATTTTTTCTATCCCTTCTTGCAGATAATTTTCGCCAAACTGGTATTGTCCCGCATCGATAGCCTCTTGAATTGCATCACAAGATTTAGTTTTACTGACGGCCAGCAGAGTAATACCTTCGGGCTCTCGATGATATTTTTTGGCCGCTTGTATAATGCGATTTTTGACATTAACCAGATTTTGTTGGATTGTATTCATAAAATTTGGATGCTAAATGAAAATGAAATAGGATAAAAATATAATCTCATTGTCACGGCTGTGCGTGACAGTTTATTGTAATTATGCTGATTAAGCATGTTGTTCAAACCAACTTTCTAAAATAATGACAGCAGAAATGGAATCAATCTTACTTTTATTTAACGCCCGATAGCCACCCTGATTAAATAGTTGTGCTCGCGCTTCTATTGTTGTTAAGCGTTCATCGTGTAATGTAACTTGGATACCAAAGCGCCCATGCAGACGGTTAGCAAATTTACGGGCTTGATTACTTATTGGCTGCTCTGTTCCGTCCATATTGAGAGGAAGTCCAACGATAGCCAGTTCAGGTTGCCACTCTTGTATTATTTTTTCAATGTCTAACCAGTTGGGCTTACCATCTTTTGCTTTTATTGCAGTTAAAGGGCGTGCAGTTGCTGTAATTTCCTGCCCAATGGCGATACCTATACTCAGTGTACCGAAATCAAAAGCAATAATTGTTCTGTTTGCCATTATGCATGACCCGCTTGATTTGAAATATTAAAGATATCAATCCCAATTAAAGCAGCGGCTTCACGCCAACGTTCAGAAATGGGGGTATGAAAAATGATATTGCTATTTGCTTTGGCGGTTAGCCAACTATTTTCCATTATCTCCTTTTCCAGTTGCCCTTGTTCCCAGCTTGAATATCCCAAGGCAATAAGTGTTTTTTCTGGTTGTTTGGTAGTGCCTAAAGTTTCGAGAATGTCTTTTGACGTTGTGATCATAATTTCATCAGAAAGCTTTAAGGTAGAACTAAAACTATTTTGTGGCGAATGTAGAATAAAACCATGAGCTTCTGCGATCGGGCCACCAGAAAAAACCGGTTGACTTAATTCAGTTATATGATCGTATTCTGTCGTTTTAATGTTTAAATTTTTTAATATGCTATTGATTGAAATTTGTTCGATTTGTCTATTGATAACGAGACCCATAGCACCTTTTTCATTATGTTCACAGATATAAACCACCGACTTTTGAAAATACGGATCTAATAACGTTGGCATGGCAATGAGAAAGTGGTTTTGTAAATTCATATTATTAAACTTATTTTCCTGAATTATCAATAAAATATACCTGAATTAAAAGTTAAAAAATAATTAATGAAACACATTCGCGATTGTTTAAATTTTATTTTCGGCTGACTGTAAGATATTAATATTTTATAACAATAGAAAACATTTATAGTATCCTATCTTATTATTCAGTTAACTGTAGTGTTAGCTGTGGTTAATTTACTGTTTTTGCAGCCAGTCGTTTTTCTATTGCATCAAATAACATACCTGTAATTGATATAGCCGAAAATGCTGCTTCAATTTCACGTATACAGGTAGGACTGGTAACATTAATTTCGGTTAAGCGATCACCAATAATATCTAAGCCAACGAAAATTAATCCTTTTTCCTTTAATATAGGTGCGACCGTTCTGGCAATTTTCCAATCACTTTCTGTCAATGGTCTTGCTTCACCATATCCTCCTGCCGCTAAATTTCCGCGCGTTTCACCTTGAGCAGGAATACGAGCTAAGCAATAAGGAACTGGTTCACCATCGACAACCAACACCCGTTTATCACCTTGCTTGATAGCAGGTAAGTAATCCTGAGCCATACAGAAGCGCTGGCCATGTTGAGTTAATGTTTCAATAATGACACTGGCATTAGGATCATCTTTCTTTAAACGGAAAATCGATGCGCCACCCATTCCATCTAGAGGTTTAAAGATGACATCATCATGTTTTTGATGAAATTCTCGCAGTTTTTTATTATTTCGGGTTACTAACGTATCAGGTGTTAATTGAGGAAACCAGGCGGTAAATAATTTTTCGTTACAATCCCGCAGGCTTTGAGGTTTATTGACAATTAGAGTACCCGCATGTTCTGCCCTTTCAAGAATATAAGTGGCATAAATATATTCAGTATCAAAGGGAGGATCTTTACGCATTAAAATAACATCAAAATTTTTCAAAGCAATATCTTGTTCAGTACCAAATTGATACCATTGTGCAGTATCTTGTTTGATGTTGATCAGTTGTCTGGTATGTCCGTAAGCTTCACCTTGTAATAAATAGAGATCGTCCATTTCCATATAGTGAATTTCATATCCACGGCGTTGTGCTTCTAATAGCATAGCGAAACTACTATCTTTTTTAATTTTTATGGTTGAGATGGGATCCATCACAATACCTAATTTGAACATTTTGTCTCCTTAACCAAGATCGCCGAAGCGAACTTGTAATGCTGTGATTGCAGTTAACGCAGTGGTTTCTGTTCTTAATATCCGAGGCCCAAGTAGGATATTAGTAAATTGGTAGTTAGTTGTCATTATGATTTCATCTGGCGAAAGCCCACCTTCTGGGCCAATGAGTAACCTAATTTTATTTACCGCTGAGGGCAGTGTATTAATACTTGATTGGGCTTTAGGATGGAGATTAATTTTTAATGCATCATCTTTTTCTGTGCACCAAGCTTCAAGAGGCATAACTGGACGAATTAAGGGGATTTTGTTACGTCCACATTGTTCGCAAGCAGAAATGGCAATATTCTGCCATTGTTGTAGCTTTTTACTGAGTCGCCCAGGCTCTAATTTAACATTACAGCGTTCAGAAATAAGTGGAGTAATGATATTGACGCCCAGTTCTACTGATTTTTGAATAGTGAATTCCATTTTTTCCCCACGAGAAATAACTTGTCCAAGATGGAGATCTAAAGGGGATTCTCTGTTTGCAATTGTCGCCATCCCGAGCTGGACTTTAACTGACTTTTTATTAATCTCAAGTATTTGCCCTATGAAAATAGAATTACTGCCATCAAATAACTCAATATTTTGTCCTACACTCATACGTAGAACTCGACTAACGTGGTTAGTGGCATTATCGCTTAATCGTATTATTGCGCCTGATTCTAATAGTTCAGGATGATAGATCCGAGGAACGCGCATAGCCATGCTTCCTTATAAACTCGATGCTAGCAAAATATTGTGCCTATAATAAAGATGGGAAAATAAACTAGCAAGCTGTCTCGCTAGCTATTGATTTTCCTTTTTTATTTTGTGTACAAATTCGCAAAAATTCGCTTACAACCGGATTATTGTTAATATTTATTGTAGAACTGTTATAAAGCATTGTTTTTTTATTTATGGATATTGGAAAAGAATGCTGAGTGAATAATGCGGTTTTTTCAAAAAGGAATTTGAAGATGGCAACATGGCTCACCACTTTTTCGTATTGGCTGTTGATTCAAGCATTTGTTATAACAATTATTTTATTACCATTAAGCCATTTATTAGTTAGTTATTTACCCCTTTATCTATTTAATTATAGATCGCATGACTCACCTAGTAGATATCTCCTTTTTATTACTCTTTTTATTCCTTTCACTATCATATTTTTGCTGATCACAGATCTTAGCCATATAGTGATTTTACTTTTTTTCGTTTGGTTTAGCGTATTACTTGGGTTTATTGATCATCAGACAGGTTATTTGCCAGATTTATTAGTCTATCCATTACTTGTGTTAGCGTTGCTTTTTCATGCCATGCAATCTAATGAACAGTTGTTATTGGCTATTTATGGTGCCTTGGTTAGCTATTTAATATTTTGGTTTATTTATGGTTTATTTATGGTTTTTTTAAATTAGCTATTAAGCGTAGAGGATTAGCACAAGGAGATATTAAACTTGTGGCGGCTTATGGGGCTTGGTTAGGGGTATATATTTTACCTTATTTAATGCTATTATCTGCTTGTCTTGGCTTACTTAATTATATTCTTTTATGGATTAAGATACGCTATAAACCAGATAAAATTGCTTTTGGCCCTGCATTAGCTAGTGCAGGTATTAGTTTAATGTTGATTAAATATTTTAAAGAAGATTGGCTCATAAAAATTATTCTCTAACAAGTTAGCATGTCGATATTTGGGGCTATGGGTAACTTTGTTAAACTTAGACTAGTATTTTTTATTGAAAAGAGACTTTATTAATTTTTATGTGCTTTTAACTCGTTAGATGAAATATGAGGAAAGTTAAAATGAAAAAAGCAAGTTTGTTATTATCTTTTCTTCTCTGTTGTTCATTTTCAATTATGGCATCTGTGCCAGATGGTATTACGGTATTTGCCAGCCAAAAAGAAGACGGTAGTATCTCTTCGGCAAAAAAATCCTATTACACAAAAACATTTGATGTTACGGTGGTAAATGCGTCTGAAAAAGATATTGATCTATCTAAATATTGTTTTAAAGCTTTTTTAGGTTCAAGAGAATTTAAGGTAGATACTATTAATGAGAATTTACATAATAAAGTGCTAAAAAATAACGAAAGTGCAAAAGGCTTGATAGTATTTGCATCTATTAATCGGGATATTACTAAAGCAGCAGTGGTTAAATTAACTGATAAATGTAAATAAATAATCACTAAACGCAGCTTAACTTTACAATAATAAGCTGCGTTAAATTACTAAAGGCTCCATTTTAATTGTTTTAAATTTATTATGCTAAATAAACAACAGTTAACCTCTTTCCATCCATGGAAAAACATAAATAATTTTTATGACAAGGAAGCCGCCGATAAATTTTCCAGATAATTTTGCCATAGTTGTGGTTGAGTGAAATATTTATCTAAATTTATTACCATCAGGTTTTCATTATGCTGAGCAATTAGGGTCGGAAAACCGGAACGAGCAACTTGATGTAATAAGGTACGACTTGATTGGATATGCTTGTTTGTTGGTTCATCTTTATTTATGGCAAAAGTTTGTTGAAATAACTGTTTGTCTAGTCCAATCTGCTGGGCTAATTGCAATAAAATGTTTTCGTCACTAACCCGAAGGCCATCAATATAGTGCGCTGTTTGGATGGCGTTTAACATTGCTAAACCTTTATTTGCTAATTTATCAGCGGTAATAATTGCTGTTATCGGTGGTAATGAATCAAGTATTACATCATTTTGTTGTAACATTTGGTGATAATTATCTCCAAATGTTTGCCCCGTTATACCGGCTATCTGCTTATTAGTATCCAACAAAAATTGACGCCATTGATCGTCTATTTTTACTCGGTTGTGGCCTGTCAGCATACCACCACCATGAAGTTGTAGTTTAATATTCGGCTGACCAGCTGCAATTTCTATCAATGGAGACGCGCCATAACACCAACCACAGAAAGGATCAAAGATATAGTGTAAGGTTATTGGTGACATTTTTTCCTCGCGAAATTATTGTGGCCATTTCATTTCGCCCTTCAATACTTTGGCGCTTAATTCAAGACTAGCAGGCTCCTTTAAATTTGGGTAAGCTTGTTGCATCATGTCAATAACTTCAGTTGAATTTTTGCTTTTTGCTAAAGCTTTTTCTAGTTTTTTCAAATAGTTTTGTGTAAAAGTAACGGTAGTAATATCTTTTGCTGATGGTTCAAGGTAATGACCGGGAATAACGACTTTTGGCTTAAGTTGTTTGATACTTTCAAGGGCTTGCGTGACAGATTATTAAATAATCAAAAAATAATCTAATTATTTTTAATTATCATTGTGTTAATTAAAAATAAGTTAGTAATATTAAGATTATTATTGAATTCTATAAACTTAAGTTGGTTAATGGATCAGATTAAAAATAATCAATAATTAAAGGCAGTAAGTAACTGAGTTTCAAATTCTTTAATCGTAATTTTTAGGCATTGAATAAATCGTTCGGTAAGTTCAGAGGAAGGCCGATGCATTGGTTTAATTAAATTGACAGTGAAAGGAATGGGTTTAATAAAAGGTCTGATGCAAAGGCTATCAGGATCATCTTGTAAAAAATCGATAACGGTAAATGGGTTGACGATTGATATACCTAATCCTTCCCTTACCATAGCACAAACAGAGGAAGCATTATGGACTTCCATTATCATTCGTCGGCTAATATGTTGTTCTGCAAAAAATGTATCAATCGCTTGTCGATAACTATCCGTTATTGAAAGACTAATAAAAGCAACATTATTAAAGTCTTTAGCGGTTAAATATTTTTTTTACTCAGTGGGTGCATACGAGGTAACACAACGACTTCATTTAGGCTAGTTAAAATATCACCATAAGTGCCGGTGGGTATCTGCCGATGTTCTGTCAAACCGATATCATAATGTTGTGCCGAAAGCCATTCCTCTAATATAGGTGACTCTTGGGAGGTAATGGTAAAATTAACTTCAGGGTAATCGAGTAGAAACCGCTTACAGGCTTTAGGTAATAACGACTGACTAAATACCGGTAAACAGGCAACTGAAAGTTGCGTGTCTCTAAATTGTCTGATAATTTCCGCCATATTATAGATCCTTTCTAATCCATAATAAGAACGTTCGACTTCTGCGAATAACCTTAATCCCTGAGCCGTTGGCATTAGCCGTCCTTTGATCCTATCAAATAACTTAAATCGTAACAGACTTTCTAGACGACTAATTTCACGGCTGACGGTAGGCTGAGATGTTCTAACTAATTGTGCTGCATCAGTTAAGTTTTTGGTGGTCATGACCGCGCGAAAAATTTCTATATGACGCCAGGAAAAAGTTTTCATTTACATAACTCGCTGCTGTTATCTATATCCTATATGAATAGACTATAGCTAAATAGATATTTTTAATCCTTATTTTCTCTATTAATAATAAAAAAAATGAAAAAATAAATTAAGGTTATCAATGACAACGTTTGCAACCACCATAAGTCGATATTTGACGACAGAACAATTAATTAAACTGCCCGCTCAATTCGGGACTCCTATTTGGATCTATGATAGTGAAGTCATTACATAGGCGATTAAGCAGTTAGCTGCGTTCGATGTGATCCGTTTTGCACAAAAAGCGTGCTCCAATATTCATATTTTACGTTTGATGCGTCAACAAGGCGTGAAAGTTGATGCTGTATCATTAGGCGAAATCGAAAGGGCGTTAGTTGCAGGTTTTCGCCCAGGTAGAGAACAAGCTGAAATTGTATTCACCGCAGATGTCATTGAAAAGCAAACTATTGAGCGTGTAATAGAGTTAGATATTCCTGTTAATGTCGGCTCTATTGACATGCTCGTTCAATTGGGAAAAGCCAAACGACATCATCCTATTTGGTTACGTATTAATCCAGGATTTGGCCATGGTCATAGCCAAAAAACCAACACCGGTGGAGAAAATAGTAAGCATGGTATCTGGTTTAGTGATTTGCCATTAGCGATTGAAAAAATTAATCAATATCAGTTAACGCTGGTCGGTATACATATGCATATTGGTTCTGGGGTTGATTATTGCCACTTGGCTAAAGTCTGTGAGGCAATGGTAGAGCAGGTCATCTTAAGTGGCTGTGATATACAAGCAATTTCAGCTGGTGGAGGATTGTCGATCCCTTATAATTTAGCTGAAGAGCGAATTGATATTAACCATTATTTTGCCTTGTGGCATGATGCTCGTGAACGTATTTCAGCTCATTTGGGGCATCATATAACATTAGAAATTGAGCCTGGTCGTTACTTGGTAGCAGAATCTGGAGTGCTTTTAGCTGAAGTAAGAGCAATAAAAAGAATGGGCAAAAATCATTATGTATTAGTTGATAGTGGTTTTAATGATCTAATGCGTCCTGCTATGTATGGTTGTTATCATCATATTTCTGTCTTGCCAGCGGATAATCGAGATCTTACTGACGGAAATTTACGTGAAACACTAGTAGCTGGTCCTTTATGTGAGTCTGGTGATGTTTTTACCCAGACAAATACCGGCGCTGTTGTGCCTCGTTTATTACCTGAAATTTATGTGGGAGATTATTTAGTCTTTCATGATACTGGTGCTTATGGTGCTTATGGTGCTTATGGTGCTTATGGTGCTTCAATGTCTTCTAATTATAATAGTCGACCGTTAATCGCTGAGGTAATGTATTTAAATGGTGAGGCAAAATTAATTCGTCGGCGTCAAACATTGGCAGAATTGTTGGCATCAGAAACGTGTTTGATAAGTAGTGATTAGGGAGCTTAAAGCCCCCTGCAAGTTCTACAATTATGCCGCTTGTTCTTTATCTAATGGGGAACTATTTTTCTGTTTGTCAGATTTTTTACTCGCTACCGCCAGTGCATCATATTCAAATTCATCAACATTGATCGATCTTAAACGGCTGGCTTCTGCTTTACGTAAAATGTCAGCTTCTTGTTGGCTAATTTTACCATCGGCGAGTGCTTGTTCGGCAAGTTTATCTAAATTGATAAAGTGTGGTTTATGGCTAGCTTGACTGGTCAAACGTTCAAAAATTGGCTCGGCGGCAATAATATCTGATAATGCGGCATTAATTATGCCATGAGGGTTATGCTCACTTGGTGTCATATATTGACCGCGACCAATACGCTCGCGTGTTTCTGATGGTGTCATCATAATTTTTGCTAATTTATGATCAAGTTGATCGTTAGGTGGCGCATAACGATAACCCAATGGAAAAATGATAATACGGCTTAACATAGCAACCAGACGATTGGGAAAGTTTCGTAGCAGTGCTTGCATGGCTTTTTCTGATTGAAATAGACAATCTTTTATTACCCATTCAACAATAGGTAAATCCATTGCTGGGCGGCCATCATCTTCAAAACGTTTTAGTGTGGCGGATGCTAAATAGAGGTGGCTTAAAATATCGCCTAAACGGGCAGAAATCCGCTCACGACGTTTTAACCCGCCACCTAATACGGCCATAGAAATATCAGCAAGTAAGGCAAGATTAGCACTTTGGCGATTTAATTGCTGATAGAAGCGGCGAGTATTATCTTTTGTTGGTGCTTTGCTTGTTCTGCCGTTTGTTATACCCAAGTAGAAACTGTGCAATAGGTTACTTATTGTATGACTTAAATGGCTAAAGAGTAATTTATCAAAGGCAATAATATCGTTATTTTGTGTTGCGGCTATTTCATGCAAAATATAAGGATGACAGCGAATAGCCCCTTGGCCAAAAATCATCATACTGCGTGTTAAAATATTGGCACCTTCAACGGTGATAGCAATAGGAGCTCCTTGATAAAAGCGAGCAAGAAAATTTGAGGGACCTAGACAAATTCCTTTACCACCAGCAATATCCATCGCATCAATAATGGCTCTTTGGCCTCGATGGGTACAGTGATATTTGACAATCGCAGAGAGGACTGCTGGTTTTTCGCCAGATATAATTGCCGTCGTAATTAAGGTTGAAGCGGCATCCATTAAATAAGCATTAGCAGCGATCCGTGCTAAAGGTTCTTCAATACCTTCCATTTTTCCAATAGGTACTTTGAATTGACGGCGAATATAGGCGTATGCACCGATTGCCAGCGCGACACTTTTTAAGCCACCCGTGGCGTTAGATGGAAGCGTGATGCCACGACCAATAGAAAGACATTCCATTAACATACGCCAGCCTTGGCCGGCCATTTTGGTACCACCAATAATATAATCAATCGGCACAAAAATATCTTTACCGCGCGTAGGGCCATTTTGGAAAGGGATATTCAAAGGAAAATGGCGATGGCCAATTTCTACTCCTGCAACATTGGTTGGGATTAGTGCGCAGGTAATGCCGAGATCGGTTATATCGCCAAGTAAATGGTCTGGATCATAAAGTTTAAATGCTAGCCCTAATACCGTAGCAATCGGCGCTAATGTAATATAACGTTTATTCCAATTTAAACGCATACCTAATATCTGTTGGTTTTCCCATTCGCCCATACAGACAACACCAGTGTCAGGGATAGCTCCTGCATCAGAACCGGCTTCAGGGCTTGTTAAAGCAAAACAGGGGATCTCTTCACCGCTAGCAAGTCTAGGAAGATAATGCTGTTTTTGTTCATCGGTGCCATAATGTTGTAAAAGTTCTCCTGGGCCTAATGAGTTAGGCACACCTACAGTAATGGCTAATATGCCGGAAACTCCGGCCAATTTTTGTAACACTAGCGCTTGAGCATAGGCAGAAAATTCGAGGCCACCATACTCTTTTTTGATGATCATAGCGAAAAAACGGTGTTGTTTTAAATGTTGCCATAATTCAGTAGGTAGATCGGCTAGTTCATGGCTAATTTGAAAGTCATTAGCCATACGGCATGCTTCTACAACTGGGCCATTGAGAAAAGCTTGTTCTTCAGTTGTTAATTGCGGTTTTGGATAATTATGTAATTTATCCCAATCAGGCATACCTTGAAACAGATCACCTTCCCACCAGGTTGTGCCCGCTTCGATGGCTTCTTTCTCGGTTTTTGACATGGAAGGGATAATTTTCTGAAAAATTTGTAAGACTTTGCTAGAAATGAATGAGCGACGTACTGGGAGATAGACTAATGGAAATAATACCGCCGCTACGAGCAATAACGTCCAAAAATACCATAAATCAGCACTAGCCATAATTAAACAATAAGCAAGTATAAGTAAGCTACTAAATAGTAGATTTGCTTTGTGATAGCAAAGAATTCCGATTAAACCAATAAATAGAAAAATAGTGAGTAGAGCCATAATGGTACTCCTGATTATGATTAAGCTAAGTCATCGGAGGTCATATCTGTGTTTTTCTTATCTTTAATCTATGTAATTTTATTTATCAATATTTTTACATATTAATTACAATGAAGTTCACAAATTATTTATTGAGCTTAACTTGGTTGTGATAAGTCGTATTGATACTTCTTTCATAAAGTTTAATCCGTTACACTGGGATTGTTGAAAAAATAATATTTTATTAGCAACTGTCTTGAACGTTAAAATTATGGAGAAACGTGATGGTACGACTCATTCCATTCTTCGTTCTTTCTGAGCATCGTGTTCAGGATAGTCAGCAGCTTGCGCATACAGGCGACCAGCGCCACTTTTTTGGCTTTTCCCGCTGCAAGCAGACGCATGTAAAAGGCTTTTATCACCGGATTAAAGCGAGTTGCTACAAGCGCGGCCATATAAAGTGCTGTTCGGACTCCGTCCCTTCCGCCAAATATGGTTCGCCGACCACGCATGGTACCCGAGTCCCGGTTTATGGGGGCAACGCCTACAAGCGCGCTAATAGCTCGCCTCGAGAGGCTGCCCAGTTCGGGAAGCTCCGCCAACAACGCAGCAACTGTCATGGTACCAACCCCTTTAATGCTGCTCAGCCTAGCGGCCAGATCCTTAAAGTGGTTCCTTATGTGGTTGTTCATATCCTCATCGATTCTGGCAAGTTCATCTTCCAGCGCCTTGATGATGATGTTGATGCTTTTTCTATTCTGTGGATGTGCGGTATACAGCCTATTACGTTCTGCCACCAACATTGTAATCAACTGGCGTCTGCGTACGACCATCGCAGCAAGAACCTGACGTTCTGCATTTGGCAGAGTCCGGATAAAGCGCTCTCGCTCCGGATGTCGATTAATAACCTCTGCCATTTGTGCAAGCACTTTGGCATCAATACGGTCAGTTTTTGCCAGATAGCCCATAGCGCGGGCAAAGTCTCGGGATTGTCTGGGATTGATCACAGTGACGTCAAAGCCTTCAGCCTGGAGCGAGCAGGCCACAGTAGCTTCAAGCCCGCCAGTTGCCTCCATCAGAACCAACACCACCGAATGCTTTCTCAATTCGGCGATAATGGCATCAAAACCGTCAGAGTCATTACTGACCGTAAACTGTGCAATATCACAGCTGGCTGCTATGTCCAGCGTTGCTTTAGAAACATCAATACCCACACAAAGTGGATTTGGCTGACTCATGATTACCCATCCTTGCAAATGCGTTATGGAGTACGGACAACTGTTCGGGTTTCAGATGAGTGGCTCAGTGTATGCGCCGGTCGCTAATTAACGGGCTTAAAACCCTAGGAGGAATCAGGCTGCATGCACCTTGCCAAATCTAATCGTAACTATTTTAAACCGTTTTCAAGATACAAGGAGTAAAAATGATGTATCAGGAGCTTATTTGTGCTGAATTAAAAGAAGCGGCGGTGACATTGAACAATTTTCTTAATAACAGAGAAAATATCGAAGTGATTGAACAAGCCGCGATTATGTTGTCGAACGCCTTTAAAGCGGGAGGAAAAGTATTATCTTGTGGTAATGGTGGCTCGCACTGTGATGCTATGCATTTTGCAGAAGAATTAACCGGACGTTATCGTGAAAATCGTCCAGGTTATCCAGCCATTGCGATTTCTGATGTTAGTCATCTCTCTTGCGTTGGTAATGATTTTGGTTATGACTATGTTTTTTCCCGTTATATAGAGGCTGTCGGTAAAGAAGGGGATATATTATTTGCACTCTCAACATCAGGTAATTCTGGCAATATCATCAAGGCAATCGCGGCTGCACGTGCTAAAAAGATGCAAGTGATCACATTGACAGGTAAAGAGGGCGGAAAAATGGCAGGAACCGCTGATATTGAGATCAGAGTACCTCATTTTGGTTATGCCGATCGGATCCAAGAAATTCATATTAAAGTGATCCATATCTTAATTCAGCTAATAGAAAAAGAAATGGTGAAATAACATTGCTAGGCAATATTGTCGGGTAGAAATGTGATCAGTTAGCGTGATTATGCTTAGATTTGGAAATTTCATTCTGGCATACATAAAGGAGGCATTATGTGTGAATTGCTTGGTATGAGTGCTAGTGTCCCGACAGATATTAATTTTAGTTTAAGTGGTCTTATCCCGCGAGGAGGTCAGACTGGGCCACACAAAGATGGTTGGGGGATCACTTTTTATGAAGGTCGAGGTTGCCGAACGTTTAAAGAACCCAAGCCATGTTATCAATCGCCTATTGCACGCTTTGTGCAAGAGTACCCGATTAAATCAGAGGCAGTTATTGCGCATATTCGCCAGGCGAATCGGGGCGATGTATTATTAGAAAATACCCATCCTTTTACCAGGGAACTGTGGGGCAGAAATTGGACTTATGCACACAACGGCCAACTTGAGGGTTATAAAAAATTACCAGTAGGACACTATCGGCCAATTGGAAAGACGGATAGTGAGTGGGTATTTTGTTGGATTTTATATCAATTGGCAGAAAAATACCCTAAAAAACCGACAAACTGGTTAACTGTATATCGGTTTATTGCCAAACTGGCTGATCAATTAAAATTGATGGGTTCTGTCGCATTAATGTTGAAAGTTTAATTTGTGGTAGTTAGAAGAATTGTTAGGCGACTAAGGTGTAAAAAGCATCGACTGGACAGAGAATTAGGCCATTGATCGGGATTTGTTGTTTATGGCGCATATGCAATATTTCTATTCCTTCCAGTAAAACTTTTGCCGTTCGGTACGTCTTAAAACCAAGCATAGCACGATAGCGTTTTTTAATGAAACGGTGATCTTGCTCTACCATGTTATTTTTATAACGGCACTGTCTTATTTTCATCCCCAGTTCACGCTGATTAAGTGACATCAATGCCGCCAGATTAACACCACTTTTATCAATATTCACCCCCATAGGGTAGGTATTTTGATGGATAGCTTTCCTCAAAAAGCGTAATGCAGATTTTTTATTTCGCTTTTGACTGAGAACAAAATCTATCGTTTCACCGCTAGCCTCAACGGCACGATAAAGATAATGCCATTTCCCTTTTATCCTGATATAGGTTTCATCCAGATACCAGGTGCCGCCATAGATTTTTCGTTTCTTTCTGGCAACCCTGGCGAGTTTTGGCGTTAGTCGTAAAACCCAGCGATGAATGGTGGAGTGATCAACAAAAATACCTCTTTCCTGCATCATCTCCTCAAGGTTGCGCAAGCTTAAGGAATACGCCAGATACCAACGTAGACACACTAAAATGACATCGACGGGATAATGGAGACGTTTAAAGCTTTGTTTAACAATACACATGAAAGCTACTCATATCTGAAAACAATATTCAAATATTCATTTTATCAGGCTGACATTTTTAATGCGACAGAACCCTTATCCGCATCAGCTAAAATTGCAACCAATGCCGATAAATTATCATTATCACCAACTTTAATTTCGGCTGTCGCAACGGCATCATTTTCATTGATAACAGGAATAATACGGTTATCCAATAACGCTTGTAATGTGTCGCGTGCATTCAAAAAACGTTCGCGATCTTCAATATCAGCTCGGGTCAATAACATCTGACCAATATGAATACCATAAATGGAAAACAACCGTTCCCAAAGTTGGATCAGATGGCTTTGCCCAACCGCCGCGAGTAATTGTTTCGAAGCAATTGTTTCAGGTAATGTTGGATAACCTAAATGCGCTCGACCAGCAGTAATTGCACCCGAAGTGACAATGATAATGTGGTGACCTTTTTCATGCTGCTGTGCGCATTGTCGCACTAATTCAACAATACGAGCCTGATCCAAACAACGCGATCCACCCGTTAATACACTTGTTCCTAATTTTATCACCAAAGTTTGGCTATTGTTCATCATGCTTCTGCCATTAACTCTCTATAACAATAAATATTTAGTCATCAGTTTTACCAAGTAAGAAGCGTTATGCCAACTGACATAACGCAATTTTATTGAAAAGTTAATTTTACAATAGTTGCCAACAATATAAGCTATATATTAATTGCAACCATTTTAGGGCAAGGGGTTAATGTTAATTCCAATGTATTAAGTGAATCACCTAAACGTTTGTGGAATTCTTGCAATGTCTCTTCAAGCGACTTGATAATATTTGATTTATTAATTTCGATATGCTGCCAATTACCCACTTTATCAAACATACCTAATTTATAATGATATACAAATCCGTCAAGTTCTCGTCTTAATTCCAACCACCATCCCCAAAATTCACGCTTTTCTGGAGCAGTCTTTGCATTAACACAAATAGCAAGGCAGTCGAAAAAAAAGAGATCATCCTGACATTGAGATTCGCGGAGATAAGGTCCTAACCTGGTAAAATGCTTCAATAATTTACTTTTAGAATAATTTGAAGTTAAAGCCATAATAAGGATCTCCTTGTTGTTAAGCTACCTTTTTAGCAAATAAGGAAAAATAATCAAGTAATCACAACGATTATTCAATTTTGCTTTTCAGCCAACTCACTACTGTAGAAAGTGACTGATGAAAATTTTGATACAACGGCTTGGTTGGTAAAGTCAATAACTTACCGTCAATGGACGAACGTACGACAAGTAGTGCGTCTTCTTTAGGACTAAAAATATCATTTTGCCAGTTGACAGCCATAAACGGTACAGGACAGCGACGCCCTAATAATCCCTGTTTTTTTAGCGAATAACAACTTAGTTCTGAACGTAAAACAGCTTCATCTACCTGATAGAAACCTAATTGACTGGCAAAGAGGTCAATATTCATTACCGGTATTTGATCCTGATATTTTTGTTCAGTAAGCAAGCTGTGGACGATGGGCCCTAAAACTGCAACGCCTTTTAAGCGTTTGGGTTCTAAATAAGCTAAGCGAAGTGCAATATTGGCACCAAAACGCAAACCAATTACACCTATTCGAATATGATCGATCCATGGAATATTAGCCAATTGATTAAGTACCTGTTGATGCAGCGCGCTAGTATCCTGAGAAAGTTTATATTTAATAGAATAGCCAATTGATGGCATATCCAGGGTTAACATAGCAAAACCTTGCGGGGCCAGATAGTTGTTGAAAAGGCGGTAATAATCTAGTTGTAAACTATCTAATGTGCCACAAACTAAAATCGTGGGACACGGGCCTTGGCTGGTATCCGGTAAATGTAAAAAACCAATCACCTCTTTTTTACCATCCGCTATTTTGAAAGAAATTTTTTTCAGTCGAAAATTGGTCAATTGCGCTGCATTTTCATAAGCTTTATTAGCTAATAACACCGCTTGTTCGGCAAGACTATCACCTTTAAGATGAGGATATGCGGCAATACTATATAAATTAGCTGCCCGTAACCAAGCTTGGCTTGCTGCTATTTTTGTTGGCAATTCAAGTGCTTTTTTCTGCCAGCCCATCGCTTGTTGTGACCACTCATAAGCCCAATTTCCTGGCTGGTAACCAATTATGGTATCGAGTAAATTATCAAAACTTCGAATACGATTATTTGCCGCAATACGACTTAATACTGCTTCAATCTCCAGCCCATCGTTGCCACGCCAAATCCATATTAGCCGGTTAAGCATACGATACCAACTAACATAACTCGTCCCTTCGAATGTTGAGCTATGCTTCAATAAATGCGTTTTAGGCACGCTATAAGTCACCAGAACAGAGGGCTCAGTTTGTTTCAGTTTTGATTTAGGCTTAAACAGCTTTTCTGACAGATTTTTTTCACTCATATTGACTTTATTCAGTTAAAAACTTTAGCAATGAAAAAGGGATGCGATTAGCATCCCTATATCATATACTTTATTTCACGAATCAAAGCGAAATAAATAAAATAATTATTATTGTTCACAAAGCGGCTTAATAAAAACCTCTTTTTCCATATCCCAAGGTTGTTCTATCCAGGTATTTTGCGGTATATCAATAACATAATTATCAATTAATGGACGCCCAGCGGGTTTAGCAAAAATAGTCACAAAATAGCCTTTGGGATACATATCCCTGATAGCTTGCGCTGTCCCGCCAGTATCGACCAAATCGTCGACCACAATATAACCTTCACCATCACCTTCCACTCGCTTAATAACCTTAAGTTCCCTCTGGCTATTATGGTCGTAACTTGAAATACAGACCGTATCAATATGGCGTAGACCCAATTCACGAGCAACAATAGCACTTGGAACAAGTCCACCGCGGCTAACCGCAATAATGCCTTTCCATTGCTTGGCTGGTAGTAAGCGTTGTGCCAAAGTACGGGCATGCATTTGCAACATATCCCATGTTACGATGTATTTTTCACTTATAAAATTCTGATCCCAACGACTAGAGACAATTTTAGAAAAGCATATTAGTGGAGAAAATATTGCGCGAGATTATAGTGATTTGTAATAACAAAAACCAGAAATTAATTAATATTATCACAATTAACTAAAGGAATAGATGTTAGAAGGTGATATTCTGAATTAATAAAATAAATAATATTTACCAAGACTGCGGAATTAATTAGCAATCTTAATAATAAGGGTAGTAATAGGAGATAAAACGTGTCTGAACTTTCACAGCTTTCACCACAGCCGCTTTGGGATATTTTTGCACAAATTTGTGCAATTCCTCATCCATCTGGACATGAAGAAGCACTTGCTTCCTATATTATTCAATGGGCGGAGAGCAAAAAATTTAGCGTTGAACGCGATAAAGTCGGTAATATTCTTATTCGCAAACCGGCAACCGCCGGCTTGGAGAATCTTCGACCTGTCGTGCTTCAAGCCCATTTGGATATGGTGCCACAAAAAAACAGTGATACTCAGCACGATTTTACTCAGGATCCTATCCGTCCTTACGTAGATAATGAATGGGTGAAAGCGCAAGGTACCACATTAGGTGCAGATAATGGCATCGGTATGGCCTCTGCTTTAGCTGTACTGGATGATGAGCATGTTAAACATGGACCAATAGAGGTTTTACTCACCATGACGGAAGAAACCGGCATGGTTGGTGCTTTTGGCATACAGCCAAATTGGCTACAAGCAGATATTCTGATCAATACCGATTCCGAAGAAGAAGGCGAAATCTACATGGGTTGTGCCGGCGGCGTTGATTTTACCACCACCTTTAAATTGGCAAGAGAAGCCATTCCAGCTAATCATATAATCTTCAAAATAACACTTAAAGGGTTAACAGGTGGTCACTCGGGTGGTGATATTCATTTAGGATTAGCTAATGCGAATAAACTATTGGCGCGTTTTCTAGCAGGTCATGCCAGTGAATTACAATTAAAGCTCATTCATATTCAAGGGGGTAGCTTACGTAATGCGATCCCTCGTGAGAGTGAAGCAATTTTTGCAGTGCCCATATCAGTAGCAGCTAATTTAGAAACCAGTAAAAATCACTATCTAGCGATGCTAAGATCTGAATTTGCCGCGCTTGAAAAAAACTTAGTCATTACGCTTGATGAGACAACAACAGAATTATTTGCGCTAACCGCAGATTGTTAATCTCGCTTATTACATTTTCTCAATGCTGCGCCTAACGGTGTTATTCGGATGAGTGACGACATAAAAGAGGTTGTTGAAACTTCACTCAATACCGGCGTTGTTAATATGGATGAAAAAAAGGCCGAAATTACTTTTTTAATTCGCTCATTAATTGAAACGGGCAAAGATTATGTTGTTAACATGTTGACATCATTATCGATGCTTGCCGGTGCGGAATGTGAACATAAAGGCAGTTATCCTGGCTGGAAACCAGATCCGAAATCGCCAGTCATGGCACTTGCTAGCGATATCTATCAGCAACTATTTGGCAAAACACCTAAGATCATGGTGATCCATGCTGGTTTAGAATGTGGGCTATTTAAAAAACCTTATCCTCAAATGGATATGGTTTCCATTGGGCCAACGATATATGGCGCCCACTCACCCGACGAGCGAGCTAACATTAAAAGTGTCGAGAAATACTGGCAACTGTTAACATCAGTACTTAAATCAATACCTGAAAAAGATTAATAATTGTAGCAGGCTAAACTAGCCTGCTTTTCACCAGTTCAGTATTAACTGCTTTTCTATCTGTGGATTTTGTAAAGTGATATGTAGACCTACTAATCTAACACCGCGATCTGCTCGCCTCTGATGCCAAATTTGCTGCGCTATTTGGATAAGATCACCTTTACTTAAAATCGGATAACTATGCTCTTGAGTCGTTAACTGAAAATCGGTAAATTTCATCTTAACGTCTTGACTTGCAATGCTAAGCTCCGGTTTAATTTTTGCTAATCGAGTCTCAAGTTCTGGATAAAGTCGTTCAATAATTTTCATACAGTCATCCCATTGATAAATATCCTTAGCAACAGTACGCTCTACCCCAACTGATTTAGGTAAACGCTTACTATTAATGCTACGTGGATCTACGCCATGACTAAGATCCCATAAAATTTGACCAAACTTACCTAATTCTTTCACTAATGTAATCAAATCAAATTGTTGAATATCGCCACAGGTCTCCAATCCCATTTTTTGCAACCGCTGTGCCGTAACCTTACCGACACCAGGAATTTTTCTTAATGGTAATGGATAAATAAAATTGGCCACTTGATCAGGCGTAATAACATATTGCCCATTAGGTTTATTCATATCGGAAGTAATTTTAGCGAGAAATTTGACCGGTGCGATACCCGCTGATGCCGTAAGCGATAATTGATTAAAAATGCGCTGTCTAATCGCATTAGCTATCAAGGTTGCGGAACCGTGATAATGGGGACTATTTGTCACATCAAGATAAGCTTCATCTAAAGAAATAGGCTCAACCAATTGCGTAAAATCGAGCAGAATTTGCCGTATCTGCCATGATATTTCTTTATATAAAGACATGCGGCCAGGGATAATTCTCAATTGTGGGCAATGTTTAAGTGCTAAAGCTGTAGACATTGCACTATGCACACCATAACGTCGAGCCATATAATTAGCTGTACAAATTACCCCACGCCGATCCGCTCTACCGCCAATCGCTAGCGGAATATTGCGCAAAGAAGGATTGTCACGCATTTCTATAGCTGCATAAAAGCAATCCATATCAATATGGATAATTTTGCACACAACCTTCTCCCAATAACACTGTTTAAATAAACAGTATAGTGATGATTTTATTAATCGTAAATAAAAAACTTTAAAGAAAATAACAACTCAATAATAGGATTATGGCCATAAAATATTTTATTAAAATAATGTATTACTTTTTTAATATACTAAATAAATTTTGTTGCTAAAAAGAGCGGTAACCTGTTTGAGATAATTGATAAGGATTGCCTGCGGCATATTTTAATATACAATTTTTAGTATTAATACTAATTGTCAATAAAGTTTCCCAACGCTCGGTATCAGGTTGCGAACTATCAGGTAAAAAACAAATTGGTGACTGCTCACCTTCGGGACCACACATTGCCGCAGCAGACTCTATAATGTCTTTATTTTTCATATCACTAGCGACTATTTTAAGATGCTCATAACGTTTATAAGTAGTATCATCAGTAGTGCGTTCCCCCGAAACTAATTCAGATGCCAGAAAATGATTAGTATGTAGTAACCAATCATTTTGTTGCGGATAAATGATCGCTGTCCGAAATGGGCTTAACTCAATACTTACCGCTCTGCATCTTTCAGCACGATGGGAAAATATACTTAATACTAACGATGCATTCACTTGCGCAGAAAATGCTAAAGCGATAGCCTCTTCTATGGTTGTTGCTTCTTCTAATATTCGGCGAGCTACTGCATGTACAGGCACTCCACCAGAATCATTGTCGCTTATATGATGTAAGATATTAAAATGTAATCCTAATCCAGCGCTATTAACACCAATTTTACCTAACATGCCAAATTCGGTAAAAAGCTTAAATCGCATTCCTTTTTTATTCTGCAATTCAGTCATTAATCCGCAAGGTGCTAAAACGTCATGCCAATCCCAAGTTTGTATAGTTTGTGGCATATTAATATCAGGAGCTGCATAAATTGCGGTAGAGCATTCACCTAAATATGATGTTGCTTTGGTTGATAAAATTTCAGTTCGTGCATTGAGACTTGCCAAATACCAAACGGGAGGATCTGCGCCAAGAGCCGTTGCTTCAATTTCACTTGCCAAATCCGGACACCAATACTCCAAGGCAGATAAGCTATTCTCGCCAATTTTTCTCACCTGATCGCCAGTTATGCCAATACGAGAAAAAAAATCTAAATATAGCATTACAATCTGTTTTATTTGTGTTGCCCAACATTCCCCAATCTGTTTCCCACGACAAAAAGGATCCTTTTCTGCATTATTAAAGGTATAAATTTTCATAATTAACAGCCTTATTTAATTAATAATACAAAATAAATAATAATATTTACTATTATTTATTTAATTTAACTAATTCAACAATACTATTTTACTATAATATGCAACCCAATAAGTCCATCTAAAACACTATAATTTTAATATCCTATTTTATATTAAGCTATAGACATTATCATTATTAATAAAATTAAAGCATTTTAAATTAAAAATAACAGATGATAAAATATATTTATTTTAATTATTTCCTCTATTATATTAAGGAATAATTTATCATGATAAACTTTAATAAGTTCACAAATGGAAATAATAAAAACCTTTTAATACAATAATATATAAAAATTATATTAAAAGTTAAGATATATTAATATAATCTAATTGTAAAATAAAGATTGGACAGTCTATCTTTACTATTTTTTAAATAATATATAGTATTTAAATTTCATCTGATGGAATAAAAAATTTATTCTAGAAATTTATTATTAGAAGCATAAAAATACTTTTAAACAATATGTTATTTTCATTTAAGAATATAAAAATTATCTGACAAGCAAATATTATTTAAGCTTTAATTATAATTAAGAAATAAATAGTTTTATAACTAATATAACGTAAAGTTATATCATTAAATTTACGATAAAAAATAATAAAAATCTGCTATATTAATTAATATTTAATCTTCTACTTTAATAATAAAATTAATTTATAATATTTTTCATACACACAACTTATGGAGAAAATAATGCATAAAAGTATGACAGCTGTACTGCTTTTGCTCTGTTCAGTTACAGCCTTAGCAAATTCACCGAAAATCGTTGCACATCGTGGAGGAACTGCCGATGCGCCAGAAAATACCATTTATGCCATTGATCAGGCATTAAAAAACGGCGCCGATAAAATATGGATCACCTTACAACTTTCCAGTGATAAAGTCCCCGTATTATATCGTCCATCTGATTTAAATACATTAACCAATAGAAGTGGCCCGGTTTCCTCTTACTCTGCGCAGCAGCTTATAAAGGCTGATGCCGGCTACCGTTTCGGTTCCCGTCATAACCATCTTTATTGTAATAAAGGAATAGTCATTCCGACCTTGAAGCAAGTATTGCAACAGTTTCCAGCGACCGATTTCTATATCGATCTAAAATCTCCCGATGCCGATCCTTACGAACAAGCAAAAGCAATTGAAAAAGTGTTAAAAGAAGAAAAAGCGTTTCGACGTACTCGCTTTTATTCCACCAACCAAGCTTTCTTGAATGCTTTATCTGATCATGTACAACGTTTTGAAAGTCGTGATGAAACGCGTGATATTCTGGCAAATATTACCATGAATCATCATTGTTTGATTGATAAAAAAGTTAATACTCAGCGCTGGTATGGACTGGAACTGCGACGTAAAGTAGAAGTTGTGGAAAAATATACTCTTGGTGAAGCTCGCTCATCCTCAGATTTAGTTTGGGATCATGAAGCAATGAAATGTTTCCGCGCCAGCGGCGGTGCACATATCGTTTTATTTGGCATAAAAGATGAAGCTGATTATAAACTGGCTAAAGAGCTAGGTGCAGATGAAGTTATGGTCGATTCACCTAAATATTTTAAAGATATAAGATAATAAAAAAATCAAAATATTAATAATCTCGTTATTACTATTAATAACGAGATTTTTTATTAAATAATACGGTTGTAATCTGCTGATGCTTTTGACGCTTTTCCATTGCTATACGTTTCTTGCGAAGCTCACATGGCTGCGGGCAATCACAAACTTTTTCAATGCCTATATTACTTAATCCACCACAACTTCCTTGAAGTTGCTTGCGTTTAATAATATAGCCAAGTGACATAGCAATAAAAGCAAGCAGGAAAAAAACCAAAGTAGCGATAAATATTTTTAACATAATGACTCCGCTACATTTTTTTTACTAAATAAGGTTTGAATGCTGAACTATAACGTTCTTCGAAACCTTTATTAGTCGTAACGACCATGAAAACCGGTAAATTTAAACGTTCAGCTAACTCCATTCCTTTTTCAGCCCCCAACACATTTAGGCCAGTAGATAAACCATCTGCCATCATGCAAGTCGGGGCGATAACAGTAATAGAAATCAAATTATGAATAATCGGTCTACCGGTCTTCGGATCAATAGTATGTGAATAATAAACTCCATCTTGTTCAAAATAATTACGATAGTCACCAGAGGTAGCAACTGACATATTTCCAGGCTCAATAATTTCTTGTACCGACTGTTCTAGCCCTTTATCCGAAGGTTTTTCAATCGCAATACGCCACGCTACACCTTTACCGTTATGGCCTTTGGTGCGGACTTCACCACCAATGTCGACCATATAATTATCAATATTTTGTGACTCTAAATATTCTGCTATAACATCAACGCCGTAACCCTTAGCGATAGCTGACAGATCTATATAGAGCTGAGGTATTTTTTTTATCAGGCTATTACCTCTAATCGCAAGTTTATCAATACCAATCCATTGCCGGCGCAACTGCAGCGTCTCTTCCGGTGGTGCTTTGGTTATCCTTCCTTCCGGGCCAAACCCCCATAAATTAACTAATGGTCCGATAGTAATATCGAGCGCACCATTGGTTAATTTATTAATATGAATCGCTTCTTTAATCACTGTCATCATGGCTAACGAAACAGGAAATGGCGTATTTACATGTTGAAATTGATTAAATTGGCTTAATTCAGATTTAGGGCGGTAAGTTGACATTTGATTGTTAACTTCTTCTAAACGGCTATCAATATCGTCACGCAATGTTTCCCAAAAAGGATGAGATGATTCACTAACATACTTAACAACATAGTAAGTTCCCATCGTTTGCCCTTGAATACTCTTTTGCTCTGTCTCAAAACAACCACAAAGCATGAAAATAGTAGATAAGGTAATAATCCAATTGAATAATTTATTTTTTAGCATAAAATTTTTTTAAGCATATTAACTCAATGATGACACAAAAAGTTAAAATACCGGAAACAATCAACCACCAAAATCATCTAATAAAATATTTTCATCTTCAACACCTAAATCTTTAAGTATCTTAATAACTGCGGCGTTCATCACAGGAGGACCACACATATAAAACTCACAATCCTCTGGCGCTGGGTGATCTTTCAAATAATTTTCATATAAAACGTTATGAATAAAACCAGTATACCCTTACCAGTTATCTTCAGGTATTGCATCTGATAGCGCAACATGCCAGGTAAAATTTTCATTATCAGCAGCTAATTGATCAAAATCTTCAACATAAAATAATTCACGTTTTGAACGAGCCCCATACCAAAAACTGATTTTTCGTTTAGATTTTAAACGCTTTAATTGATCAAAAATATGTGACCGCATTGGTGCCATACCCGCACCACCACCAATAAAAATCATTTCCGCATTGGTTTCTTTAGCAAAAAATTCACCAAATGGCCCAGAAATAGTGACTTTGTTGCCTGGTTTTAATGACCAAATGTATGAAAACATAATACCCGGAGGTAAATCGGCAGCTTTCGGCGGAGATGTTGCTATCCTGACATTTAACATGATTATCCCATGCTCTTCTGGATAATTTGCCATCGAATAAGCTCTTACTGTCTGCTGTTTTACTTCAGAGAAATAGCGAAATAAATTGAATTTATCCCAATCTTCACGATACTCATCAGGTACATCAAAATCAGCATAAGAAACTTTATGTGGAGGACATTCGATCTGAATAAAGCCACCTGCCCGAAATGGGACAACTTCTCCTGCTGGAATTTTCAATTTTAATTCTTTAATGAAAGTCGCTTTATTTTCATTCGAAATAACTTCACATTCCCATTTTTTTACACCAAAAATTTCCTCAGGTAATTCGATTTCCAGATCCTGTTTTACATTAACCTGGCAAGCCAAACGACATCCAGCTCTAGCTTCACGCTTATTAATATGGGCAAGTTCAGTCGGCAGGATATCACCGCCACCATGCTTGATTGTCACCCGACATTGGCCACAAGAACCGCCACCACCACAGGCAGATGAAACAAAAATTCCCTGATTGGACAACATATTTAATAGCTTGTCACCTGCTGGCTCAGCAAAACTCTTTTCAGGGTCACCATTAACTTCAATTTTTACATCCCCTTTGTTTACTAACTTAGATTTGGCAAATAAAATCATTGCCGTTAGAATTAACACAATTAGGGTAAACATTACTACACCAAGAATAATAATATCCATGAATTATTTTCACCCTTATAACTGTACACCGGAAAAAGACATAAAACCCAATGACATCAAACCAGTAGTGACAAAGGTGATCCCTAAACCTTTTAAACCCGATGGGATATCTGCATATTTCATTTTCTCACGAATAGATGCCAATAAAACAATGGCCAGCATCCATCCCAATCCTGAACCAAATCCATAAACAATAGATTCACTAAAATTATATTCGCTCTGGGCCATAAACGAGACACCACCAAAAATCGCACAATTAACGGTTATTAGTGGTAGAAAAATACCTAATGCGTTATAAAGGGCGGGAAAATAACGATCCAAAATCATTTCTAGAATTTGTACTAATGCGGCAATTACACCGATAAAAGTAATGAAGTTTAAAAAACTTAAATCAACGCCTTCTATCAGGGCACCATCACGTAGAATGAAATTATAAACTAAATTATTCGCAGGTACTGAAATACCCAGAACAACAGTAACTGCAATTCCTAATCCAAAGGCTGTTTTGACATTTTTAGAAACCGCCAAAAATGTACACATCCCCAGAAAAAAGGCAAGAGCCATGTTTTCAATAAACACAGCTCGAACAAACAAGCTGATATAATGTTCCATTGCGTCAGTTACTCCTTTTCAACCTGTGAAGGTTTCAATGTGCGCAGTCCCCAAATCAACATACCTATGATGAAAAACGCGCTTGGTGCAAGCAGGAACAAGCCATTTGGCTGATACCAACCACCATTCTGAACCGATTGCAGAATAGTAATACCGAATAGTTTACCTGAACCAAATAGTTCTCTTAGAAAACCAACTAAAATTAAAATAGCACCATATCCCAAACCATTACCAATACCATCCATAAAACTTTCAATTGGTGGTGATTTCATTGCATAAGCTTCAGCACGTCCCATGACGATACAATTAGTAATAATTAAACCGACAAATACTGAAAGTTGCTTAGAAACTTCATAAGCGTAAGCGCGCAGGATTTGATCTACAACGATAACTAAAGAAGCTATGATTGTCATTTGAGCAATAATTCGCACACTATTAGGAATATAATGACGGATCAATGAGATAAAAAAACTAGAAAAACCAGTGACTAAAGTCACAGCAATGGCCATCACAAGGGCGGTTTCTAATTTAGTCGTTACCGCCAAAGCCGAACAAACACCTAGAACTTGCAATGCAATAGGATTGTTATCCAATAAAGGTCCAATTAGCACGCGTTTAATCTCTTTACTATCAGCCATGATTTAACTCTCCTTTGCGTACTTTATTCAGGAATGGGCCAAAACCATTATTACCCAACCAGAAATCAAACATATTCTGGATACCGTTTGATGTCAGTGTTGCCCCTGATAGGCCATCGATACTAGAGGGACCATCTAATGCTCCACCACGCACAATTTTTATCGCCGGTTTCCCTTGTTGATTATAAAGTTTTTTACCAATCCATTGGGCGCGCCATTGTAAATTATCTACCTCTCCACCTAGACCTGGCGTTTCACCATGAGAATAATAAGTTATACCTCGTGATGTCGTTCCATCTATATCAACAGCGATAAAAGCATACATTACCGACCATAAACCAGAACCATAAACCGGTAATACCAGTGCGATGGTTTTTCCATTATCATCGTTGACTAAATAAATTTCTGCCGAGTTGGCTCTATAACGGATCTTAGCAACATCCTGTTCAGGAGATAATGCAATTCGGGTTTCATCATTACGTAGCTGACTATTAAGATCGAAGTTGCCATTACTATTTGATATTTCAGTTGTGTTGAAATCCAAAATCTTAGCGCTAATACGAGTATTATAAAAAGATTGTATCTCTTCAGCTGACATTTTTGGTTTGAGTAAACCAGCAACATCAAGAATATTACGTTGCTTATCTAATAATATTTGCGCTTGCTGTTTAGATTTCAAACCTACCGCTGCACCAGATACAACTACTGAACACACTAAACACAGAATAAATACCACAAGAAATGTTCTGCCGATGCTATCTTTTGGATTTTTTATTTTATTGTTAGCTACGGGCTTTTCTCCGTTTAATATTTGCCTGAACTACCAGATAATCAAACAGAGGCGCAAATAAGTTAGCAAACAAAATTGCCAACATCATCCCTTCCGGATAAGCAGGATTAATGACTCTGATGAGAACACACATTACACCGATCAATATTCCGTATGCCCATTTACCTTTGTTAGTAAAAGAAGCCGAAACAGGATCAGTCGCCATAAACATCATGCCAAAAGCAAAACCGCCTAGTACCAAATGCCAGTACCAAGGCATCGCAAATAAAGGATTAGTCGTTGATCCAATAACATTAAATAGATAAGACATTACCATCATGCCTATCATTACACCGACAACGATACGCCATGAAGCTATTCGGCAAAAAATAATCAACGCTCCACCGATTAAGATCATTAATGTTGAAACTTCACCAATTGAGCCTGGAATATTGCCCAAAAAAGCATCCATCCAGGTAACAGGCTGATGTGTCAAATTATTTATTAGTGCATGATCTCCGCCCCTAGCCCATTGTGATAATGGCGTAGCGCCAGAATAACCATCTGTCGCAGTCCAAACTAAATTACCTGAAATTTGCGCAGGATAAGCAAAAAATAGAAATGCACGCCCAGCTAATGCTGGATTTAAAAAATTACGCCCAGTACCACCAAAAATTTCTTTCGCCACAACAATACCAAACGTAATACCTAATGCCGCCTGCCAAAGCGGTATAGTAGGCGGCACAATAAGGGCAAACAGAATAGAAGAGACAAAAAAGCCTTCGTTGATTTCATGACCACGGAGCAGCGAAAATAATACTTCCCAAAAACCACCAACCAAAAAAACAACCATATAGATAGGTAAAAAATATACCGACCCAAGCAATATTTTACTTACCCAGCCTGCCTCTGGTGTTAATGAAGCGCCCAAAAATTGAGCGACTCTATAGTGCCAATCAGAAACAAGGATCTTTTGCAACTCAGCTTCACTATGTAATTGATAAAGAGCTGGGATCGCTTGTGCACCGACATTATACATGCCCCAAAACATGGCTGGAAAAACGGCACTGTTGCAAAGATCGTGATGCGGCAGCTTTAATTTGTTGGTGAAGGTCTTACATTTCAAAGACTCGACTCACCAGACACATTTCGCCCAGTGGATGGCCAAAGTAAAAGGTTCTGTCGCATTAAAAATGTCAGCCTGATAAAATGAATATTTGAATATTGTTTTCAGATATGAGTAGCTTCCATGTGTATTGTTAAACAAAGCTTTAAACGTCTCCATTATCCCGTCGATGTCATTTTAGTGTGTCTACGTTGGTATCTGGCGTATTCCTTAATCTTGCGCAACCTTGAGGAGATGATGCAGGAAAGAGGTATTTTTGTTGATCACTCCACCATTCATCGCTGGGTTTTACGACTAACGCCAAAACTCGCCAGGGTTGCCAGAAAGAAACGAAAAATCTATGGCGGCACCTGGTATCTGGATGAAACCTATATCAGGATAAAAGGGAAATGGCATTATCTTTATCGTGCCGTTGAGGCTAGCCCATAACACGAACTGTAAATAATAAAATCCAATGGCGACGACACATAGTAACATTTACTTTACTAATAAAATAAAAGCAGAACAAAAAACACATAATCTAATGAAAATAACCAAAAAAATTTACGCATCAAATAAAGAAAAATATTTTCCCGCTTATAAAAAATTACACAAAAGATTTAATAAAAATAACAACGAATAATGCAATAAGCTGAAAATAGCTAATAAAAAAGCTCGCAAAAATCGCGAGCCTTTAAGATTTTTAGGATGAAGCGAAAAGCGAATTATTTAGTGTTCAAGCGCTCTTTAATACGAGCTGCTTTACCAGAACGCTCTCGCAGGTAGTACAATTTAGCTCTGCGAACAGCACCACAACGTTTAACTGTGATACTGTCGATAACTGGTGAATGTGTCTGGAATACACGCTCAACACCCTCACCATTAGAAATTTTACGAACAGTAAATGCTGAATGCAAACCGCGGTTACGAATAGCGATAACCACGCCCTCGAATGCCTGCAAACGTCTTTTTGAACCTTCAACCACCCATACCTTAACTTCTACGGTATCTCCTGGACGGAATGAAGGGATATTTTGCTTCATTTGCTCTTCTTCAAGCTGTTTAATAATGTTGCTCATAATTACTCTCTTACCCTAGGTAAACTGATATATACAAGACAGTGTGATACAATGTCTCAATTAATACGTTGCTGTTCTTCATATTCCTGTTGGAATTCTGCCAACAACATTCTCTGCTCGTCAGTCAGAGCTAGGCTTGTTAGAAGTTCAGGTCTTCTAAGCCAAGTTCGGCCTAGTGACTGTTTTGTTCTCCAACGCTCTATTTCAGCATGGTTGCCCGACAATAAGATACTCGGAACTTCCATACCTTCTAACACCTCAGGACGGGTATAGTGAGGACAATCAAGTAACCCAGTTATGAAAGAATCTTCTTCCGCTGATGCATGATGCCCTAATACACCAGGAATAAACCGGGAAATTGAATCGATCATTACCATTGCTGGTAATTCTCCTCCGCTAAGAACATAATCACCAATTGACCATTCTTCATCAATTTCAGTTTCAATGATCCGTTCATCAATACCTTCATATCGACCACAAACCAAAATAAGCTTTTTATTTGCCGTCAATTGGCAAACACCTTGCTGATTAAGTTTGCGTCCCTGTGGTGAAAGATAAATTACTTTAGCATCTTCACCGATCTCAGATTTTGCTGCATGAATGGCATCTCTAAGAGGTTGTACCATCACCAGCATACCTGGACCACCGCCATAAGGGCGATCATCTACAGTACGGTGCCTGTCGTGAGTATAATCTCGCGGATCCCAACACTGTATATTCAATAGGCCATTTTTTACTGCACGACCTATCACTCCATACTCGGTTATTGCGCGAAACATTTCTGGAAACAGGCTAATAATCCCAATCCACATCTTGGGTTCCACTCATAAAACCTTCAATCGGCGTTTAAAATCCAGGATCCCAATCTACTTCAATTGTCTTAGTAGTAAGATCAACGTTTTTGATCACCTGTTCATCAAGAAACGGTATTAGCCGTTCTTTAATACCGAATGCATCTTTCAGATTTGCCTTGATTACCAGTACATCATTTGAGCCTGTTTCCATTAAATCCTGAACATAGCCCAAACTATAACCTTTAGTAGTTATGACCTGGCAACCAATTAGATCCTTCCAATAATACTCATTACCTTCAAGTATAGGTAGTTGTGCTGAATCGACGATAATTTCGCAATTAGCCATTGAATTAGCAGCACTTCTATCATCAATATGCTTTATTTTGATGATAATATCTTGGTTATGATGTTTCCAACCTTCTAATTCCAGTTGTTGCCACTGACCTGAACGTTGAATAAACCAAGGCTGATACTCAAAAATATCTTCGGTATATTCGGTGGATGAAAAAACTCTGAGCCAACCACGAATGCCATGCGCAGAGCCTAATTTTCCTAACACAATAGGATTAACAGGGATCTTAAGGCAAACCTCTTTGCTCACCACCACCACCGTAGTAAATTAAGCTGCTTTTTTTGCTTGTTTGATCAGTGTCGAAACACGATCAGAAACTGATGCACCCAAACCAACCCAATGTTCAACACGATCTAAATCTAGACGCAACTCTTCTGCATTACCTGATGCGATAGGGTTAAAAAAGCCTATACGCTCAATAAAGCGACCATCACGTGCATTACGGCTATCTGTGACAACGATTTGATAAAACGGACGCTTCTTTGCGCCACCACGAGCTAAACGAATTGTTACCATAACATCCTCATTAGTTAACAAAACAACCAGACCCTATCGAGGAATAGAGTCTGGTTGTATATAAAAAGCCCCAAGATTCTACTCTTTTTAAGATAAAAAGCAATCAAAAGTACGAATTGTTTATTTAATGCCTGGTTGTTAACCGCCAGGGAAACCCGGTGGCATCATACCTTTCATCCCACGCATCATCTTAGCTAACCCGCCTTTTTTCATTTTCTTCATCATGCGCTGCATATCATCAAACTGTTTAAGTAATCGGTTAACATCCTGTACCTGTGTGCCAGAACCAGCTGCAATACGCCGCTTGCGTGATCCCTTAATAATCTCTGGTTTTTGTCGTTCTTTAGTGGTCATCGAGCTAATAATCGCTTCCATTCTAACCAACACTTTATCATCCATTTGTGACTTAACCGCATCAGGAACTTGGGATATGCCTGGCATTTTACTTAACATACTCGCCATACCACCCATATTTCGCATCTGTTTAAGCTGCTCAAGAAAATCATTTAAATCAAAACTATTCCCTTTTTTAAGTTTATGAGCAAGCTTCTCCGCCTTTTCACGGTCAACTTTGCTTTCTATCTCTTCAATCAGTGATAAGACATCTCCCATACCAAGGATACGAGAGGCAATCCTGTCAGGATAAAAAGGCTCTAAGCCATCAATTTTCTCGCCTATACCCAAAAATTTAATCGGTTTACCTGTAATATGGCGGATTGATAATGCGGCACCACCACGAGCATCACCATCAATTTTCGTTAATATAATACCGGTTAATGGCAACGTTTCATTAAAAGACTTAGCAGTGTTAGCGGCATCTTGCCCGGTCATCGCATCAACGATAAATAGGGTTTCAATTGGATTAATAGTGCGATGGATTGCCTGAATTTCTTCCATCATGGCTTCATCAACATGCAGACGACCAGCAGTATCGATGATTAGCACATCATAAAATTTTAATTTTGCATGTTGTAGCGCATTAGTCGCAATCTCAACGGGTTTTTCGCTGGCAGTTGATGGAAAAAAATCAATCCCGACTGTTTGAGTGAGTGTTTCTAATTGCTTAATAGCCGCAGGACGATAAATATCAGCAGAAACCACTAAAACTTTTTTCTTCTGTTTTTCTTTTAATAATTTGCCTAATTTAGCCACAGTGGTGGTTTTACCCGCACCTTGCAAGCCGGCCATAAGAATAACAGCGGGAGGTTGTACGGCTAAATTTAAAGCACTGTTCTCCTCGCCCATCGCTTTAATGAGCTCATTTTGCACAATTTTAACGAATTCTTGGCCCGGTGTTAGGCTTTTATTGACATCTTGACCTACTGCACTGTCTTTTACCGATTGAATAAATTCGCGTACGACTGGCAAAGCAACATCAGCTTCTAATAACGCCATGCGAATTTCACGTAATGTTTCTTTAATATTGTCATCAGTCAATCTTCCACGGCCACTAATATTGCGCAATGTACGCGAAAGTCTGTCAGTTAAATTATCAAACATGTGCTTAACTCAATTCTGTTAAAGGGATCTGCTGTCAGTTAATTTTTATTATAACACGATGATAATTCAATCTCTGCATCGAGTTTCATAAGAATAGTGAACAACTGTTGGAGGCAATGCTGGCAAACGCTATACTAACTAACTCACATTTAATAAATTAGCTAACAAATAAAATATTATGCCAGTATTCGCTATTATCGCCATTAGTACCTATTTTTTGAGCGTGATACTCATCATGCCAGCTTTAGCTGGTAAACAAAAACTTTATGCCAGGCTGACACTCATATTAGCGGTTATTGCTCTGGTGAGTCATGGTATCGCATTAAAAACATTGATCTTTGTTAGCGGAGGTCAGAATTTAACTTTATTAAACTTAGGCTCTATCGTCAGTTTGTTAATCAGTATCATTATGACCATTGTTGCCTTTAACGGCCGCGCCTGGTTCCTGCTACCAATCGTTTATAGTTTGTCTATTATCAACTTACTATTAGCAACCATTATGCCCGGTGAGTTTATTACCCACTTAGAAGCAAGTGTGGCGACTTTTATTCATATCGGGCTAGCATTATTGGGCTATGCAACCCTGATAATTGCCGCTTTATATGCCCTACAGTTAGCTTTATTAGACTATCAATTAAAAAATAAAAAATTAATATTTACACCTGATATGCCACCATTAATGGTTATTGAACGTAAAATGTTCCACATTATACAAGTTGGGGTCATTTTACTGACACTCACCATCGGGACAGGAATGATGTTTATGGATAATGTTTTTAATAAAGAAAACATCCATAAAGCTATTTTATCTATTTGTGCTTGGGTTATTTACATTATTTTGTTATGGGGTCACTTTCATCACGGATGGCGCGGTAGAAGGGTGATTGTTTTTAATCTGATTGGCGCATTTATTTTAACATTGGCTTTTTTTGGGGTTCTGTCGCATTAAAAATGTCAGCCTGATAAAATGAATATTTGAATATTGTTTTCAGATATGAGTAGCTTCCATGTGTATTGTTAAACAAAGCTTTAAACGTCTCCATTATCCCGTCGATGTCATTTTAGTGTGTCTACGTTGGTATCTGGCGTATTCCTTAAGCTTGCGCAACCTTGAGGAGATGATGCAGGAAAGAGGTATTTTTGTTGATCACTCCACCATTCATCGCTGGGTTTTACGACTAACGCCAAAACTCGCCAGGGTTGCCAGAAAGAAACGAAAAATCTATGGCGGCACCTGGTATCTGGATGAAACCTATATCAGGATAAAAGGGAAATGGCATTATCTTTATCGTGCCGTTGAGGCTAGCGGTGAAACGATAGATTTTGTTCTCAGTCAAAAGCGAAATAAAAAATCTGCATTACGCTTTTTGAGGAAAGCTATCCATCAAAATACCTACCCTATGGGGATGAATATTGATAAAAGTGGTGCTAATCTGGCGGCATTGATGTCACTTAATCAGTGTGAACTGGGGATGAAAATAAGACAGTGCCGTTATAAAAATAACATGGTAGAGCAAGATCACCGTTTCATTAAAAAACGCTATCGAGCTATGCTTGGTTTTAAGACGTACCGAACGGCAAAAGTTTTACTGGAAGGAATAGAAATATTGCATATGCGCCATAAACAACAAATCCCGATCAATGGCCTAATTCTCTGTCCAGTCGATGCTTTTTACACCTTAGTCGCCTAACAATTCTTCTAACTACCACAAATTAAACTTTCAACATTAATGCGACAGAACCGAAATTGTTGTCGATGAGGGTGCTGCTCTGGCTATCCAGCAAAAAGGCAGCTCATTATTACCAAAAGGGATAAAGAAAATTAGTGGTAATTTTTCGCGCGGCGACGTTGTGCGTATTCTTAATTTATTAGGTAAAGATTTAGCGCATGGGGTGACTCATTATAATAGCGATGCTTTACGCCTAATCGCAGGATATCATTCGCAAGAAATTAATCGAATTTTGGGTTATGAGTATGGTGCTGGTGCTGTTCACCGTGACGATATGATAGTGAGTAAATGATGTTGGAAAAAATAGGCAAAGCGGCTAAACAAGCTTCATGGTACCTGGCAGGGTTAAATACAAAACAGAAAAATAATGTCTTAATGGATATAGCTGATTGCCTGCAACAACAGAGTGATGCAATTTTAGCTGCTAATGCTAAGGATATGGAAGCCGCAAAAGCTGGCCATATGAATGCAGCTATGCAAGACAGACTATTGCTAACTGTTGAGCGATTAGATGCTATTGCGAATGATGTAAGAAAGGTATCTCAATTAGTTGATCCGGTTGGACGTATACTCGATGGCGGCTTATTAGATAATGGCTTAAATATACAACGTCGATGTGTTCCACTGGGCGTGATTGGTGTTATTTATGAAGCGTGTCCGAATGTAACGATCGATGTTGCCTCGTTATGTTTGAAAACCGGTAATGCGGTAATTTTACGTGGTGGTAAAGAGACCTCACAGACTAATCAAGCAATCGTTAAAGTTATTCAGCAAGCGTTGCAACAAAATGATATTCCACAGGCAGCGGTTCAATCTATTGATGATCCAGACAGAAAATTAGTAACCCAATTGCTGAAAATGGATCGCTATGTAGATATGTTGATCCCGCGTGGTGGTGCAGGTTTACATAAGCTATGCCGTGAACAATCAACCATCCCAGTGATCACTGGTGGTATTGGTGTCTGTCATATTTATGTCGATCAGCATATTGATTTTAACAAAGCACTACCACTGATCGTGAATGCTAAAGTGCAGCGTCCAAGTGCATGTAATTCATTGGAAACGTTATTAGTTCATAAAAGTATTGCAGCTACATTTCTACCGTTTTTGGCTGAGAAAATGGCTGAGCAAAATGTGACGCTACATGCCAGTCGGCATGCAATGTCCTATTTAAAGTCAAGCCCGGCAAGCGTTGTTGAAGTGTTGGAGCAGAATTACCGTGATGAATGGTTGTCGCTTGATGTTAACGTTACAGTCGTCAACGATATCGATGCTGCGATTAATCACATTCGGGATTATGGAACGGCCCATTCTGATGCTATTTTGACCCAATCAATTCAACAAGCTGATTATTTTGTTCAGCGCGTTGATTCTGCGGCGGTTTATGTTAATGCCAGTACGCGATTTACAGATGGCGGACAATTTGGTTTAGGTGCAGAGGTTGCGGTAAGCACACAAAAACTGCATGCAAGAGGTCCGATGGGATTAGATGCATTAACAACCTATAAATGGATTGGTTATGGAGATAATTTAACACGTTCTTGAGTCATTACTTCACGATTTTTTGAGCCACACTGTTGTTGTGTGGCTTTATTTTAATCGTGGAAATTTAGAATTTTTACTTTTGTAAATTTTAAATCTCGCTTGTAAGCTGACATATATATTCTAACTAATTAAATAAATTATCGATTAGGACGACTTGATATGCTTTATCTTATTGGACCAAGAGGTGCAGGGAAGACAACAGTAGGAAGAACGTTAGCTGAATCTAGGATGTGTCATTTTTTTGATACCGATTTGTTAGTTAAACAAAATGCTAAAATAAGTATTGCCGAGTTAGTTGAACGAGATGGTTGGGATTGCTTTCGTGATTTGGAGTCCAGCGTGTTGCGATCAATACAACAGCCAAATTCAGTGATCTCAACGGGAGGAGGGATTATTTTACTGAAAGAAAATCGTGATTTTATGAAAAAAAATGGCTGTATTATTTATTTACAAGCTCCATCTGATGTATTGATTAGGCGTCTGTCTGCTGATCCTGAAATTTCACAACGACCAACATTAACAGGTAAGCCCTTAGCAGAAGAGATAGCTGAAGTAATGAATGAAAGAGAAGGTTACTATTTAGATACCGCTGATTACATTATTGATGCCGACTTACCGACGACAAAAATTGTTTACCAAATAGACCATTTTTTGCAAAACGATAAAAAATACTTTGTATGATCTCAATTTTGCCATGTTAGTCATCTTCGGTGAAAGATGTACTCTAAAATGATCAATAACATTAAGGAGTAAGGAAAGAGATATGCTGATAAAATTATTGCGCGCAATATTCCAGTTTTTTTTCGCGTGACTGTGGTTGGTGAAATAAAACTTAAAGAATATGAGCGATGTTTAATAACACCTAATCATGTCTCTTTTTTAGACGGGATCCTACTCGCTCTTTTTTTACCTATTCGCCCGCTTTTTGCTGTTTATTCATCTATCGGCACACCACGCTTTATTAAATTATTAAAACCCTATGCCGATGTTGTTCCGCTTGATCCTGCCAACCCAATGGCTATTCGAACTTTAGTTAGAGAAATAGAAAAAGGGCGTCCGATCGTCATTTTTCCTGAAGGAAGAATTAGTGTTCATGGTTCACTGATGAAAATTTATGATGGTGCTGCTTTTGTGGCGGCAAAAACAGCTGCTAAAGTTATTCCGATTAGAATTGATGGACCTGAATTAAGTTATTTCAGTCGGTTGAACGGCATTTTTAAGCTTAAATATTTTCCTAAAATAACATTAACGATTTTACCAGCAACAAAAATTGCCATGCCTGAGGCGAAACGAGCGGCAGACCGTCGTCGGCTGGCGGGAGCACAACTTTATAAGATTATGAAAGAGGCTCGATTGCATAGCCGTTGCCAGCAAACATTAATGGAAGCTTATTTTGCTGCGATGAAACGTTTTGGCCGTTTCACGGGTTGTATCGAAGATATTAGTTTTAAAGAAGACAGCTATCAAAGTTTTCTCAAGAAAACCTTAGCGGCTGGGCTTATTATTGAACGTTATACCAAACAACATGAGCATATCGGTTTACTTTTACCTAATGCAACAATGACGGCGGCTACTATTTTTGGCGCAATATTACGTGGCCGGATCCCTGCCATGATGAATTATACTGCTGGTAGCAATGGCTTAAAAAATGCCATCAAAGCGGCATCCATTAAAACAATTTTTAGTTCTCGTCAGTTTATTGAAAAAGGTAAGTTATCACATTTGCCTGAACAGGTTACTGAAGTCAATTGGATTTTTTTAGAAGATCTGCAAAATACCCTGACTTGGCAAGATAAAAAGTGGATCCTATATCACTTACTATTGCCAAAAAAGGCGCTTATACCAGCAAAACCAGATGATGCGGCATTGATTCTTTTTACCTCAGGATCGGAGGGAACGCCTAAAGGGGTAGTTCATAGCCATACCAGTTTATTGGCTAATGTAGAGCAAGTTAAAACAGTGGCTGATTTTACCCCTAAAGATCGATTTATGTCCGCATTACCGCTTTTCCATGCTTTTGGGCTGACGGTAGGTTTATTTGTTCCTATTTTTTCAGGTAGTCATGTCCTCCTTTATCCTAGTCCACTCCATTATCGGGTGATCCCAGAGTTGGTTTATGACAAAAATTGCACAGTACTTTTTGCTACTCCTACTTTTCTGGCACATTATGCCCGTTTTGCTCACCCTTATGATTTTGCGCGCGTGCGTTATGTTGTTGCAGGGGCTGAAAAACTTATTGAAAGCACAAAAAAAATTTGGTTCGACAAATTCGGTATCCGAATACTTGAAGGCTATGGCGTGACCGAATGCGCCCCCATTGTATCAATCAACGTTCCTATGGCGGCTAAAGTTGATACTGTTGGTCAAATTTTACCTGGTATTGAAACCAGACTACTGCCGGTGTCAGGTATTGAGAAAGCCGGCCGTTTACAGTTACGTGGCCCAAATGTCATGAAAGGCTATTTACGAGTCGAGGATCCTAATCATTTAGAATCGCCTCATGCCAAAAACAGCCAAGGAGAGAATGAGGAGGGATGGTATGATACCGGTGATATTGTTGAACTTGATAATGATGATTATTGTATTATCCGTGGTAGAGCAAAACGTTTTGCAAAACTAGCAGGTGAAATGGTTTCACTAGAAACAGTCGAGCATCTTGCTGGCAGTTTATCACCCCACGCTCAGCATGGCGTGGTTATCAAAACTACCAATAATAAAGGTGAAAGCCTGATCTTATATACCACCGATAACACATTAGATCGTCGTCGATTATTAGCGGCAGCAAAAGAAAAAGGCTTACCTGAATTAGCGGTACCAAGAGATATTCGCTACCTAAAAACATTTCCTGTACTTGGCAGTGGAAAACCGGATTTTGTGGCGTTAAAAAAAATCGCGGATGAGGAGTCTTGATGAAAGATTTAATAGTATCGCCGCCGCTATTAACTAGAGGTATAAAAGCGCTACTTTTATCTCAATTTTTTTCTGCTTTTGCTGATAATGCCCTATTATTTGTCATTTTAGCGCAACTCAAAGCCGCGTTTTATCCCGACTGGAGCCAACCTATCTTACAAGTGGTGTTTGTTTTTACTTATATTATATTAGCGCCTTTTGTGGGACAAATAGCAGATTGTTTTGCTAAAGGTCGGGTCATGTTATTAGCTAATATTAGTAAGTTGATCGGAGCGGTAGGCATTCTGTTAGGACTGGATCCTTTTCTCTGCTATGGTTTAGTTGGCATTGGTGCTGCAGCTTACTCGCCAGCAAAATATGGCATCTTAGCTGAGCTCACCACTGGCAATAATTTAGTTAAAGCAAATGGTTTTATCGAAGCTTCGACAATAGCGGCAATTTTGTTTGGTTCTGTTGCGGGTGGTTTTTTTGCCGATATCGATCTGTTATTTGCTTTAGCTATGTGTGTCCTGTTTTATGTAATTGCGGTGGTGATTAATTTATATATTCCTCGATTAGCGCCGGCTAAAAATAAACAAAAATGGGTTTTTCGCCAGCTAATTTTGAATTTTATTGGTCTATTTAAAACACTTTGGCGTGATCATGGCGGGCGATTTTCTTTAATTGGTACCAGTCTTTTTTGGGGCGCCGGTGTAACACTGCGTTTTTTATTAGTGCTCTGGGTGCCAATAGCACTTAATATTACCGATAATACTACACCTACATTGTTGAATGGGGTGGTGGCAATAGGTATCATCATTGGTGCCGGATTTGCGGCACATATCATTACACTCAATAAAGTTAGTCGTTGTATGCCGGTAGGGATCTTTATTGGTGTGATAATTATTATTTTATCAATGCAACAACATCTTTTTTCTACTTATTTGATCCTTATTATATTAGGTGTTTTAGGTGGTTTATTTATTGTTCCGCTTAATGCTTTGCTACAAGAAAAAGGCAAACAGACGATTGGTGCAGGTAATGCTGTCGCTATTCAGAATTTAAGTGAAAATACCACTATGCTAATTATCTTGGGCTTTTATTCATTAGCGCTCAAAACAGGTATTTCTATTATTACGATAGGAATAGTGTTTGGTATAACCTTTGCAGCAGCAATCGGCATCCTCTGGATTTGGTATCTATATCGCAAGATGTATGAAAAAGGAAAATGGCTAAAATGAATAGTGAGCAGCTGCTCTATGAATTAAGTAATAATCTTGCTAATAGCCTAAAGGAACAGGGTAAAACAATAACTTGTGCAGAGTCATGTACAGGAGGATGGATTGCTAAAGTCATTACTGATATTTCAGGTAGTTCTGCCTATTTTCAGCGAGGTTTTGTTACTTATAGTAATGAAGCTAAGCATGATATGCTAGGTGTGAGTAAAAATACGTTGCATAAATATGGTGCTGTTAGTGAACAAGTTGTCATAGAGATGGCAGAAAGAGCGTTAGCTAGCGCTAATGCTGATTTTGCGGTTTCAGTTAGCGGTATTGCTGGCCCTGATGGTGGTACTGATGAAAAACCGGTTGGTACAGTTTGGTTTTGCTAGCAAATCTCTTTCTGTTGCAAGGATAGTAACTCGTTGTTGCTTGTTTAAAGGCGATTGTATTCAGATCCGACGCCAAGCCGTGATATTTTCATTAACAACACTATTGAAAGAAATAATCAAAAATTAACTTGATACTGGATGGTTATACAGTATAATTATCAACAACCGATATCAAATCGTCTTATCTGCAGTGAAGTATTATCTTCACTTCATTGCTCGGGGGAGTTAAACAATGGCTATTGATGAAAACAAACAGAAAGCACTCGCTGCCGCATTAGGTCAAATTGAAAAGCAATTTGGTAAAGGATCAATTATGCGCTTAGGTGAAGATCGTTCTATGGATGTAGAAACTGTCTCTACCGGTTCATTATCTCTTGATGTCGCCTTAGGTGCAGGAGGCTTGCCATTAGGTCGTATTGTTGAAATTTATGGCCCAGAATCTTCCGGTAAAACCACGTTAACATTACAGGTTATTGCGGCAGCTCAACGTGAAGGTAAGACTTGTGCTTTTATTGACGCAGAACACGCTTTAGATCCTATTTATGCCAAAAAACTTGGTGTTGATATTGATAATTTACTTTGTTCACAGCCGGATACGGGTGAACAAGCACTAGAGATTTGTGACGCTTTAACACGGTCTGGGGCAGTAGATGTTATTATTGTCGATTCTGTAGCAGCTTTAACACCAAAAGCTGAAATTGAAGGTGAAATTGGTGATTCACATATGGGGCTAGCTGCTCGTATGATGAGTCAAGCGATGCGTAAGTTAGCCGGAAATTTAAAAAATTCTAATACACTATTAATTTTTATTAATCAGATCCGAATGAAAATTGGCGTTATGTTTGGCAATCCTGAAACAACCACCGGCGGAATCGCGTTAAAGTAGTAAAAAATAAGGTTGCGGCTCCTTTTAAACAAGCAGAGTTTCAAATCTTGTACGGAGAAGGGATTAATATCTATAGTGAGCTTATTGATCTAGGGGTGAAGTATAAATTGATTGAAAAAGCGGGTGCCTGGTACAGTTATAATGGCGAGAAAATAGGTCAAGGCAAAGCAAATGCGACAGTTTATTTGAAAGAACGCCCGCAAATTTACACTGAATTAGATAAAAAATTACGGGCTATGTTGCTTAATCACGCTGGTGAATTTAGTAGTGCCGCTTCTGATTTTGTGACAGAAGCGGTAGAGGAAACTTCATTACCAGAAGAATTTTAACTTAATAAATAAAATTGATTAAATCTATGGGCTATATTCGATCTGGATATGGCCTTTTGCTTATTATAAATTAGTTATTAATACAAGTTAGATTGAATTATGATTTGAAACACACTTTAGTAAAATAGTCTTGGAATTTACAATATTATTAACAATTAATGGATATGATTAGTTCATTTTTTACAAAAAGTGCTTTGTTTTGTTATATATATAGCAAATTGTTATTATTGGCTTAATATATTCAGGCGCAGTTTTTGATTAATTTGTGTTAGACTTACGCTATTGCTTTCCTTAATCTTCTATTTAGCTGATAACTATAGCTTATACGTAATTTAAACTAAGTGAAATTAGCCACTGGAGTTATCTATTGGCAATTATCTTTCTAAATGTAGATGGAGACAAAATTTAACCGCTTTGTCCCGATAATAGGAAAATAAATATAATGAAATAGTGTTAATGTAGTGTTAGTTTCCCTGCATAATAGTTAAATCGTTTTATGTTAAACTAATCAGACTAGTCGTTGTTGTATTAGTTAGAAAACGATATATTTAGGGAAAGATGTACCTATAAAGCCTGAGCATTTGAGCGATGTATTAATACTCGTCAGTTAGTAGATCCTTGTCACCGATTTAGTCATAAAACAATTTAAGGATTTCTCAGGTTTGCCAGGTAAAAATGCCGTCGGTAACTTGATTGATGATAAAAATGTGTTTATCACATCAAGTCATAGATCTATTTTTCCAGCTTGATTTCAGGATAATTATGAGTAGTAAAAGCACCGCTGAGATCCGTCAAGCGTTTCTCGACTTTTTTCATACTAAAGGGCATGAAGTTGTACCTAGTAGTTCGTTAGTACCAAATAATGACCCAACATTATTGTTTACTAATGCAGGCATGAACCAATTTAAAGATGTATTTTTGGGATTGGATAAAAGAGCTTATTCTCGAGCAACAACTGCACAGCGTTGTGTTCGAGCTGGAGGCAAACATAATGATTTACAGAATGTTGGTTATACCGCTCGCCATCATACTTTTTTTGAAATGTTAGGTAACTTCAGCTTTGGTGACTATTTTAAACAGGATGCAATCAAATATGCCTGGGAACTACTGACAAGTGAGCAGTGGTTTAATTTACCCAAAGAGCGACTTTGGATCACCGTTTATCACACTGATGAGGAAGCTTATAAAATTTGGCAGCAAGAAATTGGTATTCCTGCTGAGCGTATTATTCGGATAGGTGATAATAAGGGTGCCCCTTATGCTTCTGACAATTTCTGGCAAATGGGGGATATTGGTCCTTGTGGCCCTTGTACAGAAATTTTTTATGATCATGGTGAACATATTTGGGGAGGGCCGCCAGGGTCACCTGAAGAGGATGGTGATCGCTATATTGAAATCTGGAATATTGTTTTCATGCAATTTAACCGCCAGTCTGATGGCAGTTTAAATGCACTTCCAACACCTTCTGTTGATACAGGCATGGGCCTTGAACGTATTGCCGCAGTATTACAACATGTTAACTCAAATTATGGGATTGATTTATTTCGTCAATTAATTGCTGCTATTGCTAAAGTGATTGCTTTATCGGATCTGAATAATAAATCATTACGCGTCATCGCTGATCATATTCGATCAAGCGCTTTTCTTATTGGTGATGGTGTATTTCCTGCTAATGAAGGACGTGGATATGTATTGCGTCGTATTATTCGTCGAGCGGTTCGTCATGGATATATGCTAGGAGCGAAAGAGACATTTTTCTATAAATTAGTTGCACCATTAATTCAGGTAATGGGTAATGCAGCTGACGAGCTAAAATCTCAACAAGCAACGATTGAAAAAACATTGAAGAATGAAGAGGAACAGTTTGCTCGTACTTTAGCGCGTGGATTGCAACTACTGGATGACGAATTAGCACAATTACAAGGCGACACTTTAGCTGGTGAAATCGCATTTCGGTTCTATGATACTTATGGTTTCCCATTTGATTTAACCGCTGATGTTTGCCGTGAACGCGATATTAAAGTCGACGAGTTAGGTTTTAACGCTGCGATGGAGCAGCAAAGAGATCGAGCTCGAGAGTCGAGTGGATTTGCGACCGATTATAATGATGCCATTAAAGTAGATAGTCATAGTGATTTCTCAGGCTATGAAAATAACAACCAACAAGCTACAGTAACGGCTATTTTTCATCATGGTAAGCCTGTCAATGTATTAAACCAAGGTGAAGAAGGGATTATTATTCTTGATAAAACCTCTTTTTATGCTGAGTCAGGTGGTCAGGTTGGTGATAGCGGTATACTTAGCAATAGCCATTGTCAATTTGCTGTGTCTGACGCACAAAAATATGCTCAAGCAATTGGACATATTGGTAAGGTAATGACTGGCTCAATAGCGGTAAATAATTCGGTCGACGCAGGAATTGACATTGAACGTCGTAACGCTATTCGTCTCAATCACTCAGCTACCCATTTGTTGCATGCCGCTTTGCGTGATGTATTGGGAAATCATGTAAGCCAAAAAGGATCTTTAGTGAATGAGAAATATTTGCGTTTTGATTTTTCTCATTTTGCTGCAATGACGCCGATGCAAATACGCCAAATAGAAGATATCGTAAATTATCAAATTCGTAAAAATGACCCTATTATAACGACATTAATGGATTTAGAGGCGGCAAAAGAAAAAGGTGCGATGGCGCTTTTTGGTGAAAAATATGATGCACAGATACGCGTTCTTAGTATCGGCGATTTTTCTATTGAGTTATGCGGCGGCACTCATGCCAATCGGACTGGCGATATAGGATTATTTCGTATTAGCAGCGAATCAGGTACGGCAGCAGGAATTCGGCGGATAGAAGCTATAACCGGACAAGTTGCTATAGATGATCTTCACCAGCAATCCAATTTATTGGCTGAAATTGGCCAATTAATGAAAGGTGATGCTAATAATCTAATGGAAAAAATTAAAACGACATTAAATAAAGTTAAGTTATTAGAAAGGTCGTTAGATCAATTAAAAGGGCAACAAGCTGCCCAAGAAAGCGTTTCTTTAAGTCAACAAGTTAAAAAAATAAACGGAGTTAACCTATTAGTTACTCAGCTAAATAACACTGAGTCTAAACAGCTACGTATCATTGTTGATGACTTAAAAAATCAATTAAAATCAGCAATTATTGTGCTTTCTACTATAAGTAATGATAGAGTCAGTCTAATTGTTGGTGTAACCAATGATTTGACTGCTAAAATAAAGGCTGGTGATTTAATTTCATTTGTTGCGCAGCAAGTAGGCGGAAAAGGGGGTGGTCGCCCTGACATGGCTCAGGCGGGCGGCTCTAATACAACAGCACTTCCTGCTGCATTAGCATCAGTTGAAGAGTGGGTTAATTCGCGCTTGACATGAATTAACCATGAGGGTTGCATAACTTAATTATGCAACCTTTAACGGATTGTTTTTAAATGACCTAAGTACAAAATTATATTTTTAGCTACAATATTAGTATGATGATTGCTTTAGGTTAAATACTTTAGGTGAATATCATTGCTTTACGTTTTCACGGTGTGTGATGGATAATAGCGGGGAAACCTAGAGACCCGACTCTTTTTAATTTTCAAGGAGCAAAGAATGCTTATTCTGACTCGTCGAGTTGGTGAAACGCTCATGATAGGCGATGAGGTAACAGTAACGGTGCTGGGTGTAAAAGGCAACCAGGTACGTATAGCGGTTAATGCACCCAAAGAGGTTTCTGTTCACCGTGAAGAAATTTATCAACGGATCCAAGCTGAAAAAAGCCAGCCCAATAATCAGTAATTTTTAGTAAAGCGTTCATTCTTAGGTATATGTTAATTATATTTATAGAATGAGCGCTGTTTCTTATTGCCATCTATTTTATGTCTGTATTTTTTCAAGCTTAGTATCCTATAAAACCAATTAGATAGATTGTAAAAAATGTCTTTTTTTTAGTATTTTTTTACATTATGAATCAAATGCCGGATTTTAATTGTTAGATACCAACGCATTTTTTAAAATACTTACAAATAAATCAATAGATTATTAGCTGACATAATTTATAAAAAGAAAATATTTAGGTTAACTATTTTACTCTGGAATAGTTTTCTTTATTAAAGGATAAAAACCTACTTTTGATCTGTTTTTTTCTGTTAATCTTCCTGTTTTGACGATTTTTTATTGGTGAATATAGAATGCCATATTATTTTATTTCGTTGTTAAACTACTCATCTTGATTGTGAAATGTGCAAACGAACTAAAGAACGTAAAAAGATCGGAAAAATTGTTTGACTTCTAAGTCTGGGAAAGTAATATGAGCGCCACGCAACATAGAGATGGTTTGAAATTGTCTCGTTGCTTATTCGATGGTGAGGTGGCCGAGAGGCTGAAGGCGCTCCCCTGCTAAGGGAGTATGCGGTTAATAGCTGCATCGAGGGTTCGAATCCCTCCCTCACCGCCATTTTGATAGTGCATCCATAGCTCAGCTGGATAGAGTACTCGGCTACGAACCGAGCGGTCGGAGGTTCGAATCCTTCTGGATGCGCCATATCATAAAACCCTGTCAATTAACGGCAGGGTTTTTTGTTTTATAATTAAAATGTGTTTGTTAATAAAATATACGATTACTTTAGTGATTTGCTCTAGATAATCTAGACGGCGACAATTTTAATTATTTACTCTAAAGTAACTTTTCTAAAAGTAAAAATAACGAACGGATAACGGGAGGTCAATTTGATCCCGAATGTATCAAAAGCGCTATCATGGTTAGAGACACGTCCTAATATTTTACATGGTCTTCGTCGAGGTATTGAACGTGAAACACTGAGAATTACACCAACAGGCGGACTGGCTAAGTCTCCTCACCCTGATAGTTTAGGGAAAGCGTTAACTCATCCATGGATCACGACTGACTTTGCTGAAGCTTTGTTGGAATTCATCACCCCAGTTGATAATAATATTGGGCACGTTCTAGCATTTTTAAGAGATTTACATCGTTATACAGCACGTCATCTTGATCATGAATTGATGTGGCCATTAAGTATGCCTTGTTTTATAGAGAGCCAAGATAACATTAAACTGGCTCAATATGGTGTTTCTAATATTGGTCGTTTTAAAACTTTATATCGGGAAGGATTAAAGAATCGTTATGGGGCGTTAATGCAAACAATTGCAGGGATCCATTATAATTTTTCTTTACCGATTGAATTTTGGCAAGCGTTGGTTGGTGTTAAGGATGCCAAAAGTGGTAAGGATGAAATTTCTGCTGGTTATTTTCGACTCATTCGTAATTATTATCGCTTTGGTTGGGTTATCCCCTATTTATTTGGCGCCTCGCCTGCAATTTGTGGTTCTTTTTTGCATGGAAATGCCAGGCATCTTCCTTTTGAGAAGACAGCTAAAGGAACCTATTATCTCCCTTATGCCACATCGCTACGAATGAGTGATTTGGGATATACCAACAAATCCCAAAGTGATCTGAAAATCACCTTTAATGATCTAACGACTTATGTTACTGGTCTTAAGCAAGCAATAAAACAGCCTTCTCCCGAGTTTACAAAATTAGGTATATACAATAAAGATGGTAAACATTTGCAGCTGAATACCAATATTTTACAAATTGAAAATGAGTTATATGCGCCGATTCGACCCAAACGAGTGCTTATTGGTGATGAGTCGCCATCCGATGCACTGTTAAACAGAGGAATCGAATATATTGAAGTTAGAGCTTTGGATATTAACCCATTTACTGCCATTGGTATTGATGAAGCGCAGATCCATTTTCTTGATCTCTTTTTAATCTGGTGTGTATTAGCGGATGCGCCCGTGATGGATGAAAGAGAATTAAATTGTTGTCGCACGAATTGGAATCGAGTGATCCTTGAAGGTCGTAAACCTGGACAAATAATCGGTGTGGGTTGTGGTGAATCAATGAGACCTTTAAAAGAGGTAGGGCAGATATTATTTGATGATTTAATTAGAGTTGCTGATGTGTTAGATGTTAGTGGCAATACACGATATCGTGAAATTTGTTCTCAATTGATAGCAATGTTTGAAAATCCAGATCTTACTTATTCTGGCCAAATATTATCCCCGATGATTGAACAAAGTATTAGTCAATATGGTTTGCAATTGGCTAAGACCTATCATCAACAATTAAGCAATGAACCTTATGAAGTGATTACTGAAACTGAGTTTACTAATGTTCGTCACACCTCGATTAGCAAACAGTTTGCAATTGAACAAGCGGATAAAATAAGTTTTGAGCGTTACTTAAAGGCCCATATCGGGTAAGAATAAAGAAATGGCCACTTTGAAGTGGCCAAAATAAAATCTCTTAGAGAATAGGATGATAACAATTTTCGCGTCTCGCCTTGCTTAAGTAAGACTTGCGATATGAAAGGAAGTTCCATTTATTTTGTAAAAAATTAATTTTTTGGAGATCACAGTAATGCCATTACTTGATAGCTTTATGGTTGATCATACCCAGATGAAAGCACCTGCTGTGCGTATTGCTAAAACGATGAAGACTCCTCATGGTGATGCGATCACGGTATTTGATCTTCGTTTTTGTGTGCCAAACAAACAGCTATTAACGGAGAAAGGCATCCATACATTAGAACATTTATTTGCCTGTTTTATGCGTGATCACCTCAATAGTAGCGATGTAGAGATTATTGATATTTCACCGATGGGCTGTCGTACAGGATTTTATATGAGTCTAATCGGCCAGCCTAATGAACAATCTGTTGCTGATGCCTGGAAAATGGCTATGCAAGATGTACTTAAAGTGACGGCTCAGAATCAAATACCTGAGTTAAATAAATATCAGTGTGGTACTTATGAAATGCACTCTTTAGTTGAAGCTCAGCAAATTGCTCGCAATGTGATTGAAAGTGGCATTGTGGTTAATAAAAATAACGAACTAATGTTATCGAAAGAAAAGTTAACGCAATTATCATCATAAAATAGCCTATAAAAAGCGGCTAAAATGATAGCTAGGATGGTTTTTGTTCTATCGTAAAGGGGCAGGTCAATCGGCATTGCTCTAACTTGTTTAATCACGTTGCCATTGATAGCTAATACTATAAAACGGTACTTACCTATTAAGATTTCAGTATTTAGCATTGGAATGTCACCTAGCTCTTCTAATAACAGACCATTGATAGTCCTGGCGCCGTCAACCGGTAAGTGCCAATCAAAAGCTTTATTGATTTCTCGTATATTAGCAGTACCATCAATTAATACAGAACCATCGGTTTGTGGTAAAGCTTCCTCGGCTAAACTGGGAGACATTGAGGTAGTAAAATCTCCAACAATCTCTTCAAGAATATCTTCTACTGTTACCAGCCCTTGAATATCACCATATTCATCAACAATAATACCTACTTTTTCATTATTACGTTGAAATTTTATTAGCTGTGTATTTAATGGCGTACTCTCTGGAATAAAATAAATTTTATCCGCAGCTCTGATTAGATTTTGCTTGTTAAATTCTTTCTTTTCGACCATTAGTCGATAGGCTTCACGAACACGTAGCATGCCGATAATATCATCAAGGGTATCTCGGTAAAGAACAATTCGACCGTGTGGTGAATGAGTTAGTTGGCGGATAATCGATTTCCATTCAGTATTAACGTCAATCCCAACGATTTCATTGCGAGGAACCATAATGTCGCCTACAGTGACTTTTTCTAAATCTAAGATTGAGATCAACATATCCTGATTACGACGAGAAAGTTTACTTTTGGATTCATTAACAATCGTACGCAATTCATCTTTGCTAATCGCATCGCTACTAATAATGGGTGATTTAATACCAAAGAAACGCATGAACATAAGGGTGATGGTGTTAAATAACCAAACAATGGGTAACATCAATTTCTGTAGCGGTTTAAGCAGAAGACTGCTAGGAAAAGCCACTTTTTCTGGATAGAGTGCCGCCATTGTCTTTGGTAGCACTTCAGCAAAAACTAGGATCACAAAAGTTAAGATACCAGTAGCGATGGCAACACCAACATCACCATAAAGCCTCATACCAACAATAGTTGCTAACGATGAGGCCAATATATTAATCAGATTATTACCAATCAAAATAAGACTGATTAGGCGATCTGGTTGTTTTAATAGTTATTCAACGCGACGAGCAGCTTGATGGCCATGTTTGGCTAAATATGGCGTAATCGATATCGATTAAGGGTCATCATTCCTGTTTCTGAGGCAGAAAAATAGGCTGATAAGATAACCATGACAATAAGTATGATGATTAAAGTACTTGTTGAGACCTGCTCCAAGGTAAAATTCCTATGTTGTTCATTAGTTAATCATAAAATAGTCTAAAAAATTAAATGACGATTACATGCTGTAGTAATCGATTACCAAAAAAGGTTCTGTCGCATTAATGTTGAAAGTTTAATTTGTGGTAGTTAGAAGAATTGTTAGGCGACTAAGGTGTAAAAAGCATCGACTGGACAGAGAATTAGGCCATTGATCGGGATTTGTTGTTTATGGCGCATATGCAATATTTCTATTCCTTCCAGTAAAACTTTTGCCGTTCGGTACGTCTTAAAACCAAGCATAGCTCGATAGCGTTTTTTAATGAAACGGTGATCTTGCTCTACCATGTTATTTTTATAACGGCACTGTCTTATTTTTATCCCCAGTTCACACTGATTAAGTGACATCAATGCCGCCAGATTAGCACCACTTTTATCAATATTCACCCCCATAGGGTAGGTATTTTGATGGATAGCTTTCCTCAAAAAGCGTAATGCAGATTTTTTATTTCGCTTTTGACTGAGAACAAAATCTATCGTTTCATCGCTAGCCTCAACGGCACGATAAAGATAATGCCATTTCCCTTTTATCCTGATATAGGTTTCATCCAGATACCAGGTGCCGCCATAGATTTTTCGTTTCTTTCTGGCAACCCTGGCGAGTTTTGGCGTTAGTCGTAAAACCCAGCGATGAATGGTGGAGTGATCAACAAAAATACCTCTTTCCTGCATCATCTCCTCAAGGTTGCGCAAGCTTAAGGAATACGCCAGATACCAACGTAGACACACTAAAATGACATCGACGGGATAATGGAGACGTTTAAAGCTTTGTTTAACAATACACATGGAAGCTACTCATATCTGAAAACAATATTCAAATATTCATTTTATCAGGCTGACATTTTTAATGCGACAGAACCCTTTTTTTTCTATATCAATAATCCATACCGATAGTTCTATATGCCTTTTAGTGATATCTAACTGTTCTACAATCTTTCGTAAATAATTTACTTGTTTTTATTACCTTTTATTAATAAGCTATTATTACCAGGATTAGATATAATAGAAACCGCACCTTTATTTAACGATAAATCTTCTGTTAGTGATGAATTATTATTCTGATTAGCTAAATCATCTTGATTTTTTTTTAGCGTATGCGTTTTTAATTTTGCAATATTATTACTTGAAGCATCCATCAATTTATTTATTATTGATGCCATTCCTGGAATAATAATATCATTAAGCCTATATTGATAATGACGATCCTCTACAAATGTATTATATAATGGCACAATTGCTATTTTTTCTTAGCCATCAAAGCTTGTAGTCACTTCATCTAAAAACTGAGCAGTATTTATTATCATCTCAATATAGAGTGGCGGCCCAGATATATAAAATAAACGATTGTTACTACCTGAGCGCAATGGGTAACGTTCATCATACAGACCTGAATCTTTTAAAAAATTTTTTATCTCAGAAACTGTCGTATTGTGTAAAGTAATAACAGTATCACGCATTTCAATTGCATCACAAATATATATTACTTGACTATTATCGTACCACATCAAATTAAGTTGCTGAGTAATGTCTTTTAAAGTATACAGTGGATATTTAAGATCAAATATAGAACTATCGGTATGGATTATTGATATAGAAAAAAAAGGGTTCTGTCGCATTAAAAATGTCAGCCTGATAAAATGAATATTTGAATATTGTTTTCAGATATGAGTAGCTTCCATGTGTATTGTTAAACAAAGCTTTAAACGTCTCCATTATCCCGTCGATGTCATTTTAGTGTGTCTACGTTGGTATCTGGCGTATTCCTTAAGCTTGCGCAACCTTGAGGAGATGATGCAGGAAAGAGGTATTTTTGTTGATCACTCCACCATTCATCGCTGGGTTTTACGACTAACGCCAAAACTCGCCAGGGTTGCCAGAAAGAAACGAAAAATCTATGGCGGCACCTGGTATCTGGATGAAACCTATATCAGGATAAAAGGGAAATGGCATTATCTTTATCGTGCCGTTGAGGCTAGCGATGAAACGATAGATTTTGTTCTCAGTCAAAAGCGAAATAAAAAATCTGCATTACGCTTTTTGAGGAAAGCTATCCATCAAAATACCTACCCTATGGGGGTGAATATTGATAAAAGTGGTGCTAATCTGGCGGCATTGATGTCACTTAATCAGTGTGAACTGGGGATAAAAATAAGACAGTGCCGTTATAAAAATAACATGGTAGAGCAAGATCACCGTTTCATTAAAAAACGCTATCGAGCTATGCTTGGTTTTAAGACGTACCGAACGGCAAAAGTTTTACTGGAAGGAATAGAAATATTGCATATGCGCCATAAACAACAAATCCCGATCAATGGCCTAATTCTCTGTCCAGTCGATGCTTTTTACACCTTAGTCGCCTAACAATTCTTCTAACTACCACAAATTAAACTTTCAACATTAATGCGACAGAACCAGAAAAAATACCATTACTGGGAGATATTCCTTATTTAGGTAATATATTTCGCTATACTACTGAAAAAAAGGATAGTTTGGTGAGAGTATTTCTTATTCAACCTAAAGAGATTACTAATCCTTTAGGTTTGAGTGCAGAAAATATTGCTAAAAAAGTATCGCCAGTTATTTTCTTTTTTACAGCAAGCTGACTAACTACGATTGGTTTATTAATAACCGAAGATAAGGCATCAAAAACACCACGTATAGTTTCATTTTTAGCAATATAACCTGATTCGATATTTTGCTCTGATACAGCTTTAGAACTGGACAATAATATAAAATTTAAAACCACTAAAAAAATTAATATACTGCTATCTTTTCTTAATCAGTAATTTCTTCATCGGTGACACTAGATCCTTTCCTTTGATAGTATCTTTTTAACCGGCTCGGACTTATCCCCAAAAAACTCTTCACTTCATCAGAAAAATGAGACAAATTGGAATAACCATATTTAAAAGCTATTTGTGTAATATTATGATTTTTATCGTTTAAATCTAATAACGCATTAACTAATCGCCATTTTTTTAACTCAGTTTTAGGAGAATTACCTAATGCATTTCCTGCTAATTTTCTAAAGTAAGAAACAGATAATCCATATTTTACACTCATTTTCTGTAATTTTTGGTTTCCTTCTAACATCGATTCTTCAAGCAGAAAACTGACAATACGATATTCTTCATTTTGGCGTAATAAAGAAGAAAACCTTTCTGCTTTTTTTTCTTTATTAATTTGTTGACTCAAAAACCAATATTCAAGATTTTTTTGTTTTTTATAAGTATCAAAATTAAAATTAATAAAAGCAGAAAGGTAATTATTCTTAAAATTATGGATTTGATTATTTGCTTTATCAATAAAAGCCTGCATTTTAGCTAAATGTAAGATATTTTCTTTTTTTAACCTGATTTCACCCGATAGAACATCTATTTTAGAAGGTAAAATCATCATGATCCCACTCTCTCCAATATCGAAACAGCAAATTTCTTGATTTCCTTTTGAACTAATACGAAGTTCTGTTTTACTTACTGCCGTAACATAATAAAGAACTGGATTTTCTAATAAAATTTCGTCATATTTTATCCACATAGATTCACTCTGCCGCAAAACTTGCTCCTTAACATGAAACCAGCTTCTAGCAAAAAACACGTTCCCATTAAACCTTAAAATAACCCAAAGATCACAACCAAATTATGACGAAATCATGACTATTTACATTTAATGTTCAATGTTAAACGCTGAAAACTATCCTTTATTGTATTTGAAGAACAAATACCCTCTTTGAATACAGGTAATATTCTGCCAATACTTTGCATATAAAGCCCACTTTGCCGCTTATCATGGTTAGGAATTTCGTATAAATAATCATTCTTTGCATTTAAATCAATAAGTTTTACATCACTATTAAAACAATATCCTCTACCATAAATGGTTATAATCAAATTTTCCTGTTTAAACAATTTTCTCAATGAATATATGCAACGAACAACTGATTCATCTTTTACTTCGCCACCTTGCCAAACATAAGCAACGATATCATCTTTCTTTATAATCTTTTTACTATTAGCCACTAGACAACTTAATGCCCTTAATTCTTTAGGTGGTACTGCAATAATTTCTCCATTTTTCATCAGCATTTCATTGCAATGCAATCGATAATCTAAAAATTGAAAAACTAAATCTTGATGTTTCATAATAAGCATCCTCTTCTACAACTTTATTTAATAGTCTAATTAATAGCCATCCTTGAAAAGGGTATCCATAATAAAATTGCTCTACACTATCCGTTATTCTACAAATTTTTTATTATTTACATTAAATAAAATGATTGAAGGTTAAACAACTCTTACCACTAATATGAATAAATTTAAATTTTTTAATTCCATTACTTAACTCCGCTAATGAAAACAAGCATCAGTATGATTTTTAAATAATAAAATATATAGGAAGTATAATAATATATTATAATAGTTATCTATTACAAGAAAAGATTAAAGTCATATTACCTCAATTATGCAATTTGTTTTTATCGATCCGTTTACGCATTATTGATAGCCTAAAACTATCAAAAAATAAACATAGACAATGTGTTTTTAATTTAACAATAACATTTAATGCTTAAAATTGTCTAAAATGAAACATTTTATTATCTAATAATAAATATTTTTTAAACTTTCACAATAAAACATTCTTTTTTGATATTTTATTTGATAATAAATTTATTTTGTTATTTCTAAATATTTTATCAAATAAAATCTACTGTTATAAATTTATTATTACTTACACTCAACATTAATTTATTGACTAATAAAATAGTTTATTAAATATTTTTAATGATATCCCAATCTATTTATGTTTGTTTTTTAAACAAAAGTAGATATAAGATACTTTTTCCCCTTTCAATACAAAATTATACCAATAAATATATATGATATGTACTGCAGGCTTTTGTTTACAACTAATTAATTCATCATCTTTTAATACTCCAATTTTTCTTATTATTCATTTTTTTGCTGTATAAAAATAAACTTAAATTTTAATAACTAATATTTCGTTCACTCTATAAAAGTTAGCTATTCTTTACCGCTTCAACTAGCTACTAAATAGCCACTTTCCTCTTATTGTAAGTGATAATTTTATTTTTAAGCTATTTTTTAATTTTCTATAAGCACTAATTAATGATAGTAATTATCTTTATAAGCTATCATTGATAGATTTTAACACTAAAATAAAATCAAAATATGACTCTTCCATCTTACATGATAAATGGAAATTTATTTTATATTGTGAATAAAAATTTTATACAATAAAATTTAACTTACATTATGATTATGTAAACAAAAATATAACAATATTTTATTTTTGTTTGGAAATGCTTAGTTGATTTTTATATAAAAACATTAATATCAAGACGTAATGAAAATAAAAGAATAGATTATTTTTAAAAATAATTCATAAGAATATTATGAAGTCTATATTTTCTTTTAAATTGTAATATTTCTTATTTACCAATCTGCTATTATAAATACCACATTTTTAGTAATTTAATATTATAAAAACAAAATATATATTATATTAACGAGAAATAAATAAAATATTTGTTATTTTATAAAATACGCTATTACTCCTTAGCATATTGGTGTAGGATAAATATAATAGTACAAATATATCAAATAGACCCTTCGGTTAACACGAATCTATTGTAATTCTATCCATTTATACAACTATACTTATTGTCATATAATGAATTAACACTGATTAGAAAAAAATATAAGGATTATAATGGCAAAATTTTCAACTATTTTAATTCATGGTGGAAACCAGCTTGATAAAGCTAATAATGCGCTTTTCCCCACTATCACCACAGCAAGTAGTTTTATTCAACAAAATATTGATGTAAATGGTGAATTTAGCTACTCAAGAATTAAAAATCCAATTCGCTATGCATACGAAACGTTACTTGCCGATATTGAAAAGGGTACTTATGCTACCGCAACCGCATCGGGTGTCGCTGCAACATTACTAGTATTAAATTTACTACCACAAAACTCTCATATTATTGCCATGCAAGGGGTCTATGGCGGTACTTACCGTATATTTGAAAAGTTAATCAAAGAAACAAGTGGTCATCAAGTTGATTATATTGATCTCAATAATCTCCAACTAGTCAAACAGCATTTACGCAATAATACCCGTCTGATTTGGATAGAAAGCCCTACTAATCCGCTATTAGAACTTGTTGATATCAGTAAAATTTGTCAGTTGGCAAAAGAAAATAACATCATAACCTGTGTCGATAATACTTTTGCTACTGCCTGGAATCAAAAACCCCTTGAATTAGGCGCTGATATTGTCATGTTGTCTACCAGTAAATACATAGGCGGACACTCAGACTTAATCGGTGGCGCCGTTATCACTAATCAATCTACAATAGCCGATAAAATTGATGTTATTAAAACAACCATCGGTGCTATTGCTTCACCTTTTGATGCTTATCTTGCATTAAGGGGATTAAAAACTTTAGATCTTCGCATGACAAGACAATGCGCTAATGCACTGACAATTGCCAAGTTTTTAAATAATCATCGTAATATCACAAAAGTATACTATCCAGGGCTATCAGATAATCCCCAGTATCATATTTGTCAGACACAAATGAAAACTGGTGGCGCTGTTGTTACCATTAACATTAATGGCAATCGAGATAACGTAAAAAATATTATCAGCAAATTGCAATATTTTGTTCTGGCCGAGTCATTAGGTGGTGTTGAAAGCATGGTAAATCATTCAGCAACCATGTCCCATGCCGCTATGACTGAAGATGAAAGAGTAAAAATGGGCATTTACGATACAACATTACGTCTATCCGTAGGGATAGAAGATATTGACGATCTACTTAACGATTTAAAGCAAGCACTTAATTTTTAATACTCAGCTAGAGACAGGGTATCGCAATGAATGACTACGGAATTTGGACAGTAATTACGCCGCTTATCACTATTATACTCGCGATAATAACACGCCAAGTGATACTTATCATTATTGATAGGTATTTTAGTTGGTTATACCGTTATTAACGATCACAATATTTTGTTAGGCATTCAAGCAACACTAACAGGAATTATTGCTACTTTTGCCTCCCCCGGCAATACACAAACTATTATTTTTATTTTGTTAATTGGCGGAATTATGCGGTTAATTAGCGTCACCGGCGGTGTTAGAAGTTTAGTATATTTACTAACTAATAAAACGCGTTTAATAAAAAATAAAAAAGCAATTCAACTGCTAGCCATGTTTATTTCAATAATCATTTTTATTGAGAGTTCTATTAATCAATTAGTCGCTGGTGCTTCCACTAAAAATATTGCTAGATATTATGGTGTTTCCGCAGAAAAAATGGCCTATATTATTCAAACCTCTGGTGTCTCTGTATGTTCTTCTGTCATGATCAATGGTTGGGGAGCAGCCATGATGGGGGTTATTGGCGTACAAATCTCTAAAGGTTTTATTTCTGGCGAACCATTCGAAATTCTTGCTACCGCTATGCCATATAATATTATGGCTTGGTTATCACTAGCTTCAGTACTATTTTATATCCTCACCGATTATTCATGGGGGCCGATGAAAATAGCTGAACAAAAAGCGATTGCCAATCAACATCGATCTCATCAGCCATCTTCCATCTTCCATTACTGATGAGGAAGTCATTGATCATCCAGCAACCAACACTGTATTGAACTTTTTTATTCCTATTCTGGCAACGGTTTTAATGGTACCTATCGCTCTATATATCACCGGTAATGGCGAGTTCACTAAAGGCAGTGGCTCAATCTCAGTTTACTGGGCAGTTATGTTTGGTACTTTAGTCTCGTTTATCTGGTTTTTAGCCCACCGCATTTTGACGATCGAAAGTTTCTTTAAGGAAATTTATATCGGTTACGCCAGCATGATCAAAATTAGCTCAGTGATGATTTTAGCTTTTTTAATGGGCAATGTTTCTGCCGATCTTAATACTGGTGCTTATATTGCACAAATTTCTTCAGGCGTGTTGCCGGCAGGGTTTTCGATAGCTTTCATTTTCTTAATCAGCGCTATCATGTCATTAGCAACCGGCACTTCATGGGGAACTTTTGCTATTATGATCCCAATTGGCGTGCAATTAGCGCTTTCCGTTAATATGCCTACCGAATTAATGATCGGAGCAGCAATTACCGGCTCGATTTTTGGTGATATGACTTCGCCAATTTCTAGCGACGCCATCGTTGCTTCAATGGCGACTGATTGTGAACATATCAGAACCCAGATGCCTTATGCTATTGTTACCGCAATAATCGTATTGATTATTTATCTCTATTTAGGATTCAGCCAATAAGACAAAATGGCATGCATAGAGAAACAGCGCTATCAATAAAGATGTAAGATGAATTAATAGCATTTATAATACGCTGCAAATATTATTATGAAAAAAATTATACTATTAATTATAATTTATGTAGCAATAGCAAGGAGAAGGTGTGCAATATCAACAGCCTATTCGTCGTTTAAGGCGATTACGTCAAACAGAAACAGTTCGCGCTTTATTTAAAGAAACAATTTTAACGCTAAATGATCTTATATTGCCCATTTTCGTGGAAGAAGAAATTAAAGATTATCAGCCTATTGCAACTATGCCTGGGGTTTTTCGTATCCCGGAACACAAATTACCTTATGAAATCGAACGGATCGCTAAAGCCGGGCTCAAGTCAGTGATGTTATTTGGTATTTCCCATCATCTTGACGAAACAGGTAGCGATAGCTGGCAAGAGAATGGTTTAGTTGCCCGTATGTCAAAAGCCTGCAAGGATAGCGTACCCGATATGCTAGTCATGTCAGATACTTGTTTTTGTGAATACACCTCTCACGGCCACTGTGGTGTTTTAGGTAGCAATGGCGTTGATAATGACGCAACATTACTCAACCTCGGCCGACAAGCAGTCACTGCGGCAAATGCTGGTGCTGATTTTATTGCGCCCTCTGCCGCAATGGACGGGCAAGTCAGGGCAATTCGTGAGGCGCTGGATAAAGCAGGTTTTACTAACACCGGTATTATGTCCTATTCAACCAAATTTGCATCTAACCTTTATGGCCCTTTTCGCGAAGCGGCAGGCTCTTGCTTAATTGGTGATCGCAAAAGTTATCAAATGGATCCAATGAATCGTCATGAAGCAATTAGAGAATCATTGATAGATGAGCAAGAAGGCGCTGACGTTTTAATGATAAAACCTGCTGGTGCTTATCTCGATATTATTCGTGATATTCGTGAGCGAACTGAACTGCCATTAGCAGCTTACCAGGTCAGCGGTGAATATGCCCAAATTAAATTTGCTGCTCAAGCAGGCGCGATTAATGAAATCGATGTTGCGCTAGAAACATTAGGTGCCATCAAACGTGCCGGTGCTAATCTGATTTTGAGCTATTTTGCGTTAGATTTAGCAGAAAAAGAGTGTCTTTAAGTAATTTAGGTTGACAAAAATTGTCAGATGCTAGCGATTCTGAATTAATTGATAAATCACTATACCAAGGTAAGTTACCAATAAGGTACTAACCACATGAATTAAGATTTCCAAAAATCCATGATAGTAGCGCTGTTGCTGAAAGGAGAGCATAACTTCCAATGAAAAGGTAGAAAAAGTTGATAAACCACCACAAAAACCGGTCATTACCATCAATCGCCACTCAGGTGATAGGGTATAATGGTTAGCAAAATAAGCAAAAGCAAGACCTAATATAAAACTAGCAATAACATTTGACAGATAAGTTCCTAATGGTAAAAGTGCAATTAATGGATTTAATTTGGTTGACAAAAGCCAACGTGAGATACCACCAAGCGCAGAGCCTATTGAGATCGCCAAAAAGATTTTAATCATAAATTATTTCATCCAATAGAACACATCATCAGCAATATTTTGTGCCATTTTTTCTATAGTAGCAATCGCCTTGATATAACAAATAATTAATAGTAAATAATACAATAATAATTTGTTAGCATTCCCAGTAGCTGGAAATTATGCCACCCTACCGCCAAAATTCACGTCTTTGATCGCATTAATCATGATAAGTTAAAATGACTTAAAGTGTATACCTCAATATCGTTTTCTCTTTTCATTTGCCACCATAACTTTTGCGTTTCCCGTTGGCAACAGTGGTCAATTAGCGCTTAAGCATAAAACTTAATGATTAAAAGTAGAGGCATTAATTAAAGCGTAAAAATACCATTATGGTTGCATTAATACCCATCGATGAAAATGAAAGTATAGTGATAAACAGATAGATATTTTACTTAATAGTGGTGTAATGATAGATGCCTAGCCGTCACTACCCTAGATATTAACGCTGTCGCTAACTTAACTAATATTAGAAGCGTGATGTTCAATGATAATAAAAAGCAAAATTGTTGGTTGTTTATACCATTATTACTGTTAGATGCATTCCCTTTAACGCCAAAACTGTACTAAATCAATTTCCTATCAAGTTGTTTTAAAAATATATTTTCAACTGCTTAAGCTCAAGTATAGTATAAACATGTATATAAAATGCAAATTTAATGGAGTTAACATGTTTTGGGTGCAATGTGAGCAAACAATATGTAGTCCAGCTGGCAATGGCTGTATTTATACTCGTGGTGTATGTGGTAAAACAGCTGAAACATCTGATTTACAAGATCTATTGATCGCTGCGCTACAGGGTCTATCGGCATGGACAGTTAAAGCTTATCAAAACGGTATCATTGATCATCAAGTCAACCACTTTTCACCGCGTATCCTTTTTTCTACTTTAACTAATGTAAATTTTGACTCTTCGCGTATGATTGCCTATACACGTGAAGCAATAGCCAAACGTGAGGCACTGAAAATCCAATGCTTAGCTAAAGATCCAACGATTATTATAAATCATCCAATGGCCGAACTGCAGTTATTCAGTGACGATCCTAGCGAGTTACAGTATCAAGCAGCAGAGTACGCGCTAAATAAAGATAAAGCGGTGATTGGTGAAAATATTCTTGGTTTACGTCTGCTTTGTCTGTACGGTTCGAAAGGTGCAGCGGCTTATATGGAGCATGCCAGAGTTCTCGGTCAATACAATAACGATATTTACTACCAATAACATAAAATTATGGCATGGTTAGGTAGCCTGCCATCTGATATGGATGCCTTATTGCAATGTGCAATGGAAATTGGTCAGATGAATTTTAAGGTAATGGGCATTTTAGATGACAGTGCAACTGACACTTATGGCCACCCAATACCCACTCAAATTAACGTAAAACCCATTATGCGAACCTTAATGGCATTTTACCGAAGCTTATCTACAAATAATAATTTTATTGATTTTTTGTAAAATTAAACAACAAACAAAAGCAAATAAAAAATCAATCATCGCTAAACGATTCGCTTGTCTTCGACCCTCAAACTGCTGAGTCGCTTTATTTATCGTAAAAAGATGGCTTGGCAGGAACGCTAACGCGGGGGTTCCTTGCTACCCGATAAGTCCCCCCTGGCTTCGGCGGTTTTCCATTCGGTTATCTTTGTGATTGCAATCTGCCGCCTTACATGTCCTGACGGACATTTTAAAGCATAAAAAAACCCGCCATAAAGTAGCGGGTTTCCCTGATATCTGGTGTGATGCGACTCAAAATCAGAAGTGGCGGTATTTACGATTAATTTTAGAAGTTATGACCTAATACCAAATCGATATTATCTCATCGAATAAAATACCCTAGGTGCGTTTAACGCACCTAGACTAATCCGCTTTTTTATGTCTTACAAATGCGTTGCTGGCAATCATACAAAGCAAATAACACTAAACGAACATGAAATACCGTTAATAATCCAGTTAATGACGCTGGCTCAAATTTCATTCTCGCTTCTGTTATCGTCTGTCTCACCACTTTATAAGCCACTGAACGCAGTACGGAGATTTCTTTTTGCGGAATGCCAAAAGCAAACAACAATGCCGTTTCAAACTGCACTGGCGTTAATTCAGGAAAAAGATTGCGTAACTCTGGATATTGAGTAGGATCGAACACAGTCATATAGACCTCCAACGTAGGTTTATGTGATAGCTGTATAGTCAGATCGGAAGTCTGACTATACAGCGCTAAAAAACAACTTAACGCTTAACAAACAACATGTAACAACTGACTCCAACCATACCCCATCAGGCTGCGCCTGCTAGGGTATGGCCTTCCGTCAGTTAAACAACATTCAGTACCCGTGCTCTAATCAGAATATACATCACCGTATTATCCTTCGTATCTGACCGAGCATCGAACAACCAACCTATCAACGGAATGGCAGAAATAAAAGGAACCGAAGAGGTGGAGTTGACCGCATTATGCTGGATTAATCCCCCAATCAACAACGTATCGCCATTTTTCAACTGAACCGTCGTATCAATTGAGCGTTGATTAAAAACAATATCCGTTGCATTAGAAATATTTGAAACACTGTCCGCTTTGGATTTCACCGTTAACATGACACTGTCACCATTCAACACTACCGGTGTTACATCAAGCGAAATCCCTACATCACGTCGCTCAATGGTCTGAAAAGGATTTTTAACATCAACACCCTGACCAATAATTTTACCCGTCACAATCGGCACATTCTGACCGGATGAAATCAATCCGCGTTTACCGGATAAAGTCAAAATACGCGGCACAGATAATAACTTACTGTGCTTATCACCCTGAACCGCCGTTAATGCCAAACCTAAAACATTGCCTGAAAAAATGCCAAATGACCCACCGCTACTGGACAAAATATCGCCCAGCGTAGCCGTATTTACGCCCCCTGCCACCGTTGACCCTGATTTTTTCCCTACGCCAAAAGAAAAATCAAAATTACTGCCGTCAGTGGTTTCAAACATGATACTCTCAATTAACACTTGCGTTCGTTGTATATCAATAGATGGCAAAAAAGATTGTATCTGCTTATGATTCTCTGGCGTTGTCGTCACAACCAAACTATTATTGCCCTCATCAATCGCCACCTGTCCGCCTGAATAAGGTGAGGATTTCAGAAAGATATCAATAACAGAAAAAATATCTTTAACCAGAACATGATGAAACGAATAGATTTGCGTTTTTTGCGTGAAAAAATGACCCCGTTGTGGCGTAGGATAATCTGGCAAATAATTCAGACTTGACCCTTCCGGAAATGGATTCTCTAACGCCTTATCCAAAGGTGAAATGCCATAATTGCCTTGATGACTTTTGGCAATAATCACCGGATTACCGGGACTGACCTCATAACCTCTAGACGCCATCACCGACACAAAGAAAGCGGGTAAATTTTCAGGTGAAATATCGGAATTATAAACGGTAATTTTTTCATTAAAATCATTAGGCACAATCACCCCTTTACCCGTTTTTCTGGAATACCAATCCACAAATTCAAATATTGGCACATTGGTCATGGCAATTTTTTCAGCAAACGTATTTAATGAAAATAGCAGGATAAAACTAATAAGACACCAGCGCATTTTTTCCCCTCCCGTATATTCTCATTTTACAGGCACTCATCACTTCAATATTGTAACCTTGTTGAATAAGTTCACCGGATTCAATCATTTCATTATCCATTAAAAATAAAATCCGCGTTTCATCACCTAATAATTTAAATGATTTTATTTTTAATTTATTTATTTCTAATTGGTTAACGACCTGTGTTTCTAATATTTCTTTTTGAGGATAATGAATAAAAAAATAACCTATAGAAATACCCAATAAACACCCTGAAATTAATAATCTTAATTTTGAAAAACGTTTTAAATAAATACGTGTTAATCGCATAATTTTACTTAACGTTAAGGGTTGTTGATAACGCCCATAAATAGAATAAGGCGATAAAAGACAATAAACGCCCTTATTATAAAAAGAAGAAAACTGTTGTTTAGTATCATAAGCATCATATAAATCCGTACCACGATATATCCAACGTTCAACAACAGGCGATTGAATATTATCGCCATATTTAACTATCCCTAAATGAATTTTTGGCGCGGATATTTTGGCACCAAAAATAATACTCAATAATGACCCAATCAATGGAATGGCAAAGCGGTCAAGCCGTCGGCAATAAACCACATGCTCGGCTAACGCTTCTCTGGCCTGTTTATCGACTAATGAAATATTTTGCACTAAAAAAATAATATCCCAGCCTAATTTACGGGCATGTAAAAACCAGTCTAAAACAGGCTGACGGCTTTTATCATTCCAGCTGCGGGTATTTAACCAAGTGCCACATTCATCAAGCACTAATAACCCATTTAATTTTTCATCATACGTTTTATTACCACGACCAATGGCATTTAAATCAAATAACGTCGGTTTATCGGGTAAACGATAAATCATTATTTTCTTCGCCATTTTACCCACAGCGGGCATATTATGCGGTTTTAAATCGATATTTGTCGCCACCGGACAACCCTTTATTAATTTATCCTGAATCTTCGCCACGGAAATTAATGATTTTCCAGAGCCTAATGCCCCTGTGACAAAATAAACCGCCATTTATAAAATCCTGTGGGCATAATTTAAAAGCCTTTCTTTTAAATCAAATAAAAAAACCACAATTCGGGTTGACATAATCGCAATAATATAAGCATGAAAATTATCGGGTAAAATCGATGTCATTAAATGGGAAAAATCAGTCGGTAAATACGTCACTGCAATTTCAATAAAATAACCATACGCGGTTATCATTGTGGTCATAATAAGCGAAACTAAAGCCGTAACAATTAATCCCGTTCTCGTGATTAATTTAGTAAATAACACCGTGATATAACTTAATACCAAAGGAACAAAACCCGTTAAATAACGTAATACCGCTGCAAGTCCTAATAATACGGGCATTAATCACCTCCCTTGCGTAACAACGAAGTTAACGAAGTGAAAACATACCAAAACGTCAATGCTGCCATTGCCCACGAAAGCAATGATTTTATTGCGGTTAACTTATCGCACCCAATTCTGATTTCATAAACGTCGTCTGCAAAAAGAATAAAATCAGAACACCCCTGACCATTAGGAAAAATAGACACATGACTAAAAATTGAACGCCAAAAAGATCCCTCTTTAACCTCTAACGGACTGGCAATCTTAACCACTGTATCAAATACCGATTCTCCTTGACCATATAAAGTCGTATCAGGATCAGCAAAATTACCTGCCCCTCTTAATAAATTATCAAACGACCCAGAAATACTTTTTAATGATTCATCGGTTTTTTTAGTCGCCTCTGAAGTATCCTTACCACTATCATATTCTTCAATTAACGATTTTTTTAACGCCGTTTCTACCGCAGAAGCAATATCATCCTCGTCATCTAAACCATTCCCACCCAAACCACCGCCGATACTACCGCTTCCTTCATTCCCGCCGGAACCGCCACCTGGACTACTACCGCCTTCATGCCCACCAGAACCCTCACCCGGATTACCTCCATGACTGCCAAAGCCATTACCCGCATCTTCTTCAACAACTTTACCTGTCGGTTTCCAATCCGCTGCAACCGTATCACCAATTGGTACAATCGTGCCGGTTGCAATATACTGACAACCCTCAATATTGACATAATAATCACGACCGATTTTATAAGTATTAGAATAAGTCTTTGCTTCTATCGGTTTTGCTAAACAATCCTTTTCATCATTCTTACCCCAATAAACCGTAATACCCCATTTAACATACACAAGCTCTTTACTCGCAGAAGGCACTTTACAACTCTTATCTAACTCATATTTAGTTTGATACCCTTGATTTACAAAAGAATCTTTAACAATCTCATAAAAATCTAAAGCCGCATCTTTCGCTTCCGCACATGGCCTGACAGCACTTTCTTTTTCAGGATCCCAAATAACTTCTAACTCATGATAAGATGTTTCCCACTCAGCATGAGCAAAAAAGGAAATTGAAAATAATAAAAAAATATAAAGCCAGTTGTTCATAAATAACCCCTAAAAGTGGGGGCATTACCCCCATCAGGTTATCAAACCGCTTTTGAAGAAAATTTCTTAAATAAACGAATTGCCAGCCCTGCGCCAACAACCGCAACCACAACAGGCCAAACTTTACCAATTAAGGTATTCGCTTGAGTAAGCAATGAATCCATCGCCTGACCCGCATAATCAGGCACTGTACCTGTAGCGCCATCCGCTAAGGCCATTCCTGAAAAAAGGAAAAGTGATACCGCTAAATATTTATTTAAAATAAATTCCTTTACGTTAGATAAAAATTTCATACTGAAACCTCCGCTAATTTTTTAAAGACCAAAATGGAGTAAGAGAACCCCCAACCAATAGCAAAAGCCGAGAATAAATAAACGATTTCCATTACCTCTGTCCTCCTGCTATAAATCCAAGACCGAAACATAAGACAATTCCAATCTCGAAAATCAGGTTATATACTTCCGGTAACCCTACTGTTGCCATAGCGATTACCTATTCTGCTAAATCAAGGAACATTTCAACGTTATACCCAAGTGTCATTTGCCCTGTTTTTTTATAAGGATATCTAAAGGAACGCTCATAACCTGAAATACGACAAACCAGTTCATTGATTTCTGAGTCAATCACACCCACACGTCGTTTAGAACGAATTTTGACTATAGGCGGTTTAGAATAAGGGTCAGGCGCAGGTAAAATAACAGTGTAAACGTGTCCATCATCAGAAGTACTGACACGGGTCACTTTTCCACTAATCACCGTTTGATATAAGGGCAATGCAGCCATAATGGTTCACCTTTCTTGATTTAAGCATTTGCAACTTGTTTAAATGGATAAATAGTATTTTGACGTTCAAAAACACTCACTGGCTCGACATACCAGTCAGGACGTTGTTGAAAAAAATCGATATGGATAACTTTATAAAAAGGAATGACGTTAGATTTATCGCCCGTGAGATTTTGTAATTGTGATTTACTGATACCAACATCAGTTAATAAAGTTAAGTAACGCCAAAACGTCACTCGACTCATGGAATTAAGGACATTGTAAAATCCTTCATTGACTAAACGGCGATAAAAACCGAATATCCGTTGGGCTTTGGCATAGGAAATGTTGCCTTTTGGCGTGGTAGAATAATAATGAGATTTTAATCGTTCAAAAATATGTTCATCATCATAAATATTCATTTCCATTCCCCTCAATGCCGTCAGCAAATCATCAAAACTTTTCATCCACAGATCGTAAATTAAATTAGCCCCACCACGTTCATATTGTTGTTGATAAAGACAAAGCGCCGAAAAATTAACCGGAATCGAGTTATCTTTTAAAAAACGTTTTTTTAATCGCCCTTCTAATCTCAACAGGTTATTGGCAAAATCAATCAGGCGTTTATCATTTAAAATGGCATACTGATTAAGCAACACGTCATCATTAGGATTAGCCCGCAATTTTCTTTGTATTTCACCCAAACGTTTTGCCAGTTCAAGCGCTTTATAATAAATGCACAGTTCCCTGAGTTTAGAACCACGATTAAAATAAACGGTTGATTCATGATCATTGGATTTTGTCGCTTTGGTTTGTCCATGACTGATATTTTTGAAATAAGCGATCACCTGTTTACAAATACTTTCCGTCGGTAATCTCACTGATAACGTTGTATGAAGCTCAGAAACTTCGGTATTCGTTACATCTAACAAATTAAAAAGATGTGGCATGGAAGCCGCTAAATTAGTGATTAACTCCAAACCACATAATGCAATATTGGTTGAACCAAATACGTTATGCCCCTGTAAGCGCTTGGCAGGTGAAGCCTTAAGATTGACTCGCGGGAAAATCAAATGAGTTCCCTGATAAATCTTCATGCCCAAACTGGCAAAATGCGTTGGTAACGATTCAAAAGGATGCGCTAATCCCTGAACAGATAAATCCCCTTTTATTTCAAATTCCACATCACGAGCAGACAAGCGAATACCACTTAATTTAGCAATCTGTATAAAATCGATAGATCCTCCTCCATGCTCCCTATCACGAGATGTTCTAGTTACATACTCGTCTTTGAATGGAATTTGGAGTTCAAGAAGATCAATCACAAATAAAATCCTATTCTATTTTCTATTTAATCTTGTATTTTTGAATACAAAAATCCATGAATTCTTTTTCATATTAAAAATAGCTGAAAAAATTCATGTATGCAAGAATTCTTATAAAGAATAAGAAAAAGATACTAGGATGCAATGCATACAACGCATACAAGAAACAAGGAATACAACTATGAAAGAAAAAGAAGACACTACTTCTGCAAGAATAAAAATATCCAGAAAAATGAAATTAGAACAAATAGCAATAGAAGTTGGCTATATCACAAAAAAACCCTATAAATGGACGGACATACTAAGTCATTTAATAGATCACTATGCAAATGATGCAAAACAAGACATAGTTCATCATGTGATAAACAAAGAAGAAAAAAAACAATCGAAATAACCATTACTGTCGACATCAAAACTAAACAAAAAAATGAAAAAACCTGCCAAAATTCAGAAATCAAAAATGTTTAATAATAGTTAAATTAAAGTAAAAATGCTTCAATTTGAAACAAGAGTACATAATTTAAGCTTTTGGCGCGTATTGAAGAAGCGGGTTTACGTATTTCAGGACGCTCAGCGGACAATAAGCTGGTGGAAATTATCGAGGATCCTAACCATCCTTGGTTTGTCGCTTGTCAGTTTCATCCTGAATTTACTTCGACACCAAGGGATGGCCATCCGTTATTTGCTGGTTTTATTAAAGCCGCAAAGGAATATCAGCAAGGCCAGCTGAAAAGAGATATGGGCTAATGGTATTAATTTGTTACCATTGGCTGAAATTTAACTTGTACTGAGGAAAATTTAATGTCCAAAATCGTTAAAGTCATCGGGCGTGAAATCATCGACTCCCGTGGTAATCCGACTGTTGAAGCAGAGGTTCATTTAGAAGGCGGATTTGTTGGTTTAGCAGCGGCACCATCTGGTGCATCGACTGGTTCACGAGAAGCATTAGAGCTACGTGATGGTGATAAAGATCGCTTTTTAGGTAAAGGTGTTTTGAAGGCAGTTGCAGCAGTAAATGGCCCAATTGCTGATGCATTGATCGACCAAGATGCCAAAAATCAGGCTAATATCGATAAAATCATGATCGAATTAGACGGTACAGAAAATAAATCTAAATTCGGTGCTAATGCGATTTTGGCTGTTTCACTGGCTAATGCAAAAGCGGCTGCGGCAGCGAAAGGTATGCCTTTATATGAGCATATTGCTGAATTGAATGGCACGCCGGGTAAATTCTCTATGCCTTTACCAATGATGAATATTATCAATGGTGGCGAACATGCGGATAACAATGTTGATATTCAAGAGTTTATGATCCAGCCAGTGGGCACAAAAAGCTTGAAAGAAGCAGTTCGGATGGGATCAGAGGTTTTTCACCACTTGGCAAAAGTGTTAAAAGCCAAAGGGATGAATACAGCGGTCGGCGATGAAGGTGGCTATGCACCAAATTTAGAATCTAATGCCGCAGCTTTAGCCGCAATTAAAGACGCCGTTGAAGCAGCAGGCTATGAGTTAGGTAAAGATATTACTTTAGCAATGGATTGTGCCGCCTCAGAATTTTACAACCAGGAAACGGGTAATTATGAGCTGAAAGGTGAAGGTAAAACTTTTACTTCACAAGAATTTACCCACTATCTAGAAGAATTAACCAAACAATATCCTATCGTTTCAATTGAAGATGGTCTTAATGAGTCAGATTGGGATGGTTTCGCTTACCAGACTAAAGTGTTAGGAGACAAAATTCAGTTAGTTGGTGATGATTTATTCGTTACTAATACCAAGATTTTGCAAGAAGGCATTGAAAAAGGAATTGCTAATTCTATTTTAATTAAATTCAATCAGATTGGTAGCTTAACCGAAACTTTAGCAGCAATTAAGATGGCAAAAGATGCCGGCTACACTGCGGTTATCTCACATCGTTCAGGTGAAACTGAAGACGCTACAATTGCAGATTTGGCAGTAGGAACAGCAGCGGGCCAGATCAAAACAGGTTCAATGAGCCGTTCTGATCGAGTTGCTAAATATAATCAATTAATCCGTATTGAAGAAGTGTTAGGTGAAAAAGCGCCTTTTAATGGTCTAAAAGAAGTTAAAGGCCAGGCTTAAATTTACTGTTATTGATTAATCATATATTAAAGGCGAGAGACTTATTGTTATCTCGCCTTTTTTATTAATAGTCCTTGGATTTCTTTTATGCTTTTATTGTGGCTTAATAAGGCAACTGTTTATTAATATTATCAATTTATCGATCATGGTTGCCGGCCAAGAATTAGCGATCCTGAATTTTCAAATAGACTATCACCGCGTAGGGAAAAATTTTGTGCGATCAGCGAGCCGTTTAATTGGATATTATTATTTTTGCATGAATAACTATTACTACATTGATAAGGGTGGCTTTCCAAAATAATATTTTGCCCTTTGACAGTAGTCTGCTGGCTAAGTTTAAGCTGACTATAGTGTAAATAAGTTAGATTAGTATCCGGTTTGATTAGGTGCTTAAGTTTAATGTTAGCTTGGCGCAGGCTATAAGATATTGCGCCAGTTGCGGCAAGGTAGTGTTGTTGTGCAGCTTCCAGGGTTATATTATTGTTGATGATAATGTTATCGGCAAAAAGATTAACTTTAGCAATATTAATTTTAGCCTCAATATTCGCCAGATTGTTGATGGACAAGGAATTTTCTCTATCATCAGTTAAATTAATGCTGCTACCTATTGTGGTAATGAATTTTAGACTTTTCAGCTGTTGTAACGTTTTTTTCGCTGGGATTTCCAGTTTACCTGCGATAAGCGACAGACTTTTGACATTATCTGTTTTACCATTTTTCCAACTGATCCCATTAGGATTGGCAATAATCAAATCTGCAATAGTTCCTTTAATGCCGATGGTGCCTTGTAGATTAGAGTGCTTATCGCTAGTAATTTCTGCGATAATAATCTTAGCCGCTGTATTGTCTAGTATTGGATTTGATTGGATATCATTATTAAAGCTAATGCCACTTTGAGTGAAAGGAAGTTCAGAAAATGTATTGTATGAAATGCCATTTTCTAGTGGTTTTGCAATATCAACAGTAGAAGTATTGGCATAAATAAATTTATTAGCAGTAATTAAAGTAAACAATAGAATTTTTAAACCTAATTTGAATAAAATTGAGCAATAGTCCATTATTGTTCCTTTTAGTATTAATATAATTTATGATGAAAAATTTATGTCGGATTCATTATATATTAAATAGTAGATTTTTATTTCACCAATAATCTTATTTAAAGTTGCTTTAGATAATGAATATTAAATTATTTTTAATTATAAATATTATTTTATAAATTGGTATTTTTATTCTTTTTAAGTTAATTAAATAATTATTTATTTTTTATTTATAATAAAATATTAAATGCAATAAAAAAGAAAATTTGATTTGATAATAAAATAGACTATATTTCAGTTGCTTTTTACTTGTTATTTTTAGGAGAAAATTATGGAAAATCAGGTCCAAACAAAAACAATACCGGAAGGTGTTAAGCAGTGGAATTGGGGCGCTTTTATGTTTAGTATTTTTTGGGGATTTGGCAATCGAACTTACTGGCCGTTGCTGTGTATTATTCCATTATTTAATTTTATTTGGATGTTTGTATGTGGTATTAAAGGGAATGAGTGGGCATGGCGTAATGGTAATTATAGTGATGTAAAAACCTTTAAACTTGTACAAGATACCTGGAATAGAGCTGGATTGGCTGCATTTATTATTAGTTTGATTTTTATTATTCTCTATTTTTTATTTTTTTCAGTATTTGCTATTTTTTATTTTACCAGTCCAGACTACGGACAAGTTCAAGTGGGATAAATTATTATCTCAATACCTAATGATAAAAAGAAATAATCGTCAATTTTTATTAATGCGCAAAAATAACCCTTCGCGCGAAGGGCTATTTTGGCATAATATTATTAGAGGTGAATAGTCAGCGTTATGCCCGGTTTTAAATCTGCTATTCTAACGCTAGAGTTCCAATTCATCAGATCTTTAAGATCGATGCCGTGGCGTTTAGCAATACTGTAATAGGAATCACCTTGACGGACTTTGTAGGTCTTGATATTTACTTTACCTTTCTTGCCTGATGAAGTGCTATTTTTAGCAATCATAGTTGGTGCACGATAACTATTTTTACCGCTAATTTTTAATGTTTGCCCGATCCGCAAGTTGGCTGTTTTCATGCCATTGAGTGACTTAAGCTTATCGGTTGTGGTATTAAAACGTTTGGCAATAATCGATAAGGAGTCACCGCGTTTAACTTTGTAATTAGTGATAGCACGCTGTCTAGCTAATATCTGTTTATTATTGTTGGCAACAGCAAGGCGAATACTATTTAATACGTCTTGATCAGAAAGCGCATCCTTAAGCAGATCAGCTTTGTCTGTTGGTAGCATAATAGTATAGGGACCGGCTGGAGGTGTTATATTATGTTTTAAATTTGGATTATAGGCTTTAAGAGCGGTTAATGGCAGTCCAGAAAGTCTAGCTGCTTGAGGTAAGGTAATTTGTTCGCCTATATTAACCTGGGTAAGTGCATTATTTTTATTGGTTGTTGGTAATTGCAATGCATATTGTTCGCTATTGCGTAATATATTACTGAGAGCCAAAATTTTTGGTACATAATTCATTGTTTCTTTGGGGAGTGATAACGACCAATAATTAGTAGGTAATCCCAGCTCTTCATTTTTCTTGATGGCATTAAGCACACAACCTTCGCCACAATTATAAGCAGCAAGTGTTAGAGGCCAATCGCCGTCGAATAGGTTATTTAATCGTTCAAGTAAATTTAGTGCTGCACTAGTCGAGGCAGCGACATCTCTGCGTTCATCAACCCATTTATTTTGTTTTAATCCATATGACTGACCAGTCAATGGAATAATCTGCCATAAACCTGTAGCCTGAGCCTGTGAGGTCGCATGGGGATTAAAAGCACTTTCAACGATAGGAACCAGGGCAAGCTCCATTGGCAGGTGGCGTTGATCAATTTTTTCAACAATCCAGTACATGTAAGGCTCTGCGCGTAATGTCACATTCCGCAAATAGCTTTCTTTGGCCAAATAAGATTTGATTTGATTTCTGATCCTGGCATTATCAGGAATATCCATTTTCAGCTCATTACTAATATAACCCCACAAATCATTTTCTATTAAATAGGTTGATTCCCAAGTGGTAGTTTCAATATCTTGATTGGCTGAAGACGGATCTGGTGTTTGCTCATTGGGTGTCATTTGACAACCAACAAGCAGAACAGAGGCGAATAGTATCGCTTTTGTCTTCATTAATGTAACCTATCCTAGGTTGTTATTTATTCAATTGTTTAATAAAGAGGGAATGATACTGATCTCGTTAGCTAATGACAACCATCAATTTAAAAGCGATCTTTTAGTTTGCGAATTTTGGCAAATACATCACAATTTGAACAAGTAGCAGGAGAAAACCCCAATACTTTTTGTAAGTAAGGATCGTCATATCTTAAGAAGATATTGATCTTTTTTTCTACTTTAAGTTGTGATGGCAGTGTGGATTGTTTTTGGGCTCGTTTTTGATTCACGGCTAAAGTATAAGCTTTTATTGCTTCATCGTGGGGTAGCAAATAACTGGCAAATACCATATTCGCAGCGGTATATTCATGTGCGCAACAGACTAACGTCTCATCAGGTAAAGCTTTAAGCGTTTCAAGCGAATGATACATTTGTTCAGCTGTTCCTTCAAAAATACGGCCACAACCACCAGAAAATAGGGTATCACCGCAAAATAGATATGGTTTTTGATAGTAAGCAACATGTCCTAAAGTATGTCCAGGTACGGCAAAAATTTGCCATGAAAAGCTGGCAAAATTTAGCTGCTCTCCACCTTTTATGATACATGTTGCTCCTTTGCTACTGGTTTCCATTGGACCATAGACGACTAATTCGGGATAATATTTTTGTAATTCTTTGACGCCATCGACGTGATCATGATGGTGGTGAGTAAGTAAAATAGCGACCGGTTTTATAGCATTTTGTTGCAAAAATTGCTGCACTGGCTTAGCAGTACCAGGATCGACAATAATACAGTTACCTTGATAGATTAATAGCCATATATAATTATCAACTAAGGAAGGAATTCTGATAAGCTCCATAATATAATAATGCCTCATAGCTAAAGGGTTAGAAGGATATTACAATGAAGTCAGCTCGTATTGCTCAACGATCTAAAATGCCTGACTCCTGGGAAGACATTCCATGGGGAGAATATTATCGTATTGCATTGAACCAGCAGCTACAACCATGGTGGCCAAAAATATTTGGTTTCCATTTATTAAAAATTGGCCAATTGAGTTTACAGATTGATACCCAAGCATCGCTGATTACCCATCAATTTAGCATGAATATAGCTGGAAGTAACTGTCAATTATTAGGTGATCCTAATGAAATGCCTTTCGAGGACAAATCGATCGATGCCTGTCTTTTGATACAACAATTATCTTACGGTACTAACCCACATTGGTTATTGCGTGAAGCTGATAGGGTTTTGGTTGATGATGGTTGGCTAATTTTATCTAATTTTAATCCTTTTAGTTTGCTAGGGTTAGGGAAATGTATTCCTCTTTTGCGTAAGCGGCAACCCTATCGTAGTCATATGTTTTCGACCTGGCGTCAACTTGATTGGTTGAGCTTATTGAATTACGAAGTACTGCAGCGACAAAGTTTTCAAATTATACCCTGGATAAATCCTGATCATTTTATCAATAGAAATTTGCAATTTGCCGGTTGTATCAATCTTATCATTGCCCGTAAAAGAACGTTACCGTTGACGCCAACACCCATAAAATTTATGCGAACCCGCATGAAAATAGGTAACACAATGGGGGTTGTTAAGTGTTGGCGCAAACGTCATTAATTTTGTTCCGTTTGGTAGCCGCTATCCTCTTCTGTTGGTGAATTTGCCGCATTTCTTGCTAATTCATCGCATCGCTCATTTTCTGCATGTCCAGCATGGCCTTTGACCCAGTGCCATTCTATTTGGTGTCGAGAAATTGCTGCGTCTAATCGTTGCCATAAATCAACATTCAAAACAGGTGATTTATCTGCGCGTCGCCATTGGCGATTTTTCCAGTTGTGGATCCATTGGGTGATACCCTGACGGACATATTGACTATCAGTCGTTAGAATAACCTGGCAGGGTTGTTTAAGCGTTTCCAAACCAATAATGGCAGCCATTAATTCCATACGATTATTGGTGGTACGAAAATACCCTTTGCTTAATGTTTTTTCATGTTTATTATAACGCAGTAAAATACCATAACCGCCTGGGCCTGGATTGCCTAAGCAAGAACCATCGGTGAAAATTTCTACCTGTTTCGTCATTTCTGATAAACTCATTTTATTCGTGATTTATAACCCTAAGTCTGACATAAAAAGGCACTATGAGCACTGTGATTACACGACAAATTGTTCTTGATACGGAAACTACTGGTATGAATAAGCTAGGGATCCATTATGAAGGACATAATATTATTGAAATTGGCGCGGTAGAAGTAATCAATCGCCGCTTAACTGGTCGTCATTTCCATGTTTATATAAAACCAGCACGATTAGTTGATCCTGAAGCTTTCGAAGTTCATGGGATTAGTGATGAGTTTTTACAAGATAAACCAACTTTTGCTGAAATAGCCGATGAATTTTTAGATTTTATTCGCGGCGCTGAGTTAATCATCCACAATGCCCCTTTTGATATTGGGTTTATGGATTATGAGTTTTCCAAGTTAAATAGAGATATTCCACCGACAGCAAACTTTTGTCAGATCACTGATAGCTTGGTATTGGCCAGAAAGCTGTTTCCGGGAAAACGGAATAATCTTGATGCTTTATGTGATCGCTATCATATCGATAATTCAAAGCGTACACTCCATGGCGCCTTGCTCGATGCAGAGATCTTGGCCGAAGTCTATATGGCAATGACCGGAGGACAAACCTCGTTAGCTTTTTCAGTTGATTCAGAGCCAGGTAGTGAAACCTATACCGATGATATTAAACGAATAGAACGCTCAGCAATGGGATTAACCGTGATTTATGCTAATCAAGAAGAAATTACTGGCCATGAAGCAAAACTGGATCTGATTGAAAAGAAAAGTGGAAAGATTTCACTTTGGCGTTCCGATGATTGCGAAAAGGATCAGGTTAAACATTAATCATTGTTACACTTTTATCTGAAAAAATGCGCAAATAGTGATTTTTTTTCTAAAAAATATTGACGTATAGATTGCTGATTCGTAATATCATGGCCGTTCTTAAATCGATTATACCGTGGTGCGGTAGTTCAGTTGGTTAGAATACCGGCCTGTCACGCCGGGGGTCGCGGGTTCAAGTCCCGTCCGCACCGCCAATATTATAAAACCCTGAGTATAAGCCTCGGGGTTTTCTGTATTTTAAGATAATAAACATTCTTTTTGCCAGAAAATCATATCCAATCTCACAGCCTTTTTGCTTAGAAAAAATTATGATATTCGTGTTTTGATTTTCGCTATAGTACAAACAGTGATTGTTATTATTGTTTCATTCACTTATTTTTAATTCTTTTGCTATTGATTAAAATTTTGTTACCGCTGATTATTTAGGGCAGATACCTAGATTAGATTTTAACTGTTAAGATGGCAAAACGACCTTGAGAAAATCAGTATCAAATTTGCTATTTATTCGATTTGGAGTAAACAATGATCACTCGTAAAATCCTTGCTAATGCTATCCGTTTCCTCAGTATGGATGCGGTACAGAAAGCAAAGTCAGGGCATCCAGGTGCGCCAATGGGAATGGCGGATATTGCTGAAGTACTCTGGCGTGACTATCTGGATCATAATCCTGCTGATCCTGACTGGGTAGATCGTGACCGTTTTGTATTATCTAATGGCCATGGTTCTATGCTACTTTATAGCTTGCTGCATCTTACCGGTTATGATTTACCGATCAAAGAATTAAAAAATTTTCGCCAACTTCATTCCAAAACACCAGGACATCCCGAATATGGTTATACGCCAGGTGTTGAAACCACGACTGGCCCGCTGGGACAAGGAATTGCAAATGCTGTAGGTTTTGCTATTGCCGAACGAACGTTAGCTGCTCAATTTAATCGTCCAGACCATACTATTGTTGATCATTATACCTATGTATTTATGGGTGATGGTTGCGTGATGGAAGGCATTTCGCATGAAGCTTGTTCACTGGCTGGAACATTGAAATTAGGTAAATTGATTGCTTTTTATGATGATAATGGCATTTCAATCGATGGTGAGGTGGAAGGTTGGTTTACAGATAATACTGCTGAACGTTTTGCCGCTTATCATTGGCATGTTATCAAAGGTATTGATGGACATGATCCTGAACAAATCAAGTCAGCAATAGAACAAGCCCGTAAGGTTACCGATAAGCCCTCTCTATTAATCTGCAAAACGATAATTGGTTATGGCTCGCCACATAAGGCTGGTTCCGAAGAAGCGCATGGTTCACCATTAGGTGAAACTGAGATCGCTGAAACCCGGGCAGCACTAGATTGGTCATATCCACCTTTTGAAATACCAGCAGATATTTATCAAGCCTGGGATGCCCGCGAAATTGGTCAGCAAAAAGAAGCTACCTGGCGTGAAAAATTTGCTGAGTATCAACGGGCTTTCCCGCAACTTGCCGAAGAGTTTATCCGTCGGACCAAAGGTGAATTACCGACTAATTGGCAAGCTGTTGCAAATAATTTGGTTGTGGAATTACAACGCAATCCTGCTAATATTGCCAGCCGTAAAGCCTCACAAAATACGTTGGAGGTTTTCGGTAAGGTATTGCCAGAACTTTTAGGCGGCTCCGCTGATTTAGCTCCCAGTAATTTAACTATGTGGTCAGCGTCTAAGTCAATAAAAGATTCTCCAGCAGGTAATTATATTCACTATGGTGTACGTGAATTTGGTATGTCGGCTATTATGAATGGTATTGCCATGCATGGTGGTTTTATACCCTATGGTGCAACCTTTTTAATGTTTGTAGAGTATGCACGTAATGCAGTACGCATGGCTGCGTTAATGAAAATTCGCAGTATTTTTGTCTATACTCATGATTCTATTGGTCTGGGTGAGGATGGTCCAACCCATCAACCTGTTGAGCAATTAGCCAGTTTGCGCCTGACGCCTAATATAAGTACTTGGCGTCCTTGTGATCAGGTTGAATCGGCCATTGCCTGGCAGTATGCGATTGAGCGTAATGAGGGGCCAAGTGCGTTGATTTTTTCCCGTCAAAATCTTGAACAGCAACCACGTGATACTAAACAGTTAGCCAACATTATTAAAGGGGCTTATGTGCTCAAAGATAGCGAAAAAACACCCGCGCTTATTTTGATTGCAACTGGCTCTGAGGTTGGATTAGCGGTTAACGCTTATGAAAAATTGACTGCCGAAGGCTATCAAGTACGAGTGGTTTCTATGCCATCAACGGATACTTTTGATAAACAGGACGCCGCTTATCGTGAGTCTGTATTACCCTCTTCAGTTACTGCACGATTGGCTGTTGAGGCGGGTATTGCCGATTATTGGTACAAATATGTTGGCACAACCGGTGGGGTTGTTGGTATGCATACTTTTGGTGAGTCAGCACCGGCAGAGGTTTTATTTAAAGAGTTTGGTTTTAGTGTGGAAAATGTGATAGAGAAGGCTAAAGCTTTATTGCCGTAATTGATGAAAATGATATGAGCGTATTGATCAGCTTTATATGATTAGATACGCTCTTTTTATTTCAGCAGATAATCATGCGCTATTGCGATCTTTTTTTATGTTGTAGTGCATTTAAATTAAGCTGAAACGTTTCATTTTGGCAAAATTGCTAGATTTATTGATCAAAAGCACACTTTTTATGATTGACGACAAAAATCCTCAGTACAAAAGCTGTAATTATCGGTATTCTTAGCCATTAACAAATCAGTTGTTATATTGAAGGAAGAGTATGGTAGTTAGAGTGGCAATTAATGGTTTTGGGCGAATAGGGCGTAGCATATTAAGAGCGCTTTATGAATCAGATCACCGAGCTCAAATTGCTGTTGTTGCAATTAATGAAATTGCTACTTCGGAAGGAATAGCGCATTTATTAAAGTATGATTCTAGTCATGGCCGATTTGCTTATGATGTGCGCCTGAATAACGATTTGTTAGTTGTAGGTAATGACAGTATTCATCTTTTTCATCAATCTGAGATTGAAAAACTACCATGGCGAGCATTGGATATTGATGTAGTACTCGATTGTACCGGTGTTTATGGCTCAAAGGCCGATGGCTCTGCGCATTTATCAAGTGGCGCAAAAAAGGTGCTATTTTCTCATCCGGGAAGTACTGATCTTGATGCAACTATTGTTTATGGGGTTAATGAAACCAGTTTGAAAAATAGCGATCAACTGGTATCAAACGCATCTTGTACCACAAATTGTATTATTCCTGTGATTAAAATATTAGATGATGCTTTGGATATTGAGTCTGGTACAGTGACAACGATTCACGCTGCAATGAATGATCAGCCGGTTATTGATGCTTATCATCAAGATCTACGTCGTACACGCGCCGCTAGCCAATCTATTATTCCTGTTGATACCAAATTGGCTGCTGGGATCACACGAATATTGCCAAAATTCAAAGATCATTTTGAAGCGATATCGGTTCGCGTACCAACTATCAATGTAACGGCGATCGACCTCAGTGTGACGGTAAGATCTAAAGTAACGGTAGCTAAAGTCAATCAGCTGTTGCAACAAGCAGCAGAAGGTTCATTTCGTGGTATAGTTGATTATACTGAATTGTCGTTAGTATCAACAGATTTTAATCATGACCCACATAGTGCTATTGTAGATGGTACGCAAACACGAGTTAGTGGGCAACACCTAATTAAGATTTTAGTTTGGTGCGATAATGAGTGGGGTTTTGCCAATCGTATGCTTGATACGACATTAGCAATGGCTGCTACTGGTTTCAACAAATCTATCTGTTGACAGACAGTATGGGGAATATTGCTCTCCATACACAGCAGAAGATTAATAATTTAGAGAATCAACGAGAGGATTCACCATGTCTGTAATTAAGATGACCGATTTAGATCTAGCGGGTAAAAAAGTATTCATCCGGGCTGACCTAAACGTTCCTGTCAAAGATGGCAAAGTTACCTCTGATGCACGGATCCGTGCTTCTTTACCGACGATTGAAACCGCTTTAAAGCAAGGCGCAAAGGTAATGGTAACGTCTCATTTAGGTCGCCCGATTGAAGGTGAGTATAATGAGGAATTTTCATTGAAACCCGTTGTAGACTATTTAGCAGATAAGCTCGACTATCCTGTTCGTTTAGTAAAAGATTATTTAAATGGAGTTGAAGTTGCTAATGGCGAGCTGGTGGTTCTTGAGAATGTACGCTTCAACCGGGGTGAAAAAAAGGATGATGAAAACTTATCTAAGCAATATGCTGCACTTTGTGACATCTATGTAATGGATGCATTTGGTACGGCGCACCGTGCTCAGGCATCAACCCATGGTGTGGCAAAATTTGCTCCTATAGCATGCGCAGGGCCGCTGTTATTTGCTGAGTTGGACGCATTAGGTAAAGCATTGAAAGAGCCTGCTCGGCCAATGGTTGCAATCGTTGGTGGTTCAAAAGTTTCGACTAAATTAACTGTCTTGGATTCTTTAGCAAAAATTGCCGACCAAATTATTGTGGGAGGCGGTATTGCCAATACCTTTATCGCAGCTGAAGGTCATAAAGTCGGCCGTTCTTTATATGAAGATGACTTGATCCCAGAAGCAGAAAAATTATTATCTACTTGCGATATTCCTGTACCTACTGATGTTCGTGTAGCGACTGAATTTTCTGAAACAGCCGAGGCGGTAATGAAATCTGTCAATGATGTTAAAGATGATGAGCAGATTTTGGACTTAGGCGATGAAACGGCTGAACGTTTGGCGGGTATTCTTAAAAAAGCAAAAACGATTTTATGGAATGGTCCGGTTGGGGTTTTCGAGTTCCCTAATTTTCGCCACGGCACCGCAGCGATTGCCCAAGCGATTGCAGAAAGTGAAGCTTTTTCTATTGCAGGTGGTGGTGATACATTAGCGGCGATTGATCTGTTTGGTATTGCGGATAAAATTTCTTATATTTCTACTGGCGGTGGCGCTTTTCTTGAATTTGTGGAAGGTAAAAAATTACCTGCAGTTGTTGTGTTAGAAGAACGAGCAAAACAGTAATTATATCTGAAGAAAATGACAGGTAGCACTGTTCACCTGTCCAATAATAGGATTTTATCTCATGTCTAAGATTTTTGATTTTGTAAAACCAGGTGTTATTACCGGCGATGATGTGCAAAAAGTTTTTGCCGTTGCAAAAGAACATAAATTTGCGTTGCCGGCAGTCAATTGTGTCGGTACAGATTCGATTAATGCTGTTTTGGAAACCGCTGCTAAAGTTCGTTCTCCGGTAATTGTCCAATTTTCTAACGGTGGTGCTGCGTTTATCGCCGGTAAAGGTCTAAAAGCAGAAGGTCAGCAAGCTGCGATTTTAGGCGCAATATCAGGTGCTCATCATGTGCATCAAATGGCAAAACATTATGGTATCGCTGTTATCTTACACACTGATCATTGTGCACGTAAACTACTGCCATGGATTGATGGCTTGCTAGATGCTGGCGAGGAATATTATAAAACCACCGGTAAACCACTGTTTTCATCGCATATGATCGATTTGTCTGAAGAGTCATTGGCGGAAAATATTGAAATTTGCTCTCAATATTTGCAACGGATGAGCAAAATGGGCATGACACTAGAAATTGAGTTAGGTTGCACTGGTGGTGAGGAAGATGGTGTCGATAACACTGGCTTAGATAGCTCATCGCTTTATACACAGCCTGAAGATGTCGCTTATGCTTATGAGCAATTGAGTAAAATTAGTCATCGATTTACTATTGCGGCATCTTTCGGTAATGTGCATGGTGTTTATAAGCCAGGCAACGTTCAATTAACACCAAAAATTCTACACAACTCACAACAGTACGTTGCGCAGAAATTTAATTTGCCAGCGGAAAATAATCTGAATTTTGTTTTCCATGGAGGTTCAGGCTCTACTGCTGAAGAAATTAAAGAAGCGGTCAGTTATGGTGTGGTAAAAATGAATATTGATACTGACACCCAGTGGGCGACCTGGGAAGGCATTTTGAATTATTATAAGAAAAATGAAGGTTATCTACAAAGCCAACTGGGTAATCCAGAAGGTGAAGATAAACCTAATAAAAAATATTATGACCCTCGTGTTTGGCTGCGTGCGGGTCAGACTTCCATGATTGAGCGTTTAGAACTTGCATATAAAGAGTTAAACTGTATCAATGTGCTGTATTAAACGCTATTTTATTTTCCTAGTTCTCAACCCTGTGGTTCACCATAGGGTTTTTTATTATCCGACGTAAGTTTTGATAAAAAAGATGTTTTAGGTATAAGTGAGATATCAATTTTAACAAAACTAATAGAATATTTTACGGTTAAAGATATTACTGTTGGATAGAATAAATAATTAACCATTCGGGTAAAAACGGAACATCGACATATTAAGCGACGAATACCAGCTATGCTGGTATTCAAATCATTGCAGTGTACCCAAACTTTGTTTACAGATATCGAATTGATACATATGTTAAACAAGCAGCAGCTTCAACATCCGAAAAGGGATGACTTGTTGCTGGCCAACCGATTTTATCTGTTAGCCAGCTAAAAATAACAGAGCAACTTTTACTGAAATGCTAGCGGGTTTCCAAAAAACGCCTCCCCCTCATTGTGAGCATGCCATTTTTATCAAGGTAACTTTTTAAGGTACTTAAATTCACCTTATATTGCTTACTGATCCCTATTAGTCCACCGGCCTTTGCGATCCCTTCCTCACCTAATGATGCTATTGTTTTTAATAGCCTAGGGGTTATTTTATTGGATTTGTTGCCTAAAAAACTTTTTCCCCTTACAGTGAATGTGCCGTTTTTATCAACGTAATTATTTAAGGTCGCCAAATTTACGTTATATTGTTCACTGATCCCTCTCAATCCACCGGCTATTACAAACCCTTCAGCACCTAAGGACGCTATTTTTTGTAATAGCTCAGGGGTTATTTTGTTCGATTTACCACTTAAGAAAATTTTCCCCCTAACTTTAAGCATGCCATTTTTGTCAAGGTAATTATTTAGCGTAGTTAAATTGACGTTATATTGTTCACTGAGCCCTGTTAGTCCACCGGCCTTTGTAAACTCTTCGGCATCTAATGACGCTATTGTTTCTAATAGCTCTGGGGTTAATTTACTGGATTTGTCGCCTAAAAAATTTTTTCCATTAACCGTAAGCGTGCCCTTTTTATTAAGATAACTATTTAAGGTATGCAAATTCACGTTATATTGTTGACTAAGCCTTCTCAATCCACCGGCCTTTGCGATCCCTTCAGCACCTAATGACGCCATCTCTTTTAATAGTTCAGGGGTTAATTTATTGGATTTACCACCTAAAAAAACTTTCCCTCTAACCGTCAGTGTGCCATCCGCATGGAGGTAATTATTTAAAGTACTCAAATTCACATTATATTTTTCACTGAGCCTTGTTAGTCCACCGGCTTTTGCGATCCCTTTTGCACCTAATAACACTATCTCTTTTAATATCTCAGGGGTTACTGATCTTATTTTTTCTCCATTTACCATCGTGTGAGCTAGATGAGTATTTTCAGTGAGTGAATTATGAGGAATGTTATTGGACTCGACTTTTCTTTCTAAATTACCATTAGTTATCTGCTGTTGTGTAAGTTCATTGCCTATAAAATATGAAGATAAAGCCTCATATTGGGGATAGAGACTGAACCAGATATCAAAAGTACTGTGGTTAGAGGAATTCATATATTTATTTACTACTTGTTGATAAGTTCGTGAAAGATTTTCAGCCACTTCTAGTTGTAAAGTATTAATATTACTGTAGGGTGCATGCAATAAAACCACCCGTTCTGGATCTACCGGGCCTAAGATATGTGTTTCATCAAAACTTATTGCTCTTTCTAAACTCCCTGTTACAGAAAATAGCAACGCTATAGCACTAGTGTCAGGATCATCAAAATTCTGTTTCAATGAAACCGCTGGTAATCCAAGCGCGGCAATAGCAAAAACCGCATAGGCTTGATTGCAGGATACATATCGTACAATTTCATCATAATTTCCGGCAACAATGGTTGTTTCTCCTTGTTTTCCAATCATTGGGTATAAGGAATTAAAGTCATGTGAAGGTTGAAATCCATTTATTTCAGGCTGTTCATTTACCGGATCGAGGACAACCTGAAATAGTAACGGAAAATTATCGCGAGCAGTTAGTCCGTTAGGAAGCAAGCGAGTTTCCCCTTGAATATGAGCAGAAGATGATATTAATTGCTGCAACAGCATGTTGGTTGGATCATTTTTATTGGGCAAAGCAACATGAGCAACCGTTGATAAATTATTTATTGGAAACACGTCACGAACTCCATAAAAAATAGAATATAAATAAAGAATCAAGCATAGAAGAAAAATAATTATTGTAGTAATCCAAATTTGATCGGATAGTCAGCCACTTTATTGACGCAGGATCCTATATTGCCGTTGTTATTATCAACAAGACTTAAGTGGGTATCATCCAGATTAATGGAGTGACGATAGGTAAATTCTATAGAGGCTGCCTGCGGTATGTTTAGCCAATGTGTTTTTTGCCTAATTTGCCGTTGCTAACAAAACAAGACTTTTAATTTAGAATAACCCATGGTAGCGATACTAATGAGGAAATCGCCTATTTGCTAAACTTGACGGTAAAGGGTGAGAAAGCTGTTGTGCTGGTGGGTGTGATGTGTCCGGTGACTGCATTTATTTCTGACGCGCCGGCAAACTTGCACGACGTAATCGTGACGGTAGCGTCACCAGACAACGTCAGGCAGGGTGTGATACTTATGATGAATAAATACATCCTTGACGCGCTGGACATGACGCAGATAGGGCTTTGTTAGCGTGAGCATAGGCAATAGCAAACCGCATTAAATATCTGTTTAATCGATTTAAACACAACGAATATTTTTTAAAACGATTTAATAGACATTTTAGGGCAGACATTTTCAACTGTCTAAAATTTATACTATAACTGCGAATTTTCAATTGATAATAAATTAGATTTTTAATTTAATAATTTATAAAATGTTTGGTTATCAACACATTGTGTCAGCCCACACTCCAATATTGTGGATATAAGGTTAGCGAGTATTAAAAATACAAATAGATAAATCGCTATTTCTCTGGCAGGGGATTTTGCTACTTGTATTTCAGCGCTATTGAATAACATTAATACACAAACGAACAGAATGATGGCTAAGGAGAAAATTAGCGACCAAGTATAAAGATGCAAACCGAAGACTGTAGAATAATATCCAGGATCACCTGGCAGAATATGAATTAATACTTGGCGGGTTGCAGTGATACATATGGTGATAGAACTAAGAATAATTATACTATAATGACGCTGATTAATACCAAAGATAAGATTAAATAGAAAACCGATACCTATCATTATAATACCCACTCGTTGTAATAAGCATAGTGGGCAGGGTATTTCATGTAATATAATTTGATAATAGAATGCAATGATTAATGTTACAGATATTCCTAATAGTCCTAGAATATTCAGATTAGAAATAACTTTTGTTGAAGATAGTGTTTTCATCATAATTCTCTAACTAAAACGATAGGTTGATATTGTCGCTTGCATGATATTTAAATAATAAGATAGTTATAATAAACAGCATTAATAAAAGGATATAACTTAGTTTTCTCTGTTTGAGAATAAGTGAGATAGTGACCAGAAAAGCGATGAAAAAAGGTAAAAACATCATAAGATCCTATTAGCATAACATTAACTATTCGATTTTATATGCACAATAATATTATCAATATAAATAATATATTTTATAATAATATATTAAAGTGATATTTTTAATTATAAATTATAGTTGTTAACTAATTGTTGTCAAAAGTTGTTAATAAACTGCATTTATTAGCAAAAAGCAATCCAATACAAGATCATCTAGTGTTAAATTAAAATTCTATAGAGTTTTAAAACACAGAGGGTCAATGCAACTAATTTTATCAGGTTAACATTACCCTCAAATTTTCATTTTTTATAAAAATTATTAATATTTCATTAAGTTAAATTATGTAGTCGTTTTAATATTACCAAAACAGAGATATTTTAATTCTAAAAATTCATCGATACCATAATGGGAGCCTTCGCGCCCGAGTCCTGATTGTTTAATACCACCAAAAGGCGCCATTTCATTAGAGATGAGTCCTTCATTAATGCCAATCATACCTGTTTCCAATGCTTCAGCAACTCGATAGATACGGCTAATATCGCGTGAATAAAAATAGGCCGCTAAGCCAAATTCGGTTTCATTAGCTAACTGAATTGCTTCTGATTCGTCAGTAAATTTAAATAATGGTGCTAATGGGCCAAATGTCTCTTCTTTAGCGATTTTCATTTGGTTATTTACATCAGTCAATATCGTTGGTTCAAAGAATAATTTTCCTTGTGAGGCAACATTGCCGCCGGTTAACAGGTGTGCCCCATGCGCGATAGCATCCGTAATATGTTGTTTTACTTTGTCGATGGCTTGCTGATTAATTAACGGTCCTAGTTGAGCATCTTTTTGACTTGCTGGCCCGACGCGCAGAGTTTTTACAGCTGCACTAAGTCGTTTTGCGAATTCGTCATATATAGTTGCTTGAACCAAGATACGATTAGCACAAACGCAAGTCTGTCCACTATTGCGAAATTTTGCTGCTAATACACCTTGAACAGCAGCTTCTAAATCAGCATCATCGAAAACAATAAAAGGTGCATTGCCGCCTAACTCTAATGAGATCTTTTTGACTGTATTAGCACACTGCGCCATTAATAATTTCCCCACTTGCGTTGAGCCAGTGAAGGTTAATTTGCGGACTATCGAGCTTGCTGTCATAACCGAACCAACTGTTTTTGCATCGGTACTGGGTACAATATTTAAAACACCAGCAGGAATACCTGCTTTCTCAGCCAGTACTGCTAATGCTAAAGCTGATAGAGGTGTTTCAGCCGCGGGTTTTAGAATAACGGTACAGCCAGCAGCCAGGGCAGGGGCAACTTTTCTTGTGATCATGGCATTGGGAAAATTCCATGGCGTAATGGCAGCTACGACACCAACCGCTTGTTTGATAGTCATTATTCGGCAATCAGCGACAGGAGAAGGAATTGTTTCACCATAAGTTCTCTTTCCTTCTTCCGCAAACCATTGGATAAAACTAGCGCCATAAGTTATTTCACCCATTGCTTCGCTGTGGCATTTACCTTGCTCCAGGCTCAATATTTCTGCTAAGGCTGTCTGATTTTCCATAATCAGATAAAACCATTTATTTAAAATCTGACTGCGTTGTTTTGCGCTCATTGCACGCCATGCGGGTAATGCCTTGTCAGCGGCATCGATAGCTTTTTGTGTTTCGATTTTGCCTAAATCACTGACTTTAGCAATTACATCACCATTAGCAGGATTGATAACATTAAATGTTGAATGCTTATCAGCATCGACCCATTGACCGTTAATATAGGCTTGTTGACGGAAAAGGGGAGAATTAATGAGATTATTTTCCATTGATTTTTCTCCAGAATTTATGGATGGTATACCATTCGATATTTATCTTTAATTTGATTTTCAATTGCGGCTAACTGCTGCAAAAATAAAAAAAGAACAATTACTAGCTGATTTAAATCTGCGCAAATGCAAGTCATCACCATTATTAGGATAGATTTTGATTATAATTTAGAAAAATACAATAATAACTTCTGAACAAATAAAATAAATTTTATTGAAAAAAATGATGATAAAGTGGGGAATAATTTTGTATTGGCAGGCCAATTTTATCTGTTAGTCGCTTAAGAAACAGCAGCGTAACCTTTACTCGATTGCTGGTGTTAATGTAATAAAATAACAAAATTTAATTAGTTGCTGTAAAAAATAAACTCTAACATAACTTAATTTTATTCAGGCTTACCAAATAATAGTTTGCTAGAAAATTGATTATTTTTGTTGTTATTCATAAAAAATTTTTAATACCATTCAGTTTTAATACTTAATGAAGTAAATAATAATTCAATTCTAATAATTATTAGACATCTCTTAATATGTAATTAAAGGCACAATATACATTTAATAAATCGTTATTTGATTTGTTAAGGAGATTTTCTGCTATTGTCTATTGTTAAAAGTTTTTTTATGCTTTAGTTGCCAAAAATCATTCCATTCTAGCAAAAATAAATTTCTTATTATTAATGTGATAGAGCCAAAAGTTAGCAATAAAAATCTACCACCAAGACCAAAAAAATTGATATTATAAATGATATTGTTTATCAATATCATTTAAAACGATGTAAAGGACATTATATGCTTTCTATCTCCTCTACCTTTTTCTCTAATTCTATTAATCCTACTAATTGTTTGGAAAAAATATCAGAACCTAAAAAGGATATAAGTCAATCACCTTTTTCGTCTATGATAAGTAATGTTAGTAATTCTAATCAAAATATAAATAATGATTCGATACCATCTATTCTTGTGCAGTCAGGGGATTTAGATAAACAAAAAAATATATTAAGTAATACAAAAACTTTTTGTAATAAAATAGCAATGTCAGCATATAATTATTTGCGTTCTATTGATGGAATTGATGAATTTACCGGAGCGACAGGACAAATTTTACCACAATTTCATCAGTCATTATTATCGTTAAGTATATTACTACCAGCTATTCCTTTGGTTGGAATAGGTGCAAAAGGCGCTTTTGATGAATCAGTAGAAAGTTTTAAAGATATTTATCCTACATTTATGAATGATATTAAGGAAAAAAAACAAGAGATATTAAAAATATTACAACAAAATTTTGCTGAAGATGATGTCAATAAGAAGCTTTTTGAAGAAAAAATTGAACCATTTTTTGATATTTGGATTAATTGGTTACAAGGTGGAAGTGAAAAAGAAAATATCGAAAATTTACAGCAACTATGAACTACTTGGAAGTATTTGCAAGAACAATCACAAGAACAAGGTAATTCTGCCGCCAAGACACTTTATATGGCTACCGAATATCAACGTATGCAACAAGAAGTGCCGGCAGTAAAAATTGACCGTAATTCTTCTCCATTACAAGCAGCGGCGATGAGTTTAATGACAGGTGGAATGGTTGGACTGTCTGCCAAATCAATCGCAGATCTAGTGATGTCCCAAGGGATCAGTGGAGCAGAAGCCGTCAGTGATTTAGCCGGAATGGTCAGTAATACTCTGCTTTTGCCAGCACAGATCATGATGACTGGGTATGGAATTTCGCAAACCATTTCTGGACACCAGCGGGATACGCTACTGCGAGCAGATCGTTCTTTATTAGTAAAGAACCAGCAACTAGATATTATTAAAGAAAATATTGCACAATTAAAAGAAATAGCTGACCGTAAAATACATTATAACTATAAGCAAAGAATAGAGTATGGTACTGTCACTGCTATTGGCCAGGCAGGGATGGCATTAAGTTCATTAAGTGCAATTACTGGAATTGGCAGCGCGGTAGGTTTTGTTCCTGCTTTAGTCGGGGCACCAGCTACTATTTATGGATCTTATATTCGTACAAGAACTAGGGTGCAAGAAGGAAAATATTTAGGTGCTAGAGATGCTCAAAATATAGCTGATAAAAGATTAAATTTCGATGAGTTGGCGAAACATACAACTGAAAAGTCTACTGGCACAAATCAAGCAACACAATCAACTGTAACAACGATTGATACTTTTAACACGGTTGTTAAAGCGGCAACCAATACAATGGTGCAGCAGCAAAAAGTTTTAGCGGAAGCAAAATTACTCTCATTAATTCAAAAGACGATCGATAAAGCAAATAAAAGTAATATTCAACTAACGGTAGAAAAATTGCATCAACAAGTTGATTCTAAAGTAAATAAATTACTTGATAGAATAATAAATAGCCAAAAACAATTTATAAAACAACCGGGTAAGTATTTTATACGACAACGTACCTCTTTACTATCAGATGATCTAAAAATAATAAAGGGGATGCTTGACGATGGTGAATATAGCATTGACCGTTTGGGAAATAAATTAGACAAGCAACAAGGAAGTTATAGTTTAATATCTAGATTGGAGTATGTAAAAGAAAGTTATAATATATCTCTATCAACCAAGACAAAAGAAAAAGTATTAGAATCTAGGGTGCAAGATCTTTTAAAATTAGCAAGTGAAAATGAAACAATTAAACAAGCACTAAAACATCAAGATAGTATTTCTGATAAAACTTTTAATTGGAATGATTTGCAAAAACTCATCCAACATGATGAACAAGCAAAAGCTATTTACACGCAACATCATAACCATTATTTTATTAAGCAAATGAAAAATGAAGGTAAATCTCTGAGAGATGATGCTTATAATAATATCATAAATGGATTAGCGGCTAAATCAGCGACTGAACGAAATATAAATAAAGTAATATAATCAAACACATGTTTAGCTTTAATTATTTCTTGATATATATTATCAAATTTGAGGAATAATATTCTATATAGCAATATATTAAATAGTAATCTTAATTCTATTATATACCTCGATTTTATAGAAATTGAGCTAAACATGATTTTAGTTATAGGTTATAGGTTATAGGTTATAGGTTATAGGTTATAGGTTATAGATTGTACTTATATTAAATACATCCCAATTTGGGAAATTTTAGAAGAAAAAAATAGTAAAATGATTTTAACAATATGATTAAATTGATGAACAATGTATGTCGAGTATCTGCAAATTATTTTTCTCATTATTAGCCAGGCTAAACTTTTAAATAATGCGGATTAATTTGACAGTATTTATCACTAAAACAGTTTAAAAATGGAATTTATGAAAAATATTTTATGTGCCAAGGCAGGTATATGAAAAAGTGTTGTATTGCTATCTGATAAAAATTAGCAAAATATTTGGCAGAGAGGGTATATAAACGCAATTATTTTTTAATAAAAATAATTTTTTGTTAACATTTTAGCCATCGCTGGTAAGCTGCTTTCTTCTATTTGCGTTAAAGGTCGATTGGGTTTTATTGATATTGTATATATAAAGGTTTTGGTTTTAAACTAAGAATTTCTTTCTTAGATAGGAGTCGATGAGGAGGCGAGATTAAATCATTTTTATAAAATATTTTTATGCCTGAATATTTAATACTGTATTCTGAAGATATAACTTGGTTGTACTTAAGTTTTTTTAGCGAAGGAGAACCAAAACCATCCATATTTAAAACAACTTGGACGTTTTTCGAATTCTTCACTTTTTCAAAACCAATAGCCATTCTTTTGGTAAACCGATGAATAATTAAAACTTTAGGTGGTAAATTAAACTGTTCAACCAGGTTTGATAAATAATCAATAATATAATTGATATCAACATAAGATATTGATCCTATTACTTTACCTGGTATATTTCCATTGTGCATCATAAATTCTGGATCTATACCTAAATGAACATTTGGCATTTTTAAATAAGGACTAAGTCTTATAACCTCATTCCTTAAATTACTCAATCCGGGTTGGATGTCTAAAAATAAAATTTTGCCTCATCAGGAACAAGTCAATCGGGTGTCAGTTCATCTTCGGGTGCTTCTTCAAATTTTGGGCAATCTTCTGGTTCAAAAGGTAATGGTCAGGGAACCGATTTATCGCATCCTGATAATAATGAGCCGGATTTAGATTCACCGACGGCAGAATCGGTATTATCGCCATTACAGCATCTCTTTCCTTTTTTGAAAAATTTTAATTTACCAGAACGGGCAGCGTCATGTCCGGTAGCGACTTTTGAAGTGTTTGAGCAGCGTTTTGTCATTGATGCTTATTGCACCTTGTTTGAAAGCATTCGTGATTTGTTGACCCTGTTTTCAATGATTATCTGGTCATTTATGGGGTTACGGATTGTATTGTCTTCTTAAGGGGATTAAGTGATGTATGCCTTGATTGTGTCCGCATTTAATTTTTTATTAGGGTTCGTTTTTAGAACGCTGGCAATTAAATTTATTGTGTTTTCGGCGCTGTTTTTAGTGGTCACCGAATTTGTCCCTGTTTTATTAGCTTTACTACCCACGTCAACGAATTTGCCGGAGTTGATTGGTCAACTTCCTGATAGTGTCTGGTATTTCATGAATCTGTTTGCTGTGATAACGGGGATTAAGATTGTGATTTCGGCTTATCTGACCCGTTTTATTGTGCGACGGATTCCGGTGATAGGGTGATATATGGCGATTTCAGCCTATGTGGGGATTCCAAGAAGCGGTAAATCCTACGAAGTGGTTTGTAACGTGATTATTCCGGCTTTTATGAAAGGTCGCCGAATTGTAACGAATATCTATGGCATTTCGGTAGCGAAAATTACCACTTATTGTTTAGAGAAGAAAAAAGCGGATGTGCATCAATTAGGCAAGATTATCTGCGTTGATAATGAACAGGTTAAAGAGGCCAATTTTTTTCCATTTAAAACAGAAACGGGTATCGCAGAAGAGACTTTTTGTCAGGCTGGCGATTTGATTTGCGTTGATGAAGCCTGGCGCATTTGGGAAAACGATAAAATTCCGCAACAACACCGCTCATTTATTGCCGAACATGGCCATTTTGTAAATGCAAAAGGTATCACCTGTGATTTGGTGGTATTAAATCAGTCGGTGGTCAATTTACCGCGGTTTATCAAAGATAGGATTGAGACTACTTACAGAATGACCAAACTGGTGGCGTTAGGGTTACGAAATCGCTATCGGGTCGATGTTTATTCAGGGATTAAACTGTTTAAAAATAACCGTACTTCATCCTATCAGTGCAGTTATGACAAGGCTATCTTTCCGCTTTATCACGCTTATGAAGGGGGGCATGGTCAAGAACAGGTAGTGGATAAGCGACAGAGTCTTTTTAGTCAATCTAAATTCTGGTTATTAACATCAGGATTGTTGTTGCTGGTCATTGCTTCAGTCTATTTTCTTTATCAATTTTTTGGCGGTAACCGGATAACGCACAAAAGTCCTCCTGGCCATGAATCGGCTATTAATTCAGTCACTATGGAAAAATTACATCAAAATCCGTCGCAACAAAATTTATCAGCTCAATGGCGTATTGCTGGCAAATGTACTGGTTTATTATGGTACTAAAGCCGATATTGCGCGATTAAAAGTATTGTTACCTAAAATCGATACTGTAACGGATGAAGTGGTGGTTTCTGCCTATGTCTTTGAGGTACAAACCGCTGAGCGTAATGGGTCAGGCTTGGCATTGGCTGCCAAATTGGTTTCCGGTAAATTTAATGTTGGTATCGGTAAAGAGGCAGGATTTGACAATTTTGTTCGCTTTAATTTAGGTTCATTAGATGCGTTATATGAATTGTTCCGTACTGATAGCCGTTTTCATGTGGTGAGCTCGCCCAGACTACGGGTAAAAAATGGGGCGCAAGCATCATTTTCTGTCGGCTCAGATGTGCCTGTGTTAGGTAAGGTGAGTTATGCTGATAATAAGCCTGTTCAGTCGATAGAATATCGTTCTAGTGGTGTTATTCTGAATGTACGTCCGCAAATTCGACAAAACGGTGTTGATTTAACCATTGACCAGCAATTGTCAAATTTTGCTAAAACAGAGACGGGCGTGAATAACAGTCCAACGTTGATTAAACGTCAGGTCAATACGCAAGTGAGCGTTGCTGATGGCGATATTATCTTATTAGCAACTGTCTTGAACGTTAAAATTATGGAGAAACGTGATGGTACGACTCATTCCATTCTTCGTTCTTTCTGAGCATCGCGTTCAGGATAGTCAGCAGCTTGCGCATACAGGCGACCAGCGCCACTTTTTTGGCTTTTCCCGCTGCAAGCAGACGCATGTAAAAGGCTTTTATCACCGGATTAAAGCGAGTTGCTACAAGCGCGGCCATATAAAGTGCTGTTCGGACTCCGTCCCTTCCGCCAAATATGGTTCGCCGACCACGCATGGTACCCGAGTCCCGGTTTATGGGGGCAACGCCTACAAGCGCGCTAATAGCTCGCCTCGAGAGGCTGCCCAGTTCGGGAAGCTCCGCCAACAACGCAGCAACTGTCATGGTACCAACCCCTTTAATGCTGCTCAGCCTAGCGGCCAGATCCTTAAAGTGGTTCCTTATGTGGTTGTTCATATCCTCATCGATTCTGGCAAGTTCATCTTCCAGCGCCTTGATGATGATGATGATGCTTTTTCTATTCTGTGGATGTGCGGTATACAGCCTATTACGTTCTGCCACCAACATTGTAATCAACTGGCGTCTGCGTACGACCATCGCAGCAAGAACCTGACGTTCTGCATTTGGCAGAGTCCGGATAAAGCGCTCTCGCTCCGGATGTCGATTAATAACCTCTGCCATTTGTGCAAGCACTTTGGCATCAATACGGTCAGTTTTTGCCAGATAGCCCATAGCGCGGGCAAAGTCTCGGGATTGTCTGGGATTGATCACAGTGACGTCAAAGCCTTCAGCCTGGAGCGAGCAGGCCACAGTAGCTTCAAGCCCGCCAGTTGCCTCCATCAGAACCAACACCACCGAATGCTTTCTCAATTCGGCGATAATGGCATCAAAACCGTCAGAGTCATTACTGACCGTAAACTGTGCAATATCACAGCTGGCTGCTATGTCCAGCGTTGCTTTAGAAACATCAATACCCACACAAAGTGGATTTGGCTGACTCATGATTACCCATCCTTGCAAATGCGTTATGGAGTACGGACAACTGTTCGGGTTTCAGATGAGTGGCTCAGTGTATGCGCCGGTCGCTAATTAACGGGCTTAAAACCCTAGGAGGAATCGGGCTGCATGCACCTTGCCAAATCTAATTGTAACTATTTTAAACCGTTTTCAAGATACAAGGAGGAATCGGGCTGCATGCACCTTGCCAAATCTAATTGTAACTATTTTAAACCGTTTTCAAGATACAAGGTGGTTTGGCTGAAAATAAAGTAACAGAAGCCGATACCGGATTTTCATTTTTGCCGAAGGGCTGGTTCACGGGTGCTTCGACAGAAAATAATAAAACCGATATATGTCTTGTTTTGCATCATTTGCATAGTGATCTATTAAATGACTTAGTATGTCCGTCCATTTATAGGGTTTTTTTGTGATATAGCCAACTTCTATTGCTATTTGTTCTAATTTCATTTTTCTGGATATTTTTATTCTTGCAGAAGTAGTGTCTTCTTTTTCTTTCATAGTTGTATTCCTTGTTTCTTGTATGCGTTGTATGCATTGCATCCTAGTATCTTTTTCTTATTCTTTATAAGAATTCTTGCATACATGAATTTTTTCAGCTATTTTTAATATGAAAAAGAATTCATGGATTTTTGTATTCAAAAATACAAGATTAAATAGAAAATAGAATAGGATTTTATTTGTGATTGATCTTCTTGAACTCCAAATTCCATTCAAAGACGAGTATGTAACTAGAACATCTCGTGATAGGGAGCATGGAGGAGGATCTATCGATTTTATACAGATTGCTAAATTAAGTGGTATTCGCTTGTCTGCTCGTGATGTGGAATTTGAAATAAAAGGGGATTTATCTGTTCAGGGATTAGCGCATCCTTTTGAATCGTTACCAACGCATTTTGCCAGTTTGGGCATGAAGATTTATCAGGGAACTCATTTGATTTTCCCGCGAGTCAATCTTAAGGCTTCACCTGCCAAGCTCTTACAGGGGCATAACGTATTTGGTTCAACCAATATTGCATTATGTGGTTTGGAGTTAATCACTAATTTAGCGGCTTCCATGCCACATCTTTTTAATTTGTTAGATGTAACGAATACCGAAGTTTCTGAGCTTCATACAACGTTATCAGTGAGATTACCGACGGAAAGTATTTGTAAACAGGTGATCGCTTATTTCAAAAATATCAGTCATGGACAAACCAAAGCGACAAAATCCAATGATCATGAATCAACCGTTTATTTTAATCGTGGTTCTAAACTCAGGGAACTGTGCATTTATAATAAAGCGCTTGAACTGGCAAAACGTTTGGGTGAAATACAAAGAAAATTGCGGGCTAATCCTAATGATGACGTGTTGCTTAATCAGTATGCCATTTTAAATGATAAACGCCTGATTGATTTTGCCAATAACCTGTTGAGATTAGAAGGGCGATTAAAAAAACGTTTTTTAAAAGATAACTCGATTCCGGTTAATTTTTCGGCGCTTTGTCTTTATCAACAACAATATGAACGTGGTGGGGCTAATTTAATTTACGATCTGTGGATGAAAAGTTTTGATGATTTGCTGACGGCATTGAGGGGAATGGAAATGAATATTTATGATGATGAACATATTTTTGAACGATTAAAATCTCATTATTATTCTACCACGCCAAAAGGCAACATTTCCTATGCCAAAGCCCAACGGATATTCGGTTTTTATCGCCGTTTAGTCAATGAAGGATTTTACAATGTCCTTAATTCCATGAGTCGAGTGACGTTTTGGCGTTACTTAACTTTATTAACTGATGTTGGTATCAGTAAATCACAATTACAAAATCTCACGGGCGATAAATCTAACGTCATTCCTTTTTATAAAGTTATCCATATCGATTTTTCTCAACAACGTCCTGACTGGTATGTCGAGCCAGTGAGTGTTTTTGAACGTCAAAATACTATTTATCCATTTAAACAAGTTGCAAATGCTTAAATCAAGAAAGGTGAACCATTATGGCTGCATTGCCCTTATATCAAACGGTGATTAGTGGAAAAGTGACCCGTGTCAGTACTTCTGATGATGGACACGTTTATACCACTGTTATTTTACCTGCGCCTGACCCTTATTCTAAACCGCCTATAGTCAAAATTCGTTCTAAACGACGTGTGGGTGTGATTGACTCAGAAATCAATGAACTGGTTTGTCGTATTTCAGGTTATGAGCGTTCCTTTAGATATCCTGATAAAAAAACAGGGCAAATGACACTTGGGTATAACGTTGAAATGTTCCTTGATTTAGCAGAATAGGTAATCGCTATGGCAACAGTAGGGTTACCGGAAGTATATAACCTGATTTTCGAGATTGGAATTGTCTTATGTTTCGGTCTTGGATTTATAGCAGGAGGACAGAGGTAATGGAAATCGTTTATTTATTCTCGGCTTTTGCTATTGGTTGGGGGTTCTCTTACTCCATTTTGGTCTTTAAAAAATTAGCGGAGGTTTCAGTATGAAATTTTTATCTAACGTAAAGGAATTTATTTTAAATAAATATTTAGCGGTATCACTTTTCCTTTTTTCAGGAATGGCCTTAGCGGATGGCGCTACAGGTACAGTGCCTGATTATGCGGGTCAGGCGATGGATTCATTGCTTACTCAAGCGAATACCTTAATTGGTAAAGTTTGGCCTGTTGTGGTTGCGGTTGTTGGCGCAGGGCTGGCAATTCGTTTATTTAAGAAATTTTCTTCAAAAGCGGTTTGATAACCTGATGGGGGTAATGCCCCCACTTTTAGGGGTTATTTATGAACAACTGGCTTTATATTTTTTTATTATTTTCAATTTCCTTTTTTGCTCATGCTGAGTGGGAAACATCTTATCATGAGTTAGAAGTTATTTGGGATCCTGAAAAAGAAAGTGCTGTCAGGCCATGTGCGGAAGCGAAAGATGCGGCTTTAGATTTTTATGAGATTGTTAAAGATTCTTTTGTAAATCAAGGGTATCAAACTAAATATGAGTTAGATAAGAGTTGTAAAGTGCCTTCTGCGAGTAAAGAGCTTGTGTATGTTAAATGGGGTATTACGGTTTATTGGGGTAAGAATGATGAAAAGGATTGTTTAGCAAAACCGATAGAAGCAAAGACTTATTCTAATACTTATAAAATCGGTCGTGATTATTATGTCAATATTGAGGGTTGTCAGTATATTGCAACCGGCACGATTGTACCAATTGGTGATACGGTTGCAGCGGATTGGAAACCGACAGGTAAAGTTGTTGAAGAAGGTGCGGGTAATGGCTTTGGCAGTCATGGAGGTAATCCGGGTGAGGGTTCTGGTGGGCATGAGGGCGGCAGTAGTCCAGGTGGCGGTTCCGGCGGGAATGAAGGAAGCGGTAGTATCGGCGGTGGTTTGGGTGGGAATGGTTTAGATGACGAGGATGATATTGCTTCTGCGGTAGAAACGGCGTTAAAAAAATCGTTAATTGAAGAATATGATAGTGGTAAGGATACTTCAGAGGCGACTAAAAAAACCGATGAATCATTAAAAAGTATTTCTGGGTCGTTTGATAATTTATTAAGAGGGGCAGGTAATTTTGCTGATCCTGATACGACTTTATATGGTCAAGGAGAATCGGTATTTGATACAGTGGTTAAGATTGCCAGTCCGTTAGAGGTTAAAGAGGGATCTTTTTGGCGTTCAATTTTTAGTCATGTGTCTATTTTTCCTAATGGTCAGGGGTGTTCTGATTTTATTCTTTTTGCAGACGACGTTTATGAAATCAGAATTGGGTGCGATAAGTTAACCGCAATAAAATCATTGCTTTCGTGGGCAATGGCAGCATTGACGTTTTGGTATGTTTTCACTTCGTTAACTTCGTTGTTACGCAAGGGAGGTGATTAATGCCCGTATTATTAGGACTTGCAGCGGTATTACGTTATTTAACGGGTTTTGTTCCTTTGGTAAGTAGCGGTGGGTCATTTGGCATTTTTTCAGGCAATGTTTTAGGTTTGGCATTAACGGCGGTTCAGGGTGATAAGCACAGTAAGTTATTATCTGTGCCGCGTATTTTGACTTTATCCGGTAAACGCGGATTGATTTCATCCGGTCAGAATGTGCCGATTGTGACGGGTAAAATTATTGGTCAGGGTGTTGATGTTAAAAATCCTTTTCAGACCATTGAGCGACGTGATGTAGGGATTTCGCTTGATGTAACACCGGTAGTGTTGAATGGTGACAGTGTCATGTTAACGGTGAAATCCAAAGCGGACAGTGTTTCAAATATTTCTAATGCAACGGATATTGTTTTTAATCAACGCTCAATTGATACGACGGTTCAGTTGAAAAATGGCGATACGTTGTTGATTGGGGGATTAATCCAGCATAATGCGGTCAACTCCACCTCTTCGGTTCCTTTTATTTCTGCCATTCCGTTGATAGGTTGGTTGTTCGATGCTCGGTCAGATACGAAGGATAATACGGTGATGTATATTCTGATTAGAGCACGGGTACTGAATGTTGTTTAACTGACGGAAGGCCATACCCTAGCAGGCGCAGCCTGATGGGGTATGGTTGGAGTCAGTTGTTACATGTTGTTTGTTAAGCGTTAAGTTGTTTTTTAGCGCTGTATAGTCAGACTTCCGATCTGACTATACAGCTATCACATAAACCTACGTTGGAGGTCTATATGACTGTGTTCGATCCTACTCAATATCCAGAGTTACGCAATCTTTTTCCTGAATTAACGCCAGTGCAGTTTGAAACGGCATTGTTGTTTGCTTTTGGCATTCCGCAAAAAGAAATCTCCGTACTGCGTTCAGTGGCTTATAAAGTGGTGAGACAGACGATAACAGAAGCGAGAATGAAATTTGAGCCAGCGTCATTAACTGGATTATTAACGGTATTTCATGTTCGTTTAGTGTTATTTGCTTTGTATGATTGCCAGCAACGCATTTGTAAGACATAAAAAAGCGGATTAGTCTAGGTGCGTTAAACGCACCTAGGGTATTTTATTCGATGAGATAATATCGATTTGGTATTAGGTCATAACTTCTAAAATTAATCGTAAATACCGCCACTTCTGATTTTGAGTCGCATCACACCAGATATCAGGGAAACCCGCTACTTTATGGCGGGTTTTTTTATGCTTTAAAATGTCCGTCAGGACATGTAAGGCGGCAGATTGCAATCACAAAGATAACCGAATGGAAAACCGCCGAAGCCAGGGGGGACTTATCGGGTAGCAAGGAACCCCCGCGTTAGCGTTCCTGCCAAGCCATCTTTTTACGATAAATAAAGCGACTCAGCAGTTTGAGGGTCGAAGACAAGCGAATCGTTTAGCGATGATTGATTTTTTATTTGCTTTTGTTTGTTGTTTAATTTTACAAAAAATCAATAAAATTATTATTTGTAGATAAGCTTCGGTAAAATGCCATTAAGGTTCGCATAATGCACTCTATGTTAAAGACGAACCTTGCCCATTCCGGCTGGCGACATTTTGCCGGAATGGGCAAGAACCCTTTTGTAACATAGCGTTGTATATTGCAGGTAAATGTATTCTAGTTTCTGGCCATGATCTGAAAGATCTACACAATTTATTGCAACAGACTGCAGGTACAGGTATTAATATTTTCACCCATGGTGAAATGTTACCAGCACACGGCTACCCAGCAATACATAAGTTCAAACATCTGGCCGGTAACTATGGAGGTGGCTGGCAGGATCAACAAATCGAGTTTGCCCAGTTCCCCGGCCCCATTATTATGACATCAAATTGTATTATCGATCCATTTGTTGGCAACTATTCCGATCGTATCTGGAGCCGCAGTATTGTTGGATGGCCAGAGATAAACCATTTGGAAGGTAACGATTTTAGCCCCGTGATTGCTATGGCACAGCAGATGACAGGATTCCCATATAGTGAAATTGAACATCAGGTTACAGTTGGTTTTGGTCGCCGCACTCTGCTGGATGCAACAGATACACTAATTGAGTTAATCAACAGTAAAAAATTACGCCATATCTTTCTAGTAGGTGGTTGTGATGGAGCGCGCCCTAAGCGTAGCTATTTCACCAATTTTGCCACTCATGTGCCAAATGATTGCATAATTCTAACTTTAGCTTGTGGTAAATATCGTTTTAATAAATTGGATTTTGGTGAAATAGCAGGCTTACCACGCTTAATCGATGTTGGTCAATGTAATGACGCTTATGGTGCAATTATTCTTGCCATCAAGCTGGCGAAAAAATTATCGTGTAACGTGAATGATCTACCGCTATCACTGGTTTTTTCCTGGTTTGAGCAAAAAGCGATTGCTATTTTACTCACCTTGCTATCACTTGGCATAACTAATATCATAATTGGCCCAACGACACCCGCTTTCTTGACGCCAGATTTGCTCACTATCTTCGAGAAAAAATTTGGTTTAAGAAAAATCACTAATGTGGAGCAGGATATGCGGCAATTGCTGTCTACATAAGAATAAAAGATATCAATAGATACAATTAATGCCAGGGAACGGCAGCGGGCCGCACCTTTGTTTAACGCTCGCGCCTTCAATTCCTTACCAATGGCGGTAACTTTATTGTTTTCACTTACATTATTATTAATCTTTAATAAATTTTTTTATTATAAATTTCACAATAAAATGTTTTTTATTAATAAATCTATTTTACACAAATAATTATTATTCAATAATATTCTATTTCGCCGGTTTAATTTTTTATTACAATCCCTCTAGTTAAATAGAAATTTTTCTAAACACTAATTATAAATATTAAATTTAAGCTATCAATATATTTAATTCCCCAAATTAACCCAATATATCTTTTAGTTAATACTTTCAGTAAAACAGATAAAAGATGCAAAAAGCAAAACTAGATTTTATTTATTTTGTCACAAAAAAACTTACTGTTGTTATTATTACCGTATTTTTTATATTTATTATAAAAAACAAAAATAATTGACTATGGTGTTAGTCAAATTAAAATATAATTTAATAATACTTCTTTCCAACCAAAAAACTGGCAACATATTTCCAACAATTGCTTAAAGGTAACAATATTTTTGTTGCAATTATTTCTATTTCGTTTAATGTTCAAAAAATTATCAGCGGCCAAAATAGCTGATAATGAAAATAATACATAACACCTTATGTTAAAAAAACCAAAATTGATGAGCATAAATTATATGTTTAATTCTTCACCAAATAAAAAAAATAACTTAGTAGCCTTTATCTGGTTGCTTGTCTTTTTTCTCTATTTTTCTACAGTTATTCAAATCATTGTTGTAACAACCGGTCAAAGTAATACCATTGGTCTAAGAGATTCCCTTTTATACAGCACTCTTTGGCTCATTCCTGCACTGTTTTTTTCTCGCCATATCAAATTGGTTGCCGCCATTATAGGCATTTTTCTCTGGCTATCTTCTGCCATCGCCTTGGCCTATTATATTGTTTATGGCCAACAGTTTTCACAAAGTGTCATGTTTATCATGTTTGAAACAAACACACATGAAGCAAGTGAATTCTTAACCCAATATTTAAGTATTAAAGTTATCGCAAGCCTATTGGTTTATACACTTATCGCTATTTTTTTATGGACACGCATAAAACCTATTCATATTTCCGTTTCGGCCAAAGTTATATTGACAACAATTATTATCGGTATTTTTTTTGGTGCCCCTTTTTACAAAAAAGTCATCAAATCAAACGGTGATCTTGATGATCTAATGCCATATTTAAATGCCAGGATGGCTTATGCTGCTCCTTGGCAATTTATTAGCGGTTATTTTCTTTATCAAAATCAGCTTACTAATATGGAAGCTATTTTAACCCACAATGCTAAAATACCCCCTTTAAAAAATTTGATTGATAATAATGGCGCTACTCCAAGAACATTAGTGTTAGTCATTGGTGAATCGACAAGTCGAAACCGTATGAGTTTATATGGATATGGCCGCCAAACAACACCACAATTAAGCGCATTAAAAGCACAATACCCAAATAATTTCAAAGTATTCAACGATGTAGTTACCTCACGCCCTTACACTATCGAAGTGTTACAACAAGCATTAACTTTTGCCGATCAATTACACCCAGAACTTTATAAAACAGCTCCTTCGTTAATGAATATGATGAAGCAAGCAGGTTATAAAACTTTCTGGATCACCAATCAGCAAACCATAACTCAGCGTAATACGATGTTAACCGCATTTTCGCGCCAGACAGATAAACAATATTATCTAAACAATATTATCTAAACAATATTATCTAAACAACGATATGGCGCAAAGTTCACGCCAATATGACACATCAGTATTAGCACCATTCAATGAAGTATTAAAAGATCCAGCAGAAAAGAAATTCATCATTGTCCATTTACTTGGCACCCATATGAAATATGCCTATCGTTACCCTAAAGATGAGGGAATATTTGATAATAAAACAGATACTATGCCCACCAATTTGGCTAAAAGTGATCAAGCCGATTATAACGACTATGATAGTGCACAACACTTCAACGATAAGGTAGTGGCAACACTAATCAGAGATTTTGCTGCATCTAACGAAAACGGTTTTTTGGTCTATTTTTCTGATCATGGCGAAGAGGTTTTTGACACACCGCCACACCATATTTTAGGTCGTAATGAAGCAGCACCAACCCGCCCTATGTATGAGATCCCTTTTATTATCTGGCAATCAACCCAATGGATTAATACTCACCAACGCCATTTAGATACCATGGTAAATAGGCCCTATAGTATTATGCATTTGATCCACACTTGGTCAGATTTAGCCGGGCTTGATTATGATGGATTGGATGTCAGTAAAAGTGTCATTAACAAAGATTTTCAACCTTCTCCCCGTTATATTGGTGATCCTTATAACAAACAGCAACCACTAAAAACCTATGATCAACTAAAAAAATACCGGCCTGACTAAAACGGAATCATTATGAAATCGAAAAGTTTAACCACTTGGATTATTGTAGGCCTGATCGCCGGGATAATAGTTGGATTTGCATTAAATTCATTCACCAATCCAGAAATAACCGCCAGCTACGCCAAAAATATTTCGATCATTACAGATATTTTTTTGCGTTTGATTAAAATGATTATTGCACCATTAATTATTTCAACCTTGATCGTCGGGATCGCCAAAATGGGTGACGCCAAAACCTTAGGACGTGTTTTCTCAAAAACATTGTTACTGTTCATGGTTGCTTCTTTCATTTCAATTACCATTCGCCTGGTTATTGTTAATATTCTTACACCAGGAGTAGGTATCAATTTCGTGGCAGAGACCAATTCAACGGTGACAAATATCGAACCAACCACCTTTTCTTTCCACAATTTTATTGCCCATGCTATACCTACTAGTATCATTGATGTGATGTCGCGTAATGAGATTTTACAGATTGTAATTTTCTCAATTTTTATGGGATGCAGCATATCTGCCATAGGTAAAAAAGGTGAACCGATTATTAAAATTCTAGATTCACTGGTTTACGTAATGTTGAAGCTGACAAGCTATGTTATGCTTTTTGCCCCTATTACTGTTTTTGCTGCTATCTCAGCCATGATTGCTGAACGCGGATTGAGTGTACTGATCAGTACTAGCATTTTTATGGGAGAATTTTACTTTACTCTAGCGTTACTCTGGGTGATCTTAATTGGGGTATCGGTGTTAATCGTTGGCCCATGCATTTTACGCTTAGTCAAAAACATCATGGAACCGGCTTTACTCGCCTTCACCACCTCAAGTTCTGAAGCGGCTTTTCCGGGTACTTTAGAAAAACTGGAACAGTTTGGTATTTCTAATAAGATTGCTAGCTTTGTTTTACCAATTGGTTACTCATTCAACCTTGTTGGTTCAATGGCTTATTGTTCATTTGCAGTTATCTTTATCGGTCAAGCATGTAATATCCATTTAAGTATGGGTGAACAAATCACTATGTTGTTGATTTTGATGCTGACATCTAAAGGTATGGCTGGTATACCACGGGCATCATTGGTCGTTATTGCAGCGACACTAAGCCAATTTAATATTCCAGAAGCCGGCTTAATTTTATTAATGGGTATTGATCCTTTCTTAGATATGGGACGTTCAGCAACGAATGTCATGAGTAATGCCATGGAATCAGCACTGGTTGGTCGCTGGGAAGGTGAACACTATGGCGACGGTTGCCGAGGCACACCGAAAGAAAAATCTGATAATCTTTTTACTGATAAAATTAGTTTGAAATCTTAATAATAGATAATATTCCAGCCAAATAGCACAACAAGACGCGCCTGTAGGCGCGGCTTATTTACTTAAGATATAATATGCTTGATTGATTTTAAGTATTTAATTAATTCAACTTAAGAAGGATTAGCCATTTTCATTTTTAGTACAATTACTGATGGTAATTTTTTTTCATTCCTCTAATTCTCATCTATGCTTAATGGATAACGGACATAAGCTACAGAGTTATACATATCAAGTTGTTATGTTGTTAAAATCTTATATCCAGTCTTATGTCTTTATCTAATAGATGTATCTGTAATGTTAAAGTCTTTTTTATTGATTATACACTTATTTATGATCGTCCATGAATATAGAGAAAGGAAGCTATCAATGAACAAAAAAATTCTAAGTATGCTAATCTTGGCGGGTATAATAACTGCTGTTACTGCTTGTGATGAATCACCTAAAGTAGACGATGCCATCCAACAGACCAAGGAAAGCGCTGAACAAATAAAACAGGCTGGGGCAGAAAAAGCTAAACAAGTGGTTGATGATGCGAAAGAAGCTGCAACCGATATAAAAAATAAAGCTGCTGAAGAAGCTGATAAACTATCAACAAAAGCAGATCAATTAAAAGAAACAACCAAACAAAAAACATCAGAGTTGCAACAAAATATTTCAGATAAAGCCACTGAAACCACAAATCAAGCCAAAGAAAAAGCAACCCAAGTTAAAGAAGGGTTTAATTCTGAAGTCCAGACATTATCTGATAAAGCAGCAGCGGCTAAAGAGGATCTAACCAATAAGGCAAACACTTTAAGTGAAAGCGCTAAAGAAAAAGCGGCAACCATGCAACAAAATTCTCAACCACAAAAACAATAAAATTCAATTAGTTTAATGAATTAAAAGAAAATATTGTTAAAAAGTTAATTGTAGTTAGAACCATCGAAATAAGAATAATATTGTTTTACACTTCCTTCTAACCTGATAAGGCCAGTATTTCTGGCCTCTTTTTTTAATCTGGCAAGATTGATCATATAAAATTTATAATAATTTGAAATTAATGTTGTGACATGTTGATTAAAATAGTTGCCAGATTTATTACACCAAAAACGGTTTACCAAAATAGTATATTCACAATGTCTTTACCCAGAGCCCAAATTGGCGGTAATAGCTGCGACATAAATAACATGATATTTTCACTAGTCATGATAAGCTATTAGATAAATATTGAATTAACAGAAAAATAAAAATTCATTTTTATACTTTTTAAAACAAATAGTTATTAGAGTATTTATTTTACTATTGTTTATATTGGTAACAGCTAAGCAAATAAAACTGATTCAATTTTACTAAATTAATCAGGCTTAACCAGAAATGAGTTAATATCATCAGCAAAATATTTTCATGCAATATCACCAACTTACAAAAATAAAAGCCAAGCTAATCATTTGTTCTTGTTAATAATACTAACGTTATTAATTTAAGGACGCCAATATAACTACCATATAACAATATCGGTTTTTGGTATAAAGGAACCTAAAATGTCTAGCATAAAATCCCCTTCTGAATAGTTATCCCCTTTGATAAAAATACGATGGATATTATCCGAATAATTCATTACCTCGATTTTTCCAACCGTATTGCTAAAGTGATCAACAACATACGTGCTATCTCTATTTTGTGCCTTATTGCTAATTTTCATAGAGGCAAGATCTATTTTATCAATTCCACCCTGAAAACCTATAATCAAATCATAGGCTGAGGGTGTAGATTCTTTAGCAGAATGATAAACAAAATAATCTTTTTCGATAATTTCATAATTGTTAACTACGGTTTGCCGATCAACTCTTTGCTGCGTAATCGGTTGTGCGGCCTGCTGTTGAGTGGTAGATTGGTCAGCTTCTGACTCTATTATTCCAACGGCACTAACTGGATCAAATAAAGTTATCTCACGCTCAATAGATTGCAGCTCTTGTGAACTTAAAGAGCCAAAATTAAGCTTCTTTACTCCAATACTTTCAATGGCCCGAGTAAACCGAATCGATTGCGGATTTACGCCATCACCCCAAAGTCGATCAGCACCAAGTCCGCCATAAATATTATCAGAGCCAGCTCCGCCTTTAATATGATTATCTGCATCATTACCAATAATAACATCATTGCCTTTACCGCCGATAACATTTTCAATCACCACTCCAGCAGCAATTGAAAAGATACCAGGTTCAAATGTAGATTTAGACTATACGTTAATAATAAGTTGTTTTAAATATGGATGGTTTTGGTTCTCCTTCGCTAAAAAAACTTAAGTACAACCAAGTTATATCTTCAGAATACAGTATTAAATATTCAGGCATAAAAATATTTTATAAAAATGATTTAATCTCGCCTCCTCATCGACTCCTATCTAAGAAAGAAATTCTTAGTTTAAAACCAAAACCTTTATATATACAATATCAATAAAACCCAATCGACCTTTAACACAAATAGAAGAAAGCAGCTTACCAGCGATGGCTAAAATGTTAACAAAAAATTATTTTTATTAAAAAATAATTGCGTTTATATACCCTCTCTGCCAAATATTTTGCTAATTTTTATCAGATAGCAATACAACACTTTTTCATATACCTGCCTTGGCAAATAAAATATTTTTCATAAATTCCATTTTTAAACTGTTTTAGTGATAAATACTGTCAAATTAATCCGCATTATTTAAAAGTTTAGCCTGGCTAATAATGAGAAAAATAATTTGCAGATACTCAACATACATTGTTCATCAATTTAATCATATTGTTAAAATCATTTTACTATTTTTTTCTTCTAAAATTTCCCAAATTGGGATGTATTTAATATAAGTACAATCTATAACCTATAACTAAAATCATGTTTAGCTCAATTTCTATAAAATCGAGGTATATAATAGAATTAAGATTACTATTTAATATATTGCTATATAGAATATTATTCCTCAAATTTGATAATATATATCAAGAAATAATTAAAGCTAAACATGTGTTTGATTATATTACTTTATTTATATTTCGTTCAGTCGCTGATTTAGCCGCTAATCCATTTATGATATTATTATAAGCATCATCTCTCAGAGATTTACCTTCATTTTTCATTTGCTTAATAAAATAATGGTTATGATGTTGCGTGTAAATAGCTTTTGCTTGTTCATCATGCTGGATGAGTTTTTGCAAATCATTCCAATTAAAAGTTTTATCAGAAATACTATCTTGATGTTTTAGTGCTTGTTTAATTGTTTCATTTTCACTTGCTAATTTTAAAAGATCTTGCACCCTAGATTCTAATACTTTTTCTTTTGTCTTGGTTGATAGAGATATATTATAACTTTCTTTTACATACTCCAATCTAGATATTAAACTATAACTTCCTTGTTGCTTGTCTAATTTATTTCCCAAACGGTCAATGCTATATTCACCATCGTCAAGCATCCCCTTTATTATTTTTAGATCATCTGATAGTAAAGAGGTACGTTGTCGTATAAAATACTTACCCGGTTGTTTTATAAATTGTTTTTGGCTATTTATTATTCTATCAAGTAATTTATTTACTTTAGAATCAACTTGTTGATGCAATTTTTCTACCGTTAGTTGAATATTACTTTTATTTGCTTTATCGATCGTCTTTTGAATTAATGAGAGTAATTTTGCTTCTGCTAAAACTTTTTGCTGCTGCACCATTGTATTGGTTGCCGCTTTAACAACCGTGTTAAAAGTATCAATCGTTGTTACAGTTGATTGTGTTGCTTGATTTGTGCCAGTAGACTTTTCAGTTGTATGTTTCGCCAACTCATCGAAATTTAATCTTTTATCAGCTATATTTTGAGCATCTCTAGCACCTAAATATTTTCCTTCTTGCACCCTAGTTCTTGTACGAATATAAGATCCATAAATAGTAGCTGGTGCCCCGACTAAAGCAGGAACAAAACCTACCGCGCTGCCAATTCCAGTAATTGCACTTAATGAACTTAATGCCATCCCTGCCTGGCCAATAGCAGTGACAGTACCATACTCTATTCTTTGCTTATAGTTATAATGTATTTTACGGTCAGCTATTTCTTTTAATTGTGCAATATTTTCTTTAATAATATCTAGTTGCTGGTTCTTTACTAATAAAGAACGATCTGCTCGCAGTAGCGTATCCCGCTGGTGTCCAGAAATGGTTTGCGAAATTCCATACCCAGTCATCATGATCTGTGCTGGCAAAAGCAGAGTATTACTGACCATTCCGGCTAAATCACTGACGGCTTCTGCTCCACTGATCCCTTGGGACATCACTAGATCTGCGATTGATTTGGCAGACAATCCAACCATTCCACCTGTCATTAAACTCATCGCCGCTGCTTGTAATGGAGAAGAATTACGGTCAATTTTTACTGCCGGCACTTCTTGTTGCATACGTTGATATTCGGTAGCCATATAAAGTGTCTTGGCGGCAGAATTACCTTGTTCTTGTGATTGTTCTTGCAAATACTTCCAAGTAGTACATAGTTGCTGTAAATTTTCGATATTTTCTTTTTCACTTCCACCTTGTAACCAATTAATCCAAATATCAAAAAATGGTTCAATTTTTTCTTCAAAAAGCTTCTTATTGACATCATCTTCAGCAAAATTTTGTTGTAATATTTTTAATATCTTTTGTTTTTTTTCCTTAATATCATTCATAAATGTAGGATAAATATCTTTAAAACTTTCTACTGATTCATCAAAAGCGCCTTTTGCACCTATTCCAACCAAAGGAATAGCTGGTAGTAATATACTTAACGATAATAATGACTGATGAAATTGTGGTAAAATTTGTCCTGTCGCTCCGGTAAATTCATCAATTCCATCAATAGAACGCAAATAATTATATGCTGACATTGCTATTTTATTACAAAAAGTTTTTGTATTACTTAATATATTTTTTTGTTTATCTAAATCCCCTGACTGCACAAGAATAGATGGTATCGAATCATTATTTATATTTTGATTAGAATTACTAACATTACTTATCATAGACGAAAAAGGTGATTGACTTATATCCTTTTTAGGTTCTGATATTTTTTCCAAACAATTAGTAGGATTAATAGAATTAGAGAAAAAGGTAGAGGAGATAGAAAGCATATAATGTCCTTTACATCGTTTTAAATGATATTGATAAACAATATCATTTATAATATCAATTTTTTTGGTCTTGGTGGTAGATTTTTATTGCTAACTTTTGGCTCTATCACATTAATAATAAGAAATTTATTTTTGCTAGAATGGAATGATTTTTGGCAACTAAAGCATAAAAAAACTTTTAACAATAGACAATAGCAGAAAATCTCCTTAACAAATCAAATAACGATTTATTAAATGTATATTGTGCCTTTAATTACATATTAAGAGATGTCTAATAATTATTAGAATTGAATTATTATTTACTTCATTAAGTATTAAAACTGAATGGTATTAAAAATTTTTTATGAATAACAACAAAAATAATCAATTTTCTAGCAAACTATTATTTGGTAAGCCTGAATAAAATTAAGTTATGTTAGAGTTTATTTTTTACAGCAACTAATTAAATTTTGTTATTTTATTACATTAACACCAGCAATCGAGTAAAGGTTACGCTGCTGTTTCTTAAGCGACTAACAGATAAAATTGGCCTGCCAATACAAAATTATTCCCCACTTTATCATCATTTTTTTCAATAAAATTTATTTTATTTGTTCAGAAGTTATTATTGTATTTTTCTAAATTATAATCAAAATCTATCCTAATAATGGTGATGACTTGCATTTGCGCAGATTTAAATCAGCTAGTAATTGTTCTTTTTTTATTTTTGCAGCAGTTAGCCGCAATTGAAAATCAAATTAAAGATAAATATCGAATGGTATACCATCCATAAATTCTGGAGAAAAATCAATGGAAAATAATCTCATTAATTCTCCCCTTTTCCGTCAACAAGCCTATATTAACGGTCAATGGGTCGATGCTGATAAGCATTCAACATTTAATGTTATCAATCCTGCTAATGGTGATGTAATTGCTAAAGTCAGTGATTTAGGCAAAATCGAAACACAAAAAGCTATCGATGCCGCTGACAAGGCATTACCCGCATGGCGTGCAATGAGCGCAAAACAACGCAGTCAGATTTTAAATAAATGGTTTTATCTGATTATGGAAAATCAGACAGCCTTAGCAGAAATATTGAGCCTGGAGCAAGGTAAATGCCACAGCGAAGCAATGGGTGAAATAACTTATGGCGCTAGTTTTATCCAATGGTTTGCGGAAGAAGGAAAGAGAACTTATGGTGAAACAATTCCTTCTCCTGTCGCTGATTGCCGAATAATGACTATCAAACAAGCGGTTGGTGTCGTAGCTGCCATTACGCCATGGAATTTTCCCAATGCCATGATCACAAGAAAAGTTGCCCCTGCCCTGGCTGCTGGCTGTACCGTTATTCTAAAACCCGCGGCTGAAACACCTCTATCAGCTTTAGCATTAGCAGTACTGGCTGAGAAAGCAGGTATTCCTGCTGGTGTTTTAAATATTGTACCCAGTACCGATGCAAAAACAGTTGGTTCGGTTATGACAGCAAGCCCGATAGTCCGCAAATTAACCTTCACTGGCTCAACGCAAGTGGGGAAATTATTAATGGCGCAGTGTGCTAATACAGTCAAAAAGATCTCATTAGAGTTAGGCGGCAATGCACCTTTTATTGTTTTCGATGATGCTGATTTAGAAGCTGCTGTTCAAGGTGTATTAGCAGCAAAATTTCGCAATAGTGGACAGACTTGCGTTTGTGCTAATCGTATCTTGGTTCAAGCAACTATATATGACGAATTCGCAAAACGACTTAGTGCAGCTGTAAAAACTCTGCGCGTCGGGCCAGCAAGTCAAAAAGATGCTCAACTAGGACCGTTAATTAATCAGCAAGCCATCGACAAAGTAAAACAACATATTACGGATGCTATCGCGCATGGGGCACACCTGTTAACCGGCGGCAATGTTGCCTCACAAGGAAAATTATTCTTTGAACCAACGATATTGACTGATGTAAATAACCAAATGAAAATCGCTAAAGAAGAGACATTTGGCCCATTAGCACCATTATTTAAATTTACTGACGAATCAGAAGCAATTCAGTTAGCTAATGAAACCGAATTTGGCTTAGCGGCCTATTTTTATTCACGCGATATTAGCCGTATCTATCGAGTTGCTGAAGCATTGGAAACAGGTATGATTGGCATTAATGAAGGACTCATCTCTAATGAAATGGCGCCTTTTGGTGGTATTAAACAATCAGGACTCGGGCGCGAAGGCTCCCATTATGGTATCGATGAATTTTTAGAATTAAAATATCTCTGTTTTGGTAATATTAAAACGACTACATAATTTAACTTAATGAAATATTAATAATTTTTATAAAAAATGAAAATTTGAGGGTAATGTTAACCTGATAAAATTAGTTGCATTGACCCTCTGTGTTTTAAAACTCTATAGAATTTTAATTTAACACTAGATGATCTTGTATTGGATTGCTTTTTGCTAATAAATGCAGTTTATTAACAACTTTTGACAACAATTAGTTAACAACTATAATTTATAATTAAAAATATCACTTTAATATATTATTATAAAATATATTATTTATATTGATAATATTATTGTGCATATAAAATCGAATAGTTAATGTTATGCTAATAGGATCTTATGATGTTTTTACCTTTTTTCATCGCTTTTCTGGTCACTATCTCACTTATTCTCAAACAGAGAAAACTAAGTTATATCCTTTTATTAATGCTGTTTATTATAACTATCTTATTATTTAAATATCATGCAAGCGATAATATCAACCTATCGTTTTAGTTAGAGAATTATGATGAAAACACTATCTTCAACAAAAGTTATTTCTAATCTGAATATTCTAGGACTATTAGGAATATCTGTAACATTAATCATTGCATTCTATTATCAAATTATATTACATGAAATACCCTGCCCACTATGCTTATTACAACGAGTGGGTATTATAATGATAGGTATCGGTTTTCTATTTAATCTTATCTTTGGTATTAATCAGCGTCATTATAGTATAATTATTCTTAGTTCTATCACCATATGTATCACTGCAACCCGCCAAGTATTAATTCATATTCTGCCAGGTGATCCTGGATATTATTCTACAGTCTTCGGTTTGCATCTTTATACTTGGTCGCTAATTTTCTCCTTAGCCATCATTCTGTTCGTTTGTGTATTAATGTTATTCAATAGCGCTGAAATACAAGTAGCAAAATCCCCTGCCAGAGAAATAGCGATTTATCTATTTGTATTTTTAATACTCGCTAACCTTATATCCACAATATTGGAGTGTGGGCTGACACAATGTGTTGATAACCAAACATTTTATAAATTATTAAATTAAAAATCTAATTTATTATCAATTGAAAATTCGCAGTTATAGTATAAATTTTAGACAGTTGAAAATGTCTGCCCTAAAATGTCTATTAAATCGTTTTAAAAAATATTCGTTGTGTTTAAATCGATTAAACAGATATTTAATGCGGTTTGCTATTGCCTATGCTCACGCTAACAAAGCCCTATCTGCGTCATGTCCAGCGCGTCAAGGATGTATTTATTCATCATAAGTATCACACCCTGCCTGACGTTGTCTGGTGACGCTACCGTCACGATTACGTCGTGCAAGTTTGCCGGCGCGTCAGAAATAAATGCAGTCACCGGACACATCACACCCACCAGCACAACAGCTTTCTCACCCTTTACCGTCAAGTTTAGCAAATAGGCGATTTCCTCATTAGTATCGCTACCATGGGTTATTCTAAATTAAAAGTCTTGTTTTGTTAGCAACGGCAAATTAGGCAAAAAACACATTGGCTAAACATACCGCAGCAGCCTCTATAGAATTTACCTATCGTCACTCCATTAATCTGGATGATACCCACTTAAGTCTTGTTGATAATAACAACGGCAATATAGGATCCTGCGTCAATAAAGTGGCTGACTATCCGATCAAATTTGGATTACTACAATAATTATTTTTCTTCTATGCTTGATTCTTTATTTATATTCTATTTTTTATGGAGTTCGTGACGTGTTTCCAATAAATAATTTATCAACGGTTGCTCATGTTGCTTTGCCCAATAAAAATGATCCAACCAACATGCTGTTGCAGCAATTAATATCATCTTCTGCTCATATTCAAGGGGAAACTCGCTTGCTTCCTAACGGACTAACTGCTCGCGATAATTTTCCGTTACTATTTCAGGTTGTCCTCGATCCGGTAAATGAACAGCCTGAAATAAATGGATTTCAACCTTCACATGACTTTAATTCCTTATACCCAATGATTGGAAAACAAGGAGAAACAACCATTGTTGCCGGAAATTATGATGAAATTGTACGATATGTATCCCGCAATCAAGCCTATGCGGTTTTTGCTATTGCCGCGCTTGGATTACCAGCGGTTTCATTGAAACAGAATTTTGATGATCCTGACACTAGTGCTATAGCGTTGCTATTTTCTGTAACAGGGAGTTTAGAAAGAGCAATAAGTTTTGATGAAACACATATCTTAGGCCCGGTAGATCCAGAACGGGTGGTTTTATTGCATGCACCCTACAGTAATATTAATACTTTACAACTAGAAGTGGCTGAAAATCTTTCACGAACTTATCAACAAGTAGTAAATAAATATATGAATTCCTCTAACCACAGTACTTTTGATATCTGGTTCAGTCTCTATCCCCAATATGAGGCTTTATCTTCATATTTTATAGGCAATGAACTTACACAACAGCAGATAACTAATGGTAATTTAGAAAGAAAAGTCGAGTCCAATAACATTCCTCATAATTCACTCACTGAAAATACTCATCTAGCTCACACGATGGTAAATGGAGAAAAAATAAGATCAGTAACCCCTGAGATATTAAAAGAGATAGTGTTATTAGGTGCAAAAGGGATCGCAAAAGCCGGTGGACTAACAAGGCTCAGTGAAAAATATAATGTGAATTTGAGTACTTTAAATAATTACCTCCATGCGGATGGCACACTGACGGTTAGAGGGAAAGTTTTTTTAGGTGGTAAATCCAATAAATTAACCCCTGAACTATTAAAAGAGATGGCGTCATTAGGTGCTGAAGGGATCGCAAAGGCCGGTGGATTGAGAAGGCTTAGTCAACAATATAACGTGAATTTGCATACCTTAAATAGTTATCTTAATAAAAAGGGCACGCTTACGGTTAATGGAAAAAATTTTTTAGGCGACAAATCCAGTAAATTAACCCCAGAGCTATTAGAAACAATAGCGTCATTAGATGCCGAAGAGTTTACAAAGGCCGGTGGACTAACAGGGCTCAGTGAACAATATAACGTCAATTTAACTACGCTAAATAATTACCTTGACAAAAATGGCATGCTTAAAGTTAGGGGGAAAATTTTCTTAAGTGGTAAATCGAACAAAATAACCCCTGAGCTATTACAAAAAATAGCGTCCTTAGGTGCTGAAGGGTTTGTAATAGCCGGTGGATTGAGAGGGATCAGTGAACAATATAACGTAAATTTGGCGACCTTAAATAATTACGTTGATAAAAACGGCACATTCACTGTAAGGGGAAAAAGTTTTTTAGGCAACAAATCCAATAAAATAACCCCTAGGCTATTAAAAACAATAGCATCATTAGGTGAGGAAGGGATCGCAAAGGCCGGTGGATTAATAGGGATCAGTAAGCAATATAAGGTGAATTTAAGTACCTTAAAAATTTACCGGCGATAAACGCAGCACCACCGTTAAAAAATTGGACAATTACCGGAGAACGAACTTTAGCAGCGGTTTCCAAAACAGCATTAATCGAATCTGTACCGACACAATTGACTGCCGGCAACGCAAATTTATGTTCTTTTGCAACGGCAAAAACTTTTTGCACATCATCGCCGGTAATAACACCTGGTTTTACAAAATCAAAAATCTTAGACATGAGATAAAATCCTATTATTGGACAGGTGAACAGTGCTACCTGTCATTTTCTTCAGATATAATTACTGTTTTGCTCGTTCTTCTAACACAACAACTGCAGGTAATTTTTTACCTTCCACAAATTCAAGAAAAGCGCCACCGCCAGTAGAAATATAAGAAATTTTATCCGCAATACCAAACAGATCAATCGCCGCTAATGTATCACCACCACCTGCAATAGAAAAAGCTTCACTTTCTGCAATCGCTGCGGTGCCGTGGCGAAAATTAGGGAACTCGAAAACCCCAACCGGACCATTCCATAAAATCGTTTTTGCTTTTTTAAGAATACCCGCCAAACGTTCAGCCGTTTCATCGCCTAAGTCCAAAATCTGCTCATCATCTTTAACATCATTGACAGATTTCATTACCGCCTCGGCTGTTTCAGAAAATTCAGTCGCTACACGAACATCAGTAGGTACAGGAATATCGCAAGTAGATAATAATTTTTCTGCTTCTGGGATCAAGTCATCTTCATATAAAGAACGGCCGACTTTATGACCTTCAGCTGCGATAAAGGTATTGGCAATACCGCCTCCCACAATAATTTGGTCGGCAATTTTTGCTAAAGAATCCAAGACAGTTAATTTAGTCGAAACTTTTGAACCACCAACGATTGCAACCATTGGCCGAGCAGGCTCTTTCAATGCTTTACCTAATGCGTCCAACTCAGCAAATAACAGCGGCCCTGCGCATGCTATAGGAGCAAATTTTGCCACACCATGGGTTGATGCCTGAGCACGGTGCGCCGTACCAAATGCATCCATTACATAGATGTCACAAAGTGCAGCATATTGCTTAGATAAGTTTTCATCATCCTTTTTTTCACCCCGGTTGAAGCGTACATTCTCAAGAACCACCAGCTCGCCATTAGCAACTTCAACTCCATTTAAATAATCTTTTATTAAACGAACAGGATAGTCGAGCTTATCTGCTAAATAGTCTACAACGGGTTTCAATGAAAATTCCTCATTATACTCACCTTCAATCGGGCGACCTAAATGAGACGTTACCATTACCTTTGCGCCTTGCTTTAAAGCGGTTTCAATCGTCGGTAAAGAAGCACGGATCCGTGCATCAGAGGTAACTTTGCCATCTTTGACAGGAACGTTTAGGTCAGCCCGGATGAATACTTTTTTACCCGCTAGATCTAAATCGGTCATCTTAATTACAGACATGGTGAATCCTCTCGTTGATTCTCTAAATTATTAATCTTCTGCTGTGTATGGAGAGCAATATTCCCCATACTGTCTGTCAACAGATAGATTTGTTGAAACCAGTAGCAGCCATTGCTAATGTCGTATCAAGCATACGATTGGCAAAACCCCACTCATTATCGCACCAAACTAAAATCTTAATTAGGTGTTGCCCACTAACTCGTGTTTGCGTACCATCTACAATAGCACTATGTGGGTCATGATTAAAATCTGTTGATACTAACGGCAATTCAGTATAATCAACTATACCACGAAATGAACCTTCTGCTGCTTGTTGCAACAGCTGATTGACTTTAGCTACCGTTACTTTAGATCTTACCGTCACACTGAGGTCGATCGCCGTTACATTGATAGTTGGTACGCGAACCGATATCGCTTCAAAATGATCTTTGAATTTTGGCAATATTCGTGTGATCCCAGCAGCCAATTTGGTATCAACAGGAATAATAGATTGGCTAGCGGCGCGTGTACGACGTAGATCTTGATGATAAGCATCAATAACCGGCTGATCATTCATTGCAGCGTGAATCGTTGTCACTGTACCAGACTCAATATCCAAAGCATCATCTAATATTTTAATCACAGGAATAATACAATTTGTGGTACAAGATGCGTTTGATACCAGTTGATCGCTATTTTTCAAACTGGTTTCATTAACCCCATAAACAATAGTTGCATCAAGATCAGTACTTCCCGGATGAGAAAATAGCACCTTTTTTGCGCCACTTGATAAATGCGCAGAGCCATTGGCCTTTGAGCCATAAACACCGGTACAATCGAGTACTACATCAATATCCAATGCTCGCCATGGTAGTTTTTCAATCTCAGATTGATGAAAAAGATGAATACTGTCATTACCTACAACTAACAAATCGTTATTCAGGCGCACATCATAAGCAAATCGGCCATGACTAGAATCATACTTTAATAAATGCGCTATTCCTTCCGAAGTAGCAATTTCATTAATTGCAACAACAGCAATTTGAGCTCGGTGATCTGATTCATAAAGCGCTCTTAATATGCTACGCCCTATTCGCCCAAAACCATTAATTGCCACTCTAACTACCATACTCTTCCTTCAATATAACAACTGATTTGTTAATGGCTAAGAATACCGATAATTACAGCTTTTGTACTGAGGATTTTTGTCGTCAATCATAAAAAGTGTGCTTTTGATCAATAAATCTAGCAATTTTGCCAAAATGAAACGTTTCAGCTTAATTTAAATGCACTACAACATAAAAAAAGATCGCAATAGCGCATGATTATCTGCTGAAATAAAAAGAGCGTATCTAATCATATAAAGCTGATCAATACGCTCATATCATTTTCATCAATTACGGCAATAAAGCTTTAGCCTTCTCTATCACATTTTCCACACTAAAACCAAACTCTTTAAATAAAACCTCTGCCGGTGCTGACTCACCAAAAGTATGCATACCAACAACCCCACCGGTTGTGCCAACATATTTGTACCAATAATCGGCAATACCCGCCTCAACAGCCAATCGTGCAGTAACTGAAGAGGGTAATACAGACTCACGATAAGCGGCGTCCTGTTTATCAAAAGTATCCGTTGATGGCATAGAAACCACTCGTACTTGATAGCCTTCGGCAGTCAATTTTTCATAAGCGTTAACCGCTAATCCAACCTCAGAGCCAGTTGCAATCAAAATAAGCGCGGGTGTTTTTTCGCTATCTTTGAGCACATAAGCCCCTTTAATAATGTTGGCTAACTGTTTAGTATCACGTGGTTGCTGTTCAAGATTTTGACGGGAAAAAATCAACGCACTTGGCCCCTCATTACGCTCAATCGCATACTGCCAGGCAATGGCCGATTCAACCTGATCACAAGGACGCCAAGTACTTATATTAGGCGTCAGGCGCAAACTGGCTAATTGCTCAACAGGTTGATGGGTTGGACCATCCTCACCCAGACCAATAGAATCATGAGTATAGACAAAAATACTGCGAATTTTCATTAACGCAGCCATGCGTACTGCATTACGTGCATACTCTACAAACATTAAAAAGGTTGCACCATAGGGTATAAAACCACCATGCATGGCAATACCATTCATAATAGCCGACATACCAAATTCACGTACACCATAGTGAATATAATTACCTGCTGGAGAATCTTTTATTGACTTAGACGCTGACCACATAGTTAAATTACTGGGAGCTAAATCAGCGGAGCCGCCTAAAAGTTCTGGCAATACCTTACCGAAAACCTCCAACGTATTTTGTGAGGCTTTACGGCTGGCAATATTAGCAGGATTGCGTTGTAATTCCACAACCAAATTATTTGCAACAGCTTGCCAATTAGTCGGTAATTCACCTTTGGTCCGACGGATAAACTCTTCGGCAAGTTGCGGGAAAGCCCGTTGATACTCAGCAAATTTTTCACGCCAGGTAGCTTCTTTTTGCTGACCAATTTCGCGGGCATCCCAGGCTTGATAAATATCTGCTGGTATTTCAAAAGGTGGATATGACCAATCTAGTGCTGCCCGGGTTTCAGCGATCTCAGTTTCACCTAATGGTGAACCATGCGCTTCTTCGGAACCAGCCTTATGTGGCGAGCCATAACCAATTATCGTTTTGCAGATTAATAGAGAGGGCTTATCGGTAACCTTACGGGCTTGTTCTATTGCTGACTTGATTTGTTCAGGATCATGTCCATCAATACCTTTGATAACATGCCAATGATAAGCGGCAAAACGTTCAGCAGTATTATCTGTAAACCAACCTTCCACCTCACCATCGATTGAAATGCCATTATCATCATAAAAAGCAATCAATTTACCTAATTTCAATGTTCCAGCCAGTGAACAAGCTTCATGCGAAATGCCTTCCATCATGCAACCATCACCCATAAATACATAGGTATAATGATCAACAATAGTATGGTCTGGACGATTAAATTGAGCAGCTAACGTTCGTTCGGCAATAGCAAAACCTACAGCATTTGCAATTCCTTGTCCCAGCGGGCCAGTCGTGGTTTCAACACCTGGCGTATAACCATATTCGGGATGTCCTGGTGTTTTGGAATGAAGTTGGCGAAAATTTTTTAATTCTTTGATCGGTAAATCATAACCGGTAAGATGCAGCAAGCTATAAAGTAGCATAGAACCATGGCCATTAGATAATACAAAACGGTCACGATCTACCCAGTCAGGATCAGCAGGATTATGATCCAGATAGTCACGCCAGAGTACTTCAGCAATATCCGCCATTCCCATTGGCGCACCTGGATGCCCTGACTTTGCTTTCTGTACCGCATCCATACTGAGGAAACAGATAGCATTAGCAAGGATTTTACGAGTGATCATTGTTTACTCCAAATCGAATAAATAGCAAATTTGATACTGATTTTCTCAAGGTCGTTTTGCCATCTTAACAGTTAAAATCTAATCTAGGTATCTGCCCTAAATAATCAGCGGTAACAAAATTTTAATCAATAGCAAAAGAATTAAAAATAAGTGAATGAAACAATAATAACAATCACTGTTTGTACTATAGCGAAAATCAAAACACGAATATCATAATTTTTTCTAAGCAAAAAGGCTGTGAGATTGGATATGATTTTCTGGCAAAAAGAATGTTTATTATCTTAAAATACAGAAAACCCCGAGGCTTATACTCAGGGTTTTATAATATTGGCGGTGCGGACGGGACTTGAACCCGCGACCCCCGGCGTGACAGGCCGGTATTCTAACCAACTGAACTACCGCACCACGGTATAATCGATTTAAGAACGGCCATGATATTACGAATCAGCAATCTATACGTCAATATTTTTTAGAAAAAAAATCACTATTTGCGCATTTTTTCAGATAAAAGTGTAACAATGATTAATGTTTAACCTGATCCTTTTCGCAATCATCGGAACGCCAAAGTGAAATCTTTCCACTTTTCTTTTCAATCAGATCCAGTTTTGCTTCATGGCCAGTAATTTCTTCTTGATTAGCATAAATCACGGTTAATCCCATTGCTGAGCGTTCTATTCGTTTAATATCATCGGTATAGGTTTCACTACCTGGCTCTGAATCAACTGAAAAAGCTAACGAGGTTTGTCCTCCGGTCATTGCCATATAGACTTCGGCCAAGATCTCTGCATCGAGCAAGGCGCCATGGAGTGTACGCTTTGAATTATCGATATGATAGCGATCACATAAAGCATCAAGATTATTCCGTTTTCCCGGAAACAGCTTTCTGGCCAATACCAAGCTATCAGTGATCTGACAAAAGTTTGCTGTCGGTGGAATATCTCTATTTAACTTGGAAAACTCATAATCCATAAACCCAATATCAAAAGGGGCATTGTGGATGATTAACTCAGCGCCGCGAATAAAATCTAAAAATTCATCGGCTATTTCAGCAAAAGTTGGTTTATCTTGTAAAAACTCATCACTAATCCCATGAACTTCGAAAGCTTCAGGATCAACTAATCGTGCTGGTTTTATATAAACATGGAAATGACGACCAGTTAAGCGGCGATTGATCACTTCTACCGCGCCAATTTCAATAATATTATGTCCTTCATAATGGATCCCTAGCTTATGCATACCAGTAGTTTCCGTATCAAGAACAATTTGTCGTGTAATCACAGTGCTCATAGTGCCTTTTTATGTCAGACTTAGGGTTATAAATCACGAATAAAATGAGTTTATCAGAAATGACGAAACAGGTAGAAATTTTCACCGATGGTTCTTGCTTAGGCAATCCAGGCCCAGGCGGTTATGGTATTTTACTGCGTTATAATTTAGTTGAATCTGTATGTGTTTTAGGACGCTCACCACGATAAGAACAGTTATGAACCTCCGTAAAACCACTCTTCCAAATACAATCATTTAACTTACCCGTATCAAAAGCCTCATAAACTGCACGAGATGTACTCGGCTTATACCCTACTGATGTACGTACATATAAACAACCATATTTTTGGAGATAATTATTCCCCATAAAATTAAAGGTATTATAAAATTTATGAGGCTCTTTACGAATAACAGAATTGCCCGAATCGTCATAACTCGTCACATTTTCATACGTTGGATAGACAATGTCAGCACATTCTTTTTCGCTTGGTGAAATAAAATCAGATTGACCAGAAACCGGATTATAAACTTGCTGTGTAGACGGAAAATTAGAAGGTGATTCTAAAACTTTATTGACATTTGGCAATTGCCCCAAAATTTTATTATCACTTTTTTCTTTTTCATCATCTCCTCCATTTCCATCTTCTACCGTTTTTCCTGTTGGATTCCATTTAGCATGACAAGTGCCCTCCTTTTCACTACAAAGCAATAAATCATCATCAGCAATATATTCACAACCATCAACATTAGCATAATAATTACTACCCACTTTTTTTGTATGAAACGAACCCGATAGCGAACTTTTATTCATACAAACTTCTTCCGGCGTTTGTAAATCCTTATTATTATTTTCAGTACCAGAAACAGTTCTTTTAATCTCACCAACAACACGGGCTTTTAACCAAAAACTATCACCGTAAGAATCAACAATTTTCTCAGTTGGCGAACCATCATAAGAACACTCGCTAACCTCAAGTTTAAACTGCGAACTAGGCCACATCTGTTGAAAAGTAGATTGCATATGGTCAAAAAGATCCTGAGCAGATTGTTTAGCTTTACTACAAGCTTCCTGCTGCATAGTGGAATTAATATATTCAACGCGTTTAAATGTTCCGTCTTCTCCCTTAACATCCTTTGATTTAGAAATAACAGAATGATCAAACGTATTTTTATACTCAGTTTTCCACGTTTCAGCATAAGAATAAGACGTTAAAAACAACAATATCAATCCAACCCTTGTATGACTGCCCAGGCGCATAACAGCCCCCACAAAAAACACAGGAAATAAAATCCGATTGTCAGCATCGATATAAAGGGGCATTAATTTGCCCCTCTCCTTGTTACGCACCGCGAACCATACGTAAAACCCACTTAACGCCTGCCATACCTGCATAAACGGCAATAAGACCGCCTGCAACGGCTAAAATACCGGTCATGACAGAGTTAAAGTTAAGCGAATTAGTTAACGTACTGTAGTCAACAGTTGCACCACCTGCAGGTGGATTAGCAAGCACCCATCCAGAACTAAAAGCACCGAATAAACCAATACCTATACTTAAATATAAAGTGCGGAGATTAAGTTTGTTAAAAAACTTATTTAAACCTAATTTAATCAACATAATTAAACACCTTTAAACATATTAATTACTGCACCAAGACCTTTGGAAAATAACCAAAGTCTGATTACCGAGGTAAAAGGAATCCCCCAAAATTGTGCCGCGACTGAATAATCAATATTAAGGAGTTCCTGATATGGCAACTCTTTTATCGTCAATGCCATTGTCTGGCAGTTATTGGTGACTTTTGAACAAATCTCACCGACAATATTATTTTCCTGAGTAGCCATAGCGATCACCTATTCCACTAAATCGAGAAACATTTCAACGTTATGACCCGTTAAGGGTTGCCCTGTCTGCTTATCATGATATCTAAATGAACGTTCAAAACCCGAAATACGGCAAACCAGTTCATTAATTTCTGAATCAATCGCACCCACACGCCGTTTAGAACGAATTTTTACAACAGGCGGTTTAGAATAAGGGTCAGGGTCGGGTAAAATAACGGTGGTATAAACATGTCCATCATTAGAAGTACTGACACGGGTCACTTTTCCACTAATCACCGTTTGATATGAGGGCAATGCAGCCATAATGGTTCACCTTTCTTGATTTATCGTGATATCTAAAATCTCACCGACAATATTATTTTCCGGAGCAGCCATAACGATTACCTATTTTAATAAATATCAAATTATTTTGATTTAGCTTCTGAAATGGGCACAAATATTTGATCATAAGCAATTTCAATATTCTGTCGACCTTTATGTAATAATCCAATTTGATAATAACGTTTTATCGCCTCATCTTTTTTATTACCATTTTCATCTTTTTTAAAAAATTCCTTCTCTAAAACTTGAACGTCAGTTTCTTCAATTTCCACCATTAATAAATATCTTGAATCTACCGTTATCATTGCCATATTTAATTCTCTCTTTATTAAGCGACCAGCATTAAATGATTTCTTTCTCTATACCAGTTTGGTTTTTCAACAATATAAGGTTTAATTTCACGCACATTACGCACCACCACACCAGGAAATAACGACACGTTATATTCATCCGCAATATCAATACCGATTTTACGTAAACGTGCCCGATGAACTTGTACTTGTTTTTTATTTAAATCAAAACGTTCACCTAACGTCCATAAATACGCATAAAAAGCGGTTGTATTGGCTGCTCGGGTACTATCAACAATGCCTTTTTCAATTAATTCATTTGCTACCGTTTTTATATCCATGTTCGTCACCGATAATTTCTCTGGTAATGCGATAAATTCATTTAATAACGTTTTTAATTCATCAAATTCTGAATAACCCCAATAACATAATTTATATCGCTGTAAATATTTGCCATGTAATTTCAATTCAAATCTGACTATGCCTTCTAATACCAAATATTCATATAACATCTTTAAATATTTATATTCCTGACTTTCATTTCCAAATTTATTTTCTATTTTCTTCATTGAGTGAATTAATAAATCATACGACTTACAATAAACACTGGGATAAATTAATGAATTATGTACTCTTGTTTCAAATTGAAGCATTTTTACTTTAATTTAACTTTAATTTAACTATTATTAAACATTTTTGATTTCTGAATTTTGGCAGGTTTTTTCATTTTTTTGTTTAGTTTTGATGTCGACAGTAATGGTTATTTCGATTGTTTTTTTTCTTCTTTGTTTATCACATGATGAACTATGTCTTGTTTTGCATCATTTGCATAGTGATCTATTAAATGACTTAGTATGTCCGTCCATTTATAGGGTTTTTTTGTGATATAGCCAACTTCTATTGCTATTTGTTCTAATTTCATTTTTCTGGATATTTTTATTCTTGCAGAAGTAGTGTCTTCTTTTTCTTTCATAGTTGTATTCCTTGTTTCTTGTATGCGTTGTATGCGTTGTATGCATTGCATCCTAGTATCTTTTTCTTATTCTTTATAAGAATTCTTGCATACATGAATTTTTTCAGCTATTTTTAATATAAAAAAGAATTCATGGATTTTTGTATTCAAAAATACAAGATTAAATAGAAAATAGAATAGGATTTTATTTGTGATTGATCTTCTTGAACTCCAAATTCCATTCAAAGACGAGTATGTAACTAGAACATCTCGTGATAGGGAGCATGGAGGAGGATCTATCGATTTTATACAGATTGCTAAATTAAGTGGTATTCGCTTGTCTGCTCGTGATGTGGAATTTGAAATAAAAGGGGATTTATCTGTTCAGGGATTAGCGCATCCTTTTGAATCGTTACCAACGCATTTTGCCAGTTTGGGCATGAAGATTTATCAGGGAACTCATTTGATTTTCCCGCGAGTCAATCTTAAGGCTTCACCTGCCAAGCTCTTACAGGGGCATAACGTATTTGGTTCAACCAATATTGCATTATGTGGTTTGGAGTTAATCACTAATTTAGCGGCTTCCATGCCACATCTTTTTAATTTGTTAGATGTAACGAATACCGAAGTTTCTGAGCTTCATACAACGTTATCAGTGAGATTACCGACGGAAAGTATTTATAAACAGGTGATCGCTTATTTCAAAAATATCAGTCATGGACAAACCAAAGCGACAAAATCCAATGATCATGAATCAACCGTTTATTTTAATCGTGGTTCTAAACTCAGGGAACTGTGCATTTATTATAAAGCGCTTGAACTGGCAAAACGTTTGGGTGAAATACAAAGAAAATTGCGGGCTAATCCTAATGATGACGTGTTGCTTAATCAGTATGCCATTTTAAATGATAAACGCCTGATTGATTTTGCCAATAACCTGTTGAGATTAGAAGGGCGATTAAAAAAACGTTTTTTAAAAGATAACTCGATTCCGGTTAATTTTTCGGCGCTTTGTCTTTATCAACAACAATATGAACGTGGTGGGGCTAATTTAATTTACGATCTGTGGATGAAAAGTTTTGATGATTTGCTGACGGCATTGAGGGGAATGGAAATGAATATTTATGATGATGAACATATTTTTGAACGATTAAAATCTCATTATTATTCTACCACGCCAAAAGGCAACATTTCCTATGCCAAAGCCCAACGGATATTCGGTTTTTATCGCCGTTTAGTCAATGAAGGATTTTACAATGTCCTTAATTCCATGAGTCGAGTGACGTTTTGGCGTTACTTAACTTTATTAACTGATGTTGGTATCAGTAAATCACAATTACAAAATCTCACGGGCGATAAATCTAACGTCATTCCTTTTTATAAAGTTATCCATATCGATTTTTCTCAACAACGTCCTGACTGGTATGTCGAGCCAGTGAGTGTTTTTGAACGTCAAAATACTATTTATCCATTTAAACAAGTTGCAAATGCTTAAATCAAGAAAGGTGAACCATTATGGCTGCATTGCCCTTATATCAAACGGTGATTAGTGGAAAAGTGACCCGTGTCAGTACTTCTGATGATGGACACGTTTATACCACTGTTATTTTACCTGCGCCTGACCCTTATTCTAAACCGCCTATAGTCAAAATTCGTTCTAAACGACGTGTGGGTGTGATTGACTCAGAAATCAATGAACTGGTTTGTCGTATTTCAGGTTATGAGCGTTCCTTTAGATATCCTGATAAAAAAACAGGGCAAATGACACTTGGGTATAACGTTGAAATGTTCCTTGATTTAGCAGAATAGGTAATCGCTATGGCAACAGTAGGGTTACCGGAAGTATATAACCTGATTTTCGAGATTGGAATTGTCTTATGTTTCGGTCTTGGATTTATAGCAGGAAGACAGAGGTAATGGAAATCGTTTATTTATTCTCGGCTTTTGCTATTGGTTGGGGGTTCTCTTACTCCATTTTGGTCTTTAAAAAATTAGCGGAGGTTTCAGTATGAAATTTTTATCTAACGTAAAGGAATTTATTTTAAATAAATATTTAGCGGTATCACTTTTCCTTTTTTCAGGAATGGCCTTAGCGGATGGCGCTACAGGTACAGTGCCTGATTATGCGGGTCAGGCGATGGATTCATTGCTTACTCAAGCGAATACCTTAATTGGTAAAGTTTGGCCTGTTGTGGTTGCGGTTGTTGGCGCAGGGCTGGCAATTCGTTTATTTAAGAAATTTTCTTCAAAAGCGGTTTGATAACCTGATGGGGGTAATGCCCCCACTTTTAGGGGTTATTTATGAATAACTGGCTTTATATTTTTTTATTATTTTCAATTTCCTTTTTTGCTCATGCTGAGTGGGAAACATCTTATCATGAGTTAGAAGTTATTTGGGATCCTGAAAAAGAAAGTGCTGTCAGGCCATGTGCGGAAGCGAAAGATGCGGCTTTAGATTTTTATGAGATTGTTAAAGATTCTTTTGTAAATCAAGGGTATCAAACTAAATATGAGTTAGATAAGAGTTGTAAAGTGCCTTCTGCGAGTAAAGAGCTTGTGTATGTTAAATGGGGTATTACGGTTTATTGGGGTAAGAATGATGAAAAGGATTGTTTAGCAAAACCGATAGAAGCAAAGACTTATTCTAATACTTATAAAATCGGTCGTGATTATTATGTCAATATTGAGGGTTGTCAGTATATTGCAACCGGCACGATTGTACCAATTGGTGATACGGTTGCAGCGGATTGGAAACCGACAGGTAAAGTTGTTGAAGAAGGTGCGGGTAATGGCTTTGGCAGTCATGGAGGTAATCCGGGTGAGGGTTCTGGTGGGCATGAGGGCGGCAGTAGTCCAGGTGGCGGTTCCGGCGGGAATGAAGGAAGCGGTAGTATCGGCGGTGGTTTGGGTGGGAATGGTTTAGATGACGAGGATGATATTGCTTCTGCGGTAGAAACGGCGTTAAAAAAATCGTTAATTGAAGAATATGATAGTGGTAAGGATACTTCAGAGGCGACTAAAAAAACCGATGAATCATTAAAAAGTATTTCTGGGTCGTTTGATAATTTATTAAGAGGGGCAGGTAATTTTGCTGATCCTGATACGACTTTATATGGTCAAGGAGAATCGGTATTTGATACAGCGGTTAAGATTGCCAGTCCGTTAGAGGTTAAAGAGGGATCTTTTTGGCGTTCAATTTTTAGTCATGTGTCTATTTTTCCTAATGGTCAGGGGTGTTCTGATTTTATTCTTTTTGCAGACGACGTTTATGAAATCAGAATTGGGTGCGATAAGTTAACCGCAATAAAATCATTGCTTTCGTGGGCAATGGCAGCATTGACGTTTTGGTATGTTTTCACTTCGTTAACTTCGTTGTTACGCAAGGGAGGTGATTAATGCCCGTATTATTAGGACTTGCAGCGGTATTACGTTATTTAACGGGTTTTGTTCCTTTGGTATTAAGTTATATCGCGGTGTTATTTACTAAATTAATCACGAGAACGGGATTAATTGTTACGGCTTTAGTTTCGCTTATTATGACCACAATGATAACCGCGTATGGTTATTTTATTGAAATTGCAGTGACGTATTTACCGACTGATTTTTCCCATTTAATGACATCGATTTTACCCGATAATTTTCATGCTTATATTATTGCGATTATGTCAACCCGAATTGTGTTTTTTTTATTTGATTTAAAAGAAAGGCTTTTAAATTATGCCCACAGGATTTTATAAATGGCGGTTTATTTTGTCACAGGGGCATTAGGCTCTGGAAAATCATTAATTTCCGTGGCGAAGATTCAGGATAAATTAATAAAGGGTTGTCCGGTGGCGACAAATATCGATTTAAAACCGCATAATATGCCCGCTGTGGGTAAAATGGCGAAGAAAATAATGATTTATCGTTTACCCGATAAACCGACGTTATTTGATTTAAATGCCATTGGTCGTGGTAATAAAACGTATGATGAAAAATTAAATGGGTTATTAGTGCTTGATGAATGTGGCACTTGGTTAAATACCCGCAGCTGGAATGATAAAAGCCGTCAGTCTGTTTTAGACTGGTTTTTACATGCCCGTAAAATAGGCTGGGATATTATTTTTTTAGTGCAAAATATTTCATTAGTCGATAAACAGGCCAGAGAAGCGTTAGCCGAGCATGTGGTTTATTGCCGACGGCTTGACCGCTTTGCCATTCCATTGATTGGGTCATTATTGAGTATTATTTTTGGTGCCAAAATATCCGCGCCAAAAATTCATTTAGGGATAGTTAAATATGGCGATAATATTCAATCGCCTGTTGTTGAACGTTGGATATATCGTGGTACGGATTTATATGATGCTTATGATACTAAACAACAGTTTTCTTCTTTTTATAATAAGGGCGTTTATTGTCTTTTATCGCCTTATTCTATTTATGGGCGTTATCAACAACCCTTAACGTTAAGTAAAATTATGCGATTAACACGTATTTATTTAAAACGTTTTTCAAAATTAAGATTATTAATTTCAGGGTGTTTATTGGGTATTTCTATAGGTTATTTTTTTATTCATTATCCTCAAAAAGAAATATTAGAAACACAGGTCGTTAACCAATTAGAAATAAATAAATTAAAAATAAAATCATTTAAATTATTAGGTGATGAAACGCGGATTTTATTTTTAATGGATAATGAAATGATTGAATCCGGTGAACTTATTCAACAAGGTTACAATATTGAAGTGATGAGTGCCTGTAAAATGAGAATATACGGGAGGGGAAAAAATGCGCTGGTGTCTTGTTAGTTTTATCCTGCTATTTTCATTAAATACGTTTGCTGAAAAAATTGCCATGACCAATGTGCCAATATTTGAATTTGTGGATTGGTATTCCAGAAAAACGGGGAAAGGGGTGATTGTGCCTAATGATTTTAATGAAAAAATTACCGTTTATAATTCCGATATTTCACCTGAAAATTTACCCGCTTTCTTTGTGTCGGTGATGGCGTCTAGAGGTTATGAGGTCAGTCCCGGTAATCCGGTGATTATTGCCAAAAGTCATCAAGGCAATTATGGCATTTCACCTTTGGATAAGGCGTTAGAGAATCCATTTCCGGAAGGGTCAAGTCTGAATTATTTGCCAGATTATCCTACGCCACAACGGGGTCATTTTTTCACGCAAAAAACGCAAATCTATTCGTTTCATCATGTTCTGGTTAAAGATATTTTTTCTGTTATTGATATCTTTCTGAAATCCTCACCTTATTCAGGCGGACAGGTGGCGATTGATGAGGGCAATAATAGTTTGGTTGTGACGACAACGCCAGAGAATCATAAGCAGATACAATCTTTTTTGCCATCTATTGATATACAACGAACGCAAGTGTTAATTGAGAGTATCATGTTTGAAACCACTGACGGCAGTAATTTTGATTTTTCTTTTGGCGTAGGGAAAAAATCAGGGTCAACGGTGGCAGGGGGAGTAAATACGGCTACGCTGGGCGATATTTTGTCCAGTAGCGGTGGGTCATTTGGCATTTTTTCAGGCAATGTTTTAGGTTTGGCATTAACGGCGGTTCAGGGTGATAAGCACAGTAAGTTATTATCTGTGCCGCGTATTTTGACTTTATCCGGTAAACGCGGATTGATTTCATCCGGTCAGAATGTGCCGATTGTGACGGGTAAAATTATTGGTCAGGGTGTTGATGTTAAAAATCCTTTTCAGACCATTGAGCGACGTGATGTAGGGATTTCGCTTGATGTAACACCGGTAGTGTTGAATGGTGACAGTGTCATGTTAACGGTGAAATCCAAAGCGGACAGTGTTTCAAATATTTCTAATGCAACGGATATTGTTTTTAATCAACGCTCAATTGATACGACGGTTCAGTTGAAAAATGGCGATACGTTGTTGATTGGGGGATTAATCCAGCATAATGCGGTCAACTCCACCTCTTCGGTTCCTTTTATTTCTGCCATTCCGTTGATAGGTTGGTTGTTCGATGCTCGGTCAGATACGAAGGATAATACGGTGATGTATATTCTGATTAGAGCACGGGTACTGAATGTTGTTTAACTGACGGAAGGCCATACCCTAGCAGGCGCAGCCTGATGGGGTATGGTTGGAGTCAGTTGTTACATGTTGTTTGTTAAGCGTTAAGTTGTTTTTTAGCGCTGTATAGTCAGACTTCCGATCTGACTATACAGCTATCACATAAACCTACGTTGGCGGTCTATATGACTGTGTTCGATCCTACTCAATATCCAGAGTTACGCAATCTTTTTCCTGAATTAACGCCAGTGCAGTTTGAAACGGCATTGTTGTTTGCTTTTGGCATTCCGCAAAAAGAAATCTCCGTACTGCGTTCAGTGGCTTATAAAGTGGTGAGACAGACGATAACAGAAGCGAGAATGAAATTTGAGCCAGCGTCATTAACTGGATTATTAACGGTATTTCATGTTCGTTTAGTGTTATTTGCTTTGTATGATTGCCAGCAACGCATTTGTAAGACATAAAAAAGCGGATTAGTCTAGGTGCGTTAAACGCACCTAGGGTATTTTATTCGATGAGATAATATCGATTTGGTATTAGGTCATAACTTCTAAAATTAATCGTAAATACCGCCACTTCTGATTTTGAGTCGCATCACACCAGATATCAGGGAAACCCGCTACTTTATGGCGGGTTTTTTTATGCTTTAAAATGTCCGTCAGGACATGTAAGGCGGCAGATTGCAATCACAAAGATAACCGAATGGAAAACCGCCGAAGCCAGGGGGGACTTATCGGGTAGCAAGGAACCCCCGCGTTAGCGTTCCTGCCAAGCCATCTTTTTACGATAAATAAAGCGACTCAGCAGTTTGAGGGTCGAAGACAAGCGAATCGTTTAGCGATGATTGATTTTTTATTTGCTTTTGTTTGTTGTTTAATTTTACAAAAAATCAATAAAATTATTATTTGTAGATAAGCTTCGGTAAAATGCCATTAAGGTTCGCATAATATACAACGCCGTTATGTTGAATAGCCGTCTGCGAAAATAGCTCCTCGCAGACGGCGGCCATTTACACATAACGCCATTGTGCGAACCTGCGGTTATGTCAATTTAGATAACCTGACTTGACGCTAAGCCCAAATAAGGGGTTTTCGATTAACGGAACAACTACAATATCGAATATGTCAGGCTCAGGTAATAGTTTCGCATCTATGGCTGCTTCAAAGGGTGTATCTGCAAAATAAGCTACTTCAAGATTATCTGTGTAGATAGGCATCCCAAACTTATTTTCTTTCATTGTCACAAAGCGACGATTAATTGTATTGAACAGAGTATAACCGATGACGTCAGGGTTATTTTCTGTAAATGCAATTTCCATTTCTTTTACTTGTTTTTTTAGCTTTTTCTTTTTCATTCACATCAGCCATTTGTTAATTAAAATTATGTACTCTTGTTTCAAATTGAAGCATTTTTACTTTAATTTAACTATTATTAAACATTTTTGATTTCTGAATTTTGGCAGGTTTTTTCATTTTTTTGTTTAGTTTTGATGTCGACAGTAATGGTTATTTCGATTGTTTTTTTTCTTCTTTGTTTATCACATGATGAACTATGTCTTGTTTTGCATCATTTGCATAGTGATCTATTAAATGACTTAGTATGTCCGTCCATTTATAGGGTTTTTTTGTGATATAGCCAACTTCTATTGCTATTTGTTCTAATTTCATTTTTCTGGATATTTTTATTCTTGCAGAAGTAGTGTCTTCTTTTTCTTTCATAGTTGTATTCCTTGTTTCTTGTATGCGTTGTATGCGTTGTATGCGTTGTATGCATTGCATCCTAGTATCTTTTTCTTATTCTTTATAAGAATTCTTGCATACATGAATTTTTTCAGCTATTTTTAATATAAAAAAGAATTCATGGATTTTTGTATTCAAAAATACAAGATTAAATAGAAAATAGAATAGGATTTTATTTGTGATTGATCTTCTTGAACTCCAAATTCCATTCAAAGACGAGTATGTAACTAGAACATCTCGTGATAGGGAGCATGGAGGAGGATCTATCGATTTTATACAGATTGCTAAATTAAGTGGTATTCGCTTGTCTGCTCGTGATGTGGAATTTGAAATAAAAGGGGATTTATCTGTTCAGGGATTAGCGCATCCTTTTGAATCGTTACCAACGCATTTTGCCAGTTTGGGCATGAAGATTTATCAGGGAACTCATTTGATTTTCCCGCGAGTCAATCTTAAGGCTTCACCTGCCAAGCTCTTACAGGGGCATAACGTATTTGGTTCAACCAATATTGCATTATGTGGTTTGGAGTTAATCACTAATTTAGCGGCTTCCATGCCACATCTTTTTAATTTGTTAGATGTAACGAATACCGAAGTTTCTGAGCTTCATACAACGTTATCAGTGAGATTACCGACGGAAAGTATTTATAAACAGGTGATCGCTTATTTCAAAAATATCAGTCATGGACAAACCAAAGCGACAAAATCCAATGATCATGAATCAACCGTTTATTTTAATCGTGGTTCTAAACTCAGGGAACTGTGCATTTATTATAAAGCGCTTGAACTGGCAAAACGTTTGGGTGAAATACAAAGAAAATTGCGGGCTAATCCTAATGATGACGTGTTGCTTAATCAGTATGCCATTTTAAATGATAAACGCCTGATTGATTTTGCCAATAACCTGTTGAGATTAGAAGGGCGATTAAAAAAACGTTTTTTAAAAGATAACTCGATTCCGGTTAATTTTTCGGCGCTTTGTCTTTATCAACAACAATATGAACGTGGTGGGGCTAATTTAATTTACGATCTGTGGATGAAAAGTTTTGATGATTTGCTGACGGCATTGAGGGGAATGGAAATGAATATTTATGATGATGAACATATTTTTGAACGATTAAAATCTCATTATTATTCTACCACGCCAAAAGGCAACATTTCCTATGCCAAAGCCCAACGGATATTCGGTTTTTATCGCCGTTTAGTCAATGAAGGATTTTACAATGTCCTTAATTCCATGAGTCGAGTGACGTTTTGGCGTTACTTAACTTTATTAACTGATGTTGGTATCAGTAAATCACAATTACAAAATCTCACGGGCGATAAATCTAACGTCATTCCTTTTTATAAAGTTATCCATATCGATTTTTCTCAACAACGTCCTGACTGGTATGTCGAGCCAGTGAGTGTTTTTGAACGTCAAAATACTATTTATCCATTTAAACAAGTTGCAAATGCTTAAATCAAGAAAGGTGAACCATTATGGCTGCATTGCCCTTATATCAAACGGTGATTAGTGGAAAAGTGACCCGTGTCAGTACTTCTGATGATGGACACGTTTATACCACTGTTATTTTACCTGCGCCTGACCCTTATTCTAAACCGCCTATAGTCAAAATTCGTTCTAAACGACGTGTGGGTGTGATTGACTCAGAAATCAATGAACTGGTTTGTCGTATTTCAGGTTATGAGCGTTCCTTTAGATATCCTGATAAAAAAACAGGGCAAATGACACTTGGGTATAACGTTGAAATGTTCCTTGATTTAGCAGAATAGGTAATCGCTATGGCAACAGTAGGGTTACCGGAAGTATATAACCTGATTTTCGAGATTGGAATTGTCTTATGTTTCGGTCTTGGATTTATAGCAGGAAGACAGAGGTAATGGAAATCGTTTATTTATTCTCGGCTTTTGCTATTGGTTGGGGGTTCTCTTACTCCATTTTGGTCTTTAAAAAATTAGCGGAGGTTTCAGTATGAAATTTTTATCTAACGTAAAGGAATTTATTTTAAATAAATATTTAGCGGTATCACTTTTCCTTTTTTCAGGAATGGCCTTAGCGGATGGCGCTACAGGTACAGTGCCTGATTATGCGGGTCAGGCGATGGATTCATTGCTTACTCAAGCGAATACCTTAATTGGTAAAGTTTGGCCTGTTGTGGTTGCGGTTGTTGGCGCAGGGCTGGCAATTCGTTTATTTAAGAAATTTTCTTCAAAAGCGGTTTGATAACCTGATGGGGGTAATGCCCCCACTTTTAGGGGTTATTTATGAATAACTGGCTTTATATTTTTTTATTATTTTCAATTTCCTTTTTTGCTCATGCTGAGTGGGAAACATCTTATCATGAGTTAGAAGTTATTTGGGATCCTGAAAAAGAAAGTGCTGTCAGGCCATGTGCGGAAGCGAAAGATGCGGCTTTAGATTTTTATGAGATTGTTAAAGATTCTTTTGTAAATCAAGGGTATCAAACTAAATATGAGTTAGATAAGAGTTGTAAAGTGCCTTCTGCGAGTAAAGAGCTTGTGTATGTTAAATGGGGTATTACGGTTTATTGGGGTAAGAATGATGAAAAGGATTGTTTAGCAAAACCGATAGAAGCAAAGACTTATTCTAATACTTATAAAATCGGTCGTGATTATTATGTCAATATTGAGGGTTGTCAGTATATTGCAACCGGCACGATTGTACCAATTGGTGATACGGTTGCAGCGGATTGGAAACCGACAGGTAAAGTTGTTGAAGAAGGTGCGGGTAATGGCTTTGGCAGTCATGGAGGTAATCCGGGTGAGGGTTCTGGTGGGCATGAGGGCGGCAGTAGTCCAGGTGGCGGTTCCGGCGGGAATGAAGGAAGCGGTAGTATCGGCGGTGGTTTGGGTGGGAATGGTTTAGATGACGAGGATGATATTGCTTCTGCGGTAGAAACGGCGTTAAAAAAATCGTTAATTGAAGAATATGATAGTGGTAAGGATACTTCAGAGGCGACTAAAAAAACCGATGAATCATTAAAAAGTATTTCTGGGTCGTTTGATAATTTATTAAGAGGGGCAGGTAATTTTGCTGATCCTGATACGACTTTATATGGTCAAGGAGAATCGGTATTTGATACAGCGGTTAAGATTGCCAGTCCGTTAGAGGTTAAAGAGGGATCTTTTTGGCGTTCAATTTTTAGTCATGTGTCTATTTTTCCTAATGGTCAGGGGTGTTCTGATTTTATTCTTTTTGCAGACGACGTTTATGAAATCAGAATTGGGTGCGATAAGTTAACCGCAATAAAATCATTGCTTTCGTGGGCAATGGCAGCATTGACGTTTTGGTATGTTTTCACTTCGTTAACTTCGTTGTTACGCAAGGGAGGTGATTAATGCCCGTATTATTAGGACTTGCAGCGGTATTACGTTATTTAACGGGTTTTGTTCCTTTGGTATTAAGTTATATCGCGGTGTTATTTACTAAATTAATCACGAGAACGGGATTAATTGTTACGGCTTTAGTTTCGCTTATTATGACCACAATGATAACCGCGTATGGTTATTTTATTGAAATTGCAGTGACGTATTTACCGACTGATTTTTCCCATTTAATGACATCGATTTTACCCGATAATTTTCATGCTTATATTATTGCGATTATGTCAACCCGAATTGTGTTTTTTTTATTTGATTTAAAAGAAAGGCTTTTAAATTATGCCCACAGGATTTTATAAATGGCGGTTTATTTTGTCACAGGGGCATTAGGCTCTGGAAAATCATTAATTTCCGTGGCGAAGATTCAGGATAAATTAATAAAGGGTTGTCCGGTGGCGACAAATATCGATTTAAAACCGCATAATATGCCCGCTGTGGGTAAAATGGCGAAGAAAATAATGATTTATCGTTTACCCGATAAACCGACGTTATTTGATTTAAATGCCATTGGTCGTGGTAATAAAACGTATGATGAAAAATTAAATGGGTTATTAGTGCTTGATGAATGTGGCACTTGGTTAAATACCCGCAGCTGGAATGATAAAAGCCGTCAGTCTGTTTTAGACTGGTTTTTACATGCCCGTAAAATAGGCTGGGATATTATTTTTTTAGTGCAAAATATTTCATTAGTCGATAAACAGGCCAGAGAAGCGTTAGCCGAGCATGTGGTTTATTGCCGACGGCTTGACCGCTTTGCCATTCCATTGATTGGGTCATTATTGAGTATTATTTTTGGTGCCAAAATATCCGCGCCAAAAATTCATTTAGGGATAGTTAAATATGGCGATAATATTCAATCGCCTGTTGTTGAACGTTGGATATATCGTGGTACGGATTTATATGATGCTTATGATACTAAACAACAGTTTTCTTCTTTTTATAATAAGGGCGTTTATTGTCTTTTATCGCCTTATTCTATTTATGGGCGTTATCAACAACCCTTAACGTTAAGTAAAATTATGCGATTAACACGTATTTATTTAAAACGTTTTTCAAAATTAAGATTATTAATTTCAGGGTGTTTATTGGGTATTTCTATAGGTTATTTTTTTATTCATTATCCTCAAAAAGAAATATTAGAAACACAGGTCGTTAACCAATTAGAAATAAATAAATTAAAAATAAAATCATTTAAATTATTAGGTGATGAAACGCGGATTTTATTTTTAATGGATAATGAAATGATTGAATCCGGTGAACTTATTCAACAAGGTTACAATATTGAAGTGATGAGTGCCTGTAAAATGAGAATATACGGGAGGGGAAAAAATGCGCTGGTGTCTTGTTAGTTTTATCCTGCTATTTTCATTAAATACGTTTGCTGAAAAAATTGCCATGACCAATGTGCCAATATTTGAATTTGTGGATTGGTATTCCAGAAAAACGGGGAAAGGGGTGATTGTGCCTAATGATTTTAATGAAAAAATTACCGTTTATAATTCCGATATTTCACCTGAAAATTTACCCGCTTTCTTTGTGTCGGTGATGGCGTCTAGAGGTTATGAGGTCAGTCCCGGTAATCCGGTGATTATTGCCAAAAGTCATCAAGGCAATTATGGCATTTCACCTTTGGATAAGGCGTTAGAGAATCCATTTCCGGAAGGGTCAAGTCTGAATTATTTGCCAGATTATCCTACGCCACAACGGGGTCATTTTTTCACGCAAAAAACGCAAATCTATTCGTTTCATCATGTTCTGGTTAAAGATATTTTTTCTGTTATTGATATCTTTCTGAAATCCTCACCTTATTCAGGCGGACAGGTGGCGATTGATGAGGGCAATAATAGTTTGGTTGTGACGACAACGCCAGAGAATCATAAGCAGATACAATCTTTTTTGCCATCTATTGATATACAACGAACGCAAGTGTTAATTGAGAGTATCATGTTTGAAACCACTGACGGCAGTAATTTTGATTTTTCTTTTGGCGTAGGGAAAAAATCAGGGTCAACGGTGGCAGGGGGAGTAAATACGGCTACGCTGGGCGATATTTTGTCCAGTAGCGGTGGGTCATTTGGCATTTTTTCAGGCAATGTTTTAGGTTTGGCATTAACGGCGGTTCAGGGTGATAAGCACAGTAAGTTATTATCTGTGCCGCGTATTTTGACTTTATCCGGTAAACGCGGATTGATTTCATCCGGTCAGAATGTGCCGATTGTGACGGGTAAAATTATTGGTCAGGGTGTTGATGTTAAAAATCCTTTTCAGACCATTGAGCGACGTGATGTAGGGATTTCGCTTGATGTAACACCGGTAGTGTTGAATGGTGACAGTGTCATGTTAACGGTGAAATCCAAAGCGGACAGTGTTTCAAATATTTCTAATGCAACGGATATTGTTTTTAATCAACGCTCAATTGATACGACGGTTCAGTTGAAAAATGGCGATACGTTGTTGATTGGGGGATTAATCCAGCATAATGCGGTCAACTCCACCTCTTCGGTTCCTTTTATTTCTGCCATTCCGTTGATAGGTTGGTTGTTCGATGCTCGGTCAGATACGAAGGATAATACGGTGATGTATATTCTGATTAGAGCACGGGTACTGAATGTTGTTTAACTGACGGAAGGCCATACCCTAGCAGGCGCAGCCTGATGGGGTATGGTTGGAGTCAGTTGTTACATGTTGTTTGTTAAGCGTTAAGTTGTTTTTTAGCGCTGTATAGTCAGACTTCCGATCTGACTATACAGCTATCACATAAACCTACGTTGGCGGTCTATATGACTGTGTTCGATCCTACTCAATATCCAGAGTTACGCAATCTTTTTCCTGAATTAACGCCAGTGCAGTTTGAAACGGCATTGTTGTTTGCTTTTGGCATTCCGCAAAAAGAAATCTCCGTACTGCGTTCAGTGGCTTATAAAGTGGTGAGACAGACGATAACAGAAGCGAGAATGAAATTTGAGCCAGCGTCATTAACTGGATTATTAACGGTATTTCATGTTCGTTTAGTGTTATTTGCTTTGTATGATTGCCAGCAACGCATTTGTAAGACATAAAAAAGCGGATTAGTCTAGGTGCGTTAAACGCACCTAGGGTATTTTATTCGATGAGATAATATCGATTTGGTATTAGGTCATAACTTCTAAAATTAATCGTAAATACCGCCACTTCTGATTTTGAGTCGCATCACACCAGATATCAGGGAAACCCGCTACTTTATGGCGGGTTTTTTTATGCTTTAAAATGTCCGTCAGGACATGTAAGGCGGCAGATTGCAATCACAAAGATAACCGAATGGAAAACCGCCGAAGCCAGGGGGGACTTATCGGGTAGCAAGGAACCCCCGCGTTAGCGTTCCTGCCAAGCCATCTTTTTACGATAAATAAAGCGACTCAGCAGTTTGAGGGTCGAAGACAAGCGAATCGTTTAGCGATGATTGATTTTTTATTTGCTTTTGTTTGTTGTTTAATTTTACAAAAAATCAATAAAATTATTATTTGTAGATAAGCTTCGGTAAAATGCCATTAAGGTTCGCATAATATACAACGCCGTTATGTTGAATAGCCGTCTGCGAAAATAGCTCCTCGCAGACGGCGGCCATTTACACATAACGCCATTGTGCGAACCTGCGGTTATGTCAATTTAGATAACCTGACTTGACGCTAAGCCCAAATAAGGGGTTTTCGATTAACGGAACAACTACAATATCGAATATGTCAGGCTCAGGTAATAGTTTCGCATCTATGGCTGCTTCAAAGGGTGTATCTGCAAAATAAGCTACTTCAAGATTATCTGTGTAGATAGGCATCCCAAACTTATTTTCTTTCATTGTCACAAAGCGACGATTAATTGTATTGAACAGAGTATAACCGATGACGTCAGGGTTATTTTCTGTAAATGCAATTTCCATTTCTTTTACTTGTTTTTTTAGCTTTTTCTTTTTCATTCACATCAGCCATTTGTTAATTAAAATTATGTACTCTTGTTTCAAATTGAAGCATTTTTACTTTAATTTAACTATTATTAAACATTTTTGATTTCTGAATTTTGGCAGGTTTTTTCATTTTTTTGTTTAGTTTTGATGTCGACAGTAATGGTTATTTCGATTGTTTTTTTTCTTCTTTGTTTATCACATGATGAACTATGTCTTGTTTTGCATCATTTGCATAGTGATCTATTAAATGACTTAGTATGTCCGTCCATTTATAGGGTTTTTTTGTGATATAGCCAACTTCTATTGCTATTTGTTCTAATTTCATTTTTCTGGATATTTTTATTCTTGCAGAAGTAGTGTCTTCTTTTTCTTTCATAGTTGTATTCCTTGTTTCTTGTATGCGTTGTATGCGTTGTATGCGTTGTATGCATTGCATCCTAGTATCTTTTTCTTATTCTTTATAAGAATTCTTGCATACATGAATTTTTTCAGCTATTTTTAATATAAAAAAGAATTCATGGATTTTTGTATTCAAAAATACAAGATTAAATAGAAAATAGAATAGGATTTTATTTGTGATTGATCTTCTTGAACTCCAAATTCCATTCAAAGACGAGTATGTAACTAGAACATCTCGTGATAGGGAGCATGGAGGAGGATCTATCGATTTTATACAGATTGCTAAATTAAGTGGTATTCGCTTGTCTGCTCGTGATGTGGAATTTGAAATAAAAGGGGATTTATCTGTTCAGGGATTAGCGCATCCTTTTGAATCGTTACCAACGCATTTTGCCAGTTTGGGCATGAAGATTTATCAGGGAACTCATTTGATTTTCCCGCGAGTCAATCTTAAGGCTTCACCTGCCAAGCTCTTACAGGGGCATAACGTATTTGGTTCAACCAATATTGCATTATGTGGTTTGGAGTTAATCACTAATTTAGCGGCTTCCATGCCACATCTTTTTAATTTGTTAGATGTAACGAATACCGAAGTTTCTGAGCTTCATACAACGTTATCAGTGAGATTACCGACGGAAAGTATTTATAAACAGGTGATCGCTTATTTCAAAAATATCAGTCATGGACAAACCAAAGCGACAAAATCCAATGATCATGAATCAACCGTTTATTTTAATCGTGGTTCTAAACTCAGGGAACTGTGCATTTATTATAAAGCGCTTGAACTGGCAAAACGTTTGGGTGAAATACAAAGAAAATTGCGGGCTAATCCTAATGATGACGTGTTGCTTAATCAGTATGCCATTTTAAATGATAAACGCCTGATTGATTTTGCCAATAACCTGTTGAGATTAGAAGGGCGATTAAAAAAACGTTTTTTAAAAGATAACTCGATTCCGGTTAATTTTTCGGCGCTTTGTCTTTATCAACAACAATATGAACGTGGTGGGGCTAATTTAATTTACGATCTGTGGATGAAAAGTTTTGATGATTTGCTGACGGCATTGAGGGGAATGGAAATGAATATTTATGATGATGAACATATTTTTGAACGATTAAAATCTCATTATTATTCTACCACGCCAAAAGGCAACATTTCCTATGCCAAAGCCCAACGGATATTCGGTTTTTATCGCCGTTTAGTCAATGAAGGATTTTACAATGTCCTTAATTCCATGAGTCGAGTGACGTTTTGGCGTTACTTAACTTTATTAACTGATGTTGGTATCAGTAAATCACAATTACAAAATCTCACGGGCGATAAATCTAACGTCATTCCTTTTTATAAAGTTATCCATATCGATTTTTCTCAACAACGTCCTGACTGGTATGTCGAGCCAGTGAGTGTTTTTGAACGTCAAAATACTATTTATCCATTTAAACAAGTTGCAAATGCTTAAATCAAGAAAGGTGAACCATTATGGCTGCATTGCCCTTATATCAAACGGTGATTAGTGGAAAAGTGACCCGTGTCAGTACTTCTGATGATGGACACGTTTATACCACTGTTATTTTACCTGCGCCTGACCCTTATTCTAAACCGCCTATAGTCAAAATTCGTTCTAAACGACGTGTGGGTGTGATTGACTCAGAAATCAATGAACTGGTTTGTCGTATTTCAGGTTATGAGCGTTCCTTTAGATATCCTGATAAAAAAACAGGGCAAATGACACTTGGGTATAACGTTGAAATGTTCCTTGATTTAGCAGAATAGGTAATCGCTATGGCAACAGTAGGGTTACCGGAAGTATATAACCTGATTTTCGAGATTGGAATTGTCTTATGTTTCGGTCTTGGATTTATAGCAGGAAGACAGAGGTAATGGAAATCGTTTATTTATTCTCGGCTTTTGCTATTGGTTGGGGGTTCTCTTACTCCATTTTGGTCTTTAAAAAATTAGCGGAGGTTTCAGTATGAAATTTTTATCTAACGTAAAGGAATTTATTTTAAATAAATATTTAGCGGTATCACTTTTCCTTTTTTCAGGAATGGCCTTAGCGGATGGCGCTACAGGTACAGTGCCTGATTATGCGGGTCAGGCGATGGATTCATTGCTTACTCAAGCGAATACCTTAATTGGTAAAGTTTGGCCTGTTGTGGTTGCGGTTGTTGGCGCAGGGCTGGCAATTCGTTTATTTAAGAAATTTTCTTCAAAAGCGGTTTGATAACCTGATGGGGGTAATGCCCCCACTTTTAGGGGTTATTTATGAATAACTGGCTTTATATTTTTTTATTATTTTCAATTTCCTTTTTTGCTCATGCTGAGTGGGAAACATCTTATCATGAGTTAGAAGTTATTTGGGATCCTGAAAAAGAAAGTGCTGTCAGGCCATGTGCGGAAGCGAAAGATGCGGCTTTAGATTTTTATGAGATTGTTAAAGATTCTTTTGTAAATCAAGGGTATCAAACTAAATATGAGTTAGATAAGAGTTGTAAAGTGCCTTCTGCGAGTAAAGAGCTTGTGTATGTTAAATGGGGTATTACGGTTTATTGGGGTAAGAATGATGAAAAGGATTGTTTAGCAAAACCGATAGAAGCAAAGACTTATTCTAATACTTATAAAATCGGTCGTGATTATTATGTCAATATTGAGGGTTGTCAGTATATTGCAACCGGCACGATTGTACCAATTGGTGATACGGTTGCAGCGGATTGGAAACCGACAGGTAAAGTTGTTGAAGAAGGTGCGGGTAATGGCTTTGGCAGTCATGGAGGTAATCCGGGTGAGGGTTCTGGTGGGCATGAGGGCGGCAGTAGTCCAGGTGGCGGTTCCGGCGGGAATGAAGGAAGCGGTAGTATCGGCGGTGGTTTGGGTGGGAATGGTTTAGATGACGAGGATGATATTGCTTCTGCGGTAGAAACGGCGTTAAAAAAATCGTTAATTGAAGAATATGATAGTGGTAAGGATACTTCAGAGGCGACTAAAAAAACCGATGAATCATTAAAAAGTATTTCTGGGTCGTTTGATAATTTATTAAGAGGGGCAGGTAATTTTGCTGATCCTGATACGACTTTATATGGTCAAGGAGAATCGGTATTTGATACAGCGGTTAAGATTGCCAGTCCGTTAGAGGTTAAAGAGGGATCTTTTTGGCGTTCAATTTTTAGTCATGTGTCTATTTTTCCTAATGGTCAGGGGTGTTCTGATTTTATTCTTTTTGCAGACGACGTTTATGAAATCAGAATTGGGTGCGATAAGTTAACCGCAATAAAATCATTGCTTTCGTGGGCAATGGCAGCATTGACGTTTTGGTATGTTTTCACTTCGTTAACTTCGTTGTTACGCAAGGGAGGTGATTAATGCCCGTATTATTAGGACTTGCAGCGGTATTACGTTATTTAACGGGTTTTGTTCCTTTGGTATTAAGTTATATCGCGGTGTTATTTACTAAATTAATCACGAGAACGGGATTAATTGTTACGGCTTTAGTTTCGCTTATTATGACCACAATGATAACCGCGTATGGTTATTTTATTGAAATTGCAGTGACGTATTTACCGACTGATTTTTCCCATTTAATGACATCGATTTTACCCGATAATTTTCATGCTTATATTATTGCGATTATGTCAACCCGAATTGTGTTTTTTTTATTTGATTTAAAAGAAAGGCTTTTAAATTATGCCCACAGGATTTTATAAATGGCGGTTTATTTTGTCACAGGGGCATTAGGCTCTGGAAAATCATTAATTTCCGTGGCAAAGATTCAGGATAAATTAATAAAGGGTTGTCCGGTGGCGACAAATATCGATTTAAAACCGCATAATATGCCCGCTGTGGGTAAAATGGCGAAGAAAATAATGATTTATCGTTTACCCGATAAACCGACGTTATTTGATTTAAATGCCATTGGTCGTGGTAATAAAACGTATGATGAAAAATTAAATGGGTTATTAGTGCTTGATGAATGTGGCACTTGGTTAAATACCCGCAGCTGGAATGATAAAAGCCGTCAGTCTGTTTTAGACTGGTTTTTACATGCCCGTAAATTAGGCTGGGATATTATTTTTTTAGTGCAAAATATTTCATTAGTCGATAAACAGGCCAGAGAAGCGTTAGCCGAGCATGTGGTTTATTGCCGACGGCTTGACCGCTTTGCCATTCCATTGATTGGGTCATTATTGAGTATTATTTTTGGTGCCAAAATATCCGCGCCAAAAATTCATTTAGGGATAGTTAAATATGGCGATAATATTCAATCGCCTGTTGTTGAACGTTGGATATATCGTGGTACGGATTTATATGATGCTTATGATACTAAACAACAGTTTTCTTCTTTTTATAATAAGGGCGTTTATTGTCTTTTATCGCCTTATTCTATTTATGGGCGTTATCAACAACCCTTAACGTTAAGTAAAATTATGCGATTAACACGTATTTATTTAAAACGTTTTTCAAAATTAAGATTATTAATTTCAGGGTGTTTATTGGGTATTTCTATAGGTTATTTTTTTATTCATTATCCTCAAAAAGAAATATTAGAAACACAGGTCGTTAACCAATTAGAAATAAATAAATTAAAAATAAAATCATTTAAATTATTAGGTGATGAAACGCGGATTTTATTTTTAATGGATAATGAAATGATTGAATCCGGTGAACTTATTCAACAAGGTTACAATATTGAAGTGATGAGTGCCTGTAAAATGAGAATATACGGGAGGGGAAAAAATGCGCTGGTGTCTTGTTAGTTTTATCCTGCTATTTTCATTAAATACGTTTGCTGAAAAAATTGCCATGACCAATGTGCCAATATTTGAATTTGTGGATTGGTATTCCAGAAAAACGGGTAAAGGGGTGATTGTGCCTAATGATTTTAATGAAAAAATTACCGTTTATAATTCCGATATTTCACCTGAAAATTTACCCGCTTTCTTTGTGTCGGTGATGGCGTCTAGAGGTTATGAGGTCAGTCCCGGTAATCCGGTGATTATTGCCAAAAGTCATCAAGGCAATTATGGCATTTCACCTTTGGATAAGGCGTTAGAGAATCCATTTCCGGAAGGGTCAAGTCTGAATTATTTGCCAGATTATCCTACGCCACAACGGGGTCATTTTTTCACGCAAAAAACGCAAATCTATTCGTTTCATCATGTTCTGGTTAAAGATATTTTTTCTGTTATTGATATCTTTCTGAAATCCTCACCTTATTCAGGCGGACAGGTGGCGATTGATGAGGGCAATAATAGTTTGGTTGTGACGACAACGCCAGAGAATCATAAGCAGATACAATCTTTTTTGCCATCTATTGATATACAACGAACGCAAGTGTTAATTGAGAGTATCATGTTTGAAACCACTGACGGCAGTAATTTTGATTTTTCTTTTGGCGTAGGGAAAAAATCAGGGTCAACGGTGGCAGGGGGCGTAAATACGGCTACGCTGGGCGATATTTTGTCCAGTAGCGGTGGGTCATTTGGCATTTTTTCAGGCAATGTTTTAGGTTTGGCATTAACGGCGGTTCAGGGTGATAAGCACAGTAAGTTATTATCTGTGCCGCGTATTTTGACTTTATCCGGTAAACGCGGATTGATTTCATCCGGTCAGAATGTGCCGATTGTGACGGGTAAAATTATTGGTCAGGGTGTTGATGTTAAAAATCCTTTTCAGACCATTGAGCGACGTGATGTAGGGATTTCGCTTGATGTAACACCGGTAGTGTTGAATGGTGACAGTGTCATGTTAACGGTGAAATCCAAAGCGGACAGTGTTTCAAATATTTCTAATGCAACGGATATTGTTTTTAATCAACGCTCAATTGATACGACGGTTCAGTTGAAAAATGGCGATACGTTGTTGATTGGGGGATTAATCCAGCATAATGCGGTCAACTCCACCTCTTCGGTTCCTTTTATTTCTGCCATTCCGTTGATAGGTTGGTTGTTCGATGCTCGGTCAGATACGAAGGATAATACGGTGATGTATATTCTGATTAGAGCACGGGTACTGAATGTTGTTTAACTGACGGAAGGCCATACCCTAGCAGGCGCAGCCTGATGGGGTATGGTTGGAGTCAGTTGTTACATGTTGTTTGTTAAGCGTTAAGTTGTTTTTTAGCGCTGTATAGTCAGACTTCCGATCTGACTATACAGCTATCACATAAACCTACGTTGGCGGTCTATATGACTGTGTTCGATCCTACTCAATATCCAGAGTTACGCAATCTTTTTCCTGAATTAACGCCAGTGCAGTTTGAAACGGCATTGTTGTTTGCTTTTGGCATTCCGCAAAAAGAAATCTCCGTACTGCGTTCAGTGGCTTATAAAGTGGTGAGACAGACGATAACAGAAGCGAGAATGAAATTTGAGCCAGCGTCATTAACTGGATTATTAACGGTATTTCATGTTCGTTTAGTGTTATTTGCTTTGTATGATTGCCAGCAACGCATTTGTAAGACATAAAAAAGCGGATTAGTCTAGGTGCGTTAAACGCACCTAGGGTATTTTATTCGATGAGATAATATCGATTTGGTATTAGGTCATAACTTCTAAAATTAATCGTAAATACCGCCACTTCTGATTTTGAGTCGCATCACACCAGATATCAGGGAAACCCGCTACTTTATGGCGGGTTTTTTTATGCTTTAAAATGTCCGTCAGGACATGTAAGGCGGCAGATTGCAATCACAAAGATAACCGAATGGAAAACCGCCGAAGCCAGGGGGGACTTATCGGGTAGCAAGGAACCCCCGCGTTAGCGTTCCTGCCAAGCCATCTTTTTACGATAAATAAAGCGACTCAGCAGTTTGAGGGTCGAAGACAAGCGAATCGTTTAGCGATGATTGATTTTTTATTTGCTTTTGTTTGTTGTTTAATTTTACAAAAAATCAATAAAATTATTATTTGTAGATAAGCTTCGGTAAAATGCCATTAAGGTTCGCATAATGCACTCTATGTTAAAGACGAACCTTGCCCATTCCGGCTGGCGACATTTTGCCGGAATGGGCAAGAACCCTTTTGTAACATAGCGTTGTATATTGCAGGTAAATGTATTCTAGTTTCTGGCCATGATCTGAAAGATCTACACAATTTATTGCAACAGACTGCAGGTACAGGTATTAATATTTTCACCCATGGTGAAATGTTACCAGCACACGGCTACCCAGCAATACATAAGTTCAAACATCTGGCCGGTAACTATGGAGGTGGCTGGCAGGATCAACAAATCGAGTTTGCCCAGTTCCCCGGCCCCATTATTATGACATCAAATTGTATTATCGATCCATTTGTTGGCAACTATTCCGATCGTATCTGGAGCCGCAGTATTGTTGGATGGCCAGAGATAAACCATTTGGAAGGTAACGATTTTAGCCCCGTGATTGCTATGGCACAGCAGATGACAGGATTCCCATATAGTGAAATTGAACATCAAGTTACAGTTGGTTTTGGTCGCCGCACTCTGCTGGATGCAACAGATACACTAATTGAGTTAATCAACAGTAAAAAATTACGCCATATCTTTCTAGTAGGTGGTTGTGATGGAGCGCGCCCTAAGCGTAGCTATTTCACCAATTTTGCCACTCATGTGCCAAATGATTGCATAATTCTAACTTTAGCTTGTGGTAAATATCGTTTTAATAAATTGGATTTTGGTGAAATAGCAGGCTTACCACGCTTAATCGATGTTGGTCAATGTAATGACGCTTATGGTGCAATTATTCTTGCCATCAAGCTGGCGAAAAAATTATCGTGTAACGTGAATGATCTACCGCTATCACTGGTTTTTTCCTGGTTTGAGCAAAAAGCGATTGCTATTTTACTCACCTTGCTATCACTTGGCATAACTAATATCATAATTGGCCCAACGACACCCGCTTTCTTGACGCCAGATTTGCTCACTATCTTCGAGAAAAAATTTGGTTTAAGAAAAATCACTAATGTGGAGCAGGATATGCGGCAATTGCTGTCTACATAAGAATAAAAGATATCAATAGATACAATTAATGCCAGGGAACGGCAGCGGGCCGCACCTTTGTTTAACGCTCGCGCCTTCAATTCCTTACCAATGGCGGTAACTTTATTGTTTTCACTTACATTATTATTAATCTTTAATAAATTTTTTTATTATAAATTTCACAATAAAATGTTTTTTATTAATAAATCTATTTTACACAAATAATTATTATTCAATAATATTCTATTTCGCCGGTTTAATTTTTTATTACAATCCCTCTAGTTAAATAGAAATTTTTCTAAACACTAATTATAAATATTAAATTTAAGCTATCAATATATTTAATTCCCCAAATTAACCCAATATGGCTTGCTGATTAATTAACGGTCCTAGTTGAGCATCTTTTTGACTTGCTGGCCCGACGCGCAGAGTTTTTACAGCTGCACTAAGTCGTTTTGCGAATTCGTCATATATAGTTGCTTGAACCAAGATACGATTAGCACAAACGCAAGTCTGTCCACTATTGCGAAATTTTGCTGCTAATACACCTTGAACAGCAGCTTCTAAATCAGCATCATCGAAAACAATAAAAGGTGCATTGCCGCCTAACTCTAATGAGATCTTTTTGACTGTATTAGCACACTGCGCCATTAATAATTTCCCCACTTGCGTTGAGCCAGTGAAGGTTAATTTGCGGACTATCGGGCTTGCTATCTTTTAGTTAATACTTTCAGTAAAACAGATAAAAGATGCAAAAAGCAAAACTAGATTTTATTTATTTTGTCACAAAAAAACTTACTGTTGTTATTATTACCGTATTTTTTATATTTATTATAAAAAACAAAAATAATTGACTATGGTGTTAGTCAAATTAAAATATAATTTAATAATACTTCTTTCCAACCAAAAAACTGGCAACATATTTCCAACAATTGCTTAAAGGTAACAATATTTTTGTTGCAATTATTTCTATTTCGTTTAATGTTCAAAAAATTATCAGCGGCCAAAATAGCTGATAATGAAAATAATACATAACACCTTATGTTAAAAAAACCAAAATTGATGAGCATAAATTATATGTTTAATTCTTCACCAAATAAAAAAAATAACTTAGTAGCCTTTATCTGGTTGCTTGTCTTTTTTCTCTATTTTTCTACAGTTATTCAAATCATTGTTGTAACAACCGGTCAAAGTAATACCATTGGTCTAAGAGATTCCCTTTTATACAGCACTCTTTGGCTCATTCCTGCACTGTTTTTTTCTCGCCATATCAAATTGGTTGCCGCCATTATAGGCATTTTTCTCTGGCTATCTTCTGCCATCGCCTTGGCCTATTATATTGTTTATGGCCAACAGTTTTCACAAAGTGTCATGTTTATCATGTTTGAAACAAACACACATGAAGCAAGTGAATTCTTAACCCAATATTTAAGTATTAAAGTTATCGCAAGCCTATTGGTTTATACACTTATCGCTATTTTTTTATGGACACGCATAAAACCTATTCATATTTCCGTTTCGGCCAAAGTTATATTGACAACAATTATTATCGGTATTTTTTTTGGTGCCCCTTTTTACAAAAAAGTCATCAAATCAAACGGTGATCTTGATGATCTAATGCCATATTTAAATGCCAGGATGGCTTATGCTGCTCCTTGGCAATTTATTAGCGGTTATTTTCTTTATCAAAATCAGCTTACTAATATGGAAGCTATTTTAACCCACAATGCTAAAATACCCCCTTTAAAAAATTTGATTGATAATAATGGCGCTACTCCAAGAACATTAGTGTTAGTCATTGGTGAATCGACAAGTCGAAACCGTATGAGTTTATATGGATATGGCCGCCAAACAACACCACAATTAAGCGCATTAAAAGCACAATACCCAAATAATTTCAAAGTATTCAACGATGTAGTTACCTCACGCCCTTACACTATCGAAGTGTTACAACAAGCATTAACTTTTGCCGATCAATTACACCCAGAACTTTATAAAACAGCTCCTTCGTTAATGAATATGATGAAGCAAGCAGGTTATAAAACTTTCTGGATCACCAATCAGCAAACCATAACTCAGCGTAATACGATGTTAACCGCATTTTCGCGCCAGACAGATAAACAATATTATCTAAACAACGATATGGCGCAAAGTTCACGCCAATATGACACATCAGTATTAGCACCATTCAATGAAGTATTAAAAGATCCAGCAGAAAAGAAATTCATCATTGTCCATTTACTTGGCACCCATATGAAATATGCCTATCGTTACCCTAAAGATGAGGGAATATTTGATAATAAAACAGATACTATGCCCACCAATTTGGCTAAAAGTGATCAAGCCGATTATAACGACTATGATAGTGCACAACACTTCAACGATAAGGTAGTGGCAACACTAATCAGAGATTTTGCTGCATCTAACGAAAACGGTTTTTTGGTCTATTTTTCTGATCATGGCGAAGAGGTTTTTGACACACCGCCACACCATATTTTAGGTCGTAATGAAGCAGCACCAACCCGCCCTATGTATGAGATCCCTTTTATTATCTGGCAATCAACCCAATGGATTAATACTCACCAACGCCATTTAGATACCATGGTAAATAGGCCCTATAGTATTATGCATTTGATCCACACTTGGTCAGATTTAGCCGGGCTTGATTATGATGGATTGGATGTCAGTAAATGTGTCATTAACAAAGATTTTCAACCTTCTCCCCGTTATATTGGTGATCCTTATAACAAACAGCAACCACTAAAAACCTATGATCAACTAAAAAAATAGTCCTTTCATTTATTCCTCTCCCCGGGTTAATTCTTAGGGGAGAGTTACACCCTTAATCATAAAATTTATAGATACAAATCATATCTGATAACCAGTTTTAAACTGGCCAGTTTTCAAACAATTCGTTAGTAACGTACTTTTGTTTAAGATATCAATTAATCAATAACTAAAAAGCTAAATTATTAGTTAAAAATGGTAAAAAAGTCGAATAGCCGCTATTACTAGAACATTTTATTAATTAAATAAACTAATAATATCAGCTTGTTAAGTCACAAAATTTAAAATTATTCATTAAATTATATGGTTTGTTCACTTTAATACTGTTATGGTTATCATTCTACACTGTAGTATTGCAGACAAAATAAAAATACTAACGCGCCTAATAATAAATAACGTAAATCATTTTTGACATGAAATTTAACACTTAATTAAATAACAAATAATCAATATAAACATTCATTTAACTTGATACTAAACATGTATCTATACCAGGATATTGTATCAATTTCGATAAAAACAAATCGATATTATTTCTCATTTTAAATACATTTATTTAACACAATTAAAGGAAAGGATAACTTAGGCAATAACACTGAAATACTAATTCAGGGCTTGTTAAATAATATGAGATCTAATACCGGCCTGACTAAAACGGAATCATTATGAAATCGAAAAGTTTAACCACTTGGATTATTGTAGGCCTGATCGCCGGGATAATAGTTGGATTTGCATTAAATTCATTCACCAATCCAGAAATAACCGCCAGCTACGCCAAAAATATTTCGATCATTACAGATATTTTTTTGCGTTTGATTAAAATGATTATTGCACCATTAATTATTTCAACCTTGATCGTCGGGATCGCCAAAATGGGTGACGCCAAAACCTTAGGACGTGTTTTCTCAAAAACATTGTTACTGTTCATGGTTGCTTCTTTCATTTCAATTACCATTGGCCTGGTTATTGTTAATATTCTTACACCAGGAGTAGGTATCAATTTCGTGGCAGAGACCAATTCAACGGTGACAAATATCGAACCAACCACCTTTTCTTTCCACAATTTTATTGCCCATGCTATACCTACTAGTATCATTGATGCGATGTCGCGTAATGAGATTTTACAGATTGTAATTTTCTCAATTTTTATGGGATGCAGCATATCTGCCATAGGTAAAAAAGGTGAACCGATTATTAAAATTCTAGATTCACTGGTTTACGTAATGTTGAAGCTGACAAGCTATGTTATGCTTTTTGCCCCTATTACTGTTTTTGCTGCTATCTCAGCCATGATTGCTGAACGCGGATTGAGTGTACTGATCAGTACTAGCATTTTTATGGGAGAATTTTACTTTACTCTAGCGTTACTCTGGGTGATCTTAATTGGGGTATCGGTGTTAATCGTTGGCCCATGCATTTTACGCTTAGTCAAAAACATCATGGAACCGGCTTTACTCGCTTTCACCACCTCAAGTTCTGAAGCGGCTTTTCCGGGTACTTTAGAAAAACTGGAACAGTTTGGTATTTCTAATAAGATTGCTAGCTTTGTTTTACCAATTGGTTACTCATTCAACCTTGTTGGTTCAATGGCTTATTGTTCATTTGCAGTTATCTTTATCGGTCAAGCATGTAATATCCATTTAAGTATGGGTGAACAAATCACTATGTTGTTGATTTTGATGCTGACATCTAAAGGTATGGCTGGTATACCACGGGCATCGTTGGTCGTTATTGCAGCGACACTAAGCCAATTTAATATTCCAGAAGCCGGCTTAATTTTATTAATGGGTATTGATCCTTTCTTAGATATGGGACGTTCAGCAACGAATGTCATGAGTAATGCCATGGGATCAGCACTGGTTGGTCGCTGGGAAGGTGAACACTATGGCGACGGTTGCCGAGGCACACCGAAAGAAAAATCTGATAATCTTTTTACTGATAAAATTAGTTTGAAATCTTAATAATAGATAATATTCCAGCCAAATAGCACAACAAGACGCGCCTGTAGGCGCGGCTTATTTACTTAAGATATAATATGCTTGATTGATTTTAAGTATTTAATTAATTCAACTTAAGAAGGATTAGCCATTTTCATTTTTAGTACAATTACTGATGGTAATTTTTTTTCATTCCTCTAATTCTCATCTATGCTTAATGGATAACGGACATAAGCTACAGAGTTATACATATCAAGTTGTTATGTTGTTAAAATCTTATATCCAGTCTTATGTCTTTATCTAATAGATGTATCTGTAATGTTAAAGTCTTTTTTATTGATTATACACTTATTTATGATCGTCCATGAATATAGAGAAAGGAAGCTATCAATGAACAAAAAAATTCTAAGTATGCTAATCTTGGCGGGTATAATAACTGCTGTTACTGCTTGTGATGAATCACCTAAAGTAGACGATGCCATCCAACAGACCAAGGAAAGCGCTGAACAAATAAAACAGGCTGGGGCAGAAAAAGCTAAACAAGTGGTTGATGATGCGAAAGAAGCTGCAACCGATATAAAAAATAAAGCTGCTGAAGAAGCTGATAAACTATCAACAAAAGCAGATCAATTAAAAGAAACAACCAAACAAAAAACATCAGAGTTGCAACAAAATATTTCAGATAAAGCCACTGAAACCACAAATCAAGCCAAAGAAAAAGCAATCCAAGTTAAAGAAGGGTTTAATTCTGAAGTCCAGACATTATCTGATAAAGCAGCAGCGGCTAAAGAGGATCTAACCAATAAGGCAAACACTTTAAGTGAAAGCGCTAAAGAAAAAGCGGCAACCATGCAACAAAATTCTCAACCACAAAAACAATAAAATTCAATTAGTTTAATGAATTAAAAGAAAATATTGTTAAAAAGTTAATTGTAGTTAGAACCATCGAAATAAGAATAATATTGTTTTACACTTCCTTCTAACCTGATAAGGCCAGTATTTCTGGCCTCTTTTTTTAATCTGGCAAGATTGATCATATAAAATTTATAATAATTTGAAATTAATGTTTTGACATGTTGATTAAAATAGTTGCCAGATTTATTACACCAAAAACGGTTTACCAAAATAGTATATTCGCAATGTCTTTACCCAGAGCCCAAATTGGCGGTAATAGCTGCGACATAAATAACATGATATTTTCACTAGTCATGATAAGCTATTAGATAAATATTGAATTAACAGAAAAATAAAAATTCATTTTTATACTTTTTAAAACAAATAGTTATTAGAGTATTTATTTTACTATTGTTTATATTGGTAACAGCTAAGCAAATAAAACTGATTCAATCTTACTAAATTAATCAGGCTTAACCAGAAATGAGTTAATATCATCAGCAAAATATTTTCATGCAATATCACCAATTTACAAAAATAAAAGCCAAGCTAATCATTTGTTCTTGTTAATAATACTAACGTTATTAATTTAAGGACGCCAATATAACTACCATATAACAATATCGGTTTTTGGTATAAAGGAACCTAAAATGTCTAGCATAAAATCCCCTTCTGAATAGTTATCCCCTTTGATAAAAATACGATGGATATTATCCGAATAATTCATTACCTCGATTTTTCCAACCGTATTGCTAAAGTGATCAACAACATACGTGCTATCTCTATTTTGTGCCTTATTGCTAATTTTCATAGAGGCAAGATCTATTTTATCAATTCCACCCTGAAAACCTATAATCAAATCATAGGCTGAGGGTGTAGATTCTTTAGCAGAATGATAAACAAAATAATCTTTTTCGATAATTTCATAATTGTTAACTACGGTTTGCCGATCAACTCTTTGCTGCGTAATCGGTTGTGCGGCCTGCTGTTGAGTGGTAGATTGGTCAGCTTCTGACTCTATTATTCCAACGGCACTAACTGGATCAAATAAAGTTATCTCACGCTCAATAGATTGCAGCTCTTGTGAACTTAAAGAGCAAAAATTAAGCTTCTTTACTCCAATACTTTCAATGGCCCGAGTAAACCGAATCGATTGCGGATTTACGCCATCACCCCAAAGTCGATCAGCACCAAGTCCGCCATAAATATTATCAGAGCCAGCTCCGCCTTTAATATGATTATCTGCATCATTACCAACAATAACATCATTGCCTTTACCGCCGATAACATTTTCAATCACCACTCCAGCAGCAATTGAAAAATTTGCTTTTAAGCCACCAACATCGGAAAATGTTCCACTCTTCAAATTTATTCGTTGGTTTTGATAATATCCTGAAAAATCTAAAGTATCATTTCCTCCAGCATCCCATATACAGCAAACAAGACCTATACGGGCATCATTGGTTGAATAGTAATCTCTGTCAGCATTAGAATTGAAACAATAGATTGTATCCCCAGTCCGAGTATTCATATTCGGCCCATACAACCGTTGAATAGCACTTATATCATCCATCATGGGAGCCGCTGCATAAAGCCCATGAAAATAAGCCCCGGTGACACCTTCAGGCCAATAACTCATTACACTAAATTGCCGAGAATCTTCCCTATAACTCGCATCAAACAGATAAGTTATTCTGACGCCTTCTTGTGCATTATATTCACCAGGATGATATAAACCTAAGGAATGACCAATCTCATGCGTAAAAGTATGCCGTCCATAATTACCATTCTCTGGATATAAATTTTCTGAATGATTCTGAACATTAAACCAGCATTGTCCTGCAAGAACTCCAGAATTAGGTAAATAAGCGAAAGCTTGACCTTTCGGTTTGTTAAAATTACCAAAATCAAGATTTGTTTGGCTATCTCGCTCTGATTTATAGGTAAAAGTAATATTAGCGACATCGGCCCAAGATTGTAATGCTAGTAATATTTGCTGCTGTTGCAGTTCGCTAAGGCCTACCATCTGATTTGAACCAGGCTCATTCGCCTGACCCCAGTCATAAAAAGAGTAAGTTATTTCAGCATGTTTACCAAGAATATTTTTGCCATTCCAGGTTGAATTTGCTCGCGATATTTGCTCTGCAGCTTTAGCAATATTATAAGAAGGTTTATTATTGACTCCATAACTATAACCCCCTCTTGCATAATCATTTATTAGCTCAACAATTTGTTTTGACTCATCTGAACGAGGTAAAAATAATGCTTCCTGTGGGGTTACTGCTGGCTGCGATGATGTCGGAGTTCTATCTATTATTAACGTATAGTCTAAATCTACATTTGAACCTGGTATCTTAATTTTTACATGTGAAATTGGCGACGTGGTTGTTGGATGCGCAGTGGATGTCGTTGTCGTTGGATGCGCAGTGGATGTCGTCGTTGTTGGATGCGATAATGTCGGTGCCGGATATGTTAAGTAATAGCTTAAATTTACACCTGCATCAGGCATCTTAATCGTTGTATGTGAAGTCGGCGACATAGTTGTGCTATGCGAAGCCGACATCGACATTGTGCGCTCGCTAGCCGGTAATGCGGTTGAACTAGCAGAAGGATTAACCGCTGGAGCCTGAGCTGAAGTAGGTAATGTATGTCGAGTATCTGACTGATTAGAATTATTATAATTTATTCTAATATGTGTATAACTTTCCCCCATACCCCCTCCGACTTTCAAATGTTAATTTTCTTAACAAATTATAAAATTTTATTACATTCTTTTATTTTTACAAATTCACCACCAGATAGTTGCCTATTTTTAAATATCATTCGATTCGCTAATAATGGCTATAATTTAGGAACTTTCATCTAAGGATTTTAAACATTTTGATAAATATCTTTTAATAGCATTAAAATGGATTTTAATATTCAATTATCAAATTATTAGACCATTTATAAAATAACAACCAGATTAAAATTAACTTAAAAATCTATAGAAAAAACCACGCATCCTATGCTTATCAGATATAAAGAAATCAAACTATTATTTGGATAATAGTTAGATAAATAAAGTCTGAGTTATCGTTTTAATTAATCATGTCGCTGCAAGTTTAATTATGTATGCAATCAGTAAAACTATCTTTATCTTTGCTAATGATCATCTTTTGAAACTAATTGATTTAATAAAAGATAACTAATCCTTTATCAATTTTAAAAAATACTATATCGGGCAATAAACGATAACCAATAGATTATTCCATAGAAAAACAAAAAACAGCAAAAACGCTTCAGACTAATCAGTTACCAAATACACTACAACCAGCCTAGTCAGGTTATTGAGACTGCAATTAATCATCAAGCAAAAAAGCTTAACGAATTAATTTCAACAATAGAAAAAAGTCTTTCCATTGATATCAAAAAAGCGTTAAACCTTGACATCAAGGCATCAGTGCTCAAAGATGAATATAGACAACTAGTTAATCTAGCCATGAATGAAAAAATCAATGCAAGCGAAGTAAAGCGTTTATCAGTCGAAAATAACCAGTAAATGGAAGAGACTGATAGCAACAAAGAGAGCAAACGATTCGGCAATATTGGAGTGAATACTTTGCACTATTGAAAAGATGAAAAAAATATCGGGATCAGGGCATGCATATACAATATTATTGTATTTATCGCTCTGTTCTATTGTGAGTCGAGCACTAAAAGCTATGGTTTAGAAAATACTAATGAGGTTCCTTTTCATAAAAATAAATTAATTAAAGATGTTAATTCCTCAGATGTATACATACTTCCAGATAGAAGAATCGTTGCTTATTATGGTAATTTTGACTCAAGAAAAATGGGAGTATTAGGCGAGTATTCCCCTTTAGTAATGTGGAGTAAATTAAAAAATGAAGCCGCAGAATGGAATGCAGCCGACCCAACAACACCAGTGATAATGGCTTTGCACTATATAGCCATCGTTGCCAGCAATAATCCAGGCTACGATGGTGAATATATTAATAGAATGAACAAATACCAAATAGAAAAGGCGATTTCAATCGCAGGTATGGAAAAAGACACTATTTTATTTTTAGACATCCAACCCGGATTGAGTAATTTAAGGAATGAGGTTATAAGACTTAGTCCTTATTTAAAAATGCCAAATGTTCATTTAGGTATAGATCCATAATTTATGATGCACAATGGAAATATACCAGGTAAAGTAATAGGATCAATATCTTATGTTGATATCAATTATATTATTGATTATTTATCAAACCTGGTTGAACAGTTTAATTTACCACCTAAAGTTTTAATTATTCATCGGTTTACCAAAAGAATGGCTATTGGTTTTGAAAAAGTGAAGAATTCGAAAAACGTCCAAGTTGTTTTAAATATGGATGGTTTTGGTTCTCCTTCGCTAAAAAAACTTAAGTACAACCAAGTTATATCTTCAGAATACAGTATTAAATATTCAGGCATAAAAATATTTTATAAAAATGATTTAATCTCGCCTCCTCATCGACTCCTATCTAAGAAAGAAATTCTTAGTTTAAAACCAAAACCTTTATATATACAATATCAATAAAACCCAATCGACCTTTAACGCAAATAGAAGAAAGCAGCTTACCAGCGATGGCTAAAATGTTAACAAAAAATTATTTTTATTAAAAAATAATTGCGTTTATATACCCTCTCTGCCAAATATTTTGCTAATTTTTATCAGATAGCAATACAACACTTTTTCATATACCTGCCTTGGCACATAAAATATTTTTCATAAATTCCATTTTTAAACTGTTTTAGTGATAAATACTGTCAAATTAATCCGCATTATTTAAAAGTTTAGCCTGGCTAATAATGAGAAAAATAATTTGCAGATACTCGACATACATTGTTCATCAATTTAATCATATTGTTAAAATCATTTTACTATTTTTTTCTTCTAAAATTTCCCAAATTGGGATGTATTTAATATAAGTACAATCTATAACCTATAACCTATAACCTATAACCTATAACCTATAACCTATAACCTATAACCTATAACCTATAACCTATAACCTATAACTAAAATCATGTTTAGCTCAATTTCTATAAAATCGAGGTATATAATAGAATTAAGATTACTATTTAATATATTGCTATATAGAATATTATTCCTCAAATTTGATAATATATATCAAGAAATAATTAAAGCTAAACATGTGTTTGATTATATTACTTTATTTATATTTCGTTCAGTCGCTGATTTAGCCGCTAATCCATTTATGATATTATTATAAATAAGCATCATCTCTCAGAGATTTACCTTCATTTTTCATTTGCTTAATAAAATAATGGTTATGATGTTGCGTGTAAATAGCTTTTGCTTGTTCATCATGCTGGATGAGTTTTTGCAAATCATTCCAATTAAAAGTTTTATCAGAAATACTATCTTGATGTTTTAGTGCTTGTTTAATTGTTTCATTTTCACTTGTTAATTTTAAAAGATCTTGCACCCTAGATTCTAATACTTTTTCTTTTGTCTTGGTTGATAGAGATATATTATAACTTTCTTTTACATACTCCAATCTAGATATTAAACTATAACTTCCTTGTTGCTTGTCTAATTTATTTCCCAAACGGTCAATGCTATATTCACCATCGTCAAGCATCCCCTTTATTATTTTTAGATCATCTGATAGTAAAGAGGTACGTTGTCGTATAAAATACTTACCCGGTTGTTTTATAAATTGTTTTTGGCTATTTATTATTCTATCAAGTAATTTATTTACTTTAGAATCAACTTGTTGATGCAATTTTTCTACCGTTAGTTGAATATTACTTTTATTTGCTTTATCGATCGTCTTTTGAATTAATGAGAGTAATTTTGCTTCTGCTAAAACTTTTTGCTGCTGCACCATTGTATTGGTTGCCGCTTTAACAACCGTGTTAAAAGTATCAATCGTTGTTACAGTTGATTGTGTTGCTTGATTTGTGCCAGTAGACTTTTCAGTTGTATGTTTCGCCAACTCATCGAAATTTAATCTTTTATCAGCTATATTTTGAGCATCTCTAGCACCTAAATATTTTCCTTCTTGCACCCTAGTTCTTGTACGAATATAAGATCCATAAATAGTAGCTGGTGCCCCGACTAAAGCAGGAACAAAACCTACCGCGCTGCCAATTCCAGTAATTGCACTTAATGAACTTAATGCCATCCCTGCCTGGCCAATAGCAGTGACAGTACCATACTCTATTCTTTGCTTATAGTTATAATGTATTTTACGGTCAGCTATTTCTTTTAATTGTGCAATATTTTCTTTAATAATATCTAGTTGCTGGTTCTTTACTAATAAAGAACGATCTGCTCGCAGTAGCGTATCCCGCTGGTGTCCAGAAATGGTTTGCGAAATTCCATACCCAGTCATCATGATCTGTGCTGGCAAAAGCAGAGTATTACTGACCATTCCGGCTAAATCACTGACGGCTTCTGCTCCACTGATCCCTTGGGACATCACTAGATCTGCGATTGATTTGGCAGACAATCCAACCATTCCACCTGTCATTAAACTCATCGCCGCTGCTTGTAATGGAGAAGAATTACGGTCAATTTTTACTGCCGGCACTTCTTGTTGCATACGTTGATATTCGGTAGCCATATAAAGTGTCTTGGCGGCAGAATTACCTTGTTCTTGTGATTGTTCTTGCAAATACTTCCAAGTAGTACATAGTTGCTGTAAATTTTCGATATTTTCTTTTTCACTTCCACCTTGTAACCAATTAATCCAAATATCAAAAAATGGTTCAATTTTTTCTTCAAAAAGCTTCTTATTGACATCATCTTCAGCAAAATTTTGTTGTAATATTTTTAATATCTCTTGTTTTTTTCCTTAATATCATTCATAAATGTAGGATAAATATCTTTAAAACTTTCTACTGATTCATCAAAAGCGCCTTTTGCACCTATTCCAACCAAAGGAATAGCTGGTAGTAATATACTTAACGATAATAATGACTGATGAAATTGTGGTAAAATTTGTCCTGTCGCTCCGGTAAATTCATCAATTCCATCAATAGAACGCAAATAATTATATGCTGACATTGCTATTTTATTACAAAAAGTTTTTGTATTACTTAATATATTTTTTTGTTTATCTAAATCCCCTGACTGCACAAGAATAGATGGTATCGAATCATTATTTATATTTTGATTAGAATTACTAACATTACTTATCATAGACGAAAAAGGTGATTGACTTATATCCTTTTTAGGTTCTGATATTTTTTCTAAACAATTAGTAGGATTAATAGAATTAGAGAAAAAGGTAGAGGAGATAGAAAGCATATAATGTCCTTTACATCGTTTTAAATGATATTGATAAACAATATCATTTATAATATCAATTTTTTTGGTCTTGGTGGTAGATTTTTATTGCTAACTTTTGGCTCTATCACATTAATAATAAGAAATTTATTTTTGCTAGAATGGAATGATTTTTGGCAACTAAAGCATAAAAAAACTTTTAACAATAGACAATAGCAGAAAATCTCCTTAACAAATCAAATAACGATTTATTAAATGTATATTGTGCCTTTAATTACATATTAAGAGATGTCTAATAATTATTAGAATTGAATTATTATTTACTTCATTAAGTATTAAAACTGAATGGTATTAAAAATTTTTTATGAATAACAACAAAAATAATCAATTTTCTAGCAAACTATTATTTGGTAAGCCTGAATAAAATTAAGTTATGTTAGAGTTTATTTTTTACAGCAACTAATTAAATTTTGTTATTTTATTACATTAACACCAGCAATCGAGTAAAGGTTACGCTGCTGTTTCTTAAGCGACTAACAGATAAAATTGGCCTGCCAATACAAAATTATTCCCCACTTTATCATCATTTTTTTCAATAAAATTTATTTTATTTGTTCAGAAGTTATTATTGTATTTTTCTAAATTATAATCAAAATCTATCCTAATAATGGTGATGACTTGCATTTGCGCAGATTTAAATCAGCTAGTAATTGTTCTTTTTTTATTTTTGCAGCAGTTAGCCGCAATTGAAAATCAAATTAAAGATAAATATCGAATGGTATACCATCCATAAATTCTGGAGAAAAATCAATGGAAAATAATCTCATTAATTCTCCCCTTTTCCGTCAACAAACCTATATTAACGGTCAATGGGTCGATGCTGATAAGCATTCAACATTTAATGTTATCAATCCTGCTAATGGTGATGTAATTGCTAAAGTCAGTGATTTAGGCAAAATCGAAACACAAAAAGCTATCGATGCCGCTGACAAGGCATTACCCGCATGGCGTGCAATGAGCGCAAAACAACGCAGTCAGATTTTAAATAAATGGTTTTATCTGATTATGGAAAATCAGACAGCCTTAGCAGAAATATTGAGCCTGGAGCAAGGTAAATGCCACAGCGAAGCAATGGGTGAAATAACTTATGGCGCTAGTTTTATCCAATGGTTTGCGGAAGAAGGAAAGAGAACTTATGGTGAAACAATTCCTTCTCCTGTCGCTGATTGCCGAATAATGACTATCAAACAAGCGGTTGGTGTCGTAGCTGCCATTACGCCATGGAATTTTCCCAATGCCATGATCACAAGAAAAGTTGCCCCTGCCCTGGCTGCTGGCTGTACCGTTATTCTAAAACCCGCGGCTGAAACACCTCTATCAGCTTTAGCATTAGCAGTACTGGCTGAGAAAGCAGGTATTCCTGCTGGTGTTTTAAATATTGTACCCAGTACCGATGCAAAAACAGTTGGTTCGGTTATGACAGCAAGCCCGATAGTCCGCAAATTAACCTTCACTGGCTCAACGCAAGTGGGGAAATTATTAATGGCGCAGTGTGCTAATACAGTCAAAAAGATCTCATTAGAGTTAGGCGGCAATGCACCTTTTATTGTTTTCGATGATGCTGATTTAGAAGCTGCTGTTCAAGGTGTATTAGCAGCAAAATTTCGCAATAGTGGACAGACTTGCGTTTGTGCTAATCGTATCTTGGTTCAAGCAACTATATATGACGAATTCGCAAAACGACTTAGTGCAGCTGTAAAAACTCTGCGCGTCGGGCCAGCAAGTCAAAAAGATGCTCAACTAGGACCGTTAATTAATCAGCAAGCCATCGACAAAGTAAAACAACATATTACGGATGCTATCGCGCATGGGGCACACCTGTTAACCGGCGGCAATGTTGCCTCACAAGGAAAATTATTCTTTGAACCAACGATATTGACTGATGTAAATAACCAAATGAAAATCGCTAAAGAAGAGACATTTGGCCCATTAGCACCATTATTTAAATTTACTGACGAATCAGAAGCAATTCAGTTAGCTAATGAAACCGAATTTGGCTTAGCTGCCTATTTTTATTCACGCGATATTAGCCGTATCTATCGAGTTGCTGAAGCATTGGAAACAGGTATGATTGGCATTAATGAAGGACTCATCTCTAATGAAATGGCGCCTTTTGGTGGTATTAAACAATCAGGACTCGGGCGCGAAGGCTCCCATTATGGTATCGATGAATTTTTAGAATTAAAATATCTCTGTTTTGGTAATATTAAAACGACTACATAATTTAACTTAATGAAATATTAATAATTTTTATAAAAAATGAAAATTTGAGGGTAATGTTAACCTGATAAAATTAGTTGCATTGACCCTCTGTGTTTTAAAACTCTATAGAATTTTAATTTAACACTAGATGATCTTGTATTGGATTGCTTTTTGCTAATAAATGCAGTTTATTAACAACTTTTGACAACAATTAGTTAACAACTATAATTTATAATTAAAAATATCACTTTAATATATTATTATAAAATATATTATTTATATTGAAAATAATAAGTTAGATAAAATAAATTATATTAGTCAAAAGGTTAATTAAAAAATATGTATCTTAATTTATTTTTATATACACAGTCATGTACAAATTATTTTTCATACCCCCGTGTTATCTTTGCCATAATACCAAAAACAAAACCGCAATCTCTCACAAAGCCACTTACACTCAACCAACAACTAATAGTTAACAACTTCCTCCAACGCTGCTAATATCATGCCCCTGAAATGGGGCTAATTTGTTATTCGGGCTTCTTAGGCCAGTCAATCTCGGGTGCGGTGGCGGTATCAATATCATTGAGTTTTACGCTGTACATTTCCCAAGCCCGTAGCGCGGTTTTCTCGCTATTGGTGGCCATCCCTAATCGCACTTTACGCTCAAGCAAGGTAATTTTTGTTTCCGCTTCGTCGATTAAATGTAATTTTGTCTGATTTGCGGTGTTGATTTGGTCTGCTTTCATCGCCTGATTATCCGTTACCCATTTTTTGCCATCCCATTTATCGAATTTCGTTACCGGTGCTAACAAGGTGAAGCCGGTTTTTATCACGCCGAGATAATCAACGGGATAGGAAGCACGATTATTGGTATCGTATACCGTCTTGCCTCGGTGGTCAGGAACATATAGCCACTGTTTACCATCAAGACTCCGGATAATGGCGATTTCGTCATTGTTCGGTATTTCTGGCGCATCCGTATAAGAACATTCTCCCACGCTGAGACCATCATGCAAAAATTCCATTGTTGCACCGATATATTCATGGGGTGCGTCCTTCATGCAAATAAACGTTTTTATCCAGCCTCGGTTTTTCGCGAAACCGTTTTCACCGATTTCGGTGGTTTTTATGTCTACACTGTATTTCATTATGCAGCCCTCACGATGTATAAAAATGCGACATTTCGCGGTCGGTTTTCGTTTGCGGTAGGAACGACCCGCGAAGCATTAAAAGACATGACGCTGCCCCAATCGTCATTTCGTCCATTACCGATATTACTGTTGTGATTGCTGTCTTTTCGGAATGCGCCATCACCCCCTGCAATCGGTGGTTCGGTTCCGCCATGTCTGGCATACCCAATGCGTCCGGTGATATTTCGAATAGCATCACCTTGATTACTTAATACTGTTCTGCCTGGGTCAACTCCTATGCCTAAATCCAGCCCGCGAATAAATTCACCGTACAAAATGGGCAATTTCCCAGAAGGGTAAGCTAATGCTAATTGGGGATACTTGGCTTTATCGAAGTTATTGCCATCGCAGACAAAATAACCGTTAGGGGGTGTCGCCTGGGGCCAGGGAATGGGCGCGCCGACCGGATAATTGTTAATCGCGTCCACATCAGACGTTAAAGCAAGTTCACCGGATTTTTGCGGAAACAAAACCGTTGTTTTTGTGTTTGTATCGTGAACCTGGGTTCTTTTTGAATTTCTGACGTAAGCAAACTCAGCACCGCTAGAACCATTAGTGCCACCTAAATTGAAAACCGTATCACCCGTTGGTGATTCAATGTTCAGTCTTCCAACTTTGAGAGCTTCTTCTGAACTTTTCTTAGCATAATTATCGTCACAGGCTTTTTGGCTCAGCACTTTATCGGTCGAATTCCCCGTTGTTTGCAAGACGCTTGCTTTATCGAGTTTTTTATTGACTTCATCAATACTCACCGTTTTCGCCAAGTCATAAGCAATTTTAACCGCTTTAGGTGTGGCTGCTAGCGTTTCGTCATTGCTGTCAGTGGCGCTACTGAGTTTCGTTATCCCTGCTACTGTTTTTGTGGCAGTTGGCACCGTGTTATTCACGTTTTTTGATAAGGCACTGATGAGTCCGGCTTTCAGTTTGCCAACGTTGCCGTCGTCCAGTACATCACTGTTATTAGTCTCTGCAATAAATTGCGCCACCACGTGCGCAATCATTGCTGACTGACGCCAGACAGTATTGAGTTCCTGTGAACGTGCCACCCCCGCACTAAAACCATTATTACGCGCGGTGAGTTTCTGATACTCCTCTGCCGGCAACACGTTAGCCCCGTCGGCTATACCAAACGGTAAAATTTCATTTTTTGCCATGATTATTCCTATAATTTTACTGACCAGCTACCGACGTCAAAGCCGTCGATGTAACGATTATTGACATCAAACCCCAAAATACCGTTATCCCCTTCGGAACCGGTGTAGGCGTTAAGTCTTACGCCTTCTGGCTTGATATTGAGATATCCCTGTTTGATAACGGCTTTTGTCACTTCCGGTATGACGCCACCGGTTAGATACACATCCATCGACATATTCTGATTGTCGATAAAAAAGATTTTTACTGTTTCATCAGGGATTACGCCCTGATAAATTTCTGAGAGCATCTCGCTTGTGCCATCCCAGTGATTTGCGCGGATTTTTGCTCTTAATATGAAGCGGTAGGTTTCGTCATCAAGCTCAGTAAAACCACTATCAGCATCAAAGCGCCGTTTCCAGCTCCCTTGGTCAAAGCCCACCTTTTCGGTATCCAGTGAAAAATAGACCCCTTTTATCGGCGTTTTGACAAAACGTGATAAGCCTATCCATTCACCCACGGCATCCAGTTGTTTACCCGTTGCCGTATCAATACTGAAAAAGGCATTAAGCTGTGAGGCCAAAGCTGAAATATCACTTAGCGCGCGCGTCATTAACTCAATATGTTGCGTAAACTTTTCTGCTTGACGATGTTGTGGGGTAATGTACTCGGTGTAATCTCTCATGAGGTCACCACCAGTTTGATGTTATTCTCACGACAACTGACTGCTTCGTTGAAGGCAACGACTAAATTTTCTTCTTTCACGCTTTCTGGTGTTCGACCAATCTTTAACGACGTAATATCAAACGTTTTCCCTTCTTCATCAGCGGGCAGATTTGCCGGGGAGTAAAGACGGGTCAGATACAGATTGTCGCCAATGAGTTGCTGGTTAATATAGTCTGCAACTTTACGTCGGATTTTATCACCGGTTAAGGTGGTAAATCCTAAAAACGCCGTTAAGTCAATTTCAACGTGTACCTCAACCGTTTTAGGCCGGGAAAAGCGAATCGTAATTGGCATATCGTAACGGTCTTTTACTGTCACGGCGGTATCACCATACGTGCCTGCACCTGGGGTTTTCTTTTGTGCGATTGCGTTGGCAATCGTGGTGACATCGCCACCATCGACTATCATCGCAATGGAATGCGGAGAAATACCGGTTTTATCCGTTTTACTGGTGTCATTTTCAAAACCGCGTTGTCTCGTCACCCCTGATATGAGACTAATCGCGCCCTGTATACCTTCCAGTACCGTGCGTGAAGGGAGTGAGACCGATTTTCGCTGCCGTTCCCGTAACTGATTATCCGTTTCAATCGGCCTGCCTTGTGTTGCGGATTTTGGATTGCTCACCGTTTGCCAGCCTCGCGTGGGTGTGGCTATCTCGTTAATTTCACCGGTCAATGCGGTAACACTTCCGGCAACCAGACAAACCGCTGTCACCGTCGCTTCACCGTGCGTATCGAGCGTAACCGTTTTCGGTAACCGCCAGATATTGCCGTTTTTATCGCGCACACGGCCATTTTTTATCACCGTACCCACTTGCCCCGTTAATACGACATCCACATTCGAGTACCCCGATGCATGACGGGAAATGCCGTTAATGGCGACATTATTTGAAAGTGCAGCCCCTGTACTGGTACTCGGGCTAAAACTGTTGTAGGTGGCGATAAGCGCATTATTGGCATCGTGGATAGCGAGTGCGTAAATGGCTATCATCTGGCCGTCTTTGCTATCCGGCGTTAAATACGCATCCTGCCCATAAATTTCATGAAAAAAATCGGTTAATCGCATCAGTATCGTCTGATAATCCGGCGCACTGATGCCATCGTCAGTCACTTTCGCTGACAACGCTAACGTATCAAGATTTAACATTATGCCTCGTGGGTAAAAGAAGTTTCGCCGTATTGGGTTTGTACTTTTGTGCTGATAGTCAGTTTTCGCGTCGTTGAATTTTGATTGACATTGAAATCGGTTAATGTGGTTACACCCTGCGTGTCCAGTATGCGCTGTTTGAGGGTCATACCGTAAGCCTCCCGATAAGGCTTACCCAATACCGATTGCAACCAAGGCGTACCTTCTTCACGGTCTAAAAACCATTGCCCCTGCCAGAGGGACAAGCGGGTTTTAATTGCAAGGGCGACGGCATCAGGGGTGTTGGTTAAAAACGTGTTATTCCCTTGACCAAAGCTGTAGTCGCCTTTAGTCGTTTCTCGTCGATAACGCATCAATAGAGTCCTTTTACTGTTGCTTTTTATTTTTTTCAACTACCTTGATGTCTTCTAACTTTAAGGATGGCTCTTCATTGATGATTAATAAAAAAATCACGCCCAGAAGTCGCCATGAGGTTTTTAGTTTGTGTAAATATGAACCGCCGAAAAAAATATTAACGCTTTCTTTCATTTAATTTACCTCACCTGAATTATCCCCACCGGCTTTGACACCTTTGTAGGTATGTGTGTCGTCAATCCGTTTGCCGTTGGCGGTCAATGTGCCCAAAAACTCAATCGCACCGGTGATTTTTGCAGCCACACCGGAGGCCGTTGAACCTACCATGCCACCTAGCCAACTCAATAGTCCTTTTACGGTAATTCTCTCCGAAAAAATAGCTTCCGGTGTGATAATTTCAAGCCCCCCAGGGGCGACAATTTTCATTTTTTGCGTTGTCGGGTTTACTTCAAAATAGGTTGCGCCATCGTCACTTCTTAACTGCATTGCATCGGTGCTAATTTGGCTTATCTTCTGTTTTTGTGATTGCACACCGACGAAAGCGAAGGCATCTGATAAATCATGCTGTCTGGGGTCGATCGCTTCTTGTATCCCGCCGTTTTGCCACCAAAAATCAATACATCTATCTGCAAACACCACCAGACACTCATCACCGCTTTTAATGGGGAAGGTCATTGTGACACCGCCACCGCGCGGGAACACAACCGGTACATCAACTAGCAGGGGCAAATTCACCGACTGGCTATTCCCTTTGGTATCCGTCAAGGCTCCCTTTATCGCTGGTTGTACAACACAAGTGACTTTGCTGGCATCGAAGGATTGAACAATAGCCGGCATCGCGACGCGAAGTTGTGACGAAATCGCATGGCGAAAGACTTCAAGCAGTTGTTGTTGGTCGCCGGTGCGCGCTGATACGGAAATCGCCATCATCCCACCTTCTTGATATCGATTCGGTCATTTGATCCCTTGGCAATACACACCAAATCCATATACCACGGCTTGCCGCGCGTATCGCCGGAATACGTGATGTTTTTCACAATATAATCCCCATCGGTGGAAAGACTGGCCGGTTGTGAAACAGCGCCTTGGGTTTGCTGTAAGCCGCCGTCATCGTTTTCGCTTAACTTGCTGTACCCCAAAGCGATATCGCTGTTGGGCAACATCGTGCGATAGATTAACGCCTGGTCAAGACGAATAAGCCCATTGATTTGAATGTTTGGGTTAATCAAACAACGCACATTCACCCCCGCCTCAATCGTTTGTTGCGGTAAGCCAATCAAGCCCGTTGCGCTATTCAGGACAATCGCTTCATGGATATAATTCTTCTCCGGCACCATCACGAGCTGGCCGTTAATGTATTGCCACGAGGCAAGGCATTGCCCTGCCAGATTATCAGCGGCGTCCCTAACCATACCAAAATGGACTTTACCCCTTGGAAAGCGGATACTATCAAACTCAGGCGTCACGCCTTTGACAATCCCGTAAGGGGTAAGCCCTGTCAGTAACGTATTGTGTTGCTCTGCCTGAGTATGCCCTGCGCTTAAGGTAGTATTTAGCGTGGCGTAGTCATAGGCCTCATGAGAATCAATCGCCTGAACAATAACAAACGTGTCAGTAGGATTATCTCTACCTGAAATCGTGTAGCGGATTTTTCCAGTAAATATCAGACCCGTATTATCCTGATAGCCTGCCATGAGCTGAATGTTAACAAACTCCTTCGCCTGAATTTGACTGACGGTTTCTTTTCTCAGATTCCAGACTTTAAACACCCCCGCACGAGGGTAACGCGTATCTGGCCACGTGATATTGAACGTGGCGCGAAAATCCGATAGCTCAATACCTTCCCCGTTTTTATCAGAAACAATCAGTGAGCATTTTCGTATCCAGTTTTTTGACATAACAATCAGTCCGTGATCCAGTATAATTTTACGGTTGCGCCCAACGTATCCGCGTTGATATCGCTTTCTTCATCTGATAGCAAAACGAGATTTCCTTTACTGATAAGGTGACTATATTGAGCCAGTAGATTTTCACCCACGATCAGCGGAATACCCTGTATCACCGGTTGATTGTCAACCGTGAGCATATCCAGCACCCAGCCCGCACTATCATGCCAGATAAGGCGAAACTGCCAAACAGTATCAGATAGCTTAATCGTAAATTGCTGGTTGGTGGGGGTAAGCGGTATTTCGTTAATTTCCATTGAAAAATGCGGCTCCTCGCTGTAATAGGCTGCGATTATCAACGGGTTTTGGCGTTTTCATACCGGTATTACTCACGCCACTTGTTGTATTCCCTTCCCGCATATTTTTTGCATCGGTAGATTTGATATTAACCGTTTGAGTTTGGGTGATGTTAAGCTCCCGCAAGGTTAATATCGCCATCAACACGGTTTCTGTGTGCTTATCCGTGGTCACCTCGATAGCGCGAATGCGCATATTCTTATACTTGCGCTTACCTGTTATGACATCAAACGGTTGACGGCTGGCTTGAAGCGCTAAAATTTGCTGGTAGATTTCCGGTGCGCTTAACCCTGCGCGAATAGCCACTTTTGCCGTGTCCCAAAAATCCAGTAGAGATCCACCACTTGAAAAACCCACCTCCATGGTCACTTCCGCCGGACGTTTGTAAGCGTGATCGGCAATTTCCGCGCCCAGTTCAACCGGATGTTCTGTGATTTCAAGGGTGTCGTGATGTTTTTCTGAGATAATGACATCCGGCACCAGCAAACCGATTTTGCGCGATCGTTGTGAAAAAAGCGTAGAAAGGATATCCATCAGTAGGCTCGCTGGGTTAATTGTCCAATCAGTCTGGCGTTAACGCCCGTTTGTTTATCGGCAATCGCATTGGCGGTAGCGTGGGGGTCTAATGCGCCTTCAACATTGATCGTGATATTCTGGTCAATATTATTTCGCATACCCGCATTTGCGGCATGATAGAGCATTGCCTGACTATACGGCTGTCTGCCATTTTCGTGCTCAACGATGCCAGACATGAGCGATGTCATGACCGTCGGATTGGACAGATTCAACACGGTGTCAGGGGAAACCCCTAATTTACCGGATATTTTATCAATGTAGGCACGAGTATTATTTTCACTGGCGGGAGCCCAGGTGCTAATAATTTTTTCAACGGTATTTAATCCCCTTTCAGCGTAGCGATTAAGCTGTGAAGAAAGTGCTTGTAAGCCCTCAAATGCGGTATTGAATTTGGCGAATCTTCCGTTAGGTGATTCACGTACTGCACCGCGTTGTCCAACAAAATTCAAATTACCCGGATTGTTATTACGAATACCCCGTGGAATATCGCCGGTAGGCACATCAGCGATATTATCCGGTATATTGCTGCCTTGATTTTTGTTTGCCCAGTCATTATCAATACCAAAAAAACGCAAACCGTTACCGATCGCACGTTTGACTTGACGGGTGTTGTAATCCCATGATGCGCTTGCGCTATCACTAATATTATCTTTATCTGAAATCAGATACCCCGCATAGAGACTCCACAATTTCAGCCAAGGTGGGATAGGTAACTTCGCTATTTTACTAAAAGCGCCCAATACCTTACTTACCCACGCGCCCGCAATAAAAATTGCTAAGATTTCAAGTGCATTTTTCCATCCACCCACCAGGTCAACCAATCCCGTTAATTTTTCACCTAACCATTTAAATGCCGCTTTTGCCTGGTTGATTTCACCTTCCCACTTAGACCAGTTGATAAAGGATTTTCCACCTTCTTTCCACGTCTGGTAGTCTTCCCAAAGTAACAATAAGGCCGCGATAAGACCGGTGATAATCCCGATGGGCGAAGCAAAGAATGCCCGATTGAGCCCCCAGATAGCCACTGCCAATCCGCTAAAGGTAGTGATGAGTTTTTTAGATTTTCCGTCTAAATTGCGCCACCAGTCAAAAATCTGCTCGATCGCCTGACTCATTCGCCAGATAACGCGCCCCACCATTTCACCGGCTCGAATAATGCCACTAATGAGACGGGTTAATACTCTCTCAATTTTAGGAAAATTATCCAGCAGTCTTTTGCGCAGATTGTCTATCTCTTTAGTCAACCCCCCTGCTAGGTTTGATCCGACTTTATCGCGTAAAATACCAAATAACCCGGTCAATCCTTTCATCGAGGTCATAAACTGGTTGGACTGTTTGGCAGCAACGTCTGCGTTAAATCCGGTTTGTTTAAGCATACGCTGGTAATCAGCAGAAAATTTGTTCAACCCTCTACGCATGGCCATTAGCGTATTTTCATCAATGCCTAACAGTTGGGCATATTGATTGGCGCGGTAATAGGGCATTGAGGCCAGTTTATTCCCCACACGGGTAAAAATAGCGCTCATATCCTGCAAATTGCCATTGGCATCACGGGTCTGCACCCCAAGACGATTTAAAAACCCCTCAGCACCCGGACTGTTTCTCAAAAATCGTGCCAGATTTTCAAGTGAACCTCTTGCCGCTTCTGCGCTACTGCCGGTGAGACTGGCGGCATACCCTAATGCTTTCATACCGTTAACACTAGCGCCTGTACGCTGTGACGCCCAGTACATCTTATCAAGACCGGCGGCAATTTGTGTGGTAAATCCCACGACGGCAAGCGCTGCCCCCTCAACCGACGCACCTAGTTTGATAACATTGGCACTCACCCCCGTAACAACGGACTGAAATTTTCGCAGGCCACTGTCATCAACCTTAAAACCTAAGCTGATGAGAAAATCTTGCAACGTTTCAGCATTCGCCATGGCGATTTCTCCAACGCGCAATTCGCGCTTCGTTATCCTGTTCGATATCTATCCACTCATTCATTTCTGCTAAATCTGCCAAATCGATTGAGCCATCTTTTAATTTGTCGAATTTTATGTACCCATACTTAACAGGAAGGCGTAAAAAGTCTTTACCATCCGGCATTGAATCCAGGGTTAATCCTGCGACAGGAGGCTGGCTGTCTCGTCGCCTTGGGGTGCGTGAAAAAAATTACCGAGGGAATCTCCAATCACCTGCGCCACAATCTCAAGCAGGGTTTTTAAGTCAATATCATCAAACATCAATTCGCCCTGGCGAAAAATCGGCGTCCATGCCTTGGCATTTTTGCGTGAAACCACGGCTAAACAAGGGTGCAAAATCGCGTTACAGTCTTCATCGCTCATTTGGGCAATGGAATTTGCCATAATGGGTAACACCGCTGCCATTGGCATTTCCCCTTGCTGTAATTTTTGCAGTTCACCCGTTAAACCGGATAACACCGGCAATAACTTTCGCGTCACCTTAAGCTGGTCAAACACATTGAGTTTTTGACTTCGATATTCATGACCGTTAATTTCAATTTCCACTAAAATTCTCCTAATAAGGCGTCGATCTTAATGCAGTCAAAGACCCATGCTAAAACATTCGCCTCTTTTGCATTTTGCAAATCCGGTATTTTTTGAAACGCACAACTGCGCGCGGTGATCATATCGCCAGATACCGGATTACGGATCACAATCACGTTATTACCCCAAAGGGTAGATGACACGCTTTGCGCGTTATAGGCGATCATCAGTTTTTTGTTAACCGGTGAGGCTTTAATCAGACTGACCGTAACGGTGCCGGATTTTCCGCCATGTCGGGTATGCATCCCTTCACCATCAGCACCAATGGTCATGGTGTTTTTGGCTTCGGTCATTGTCACCACTATTCCTTCTTCCGAGTTCGCCGAGCCAGCGCCCAAATCTATCACCCCCGTGGGGCCGGTTAGCGTGGCGGAAACATCAGCAAAACTATAAGCGGCCATTTTCTCTCCTTATCGAACAATGGTGATTAAGACATCCGCGAAATGCACGGCACCCGCTAACTTACAGGCAACCTGAATCGGCGGCGCCTTGCGTTTTTCGCGCTCAGATTGCGCCTGCTCTGCCAGCGGTTGAATATAAACGTAATATCCTTTGGTGAGCGTATCCCCGCTTGTTAATTGACCTATACTGCCACCGTTCCATACCCCCGGTGCCAGTAGCCCATTAGTGACCACCTGCGCTAACGATTGCTCAACATTGGTCAGAAGCTGCGTGCTGCCTTGCTCCGTTTGAGGGACTTTGGTGGGGCTGGTATACAAAAGATTATACAGATTGGTTTGCACAAAGTTTTGCAACCAGTCCAGCCCATGGCGTTCATCGAAAAAATCACCATTGGCCATCACGCCTTCTTGTATAATGGCGGTGTCGTTATCGTAATTGACAAACACGTTGCAGTTTTTGGCCGCCAGCGTATTCGCCTGTGACGTAGTCAACGTCTCCGCTTTAACACCCGGTTCCTGTTTGAATTTGAGGGTGATCGTGGTGTTATTGCCGTTGAAATTCACTGAAAACGCCCGTCCAAAAGCAGAGGCTGCTGCATAGGGGGTTGATGAAGAATATTGTGTAAAGACCCGTTGATATTTCGCTTTTTTCAAAACAGAAGCGATATCATCCGCTTTCGTACTATCCAGTACGGCGGTATCTTGGGTGGTAAACCCAAAAACGCGGGAACTTCCGGCCGCGCCAATAAAGTTGGCGATACCTTTCACTTCATCGGTAGAAAGCGCAGCGGTTACCACCAGTCCATACCAGCCGCTCGAAAAATCCGCCAATGTTGAAACCGCATCAACGATAGTTTCACCGTCCATACCTAAAACAGGGGTTGCGCCACTCTCTTGGGTTAGTTTCAACAACGCCGATAAATCGGTACCTGATTCCGGTGCGGAAGCAAAACCCACTGCGCTTGTTTTACCTGCCGTATTCGATGTCATCACAAATCGACTATCGTTATTATTCCACGTTATTGTAGACGTGCTCATTTTTTCACCAATTCGGGCGGCAACACCGTTTAAATTGGTTTCTTGCGAAAAATCAATGGCACTTAACTTAACCGTTCTTCCGTTTACACTGATATTCATCGCGCCATCGGTAATCGCCTTAAAATTGTTAATTTTTGTCTCTTCTTCGGACAAAATGCCACCGCGCAATAATGCGGGTGAGGCTGCTTTTACCCAGCGTCCCACGTATAAATCGACGGGTTTTGGTGACTGCTGGTAATAGAGTGAAGCCGCCTGATACTCGGGTGCGGTTGTACCAAAATCATTGGCGACTTCCTCAATATTGGAATACGCCCGTAATCGCTCAAGCGGATCGATAACGGGTGAATCACCTAAAATGAGTAGTGAACCAAAATTACGGCGACTTGCGGCACGCGGTGACATATCAAGCGTGACCTTAACCACCCTTGAAACGGGTAAACCTGTTGACATTATTTGTCTCCCAAAAACGTGACGTGGGCATCTGTCACTGATTTTATGTGATAGCGACGCACCACTTTGCGACGTAGATGAACGGTTATATCAAACCGGTTCACCCACTGATTGTTGATAAGCTCAGGAAACGCGGTAATTTGGCTGTGGCTACCGAGGGTAAGATTGGACTTATTCAGTTCGGCGTTATTTTGACTGAGCATAATGCCATCCCGAAATCGGGCGGCGTAAACCATACCTTCTCTTCCGTAGAAAGAAGCCATACAGGTTAAGGTTTCGTACTGCCAAAGTTCGCTCGATTCATCGCTTTGTTTTACCAAAGCGGGATTTGGCTCACTGGTAATATCAATGATACCGAAGGCACACCAGTTAGTATCAGGGGATGGCAATGGCGCGGGCTTTGACTGCCAACGCGGTAATACCTGTTTTGCGGGCAACCCCGATACGCCACCAACCCAACGACTTAACAGACGATTTAAGCCTTCATTATACAGGGCATTATCATCAAAGGGCGTTAGCCATCCAGCCTCCGTACTGCTGTTATTGCTCATGAGCGATGCCTCCGTCAAACGGCATCAGTTCACAATGCGCCTGCACAAATCCCGCACCATAAGCGGTGTAAGGATCGACGGATTTGACCAGATATTTGCGCCCCTGATAGGTGACAATATCGCCAATATGATGGGTTTCACCGGCTATTAATCGGGTGGTGGTCACCACCAATATTCGACCACTGACCAGTTGACCAGACGTTCTTATTTGTGCCTCAATTGAACTATCCACCGTTACTACACCTGAAATAGGATACGTACTTTCTTTTGTCGAAGTAATACCTTCATCATCAATCAAAATTTCCCGTCGTGTGTAAGTGAGCGAGGTATCGCAAAAATCCGGATCAAAAAGCACATCGGTTACATCAAGCATTGGCATTTTTCTTTCTCACAACATAGGTAATTGAACGACGATAGATACCGGTGTCAATCAGCGGTCTCGCGTTAGTATTATCCGGCGGTAAACCGGTTTTTCGATTCTCAAGCTCTTTCGCTGCGCCTTTACGTCCTCGTCGTGCTCTGGCAGCTAATGTACTGTCCGCCAGTGGCACAAATTTGCTTTGAGTAATGACGGCTTGCACGCCTTGAACGGCGATCTGACCTGCTCGATTTAACGCTTGCTCTGCTTTATCCGGCTGATCATCCAAAATGGCTTTAGCGGCAGATTTCAATTCAGCGGTGGTTTTAGTTTCCACTGAACGAATACCCGGTATTAAATGTGGCCTTGCCGGAATGTTTTTAGCCGGTGAGCCAAACTCGTTGAGATAACCAATCGCTGCATTGCTAAAGGGAATATCCTCGCGTTCACCCTTTTCAGCCGGAATACCGACCAGTACCTCTTTTTTACCAAGTTGAACGAGGGCATCAAACAATTTACCCGTGTTGTCAATACGTAAGGTGACGCCACTTTTCATAATTGCCGGCCTCCAGCCCCAAACATAAGCACCCATTGGTAAAACTCCGCACCAAAACGGGTGTTATTCCAAAATCCGGCATTGGGGTTTAGCGTCATGCTGTTATCGTAACTGACGCTGACCTTATCAACCGACTTGGATGTTGCCACCCCTGAACTTGAACCGCCAACACCGCCCGCCTGTAAATAACGCGAATCCATGGCATAAAGCGTGAGGTAATGCGCGACAAATAACCCCACCCAGTAAGGAAAAACATCACTACCGGACACATTTTCACTGAGGAATTTGTCGGCTAAATTTAAACGAAACTGAATTTGCGCATCTGGAAATTTAACCTCATCGTTAAACGGGGAAAAATCATTGCGAAATTGTTGTACCGTTGGCAGGTTTTTGTTCCGTTGACGCATCGATATCCTCTTTATTTTCAGTTTCCTTTTTTCCCTTCGCTTTTTTCTTGGTATGCCCGTTTTCTTTGGTTAACGCTTTAACGGGAGTAAGCACAATGCTATGCGCCTCGGTAAACCAATGTTCTGCCGTGCTTTTGCTTACGTCGTGAATACCGACATCATAAATGGGTTCGCTCGCCGGATTCATGGGTAAGAGTAAAGGGTGTGTGTACTTGAATCCGCATAAATAGACTCCAAAAAGAAAGCCTCATATAGGGACTTAAATGCCATCACAGTAAGCTAGCGTTTCCCGATAAACGGGCTCGACGGCACCTAGACGACCATAATAGGTGGTCAGTTGATACAATCCGCGGTATTGAATGGGAATACTTTGTAGTGGCACCATCGGAAAGCGTACATATTGCTTTTCGTTGGTATAGGCCACCATTCTATCTTTATTACCTACCCCACGGCCTTTTAACCATTTTACCGCCCGGATATTCAGCGGGATACCGTTTTGATGATACGCAATGGTATTGGTTTTCAGGTAAGTCAGTAAGGACTGGTTACCCGCACTAGACACCAAAATAGTGGATAACAATGCAAATTGTTCAGGTGGAATAAGTAAATCTGTGGGAACCATCGAGTACGCCGATGCTGCCCACGCATCGCTTAATATTTTATTGATGCTGTCGCGAATTTCATCGGCGGTTGATTCGCTCCACTTTTTGGCAGCGTTATTGGTCTTGATATTATCAAGATTGAGCAACCCTTTTACATTCATTGCGGTGTCACCAATATAGACTTGCTCGTCAATGTCCATATTCCATTTCAGACGCATACCGTCATATTTTTGCGAATCTACCGGACGACCAATTTGTCTTGCGGCTTCAAGTTCGACGACCGTCCAGCCAAGCTCCATCCCCCAAAGTTGCAGTGGGAACCCTTCTTTTTGAATATCGATATTCACGCCGGCGATCGCGGTAGAATCCTTCCCTATCCAGTTTTTACCGTTTGGATTGGCGCCTGTCCCTGCGGCGGCAAATCCGGTACGGGTAAAACTTGAAATATCATCCGCAATTGAAACATCTTCTCGTAACTGAATATCACGACTATAGGTATATTGCACCAAAGGGAGATTAATCGTCTGGTCTAAACGCTCAAGCTCACCAATCAAAAAAGCGCCGGTTGAGTCAATCGTACGCTGGTCAAATGTTAACATGGGTTATTCCTTAAATTTTGTACGATATTTCAACGTTGCCGTCAGCATCACCGTGTCCGGTGAATTCCGCATTAGCCAATATCACGGTATTTATGTTTTCTGACGCCCCTGACCCCGTTTTTTCTTCAGCAATTAAAATAGCACCCAGTGGGCTTTTATCCGTTGCCCCTGCCACTCGCACATAGACCTTGGCACCTTTTTTAACCTGTTCGCTATCCACACCCACATTCACCATCACATAGCCTCGCTTTAGCGCATCACCGGTGAAATTTTTATCTTTCCCGACTTGTTGAATAAAATCTTGCGTTTGCGTTGTTGGATAAGGGCGAATATAGATGCCTTTGATAACATCAGCGGTATCACCTTCGGCAAGCGGCACAAAATAATCGCCGTCATATTTCCCGGCTAATCCATAGGCGGGAAAACCGTCTTTAGATTTCAATAAGACAGGTTCAGTGGTCAAATCCCGATAGCGTGAGATAGCACCGGCGATACCCACTGGCATCCGATAAAGATAAGGTTTCATCATTTTTATTTCCCTCGTGTTGCCCAAAATTCGGCATTTGCCTTGTTTAAATCGGCGATAGTATTGCCGGATTTTCGGATTGAATCGATAGTGGGGGTATTGGCGGTATTGCGGTTTTTCGAAAGTTCTGCGACCGCATTAAACGCCATATCCACCGTGCGCTTAGGTAATCGGTTAATTTCTGCATCTCCCACAATAGAGCGCACAATAGTTTGGTCTGCATTGGCTAACACCTGACGTTTAAAGGCCGTGGGTTTTACCGGTGTTGAAAGGGCTACCCCTGGCATAATCAACTCTGCTTTATATGCCGCATCGCCGGTAATGGTTTCTGCCTTTTCGTTTTTTTCCTCGTCATCAACGGTACCGGCTGTTTTATCCTCCGGTTTATCGCCACTATCAGCGGTTTTACCCTCAAGAGCATCTAACCGGGTCAAAATAGCCTGAATGTAATCCGGTACCCCCTCATCACGGGTCTCGACTTCGGGTTTTTCGGCTGGCATCGGGGTTTGAGGGCTGATAGTAATATTAATCGCCTTCGGTAACTCGCCGGTGCCTTCATCACCGGTGAGGGATTCAGGCGGATTATTTAGGACTGATTCCATTGCCACGGCGTCTTTCGTGCGATGGGCACTTAGCAGCCGTTTGAACCAGGTTTGTGTTTTGTTTGACATACTGTCTCCAATTGCACATCGTATTCCCGCTCTGCCTTTAGGTACCAGAGCGACATGATTGCCAACGATTTCATACTGACGTGCGATGCCAGGCGCAATCTGTTCGTATTGCGCATCATAGCCACACGAGACTTCGTCGTTGCCGTTGTTAATTTCCTCGATTGCGAGCGCATCTTTGATAATTAAATCCGCGATTATCAAATCCGCCTGTTCACCTTCTCCGCGCCTCACATTTTGTACATGCCCCTGCGCCAAATCGCGCCAATTGTCGATATCAACAAAAATGACATTGCCTTCTTCATCTTCGGGATGCAGTAGTGTGACACTCATCCCTTCAAACGAGGCCAGCGTTTCGGGACGAAAGACGTCACTTTCCTCTCTTTCTACCAGGATTTGTCCGCGGCTATCCGGTTTGACCTTCGGCAAATCCAAGGCGGAATAAACCTGCGTGCCCGTTCGGGCAATCGGTACGTTTTTACACAATAGCGAGCCGTCCGCCATCTGGTAACGGGTGTTACCAAGACGGGTTTCAAAATAATATTTCATGGGTTTTATCTGTCAGAAAAAGAGACTTCACAGTAGCAACGGCAATTGGGTAATGCGCCCGCGTGCCCTGTCATACCATCCAGGGTAGGTGGGTTGTGCCAATCGATAAATTGACCTTCCAGTTTTTTGTGTGATGGCCTTACATCACCATCATGGGCGGTACGCCAAATATAGCCGGTTGAGCCAATTGCCAATGCTCTCGCTTGAGTTAAGGCTTGCGTTGCTCGGCCTAGTTCGGTACGGGCTAGCATCTTTGCCCGCGATGCCGCCACCTGACCGGATTGCGCTATCATTGTGGTAAAATGTTCAGGTCTTTCGCCGTTCACTACCGCTTCAATCGCTCTGTTTTGGATATCGTAGACTCTATCAGCGGCATCCATTGGCAGCGATTTAATGTACTTGATTTGCTCATGGACAATAGACTGCATGACATGCCCCACGGGTGCTTGAGCAATTAACTGTTTGAGTTCCCCGCTCATTTCATGGCTATTTTGTTGCCACAATTTCGCGTTATCTTGTGATACCGTGTCGACAAATTTTGTCGCTACCCGCCTTGCCCAACTCTCGATAAGTTCGCTGTAATCCTCTAATGCTTGCTGAATGTCCAGCACTGAATCATTCGAACCGTCGTAGCGTTGGTTGATAATAGCGCCAATTTCGCGGGCAACCTTACTCAGGCTCGTTCGATATTGGGTTTCCGCCCGTTTTGACCGTCGCTGCGTGGACAGCACTGAGCCTTGGCGGCGGTTCGTCTTCCGCATGATTGATATCCTCATCGGTGATGGTACTGCCAATACTGATAACATCGGACAAATCCCGTAGCGAGGACATGGCCGCTTTCATTGACAGCATGCCGCCATCCTGCGCGGCATTGAGCGCATTAATCATGTTAACCGCGACGGTAGACTTATCCATGTCTGACATTTGCCAAAGGGGATTAAACGCAAAACTAAAATCATCGGGTAAGGGTTTACCTAATGCCGATTGATGCGCTATCTCAAATAGCTTCCTTAACGGTTGCTTTAATCGCCTTGATTGTTGCGTGGCGATATTGTCGTAGTAATTGGCTAAATCGGCATCGCCAGTATTGAACCCTGACGGGGATTGACCAAACAGCCGGACTAAGGGAATACCTGTCGCTCCGCTAATCTGTTCAGCAAACCGCGCCAGCACGTTATCTAATCCTGAAAACGAATAGCTATGCGTTTCAAAGTCATCGTCCGTATCCATGAGCGTCATCCCTTCGTTGCTCTGGTACTGACGTATCATGTCCATGTGCTTCATCAGCGATTCGTATGGCTTGCTGGTAAGGGAGTGTCACCCCATCAAAACGGATTAATCGACTATGATGCACTTTCCAGGCGGGAATGCCGTTCTCAACGGTCACAATGTCGTAGAATTCTGGTCTACCTAGGTCCTTGCTTAACGTTTTGATACGACGATTCAAATCCGGGTTAACCTGCCAACGGTCAAGCGGTAAAATACCTTTGAATTTACCTTGTCCTATCGTCTCGATACGTAATGGTGTAAAAGGCGCTTGCCCTTCTATCATAATAAGCCCTAATGCGCCGCCGTAAAGCCGTGACCACTTGATCGCGTTATTGAGACTCTCCCAGATTTCCAGTTCATCAAATAAAGATTCGATTTCCCCTTTGTCGCTCGACTCCATTTGTGAGGTGATACGCACGCCTTTTCGTGTCATATCGTCGGCGACGGTATCGACCGCCGCACCAATGATCCACGATGAGCGATAAGCATATTCGAGTAATAACCGGTTTCGACTTGTCCAGTCAGGGCGATAAGTTGAATCCGCATGTTGATTGGGGGTTTGCATCCCGACACGGGCGGTAAAATTCTCATACCCGTCAGCCGTTTTTTGAGAGTGTGATTTTTTCTTTTTTGTCATGCGCTTCTACCCAGTAGTGTCCAGATTTCAAGTGCCGTGTTCATTGGGGCAAAGTTGATCATCACTGAATCGGCTAGATTGGGTGACTTTGTCCCATCGGGTTGTTTATCTATTACGATTTTTCCCACCGCGTTAATGGAATAGGTTGGCTGCGATAATTCAACGATGAGTTTGTCTTTGAGTCGCATTGCGCCATTAATGGCAATCAGTTCATCCGGTTTGAAGGGTTGTTTTTCGACTACCGCTCGGTAAACATTTTGGAAGCGTTTGCGTAAATGCCACCAACTTTGCGCTTTGGCATTGGCAAAAAAATCCTTGTTTAATCGCGCATTCTGGCCGTCAAATCCGGCGATCGCTTCTTTGTCTGGGTCAAACACCCCGCCACTGCCGCGAAACGGCACGGCGTCAATACGTACGGCGCTTTTTTGTCTACGCTGGTCATTGATAATTCTAGCGTCCCCTCGCACACCTGCCCCTAATCCATCTTCATCAAAGCGAAAGCTCTCTAGCTGATACTTATCGGCTAACTGAAAAACGGTCTCAACGCTGCCAAAAATATCACTGCCTTTTCCCGACCATTCCTCAATACCTTCAAGTAAAAAGCCGTGACGCCAAGAAAAGGCGTTCTTGTCTCTGCCCTCATCCGCCACATCAAAGGCGCCCAGGCGGATACCGGTTGGGTTAATGCCAAGTTTCGTGTGGGCATCAATTGCTGCCTGTACCCATTCGGCCGGAATTAAGACACCTTCAACCGACGCCTGATAGTTCAAATCCAGCTCTTGCGCCACAATGACCGGATTATCAATTTTCTGGCATTCTTTCTCGTACCATTCTTCGTCTTTACGCGGGTCACTGCGCCAATGAAAAGTAAATACTGGAATACGGCCACTATGGCGTTTTTGGGCAAACGGATTGGCCATGCCGTTGACCGAGCTCAAATCAATGCGGCAACGGGTGGTTTGCGATAAGGCAGCATCAATCAATAATGGACGAGATAAAAAGGCAGCCTCATCGACGAAATAGAGTGTCGTGCGGTCACCCCGTCCGATATTGTCCCCTGCTTCACCCTTGATAATGGCACCTGTGTTTGGGAAATTGACCCGCATGTAGGGGGCGTGTTTTTTCGCTTCCCAACCGCCCCTAAACTCTTGAGGTAACGATTCCACAAACTTGCGCGCTTTCCAAAATAGCGCTTTCGGATCACCGGTGCTGTCAACGTACTCTTCTTTGCGGGAGCCAAAGCCAATCACCATTTCCTTGTTGAAGAGACATAACGCACAGGCTAACGCAATTGACGTCCAGCTTAAGCCCATTTCGCGGCTTTTTTCGGTAATGCCATTTTCACGCCCACGCCAGCGGGTCATTATCCAGTCAATCCAGGCTTCCTGTTTCGGGAACAGCAAAAAAGGAATAGTCACCGGTAGTCCATAATCAATATTGCGCGGATCTGTTGTCATGCCCCAGTCGATAATAAACTGCGCGGGATTATCCTTGTAAAATCGGGTTAATAGTTCAAAACTTTCCGGCTGCTCCCGAAGACGTTGTAGTCGCTCCGCGCGCCACTTAAACACCTGGACATAATCCGGCTTTTTAAAGTCAAAAGGGAACGGTAATGGCATAGGGATTTGTCCAGAAAAAAGCGAGTCAAAAAAATATATCGCACATAACTGCGTACATAAAAAATAAAAACAGGAAATTAATTAACGTAGTATATTGATATTAATACATAATATTTATCTAAATATTATTTCTAGTAAAAATAAGTAAGCGATTTTTAGCCCTTTACCCCATCAATTTTTTATAGGCTTCTGCCGCCTGTTCGGGGGTCATCTCATGCGTGATTAATTCAACCTGATTATGTGAAGTTCCTGAATGTTCTATTTTCTGTTTATTGGTATACGCGTCACCACATTCTTTAGCTGCTTGCTCTATCATTTGCGCCGTGAGTAAAAAATTATCCATCGACTCTGTTCGAATCGCCATACGGTTTAACACACGCAGTCGATACGCTTTATTGGCAATAGGAATATCACTAATCTCTTTTTTGAATCGCTCTCGCGTGAAGTGAAAGAGATCAACCCATTTTTGACCAAGGCTTTTTCCAATCGCTTTTGTGGGGTCATAGGAAGAGACCTGTTGTACGGTGAGCGTTAATCCAAATTCCAGTTTCACCTGTTTGAGCACCTGAGTTGGGCTATCGAAACAGGCTAACGACTGCACGATGAAGGCCTTAACCTCTGGAGATAATGCCGCCATTGGTTACCCCTCCTACTAAGTTAATATAATTTATTCTGGTTAATTTCAATCGAAAACACGTTTACTGATTTATTGACACTGTGTTTTGATGTACTGCTGTAAATATTCTGTCTGCTTATCGTTCTCAACTATCATTTCTCTGCTCTTCAATTCGCTTTATTGCCTGTTTGTCAAGATTACACTGTTCAATCACTGTCAGTAACTGCTCATTGAGTATCAGGCTATCACGCCATGTCATCATACCCGCAATCGCTGGCGGCAAGCAGTCAGCGAGTAGGTGAGAGGGTATCGGAATGTGAGGAATCTGAACGTATTCGATTTGTGTGCTGCTGCAACTCGACAACAGCACCATTAGGGATAATGCGATTGGCACAATCCCAATTGGCGACATGCGTTTTAATTGCTGCTTGTGTTGCTTCAGAGTCAACCGCTTTACGCTGACGGGTTTCACTATTAATTCGTGCAATATCATTGATTACCCTTATTGACTGAAAAGCATTAGTCGTGATGGCTACCTGTTTATTGAGGTCAACAGTGAGTTTTTTATTTAATGCCCTGACTTCGTTTAAGGATGTCAACAACCAAGATGCCCATAAGATTAATCCTGCAATAATCACTACGACAAATGCGTAAGGTCGCCATAACATATTACGCTCTCTATTTCTCGACGGGTCATTAGTCCTTTCCAGACTTCGCCTTTCACATAAACCCATCGTTTCATCTCATCACATGCTCCCTTTCGGTCATCAGCGTTGAGCTTTTTGAGTAACGTCGATTTAGCGAAATTTCCTACGCCCACGTTGTAGGCAAATGAGTAAAGGGCTGCCTGAGTGAGCGTATTGATACTGACCTTAATCAACGGGTCAACGTAACGCTTAACCGCGTTTAAATCGTCATTAAGCCACTTATCACACTCTTCTTGCGTGTACGTCCGGTTAGGCTCAATCTCGTTGCCTGTGTGCCCGTAACAGACGGAAAGCACACCACCCCCATCGAAATAGGGCTTAAGTCTCAACCCTTCAAAATGCGTTATTATGCTTGAGGCCAAAAACAACGCACTACCGCCCGTTGCCATCACTATTTTTTTCGGTATTTTCATACTGACGCTCCTTGAGTTTGTACTCCTTTTTGCGGTAGTACACGTTGATTAAAAATGTCCCTATCGTGCAGACAATACCGACAATAGCCACCCACTGCTCAAGGGTAAAAAAACCTAAAATGGTCGTCATAATGCCCCAGAGATAGGCCGTTGGGGTTGAGTATTTTTCAGGCATGCGCATATACCCTCCTTGTTGAGGGTTCCATTGCTTGGATTAAACAGGGGAGCCAACCGCCTTACTCGTTTCGATTATTAGATTTGTCAGTATTGCGGTGGCGTAAATGCCAAAGCGAAATAAAGCCAGTTAAGCGACTGGCGGCACATATCCGTATTTGATATTGTTAAATCGTCAAATAAACCAATGTCAAAATAAGGAAAATTATGTCTGACCAAAAACAATCACCAAGTGAAAACAACACCCAATCTTCTAACGCCGGAAAAACCACGCCAGAACAAGGTGCTAAAGACTTCACAACAAAACGTATGGTTGTCGGGGATTCAGCGAAAAATATCAAAAAAAGTAATAAGTAATTGCAGATATTGTCATTGATAATATTGGAGTGAGGATTGTTGCGATCCTCACTCTATTTAAATGTTTTCTAATTTTGATGTTAATATCAATCAATTCATCCGCGGTAGCACATAAATCAATTAGCCGGTAACGCCGTATGAGCGTTAAGGGTTTTCTTTGCGCTTTGAACCCTTTGATTTCTAAATTTTTATAATCGGTATCACAAATGGCTTTGTAAGGTTGCGTATACAATCTGTTTGGCGAAGTAAACACAGCACCTCTAATATTTGGTCGTAAGCAGAACAAGACCAGATACCCTGCACAGAGCACCCAACACATCAGGAAGGTAGCTAAACCCATCGTTAAATACGCAAAAATTGGCTTTTGCGTTAAGAGCAAGAAAGCGGAGCCAATGCCTACTATCAAAATGTTTAGCAATTTATACGCGTTTTCAATATTAACCGTATTCGACTTGTAAATTTCTTTAGCGCACTCCTCACCTTGTTTTTCAAGAAATGCCAATAGGTCATCATCCACATCAAGGAAATAATCACTTGGAAGTTTGTTCATCCCCACCCCACAAAAAAGAAAACCTCGCAAAAGCGAGGTGAGCAAAAAATACTTAATTGAGGTTTTATTTATCAGCGTACATTTCGGCTGGACGCAAAAATTCATCATGGGCACTTTAGCATACCTTTTGCGGCCGCACCAGTGTTTGATAACTGTTTGTATGATATTTGTACAATACATCGATATCTAATTGAATATCAAGGGTTTCTAAGCATCCCAAAATAAAGCCTTCCGCAATTTGCATTCTTTTTCGCACCTCATCCTCTCGTACCGCAAACTTTCGCGCGATAGCACGCTTGGATATCCCACGGATATAATAATCCTCGATGTAATTCAGCTCTCTCGCCATCCCCACCGTGTTAAGGCGACTGACGCACACATCAATCACTAACCCATCTGCATCACTGCATGATAAACGATTTGCCCCGGTAAACGGCATGAAGCGGTTAAAGCCCGATGCCACCGGCAACCAGCTCACCGATGCGTACGGATCACCCGTACACCAACCGCCCCAGTGGAGTAGTATTTTCTCGATGTCTCTGCTCATGATCTTTGTCGCTCCTGTTGTGAACGGGAATGTTTTTGCCGCTCGCGTTTAAACTTCAATTCAGGCATTTCAGGTTTTGCATATTCATTTGAACTGAATAAAACCGCAACGGCTCGGGCGCAACAAAACCCCTCACCCCCTATAGGGGGTGAGGGGTTTTGTGTTGCGCCTTCTCGCTAGCCGTCATGTTGCGCTTTGTTGCGCTAAAAAACCTTTTAAAATCAATGATATTATTTTTTGTTGCGCTTTGTTGCGCTTCATGTTGCGCCTTACTTCCAATTAACCTTAAAAATTGCATATCTATGTATAATAATTGCATATTTATATAATCTCTTCTCTTGGTTGATTTTGGCTTTTTTGTTTTTCTTGCAAACTGTGAAAATTTTTCCGCTCATCTTTTTGGTCGTTTTCACGTTCGAGTGCTAGTATCGAATCATAAATAATGCCATCAGACGACTCAGAAACACCTTGCGACTTTTTCATTCTTGAGATAACCGTTCGCAGAATATTTGATTCCATACCTAAATCTTTCCATCTTTCTCGTAGTACTGCCCGTTCAATACGTCCGCCTGCACTGTCTAATTGCTCCCAAACCCAAGCTTCATGTGTATCACGCTTTGTGGGCTTGCTTTCATCATCAAAAGTGGTGATAATTTCAGCGAAAGGAACATCTTCAAACACACGTTCGGTTGTTAAACGTACCGGCTCGTAGATCTCTCCTTCTGTACTGGTATAGTCGTTATTAACGCTTTCGTTTTGCTCAATAACGTAATCGGGTAGTGGTACCGTAGGGACGTGATAGCTTTTAGTCGGTTGGGTGGGGCCAGTACGCTGTTTCTCATTGATAAGGTTAACGGACTCACCCACTCGCTCTACCTTAATAACCGAGTCGACGTTTGCAAAAGCCGCAGAAGAGCCACGCATCCCTTTATTACTGTCTTTCCCTGTGTGGTGGATGAAAACTACCGCTGCTTCAATTTCTGAAGCAACTCTGGTTGCGCCCGCCAGAAATTTAGCCATATCCCCAGCACTATTTTCATCACCGGAGTTCATCGACTGCGATAACGTATCCACCACAACCATACGTACCGGCTCTCCGGTTACATCTTTTATACGCTTAATTTCTTTCAATACACCATTAACCACCTTTGGCTCTGCTAAATCAACCGCACGCGGTAACGTGTAAAAGTTTTTGATAGGGTTACCATTATTATATTTATCTGCCCATGCGCCTACCCGTGGCGAAATCGAGCTTCCACCTTCTGCGGCAATATAGAGAACAGAACCGCCCTTTATGTTCCTTCCCGCCCAACGGTGTTTCATCAGGGCAACGCGCAAGCTAATAGACAAGGCGGTATAGGATTTAAAGGTAGAAGAAGCGCCATAAATCGCCGTCACACCCACAGGAATAAGCCCCTCAACAATAAATTTTCCAGGGGTTCCGTAACCGCCTAAATGCGGTTGCGATACAGGTAATTCAATCTCACTGGCAACCCCCGTTTTCAATCGCGCTGCCCCGGGATTTACCCATCCTGCTTTTTGCGCTAAACTGAATATTGCTTGATAGCCTGTTCTTTCGGCGCGTAGTTCAGGCCATTTGGCTTCTGCGGCGGATAAGTTTCCTTTATCGGCGGCCGAAGACCAATCAAGCCACATCTTTTTAGCTTCCTCCTCAAAGGGTGTGTCTTTAAACCAGGCGAGGCGATTGCCCATATCCACCCATGAAGGGTAATTCTCCGCCTGGTTTATCATTTTCGGATACCATAGTGCGGAACGTAAATCTTCGAACGTCTGATCATTAATATTTTGCAAATCGACTAGACGGGTTAGATCGTCATTATCGGATTTAGGCACATCGATATGCTCAATAACAGGCGTATTATCGGAGGCTAAAAGCGTATCCACATCAACCACGGTACCTTCAAAACTTTGGTACTTAGCGCCTTCATGAGGAGCAAAAACCATATGCGAAGGCTCATAGACAGAGCGATCCCACTTGATCGCCAGATCACTGAGCAATTCGAAACAATCCATCAACTCCTGCTCAATCCGTGGTCCTAGTTGTGCATATTCGGAGGCAGTCACCTCACGAGATAACAAAAAACCAATACGCCAGCGTTGCTCACCCTGCACAACGGGATGTTCATGACTGGCAGTGGTATAGGCAAAACATTGATAAAATCCGAGAATGCCTGTAAGCATTTCCCACGCGTCTAAGGCACAACCATCCATGTCAAGCCATAACACGCTGCGGTTACCCGCATTAAGCGCATTACGCCCTTTCTTGACATTTTTCATCGCACCCCAGATATAATTAAGCGCTTTTTTCTTTTTGTCGAAAACCGCTTTTGGATCGGAGGGACTAATATTAATATGTTTGGTTAATTTTTTTATCGCCTGCTGATACTCAGCAAAAGAGCCAGCAACAGCAGGACTCGGGCGCTGATCAGTAACACTACGCCCGACGGAATAATTGATTTGCATGGGTTATTTGGCCTTAGTGTTTGAAGCTGAACCTTTAAGCAGCCATTCAGGATCACACTCAAGAACATGAGCTAATTCTAAAATGAAACGAGGACGACAAATAATATCATCTTCTATTTTATTTATAGCTTGTTGGGATAAACCAACATGTTTTGCCAGAACGCTTTGAGTTAACCCTAAAGCTTTACGTCTATTTTTCACCCTATTTCCTAAAGTCACGTTAATACCTCATTAACAGTGTTTAATAACTACTTAATTAGTATTCAATCACCAATAAATGTGTTTGTCAAATACAACAAAATTAGTATTAATAAATAGTAAATAAATAAAAAATTATACTTTGGGGAAAATTATGACTATAGCATCAAGAATGAAACAAAGACGCAAAGCTTTAGGGTTAACTCAATTAGAGCTAGCGAATTCAATAGGTATTAGTCAACAATCGATAGAGTCAATAGAGAATGGCAGAACACATAAACCCAGAAATATTTTAGAATTAGCTAAAGCTCTGCAATGTAATCCCGAATGGCTCTTAAATGGTAAAAACATAATACCGTTAGCAGAAATCACATCTAACTCCAAAAGTATTCCTTTACTCAACTACATGCAAGCCGCGTGTTACAAGGAGAAAGATTTGACTACCGACGAAACAAATAATTATGAATATACTCTGGTCAATGACAGCGTTAGTGACAATTCATTTGCTTTACATATTGAAGGAGACAGTATGAAACCTGAATTTGAAGAAGGAGATCTGGTTGTTATAGACACAGCAATTAAACCTACCCCAGGTGAATTTGTCTTCGCAAAAAATAGTAATAACGCAGGAACATTCAAAAAATTTAGACCACTAGGTGTTGGAGTCAATGATTTTGAGTTAGTGCCTTTAAATACCGATTATCCAATATTGCGAGCATCCGAACATAACATGCATATAGTCGGTGTAATGGTTGAACACCGTATTTATCGTAGAAAACGCTAACCATTGCAACCAATAGAGAGTTCATATTTGAACTCTCTACTAACTATTATTCCCTTAATATTCCTCTAGATAGCTTAAACCCCTTCTGCATTACTATCAAATAAGTAAAAAAATCAAAAACTTTTTAATAAATAACAATCACATACACAAACATACACTTTTATATGTTTACAAATACTATTTATATAGTATATTTAAAATACTAACAGATAGAACTATCACCCGCTCTTTAACAATTTAGAAAGTCGGAACCGCACAGATTTTTCTGTATAGACCCCTGCGCATAAAATGCGATGTACCGTCAAACGCGATCCGGTTGGCGAGAAGATTAGCCCCATTTGATAAAAATGGTCGTGAAAGGGCAACACTGACAGAAAAAGAAATGCAAACGCAAAAAACACTAATTATAGGTCATTTTGCGAAGTGGCCTATGGTGGGTGACGACAGTTAAACGCTAAATTACATTAAATTAAGAGGTCAAACATGGATAACGAACAGTTAAGTAGGAAAACCGTGATTATTGACGGGAAAGAAATTGATAAAGAAATTGTTCATCACTGTATGGATACGGTGGAGCAAGCTGTTTTAGACGTTGTGACACATTTAGTGAAAAACGGTGCAGAAAAAGAAGACGTTATTAATGCTGCAAAAACTACCGCCGAGGCGATAGTAGTTGGAATGGTTTTTAATCTTTCTGGCCTAGCTTCTTCCAAATAGCTAAAGACTTCTTGCTGCCAGCATCCTCAATAATTTTTTGATAAACATCTTCTAGTTTAAGAACTTCAATAAGATATTCTTCAGGGGTAAATTTTTTATCACAACGTCTAAGGTATTCGACCGCTAAAGCGCGAGCATCGTATTTATAGCATACAAATTTTTCATTTTTATTGGACATTACTTTTTCCTTATAAGTTAATCGAACCATAAGGATACCACCTCGCCTGACGTGGTTAAAAGCAGGCAATGAATAAATTACGTTAACAAGCACCGCGCTTTAGCCCTTTTTACGGTGAACAAAATGCTCAGATATATCAATATTTCGATTAGGTTTTTATTTATAATTCTTGCTCTCCCAATCGTTTTTTATCTTGGTGTAGTTCAAAATACTGATTTGAGTTTTTTTATTGGTAGATGGGAAGCCAAGGCTGAAAAACTCCTCGCTTTACTACAAACATTCTTGGATAAATATTTCCCTGTAGCGTCAGAGCAAGAAAGATGATGCGCCAAACAGTCGGTTTTGGGGTGTGTGAATAACCAAAATACAGCCATTAAGTTAAAAACCAACACCAGGGCACTACCAATATGGCTGTAGATATAATCCGGATACCTCCGGCACACACCGCCAAAACCGATTGGTATTTAGCAACTGTCTTGAACGTTAAAATTATGGAGAAACGTGATGGTACGACTCATTCCATTCTTCGTTCTTTCTGAGCATCGCGTTCAGGATAGTCAGCAGCTTGCGCATACAGGCGACCAGCGCCACTTTTTTGGCTTTTCCCGCTGCAAGCAGACGCATGTAAAAGGCTTTTATCACCGGATTAAAGCGAGTTGCTACAAGCGCGGCCATATAAAGTGCTGTTCGGACTCCGTCCCTTCCGCCAAATATGGTTCGCCGACCACGCATGGTACCCGAGTCCCGGTTTATGGGGGCAACGCCTACAAGCGCGCTAATAGCGCGCCTCGAGAGGCTGCCCAGTTCGGGAAGCTCCGCCAACAACGCAGCAACTGTCATGGTACCAACCCCTTTAATGCTGCTCAGCCTAGCGGCCAGATCCTTAAAGTGGTTCCTTATGTGGTTGTTCATATCCTCATCGATTCTGGCAAGTTCATCTTCCAGCGCCTTGATGATGATGTTGATGCTTTTTCTATTCTGTGGATGTGCGGTATACAGCCTATTACGTTCTGCCACCAACATTGTAATCAACTGGCGTCTGCGTACGACCATCGCAGCAAGAACCTGACGTTCTGCATTTGGCAGAGTCCGGATAAAGCGCTCTCGCTCCGGATGTCGATTAATAACCTCTGCCATTTGTGCAAGCACTTTGGCATCAATACGGTCAGTTTTTGCCAGATAGCCCATAGCGCGGGCAAAGTCTCGGGATTGTCTGGGATTGATCACAGTGACGTCAAAGCCTTCAGCCTGGAGCGAGCAGGCCACAGTAGCTTCAAGCCCGCCAGTTGCCTCCATCAGAACCAACACCACCGAATGCTTTCTCAATTCGGCGATAATGGCATCAAAACCGTCAGAGTCATTACTGACCGTAAACTGTGCAATATCACAGCTGGCTGCTATGTCCAGCGTTGCTTTAAAAACATCAATACCCACACAAAGTGGATTTGGCTGACTCATGATTACCCATCCTTGCAAATGCGTTATGGAGTACGGACAACTGTTCGGGTTTCAGATGAGTGGCTCAGTGTATGCGCCGGTCGCTAATTAACGGGCTTAAAACCCTAGGAGGAATCGGGCTGCATGCACCTTGCCAAATCTAATCGTAACTATTTTAAACCGTTTTCAAGATACAAGGAGGAATCGGGCTGCATGCACCTTGCCAAATCTAATCGTAACTATTTTAAACCGTTTTCAAGATACAAGGAGAAATGATGAAATTTGAAGAATTGAGTGAAAAATCTCAAGAGAAAGCCAGCGAAGCGCTACTGTATGCATTACAGGCAGAAATGGATTCAAATCGCGCTATCGATAATGTCAGGGCGAAAGCACTTGCATCGGCTATCAGAGACGGTTTTATTGCACTTGAAACAGAAGAGCTAGAAAAAAGAGCTAGTAAAGATCCTGGTAAAAACAATAAGAATTTTGGGTTTGCCAATTCATGATGTATACGGTAACCAGGCTTCCCAATCGTCAACCAGGCTAGTCACTCATTATTGATATACCTGTTTTGTGTGTTGTCGTAAACCACAAAGGGGGCGAGCCTGACGCGCCAGAAATATCAGGCAACTCAATAAAATAGTTGATCACTTGTAATCCCTAACATACTCATAAGGGAAATCATAATAGGCATTGCATCTATGACAATGGAAAAGCGCATCGTGAAGAGAAGTATCACCTGGTTTAATGACAGCATATTGAAGTATCGATTTCACGCCAGACTCATAGCAATGAATACAAAGATAGTGAGGTTTTTGCTCAGCACTTTCAGGTATTTTGCTACGGTAGACTACCGTACCCGGTTTAGAGGGATAAAGTTCATAATTAGATTTTTCAATCAACCATTGCTCTTTGTTATTAACCTCTTTTTCAAGCTCAATGATGCGATTATTTGCCATCATCAAAAGTTCTTGAAATAGTATTTGTTGTTGGGATACCGCACCTAATTTATTTAATAAATCTATCGTTTTTGATTTGACTTCATAATCGATTTTCATACTGAGAATAGCCCGGCAAGCACTAAAAGCCTGACCAACAGATGAAGTCGTGTCTGTTAACACCTCAGTTATTTTAGTAATAATGTTTTTATCTTCTGACATAAAAATATCTCACTCTGTAAGGGTGAAATTATTTTAGCCAATTTCTCTCTGTAGGGGTACAAGAGAAACCACTGCGGCCTGAAGTGGCAAAATAATCAGGCATCCCCTATTTAACCCATCCCATCGGAAAAACCACCATGCAAAAAGCAAAAATCCTGTCATCGGAGCGATTTCCGATGAACAACAACGTCCGGCGTTTACGCTATTTACAAAAATTAGAAGCGCTAAAACGTAATAGCAATCACCAATTCCCTGTCACTGTATATCGTTGAGGTCGACGCAAAATGCTTACCGCAAATAGCCCCCTGCTGGCAAGACTGGCAGAAAACCACACGCAAATGATCATGGCGCACAATCAACTGGCCGAAGCCCATAAAATGTTAATCAGTCAGTTGGTCGGACATACTGAAAATGACCCCAGTGACCCAAATGAACCGACAGGGGTGAAAAAGCCGAAACCCTTCACACCGGATGTTAAGCCACAACCTGTTGCGCCATCGGTTACCTTTGAACCTCAAGAAGCGATTGAACCTGAGCCTGTTGTCAAAGCACACACTAAAGCCGAAGACAAACCAGCCCCCGTTGTCGCCGAGAAAAAGGTTCAAGCCCCAAAGACCGAAACGAAACCTGCTAAAGCCGTTAAACCAATTGAGCCGATTATTGAAGCGCCTGAAGTAGCGCCTAAGCCCGAACCGGTGGATATTGAATCACTTGATTTGCGTCACGTGGTCGCCCTGTCTGTCTTGTTTGGGGATAAAGCGCTTAAACCTGACAATACGCAAGTTGCTAAAGCCAAAGCGACTTTTGCGTCCGAAAAAGCAGATAGCGTTACCGGGCAAATTGATGCACTTTATTGCGCCTTAAACGGGTTACCTAAAGTGACATTTCTTCCTAAAGCCAAAACCTTCGACGTATGCCTAAAAATACTGGCTAACTGGGATAATCTCTTTGGCATTACCGATCGTCGCGAATTTGCCTTGTCATTACTGCGTGAATTGCCTACCCCAGCAGAAGTCAAATCGATTGATTTTAAGGCACTTCGCAGTGAGGCTTCGGCCTGCATTACTCAACTGGTCAAAGGCGGATATCGCAATGAAGCGCTGGATATCCTCGCCTCATTCAACGCTAAAAAGATGGGTGACGTAACCGATGACAATCTGGTTCAGTTTATCGAGAAAGCCCAACGCGTTTTAGCCGATGATAATGCCGAGGGTAGCGATGGCTGAACATGCAAAACTTTCTCCCTCCTCAGCGCATAGGTGGATGAGATGCGCAGCTAGTCTCGCAGTCGAGGCCACCTTACCCGATAAAACATCGCCGTTTGCGGAAGAAGGAAGCGCGGCGCATGCGTTAGCGGAAAGTATCTTAACAATGCGCCAAAACCCGTTTAGTGACGGGCGTAGACGAACATCTGGATTTGATGCGAAAGACTATATCGGCACGTATCCATTGTTAAAAGCCAACTCGCCACAAGTGGATGAGGAGATGATTGAGCACGTCCAGACCTATATCGATACCGTCTGGAGGCTTGCGGACGGGAAAATCTTACAGGTTGAGGAGCGAGTTGACTTTTCAGCCGTCATTGACGTAGAGAATTCGTTTGGTACCGCCGATGCGATTATTGTCAGCGAGGATGAGTTACAAATCCATGACCTGAAATACGGTAAAGGCGTTAAAGTCGATGCCAGGCAAAATGCGCAACTTATGCTCTATGCGCTAGGGGCGTTACATCAGTTTGACCTTATTTATGATTTTAACACGGTTCGTCTTTTTATTCATCAGCCCAGACTTAACCATCTGTCCGAATGGGCGCTATCGGTTGAGGACTTAAAAGACTTTGGGGACTTAGCCAGATTGAGGGCGCAAAAAGCCATGGAGATGGTAACCCTTGCCGAGCGCAACGGGCTTGATGCGCTACCGGATAGTGCCTTTTCACCGGGCATCAGGCAATGCCAGTTCTGCAAAGCAAAAGGCGGATTGTGTTTTGCCCAGGCGCAATTTGTCCATAATGAAGTCAAAGGCGATTTTGTCGATTTGACCCAACCGCTCGCACCACAATTAAGCGATGCGCCGAAACGTATTACGTTACTAACCCCTGGGCAAATGGCAACACTCTACCCGCATATCGATTTGATAGAGAGTTTTTGTAAAGCCCTGCGAAATCGGGTCGCTGAGGCATTACATACGGGGTAATCGGTACCGGGCTTTAAACTGGTTACCGGCAAACAGGGTAATCGCACCTGGTGTGATGAACGTGAAGCCGAAACGCTGTTAAAAGCCGCCAAACTTAAACAGGAACAAATCTACCACAAGAAAATTATTAGTCCGCCACAGGCTGAGAAACTACTTAAAAAAGACAAACCGAGTCGCTGGGCAAAACTGGAAGCACTTATTGAGCGAGCAGACGGGAAACCCGTTATCGCACCGGAATCTGACCCTCGCCCTGCCCTTGTTATTAATCCCTTAAACGACTTTGACGATGTGACCGAAGCGGCACTCGCTGATAAATCCATCTAATTAAAAGGTAACGTGATGAAAATTAAATTAAACAACGTACGTCTGGCTTTTCCTGAATTATTTGAACCTACGCAAGTCAGTGGTCAAGGAGCGTTCAAATACCGTGCCAATTTCCTTATCGCCAAAAGCCGTACTGACCTGATTGAAGAAATCAAAACGGGGATTAAGGCGGTCATTAAGGAAAAATGGGGAGCCAAAGAGGTAGAAAAAATTTATAACAGCATCTGCCACTCCAACAACCGTTTTTGCTTCCGCGATGGCGACAATAAAGAATACGATGGCTATGCCGGAAATATGTACATCACCGCCAGTAATAAAGATCGTCCGTTAGTCATTGACGTAAATCGTACACCACTCACCGCACAGGACGGTCGTCCCTACTCTGGCTGTTACGTTAACGCCACCATTGAATTTTATGCCTATGACAATAATGGTAAAGGGGTTTCAGCCTCCTTAAGAGGGGTTCAGTTTTTCCGGGATGGCGATGCCTTTAGCGGTGGAAGCGTGGCCTCCGTTGACGAGTTTGACGACCTGAGCATGGCTGAGGAAGAAGACGATATCGCCTTTTAAAACACCAGAGAAACCACTGCGGCCTGAAGTGGCTAAATAATCAGGCATCGATTAAAAATATGAGTAGTTTTTACTCTATTTAGCTTACGGGAAATTTGATATGTAAAGTGTAAATAACTCAAGGAGGCTTAAAAATGAAATTAGATAATATGACTGAAGTCCTTACGCTCACTAACCCCAGTAACAACGGCCGTTATTTACTTAACTTAGCGCAACCCGTTTATGCCGATGAGGAAACCAAGACATTAATCAATATGATTCAACTACTGGCAGAAGAAAATCAATACCTGAGAAAAGAGAATAAACGACTGGCAAAAATGCATCGGTAAGTTGGGGGGGCCGTACAGATGTTAAAGATTCAATCAAGGAGTAAAAGATGAATTATCTTACCGGAAAAGAAACCTCTATAGATTCAGTATTAAAAAATATTGAGGAGTTGAAAACAGCAATTTATGGCTTACACAAACTAGCAACAATCAAAGCTAAACATATAGAAATACAAGGTGTTTTTATTGAAAAAATCAGGATTGCAGTAATTATCAGAGAGAAAATCGCTGTTTTATTACACAGCATTGCTCAAGACGCTAACTGCCTTAAAAGAAACATTTAAGCAATCAACACACTTATTACTGGCATATTGATAAAATTAACCGCCCCATAATTTAGGGATTATTTCTTTAAACAGTAAACCGAGAATACCCGCCAATAAGAACCATTGCAGCCGGTCAAATTTTTGTTCCAGTCTGTCAAACCGTTTTTCTGAAAAATCAAGGCGCTTATCTATCTGAGCAATATCCTTACGGACATCAGCTATCTCAGCAGATAACTCTTTACGAATATCGGCTATTTGAGCTTCGTTTTTTTCAAAGCGAGCAACCATATCTTTACGTACGTCTTCTAAATCTCTTTTGGTGGCTACATCTGCAACCTCATGCGATCTACGTACGACAAGTGAAATGGCTCTGGCTTGTTCTCTGGAAATGCCAGCACTTTCTAGTTCTTCCGATGCTTGTAGTGCATCAAATGCAACCTGACCCATAACGTTATCCTCCCGTGTTTAGGTAAGTATAACCTAACAATAACCATTGACGAAAGAAGAAATCATGCGCTATAGTTCGTTTAGGTGCTAGAAACACCTTACGAACGGCAACCGCGCCCGTTAGTTCAGCGGTTTTTTTTTGTGTCCATATTTTAGATATGGCCGAGTGTGGGTGAATAAAATACCAGTAATGGGAATAAGCCCGCTTGCATTCGTACAAGTTTCTAGCACTTGGCCGCCTGAGCCGTTCAGGTTTTCCTCTAGAAAAGGATACGAAAAATGAACACCATCATTCTGGATAACCTTAAAGTTCTAACTCACGATAATATCCCTGTTATCACTACTGAACTCCTTGCTAATTTGTATGGTACCGAAGTAATTAGGATTCAGCAAAATTATAACCGTAACAATAATAGATTTATTGAAGGTAAACATTTCTTTAAAATTACAGGTGAATGCTTAAATAATTTGCGACTATCTTTTAGCGAGTCACAAATATCTGCCAAAACTCGCAGTCTCATACTTTGGACAGAACGAGGAGCCGCTCGTCACGCAAAAATGCTTGAAACAGATAAAGCATGGGATGTATTCGAACAACTAGAAGATTGTTACTTTAATTCAGAAAAAGTTAACAATTCTCAAACCCAAACGAAAGCCGTAGAGCGTTTTACTCATTCGGATACACGTAACCTAACGCATTTAGTTTGGTGTATGACAAATGGCTTCCGGTTTGAGCGTTCATGGACTAATGCGGTGTGGCTGGCTTTACGTGAAGTCACTGGCACACCATCACCGGAGCGTTTTCAGGTAGAGCATATACCGTTAATGGCTGACGAATGCAGACGGATTTACTATATCACCGAGTCACTACGCCAGATTATCAATGACGCTGAAAAACAGGTTATCAAACGACTTTTACGTAAGCGTGAGAATATCGATACCGTTTTAGCGGAAATAAAACAGCTTTTTGAGCAATTCCACCATCAACAAATCGGGATAATCACCGCACGCACCGATCAGTGGTATGAAGGTGAATTGACCCATTTCTTAGAACGCCACTAATTAATCTTAACGCCCCTTTTTATAGGGGCAATTTTTCATCAATTTAACTATTGAGGAATTTTTATATGCAAAATCTAATGAACGCACAAAATATCACATTTTCCAACAGCGAGACCATCGATTCACAACAATTGCTGCTAATGGTCAACGAAACACGAAAAGAACATGGCGAACCACCAATTAGAAACAACAAATTTATTGAAAAGGTTAAAGATGAACTTGAAGGAGAGACCTACACAAAAAGTGTAGGTCAAAAAAACGGCGCTGATATTGAAATTATCGAAATGATGCTTAAGCAAGCGCTTCGTGTTGCCGCCCGTGAATCGAAAGCCGTTCGCCGTTCACTGATTGATAAACTGGAGCAGCAAAGTAGACCACAAAGCGCCAATGAAATTATCGCAGCAATGGCGTTAGCTAACGTTGCACAGGAGCGTCGGTTAAAGAGTATCGAGCATCAGGTAGAGCAAGTCTCAGAAGAAATCGAACAAATCAAACAAGGCACTATCCCAGCCGGTTTCCAGGGCTATAGCTATCTTAAAACAAAGTACGGCTTAAGCGATGCCAAATGTCGGCAATTAGTCATGGCGTGGAAGGTGCCTTGCAAAAAAGTGCCCCATGTTGCGCCTGGCGGCCAAATTACCCAAATGTCAGTGGTTGATGAAGCGGCATTTAAAAACGCGTTGGATAACATGATGCTTGAGGCTGAGAAACGCGGCAGTCAGTGGTATCACCCTAAAATGGGGCGTTTTTCCGTAACCGCCTGATAAGGATGGATTATGCAAAATTTACTATTTTGCGATTTAGAAACCTATAGCGATATTCCGATTAATTGTGGCACGCATCGATACGCTGAAAATGCAGAAATATTACTTTTTGCGTATGCGTACAATCACGGCTCTGTCAAGGTCTGGGATGTAACGCAAGATAAAACGATGCCCACAGATTTAAAAGCTTATCTTGATGACCCTGCGATTTTAACCGTCTGGCACAACGGCGGCATGTTTGATACGGTAATTTTAAAACAGGTGTTAAATATTGACCTACCCTTATCCCGCGTTCACGATACCTTGGTGCAAGCACTGGCACATGGCTTACCTGGCGCACTTGGTTCGCTTTGCGATATCTTCAACGTCAATAGCGATAACGCCAAAGATAAAGAAGGTAAAGCGCTCATACAGCTATTTTGCAAACCGCGTCCTAAAAATAGCAAAATACAACGCGCCACGGCGTTAACTCACGCAGAGGAATGGCAACGTTTTAAGCAATACGCAGGTTCTGATATTTTAGCCATGCGCGAGATTTATCAACATTTACCGGGTTGGAATATGAGTGTGGACGAAACCCAATTATGGCAGTTAGACCAAAAGATTAATCGCCGTGGGATGTGCATGGATGTTGAACTGGCGAAAAGCGCCTTAACTGCCGTTGAAAACGAGCAAAAACGGTTATCAACCGTCACCCAGCAATTAACAGATAATGCCGTGCAAAACGCAACACAACGCGATGCACTGTTACAGCATATCGTTTCGGCATTTGGCATCACGTTACCGGATATGCAAGCCAGCACGCTACAGCGCCGCGTTAATGACCCTGATATTCCACCGGCTTTACGCGAACTGCTGTCAGTCCGTTTGCAATCGTGTACAACCAGCACCAGTAAATATAAGGCGCTGTTAAAATCGGTAAGCGCAGATGGACGACTTCGAGGAACCAAGCAATTTTGTGGTGCCTCACGCACCGGACGATGGGCGGGACGTATTTTTCAGCCGGATAATCTCCCCAGACCCACGCTTGACCAAAAGACGATTGATAACGGCATTGACGCATTAAAAGCCGGTTGCGCCGAGCTGATTTGTGATGACATTATGCAACTGACCAGTTCTGCGCTTAGAGGGTGTATTATCGCGCCACCCGGTAAAAAACTGGTTATCTCGGATTTGTCGAATATCGAAGGCCGCATGCTGGCATGGCTGGCAGGGGAAAACTGGAAAGTCAATGCTTTTAGCGAGTTTGATAACGGCAAAGGCGATGACCTCTATAAACTCGCCTATGCGCGCGCATTTAATCTTTTACCTGAGAACGTCACTAAAGCTCAACGACAAATCGGTAAGGTGATGGAACTCGGCTTAGGCTATGGCGGTGGGGTTGCGGCATTTTTGACATTTGCCCTCGCCTACGGTCTGGATTTAGATGAACTGGCGGAAGCCGCATTACCTAACATACCGCCTAACGTTAAGCGAGAGGCGATGCGCTGGTATCAAAAATCCGTTGAAACGGAGAAGACTTATGGCCTCAGCGAAAAAGTCTTTGTTACCTGCGATTCCCTTAAGCGCATGTGGCGCAATGCCCATCCACAAACCGTATCATTCTGGTACGACATTGAAGACACTGTAAAACAAGCCATTCAGTCACCGGGGATAGTGTTTAAGTGCCGTAAACTTAGCCTTCGTCGCGATAAAGGCTGGCTCAGAATTTGTCTACCATCAGGTCGTAGTCTTTGCTACCCTTCTGCGCGAATAGAGAATGGACAAATTAGCTATATGGGCACCAATCCCTACAGCCGAAAATGGGAACGGTTAAAAACCTACGGCGGTAAAATTACTGAAAATATCTGTCAGGCCGCCGCACGCGATGTCTTGGCCTATAGCATGCCACGCATTGAAAAGGCGGGTTATGCGATTGTCTTAACCGTCCATGATGAAATTATCAGCGAAGCGCCGGATACTCCTCAATTTTCCGCCGAGGGGTTAAGTAAGCTGTTAAGTCTTAATCCGGATTGGGCTTTTAATTTACCGCTTAGTGCAGCGGGGTTTGAGACTTATCGTTATCGCAAGGAATAAATAACACACACAGGATAAAATAAACATCATGGCCTTTATGAAAAACGACAGCCCACTTTATTTCAAGGCAGCACAGGATGCGGTACACCTTGAACAGTCAGGCCAATACCATGAAGCGGCGCGCGCATGGTCACAGGCAAACCGACTGGCGCGCAATCGCAATAATCGTATCTGGAGTGAACACCGCGGCGATTTTTGCCTGATGCAAATCAAACGGGAACATATTAAAAGGATGTATCCATGCGGTTAATCAGGGAAGAGAGCATTGAAAAACATTTGGTGCGTGAGGTGCGAAAAATCGGCGGCATTGCCTATAAATTTGTTTCACCCGGGCGACGAGGCGTACCTGACCGATTAGTTGCACTCCCCAATGGCAAGATTATTTTTGTGGAATGTAAAGCACCGGGCGAAAAACCCACCCCCTACCAATTACGCGAACACGCACGGCTTTTTGCCCTAGGCCATCAGGTCATCGTACTGGACAGTCAGGATTTAAGCAGCATTTTACCCACTGTGGACTAAGAACCCTTTAAGTCACTATATCTTATTGATTCTCTTTGTTTAACTACGGAGGCGTGTTTCCATGTCTAAATTAGTTGTTATTGAAAATACCGTTGTTCGTCAAGACGCTTTCGGGCGTTATTGTCTAAATGATTTACATAAAGCCGCTGGTGATCTTAAAAAAGACAGTCCTGCATATTGGCTTGCTAATAAACAAACTCAAGAATTAATTGAACAATTTTTGAGCGAGGGCGGAATTCCGGTATCGGTCATTCGAGGAGGTGTCGAGCAAGGAACTTACGTTGCTAAAGAACTAGTTTACGCCTACGCCATGTGGATTAGTGCTGCTTTCCATCTCAAAGTTATTCGCACGTTCGATGAAGTTATCGCTACACCTACACAACCGCTAACCGATAAAGTTAAGGCTGGATTAGCAATGCTGGCATTCTACAAACAAGAATTACGTATTGCCCCTTCTGGGCTACTTGGCGCAATGAAAAAACTGCAATCTTCCCTTGGGATGCCAGATGTACTACCTGCTTACGCCGTTGATGCACCTGAAGGAAGCATGACAGTATCAAGCGAAGTGACGCACTCTTTTACGGAGCTTTTACTGCTGCATGGTAAGCCTTACAGTCCGCCATCCGGCTTTAAACGTTTGCAATTATTAGGTATTGTTGAGCGTAAATCACGCCCAAGTAGCAAACATCCTGACAAGGAAAAACTATTCTGGTCACTGACGGAAAGAGGATTACAGTTTGGAAAAAACTTAACTGACCCAAACCATCCCCGTCAGACTCAGCCTCATTTCTATGATAGCCAATTTCCCAGATTGCTAAGCGTGATGATGAACGGAATTGCAGCTGCATAATAAAAACATTGACATTTTAAATCACTATTGACGAAAGAAGAAATCATGCGCTATAGTTTATTTGCATCTGCAAAATCAGATGTCGGGATTGACCTCTCGTCGTAACTACAAAGGCGCATAGCACGCCGAAAGCGTGTTTTTTTATGCGTCAGTCTACCATATCAAGAATCAATGGTGGGCTGGATGGGGGAGCCGTAAGGCTCGCCGGGATCCTTTGTAGCCGGTAAGGTCAACCTCGTCCAGTTCGCCACCCAAGATTGACCTCAAAGGTGGTGATTGTCCTAATCCTACAAAGGTAATCATTACTATGAATACTTTAATTTTTCGTAACACCGTTCTTGAAACAATTTCCCATAATGGGCAGATTTGGTTTACATCTAGCGTGCTTGCTAAAGCATTGGAATACTCACGCATCGACTCTGTTACAAGAATTTATGATCGCAATAAAGACGAATTTACCTCTGGCATGTCAATGACCGTCAATTTGACGTTCAATGGAATAAACAATAGCTTACGTGAAAAAGCAGTACGAACTTTCTCTCTAAGAGGTGCACACCTAATCGCTATGTTCGCCAATACGCCAGTAGCAAAAGAATTCAGAAAATGGGTGCTGGATATTCTCGATAAACAAGCTGTTAATCAAACCCCTAACTATAATCACCCCAGATACCAACCGAAAGCCGTAGAGCGTTTCACTCATTCAGATACGCGCAATCTAACACATTTAGTCTGGTGTATGACAAATGGCTTTCGGTTTGAGCGTTCGTGGAGTAATGCGGTGTGGCTGGCTTTGCGCGAAGTGACGGGCACGCCATCACCGGAGCGTTTTCAGGTAGCGCATATACCTTTAATGGCTGACGAATGTCGCCGGATTTACTACATCACAGAATCATTACGCCAAATTATCAATGACGCTGAAAAACAGGTTATCAAACGACTTTTACGTAAGCGTGAGAATATCGATACCGTTTTAGCGGAAATAAAACAGCTTTTTGAACACTTCCACCATCAACAAATCGGGATAATCACCGCGCGCACTGACCATTGGTACGAAGGTGAACTCACCCACTTCCTAGAACGTCATTAATTAATCTTAACGCCCCTTGCTAAGGGGCAATCTTTCATCAATTTCATTATTGAGGAATACCTTTATGTCAAATTTAATCAACATCGAAACAAAAAACATCAATGGCGGATTAATCCAAACGGTTAATGCTCGTGATTTACATGCGTTTTTGGAAAGTAAGCAGGAGTTTGCTAATTGGATAAAAGATCGCATTCAACAATATGGTTTTATTGAACATCAGGACTTTTTGATAAATTTATCAAAAACCCCAAATGGAGGCCGTCCAGCAAAGGAATATCATATTTCCCTCGACATGGCGAAAGAGCTATCAATGGTTGAGCGCAATGAAAAAGGGAAACAGGCCAGACAGTACTTTATTGAATGTGGGAGACGAATTTTACAACCTCAAACATTACTACCAACGGCAAAAGAACTGGCGCTCATGGTTGTTCGTGCCGAGGAAGAGAAAGAAAAGTTATTACTGGAAAATAAAAACCTATCAACCGAAAACGATTGTCTTAAAAATCTATTCAAAGAAGGCATGACCCCTACCCAATTTAGCAAAATGCTTAACGGCGTGAATAGTCAACAGATAAATCATTATCTTGCTGAGATTAAGTGGCTCTATAACGACAGTAAGTCCGGCAACAATTTACGCTGGCGTGTTGCCGCTACCGCTCGGGATAAATATTTAACCGAAAAACAAAACGAAATAAGCCCCCATGGTGCAAATAGCTTTATTAGCTATCGCCCTGTTTTGCTCAGAAAAGGCGCACAGCGACTTTATGACCAGTATTTGGCTGACAAACTCCCCATGAAAAAGAACTGGAACGGATTACATACCCATGACAAAACTATCCAGATTGTCGCCTGAACAAAAGACAATCGCAAAAACCTTCACCCCTCGCCCTTACCAAAATCTCATTATCAATCACCTGCTCGATATTAAACGCTCAAATGTCTGGGCGGGGATGGGAATGGGTAAAACAGCAGCAACCCTGACGGCATTAGAAAATCTCTATTTATCAGGCAGTGAAACCAAACCCACACTGGTATTAGCCCCTTTACGGGTAGCCCAATCCACTTGGCCTGACGAAGCGCTTAAATGGGGCCACCTGCGTAATATTGAAGTGCAGCCCATTATTGGCACTGCAAAAACGCGGATGACAGCTCTCAAAAATACCCATGCCAGCGTATTTACGGTCAATTATGACAATCTCGTCTGGCTGGTTGAAACACTAGGTGACAGCTGGCCTTTCGGCACGATTATCGCTGACGAGAGCACCCGGTTAAAATCATTCCGGCTACGCAAAGGCGGTAAACGCACCGCTGCACTCGCCAAAATCGCCCATAAATCGGTTCATCGATGGGTAAATCTGACCGGTACGCCTTCACCGAATGGCCTGATGGACTTATGGGGGCAAACCTGGTTTGTTGACCAGGGCGAACGGCTAGGCAGAACCCATAATGCGTTTACGTCTCGCTGGTTTAACCGTATCCAGTTCCCCGGGCAACAGTGGAGCAGGTTTGAGCCTTTAGGATTTGCGCATCTACAAATTCAGTTAGCACTCAGCGATGTCACGCTATCCCTTAATGCCGCTGATTGGTTTGATATCGACGAACCCGTACACAACGTTATTAACGTTGAACTACCCGCGAAAGCGCGAGCACACTATCAGGCCATGGAAAAAGAACTGTTTCTTGAATTGGGCGAGAGTGCGATTGAAGCGTTAAATGCCGCGGCCAAAACAATAAAATGTTTGCAAATTGCCAGTGGTGCTATTTATAGCGATGACAATCGCAACTGGACAGCGATACACGATGTCAAAATCCAGGCACTGGAGAGTATTGTTAATGAATCAGGAGGGACGCCAGTACTGGTCGCTTACCATTGGAAACATGACCTTGAAAGATTAGTAAAAGCGTTTCCAAAAGGCAAAATGTTAGACGCTAACCCACAAACCCTTACCAACTGGAATAGTGGCAAAATCCCGTTGCTTTTTGCCCACCCCGCAAGCTGTGGACACGGCTTAAATTTACAGGACGGCGGTAACATTCTGGTCTTTTTCTCCCATTGGTGGGACTTGGAGCAGTACCAGCAAATTATCGAGCGTATCGGCCCCACGCGTCAAGCGCAAGCCGGACATAATCGCCCTGTCTTTATTCATCATATCGTCGCTAAAGATACACTCGATGAAGTGGTGATGGCGCGCCGTAATTCAAAACGGGCAATACAGGATTTATTACTGGAAGCGATGAAGAGAAAGTAAAAAAGACCAGCGCAAGGCTGGCCAACACCAGGTAAAAAAATTGTGAATAGCAAACACACAACCAAATAACTATACCAAAGTATATCAAGACTGTATATATAAACAGACTTAACCTTAAATTTACAAAAATTTATACTTTAATATCAAATAGTTATCATTAACATTACCATTCTCATTAACAACGGAGAGCCCACCATGTGGATTTTAATCCTAGGCATGTATGCCAGCCCTTATGCATCGAGTAACTTTGCAAGTGTTCATACTCAGGAATTTGACACTGAGAACATGTGCCAATTCGCCGCTAAACAGTTTGAGCGTGAGTTTGAAACTTTCAAGGATATCAACGCCAAAGCGATTTGCGTTAAGAAATAAGCTAATTTTACAAAGGCCAAACCATGAAACTTAACATCATCAAATTATTAATCACGACATTATTGTTTATCAGTGCAGCGTTCTCCTTCGAACTGATAGTTGGACATCTTGCGCACGCCGATACCGTCATTGACCCACAAATCAGGTTTAAACGTGGCGAATTAGGCAATATCCATTTAGGCGGGCAAGAGCTACTGGTTATCGGCATTATGATAGTGCCAGCACTCTTTGTCTATTTAGGGGTATTCCTCGACACATTGAAGAAATAGCATAGAGCGAATAAGCATTATCCCACCTGAATTTACCCCACTCAAATTACCCATACCGAAAGGTAAGCGTTTAACAGTAATAAAGGAGAATATCCTATGAATGAATCCCCTTTTGTCAAAACCAGTGAACTGGCAAAAAGGTACAAAGTGTCAACTCACACTATCAGACTATGGGCGGGTAACGGATACCAACGGCGGGAAGGTTTTCCACGCCCTCGGTTTAGATCTGATGAGCTTAATTTTGCCCGGCAGGATATTCTGGATTGGGAGATGGGTAAACGATTTGATTAACTTTATTCCACCAGCGATCATAAGCCTCTCGCTGTTCCTCTAGGTAGGTATGCTTGTCGTATACCTGCCAAACCCCCGGTAATTTATGACCTAACATGATTTCAGCAACATGGGGTTGAGTTAACTCCGCAACCCCCGTACGCATGGTTTTACGCAAATCGTGAATTGACCAGTGAGTATAGTTCTCAAATCTGCGAGCCATTTTTTTGTTGAGATTGCTAATAAAACTAATATGCCCACTGACACACAAAGGTTTCCCTTCTGAGACGGTAAATAAATAATCACTGCCATAATTCAATTTTTTAGCAGTTCTGATCAATTCCTCTGCCGCGGGGATAATAGGCCGGATAATGGGCTTTTTGCTTTTACACCCTGTTTTATGATTCTCTGGTGGCACTGTCCATATTCCTTTAGTAAAATCGAAATCAGCCATTTTTGCTTTTAGCAATTCACCTATCCGGCAACCAAACAATAACGCTAGGTTGATTATCAGGGCATTTCTAGGGTTATAGTCTGGCGCATCAATTAACGCAAATAATACCCTGAGCTCGTTGCTACTCAACACTCTCTCGCCTTGTTGCGTTTTTACCCCTAAATCCTGTGAGGTAACATCGATAAGTGGATTTAAAGAAATAATCCCCCTGCGAATTCCCCACCGATGGGCAGTTTTGGTATAACGTAAAATCCGTGCTCCTATCGCCGGTTTCGCTTTCACCACCTCTTCAATTAGCGATAGCCAGACATGCAAGTGCGTTTCGTTGTGGGGTAAATTGCCGATCTTGGGGAAAACATAAATTTCAAATGACCGTAATATCTCACCGGCTTTAACCTGTGAATTTTTAAGCGATTTCTCCCACCAGTCACGAATAACGGATTCAACCGTTCGCGCTTCAACTGATTTTTGTTTACGAGTGCGTTTGACCACTTTCGGGTTTCTGTGCTGCTCTAGTTCACCACGGTAAAAAAGCGCACTATCACGCGCATCTTTTAAACTAATTGCCGGATAGGTTCCAATGTCTATCCGATCACCTTTCCCCTGCCAACGATAACGATATTGAAAAATCACTTTACCTTTTGGTGTCACCCGAACTGATAAACCTTCCCTGTCTGATTTCGTCACCATTTTAGCTTGTGGTTTACCATTTACCGCTCTTAACCATGAATCACTTACCGCCATCTTTATTTCTCCTTACGTCTAGTCTTTTTATGATATTTCATGTACACCAATATGTACATAAATTTCATGACACAAGGAATATAATAGTGACTGAAAACAGTCATTCTATACTGAGATAAAAAATAAAAGTATTATAAAACAAAGTATTAATTTTAATTTATCGACTGTCAGTGGCTGTTGACGACTGTTATTGAAGCTTCCATTTTATTTATATCATAAATAAAATAACTTTTTTATTTGGGCAATTTTGGCCATTCGATATTAGGTGCAATTGATATATCTATACGACTTAATAGTACACGATAGGTTTTCCATTCCATTAATTTTTTATATTCTTCATCGGTTGCTATATTTAAATCAATAGCATCCTGTAAGGGCGCAATGATCCCTGCTGCATTTTGCATTAATTCAATTTTTGTATTTTCTGCCTCTTCGATTAATTCATTGTTAGTTTTAGATGGAATATCAATCCAAATCGGTGCACCATTTTTATCTGCACCTAACATTTTTCCTTCCGGCGGCACGCAAAGTGCATACTCTTTATATATACTAAACGGAATTTTAGTCGCTTCATCATCCCAAGTCCCCGCACTGATATAACTATCTTTCAATGATTCAGATAACCAACATAATTTTGTTGCACTAAAATAATAAACATTATTTTTTTCCATCCTTACCATCCTATTGCAATCCATCTCATATCAACTAATGGAGAAGCATTACTACCATTAGTCACCTTAGTTTGGCGCATTGTGAATCCACTATTGTTGGCATCGAATATATTAGGCGTATACAATTCGGTTAGTTTTGAATTAGAATTGAAATTGGCAACTCCCATGCTAGCCAAAGTATTAGGGAAAGCGATAGGAAAGAAATTTCTTGCGCTGTTTTTTCTAGCAACACGTCCCCATTGAATAATTATGCCGGTGTAAGGCTCTTTCATCCAGCCATTTACTGCTTTTTTAGCGCTCCATTGAGTACCAACTAATTTAGCATCAATCTCCTGTTTATTATCCTCTTGCACAGCAAATGTTCCTTGCTTTTCTGGCAAATAAATAACTTGATGCGTGTTATTATTACGGATAAAAAATTTATGGTTATTCCTTGCACAAACTAAGTCATAGTCTCCTTTATCTGCTCCTAATCGGATAACAGCGTCGCTGGTAGGATGAATAGCGTTAAATCCATAAGCAGTTATTTTATCTAAAGTATTGGTAGCAGCTAATGTACTTGAATAAGTGGGAAATATTATTGAATACTTAATGGCGTTATTATTATTTCGAGCCTCCAGGGTATAGGCACTATTACCAAAAACAGATAAAGATACACGTTGGACATTATTTTTTATTGACATGCCAGCATAATTATCCGTTCTTACTAAATCTAATGTAGCAAATTGCACAGCTCTGCTATCTTTGACTTTAACAAATTGATTATCAATTTCTCTTTTTGTGTAGGAATTAACGATTGTTTGTATCCAAGCGCCAGCCTCTATCACACCTGTCGACTCAGGGGTAGAATTTTCAGAGACCTGTTTTGGTAATTTACCTGTCCATCGATAATAACTACTTTCTTTCTCATAATGCAATACATGATAACGGCTTGTTATTTCAAATCCTTTTTCGAATGAATCGACTAAAATATAGTCAAGCACCCCCAATTCATTAAGCTCAAACAAGGCCGGTTGACCATCTTGATCAAAACCAAGCTGCTTATTTTTACGGCTTTCCGCATCAGGTAATGCAGGCATATCAATGTCATTAACCCGTATCGATCTAATATCCATATCTTTTATAACAGATTGCAATAAAGCTAAGTTAACCGCATCATTATCATTTTTAGGCTGACTAATGTTGGAAATGCGATAATTCTTAGCATCAAAATAATTTGCAAACCTATTGGGTTGCTGTAGTACTAGCGAAGTGTTTGCTAACACTTGTTGAACTAACATCGTGACATAATCAAATGCGTTTTCATGTTGTTTTGCGTTATATTGTTTGCAATTTTCAAATGAGACTTCTTGTTTTGCTGGTAAACATCTCTCTATCAATAAATGATTTCCATTGAATAAAGGTGATGACAAGATTATTTTGCCTCCTTTATCACAATTAACACCAGTTACTGTATAGTCCTTATTTAATGTCAATTTTTCCTCGTGATCACCATTGCCATCAGTCATAATGACAACTAAATGATGCTCACTAAATATTTTAAATTCATAATCAAATTCAGTTGAAGCACAATCGCCGATATATTGGTTGGCACTAACCTCAGTAACTACCGTCATTATTGCTATCCTCCCTTTAACTAATAATGCAATAGTGAGAATAAATTTTATACAGATATAGCTAAGTGAAACTTAAAATTATCACCATCCTATTCCTTTAGTTAACCTCAGTGATATGATAATTACTACTATCTTTGTACTAGCCGATAAATATAATAACCACAATAAATCTTTTAAGAAATAATCAAACCTAGGTGTAATACTATTACTAATATCTTTACGTTAAATAGAGTAATTAGATTATTACCAATTTATCTTCAAATATATCAATCAGATTGTAATAATATATTGTTAAAAATGTTGTATTTGATAATAACAATAAAGAGAAATTGAATGTTATTGCCAGTCATCAATTTAATAAAGAATAGTGACTAACATCGCTCGATTTAATAATTTTCATTCATCTTTTTACGAAAATTTTGCGCTAATCGGTTATCTTATCAATAGCCAAAAGCCCCTCTTTAGACTTTTTTATCTGGCTTATAAATACTTATTATTAATATATCAATGTTAACTAATTCTTCTACTATAATATTTCGCTACTACCTGATAACGATAGAAAATTATTAACCCTTTGTTTTTCTAGTCCAATTTCTTTTATTTCTTTGCCTAAGGAAGAAATCAGAATGTAGATATCATAAGCACCACCACCAGATCTATACTTATGCTGATTAGCAATTATATACCCCTGATATTTACCACTTTGAATAACATAGAATGAATTACCGTTTGTTATAAACTCTATATCATCAATAGTTACAGGTATATTATTAACAGCATTAATTATCTTATTCCAAGTTATTTTATGTATTGCTGCCGATGTGGCCCAAGCGCTGGATAAGAAATAAATATTTTTATTTATCAAAAAAACATCAACTTGTCTGATATTTTCAATATTTTTTTTGACATCTTTATTAGGAATTTCAGCTAAAATCTTCACCACCCCACTCGGCGTTGCCAGCATTAAAAATGAACCGGCCACAGCGTCAGCCGTAAAGATAACTGTTTTATTATCTAATATGCGAAAACTATTAATATTCAATTGTCTTTCCGATACTATACTATCAATATAATTTAACGTTGATAGACATAAATCATTTCCGTGTATGTGAAAACTTTCTTTATTCGACATTGAGCAACTCCGCTGCTAATTCAAAAAGTAGAAAATAATAACATTAATATAAAAACATAAAACTTTTCTTTCAGCCTTACCCTCTATTTATGCTTTTTCCAATGTATTTTAACGGTAATAAATAAAATAAATTGATAAAACGAATAATATATATAAAACGCATTTGGTAATTATATTTTAATAATATAGGCTGTATAGTTGTTTAAACAACACTGAAAGAGATATGCTTGATAATACTTTATGGCCAATCAGCAGCAAAAATAACTAATTTGAGATGTTAGAAGCGCCAAGCAATTCCTGCCATAAACATATCTTGGTCTTTATCATTAAACGAAACAACACGATTAAAACGAAAATTAGTACTTAAATGCCTAACTAATTGATAATCTATTTGTAAGCTAATGACTCCGGCCAAATCATTCTTATTGTTTATCTCATGCCTATCATAAGTATAATAAGGCCCAGCTCCAGCACTAAGCATCCAATAGGTTGATATCGGCATGACATACCAAATCTGTCCAACAACACCTTGCCTATTAACTAGACCATTATCCCCTTCATAAAGATAACTGACTGAATAGGCGGCAGCATCATTGATAAAATGCTTAAACTCTACTTGTTGACCTATTTTTAATGGTAATTTTGCTCGATTAGTTTGCGAAGTGCCTAACCAATAACTTATTTGCATATCTTTTTTAGTAGCAAACGAAGATCGTAGTTCATTTTGAAAGTTGCTACCAATACCAACCATGACTGAATCTGTTGTAAATGAATTAAACATTTGCACATGATTATATTGGGCTTGCAGATAAAATCTATCAGGAATAAGGTAATAAATAAGCGCAACTGAACCGTAAATACCAACTCGTTTATCATTATGTACTTGTTTATTACGGCGAGTTGTATTCATACTAAAATAGGGGCCAAGTGACAAATCTAACTTTATTCGTTGATTGAAATCAACTACTCCAGTGCCAATAACGGCAAAACCATCGCGGTGATTATTATTTGGATGTCCTTCATTTAAATAAGCTATTGAAGCGAAAAAATTATTGGCCATCTTTTCTCCAAAGCTTACCTGATAACTGCTCCAATTCATTTCGCCACCTTGACTAGCCCAACCATTTCCATAAGCCAAGTTGACAATAAATTGTCGCGATTTTATGTCGTTATTTTCATGGGAAATCGCAAAGGAAATAAAAATAAATAGATGACTAATTAAAACAACAGGAAAAAACCATAACTGTTTTTTATTTATCATTTTACCCATCTTATAATTCAAAGAATTAATTATAATTATAGTCAAAATATCCTGGCTAACATTTTTGCAGCACCAAGTGGCAAAATACTTGCTTTTATATTAACCGTGATCAACTGCCAATGAAGGTATTAATAGTATTTGTATTGCTGATTTTTAATGTTGGATCGCAATGTTAATAACAAACGGCAATATAAATAATTTATTATTAATAGTAAAAATTATAAAACAACTACTGACAGTCATTAATTTAAAATATTAAAAACATCTAATTCTTCATGCATTATTAAAAAGTACAACACAAAAAAATGCAAATATTTTAAACGTTAATTTTCTATATATTTAACATATAAATACACGGCATTTTACATATAATTAATTTTTTACTATCTTTTATTACTGCTAATTTAGCCGTACAAAAAACACATAAACAATTTAGCTAAGGTATATATTATGAAAACGTTATCTAAAGTTTTATTGGTTACTGTACTGTTCTCTTTTACTATTTTTAATAGTTCAGCTGAAGCTAATAGTAATAATTATCGTAGCAGTTATATTGGCGGTGGTGGTCATGGTGGTGGTCATCCTGCTGCCCATGCTCCTGCTCATAATACTGGACATGGTGAACATAACCACCGCGAACAACACGAACATGCAGGACTTAGTAGCCCAGATCCCTCTTTTTATTCGCAATTTAATAATGCCATAACTCCTTGCCATGATGATCAATATAATCTTTCGCATAGTAATTGTGAAGATAATTAGCTATCAAATCCTCTTATCATTAGCTGCCCTGGCGCAGCTATTATCCGGTTTTGCTAAAAAATAACTACTCCAACAAAAAATTGTCGCAAAAATCACACAACAAAATATTACTGAAAATAAAAAAAATAAAATTATTATCGAATATGGTTTTCAACCAACCCAAGAGGACAAGTTATGAAACGACTAGTTAAAATATTTGCTATTACGTCTGTTTTAGGTATTAGTTTTCTGGCTTTTGCAAATAAAGAGAATTCATCAGATGAAAAAATAGCCACAAATGAGATGTGCGACACTCAGTTTGGCCCCGCACAACCGCAAGGCTCTACAACTGAAAATGAACAAAAAATAAAGATTTGCTCTAGGTTCTGATAAAATTATGATAATTGTTGAATTCATCCTAGCTGTTATGACAAAAAGGATGTATCGAGGATAGAAATAAGAAGCAATATCCAAATGGAATAACGGTGAAAAATAATACTAATCAGCTACTTGCATTGGTAACTGATTAGTTAAATTTTTACCAACCAGGCAACGGTTTAGATCTAAGGATCCAAAACTAATAAAGTAAATTCGTCAATAACTATATCTGATCCAACTGTTAGCTAATTAAATTGCTTACCTAAAACCTGAAGAACCCAGAGTACCTACTGTCCATCCCTTGTTTTTGGACATAATCAGTTGCCAGTTTTTGTTTTTCAAGCTTACTCCATCACTATGACTGTATAATTTATTGGACTGCTCAAAGGGTTAGTTGGTAACCTACTTAGAAGCATATGTCACGACAAAATTATCCAATTCAAAAATTTGATTTCCTCTGTGAATCCAAATGTCAGGAGATCTATCTTTTCTCCTTTATCCGCTTCAATATAGATTATCGAATTTCCTTGCGTAACGATAACCTCATCAGCAACTGCTATACGCTTATCCTCGTTATAGGCTGAAATGTTTAGCTTTGCATTGCTGCGGCAGATCTAACACTCAATCCAAATCTAATACTTTCAGCCGCCCTTTTTTCTAATAAAATACGCAGACTCCCCTTTTCCTCTATTTCATTGCGGACCTGAACAACCACGTCATCAACAACCCCAGTAACCTCATGTTGTGCTTTTGTAATCCAAATACTCTGCCGCATATCACGTGCACTGAGGGTTAGAGGGCCAATAGTAGCATAATAATTAGCTGGAATTTCCTTTATCCTGAAGGCCTGAAAGTCTTCTATGATATTACCAACTGTTCCTGATGGCCATGGAACTTCTAGGGTAGGATTATATGGGGGAACTGGCGCACTTGGCGGTCGAGGTTCAGTTGGCTCACCAATTGCCTGACCATTGACATTTCACCGGACTTGAGCAGATGATCGGTAAACCACTTTTCGCGCCTCAGCAATACTGCCCACCGGCGCCATCTCGGGCAATGTTCGCCAAATATTATAGGATAAAGACTCTCCATAATCAGTCTGCCCGCGTGCCATGATATTCTGCTGCGGAATAATCAATGTTGCCACCTTAACCGGGACAGCCTCTGCTTCATCCCATAGATTACGAGCGTTACTAATAGACTGCTTGCTAGGGTTATTTCGGAGTTGAACATAGAAATCCAGGATGGCTGCCTGCTGTATCAGCCGTTCTTGCATATCTCTGCCTAAATAACCTGGAGCATTTATATTTACTATTTCAATAGGGTCTGCAACTGACTGGACAGCCAATTTGAACTTACAATAATTATAATCACCAAATTTAAATGGCACGCAACTCCAGAGCGGCTCCGTCAAAACACTCTCAACAGTACGACTACCCATCTCAGCTAAAATACGAGCGGTCTCCGGATGTGTTTTAAGCCATTCGTCTAAAGTACCATTCAATGCTGCTGCCTTAAACTCACACATTTCAATAGCATCTGCGGCAAAAAATACTTGCGTATTTTGCAGAATAAAATCTAAGGTCGTAGCATTAACATCATTTTCAAGCTCTTTTTTACCTGGTACACCGAACAGTTTAATACCGATACCGACAGTAGTATTTTTATCTGGAAGTATGTGAGGTGTATCACTTGAATAACGCAGCCAGGCTTTATAACGAGCTCCTGGTTTAAATATGCCTACTTGATATACAGCTGGCAGATTATCATTTACTTTAAAAATTCCGTAAGCACTACCGTGCTGTTTAATAAACGCTGCCCGTCGTGCGGGTGTCTGTCTGTTATTAACGATGTGATCGCGCTGTACCTTATCGACAAACATCCTGCGGATCCCTTCTATTGCCGTTACCATATCTTGACTTTCTGGTGTCAGATGAACATGCATTGCGGAAGAGTTTTTCATATTATCTTTACTCATATTACTGCCCGCCTCCATAACATAAGATCATGATCGTTAACTTTTTTATAGAATATAAATAAAGTCAACTCGTAAAATTTTTAATTCAAATCAAACAAATTTGCCGATCTCAAAATATCGAAAACTTGTTATAGCCTTTCATTTTGATGTTCTATCCAGAACGGTTGTTCTGCCCATCTCTGTTCTTGCTGGTAATAGCCACTGACTGCAATACTGTAAATAGATTTTATGCGTTTACCATACTGAAATTAGTAAAGAACGATTCTTATCTATCAAAGCGGCTTTAACCGCTTCAGCACCGCGTAAACCGGTATATATTGCATTATAAATTCCTTGGGAAGATAACGGATCAAGTGACAGCGCCGCATTACCAACAGCTAACCAACGTGAGCCAAAAACCTCATCCAGATAGCTACCTGTTGCCTCAGTAATTTGTAACAGACTTGTGGATATACTTGCAGTGGGACACCTGTGAGCTATATGTATTGTCTCTTTTAATGCAGATATAAAATTATCCTTATCACGCAGGATTTTGATTTGCTCTGGCAGGGAGAAAAATGCCAGCACCCGTTGTTGATCAGGCAATCCTGCTGTATACCACCATCCTGTTGGAACAGCTTCAACAACACTACGTGTATCAACGGTGTTATTTTTGCACCAAGCGTAAAGCGCAAACAAAGGTACATCTCTGTGTCTTGAAACGCCAAACATACTAGCCACAACGCGTGAATTACCGCTTGCATCAATTACCCACTGCGCGGTAATACTCTGTTCACCAACTTTTGCCTGTATACCATCACTAATTTCACCAACACAAGATATACGACCCTTGATCATTAAAACACCTGCATCTTCAGCAGCATCTCTAAGATTTTGGTCGAACTGTTGTCGATCGAGATGCCAGCCACAACCATATGGGTCACGAATGAAATCGGTGGCTACCAACTGTGTCCCACCCCAACAAGATAAATTTCCCTTATTTATGATTGAAGAACTTTTCTCAACCCAAGAAACTAGTCCTAGCCTCTCAAGCATAGGCCGGGCTGCCCCCGGCAAGCTTTCATCTATTTTTTATTGTTCAATATTGACACGATCCACTAATACGACCTTTATTCCAGCCAGAGCCAGCAAACGAGCCGCTACAGCACCGGCTGGGCCGGCACCGACAATCAGGACTTCACATGTCAAAGGAGTTAACGTGTACGACGAAATTTGTCCCATTTTTCTTCAGTCCATCCTGCTTGTTTTAATAAATCCACTTGATTATCAATCGGCTTACCATCAATACGTCCACCAAAAGCAGAAGCCGCTTCAGGCAAAGGGGGTTGACCGGGTTTCAATTGTTCAACAAATACGCTTTCAATACACGATGAATAATCTTCTGGGGCAGGCAAACGTTGTACAATGCCCAATTCATCAAAACGGGATACAATTGCTTGCATTACGGTCTCATTATCATGACCTTCTAATAGAAATGCCCGTAGCCAACTGTCACGTTGTTGAAAAGCATTGGCGCGCTCTTCGGCGCTCAGCTCAGTATCAATAAATATTTTATAATTTTTCTCACTAAAAATTTCATTCGGCACTCTTGCCGGCCAATAAGATGGCATATAAGGATGGAATTCTTTGTCATAACCTGAGCGACAGCGAGCGGTATCGCCTTGCCATGGCATCGCCATCCAACGTGTTAAATCACCAGGACCTTGAGCATGAAGGGGTCCATCAGCCGCCAGAGCTTGTTCGGGTGTTAGTACATCACCATAATCCTGTTCTAAAACACCGTCTTCACGGCGTTTAATACGTAAAAAGTCATTGTCACTATATAATGTGGTATGCCGCATAGGCCAAGTCAGTTCACAACCCGGATGAAATGCATCTGCAAGACAGTAAGATAATGGCCCCTTATCCAAAATGGCCGGCTGTTCAGCAATCGGTAACTCATCTACAGGCTTGTCATAACATGGATCGGGGAAAGAAGTACCATTTACATAATTATTGCTCGTCATATCATCATTAAATTTTGCTGATACGAAGTTTTCTAAATGCTTATAATTTTGTTTATCCACGGCTAGAAGATCACCTTTACCAGAAGGATATTCAGCAGCATATCCATCGCCATAAAGCTGAGGCTATTTCATCTTATCTCCACTCTCAACACTTTCATCATCAGGTGAACGGAATCGCTCATAGACTTTAAAACGTTTAGCATCATTTTCCGGCTTAGATAATTCATTAATGAGATCTGCATCTAGTAGAAATGAGCCACCCGGGCCAAATGTTTGCGCAAAGCCTAGGTTAGCCCACTGTAGATTGGAGAGACGTTGTAGCAACGGCAAAATATCTTTAGCATAAGAAGTTTTTTCTTCAGGTAGAATTTTGCCCGCATCCATAGCTGAGTGCTTGATCATATCGTACATCGAACGAAACGGAATAAGTCCTGGGGCATAGTCTGGAGGTCCCATAATAACCCAAGCTTCGGTAACAAGAATTTCTTTACCTTCAATTTTTACCTTAGCCGAAACAGGGCCATCAGAAATATCATCATACCAGTCAACTGAATTATTGAAATTTTGTTCTTTTCCGTCTTCATCAATAACTAATAGTGGAGCGCCACTCGATGATGCTGATTTGCCATGCCCACCAAGTACCAGCAAACGTCCTTTATCATCAGTACGTAATTCCCCAAGATTAACAGTTACTTCTTTAAATTTGCCATCATCAAATTGCACACCACTACTGTTCTTGCCAGTTATTGTTTTAGGTGAGGGTTTAATTTCCAACTGTTTGCGTTGCTCACCGGTAATTAATGGATTTCGCCGTTTAACTGGCCTAGTTTTTGGTTGAGCCATGGCAGCATAAAATTCATACCAAGATGACTTTTTGTTAGCAAGCTCAACCTTCCATTCGATATCGGCCATATCTGGAGTCAACTCTGCAACTGCTACGCCTTGTTTGTTGTAGCCGTAAATTCTGAATCGAGCAGCTTGCCGTTTAATGGCACCAGTCCTATCTCGTGTCGCACCAAATTCTTGCTGTGCTGCATTCGCATATTCAGGTCCAATGTAAAATTCATTTTCGCTGTTTCCGACTCGCCCTACTCCAATGCCTGGATGAATTTTTGCGTAAACTATCCTTTTATCTATTGCAAGGGAACTTGGAATTATCAAAGTTAAAATATCGGAAATCTGAGTCTGAATAGAGCCAGCCTGCTGAACCGAATACCAGATTTTGACTGAGGTACTGTTGATTTTTTTTATTTTCTCTTCAGAAATAACACATGAATAGCTTTTCCCTGCTTTTTCTTTAGTAATAGGTAACGGATAGCTTTTATCTGTGCTTTCTTCAGAAAGACTTGCCCAGTGTATCGTTAATAGATCATAATTTTTAAGGTTTGCTGACTCTGGAATAATCACCGTGATCTGACTGGTGCTATCAGCAAGCATATCACCCAAAGCTCCTGCGACTTCGGGGGCTGGCTTATTCTTATTTATATTAATATCTTTATTCATGAAATTTTTCCATATTGATACTGTTATTCAAATTGATCTTCATAACCATAGTTAAATATCTTCATTTCATTATTTTAAATAAATATTTATTATTTTATTAAGTATTCATAGAGGTTAATATTGGATCTTTTAGCTATAAAACTTACTCAATAAATACTCTTATAACTCTGTTTAAGTTATTTTAAATAATTCACCTTGAACATATAGTTACATTTATTTTATAAAATTGTTTGGCTATGTCTTTTTCTTATTTTATAAAATAAAATCAAAATCATTATTTATGCTCGAACAGCAAAATAAATTTTTTTATATACTGAGTTTAATAAATCAAACTAAGTTAATTTTTACCTATTTATTGGCAATGATATTAAAATTTATTTCAAATCTATAATCCTCTTCCATAATTTACTCACGATTCACGTCTATTAAAAAAACGCCTACCTTCTATTTCTTTTTATTACTTCTGTTAACAAGTTAGTTTTTTCTCTGGTTATAATATTATAAAGAAATTATTTAATTAACATGATAATATATATAATTAATAGCATGTCATTAATCAAGAGTAATTTTACAATTATATTTATTTTTATTTTTATTTTTATTTTCATTTTTGTCATAATTCCATTATTTTTTTAATGAAATTTATTTAATTTTTATTTGTTCACTAAAAATTAAATAAATTTTCACCATAGTATATATTATTTAAAACGCTTACATTATATTAAGAATGATAAGTTTTCATACAAAAAAAATAAAAATATTTATCAGATCAAATTATATAACAATGGAAAAATTAGCTTTGAAGTAATAAAGAGAACATTTTTATTCTTTCTAGTAACATTTTGCTATTAATTATATTTTAATTTAGTACATTCTAATATCATTTTTAGTTAGAGGAATAAACTGGTTTAATATTTACCATTACTTTCCTGGTTATTATCCTTACATAATCTAATAAGATGACTTGATAAACACTATTTTTTACATTTCAATTACGAGATAAACATTTTGATAATGAACTGGCTTAATAAAAATAATGCATTTATTTATGCTGTTTTCATTTAGAAAAAATTTTTTATTTGATTACCAACTTTTCTTTATAAAGAATAAATTATATTTTTATAAGAAATATTTTATCTAGAATAATGTTTATAATATGATTAATTTTTTCATAAAAATAAAATAATTTTTATATAACTTCAACAAATATTTACTAATTGCATTTTTAATATAAAGTTTTATTTTTTATAAAAATAATTAATCAAATTTATTGATAAGAAATTCATAATTTTTATTTTAAATTAAATAGAAAACCATTAAAAATTATGCAAATATGCAAATATCTTATCAAACGTAAATAGCAATATTAATTTTTTATTTTTAAATATCATAAAATTATTTTTATATATTTTAGTTTTCTGCAAATTTAAATTATCGAAAACTAATACTAAGAATGATCTTATCAATCAATAAGAACAATAAAATATAGTCATTAAAGCAAATATTTTTAACGATCAACTATAGGAAATTAACTATGAGTATAAATACAATGGGTGATGGTTTTTTAGTATTTTTTCGATTCACTGATAAAATCTTTAAAACAAACAATAGATTTAGAGTAACGATTACCAGTTCTACTGGTGCAACCATAAAAATTGATTCAGTGAGTCCTGTTGATCCCGATGATAAATATGCGACAATAGAAATTGATGATTCAGCAGGAACAATAATTTTAGATTATATTATTCAACGTAATGATAATGCTATTTTAATCTCTAAAGGCTATGCAAAGATTAAGTACAATGATATCACTAAAAAGTTAAAGGTTTTAGAATTTAAACCAGAAAATGAAGAAGGTATTGCTCTAAAATTAACAGAAATAAAAGATTCTCATTTTAATCTTGATCTTATTCCTACAACTGGCTTTCTTTGCTCGAAGTCAAATCGTTAATATTTTAATTATGATATAAACAAGTTAAAATTATTAACTAAATTTATACAAACTGACAGTTGTCCATTATTTATATGATATCTGTCAGGTTAAATTTAATGCAAAACTTTTCCTCAAAAGAATAATAAAACATTCTTTTACATAAAATGAGACTCATTGAATCTTCATTAATGACTTATTGGTTTAGCGTTATCTATTTAATTCTGGTTTTTGTAAATATTAATTTGACTAAATGAGCTTACTAACCATATCAAATAGCTTTATAGATCGATGGGATAAAAATGACAGTGAACAATTCGATATAATAAATTGTAGCAAGATTGCAATAACCCATTGTACACAATGAAATTTACTAATTTGTTGGATTGATAAAGATTTGTCTGTGTTTAAAAGACGCGACTAAAACGAAAATGGCGGAGGAGGAGAGATTCGAACTCTCGGATGGTTTCCCATCGGCGGTTTTCAAGACCGCTGCCTTCAGCCGCTCGGCCACCCCTCCACAATGCCAAGAACTATAAACACAGCTTGAATGGTTGTAAAGCCTTATATAATTTAATCGCTATATATTTATGCTATTAAGTGATTATTCGCTTAATTTATCGGCATTTTACTAATATACTTGGGTAAAGAGTTCAATTTTGTTAAATTAACCAGCCATTTTTTTAAGCTTAGAAATATCATATGTTTATATTTGAAGGTCGTGAAATTAACACTGATGCCGATGGTTACCTTAAAAATAGCCAAGAATGGTGTGAATCCATGGTATATCTACTAGCCAAACAAGAGAATATTACATTAACGGAGCAACACTGGGAAATTATTCGCTTCATTCGTGAATTTTATCTCGAATTCAATACCTCGCCGTCTATTCGTATGTTAGTAAAGGCAATTGCTAAAAAATATGGTGAGGATATTGGTAATAGCCGCTATCTTTATCGCCTTTTTCCAAAAGGACCAGCGAAACAAGCAACAAAACTTGCAGGTTTACCTAAGCCAGTAAAATGTATTTGAGTTATCACAGCGAGTGTCGAATATGAAAATCTACTACCTCTTTTTCAACATGGCACTCTTCACTTTTATAATATTCAATTTTAGCACCCACTGGCCCACCAGCTTTTAGCCAATCCTCTAGCTGCTGAATTTGCTGTAATGTACCGAAAGCTTTTATGTTGACACTACCATCATAACGATTATAAACATAACCATATAGTCCATGTTCTTTGCCCCAATGCAAGGTATGATAACGAAACCCTACACCCTGAACTCGCCCATATATATAGTAATTTCTACCTATCTTTCGCATTTTAGTGCTCTCTTATAATAAATAATAACTTCAACATATTGTTTTTTGTGTAAACAACAGATACTCTCATAGTATAGAGTTTTTAATCTACATGGATTAGAGTTATTAAGAAACTAGCGTAACAGAGTGACCTGCTTGAAATTTATATTATTACCCACATATCATTACCTATAGAATATGCAAGGCTTTTAGGAGGTAGCTATGATGACTACCAGTAAATTTAGTATTGGGCAACAAGTAAGGCACAAACTGCTGGGTTATCTTGGAGTAATCGTCGATGTTGACGCCGAATACTCTCTGGATAAACCACAGGATGACGATATTGCAGCTAATGCAGCTCTACGCTCAGCTCCCTGGTACCATGTCGTTATGGAAGATGATAATGGTGAACCTATTCACACTTATCTGGCTGAAGCCCAGATTACTTATGAAACTTCTGATGAGCACCCAGAACAGTCATCGTTAGATGAGCTGTCGGAATCAATTAAAACTCAACTTAGAGCCCCACAATTACGTAATTAACTAATTTTAAATACAATCAATGGAGATGGTTAGTCTATCATCTTCCTTGATCTATTTCTCTAAGCCTAAGCGAGGTATCTCTATTTTAGGGCAAGCGTTCATCACCACCGCTAATCCTGCTCGCTCAGCCATCTTTTTAGCCTCTTGATTAATAACACCTAATTGTAGCCAAATTACTTTTGCATTAATTGCTATTGCCTGTTCGGCAACTTCAAAGGCAGCGGCTGAATTTCTAAAAACATCAACCATATCAATTGGATATGGAATATCAACTAAATGGGCATAAACTTTTTGACCGAGTAATTCTTTGCCAGCTAGTTTTGGACTGACAGGGGTTACATTATACCCTTGATTTATAAGGTATTTCATCACCTTATAACTTGGGCGGTCAACTTTATCACTAGCGCCAACTAATGCTATAAATTTCACTTTAGTTAAAATATCTGTCAGTTTCGGATCATCCATTTACAACAACTCCATAATTTAAAAAATAATTACTAAACTATGATATAAATCGCAATAAAGTGCTACTACACTTGTCGAATTTGTTGAGTTAACTCAATCAATATTGGCATAGTGCGTTAGTTGCTAAACTAGTAAATATCTATCAATGTAAGGAAATTTATGGAATCCGTTATTCGCAGATTGGAAAAAAGTAAAAATATTGCTTTGGTTGCCCATGATCACCGTAAATTATCACTACTAACATGAGTGCAAAAACATATTTCTGCGCTAAAAACACACAAATTATTTGCCGCTGGTACAACGGGTAACTTAATTCATCAACATACCGGATTAAAGATTATTAATATGCTCAGTGGCCCAATGGGAGGAGATCAACAACTTGGCGCGATGATTGCCGAACAAAAAATCGATATTTTGATCTTCTTTTGGGATCCATTAAATGCAGTTCCACATGATCCGGATGTAAAAGCGCTACTTCGACTCGCTACTGTATGGAACATTCCTGTTGCCACGAATATAGCTAGTGCTGATTTCATTATCACATCGCCGGCTTTTGATCATGAAACTGAAATTGAGATCCCAAATTATCAACAATACCTTGAAACCCGAATTGACAAATAACGTTAAGTTATAATTGCTAAAATATATTTTTAACAACAATAGCAATAATCCAGTTAAATAATAAAAAAGTTATAATAAATAACAGTCATGCTCTTTTTTGTTGCGATACACCTAATTTTTTCAATTGCTCAACAAAAATCGACGGTGTTAATTTATCATACAATAAATAAACTTGCTTTTTAGCTCTAGTCAAAGCAACGTATAATAAATGTCTATCTTGTAGGTTGGGAAAAATATTAAACTTTGGTAATAATACTTTTTCTATTGCAGACTCAGGTTCACATATAGGAAAACCATTTATTCCATGGTCTAATCCAAGGATGATAACATAATCGGCCTGACACCCTTTGGCAGCTTGGATAGGTATAAAATTAATATTTAATTTAGGCCAACGGGTATTAGCTTTTTTAATCACAGCCAGTTGCAAATAAAAATAACGTGATAAAATGAGAATCGTCTCTTTTTCAGTAACATAACCACTCATTTTATTAAGCAGATTTTCCAGTTGCTCTTCTGGTAATAAAACTATTGATTTTTTATTTGCTTTAACAAGACTTTTTAATGGTCTAATCTGCTGCTCAGGATCCATTTGTATAAATTGGCTAGCAATTTTAGCTATGTGATCATTAAAACGATAAGTAGTATCAAGTGTACAATAAACTCCTTGACCAAAATAATGTTCAAAAGAAGCAATTAAATTTAATTTTGCTAGCGGAAAACGATAAATTGCTTGCCCATCATCACCAACTACAAACAAGTGAGTTTGTATACTCTGTTCTCGTAATAACTGCAGTAACTGCATTTCTAATGGCGAAAAATCTTGGAATTCATCAATCAGAATGTATTTCCATGGGCTAATAAATTTTCCTTTCTGTAATAAATTAATTGCCTGATGTATCAGCCCTAAGCTATCAACTGCCCCCTCGGCTTTTAGCATCGATTTCCATCTTTTAATAATGGGTGCCACTAATCGCAGCTCCATTTGCAGTTGCTTGCTCTCTTCTGGCGTTGCTAATTCACTTATTGTTTTCTGACTGCCACCATGTATACGTAATAAATTAAGCCAATTATCTAAACGAACCACTAATCTTTTTGCTAATTGCTTGTCATGCCAAAACTCACCGCTAGCTATATTCCAAGCTAATTCTCGCGTTAAATACTCACGCCACCCTTTTGCCTGCGCTTTTCGCTCATGGCACTGCTTTCGCCATTCACTGATCAGAAAATTATGTCTTTTTTGTTCATTTATTTCTAATTCACTAATAGCAACATTTTTATTACTGCAACTTTGAATAATATGCAGTACTAAGCTATTACAAGTTTTTGCCTGAAATGCTGGCTGCCCTAAATCAGTATGAACCAATTCATTCATTTTTTTTGCTGTTTTCTCATCAAACGCAAGTAATAAAATCTGTTCAGCAATAGCCTGTTGCCTGAGTAAAAGCCAACCCATTTTCGCTATTAAAACAGACGTTTTACCGCTACCTGGTCCGCCCAATACTAAAATATTTTGTTCGCCATTGACCACACAATTGATTTGAGATTGGTTTAACGGAGCAATAGTAAGTTGCTGAAAAAATTCAGAGTACTGCTTAAGCAAGCGAGCGACCCAATATTGATTAATGTCACATAGTGCCTGATGGCTCAAATGGAGCCAATGCTGACAAACAGCATAATTTTGGCGGCAACTTGTGAATTCATTTAAACGCACAAGCGGCATTGGAAGGGCATTTAATCTGCTATTAATTTGATTTTGCAACAGAATAAGTTGCGCATGGGTAAACCAACTATCCTGGATTAAGTATTTCTCTATTTCTTGCACTTGTTCAGATAAAACATCTGAGCAAATCGAACTCATCTCTTGACTCCATTTTTTCCATATATCAATAAGATAATGAAAAAAATGTTGTGTTTCGTTCCATTCGGTACCGTGTAAACGAACTACCTGGTTGCTTGGTAATTCAAATTCAAGCTCTCCCCAAACAATACCTCGTTTACAACGTATATCAACAAGTTGATTAAACGGAATGAGATACTGATGTTTTTCACCACTCACTTCCACACCCGCATTCAATAGACGAACTCGATTATAAGGATGTTGAGCGAAACGCTGACCTACATGTGTCGATTTCAATTCCATTACACACTACCTTAGCTAAAATGTGTTAGGCGATGGCAAGAAAAAGTTTTTTCTCTTTGCTAAACCTTATAGGCTATTATGGATGCTTTTATACTATTAATCAGTATGCTGACAAATTAGGGGTTATTGTGCTTACCATGTTCTCTAGCTTTCGCCATGTATTTTATAATAGCAACATCCTTTATTATATCCGAATACTAATTGCGCTCTCAGGAACAACATTACTCCCTTGGATTTTAGGTGAACAACTTAAAATAACTATCCCTTTAACACTGGGTGTCGTTGCCGCTGCATTAACTGATCTTGATGATCGATTTATTGGTAAGCTTCGTAATATCGCCATCACCCTATTATCATTTCTGATTGCCTCGGTCACTGTTGAGCTACTATTTCCCTACCCGTGGCTATTTTTTATTGGCTTAGCGTTATCAACTTTTAGCTTTACATTTCTTGGTGTTCTCGGGTTACCCTATGGAACAATCGCCTTTGGCGCACTTCTGGTCGCAATCTATACAACACTTATCAGTCATATTTTTCTTCCTATCCAGCCCTTACATAATAAATTAGCCCAATGTTACCAACAACTTTCTATCTACCTAGCTAATAAAGCCAATTTATTTAACCCCGAGATTGAAGAAAATTATCAACAATCGATCTTTGATCTTGCAATGGCCAATAGCAAACTGGTCAATACTATGAATCAAATGAAAGTAACACTGCTTAGTCGCTTGAAAAATAATAAAAACCAATCAGGGACTAGCAATAGCCTACATTACTATTTTATTGTTCAAGATATCCATGAGCGAGCAAGTTCATCGCACATTAAATATCAAAATTTAAATCAGGATTTTCCGCATAGTGATATTCTTTTCCGATTCCAGAAATTATTATCAATGCAAGCTGAAGCATGCCAATTGGTTGCTCACTCCATTTTATCTCATACAAGGTATCAGCATAATGCAAAATTTAAATATGCATTTGCTAATCTGGAAAATTCATTGCAACACCTTACACAACAATATTCCAACAACAAACAAATAAACGCACTTTATAACCTATTAGTTAATCTTAAAGAGATAGATACTCAACTTAATAGTATTGCTGTTGAGCAAATAGAAACTCCACATAGCCAATCATTGACAGAAACACAACTTTCTGACAATTCATTGTCTAACATCAGTGACTTTTGGCTCACACTTACCAGTAACTTAACACTTAATTCAACACTGTTTCGCCATGCGATCAGAATGTCAGTAGTATTGTGTACTGGTTATATTATTGTTCAATGCTTTAATCTACCACAGGGTTATTGGATATTACTGACAAGTTTATTTGTATGCCAACCAAATTATATTGCAACTAAGAATTGCTTAATCTTGCGTATTATTGGAACCATCGCCGCTATTCTAATTGGGTTACCTCTGCTCTATTTCGTACCCTCTATTGAAGGACAACTCTTACTCATTATTATTAGTGGCGTTTTTTTCTTTACCTTCCGCAATGGTCAATATGCCCAAGCCACCTTATTTATTACTCTGCTGGTTTTACTGAGTTTTAACTTATTGGGTGAAGGGTTCAACGTTATGCTTCCCCGAGTAACTAATACAATCATTGGTTGTAGCATTGCTTGGATTGCAGTAAATTATATTTGGCCTGATTGGAAATTTCGACAACTACCTAAAGTCCTGCAACAAACATTAAACAGTAATTGCCGTTATCTTGCCGCTATTTTATTTCAGTATCATCAAGGTAGAAATAACAGTGTCGATTATCGTATTACCCGTCGCGATGCCCACATTAATGACGCAGAGCTAGTTTCCGTTCTATCCGATATGCTAGCCAGAATAAAAACTAATAATATCTCTCCAGAAAAAATTTTTAGATTACTCCGCCTTAATCACAGTATGTTGAGTTATATTTCCGCCTTGGGAGCACATCGCGAACAACTTAATAATCAAACTATTTTATCTATTCTTGATAGTACAATCGCCTATATTGAGTCGGCGTTGAATTTTGCCTTATTAAATAACCAAGCAGTCAAAGAGTTAGACAACCCATTGATTCAACGCTTCCAAACCATACAATTAGGAGAAAATAACAAAGAACAACTCATTGTTGAGCAATTATTATTATTAATTAACCTGTTGCCAGAAATCACCTCTCTGATTGTTTTTATTAACCAACAAGAGCCAGACTAAAATAGTTATAATTAGTAAATTTTATTAAATATAAAACTGGCCATAAAATCATTTTCTTGATGTATTTCTTTACGTTAGGCTATTGTACCAAGTAATTAATTCAATTTTTATTGACTCAGGAAGTACTGCAATATGATAGCCTTCAATAGCCCCAGCTAATTCAAATAGTAATTTAATACTCAGATTGACTTTCTTCTGCCTTAGTTTTAAATAACAAACTTTAGCACCTAACATTTTTAAATAGTCTACATCGTTAATCCCTACTTTACCTAATGCCCTTTCTATCGACATATTCATATTTGGTAAGTCTTTAATCCTGATATGTGAATGCTGTTTCTGAGATAACTCTTCCACGGCCGCTTTATAAGCGAGATCAATGTAATAACATAAAAGTAAATTATCATTCCAAAGCATTTCATTGATAAAAAAATACTTTAATATAAGAGGAACGCCTTTCTTGGTATAAATCAGTTTTTGCAATCCTGACACTTCAAATTGAAGTTCAGCAAATAAACAACCTCGCAAATAAAACTCGCCATCCAATACCTGCCCAATAATGACATGATTGACTAGAATACAATAACCCCCGAAATGCGGTTTTTTCTTTATGTGGCCATAATTTTCCATTAGGCTTTGCAAACAAGAAAAACGAGAATCAAATAAAAGCATAATTGCCACTCTCCATGTGAACGCTCACAAATCTAATATTTTTATACTTCTCCATATTTTAATCAGTTAAAATAGTAAGAAAATTTATTAAGTTATTTCATCCACTTTAAAAACCTCCTTGATTATTGCAAAACCGTGTATACAAAAGGCGACGAATAAAACCTTAAGCATCGTTTAATATTAAATTAAATATAGCTAAATAAATATCTTACCAATTACAAAACATAACTTAATAGTTACCCTTTATATTCAATATTTATAATAAATAAACTGTCGCATATATCCACTTAACTCATTAATAGTTAATAAAAATACTCTACTTAACAGGCAGAATAAAAAATACGCAATCCTATCCAAACTGCAACAATTAAATGTTCAATTAAGCAGAAAAATTAATTTTTTGCGAAGCGCTTTGTAAAAATCGGCTTGATATTATATGAATATACAATTACTGTATATACGTACAGTAATAAACTGAGGTCAATATGAATACCAACACATGGAATTACCCAATAAAAACAGAGAATCAACCTAGTAATGTCCAAAATTTACTATTACCAAATTATAGAAATGCGCCAGTATATTCAAACGGCGTAGTTAATGAATGGGTATATAATGAAAATAATCCTATAGTTGAAGTACTTCTGACATCATTATTACACCGGCTTCGCGATGAATCTCGTTGGCTATTATGGCTAAATCCTAACCGAAAATTAAGCCGTAATTGGTTGATTAATTCAGAGCTACCATTAAATAAAACAGTACAAATAAATTCACTAAGCCCAGAAATGAGCGTTATTGCTATGATAAAAGCATTATCTAGCGGCAATTGTAGTATTGTCTTAGGCTGGTTACCGACTTTATCACCATCATGTTTACAACATTTAGAGCATGCAGCACAGCTAGGAAACAGTATTGGCTTTGTTATGCGGCCTGAAAATATAAATTGTGCCCGCGGACATTCTAATCAGCTAAAAATTCATTCTAATTATTATCACTAGCCTAGATTAGGATTATTCCTAATCTATTTGAAGAATTGTAAACGACAATAGACAAAAACAAAAAAAAATAATATAAATCATTTGGTTAATTCTTTAACCATGGCAATATAGTTATAAATTATATCTATAATTCACCGATTGCCTATTAAAAAGTTAATGAGATTAATGTTTCCTCTACTTGTAACTTTTGAAGTTCGTTGTAGACTTTACAACGTTAAGGTAGTGCTTTGATTCTACTTTTTATTTGAATAATTCCTTAGGCAGATAAAGTAGAAACGAAGATAGTAGAGCGTAATAACTTAACCAGCATTTTAAACCATACGGCTTATAAAAAAGCTCAAGAAGCTGATGCCTATATTGGATGATAACGAGGCGTAAAATGAAAAAGATAGCTATCGCAGTAGCAGTGGCAGCTTTCGCAACTGCAGCTCAGGCCGCACCCAAAGATAATACCTGGTATACCGGTGCTAAATTAGGTTGGTCACACTTTGAAGATACCGGCTTTCATCCTTACGATGAAAATGTTGGCAGTGGTAAAACTAAGCGCGATCAACTAGGCGCAGGTGCCTATGTTGGTTACCAACATAATCAATATCTCGGTTTCGAATTAGGTTATGACTGGTTTGGCAGAATGAGATATTCTGGTCAGCCAAATAACGGTAGCCTGAAATCGATGGGTGTTCAATTAACCGCTCGTCTAAGCTATCCACTGACAGACGAATTAGATGTTTATGGTCGTCTCGGTGGTATGGTATGGCGGACTGATGCAAAAGCAAACGTATCCGGGCAAGATTCCTTTAAAGAGCATGACACTGGTGTTTCTCCAGTTTATGCGCTAGGGCTTGAATATGCTATTACCCCTGAATGGGCAACTCGTTTAGATTATCAATGGGTGAGTCATATTGGTGATAAAGATTCACTATCCGTTCGTCCAGATAATGGGATGTTGAGCGTTGGTGTTGCATATCGATTCAATCAAGACGCAGCGCCTGTGATTGTACCAGCACCAATCGAAAACAAACGTTTTACTTTACGTTCTGACGTTTTATTTGAGTTCAATAAACATACCTTGAAGCCAGCAGGTAAAGCTGAACTTGATAAATTGTATAGCGAACTAACGAATCTTGACCCAACTCAAGGTCGTGTGATGGTTCTTGGCTATACTGACCGTATTGGTTCACCATCCTACAACAAACCTTTATCTCAGAAACGCGCACATGAAGTTATGAGCTACCTGATTTCTAAAGGTATTCCAGCGAACGCAACTAGTTCACAAGGTCGCGGAGAAGAAAATCCAGTAACAGGTAGTACTTGTAATAACGTAAAACCTCGCGCTGCATTAATCAATTGCTTAGCACCAGATCGTCGAGTTGAAATCGAGATCCAAGGTACTACAGAAGTAACTCCGCAACCGTAGTATCTGTTTAAAAAATTATTTATTTACAAATAAAATAACCCTTTTTTAAAGGGTTATTTTTTTGCTTAAAATTTATTGCTAAGATGGCTAAAAAATCCAGATTTAAGATCCTATTTTTACGCTAGTCACCCAGTATATTTTGCAAATCCTGTTTAAATGTCGACATTTGGTTTGCATACTGGTCTTTTCTCTCTGCATCTTCATAAGATGCACAATAGCTTCAGAGAACGTGCAGCCTTGTTTTCTTGCTAAAATAGATAGTCTTTGCCAGACAAGAAAATCTAAATCGATAGATTTTTTACATGAGTGCTGATGCTCGGCATTAAAATGTCGCTTTCTGCGGGCTCTAATTGTTTGCTTCATTCGATTGGATAAATCTGGCGACATATGATTTTTTATCCAGTTTATCACTTTTGTTGGGGTATTTTCTAATTTCAACAGTTGCTCAATCGCATCCTGAATGGCGCTTTTTTCTATATACTTAGTGATATTCTCACCATCGCGATACTTTTTAACCAAGTAATCCCATTTCCAACCACATTCAAGATTTTCAAGCTGTTGATATTTCATAATCATCTCTGTGACAACGTAACTTATGTAATTATAACAACATTTAAAAATAAAAACGTTTGGTTTTTTAGCCAACTTAATAAAATCTTAGTAAGAAATCACACTATATTGAAATGTTAGCAAAAAATATAATTTTTCCTATTTATACAAGTCAATCGACAAAAAATCATAATTAGTGCGATAGAATATGATTATTCACATTTATAGCTAGTAACTTTTACTATGTTCTAAATTGAAATAATACATTCTATCTACTGTATTAGTGGTTTTTGTCATTAGCTTACTACTTGGATATTAACCATTAGTTACTAATGTTCAGTCCCAAATTATTTACATTGACTAGACTTTTACATTTTTTATTGCACTTATTACTACAGTTTATGAATAAAATTATATTTAAAATATACAAAATTAATAGTGGCATAAATTTAAACAAACGTTAATATAATGATTTCATCCTAAAAATTTTATAATGCTGGAAACGGATATCTTGTTTTCATAGTAAAATGTACCTGTTTCTCTAAAAACAATAGCGTATTTCTAAAATGTCTTCTATCTTGACTTCATACAATCAGGATATTGAGGATAATTTATAAACTTTTTATCTAAATTATAAGTTGAAAAATAGCGTGATTAGTAACGAATTAATATGGCAGAATTTAGCACCTGATTATGAACCTTATCTTAATCTTTTTGCTGCTGCTGATAAACTAGATAATGCCACTTTGGCCATCATTCAACCTAGATTATATAATAGTCTTGAAAGGTTTTTATTAACACCAACCTATTCTCCTTTTGCTGTCATTAAAGCATTAGAATGCCAAAGCTACTTATCTGAGTTAGCAAAATGCATTAAAAATATTAATCCATCCTCAGTAGCTATCACTGGAGATTATCAACAATCAAATGGAAGATTTCATTGGCAAGCAGGCACTAAAGGATCATTTACGCCCTGTCATTCGGTCTATTTCTGTAACTGGATAGAAATGCCTCAATTATTTGGCAGTGTTCATCAACATCAAAATAGTGTTCACTTAGAGCCAGGACTATTACATAAAATCAATGGCGGAATATTATTACTTTCCGTTGGTACATTATTAGCGCAGCCATTAATGTGGCAGCGCTTAAAACAGATGGTGATGCAAAAACGGTTTGAATGGCTTCCAGCCAATGATAATCAATTTTTACCCTATCCAATTGATTCAATGCCACTTGATATTATGCTCATTTTGGTCGGCGATCATTTTAGCCTTGAAGAACTGGAAACAAAAGAGCCTGAGCTTTTTTCTCAAGCTACCTATGGCGAATATGAATTTGAATTGAATTTTGAACATAGTAGTCAATTATCGCTATGGATGCAATTTATTAAACAAATTATTACCGATTGCCAATTTCCTGCTTTAACTACTGATGCGTGGCCAACCTTCATTACTCAAGCAATTCGATATACGGAAGACAAATCCATCCTACCGCTAGATAGAATGTGGCTCATTCGTTGTTTAGCTGAGGCAAATCAATTTCAACAAGATAATCAGTTAACTGCAAAATCGTTCCAAACAGCGATGCAACAGCGCCAGTGGCAACATGGTTACCTAGCCAAACGCAATCTAGATGATATTCTGCAAAAACAAGTTTTTATTAAAACTGAAGGTGAAATGATTGGCCAAATCAATGGCTTATCGGTTATGCAGTACCCAGGGCATCCAGAACTTATCGGTGAACCATCACGTATTACTTGTGTTGCTCACTTCGGTGATGGTGAGTTTACTGATGTAGAACGTAAAGTTGAACTGGGCGGTAATATTCACGCTAAAGGCATGATGATTATGCAAGCCTATCTCAATTACGAATTAAAGCTTGAACAGCCACAACCCTTTTCTGCCTCAATCGTATTTGAACAGTCTTACAATGAAGTTGATGGTGATAGCGCATCATTAGCTGAACTTTGTGCATTAATTAGTGCACTTTCTCTTCAGCCTATCGATCAGCAAATTGCGGTTACCGGTGCAGTAGATCAATTCGGTTATGTACAACCGATTGGTAGTATTAACCAAAAAATCGAAAGCTTTTTTAACGTCTGTTTCCAACGTGAATTAACCGGTCAGCAAGGCGTTATCATTCCTGCGGCTAATATTCGTCATTTATGCTTAAAAACCGATCTTATTGCAGCAGTCAAATCTGGCGTATTTCACATTTGGCCGGTTGAACACGTTTCTGAAGCCATTTCAATTTTAACCAAACATGCTTACTATAAGCAACAATATGATACAAATAACTTACATCTGTTAGCTTTAATACAAGAACGAATTACTCAGGCTAATAACCAAGAAAGACCCAAATTCATGGGGCTGCTAAAGTGGCTGAATTAAATTAAAAAAATAGCTGATCGGAGTTGCTCAGCTTACAAGTGTACGCTATTCTTTAGCCTTATTATTAATAATAAGGCTATTTAGTAATATGGTTGATAAACGCAACTCCTATAAAAAAGAAGATTTGGATGCTTCCGGCAGAGGTGAACTTTTTGGTGAAAATGGGCCGCCATTACCTTCCGGTAATATGTTGATGATGGATCGCATTACAAAAATAACCGAAACTGGCGGCAATTATGATAAAGGGTTTATCGAAGCAGAATTTGATATCAAACCTGATTTATGGTTTTTTAGTTGCCACTTCACTAATGATCCCGTTATGCCTGGTTGTCTAGGTTTAGATGCAATGTGGCAACTCGTTGGTTTCTACCTGGGATGGCTTGGTGGTAAAGGTAAAGGCCGAGCACTGGGCGTAGGTGAGGTCAAATTTACTGGACAAGTTTTGCCAACCGCAAAAAAAGTAACCTACCGTATCCATTTAAAACGTGTTATTAATCGAAAATTGATTATGGGTGTGGCTGATGGTGAAGTCTTGGTTGATGATAAGTGTATTTACACAGCAAAAGATTTAAAAGTCGGTTTATTTCAAGATACAAGCAGCTTTTAAAGCCAGATTTTTTTGTCATAAACCCCTTCTGTTATCAAGCTGAAGGGGCTAATATGTAATATTTTATACATTCAAGATAATTGGCTCGCTATAGATTGTCCAACCTGAGTCCAGCCTCTTGCTAACGTCCTAACTAATGCCGAATAGCCATTTTCATCTTGATCAAGCAGCAGACTAAAATCTCGCTTGAAAATGCCTTTATCACTTTTATAAATCCAGTTTCCCTGGATAATCACTTTACCATCATAACGGCCATGAAAAGCGGTCAAAAAGACATTAAGGCTGTCAGGTCTGTTTTCCAGCGGTTGAGCCGATACTAATCGATTAGGCAACATTATAGATAACTGATTGACTAAATTTTGCATCAATTGCTGTTCTAATGGGCTTGCCCATAGATGATTGTTTGCATTAACATAATTAACATCGCTAGTTTGGTAAGTAATACCATTAGCTGCCAATATTCCAGACAATTGCACCGTCTGTACCCAAAGCTGTTTTTGCGTTAGTAAATCAGTTTTTTTAGTCACTAAGCTCGGCGTTGTTGGTAATTGATAATAAGATTTTTCAATACCACTACTACAACCGATAAGTAAAAAACACAAAATCCATGCCAAATATCTCATTATTTTGTCACCTTCTTCGGTTCTGGATCCTTGATCGATTTTGCTTCAAAAACAAGTGCATTACTCTTATTATTCAATGTCTTAATAACGGGTTGAATATCTCTTAACACCTGATCAAGACGCTGCATATTATCGATCATTCTATTATAGGCAGGTGATCCTGGTTGCAAACCTTGCATAACGCGATTCAATTCAAGCAAAGTCTGTTGCAGATCAGCAGGGATCTTTTGAAAGTCTTTGCTAGTCATCAGTTTATTCAACTCAGATAAAGTACGCTGTGCTTCACGAATGGTTTTCTGACTTTCTGCTAGCGTATTTGTGGCTTGACTTATCATAGGCTCAATCGGCAGACGATTGATTTTATCTAATGCCTCAACCACTTTTTGTTGGATCTGTGATAATCCAGCACTAACCGTTGGAATAATATCGTAATCAGCAACTTTTAATGGCCCTTTCCATTGGCCTTTTTCTGGATAGAAATCCAAATCGACATACAATGCTCCGGTAATTAGGTTAGCCGATTTTAAAGCTGCTCTTAATCCTTGTCTTAATGCTGCGGCAAACTCTTTTTCTAGATCAATATCGGTACTAACACGACCAGGCTCAATATGAATTAAAACCGGAATACGGAATTCATTATCCAATTTTTGCCGTAATTTCTCAGAATCAAACGGAACCTCCATCACGGTTCCTAAGCGAATTCCTCTAAATTCAACTGGTGCGCCAGGTTGTAATCCGCGAACTGAATCAGAGAAAAACAAAATAAAATCTTTGTGTACAGTATATAAAGAGTTCTGAATACTTCTTTGATCTTCATAGAGTCTAAATAGGCTTTTATCTTCCACCCTCTTACCTGGTTGCCAACCCTCTACAACATCAAAACTAACCCCACCACTAAATAGTGTGGTTAAAGAGCCCATCTCTAAGCGAACACCTTGTGCCGATAGATCAAAAGCAATACCACTATCCCGCCAAAAACGAACATTTTCCGTTACTAGCCCATCATAAGGGGCATTAATAAAGAGTTGATAATGCATATTGCGGCTTTTAATATCAAACGAACTCGCTTCTACCGAACCGACTCGATAACCATGGAATAGCACTGGGGCGCCAGTATTTAATCTACCAGCCTGATCACTAGTCAAAATCACTCGAATACCTTTAGCATCAGGTGAAGCTAATGGCGGCGAACCTAATAAATCAAATTTCTCAGCATGCTGTTCACTATTACCAGGTTGTACTTCAATAAATACGCCAGAAAATAGCGTGCCTAAACCGGTTATTCCCTCTTTGCCAATAGCCGGTTTAACGATCCAGAATGCGGTATCTTTCTTTAACAAATCCCTCATGCCATCATTTAAACGTGCTTTAATAATTACACGCTTAAAGTTGTTATCAAGAGAAACTTTTTCCACCAAGCCTATGTCAACACTACGACTTTTAAGTTTGGTTTTTCCCGCTTCAACACCTTCGGCATTATAGGTAATCAATGTCACTTCAGGACCTAAATGGCTAAAATGGTAAATTAGGATCCAGGCACCAATAAAGATGGTGATAATTGGAATGATCCAAATCGGTGACCAGCTTTTTAGTTTACTGATCTTTGCTTGCGCGTCAGTGTTATTTTTATTAGCCACCTTGCAACCCCTTTTCTAACCGAATTCTACTCTGCGATACAACATTACAACGATCCCAAGTTAAACGCGGATCAAAAGTCATTGCCGCAAACATGGTTAAAATCACAACAGCAGCAAATAAAATCACCCCAAGTGCCGGTGAAACGCTCATTAATCGTCCCATTTGCACCAATGACGATAATACTGCAATCACAAAAACATCAATCATTGACCAACGTCCAACCCATTCAACAAGTTCATAAATAAAATGCATCCTCGCCGGATCCCGATTGCCATAACCTTTAGCATCAAAACATAACCAGCCTACTGCCACTATTTTTAAGCTAGGTACCATAATGCTAGCAATAAAAATAATAATGGCGACCGGATACGAACCATCACCCCATAACAAAATAACACCGGACATAATAGTAGAGTCTAGTCTACTACCTAATGTATTGGTGATCATAACAGGCAAAACGTTTGCTGGAATATAAAGGACTAATGAGGAGAGCAATAATGCCATGGTATTTTGTAAACTATTAGGTCGCCTAACATAGCCTTTGGTATGGCAACGAGGACAGTATTTACGTTCAGCTGGCAAAATGGCCATACAAATATGACAGGATCTGACGTTTTGACTAATACCACTTTTGCCTTCTTGCAGTGGGATCTCAAGCTTTGGCACTTCACCTATTTGCTGCCATAACCAATGTCTATCTAAACATTGAAATGCCCTGACCTGCAACAAACAAAAAAAACAATAAGGAACAAAACTGATACCCAAAGTAATTTCACCATAGGCCATTAGTTTTACAAAACTAACCAGCACACCAGCTAGAAAAATTTCTACCATGCACCAGGTTTTCATTTGAAATAACGTCCTGGCAAGATTTATTTTTAACCAAAGCGGGAGATTAACTCGTTGACATAATAAAATAATGGCAACCATACAAAAAGCGGGTATTACCACGACAAAAAGGAGAAAAAACCAGCCAAGACTAGCATAATTTACATCAAACATGGGATGAGCAATATTAAACAGTGAAATTTGACTTTCAATGCCCATGACACTCATTTTTACGTAAGGAAATAAACAGGCAATAAGCAACATCACTAATGCGCTAATCGCTATTGCAGTTGGTTGATTAGCTGGATACTTCCACTTAGCAGATAAAACAGTATGACAGCGTGGACAGCTGGCTTTAGTGCCTTGTTCTAAAACCGGTAATGCTACCAATAAATCACATTGCGGGCAGAGTATCTTATTATGACAACTTTCATTAAGATGATTATGAGAGCACAACTTTTCTCTCCTCTATACAGTCATAATGCCAAATTATTGGCTATCTTTAAGTGATTCTAATTCTTGCCAACGCTCAAATGTCATTTCCATTTCTGCTTCTTTCTCAGCTAATGCTTTTAATACTGATTCAGTAACGCTATGGGGCTGATTAAAAAATTCCGGCGCACTAACTTGAGATTGCAAGATGGCAATTTCAGCTTCTAACGCTTCTAACTGCAGCGGTAATTGTTCTAGTTCTCTTAATAAATGATAACTAATTTTATTACTTTTTCGTTTTGGCTGCTCTTTAGCTGTTTCCACTGCCGCAATATTGGCTTTACTAACAGTAGCATGCGATAAAGAAATTTTTTGTATACGCTGCGAAGAGGCGTCATATAAACCCCCCACATACCGCTCAACTTTACCATGATCTTCAAACATCCAGCACTCAGTTACGGTATTATCAACGAATTGACGATCATGGCTAAGCAATAATACTGTCCCTTTATAACTATCAACGAGCTCTTCCAATAGTTCAAGTGTTTCAATATCTAAATCATTAGTCGGTTCATCAAGGATCAACAAATTACTGGGTTTTAAAAACAAACGTGCCAATAATAATCGATTTTTCTCTCCACCTGAAAGGGCTCGCACCGGTGTCATGGCCCGTTTAGGATGAAACAAGAAATCTTGTAAATAACCAAGCACATGACGCGGCTGTCCATTAACCATTACTTCCTGTTTACCTTCAGCTAAATTATCCATCACCGTTTTATCCGGATCTAGCGTCATTCTATGTTGATCAAAATAAGCAATCTCAAGTTTGGTACCGCGGTAAATATTACCGCTATCCGCCTCAAGTTGTCCTAACATCAACTTGAGCAATGTTGTCTTGCCACAGCCATTAGGCCCGATTAAGGCTATTTTATCGCCACGTTGCACTTGGACACTAAAATTATCAATTAATACTTTATTGCCAATGCGATAATTAACATTTTCAAGCTCAAACACTAGCTTGCCTGAACGACTTGCATCGGAAACCTGCATCTTCGCCGTCCCCATTACCTCGCGTCGCTCAGAACGTGCTAGCCGTAAGGATTTTAATGCTCTCACTCTGCCTTCATTACGAGTACGCCGGGCTTTTATTCCCTGGCGGATCCAAACTTCTTCCTGTGCCAATTTACGATCAAACCCAGCATTCTGCTGCTCTTCTACCCGTAATGCTTCTTCTTTATTGATCAGATAATCGTCATAATCGCCCGGCCAGGAGGCTAATTTACCCCGATCAAGATCAATGATGCGATTTGCCATATGGCGAATAAAAGAGCGATCATGAGAGACAAACACGATACTACCCTGAAAATCTTTTAGAAAATTTTCTAACCATAAGATGGTATCAATATCTAAATGGTTGGTCGGTTCATCAAGAAAAAGAACCCGTGGCCCACAGACTAAAGCACGCGCCAATGCAGCCTTGCGTAACCAACCGCCGGACAATGCAGATAACGGACTGTCAGCTGGCAGCTGCAATTGCTTAATCACATCATTAATTTGTGTATCGAGTAACCACAAATTATCGCGATCTAATACCTCCTGCAATTCAGCTAACTTATTAAGATTCTTTTCACAGGGATCTTGTTCGACCATTTTTGCTATTTTATGAAAAGATTTAATATAATTTGCCTGCTCTTTAGCACCTTCAGCGACAAAATCAAAAACAGTACCACCGATATCACGCGGTGGATCTTGCTGTAAACGAGCAACCTGCAGATCCTGCTGATAAACGACCTGACCATCATCAAGCGGTTGTTCTTTGGTCAATACACGCATTAGGGTTGATTTGCCGGCACCATTACGGCCAACCAAACAAACCCTTTCATTATCTTCAATATGCAACTCTGTATTATCTAATAACGGCGCATCACTAAAAGCCAGATAGGCAGCTGACATATTAATTAATGACATAAATTACTTTTCCTTATCTGCATGACCAATCAACCAGCAGTTATGGATCTGGCGATTACGTGTAAAATCAAGTGAAATGGTTTGCTGAGTGATTTCCTTGGCAGTTAATCCTAATTGAGTAATGCCTGACATATCCATTTTAAAACCACGCTTATTATTAGAAAATACCACTGTAGCGCCGGGACGCAGCAAGCGCTTAATCTGCATCATCAAGTTGATATGATCACGTTGCACATCAAAGGTGGCATTCATTCGTTTTGAATTGGAGAAAGTGGGGGGATCAATGAAAATCAAATCAAATTTTTCTGTCGTCTGCGCTAACCAAGCTAAACAATCAGCCTGAATAAGCCGATGCTGCTGACCGGTTAATTTATTGGTCTGTAAATTTTTTTCTGCCCATTCTAAATAGGTACGCGACATATCAACACTAGTGGTTGAACGAGCACCACCGAGACCCGCATGTACCGACGCCGACGCCGTGTAAGCAAACAGATTCAAGAAATCTTTTCCTTTACTCATATTCGCTAACATTTTACGCACCAAACGATGATCTAAAAACAATCCTGTATCCAAATAATCGGTCAAATTTACCCATAATTGGGCATTATACTCATGTACTAATAAAAACTTACCCTGCTGGGATAATTTCTCATATTGTTGCTTACCGGCTTGGCGCTGGCGTGTTTTTAACACCAATTGGCTGGAAGTTAATGCCAATACCTGCATGGTTGCACTGATCACATCAAACAGACGTTGTTTAGCTTTATGGCTATCTATACTCTTGGGCGGTGCATACTCTTGAATAACAATATGTTCGCCATAACGATCAACTGCAACATTATATTCAGGTAAGTCAGCATCATAAATGCGATAACAATCAATCCCCTGTTGTTTGGCCCATTTATTAAGTTTTTTCTCATTTTTTTTCAGCCTGTTAGCAAAATCTTCGCCAACCATGCTATGGCTGCCAACCGTTTTAGCGGATAACAGATAATTTTTCTGAATGCAATTTAACGGTCCATTTTTGGCTTTAAACTCACGTTCGGCTCGCAGCCCTAAGCAAGCTAATAGTTCTGGCGAACCACTAAATAGCGATAAACGCCAGCCTGGAAACTGATTTTTTAATACTCGGCCTAAGAGACTGTAAAGCGCGATTAAAGCAGGTTCACTTTCCAAACGCTCACCATAGGGTGGATTGCTAGTGATAAACCCCCGTTGAGCAAATGTAAATGGATTCTCCAATTTAGCCGCATCACCAGGTTGGAAATTTATTAAAGAGTGAACACCGGCTTGTTTAGCATTCTTCTTGGCTATTTCCAAAATGTGGCGATCAATATCTAAGCCATAGAAAAGCGCAGTCGCTTGCTCGATCCCCGTCTGAAACCGTTTTTCCGCTTCAGCAATTACAGCAGCCCAAAGCGTTGGATTATAACCCGACCAGCATTGAAATCCCCAAAATTGACGCGCTAAACCAGGTGCACGATCACAAGCCATCATTGCAGCTTCAATTAATAATGTGCCGGAACCACACATAGGATCGACCATTGGCAAACCAGGCTGCCAACCTGAGCGTAAAACAATGGCAGCCGCTAAATTCTCTTTGACAGGCGCTTGCCCTGCTAAACTACGATATCCACGGATATGGAGCGGATCACCGCTTAAATCCAACGATATGGTGGCGTTATCTTTATATAAATGGACATTAACCCGTATATCGGGTTGCTGTTTGGCAATGTTGGGCCGTTTATTCATTTTACGCGTAAAGCTATCCACAATAGCGTCTTTCACCCGTAAAGCTCCATATTGGCTATTGCGGATAACTTGGTTAGTTCCATTAAAATAAACGGCAAAAGTATCATTAACGGTAAACAAATCCGGCCAATCAATTGTCTGTGCTGCAAGGTAGAGATCCATATCATTAAAAACCTGGCAGCTAGCTAAGGGTAATAAAATCCTCGATGCTAAACGACTCCATAACAGACTCAAATACATGCCACGTTCGTCAACTTGAAAATGCACGCCACCCTGAGCAATATGACAATATTTTGCTCCTAATGCTTCCAGTTCACTTTTAAGTAATTCTTCCAGTCCAAATGCCGTAGTAGCAAACAGAGCTCTCATATCGTTGTCACCTGAATAAAAAATTGCTGCACATTATAGCTAACCCTGCGCACATATCATAAAGTTACTAGCAAAATTATCGCGCTTAAACAGGAGTTAAGAATGATCCGGTTATCTCGTCTTTATATCCATCCAGTTAAATCAATGAAAGGCATTTGTTTGTCACAAGCTTATGCAGAAAATAGTGGCCTGGTTTTCGATCGCTATTTTATGGTTACCAATGATCAAGGTGGGTTTATTACTGCGCGGCAATATCCACAAATGCTGTTATTTAAGCCAATAATACTTGAAAATGGCATTCAAATACAGGCACCTGATAAGCAAACAGTAACTATTTTATATAAAGACTTTATTAACCATCCCTTACCAACTGAAGTGTGGGGCAATCATTTTACCGCGTTTGCCGCACCAGCGAAGATTAATCAATGGCTGTCGCAATATTTTAATTCTGCTGTTCAATTAAGATGGTTAGGTAAAATACCAAGCCGCCGAATAAAAAAATTTCCAGCTATCCCTCTCTCATTTGCTGATGGCCATCCTTATCTTGTTATTAATCGAGCCTCATTTAAAGCGCTTCAAAAACAATGCCCATCTGATATTAAGTTAGAACAATTTAGAGGCAATTTGATCATAACTGGTGCCGAGGCTTTTGCTGAAGATAGCTGGCATACAATACAAATCGGTGAGGTTGTTTTCGAGCTTGTCAAACCTTGTAGCCGCTGCATTTTGACGACAGTAAATATTGATGATGGCTCACAGCACCCGACTGGAGAACCGTTAACAACACTACAAAGTTTCCGCACTGATGAGCATGGAGAAATTGATTTTGGCCAAAATGCCATCGCCAAAAATAGCGGTCTGATCCGCGTTGGCGATACGGTGAAAATTTTAACTAAAAAACAACCTAAACAATATAAAACGGTAAAATCAACTAAGCCGCAGATAATTAATGCAGAAAAAGAAACCACATTATTAATCGATGTTAATGGCACAGAATATTTAGCCAATAACCAAATTGTTATCTTGGAACAATTAGAAAAGCATGGCTTAAAAATTCCCTACTCTTGCCGAGCGGGCATTTGTGGTTGTTGTAAAATGAAACTAATAGCAGGTGAAGTGATCCCATTGACAAAAACAGCAATCAAAGAAGATGGCGTGATCCTGAGTTGTAGTTGCATTCCCAAAACAAATATTAAATTACTATTAAGCTAATTCTTATCCATCATTCGTCATCAATGAATGATGGATATTACTGTTGGTTTAAAGATGCTGCACAAATTAGTTATTATATAAACCTTGAATATTGATTAATTCAGGTTATTTTTTTATGAAACAGCTCTTTCATATATTAAACTATTGGCTGGTGGTTGATAAATAATTAAGCGATTATTCATAATCTTAATCGGATCACAAAATCTCATTACCCGATCTTTCAAAACTAATCTAGGCTCAATTAATAAACATAAGCTGGCATATTTTCCTGCTTCTGCCACTAAAAACAATGCTTTCTGTCCACTATCTTCAATATGAACCTGAACAACATCCCCCAACACCAAATCATCGTGGCAATTTACTGGCAAAAAATACCAGCTTCTAGGCATCTGCGGCTTTAAAAAACGAAAAGCAACTAATGCATTTAAAATTAATTCCGCACTATGCTCATCAGAAAGTGATAATTTTTGCAGCTGTTCTTCAATACAATGATATAACCCCGCATCATCAATATTAAAAGTCATTTCTCCATAAGCAGATGCCACCAACATTTTTGCTGGAAAACATGAACGAAATAACATTCCATTAGCCAAATCTAACATCATCCTTTCATGTTCATTATCGTAATACCAGCGCCACTGATTATTGGTTTTATTTTCATTTATCACCCCTCAATCTGATCACACTATTTACAAGCTTAAAATCCATACTAATTAAAATTAAGATAAAAAGTACTTCTATAAAATAAATAATAGAAATAATTTCGAGTTTTTACGTAAAGATATTCAAAGAAAATCCTGAATTTAATAAATTATCAGATTACAAAATAAATATTAATATATAAAAAAGCAGTCAATTTTTTATAATCCTAAATTAAGATTAAATATAATTAACAATATTTTTAATTAATTTAGGACCGTGATAAATAAATCCAGAATAAACTTGTAACAATGATGCCCCTGCTGCCAATTTTTCTCTTGCTGCAACCAAAGAATCAATTCCACCAGCAGCCATGATTGGCAACTGTCCTTTTAACTCCTTGGTTAGCAACCGCACAATTTCAGTGCTTTTCAATTGCACAGGTCGGCCGCTCAATCCACCAGCTTCTTCTGAATACCTTAATCCTTTCACTAAATTCCGATCTAAAGTTGTATTTGTGGCCACAACGCCATCAATCTGGTGGCGAATTAAGCTATCGCTAATTTGAATAATCTCTTTTTCGGTTAAATCAGGCGCAATTTTTACCACCACAGGAACATACTTTTGGTATTGTTGTGCTAATAAGTGTTGTTTATTTTTAATTGACTGCAATAAATCATCCAATGCTTCACCATATTGTAACAATCTTAAATCTGGAGTATTAGGTGAAGAAATATTGACAGCAATATAACCTGCATATGAATAAATTTTTTCCATGCAAATTAAATAATCGTCTTTACCCTGTTCGATCGGTGTATCTTTATTTTTGCCAATGTTAATCCCAATAATACCGTCGTACTTCGCTTTTTTAACATTCTCAACCAGATTATCAACACCTAGATTATTAAATCCCATGCGGTTGATAAGCCCTTCAGCTTCAACCAGGCGGAACAGACGAGGTTTTTCATTACCAGGTTGTGGGCGAGGTGTGACCGTCCCTATTTCTACGAAACCAAATCCCATCGCGCCAAAAGCATCAATACATTCACCATCTTTATCAAGACCGGCCGCTAATCCCAATGGATTCTTAAATGTCAATCCCATACAAGTCGTTGGCTTAAAATTGACCGACTGCCGGATCAAAAACTTAAGCGGCGAATGCATGATATATTTAAGCTGCCGGAAGGTAATTTCATGAGCTTGCTCTGGATTTAAGCGAAATAGCGCCTTTCGGATAAGGGGATAAAACATTAGCTGTACCTTTTTTTGATAGATAATGTAAATTATTTAGTCGTAGAAACCATTTGCCGTTTTTTATTCTAGAAAAACAGTCTATTGCTAAATTTATCAGCAAATCTCAATGGTATGTACAGATGATCATGATAATTTAAATATGCCTAATATGACACTGCTTTTTATCATTTATGTTTTTAAAAATAATAGGTAAAAGCAAACTGATAGATATCCCCCCCATATAATCTTATAAAAAAAGGGATATCTTATTTAAGTAATCGTTTTTATGAAGGAAAACGCTGGTAACCTAGTGAAAAATAAAATGCTATTGGTTTTTCAACGCCTTAGTAATTTTTTCAAATAGATCAGCGGAAAGATTATCTAACTGTTTTAACTGTGTTAACGCCTGATACATCAGATTTTGACGTGTTTCATCATAGCGTCTTAGACGAATCAACGGCTCGATCAAACGAGAAGCAACCTGCGGATTGCTGCTATTTAAAATAATTAACATTTCCACTAAAAACTGATAGCCAGTACCATCCTCAGCATGAAACGCTGTCGGATTCTGCACAACAAAAGTTCCAATCAGGGCACGTACTCGATTGGGATTCTCCATACTAAATGTCGGATGAGTAAATAAAGTACGTACTGTTGACAAAACATTTTTAGCTGGACTGGTGGCTTGTAGCATAAACCATTTATCCATTATCAAACCATCATGACGCCAACGCTGTTCAAACTCTGCCATCAGCTGTTGACAACTCGGTAATTGGGCCGCCACCGCAGCACTCAAAGCAGCCATCGTGTCAGTCATATTATTAGCCTGATAATATTGCTCGGTGACATACTTATCCGCTTGTTGCTTATCATGGCCAAAAGCCAGATAAAATAAGCATCTATTTCGCAAAGAACGTTTGGCAATATCCCCATGATCGATTCGATACTCAGTCATTTTATTGGCATGATAAACGGCAACAAATTCAGCCGCCATTTCAGTGGCAAATTTTTGGATAATAAAGTTAATAACATTATGGATAGCTATCGGATCGATGATAGCAAACCACTCAGCGACTTCATTTTCTGAAGGTAAAGTAAATAGCTGCGCTTTTAAAGCCGGATCACAGGCTTCATCAAGTAAAACAGATTTGAATGCGTCAATAATATGCTGCGGCAATATTAAATCTTCCCGCTGCTGTTGGCGTACGACATTCTCTTTAATATAAATTGATAGTAGTGATTGCGCAGCATCCCAACGAGCAAAATCATTACTGGCATATTGCATCAATAATGCTAATTGCTCATCAGTGTATGAATAATCCAATTTCACCGGCGCGGAAAATTCACGCAGTAATGAAGGTATTGGCGGCGAATTAACCTGATCAAAAACAAAAGTTTGCTCAGCCTTAACCACATTAAGCACGGAATGCACAGCACGACCACTATGCTGTAATGGAATTACATTACCTTGCGTATCATACAGCTCAATATCTAGCGGTATATGTAATGGTAATTTTTCTGCTTGATCTGCCGTTGGTGCTGTGATTTGACTAATATGCAATAAATATTGCTGTTTTTCCGCTAAATATTCATCTCTGACCGTCACTAAAGGTGTACCCGATTGGCTATACCAACGACGAAAGAGAGTCAAATCAATATTAGAGGCGTCTTGCATCGCTTGCACGAAATCATCACAGGTTGCGGCACTACCATCATGGCGGGCGGTATAGAGTTTCATACCCGCCTGAAACTGTTCTTCGCCTAACAGCGTGTGCAACATCCGAATAACTTCCGCCCCTTTTTCATAAACGGTTAAAGTGTAGAAGTTGTTCATTTCTATTACTTTTTCCGGACGAATAGGATGCGCCATCGGACTGGCATCTTCTGCAAATTGATGCGCGCGCATCAGCCTGACATTTTCAATCCGATTTACCGAACGAGAACCCAAATCAGAACTAAATTCTTGATCGCGAAAAACGGTTAACCCTTCCTTCAGGCTTAATTGAAACCAATCTCGGCAAGTAATACGATTACCCGTCCAATTATGAAAATATTCATGACCAATCACCGCTTCAATATTCAGATAATCCTTATCCGTTGCCGTTTCTGTTTTGGCCAACACATATTTGGCATTGAAAATATTGAGTCCTTTATTTTCCATCGCTCCCATATTAAAGAAATCAACGGCCACTATCATATAGATATCTAAATCATATTCGTAGCCAAAACGTGTTTCATCCCAACGCATGGCATTTTTCAAAGAGACCATTGCCCAGTCAGCCCGATCAAGGTTACCCTTATCGACAAAAAGTGCTAACGTAACATTATGGCCACTTTGGCTAACATAATTATCATAAAGAACATCAAAATCACCTGCTACCAGGGCGAAAAGATAACTTGGCTTAGGGAAAGGATCTTGCCATTTTACCCAATGACGGTCATCGTTTGTTTCTCCTTTGTCAATCTGATTACCATTGGAGAGCAAATAAGGATAGCGCGATTTATCGGCGGTAATACAAGTTGTAAAACGTGCTAATACATCTGGCCTATCTAAATAATAGGTAATATGACGGAAACCTTCTGCCTCACACTGAGTGCAAAGAACATCAGCTGACACATAAAGCCCTTCTAATGCAGTATTTTTTAGCGGATTTATTTCATTAACTACCTTAAGAACAAAAGTATCAGGCACTGATTCAATAATCAGTTTTCCTGCCTCTTCACGATAGGCTGTCCACGGTTTATCATCAATATGAATAGTGTGCAAAATCAGGTTTTCGCCATCGAGTATCAACACATTAGCCTGTGAATTTAATCGTTTTACTCGGCTAATGGCAGTGACAATGGTGGTTGCAGGATCAAGTACAAAATCCAATTCAATATCGGTAATGGTGTAATCAGGCGCCTGGTAATCCTGACGATATTTCTCTTGTCGCTGTTGCGTCATAGTAAATTTTTACCTGTATCAATTATTGTTATGTTTCAATATGGTCAATTATTTGGCAATAATGATATCTTAAAACATCTTTCTTTTGATCATAAATCATACCTATGATTAATATTCAATCCGTTTGGTCTTTTATTAACATGTTATTTATTGCTGCAAAAACTCTGCCGATATAAAAATAATTTGATAATATCAAATAGATGATTAGAATTTTTTATAACTACGCCAGAAATATATATGGAACGGCCTTCACTCTTACTAACATCAACAGGTATACTCTGGCATATTTTATCTTTAAGTCGAGAGTAATGCTTCCGCGAGGATAGCTAACGCATTATGAATTTAGATGCACCACCTATCATTACATCACTGCTAGATACTGATGCTTATAAACTGCATATGCAACAAGCCGTCTTTCATCACTATAACCAAGTATCGGTTGTAGCAGAATTTCGTTGCCGTAGTGATGAACGACTTGGTAACTATGCTCAGGCTGTACGCCAACAAATAGATTTAATGGCAAATATTGCATTAACGCCAACTGAATACCGCTATCTGCGTGGACTGCCTTTTTTTAAAGCTGATTATCTCGATTGGTTAAAGAATTTTCGCTTCAATCCCACGCAGGTTAATGTTTATACCACACAAGAAAATCAGTTAGCGCTAAGAATCAGTGGTCCATGGCGTGAGGTTATTCTTTGGGAAGTACCTCTATTAGCCTTAATCAGCGAACTGGTTCACCGCGATCGCTCGCCCAATGTAACAACCGAAGATGCCATTGAACAGTTACATAAATTGATTAAGCATTTTTATCAAGACGCAAAAACACAAAATATTGATTTAGCTAATTTCAAATTAATGGATTTTGGTACTCGCCGACGTTTTTCTCATGCGGTGCAATACGCTATTGTCAATGAACTCAAAAACCATTTCCCTTATTTTACCGGTACAAGTAATTATAAGCTGGCCCAACAACTCCAGCTTAAACCTGTTGGCACCCAAGCCCATGAGTGGTTTCAAGCTCACCAGCAAATTAGTGCTGATCTCGCTAATAGCCAGCGCGTGGCGCTGCAAAGTTGGCTGGATGAGTATCCCAATCAATTAGGCATTGCACTAACAGACTGTATTACGATGGATGCTTTCCTGCGCGACTTCGATATCACCTTTGCCAATCGTTATCAAGGATTACGGCATGACTCGGGTGATCCGTTAGAATGGGGTGAAAAAGCAATTAGTCATTATAAAAAGCTGGTTATCGATCCGATGAGTAAAACGCTGGTTTTTTCAGATAACCTTGATTTACAAAAAGCATTGATTCTTTATAAACGTTTTTATAAACGTATTAATCTTATTTTTGGTATTGGAACCCGTTTAACCTGCAATATCCCTCAGGTTAAACCGCTTAATATTGTGATTAAATTGGTTGAATGTAATGGTAAACCCGTCGCAAAATTGTCTGATAGCCCAGGAAAAACCATCTGTGATGACGATGAATTTATCGTTCGCTTAAAGAAAGCTTTTGATATCCCAAGTACAACGAAGCGGATTGATAACAAACCTAACTGACTATTATGGCAAGTTATTTTATCGATTGTTGCAGCAGGATAAATTAAATTCTTATTACAAAGGCCTTTTCATCTGGTTATTCCCATTTTAAACTTGCTATTTTTACTTGTTTCTTACGCGAGGACAAGTAACATAAGGCCTTCCCCAATCGGGACCAACTTTAAACAACTAAATATCAAAAGAGAGTATTTTATGAACATAGCGCCTGTAGTCGAAGTACTACAAGGCCGTGTAGCGGTAGGCGAAGAAGTAACCGTTCGTGGCTGGGTACGTACAAGGAGAGATTCAAAAGCCGGTTTCTCGTTCCTCGCCGTCTATGACGGTTCCTGCTTTAATCCATTACAGGCTATTGTAAATAATGAACTAGATAATTATGAAACCGAAGTTTTACATCTGACCACCGGTTGCTCGGTTGAAGTAACCGGGATCGTGAAGTCATCAGAAGGTCAAGGGCAAAATTTTGAATTATCTGCCACTCAGGTTGTTGTTGTCGGTATGGTGGAAAATCCTGATAGTTATCCAATGGCTGCCAAGCGTCATAGTGTCGAATATTTACGTGAAGTGGCACATCTGCGTCCACGCACCAATCTTATCGGCGCCGTTGCCCGTGTTCGCAATACGCTAGCCCAAGCTATTCATCGTTTCTTTCATGAAGAAGGCTATCTTTGGGTCTCAACCCCCATTATCACCGCCTCCGATACCGAAGGTGCCGGTGAAATGTTCCGCGTCTCAACATTAGATTTACAGAATATTCCGCGTACAGAAAAAGGGGATATTAATTTTGATAAAGACTTTTTTGGTCGGGAAGCATTTCTAACCGTATCCGGTCAGCTAAATGGCGAAGCTTATGCCTGTGCATTAAGCAAAATTTATACCTTTGGCCCAACGTTTCGCGCAGAAAACTCTAACACCAGCCGCCATTTGGCTGAATTCTGGATGGTTGAGCCTGAAGTCGCTTTTGCCAACTTGGACGATATCGCCAGCCTGGCCGAGAAAATATTAAAATATGTCTTCAAAGCGGTTTTGCAAGAACGCAATGATGACTTAACCTTCTTTGCCGAACGGATCGATAAAGACGTCATCAACCGGTTGGAAAAATTTGTTGCTTCGGATTTTGCTCAAGTTGACTATAGCGATGCTATTAAAGTGTTAGAACAGTCGGGTCAATCCTTCGAAAATCCAGTGGCTTGGGGTATTGATCTCTCTTCTGAGCATGAACGTTATTTAGCTGAGCAACATTTCAAAGCACCCGTGGTGGTCAAAAATTATCCAAAAGATATCAAAGCTTTTTATATGCGTCTGAATGATGACAATAAAACTGTTGCTGCCATGGATGTATTAGCGCCAGGTATTGGCGAAATTATTGGTGGCTCTCAGCGTGAAGAGCGATTAGATAAATTGGATGCCCGGATGGAAGAAATGGGACTTAACCAACAAGATTACAGCTGGTATCGCGATCTGCGTCGTTATGGTACCGTGCCCCACGCCGGATTTGGACTCGGATTTGAACGCCTGGTCGCTTATGTCACTGGCGTACAAAATATTCGCGAAACCATTCCATTTCCTCGTACTCCACGTAACGCAAGCTTTTAAATATTTAATCTTAAAAAACGAATAAATATTATAATGATAACTGGCCAGTATATCGCTGGCCTTTTTATTTTTAATTATGATAAATAGCAAAAAGTTCCCTTTTATTTATATTTTGAAACACACATTTCCTTTTGTTACAAATATTGTATTTTTGTATCATTTTCAGGGTAGATAAAAATATTTACCAATGGAACACTGGACGCAGAAACGAGACGACACTAAACTCTTAAAGATAGTTCCCAATGGTTGGGAATTTATTTTTGGCAGTGGCAGGTGTCCGAATAACACCAATGAGGGTAATAATGATGAAGCACAATATTCTTGCAATAGTTATCCCGGCGTTGTTAGCTGGTACAGCAAACGCAGCTGAAATCTATAACAAAGACGGCAACAAGCTGGATCTATACGGTAAAGTTGACGTTCGTCACTTCTTTGGCAAAAGTAGTGGTGGCGATGAAGGCGATGATTCGCGTGTTCGTCTTGGTATAAAAGGTGATACTCAAATCTCTGATCAGCTAACTGGTTTTGGTCATTTCGAATGGGAAACTAAAACCAACAGAAGTGAAGCTGAGAACGAAAACACAAACTGTCTAGCTTATGCCGGTTTGAAAATTGCTGACTTTGGTTCATTCGACTATGGTCGCAACTATGGCGTTCTGTATGATGTCAACGCTTGGACTGACGTTTTGCCTCTTTATGGTGCAGACTCTATGTCTCAGGCTGACAGCTACTTGACTGGCCGTAACCGTAACCTGTTAACTTACCGTAGTACTGATTTCTTTGGTCTGGTCGATGGCTTGAACTTCGCCCTACAGTACCAAGGCAAAAATACTGACAGCAATAAATCAGGTAACGATAAATTCCTGAAGAATAATGGTGACGGTTTCGGTTTAGCGGCTAACTACGATATAGGCTGGGGCGTTGCACTGGGTGCTGGTTATGCTAAATCTAATCGTGGTCTGACTGGCGCTCAGAAACCCATTAGTGAAGCTGGCGGTAATAGTGCGGAAGGCTGGAACGCTGGTATCAAATATGATGCCAACAACCTGTATCTGGCAGCGATGTACGGCGAAACCCGTAATATGACCCGTTTTGGTAGAACAGTAAACGGTAACGACATGACGCGCGTCGCTAACAAAACTGAAAACTTTGAATTGGTTGGTCAGTATCTGTTTGACGAAATCGGTCTGAAACCATCTATTGCTTATGTACAGTCTAAAGGTAAAGATTTAACTGATCCTGCCTACTCGCAGAAGCAAGATTTAGTGAAATACGTTTCTCTAGGTGCTTTCTACTATTTCAACAAAAATCTGACAGCAGTTGTTGATTACAAAATTAACCTAATCAATGGCAACAATGGCTTTGCTGATAAATATGGTATTGGCAGAGACAACCTGGTTGGTTTAGGTTTAGTTTACCAGTTCTAATTATCGCTTAGCGGTGATTTAACAGTAAAAGTGAAAACGTAAATTCGAAAAACAGCGCTTTAGCGCTGTTTTTTTATCAATTTATGTTAATTGGTAAAATATTGTTACCGGCAAAACAATATCAACCGAATCTAATATCACAAGTTTGCCTTATTTTTACCTCAGAGTGTTGGCAAATCATTTTCATCGCGTTAACCTGAGATCCCTCGATCACCAAATCACAATTGAGTCATTGGAATTATAAATATGTTGAAAAATATTATTGCTGCTCCTGCGGATCCTATTTTAGGTTTAGCAGAGAGTTTTAATGCTGATCCGCGTAAACAAAAAATCAATTTAGGTATTGGTGTTTACAAAGATGAGTCAGGGAAAACCCGCATTCTTTCTTCCGTCAAAAAAGCAGAAAAATATCTGTTAGACAACGAAGTGACTAAAAATTATCTTGCTATCAGCGGGATAGCCGAATTTGCCACCGTTACTCAAACCTTACTGTTTGGCAACAACCATCCAATAATCGCCGAAAATCGTGCCCGCACTTCACAGGCGCCAGGCGGCACCGGTGCATTGCGTATTGCTGCTGAATTTATTGCTAAACAAACCTCTGCCCAACGCGTCTGGATCAGCCAACCAACCTGGCCAAATCACCAGAATGTATTTAAAGCGGCTGGCCTGACATGTTGTCATTACAATTACTATGATGCTGAAAAGCATAATCTGGATTTTGCTGGCATGTTAAGTAGCTTAGAAGATGCAAAACCAGGTGATGTATTATTGCTACATGGTTGCTGTCATAACCCGACCGGTATCGACCCAACACCAGAACAATGGGAAATTTTGTCTACTCTGGCAGCTGAAAAAAACTTATTACCGGTTTTTGATTTTGCCTACCAAGGTTTTGCTAAAGGCCTGGACGAAGATGCGCAAGGTTTACGTATTTTTACCAACAAAAACCCTGAAATCATTATTGCCAGTTCCTACTCGAAAAATTTTGGCTTATATAATGAACGAGTTGGTGCCTGTACAATTGTTGCCAATAATAGTGATCAAGCAGAGCGAGCGTTTAGTCAAATAAAATCGATTATCCGAGCAAACTATTCTAATCCCCCAGCCCACGGTGCAGCCATTGTTACCACGATTTTATCCGATGAATTATTAAAGAAAGAGTGGATCGAAGAGCTGACAACCATGCGGCAGCGCATCCAACGTATGCGACAGCTATTTGTCAATACATTACAAGAAAAAGGCGTTAAGCAAGATTTTAGTTTTATTAGTAAACAAAACGGTATGTTCTCTTTTAGTGGTCTTAATGAAGAACAAGTAACTCAGCTACGTGAAAAACATGCTATCTATGCAATTAGTTCAGGTCGTATTAACGTCGCTGGCTTAACGTTAGAGAATATGGTTCCTTTATGCAAAGCTATCATTGACGTATTATAAAGAAACAGACTGTTAATTCAGATAGTTACCGATTAGGCCAATACCCTAATCGGTTTTCATTATTAAAAGCCTAACGGCGAAATTGTGGTAACTGAATAAAACTAGCCTTGTAAGAAGGGATTAAATTGCCGTTCAGCCGCCAAATTAGACATTGGCCCATGGCCAGGAATAAATTGATAATCACCACCAAGGGGCAAAATTTTTGTTTTTATTGAGTGGATTAATGTTGCATGATCACCTTTAGGGAAATCAGTGCGGCCAACACCACCCTGGAAAAGTACATCTCCCATAGAAATTAGCTTATCTGCATGATTAACAAAGATAATATGTCCAGGCGTATGGCCTGGGCAATGTAGAACAGCCAGTTTAATGTCAGCAAAAGTAATTTCATCACCCTCTTGCAAGTAGCGATCTGGCGTAAAGTCCGGACATTGCGCAACACCAAACATTTGGCTTTGAATTGCCAATCCCTTGATCAAAAACTCATCTTCTTTTTGCGGACCATAAATTGGCACCGAGAAATGCGCTGCTAACTCAGCACAGCCACCAACATGATCAAAATGACCATGGGTTAATAAGATATACTGTAAATTTAATGAACGCTTTGTAATTTCTGCAATTAATTTTGCTACTTCACCACCCGGATCAACAATAACGGCATCCAAGCTCTTTTCATCCCAAATTAGCGTACAATTCTGCTTAAAATCGGTTACAGGAATAATATCAAATTTCATATGGTAGTAAGTCCATTATTTAAATAAAAATTTATTTAATAATCTAATAGCTTACTACCCCTAACCATAGTTTGTTTAATCGGCAAAATCGTTCAATTAGCTCCGGTTGTGTGCGAGTAAATAAGGCATCAGTGTTAGCATCAATTTTACTGGCGCGAGCTAGTTGGGATCAACAGCGTATTGACGGTGCGCTTCAGCTAGGTGACACCATTTTCTGACCGGTCCTGTATCAATATGGACAAAATTACTATTAGGATAATAGCCTACTCCGCCTGCTCGCATTTTTAATGCTGCTTTGCGAATATGGTTAAGTTCGACCCCTTGGATATGAAAATCCATTGCTCGGCCATGGGTATGATAGCTGTTTTTAGCAACCCCACTACTTTTACGTCGAAGTGCATTATTGGTTTCGACTGAGCGATAGCCAGAAACTAGTTGAACAGGTTTATTGGTTCCCATTAGTACTTGCAACAAATAAATCTGATCAAATAATTTCGGATCAATAATTTTAATTTTATTATTACGATGATCACGGAATAAGTGATTCAAGCGGGTCAATTCAGCGTTATTATAACGACGACCATCAAAAAACTCAGTCTTAAGAAACTCACCGGTATGAAGATTTTCAAAGCGAAGAATTTTGGGTCGCGGGGTTGTTAATGCCGCAAAGGCATGCCTAGGTAATAAGCTAAAACCCAATGTTATCGCTCCATAACCTAACCATTTTCGTCGATTTTGATCAATATTGTCCATAGCCACTTAACTCAAATAAAAATAAAAAATAACCAACGTGTACAATAATTATACCGAATTTATTCTACTACTTTTGTATAATTATGTAAAAAACATAAATGTAACTTTATATAATATCACATTTAATACATGTTAATTATGATTAAATATAACATTATTATAATCTATTTTTGCAATAACTATATCAAATCGCTCAATATTTATACTTATTACGCACAAAATAACCCCATTATCAATCAAAATTTTGTTAACGCCTGAGTTTAGTCAGTTATTTTGCAAAAAGCATAATTTATCGCTAAAAACGATATTTATGCATCTATACTAAATAAATTAGAAAATAACACATGATTGAAATTTAATATAAAAGAGGCTTTTGCCCCCTTTTATATCATTTTTATCCATTAGTTAAGCGTGGCTCTTATTTCATTTAAATAATTCATCGCCCCATAAATGACATTGTCATAGCCATAAATATCATCCCGAAAATTGGCAACATTTTTGTTATCAACCCAGGCGGTTTGGTAATAAAGATAAATGGGTATCCCGCCTGGAATATTAATATAACGAGTGTCACCTAGCTGAAGCGCACCGTCAATACGCTGTTGATCCCAACTAGCTCGCGCCAGTAAAATTGATGCTAACACTGATGCCTTATTTACTCGCACACAACCGGAGCTAATTGAACGATTTTGCCGATTAAACAAACTATGGTTAGGGGTATCATGTAAGTAAATTGCATCAGAGCTTGGCATGTTGAATTTATAACGGCCAAGGGCATTGGATGGCCCTGGTGCCTGGCGTACACGATAGGGGAAGGATGAAGATGAGATGGCATTCCAGTTAATTGAGTAAGGATCAATAGGATAGGCATCACGCTCCCAACCGGATAAAACCGTAAAGCCTCGGCGAGCAAAATAACCCGGATCTCTTCTGGCTTGAGGCAAGATATCTTTACACACCATGCTAACAGGAACATTCCAGGGTGGATTAATCACAACACTATTAAGTTCACTACTCATTATCGGGGTTTTACGATCAGGACGCCCAACAATCACTTTAGAATCTATAATTAATTGATTATTTGAGTAAAAATGTAATGTATAAGCCGGAATATTAACTAACATACCAGAACCGCTTTCATTGGGAATAATTCTTAAGCGTTGGATATTAATCGCCAATAAACCAGCCCGATCGGTAGGTGAAGTATTTAACCATTTTAATGTTGCGTTACCAATAATACCATCCGGTTCTAGTCCATACATTCGCTGAAATTGTTTAACCGCATCAACTAATAATCCATCATAACGACGTCTATTTTGATCGGTAAGTGGATCCTGCGATAACAATCCATTGCGAGTCAAAATTTCACTTAAGGAAACCAGATCATTGCTTGCTTGGCCTGGCTTTAATAGACTAGCCGTATTTATTTTAGGCCATATTTGTTGATCTGATAAATAAGCCAACATCTTCGTTCTCATCGGTAGGTACGAGGCGTGTTGTGGCGCTAATGTTTTCAGCCAACTGGCTAATTGTTTAGAATTAACCGCAGTTTGCCACTGAGAAACGGCCCCAACCGTCGGCTCACGAAGTTGATAAGGCGTTTTTTGATATAACCAATCTTTACCATTAAATTTTACATTACATATAAAATATAAATAACCCAACATAGCATCTGACAAAATAATATCTCGTTCCATCTGATTGAGTTGTTTATTTTTTACTAATAGGGATAGCCATTTACCAAACTGAGGCTGAAAACCGGCCAACGCTAATTCTGCTAACTGCTGCTTAAATTCTAATACCGCTGTTTCATCATCCCACAATGGTTGCATATTATTTTCAGCATAGAGCTTAGCTAATCTGTCGGTATATACTAAATTAGTACCTGGTGATAAGAAGCCTTGCAGCTGCTGACGACTTTTTTGTATCTCTTCAGCAGTTACATTTTTCTGCTCAGAAACCAAATTGGTTAAAGGAACTTGGATATTTGTGGTTGTGTTTATTTGCGCGAGCTGTGCACACACTGGTGTTACTGTCAATATTACACAGCCTATCAATGAAGCACGCAGAGTGTTGACTCGTTTATTCGCCATAATACCACCTTTATAATTCATTTTTATTGTTTTAATACCAGAGTAAAAAATTTATCTTTAGAAGGTTAAAATTAACTAATCTGTTGTGGTTTATTTGATACAAATTTAAATAATTTTTTATTTAAAAATAATCATATTTATAAATTAATTTATAACCTGCACTGATAAAATAAATTTTCATTTAAAATAAAATCCCATAAATTTTAGATTTAATACTTATTAAAAATTAAATTACTAACCTACTATTTAAAATATAATCTTCGATCACTTTATTTTCAATTGCAATACTTAATTTACTTTTAAAACATAGCTGTAATAAAAAAACCGCTATCAAGAAATAGCGGTTGTTAAAATATAAAAATAAATTTTTACTACTTGAAATTAAGTGACAGCAGAAGATATTTTTAACTGTTTATCTTCTTGTCCAAAACCTTTCAAACCAACGACATGAACATGCTCCTGTTGGCCAAATACCTTACGTACCAGCTTATAAGTCGTCCCTTTTTCCGGACTGATATTTTCAGGCGCAGCAATAATTAATTGCATTTTTAATCGTTCACAAAGTTCAAATAATGTTGCAATCGATTTAGCATCCAATCGAGCCGCTTCATCCAGGAATAAGAACCTACAAGGTAAAATATCTTTACCTCGTAATCGTTGTGACTCTTCTTCCCAACTCTGTACCACCATCACCAAAATTGACATGCCTGTACCAATTGCTTCTCCCGTCGACAGCGCGCCACTTTCAGCTTTGAGCCACCCATCCGAACCACGATTAACTTCAACATCCAGTTCTAGATAATTACGATAATCGAGCAATTCTTCACCAATTGTTTGGGGCAGGCGCTGGCCAATATCTAGCTGAGGGTTTAAACGTTGATAAAGCTTTGCCATCGCTTCAGAGAATGTCAGACTTTTATTTTTAAACAGATCCTGATGATGTTCGTGCTCTTCTGATAACACATCAAGCAGTAATTCATGACTTTGTCGAATATTAACATTAAGCCGAACCCCTTTTACCTGTCCAAAAGCAACGGACTGTAGCCCTTGGTTAAGCAGGCGGATGCGATTTTGCTCACGATGGATCGTTTTACGGATAATATTTGCCACACTCTTTGCACTAATGGCCAATTTTTGTTCACGGGCCGTCAATTCTTCTGTCAAACGCGCTAATTCAATTTCCATTTGTTCAATGGCATCAACCGGATCATCAGTACAAATAATGTCTTGTCGAATACGTTCACGTAAATGTTGATAAACCGCAATAAAGAACGCTACTTTGCGCTCTGGTCGTTTAAGATCTTCAGAGGCACGTAATACATCGCGTAAATGTTCATTATCCGCTACCGCTTGTCTAAGTGCACCTAGCGCTTTATCTGACATCGAACGTAAACTATCGCCATCCATATAAGCTAATTCACGCCGATGTAAACGACGCTCGACACCGCTTTCTCTGACCATATGCATTACAGCACACCAACCAGATTTACCGGATACCACCTGCTCGCGAAGTTGGTAATAATCCCGCTCTAATTTACGTAATTTTTTCTGCCAATTGTCCATTTCAGCTTCACAAAATGCGATCTGTTTTTCCAATTGGTTAATGCGCGAGCGATTAGCATTTACAGCTTCATAAAGTTGGTCTCGGCGTTCGCGTGCCCGTTTTTCAGCATTGCTATCTGCTTGAACGCCAATTGCTTTTATTTCAGCTTCTAATTCTCTTAGCATATCCTGCTTAGTTTTATAAGAGCTACGCAGTGAAGCTAATAGTTGGTTAAATTGCGCCGTTTTAGTTTGTTGTTGCCTTAACTGTTCACGTGCCTGACTACGCTCTTTTTCAGCCTGTTCCAGACGCTTGCGGAGTTTATTATTTAAATCGGTATTTTCTGACAGCATCTCCGTCGAGTCGTGATAACTAAAATGAGCACGACGTTGAGCAACTTCAATTAAAGCAAAAGATTGCTGTTTAGATTGTTGTTGCAACTGTTTGACCTGTTCATATTCATGACGTAATTGCTCATGCTGCTCAGGATCACTTTGTAGGACGTTGGCTATTGGCTCTAATTTTGCTAACGATTTTGCATGCTTATGCAAAAAGTGCCCCGCTTCTTCTGCCTCTGCCAATGCTTCACGGATTTCTTCAATCCGAGAGACTAGCGTTTCATCCATTAGCAAATTAACTTTTGGCAACAATCGGTTTAAACTCGACAAACGTTCTTTGGTCGCAGTATATTGCTGTTTTTGTTGTTGTGTTTGTGCTTCAAATTGAGCTAATTGGCGCTCAAGCTCTTTTTTACGTTGATTTAAAGAACGAATTTCAGCCTCTGGATCGGCGTCAAAAACCACCGCCAGATGTTTACCAATAAAACCACTAAATGCATGATGAGCGCGTTGTAATTTTTGCATATCAAATGAGAGAGTCGCATAACGCTCAGCTAGGGTATCTCTCTCTTGGCTCAACATCTCCAGCTGATTTTCACGCGCTGCCCGACCAAATAGGGGGACTTCAGGGTAACGAGAAAAACGCCATTGACGCTCTGACGATCGTACTAATACTGCCTGGTCAAATTCTTCTGCATTAAACACGCTATCATCAAAAGATTGCGGATCGCCTTCAATAAAATAGACATCATCAGGACATTCGGCTATCAATTCACCAAGCTGTGAGTGAATTTTTGCTAGCTCAGGAATAATAATACCATGTCTTGCTGGACCATAGAGCGCTGAAAAATAAGGCGCATCATCAATAGTAATGTCATCATAAATTTCAGATAACAAAACACCACCAAGCCGTTCAGCTAGGCCAAGTAAGCGGTTATCGTCAGCGCCGCTCGGTTGACTAAGATGAGCTATTTGTTGCTCCAATTCACGCTTTTGACTGGCGACTTCATCACGTTCAACGGTGATTTCACGTTCTTGTTCCAACAATTGCTGTAGATGCTCGGTAATTTCATGACTATGGCTAAAATTATCATTAGCCTGCACAGTTAATTGATTAAGGGCATCTTGTGCTGCCAGCCAAGTAGGTGCTTTTTTGGTTAGGGTTTGAATTTTTTGTTTGATCTGCTCAAGCTCTTGACGCATTAACATGCGATGCTCACTACTTTCACTAACAGAAATACTCAGCTCCTCTTGCTGAGCTTCTAATTCTTCCAGTAGTGTCGTTAACTCATCTGGCTGATATTGCTGTTCAGAATATTGACAAAACTCGGCTAAAATGCGTTGGGCATCTTGCTGACTATTAAGTTTTTGCTCCAGCTCAGCTAATTGCATCTGTAGCGGCTTAATGCGTTGGGCAAGATGTTGTTGTGAAGCCCAGTCGCGCAATAATTCACGTGCTTTTTGATAAGCCTTATCCCGTTTTACCTCACCGCCGATATCGTTAACTAAGCTATAAGCTTGGTCAAATTGGTTAGTCGCCGCATCAATAACACTGATTTTCTGCTCCAGAGCAAGTAATTTTTCGGTATTCTGTTGCTCTTTTTGCTCAAAACTAGTTAAAAATTGCTCAACATTATCTGGCGTTAGTTTAGGTAATTGGCAAATTTTCTTTGCCCTTTCCAACGCTTGCTGGGCTTTTTGATATTGAATTGCACGCGTTTGCTGAACATCTAACGCTTGTTGATAATCAGCCAGTTGACTTTTTATCTCATCAACTTCTAATTCAGCCGCCTCAACTTTGGCTTCAAGCTCACTTTGTTGCTCTAATGCTTGCTCAACAACTTCACTCTGCTCTTCTAGACGATAAGTTATCTCTTCAATGTCGGTCTGATAGCGATCAATTTTTTCCTGCTGACGTACCGCGGCTTGCACTAACCCCAGATGGTCACTTGCTGCCTGAAAATCAGCTTCTAAATCTAATGAAGAACCATTTTGTTCATCCAGTTCACGTACCATTTCAACATGACGGGTCTGGGCAGCTATCAGTTGTTTACGGCCGTCAAATAATTCCGCTCGAACAGCAAGTGCACTATCTAGATGAACCCGGCGTTCATTAGCATGCCGCATATAATCAGCTGAAACGTAATCCGTTGCTTCATTGATTAAACGTCTAAATAAGTCACGATCAGATTGAGTGACGCGGATCGCTTCAAGAGTTAACCTATTTTCACGCAAAGCCGCTTCCATATCCTGAAAGGCTTTGCGAACACCACTATTTTCCGGCAACAGATAATCACGTAATGAACGCGTAATAGCGCTGGAAATTCCACCATATAAAGAAGCTTCAATTAAGCGATAAAATTTGCTCCTGTCACTCGATGATCTCAATCGTTTTGGAATAATACCCAGCTCAAATAGCTGGGCGTGGTAATCAGTGATTGAATTAAATTGTTTAAACTGTACACCTTCAATCGCATCCATTTGATCTTTTAAATCATTTAAACTAATTACCCGCGCTTGACGTTCTTCTACTTGCTCAGTCAAAATATGAGTCGGTAAAATTGCCGTTGGTAACCTTTCGATTATGAAAGGTTTTATATCAACTTTTTTATCACGTCCCGCAATTTGTTGTAAGCGAACCCCCACTAAAATACGCTGATGGCGAGAATTAATGACGTCCAAAATCGAATAACAAACCCCTGGGCGTAATTTTCCATGCAGCCCTTTATCGCGCGATGCCGAGGTTGCACCCGCTTCGGTGGTGTTACGAAAATGCAACAAGGTTAAATCAGGGATCATAGCAGTAATAAATGCTGCCATGGTGGTCGATTTGCCGGCACCATTGCCACCAGATAACGTCGTTACTAACTCATCCAAATCAAAGGTTCTGGCAAAAAAGCCGTTCCAGTTGATGAGCGTGAGTGAGCGAAACTTGCCTCGTTCTAACATAGCTATTCATCCTCCGCTTCATCTTTGTCATTATCATTATTTTCGTTATCTGTTAACAATAAGTTATCTTTTAACGACATAGCTTCACCATCACGGATCATCCGTAATTGGGCTTGCTGTGGATCATCACCACTACGCACATCAGCACCAAAACGAAAGACAGATTCGGTGATCATAAAACGGTGACTGTCATTTTGTAAAAAATGAACCATGCCTAATCGGCGTAGGCGATTAAGCGAAGTGCGTAGCTTTTCTTGTAATTTTTGTTTATCCAAATCCGTCCCTGTTGAGCGCTGATTAACAAACTTAAGTAGCTTACTTTCATCCGCTAGTGACAATAGTTCTTCAAACAGTTCCTGCGCAGTAAAAATACCCTGATTCGAAAGTCTTTCCGGGCTTAAATAAAGATAACAAAGAATTTTGCCAACCATCATATCTAATTCAGATAAAACTGAGCGAGGAATTAATGTGGTCGAACGTGGCCGTAAATAGAAAAAACCTTCCGGCGCACGGATCAGCTCAACATTATAGCGAGCATAAAAAGCCGTTAATTCCTGTTCAAAATCCATCAAAAAGGCATGATTATCCAGATCATCAATGCCAATATGACGCCCGGCTCGAAGCTGGCTATCCAATTCAGGGAAAAGGGAGCTGACTAAAGCTTGTGCCAATTTTACTGGCATAAATTGTTCAATATTTGTCGATGACATGTGCCTGTACCTTGGCTCCGTAATCATTAATCGCTAACCATTCAGGATGGATACCTGAGAAATCCGCTTCTGCTATACCTAACTTAACTGCCTGATCGACAATAATACGCGCAACATCAAAATGCCGTTTCTGTGGATATTTAGTCAAGTAATCACGTAATATTAAACCAATATCCAATGGATGCTGATCTTTCTTATAACCAGCCAATGCCTGCTCCATTATCTCAATCAGTTGTTCATTAATCTCATTAAATTCTTCATATTCCAGTTCAGCTGGCAATTCACCCGTCACTTCTTCATTACTCAATACCAGATCTTCATCACGCACATCAAACAATCGTTCGGCATTGGCTACCGTTAATGCCCAAGGATCGGTAAAATAATTTTGCACCGAGAGGCGCAGGCGTTGCGAAAATATTCTATTTTTATCCATATCGATGGCAGTACGAATAAATTTGTGCACATGGCGATCATAGCCAATCCAGAGATCGATAGATTGTTGCCCCCAGCTAATAATTCGATCAAGCTTACTTTGTAGATCAAATACTAGCTTATCAACCAATTCTGAACCACCTCCATTCATATTGGCCTCTTGGATACGTAACAAATTAGTCTGTAATTTATCACCAGCCGCTTCTAGCGTATCTTGTAATTCACGTAATGTGCTGGAAGTTTCCGTTAAAAGTTGTTCACAATTGGCAATCGCTGCCTGCCAATCCTGACTGAGTAATGCGGAGATGTCTTCCTTTACACTATTTTGCTGTTCATCCATCACACGCTGTGACATATCAATACTGTCAAAAATTTCTGCCACCGAATATTTTAATGGTGCAAAGACATGGCGATGCCAATGAAATTCATCTCCCCCTTCTTCTGAGGCATTTGCTGCTCGACTTAATTCACCAGCTACTATCGAAAGTTGCATAGATAAACGTAGGGAAGAAAATTCCCGCTGGCGAATATAATAATCACTGATGCCTATACCAAGTGGCGTTAAACGGTAAATTGCATTGTTTTCAATGATTTCACTTGAAAAACGATTAAATAATTTCTGCCTTACCATATCATTAATGGCATTATTAGCTCTGGCAGTAACCGTTTCTGCGGTCTGCTCGAATCCTTTACTGACTTCACGAAAAGCATCAATTAATTCACCTTCACTCATTTCGCCATCGAGCCGCTCACTATTAAGAACAGCAACAGCCAATAAAAAGGCTAGACGCTCAGCAGGTAATGAGATTGAAAAATCATTTTTCCGCGACCAGGATACCAATTCCGGAACAGTCTGGGAAAATTCACCCATAATTCATCCTTTCACATAGACTTGCATGCCATAACATGAATATAGCGCCCCAGATCAATATAGGGTTGTTGTCGACAATAACGCTGCTCCAAAGCAAGCAACGCCGGAAAATCTTTATTTTGTAACTGACGGCTTTGTAGATAATCATGAAAAACCCGTACACCTGTTTTACCAACTATTCTAAAATCAAATTCTGCCAGCCATTGATATACTGTTTCTGGTAATAACGGATTTAGAGGGGTAAGTGAACGTTTGCGGCGTCGCTGAATATTAGGTGTCGCTAAATGGAAGTTACCTAATACAGCATTTCTCATCACCAACCCATTCGCATTATAAAACATGATAGAAAATGCGCCACCCGGGTTAATTATATCTGCTAGAGTTTTTATTGCAGATTTTTGTTCAATGATCCATTCAATAACTGCATGAAACAATACTAAATCAACTGCTCCCATTTCTGTTAAATATTGCGTAATATTTTGAACGGAAGAGTGAATGAATTGCATGTTATGGATTACTTTTTTTTCTTTAGCCAATAATTTGGCGCGTTCAAGCATTGTTGCCGAAATGTCACAAACAATAACTTGATGCCCCATCGCAGCTAGCTTGCTTGCAAAAAAACCTTCTCCCCCACCCGCGTCTAATATTTTTAACGGCTTATTGGGTAATAAATCAAGCAAAGAGTTAAGATCCTGCCAAATAACAGCTTCGCGTATTTTTCCCTTGGTTGTACCATAAATATTTTGTGTAAACTTATCTGCAATATCATCAAAATTGCGATCTACCATGAAAAAATACCCCGATAACCACTATTATAAAACTTAATCGCCATTGACGATAAAAATATCTATTCAACCTAAATATTGTTAATAAAAAACAATAATATTTTCATTGAAAATGATTTTCATATTAACAATTTATTAACTATTATCTATATGATTAAATTATACTATACTCGATAAATTGATTAACTAGGATTGAAACATGCTGTTTACATTAAAAAAATACATTAGTGCGCTTTTAATGCCATTACCTCTCCTTATTTTAATTAGCTTTATCGGATTATTACTACTTTGGTTCACTCATTGGCAAAAAAGTGGCAAATGTTTAGTCTCTTTTAGTTGGTTAACTATTTTGTTACTAAGTCTACAACCTGTCGCTGATAAATTACTACTATCGTCAGAAGGTGTGTTTAACAAACGCTATGAACTTTTGCATCCTAAAGAAGAAAACATCCAATATATCGTTGTACTTGGAGGGGGATTTACTTACAACCCTGATTGGCCGCCAAGTGCTAACCTTATTAATAATAGCCTGGCTAGAGTGACGGAAGGAATTCGCCTTTATTCTCAATATCCAAGGGCTAAATTAATTTTTACTGGCGGGCGCGGTAACAATTTAATCAGTAATGCTGAAGTGGCAGCAAAAGTCGCACTATCGTTAGGGGTACCAGAAACAGCCATAATTACCTTAAGCACCCCCAGAGATACCCAAGAAGAAGCCTTCGAAGTAGAAAAAATCGTTGGCCAGCAACCTTTTCTATTGGTGACTTCAGCTAACCATATGGCACGCGCTGAACGTTTCTTTATAGCTAGAAATATGCATCCCATTACAGCACCCGCCAATCAACTTGCCATTACCTCACCATTACAACCCTGGGAAAAATTTTTCCCATCGATTTACTTTTTTTCCCACTCAGAACGCGCTTGGTATGAATTTATTGGCTCAATATGGCAGTCAATAAAAATTGACAATACCCAACCTCTAATGCTCAGTTCCAATGTAGTGGAATAGATAGCTTTTTATAATTGGTGACATCAGAATAATTTTAACTAAGGAAAAATGCTTTCCGAACAGCATCGAGATCCTGCTGATTATCAACCCCAGGCCCTAGTGTTTTAACTGCCAGGGCTACATGAATTTTTTCGCCGTACCACAGTACACGTAGCTGCTCAAGCATTTCTATCGTCTCTAACGGACTTATCGACCATTGGATATAACGACGAATAAAACCGGCCCGATAAGCATAAATACCGATATGACGCAAAAAATGCTGGCCAATTTCCATTTTGCTAACGGCAAAGCGATCACGTTCCCAGGGAATAGCCGCTCTGGAAAAATATAAGGCATTGCTCTGTTTATCCGTCACAACTTTTACAATAGCCGGATCAAATACTTCCTGTGGATCGTTTATCGGTGCCGCTAATGTTGCCATGCCGACGTTATTTAGCATCAGATTACTAGCTAATTGATTAATTATTTCTGGTGGGATTAAAGGTTCGTCACCTTGTACATTGATAATAATTTCATCGTCAGAGAATTTATATTTTTCAATAACTTCTGCTAATCTTTCAGTGCCTGATTGGTGGTCAACGTCGGTCATGCAAACCTCTCCATTGGCCGCTTGCACCACATCAAATACGGCCTGATGATCAGTCGCCACAATAACTCGCGTCGCATCTGACATTAGCGCTCTTTCCATTACTCTAATAATCATAGGTTTGCCATGAATATCAGCTAACGGCTTGCCCGGTAAGCGATTAGAAGCAAAACGCGCCGGAATAATGACTGTAAACATGTTACTTTTCTTCATCTAAAGGCAACTCACGAGCTTCTTCTTTTAATAATACCGGTATGTTATTACGCACAGGATAAGCAAGATGATCAAATTTACAGATAAGCTCTAAATTTTGTTTATCATAGACTAGTTTGCCATGACAAATAGGACAAGCAATGATATCAAGTAGACGGTGATCCATATATTCCTCATCAAAAACGTAATTTAAGATGAAACCAGAATAGCATAAGCATGCATCACCGTTAACTTTAATATCTGCTTTAATGTGTATTTGTCAGTAATCTGACAAATTGGCAGCTAACATTAGGTTAAAATTCATAAGCGATAACATCAGCGGCAGCAATGCCATAAGCGTTACGCGTAACTGAAAATTCAACACACTGGCCTTCTTTAAGCCATTTATTTTTAGTGTTCGCAATAGCTTGACGATTAACATAGATATCTTGACCACCATTCACTGGGGAGATAAATCCATAGCCTTCTTTTACATCAAACCATTTTACGCGACCCATTTGTAATTGTAATGTCATAATAAAACTCCTTTTGTTCACTAGGTGACAAAATTTCATTTTCTCCTAGTGCTCCCTACTCTTTTATTAAGCTTTCGATAGAAACCCCATTTTTTCTTTCACCAAATACCCTTAATGTCAGAGTAGTATTATTATATTAAAAAAACACCAACTCAGTAGTGTCTGTTGCTATTTAGGATCTGTTTAAACATCAAACAACATAACACATGCCAAATTATTCATTACTAGAGTTTATCAATCAGATTTGATACTAAATAAAATTAAAGGATTTTTTATTAATGAAATAATAGCTGGCGTGGTATAATTGAAATGAAGTCACTACATTCCTAACTAGATTCCACTTATAGATAACATGATAATGTTATTATTTCAAGCATTTTTACCAGACTTGACCAATTCACTAATGGCGGAAAGGGTTTTCCCTGCACCAGGCTGTGCAAGTTGGGCATTTACTGGCAGATACCACCAATTTAATTGAGCAAAATGAAAACATTTCACTGCGTCCTTTTCAGTCATTAATAATGTTTGATGTTCAGTCACTAAGGTTGTTAGTTTAGAAAACTCATAACACTGGTGATCAGCGAAAGCGTGTGTTGCAATTAATGGCACTCCTTTTTGTTCAAGACTTGAAAAAAAACGTGCTGGGTGCCCAATTCCTGCAATGGCAACAACTTGCTCCAACTCACAGACTGAGCGTTTTTCACCGGTCAACATATTGATAGCAATATCGCCTGTTAACTGCATGGCAATCTCCCCATACTTAGCGATACCACCATTAGTAATAACAGCATTAACGGTATTCAAACGATATTGACATTCTCGTAATGGACCAGCAGGCAGCAACCAACCATTGCCAAAACGACGGATACCGTCGATAACAACGATCTCAAAATCCCTTTGTAGTGCGTAATGCTGAAGACCATCATCAGCAATAATAACATCCAGTTTTTGTTGCTTTAGTAGCATCTTAACTGCGTCTACTCGTTTAGGGGCAACTGCCACTGGCACACCAGTTCGTCGATAAATTAACGCAGGTTCATCGCCGGTTTCTTTTATTGATATACTTTCATTAACTAATAGCGGATAAGAAGTTGCTTTACCGCCATATCCACGGGATACAACACCAACACGATAACCCCGTGATAAAAGCTGCTCAACTAACCAAATAACAACCGGCGTTTTACCATTACCGCCGACAGTCAAATTACCTACAACGATAATAGGTATCGGCGCTTTCCAACTAGAGAAAATTGCCAAATGATAGCCAAGGCGTCTTAATCCAATAATCATGCCATATAATATCGACAACGGTAGTAGCAAAAGATATAGCCACGAACCACCTAACCATATTTTATCAATCATTGTTTAAATTGCATGCTATAAAGTTGAGCATATGCCCCATCGCACTTAAGAAGAGTTTGATGGGTACCTCGTTCAATAATTTTACCATCCTGAATAACTAAAATTTCATCTGCATTTTCTATTGTCGAAAGACGATGGGCAATAATAATCGAAGTCCGATTTTTCTGTAATTCGTCCAATGCTGCCTGAATCGCTCTCTCTGACTCAGTATCAAGTGCAGATGTAGCTTCATCAAGAATTAATATAGATGAGTTATGTAATAAAGCACGCGCAATCGCAATTCGTTGCCGCTGCCCACCAGAAAGCATTACACCATTTTCACCAATAACGGTATCTAGTCCATTATCCAGTTTTTGAATAAAGTCCATTGCATAAGCCATCTTAGCGGCTTTTTCGATCGCTTTTCGACTGAAACGACCATCGGTTGCGTAAGCAATATTATTGGCAATAGTATCGTTAAAAAGATAGATATGTTGAGAAACGAGTGCGACTTGACTGCGTAGAGAGCTTAAAGTGTATTCACGTAAATCATGATCATCAAGCAGTATTTGACCTTCATTAACCTCATAAAAGCGGGTAATTAGATTCGCAATAGTCGATTTTCCTGAACCTGATCGTCCGACTAAGGCAATGGATTTTCCTGCCGGTATTTTAAAACAGATATCATGTAATGCAGGATGCTCTTTTGTTGCATACTTAAAGGTAACATGTTTAAACTCTATTTCACCTTTCGCTTTTTTTAAGGTTAATTTACCCTCGTCTTTTTCCTGCTCCATATCTAAAATGGTAAACAATGTCTGGCATGCGGCCATACCTCTTTGAAATTGTGCATTAACATTTGTTAATGACTTTAATGGGCGCATTAATGCAAACATGGATGAAAAAACCACACCGATAGTGCCTGCTGTCAATGTTTGCATAACTTCAGGAAAACTCGCGATATAAAGCGTGAATGCTAATGCTAGAGAGGCTATCAGTTGGATAATAGGATCAGAGATAGAAGATGCCGTCACCATTTTCATCGTTTGCCGACGCATATGATTACTCACTTTGCTAAAACGCTCAGTTTCAACTTTTTGCCCACCAAAAATCAAAACTTCCTTATGGCCTTTTAACATCTGTTCCGCACTAGCAGTTACTTGTCCCATGCCAGTTTGCATACTTTTACTAATATTCCTAAAGTGTTTAGAAACCAAGCGAATGGTTAACGCAACAATAGGAGCAATAACAATTAATATTAGTGAAAGATGCCAACTGTAATAAAACATCAGCCCAAACAGACCGATAATGTAAGCGCTTTCTCGAACAATAGTGATTAAAGCGCTAGAGGAAGATGAAGCGACTTGCTCAGAATCATATGTTATGCGAGAAAGTAAAGTTCCTGTCGACTGCTGATCAAAAAAAGAAACCGGCATCCCCATCATATGGCCAAACAAACTCCTACGCATATTCATTACAACTTTACCAGAAACCCAGGCAATACAATAATTGGAGATAAAACTCGATATCCCTCTTATCAGCATTAGCCCCAATATGGCAATGGGTAACCATTTTAATGTGCTGTTATCAGCTTTACCGAAACCTTCATCAAGCAAAGGTTTTAATAAGGAGATCATGAATGCATCGCCGGCAGCGTTAATAATTAACGCAACAGCAGCTACACTTAATCCCAGTTTAAATGGCAAAATCATAGGCCATAGTCGGCGAAATGTTTGCCATGTAGAAAGATCTTTATCATTCATTATCATTGTCTTATTAAATACCCATAAAAATAAGCCGTTTATTTTACTTGAGAAATCTCTAAATACCAAACTGCTGATGATACCAGCGAGGATAAACTTCCTGTCTATAACGCATTATTTCAATTTTATCAAAATAGAACTGCGCTATAATTTGCCCTGATTCCGCTGTACTCAGCCAATTTGCCCCTATATTCTCATATCGTTGGCGTACTTTATCAGAAGGTAAAAACGGCTATAACGTGCAACAGAAGTAAGTGCATATTGCGGTTTAATTGCTTGAATAAACGCCATCGTCGACGAAGTATTACTACCATGATGAGGAACTTGTAATAAATTAGCCGGCAAATTTGCTATTGCTAGACGCACGAGTTCTTTCTCCGCTGTTTTTTCAATATCGCCAGATAGAATAACCGAATGATAGCCATCACTAATTTTTATTACACACGATTCATTATTATATGATCTTTTTTGATCAACTATTGGCCATAATACTTCAAAATGTAATTTCTGCCATTGCCAATAAATACCTCGATGGCATGGAAAATGATTTTTTTTATCAAAGTGACTTCTGATCTTTAATCCAGGATAGGTTAATAATAAACTCGCTACCCCACCAGTGTGATCGATATGATTATGACTAAGTATAACGCCTTCAGGTGTTAAACGATGATATCGTAAATAAGGCAAAATTGTACTATTAGCAATACTGTTTTTCTTCCATGAAATACCGGTGTCATAAATTAACACTTTTCCCTGTCGCTCAATAATAATTGCTAATCCATGCCCCACATCTAACATAATCAATCGCCAAAGAACCAAATCGCTTTGTTTCATGGTCGTGATTGACCAATAAATTAACAATATTATCAGCAACTTATACTGCACAAACCAACTAAACTGCCAACATAAAATAATAAGCCAACTAAGCCCAGTTATGATAATTGGAAGATGGCCAGTATCAAGCCAGTATCGCTCAATATGAGTCAGGGGCCATAATGCTAAACTAATGCTTTTATCGATTATACCAAATAATAAATTTTGTCCTGCGTACCAAAAAATACAAATATATGAAACCATAATTAACGGTATGGTTATAAATGAAATAATTGGCACAGCCCATAAATTAGCAAAAATACTAGTAATATTAACTCCTTGAAATAAAATCAATTGAATAGGAATTAATAGAATCAGCATACCTAATTGCAAATGAACCAATTTAACTATCCAATTAAGCCAACTGTGTTGAAACTGTACACTCAATTTGACAAACGAAAACCAAAATATTAATGCCGCAACCGCAAAACTCGAAAGCCAAAAGCTATCAGAAAGTATCGCAAGAGGTTCAAACACTAAAATTAAAGTAATACTCCATAATGCCCATTGCCAGGGAAAACAAACAAAATTTTGTTGCCGAATATAAAGCCATAACGATAAGGCAAATATAGCCCGCAGTGCAGGTATCGCCCAACCAGATAACCAAACATAACCTAAAGCAAAGCACCAACCCACTAACATCGGTATACGAAGCTCGATAAAACAAATGGGTAATAAAAACTGAATCAAACGATATAGCCAAAAACCAAAAAAATAAGCCATGCCAATATGTAAACCTGAGATAGCCATCAAATGCGCAATACCGGTTCGTTGCAATTGTTGCCTTAATACGGGTTCTAATAATCCACGTTCCCCAAACGTTAAAGCATAAATCACCGCCTGATTATGATATTTACTGATAACATTAACCGACGCTGCAATTACCTTTTGCCTTAAAGAACAGTGTTTATTCAATATAGTAAAGTTTTGAACATTAAACGTACCTAGCAAGCGTTGACTTATGGCATAACGTTGTAAATCAAATCCGCCTTCATTTAATAAACTATGAACGGGCTTTAACCGACCAGAAAAAATGAGTTTTTGTCCGGCACAAAAAAAATTATTTTTGGTCAGAGCATTAGGCTTAAACTGAAGATAAGCATACAATATCGGAAATGATTCTTTATTATTGATTAACAACCTTACTTTTATTCGAATATTATTATCCCTATTAACTAAACTATCTTCAATAATGGCTACATGACGTTGTTCTTGCTGACTTAATAATTTCATTTTTTCTAATAAATAATATCCCTGCCAACATCCCCACAAAAAACTTATAGCTAAAACAGAAATAAATTTTGTTAAATAAAATGGAATAAACCACAATAAACAAAATATAACAAACAACCATAATTGTAATGATTTATTTGGTAATTGAGATAAAAAAAGTAAAGGTAATAATCCCAATATTACAGCCACTGACGCTGAATTAATATTTATCTGCAGCCTATTTATATGAGCTGACATTTTTTTCATATAGCTCTTCCTTGGCCAGATCTATATTACGAAAATTAGTATTAATATTGAATTTTTTCAAAAGGATAAATGAGATTTTATATAAAAGGTCAAAATAATATTTATCCCTTTTCTACTATTTTCATTTTTTTGCGAGATTATTATCAACTAATGTTAAGTTAAGAAAATTTATTTTTGATTATAAAATTTTATTATTATTTTTTAATAATTAAATGTCTTATAACAATAAAGAGAGATTTTAATAATTCAAAAAATTGTATTGGAAAAATTGACCTGAGCGCAGCAATAAAAAATGGCGCCTTAATTAAGACACCATTTTAAGAGAATAAATAAATTAAATTTGTTAATATTTATGCATAAATATTAACGCGATCACGTAATTCTTTACCCGGCTTGAAGTGAGGAACATGTTTTCCTTTCAAATCAACTTTATCACCCGTTTTCGGATTACGGCCGATGCGCGGTGCACGGTAATGAAGAGAAAAACTGCCGAATCCGCGAATCTCAATACGCTCTCCCTTAGCAAGTGTTATTGCCATATGATCAAGCATTTCTTTCACAGCTTCTTCAATAAGTTTTGCTGGTATATGAGCTAATTGGTTAATAAGTCTTTCAATTAATTCAGACCTGGTCATAGTACCTCCCCTAAACTACCGTTACGGGGCAACAAAATGTTGCCCTATGTATTTAACTTAATTATTCGCCTTTCGCTGCTTTGAACGCTTCTGCCATCGCATTATTGGCAAAATTGGTATCTTCCTGTTTGTTCACAGAAGCAATGGCATCTTTTTCATCTGCTTCATCTTTTGCACGAACAGATAAGGTAATGATACGGTTTTTGCGATCAACACCAGTATATTTAGCTTCAACTGTATCGCCAACGTTTAATACTTGAGTAGTATCTTCCACGCGATCACGTGAAGCTTCAGATGCACGTAAGTGACCTTCAACACCAGCAGCCAACTCAATCGTTGCTCCTTTCGCATCAACAGCCACTACTTTACCGGTAACGATGACACCTTTCTTATGAGCAGACAGATAGTTATTAAATGGATCTTCCGCTAACTGTTTAATACCCAAAGAAATACGTTCACGTTCAGCGTCAACTTGCAATACAACTGCAGCGATTTCATCGCCTTTTTTGTATTCACGAACCGCTTCTTCACCTGCAACATTCCAAGAAATATCAGACAGATGAACTAAACCATCAATACCACCTTCTAAACCGATGAAGATACCAAAATCAGTAATAGATTTTATTTTACCTTCTACCCGATCATTCTTATTGTGCGTTTCTGCAAATTGCTGCCATGGATTTGGTTTACACTGTTTCAAACCTAATGAGATACGACGACGCTCTTCGTCAATATCCAGAACCATAACTTCAACAACATCACCCACATTAACAACTTTAGATGGATGGATATTTTTATTAGTCCAATCCATTTCGGAAACGTGTACTAAACCTTCAACACCTTCCTCAATTTCAACAAAGCAGCCATAATCAGTAAGATTAGTGACTCGCCCTGTCAACTTAGTGCCTTCTGGATAACGCTTAGCAATAGCTACCCATGGATCTTCTCCAAGCTGCTTCAGGCCTAAAGAAACACGTGTACGATCACGATCAAACTTCAATACTTTAACATTGATTTCATCACCAACATTCACAATTTCACTTGGGTGTTTAACACGTTTCCAAGCCATGTCAGTAATGTGTAATAAGCCATCAACACCGCCCAGATCAACGAATGTACCATAGTCAGTTAAGTTCTTAACAATACCCTTAACTTCCATGCCTTCCTGCAAGTTTTCCAGTAACTGATCACGTTCTGCACTGCTTTCAGACTCAATCACAGCACGACGCGAAACAACAACGTTATTGCGTTTCTGATCCAGTTTGATAACTTTGAACTCAAGCTCTTTACCTTCCAGGTGAGTTGTGTCACGAACTGGGCGAACATCAACCAATGAACCGGGTAAAAATGCACGAATTCCTTTTAATTCTACTGTGAAACCACCTTTCACTTTGCCATTGATGATGCCCATAACTGTTTCGGCATCTTCATAGGCTTTTTCTAGCATCAACCAAGCTTCATGACGTTTCGCTTTTTCGCGAGACAGGATAGTTTCACCGAAACCATCTTCTACTGCATCTAAAGCAACATCGATTTCATCACCAACCTGAATTTCTAGCTCACCTTGCACATTTTTAAATTGTTCTACTGGAATCGCTGATTCTGATTTCAGACCGGCATCAACTAACACGACATCTTTGTCGATAGCAACAACAACACCACGAACAATAGCCCCTGGACGGGTTTCGATACTCTGTAAAGATTCTTCAAAGAGTTGAGCAAAAGATTCTGTCATAGTAAGATCTTCAAAAATTTTAACTGCCATTCAACATCCTGCCAAATGGGGTTATTTCACATACCTCGCAACACTCCTTGTTACAAAGCTTTACTTAACTGAACACAAATTCAGCTACACCAAATAGGTGTATTAACTTATTATATGTCAATATTGAGCATATTATATAGATAATATTTGCTTTTTTTTCACATAAGCAAGTACTTGCTCGATGACCCCTTCAATTGATAACTTTGTAGAATCCAGGATCAACGCATCTTTTGCGGGTACCAATGGCGCAATTAACCTATTACGATCACGATAATCACGCTCTTTAATATCAGTTAAAAGATCGCTTAATTTAACATCAAAGCCCTTTTCCTGCAACTGTTGCATTCGTCTACGAGCGCGCTCTTCAGGTGTGGCATCAAGAAAAATCTTTACCGGTGCGTCTGGGAAAACCACCGTTCCCATGTCACGACCGTCAGCAATCAAACCCGGTTTAGTGCGAAATGCTCTTTGCCGACGCAATAATGCTTCTCTAACGCGAGGAAAAGTTGCGCTAAGAGATGCCGTATTACCAACAACTTCGCTACGAATTGCATTACTGACATCCTCCCCCTCAAGCATAACAGCTAATTCGTTTTCTCTTGGTTCAAAACGGACATCAAGATTAGCCGCTAATGGAACTAATGCTTCTTCAGACTTAATATCAACATGATGATGTAATGCTGCTAAAGCCAGAACACGGTAAATGGCGCCGGAATCAAGTAACTGCCAGCCCAGTTTATTTGCCAATGCCTGACATAATGTACCTTTACCTGCGCCACTTGGACCATCAACTGTGATAACGGGGGGTAAAACCACCATTATACTCCTCCTTTGTGATAGAAATGCAATTTAGCAACTACTTTCTATCAGGCTAATAAGTACCCTATTATACTCAATTCATTCTATTTAGGAAAACAAAGAGATATTTAGAGCAAATTTAGCGTTACAGGCATAATACTCGTCGTTCAGTATTGTACTAATTTTTAGGTATACACTAGTATCGATAACTTAATTTTTCTAGTTGATTAAAGTAGTCTGGAAAAGTCTTAGCGGTACAATTTGGATCCAAAATGGTAACCGGCGTATCTGACAACGCGACAAGTGAAAAGCACATCGCCATACGATGATCATTATAAGTTGCTATTTCAGCATGCTGTAATAATTTAGGCGGTAAAATACGTATATAATCACGACCTTCTTCCACTTTTGCGCCAACTTTTGTTAATTCAGTCGCCATCGCCGTTAATCTGTCAGTTTCTTTTACCCGCCAGTTATGGATATTACGAATAATAGTTTCACCACGAGCAAAGAGCGCCAGAGTCGCAACCGTCATCGCCGCATCGGGGATCGCATTCATATCCATATCAATACCAATTAACTCACCTCGTTGACATTCGATATAACCTTTACCCCAACGTATTTTGGCACGCATTTTTTCTAGTACAGCAGCGAATTGGGTATCGCCTTGCAAGCTATCTTTGCCAATACCTGTTACCCTAACGGTACCACCTTTAATTGCTGCCGCAGCTAAAAAATAAGAGGCAGAAGAGGCATCGCCCTCAACAAGATAATCCCCTGGTGAAATATAATGTTGTCCGGCTTTAATATGAAATCGACAATAGTGTTGATTGTCTACTTCAACGCCAAAATCACGCATCAGTGCCAGAGTAATGTCAATATAGGGTTTAGAAACCAGCTCTCCTTTTATCTGAATAGTCGTATCATTAGGCGCTAAAGGTGTGGCCATTAAAAGAGCTGTTAAAAATTGGCTAGATACGCGTCCATCTACTGTGATATTCCCACCGCGAAAGCCACCTTTTATCCTTATAGGCGGATAACCAGGTTGCTCAAGATAATCAATATTTGCCCCACCTTGCTGTAGCGCATCAATGAGATGGCCAATAGGTCGCTCTTTCATTCTGGGCTCGCCGGTTAAGACAATATCATTGTCCGCCAATGCTAAGACCGCAGTTAATGGGCGCATAGCCGTGCCGGCATTACCGAGAAAAATTTCTAAACCTTTTTTATGGCTAAAATAATGCCCGCCACCTTTTACAATACACGTGGTGAGATCCTGGGATAATTGATATTCGACACCCAATGCTGTCAAAGCATTAAGCATATGACGAATATCATCACTAGCAAGAAGATTAGTTAAAACGGTTTGGCCTTGCGCTAATGCAGCTAACAATAATACCCGGTTAGAAATACTTTTCGAGCCAGGAAGATTGATAGTACCTTCAACGTAAGAAATGGGTTGTATTGTCAGGGCTTGCATTAATAGTAGACTCTCCAATAACGAAGTTGGATAAATTATTTAAATCACATTTATATTCATTTGATAGGGTTAGACGATATCACTACCAATCTAACCATAAAGGATTATTTAATTTATTTATTCTGATGTTCAAAATCAATCATAAAATCAACTAGCTTCTGTACACCAGCCAGCGGCATAGCATTATAAATTGAAGCACGCATGCCACCTGCTGCTTTATGCCCTTTCAGGAACAGTAGCCCTTGCCGCTCTGCCGCTTTGATAAATTCATCATCTAAGCTAGGTTTTACCATTTGGAATGGAATATTCATGACCGAACGATTAACTGGATCGATTCGATTAATATAAAACTGGCTATTATCAATAACATCATACAGTAAGCGGGCTTTTTGTTGATTGCGTTTTTCTATTTCTTGCAAACCACCCTGCTGTTTTAACCATTTAAACACCATACCCGATAGATACCAGGCAAAAGTTGGTGGCGTATTGTACATTGAGTCATTTTTAGCCAATATGGTGTAATCAAGGATAGAAGGGGTTGCCTTTCTCGCCCTACCTAACAAATCTTCCCGAATGATAACCAATGTGATACCTGCTGGCCCAATATTTTTTTGCGCACCAGCATAAATAACACCAAAACGGCTGACATCAATTGGCCGTGATAAGATAGCTGAGGAGTAATCAGCAATAACAATTTTATCGGCCGAAAAATCAGGTGGTGTGTGGATAGCTATACCATCAATCGTTTCATTCGGGCAATAATGAAGGTATTTGGCACTGGTCGTTAATGACCATTTATCCATCGGTTGCACGCTTAAATAAGCTGATTTTTCCAGCCGAATATCAATCTCATTGACAGCACAATATTTTGCTGCCTCTTGCGCAGCAGACTTTGCCCAATAGCCACCAACAATATAGTCAACGGTTTCATCAGGTTGAAATAAATTTAGTGGCAAGGCGGCAAATTGACCTCTGGCACCACCGTGACAAAAAAGGATTTTATAATTATCGGGTATTTTGAGTAATTGACGTAGATTTTGTTCCGCTTCTTTAACTATCTCCATAAAAGCTTCACTGCGATGGCTTATTTCCATCACCGAAACACCCATACCGTTCCAATTACAAAGTTCTTGTTGTGCACGATGTAAAACTTCTACCGGTAACATGGCCGGACCAGCGCTAAAATTATATACCTGACTCATCACCCACCCTTATTGACCTAATTAAGCTTTTACTTTTATTTAATCTCTGGTTAGGTTTTAACATTACCACTGAACAGCTATAAATAAAACAACTGGCCGGCAAACAGCATTTTTCTGATAACCAATTAATACTTATCAAACATCGCTTGAATTTTTATTGGATCATGGGTTTGAGTCAAGGCTAACTGTAGTAAAACCCTAGCCTTCTGTGGATTCAAACGTTCTGCAGCAACAAATCCATATTTACTATCATCCACTTCTGCATCGCGAGTTGTAAAACCTGTTGGCACACGACTAGCGCGAACAACCCCTATGCCTTGTTTTACTGCATCGGCCAATACATTAAAAATTTTGTTATACATATTACCGTTACCCACACCAGCACTAACAATGCCTTGATAGCCATGATAGATCAATGATTTGGCTGGTAGTGCCGATGCATTTGAATAATTATAAACAATGCCAACTTTAGGTAATTTATCTAACTGACTAATATCAAAAATTGCGCTCTGCGCTCTGGGTTGAGCCGCGTTTAAATAGTGCACTTTGCCATTGTAGATAAAACCTTCAGCGCCAGCATTAACAGCTTCAAATGCTTCAACAAAGTTGGTATTCATTTTAACCACATTACGACCACTAATAACTTTATCGTCCATGGCTAATAAGACACCTCGTTTGCCCGCCTCTTTTATCAGTGGCAACAATAACGGCGTTATAGAGATTTAACGGCCCATCAGCACCTAATGCTGTGGCAGGCTTCATCGCACCAACCATTACAATTGGTTTATGACAGTGGGTGGTTAAATCTAAAAAATAAGCGGTTTCCTCTAGCGTGTCAGTACCATGAGTAATGATAAAACCAGCTGTTTTGTCACAATCGGCATTAATTTTCTTCGCTAAAGTTAACCATACCTGATCATTCATATCTTGCGAACCGATATTAACAATTTGTTCGCCATTAAGATGCGCAATTTTCTTTATTTCAGGTACCGCATTAATTAATGCATCAATACTCACTTTACCGGCTGTATATTGGGATTGAGTCGCTGAATCATCGCAACCAGCTATCGTACCTCCAGTGGCTAGTACCGTAATGGTTGGTAAGGCAGAAGCAGCACTGTTAGTTAACAACATAGCACCAACTAACAAAGAAATATTTAACTTCTTCATAATAAAATACCATTTTAAAAATTTGGTAAATTATATAAAATTCAAAATATATTTCTGTTATTTTCAGCAAAAATAGCTATTAATTTCAATATTGCATTTTGCTACTGTGGCCTATCGAATAGAGAAGCAAACAAAAATGCCGTATTATCTGCTTTTAGTTATCAAAAACGAATAAGTAACCAATTTATGAGCCAAACCTTTATTCCTGGCAAAGATGCCGCATTAGAAGATTCTATTACCACGTTTCAGCAACAACTTAAAAAACTCGGTTTTCATATTGAAGAGGCCTCTTGGTTAAATCCAGTGCCGAATGTCTGGTCAGTCCATATCCGTGATAGAGACTGCCCTATGTGTTTTACTAACGGTAAAGGCGCTAGTAAAAAAGCCGCCTTGGCCTCTGCACTGGGGGAATATTTTGAATGTTTGGCAACCAATTACTTTTTCGCTGATTTTTATCTAGGCGCTAAAATTGCAAATGGTAATTTTGTCCACTATCCCAATGAAAAGTGGTTTGCTCTAACATCGGACGATCACTTACCTGAAGGAATGTTGGATGCAAAATTACGTGCTTTCTACGATCCTGATAATAATCTGTCCGCTAGTATGCTGATTGATTTACAATCAAGTAATAAGGCCCGCGGGATTTGTATGTTACCTTTTATCCGCCAATCCGATCAACAAACGGTTTATATTCCAATGAATATTATTGGTAATCTGTATGTGTCAAATGGCATGTCAGCCGGTAATACGCAAGATGAAGCGCGGGTGCAGGCATTGTCAGAGATCTTTGAGCGTCATATTAAAAACCGTATTATTGCCGAGCGAATCAGTTTGCCTGTTATTCCTGAGCATGTCATGGAGCGCTATCCTGGCGTTGTTCAGGCAGTTGCTAAATTAGAAGAGGAAGGTTTTCCTATTTTCTGTTTTGATGCTTCTCTCGGTGGTAAATACCCGGTTATCTGTGTGGTACTTTTTAATCCGAGTAATGGCACTTGTTTCGCTTCTTTTGGTGCCCATCCTGATTTTGGTATCGCACTTGAACGTACAGTTACCGAATTACTGCAAGGCCGCAGTTTAAAAGATTTGGATGTATTTAATATGCCAACATTTGATGATGATGAAGTTGCAGAGCATACTAATCTGGAAACCCATTTTATAGATTCAAGCGGTTTAATTAGTTGGGATCTATTTAAACGTGATGCCGATTATTCCTTTGTCGATTGGAACTTTAAAGGCACCACAAACTCAGAATTTGCTACTTTGATGGCGATTTTCAATCATATGAATGCTGAAGTTTATATTGCCGATTATCAGCATTTAGATGTTTATGTCTGCCGTATTATTGTTCCGGGAATATCAGATATTTATCCAGTCGACGATCTGCAGATTGCCAATAACGCGATGGCGATAGATTTACGTGATACCATTATGTCACTGCCTGATAGTCAGTGGCAAAAAGATGATTATCTGCGGTTGTTAGGGCGGCTGGATGATGAAGGTTTTGATGATTTTACTCGTGTCCGTGAATTATTAGGTATTGCCGTTGGTAGCGGTAATGGCTGGAGCCACTTACGGATCGGTGAATTAAAATTGATGCTAGCACTGGCAGGTGGTGATTTTGTTCAAGTGCTACTATGGGTTGAATGGACGCTAGAGTTCAACTCTTCGCTATTTACTGCCGAACGAGCCAATTATTATCGCTGTCTACAAACATTACTGCAATTAACTCAAGAAGCTGAACGTCAGCCTTTTCAATACGATGAAGCTTTCAACAAAATGTATGGTCAACATGTTGTTACGGCCGCATCGAAGGCTATTGCCGGTGAAAATTGTTTTTATGGCTTATGGTCAATTGATGCTGAGTTACAAACCCTGCCGGCGCATCAAGTGTTACTCAATGTTTATCATAAACTGCAAACCGCTAAACAGGCTTACTTTAACTGATTAGTCAAATCTAACAATAAATATCAGGTTAATCTTTATTGGACAAAAAACCGCTTTCAACGATAATTTAACCTGATTATTTATTTCTCAATCGTTTTTATAAAATTTTTTTATAAAAATTAAAAAAACTTTCAATTATAAATCAAATAGTTATCTTAATTTTTTGGTTTTATTGCTATTTGTTAACCAAATAATAATGATCTATATCAAATTTATCTGATGTCCCCTTTGTTAATATTGCTGACGCCATAATTCCTTAACTTCATAAGAGCATGTTGGTTATGAAAGCTAACAACTTGTCCAATTTATTATCACCGGCTGCAATGGCGCAACTTGCCGATAATACCGGGGTATATAAAGTTAATAAGCATCCTCAAATTACTTATTTATCTGCTATTACCGCAGGTATATTTATTTCCATTGCTTTCGTTTTTTATATTACTGTCACCACGGGTATTGCAACTGTTCCTTTCGGACTGGCTAAACTTGCTGGCGGTCTATGTTTTTCGTTAGGACTGATGCTGGTGGTTGTCTGTGGGGCTGATCTTTTTACTTCTACCGTGTTAACCATTGTGGCAAAAGCAACCGGCAAAGTCTCTTGGAAACAGATGTTTGTTAATTGGTTTCATGTCTACATTGGTAATCTTGTTGGTGCGCTGTTATTCGTTGCATTAATCTGGTTTGCCGGACAGTACATGGTGGCTAATGGCCAATGGGGACTTAATGTTTTACAAACTGCAAATCATAAACTTGATCACGCTTTTCTCGAAGCGCTTTGTTTAGGTATTTTAGCCAACTTGATGGTTTGCTTGGGTGTCTGGATGAGTTATTCAGGTCGTAGCTTGCTAGATAAAATTTTTGTATTAATTTTACCAATAGGCATGTTTGTTGCCAGTGGTTTTGAAAATAGCATTGCCAACATGTTTATGATCCCGTTAGGCATCGTGATCAAAAATTTTGCATCACCGGATTTTTGGCTGATGACCGGAGTAAATGAAAGCCAGTTTTCTCATTTAACTGTGGCCAATTTTATTACAGAAAATCTTATACCTGTCACTATTGGTAATATCATCGGCGGCGCTTTGTTAGTCGGTATGACATATTGGTTAATATATTTACGTGATGGATGTCAACATTGATCGATCGCGTACCGGTTGTCAGCATTTTATTATTTAAAAATAAAGGTAAAAATATGATGTCCAAGTTAAATGAAAAATTCTCTGCTGCATGGCAAGGATTTAATCAGGGGAACTGGCAAAAAGACGTTGATGTGCGTGATTTCATCCAAAGCAATTATACTCCTTATGAAGGTGATGAATCATTTTTAGCCGGTGCAACCAAAGCGACTGATACCTTGTGGGAAAAAGTGATGCAAGGAATCAAGATCGAAAATCGTACTCATGCCCCTGTCGATTTTAATACTGCTATTGCTGCCACTATTACTTCCCATGATGCCGGTTATATTGAAAAAGAGTTAGAGCAGATTGTAGGTCTACAAACCGACGCGCCACTTAAGCGCGCATTGATCCCCTTTGGTGGCATCAAAATGGTCGAAGGTTCATGTAAAGCCTACGATCGTGAACTGGATCCAGCGTTGAAAAAAATCTTTACCGAATACCGTAAGACCCATAATCAAGGGGTATTCGATGTTTATACACCCGATATTATGAAATGCCGTAAATCAGGTATTTTGACCGGACTGCCAGATGCCTATGGTCGTGGCCGGATAATCGGTGACTATCGTCGGGTAGCACTTTACGGTATTGATTTTTTACGTGATGACAAACTAGCTCAGTTCAACTCTCTGCAAAGTAAGCTAGAGCAGGGTGAAGAACTGGAAATGACCATTCAGTTACGTGAAGAGATTGCCGAGCAACACCGTGCGTTAGGTCAAATGAAAGAGATGGCAGCAAAATATGGCTATGATATTTCAGGCCCGGCAACCAATGCGAAAGAAGCGGTTCAATGGACCTATTTTGCCTATCTGGCGGCGGTTAAATCGCAAAATGGCGCCGCTATGTCTTTCGGCCGTGTTTCTACTTTCCTTGATATTTATATTGAACGCGATCTAAAAGCTGGTCTCTTAACCGAGCAACAAGCACAGAAACTTATCGACCACTTAGTCATGAAACTGCGTATGGTGCGTTTTCTACGTACCCCTGAATATGACGAGCTATTCTCCGGTGATCCTATTTGGGCAACCGAGTCACTGGCTGGTATGGGCGTCGATGGACGTACCTTAGTGTCGAAAAATACTTATCGTTTCCTCAATACGCTATATACGATGGGCCCTTCTCCGGAACCCAATATGACAATTCTTTGGTCAGAAAAGCTGCCACTGAATTTCAAAAAATTTGCCGCCAAAGTGTCTATTGATACTTCATCAATTCAGTATGAAAACGATGATTTGATGCGACCAGACTTTGACAATGATGACTATGCGATTGCCTGCTATGTCAGTCCGATGATCGTCGGTAAACAGATGCAATTTTTCGGCGCGCGCGCAAACTTAGCCAAAACATTGCTATATACCATTAATGGTGGTATCGATGAAAAATCTAAATTGCAAGTTGGGCCTAAAATGCCTGCCATTACCGATGATGTACTCAATTTTGATGTAGTAATGGACAGAATGGATCACTTCATGGATTGGCTAGCCACGCAATATGTAACTGCGTTGAATGTCATTCACTATATGCATGATAAATATAGCTACGAAGCAGCCTTGATGGCACTACATGATCGCGATGTTTATCGTACCATGGCGTGTGGTATTGCGGGTCTTTCCGTTGCCGCTGACTCATTATCAGCGATTAAATATGCCAAAGTTTCGCCTGTCCGTGATGAAGATGGTGTTGCGATTGATTTTAATATTACCGGTGAATATCCACAATTTGGTAATAATGATAATCGGGTCGACGATATTGCTTGCGATTTAGTCGAACGCTTCATGAAGAAGATCCAGCAATTACGGACTTACCGCAATGCTGTGCCAACGCAATCAATTCTAACCATTACCTCCAATGTGGTCTATGGTAAAAAAACTGGTAATATTCCTGATGGCCGCCGTGCTGGTGCACCTTTTGGCCCAGGCGCTAACCCAATGCATGGCCGTGATCAGAAAGGAGCCGTAGCCTCTCTGACTTCGGTGGCAAAATTACCCTTTGCTTATGCCAAAGACGGGATCTCTTATACTTTTTCTATTGTGCCTAACGCATTAGGTAAAGATGATGAGGTACGTAAAACCAATCTGGCCGGACTGATGGATGGTTATTTCCACCATGAAGCCAATATTGAAGGTGGCCAACATCTAAACGTTAATGTCATGAATCGTGAAATGCTATTAGATGCGATGGAAAATCCAGAGAAATATCCTCAGCTAACTATTCGTGTTTCAGGTTATGCAGTGCGTTTCAATTCTTTGACCAAAGAACAGCAGCAAGATGTTATTACCCGTACATTTACGGAAACTATGTAACAATTTTCCGTTGGACTAAAATAGTAGTGTATAAAAGCCCCGCTTAAAATGGGGCTTTTTAACTCCCATCAATTTTGGAGATGTTATGTCGCTAGTTGGGCGTATTCACTCTTTTGAATCTTGTGGTACGGTAGATGGCCCGGGTATTCGATTTATCGTTTTTTTTCAGGGATGCCTGATGCGTTGTCTGTACTGCCATAACCGAGATACCTGGGATACCCACGGTGGTAAAGAAATTACCGTCGAAGAATTGATGAAAGAAGTGGTTAGCTATCGCCATTTTATGAATGCTTCCGGTGGCGGCGTGACCGCTTCCGGCGGTGAAGCCATTTTGCAGGCTGAATTTGTTCGAGACTGGTTTCGCGCTTGTCAGCAACAAGGCATTCATACTTGTCTTGATACTAATGGTTTTGTCCGCCGTTATGATAAAGTGATCGATGAGTTACTGGATGTCACCGATTTAGTGATGTTAGATCTAAAACAACTGGACGATAGCATTCATAAAAATCTAGTTGGCGTTTCCAATCATCGCACCTTAGAATTTGCCCGCTATCTGGCGAAACGTGGACAGAAAACCTGGATCCGTTATGTAGTGGTACCCAGTTGGTCAGATGATGACCTATCCGCCCACTTACTAGGCCAATTTACCCGTGATATGCCCAATATCGAAAAAATAGAGCTGTTACCCTACCATGAATTAGGCAAACATAAATGGCTAGCGATGGGGGAAGAGTACCAGCTGAGCGATATCAGACCACCATCAACGGAAACCATGGAGCGAATAAAACATATTTTGCAAGGTTATGGCTATAAAGTGGTTTATTAATTTATTCGATGGGCGATAAAAAATTTTGTGATTTAATTTTTCAGTTTTAATAAATCGGGCTTTTTTCACGGTGGTATGTACAGAAAAAAGCCCTAATATTAAAAATAGCGTTAGGATTAATCTGCTAATGCCGGCCGATTGATAACAAAGCGTTCAAATTGCTCTCTCCGTTTACTGTCTTTAGACGCTGAATAGGCTAAAAGCGTGGTGGCAAAAGCAAAAGAATCTGCATTTGCATAAGCTAATCTTTGAAAATCAGCCGCCTCTCCCATATTTCCGCCTCGGCTTTTATATGTCAGAAGTTGATATTTCTCTGGTACCTTACCCACCGGTAAGCTATATAGTGGCAACGGATTTACTTCAGGGAAATTCGCTCCATAAACAAAATCTTCGGTATAAAGTGCGGCGTGGGAGAATTCGTGGATTATTATCTGAGTCATAAAATCATCACCGACTCTTTGCTGAGTTTGGTACCACATTTTAGCATTTGATTCCAAATATGGCGTTTTCTTCTCGTCCTTATAGGATACTTCTTTCTCAGCAAGTAACTTCTTGACTTGCTTTTTATCCAAAAACTCGGCATCGCGCTGAACTTTTTTTATCGCCCCCCAATATCTCCAATATGATTGACGTTTCAAAAGATCTACTGAAGCTATCGGTGCTCCTTCTCCATCGGACAAGGTAACAAAATTTTTATCCACATTAAAAGCTTTCATAAAATCCTGCATACTTGTTAAATCTTTACTCCATCTCTCTTTAAGCTCACTTGAAGTATTACCAAAGAAAGTAGTCATCACCTGTTCAACCGCTTCTTTATTTTCCTTTAATACTTTTTGTGTTTTATCTATGGTTTTTATTGCCTTACTGACACTCTTAGCCACATCTTTTTTCAAAGATGGAGCCATTCCTTTTTCATCAACTAAGGTGACTGGATTATTTCTACAGAATCGATAGAGATTTAGCCCATCAACCGTGCCGGCCGGATCAGCACTCAGCCAACGCCCCACCCAGGGCTGGTAGTAGCGATAACCGTAATAATAGAGCCCGCTGGCATCCAGTTCTTTGCCTGAATAGCGGATAGTTTTATAATTGACTTCTAACTGACTGACGGCCAGTAATACCGAGGTGCCGCCATAGGGATAATACTCCTCCTGACTTATCAGTAGCCCGTTTTCATCCACCTCTAGCCGACTGCTGCCTAGCTGATCATCATAACTGTAGCGCAGCTGATCATTGTTGATCTCCGTTGGCTTACCTGTTGTCCAGTGCAGCGCCCGTACTTGCGCACGCCCTGCCTCACCCATGGTTGTTATCTCCAGCAGCTCTTGCACGCCATTACCATTGGTTGTGGTACGCAGTTCAGCACCTGTCAAGTAAATCACTTGCTGTGTCTGCTCGGTATTACTCTGCTGTCTGACGCTGGTTTTAACCAGTCGTTGACTATTGGCATCGTAACGATACCATTCCAGATCCGCGGGTTGGTCATTATGGACGGCTAATGTTACCGTTAGTAACTCTCCACGCGGCGTCCAGGTAAGCGCTTGTCCCGATAATAATTGTTGCTGCTGCCCACCCGGGGTAAATAGCCTGTCTACCATAGTCGGATCTTCGGTTAAGCTACTTAATACCGCCCGATTAGTGCGATCAGATACGGTAATATGGTAATATTGACGGTATAATTATTGTTACTGGTCGGGGCACTATGGCGTATAATGCAGAATTGATGCAGATAGTCATAGATGCCCTTGATAAATCAGTTACCGTACAAGATTACAAAACCGATATCGAAAAACTAGCAGATTCTCAAGCTGAAGAAGTTAAGAAAATGATATTCAATACATTAATCAAATTGTATGATAATAAAAATTGATATCTTTCCTACTCTAAGCCTGTGATAAAAAATACCCACCTTATTGGTGCATCATCGCTAAGGCTTTAGCTTCCATCACCCGTATATCATTAAATAAAGCGGCTTTATCCTGGTTAATACCCAAAAAATCGATGACGTGGGATAACACGCTGTAATCCAGCCCTGTTGGCCCATTCACCCCCATTCGCCACTGAGTACGAAGCGCATTAAAAGTAAGATAAGCCTCCCAGACATCTGGCCAGACTTCGACCTCGCTGTCTTCCGGCGTAAAACCAAAGGCGGCTTCAAAGTTGCGGATATCGGTCTCGGTCATGCCGTCATACATGGCCTCAACGACCGCTAGGAGTTTTTTTCGCGTTGGCCTAATAGTTCGCTATAATACGTTGTACTAATGGCGCTGGCAGCTGAGGGATAGTTGTCAAATAACAGCTTTAAATTATCAGCGTGATAAGGCTCTTCAATTGCCCAGTCAGCAATAATCTGCTGGTAGAATTCATCAATCGGCATTTCACGCATGGTTTCCAGTTCACTCATGGCTTTGTGATTAAAGGTGAAGGTCACTACCTCTGGCTCTTTTTTGCCTGCCACCGGAATGAGGACATTGGCTTTAAACGTTGGCTTGGGTATCAGGGTAAATTTCGCCATACTGCATCCTTACTATGCTGTATAGATTTGCATATCAGATTTAAGTGAGAAACGCGCTACCACGTTTTCAACTTCATTGATCGCCGTATTGGGCACGCGCTGGAAAGAGACCGAAGCAGTAAAATAACGCTCTTCCCCTGCACGTTTATTGAAAAAACGCATCGCAGTAATTTGCTTGCTGTCATCCAGTTTCATCAATAACTTACGAATGGGTAATTTTGCATCTTGCGATAAATTACCACCACTATCGTAAGTGTAGGTTCGGCTATAATTGGCGAAGGTATTACTATCAATGGGAGATGCTGGCGGTAACTGCGTAGTTTGTTGACCAATATTGGCCATTTCTCGGCCGGTAGCTTGCACCAACTGGTAGAGACTATCATAGCGATAGTGATTTTCCGGCACAATTTTCTGATTACGCCAGAAACGGGTCGCCTCAGCATCATTGGTAATACGTAACACATTACCTACCGGATCATAGTCATAACGCAGATCTTGCAGTATCTTGGCGCCTGCCATATGGCCAACCGGTCGTTCCGTTTTGATATTAACTAGCCGCTGCGTTTCTGGCTCATACCATAGCTAGTCACTATCCCATTGCCGTGCTCTTCACGTAATTTTTGCCCATTGGCGGCATAGGTTAACGATTTGACAATGACCTGCTCATGGCCTGATTTTAGTGTCAGCCAGCTACTCATTAACATACCAGCCACATCATAGGCCTGCCGCTGGCGATTACCGATCGCATCGGTACTCGTCAATATCGCACCAGTCGCATCACGGGTATACTGGTTAGTATAAATCGCTGCCGTTAACTGCGCATCCCAGTCAGATTCATCCTGTCCCTGCCAGTTAGCAACCAGGTTATCTTGTAGTAAACGACGTGCAGTGGATAACATGGCACCGCTTAAGGCGATGCTATTGATTTGTTCAAGTCCCGCCGTATCATAGTGACGAATACAGGCACCGACTAAATTTAGTCTTTTCTCTGCCTGGCTATTACCAGCCCAGATAAAACGTTCGCTGATCTGAGACTCTTTACCTGGCTGTTGTTCGATGATCGACAACAATCGCCCAAGCGAGTCATTACCTTCATACTGCCAGTGACAGCGGTATGAGGTGGCATTAACCGCAAAATGGGGTCTTTGAGCAATATCTTTCATTGTCACCGTCATTCCTGCATCAACACTCTCTACCGACAATACTTCACCACTAAGCGATGTTATGTAGCTGAAATTTGGTTTAACGGTATTATCAGTTTGCTGCTGTTGATATAAACGGGGATCTATGCTGCGAGCCAAAAAACCCAGCGCATTATTTTGATATCGTGTGATTAACGTCTCGGTATTCTCAGGTGTATCTGGATGACGATTATATTGAATTTGTCTGATGGCCAGCCCACGATTATCTTGTACTAAGATGGTGGGGGGTACTTTTAAATGATGCTGTGTCCATACTGCCTCCTTGGTTTTTGAGTGTTAGGTTAACTCAGTAGTAAGGGAAACGTATTTCTTAAACATATTCAATTGATATTTTTTAATTAACTAAAGCATAAACAGCAATAAACTTAATTTAAGCGATTAGCAAGAAAAAATTATCTTCTTTGGCACAGGAAATAAATAGAAAATTCACCAGCAAGATTAAAATATGATATCTACTCAGCACTTTTGTCATGGCCGGTCTGCAGTAATAAATAAAGCTACTTTTAAATAGTAGCTTTATATTATGTCTGACTTCATTTGGCTGATATTCGCTGAATATTACCGACAAGTTTATTTGTTGATCACAGGCGTTGTTATTTGAATAACATCGCTCATTGCGTTAGCCAATATACTCTAACCCCTTCATGTAAGGACGTAAAACTTCAGGCACTTCAATCCGTCCATCAGCTTGCTGATAATTTTCCATTACCGCCACCAAGGTACGACCAACAGCCAAACCAGAGCCATTTAAGGTATGCACCAACTGTGGTTTTTTATCCTCTTTATGACGGAAACGCGCTTGCATACGACGTGCCTGGAAGTCCCAGGTATTTGAACAAGAAGAGATTTCGCGGTAGGTATTTTGGGCCGGTAGCCAGACTTCCAGATCGTAGGTTTTACAAGCTGCAAAACCCATATCGCCAGTACATAAAACAATTTTACGGTAAGGCAATTTTAACAATTGCAATACTTTTTCTGCATGGCCGGTTAATTCTTCCAGTGCTACCATCGATTTTTCTGGCTCTACTATCTGCACTAATTCAACTTTATCAAATTGGTGCATACGGATCAGGCCGCGCGTATCGCGGCCATAAGAGCCTGCTTCAGAACGAAAACAGGGAGTATGCGCTGTCAGGCGGAGAGGTAAACTTTCTGCCGCTAAAATTTCATCCCGAACTAGATTAGTCACCGGCACTTCAGCGGTTGGGATCAACGCATATTGCTGATTTGATGCCTGTTCTTCCAATGGTTTGGTATGAAAAAGATCTTCACTGAATTTGGGTAGCTGGCCGGTGCCATAAAGGGTGGCATGATTAACTAAATAGGGAACATAAGTTTCCGTATAACCATGTTGTTCGGTATGTAAATCTAACATGAATTGCGCCAATGCCCGATGCAAGCGCGCAATTTGGCCTTTCATGACCACAAAACGGGAACCAGTAATTTTTACCGCAGCCGAAAAATCCAAACCATCAGTTAATTCACCTAATGCCACATGATCCTTAATGGTAAAATCATATTGACGCGGCTCACCCCAACGACTTATTTCGACATTGTCGGTTTCATCGTTGCCGTCTGGTACACTGTCATCAGGTAAGTTGGGTAAACTTAAAGCAATATTACGAATGTCATCCTGTATTTGCGTTAGTTTACTTTTAGCACTATCCAGCTCTTCACCTAACTGGTTAACTTGCTTACGTAAAGCTTCAACATCTTCACCGCGCGCTTTTGCTGCACCGATGGTCTTCGAGCGGGAATTTCGTTCTGCCTGCAAGCTTTCTGTTTTAATTTGTAAATCTTTGCGTTCTTGCTCTAGTTTACGCAACATATCTACATCGAGAATAAATCCCCTACGAGCCAGTTTTTCAGCAACTACGTCTAGCTCATTACGCAGTAAATTTGGATCGAGCATGCTTAACCTGTAAAATTATTATGGTTTAAAAATAAAAACAACCTGCCAGTCTTCTCTGACACTTAACACTTTTTTAGCCTGATCTGGCTACATTACCCCATTGAGATTTTTAACGATAGCGTTTTGTTAAGCTATTTTGATCCAATTCAGCCAGCCAGGATAATTTTTCGCCAATTTTTCCTTCTAAACCACGATTTGATGGAAAATAATAACGTGTTTCTTGCATCTCGGCGGGAAAGTAATTTTCACCAGCAGCATAAGCATTGAGCTCATCGTGAGCATAGCGATATTCTTGACCTAAGCCCATATCTTTCATTAACTTAGTCGGTGCATTACGTAAATGAGGGGGGACATCATAATCTGGCTGTTGCTTTGCGTCTGTTATGGCGGCCTGAAAAGCCTTATAAACGGCATTACTTTTAGCAGCACAAGCTAAATAGACAATTGCTTGGGCAATGGCTCGCTCTCCTTCCGCTGGGCCAACACGGGTGAAACAATCCCACGCCGCTATCGCAACTTGCATTGCTCTCGGATCAGCATTGCCTATATCTTCAGAGGCAATAGCCAGCAGGCGACGAGCAACATATAAGGGGTCACCGCCAGCAGTGATAATTCGGGCATACCAATAAAGCGCTGCATCGGGGGCAGAGCCACGGACAGATTTATGTAGTGCGGAAATGAGATCATAATAACGATCGCCTTTATTATCAAAACGAACGCTTCTTTCACCACTAACTTCTTTTAGTAAATTTACGGCTAATATTCGCTGATCTTTATCATTGTTCTCAGCCATATCGACCATCATTTCCAGTAAATTTAATGCTCGTCTGGCATCACCATTGGCTAATTGGGCTATCATGTCACGGGTGTCATCGGGCAAAATAATTTTTTGGCCACCATAACCACGTTCTCTATCCTCCATTGCCTGCTGCAAAACCATGACAATTTCTTCATTAGAAAGCAGTTTCAGTAGATAAACCCGCGTGCGTGAAAGTAAGGCTGAGTTGAGCTCAAAAGAAGGATTTTCTGTTGTGGCGCCAATAAACGTTACCGTACCATCTTCTATATGAGGTAAAAAGGCATCTTGTTGACTTTTATTGAAGCGATGAACTTCATCAACAAATAAAATCGTTCTTCGCCCTAATTGCCGATTTTGGCGAGCAATTTCAATCGCCTCGCGGATCTCTTTGATACCTGAGGTTACAGCTGAGATCTTTTCAATGGCGGCATCCGCATAGTGACCGATAATTTCAGCCAGGGTCGTTTTTCCGGTACCTGGCGGCCCCCACAAAATCATGGAATGCAGTTGGCCTGCACCAATAGCACGCGCGAGTGGCTTGTCCTTAGCTAATAAATGGAGCTGGCCAATATATTGCTTTAAGTTGATTGGCCGCATTTTTGCGGCCAATGGTTGAAATTCATTAGATGAAAAATCAAGTGGCAAATTAGTCACCTCACCTCCTTGACCTTTGATCATCAACAGTTACACCTTGTGGTGGATCAAATTTAAATTTGTTGTCATCAACATGGCTATTTTGCTGGCCTTTGAGCTGATATGAACTCATCTGGCCATCTTGCTCTACCGCCGTAAATTGTTGAATAGTGCCATCAGGCTGAACAGTAATGGAAAAATGTTTCAAATTTCCCTTATTTTGGGTAGCTGTTAGCAGAAAATCATTATCATTTTGACTAATCTGATAACGTTTCCAATCCTGCGGATCATTACGGGTTATCAACATAAACGGTGTATCCGTCGTTGCCTGACTCAATAAAGTTACCGTAACTTGCTCAACAAAAGGATTATAAAACCAAAGATTAGTACCATCAGAAACTAACCAACTTTCATCTGGTGCTACCATATGCCAGTTAAATAAATTTGGCCGTTTGATCCATAGCTGGCCTTCACCTTGCTGAATTAAATCACCATCAGCACTGGTCACCTTTTGTGTAAAATTGGCATGAAAACTATTTATTTTATTTAGGCGAATTTGCAGTTCAGAAGCGGCATCTGCCCATACCTGGCTAATATGAAAAGTTATCGCTAACAAGCCTAGCATTATCAATTTTTTCATTAAGTAATGACCTTTCTATCCAACATATTTATTGGTTTTAAGATAATATGTTAAATCAATGTCCTGTCGGTGGTGGTGTTAAGACTTCGCGATTACCATTGTGGCCTGGTTCACTAACGATCCCTTGCGCTTCCATCTGTTCAACAATCCTCGCGGCACGATTATAACCAATGCGGAATTGTCGTTGAACGCCAGATATTGAGACGCGTTGCTTTTCCGTCACAAATTCAACCGCTTGATCAAATAGTGGATCAAGCTCTTCATCACCATCATAACCATTACCACTCTCACCCTCATCGCTAGCCTTAGTAATGTTATCAATATACTCGGGCTTACCTCTAGCTTTCCAATCTTTAACCACATCATGCACTTCCTGATCGCGAACAAACGCGCCATGGACACGAATTGGAATAGAGGAGTTAGGCGGTAAGTAAAGCATATCGCCCATGCCTAATAAAGATTCAGCGCCACCTTGATCAAGGATGGTGCGAGAATCTATCTTGCTTGATACAGTAAACGCAATCCGAGTCGGTATATTCGCCTTAATTAAACCGGTAATAATATCAACCGATGGCCTTTGCGTCGCCAAAACAAGGTGAATACCGGCTGCCCGCGCTTTTTGTGCCAAACGCGCAATTAGCTCTTCAACTTTCTTGCCCGCGGTCATCATGAGATCGGCAAATTCATCAACCATAACAACAATATAAGGCTCTTTTTTTAGTACCGGGTGACTACTATCCATGCTATCACCTGGCTTCCAAAATGGATCAGGTATCGGGCGCCCCATACGTTCAGCAGCATTGATTTTATCGTTATAGCCCACTAAATTTCTTACCCCTAAAGCAGACATTAGCTTATAGCGACGTTCCATTTCATTAACACACCAACGCAGTGCATTAGCTGCATCTTTCATGTCGGTGACAACTTCGGTCAGCAAATGAGGAATGCCCTCATAAATGGAGAGTTCCAACATCTTAGGATCGATCATGATAAAACGAACATCCTCAGGCTTTGCTTTATACAAAATACTGAGGATCATGGCGTTAACCCCAACCGATTTACCCGAACCAGTGGTACCGGCAACCAACAAATGGGGCATTTTTTCTAAATCGGCGATAACCGGTTCACCTTCAATATCTTTACCTAACACAATGGTTAATGGTGAAGGGTTGCGCCGAAATTTATCACAATCAAGCACTTCGCGTAGATAAACCGTCTGACGCTTTCTATTGGGTAATTCTAATCCTACATAAGGTTTACCCGGTATCACCTCAACAATACGTACCGCGGTTGCTGATAAGGAACGGGCTAAGTCCCTTGATAAATTAGAAATACGTGCCGCCTTCACGCCAGGAGCTAACTCCAATTCAAAGCGGGTAATAACCGGCCCTGGAGAAAAACCAACGACTTCCGCTTTTACCCGATAATCGCTTAAACGCGCTTCAATTAAACGGGATGTTTGCTCCAGTGCAAACATATCAACCGGCTCATTTTGGGTGGGTGGACTGGCAAGTAGGTCTAATGATGGCATCGGTGTCGTGGGTTTTGGTAATGGTTGATCACTACGTACCAGAAAAGGATGAAAAAGACTTCCCTGCTCGGGTAATGTTTGTTCGACGTTTTGTTTTTTATCCTTAGTAGATAGCGGTATTTCGCTGACCTCTTTTGCTAGTTGCTCCTGCGATACCTCTCTATCTTCTGCCAATGGCCATTTATGCTCTATATGCGGCTGGCTTTCAACTGATGTATTTAATTCTGCCTCATCTGATGTAATCGGTTTGTCTTTGTCATCGATTCTATCTGTTGGCGGATTAAGATTGTTAGTTATATCAGTGTCATAACGTTTATTTTGCTGCTGCAAAAACTGTTCACGTAATTTATCTTCATTCCAATCATCAATACTAAACTCAGCACCATCCGGTTGCGTTACTGAATTTTGATAAGCGTTTTGATCAGCAGCCAATTCCTGCTCTTTTTGTGTCGTTAGACGATTGCCGTAAAGTTCACGTCGCGTTGGTAAACGAACAGGATTAGGACGTGGAAATTCTGGGCCAATTCCCTTTTTAATTTGCGATTTTACTGGCGTGAAAACAGTACTAGGGTCAACCTCGGCATCTATTTTTGTTACCGATGATATTAATGTTTCACTTAAATTTGCGGTTTTATCTTGCTCGCTAACTTGAGTAACGGTATTAGCATCTATCGATTTATTTAGATTAACATCATCATCCATTGGAATAGGTATATCTGAAGGTTTGCTAAAGATATCTTCATCATATTTGTCCAGTGTTGCTGATTGAATATCAAAACCAACTTCAGTTTCATCAGGCATCAGAGTGAATGCCTTTTCACCATGCAATTCATGGTTTTTATTATTGCTCAATTCCTCTTTCGCTAGCTGACTAATTGGCGAAGCTGAAAAAAGTACATCATCGGGATCGATATAATCTACATTGGTGCCATCGTACAATTTAGCCGGATGAGGTGAAACATAAGCTTCTGTTGTCTGACGCTTGTTATTTCTACGAGTACGATTAGTGATTAGTGATATGGTTGCTAAAACTAGTGCGCCAATCTTTTCCGCAATCGTCAACCATGACCAACCGGTAAATAAGGTGAAACTAACTGCCCATATACAAAGTAACGCTAAGGTTGTTCCTAAAATATTAAACCAAGGCAAGATGGCATTACTAAAAACACTACCAATAATTCCGCCAGAGGAAAAATTAGGTAAATCATCAATATTAAGTGATGCAAGAGCACACGATGTAATTATTAGCGCCAACCCACCGATCAGGCGTAAGGAAAGGACAAAAAAATCCAGACAATTCTGGTTATCAATATCTTTAAATACATTCCAACATCCTAACAACATAACTAATGGTATAGCATAGGCTAAAATGCCAAAAACAGAGAAAAGAATATCCGCTGACCAAGCACCAATACCACCAGCTAAATTTTTAATCGGTTCATTCCAGGTGGTCTGCGACCAGCTAGGATCGGAGGGATGAAAACTTATCAGGGCCACCACTAAAAAAATCGCCCAGATAGTAATTATAAGTAAAATAATCTCTGTCAGTATCTTGCCATTACTGATCTTTTTTAACTTAATATTTTTGTCTTCTGTATATTCCTGGCCCAAAACTAACACTCCAGGTTTTTCCTGTTGATTGAAAGGAACAACGCTGAGTAATGCTCAGCGTTGAAACTGTATGCATAAACAGGAGTGTACCTAACTTTTTCCAGTTTTGCATCTATTTGATTAGCGTGTCTTAATGACCAAACAATTACTCTGTTTTACCTCTTCCATTACTACATAAGTACGGGTGTCATTGACACCTGGAAGACGAAGTAAAGTCTCTCCTAACAATTTACGATAAGCAGACATATCAGGAACACGTGTTTTAAGTAAATAATCAAAATCCCCAGAGACTAAATGACATTCCTGAATTCCCTCCAGTTTTTGCACAACGGTATTAAACTGTTCAAAAACATCCGCAGCACCACGGTTCAAGGTAATCTCAACAAAAACCAACAAAGATGCATCGAGATAGTGTGGATTTAATAAAGCAGTATAACCTGAAATAAAACCTTGACGTTCCAACCGGCGCACGCGTTCCAAACAAGGTGTTGGTGATAACCCTACTCTCTTAGAAAGCTCTACATTAGAAATACGACCATCCTTTTGTAATTCATTCAGTATGTTCCTATCTATACGATCAAGATCTTTTCTTGGACGCTTTTTGTTATCAATCATTTCGTTATCTCTCTTTTATCTATTTTTTTATACCCATTACATTCCCTATTTTCTTTTCTTATGATTGAATTGGAAAAGATGCAATAAGGTTAAACTCCGCCTGACCATTAGTATTTAGTAGTATAATTCATCTTGTAGATAAATCATCTGGTTAGTTTTCAATTTGATAATGAAAAGTAGGATATTTATCTATTTGTTTAAATGATGTTCAATTTCAATTAATCAAATGAGGTAATTAATCCTACAAGATGTTTTCTCAAATACACAACCGATTGTCAAAGATTATGAATAAAAATCAGAACATCATATGGAAACGAATGTATTATTAACTAATTGTCAATAAGACATAAGGAAAATTCTCAATTTAAAACGTTATTTCACGAAAAATAATCTTTTTTCATGACTTGCTGCCTTAATAAAATGTTAAAGACAAGCTAATAAAAATGACTATTCCTTATCATCTTTTAATTCAATTTACTTTTTTTAATTTTTCTAATCTCCTACAATCGCCACATTGAATAAATATTCTTAAAAAATGGAGCATCTATGAACACCACCAATCATAGTAAAGTTGTTATTCTAGGATCTGGCCCAGCTGGCTATACAGCAGCAATTTATGCCGCCCGAGCAAACTTAAGTCCGGTATTAATCACCGGCGTTCAACCAGGCGGACAATTAACCACAACCACTGAAGTTGAAAATTGGCCTGGGGATCATTCCGAATTAATGGGGCCGGTGTTGATGGAACGCATGCTGCAACATACTAAAAAATTTACGGCAGAAGAAAACATTATTAATGATCACATTCATAAGGTTGATCTGCAGCAACGGCCGTTCCAACTGACTGGCGATAACGGAATATATAGCTGCGATGCACTTATTATCGCTACCGGCGCCTCAGCTCGCTATCTGGGTTTACCTTCTGAAGAAGCCTTTAAAGGTCGTGGTGTTTCAGCCTGTGCCACCTGTGATGGTTTTTTCTATCGCAAACAAAAAGTTGCCGTTGTGGGGGGCGGAAATACCGCTATTGAAGAAGCTCTTTACCTATCAAATATCGCTTCCGAAGTCCATGTTATTCATCGACGTGAAACATTTCGAGCCGAAAAAATCCTTATTCAGCGGATGATGGAAAAAGTAAAAACTGGCAATATTGTATTACATACCAATTTTACTCTCGATGAAGTATTAGGTGACAATAGTGGTGTCACTGGAATCAATTTACGTTCAACCCAAAATGACAACATAGAAATGCTTTCCGTGACTGGCGTATTTATCGCTATTGGCCATACGCCCAATACAAGTATCTTTGCCGATCAGTTAGTGTTAGAAAATGGCTATATTCAAGTGCAATCTGGGACTAAAGGCAATGCGACCCAAACCTCAGTTGAAGGTGTTTTCGCTGCCGGTGATGTTATGGATCATATCTATCGTCAAGCGATTATCTCAGCAGGTACTGGTTGTATGGCCGCCCTTGACGCCGAACGTTATTTAGATGCGTTATACCGCAAATAAATGTTACAAATTATAATAATTTAATAAAGTTCTTTAGCAGGCGCTGTCGAAATAGCGCCTTTTTAGCTGTAACATACCTCTAAAGTTGATATTAGATAAAATTAACATCAACCCGTTGTAATAATTAACTTAACGCCGGTATATAAAATCATCACTATGGATAAACAAAAACAAACTGAACTGGTCAAATGGTTGAAACAACAATCAGCACCAGCAAAACACTGGCTACGCTTATCCATGTTACTGGGAATTATTAGTGGCCTACTTCTCGTTACCCAAGCCTGGCTTTTAGCCACCATTTTACAAACATTAATTATAGACAATGTACCGAGAGAACAACTACTTGTTCAATTTTCATTACTCATTTGTGTATTTATTGTAAGAGCAATAATTAATTTTATACGAGAAAGTGTTGGATTTGTTTGTGGCAAAATTGTTCGCCAGCAGATCCGTAGCATGGTACTAAATAAACTTAACCAATTAGGACCTATTTGGGTTAAAAATAAACCCACAGGTAGTTGGGCTACTATCATCTTAGAACAAATTGAGGACATACAGGATTATTACGCTCGCTATTTACCTCAAATGTATTTAGCCGCTATGATCCCGATTATCATTCTGATTGCAATTTTCCCGCTTAACTGGGCCGCTGGCTTAATTTTATTTATCACCGCACCTTTAATCCCCTTATTTATGATATTAGTTGGGATGGGAGCCGCTGATGTTAATCGACGAAATTTTGTTGCTTTAGCCCGATTAAGCGGCAGATTTCTCGATCGTTTACGTGGACTGGATACCTTACGACTTTTTTTCCGTGCCAACAAAGAAATAAAAGATATTGAACAAGCAACCGAAGAGTTTCGTAAAAGAACCATGGAAGTCTTACGGATGGCATTTCTCTCTTCGGCAGTGTTAGAATTCTTCGCGTCAATCTCCATCGCCATTGTCGCGGTTTATTTTGGTTTCTCTTATTTAGGCGAATTGCATTTTGGTAATTATGGCATACCGGTTACCCTTTTTGCTGGTTTTTTAGCTTTGATACTAGCCCCGGAATTTTTTCAGCCACTACGTGATTTAGGCACTTATTACCATGATAAAGCACAAGCAGTAGGCGTAGCAGAATCTCTATTTACATTATTAGCCAGCATAGAACAACCATCGCCACTATCGCAGAACAATCAGCTAATGACACCGGCTCAACCATTAACTATTACAGCACAGCAACTAGAAATTTTTTCTCATGACAATGTACGCCTGGCTGGCCCGTTAAATTTCACCCTATTGCCAAATCAACGCATCGCGTTAGTCGGCCAAAGCGGAGCTGGCAAAAGCTCATTATTAAATGCATTACTGGGTTTTCTACCCTATCGTGGATCGCTAACGGTTAATGGAATCGAACTTAGGGATCTCGATATGGCTGATTGGCGCAAACAACTTAGCTGGGTTGGCCAAAATCCCCATTTACCCGCACAAACCATCATTGACAATATACGTCTCTATTCAGCCGAAGCTTCTGCAGCCGCAGTCAATATTGCAATGGAAAATGCTTATGTAACCGAGTTTATTAAGCATCTACCCGCGGGGGTTGATACCCAAATTGGCGAAAATGGCGCTCGCTTATCCGTTGGACAAGCACAACGAATTGCTGTCGCCCGCGCGTTATTAAACCCCTGTCATTTGCTTTTATTGGATGAACCAGCAGCAAGTCTTGATATGCAAAGTGAGCAACGGGTGATGACAGCACTTAATGCGGCCTCGACTAAACAAACAACCTTGCTGGTTACACATTTATTAGCAGAAGCTGCCGCATATGATCAAATATGGGTGATGGAAAATGGTTTAATTATTGAACAAGGCACATACAGCAAGCTAAGCCAGACTAAAGGAGCTTTTAGCCGCCTGCTAACTTATCGCGCAGAGGAGATATAATATGCGTGTACTACTCCCTTTTCTTGCGCTATATCGTCGTCATTGGTTACTACTTAATCTTGGCATTATATTAACCATTATTGCGGTACTGGCGAGTATTAGTCTACTGACTCTATCAGGTTGGTTTTTAGCCGGAACGGCACTTGCAGGCGCTGCCGGACTGTATACCTTTAATTATATGCTACCCGCAGCAGGCGTTCGCGGCTCAGCAATTATCCGTACTGCCAGCCGTTACGCCGAACGGTTGGTTAACCATGATGCAACTTTTCGTGTCTTAGCACATTTAAGGATATTTACATTTCAAAAACTATTCCCGCTTTCACCTGGCGGTATCGCACACTATTGCCAAGGAGATATTCTTAATCGTCTGGTAGCTGATGTCGAAAGCCTTGATCATTTATATCTACGGGTGCTTTCTCCCATTTTTGCTGCTTTGGTTATTACTATTTTACTCACTTTGGCATTAAGCACATTAGACTCATTTCTTGCCCTTACTCTGGGCACAATTATGCTGTGTTTGCTGATTACCTTACCCTGGTTTTTTTATCAGGCGGGAAAATCTATTGGACACGATCTCACTATATTTCGCAGCCAATATCGCGCTTGTTTAATCAATATTATTCAGGCACAAGCGGAACTAACTGTTTTTGGGGCATTACCTCGTTTTCGGCAAGTATTGACCGATCTAGAAACCAACTGGCTAAAACGCCAACAACAGCAATCTAACTTAACCGCGCTATCACAATCTATTATGATTTTTATCTCCGGCCTTACCGCAACCCTATTAATGTGGATGGCAGCAACTGGTGTTGGTGAACAGCATAAACCTGGTGCGCTTATTGCTATGTTCGTCTTTTGTACCTTAGCTGCGTTTGAAGTTCTAGGGCCGGTGGCGGTTGCATTTCAATATTTAGGACAAGTGGTTACTTCAGCAAATCGCTTAATGGAGTTAATTAATCAGAAGCCGGCTGTGACATTTCCCGCTTCAGATATAACGACGAATAATCAGGTTGACATTAAATTGCAAAAAGTGCACTTCAGTTATCCCCAACAACCGCAACCGACATTAAAAAATATCTCTTTAACACTCAATGCAGGTGAACATGTTGCGCTACTAGGTAAAACAGGTTGTGGTAAATCTACGCTGTTACAATTATTAACCCGTGCATGGGATGTCAGCTCAGGCCAGATCTTGATAAATGGCCACCCAATTAATCACTATAATGAGAAAACATTACGTAAATTAATGGCGGTAATTCCACAGCGAACACATATTTTTAGTGATACTTTACGTAATAATCTGCTAATAGCGAAAGATGATGCAAGTGATACCTTACTGACAAAAGTAATAAAACAAGTCGGTTTAGACAGCCTGATTAAAAATCAAGGGCTCGATAGTTGGATCGGTGAAGGTGGCCGACAACTTTCAGGTGGCGAACAACGGCGATTAGGTATCGCAAGAGCACTACTTTATGATGCGCCAATAATTTTATTAGATGAGCCGACTGAAGGACTAGATGTAAAAACTGAAAAACAGATACTAATTCAGTTGCAACAGCACTGCCAGGACAAAACCTTGTTAGTTATTACACATCGCTTACAGGGTCTGGAAAAAATGGATCAAATATATGTGATGGATGATGGAAAAATTATTGAGCAAGCGACCCATGCAGAATTATTACAATTGAAAGGGCGCTATTTTCAATATTATCAAGCTCAAATAGTACTAACATAATTACAAAATTAGTTAATAGGACGGTTATATGTTTCAGCTTGATGATGGATCTTATATCTTTCCAGCACCCGAATATGCTCTACATGAACCCAATGGTTTACTAGCCATCGGCGGTGATCTGGCTGTTGGTAGATTACAATCTGCCTATTATGAAGGGATTTTCCCTTGGTTTAATCCAACGGAAATTCCATTATGGTGGTCGCCAGATCCACGTGCAGTTCTCTTGCCAGCAGAAATACACATTAGCCGAACAACTAAAAAAAGAATGAGAAAAACCGCTTATGCCATTACGCTAAATCATGACTTTGAACAGGTTATTGCCGCCTGCGCACAACGGCAAGAAGGAACCTGGATCACCCACCAAATAATAGAAGCCTATACTGCTTTGCATCAACTGGGCGTTGCTGATTCCGTTGAAGTTTGGTACAACACAAAATTAATTGGTGGACTATATGGCTTTAATGTTGGTAAAATTTTTTGTGGTGAATCGATGTTTAGCCGTGTTAGTGACGGTTCTAAATATGCACTTATTGCTTTTTATCACCATTTCCTGCGTTTCGGTGGAAAACTGTTTGATTGTCAAATAATTAATGCATATACCGCCTCTTTAGGTGTGAAAGAGATCCCTCGAGTATAGTTTTTAAATTATCTCTATCAATATCGCGATCAACCTATCGATAAAGCATGTTGGCTAAAGCAAACCATAAATTTACCCAGTGCAGCAGAAATTAATCATTTTGAATGATTAACTGGAAAATATTTTTCTACCTAAACAAAGGCAATAGATAGCTGATTTAGCATCAATTTGAAGATATAAGTGACAGAATCATTCATCCTATTGCAAACTAAGTTAGATGGTTTGCTATGATATTATTACATTTTATTTTTTTATCGTTCGCGTTGTTCAAACCGTATACTTGTTGTATATTTTTGTACTATTAAGCTTTAATGCTGTAATTTTCGTATCTTGATAAAAAGAAAAAGTGACTTTAAACTCGACACTCCTTTACATAAGGAGGGTTTTTCGGCATTATCTTGCCCGTAAAAAACTTGGTGATTAACTCAGAGGATTAGATGGCCAAAGAAGACAATATTGAAATGCAAGGTACAGTACTAGATACTCTGCCCAATACCATGTTCCGTGTTGAACTAGAAAATGGACGCGTAGTTACTGCGCATATTTCTGGCAAAATGCGTAAAAATTATATCCGTATTCTGACGGGCGACAAAGTGACTGTCGAGTTAACACCTTATGATCTGAGTAAAGGCAGAATCATCTTTCGTAGCCGTTGATCGCCTCTTCTCTCAGGCTCTTGCCATAGACGATTGGAATATCGTCTATGGTTATAAACCATCTGTAATTAAATTATTGCATTCTCTGGTTTAGTTTTATGCATACCTTCAAAATGATAAGTTAATTTTTGCGTCTTCTTACTCAGATCGATCTTAACAGCACCACCGTGACTCAACTGCCCAAATAAAAGTTCATTCGCTAAAGGTTTCTTTAGATTATCCTGGATCACTCTTGCCATCGGCCTGGCTCCCATCGCCTTATCATAGCCTTTAGCACAAAGCCATTGACGTGCCGCATCACTGATTTCAATTGACACACCTTTTTCATCAAGTTGCGCTTGTAACTCAACAATAAACTTATCAACAACTTGGGCAATAATTTCTGGTGTTAAACCATTAAACCAAATTATGTCATCCAATCGATTACGAAACTCAGGCGCGAAAATTCGTTTTATCTCTGATAATGCATCGGTACTATTATCCTGCTCAGTAAAACCAATCGATTTACGTTGTGTTTCTTGCACACCCGCATTAGTGGTCATCACCAAGACAACATTACGAAAATCAGCCTTACGGCCATTATTATCGGTTAAAGTACCATTATCCATTACTTGTAATAAAAGATTGAATATATCAGAATGTGCCTTTTCTATTTCATCTAATAAAACGACCGAATAAGGATGTTTTATAACCGCATCTGTCAATAAACCACCTTGATCAAAGCCTACATATCCTGGTGGGGCACCAATTAGCCGACTAACTGTATGACGTTCCATATATTCTGACATGTCAAAACGCAACAATTTAATATCTAATGCCTTTGCCAGTTGCACAGTGACTTCTGTCTTACCGACACCCGTTGGCCCAGCAAATAAAAATGCACCAATAGGTCTGTGGCTACTACCTAACCCCGCTCGATTCATTTTAATCGCTTCGCTGAGGGTTTGAATAGCTTGCTCTTGGCCAAATACTAGCAATTTCAATCTATTATCTAAATTTTTCAATCGCTCTTTATCGCTAGAAGAAACTGTTTTTTCAGGAATCCGGGCAATGAGGGAAACAACTGATTCTATCTCCTGTACCCCAATTGTTTTTTTACGTCGGTTTTGTGGCATCAAACGCGTTCTTGCACCCGCTTCATCAATAACATCGATTGCTTTATCCGGTAAATGGCGATCTGTAATATATTTTACTGATAAATCAACCGCTGCTTTAATCGCTTTGGGACTATAACGAACATTATGGTGAGCTTCATACTTAGCTCGTAATCCATTAATAATCTGTACCGTTTCGTCAGCAGAAGGTTCGACGATATCAATTTTTTGGAATCGTCTTGCCAGCGCACGATCTTTCTCAAATATATGACTAAATTCTTGGTAGGTAGTTGAACCCATCACCCGGATCCGGCCACTCGATAGTAATGGCTTAATCAGATTAGCCGCATCAACTTGTCCGCCAGATGCCGCACCAGCACCAATAATCGTATGGACTTCATCAATAAAGAGAATACTTTTTTCATCTTTTTCTAACACATTTAATAATGCTTTAAAGCGCTTTTCGAAATCACCACGATACTTAGTACCCGCCAGTAGTGAACCGATATCCAGGGCATAAATAGTGCAATCTTTCATTACTTCCGGGATATCATTTTGTATGATACGCCATGCTAGCCCTTCCGCAATCGCTGTTTTACCTACCCCAGATTCACCCACTAATAGCGGATTATTCTTTCGCCGCCGACAAAGAACCTGGATCGTTCTCTCCAGTTCCAGCTGACGCCCAATTAAAGGGTCAACTTTGCCGGCTTTTGATAATTGGTTAAGGTTGGTAGTAAAGCTATCCACCCGTTCTTCAACGCCAATAGCTTCTTCATTCTGATAAGCGGCATTAATAGAATCGGAATGGCTATTATCAGCCTCACTACCTTTGACCATGCCATGAGAAATAAAATTAACAACATCAAGCCGACTTACATCGTGTTTACGCAATAAATAGGCAGCTTGAGACTCTTGTTCGCTAAATATAGCAACCAGCACATTAGCACCAGTAACTTCATTACGCCCAGATGACTGCACATGAAACACTGCACGCTGCAATACTCGCTGAAAACTTAACGTAGGTTGAGTATCCCGACTATCATCCTCAGGCAATAATGGCGTTGTTTGTGAAATAAAATGCTCCAATTCCTGTCGCAATACCACAAGGCCAACTTTGCAAGCTTCTAAGGCTTCCCTGGCCGATGTATTACTGAGTAACGCCAGCAATAGATGCTCAACCGTCATAAATTCATGCCTGCTATCTCTTGCCTTGGCAAAAGCTACATTAAGACTAAGTTCAAGTTCTTGGTTAAGCATAATCACCTCCCTATAAATTAGTCTAATCAGACTTCTTCTATCGTGCAAAGTAATGGATATTCATGTTCTCTTGCATAAATATTAACTTGCGCGGCCTTTGTTTCTGCAACCTCAGCAGTATAAACCCCACAGATCCCTTTCCCGTGAAAATGAACATCCAACATGATTTGTGTGGCTTGCTCTTCATCAAAAGAAAAGTATTTTTTTAACACTTGTATTACAAAATCCATTGGTGTGAAATCATCATTATTCAAAATCACCTTATACATTGAAGGTGGCTGTAAAGCATGTTCCACTTGTTCCTTGAGCCTGACATCCGTCTGATAATCTGATTGGCACTCACTCATTATGTAAAAATCCAGTTAAATATTTTAATTATACATTTTTCTTAATTATTCTTAGTTTATCACTTTGATCCCATTTGTGACCAATCATCCTTAAAAAAGTAAATAATAAAAAAAACAGTGACCTATAGCGTTATCTAAATCAAATTTTAGCAACTGAACCAGTTTCTACGAATAGAGTACACTTGACGCCATATATCTTTTTAATACAGTATATTTTATGAACAAGCAATTTTTAGTTAGCTGCAATATGAAATGAGCTGTTCACAGGCACTTGTTTGATAAAACCCCATTATGAAGGATGATGTATGGAGACAGGTACAGTTAAGTGGTTTAATAATGCTAAAGGTTTTGGCTTCATCTGCCCCGAAAATGGTGGCGAAGATATCTTCGCACACTATTCCAGTATCCAGATGGAAGGGTACCGTACATTGAAAGCTGGACAAAAGGTCAATTTTAGTTCAACTAAAGGGCCTAAGGGTAACCATGCCAGCCTTATTATTCCTGTAGAAAATGGATAGGTTGGTTTTCATTGCCTTTAATCATTTGCTATTTTAATTATTGCTCCCAAGCTTCTTTTGGGAGCATATAAATATTTATTACTCATTCCCTTGCCAAAGCATCTACCGGTTTCAACTTTGCCGCATTGCGGGCAGGTAAAAAACCAAAAATGAGGCCAATGATGGTTGAGCAAACTAAAGCGCCAAGCAGTGGCATTAGGCTAAAAGCAAACTGCCAATCCGGTAATAGTAAGCGCGCAATAAGCGCCACGATATAAGAGAGTAAGATCCCTAAAAAACCACCAAACAAACAAATAAAAATTGCTTCTATCAAAAATTGTTGCATAATATCGCTATTTCGCGCACCGATTGCTATGCGAATACCAATTTCTTTCGTCCGTTCGGTTACTGAAACCAGCATGATATTCATCACACCGATACCACCGACTAGCAAGGAAATAACCGCCACTAATGTTAAAAATAACTGTAGCGTATTGGTCGTTTTTTCTATCGTTTTAATCAATGTATCGAAGTTATAGGTAAAAATATCCTTTTTACCATGCAATACCGTTAACAATCGCGTCAATTGTTGTTCTGCTTCTAACGAGCTATACCCCTGTTTGATCCTAATATAAAGATTATCAAAATAAGAGCGATTCATCAGACGACTACTCATCGTAGTATAAGGCATCCAGATCTGTAGCATATTGCTATTACCATAAACTGACTTCTGCTCAGCTGCCACCCCAACAATAGTAACAGGCATATTACCGACTAATATTATTTCACCAACAACCTGTTTCTGCTTAGGAAAAAACATATCCTTGGTATTTTGATCAATAACAATCACCTGTCCATGGTGCTTAACCATATCGCTAGTCAAAATTATACCTTCGCTCATTGACATGGCATAAACATCAAAATATGACTCTCCAACGCCAAATGCACTGGCTGCTGAATTCCGATTGCCATAACGTAAGCGAACATCAGTACTCATTTTACCTGATATAGCAAAAACATATGGCTGCTTTTGTAGCGCATCCACATCGCTTATGGTCAGCGCCCGTCTATCTTCTGGGCTGACGTCACTAAATCCTTTACCAGGAAAGACTGTGATAGTATTTGTCGCAATTGACTGAATATCGGCTAATACCGACCTTTTGGCCGCATTACCAATAACAAGAATACTAACGACCGAGGCAATATCAATAATAATGCCAAGCATAATGAGTAATGTGCGCATTTTGTTAATTAATATTGCTCTCCATGCCATTAGTAACGCTTCTCTAAACTGATTAAGTCGTTGCGTTATTGAAATTTGCTGCTTTTTAGCAGAGAAAATCGGCGGTAATATTTTTGTTGGCTCGCGTTGCACGGAATGATGGATAATTTCGCCATTTTTAATTTCAATTATCCGCTCTGCCTGCGCTGCGATCTGCATATTATGGGTAACCAGAATAACAGTATATCCCTGTTGGCATAGCTGTTTAAGAATAGCAATAACTTCATCACCAGAATGGCTATCCAATGCCCCCGTTGGCTCATCAGCTAAAATAATTTGCCCACCATTGATCAATGCCCGAGCAATGCTGACCCTCTGCTGTTGGCCGCCAGATAATTGCGTCGGATAATATTTAATTCGGTCACTCAAACCAAGGCGCGCTAATAATCCAATTGCTCGTTTACGGCGCTCTTGCTGGCATGTACCGGCATAAATAGCCGGAATTTCAACATTCTGTTCGGCAGTCAAATAAGGTAACAAATGATAACGTTGGAATATAAAGCCAAAATATTCGCGGCGTAAAACAGAAAGCTGCTCGTCATCCAGTTGAGCTATATTTTGCCCAGCCAGATAGTATTCACCATAACTTGGTTTATCTAAGCAACCAAGAATATTCATTAAAGTTGATTTGCCAGAGCCTGAAACGCCAACAATCGCTACCATTTCCCCTGCGTTTATGGTCAAAGAAATATTTTCTAGTACCTTTACCTGTTGTTCACCTGTTCGATAATTATGACCGATATTACTCAATTCAAGTAATGCACTCATTCCTTCATCCTTTTGCTATCTCAGAGTTAGTAATTACTAAGTCACCTTCAGCAAGACCGGAAACAATTTCTGCATCAATATAATTTTGGGTAGCAACTTCGACTCTCCTTTCCACTTGTTGCCCATTTTGTAGTAGTACAACAATATATTGATTATTAGCAATATTTTCTCTCAAGGCAGATAGTGGTAAAAGCAATACATTTTTATGTAATGCAAGTTGAATTTTAATTTGTGCAGTCATTTGTAGTTTTAAAATATGATGCGGATTGGGTACTTCAAAGCGTGCATAATAAAAAATTGCATCATTAACTTCTTCCGGCGTAGGTAAAATATCTTTCAAAACTCCAGCAAAAGTTTTATCCGGTGCGCCAAGAATAGTAAAAGAAGCTTTTTGCCCCGATTTAAGATTAATAATGTCGGCTTCAGAAACTTGTGCTTTTACTAACATTGTATCCAAATCGGCTAATGTCATGATAGTTGGCGCTTCTTGAGAAGCGATTACCGTTTGTCCCTGCAACGTTTTAATGTTAGTGACAATCCCACTTAATGGCGCAGTAAGATGGGTATATTTCAAATTAGTTTTAGCTGTATTTAACGAGGCTTGATTACGATTAATTTGGGCAATATAAATTTTTACCCGCGCTTTTTTAACCTCAACATCAGTTTTAACTCGATCAAACTCCTGCCGCGAAATAGCCTGATGCTTTGCCAAATCGACATAGCGCTGATAAGTCATTTCTGCTAACTTCAATTCAGCCCGCGCTAAGGCTAAATTAGCTTGATGTTCACGCAGCGTCTCCTCTGATTCTTTAACAACATTTTGCACCTTTTGCGAATCGATTACCGCTAACAAATCCCCTTTTTTTACCATATCCCCCTCTTTTACATAAAGGGTCTGTAACTGGCCACTAACCTGGGCGCCAACATCTACCTTACTCAACGCGTCCAGCTTACCCGTGGCAAGTACAAGTTTTTCGATATTTCCTCTGATAACGGGTACAGTCTGATAATTTATTTTTTTGGGTAAATTGATTATATAAAGCATCACAGCGGTGATGATAATAATTAATATCAACATCAGAAAAATTAATAAACGCTTTTTTTGATTGGGAAGAAATTTCATACTAAAAATACCTTTTTTTAATATGGAATAGGTTAAAAACCGTATAAGAGCCACTGCTGCCTCGACTAAAACCAGCAGACAAATGCTACAATATTTTTATTGCTTACCTGTTTACTAAGATTGCCCTCTGGCTAGCCATGCAACACGTGAAAACATATGGCGCAGCAAAGAAGGAATTGAATTAACGCCTTTTTCTGCCGCTCTATTGGCGACTTCAATTGCTAAATCAGGTTTAGAAGTTCGATGAATTGCTTTAATAATGACACGACGCGGTGATATTTTACCATTATCAGGAATAGCGGCAATCTGATGATAAATATCGCTGAAACCTTCACGGTAAAGAAAATGCTCCATATCTGACGCAGGTAATATAGTTAGTCTATCTCGAGGAGTATCATTGATTCTTTCAGCATAAGCAATTGCTGAATCAGCATACTGTTTCCCTGCATTATCGCCATCAACCAAAGTATGCCACTCGATCTCCATACTATTAGCAAACTTTAATAATGGCTTAAGACCGCATTGCGCAAACTCAATCACTTTAACACCTTCTGACTCAAAATGATAATTACATTGGCGTGCTAATTCATTCATTAACCAGATTTCGGTCTCACCTTTAACCAATAACCAGCAGCGTGCAAATAGTGCTGATGGGCGATTAATGCGTATGTGAAATGAAAGACGACGCATATCCTCCAGTGATAACCTGTTCGCCTTTAACCGATAAGCAACCACTCGATTTGAATTACGTACTAAGCGGCATATATTTTCCAGTGGAACTTGTGAAAGCAATTCGCCTGAATTAGTTGAATTAATACGCTGCAATGAAAAAAGATTTAATAGTCGCCAAGCAACCGAAAGCATAATAGGATGTAAACGAGTTTCTGGATCTTCGATAATCAGAATAGGCCGAGCATCGCTATTTAGTTGAAAATCGCCCTGTAATTGTAAAAATGATGAAAAAAGTTGCCAAATAATTAACCGAATAGAATGCTGTTCCGGTTTACCGACTATACGATTGATATCCTCCAGCACCCGCCAGCCTCTTCTATTAGGTGAGTGATAGGCAATATTTGACTGATGTGGTCGATTAAATAAGCGCATATTTTGTTCGGCAAAATAATAACCGAGCAACTGTTGCATTGCCACAAAGCCATCTTCAATCTCTTCATAAGACAATTTTGGTGATGCTTTTATTAATGCCTGGGTCAATTGTTGTAATTGGCTGGCAAATTTAACAGAGGGTTTTTTATAGTCAGCATCATAAGATTCAGCCGCTGTAGGGCGTAAAAAGCGGGCATCTCTTAGACGTAGTACGGGATATAGTCGAATAATCTGCTGGATATATTTGCTATTATCATTTAAAGCCAGCTTATTGCCGTCCTTATCTAAAAAACATCTTTCGGTAGCTACAATATTATTTTGTCGTTCAGCACTCACACGATAATAAATACGTTTATATTTATCATTTCCTTCAATCCATAATGCAGATAAGGACTTAAATCGACTAGCGTTGTGACTATTTGACTGGTTTTCACAAAAAACTAAAATAATTTGTAGATTATTGACTTGTTCATCTGTATCTACCAAGTAATGGAAATCATGTTGGCTAAATTGATATAACGGCTGCTTAGGTGATAATAAAATAGTCAGCGCATCTAACAAACTTGACTTACCCCAGGTATTTTCACCAATTAACACAGTATTATGATCTAAGGTCAATGAAAGCCGATTGATGCCGCGAAAACCAGAAATCTCCACTTGTTGCAAATACATGGTTAACCTCTTTTTATGCCTATCAGCAATAGTTACTGGATTATCCTGTGAGCAAATGAATTACGTTTAAATATTATTCTATGATATTGCGCCTAGTTTGAGTCTGTTATAAAATATTTATCAATATTTTGCCTATCTTTTTCACATTATTTCCACAAAATCATCGCCATAAAAGCGTTAATTGTAATAAGGATGGACTATGTATTCAGGACTACTTATCATTCTTTTACCGTTAACACTAGGTTATCTATTTCGCTTCAAGAATAAGAAGATTTTAGCGCTTACTCATCGCCTATTAGGTGTGATGGTTTACATTATTTTATTTTTAATGGGCATCACTTTGGCGTTATTAGATAATATTAGTACTCATCTTACTGCAATTTTTATCTATACCATGGTTTTCTTTTGCTGCACCTTTGCCGCTAACCTGATTGCTTTATTATTATTGGATAAACTTTTTCCGTGGAAAATTGCGAAACGGGAAACCAATAAACCACTCTCTCGATTAAAAATGATTTTAAGTTCACTACCACTGTGTGGCGTGTTAATACTAGGTTTCCTGTTAGGATTAACAAAGTGGCCATTTTTATCCTATGCCAAACATGGTACTGAAATTACCCTTATCTGTTTATTATTATTGGTGGGTTGCCATCTTCGTAATAGTGGGATGTATCTTCGGCAAATTTTAATCAATTTCAGAGGCGCAGCGATTGCGGTAATTGTTACCACCAGCGCGCTACTTGGTGGTATTTTGGCGGCATTTTTATTAGGGCTACCTACTAAAGTAGGTTTAGCGATTGCTGCCGGATACGGTTGGTATTCGCTAACCGGTATACTGCTTACCGACGCTTACGGGCCAGTCATTGGTAGTACCGCTTTCTTTAACGATCTAATGCGTGAATTAGCGGCTATTATGCTTATTCCAATTATTATCAATCAATTTCGTTCTACTGCATTGGGGATTTGTGGCTCAACATCGATGGATTTTACGCTACCCATATTACAACGTAGCGGAGGGGTGTCTATTGTACCTGCTGCCATTGTCCACGGTTTTGTACTAAGTCTATTGACGCCATTACTGATTGCCTTCTTCACCTAATAGACAACTAAATTTTCTGCCAACCACGCTGGTGCTAAATAGGTAACCAAATATGGGTAAAAAACGGATTTTAGTACTTGGTGCTAACGGTTATATTGGTCAAAATCTGATCCCAGCGTTAATCAAACAAGGACATATGATCACCGCAGCAACACGTCAACTTGATTGCGCTAGAGCACAAAATTGGCCAAATACTCAATGTTGCTATGTTGATCTACTCGCAGCCAAAACCTTAAACGATATTATGACAAATATTGATATCGTTTACTTTCTTGTTCACAGTATGGCAGCTAATAATAATCTTATTGAACAAGAATGCCTGGCTGCTCTTAATGTTAAAAATGTACTCAAGCACTCTCAAGTAAAACAAGTTATCTATTTAAGCGCACTACAAAACCATTGCTGTCATTCACAACATCTGATGGCACGTAAACTGACCGGAGAAATTTTACGTGAAAGTAAAATTCCGCTGACAGAAATTCGGGCACCAATTATTATTGGTGCGGGCTCCGCGCCTTATGAAATAATTCGGGATATGACTTACAACTTATTCATTCTCACTCACCCACGTTGGGTAAGGTCAAAATCTTGCCCTATTGCTTTAGAAAACATGCTGTACTATCTGACGCAATTGATAGCCCATCCAACTAATGAGCATCGTATACTTGATGCTGGTGGGCCGGAATATATTGATTATCAAACACTCTTCAAGCGCTTTATGCAGATAAGCGGTAAGCATCGACCGCTTATCCCTCTACCTATCCCAATGAGATTAATTTCCATTCAATTCATTAGCCTAATAACGTCAGTCTCTCCCTCTATTACCAAAAGTTTAATTCAAGGGCTACAGCACAATCTGCCAGCTAATGATCAAGCGTTAAAACAGCTTATTCCGCAAAAATTGCTTAGCGTTGATGAAGCAATCAAACAAGCGTTTATTCACTCGCCTAATGCCATTAATAAAGCGGATTGGGGCTCAGATCCAATCCTAAAAACAAAATGGTGTGACAAATATAGTTATTATCTGAAAGATGCCGGTTTTACGCTAACAACCCGCGCTACTAGCCGGACTATTTGGCAAATCGTGCAACAAATTGGTGGCAAAAGAGGATATTTCTACGCCAATATTTTATGGCAATTACGCGCCTTGATTTATGATTTAATGCTCAACAAAGTAAAATATGGCCGCCCCATACGTGAGGAATTATATTTAGGCGACATGATCGATAGCTGGAAAGTGATTAATATCAAACCCGGACATCAATTAACTCTATTATTTGGTATGAAAGCACCGGGACTAGGGCGTTTAACTTTTACCATCAAGGATTATGGCAAATATCGAACGTTAGATGTCAGAGCATGGTGGCATGCTGCCGGTTTTTCAGGACTAATGTATTGGCTAATCATGAGCCCAATTCATCGTTTTATATTTAAGGGCATGGCTAAAAAAATCAATAAAATTGCATTAATAATGCATAAAGAACAATAAAAATCATCTTAATAAAGCCAAAATGCCTTATAAAATATCAATATTAGTCTATTTGAAGAAATTACATATTGCATAACTATTCCATTAAGATTATCATTGTTTAACTTGTTTATTTATTCAGATTTTTAGCATGAGTATTCAATTAAAACAAATTAATTGCTTTTATGGTGAAGAGCAAGCCCTACACAATATCAATTTGACATGTGAAACGGGTGAAACGATGGTATTACTTGGCCCAAGCGGTGCTGGCAAAAGCTCATTATTACGTGTCTTCAATTTACTAGAGATGCCCCGTTCAGGCCAACTGAACATCGCTGGGTACCATTTTGATTTTTCACGCCAAACCAAAAAAAATGAAATCAGAGCGTTAAGACAAAAAGTGGGGATGGTATTTCAACAATATAACTTATGGTCACATTTGACCGTAATGGAAAATCTGATTGAAGCGCCTTGTTTAGTATTAGGTTTAACTAAGGCAGCAGCTAAAGAAAAAGCAGCAAATTTATTGCATCGTTTACGGTTAACCGAATGTGCTAATCGTTTCCCATTGCATCTTTCTGGAGGTCAGCAACAGCGAGTGGCAATTGCCAGAGCATTAATGATGGAGCCTGAAATACTGTTATTTGATGAACCAACAGCCGCTCTCGATCCTGAAATTACAAGCCAAGTGGTTAATATTATACAGGAATTATCAAAAACGGGCATCACCCAACTGATAGTGACTCATGAAATTGATTTTGCCCGTAAAACAGCGAGCAAGATAGTTTATATGGAAAAAGGGGTAATTGTGGAGCAAGGCGATATTGATCGTTTCACTAGACCACAAACTCAAGGCTTGGAAAATTATCTATCCCATTCATCTCATTGAGAATAACGTAATGAAAAAATCACTGTTAGCTATTATCTTATGCAGCCTATCCATATCAGTACTAGCCTCACCAAAAGAGACGATACGCTTTGCAACTGAAGCAACATATGCCCCATTCGAATCAATTGATGCCAATAATAACATTGTCGGTTTTGATATTGATCTGGCCAATGCCATATGTAAAAAACTCAATGCCAACTGTACATTTACTCATCAATCTTTTGATAGCTTAATCCCCAGTTTGAAAATGCGTCGATTTGATGCTTTGATGGCTGGAATTGATATTACCCCAGAACGGCAAAAACAAGTTGATTTTACTGATAGTTATTATAATAACTCAGCAACATTTATCGCAGTAAAAAATAAAATTAATAAAATATCATTATTAAAAGGTAAAAAAATTGGCGTGCAAAATGGAACCACCCATCAAAAATATATCATCCAACAGCATAAAGAGATGCAAGCTATCCCGTATGATAATTACCAAACTGCTATCCTCGATTTACAAAATGGCCGTATAGATGCTGTGTTTGGAGATACCGCTGTTACAACGGAATGGTTAAAAACAAAAGGTAACGAAAACCTTGTCGCCGTGGGTGAAAAAATAACAGATGCTAATTATTTTGGTGTGGGTCTGGGTATTGCGGTACGCAAAGGAAACAAAGCGCTGCTAGATAAATTAAATAAAGCGATGGCACAATTAAAACAAGATGGCACCTATGATGCTATCTATCAAAAATGGTTGCAAAAATAGTCGATTATCGTGATGAATAATCTGTTGTTTCTAATAAATGCCGCCGGTTTGACGATTACTCTTGCTGGTATCGCTTTGATACTAGGGCTATTATTAGCCCTGGTATTTACTGCTTGGGAATCTGCTCGCTGGCGGCCTGTAGCCTTGCTCGGTTCTTGCTGGGTGACTTTAATTCGCGGATTACCTGAATTATTAGTTGTGCTGTTCGTTTACTATGGCACATTACAATTTATTATGTTGTTAGGTGACGGCATTAATATTAATTTTATTTTCTGGCAAACAACCTGGCAAGTCGATCCCGACTGGTTCTTCCCACAAAATAGTGAATTCGATTTTATCCCTTTTTTCTGTGGTGTTGTTGCTCTTGCTCTACTCTATGCCGCCTATGCATCGCAAACCTTAAGAGGCGCCCTTAAAGCGATACCATCCGGCCAATGGGAATCAGCTCATGCATTGGGTCTCAATCGAAATATTGCTTTCCTACGGCTTATTATGCCCCAAATGTGGCGTCATGCATTACCTGGCTTAGGCAATCAATGGCTGGTATTGCTAAAAGATACTGCATTGGTTTCACTGATTAGCGTAAATGACTTGATGTTGCAAACCAAAACGATTGTCAATCGTACTCAGGAACCTTTTACTTGGTACTTAATTGTGGCATTAATCTACCTGGTTATCACCCTGGTAAGTCAATTTATTTTACGGCGCATTGAATTACGCACAACTCAGTTTGAACGGGGAGTCGCAAAATGATCGATTTAATCATGTCATTGCTGCCAGGCTTACCAACCAGTCTATCATTAACATTATGCGCGTTACTGATTGCCTTTTTGTTAGCACTATTTTTGACTATTATTTTATCGTTAAAAACAGCGATTTTTTCAGCTATTATTCAAGGCTATATTACGCTATTTACCGGCACTCCTTTGCTGGTTCAATTTTTTCTGATTTACTATGGACCCGGTCAATTTCCCGCACTAAAAGAGTACCCTGCATTATGGGCATTGATTTCTACTCCATGGGTTTGTGCCCTGTTAGCGTTAGCGCTTAATAGCGCCGCCTATTCCACCTTATTATTTCATGGTGCAGTAAAAGCAATTCCTAAAGCTAGCTGGCAATCTTGTCAGGCGTTAGGTATGTCAAATTACCAAACCCTAAGAATTATTTTGCCTTACGCGCTTAAACGTGCATTTTCATCCTATTCTAATGAGGTGATCCTTATCTTTAAAAGCACTTCACTAGCAAGTACCATAACGCTATTAGAAATTATGGGATACAGCCAACAAATTTTTGGCCAAACTTATAATGTCGATGTTTTTATTGCAGCGGGAATTATCTATTTATGCGTGAATGGCATTTTAACTTTATTAATGCGTTGGCTTGAACAATACACTTTATCTTTTGAAAAAATTTGACCAAATAAATCTAGCCTTCTAATAAAGAAAACTATATTTATGGTAATTTTTTAACTAATTACGCAAAGACTTGATGTGTTCAATGTGTGCTAATCTTTAACGTCTAAAATCTATAATATGTAAGATATCAATAACACTGAACACCACTTGATAAACGTTTTTTTGTTTAATGCAATATAACCATCAAGAGACTGAGAGTTTTTACAATTAAAATAATCACTCCATTTTGTAAGATAGCAAACTACCCTAGCTATTAAGAATAAATGGCGGTCTAAATATATTGCCTTATTCGTTTATGTAAATCAGCTGGAGAGATTATTTTTATACTATATCTCTTTTGTATATTTTGTTTGTATTGGACATATTTCAGCCATTGTTTTTCCTTGCGCTAATTTACCATCTAAATTAATTGGATCTGGTAAAAACTCAGGAAAAATTTTTGTTTCAATACCTTTGCCAGCCGCTTCTTCTAATTCACTTAGAGTAACACTGCCACCACCAAACGCTAAAAAACATCCATTTTTACTTGCAGCGTATACCATATAAGAATCACCAGAATCATCCAAAACTTTCCAGCTGTTATCTGGATCCTTTATTTGCATAACACTCTCACAATTTTTTGATAGGCTATTTGTTGAAGCTTGTTGTGAAACAATGCCGAAAGTGCTTACCCCTAAATTTTTAGCAATATCATAGACACAGCCAATACCTTCAGGAGTCGCGCCGGCAACAATAAGTAAATTATGAATCCCATGCTCATCAATATTTTGTTTTATCTCTTTTGTTATATAGTCTTGTAATTTTTCTGTGTTTTCATATCCCATGCCAGAAAATCCACTAAAAACCATTACAAATTTATTGTCGATTTTTTTATCGATTTCTACTTTTATCGGATCAAAATCAGGACTGGAAGCAACGGAAGATTCAATATTATTGACACTAGCAGATTGCGATGAACTGATCATATTCTAATTCCTTTTAGAAAGCGGTTATTATTCGAATATTATTTGGTAGATAAGGTGCAAACGAAGCGGTTAACAGGAATAAAAAGAATCTAGCAAAATAGCCAGACCTTTTAAAGTAATAAATAGTCTGAGATTTATTGTTATTCTTTTAATCTTCATAAATGTAAAATAGATAATCCATTATCCATCCACATGAATGGCAGATGCCAATTGCATCTATTTTTATAACTTAATGTAGCAGAAAGCGGGCAGGTAAAGGTCGCTCTGATAGCTCTTCATCGTCAATATCTTCTTGACCGCTATACAGTAGATCATTGTTATAAACTTCAAAAATAATAGCCGCCATCTGCTCTTCTGCTTGCTGAAGGAAACTGGAGAATTGATTACAAGTCATGCCAGCCAATAACGAAAAAGATTGACTAACCACTAGTTTAGGCAAATTTTCATCATTAATTTCCATAAATGCTTTCGCCGTTAATGAGCTGGCATTAATTTGGCTTAAATTTGCTAATAGGGTAATAATCGATGTCGGTTTGAGTTCAGCCAAAACAGAGAAAACTAATATGTTTTCAACAATATCAACTTTAGCATCGAAAATACCATCAATATTTTGCATATGTGGCAAATGCAATGCCTGGCAATTATCACATTCAAAATATGAAGTTTTGAGTTGAACAAGCCACTCTCGCAATTTAGCTATGTCAGGGAAACAAATCGAATCCATTAATTAACCTTATTTTACACAAATACTAACAATTCTACCTAAGAAAATTCGCTATCTATCATCTTAAACCAAAAACAGACCATATTTTATCATGTTAAATCATATTTAACGAGCCATTCCTACTCACAATTTAATCCATCTTGCGATGATTACACTGCTTAGCTCTTAGCTTGCGTTGGTGATGTTCCGAACTATTTTTTTGTTGGTCAATGCCGAAAAAACTAAGCTTAGGCAGTGCCCGCCAAACGATATGAACGATGGCCGGTATCATACAACCAATTGCTAGCATAATCATAGCAAGCAAAACACCTTTTTTCATAAATAAAGCAGCTAATTCAATATAGTTATTTATCACTAAATAGACCAATAACAATAATAAACCAATAACTTCGAGTATTATCACAAATTTAGGCATATCACCGAAAGAACGCATAGCGGATAATTTTTTTTGTTCATAACAATCTATGTTTCCTGTTAAAAAACACTATTCTGTTATATTAGGTAATTGTTAATATTTCAAATAGCAATAAAAATAAATTGTGCTTTTTTTTGATGCTAACTATAGGCATAGTAATTGAACTGTAGATAATAAATAAAATTTAGTTGAAGGAGATATGATGTTTACTGTCATTTTTGGTCGCTCTGGTTGCCCCTATTGCGTCCGCGCAAAAGAATTAGCAGAAAAATTAAAACATGAACGTGATGATTTTGATTATAATTATGTTGACATACAAGCGGAGGGGATCACTAAAGCTGATTTAGCTAAAAAAGCGGGTAAACCTGTTGAGACTGTTCCGCAAATTTTTATTGATGAGCAACATATCGGTGGTTGTACAGACTTTGAAGCCTATGCAAAAAAACATCTACTATCTTAGTTAACTGATTTTATTAAAATTATTTTCTATTTTAATTTTATATGTTAAGTTTCAGGCACAAATCACAAAAGCATTTTTGATCAAAAAATGCTTTTTTTTCTTCTTTAAGAACTTTATGAATAATAAATAGTCTTAACTTATGCCACTGCTTTTCTTTGAATGTCCCCAAATTATTGAGGAATCCGATAGTTTAAAGTATGTCCTATTTAAACTATCGGTTTTTTATTCATACTATCTAATCGACCTTGCAAGGTTACAATAATTTGACGTTCACCACCGTGATTACCAATATGGATACAAATTGCCGCAAATTAGGTAAAAAAAATATAACCGCGCAGTAAGCATTAAATAATATCCATTAAGTCAGGATTTAAGTTTTACCTCAAATCTGATTACCAAATAAATGACTAGTTGTTCATGAAGAAGGAAGTTAATGAAAAACGTAGCTACAGTTCTTCTTTCTTCGCTTGTTTTACTCTTATTTACCCCGTAATCTGGCTGCCGAATAAATGACTAATTGTTCATGTTCATAAAGGAGGTTGTCAATGAAAACGGTATGTAAGGTCCTTCTTTCTTCACTTGTTCTACTCTCATTTTCTTCCATAGCAGCAAAAGATTTACATAATAAACTGATCATCCAAGCTATTCCCTCCTCAGAAGGTACGGTGGTGGTTGAAGGACAGCCGAAGTATGAAAAAACGTTTAATGTTGTTGTATATAGTGTAATTGATCAGCCAATTGAATTAACCGGTGATGTCGGCTGCTACAAAGCGTTCGATGAAAAAGGCAAAGAGTTTGATGAGCGGCTGGTGCAGGCTGAGCTACTGGGAATATTGAAAGACAGCCCAAAAGCGGGAGAAGCCACCTTCGTCAGCGACGATGAATCTGTCTATAATGCCAAATTCGTAAAATGGTCTTCGCAATGCTAATCTCCGACTAAGCGCATACAAAAAGGGTATCACTTGCAAGGGCTATATGATATATAAAATCTTTTACTATCATATTGTTATTATGTAAATGTGGGCCGCTTTAGCGGCCTTTTCGTATTTCACAATTTTATAAACCGTAGATCAGGCAACATTGAGCTGACGGGCAATTTCTGTTGGCCAGTGCCTTTCTGATGAAGGGCCAACACAATGTTGCTATCGATGGTACGCCTGCGGCCAAAACGATACTTTTAAACTTCCCCTCCTGTCTATCTTGATTCGTGCGCGCCAGTATTCTCCGTTGTTAAACCTGAGCCACGGTACAGAGAGTGGTGCCGACTATTTTTCCCATTTCACCATCAGCTGCTTGTCCCGTCATCAAAAAACCGGACGCCCACGCCCTGAGCATCGAATTCTTTTGATAAATGAATAAGTTTTATAAAAATATTACCAAACTTACTTTACCCTATGTAAAAGACATTTTACCCTTGGCTATCTAATATAAATAATCAGGATACATATTCAATGAGGGCTCTACCTTGCTAAACGATATTAACTTAAGTTTGTTTAGTTTTATTAATGCCACCCCAATTACATCCATTGGTACATTAACACTGGCAATTTTTTTGGCTAAACGACTCATTCTTATATTTCCCTTAATTACCATTGCCTGCTGGCTTTGGGGATCATCGAAAAATCTAGTTCGCCAAAGAGTGTTTGTCTGTAAAACCGCTCTCGCAGTTATTATCGGTTTAGCTATTTCCGGTTTTATTGGCGTAATTTTCCCACAAGAACGACCTTTTATGTTGGGGATAGGCCAACATTTTCTTGCTCATGCCCCAACACCATCATTTCCCAGTAATCATGCTACTATTGCTTTTACCTTCGCTTTTGGCTTTTTATTCTGGTTAAGAAATTGGATTGGGCTGTTATTATTTATACCGGCGTTCACAATTGCGTGGGCTAGAATTTTTCTCGGTGTACATTGGCCTTTAGATATGGCAGGCGCATTTTTGGTTGCGATTATAGCTTGTGGAATTAGTCAAACAATCTGGAAAATTGGTGGCGATAAATTACTACCATATATAATAAAAGCTTATCAAATCTTATTTTCGCCTTTAATTAAAAAAGGTTGGATTAGAGGTTGAATACTAAGATAATTTAAATATACACATAAATAGCCTCTGTTAATTCAATAATTTACCAATTTTAACGAGGCTATTTTATCACTCAACATTTTTAATAAGTTAAATAAGCAGATAATTATTTATGATAAGCGTTACCTAAATAAAATAACATTATCTGATTTTACTAAAATAGAATTAAACATTGCTAGATTTAATATTTATGCCATTTATCATTTAAATTTAGGCTATTAATTTATAACGGTTATATCTTAGAATGAAATCATTTCACTATGAAATCTAAACGGCAAGTTAATAAAAATAAACTATTTTTCGTACAAAAGTAAAAAAACAATAATATGATGTTTAAAATGAAAACAGCCAATAACCAACAATAAATTAATTAATGATTATAACTAAGTGAAAGCGGCAAATATTATCAGTAAATTGCCCGTTTATTTATATACATTATGAAAATTAATAAAAATATTTTTATCAAAAATTGAGCTTATTAACTGAATGATTAATCATATTTATTAAAACAACTTTTAAGTAAATATTAACTAAGAATAGCTAAATTTAACAAAATATAAACAAAAAAAACTTACGCTCATTAACAACAAACCATGGATGATTATACTTTTGGGATGCTGATCACGGAACTTTATACCGATAAATAATAAGATTTGCGTCTGAAAAACTAAAATATAATTTTGACATATAAAAAAACAAATAAAATTGATTCTAAACAGTATTGTGATAATGACACTAAACCATAATGTGGTATAGTATCGCAATTAACCTTTACTAGAATAATCAGTTACTTTATTTACATAAATTTTAACTATATATTTTGTTAATGTAGATAAAGAATATTGTATAAATATACCTGCAATCATAATTATATTGACCGGTTTTCATACATTAAAAATTTACTATTTTTTGTTTCTCGTTTTATATTTTGGAGATTACCATGGATACAACTCGAGTTGATTCCATCACTTCCTCATATGCACACCAGGACGTAAAAGTTTGGCGTAAAAATGATACAGTTTGGATGTTAGGTTTATACGGCACCGCGATCGGTGCTGGTGTACTCTTTTTACCCATTAACGCAGGTATGAGTGGCCTATTACCCGTCATTCTAATGACGTTACTCGCATTTCCAATGGCCTTTTTTTCCCATCGCGGTTTAACCCGTTTTGTATTATCCGGCTCAAAACCTAATGGCGATATTACTGAGGTTGTAGAAGAACATTTTGGCCGTTCTTCCGGTAATTGGATCACACTACTCTATTTTTTTGCTATTTATCCTATCTTATTGGTATATGGCGTATCAATTACCAATAATGTCGAGAATTTTATCGTTGAACTCCTCGGTTTTAATGCTCCACCACGCTGGCTATTAGCACTTATTCTTGTCGGTGGTATCATGGCTATTGTTAGCCTGGGTGAGAAATATATAGTCAAAATAATGAGTATGCTAGTATTTCCGTTTATTGCGGTTTTGGTGATATTTTCACTCTATATGATCCCTCACTGGCATGGCGCTGCATTAGAAACACTTTCATTCTCCAATATTAATATGGATAGTACCGAAAATAACCAGAGTATGTTGGTTACGATTTGGTTAACTATTCCTGTTATGGTCTTTGCATTTAACCATTCACCTATTATTTCTGCATTTGCCGTTGCCAATCGTAAAGAATATGGCGAGCATGCTGATCAAAAAGCTTCTCGAATTTTAGCTTCAGCACATATTTTAATGGTTATAACCGTAATGTTTTTCGTTTTTAGCTGTGTATTTACTTTATCTCCTGCTAATTTGGTAAAAGCAAAAGCGGCAAACATCAGTATCCTCGACTATTTATCTGGCTATTTCGATAAACCTTTTATTAAATTTGCCGCTTCACTAATTGCCTTCGTCGCAATTATAAAATCGTTCCTGGGACATTATCTCGGTGCACGTGAAGGTTTTAATGGTTTGGTTGAACGTGCTTATCGGGCAAAAGGTAAAACAATCAATATCCAAAAACTAAATAAAGCAACTGCGATTTTTATGTTAGTCACTACCTGGTTAGTTGCTACTTTAAATCCAAGTATTCTGAGCATTATCGAAAGTTTAGGTGGACCTGTTATTGCAATTTTATTATTCATGATGCCAATGTACGCAATTAGCAGAATACCCGCTATGCGTAAGTATTCTGGTCATATTAGTAATATTTTTGTAGTCATTGTCGGTATTATCGCTATTTCAGCTGCAGTATATAAATTATTTCTTTAACGTTTAATGATTTTGGGATGGCTTTCATTTATTGGAATAAATGAATTAGCTTTCCCAAATATCGTAAGGCCGCAATATTAACTTCAACTCTTCGGCCAGCTTATTACTAAAAATTAGCGCCTTTAACAAGGAGGCGAATAAAATATGAGTAGTGTCTTTGATATTTTTAAAATTGGCATTGGCCCATCCAGTTCTCATACTGTCGGACCAATGAAAGCCGGGAAACAATTTGTTGATGATCTAATTGAAAAAGAGATTCTGACTTCTGTAAAGCGTATTAGCGTTGATGTTTATGGTTTATTATCTTTAACCGGTAAAGGACATGCCACTGATATTGCCATTATTATGGGATTAGCCGGTAATCTACCCGATACGGTAGCTATCGATTCTATCTCCACTTTTGTTAAAAATGTTGAACAAACTCAGCGCTTATCACTTGCCAATGGACAACATGTAGTGGATTTTCCTACACAAGGTGGTATGAATTTTCATACCACCAATCTGCCACTGCATGAAAATGGTATGGTAATTACCGCTTTCGCAGCTGAAGATAAACTGTATAGTAATACCTATTATTCTATTGGCGGTGGTTTTATCGTTAATGAACAGCATCTTGGTCAAGAAAGTGGATCGCCGGTTAAAGTGCCTTATCCATACCAGTCAGCAGCTGATCTACAACGGCACTGTAAAGATACCGGCCTTTCACTTTCTGCACTGGTAATGCAAAATGAATTGGCGCTGCGTAGCAAAGAAGAAATCCAAACGCATTTCGATGCCGTTTGGCAGGTTATGCAGCAAGCTATCGAACGCGGTGTTAATACCGAAGGTCTATTACCAGGCCCACTTCGGGTACCACGCCGTGCAGCAGCATTGAGAAGAATGCTAGTCACCTCCGATAATACGACGACGGATCCGATGGCGGTTGTTGATTGGATCAATATGTTCGCCTTGGCAGTCAATGAAGAAAATGCAGCCGGTGGACGAGTGTTAACGAAAATTCATATACCCGCTTCTTTTTGGTTGCTGGCGTTATCGGCACCCTTTATAAAATGAATGCTTCAATTTCTGGTGCTGAAGTTGGCTGTCAAGGTGAAGTTGGTGTGGCATGTTCTATGGCCGCAGCTGCGCTAACCGAATTAATGGGAGTAGCCCTGCCCAAGTCTGTATCGCAGCAGAAATCGGCATGGAACATCATCTTGGGCTTACTTGTGATCCGGTTGGCGGTCAAGTCCAGGTTCCCTGTATTGAGCGTAATGCGATTGCAGCAGTTCAGGCGGTTAATGCTGCCCGGATGGCTTTACGTCGGGTCAGTGATCCGCGCGTTTGTCTGGATAAAGTGATTGAAACCATGTATGAAACCGGCAAAGATATGAATGCCAAATATCGTGAAACTTCACAAGGTGGGTTAGCGATTAAAATTACTTATTGCGATTAAACTATTACAACAATTAAATAATAAGCCAATTTTAACAACTGGCTTATTCAATGTTAATAAATTATTTTATTCACTATTATATTAGTATACATGTCAAACAACTTGCGGCACATATATGCTTGGGCATTGATTGCTGATAGGCACTGGAGCACAGATATTATAAGCAGTCGATTCTTTATTTTTAAATTCTGACATTATTTGCCCCAATCTTTCCTCTCGCATATTAATATCAAATATATTTCCTTCAATAGAAAAGCTACTATAACTATCGATATTAATTATATTTATTTGATTATAATTTATATTAATCAGATTGTTATCAGTAGCAGATTTACGAGTTTGCACTCCCAATCTTGGGGCTAGATCTATCTGTGATTGCGTTGTTAGGTTTTCCTTGGTTTTCTCTGGACATACACACGGTTCTTCCACCGATGGCGTTTTCACAGTCGGGCTTTCCTCTGTTGAACTTTCCTCTGTTGAACTTTCCTCTGTTGAACTTTCCTCTGTTGAACTTTCCTCTGTTGAACTTTCCTCTGTTGGACTTTCCTCTGTTGGACTTTCCTCTGTTGAACTTTCCTCTGTTGGACTTTCCTCTGTTGGGCTTTCCTCTGTTGGACTTTTCTTTGTTGGACTATCCTTTGTTGAGCTTTCCTCCGTCAGCACTTGCTCTGGATACACACACGGTTTTTCCACTGCCGGTGTTTCACATGATAACGCTCCCGTTATATTAATATTGTGACCTGCTGTAACATCACCGATCCCTACACTACCATACTGTACTGCTATTACCGTAATATCATTCTCTTTACCCGCGGTAACATCCTTAATGATTGAACGACCACTCTCTTTAGCCATTTGTTTGATGGTGTTTTTTTCATTGGCAGTAACATCGCCTGTCTCGCTAATACCATACTGTACTGCTGTTACCGTAATATCATTCTCTTTATTCGCGGTAACATCCTTAATAATTGAGCGACCACTCTCTTTAGCCGTTTGTTTGATGGTGTTTTTTTCATTGGCAGTAACATCGCCTGTCTCGCTAATACCATACTGTACTGCTGTTACCGTAATATCATTCTCTTTATTCGCGGTAACATCCTTAATAATTGAGCGACCGCTCTCTTTAGCCGTTTGTCTAATAGTATTCTTTTCACAGGCAGTAACATCGCCTATCTCTGCATTACCATGCTGTTTTGCTATTGCCGTAATGTGGTTTTCTTTACCCGCTTTAACATCGCCGATTGATGAAGTGCCAACCTCTTTAGCTATTTGTTTGATAGTGTTTTTTTCATTGGCAATGACTTCGCCTATCTCTGCATTACCATGCTGTTTTGCTGTTGCCGTAATGTGGTTTTCTTTACCCGAGGTGATATTGCCAATCTGTGATTTACCACCATCTGCTACTACTATACTAATATTGTTAATCGCTCTAACTGTTACAACAGCTCCATTATCATTTACCGTTACAGAAGGACCGAATTTTATTTTTTCCTTTATTTTATTTTTCATCTCTCCTTTTAATTTATAATTTCTGACTTTGAATCTACCAGTATCCATTACACAAACTCCATCACAAGATTTTATTTAATTAACAATAGGGAATGCGGAATATTTTTGAGATAATCCGAAATAATTAATTGGCAAAATTAAAATAACTAAATTATTAATTACTTTATTATACCAAAAACAATTATGAGTTAATTAATTTAATCTCGCAATGAAGTTTGTCTGTAAATAAAAAATAAATTTATAATGAATAAATAATATTATATTAAAATAACTTTTAAATATTAATTAAATATAAAGCTAATTTAATTTAATAACTATTTATTTTTATTAAAATTAATTATATAAAAAAAGACCCACAGGTCTTTTTTTATAATCTAACGGTTTAACTAACCAAATAATGCATGCCACCAACTGGAAATAGTGACAACAATATAGTCCCATAATCGACTGAAAAAACCGCCCTGCTCTATTGCTTGTTTCACTACGAGTGGGCGTTTATCAATCAATTGATCGTTTAAAAAGAAATTAATTGTCCCAACCACCTGATTTTTGCTTAATGGAGCTTTGAGATAATCTGAGTTCAGACTATAGGTCGCTTTTAGGTCTTGTTCTCTTCCTTTCGGGATAGTGATTACTGCATCTTTTTCAGTTCCCAATAACACCGTAGACTGGTTACCATACCATACCTTTTCAGTAGTAAATGGCTTATCTGCCGTTATAGGAACAACGGTTGTAAAAAAACGAAATCCCCAATTTAGCAGCTTTTCACTTTCGGTAAAACGAATGCGATCACTCGATGCCCCCAACACAACAGCAATCAATCGCATTGGGCCATTCGTTGGCGAAGTGATAAGATTATACCCCGCCCCACTGGTATGTCCGGTCTTGACCCCATCCACCTGCAAGCTTTTGCTCCACAATAAACGATTGCGATTGTATTACTTAATTTTATTGTAGGTAAACACTTTTTCGCTGTGTAATAAATACTCATCCGGCACATCTCTAATTAATGCTTTAGTCAATGCCGCCATATCGTGGGCAGTACTAAATTGGCCTTCTGAATCTAAGCCGTGTGCGGTCTTAAAATGAGTATTTTTTAAGCCTAATGAGGTAACATACTGGTTCATGAGATCAACAAAAACAGTTTGACAGCCCGCAACATAATCCGCCAATGCAATACAAGCATCATTACCAGATTGAATGACAATACCACGATTTAAATCCAGCACTGAAACCCTATCGCCGGGTTTTAAAAACATTAAAGAAGAGACTCGTAAAACAGGATTACCGGTTGCCCAAGCATCTTCTCCTACGGTGACAAGATCATTAACGCTAATTTTACCCGCTTTAATCGCTTGACCCACTACATAACTGGTCATAATTTTTGTTAAACTAGCTGGATCTAAACGTTCATCTGGATTATTGGCTGTTAAAACTTTACCACAATGGTAATCCATCAGTACATAAGCTTTTACATCAAGTTGCGGTGTAACCTGCGATCCATCGGCATGAACATTCATCGAGGAAACAAAAATAAATAATAGACCTAATCCAGTTGTCAAACGATTAATTATTTTCATCAAGCTCTTTTTCATTATCGATCTCCCGCGCTTTCTGATTAAAATATATCAAGTATGCTACTATAAAGAGCTTATAATGATTAAAGTTAGCTAAAAAACATAAAGAATATCGCTATCTTTGATCTACTACACAAATTGAGGTAGAAAAAATAGATTGTCAACTGTTTCAGTTGATAGAATTAAGATAATATAATTATTCGCCACAAGCAGAAAAGCCGATAATTTTCAGGCAATAGTTGTCCGCCGATGGCACAAATAAATCAGTCCAAAAGCCTTTAATGACTAATTTTTGGCGCTAACCGACAATTTTACAAACGGCCTAGCTGCAAATATATCTTACAATCAATTCACTAATTATAAACTCATTGGCATATTGCCAGGATCAGGGTAATTATATTCAAAACCAAGCTCCTTACAAATACGGCTACCATCAATGATTTTGCCTATAATAGGCGTTGATTCAGCAATAAACTCTGGCGGTTGTAAAGCTACCCGTTGCGACGCCGCAGTATAATAAGATGATCTAACCGGATGTTCAGGTGCGCATAAATTATAAATATTGCCACCCTCTGGCCGTAATATTAATAATTTTATCGCAGTAATGATATCATCTTGATGAATAAGATTAACCGGCTCATTTCCGCCAGTTAAGGCTGTTTTACCAGCTAAAAACCGTCCTGCATGTCGAGCCTCACCCACCAAACCTGCTAACCTAAGAATATCTACCGATATATTTGGCAATTGGTGTAACCAATTTTCTACCTCAACCAGCGTTTTGCCTTCCTCGGTATTAGGATATAGCTTAGCATCTTCATTTAAAGTTCCACTTTGTGCACCATATACTGATGTTGAACTGGTAAAAATAATACGTGGTATAGCGTAGGAAAGCGCAGTATCAACTAAAAGTTGTACCGCTTTCAAATAACCAATACCACCTTCTGCGGTTTTATTGACCGGTAACATAATAACCAGCACATCCGTAGCATTCATTAACTGTTCAAGATCTTCGGCCTCACATTCAATATCTGGCGTAAACCGAAGCTGGTAACAATCAATACCTGACATTCTTGCTGCATTTACACCATCTGACGTGGTTTTACTACCAACCACTGCCATTCCTGACCGCATTAACTCAAGTGCCAAGGGTAATCCTAACCAGCCTAAACCAATGATAGCGACCTTCTTCATAAATCTCACCACCTCCGATCAACTCAGTAGTTACATTATACTTACCTACTTATTAATATAATTCAAAGATCACAATTCTCTAACAATAATTAGTTATAAAATGAAGACTACATTGCTAATTGATAAATAGTGATCAAATCAGTCATATTAGCCTGAACAGGGTTAGTGATACCGGTGGCACTTTTTAATGCAGCTTGAGCTAATTTAGCTAAATCACTATCCTGAACATTCAATCTTCTCAGTTCCGAAGGCAGACCAAGATCACAATTTAGCCGCCTTATTTCAGCAATACAAGCTTCTGCACCACGTTGATCGGTCATATGAGCAACCCGAATACCCATTGCCCCAGCAATATTTTTTAACTTTTTTGCTACTACCTTTAGATTAAAAGCTTGCACTTGAGGCAACAAAACGGCATTGCAAATTGTTAACGGTTGATGATAAAAATGGCTCACTTGCCAGGCTAAGGTTTGTACATATCCCTGTGAAGCATTATTAAAAGCCATCCCGGCCAGAAACTGCGCATAAGCAATACTTTCGTGCGCCTGTAGATCTAATGAATAATTAACCGCTCGACGTAAAGCATTACTCAATATTTTTATCGCACTTAGAGCACATGCATCGGTAACAGGATTAGCTGCTGTTGAAACATAAGCCTCAATTGCATAGGTTAAAGAGTTCATACCTAATGCAGCAATAAATTCACTTGATAAACCTAGCATTAACTCTGGCTCAGTCACTGAAAGTAATGGGGTAATACGTGATCCGGCAATAGCCAAATTGATCAATTCATTTTTAGTTTGATCAAGCAATGGATTAAAATTATCGATATTTGAGGCGGAAGTTGTATTGACTGTAATTAAAGGCCATGGTTTTTTAATATTATCACTAATAAAAATGGCGTGATGAGATTGTAAATAAATCATTGCCTTAGCATAATCATAGGCAGCCCCTTCACCAATTGAAACAATACAATCAATCTGCTCATGTTGATAACAATCGATCGACTGCTTTACGATCTCTAACGATGACACCAATTTAGCATCAGTAAAAAGATGACTTTTAATCTTATTATGTAAAAAAACTCTGGTGACTTTTTCAACCAAACCACTTTTCATTAAAAAAGGATCAGTCACAATAAGCACTTGCTGATAACCATAATCCTTCATTAAATTTACCACATCGACTAAACACCCCCGGCCAATTTTATTAATAGTAGGAATGCAAAAAGTTGATGGCGGCATAGTAATTATCCTTAAGCTAAATAAAATAAAACAAATAAACTTATCGTGATATCTAATGACAACCAAGCTATTTTTTCACAGTTAGCAATAAAAATCGCTTTATCAATCACTTGGTCAATTTACAGTTTTATAGTTTATTTATACTTTTAAACTTAAAAGGATTATTTTATTTAATATTTTGGCATCTGTACGACATTAAATAGAGTATTAAGCTTATTGCCGATCAAATAATAAACAGCAAAGAATAGAGAACGGTGAGATAATTGAGGCATTTGTTATGTCTAAATTAAATATGTCATTTCAGATTAAAAATAAATAATAAAGCGCCTGAAAAAGCATAAAACGCTTTTTCAGGCAATGCCAAAAAGTGTTGGCTAACTATCAAGAGAAGATAAACGAATTAATGTTGTTTCTTTGAATGACGGAACTGTGCCTTCGACAATATGTTAAAAAGCTCGCCAATGCCATAAATTAATAACATAATGCCGCCCATCACGATAGGCACCATACACAGTGCAAAAAGCATACTTTTTAAAATTTCTAGCATTGAGAGCCTCAGCAAAATAATGATCTATTCAATTACGTAAAATATGAACATAACTAAATAGTAACCTTATAAGTTAGATTATTCTATTTATTTTCTCTTTTGAAGGCTAGCACTAGATATTTTCATTTTTTACACCAATAATACGGTTAGTGACAGATATTACTATATTTTAACAATATTAATTCTCTATCAGCAGATATTTCTTAGAAACAATCAACAAGCCTTCATTCTATTCTCACTATTTGATATAACAAAGAGCAATAACACAATAAATTAATTAACCGTGTTTAGGCTAATAAGGTTGTTTTTATGGATATTTTCTTAACTTTAAAACGTCATGATCGGCTATTTGCTGACGCACGGCGGATCAACTTACTTCTATATATAAAATCTTCTGGTTCGATCAAGCAAGCAGCACAATTGGCGGGCATGAGTTATAAAAGCGCCTGGCATGCAATAAACGAAATGAACCAAATAGCCGATAAAGCGCTACTTGCCTGTGCAACTGGCGGCAAAGGTGGCGGTGGTACCACTTTAACACCCTATGGCGAACGGTTATTGCAACTCTATGGATTATTAAAACAGATCCAGCAACAAGCCTATCATGTGTTAAATGATGAAAATTTACCGATCGATAGCTTACTGGCGGCAATTTCACGTTTTTCATTACAAACCAGCGCGCGTAATCAATTTTTTGGTACTTTAATTGAGTATGATAACCACTCAATTCAGCAAAATTCAGTTAACTAATAGTAACACCATTATCAATGCATCATTAACCAAGCAAAGTAGCAAACGATTACACTTAACTGCTGGCAAGGAAGTTTTAATTTTGATCAAAGCGCCGGCAATAAAATTGCTGCCACAACAAACAACAACTCCAGCAGCCGATAATATAATAATTGGCACGGTATCTGATATTGAAAAAGATGATAAAGATAGTGAGCTTAAGGTGAAACTAGAGGATGGATTATTACTTTGCTCAATCATGTCAAATCAAGAAATAGCAGAACAGAAGATAAAAATTGGCAGTAAAGTGACAGCGATTTTTGCCGCTAGCCAGATTATCATCGCAACACTACAATAATTACCTACCATAGCATCAGATTAATTTGATAAAATTTATTTTAAGATATAAAAAGCTTAATTAAACTAGTAAATAATTAAACTTTTTATATGATAAAATATAAAAAATTAATATGGATATCATGCATATAATAGAAGATTTACTACTTTTGATAGGAATCAACTAACTTCTGTATTTTCTTTTTAGTGCTAACAAAATTATTATATTTTACCTTTGCACATAATAAATCAAGTTTGGTATTGATCGCCATCGCTAACAGATTTTTTGAATCACTATCCATAATATTTTTATTGATATTCCAATATTTAATATCATCCATAATCATGACGTAATCTTTAATATATTTTTAATATTTAACCGGTTCAGTTTTTTTAAGTAGATTTAAATGATCAATACATTGATTATTTGTTGAGAAAATAATAATACCATTAAATAATATTCCAGATTTGTCGACTGGAGATTCAACTGCAGCTGTCTGACTATCGATATCGCTATTTTTTTTAGCGAAACCCGCACATCCTGTCAACATCATAATAGCCAATAATACACTAAACAGATTTTTTTTACTGTACGTCATGTCATTGAATCCTAAAAATATTATTTTTTTTGATCTACACGAAATTGCGAATGGTAAATTAACTGATAAAAGAAGTAAACAACTTTTTTATCTAACGATTAATAAAGCGATCTACCTCTCATATTAATCACCATAGCTTTAAAATATGGGTTGCCATCCCTGGCAGGTTAACTACGTCCTATAACTATTATTTAAGTCGAAATAAGTTTAATTTTGTTTGCTAATTAGAGTAACAATTTTATTTTTAGCGCTTGATATAGCAAGTTGAAAATAATTAAAGCTACTCATTAACGATTAAATTTTTTTACTTTATTTTCTCCACTCTATTATTTATCAATCCTGAATGCATATTCACTATGCATTCAGTTTTTGTTAATTGGTTTATTTAATTACCGTTAGTTTGGTTCAGTGTCAGAAATTGTATTGACCGGCCGGATATCTCCGTATTACCATCCATTTCAAATACCTCCCACCATAAACCAGTACCTGATGTTGGTATATCATATTCGCTAACTCTGGTGCCACCACTTTTATCTTTTTGAGCAACAACCACCTTAGCATTCGACGTAGTAATTTCCGGCTTTGTGCTAAAGTTCTTAACTGCAAAACGATAACGCCCTGGGTTTAACCGTTTAATGGTAATCGTTTCAGGGCCAAAGCCATTTCTCACATCAATATCTAGCATTGCACTGCCATCAGGTGCGTTTTTACTACTATAACTTACATGGAATCGTTTACCTTTATCTGTATCACCCTATAAATGAGCGTCCAAATCATCAGTTTTCGCACCCCAAGATAAAACAATACGCGCATAATCATTACCCAACTCAGGTATCAGAAGAATTCTCTGTAACTGCTGTTCTGGATTGGTAATGTCAAGTTTATAATCAATATATTTATTCGCCTTGCTTTTCAGGGTATAACGTTGGTCAAGCACATCAGAGATAGAAAATTTTCCACCTGTTCAGCTTGTCACCTTATATTTAGGTTTTGAATCACTATCGGAGGTATAGAGTCCAACTTCTGCCCCTTCAATTGGTTTATTGGTTGTCGCATCTGCAACGACGCCGTTTAAGTTAAACTTACGAAGAAAATTGACTTTTTTATTTGCATCAACCGCTTCATCATCGCCTGTTTTAGCCGAAACCTGTACCTCAGTAACGGTATTTGTAGTACTGGTCAAGGTGATTTTAGCTTTACCTTCAGAGTCAGTTTTACTCTCACCTTTATCCGATAAGGTAACCTTATTACCGGCATTGTACTGCCATTTTAAGGTAATCTCCGGCACCGGATTATCGTTGGCATCCTTAACCACAGCGGTAAAGGTAAAGTTATCGTTACCATTAGCCACTTTACTGGTATTATCACCATCCAATGTCACCTGTTTTAATACCACGGTGTTACTATCAGCGATTAAAGTAACATTAGTTTTGATAGCGAATTCCTTGTCATTAACCTTCACCTTAATGGTATTGACACCGGCCGTTTTTCCTTTCAATTTAGCAGTATAAACTCCTTTATCATTCTCTTTAACTTCATCGAATTGACTGTTCGCCAGACTGGGCTCAAATTTCACTACTTGGCCTTCAATCGGATTATCATTAGCATCCATCAATGTTAACTTTAAGGTTGAAGTCTGTTTATCATCAGCAACAATAGTGGTAGGCTCGGCGACGAGTTTGGATTTATCTACGCTAGGATTTTTGCTATCTGCCTTTAAAGTTACTGTTACCGGCGCAAGTTTTAACTCCAATCCATTGAATTTAGCCGTTATGCTGATGTCTCCCGCTTGGGTGCCAGTCAGTTTTGCGCTATAAACCCCCGGATCCTGCTCGGTGACTGCTTCTAGCTTAATTTTACTGTCTGCTGGTTCGGTACTAAAGACGACTTTATCCGGATAACCGGTAATTGGATTATCTTTAATATCGATTAAGGTTAGCTTCAAGGTCGCGCTATCTTTACCATCTGCGACAATAGTAATAGGCTCGGTAGTTAGCTTGGATTTGTCTAAACTTGGATTACTGCTATCGGCAGTTAAGGTTACTTTAGCCGCATCTTTAACTGGCAACACAACTTCATTAACTGTAACTTCAATAGACGTTTCACCAGCGGTGGTACCAGTCAATGTGGCAGTATAAATACCGTTACCCTCATCCTTAACCTCATCACTCACATGACTATTTTTCAAGCTACTATTGAACTTAACTTTTTGGCCTGCCAGCGGATTATCATTCACATCCAGCAAGGTCAATTTTATTGTTGAGCTAGTATTACCGTCAGCAACAATGGTTGTCGGATCGGCTTCTAATTTAGATTTATCCTTACTGGGGTGCTTTTTATCGGCAGTTAAGGTTACTTTAGCACTATTTTTAATCTGCAATACTGCCCCATTAACTATGACTTCAATAGACGTTTCACCAGCAGTGGTACCGGTTAATGTAGCAGTATAAATACCGTTACCTTCATCCTTAACCTGATCACTTGCATGACTATTTTTCAAGCTACATTGAACTTAACTTTTTGGCCTGCCAGCGGGTTATCATTGACATCCAGCAAGGTCAATTTTATCGTCGAGCTAGCTTGACCGTCAGCAACAATTTCTATCGGATCGGCTTCTAATTTAGATTTATCCTTACTGGGTTTGCTATTATCGGCGGTTAAGGTCACGGTAGCGGTCTTACCAACCAGTGGTTTACCATTAACACCAACACTAATCGTAGCTTGTCCGGCTTTAGTTCCAACTAAAGATGCTTCATAAATTCCATTATCCTTTTCAGTCACCTTGCCGATCTCGCTACCCGGTAGACTAGGGATAAACTCTACACCTTGCTCGGCAAGTGGGTTACCGTTAACGTCCTTCAATTCCAACGTTATTGTTGAAGATATTTTACCATCAGCAACGATACTGCTAGGGTTGGCCGCTAATATAGACTTATCGGCACTCGGTTTACTATCATCGGCACTCAAAGTGACTTTGACCACTTGACTGACAATTAATGGTTGACCGTTAACTTCAACACCAAGGGTAGTTTCTCCCGCCGTTGTTCCTGACAGTCTTGCGGTGTAAACGCCATTATTTTCCTCTACGGTGTCACCAATTTTGCTATTTGTCAGGGTGGTACTAAATTTCACTTTATCTTTCAGACCAGAAATGGCATTACCATTAACATCCTGTAAGATTAGTTTTACTGTTGAGAATGCCGATCCATCGGCCACAATACGAGTAGGATTAGCTTCCAGTGTGGATTTATCAGCGCCAGGTTTGCTACTATCAGCGGTCAATGTAACCAGAACTGGGCTGACACTTAATACAGCACCATTGACTGCAACACCAATCTTACTTTCACCTGCCGTCGTCCCTGTTAGTTTAGCCGCATAAACGCCATTACTTTCCTCTACGGTGTCACCAACTTTGCTATTTGTCAGACTAGTAGTAAATTTCACCTGATCTTTATGGCCAACAATCGCATTACCATTAATATCCTTTAAGGTAAGTTTTATGACCGAAGATTCCGTTCCATTAGCCACAATGCGGTTAGGAGTAGCTTCAAGTTTAGATTTATCCGCTCCAGGTTTAGTACTATCTGCGATCAAAGTGACTTTCGTCACCACGGTCATATTTAGTACATTACCATTAACCTCAACACCAATTACTGCTTCTCCAGCCTGAGTACCCGTCAGCGTTGCGCATAAACACCTTCGCTGGTCTCTTTTGTTCCACTTGTCTGACTTTTCGCTAAATTACTAGTAAAATTAACTTGCTGACCGCCAAGTAAGTTATCATTAATATCTTTTAGCACCAAAGTCAGAGTGGAAGTCTCGACACCATTAGCAACAACAGTACTAGGAGCAGCGGTTAATTTAGATTTCTCACCACTCACATTACCACTATCAGCGGTTAAAATTACTATTACCGGACTCACTGTCAGTAGCTTACCTGCGACTTCAACACTAATTTCAGTCTTACCGGCTTTAGTTCCGGTTAGTGGAGCAGTATATATACCAGGTCCGCTTTCCGTTACTGGAGTTGCACTACTGTTAGCTAACGTGGTATTAAATTACCATTGACATCTTGCAGCGTCAGTTTCAATGTTGAAACAGCTTTACCATCAGCCATAATCTTATCCGGTTTGGCTTCCAGTTTAGATTTAGTGGGGCTTGGGTTGTCACTATCCGCAGTTAATACCACTTTTGCAGTTTTATTTTTCAGTACTGAACCATTAATTTTAACACCAACGGTGCTCTTTCTCCGGCAGTAATACCTGTCAGTTCAGCGGTATAAACCCCATTGCCTACCTCTTTAGTATTTTTGATCTGACTATTGGTCAAACTCGTGGTAAAGTCCACTTTATCACCAGAAATAGGATTGCCTTGCGCATCTTTCAGTTCATGTTTCAAGTTAGCGGCGGTTTTACCATTGGCAACAATCGTTGCAGGTTGTACTGTCAATAATGATTTTTCTGCGCTCGGGTGACCGGTGACAAAAGCAACCGACTGGGTTTTTTGACTACCATTAATTTCGGCAGTAACTTAGCTGCTACCCGCTTTGGTACTGGTAACACCAAAGATCAGTTCTCCGCGCTGGTTAGTATTTGCCGTTGTTCCATTTTCAATGACTGCGCCATCGGTTGCTGTAAGATTAACCGCTATATTCTCTACCGCGTTACCATTTTGATCAGTCACCAATGCATATAGCATATTCTTCTCTTTACCATCAGCTAATGCTTTATCCTTAGTAACATTTAACTTGGCAATCTGAGCTGAATTTCGATCAGCGCTAAATTTGAGCCGCCCATTTTTATAATTGCCGTTTTCCATCGTTGCAGTGATCTTGCCTTCTCCAGCTACTTTACTGGTTATATAAATTACCGCTTTTCCTTGGCTATCGGTGGTTGCTGTTATCCCATCCCCATTGGTAGCACTCTGGGAACCATTAGACAATGTTGCCCCCAATTTGCCATCCGGTTGTTTTAAGCCATCAACGTGGAAAGTAATTACTTGATGACTCAAAGGCTGTCCATGTTCATTGGTGATCACCGCGGTGGTGGTAAAATGATCGCGATCATTAGCCGGTAAAACGGAATTAGGCTCGACAATCAAATCATTAACCACATTTCTGGAAGGTTTTACCCGTATTGTGGTCGTCGCTCTGTTTGATTCATTGTCATTATTATCTATCCCCACCGCACTGATTTGATATTCTTGCGCGGTATTCTTTTGTGTTTTATAAACATAAGCCGGTAAGATAATTTCTAGTTGAGTCGGTAAAATAACCTGATAACTGCCACCATTGGCAATAAAACTAGGCGAGACTGTCCAGTTGATTTTTTCAAACCATATTTGGTTTTATTAACAGTGGCAGGAATAATAATCGTTTCTTTTGCTTCCGCTCTCATTTCGACTGGTAACGAAATATTAATTAATTCCTGTTTCCGATATTGCATAACAATATCATAATTTCGATCGACAAAATCATACTTATTGCCAACCAAACTACGCATAACATCAACAGCATCAGGATCTAACTGTTGCGATAATGGTACGCCAAAGCGATAAATAATATCCATGCCAACCATAGTGTCATTACGATCACCGGCCGCATGCTCTCCTTTCAAGGTGATTAATGGTATTGGCGTGTAATTTATGCCTAATGTCAAGGCGTAAGGATCGTCTTTTAATTTATCTGGATCGACACCGGTACCAAGATGGACACCTTTGCCAAAATATTTTTCATATTTAATACTACCACCCAGTTTAGGGTAAGTCGGTAAATAGGCTTCGGCGCGAACATCAAAGCCCGTTGCCGGACGCTCATCATAATCATCCATTACCGCTATTTTCGATTGGTGCCAGTCAGTTAAGCCAAAATAACCATTGGCGGCCAATTTTAAATAATCAGTCCAAGCTTCGCCGCCAAGACCTAATCGGGCATTGCCACCGCTATAATCATAATCATAGAAGGTATTAATGCCATACATCCAATCGCCCCAATATTGGCGATAACCTAAACCTAAATTTAAAGTATTTCTGTCTTTATTGGTTCTTAATCCCAATTGGGTAAAAAGCAGACTATTTATGCTATCAATAACAGGTAATAAAAAATCACCCGAAAATTTTCTATCAGTACCGATAGAAATACGGGCAGTACCGTACTGATTTAACCAATCATTAAGTCGCTGGTTAACCAAACCTTCGCCAATATTTTTTGCATAACCGATTGAAGCATCAACTGCATTTCTATTTGCTAAAATATTACCAACCTGGCTGGCAATTGAAGCTAAAGTTTGATCTGTGTTGTCTTCAGGTGGTGTTTCCGTTCCACCTAAATTAGGTAAAATAGTATTAATCGTATTGGCACTATTGCCTTTAGTTTCAAGACTTGGTGGCATTTCTAACGGATAATGCCCTGAACTTAAACGTTCAGAAGGAAATAGAGAAGTTTCCCCCTGAGATGACGATGCAGTATTATCTTCAGTAACGATATTATTACTCGCGTTTGCATCATTCATTAAGGATTGAATACCTGAGATAGTATCTGCCATCTCAGCATTTTCAACTGCACTAGCTATTGATATTGAAGAAAAAAAGAAGGAAGAAAATAGTTGTATTAAAAGCAGGCACCACGCGATTATTTTCCTTCCCTTGGATGAAAATGGTGTCATAATTAATTTACTCTCACATGTACACACATAGCAAAAAACCACCTTCAATCAATTAAAGGTGGTAAGATATGAATAATATTTAAATACTTGATAATGCTTTAACTTTTTCTTTTACGCTTTGAAAACCAGAGAATTGAACTTTCGAGCATAAAGTATCTAATTTAGTGCTCAACGTCATAGATAATAATTCTTTTGAATCTTTATCCATAATATTTTTATTAACATTTAAAAACGTATAATCTCTGCTGATTTTATTATAATCATTAGAATATTGTTGGTATTTACCACTATTCGCTTCTTTTAAAAAATTAAAGCGATCAACACATTCATTATTTGACGAGGCAATAGTAATACCATCAAATAACATTCCTTTCTTTTCTATATAATTTCGCACAGGAATACTACTCTGGTTATTGACAATAGCGGTACTATTATTAGTTTGACTCGCTGTTTTATCATTGACTTTTTTATTCATCTTTTTTGACACAGGTACAGAACAAGCATTTAATAAAAACATAGCACCAAATACTAAAGCGCACTTTTGGAAATTAACATTCATAACAAAGCCTTTATTCAATTACGTAGCTAATTAACAAGCTCCATTAAGGAGCCATTTCGAGTGATCCAAACTAATAATTCAGTACTACACAACATCATAAAAATGACAGAAAAAAGTAGTACTAGTTTTTTAATAAAAAAAGATAATCGTTTCGACATATAAAAGTGAATCCTTAAAATTTTATTAATAATAAAGTTAAGTAAAAATGCTCACTTTTAATAAAGTAAAATATCGAATAACTATTAGCCATAGATAAACTATATTTATAAATAATATGACAGTGGTTAAATTATATTCAAATACAAATTATTTAAAAGTTCCAACAACAAGTATTCTCATCATATAGATGATTAGATTAAAGTATGAACTAAAACAAAAAAAAGAATAAATTCTATAAGTTAAGCTTGTAGTGAGTAAAATGATATATATAAATATTAAAACGGCAAATCGTTTTAATCGATCATAAATCAAATATTAATAGATGCTAGCTATCAATTATCAACTTATGATCGTTTTTTCCAATGAGTTAAATTAATAAAAATCAATGAGATATAAAAAATGAAAACATTTAGATACATATTTAATTATAGTTTAACTATACAGAGATTATAAAATTACATATTATTTGCTTTAAAACTAATATAGAAAATAAAATTAAATGATATTGCAAAATAACTCATTATAAATACAACCAAATAAAAACAACTTAATAACAAATTGACTTTGAATATTCTCTACAGCTAGCAGATATTGAATATAAAGATTTACACTCTAAACTTTAATAATTGTTAAACGAATATTCGATTTAATTGATTTGGAAACATACTTAATATATGGAAATATAACATATCAATTGGTATTTTTTATTATACTAATTGCTTATTCTATTTTGTGCCTGAAACTAACGGAGAAGTTTCTCTTATAAAAGGAAAATTGGAGCCAAATGGCTCCATTTTTTTATCTATTGTTACAAATATAAATATACCCACATAATTTAAAAATAGTTATATATTATCCCTAGAATCTATTATTAATAATTTATTTACATCTATATTTATATATAAACCACGAAATTAAATAATTGATTTATTTACGTTCATCTTTTTTATTAATTAATTATATAAATAATTAACATATATTTTACTTATTTTACCAAAAATTTTATTTTAACGAAAAATAATAATTATTATAACTTAATTGCGGTGTTAAGCCGCTAATCTAATGACAGACAGGTTAAATCAGTATAGATCTTACCCAGCAATTTAAAAACTACCATCAATTGTATTGGTATTCAGTTGCAGGGATAATATAATAATTCAGATCGATTTTAATGAATGTACTAATAGGAGTTTAAACTATGGCAGTAACTAAGCTGGTTCTAGTAAGACACGGCGAAAGCGAATGGAATAAAGAAAACCGATTCACTGGTTGGACTGATGTTGAACTTTCCGATAAGGGCCGCGAAGAAGCAACAAATGCAGGCCAGCTATTAAAAAAAGAAGGTTTTGTTTTTGATTATGCTTATACATCCGTTTTAAAACGCGCTATTCACACCTTGTGGAATATTCTAGACCAAATAGATCAACAGTGGCTAACCGTCGAAAAAAATTGGCGGCTCAATGAACGTCATTATGGTGCTCTGCAAGGTTTAGATAAAGCAGAAACTGCAGCAAAATATGGTGACGATCAAGTTAAACTATGGCGCCGTGGTTTTGAAATTACACCACCAGAATTAACCAAAGATGACCCTCGTTACCCCGGTAATGATCCTCGTTATGCAAATTTGAACCCCTCAGAGCTCCCTGTCACTGAAAGTCTCGCTACCACAATTGAACGTGTTGTCCCCTATTGGGAAGAGGTGATTAAACCAAGAGTTGCTAAAGGTGAAAAAGTCATTATTGCTGCTCACGGTAACTCATTACGAGCATTAGTCAAACATCTGGACAAGATGAGTGAAGACGAGATCCTTGAACTTAATATTCCAACCGCCGTTCCATTGGTCTATGAATTTGATGAAAATATGCAACCTATTAAGCATTACTATCTTGGTGATCAAGCTGAAATAGCCGCTAAAGCAGCCGCGGTTGCTAATCAAGGTAAAGCAAAATAATCAAATTAAACTTTATAAGTATAAGGCCACTTTGTGGCCTTATTAAGCATTAATTAGTTACTCTTTTCACGACGGATCCGAACCGCGTCTGCTAAACGATATAATAATTTTTCACTATCTTGCCAACCAATACAAGCGTCTGTCACACTTTTACCATACGCAAGCGGTTTATCGGTAGTTATATCTTGATTTCCCTCTAAAAGATGACTTTCAACCATCACCCCAATGATTGCTTTTTCACCTTGACGTATTTGATTAGCAACATTTTCAGCCACTTCAAGCTGCTTTTTATACTGTTTACAACAATTTGCATGACTAAAATCAATCATAATTTGGGCTGATAAGCCTGATTTTTGCAAACTCTCTTTAACGTCTTGTATATCTGATTCACTATAGTTAGGCTTTTTACCGCCGCGCAAAATAATATGGCAATCGTCATTACCGGTAGTATTTACAATTGCTGAATGCCCCCATTTGGTAACCGATAAAAAACAGTGAGCAGCTTTAGCAGCATTAATTGCATCAATAGCCACTTTTATTGTTCCGTCGGTACCATTTTTAAAACCTACCGGGCAAGAAAGACCAGATGCTAATTCACGATGTACCTGAGATTCAGTAGTGCGTGCACCAATTGCTCCCCAACTAGTAAGATCTGCAACATATTGCGGAGTGATCATATCAAGAAATTCACCGGCAGTTGGTAAAGCTAAATCATTAATAGTTACCAATAAATTACGTGCAATACGCAATCCTTGATTAATATCAAAACTGTTATCCATAAAAGGATCATTAATTAAACCTTTCCAGCCAACAGTAGTACGCGGTTTTTCAAAATAAACACGCATAACAATTTCTAACTCATTCTTCAATTCATCATGAATTTTTTTAGTTTTTGGGCATATTCAATGGCTGCTTTAGGGTCATGAATTGAACATGGGCCAATAACGACCAAAAGTCTATCATCCTTACCAGTTAAAATTTGATGTATTGATTCACGAGCTGTTTGAACTGTCAAAGCGGCTTTATCTGTTGCCGGAAACTTTTCTAATAAGGCAACTGGAGGTAATAACTCTTTAATCTGTTTAATTCTGACGTCATCATTCTTATAAGTCATCTTTTCTACTCAATGTATAGCTCTTTAGCCAGTATATTCTCTAAAAATAAAAGATGAACTCAATTTAACCTCTAGTGATAAAAGTGTAAATATATACTCATACTTATATTATAAATATTTAATGGCAATATATAATATGATATAAAGATTGTTAATTTTTTTAAAATCATACTGTTATGCCAATGTAAATAACTATTAACCTGCTAAAAATATTGAACCATTTTCTTTAGCTGACCGACTCCAAAGGCGAAAACCATTGATTGAAATTCCAAGTAGCATCAAATATTCAAATGACATTGCTAAAATACCTTGTAAGTAGAAAATAACAACACTAATAACATTGATAATGATCCACAGTAACCAGCTTTCAGCATACTTTCGTGTCATTAATATCATCGCAATAATTGATAATACCATCATTGTTGAATCCCAAAAAGGAAATGCATTGGGTTCTATTTGTACAGGTTCAAGATAAAAACCTAATAAATGAGCAATGTCCCAAGTAACGTGGGCAAGAAAAATAAACACTTTATCAATGTTAAAACTTAATAGCAGCGTTAAAATAATGGCGATAAATAGCGTTACCACTACTTTTGAAAAACTCATCCAGCGGATCTTAAGACTTGCTTCATGATAAGCATCTACTCGACTCCAAGCGTACCAACCATAGGTATTCGCTGCGAAAAAGAAAATTTGTAACAACAGGCTTGCATACAATTGTATTTGAAAAAAGATAACCGCAAATAATGTAACGTTTATCAGACCAAAAAGATAATTGATAATTTTTTCCTGACTGGCAAGCCAAATACATAAAAATCCAGCTACTGTTGCCACGGCTTCAATATAAGATAAATTATAACCATTGCTGCCAAGAGCAATATGTACCATAGTATTACTAGTATTGAAAAACTCCATTCCTATTACCCTATTAACACTTATAATTCAGCTACTTAATGTTAGCAGCAAACGACAACATCCGCTCCAAAGGTTTCAATGCTCTCTCTTAATTCATCATTAATCGATATTTCATGTAATTCACCCTCTTTTTTTAGTCCTTGTTCTATAGTTTTTAAGCTATTCATTGCCATCCAAGGACAATGTGCACAAGTCCGGCAGGACGCACCTTCACCTGCCGTTGGTGCAATATAAAATGATTTCTCTGGACATGCTTGCTGCATTTTATAAAAAATACTTTTATCCGTTGCCACAATTATTTGCTGATTAGGCAAGTTTTGTGCAGCTTGAATCAATTGACCGGTTGAGCCAACTGCATCCGCTAAATCAACAACCGCTGCAGGGGATTCTGGATGCGCTAATATTGCCGCATTAGGATACAACATTTTCATTTTCTGCAAGGCTTGAATTTTGAATTCATCATGTACAATACAAGCAGCTTGCCAGCAAAGCATATCTGCCCCGGTTTTTCTTTGTACATAATTACCTAAATGACGATCCGGCGCCCAGATAATTTTTTGCCCTTGACTATCTAAATAGTCAATTAATTCAACTGCAATACTGGAAGTTACAACCCAGTCAGCTCTAGCCTTAACCGCCGCAGAAGTATTAGCATAAACAACCACCGTTCGCTCTGGGTGTTGATCACAAAATTCAGCAAACGGCTTTGCAGGACAACCTAAGTCTAATGAGCACTCCGCTTTCAATGTAGGCATTAATATTGTCTTTTCAGGATTTAAGATCTTAGCCGTTTCACCCATAAATCTAACGCCAGCGACAATTAAAGTCGATGCAGAATGTCGTGAGCCAAAACGTGCCATTTCCAGTGAATCTGCTACACACCCACCAGTTTCTTCGGTCAGAGCTTGAACATCAGGATCGGTATAATAATGCGCGACTATAACCGCATTTCTTTTTTCCAACAATAGCTTAATAGACCGTTTACAATGTTTTTTTTCATTATCCGTCAAAGGCGCTGATTTAACAGGAAATGGGTAGCTAGCTAAATTGAAATCGATAAAATTAGGCATTTTGCACTCTTATGTTTAGTATTTAATGTTTTAAACGATAGTTTTTAGCCAAAAAACTATTTATTTGCTAATTTTGTTTCGTACACTAAACAAGATAATTAATATTTAAAATTTTGTCGCTTAATTTTTACTATCAAATTGTTCTCAATAACCTATTTATCCATTTGGTTGTATTAAAAATGAATACTATTTTTCATCTATATTCTGTATGTACAGTAAAATAAAACAGATAACATGAAATTAGCTTTTGACAGAAATAGTCCGAATATCTTTCGATGGTGGGTCGTACAGGATAACTCGGCCTACGGCCTCGCCCTTCGGGTCGTTGTGCTTCGCACAACGCTGTCTCGCTTCGCTCGGCTCGAACCTACACAGCTTCTCATCCTGTACTCACAGTGCTATGTGTTATTTCCGTTTCTTTGGAAAGTAACAAGATATTATTAGATGGTGGGTCGTACAGGATAACTCGGCCTACGGCCTCGCCCTTCGGGTCGTTGTACTTCGCACAACGCTGTCTCGCTTCGCTCGGCTCGAACCTACACAGCTTCTCATCCTGTACTCACAGTGCTATGTGTTATTTCTGTTTCTTTGGAAAGTAACAAGATATTGTTAGATGGTGGGTCGTACAGGATTCGAACCTGTGACCAATTGATTAAAAGTCAACTGCTCTACCGACTGAGCTAACGACCCATCTGAAGTTACCTGAGGTGATGGCGGAGTATATTACTTATTTTTGCTAAGGGTGCAATGTTTTTTTTACCGAAAGCATTTAAATGTTTATTAATCATACAATTATCCCCGAAATAGATAGCAATAAATACTTCGGGGTTATTCATTAGAGTGACGCTAATTTCTTTTCTGCCAATTTCGCACTAGGGCTACTAGGATATGCTTTAATCACCTGTTGATAAACAACACGTGCTTTATCATTTTGCCCTTTTTCTTGCATCAGTAACCCTACTTTATAAAGAGATTCTGCCCCTTTGGCTGAATTAGGGTAATTTTTAACAACGGTAGCAAAATAAAAAGCCGCATCATCTTTGTTTCCCTGATTATAATTTAATTGTCCAAGCCAATAATTCGCATTAGGCTGATAATTAGATTTAGGGTAAGTTTTGATAAAATGCTGAAAAGAACTAATTGCCTGCGCAATCTGCAGTTTAGATTTGCTCTTTATTGCAAGTGCAACGGCTGCATCATACTCAGCTTTTTCATTCGCTGGTTTAGCCGTGACAACAGCATTATTACTACTGTCGATACTTGCCTTGACTTTATTTGCACCAGTCGTCAATGAATCCAACTGCGTATAGAGATCTTTTTGCCGCTCAATAACTTGACTTAATTGATATTGGTTTTCCTGAATTTGACCACGCAATGTATCAATGTCCCGCTGAGCATCCGATAACTGCTGCTGAATTTTATATAATAACTGCCCTTGAGAATTGACCGCTGTCTCAATTTGCATTAGACGATCACTTGTAGAACCTGAGCCGACATTAATGATTGGCGCTTGGGCGGTAGCGACTACTGGAGCCGCTACGCCAACCAATAACGACAGACTCAAATAAAGATGTCTGAAGTTACTGTTCATATAATACTCTTAATACACAAGTATCGCACGACGATTTTTGGCATATGCCGATTCGTCATTACCTTGTATAGCCGATTTTTCCTTACCATAAGATACGATAGCAATTTGCTCACCGTTTACGCCTTTACTCTGCAAATATATTTTCACAGCATTAGCACGGCGCTCACCAAGTGCAATATTATACTCTGGTGTACCCTTTTCATCAGTATGCCCTTCCACAGTAATCTTAACTGAAGGGTTACCGCGTAGGAAAGTTGCATGTTGATCTAACAGCTGTGCATATTCTGGGGTAACATCATACTTATCAAAACCAAAGTAAACAATGTTGTTACTTTGCAATTCTTGCATTTGCTGACTAGCAAGTTGCTCAGCTGTCAAGCTAGCATTGCTATCTGCTACATTGTTTTCAGCACCCGTTTTGTCATTGCCTTTTTTTGAGCTACATGCTGCAACGGCTATCATAGGTAACGCTAACATTAGCCCTTTAAGCACTTTATTCAATTGCATCTTGTTCGATCCTTTAATTATTATTGCCATACTTATTATTATGCATCACAAATACGGCGACCAGGCAGGAAATTTAACCTTTCCATCAGTCGCCGGTAGACGCGCTTTGAAACGCCCATCCGTTGACACCAGGTGTAATACAGTACCTAATCCTTGTGAGGCACTATAAATTACCATAGTACCATTAGGTGCGATACTCGGCGTTTCATCCAGAAACGTATCCGTCAAATATTCAACGTTACCCGTTGCCAGATCCTGTTTAGCAATGTGCTGTTTACCATTACTCGAGTTGACCATTACCATAAATTTACCATCAGGGCTGACGCTTGGATCCTGGTTTTGGTTGCCTTCCCAAGTAATACGCTCTGGCACACCACCATTAATATTTAGTTTGTATATTTGTGGACGCCCTGCTTGATCAGAAGTATAAATCAGCGTTTGGCTGTCTGGCATCCAACTAGGTTCAGTATTGTTACTACGACCATCTGTTATTTGGCGAGTTTGACCACTGGCCAAGTCCATTACATAAAGATTTAAACTTCCGCTCTTTGACAGGGCAAAAGCAAGCTTGCTTCCATCGGGGGAGAAGGTAGGAGCACCATTATGACGCAGGAAAGCAGCAATCTGGCGGACTTCGCCTGTCGCTAACGTTTGCATAACTAATGCTGAACTACCACTTTCAAAGGTTACATAAGCTAATTTTTCACCATCAGCCGACCAAGCTGGCGACATCAGCGGTTCAGGCGAGCGGTGGACAGTAAATTGATTATAACCATCATAATCTGAGACCCTTAATTCATAAGGAAACTTTCCACCATTAGTTTTAACCACGTAAGCGATACGTGTACGAAATGCACCTCGAATACCGGTTAATTTAGCTAAGACTTCATCACTAATAGTATGTGCCGCATAGCGTAGCCATTTGGCTGCCACTTTTAATTGGTTTTGCGTCAATACTGCGCCAGGAGAATTCACCACATCAACCAGTTGATAACTAATAATGTACTGACCATCAGCAGCCGGTTGTACCTGACCAACAACAACTGCATTAATACCTAATGCCGTCCAAACATTCGGTGTGACTTCCGATGCGGTAGTTGGTTGTTGAGGCATATGACTGGGATCAATAGGATTAAATTTACCGCTATTGCGTAAATCTGCAGCAACAATTTGTCCTACATCATCGGGTAAAGTACCAGTTCCAGTCCATTTAAAAGGCACAATAGCAATAGGCTGTGCAGTATTGATACCTTGGGTAATTTCAATCCGAATTTCTGCCTGAGCACATGCCGCCCATAATATTAGAAAACCTAATAATAATTTAAATGCCTGCTTCATTTTTTCTCCCTTATCACGTATCCACGTCCGTAATAATTAATTTGAATATTAACAAAGGTGAATGCACAAAACCAGATAACTGAAAAACTTTTGTTAATTTTCCTAGCCTTATACTATTCATAACATTCATTAACTAAGGCTTGAATACTAAAGTACTTCCCTGTTCATTAAATGCATCATAAATACTACGACTAGGCGGTTTAGGCATTGTCGCTGTTTTGGCTGCACGTATCGCTGCGTCACAGAGTGGTTGATCATTTGCTGTATTACTTTTAGCTGCAATACTAATTAACATGCCGTCAGGAGCGAGTTTTATGCTTAATTCGCATGTTTTACCGCGATAAATATCAGCATCATAAAATTTGCTTTCAATTGCGGCTTTGATCTTACCTGCATAATTAGCCACATCCGAACTGGATGCCCCGCTTTTTCTATTTCCTCCTTGACCCGCTGCTGCTGCACCTCCCGTTTGCTGAGTTGGTTGTTGGGCAGTTAATCCACCAAGCAGAGAGTCAACCGTAGCAGCCTGTTTAGCCGCATCTGCTTTTTTCTTAGCTGCCAGCGCCTTAGCGGCTTTTTCTTTTGCCTCTGCTTGTGCTTTAGCCCTAGCTATTTCAGCTTCTTTTTTAGCTTGAGCTTCAGCTTTCGCCTCTGCCTGCTCTTTTATTAGCCGTTCTTGTTCTGCTTTAGCTTTAGCCGCCGCTTCTTCAGCAATTTTCTGTTGCTCCTTGGCTTTCTGCGCCGCTTCTTCTGCTTGCTTGCGTTGCTGCTCGGCTTCTCTTGCTATTTTTATACGCTCCTCTTCAACCATTTTTAAGCGTTTTTGTTCTTCTTCCTGCTGTTTTCGGAGTTCTTCTTCTTGCTGTTGAATACGTTTTTTTCGCTCAGCATCGGCTTGTTTGGCACTATTTTGCTGCCGTTGCAGCTGGTTATACTGTTCTATTACTACGCCGGGATCAACCATGATCGCATCAACCACTTCACCGCCTTGACCACCGCCACCAAGCTTAATAATTTCATCCAATGAACCCAAAATAATAAAACCAAATAACAAAACGTGGAATATAATAGAGAGTACCACAGAGCGACTCAATTTATTTTTTTGCTCTTTTGTCTTTCTCACAACAGATTTCCAAACAAGTAATTATGCAATTACATCAAATAGGCTGAGTCATAAAACCAACCGATTTGATGCCAGCTTGATGAAGTATATTCAGCGCTTTAATAACTTCTTCGTATAGTACATCTTTAGCGCCACCAATTAAAAAAATGGCCTGCGGATTTTTTGCCAATGCGGCTTTTGTTATTGCTGCAATCTGTTCTGGCGGTAAAAGCTCTTCTCGATGGCCATCAATAATGACACTGTATTGCCCTACTCCAGAGACTTCAAGAATAATCGGTGGATTATCACTACCTGACACAATTTTTGATTGAGTCGCATCGGGTAATTCCACTTTCACACTTTGCGAGATAATCGGCGCCGTTGCCATAAAAATCAATAACAATACTAACAGTACATCCAATAAAGGAACGATGTTAATTTCAGATTTCAGTTCACGCCTATGTCGAGTCCGTGCCATCTTTCTGTTCTCCGCATTTATTGCTTTTCAGAAGCAAAAGCTTGACGATGCAGGATGGCTAAAAATTCTTCCATAAAATTGTCATAACTTTGATCCAATTTATTGACCCGCTGGTTTAGTCGGTTATATGCCATCACAGCTGGAATGGCCGCAAACAAGCCGATTGCCGTTGCAATTAACGCTTCAGCAATACCCGGGGCGACCATTTGTAATGTTGCCTGTTTAACCGAGCCTAATGCAATGAAAGCATGCATAATTCCCCAAACGGTACCAAATAATCCAATATAGGGGCTCATTGATCCTACAGTACCTAAAAAGGGAATATGCGTCTCTAATGATTCTAACTCACGATTCATCGATATTCGCATAGCTCTAGAAGCACCATTCATCACCGCTTCTGGTGTATGAAGATTGGCTTGACGTAAACGAGCAAACTCTTTAAATCCAGAATAGAAAATCTGTTCTGCTCCCGTTAATGCATCACGCCGATCCTGACATTCTTTATAGAGACGCGATAGCTCAATACCAGACCAAAAACGATCCTCAAAAGCTTCCGTTTCTCGGGTTGCGGCATTTAAAATTTTGCTTCGTTGAATAATAATTGCCCAAGAAGCAATAGAGAATCCTATTAGAATCAACATGATAAGTTGAACCAAAAAACTCGCTTTTAAGAATAAATCTAAGATATTCATGTCAGTCACTGCTTAAACTCCGCGACAATAGACTCAGGAAGCCTAGTTGGCTTCATTTTAAATGTATCAATTGAAACAATAACTATTTCTGCTGTGCAAATTTCTTTCCCTTGCTGATTAATTAACCGTTGAAAAAAAGCCAATGATGTAAGTTGAACATAGCTAATTGCGGTTTCAACGGTCAATAAATCATCCAATTTAGCGGGGTGTAAATAGTCAATTGTCATTTTACGTACGACAAAAGCTAAATTTTCTTTTCGTAATTTCTGCTGTTCAAATCCTTTTTCTCGCAACATTTCCGTTCTCGCACGTTCAAAAAAATGCGCATAACGAGCATGATAAACTACACCTCCCGCATCAGTATCCTCATAATAAATACGGATAGGCCAGCAAAACAGCATATTTTTACTCCCCTTGCTATCAATAAATTACCCGTCACTATACTTAAGTGAATCATCTATTGGAATGATTTATAAATAAAGTTACAAAAAAATAGTGAAATATAAACTTATCTTATGAAATGAAACTAATACGAAAGAAATAAAATAGTCCACAAGCTAGGATCAAAACAGCAGGTAAAGGATGAAAAAGATAACGCCAAAACGCATTTTTAGGTAAAAACCCAATACCAAAAATTATCCCACTACATGTTGCCCAAATAAGCAATAACCCCTGCCATATAGCAAGAGAACTGGTATTTGAGGCAAATAAGGTTGGATCCCAGATCACACAAAAAGCCATGGCAAATGCCATAAAGAGAATAAGGATCCGAAACGGACCCTTATGCATTGATGAGTAGATTTTATCTACCATTATCATTCACCAGTATGTTTAGCTTTGTTAGCAGCATTAGCCTCAACCTGTTCGATAGCCAGAGCTGCAATGACAGCGAAACTACAGGCAAGAAGCGTTCCTAAAATCCAAGCAAAATACCACATGCCATTCGCTCCTTAATATAATGAATGTTTGTTATTTTCAATATGCGTTTTGTCAATTCGACCAAACATTTTGTAATAACACCAGGTAGTATACGCCAATATAATTGGCACAAAAATGATGGCAACAACTGTCATCACTTGCAATGTAAATAAGCTCGACGTGGCATCCCAAATCGTCAAACTGGCATTAGGCTGTATATTTGAAGGCATAATGAATGGGAACATACTAATACCGAAAGTTAAAATAATACAAGCAATTGTCAGTGATGAAAATAAAAATGCCCATCCTGCTTTATCAAGCTTGGTAAATAGGATAGTCAGTATTGGAAAAAATAAGCCAAGTGCCGGTAATGTCCATAGTCCTGGATTATTATTAAAATTAACCAACCATGCCCCTGCTTCTTTTGCTACTTCTTTATGTAACGGATTAGAAACAGCGTAGGTATCGATTGTACTTTTAATCGCATAACCATCAATTCCATATATCAACCAAAAACCAGCTCCAGCAAAAGTAATTAAGGTGAAAAAGGCGGTGATATAAGTGATATTACGTGAACGTAGATGTAATTCACCTAGCGTGCGCATTTGGAGATAAGTCGCGCCTTGGGTGATTATCATCATAATAGAAATAATGCCTGCTAATAAGCCATAAGGATTGAGTAAACCAAAGAAAGTCCCGGTATAATTCAAATACAATAGGTCATTAACTGTAAAAGGAACGCCCTGTAGTAAATTACCAAAAGCAACACCAATGATCAAAGGAGGAACAAAGCTACCAATAAATATGCCACGATCCCACATATTGCGCCATTTGGAATTTTCAAGCTTAGAACGATAATCAAAACCTACCGGTCTGAAAAATAGTGCAGCCAAGACTAATATCATGGCAACATAAAAACCTGAGAATGCCGCAGCGTAAACCATCGGCCAAGCCGCAAATAGTGCACCACCAGCAGTTACTAACCAAACCTGATTACCATCCCAATGAGGTGCGATTGAATTGATCATGATCCGACGCTCAGTATCAGTTTTTCCCATAAATGGCAATAAGATACCAACACCCATATCAAAACCATCGGTCACGGCAAAACCGATCAGCAACACACCAATCAGTAGCCACCATATAAATCTTAGAACTTCATAATCAAACATGAATGGACTCCTGTTTACTAAGCGTCTTGGGCTGAAATATTTTGTTGCTCATAATGATAACGACCTGTTTTAAGACTACTCGGCCCTTTACGTGCAAATTTGAACATTAGGAACAATTCAATAACCAAGAACAAAGTATACAGACCACATATTAGCCCCATCGAGAAAAGTAGATCTGCACTACTTAATGATGAATGTGCAACCGCTGTCGGTAAAATTTCACCAATTGCCCACGGTTGACGACCATATTCAGCAACAAACCAACCTGCTTCAACGGCAATCCATGGTAATGGAATACCAAACATGGCTAAACGTAAAAGCCATTTTTTCTCACCAATGCGGTTACGAATAACAGACCAGAATGATAAAGCAAAAATAAGTAACATTAAGAAACCGCAAGCCACCATAATGCGAAATGCCCAGAATAGAGGCCCGACTTTAGGAATACTATCTTTAGCGGCCGCTTTAATATGTTCTTCGCTGGCATCAATAACATTAGGTGTATAGCGCTTTAACAACAATCCATAACCAAGATCTTTTTTATTCGCATCAAATGCTTTTCGTATAGCAGGATCATTATCACCAGCTTGTAATTTTTTTAACAGAGCATAGGCATTCATACCATTGCGGATACGAACTTCATGTTGCGTCATTAAATCTTTTAAACCCAAAACCGGGGTATCAATAGAACGGGTAGTGATAATTCCCATTAACCATGGAATTTCTACTGCGAATTCATTTTTCATTTTTTCGCTATTTGGCACAGCAATAAGATTAAATGAAGCCGGCGGCGGTTGGGTTTCCCATTCAGCTTCAATGGCGGCTAACTTGGTCTTCTGAACATCACCCATTTCATAGCCAGATTCATCACCCAAAACAATAACAGATAGTACTGAAGCAATACCAAAGCTTGCCGCTATTGCGAAAGAGCGTTTAGCAAAAGGTCGATCACGGCCTCTAAGTAAGTAATAAGCACTGATGCCTAAGACGAACATGGCACCTGTACAATAGCCAGCGGCAACGGTATGAACAAATTTAACTTGTGCCACGGGATTTAAAACTAATTCTGAAAAACTGAGCATTTCCATCCGCATGCTTTCAAAGTTAAAATCAGACGCAATCGGGTTTTGCATCCAACCATTAGCAACTAAGATCCACAGCGCAGAGAAATTAGAACCTAACGCAACCAGCCATGTGCTAGCTAAATGTTGGGTTTTACTTAAACGATCCCAGCCAAAAAGAAATAAACCAACAAATGTTGACTCCAGGAAGAACGCCATTAATCCTTCAATTGCCAATGGCGCACCAAAAATATCACCAACATAATGTGAATAATATGACCAGTTAGTCCCGAATTGGAATTCCATGGTCAAACCTGTTGCAACACCTAAGGCAAAGTTAATAGCAAATAACTTACCCCAGAATTTTGTCATATCTTTATATATCTGTTTACCTGAAATGACATACACCGTTTCCATTATCGCTAGTAAAAACGACATACCAAGTGTTAATGGTACAAACAGGAAATGATACATTGCAGTTAAGGCAAACTGTAACCGGGACAGTTCGACAATATCAAACATCTTGACTCCTTGCTCCTAGCAGGAAGACACCGACTTGCGGCGACCTGACTTTCATAATGCAAAAGATGAAAGCCTCATAACTACCAGCTTTATACATCTTAAAATAACGATAAAAAATTTATCAAAATACAACAAACATCTTAATAATAGTACGCTTATATACACTTATAATAAATAGATTTAATACGATTAAGATTGAAATTTTGCGATTAAATCAACATACCGCTACATTTAAATACTGACTAAATTTGATCAACGATCAATTTCATCGAAAAAATAAATAAAACCTATTTTATTGTTTGATTTAAATCAATTTTTATTAAAGTCATCAATATATTAAATAGCTGTTTATTGTTTTGTTCATGCCAAGAAAATAGGCAATAATTCATTTTAACCATGTACTTGTTGTTGACTTGGGAAAACTCGCCAAAACGCTATTAAAAAAACCATCAATAGGATATTTTTAATCCACATAATGCCACTTTTAATATCGAAAAAATCAAGTTTACCAGCATTACTCACGGCCTAAACATAAAAAAAGCCACTATCTATGAGTGGCTTTTACTAATCATAGTCGAAATCAAGTTATTTACTAGTCACTAATTGCTTAACAGCTTCACCAATCTCAGCTAAGCTACGGACAGTTTTTACACCTGCTGCTTCTAATGCAGCAAACTTTTCATCCGCAGTACCTTTGCCACCAGCAATGATGGCGCCAGCATGCCCCATACGCTTACCTTTTGGTGCTGTTACGCCGGCAATATAAGCAACGACCGGTTTTGTTATATGTTGTTTAATATAAGTGGCCGCTTCTTCCTCCGCTGTACCACCAATTTCACCAATCATAACGATAGCTTCAGTTTGGGGATCTGCCTGGAATAGTTTCAATATATCAATAAAATTTGAACCCGGAATAGGATCACCACCAATACCAACACAAGTAGATTGTCCTAATCCTGCATCAGTTGTCTGCTTAACGGCTTCATAAGTTAATGTACCAGAGCGCGATACAATACCTACTTTACCCGATTTATGAATATGTCCAGGTTGGATACCAATCTTACATTCACCCGGGGTAATAATACCTGGACAGTTCGGTCCTATCATTTTTACCCCAGTTTCATCTAGCTTTGCTTTCACCGTTAGCATATCTAACGTGGGGATCCCTTCGGTAATGGCAATAATCAGTTTGATACCACTATTGATAGCTTCAAGAATCGAATCTTTACAAAATGGAGCAGGAACATAAATAACCGATGCGGTTGCACCTGTTGCTTGTACAGCTTCACGGACTGTATTGAAAACAGGTAATCCTAAATGTGTTGTTCCACCTTTACCTGGCGTTACACCACCGACCATTTTTGTCCCATAAGCAATTGCCTGCTCTGAATGAAAAGTTCCTTGGCTACCTGTAAATCCCTGGCAGATAACTTTAGTATTTTTATCAATTAAAATAGACATTACTTATTTCGCCTCCGCTGCTGCTACTGCTTTTTCTGCCGCATCGGTCAAGCTGGTTGCAGCAGTAATTTTTAGGCCACTATCCGCTAACTTTTGCGCACCAAGCTCAGCATTATTGCCTTCAAGACGAACAATGACCGGGACTGTTACCCCAATTTCTTTAACTGCTCCAATAATACCATCAGCAATCAAATCGCAGCGAACAATACCACCAAAAATATTGACCAAAACAGCTTTAACATTTTCATCAGATAAGATAATTTTAAATGCTTCTGCTACACGTTCTTTAGTTGCCCCACCACCCACATCAAGAAAATTAGCTGGAGCACCGCCATGTAACTTCACAATGTCCATGGTTCCCATAGCTAAACCGGCACCATTAACCATACAACCAATATTGCCATCTAAAGCAACATAGTTTAATTCCCACTCCGACGCATGGGCTTCACGGGGATCTTCCTGAGAAATATCACACATCTCCTTTAATTCTACTTGGCGATATAGTGCATTGCTATCCACACTAAGCTTGCCATCCAGACAGATTAAATCCCCTTGCTTAGTTATCACGAGAGGATTAATCTCGATTAAAGCCAGATCACGCTCGAGAAAAATTGTCGCTAATCCGATAAATATTTGGGTAAACTGCTGGACTTGTTTGCCGCTCAAACCTAGCTTAAAAGCAAGCTCGCGTCCTTGATAAGGCATAGGGCCGGTTAATGGATCAATAATAGCCTTATGAATAAGTTCTGGTGTCTCTGCTGCAACTTTTTCAATTTCGACCCCACCTTCAGTCGATGCCATAAAGACAATTCGACGAGAGGCGCGATCTATCACCGCACCTAAATAAAGCTCTTTATCAATATCCGTTGCTTCTTCTACCAAAATTTGATTAACGGGCTGTCCATGGGAATCGGTTTGGTAAGTCACTAATCGTTTTCCTAACCACTTTTCAGCAAATAACCGGATTTCGTCGCGATTATTAACAACTTTTACGCCACCCGCTTTGCCTCGACCACCAGCATGTACCTGACACTTTACAACCCAAGGACTATTACCCAATTTTGTTGTTGCTTCTTCTGCCTCTTTTGCTGTTTTACAAGCATAACCTGTCGGTACTGGCAAACCATAATGCGCAAGCAGTTGTTTTGCCTGATATTCGTGTAAGTTCATGATGCACTATCCATAATTTAGCCTGACAGAGAGTTAACAATTCTCTATATATTTTTATTTAAACATTGGTCAATAAAAAATTAACCAAGCTTTGCTCCAGACTGAGTAAATAACTTCACTCTAAATTGGTTATCTAGACGTCTAACAATAAACGAGCCGGATCTTCCAACATGTCCTTTATTGTCACCAAGAAGCTAACAGACTCACGTCCATCAATTAAACAGTGATCATAAGAAAGTGCTAAATACATCATTGGCAAGATTTCGATTTTACCATCAACTACCATCGGCCGATCTTTGATTGCGTGCATACCTAAAATTGCACTTTGCGGCGGATTAATGATCGGAGTTGACATTAAAGAGCCAAAAACACCACCGTTAGTAATAGTGAAGTTTCCACCGGTCAATTCTTCAACCGTTAATTTGCCGTCACGCCCCTTAACTGCCAACTCTTTAATACGCTTTTCAATTTCTGCCATGCTAAGCGCATCTGCATCACGTAATACTGGTGTAACTAAACCTCTAGGTGTGGAAACAGCAATACTAATATCAAAATAACTATGATAAAGCACATCTGAACCATCAATCGATGCGTTCACTTCAGGATAACGCTTTAAGGCTTCAACAACTGCTTTCACATAGAAAGACATAAAACCCAAACGCACACCATGCCGCTTTTCAAAGCTTTCACCATAATGTTTACGCAAATCAAAAACAGGCTTCATGTTAACTTCATTAAAGGTAGTCAACATGGCAGTATTATTTTTTGCCTCCAGTAAACGCTCTGCTATACGCTTACGCAAACGCGTCATTGGTACCCGTTTTTCACTTCGATGAGAAGAAGTTGATGATGGCGTTGTAGATGCGTCATTCTGTTGCTTAATCGATCTATTTTCGCTTGCTGTTGATTGGTTTTTAATATATTTCTCAACATCATCACGCGTTATACGCCCACCTACGCCGCTACCTTTGATATTGCTCGGGTTTAAATCATGTTCTGCAATTAAACGACGGACAGCCGGTGTTAGTGCACTATGACTCTCTTCCTCAAGGCTAGCAGTCTGGCGTTTCGCTGGTGCTGACTCAGTAGTCTCTTTTACCTCAGCCGGAATCCCGGTACTATCACTAAGATGTATGCGACCCAATAGCTGTTTTGATAAAACAGTAGCTCCCTCTTCTTCTAAAATTGATTCCAGAATACCTGAATCTGCTGCTGGTACTTCAAGTACAACTTTATCCGTTTCAATTTCCACTAACACTTCATCACGCTCTACCCGATCACCTGGTTTCTTGTGCCAAGTTGCAACTGTAGCATCTGCAACAGATTCAGGAAGATCAGGAACAAGAATTTCTATGTTACTCATTTTCTATCCTTTAATTTATTTATTTTTAGTGCATCATCAACCAATGCTTTTTGCTGTTCTTGATGAACAGACGCGTAGCCTACGGCTGGTGAAGCAGATGCGGGGCGTCCCGCATAACTTAATAATGAACCTTTTGGAATTGCTTCCCGAATATTATGCTGACTACAGTACCATGCCCCCTGATTGAGAGGTTCCTCTTGACACCAGACAAAATCGCGAACATGCGCATAAGGCTTGAGCGTAGTTTCTAAATCTTTATGGGGAAATGGGTATAATTGTTCAATACGAACGATAGCGATATTTTTTTGTTTGTTTTCACGACGTTGTTCAAGTAGATCATAATAAACTTTACCTGAACATAAAACGACACGTTTGACCTTTTTCGCATCTATGGGATCAATTTCATTAATTATCGGCTGGAATTCACCATTTGCTAACTCTTCCAAACTAGAAACCGCAAGAGGATGACGCAGTAATGATTTGGGTGACATAACAATCAATGGACGTCGCATATTACGAAATATCTGACGACGGAGCATATGGTAGACCTGAGCTGGAGTAGACGGAACACAGACTTGCATATTTTGTTCCGCACATAATTGTAAATAACGCTCTAAACGGGCTGAGGAGTGCTCTGGACCTTGTCCTTCATAACCATGGGGTAACAGCATCACCAATCCACACAATCGCCCCCATTTCTGTTCACCAGAACTAATAAACTGATCGATAACTACTTGCGCCACATTAGCAAAATCACCAAACTGAGCTTCCCAAATAGTCAAAACCCGTGGCTCGGCTGATGCATAACCATATTCAAAAGCAAGTACCGCTTCTTCAGACAAAACGGAATCCCAGACGTCAAATATTCCTTGATTTTCACGTATATTAGCCAGCGGGACGTAAACTGAACCATTAGTTTGATTATGAATAACAGCATGACGATGAAAAAAAGTACCTCGGCCGGCATCTTCACCTGATAAACGAACTTGTATCCCTTCATCAACTAATGTTGCATAAGCCAAAGTTTCTGCTGCTCCCCAATCGAGCAATTTTTTACCGTTCGCCATTGCCAGGCGATCACTGTAAATTTTTTCAACCCGAGGCTGCATGACAATCTCTGCCGGAATAGTACTTAAACGTTTAGCTAAGTCTTGTAGTCGTTTCTTTTTAACTTTAGCAGGGTAAGCATCATTCCATTCATGATTTAAATAGGGTTTCCAGACCGAATAGTCAGTTCCCATTGGACGCCATTCATCAACGACACAATCACCGTGATCTAACTTATCACGGTAAAGATTAACCATTTCTGTTACTTCGTCGCTAGTAACTGTCTTTTCCGCTATCAATTTATCCGCATAAATTTTACGCGGTGTCGCATGTTTTTTAATTTTTTGATACATAATTGGTTGGGTAGCACTCGGCTCATCCGCCTCATTATGACCATGGCGACGATAGCAAACTAAATCAATGACCACATCGCGTTTAAATTTATTGCGAAAATCTAGTGCCAATCGAGTAACAAAAGCAACCGCTTCTGGATCATCGGCATTAACATGAAAAATAGGTGCTTGCACCATTTTCATGATATCAGTGCAATATTGTGTTGAACGTGCATCTTTAGGATTGGATGTGGTAAAACCTATCTGATTATTAACCACGATCCGCACTGTACCGCCAACCTCATAACCACGAGCCTGAGACATGTTCAGCATTTCCTGAACAACTCCCTGGCCTGTTACCGCTGCATCACCATGGATAGTAATGGGCAGTACCATATTACTACGACCTTCATCTAAACGATCACGACGAGCACGGACAGAACCGATGACTACTGGACTAACTATTTCTAAATGTGATGGATTAAAAGCCAAGGCTAAATGAACCAAAGCACCTTCTGTTTTAAAATCAGAAGAAAAGCCCTGATGATATTTAACATCACCAGTACCTAAATGATCTTTATGCTTACCTGCAAACTCATCAAACAGCTCTTTTGGTTGCTTACCTAAAATGTTAACTAAAACATTTAATCGCCCACGGTGCGCCATTCCCAATACGACTTCACGCGTATCCTGTTGACCTGCATAACGGATCAAATCTTTTAACATGGGAATGAGCGAATCACCCCCTTCAAGAGAAAAACGTTTTGCACCAGGAAATTTTGCCCCAAGATAGCGCTCTAATCCTTCAGCTGAAGTTAATTCTGATAAGAAGCGGATCTTTTCTTGTTTGCTAAATTGTTGACTAACCGGCGTTGCCAGTTCTAGGCGCTGTTGGATCCAACGTTTTTCTTCAGTAATAGTAATATGCATGTATTCGGCACCAATTGAAGCGCAATAAATACGCTTCAGTGCAGTATACAGCTCACTTAATTTCATTGCTTCCTGGCCAATAGCAAAAGAACCAACATTAAACGTTTTTTCAAAATCAGCATCGGTTAAACCATGAAATGCAGGATCTAAATCAGGTACAGTTTCTTGTTTCCAAAGCTCTAATGGATCAAGATTTGCATTTTGATGTCCTCTAAAACGAAAGGCGTTTATTAATTGGAGGACTTTAACTTGCTTCGCATCCAAAGACGGATCACTAACCGAAGTTTGATAACGTGTAGAATCTTTCGCCAATGAACGAAAATATTCACGTGTTTGAGAATGGGAGTATTCACCGTTGGAGCTTGCACCTGGTAGTTTATTAAAAAAGTCTCGCCAGTCTGCATTAACGGAATTAGGGTCAATTAAATAGTCTTCATAAAGCTGTTCGATATAAGACTGATTTGCACCAGCTAGAAAACTTGAATCTAGCCAGTCCTTCATTACGCCGTTGTGCATTGTGATCCCTTAAGCTTATAGGCTTTAGTTTTCGTCGTAGTTAACAATACCGCTTTTTATATAGACGGTTTCAATAAAGATTCTTTGAACGTGTTCTATGCACGATTATTAATAAAGGAGCGCTTAATTAAATTCCCCTTATTTATAAGAACCTTTAAAAACCGCAACCGGTTTTTAAAGGTTCCTTCTGTAATTTACCACATAAAATAAATATCAATTTTAAATAATAGTTTTCCATTTTTTATTTCCCGTAACATTTCGATTACGGGAATTTTTGCCAAAACTATGCACTACGCTTTAATAACATCGATTTAATGTGCCCAATAGCTTTAGTTGGATTTAAACCTTTTGGACAAACACTGACACAATTCATAATGCTATGACAGCGAAATACACTAAAAGCGTCATTTAAATTATCTAATCTGTTATCGGTTTCGGTATCCCGACTATCGATTAAAAAACGATAAGCAGCTAATAAACCGGCAGGACCAATAAATTTATCCGGATTCCACCAAAAAGATGGACATGAGGTTGAACAGCAAGCACAAAGAATACACTCATATAAGCCATCCAATTTTTCTCGTTGTACAGGAGTCTGTAAATACTCACGAGCTGGTGAATTCTTGCCATCATTGATAAGGTAAGGCCGAATTTTTTCATATTGAGTATAAAATTGAGCCATATCCACAATTAAATCTCGAACAACCGGTAAGCCTGGCAATGGGCGCACAACAACCTTTTTTTTATCACGACACAAAGCTGACAGTGGAGTAATACAGGCCAAGCCATTTTTACCATTCATATTTAATCCATCAGAACCACAAACGCCTTCACGACAAGAACGACGAAATGCTAAAGTAGGATCTTTTTCTTTTAGTTGGATTAAAGCATCCAGCAACATCATGTCACGCCCTTTAGCGATCTCCAAACTGTAGTCTTGCATACGTGGCATATTATCGACGTCTGGATTGTAACGATAAATGGAAAATTCAATTTTCATAATCTACTTTCTCCGCAACACTATTAACGCCACGCATTAATAAGTACGTATTTTAGGTGGGAAGGGATCACGTAACTCAGGTTGCATATTGACTGCTCGGCGAGTCATAGTTCCAGACTGTGGTAAATATAGCGTATGACATAACCAATTTGTATCATCACGATCAGGGTGGTCAAAACGACTATGTGCTCCCCGACTTTCAGTACGAAAATTTGCCGCTTCTGCCGTTGCAAACGCTGTTTCTACCAAATTATCCAGCTCTAAACATTCAATGCGTTGGGTATTAAATTCGCGTGAAGTATCATCCAAACGGGCATTTTTCAAACGTTCACGAATTACCTTTAATTCTTCTAAGCCCTTAGCCATCGCATCGCCTTCACGAAAAACGGAAAAATTATGTTGCATACAGGCTTGTAATGCTTTGCGAATTTCTACCGGATCTTCACCGCTTTGTGTATTATCCCAGCGATTTAAACGCGTTAAGGCCGCATCAATATCAGATTCACTGGCATCCCGCATTGAGCCTTGTTCCAGTAAAGATTCTTTCAGATGTAAACCGGCAGAACGTCCGAATACCACCAAATCAAGCAATGAATTTCCGCCCAAACGGTTTGCTCCATGAACGGAAACACAAGCTATTTCACCAACAGCAAATAATCCCGGGATCACAACATCTTCACCTTTTTCATTAAACATCAATGCCTGTCCGGTTACTTTAGTTGGGATCCCACCCATCATATAATGACAAGTAGGGATAACAGGAATCGGTTCTTTAACCGGATCAACATGAGCAAAAGTCCTGGATAATTCGAGAATACCGGGTAATCGTGATTCCAACACTTCTTTACCTAAATGATCCAGTTTTAATTTAACATGTGGTCCCCAGGGGCCATCACATCCCCTTCCTTCACGGATCTCTATCATAATTGAGCGAGCAACAACATCGCGGCCAGCCAAATCTTTTGCATTAGGCGCATAACGCTCCATAAAGCGTTCGCCATCTTTATCAAGTAAATAGCCGCCCTCTCCCCGACATCCCTCTGTCACTAATACACCCGCACCAGCAATTCCAGTTGGATGAAATTGCCACATTTCCATATCCTGCAATGGCACACCTGCCCTGACGGCCATGCCAACACCGTCACCGGTATTAATATGGGCATTAGTTGTTGATTGATAAATTCTTCCCGCTCCACCTGTCGCAAGAATAGTAGCTTTAGCTTTAAAGTAAACGACCTCACCGGATTCCATACATAATGCGGTACAACCGACTATGTCACCATTCTGATTTTTAACTAAGTCAAGTGAATACCATTCGGAGAAAATCGTGGTATGGTTTTTTAAATTCTGTTGATAAAGAGTATGCAAAAGGGCATGGCCAGTTCTATCTGCTGCTGCCGCGGTGCGAGCGGCTTGCTCACCACCAAAATTTTTTGACTGGCCACCAAATGGACGTTGATAAATACGACCGTCGTCTAAACGTGAAAATGGTAACCCCATATGCTCAAGTTCTAGTATGGCCTCAGGTCCGGTTTTGCACATGTATTCGATGGCATTTTGATCACCTATATAATCAGAGCCCTTGACAGTATCATACATATGCCATTGCCAATCATCTTCATGCGTATTACCTAACGCAACGGTGATCCCGCCCTGAGCAGATACGGTGTGTGAACGTGTCGGGAAAACTTTAGAAATTAATGCACATGACAAACCTAACTGAGAAATTTGCAACGCAGCTCGCATCCCAGCGCCACCAGCACCAATAACAACGGCATCAAACTCTCTTACAGGTAATTTCATTTACGCTCCCCACACTACTATTGTTCCATAAATCAAATAAGTCATTAATATAACAATAAAAAATAGTTGTAATGATAATCGCAAGGCGATTGACTTAACATAATCGGTTAATACTTGCCATAAACCTATCCGGGCATGTATTAATATGGAAATGAGCGTTAAAATAGTAAAAATTTTTGTTATTGGAAAAGCAAAAAAAGTCCGCCAAACAGTATAATTTAAATCAGTTGTGACTATAAAACTAACAATATAAAACGTATAAAGGGCAATAATAATGGCTGACGCACGAAGTAGTAGCCAATCTTGTGTGCCAGTGCGGCCTAATGTTGATGCATTAACTACCATACAAAAACCCCCGCTAAGATCGACAAAATAGCGGTGATAATAAACGCAACTATCGCTGAAATACGTCCCACAGACAAACTCTCATCGATAAAATCAAAATCCATTAGCATATGACGAATACCGCCACAAATATGATATATTAGTGCAGTCAAGACACCCCAAATAATGAATTTTATAAAAAAGCTACCCATAATTTCAGTAGCATATTGAAAACCTTCCAGTGAAGAAAGCGATAATCCCAGCAGCCATAACAAAATACCGACTGCAATAAAGGTAATAACGCCAGAGACACGATGTAAAATCGAAGCTATTGCAGTAATCGGAAAATGAATTGTCTGCAATTGAAGATTGATAGGTCTTTGTTTTTTCACAATTTATGCCCACACAGCTCTTTATTGTTTTCCTACCTCCGGACCTGGAGCAGAAATCAAACAGCGATCGTGATAACAAAGCACAACTCAGCTTATAAATTAATCCCTAACATATTAGCAAAAGTTGTTACTCATTAACGCTGGGTACTCCTACCACAAGGTAATCCGGAGACCTCATTTGCAGTATATGACCTTCACATGCCCATTACAATTACAACACATTATGTTTGGAGAGATTTAGCTTGAACAGTGAGTGTGATCACGATTTAAACATCGGTCATTAAATTGATAATGTAATTTGACAAGAAACAAACATTTATCTTACATATGATTAAGTTGAATTAATTAGTGATTATCGCCACACAAAAGAAGAAATTATGTAAAATAAACATGCTAGATTGTTATCCATAAAAAACCTAATGTTATTGTTGGTATAATTTAAAATATATAAGGAACAGAATAGATTATGAATTGTTAATAAAAAATTTTATTAGATAAAAACTTCGTTAAAAACATGATTCAAGCCTTTTAATAAATGAAATATCATGCAATTTCTAAGCGTTTTATCATGCTTTCATGGTTGTCGGAAATTGCGTTTTAGCGCTGAGGAGACCCGTAATGGCAGGCAAAGAAAAAAAGACTATAGAATTAGTCGATAAAGATGCAGAAAAAATTGAGCTTGAAGTACTAAACCCTACACTTGGGATCGATGTAATTGATGTCCGAGGATTAGGCTCCAAAGGTTATTTTACCTACGATCCTGGCTTTACCTCAACCGCATCCTGCGAGTCTAAAATTACCTATATAGATGGAGATAAAGGTATTCTTTTGCACCGCGGATATCCTATTGATCAATTGGCTACCAATTCTACTTATTTAGAAGTTTGTTATATACTACTTTACGGTGAAAAACCTTCACAAAACGACTATGACAACTTTAAAAAAATTGTCACCGAACATACAATGATCCACGATCAAATTACTCGGCTTTTGCAAGGTTTCCGTCGTGATTCTCATCCAATGGCAATCCTTTGTGGTGTAACCGGCGCACTAGCGGCTTTCTATCACGACTCATTGGATGTTAATAATCCGCGTCATCGTGAAATAGCGGCATTTAGGTTACTATCAAAAATGCCTACCGTTGCAGCAATGTGTTATAAATACTCTATTGGTCAACCTTTTATTTACCCACAAAATTCCCTCTCTTATTCTGCGAATTTCCTTCATATGATGTTTGCTACACCTTGTGAAAAATATCAGGTTAATCCAATCATAGAACGGGCCATGGATCGCATTTTTATTCTGCATGCTGATCATGAACAAAATGCATCAACTTCAACAGTAAGAACTGCTGGTTCTTCTGGCGCTAATCCATTTGCTTGTATTGCTGCGGGAATCGCCTCTCTTTGGGGGCCGGCTCACGGTGGTGCCAATGAAGCCTGTTTACGCATGCTAGAAGAGATTCAAACTGTCGAAAATATTCCTAAATTTATCAAACGGGCAAAAGACAAAGATGATCCCTTCCGTTTAATGGGATTTGGCCATCGGGTTTATAAAAATTATGATCCCCGCGCAACTGTGATGAAACAGACCTGCGATGAAGTACTTAAAGAACTTAAATTAAATGATAATATATTAGAAGTCGCCAAGCAGTTAGAACATATAGCCCTAAATGACCCCTATTTTATTGAGAAAAAACTTTATCCCAATGTGGATTTCTATTCTGGCATCATTTTAAAAGCAATAGGGATCCCAACAACCATGTTTACGGTTATTTTTGCTATTGCTCGTACAATTGGTTGGATTGCTCACTGGAACGAAATGCATGATGAAGAATTAAAAATAGCACGTCCCCGTCAATTATATACCGGCTATAAACAAAGAGATTTTCATAGCGATTTAACCAAAAAATAGTTAATTATTATTGATAAATAAACTGTGTCTTACTATTTTATTTTGCATAAACAATCATCATATAGAATACAAGACACAATTTAGTGATAACCCTTGGTTTTAATACTTTTTAGCTGGCTTGGTGTTTATCTTTACAAAAATTAGGCAGGATTGGCTATATCGATAAAAGTCACCTCAAATCCATAATCTTTTTGCAGCCATTCACCTAACATTTTAACGCCAAATCGCTCCGTTGCATGATGACCTGCGGCATAAAAATGGATCCCCATTTCTCTGGCAATATGGATCGTTTGCTCAGAAACTTCACCTGTCACAAAAGCATCAACACCTGCCTCGGCTGCTTGTTGAATAAAATTTTGTCCACCCCCTGTACACCAGGCAATGGTACTGATCTCTTTTGGACCATTATCACCACAATACAAGGGTTGACGAGCTAACTTATTGGTTAAACGCGACATTAAATCATCAGCCGTTATCGGTTGAGCAAAACTACCCATTGGCAATAAAGGCGAAATAAGCTTTTCAAACCGAACCCCCATGATATTCCCCAACTGCGCGTTATTTCCCAAAATGGGATGGGCATCAAGGGGCAAATGATAACCATAAAGGTTAATATCATTGCAAAGCAATGTTTTTAATCGATTACGCTTCATATTAAGAATAACGGCGGCTTCATTTTTCCAAAAATAACCATGATGAACAATAATCGCATCTGCAGCTAATTTTACCGCTTCATCAAGTAACGCTTGCGATGCAGTCACACCGGTCACGATTTTTTTTACCTCTGAGCGCCCTTCCACCTGAAGACCATTGGGCGCATAGTCTTGATATTCATAAATATTCAAGTGCGTATTGATTAGTTGTTCTAATTCAATATTATGCATTACTTACTATCCTATTTGTAAAACTGATTTATTTTATTAAATATTAAACTTAAAAATATGTTTCACAACGGCTTAAAACAAAAACGCCCTATCACAACCAGTAATAGGACGTTTTATTTTTTTAATCAATTAATTACTTCATCGATTCGGTATCTTCAGCGCTGGCCAACCAAACGGGTTTATCACTAGTCTTTAGCCACATGCGGTGTAGGTAACTATAAAAGCGACTACGATCATGTCGAAAAATCATGATAGGAAAAGCCACAATGCCTAATAATACAACACCAACACGACGCAAGAGAACTTGATGCCAAGGGTATTGACGATACTCAGACATAAAGATCCTCCTTGTATCTTGAAAACGGTTTAAAATAGTTACGATTAGATTTGGCAAGGTGCATGCAGCCCGATTCCTCCTAGGGTTTTAAGCCCGTTAATTAGCGACCGGCGCATACACTGAGCCACTCATCTGAAACCCGAACAGTTGTCCGTACTCCATAACGCATTTGCAAGGATGGGTAATCATGAGTCAGCCAAATCCACTTTGTGTGGGTATTGATGTTTCTAAAGCAACGCTGGACATAGCAGCCAGCTGTGATATTGCACAGTTTACGGTCAGTAATGACTCTGACGGTTTTGATGCCATTATCGCCGAATTGAGAAAGCATTCGGTGGTGTTGGTTCTGATGGAGGCAACTGGCGGGCTTGAAGCTACTGTGGCCTGCTCGCTCCAGGCTGAAGGCTTTGACGTCACTGTGATTAATCCCAGACAATCCCGAGACTTTGCCCGCGCTATGGGCTATCTGGCAAAAACTGACCGTATTGATGCCAAAGTGCTTGCACAAATGGCAGAGGTTATTAATCGACATCCGGAGCGAGAGCGCTTTATCCGGACTCTGCCAAATGCAGAACGTCAGGTTCTTGCTGCGATGGTCGTACGCAGACGCCAGTTGATTACAATGTTGGTGGCAGAACGTAATAGGCTGTATACCGCACATCCACAGAATAGAAAAAGCATCAACATCATCATCAAGGCGCTGGAAGATGAACTTGCCAGAATCGATGAGGATATGAACAACCACATAAGGAACCACTTTAAGGATCTGGCCGCTAGGCTGAGCAGCATTAAAGGGGTTGGTACCATGACAGTTGCTGCGTTGTTGGCGAAGCTTCCCGAACTGGGCAGCCTCTCGAGGCGAGCTATTAGCGCGCTTGTAGGCGTTGCCCCCATAAACCGGGACTCGGGTACCATGCGTGGTCGGCGAACCATATTTGGCGGAAGGGACGGAGTCCGAACAGCACTTTATATGGCCGCGCTTGTAGCAACTCGCTTTAATCCGGTGATAAAAGCCTTTTACATGCGTCTGCTTGCAGCGGGAAAAGCCAAAAAAGTGGCGCTGGTCGCCTGTATGCGCAAGCTGCTGACTATCCTGAACGCGATGCTCAGAAAGAACGAAGAATGGAATGAGTCGTACCATCACGTTTCTCCATAATTTTAACGTTCAAGACAGTTGCTTATAAAGTTATCAATTGATATAAACAATTGAGATATATTATGTAATGAATGAAAATTTTATCTGATAAAAACCAGCATTACTACTCATCAGACCACTTTTTTGCTGTTTTTATCAGCACTTTTCTTTATATCGTAATTTATTTGCTTATTAAACAATAAAAAAGCAGCCATTATTACAATAAATAAACATTATATTAACTGTGGTTTATTTATTGTAATAAAAAATAGCGATAACAGTAATAACAGACAAACTATTATATTGGTATTTTTATACTATTTTTACACTATGAGTAGACTTTTTATCAGATTCTTTGCATTGAAAGACTTAAGCTCAGTACATTAAAATCATGAGGAGACAAACTGTGTCCATCTTTTCTATCACAGGGATCATTCTAATTGGAATATTATTTCTCTATTTGATTTATGCGCTTATTCATGCGGAGGATTTTTAAATGGTAAGTAGTGCTTTATTAATTGCCTGTTTTTTAATTCTCCTGCTTGTTATCGCTAAATTTGTAGGAAATTATATCGCTTTATTGATTGAAAGTGATTTACCGATCTGGGTTTTCAAAATAGAATCCGGCTTATGGAGTTGCTGTCGGTTGCGCAAACCCGGCGGTGAAATACATGAAATGAATTGGCGACAATACGTTACTGCACTACTGCTGTTTAACGTTATTGGTGGAGTATTTCTCTTTCTGCTATTAATCAATCAATACAATCTACCGCTCAATCCACAAAAGTTTGTCAATCTAAATTGGGATCTTGCACTTAATACCGCAATTAGTTTTATCACCAATACTAATTGGCAAGCCTATAGTGGAGAACACACCTTAAGTTATTTTAGTCAAATGACGGGATTAACGGTACAGAATTTCTTATCTGCTGCTACCGGTATTGCAGTAGCTTTTGCGCTGATCCGCGCCTTTGCCCGCCAAGGGGTAAAAACGCTGGGCAATGCCTGGATAGATATTGCTCGTATTACACTCTATCTTTTACTACCACTGGCGATTATTTTTGCCTTATTTTTTGTCAGCCAAGGTGTGTTACAAAATTTTTCGCCGTATCTAGTGGTAGAAACATTACAAAACCAAAACCAAATTATCCCAATGGGACCCGTCGCTTCGCAGGAAGCAATCAAATTATTAGGTACTAATGGCGGTGGATTTTTTGCCACCAATTCAGCACACCCTTTCGAAAATCCTACCGCGTTAACCAATTTTAGCCAAATGATTGCCATTCTTTTAATTCCCACTGCACTCTGTTTTGCATTTGGCCACGTGGTCGGTGATAGTCGGCAAGGTACAACATTAATTTGGACAATGGGGATCATTTTCACTCTTGCTATCGCTATCGTTGTTTACGCAGAAATGCAAGGTAACCCACAATTGATGCTTTCAGGTGCTAACAGTAATATTAATCTGGAAGGTAAAGAAAGTCGCTTTGGGATTTTAAATTCGGCACTCTATGCTGTCATCACAACAGCAACCTCCTGCGGTGCAGTAAACGCCATGCATGATTCTTTTACTGCATTGGGCGGGATGATACCAATGTGGCTTATCCAACTTGGTGAGGTGGTATTTGGTGGCGTAGGTTCCGGGTTATATGGCATGCTACTATTTGTTATGCTAGCCGTTTTCCTGGCTGGTTTAATGATAGGTCGAGCGCCTGAATATCTGGGGGGAAAAATCGAAATTCAGGAAATGAAATTAACCGCTATCGCTATTTTAATCACCCCCGCTTTAACATTGCTAGGAACAACACTGGCACTTTTTACCGAAGCAGGACGCAGTGCTATTTTAAATCCTGGCGCTCACGGCTTTAGTGAAGTTCTTTATGCGTTTTCCTCAGCTGCGAATAATAATGGTAGCGCTTTTGCAGGATTAAATAGCAATAACCTATTTTATAATATTACGTTGAGTATTGTTATGTTTGTCGGTCGTTTTGGCTTAATTACTGCAGTAATGGCTATTGCGGGTATTATGGTAAGGAAAAAGCGCCAGCCTGAGAGCTTTGCCACATTACCCACTCATGGCCCACTCTTTATTGGCTTGTTAATACTAACTGTTTTCGTTATTGGCGCACTCACTTTTGTGCCTGCCCTGGCACTTGGGCCAATTGCTGAACATTTACAACTTTGGCATTCCGTCCAATAAGGGAATATAAATGAACAAAAATATCAGCTTATTGTTTGATAGTAAATTGATCCACCAAGCATCATTTGACGCTATAAAAAAATGTGCGCCACAAATTCAGTGGCGCAATCCAGTTATGTTTATCGTTTATATCGGTAGTATATTAACGACATTAATTTGGTTTTATCAATTATTCACACCTTCAGTTGACAACAGTACGCTATTTACCGGCATAATTGCGGTTTGGTTATGGTTCACCGTTCTATTTGCTAATTTTGCCGAAGCATTGGCTGAAGGGCGTAGTAAAGCGCAAGCAGCTAGCCTTAAAGGTGTCAAAAAACAAAGCATTACTACTCGTTTAGCCAGTGCCAATTATCAGGCAGCAAAAGAGAAAATTAACTCTGATCAAATAAGAAAAGGCGATATCGTACTGGTTGAAGCGGGCGAAATTATTCCTTGCGATGGTGAAGTACTTGAAGGCGGTGCTTCCGTTGATGAGAGTGCCATTACCGGTGAATCAGCCCCTGTTATTAGGGAGTCTGGCGGTGATTTTTCTTCAGTAACGGGAGGAACGCGGGTACTATCTGATTGGTTAATTATCCAATGTACGGTCAATCCTGGTGAAACTTTTCTTGATCGCATGATCTCGATGGTTGAAGGTGCTCAACGACGCAAAACACCTAATGAAATCGCCTTAATCATACTATTAACTGCATTGACGATTATTTTTCTATTAATCTGTTCAACCCTCTATCCTTTCAGTTTATTTAGCGCTGAAATCAATGGTAGCGGTAGCCCAATTTCTATTGTGGTACTGATTGCGTTATTAGTTTGTTTGATCCCGACTACGATCGGCGGATTACTCTCTTCAATTGGCGTTGCCGGTATGAGCCGAATGTTAGCCGCCAATGTGATCGCAACCAGTGGACGCGCTGTAGAAGCTGCCGGTGATGTCGATGTCTTATTGCTCGATAAAACAGGTACTATTACCTTAGGTAATCGCCAAGCGTCTAAATTCTTACCCATTAAAGGTGTTTCAGAGCAACAACTGGCTGATGCTGCCCAACTATCGTCACTGGCTGATGAGACACCAGAGGGACGTAGCATTGTTATCTTAGCTAAGCAATTGTTTAATTTACGTGAACGTGATCTACAGGCATTAAATGCCACTTTTGTTCCCTTTTCTGCCATGACACGTATGAGTGGCGTAAATGTGGGTGATCGAGTGATCAGAAAAGGCTCAGCCGATTCTATTCGTCGTTATTTGGAAACCAGTCATGCCAGAGTCCCAGCTGAAACAGAAAAATTAGTCGAAGAAGTTGCCCGTAAAGGGGAAACACCATTAGTTGTTGTTGAGAATCAACAAATTCTTGGTGTTGTCGCCTTAAAAGATATTATAAAAGGAGGCATCAAAGAACGTTTTGCTGAAATGCGCCGGATGGGAATTAAAACCGTGATGATCACCGGTGATAACCATTTGACGGCTGCAGCCATTGCCGCTGAGGCCGGGTTGATGATTTTCTGGCCGAGGCAACCCCTGAAGCTAAACTGGCATTGATCCGCCAATATCAGGCAGATGGGAGCCTGGTTGCTATGACAGGTGATGGTACTAATGATGCGCCAGCACTGGCACAAGCTGACGTTGCTGTTGCCATGAATTCTGGCACTCAAGCAGCAAAAGAAGCCGGTAATATGGTCGATCTTGACTCAAATCCAACTAAGCTTATCGAAGTCGTTCATGTTGGTAAGCAAATGTTGATGACCAGAGGCTCTCTTTCAACCTTTAGTATTGCTAATGATATTGCCAAATATTTTGCCATTATTCCTACCGCTTTTTCAGTGACCTATCCTCAGCTTAATATATTAAATATCATGCAATTACACTCGCCTTCTTCAGCGATCCTGTCAGCAGTTATTTTTAATGCATTAATTATTGTTGCCCTGATCCCATTAGCGCTAAAAGGTGTTAGTTACCATCCGATGAGTGCAATAGCATTACTACGCCGTAATTTATGGATTAAGTGGTTTAGTTATACCATTTATTGGTATCAAGCTGATTGATCTACTGCTTAGCCTGTTTATGTCCTAATAAGGTATTGAATATGAATGTGTTACGTTCTTCATTTGTGTTATTCATTTTTCTAACTATCACAACCGGAATTGTTTATCCATTATTTATCACTGGTTTATCAAATGCTTTCTTTAATTATCAAGCTAAAGGCTCATTGATTGAAAAGAATAACCGTACTATTGGTTCGGCACTGATTGGCCAATCGATTACTGATGTTAAATATTTTCATGGGCGGCCGTCAGCAACGCCTGATAGCCCTTATAATGGATTAGCCTCGAGTGGCAGTAACTTGGCGGTCAATAATCCCGAATTGCAAAAACAGTTTGCTGTTCGTGCTCAACAAATTAAAATTTTCAATAATCAAAATAACGTGGCCGTTCCTGTCGATCTGATAACGGCTTCAGCCAGTGGATTAGATCCTCATATTTCACCAAGTGCAGCATATTATCAAGCAGCTAGAGTTGCTAAAGTACGCCGACTCGCTTTACATAAAATTAGACACTTAATTGCCGATAACACCGAACGACCTTTCTTTAGTTTCTTAGGTGAACCTGTCGTTAATGTGCTTAAACTTAATATAGCTCTTGATGTGCTTGAACGATCTGAGAATGCAAAAATACAATAAGGTTGATAGATGGAGAGCCAGGAACCGAAACGCCCTACCCCTGAAGATTTATTGAGTATTGCCAATGAAAAAATTCGCGGCAACTTAAAGATCTTCTTCGGCGCCTACGCTGGAGTAGGAAAAACCTATGCAATGCTACAAGAAGCCCAACGGCTTCGCTCTCAAGGGCTTGATGTTGTCATTGGTGTGGTAGAAACGCACAATCGATCAGAAACTGCTGCGTTATTGGAAGGTTTGCCACAACTGCCAGTAAAACGGATCCGCTACCACGGACGTAAAATTAATACCTTTGATATTGACGGTGCTTTAGCACGTCACCCGGCCATTATTTTAATGGATGAATTAGCTTTTAGTAACCCGCATGGCAGTCGTCATCCTAAACGCTGGCAAGACGTTGAAGAGTTATTAGATGCCGGTATTGATGTTTTAACCACCATCAACGTACAACACTTAGAGAGTTTAAACGATATTGTCGGCAGTATTACCGGTATTCGCGTGCGTGAAACGGTACCTGATCATATTTTTGACCAAGCCAGTGAAATTGTTTTAGTCGATTTACCACCTGACGACCTGCGCCAACAGCTGAATGAAGGAAAAGTCTATATTGCCGGGCAAGCCGAACGAGCAATTGAACATTTCTTTCGTAAAGGCAACTTAATTGCCCTAAGAGAGTTATCACTAAGACGTACCGTCGATCGTGTCGATAATCAAATGCGTGAGTACCGCGATACCCAAGGTTACTCTCAAGTTTGGCATACTCACGATAATTTATTAGTTTGCATTGGTCACAACATAGGAAATGAAAAATTGGTTAGATCGGCAGCCAGACTAGCCGCTAAGCTGGGTTGTAGTTGGCATGCCGTGTATGTAGAAACCCCTAAATTACATGCCATAGCTGAGGAGAAACGACGCGCTATTCTCAAAGCACTAAAATTGGCGCAAGATTTAGGCGCAGAAACCTCAACCCTAGCTGATGCAAATGAAGAAAAAGCTATTTTAGATTATGCTCGCGAGCATAACTTAGGTAAAATTATTATTGGTCGTAAGCAAAATAAAACGTGGAGACTGCTAAACTGTAAAATTCGCCCTGATTTTGCTGAACGCTTAGGCAAGTTAGGGCCTGATTTAGATCTGATTATCATTGCACTGGATGAAAGTACCTCATGGGAAAAGGAGACTGAACGCCGGCCGCTAAGTGACAAATGGCGAGGAAATATCCAGGGTTATCTGTTCGCCGCTCTGTTATGTATTACCATCACCCTATTTTCTAATCGCTTTTTGCTTAATTTCGATCAAGCTAATGTTGTCACTGTATATGTATTAGCGGTTGTTATTATCGCTCTGCTGTATGGCCGAAATCCTTCTATCTTTGCTGCATTTATTAATGTTATCGGTTTTGATCTGTTTATTGTCCAGCCCCATTTTTCCTTTGTTGTTTTTGATATGCAATATTTGATAACCTTCATTGTCATGCTGGTTGTTGGTCTTTTAGTAGGTAATCTCGCTGCTGGTATGCGCTATCAAGCTAAAGTCGCTCGTTATCGTGAACAACGGACTCGCCATCTTTATGAAATGACCAAAGAGCTAAGCCGAGCTCTGAATGAAATTGATATTGCAAAAACAGGTTATCATTTCCTTTCCAATGCCTTTAAAGCAAAAGTCAGTCTGTTGCTACCCAATGATCATCAACAACTGGTTCCGCTTAAACTGGCTGACTATGGTCAAGTACAAATTGATCAAGCAATTGCATTATGGAGCTTTGATAAAAATCAACCAGCGGGTGCCGGAACAGATACATTACCTAGCGTGCCTTATCAATTACAACCGATTGCGACTTCAAAAGAAACTTTAGCCATATTAGCTATCGAACCACAAAATTTGCGTCAATTACTGATCCCGGAACAGCAACGACTGCTACAAACTTTTACTGGCTTGATTGCCAATGCATTTGAACGATTACAACTTGCTAGACAAGCAGAATCTGCCAAACTGGATGCTGAACGCGAACAACTGAGAAACTCTTTATTGGCAGCACTTTCTCATGATTTGCGGACCCCACTCACGGTAATATTTGGCCAAACAGAAATATTGATGTTGGAATTAAGTGCTGAACATTCACCTCATACCGAAAAGGTTAACCAAATACGTCAGCAAATCCTAAGTACCTCAAGATTAGTCAATAATCTGCTAGATATGGCGCGGATCCAGTCCGGTGGCATTATACCAACTCTTGCCTGGGAATCATTACAAGAAATTATCGGTAGCGCATTACGTTCTCTCGAATATGCATTAAAAAGCCATCCAACTAAAATTAATGTTCCTGCTGAGCTATTACTTTATTGCGATGCCAATTTACTCGAACGTGTGATCATTAATTTACTGGAAAACGCAATTAAATACTCAGCTGAAAACTCTCCTATTGGCATTGATGCCTATCCTCAAGGTAAATATGTCCATATTGAAATTTGGGATAAAGGTATCGGCATACCGGAAGGACAGGAAGAATTTATTTTTGATAAATTTTCTCGGGCTAAAAAAGAATCTTCCATTCCTGGTGTGGGTTTAGGCCTGGCCATTTGCCAAGCGATTATTGAGCTGCACAATGGCGAAATTTGGGCGGAGAATAACAAAAAAAGTGGAGCAACTTTCCACTTTGTTTTACCTTTAAAAGAAGTTCCTACTATAGAAGAGGGAATTGAAACAGAGTGATCCAGCACAATATTTTAATCATTGAAGACGAAAAAGAGATACGACGATTTGTCAAACTGGCATTAGAAGGTGAAAATTTTCGTGTATATGAAGCAGAAACCTATCAGCGAGGACTTATCGAGTCAGCGACCCGCAAGCCGGATTTGTTGATCCTCGATCTTGGCTTACCTGATGGTGACGGTATTGATTTGATCCGTGACTTACGCCAATGGAGCCATATTCCAGTATTAGTATTGTCGGCACGGGCAGATGAAACAGATAAAGTGATGGCGCTGGATGCCGGTGCAGATGATTATTTAACCAAGCCATTTGGCATCAGTGAACTACTGGCCAGAGTGAGAGTTGCCCTACGCCGCTATGCACGTAAAAATCAGTTAGACCCAATATTTCGATTTGGTGATATTAGTGTTGATTTAATCAATCGACGAGTAACGAAAAATCAGCAAGAACTCCACCTTACTCCAATTGAGTTTCGTTTGCTCAGTGAATTTATCGCTAATAGCGGCAAAGTGTTAACTCAACGTCATCTGCTGCGACAAATATGGGGTCCTAACTATGTTGAACATAATCATTACTTACGTATTTATATGGGACATTTAAGGCAAAAATTGGAAGACGATCCAACTCAACCAGTACACCTACTGACTGAAACTGGAATTGGCTACCGCTTTATGCCTTAATAAAAATCAACTTTATCTTTATTATGATAATGCACTTAATTTTGCATTATCACTGCTTTTATCAATATTTAACCCAACAAATCTATTATGTGACCTTTATAGATTAACATCCTTCCGGCCCTATAGGGCAAGGGGGGTGTCAAAGGGATATTAATATAGAACCTAACCGATCTATTCTTATTTCGGATAATTAATTTAAGTTAGAATCAAATAAAGCAATTCTGGGAATTAAAATTTACCAGACAGGGAAATTTTATTATAAGAAATGAAAATCTTGTTTATGTTATATAAACATCAGTTTCCACTACAGGAACAATAAATCAATCCGCTAAACCCCTTTTATGTTTTAGCGATTAATATTCAGCACCATTCTTAACTTCTCACTATTATTGTAACAGAAAATTTACTTTTCCATTGTTTCCCCACCACTATTTAAGTTATATAATTTAGATACGGGTATAACTATAAATAAGTTTTATTTTAAATAAAGGATTATTTAAAAAATGAATTATTCAAAATGTTTATTCTTTTCACTGGTTGTATTAATACATACTGAAAATACAGCACATGCTGACAGAAATTTTTTATGGCATAAAATAAATGAAAATTGTGTACCGGGATACATTAATAAAGACACTTATCAACCATGCAGCCTGGTTGATATCAATGAAAAAATTGCGATATACAAAGTTGATAATGATAAATATCAATATCAATATCTTTTATTACCAACTGACAAAGTAACGGGTATTGAGGATGATAAATTACAAAAAAACAATTCACCAAATTACCTTTATAACGCATGGCTGGCAAAAACATTTTTGACAGAGCGACTTGGTAAGCCGATTAAGGAACGTTTTATTTCATTAACATTAAACGCCAAAAATGCTCGTAGTCAGGACCAGCTTCATATTCATATATCATGCTTATCTAATTCTGCAAATAAAATCATATCAAAAATACCAGAAAGAGAAATAAATACAAACTGGTCTAAAAAACAGATAACAATACCACCTTATTCTTTTTATTACAGAAAAATAAGTCTAAATGAATTAATGAATAGCAATCTATTTAAATCTGTAGCAGAGAAAGTTAAAAAAGAACAAGGCAAATTAGAATATACAGGAGTTGGGTTGATTAATAGAAATTCAGACACCTTCATTATTTTAGCAGGGATAGGAACAAACTCCAAAGGAGTATCTGCTGAACGGATTCAGGATCATGAATGTGAGCTTGCAGAGCAATAACATAGAATCAATAGTTATAATTATATAAACCAAGGAAATATATTTTTTATATATCCAGCAATTTTAATTATTTATTTTTTAATGAGAATAATTTCCTTTTATTAATTTTTCATTATTAACGTGAGATAAGAGCTAAAATTTAAACTGACAGTTTTCTATTCATATAATTTAATTAAACATGACCCATTAATAACGCAATATAATCTCATTATTAATGCGTTAAATGACAAAAGGTAAAAACACAAGCTCTCCCGCAGAAATCAGTCATTGATAGCTAAACCTTGCCAGTTTGTTATCTCCCCATTTCTTTAAGAATAATATTGGTATACTCGACAATAGGCCCTCTAATATTCTGGCTGTTTTCATCATCGGTAAACATTGTTAATGCATGAACTATTTCATAATATTTCAAACAAATAAATAATCTAAAAAAATAATATCGAAAACTTGAATTTGACATGACTAAGATATCAACTTACAAGTTGATTAAACGCACTGGGATCTCAAATGGTGGCAAAATGAGACGCTGTAACTGTACCAATCGTTTTGAGCGCTGGGGGTTCGCAATTAAAAATCTCTACCCTATGCGCAAAAAATTTATCGTCACTACAATAAAATAAAAATTGAATTTAACACCGTTTTTTTGACGGTGTTTTAAATCCATTTATAAAAATAAATTTAAATGTTAATCAAAAAGAAAATAAAAAATTAAACATAAAATAAATTAATAGAAAAATTATTCCCCAACGCCAAAATAGTTTTTATTGATATATGCACATTGATTTAAGTTAAATATATTTAACTCAACTGAATTATCTTATCATCTATTATGATATATTAACATTTCTATTTTATTTAAAATAATTTTTCCTTTTTTACTTTCATTATTGTTCTTTTTTAATCTCATTATTATTTAAAAAATAATAAGATAAGATTGCTTTTTATTATATTTTAATGATGAGGAACAATAATGAAATGTAGACACGCAAAAAATACTGATTTAGAAAACGTCAATGATATTCTAGCGACGGCCTTTTCTGAAGAACCGGTACACAAGCTTATATTTCCAGGTCGTGACCGTGATAGTCTTATTGATGTATTACGGAATTTTTTTCGTATATACGTTAACCTTGCAAGCAGATATGGCGGCATACTTCTTACAGAAAATGATGCTGGCGCTTTGGTCTATTTCCGGCCTGAATCTATGCCAATGCCAAAAGAAGAACTCACTCAAATTGATAACCAGTTACGCAAAGTGTGTGGAGCAGACTATTCGAAAGCCGTAGCGTTTATAGACGGACTTGAGCAATATCATCCACATGCCTTTCGTCATTACTATATATCTCTTCTTGCGGTAAAACCTTCGTTCAGAGGTAAAAGCTTAGTTGATGATTTATTCAGCGAATTGAATACTATTCTCGATAAAGAAAACTTACCCTGTTACGCTGAATGCACAAGGTTTAGTACACGAACCTTAATTAGACGATGGGGGTATATTGATGCTGGTTCGCCGATAAGTATTGATGGTTTCCCTAAATTATATCCGATTATGCGTTATCCTCAGGTGGACGAGAAATAAGATTAAGTTTTACACTTAAGCTGATGGCATGTTTGGCATTAATAACTCCAAGCTTTTTTACAACATTTCCAATATGAAATTTTACAGTATAAGTACTTATATTAAGTATGGTGCCTATTTCTGAATAGGTTTTTCCAATACTGCACCAGTATAGTACTTCTGATTCACGGGGTGAAAATATAATCTTTTCGGTTGTATTTTCATTCTTATATAGTGAAATTAACATTTCGTGGGTATGAATCAAAAGTCCTTGAAGCTCATCTTTATTACTATTAATAAAAAAATTAATATCCTTTATTAAAAATTTATCTATATAGAGAGATAGTATCACTAAGTTATTTAGGTGATCATGCAAAACAAAAGCATGCCCGATAATATTAAGTGTTTTGATTGGTTCAAAGACTTTTTTAACTGGCCATATCGAATTGATTTTAATATTTTCATCCCAAGAAAAAGGCGAAACCTGATTTAATGCCTTAATAATGACCGGATCAATGTCTTGAGTTTTTTTATTAAGATAGTTATTAACAAGATCATCAGATAAATCACTAATCATCATCATGTCATCTGTGTTTTTTTTATTCATCACAGCGTAGACGTAGTTTACCTTGTCATATTTCGCTAATTGTTTATCCAGATGCTGCTTGATGTAATTATTTTTTTCTGTATTCGAAAAAAAAGTTTTAGGCATTAAATTTTTTCCTATTGTAAGTGATGATGATATTATTTTATTAAAATTCCTTAATGATTTTGAGATCTCTGACTTAGACTGATAGACATTGTTAGCTAAAAATCCCTGCTCAGTATCGCTTTTGGTAAAATGAATTTTTCCCCTTGACTAACGGTAAGGGGAAATTTCTTGCAAAGAAGTTTACCAAAAACCATTTCTACCACATCACTGTTAATGTAATTTATTGTCATACTAATCGGAATTGATTTACAAAAATAGCTTTTTCGATGAACAAGGGGTGTTTTGTCGCATGTAGGCTTAATTTCTCGCGCCCTATCTTTTGAATAAGCATTCAATTCAATTTTTGTTCAACCTGTGAATTTCTATTAATAAGATTTGTTTAACATTTTACATAGCAATCTAATTAATATCAGTCGCCCAATATTAGATAAAAATATCACCATAATTCCTTTGTGATAGATCTTTAATCTTTAAATAGGTTTCTTAATTCAGGCTCTGTTAATCCAGTGAATTTCATAATAGATTTTCTGTCGATAAAGAAACACCCCCCACTAACATAGGGAAGACCATATCGCTTTTATATCCAAATCGTTTGAGTCGGAAACACGCCCACTGGCGTGGGGAAGACGTCGTTCCGCATGCAAGAGCAAACGCCGACTGAGAAGCACCCCCACGAACGTGGGGAAGACAATTTCATTGGCGCTTTGTGGTTTACTTTGCTGGAAGCACCCCCACGAACGTGGGGAAGACAGCAATCTTTTTGATGAAGAGATCTCTGATAGGAAGCACCCCCACGAACGTGGGGAAGACCCAATATATTGTAAAAGAACAAGGCATTAAATCTATATGTTGTAGTTACGGCTATTCACTAGAATGTGTTTTTTCAATAATTAATTGAAGTCCAGACAACTCGATTAAATTTTTAGTTGGTGAGCCAATCGTGCGGATCTCATAGCCAGGAGCCTGTTTGATACTCTTAAAAATTACTACCCCTGCAGCTGGAGAACAATGTTGATAGAGATAATCCACGACAAAATTGGCTACGGAGTCTTTCAGCCCTGAAACAAACACATTCGGTTTGGGTTCGATAAACCAGAGTTTCATTCTACCACGTACCGCAGGCGGTAAATCATTTGCTAGTACAATCAGCATTGATATCTCCCAATAACACCGGAATGTCTTTGCCGATCTTAGCCAACAGATCCATATCAATAACCCGTTCTCTAAATCTGGTAGATACCAACTCTTTATTGTAACGCCCCTCCATCTCTCTAGTCAGTGCAAATGCCAAATCAATACAAAGAGTTTCCTTATAGAGATCGGCTAAATCATAGATAAAAGGTAAGGGGCTACCAGAATGGATAAAACCCAAATGCGGAGAATAGCCTATCGCATGGACGGCAGAGCACAAAATACCATATAAGGCTGCATTGGTAGAGGTTAGTATTTGATTGACGGTGTCGCTTAACTCCATCTTTCCTGGGACAAATTGCCTTCCTTTCCAGCCCACACCATATTGCTGCGCTTTTTGCTGATAAAGCGCCCTCACTCTGGCACCCTCCATCCCCATCATTTCTTTAAGCGATTTGCCTTTTAAATCAGCATCGGGAAAACGGTAAGCGAACATGCGCCGAGCCACTTCCAATGCGGCTTTTTTATTACACGAAATCATCGCTTGCTGACGCATATTGCGGCTGTTCGCCGTGGGTTGAAAGCCTGCGGCATAAAATAACAAACTATCTTCGCCAACCCAGCAAATACCACAGTTGGCTGCAGCCGCTGTCTTAACTGCTTCATGCGTCAACGTTGTACCTGGCCCTAGCAGGATGGTATTGAGCATTGCCACGGGCAAACGTACTATGTTGCCTTCCGCATCCAACCATTTTAAGCTACTGTCATCAACCTCCAAACGCCCCCGTTCTAGGTAGATAAAAGGATATTTATCCTTAACATAGGGTAAAGACTCTCTGGTTATTTTTACAAATAAACGTTTACTTGCAACCACTTGCTAGCCCTCACTAAAGAGGGTCACTTGCCGATCGCGGTAGCGCTTTTGCTCACCGAAGGCTACGGGGATATCATTAAGCGTTAATACTTCACCACCATCGGCTACCCCTGATACTAGCTTGAGATCACGTAGCCGTTGTTTTTCACTGGCCATTTTCTCTGCCGCTTGTTCAGCATCCAATAAATTGGAAAATTGTCCTTGAAAGATAAATTCGGTTGGCACACAGTTTTTGCGCCCCAATGCCAGATCCCACGTTGGATATTGTAAAGCTTCGACTAAGGTTGCTAACAAATCTGCTGGCACCGCCAGCAAAAGCGCGATCCTGCAAGTAATAGCGGTAGGTAATTTTTGTCCCGCCCCCTACCGCTTTCTTACCATCGCTCTTTTTTGGGATCAGCAAACTCTGCCAAGGATCTTTATCATCATAGCCACTACCTACCATATGAAAATCACACAACAAAGGTTCGCGCAACGCGACGGTGCCATTTTTATCCTGTCTGGAAAAACCAAGCACCTGCATATCCAGCAATGGCTCCTGAGGGCCAGCCGCGCCTAGGGCAGCACAGATAATCCCCATTACTCCTGATTTGGTCGGAAAAGGTAAACTATCTCGTCTGCCAAAACGGGAATCATGCCCCCAACTCTGCAACGGCCCTTCAAGCCAAAGCAATAGATAAGGATGGCTCATAACTTACTCCACATGGCTGTGTAATTTCACGATCAAATCATCAATATTAAATGTTTCGTCTTCGCCCCATTCGTAGTCACCCAACTTACCAAACAAGCTACCGGCAAGCGCTTCTTTGTTGGTCAAATAACGTTTTAACTCATTAATACTGGGTGCCAAAAAACCAGCGTGGTTAGCTTTAACTGGCGTTTCAAAAGGCACCTGCAAACGTTGCCCTCGGCGTACCAATACTTTGGCAAATTCCCAGGGGCTGGCAGCTGATTGGGTGGTTTGACGAGCAGAGGGCACCGCAACAAATAACGCTTTAGTGAATGCATCAATTGCTTGCTTAATTTGTTCGCTATCTGCTGTCATATCCGCTCCACCTAGAGTTTGTGCTAATTGTCCCAAATCCAAACTGATATAACGATAATAAGTGGCCGAATTGAATTCTAAGCTCCCCATATGCGCTGAGCCAGGTTCAGTTTGCCTATCATCAAGGGCTGTGAAGAACTCAACTTCATTAGCCACTTTATGTGTCGAAATGGCGTGGCTAAAACTGGCAGCAGCCTCAATATTCATATCAGCAGCTTTGGCAACCATGCGGCCAAACAGCGCAATATCTAACGCATCGATTGCTGGAGTGAGAGTTTTTTTAGCGACTTTAGCTAATTCTTTTTCATTGATTTTATCTGCATCAAAATGCAAATTTTTAGCATACTCAGCAAAGGCGGACGCTTCTGTTGCACTAATAAACAGCAAAGTATCATCTGCCAGTACTTTCGCTATTTTATCGCTACAACTCGCCGCCTGCTCGGCACTGGCTCCGATTGCCACACATTCTGACATTAATAGCTCTGCCACTTTTTTGGTTCGCATTCCCAGTTTGATACCAAAATCTTGTAGTGCTAAACGAATCTGGCGCTTCCAACATTGGGAACTAACCCTGGCGCGCGTCACCCCTCCGACTACCGCCGTTTTTGGCGCACCGACATCATCGCGATTCAAACAGGAACCGGGAAAGATTGCAGAATGTGGTATTCAATACGAATATTTTTCAATGATTGCATGGTGCTGATTCCTTTTGGCTAAAATAATAGAGGGTCGATAACGGGAACGATCTGCAATAGCCCACAGCCGAAACTGCGGCCTCGCCCCAACTCTTTGCTAAAACTGGCATGAAAACAATCCTGATCGATAACGGACAGGTTGCCGCTCAAAGTGGCTTGTTGCAGCGTAATTAGACGCTGAGCCTTATCCTGAAATTGCTGCACATTAATAGCTGCGACTTGTAAATGAATCGGGTCAACGCTAAAACCCCAATTTTTGGCCGCACGCTCAATAAACCAAGCAGCGACAGCTTCTCGTCCTTTAATTGGCAATATTTTTCTGCTCTGATTACTACGGCGAGTAGGCGACACAGTGATAGTAAAACGGTAATGTTGATGTAATAGAAAATTCGGTGGTATAGTTTGGTTTCAATAATGGCATGATTGATGCTCTGCGGTAAGCGATCCGATAATATCAATAATTGGCGATATTTATGATCGCCCCCTTTATCCACCCATTGAATACCACTTGATACGCTGCTTTGTTTGGCTTCTGAGCTGCGAACATCTTCAAACAACCCATATACTACCCGATGTAAAGAGTAGAGATCAGTAATTTTCAATGCTTTAATTGCAGCTCTATCCAGGCGCAGTACACTCACATAGCTTGTCATGCTTCCCCCTGATTTTTTTCGTCAGGATTGTGGTAGAATTGCTGTGCCCAACGCGCTTTTTTACTATTTGAATTCTCATGAAACCAGCATAAATCTTCTAACAGTGCCGCATAATCTAACGATTGCTTGACACGACTTTGGATCAAACTAAGTAGAGGGCGCAAAATACGACAAGTCTCTTCAGTATCCTCACAAGCCAGCAAGCGCCGCAGACGTGCCTTAGCTTGCTCACTCTGATTACCTTCTTTAAAGGCGCAAGCAATCGCTTGACCGATCTTTAGTTCTCCATTCACTGTTTGCTCACTGCGCGCCACTGCTGCAGCAATCAAGGCAAAAGGTAGCCGATTGTTAGCATATTCAAGCTTCACACCGAAGGCTGCGAGCGTTTCCCAGCACTGGTATTCCGTAGCGGGATTATCTCCCCTACGCATACGGGCGGCAAAGCCCTTATCCTGTTGACAATGCTGGAATAGGTAATTAACAAAGGCGCTACTGCGATTAGGATTTTGTGTTTTCATGCCTTATCCTGTTTTAAATAGATTGCTAAATAGGGTTTCGCTTTTGCCCAGGCATCCAATTGGCGCGCAGTCTGATGGGGGCAAATCTGGTCAAACACCTGTTCGCTATAGCTAGCAAATTGACGCCGCAGTTGATAACGGATATCCGGCTTATCACAGTTATCAAGAAGTTGTTGAGCTTGTCGTTCACAGAGTTGCCAAAAGAGATGCGTCGCTCTCTTCGCATAATTACCGCCATCGATTGACAATTCTTTGCAGTAACTCATTACACAGCCGTACAGCATTTTGGCCACTTTATCCAACTCACTCATCTCTATTTTCAATTGTTCAAACCATATTTGTCCTAAAACACCTGGATCAAGCCAACAAAGGGATTCCACCATATCATCAAAACCAGAGACATACTGTTCTCCAGCATTACTACTGACTCGCAATCCTCCCGACCAAATAGCAACGTCTTCCCTTTGGCGCAGGGCTTTACTTATAGTGAGCCGTAATTGAACACAGTCAAAAGGAGACTCTTGCTGACCAATAAAATTGAGCAAACCCGTCAGCTCACGCCAAGGCCGCTTTTCAGGGTTGGCCCAACGTACTTTGACCTCTTTACCACTGAAATCGATGGCAATAGAGGGATCAAACATGCCTTCTTTATGACTGGCGTGAACAATACCATCCGAGTAATGCAGTCCTTCATCAACAAGCAGACAAAAGCGACAAAGGGGTATCAGTCTCCCCATCAATGAGCCTTTCAATTGTTTCGCAATGGCACAATCTTCACCTTGTGGCATCTGCTGCCATGGTGCCGTACCGAGGCCATTAGGGTAAATAGTTAACCCTGCAATCTCAACTTGAGTAAATAGATTTAACCTGATGGTTTTGAGTAACGAAGTACCAAAACAGAAATTGTGAAGTAATCCCATATGGGCAACGGCGGGCCCAGGTTTACTACTCACACCTTTGCCATTCTCTTTGGTTTTTCCTCGATATCCCTCACTTAATACCACCTTGTTATCGGTTTTTTTGCCAGCCAGCGCAAAACCCATCTGCACCAATAGTAACAATGCCTTATCGGCATCATCTAATATTTTTTCTGACTGTGATTGAGTGAGAATAGTGGTGTTGCCAGTGGCGACATCAGGTAGCGTCACCCCAAAGGATTTAAGGGCTGCTTTAGCAATTGTAGGCATCTGCAAAAAGGGACTCGGGCCATAAAGATAAAAACGGTCATGCCATTGATCCAGATAATCACAAACCTGGGCAGCCATCTTTTGCCAGCCCAACTGCTGCCACTGCGTTTCATCCTCTGGCGTTGCCGCAGCCTGAGCAATTGCTTGTAATAACTTCAGAATAGCTATTTTCTGAACAGGATTGCCCCCCCAATGCCCGATATTCCGGGTGCGTAAAAATATCGCGCAGACTGACCCTGCCAACATCGGCAACCGGCAGCCATGCTTCATCAATAAGGTTAAAACGATTTTCCAAGGCTTCACTCCGTGATTTTATTTATGCGTAATCCAATGTCGTCCCGATAGACATAGCTGTATTGGCTACTGAGGAGGGCTCCGCCATCGACCGCTTTAAGTTCATCAGTTTGGCTAACTAGCGCTACAGCGACTCCAACCTCATCCCACTCCTTACTGCCAAGATAGAGAACATTGCCTAATCCCATCTTTTGGCACCAGTCTCTCGAGGGTGTGCGAGGCAACTGACGACGAGGGCAAGTGACGATATGTTGCATCATTTTTGCGGCTAATTGTCGCCATTGAGATTTTGATAAGTGGTGTTGCTGGCAAGGCAATTGCATAATGCTACCATCCAAAAAACATAAACAGGTTGTTTTGCTCTCGGGATTATAAGAAAACTGTCGAAGTAACAGCAGTTGTGCCGTTTCCTGTTCGCTATAGCGGGTTTGCTTCTGCAGCTTGACATTCTGGAGCGAGAATCCAGGCTTGCCAACGTGCTCCGGCTGGACGCGGTGTCGCTTGATGTCGCCATAATCGCTGGAGCAACATATCGCTAGGGGCAAAACGAATAACCAACAAGTCAGCATCAATATCCAATGACTGTTCTAATACTTGAGTACCGATCAGAATACGGCCATGCTTAATTCGCTCATCCCAACCACTTTTTCCATAGTGGTGCACCCAATGTTGTTCATTATTTTGTCGATGCATGTAGGTGAAACGCGAATGCAGTAAACCACAGGCAATGCCTAACTCCTGGGTACGCGCGGCAAATTCAAAATAACGCTCTTGCGCTTCAGCAACGGTATTCTCAATCCATAGCACCTGCTCACCCAATTCAGCCCGCGCTAATACCTCTTCCAGAACTGACTGATGCGCCATTGGCATAATCTCAATATTGACTTGCTGCTGTTGGCTGATCGCCACGGGGTATTCTTGCAATGGTTGCGTGCTGCTCCCCGGCCAAGCGGTGATCAGAGGATACGCCTCGGTAGCAGTAGATTGCCCAATTAACTCTGTACGCCGGGAACTAGTCAGAGTTGCACTGAGAATGATCACGGTACAATCTAGACTTCGTAGCTGGGTAATCAACGCATTAAGGATCGTACTGGTATAGACATCATAGCTATGTACTTCATCCAGGATCACCACCTTACCAGCCAAACCAAAGGCGCGCACAAAACCATGCCGCACATTCATTGCCGCCATTAGCGCCTGATCAAGTGTGCCTACTGCGAATGGCGCCAGTAAACCGCGTTTACTACTGTGAAACCAACTATGGCCAGGTCGCCCCTCCTCACCCAACTCTTGATCACTGAGCCAAGCATTACCATGTAACAACAGTGACTGACGATGAGGACTGTCTTCAGTGAGAATAGTTTCTAAAAAGTGTCTAAAACGGTCATAAATTTTGTTGGAGGCCAGTTGCGTGGGTAAGGCAAAATAAATTCCGCATGCTTCTCCTCGTTCTAGCACCTGGTAAGCGGCATAAAGTGCCGCTTCTGTCTTACCTAACCCCATCGGTGCTTCCAGGATATAAATACCTTTACCTGAGCAATTTTGATACAAGGTAAGCTGGGTCTGGTTTGGTTGATAAGGTGTGCCTTGATGGTTTTGAAAAATATCACCAAAAGCTAATCCATTACGTAATGTAGGCGTGATAAACCCGGCATTGTCTAACGCTCTGTCAATACATGGCTGCCATGGCTCTGAAGGATTTTCAAAAAAACTGCCAGAGCCGATCCAATCCGCTACAGTGGTTAACCCTGCCAGTACTACCCGCTGATGATCGCGGATCTGCGGAAACGTTTCATTTAACGCCGACTGAAGTGCCAACACTAATTGATGCCGTTGCTCTTGCCATGTCTTACCACCTAATACCTCTGAATCCTCCTGATATCCGTCAGTATTAGGATTAATACCATGATGCTGCCCGGCAATTTTGCCGATAACAGGGTTATTGCAGATAGCCTGTAACGCTATTTTACTGACTCCGGCATGACCACCCCAACACCTTTCATCAAGGCCAGCAAATTCAGCCAAATCAGACAACCAGGTAGAATTGTTATCTACAATTGAGCGTAATAACTTTAAAAAAAAAGTGGGGCTAACTTTACCTATATCATGAACTGCCGCCAATAGCGCACTACCCGGTGGGAACAAACTCTGTTGTAAAGCGGGAGGGAATCTGTTGATTAAAGCACGAGCCACTTTACCCACAATCAGGCAATGCTCAAAAACACTACGGCCTAAACAACGTTGACCATGGTCGTTTTTATAGGTCTTTGCCGGGCAATTTAGATAGGAAACGGCAAGAACCGAAGTGGTTTCCTGGGTACTACGTCTGCGATTTATAATTTTACCATACTCCAAAATAAACTGAGTTGATTTTAAATTGAAGTTGATAAAAAGTCTTTGCTATTTACCTTATTTTTTGTAAGGAGATATGCATTTATCATTCAAAACCTGCACTATAAAAACAAACAATATTCCTTTATGCTATCGCTTGATAAAAGGTGGCTACTGTGAATAGAATTTATCAAGTATACTGAATTCAATTTATGCGTTTCTACGATCCCTATCAACTTTTCCTAATATAGTAAAATCCGTAGTTTTATTTTTTTTCAAAAAAATAACTAAGTTTATATACCATCTCTTTCAGGAACTTTTGGTAATTTTCATCTGACATATATTGCGCCGCTTTTTCTTGATCCTTCTTGGTTGCATAAAACAAAAGATTTTCCATAAACTCGATTTTTAAAACCGATTTAGCAATAAGCGCTAACTTATCGTCTAATGTAATTTTCGGCTCTACATTGTCTTTATTATCCCTTCTTTTCTGCATAACAAGACAACCAATTTTTAACATCTCCATGGCAATAACAGTACGATTAGAGGTGGAATTAGGTTCACCATCGGTGCGTTTTTCGGCAACAAACTGATCAATTTGATTCTATTTAGAATCTATTCATCAGAGATAAAAATTAAGTTATTTTAAATAAATAATTTATATATCATAAAATTAAAACAAAATATTTATTTTGCATGTAGTGTATAAGTTAGCAGTGAAAAAAGCGATTGAGTTAGGCCAATCTAGAAAAATAATAAGTAATATCTGTTAAAAATTTTTTCCAATTTAAGGGCGACAATATGCCTAATTGTTTACTGTTGAATAAATTTCTTCAATGAAAAATGAAAAGTTTTTTATCTTTATATCAGTAAAAAGGCGATTAATCGGCTTTTATAATATTTTAAACAAATAAATAATCTAAAAAAATAATATGGAAAACTTGAATTGTTTTTTGATTTTGCATTACGTTTTTATCGTTTACTTGTATAACAGCTTCAAATTCTAATCAGATACGGAGCATTGACTATTAAAAGAGCTTATATATAAAGACCTTTAGAGAAATTACTATAATGAATGGTAGCCTTATTAGCATAAACAAACCTTGATTCTTTATCTTTTATAACCCAAAAATCATTACCATGTTTCATATATGAAAGCATCAGAATGTTTAAGCAAATATCAATATCTTTATTAATTGAGAGTTTCATTCTTTTCCCTCCAGGATATATACCTCCTCTATCACAAAAAATTTTGTTTCATTTAATTTAGTTCGAACAATCTTCACATTAAATAAAACAAAATCAGGCTATTCATTTGCCAAAAGTAAAAGATAGCTAAACTCAATATCAGATATTTTACTACTGATGACTGTGTTAGTTTCTTCTCTTTTTTGCCATGATATCAAACTTATTCCCTACATTTTCGCACATATGGTTAATGCCCTGTAATTTAATAAAAATTCAAAATGTAATTTTTGATAAGCAATATAGAGGAAGATAAACAAACTGAAAATATATATACCGGAAAGATAAATTACCTTAATCAACAACAGGAAAATACTGAAAGGACAAGGTGTTATTTAGGGGTACGAATAAGGACTTGGTCCGGGAATGTATTTTGAACACATGATTAAAGAACTCATTAGTACCGAAATTCTGAGTGGTCTTATCTCAGGAGCTGAATTCCTTTCTGATAATAAATCAGATATGCCCGCCTGGCTACAGGCACTATGTAAGCCTAGTTTACCCAATCTGGATGGTATACTGAAACAACCACTGCTAAACGGTAAGGTCACTATCACCCGGGATGCAGAGCTCGGTATACCAGGTATTACCGGTAAAACCCGGGAAGATGTCAGCTACGCTCTAGGTTTTATTCACGCACAGGATCGATTTCCACAAATGGATTTAATGCGTCGTCTGGCCGCAGGTGAACTGGCTGAATTGTTAGGGGTTCTTGCGCTAAAAACGGACCAGCAAAACCGGCTATGGCAATTTCGCACATAAGCACGCGACACTCTGACCACACTCCCTGTCTCAGAAAAGAAAATTCTCACTCAATACAGTCGGGGAGTTAACGCCGGGCTAGCTTCATTAGCGGGCCGCCATTTTGAATATCTTGCATTACTGACAACTCCCGCTGACTGGAGGGATGAAGATACCTTACTCGTTTTGTATGCGTTGTCATCCGCGCTTCAGTAAAATCAGGCTCCGCGTCTTTATGCGCGTGGCTGGTTTGCCAGACACACCCAGACAGAACAACTGGCGTTTCTTATGCCAGATACGAGCGAATGGGATACCCCATTAACCGGTACTCCACCTGCACCACCTGTCGCGCCGGACGCCACACCACCTGTATGGTGGGGACAAAGCAGTGACCGCGCTCCCTTATTACCTTCGGAGCATACATATGTCGGGAGTAATGGCTGGGTTGTCGATAGTCAGCATAGCGAAAGCGGACATGCTATGCTGGCCAATGATATGCATCTTGAGCTTATGCTGCCTTGTATCTTGAAAACGGTTTAAAATAGTTACGATTAGATTTGGCAAGGTGCATGCAGCCCGATTCCTCCTAGGGTTTTAAGCCCGTTAATTAGCGACCGGCGCATACACTGAGCCACTCATCTGAAACCCGAACAGTTGTCCGTACTCCATAACGCATTTGCAAGGATGGGTAATCATGAGTCAGCCAAATCCACTTTGTGTGGGTATTGATGTTTCTAAAGCAACGCTGGACATAGCAGCCAGCTGTGATATTGCACAGTTTACGGTCAGTAATGACTCTGACGGTTTTGATGCCATTATCGCCGAATTGAGAAAGCATTCGGTGGTGTTGGTTCTGATGGAGGCAACTGGCGGGCTTGAAGCTACTGTGGCCTGCTCGCTCCAGGCTGAAGGCTTTGACGTCACTGTGATTAATCCCAGACAATCCCGAGACTTTGCCCGCGCTATGGGCTATCTGGCAAAAACTGACCGTATTGATGCCAAAGTGCTTGCACAAATGGCAGAGGTTATTAATCGACATCCGGAGCGAGAGCTCTTTATCCGGACTCTGCCAAATGCAGAACGTCAGGTTCTTGCTGCGATGGTCGTACGCAGACGCCAGTTGATTACAATGTTGGTGGCAGAACGTAATAGGCTGTATACCGCACATCCACAGAATAGAAAAAGCATCAACATCATCATCAAGGCGCTGGAAGATGAACTTGCCAGAATCGATGAGGATATGAACAACCACATAAGGAACCACTTTAAGGATCTGGCCGCTAGGCTGAGCAGCATTAAAGGGGTTGGTACCATGACAGTTGCTGCGTTGTTGGCGGAGCTTCCCGAACTGGGCAGCCTCTCGAGGCGAGCTATTAGCGCGCTTGTAGGCGTTGCCCCCATAAACCGGGACTCGGGTACCATGCGTGGTCGGCGAACCATATTTGGCGGAAGGGACGGAGTCCGAACAGCACTTTATATGGCCGCGCTTGTAGCAACTCGCTTTAATCCGGTGATAAAAGCCTTTTACATGCGTCTGCTTGCAGCGGGAAAAGCCAAAAAAGTGGCGCTGGTCGCCTGTATGCGCAAGCTGCTGACTATCCTGAACGCGATGCTCAGAAAGAACGAAGAATGGAATGAGTCGTACCATCACGTTTCTCCATAATTTTAACGTTCAAGACAGTTGCTAATTATTTACCTTTTCTGGTAGGTGCTAATATCACCCTGACTCAACAGGGTGTAACAGCCCCATTTGCCAGGCCGATGTTACAAGCAAATGAATGTGCAGAAATGATAGATCGCATTTATCAAAATTGGACATATTGCAAAGCGGGCGGTTATCGTTTTCAAGGAAATAAAATAACAATTCAGCCTGGCAGAAATTTGGAGTGGGTATTTGTGGATACATCAGCCATTGATGATATCACTTATAGCACTCCCTCATACGTTATTGACTTCGATCTTTATTTCTAGAGAAAAATTATGATATACAACACAGGCACAATTACAACCGTGTTAGGTTCAACTATTGTCAAAGGCGCTGGCACGAAATGGAATAGCAATAATCCATTAGTATCACCCGGCATGTTAATGCTAGTTAAAAACGGGGATATAAATTATCCTTACATGATTAAAGCCGTTAACAGTGACACGGAATTAGTACTTTCTGAAGAAGCTACATTCTCAGCTACCGACACAACTTACACCATTAATCTCACTGAACTCAATAATAATTCTGATGCGGCAAGAGCGCTTGTCGCTGCTAACACTTACATCCTCTATTTTTTGCAAAACATGGATACCTGGATGGGGGATAATGGTGTCGTTGAGCTTACGCTACCCAGTGGTAAAACTGTTAAGTTAGAGTCGATTAAGGCATTACAGGAATTAGTCGAAGGCAAAGCAGATACCAATAGTGTTGAAGAGGTAAAAGAATCACTTAGAGGTAAAGCAGATGCGAATATTGTTGAAGAGATAAGTGAATCAGTAGCAGATAAATTTGATAAAAACAATGTAGCTCAGGAAGTCGGTAGCGCTACTGACAAAGTAATGAGTCAGAAAGCATTGGTAGATGCTTTTGCGAAAAAAGATTCAACTGAAACGTTGAAATCTGGCAGACTAAACGTTGAATCAGCTACTGGAGATACAATCTTCAATCTTGGCGGCACAAATGGCTCTAGCGGAGCTGAGTTTGCTTACGTCAGAAGCTCAAAAAGAACTCAGATTCATGATGTAGGAACTAAAACAACGATACTGCTTCCACAAAAAAATGGGACAATAGCTTTATTGTCAGACATTCCAAAAATGAGAGCAGATTCAAATGGTTTTTTCAAAAAAGCATCGCCCATCATAAAAATTTACGCTAATGGAAATTTTGAAACGAATGAGGAGTCAGAAGGCGCAACGGTTCAACGACTCGATACAGGAAAATATTTAATTTCTGGCATCCTGGGCTATAACGCAGACGGTGCATGGGGCATAAATGGTGGCGTATCAATACCTAAAGATATTAACGGATTAGAACTTATTTACGTTAAAGATAAAGTTTTAGCCGAAGGCAGCATTGAAATTCAGACATTTCACAGACAGCACTCGCATTTACCAGAAGATTTTCAGAACGTTAGAATTAAAGAAATTATTGATGGCAAACCAGTTTATTATGCTGACGGTGAACGAGTTGATATTCCACCCTCAACATGGCTAGATGTGAGGGTAGAGATGCCAGTTGATTCAATCTGGAATCAGCAACAAGCCTCAAAAGAATAGCCCCATCATAGGGGCATCATATTAGCAGCGTTGGAGAAAATGGGTCAATTCCGCTTTATGCCAGTTTGAAAGGGCACCATTTAGCATTAGCTGGTTATCCTGTGCAGCTTGAAATAACAAAGTTTCTATCTCAGCAATAACTTTATCTGCATTTTCACGTTTGCGAATAATTCGTTTAATGGCTGTTTTTTCTGCGTCGGCTATTTTATCTTGAAGCGCTTCCGTTACCTGCCAGATACGCTCACATTCTGTAGCGATAGAAGGGACTAGCCGGACTTCCATAGGATAAGGTGAAGGAATGCCGGTGACTTCCCTTAATGCATACCAGATAGCATTATTCCATGCATCTTTGAAACGAAAATTTTGCGTCATGAGGGCAATGATACGGGCGAGATTCTGAGTGTCTTTAGTGGTGAACTTTTCGTGAGCTTCTGGTTGGTATTGAGGGTGCTCATATTTGCCTGTTTTACGGATAGATGGGAGAACTTCATTTGTAACCCATTTGCGAAAACGATGAGGGAGCGTTCCTTGTTTGACTGCATCACGGCAACGTAGTACTAAAGTACACATGCCTGATTCTGATATTATGTTCATACTTTGCTGTCCGCCGAGGGTGTCGGTTAAACCTACATCCTTTTCATCGTTATCTAACTTACTTAAAGCGTCTCGGCTGTTAACGATTTTCAGTACATTACATATATCTTGAGCAACAAACCACGGCTCATTATTTTTGATTACTATACGGACTTGATGATTTTCGAATGCAAAAGGATTAACTATTAATTTGGTCATAAGACCTCCAATAGTGGTTGTATTTATGCTTATCACCACCGTTGAGGTCAATCTTGGGTGGTGAACTGAACGAGGTTGACCTTACCGAATACAACCAATCGGCGAGCCTTTCAGCTCCCCCATCCAGCCCACCATTGAATTAAGGCTAGATTACGACATTAAAAAACACGCTTGCGGCGTGTACATGTCGCGGTTGTATCTGGCGAGAGGTCAATCTCGACATCTGATTTTTCAGATGCAGATAAACTATAGCGCATGATTTCTTCTTTCGTCAATGTTTTATTATGCTGCTGCAATTCCATTCATCATGACACCTAACAATCTGGGAAACTGGTTATCGTAGAAGTGAGGTTGCGTTTGACGTGGGTTATTTGGGTCAGTCAGATTTTTACCAAACTGCAATCCTTTCTCTGTCAATGACCAGAATAATTTTTCCTTGTCAGGATGTTTGCTACTTGGACGTGCTTTACGTTCAACAATCCCCAGAAGTTGTAACCGTTTGAAGCCAGATTGAGGGCTATAGGGCTTGCCATGCAGTAGTAAAAGTTCCGTAAAAGAATGTGTCACTTCGCTTGACATTGTCAAGCTGCCTTCTGGTGCATCAACAGCGTAAGCAGGTAGTATATCCGGCATCCCAAGGGAAGATTGCAGTTTTTTCATTGCGCCAAGTAGCCCAGAAGGGGCAATACGCAATTCTTGTTTGTAGAATGCCAGCATTGCTAATCCAGCCTTAACTTTATCGGTTAGCGGTTGTGTAGGTGTAGCAATAACTTCATCGAACGTGCGAATAACTTTGAGATGGAAAGCAGCACTAATCCACATGGCGTACGCGTAAACTAGTTCTTTAGCAACGTATGTTCCTTGCTCTACGCCTCCTCGAATGACTGATACCGGAATTCCGTCCTCGTTCAAAAATTGTTCAATTAATTCTTGAGTTTGTTTATTAGCAAGCCAATATGCAGGACTGTCTTTTTTAAGATCACCAGCAGCTTTATGCAGATCATTCAGGCAATAGCGCCCGAAAGCATCTTGACGGACAACGGTATTTTCGATAACGACTAATTTAGACATAAAAATATTTCTCCGTAATGAAACGAATGGTTAAGGTTATTTTGGAATTAAAAAAGAGGATGAATTTGAACCGAGATTTCAGTCAGAATTAGGTAAAATTGGAATTCACTATGAGCTGTAAATAATTGATTTATAGTGAGTGAAATCGCTTGTTTTCGCGTGTAAATATGTATATTAAATGAGCTATAATTTTATAATTTATTGATATTCATAAATATAATATTTATTAAGCAACTATTTATGGAGTAGTTTATAAACCATGGCAGCAGATTGCTTTATATGCCAATCATACTGAAGCCTTGCAACCGGGAAGTGTAGCACCAAAGGACGCATCAAACTATGGTCAAAGTACTGGTATTGCTCATTCCCAACAAAATGAGGTAGGTATAAAAACGGATTTTGGTCGCATTGGCGGTACATTAGCATTATTTGAAATTAAAAAACCTTCTGCACTTATGGATAGTGTCACAAAACGTTATAGCCTTACAGGTGAACAGCGTAATCGCGGTATTGAATTAAACGTATTTGGTGAACCGGTATTAGGCTTGCGATTGAATACTAGTGCAACTTGGTTAGCTCCAGTGTTAACGAAGGCAAAAGATAGAGCCAATGATGGCAATGATGCGATTGGCGTACCACGTTTTTACATGGTCATCGGCGCTGAATATGATATTCAATCAGTTGATGGTTTAACTGCCATAATGCGAGTAAATCATTCTGGTTCCCAATATGTCAACCTAGAAAATAGCAGAAAACTTGATAGCTATACCACTTTGGATTTAGCCATGCGCTATAATATGCGCGTTAATCATAATCAAAATGAAATGGTTTGGCGTGTTGGAATTGATAACTTAACTAATGAAAAGTATTGGGCTGGTGTTGAAGATTATGGCCGCTATATTTTTCAGGGCACACCCCGTACTTTGAAGGTGTCAGTCAGTTATGATTTTTAATTTATCCATCATTATGTTACGGCATAATCCTGCATTTGATTAAAATTTAAACTTACTTAGTTGTAAAGTTTATCTATTAATGTCATATCATCTAAAGCGGCTACCAATGGTAGCCGTTTCTTTTGCATTCTACTAACAAATTGATTTTATGATAATAATTAGCTTCCTGTTTGGCATTTTTCTATAAGAAAGAGGGTAGCAAACTGATTGCTTAGCAAAATAATTAAGAATAAATTTTTTCAATTTTATTAGTCGGCATAATTTACCAACACAGAAAAAAAATTAAAATGCATTTAAAATGCAACTTATCAAGAGATGATTATGAATAAGCTTATCTGTTACAAGCAATTTGCTATTTGGCATAAAAGTACTATCCCTCTAGCTTTAATGGAACGTCATAATACTAAAGAAGGTACATGGGCCCAATTGACAATATTTCGGGGCAGCTTACAGTTTGTGATATTTGGTGATAATGGTAATGAACAGCAGTATCATTTTGATGTAAACAATCAACCAATTCAAATTCAGCCGCAAATGTGGCATAAAATAGCATCTGCTAGTGATGATATTGAGTGTCAACTCTCTTTTTATTGCACTGAAGATGCATTTTTTTATAAAAAAAATGGTCTTACACTTCCGCATTCAGAAGTTTGTGCTCTTTCCCAAATTACTAAACCATGTAAAGTATTAGATTTGGGATCAGGCCGGGGCCGTAATAGCTTTTTTTTGGCATTACAAGGTTATGCTGTGACAGCAATGGATATCAATCCTCAACATATTAATGCCATTGAAATGGTAAAAAAAATCAGCTGATATTAAGCAGATAAAAACAGCAATCTATGACATTAATGATCATGCTTTAACAGAAAATTACGATATGATTATTTCAACTGTAGTATTAATGTTTTTACAGAGAAATAAAATCGCTAAGATTATTGAGGATATTCAAAATCATACTAATGTAGGTGGTTACAATTTAATTGTTTGTGCAGTCGAAACAGATAATACGCCTTATGAAATTTTACCTTTTGATAGTCTGTTAGCACCTAATGAATTAATAACTTATTATAAAGAATGGGAAATCATTAAATACAATGAAGATCCAGGACATTTACATAAAACTGATAAATTTGGTAATCGCATAAAATTGAATTTTGCCACACTGATTGCTCGTAACAAACTGTTAAATGAAGTTTAATTTAACTTAGCAAAAAATAATTTTTCTAATTATTTCTCTTATGGTTCAGATATAAATGATATTCAGAGAAAAACTTTTATATTAAACTTTATTTTTGTACTAAGGAGAATATGACAATGAAAAATTATTTTTTTGCAATAATTCCTTTTTTTTTATTGGCAGGTTGTGTCAGCTCAGATGATTATAAACAACAGTATTATAAAAAGAAGCGAGAAGAGTCTCAAATGGGCGTTGGTGTAGTGAAAACAGATAGTCAACGAAGGGCTATCATGTCAGGTGAAAAGCCTGATTGGTCAGAACTACCGGAGCCTCGTATACCTAGAGAAAATTAAATAAATTATAAATATTTTTCTTATCTATTGTGCATTGAAAAGAGTATTTCAATGCACAGTTAATGATATTTACCGATAATATTAACTGTTCAATTATTAAAGCAACAATACTGAATGATATATTTCCCTAAATATTTAGAATTTTCAGGATAAAATTTTGTTCACTTGTTGTTGTATTAAATTGTTTTTTATATAAGAAGCTTTTTTATTTAAATTATATCAATAAGTAAAAAATATTAACCTTAATCAATTAAGAAATTAATTTTTAATCTAAAAGTGATCGTTTTTAATGATATTTGATTGTTTTTAAGTGAAAATTTTTTAAATTAAAATTTGTATAATATTAATTAGTTATAAATTAATCTGTTATATGAAAATAAAAAATGTCTCAATAAAAAAATAATTTTATTTTACTTGATTAAGTGTCGCTATTAATTTAATAATCCCAATTGTCTTCTAATTACTTATATTTATTTTGTTAATGAAATATTTTTCTGACAGATACTTTGTTTAAATCATATGATTAATTAAGGGATTTATAAGATGAAAAATAATTTCTTATTAATGCTATTTATATTAATTGTTGTAACTGCATTTTCAAGTGTAAGTTCTAATCGTGAATCAATGCATGGATTTATTTATACACCTAAAAGTCGGTCGGTTTTATGCTGGATAGAACAGAATGATGATTGTGGTAGTGCTAGTAACGACCCAATGTCGATTGAAGGCGCGAGTGGTTTTCCAAAGCAGGGTGCTAAAGATGGTAGAATAGCTAGCGGTGATAATTTTTGGTTTAGTCAATTAGATCAGCAAAATAGCGATCGCTGGCATAAAAATAATATTAAAGTAGGTAAAAATATATTTGAATGGTTTTTAACTCAGCCAAATCATACGGTAAGTTGGGAGTTTTATATTACCAAGCAGGACTGGGATCCAGATGCACCATTGACGCGTGATTCATTTGAATCAAAACCATTTTGTTTACGATCTAATGATGGAAAGAAATTAACTGTTGATGAGATGAATATTGAATGTGATGTACCGAAACGAAGTGGTTATCAAATTATTTTAGGTATATGGACAATAGCTGATACGGGGTCAGCTTTTTATCAAGTTATAGATGTGAATATATCAGATATATAATAGTCAAATAGTTTGTAAGGTTTTGCTCAAATTGGATGACAATTTAACAAATTAGTGCTTATTCATTAATATAATTATCAGATATAAAATATCTATATTTTTATAAATAAATTATAAAATTTTCTATTTTTTGTTTTTATCATTGAATTAAATTTTATGATAATCGAATGGAAATTTTTGTTGGTCTCATCATGGGATTTTTTAACAGCTTATATTAAATAAGCAGTGAATAGTTATAAATATATTTTTTAGTAGCTAGCGTATGGAGCATGCTTAATATACAAATAATATTTTTTAAAAAAATTTAAATTTGTTAATTTATTAGTTTTGTTTCTTAGTGTTGTTTATTTGAGAATAAATTTAAAGATATTCTTAACTCAATGTTAATATTATTTAAAATAAATATGGAGTAAATAAATTATGGCCATTCAACGTGGTCTGCGTAATAATAATCCAGGAAATATTGACTATAATCCTATTAATAAATGGCAGGGGGCAGTACCTTATGATCCTGCAATTGAAAAACGATTTTGTCGATTTGAATCACCTGAATATGGTATTCGTGCAATAATGTTATTACTTGAAACATATCAACAAAAGTATGGTTTAAAAAATATATCTGATTTAATTAGTCGATGGGCACCAAACAATGAAAATAACACTAATTCATATATTAAAAGCGTATTCAATAGTATGAATTTATCACCTAAGGCAGTTGTTAATATAAAAGATAAAGCAACATTAATTAGTTTAGTAAAAGCTATAATATTTTATGAAAATGGTCAACAGCCCTATAATGATTCGGTCTTTGATAAAGCTTATAGCTTAATATAATTAAATATTATTAATCTTGTTATATTTTTTTTATTTTTGTTAGTATGGATTATTTAATGAAAATAATCATTGGTTATTAAAAGAAAATTAAGTTAGAGCTCACTTTTATTGCTAACACCAACATATTAAACCTACCAACTAGCTAATTTTATAAAGAAAAAATTCCCACTATTGTTAATTAGGCCATGAACGCCAGCATCGGTCTGATGAGTATAAAAAATGACAGTTATATAACAAAGCATAAAAATGAATATAAATGTTAATTAAACTAACTCAATAGCCTCTTTATTACTTTTTTAGAACGATTTTTTAATAAAATAGCGATAGTTATTATTTATCAAAAACTGTATGACTTGAAATGATATGGGTATGATAATCAAGTATAAAATTTATACTAAATTCTTTTTCAATAGATACTGTTGCAAAAATGTTTTTTAAGAGCTATCTCTTACTATTTGATAATGTGGTTGACTTAAAATTGTAAATAATTGATGAAAGCTGCTGTTCTACTATTAATTAATAATTTTATAAAATTACGGTCAAAATATCGATTAACCACAAAAATATTGAATTAATAAAGCTACAATCCATTAAAAAAATTAACAATTACAATCAATTGTGAATTTATTATTGATTATATATAATTGTGATGTTGCAACGCTTTGTTGATTAAGATTATTGCTATTATTTATTGTGATAATAAAAAAAATAAATTATGTAAATGAGATGAGACATTATAAATAGTTTATTCTTTTAAATTATAAAAATGGAGATACAAATTAGCTGGTAATGAAAACTAAGCGTATAGCCAAAAGTTTTGACCTAAATTATTTAGGTGCATGAAGTAGAGTGTATGACAAGTAATACTTTTGTAAGGGTAGGTATCAAACACTTATATGGAGATGATATGCGAAAGTTGTTTATGATGTTATTGGTGCTAATGATAGTGGGTTGTTCGTCTAAAACCCCTATCGTTGATAGAGGCAATTATTATATCGATAAATCTTTTTCATCGATAAGCCAAGATGATCGAGTGAAATTTTTAATATTTCATTATACTGCAGTAAATGATGCTCGCTCATTGCAAATTTTAACTCAAGCTAAAGTAAGTGCCCATTATCTTATTCCGTCAATTCCGAAAATAAAAAATGATAAACCCGTTATATATAACTTTGTTCCGGAGGATAAAAGAGCATGGCATGCAGGATTAAGTAATTGGAACGGGAGGCTTAATCTTAATGATAGCTCTATTGGCGTCGAAATAGTCAATAAAGGGTTTACTGAAGATATGCTTGGCGATAAGGTTTGGTATCCTTTTAATGAACAGCAAATTTCCGCTATCATTGTTTTAGCTAAAGATATCATAAAACGATATAATATAACTCCCGATAATGTCTTAGCCCATAGTGATATTGCTCCATTGAGAAAGTATGACCCAGGTAAACTTTTCCCGTGGAAACGTTTAGCTGAGCTTGGTATTGGAGCTTGGCCGGATGAAATGACGGTTAAGAAATATCTGGCAGGGCGATCAGCTTATGCGCCGGCTAGTGTGTCAGTTGTTCAAAAATATTTGCAGAAATATGGTTATGATAAAATTCCACAATCAGGTGAACTTGATGAGGAAACACGCAGAACCATTAGTGCATTTCAGCTTCACTTTCGACCAGCTGATATAAGTGGTAATGCAGATGCTGAAACAGAAGCTATTGCTCGTGCATTGGTTGAAAAATATAGGAGTTAGAGTCGTTAATGGTTACCAATCATTAACGGTTTGATATAACGTAATTATATTTTATAAATTAAGCCCCTAACAATTGAATATTCATTGAGTGGGGTTTTTTTATAATCAATAGAGATAGATTGGCTGTATTCAATTTGCTTAATACCAGGTTGTCATTTAGTAGATTGGTTATTAAAAAAGCATTTTTATTATATAATGATAATTATCAATTTTGACTAGATTTCCCCTAAAAATGGTTTCTATGTTTTCTTATATTTACAGTTTTTTTCAAAGCCTACATCTTCTAAATATTAACTAACACTGCTAATAAATTTTATGGATAAAATAAATATTCATAACAGTAATTTATTTTTAATTTATTATAATGATAACGTATCTAAATCAACTTGAAGGTAGTTATAATGAAATTTGTAAAATATGCACTTTTATCGATAGCATTAATTTCATTTGGTAGTATGGCTGCTTCTACTCCAATGAATACAACTAGTCAAACCAATGTTGGACAGCAACAAGTCAAAACCAAACAAATATCTCATGCAGGTAAAGTAAAAGCGAAGAAAGCTGCTCATATTAAATCTGGAGCAAAAAAAGCACCTAACAAAATTATGCCTAAAGTAAATTAAATTTGTCATAATAGATATCAATTAAAATAGAGGCTGGCTATAAGAGCGGCCTCTATTTTTGTATCTGGTTATATTAATAAATTAAAGAGTCTTTGTTGATAGTGACTAGTGTTGATAACAATTGATTAACTTTTTTGTTTTATAAAATCAAACTGCTACTAGATAAGCTTAGGGCTAGTTATTTTTTTATCTGGGATCATATATTAAATATAATTAAAAATAATAGACTAAGCCTATACCTAAAACGTTATCAGTGCTAATGCCGTAATTTTCAGTAAATTTATTCTTATTTAATAAATTAATTTTATAATCTAACAGTGCAGCAAAATTTTTATTAAAATAGTAGAATGAGCCTAGTGATATGAATTTATTTAAGTAATTATTTCCATATTCTCCAAGACCTTTCCCTTGAGCCTGAATATAAGCTAATGATGGTTTCAATCCATAATCAAATGTATATTGAACGACAATTTCAAAAGTTTCTGTTTTAGGTGCAATGTTGGTATTTGTCGAGCCAAAAGGTGTCGTATTACGTGTTTCAATATAAGTTGATGCCAGATAGACGTTATTGGCATTATATTTTGCACCAATACTCCAAGTTTCTGCGCGTTTGCCATTGGCATAGTAATTAACCGTGTCATTATTGACATTATGTGAATTTCTATAACTGCCGCCAAAACTTAGTCCAAAATCAGTATTATAAATCACTGATAGACCGTAGCCGTCACCGTTATTTTGCTTGGCTGTACTTACACCTGATTTATTATTATCCGTATTTTTTCCTTGATATTGTAATGCAATGTTTAATCCATCAATATAGCCAAATAAATTATTGTTGCGATAGGTAAGTAAATTTCTATTTCTACCGTTCATATAATTATCCGGCATTGATATGCCATCATCCCAAAATATAGGCAGGACATCAATCCAGCCGTCAATATGATATAGCACGCCATAATTATGGCCGTAATCAATAGAACCTAAATATTTATGATTAATTCCAACGTAGGCTAATCGATTTTTATCGATATGGTTATCCTCTGTTTTATTAACCATTGTTTCCCATTCAAATTGACCAAATCCAGTAAGGTTATCGGAAATTTCGGTGCTGCCTTTAATTCCAACCCGAACTCTTGAATCATCTCCGCCACTTTTACCTTTACCAATATGATTTCTCACATCAATTTTTCCGTAAAGATCTAGCTTATTTCCATCTTGATTATATATTTCAGCTGCGTTGGCAATATTAGTTACGGGAAATACTAACATTAACAATGCAATACGCCTTATTTTCATGCTACTCATCCTCTTCTCTTGTTTTGTTTTTGTTGATTTTAAGTAATTTAATTTGTTGTAAATATTTTATGTTTTTGTTTCATATAAAGACAATAAAAATATATATATTTATGATCAGTCGCAAAAATTATAGCTAATTAGTGTAATTTGTTAAGTAAATAAACAATAAAAATGAATTGTTAATATGGTGATAAATTATCTTTTCCATTAAATAATATTGCCATTTTATATATATTTCCTGCTATTTTTAATAAATTATTTTATATGCTCTGTTTGGATTATAATAATTTTTTATTTGGAATTAAAATAAAGTTTATTATGTATAAATTGACGAAAGGATAAATATGAAAGTTATTTTTTCAATGTTTTTTTATTTTGTTTTCTTTTCTTTACAATAAAATATATTTCTATTTTTTACATTATTTGTTGGACAATATTTTGCTATAAAGTATCAATAATGAAACTTTAATTATAATTTAAAATTGACTTTATTTTTTATATCTCTAATATTCTTTTTAGATAAAATTAATAGGTTATTTATTTGATCGATTTTTATAAATAATTAATTCCACCAGATAAATAATTATTTTAAAAAATTTCGTAGTGCATGTTTTATAAATATATCGTATTTATTTTTGTTGTATTTTGGTTCTAAATTAGTCTCAAATGTTAATTTTAGGAGATAGTTTATGATGAAAATGAAAAATCTCATAATAGTGGTTTTTCTTTCTGTAGTTTCATTTGGTGTTTTCGCTCAAGAAGTTATTACTGCCTCAGCAATTAGTCTTAATGAGGCCATTGAAAATTTAGAGAATAAAGCAAAAGAGAAAGATTCCACTATTGTGAAAATAACTTCTGCGGGAGGACAAAATTACGTAAGAGCAAGTGCTATCATAGAGAAAAATTAATAATTAGTTTTGTGTGCCTATTATTTACCCTTCGTTTCTTAGTATCCTCTATTATAGAGGATACTATTTTCTAATTTAGATCATTCATTTTTATTACTATTACCCGAGCTAACATAGTTACTTATTTTAGATAACTAAGTTAATCTAATGTTAATTTTTTAAAGGTTATTGACTTTAATATTGAACAATAATGTAATATTTTTAACCAACTACGGTAATTTATATGCTGTTACTATTGGTAACAATGTAGTTAATACTATTAAATTATATTTTACCAATAAAATTTTACTCTGATAAAATGCGAATAATCACGATTAAACAGATCTCTTTTGCAAAGAAAATAGTAAAATAAAATATATTATAAAGATTTATTTTCAAATGTTATTTTTGTTTTGATCTCAATGATGAAATTATTTCACAGAGTAACATAATAATTTTTTTTGATGATCTATAACAAATTATTTCTTCTTGTTTGGCAATTAATCACACAAAAATTCATTTATTATTAATATTGCATCAAAATTGACTATTATTATTCTAAATCTTTAACGAAAGGAATATTGATATGCTTTGGAAGAATACCTCAACCCAGTTTGGGCATATATCAATTTTAATTCACTGGTTGGTTGCGCTTACTGTTTATGGAATGTTTGCGTTGGGGCTTTGGATGGTATCTTTAAATTATTATGACGCTTGGTATCACAAAGCGCCAGAAATTCATAAGAGCATCGGTTTTGTTTTATTTTTGCTGATGGTATTTCGTGTTCTATGGCGATTTATTTCACCGCCACCTAAGCCATTAGATAGTTATAGCAATTTAGTAAAAATAAATTCTACTCTTGTCCAATTTTCCCTTTATTTACTTTTATTTGGCATATTATTTAGTGGTTATTTAATTTCTACTGCCGATGGTCAGCCTATTTCAATATTTGGTTATTTTGACATCCCGGCAATATGGTCAGATGAGGGAATGTAGGCGGATAATGCAGGCGGATAATGCAGGTGTTATACATCTTTATTTGGCTTGGACACTTATTATTCTTTCTATTCTTCATGCGATTGCAGCATTAAAACATCATCTTATTGATGGTGATGTGACCTTAAAACGCATGCTTGGAATTCATTCAAGAAAATAACTTGTTGGAGATAGTTATGTTGAAAAAATTTTTTTTGGCTTTAGTAACCACAATTTTGCTATCGAGCGTTAATTCAGCAATAGCTGCTAATTATAAAATTGATAATGAAGGTCAACACGCTTTTGTCCAGTTTCGCATTCAACACTTAGGTTACAGTTGGGTTTATGGTAGTTTTAAGAATTTTGCCGGTAATTTTACGTTTGATGAAAAGAATCCACAAAATGATCAGGTTAAGGTGGTAATTAATACTGCAAGTATTGATACTAATCATGCTGAACGTGATAAGCATTTGCGCAGTGCAGATTTTTTTAATGTAAAAAAATATCCAGAGGCAACTTTTATTTCAACTAAGGTCAGTCAAGTCAAGGGGGCTTATCATATCGAAGGGCAGCTGACGTTAAATGGTGTAACAAAACCTATAGTCCTTAATGCTATCTTAATGGGTAAAGGTGACGATCCATGGGGTGGCTATCGTGTTGGCTTTGAGGCAACGGGAAAAATTAAATTGAAAGATTTTAACTTTAAAAAAGATCTTGGGCCAAAATCGCAACAAGCTGAACTTATTATTTCTCTTGAAGGTGTTAAATTACCATAAAATAAAAGTAATACTGAAAGAGCCAATATTGGCTCTTTCAATTATGTTGAAAAGTAACATTATATTAAGAAAATTATTTTTAATTTATGACTAGTTGATGAATAAAGTCACTTGATTATAATTAAAGTTTATTTTATTCGGTAACAATTGATAAGCAATCAAGTATGGCTGTTAATTTTTTACCAGCAGTATGAAAATTTTTTTTACAATTATTCTATTTAAATTTTCATCATATTTAAGTTTATTGGTTTTGATTTTGCTATGCTGATAATTAAAACAGAGAGAAGGGCGTTATATATGAGATTTAATCTATTAATTTTCTTCATCAATTTTTTGTTATTGGGCTGTGATCAACAATTAAAACTAAATGGCGAAAATAAACAATTATTACGTTCTTCTATTGCCGAAGTACGAGATTCTCTCTCTTTTGAAAAACAGCAACAATTTGATGAAGCTATTGATATTACTATGTTTAATAGCATTAATTTTGATGAGTATCGTCAACTTGGTGAAATAGCTGCCGCTCGGGCATTGGAAAAACGGATTTGCCGAACGTTAGACGGTAAAATAGCAGAGCAAGTTATTAATGAAGCAAAAACGATAAAAATAGATCGTCTGGCATTTGATGAAAATTTGCTTTTTTAATTAAATAACTTACGATTTTAAATATTATTTTTGTTTATTAACTCTGCCGATTGATTTTATTATTTATCAACTTAAACAAAAGCTAAACCATATGTAATGCTATAATTGGAAAAGCTATTTATCTTCATTATAATCCGCCCGAGTTAATATTATTTTTTAATATTAAGCACGGTGCAGTATCTCGTTAGGCGAGGCTCCTATACAAACATAGGTTGCTGATCTGACGACGTCGAGAGACGCCCAAGATCAGGACAGGATATATCGAGTCAAGGTGTATCCCCATGTAACTTCCTGCTATTTTCAGGATACGTTGTATAGTGCTAAAACTGAGACGTTGAGATAGCTTAATATTCTCGCATCTAGTTTTGCCCTTATATTGAGAACTGTTTGCAGTTTATAACAGTGATAGGGTTTCGAAAATGAAGTTAACATCCCTACAAAAAACGGCTCCCAATGTGGTGTGTCCGGCCAATAGTCCTACAGAAAATTTCAATGAGCAACATCATAATAAATTTGATGAAGTGAAAGTTAGTGCATATATGAGCCAATCTTATATTGCAGTTTCTATGAATGATTCTGTTGCTGCTATTAAAAATAATCTGGCTAATATAATTACCGGCGATCGAATCCCGACTTATCTTTATGTAATTGATAAAAATAAATATCTGAATGGTTTGTTATTAATGAAAACATTATTAACCTCATCAGATGAATTATTTGTATCAGATATTATGCAATGTGATTTTTTTTCTGTTTCACCAGATCAATCACGAGAAGAAGTGTTTGCTCTTCTCAATCATTGTGATGTTGATTCTATTCCGGTTGTGGAGTTTTCTAAACTAAAAGGGGTATTACGTGCTCAAGACATCACTGAATTAATTGAGGATGAGAATACCCAAGATGCACATCTACAAGGCGCCACGCTACCTTTAGAAGTGCCTTATATGTCAACCAGCCCAATAACATTATGGCGTAAACGTGTTGTTTGATTATTGATGCTATTTGTGGCTGAAGCTTATACAGGCACAGTATTGAAAGCTTTTTCTGATCAGTTGGAATCTGCCATTTCATTAGCTTTCTTTATTCCTTTATTAATTGGCACCGGCGGTAATAGTGGTACTCAGATAACTTCTACTTTAGTGCGAGCAATGGCATTAGGGGAAGTCAGTTTACGTAATTTAGGTGCTGTGCTTAAAAAAGAGATATCTACATCATTTTTAGTGGCACTAACGATAGGTTGTGTTGGCATATTTCGTGCCTGGATCTTGGACGTAGGCTATCAAGTTACCCTGGTTGTCGGTTTGACTATGATGGCAATTACTGTGTGGAGTGCGATTGTTTCTTCGATTATTCCAATGGTACTGAAACGATTGAATATTGATCCTGCGATTGTTTCTGCTCCCTTTATTGCAACTTTTATTGATGGCACAGGATTAATTATTTACTTTGAAATTGCTAAGATGATTATGACTGATTTAGCTTGATCAACAAAGGAGAGTGATTCGCTCTCCTATTGATTTTGCCAAACAAGATATTGACCACATTTTTTGCAAATATACTCCCTTTTCCCGAGTTGGATTTTGTTGTGCCGCCGCAGGGTTAATTGATGGGATAGGTCGCACTTGCAATGGTAATGGTAATGGTAATGGTAATGGTAATGGTAATGGTAATGGTAATGAAAAGTCTGCTTATGAATTGAGGTTAATGCAAACTGATGTGTTCTCTGTGGTGGAGCATCAAGGATTATTGCCATCATCCATTTCCATTCTTTACCATGAGGAGCTGTTTTGCCAAAACAGTGATATACCAATAAATGGGCTAACTCATGTGGAATAACTTGATTGATAAAAATTTCACCATTTTCAATCAGTAAAATGGGGTTAAGACGTATTTCCCACGCCTCCAGGTGAGCACTACCAGCGATGGTTCCTCGTTGTCGGTAATTAATCAACGGTTCTGTAAAGGTTTTTCCCAATTTGGTACTCGCTGTAGCCAGTTTGTTGCGCAATACTCGCATGACAATCTGTTGTAAAGCGATAGGTACTCGATGTGATTTCATACTATTAATATAGTTAAATGGGCTAAGCGTGAGCTTAGAACAAAAGTAATTAATTTATTATAGTATTTTTTAAATAATCGTTAAAAAAGTTTAATAACTAATTGCTATTTTTGCATAGTTCTAAAATAACAAAAGGGAAAGTTATCTAACTGTCCCTTTGCTGTTTTAACAAGATAAAATCGACGATTAGTTAGTTAAAACCGACGGCTGCGCGAAGTTCAGCAACTTTATCTGTTTTTTCCCATGGGAATTGAGAGCGGCCAAAATGTCCATACGCTGCAGTTTGACGGTAAATAGGCTGTAATAAATTGAGCATTTTGACTAGACCATAAGGACGTAAGTCAAAGATTTCATGCACTAAATGAACCAGCGTTTCATTGGCTATTTTTTCAGTACCGAAAGTTTCGATCATGATGGATGTCGGTTCAGCGATACCAATCGCATAAGAAATTTGAATTTCACAGCGATCAGCAAGTCCCGCGGCAACAATATTCTTTGCTACGTAGCGCGCTGCATAGGCAGCAGAACGATCGACTTTAGACGGATCTTTGCCAGAAAAAGCCCCGCCACCATGGCGAGCCATGCCACCGTAAGTATCGACAATAATTTTACGGCCAGTTAAACCACAATCACCCATTGGACCGCCTATAACAAAACGACCTGTTGGATTAATAAAATAGTTAGTATTTTGCTGTAACCATTCTGTCGGTAATACTGGCTTAATAATTTCTTCCATTACCGCTTCTGATAAGGTGTCTTGGCTAATTTCTTCAGAATGCTGAGTAGATAAGACAATAGTATCAATGCCCACTATTTTATTATTTTCATATTGGAAAGTGATTTGGCTTTTAGCATCTGGACGTAACCAGGGCAAAGTACCATTTTTTCGCACTTCGGCTTGGCGTTCGACTAAGCGGTGAGCATAAGTAATTGGTGCTGGCATAAGAACATCGGTTTCGTTATTAGCGTAACCAAACATGATTCCTTGATCGCCTGCGCCTTGTTCTAAAGGATTTGCACGATCGACTCCTTGATTAATATCAGGAGATTGTTTGCCAATTGCACTGATAACAGCACAGGAATTGGCATCAAAACCCATATCGGAGCTGGTATAGCCAATTTCGTGTATCGTGCGCCGCGTAATTTCTTCAATATCTACCCAGGCGCTGGTCGTAATTTCACCGCCAACCATTACCATACCTGTTTTTACATAGGTTTCACATGCAACGCGTGCTTTTGGATCCTGCTCAAGAATTGCATCAAGAACTGCGTCTGAAATTTGATCTGCAATTTTATCAGGATGACCTTCTGACACTGATTCAGAAGTGAAAAGAAGTGTGGTCATAGATGTTTTATTACCTTAAAAATTCGGAGAAACTGAATCAGATGTATTACCATCCAGACGTCTATTCTAATGTTAATTTTGCGCTATTGCTAGCTGTTTTTTATCTTTGTTGATGGCAAAAATCTGATTTGCTAGATATAGATAAATATGTTGATGTTTTATTCAATTTGATTTTGCATTTTTCTTATAATAAAGGTATAAACAGCGCGATAACTGATGAACCTTTTTTCTCATCAGGCGTTATGCGGTAGTATCGGTATTGATACTACTTCTCAATTTAAAATGGTTACGTTCTGAGGCTGAATGTTATAACCATGTTTTGAGGTGAATGGGTAATGTTCCATTATCAGCAAATAGCAAATTACCAATCATCACAGCTTAATGTCTGTGTAGCCGCTTCTATTTCCTTTCTCTATATTATGGCTTCTAGTCGAAATTATAGGTCGTACTCGAGACAGACTAAAATCATTCATTGATAAGTTGTTTTGCAACTATTAAATAACAGAATGATTGCTGAGTTGCCATCAATCCTTTTTTAATAAAATAAGAGTTATTGCTGTTTCCTGAAATTTTAAAATTTGCACAGAATATTATCTCATTAGATAGGATATGTTGGGGAAAAAGTGAAGCTCATACTCCATTTCAGGAGATAAGTATGAATAACAATATCGCGCGTAAAATGCAACAAACTTATAATATTACATATTGGGGAGGCGGCTATTACCAGGTTAATGAACAAGGTAATATTACTGTGTGTCCTAATCTTGACCAACCAGACGCGAAAATTGATTTAGCCGCCTTAGTTGAACAAGTACAGGAAGAACAGCAACATCTACGTTTGCCGGCCCTGTTTTGTTTTCCGCAAATTTTACAACATCGACTGCGGTCAATTAATGCTGCATTTGAACGGGCGCGTCGTGATTATGGCTATCAAGGTGATTACTTTCTTGTCTACCCAATTAAGGTAAATCAGCAGCGGCGAGTGATTGAAACTTTAGCGAGATCAGGAGAACCTTTAGGTTTAGAAGCCGGCTCCAAAGCAGAATTAATGGCTGTATTAGCGCATGCAGGTATGACGAAATCAGTGATTGTTTGTAATGGCTATAAAGATCGGGAATATATTCGTTTAGCGTTGATCGGCGAAAAGCTTGGCCATAAAGTCTACTTAGTGATTGAAAAAATGACTGAAATTGCCCTAGTTTTGGATGAAGCTAAAAGGTTAGATGTTATTCCTCGTTTGGGAGTACGAGCGCGTTTGGCGTCACAAGGTTCGGGTAAATGGCAAGCGAGTGGTGGTGAGAAATCAAAATTTGGTTTGGCCGCGGCTCAGGTTTTGCAGTTGATTGATACATTAAGAAGTGAAGGGCGTCTGAAAAGTTTGCAATTATTACATTTCCATTTAGGTTCTCAGATATCTAATATTCGCGATATTGCCACAGGCGCTAGAGAGGCAGCTCGTTTTTATGTTGAGTTACATAAATTAGGTGTCAAAATTGAGTGTTTTGATGTTGGTGGTGGTCTTGGGGTTGATTATGAGGGGACTCGGTCGCAATCGGATTGTTCTGTCAACTATGGTTTAAATGAATACGCCAATAATGTTATCTGGGCGATAGGTGAAGCTTGTGATGAACATGGGTTAGAGCATCCAACGGTGATCACTGAATCTGGTCGAGCGTTAACCGCGCATCATACCGTATTAGTTTCCAATATAATTGGTGTTGAACGTAATGAATTTACTAAGATCACGCCACCACCGAAAGATACCGAATTATCGCTGATTTCCCTGTGGGAGACATGGAATGAAATGCAACAGGGAAATAGCCGTTCATTACGTGAATGGCTGCATGATAGTCAACTTTCGTTATATGATGTGCATACCCAATATGCCCATGGCATGTTAAATTTGACAGAGCGTGCTTGGGCTGAAGAGCTTTATCTTAATATTTGTCGTCGTATTCAGCAGGATTTAGATCCCAGTAATCGAGCTCATCGTCCTATTATCGATGAGTTACAAGAGCGAATGGCTGATAAGTTATATGTTAACTTTTCGTTATTTCAATCTATGCCGGATGCCTGGGGTATTGACCAACTTTTTCCAGTATTACCGATTCAAGGATTAAATGCGCCATTAGAACGGCGGGCGGTTTTATTAGATATTACCTGTGATTCGGATGGTATTATTGATCACTATATCGATGGTGATGGTATCGCTGCTACTATGCCGATGCCTAATTATGATCCGGAAGAGCCGCCAATGATAGGCTTTTTTATGGTCGGTGCTTATCAAGAAATATTAGGCAATATGCATAATTTGTTTGGCGATACAGCAGCGATTGACGTCTATATTGATAATTCAGGTGAAGTCAGGTATTTACAAAGTGAAGAGGGAGATTCGGTGGCGGATATGCTCCATTACGTCAAGCTTGATCCTAACATGTTATTGACGCTTTTTCGTGATCAAGTCAATAGTAAAGATTTGACGAAAAGTTTAAAGGAGCAGTTTCTGGCTGAATTTGAAACAGGATTATATGGTTATACCTATTTAGAAGGTGAGTCAATATAAGTTAGCCAAGGTTATTGAGCGATAAGGGAATAAATCTTAACCGGTGCATCGTCAATCTCGTCCTTTAAGACAGGGAGGATGCCAGGCAGAAGCGCAGTAGCCTTAATAGTGAAAGTTATTCACTAATAAACAGTTTGAGATAAATTATATGATCAATAATACATTAAATAATCAAGAAGATAACTCTTTGGTTTCTAATGCCTTTGGTTTCATGCGTTTTCCACTCCATTTTTCACCTTATGATAGTGATGCACAATGGGTGATCACCGGTGTTCCCTTTGATATGGCGACATCAGGTCGGGCGGGCAGCCGTCATGGGCCGGCTGCTATTCGACAGGTATCAGCAAACCTGGCATGGGAGGGTAAACGTTGGCCATGGCAGTTTGATCTCAACGATCAGTTAAAAGTAGTTGATTGCGGAGATCTGGTATTTGCTTTTGGTGATGCACAGGGTATGAGCGATAAGTTGCAGGCACATATCGAAAAGTTATTGGCATCCGGCAAAAGATGTTTAACCTTTGGTGGTGATCACTTTGTCACGTTACCTTTACTGCGTGCACACGCAAAGCATTTTGGCCCCATGGCGTTGGTTCATTTTGACGCTCATACCGATACTTATAGTAATGGCAGTCAATTTGATCATGGTACCATGTTTTACCATGCGCCAAATGAAGGATTAATTGATGCCACACACTCAATTCAGATTGGTATTCGGACCGAATATGATAAGCACAATGGCTTTACAGTGTTGGATGCAGCTTATGTGAATGACGCACCGCTGGAAGATATTATTGCTCAGATAAGGTCGACAGTGGGTGAATTACCGGTTTATTTGACCTTTGACATTGATTGTCTGGATCCTGCCTTTGCGCCCGGTACAGGAACGCCGGTTGTCGGAGGGTTAACCAGTGATCGTGCCTTAAAGTTGTTGCGAGCTTTACAACCATTGAACATTGTTGGCATGGATATTGTGGAAGTTGCTCCGGCTTATGATCAGTCACAAATTACAGCCTTAGCGGCGGCTACCATCGCACTGGATATGCTTTATATTCAGGCTAGCAAAAAGCGTTAACTAATCTATATAATTTTGCAACCAAAATGTGCCATTTATGGCACATTTTTATTTGCGCTTAAGTCAACTAATTATCCATCAAATTGAATGAATATTAGTTAAGACATGCAATCAATCTGAATTTATTTTTTACTTATTAAAGTAAGTTATCTGACTGTTTTTTATGCAACAAAATAGGTAAAATATCACTTTTTAAATGGCAGGAATAAAGTATAAATGCATCGTATATCTAATAACTTAATCTTAAATGCTGCCTATCCTAGACAAATGGCGGAACAACCTGCTCCTTCCACTAGTTGTCAGAAAAACCAACCAAAAAGTGGTATTCCAGCAACGCATTTAAAAACCCTTTCTAACTATGCGATTCAAAAAAATCTAATTTATGGTATTCGCCCCATTAGTCCATTTGCGACCTCTTTAATTGAAGCCGGTTATCCCACTAAGCCGCTTATAATTAAAGGGAAAACTGCCGATTGGGGTCCACAAGCCGGATTTATTTGTGTTGATCAAAATTTTAGTAAGCTTGTTGGACAGTCAGGACAGGTGCAAAAATACAATGCCTTGATCAGTAAAAATATACAAAATGGCGAAGCGATTAGTGTGCCTTTGACGATAACTCGCGATAGGATCAACGAATTGATCGAGTTAGGCTGTCTTGAATTATCTCGCTCACGTGGTAATGGTATGATTTTGTTAGCGCGCTCGTCAACTGGGCAGGAATATCAATTTGACGCTATTTTATCAATCTAATAGTAATAACCACTATCGAATAGAAATAGCCGGGAAACCGATTTATGTGTTGAGTGAACCGAAAATACCCGAACCATTTGTGCCTGATTATGATTTATTATTGGTAGCTCCTCATATTGGTGATTATGGCACACTTGATACTGTGATACCGAGTGAACGTAATGATACCAAATTAGGTACCGCAAACCATCGTTTGCTGAAATTAGCCGATGATATTCATCGTGCTTTGGATCGCGATGAACAGCATAAACTTATTCATCATGGTACAAATGTGAATAATGAGTCATCGGAATTGGCAGACAATTTTCCGGTGACACTATTTTTGCCTAAAGCGATCGAAAAATATGCCAAAATAACGGTACTGGATTCAGCGGAGGCACTGGCTGAATTTATTCAAGCCGCTAAAAATGAAGGTTACCATGTACCGCTCAATGTACGTTGGCAAGAAACGCATAATATTCGTCGCGCATCCTATGAAGAGGCTCGTCAACGAGTTGAGCATTATTATCGTAAATTGTCATTATAAAGACCACACTCGGCAGATAGCTGGGTTAAGTTGTTATTTATGCGTTGGTAAATCAAAATGGCGGGCCAGTATTGGAGCAGTAAAATTTTTCTTCAGATAAAATCCACGCGGTAGCGTCATTATTGGCTGGCCGTGTCTACCTATCCCTTCTGTCAAAGCCTTATTATTTGCAGCTTTAGGGCGGATTTGTAGTACCTGGCCATGGCGTGCGGTGATGTTTTCAACCTGACCTAATACGATCATATCCATTAACTCTTCCCAATCTGTTTTAAGCAGCTGCTCTTCAATGGGATTGGGACTCCACAATAAGGGTGAAGCAACTCTTCGCTTAGCTAATGGGATTTGGCGCTCACCTTCAATGGGTATCCATAAAACCCGTGATAGCTTATGACGTACATGACTTGAAAGCCAGGTTACTCCACTATTACCGGTTAAAGCTGCCACACAAACGAAGGTTGTTTCTAATGGCTCACCATAGCGGTTAATAGGGATGGTTTTAAGTTCAATACCAAGATGAGCAAAATCTTGTTCTGCTTTGCTACCAGCATTTGCGCCTAAACAATATTCTAATAACTGACCTACCCAACCTTTAGCAAATCTAAGGTCGTGGGGGACTGCGATACCTGCCTGATAAGCCAGTTCAGCCATGGTATAACCCGCTAGGCTTTTGGCTTTACTCAGTAAACTTTGTTCATCATCAGGGGGCAGGGGAGAAAATTGCATAAATCATGCCTGTATAAAAAATAGCCAGTGAAATTTGTACACACAGTGAAAATTTTAACATAGATCGAGTAAATAAGAACAATCCATTGATAATTAAATCATTTTATCCATGGTCGATATATTTTTTTTCTGTTATTAATTTAATCGAATCGGTAATAAACAGGATCTCAGCTATAGTTATCCACAATTTTACTGGATAACTCTAATAAAAAGCCTTTACTGGTTTAATTTACAGTCTTGACAGGATGGTTTATGTTAAAAAGAGCTGTTAGCTTGTTTAACAAAACAGCGTATCCTGTGGATAAAATGGATATTGCTGGATCTTTGTTCATCCTGTTTTGATGGTCAGCTATCTGTTCTGCTTTGAGTTATGTTTAATTGATTAAATCGATTTATCTCTATGAAAAAAAACTATTAATTTTTTATTTCGAAATCTATCGATTGAAAAACTTATGAAATTATACCCTGTTTACTCTAGCTTTTTTCACATGGATATCCACAGAAAAGGTGAATAAATTAATAAATATAGCCCTACATGTGGATAATTTTTCATTATTAATAGATATATTAAATTATTTTTCAGTAAATAAAACGCAATATAAGATTTAGGCATCTAATTAAATAGAATGTCATCACCTTTTCTAACATTTTAATTAATTTAAATAAAAAGAAAAATAATCAGGCTTTGCCTACATAGTGAGGCAGTGCCTGTTATTTGAACTGTTATCGCAAAAATAGTGGTTGCTGCTCTTCATAACGGGTAATGAACTTTTCATATTGTAAAGTCAATCCAATATTATCTAATCCATTCATCAAGCAATAACGATGAAAATAATCAATACTAAACAAATAAGTTTTATCCCCAGTAATGACTGTTTGGGTCGTCAAATCAATGGTGAATTGACAACCCTCATCTTGTTCAACATAGTTAAATAACTGGTTAATTTCTGCTTCATTTAATTTAATTGGTAATAATTGGTTGTTAAAGGCATTGTTATAGAAAATATCGGCAAAACATGGCGCAATAACGGCGCAAAAGCCATAATCTGTTAATGCCCACGGCGCATGTTCGCGCGATGATCCACAACCGAAATTTTCACGGACTAATAAAATAGTGGCACCTTGGTAACGTGGTTTATTAAGGACAAAATCCGGATTAGGTTGTTGCCCGTTATCGTCCAGGAAACACCAATCGTGGAAAAGGTGTTGACCAAAACCGATTCGAGTGACTTTTTGTAAAAATTGTTTTGGAATAATCACATCAGTATCAATATTGGCAACATCTAAAGCAGCCACTAAGCCGGTGTGTTGGATAAACTTTTTCATTTTGCCAATTCCTGTTTTATTTGATTATTATCGATCTTACGTACATCGACAAAATGGCCGTAAATAGCCGCCGCGGCTGCCATTGCTGGGCTGACTAAATGAGTTCGACCGCCACGGCCTTGCCGTCCTTCAAAATTACGGTTGCTGGTGGAGGCACAACGTTCGCCAGGAGCAAGGCGATCGTTATTCATTGATAAGCACATAGAGCAACCCGGTAAACGCCATTCAAAACCCGCATCGATAAATATTTTGTCTAAACCTTCGTGCTCAGCTTGTGCTTTTACTGGCTCTGAACCAGGAACAACAATTGCTTGTACATTAGGGGCCACTTTTTTGCCTTTCGCGATAGCGGCAGCAGAACGCAAATCTTCAATACGCGAATTAGTGCAAGAACCGATAAATACCTTATCAATCTTAATGTCGGTCAATTTGCTCCCAGCTTGTAAGTCCATATAATTTAATGCTTTCTCTGTAGAAGCATATTCAGTGGGATCGCGCAATTGATCTGGTGACGGTATGGGGCTATCGATCGCAATTACTTGCCCTGGGTTAGTTCCCCAGGTAACCTGAGGGGCGATTTCATCAGCATAGATAGTTTTGATAGCATCATAATGAGCACCGGGATCAGTCTTCAGCGTTTTCCAATAACTAACGGCTTGTTGCCACTGTTCTGTGCTTGGTGCAAATTGTCGGCCTTTAATATAATTAAAAGTGGTTTCATCAGGCGCAATAATACCCGCCTTAGCACCCATTTCAATTGCCATATTGCAGACAGTCATTCGGCCTTCCATAGTTAAGTTTTCAATTGCTTCGCCGCAAAATTCAATAACATAACTGGTGCCACCGGCACTACCGATTTTGCCAATCATCGCCAGTACCATATCTTTTGCTGTGATGCCATTAGCTAGTTTACCAATGACCTCAATTTTCATGGTTTTAGCTCGAGCTTGTTTTAAGGTTTGCGTGGCCAAGACATGCTCAACTTCGGATGTGCCAATACCAAAAGCTAATGCGCCAAATGCACCATGGGTTGCGGTGTGGGAATCACCGCATACGATAGTCATGCCAGGTAAAGTTATGCCTTGTTCTGGCCCCATGACGTGGACAATACCTTGGAAAGGGTGTTTTAAATCGTAAAGAGTAATAGCAAATTGTTGACAATTTTTTATCAAGGTTTGCATTTGAATGCGAGCCATCTCACCACTAGCATTAATGTCTTTAGTCTGAGTAGAGACATTGTGATCCATGGTAGCAAAAGTTTTATTGGGTTGTCTGACCGAGCGGTTATGTGCTCTCAATCCATCAAATGCTTGAGGCGAAGTGACTTCATGCAGTAAATGGCGATCGATATAAATTAATGGTGTTTCATTTTCCGTTTCATGGACAATGTGTGTATCGTACAATTTTTGATATAAAGTTCTCGCCATAATCTAAACCTCTTGCATAATATGACTGGCAATAATACTGCCCATTTCATCGGTACTGACAAATTGCTTATCTAATGCCAAATCCTGAGTTCGATAACCTTGCAATAAGGTTTTATTGACGGCATTTTCTATCGCATCAGCAATATGTGGTTGGTGCAGGCTATAACGCATCAATAGCGCTACAGATAAGATTTGCGCAATTGGATTAGCAATATTTTTACCAGCGATATCCGGTGCTGAGCCGCCAGCCGGTTCGTATAAGCCAAAATTTTGTTGATTTAAACTGGAGGAAGGTAACAGCCCCATTGAACCGGTAATCATTGCACATTCATCGGAAATAATATCGCCAAAAATATTAGAGCAGAGCAGAACATCAAATTGAGCAGGATCTTTGATGAGCTGCATAGTGGCATTATCGATATACATATGATTGATTTCGACATCGGGATAAATTTTGGCAATATCATTGACAACTTCTCGCCATAAAATCGAACTTTGCAATACATTAGCTTTGTCTATTGATGTTACTTTATAGCTTCGTTTACGTGCTGCCTGAAAAGCGATATGCGCAATGCGTTCTATTTCAAAACGATGATAAATCTCGGTATCAAAGGCTTTTTCATCAATACCAGACCCAACACGTCCTTTAGGTTGACCAAAATAGATCCCACCGGTTAATTCACGCACACAAAGAATATCAAAACCTTTTGCGGCAATATCCGCCCGTAATGGACAGAAGTTATTTAAACTAGGATATAGACGAGCGGGTCGTAGGTTACTAAATAACTGAAAATGTTTGCGTAAGGGTAATAATGCGCCACGCTCAGGCTGACTAGCAGGCGGCAGGTGTTCCCATTGCGGGCCACCAACTGAACCAAAGAGTATCGCATCCGCTTGTTGGCAACCTGAAAGTGTTGCAGCTGGTAATGGCTGACCATGGAGATCAATAGCAATTCCGCCGACATCATATTCATGCGTTACGATGGTCAAATTAAACTGTTGGCCAATAGCAGCTAACACCTTTAAGGCTTGTGCCATAATTTCAGGGCCAATACCATCACCTGGTAAGACAGCAATATTATAATTACTAGCCATATTATTGAACTACCTCTGTATTGCTGTGATTTTTTTGTTTTTTCACTAATTCTGCGCGCCAAATGTTATTTAACACATTGATCATTGCCATAGCAGACGATTCGACAATATCGGTTTCCAGGCCGATACCATGAAAACGTCGGCCAAAGCATTCTGCAACGATATCAACTTGACCTAAAGCTTCATTGCCATGACCTTTAGCGGATAACTGGTAGGAAATGAGTTTAATTGGATATTTTGCTATTTTATTAATGGCCTGATAAATCGCATCCACCGGACCATTGCCTGTTGCTGCATCAGATTTTTCCTTATCGCCACATATTATTTTTATCGTGGCTGTGGCTAGTAGATTTGAGCCAGATTGGATACTGAAATAGGCTAAGCGGAAAAATTCAGGCTCTTGTTGTTGTTGATTTATAAAAGCTAAAGCTTCCAGGTCATAGTCGAAGATCTGACCTTTTTTATCAGCTAAGTGCAAAAATGCTTCATACAAACGTTCTAAATTGTAATCTGTATCTTGATATCCCATCTCTGTCATTCGGTGCCTTACCGCCGCTCGGCCAGAACGAGAAGTCAGATTTAATTGAGTTTCCCTTAAGCCAATGGATGCTGGTGTCATAATTTCATAAGTTTCTCGATTCTTTAGTACACCATCTTGATGGATACCTGAAGAATGTGAGAAAGCATTACTGCCAACGATCGCTTTATTAGCAGGGATAGGGGCATTACATAACTTGCTGACTAATTGGCTGGTACGGTAAATTTCTTGATGATTAATATTTGTTGTGACGGCCAACATTTTTTGGCGCACTTTAATTGCCATAATAATTTCTTCTAAGGCACAGTTGCCAGCGCGTTCTCCTAAACCATTAATCGTTCCTTCTACTTGTCGAGCACCGGCTTGAATTGCAGTAATAGAATTGGCTACTGCCATACCTAAATCATTATGACAGTGGACCGAAATAATGGCTTTATCGATGTTTGGTACCCGATTAAAAAGATCTTTAATAATATTGCCAAATTGAAAAGGGATAGTGTAACCGACAGTATCAGGGATATTAATCGTTGTTGCACCGGCACTGATTGCTGTTTCCACGATCCGGCATAAATTATCGGGATCAGTGCGCCCAGCATCTTCACAGGAAAATTCTATGTCATCAGTATAACGTCTGGCATGCTTAATAGAGTGGCTAGCGAGGGCTAAAATATCGTTAAATGAACGTTTTAATTTATGTTTGATGTGTAATGACGAGGTTGCTAAAAAAAGGTGTAACCTGAAACTATTGGCAACTTTTAATGCTTCAGCGGCGATATCAATGTCGCTATCAATACAGCGTGCCAAACCACATATACGGCTATTTTTAATTTCTTTGGCGATGGTTTGCACAGATTTAAAATCTCCCTGTGAGGAGACTGGAAAGCCGGCTTCAATAATATCGACGCCTAAACGTTCCAAAGCATAAGCAATTTGTAATTTTTCTTTGGCGCTTAAACTTGCTTGTAAAGCTTGTTCGCCATCACGTAATGTTGTATCAAAGATAATGATATTATTGCTCATACTGTTTGTTCCTTTATTGTGTTCTTGCTTGTTATCGGTTCTTTTATTAGTAAATTTATAGAAAGTGCTATTTAGTTAGATTGTGGGCATAAAAAAACCGCGCATCTGCGCGGTTTTTTTATTGCGGGTGGATATTAATAACTTCGTTCACCCATAAGCATACCGCGCACAGAAAATGCGAGAAGTAGTAGGCTTAGTAGGTGAATAAAAAGATACATAAAACATTGACCTTATTAATATCAAAAATATTACCTTAATAATTACCTGATCTTTATCATTATGTCAACATTAAATAAAAATTTATTTTGTTAGTATAGCAAATGTTTTTACTAGGATATATGGCTAAATTTTATATTTTTAATACTATTTTTATCTATTCATTTAATTCAAAAAACTGATAAAATTTCGTTAAAAATTAATTCAGTTATCTTTAATTTATTTTGTTAATGTTTCTTAATTGTGAAGTATAAAATTAGTTTAATAAAAATATATTAGGAAGTGTTTGTTATAAAAATGAGTAAAGGAAATATTGAATAAGCAATAATTTATTCTGTGATGAATCTGATAATTTGTTATGAATAATAAGAATTGAATAATTTTATTATGAATTCTACCATGCTTTGTTTTATCATCTAATTGAAGGATTAATAGATGGATATTTAATTTTATTATTCATTGATTATGTGAATGTTGAAGAGTAATAATTCTATAATTAGGGTTTTGGTGAAATGATTTTTAAACTGATCAGTTAATGTTAAGACATGGAAGCTAAAATCATTTAAAAAATTAAATGGTTCGCTTAATTTATTTTAATGAATTTAATAATAAAACAATATACCTAAGTTAATAATTAATTGGGTTAATCTTTTATTTTTATTCATTGAACATACATATATATCAAGTGGAGTAAAATAATGACTGACTACAACACAGTTTCAGCAACGAAAAAAGAGCCAAGCGATATTCATTTGCGAAATGTTGATTTAAATTTATTAACGGTTTTTGATGTAGTTATCCAGATGCAGAATGTGACCCGTGCAGCGCAAATTTTAGGTATGTCACAGCCTGCTGTCAGTAATGCTGTATCGCGTCTGAAAGTGATGTTCAATGATGAGCTTTTTGTTCGTTATGGCCGAGGTATTCAGCCAACTTCACGTGCTAAGCAACTATTTGGTCCAGTTAGACAAGCATTACAACTCGTGCATAATGAATTACCAGGTGCAGGATTCGAGCCAGAACAGAGTGAAAGAGTATTTAAATTATCAATATGTAGCCCGCTAGATATTCGTTTGGCAGCTAGTATTGTTGCTCGAGTTAAAGAGAATGCACCAAACATTGACGTAATTATTCAATCCTATCTTGATGATAATATTGCCCATCAATTAAAATATCAGGAAACAGAATTTGTTATTAGCTATAACGAATTTGATAAACCTGAATATCATCACCATCCATTATTTAATGATGAATTAGTTTTAGCTGTCTCTAATAATCACCCCAATATTAAAAATACAATTTCTGATGATATATTACAGCGTGAAAAACATGCTGTTGTCTCCATGGATAATATGGGCTCTTTTAGTAAACCCTATTATCATAATAGCGATCTTTTTCATTCTATTATTTACCAAGGAACAGATTTAAATAGCGTATTAAATATTGTTTCTCAAACTCATTTTGTTGCTATTGCACCAAAATGGCTTGTTGAATATTATTCAAATCAGTTAAATTTAAGATCAGTTGAATTACCCTGGGAAAAAACAGCGCGTCCCTGTTATTTGATCTGGCATGAATCCACAACTCGTGACAAAGGGCATAAGTGGATGAAAACGCAATTAGGACAACTGAGTAACTAATAAATAGAATATTTTTTCGTATATTCTGCAAATAAGTCGACAGGAATAGATAATAATGTTTGAATTAAAGATAGTTTGTAAATCATCCCATTACAATTATCAAATTGATATATAAAATATTTTCTTTTATAAAAGCACTTTTATGCCAAGTCATTGATACGTTAGTGTGGATTTGGCGTGAACGTGTTTTTTAATTTCATTAAAGCCTCTTTTTTTATCCAGCAATTATGTATAATGCCGCTATTAGCTAACAGCTGTACGCTGAAATTATTTTTTATAACTTTAGCATATATAACCTGTTGTCATTAAATAATTATATTTGGTAAATAAAAGTTCATTAAGGGAAGATATTTTGACTATTGAGAATTTGCATTCTTATCATTTAGTTAACCAGTTTCAACAAAAGATTAATTCGCCAACTTTGGCTAAAAGAGTTGCTTTTAGAGAATGGTCAGCAGCTCATCAAAGACAATTAACATGGCAAGAAATTGGACAAAAAACAAAATCTATTTCTTTAGCATTACTTGAATTAGGCGTGAACGTACAAGAAAATGTCGCTATTTTTGCCGATAATGGTATGAATTGGTCTTTAACTGATTTGGCCATTTTACAACTTCGGGCAGTGACAGTGCCTCTCTATTCAACCAGTAGTGTCACTCAGGCTACTTATATCTTAAATGATGCTAATATTCGCATTCTATTTGTCGGTGATCAGGTTCAATATGATATAGCTAAGTCGCTATTTGAATTTTGCCCTAAATTGACTGATATTATTGTTTTTAATGAAGATATTGATATTTCTGATTGCCCAAAAGCTTACCCTCTATCTGCATTAATAGCGAAATCTTCAACCCTATTTTTGGCAGAATTGAAACAGCGGATTGCACAACATCAATTAAGTGATTTATTTACATTAATTTATACTTCAGGTACCACCGGTGAGCCGAAAGGTGTGATGCTTGATTATGCCAATATGGCGGCTCAACTTTATTTACATGATAAACGCTTAACATTAACTGAGTCAGATATTTCACTCTGTTTTTTACCACTTTCTCATGTTTTTGAGCGAGCTTGGAGTTTCTATGTTATGCATATTGGCGCACAAAATGTCATTTAACAGATGCTCAAAGTGTTAGAGAAGCTATGGTTGCAGTAAAACCCACGGTGATGTGCGCGGTGCCCCGTTTTTATGAAAAAGTTTATGCTGCCATAAATCAGAAAGTTGCCAAAGCGTCTTGGCTTCGTAGACAGCTTTTCAATTGGGCGCTTAGTCAAGGTAAACGTCATGTAGCACTGGCTCAACAAGGAAAAAAAGGCAATTGGTTGCACCGTTTTTTTTATAGTAATGCGGATAAATGGGTATTAACTAAATTAAAAATGATTTTAGGTGGTCGGTTACGTTTTTTACCTGCCGCTGGCGCTCATCTTGATGATAAAGTTATTAGTTTCTTTTTGGCTGTCGGTATCAATATCAAATATGGTTATGGTATGACAGAAACTTGCGCAACAATTTCTTGTTGGGAAGAGAATAATTATTGCTTAGGTTCGATTGGTACACCGCTATCTGATATTCAGGTGCGTATTGGTCAGGAAAATGAGATCCAGGTTAAAGGGCCTATTGTAATGAGGGGCTACTTTATGAAACAGCACAGGCCTTCACCCAAGATGGTTGGTTCAAAACAGGAGATAGCGGTAAGCTTGATGCAGCCGGAAACTTGTTCATTACCGAACGGTTAAAGGATTTAATGAAAACCTCTAATGGTAAATATATTGCTCCTCAATTGATTGAAAGGGCATTAGGTCAAGATCGTTTTATTGAACATATTGCAGTAATCGCTGATGCGCGTAAATTTGTTTCCGCACTGATCGTGCCTTGTTTTGATTCACTGGAAGAGTATGCCCATTCAATTAATTTGAAATATTGCTGTCGATTGGAGCTACTACGTAATAGTCGTATTGTTGAACTATTTGATTCACGCCTTAAAGAAATGCAAAAGAATTTTGCCAGTTTTCATCAAGTAAAACGTTTTACTCTGTTACCTATTGGTTTTTCTATGGAAAATGGTGAATTAACCCCCACATTAAAATTAAGGCGTATGATCATCGCACAACGATATCAGCGTGAAATTGAATCCATGTACCAAGACTAAATTCTAATAGGGTTTTCATGGTGAACTAAAAATGGAAAATTTTGCGGTGAAAATATCTCTTCAGCAAGTTAAAATGGAGCAACATTTATTGTCTCAAGCTTTTGAGACTTTTCCTGTTTGTAAAAGGGGTCATCAACGTGAAATTGGATGAAATTGCCCGTCTAGCCGGAGTTTCTCGCACAACCGCCAGTTATGTTATCAATGGTAAAGCTAAACAGTATCGAGTCAGTGATAAGACTGTTGAAAGAGTGATGTCTGTTGTTAAGGAACATAACTATTATCCAAATGCGGTTGCTGCAGGTCTTCGAGCTGACCGTACCCATTCAATTGGTTTGGTGATCCCAGATTTAGAAAATACCAGTTATACACGGATTGCAAATTATCTTGAGCGTAAGGCACGTCAATGTGGGTATCAGTTACTTATTGCCTGCTCTGAGGATCAACCAGATAACGAAACTCGGTGTATTGAGCACTTACTAAAGCGTCAGGTGGATGCAATCATTGTTTCTACCGCTTTATCCCCGGAACATCCCTTTTATCAGCGCTGGACTAACCGTTCATTACCTATTATTGCTTTAGATCGCGCATTAGAACAACAGCATTTTATTAGTGTTGTTGGTGATGATTTACAAGATGCCAAAATGTTAGCAACTGAATTACACAAATTTTCGGTTAAAAAAGTTCTCTATTTAGGTGCGCTGCCAGAGCTTTCTGTTAGCTTATTACGTGGACAGGGATTTAGAGAATCTTGGCAAAATAATTCACATTCTGTCACTTATTTATATGCGAGTAGTTATGAACGTCATGCTGCTGAAGAAATTTTTGCGCAGTGGTTAAATTATAATGAAATGCCGGAAGCGTTTTTTACAACATCATTTTCTCTGTTACAAGGAGTAATGGACGTGATGTTAAAGCGTAATGGGCAATTAGCAAATGATATTGTGATTGCAACTTTTGGTGATAATGAATTGTTAGATTTTTTACTTGTCCAGTATTATCGGTTGTTCAACGTCACCAAGCTATTGCTGATAAAGTAATAGAACTGGTATTAGCCAGTTTAAGTGAAAATAATAAGCCAAGCATTGGTGTAACACGTATCCAGCGTGACCTATGTAGAAGAGGTAGCTTAAGCCGTAAAATTTAACTTAAGTTAAAAATTATTTAATCAAATTTAAAAAATGCGCTATTAAAATGGCGTATTTTTTAAAAATTAATAAACTAATAACAATAAATAGTAATAATTCGGATAATTCCTAATAAAATTGTTTCGAATAATAAGATTCACACATAAAATAGTCACGGACTGATTAGAATATTTTTCTATTCAAAGTATAGACTTTGTACGATAAGCGATATAAAAAATTACTATATATTTATCAGTATGTGCAATATACTGATAAATAATATAATTTTTAAAATTTTACTACAAATAATTTTTGGGAAGTTTGATTAATTGTTATTTGTATGGATAAAGTGTTATCTGAAGGTTGATTTAAAATGAAGCATTGGTTGTGTATTTTAGTTTTTATTTCATTTTTTGCGAAATAAATAAGTTTCGGCAGTGAATATAAGTATAAAAATTAATTTATTCAATTTTATCATAATGTTAATTGTTTTTAATTTTTTACTCGTCAGAAAACCCACCCAATCATCTTCCAACATTATTCTGTAAATAAAACTAAAGCACCGTGCTGTTGCTTGACAAGATTTTCATACCCTTCGTAAACTCTATAGTAAGTGGGAAATTGTGGTGTAATGTGGTGATTTTTGTAATATAAGGGTTGAAGAGATATGTTTCGTGGCGCAACACTCGTCAATCTCGACAGCAAAGGGCGATTAACCGTGCCTACGCGTTATCGCGGTATGCTGAACGAGGAGTCTGAAGGGCAGATGGTTTTTACTATCGACCTTCATCAGCCATGCCTATTACTTTATACATTACCTGAATGGGAAATTATTGAAAAAAAACTATCACAACTTTCTACTATGAATCCGGCTGAACGTCGTGTTCAGCGTTTATTACTTGGGCATGCCAGTGAATGTCAGATGGATAGTGCAGGTCGTCTTTTGCTCGCCAATACTTTGCGGCAACATGCCGGGCTTAAAAAGGCAGTTATGCTGGTTGGTCAAATTAATAAATTTGAGTTGTGGGATGAGCAGACTTGGTATCAGCAAGTACAAACGGATATTGAGGCTCAACACAGCACAAATGAACCATTATCAACGCGGTTACAGGATCTATCTCTTTAATATGGCAGACAGTCGGTTTAAACACATCAGTGTGCTTCTTGATGAAGCAGTCAATGGATTGAATATAAAAGCAAATGGCATTTATGTTGACGGTACTTTTGGCCGGGGAGGGCACTCGCAATTAATTCTCTCCCTGTTAGGCAGTGAAGGGCGCCTGATCGCGATAGATAGAGATCCGCATGCAGTGGCCGCCGCTGAAAAAATGATCACTGATGACAGATTTTTAATTAAACATGGTTCTTTTTCTCAGTTACAGACATTTGTTGCAGAAGAGGAATTAGTTGGCAAGATTGATGGCGTACTGCTTGATTTAGGTGTTTCATCACCGCAATTAGATGATCCAGAGCGAGGCTTTTCTTTTATGCGTGATGGACCATTAGATATGCGAATGGATCCGACGACAGGTCAATCTGCCGCTGAATGGCTGATGAAGGCGGAAGAATCGGATATAGCCTGGGTATTGAAAACTTATGGTGAAGAACGATTTGCAAAAAGAATTGCAAAAGCGATTGTGGCTCGTAACCATCATTCAGCGGAAGAGCCATTAACACGGACAAAACAACTTGCAGAATTGATAGCACAAGTTAGTCCGTTTAAAGAGAAACATAAGCATCCAGCAACGCGATCGTTCCAGGCAATTCGTATTTATATCAATAGTGAATTGGAAGAAATAGCAAAAGCATTAGAGGGTTCATTGAAGGTATTGGCACCGCAGGGACGGTTGTCGATTATTAGTTTTCATTCATTGGAAGATAGATTGGTTAAGCGTTTTATCCGCGAGCATAGCAGAGGACCAAAAGTCCCGGTCGGATTACCATTAACCGATGTGCAATTAAAAGCAATTGGTAGCCCGATATTGAAAGTGTTAGGCAAAATGAAACCGACAGCAAGAGAAGTTATCGAAAATCCACGAGCAAGAAGCTCAGTTGTACGTTTTGCTGAAATGTTGGAATGATAATGACTGCGGAAAAATATAGCTTAATTAGGATCATTGGTTACGATATTTTTCGGCACGGAGCTGTCCCGTTGATTCTATTGATAGTGATTATCATATCAGCGATTTCAATTGTCACAGTCAGTCATCAAACACGATTATTAACAGCACAAAAGGATTTGATGACAGAAGAAAAAGAATCTTTAGATATAGAATGGCGCAATTTGATTTTGGAAGAAAACTCATTAGGAAATCATAGTCGAGTTGAACGCCTTTCGGTTGAAAAGCTACAAATGGTCCATGTAGATCCGACACAAGAACATATTGTGATTGCAAAATAGTTTTAGTCAATAGGTAAACAACATGAAGCCTGCGCGCTCAGTGAAGTATAGAAGGCGGTACGAAGAAAAAGTTAGCTATGTTAGCTGGCGTTTCTTGCTATTGTGTGCGGGCCTAGGATTGGCATTAATTGGTCTCATTATTCGTGTTACTTATCTACAAGTTATTAACCCGGAAGAGCTTGTTAAAGAAGGTGATATGCGTTCGCTTCGCGTTCAGAAAGTGACGGCTGCACGGGGCATGATAAGTGATCGTAAGGGGCGTCAGCTAGCAGTAAGTGTTCCGGTTTATGCTATTTGGGCTGATCCGAAAATAATTTACGAAAATGGTGGATTAACCAATGATGAACGTTGGCAAGCATTAGCGGATGAGCTAAGGCTCCCGCTCGAGCAAGTGAACCATAAAATTAGTCTTAACCCTAACAGTCGGTTTGCCTATTTAGCGCGCCAAGTGAATCCATCTGTTGGTGAATATATTAGCAAATTAAAAATAGCGGGTATTTATTTGCGTAAAGAGTCTCGCCGCTATTATCCATCTGGTCCAGTAGCCGCGCATTTAATTGGGGTAACAGATATTGATGGACAGGGAATTGAAGGAATTGAAAAAAGCTTTAACTATCTATTAACTGGGGCTACAGGCGAAAGGATAGTGCGTAAAGATCGTTATGGGCGAGTTATCGAAGATGTTTCTTCCATTGATAGTCAGGTTGCCCACGACTTGGTATTAAGTATTGACGAACGCATACAGTCATTGGTTTATCGTGAATTAACACGCAGTGTAATGGAGAATAAAGCCGAGTCGGGTACTGCTATTTTAGTCGATGTTCATACGGGTGAAGTATTGGCGATGGCTAACAGCCCCTCCTATAACCCGAATAATCTTGCTGGTACTCCAACTCAAGTGATGCGTAACCGCGCGATCACCGATGTATTTGAACCTGGATCAACAGTTAAACCGATGGTAATCGTTAGTGCATTGAATAATGGAATTGTCAAAGCCAATAGTGTGTTAAATACTCAACCCTATATAATTAGTGGTCATGAAATTAAAGATGTAGCAAGGTATAGTGAGTTATCGATTACAGGTATTTTACAAAAATCAAGTAATGTTGGTGTTTCAAAGTTAGCGTTAGAGATGCCTGCCGATGAACTGGTAGACGTTTATGCTCGTTTCGGTTTGGGTAAACCAACAAATTTAGGATTAATTGGAGAAAGTAGTGGCATCTTTCCTAATAAAAAAATGCGGTGGTCTGAATTTGAAAGGGCCACCTTTTCTTTTGGTTATGGGCTAATGGTAACACCATTACAGTTAGCGAGAGTTTATGCAACAATTGGTAGTTTTGGTATTTATCGCCCGCTATCAATTACAAAAGTTGATCCGCCGGTATCTGGAGCTCGTATTTTCCCTGAGGCGATTATGCGGACGGTGGTTCGCATGATGGAAAGTGTTGCATTGCCTGGTGGCGGTGGTGTTCGAGCCGCAGTGAAGGGTTATCGAATAGCAATTAAGACAGGTACAGCAAAAAAAGTTGGTAATGATGGCCATTATATTAATCAATATATTGCTTATACGGCTGGCGTAGCACCGGCAAGTAACCCTCGTTATGCCCTGGTTGTGATTATCAATGAGCCTACTGCGGGGAAATATTACGGTGGTGCTGTTTCTGCGCCCGTATTTGGAGCCATTATGGGCGGCGTTTTACGTTTAATGAATATAGAGCCTGATGCATTGACCTCAGATGATAATGAATTAGTAATTAACAAGATAAAAGAGGATACAGGTGGCAGATCGTAATCTACGCGATTTACTTGCACCACTGGGTGTTAACGCGCCAGATAAGGTGTTACGAGAAATGACGCTTGATAGCCGTAAGGTAGCGGCAGGAGACCTATTTTTAGCAATTAAGGGCCATCAAACAGATGGACGACAATATATTTCTCAAGCGATAGCGCAAGGTGTCGCCGCAATTATTGCTGAAGCACAAGGCGAGATAGAAGCTGGAACGATTCGATATATGCATGGCGTCCCTGTCATTTATATTAATGATCTGAATAATCAATTATCACTGTTAGCGGGAGAATTTTATCAACATCCAGCTGCAAAATTGCGATTAATTGGTGTAACAGGAACAAATGGTAAAACAACCACTACTCAGCTAATTGCTCAGTGGGCTAAAGGGCTGGGCGAAGTCAGTGCCATAATGGGCACGGTTGGTAACGGAATATTAGGACAAATTGTACCTAGTGAAAATACCACCGGCTCGGCGGTTGATGTTCAGGCTGAATTGCAGTTGTTGGTTGACGAGCAGGCAACCTTAGTGGCGATGGAAGTTTCTTCCCATGGCTTAGTGCAAGGTCGGGTTGCTGCTATTCCTTTTACCGCTGCTGTGTTTACTAATTTAAGTCGTGATCACCTTGATTATCATGGTGATATGCAAAATTATGCAGCGGCAAAATGGTTATTATTTTCAAGCCATAAATCTGATAAACAGATTATCAATGTAGATGATGATACCGGTTTGCAGTGGCTTGCAAGATTACCACAAGCATGTGCAGTTTCGATGGAGGATCGCATACCTACCGATTGGCAGGGTGCTTGGGTGCTAGTGGAGCAAGTTGATTATCATGATCGTGGGGCGACTATTCATTTTAATTCGACTTGGGGAAAAAGTTCGCTAGAAAGCCCACTAATGGGGGCTTTTAATGTTAATAATGTCATGTTAGCCATGGCGACACTTTTAATGATCGGTTACCCATTTGATACGGTGATAAAATCATCACATGCCATACAACCGGTCTGTGGACGAATGGAAGTCTTCACCTCACCAGGCCGGCCAACGGTTGTTGTCGATTATGCTCATACTCCGGATGCACTCGAAAAAGCATTAATTGCGCTCCGTCTCCATTGTCGTGGCAAACTTTGGTGTGTATTTGGTTGTGGTGGTGATAGAGACAAGGGTAAACGTGCATTAATGGGCAGTGTGGCTGAACAGTATGCTGATATTGTGGTAGTAACCGATGATAATCCACGTAGTGAAGAGCCAAAAGCCATAATCGATGATATTTTAAGCGGTTTTCTTGATGCTGGTCGGGCAATACCGATTGTCGGGCGAGTGGAAGCGGTCACTAGTGCGATTATGCAGGCCGATACTGATGATGTCATATTAATTGCCGGTAAAGGTCATGAAGATTATCAAATTATTGGTGATCGTCGGCTCGATTATTCCGATCGCTTGACGGTAGCCCGGCTATTGGAGGTGATGGCATGATCCCTATTTCATTGAAGCAATTGGCTACTGTAACACAAGGTGCTTTACAGCAAATAAATGATCAGCAGGCAGCGAGTTTATGGCTGGATACGGTAACAACCAATAGCCGCCAGCAACCCATTAATGGTTTATTTATTGCTTTAAAGGGTGAACATTTTGATGGTTACCATTTTGCTAAAGAGGCTATTGCAGCTGGTGCTACGGCATTATTAGTTGAGCGGCCGTTAACTATTCACTGTCCACAAATTATTGTTAAAGATACGCGTTTAGCTATGGGGAAGTTAGCCGCTTGGGTTCGATCACAAAGCAAAGCTAAGGTTATAGGGCTAACGGGCTCTTCTGGCAAAACTTCGGTTAAAGAGATGGTGGCCGCCATTCTATCACAATGTGGTACAACACTTTTTACTGCAGGTAATTTCAATAATGATATTGGTGTGCCGTTAACGTTATTTCGATTGACGGCAGAGCACCAGTATGCAGTGATTGAAATGGGAGCCAATCATATCGGTGAAATTGCCTATACCACTAATATGGTTAGACCGGATAGTGTATTGGTTAATAATTTATTTGCTGCTCATCTTGAAGGTTTTGGTTCATTAGCGGGTGTTGCTAAGGCAAAGGGAGAGATTTTTCAGGGATTAGCGGAAACAGGAACGGCAGTTATTAATTTGGCTAGCCATGATTGGAAAAATTGGCAATCTTATTTTAAACAACAACGAACCATTTGGCGTTTTTCTATAGAGAAACAGCAACAGGCTGATTTTTATGCGGAAAATATTACCACGAAATCAATAGGTAGCGAATTTGAGTTGCATACACCAATCGGTATTGTCTCAATATTATTACCCTTAGCCGGTAAACATAATGTTGCTAATGCATTAGCTGCTAGTGCTTTAGTTATGTCTGTTGGTGCGACGCTTGAGCAAATAAGGCTTGGATTGGCAGCTGTTCAGCCGGTATCAGGTCGTTTATACCCAATTCATTTAGCGCCCGGTAAACTTATTTTAGATGACACCTACAATGCCAATACCGGCTCTATGATTGCTGCTGCTGATGTTTTATCTCAAATGCCTGGATACCGTATTTTGGTGGTCGGTGATATGGGTGAATTAGGCGATCAGACCGAAAAATGGCATCAAGCAGTCGGCTTGGCGACTCAGCAAATGAAGCTTGACCGAGTATTAAGTATTGGTCAACAAAGTATCTTTATTAGTCAACAGAGTGGTTGCGGTGAGCATTTTGCTTCTAAAAAAGAGTTAATTGCAAAACTGCTCCCATTAATAAAAGAACACGAAACGGTATCAGTTTTAGTTAAAGGTTCGCGGAGTACAGCAATGGAAGAAGTTGTACACGCCTTACAGGAGTGCTTTTTATGTTAGTCTGGTTAGCCGAATATTTAGTTAAATATTTTTCTGGCTTTAATCTTTTCTCCTATTTGACATTTCGGGCTATTACCAGTTTGTTAACGGCTTTGGTGATTGCGCTATGGATGGGGCCCCATTTGATTTCCTATTTGCAAAAATTACAAATAGGTCAGATTGTGCGTGATGAAGGTCCCGAATCGCATTTTTGCAAACGTGGCACACCTACCATGGGCGGTGTGTTGATTTTATCTTCTATTGTGATTTCAGTCATGCTATGGGCGCGGTTAAATAATCCATATGTTTGGTGCGTATTAGCCGTTTTATTGGGATATGGTGTTATTGGCTTTATTGATGATTATCGTAAAGTGGTACGTAAAAACTCTAGAGGGTTGATTGCTCGGTGGAAATATTTCTGGCAATCCGTATTGGCTTTGGGAGTAGCATTTGCTCTATATAGCACAGGTAAAGATACGGCAGTCACTCAATTGGTTGTACCATTTTTTAAAGATGTCATGCCACAACTTGGTCTGTTTTATATTTTACTGACTTATTTTGTCATTGTTGGCACAAGTAATGCAGTTAATTTAACTGATGGACTAGACGGTTTAGCGATTATGCCAACCGTTTTTATTTCGGCAGGTTTTGCATTAGTGGCTTGGGCAACGGGTAATTTCAATTTTGCCAACTATTTAAAAATTCCTTATATCAGCCACGCAGGTGAATTAGTCGTGGTTTGTACGGCAATTGTTGGTGCCGGTTTGGGATTTTTATGGTTTAACACCTATCCTGCGCAAGTTTTCATGGGCGATGTTGGCTCATTGGCATTAGGCGGTGCATTGGGAACGATTGCGGTTTTATTACGGCAAGAATTTTTATTACTGATTATGGGTGGTGTGTTTGTTGTTGAAACCTTATCGGTAATTTTACAAGTTGGATCATTTAAACTGCGTGGTCAACGCATTTTTCGGATGGCGCCGATCCACCATCATTACGAATTAAAAGGATGGCCTGAACCTCGAGTCATTGTGCGTTTTTGGATCATCTCATTAATGCTGGTATTGATTGGATTGGTAACATTAAAGGTACGTTAATAATGGCTAATTATCAGGGCAAAAAAGTTGTCATCATCGGGTTAGGCCAGACAGGTCTATCTTGTATCGACTTTTTTCTCTCTCGCCAGGTTGTGCCACGCGTAATTGATACCAGAATAACACCGTCAGGTAAGGATAAATTGCCGGCGGAAGTCGCCTGCCACTGTGGTAGTTGGAATAGTGAATGGTTGATGGCGGCTGATTTGATCGTTGCAAGCCCCGGTATTTCGCTTGCTACTCCAGAATTAAAAAAAGCCGCAGATAAAGGTATTGAAATTATTGGTGATATTGAACTTTTTTGTCGTGAAATAGATAAACCGATAGTTGCTATCACCGGTTCTAATGGTAAGAGTACGGTTACAGCATTAGTTGGTGAAATGGCAAAAGCAGCTAATTGGCAAGTGGCAGTTGGTGGCAATATTAGAACGCCGGTGCTGACATTATTAGCAAAAGATTATGATTTGTATGTATTAGAGCTTTCTAGTTTTCAGCTTGAAACAACATCAAGTTTAAAGGCTGCGGTAGCAACCATATTAAATGTGACAGAAGATCATATGGATCGGTATCCGACAGGTGTTGAACAGTACCGCGCGGCTAAGTTACGAATTTATGCTGGCGCTAAAGTTTGTATTATTAATGAACAAGAACCACAAACTTGGCCACTATTGGGCCGTGATGCACGTTGTATCAGTTTTGGCATTAATAGTGGGGATTATCAATTAAATACACGTTGCCAAGAACTACAAATAAAAGGGCAACCGATTATTGATACCGCTGAAATACGGTTAGTTGGGCAGCATAACTATCTTAATGGCGCGGCTGCCCTGGCTTTAGCGGATGCGGTGAAGATTCCAAGAAAAGCAAGTTTAACGGCATTAACTCAATATGCAGGCTTGCCTCATCGTTGCCAATTAGTTCATCAGAATCAAGGTATTCAATGGGTTAATGATTCTAAAGCAACGAATGTTGTCAGCACAGAAGCAGCTTTAAAAGGTTTACAAGTAGCTGGAACGCTTTATTTATTATTGGGTGGGGAGGGAAAGTCAGCAGATTTTTCACCTTTAAAACCCTATATCTCAGCAAAAAACATTAAATTGTGCTGTTTTGGCCGTGATGGTTATCAATTGGCACAATTAAAACCGAATAGTTTGTTACTAGATACAATGGAGCAATGTCTGCGCGCCATCGCACCAGAATTGAAAGCCGGTGATATGGTACTTCTTTCACCTGCTTGTGCTAGCTTCGACCAATTTCGTAACTTTGAACATCGAGGTGATAGGTTTAGCCAATTAGCAAAGGAGTTAGGTTAAGAATGATATTTAACTTCAAACGACTAAAAAATTGGGCTAATGGTGAGCCGGATAACGATGTTCTGGATACGATCCTTTATGATCGTACTTTGGTTTGGCTTACATTAGGTCTGGCTATAATTGGTTTTATTATGGTGACATCAGCATCGATGCCAGTTGGGCAGCGTTTAACGCAAGATCCTTTTTTCTTTGCTAAACGCGATGTTATCTATCTTATTTTATCATTTGGTTTAGCTTTATTAGTCTTAAATATTCCAATGGTGTGGTGGGAAAAATATAATTTTTTATTATTGATAACCTCCCTAATATTGTTATTAGTGGTATTGGTTGCCGGAAGCTCAGTTAATGGAGCTTCTCGTTGGATTAATACCGGTATTGTCCGTATACAGCCGGCTGAGATCGCAAAATTAGCCTTGTTTTGCTATGTATCCAGTTATTTAGTCAGAAAAACCGATGAGGTGCGAACGCGGTTTTTGGGCTTTATCAAACCGATGTGCATTTTAATATTAATGGCTATTTTACTGCTATTACAACCTGATTTAGGTACAGTAATTGTGCTGGTTGTGACAACTTTAGCACTGCTATTCCTTGCAGGTGCTAGATTAGCGCCGTTTATTATCGGTATTGTTATTTGTGCGGTAGGTGTTATTGGCTTGATCTATTTTGAGCCTTATCGTTTGCGTCGAATAACCTCTTTTCTCAATCCATGGGCGGATCCTTTTGGCAGTGGCTATCAATTAACACAATCTTTGATGGCGTTTGGGCGTGGTGAATTATGGGGCCAAGGTTTAGGTAATTCTATCCAAAAATTAGAATATTTGCCTGAAGCACATACTGATTTTATTTTCTCAGTTTTAGCGGAAGAACTTGGTTATATCGGTGTTGTGTTAATGCTTTTAATGTTATTTTTCGTTGCTTTTCGCAGCATGATGATTGGCAAACGGGCATTAGATGCAAAGCAACATTTTTCCGGTTATCTAGCTTGTTCAATCGGTATCTGGTTCACTTTCCAAGCGTTGGTTAATGTTGGCGCTGCAGCCGGAATGTTACCAACTAAAGGGTTGACACTACCGTTAATTAGCTATGGTGGCTCTAGCTTATTAATTATGTTTATTGCCATTGCTATCTTGTTACGTATCGATTTTGAAACACGCCTTAAGAGAGCACAAGCATTTGTAAGGAGAACGAAATGAGCCAACCAAAACGCCTCCTGGTGATGGCAGGCGGTACTGGAGGACATGTTTTTCCCGGACTGGCAGTGGCTAATTATTTAAAGCTACAAGGTTGGGATGTTCGTTGGTTAGGAACTGCTGACCGGATGGAGGCAGATTTAGTTCCTAAGCATGGCATTGAGATTGAATTTATAAACATTTCCGGTTTACGTGGTAAAGGTATCAAAGCATTGCTGGTAGCTCCGTTTAAAATTATTAAAGCAATAAAGCAGGCAAAAGTGATTATGCAGCGTTATCAACCTGATGTCGTATTAGGCATGGGAGGATATGTTTCTGGCCCGGGCGGTATTGCTGCCTGGTTATCTAATATTCCAATTGTACTGCATGAGCAAAATGGGGTAGCGGGTTTAACCAATCTGTGGTTAGCTAAAATTGCTAAACGTGTTTTACAAGCATTTCCAAGTGCATTCCCTAATGCTACGGTAGTCGGAAACCCAGTTCGTGAGACGGTATTAGCCTTACCTGAACCTGAAGAACGTTTAATTGATCGTGATGGCGCTATTCGAATTTTAGTGATAGGGGGTAGTCAAGGGGCAAGAATTTTAAACCAAACATTACCCGAAGTAGCCGCTCAACTAGATGGAAAAGTGACTATTTGGCATCAAGCGGGCAAAGGTGCTCAGCAAATGACGGAAACTTTATATAAAAAGTTATGTGGTAAATCAGATAATTATAAAGTAACTGAATTTATTGATGATATGGCTGAGGCTTATGCTTGGGCTGATATCATCATCTGTCGAGCAGGTGCTTTAACGGTAAGTGAAGTTGCTGCTGCCGGCTTACCAGCAATTTTTGTTCCTTTTCAGCATAAAGATCGGCAACAGTACTGGAATGCGTTACCGTTAGAGAAGGCTGGAGCAGCGAAAATTGTTGAGCAGCCGCAATTTTCAACGGATGCGTTGGTGAATCTATTAAATCAATGGTCGCGTCCGCAGTTATTGGATATGGCAAAAAAAGCACGAGCGACATCGATTACTGACGCAACTAAACGTGTGGCGGCAACCTTAATTGAAGTTGCTAAATGAAACCGATTTTACATTGCAGAATGTTGAAATCAGCGATAGAAATAGTGAAGAGAGTAAAGTGAATACACAACAATTAGCCAAATTAAGAGCAACAGTGCCTGAAATGCATCGGGTTAGGCATATCCATTTTGTTGGCATTGGCGGTGCTGGCATGGGCGGTATTGCTGAAGTATTGGCTAACGAAGGTTATGAAATTAGTGGTTCTGATTTGTTACCTAATACGGTTACTGAGCAATTAATAGAGCTTGGCGCAAAAATTTATTTTAATCACCGACCAGAGAATGTTGCAAATGCTTGCGTTGTTGTCGTATCTACGGCAATCGCTGCCGATAATCCAGAAATTATTGCAGCACGCGAAGCTCGTATTCCGGTCATTCGACGCGCTGAAATGTTGGCTGAATTAATGCGTTTTCGTCATGGAATTGCTATCGCAGGAACCCATGGCAAAACAACGACTACCGCAATGATTGCCAGCATCTATGCGCAAGCAGGGTTAGATCCAACTTTTATCAATGGCGGGTTAGTGAAAGCAGCAGGAGTTCATGCACGTCTAGGGACTAGCCGCTATTTAATTGCAGAAGCCGATGAGAGTGACGCTTCTTTCTTACATTTACAACCATTAGTTGCTGTTATAACAAATATAGAAGCAGATCACATGGAGACTTATGATGGTGATTTTGAGAAATTAAAACAGACTTTCATTAGTTTCTTACATAATCTGCCATTTTATGGTCGAGCAATATTATGTATCGATGATCCTGTGGTGCGTTCGCTGCTACCGCAAATAGGTCGTTATATTACCACTTATGGTTTTAGTGATGACGCAGATGTGCGCATTAAATCCTATGAGCAACGAGGCAATCAAGGTTTCTTTACTGTAGCGCGAGAAAACCGAACTGATTTAGCGTTTATCTTGAATGCACCAGGTCGTCATAATGCATTAAATGCAACTGCGGCTATTGCGGTAGCGACGGAAGAAGGAATTGATGATAGTGCTATCTTAACTGCGCTAGAAAAATTTCAAGGCACGGGTCGACGTTTTGATTTCTTAGGTAATTTCCCTTTAGCTGAAGTTAATGGCAAAAAAGGTAGCGTTATGCTGGTGGATGATTATGGTCACCATCCAACAGAAGTTAATGCTACTATTAAAGCAGCAAAAGAAGGATGGCCAGATAAACGTATCGTGATGGTTTTTCAACCTCACAGATATACTCGCACGCGTGATTTATATGATGATTTTGCCAATATTTTAGAGCAGGTTGATGTATTGATAATGCTAGATGTCTATCCGGCAGGAGAGGAGCCTATTCCTGGTGCAGATAGTCGCTCATTATGTCGGACAATTCGCAATCGAGGCAAATTGGATCCTATTTTTGTCGCTGAACATGAGCAAATTAGCGAAACATTAGCACAAATTATCGAAGATAACGACCTGATACTTATACAGGGAGCTGGTAATATCGGCAAGATAGCACGTAATTTGGCTGACACAGATTTACGGCCAATGTTAACAAATGAGGGAAAGGATCATGGCTGATAAAGTTGCCGTGCTTTTAGGCGGAAATTCAGCCGAAAGAGAGGTGTCACTGCAATCTGGTGAGGCGGTAGTAAATGGCTTGCGTGATGCTGGAATAGATGCCTATCCAGTTGATATTAAAGATTTTGCTGTCATCAAATTAAAAGAAGCTGGTTATAATAGAGTTTTTATTGCTTTACATGGACGCGGTGGTGAAGATGGCGCGGTGCAAGGGGTTTTAGAATTTTTAGGTTTACCCTATACCGGTGGTGGTGTTTTAGCTTCATCACTTTCGATGGACAAGCTACGTACTAAACAGTTATGGACGGGGATAGGTTTACCGATTGCACCCTATATAGCACTGGAGAAACAACAGTTAGCAATGATGTCAGATGAAATGCTTTTTGAGTCTGTTTATCATTTGGGCTTACCGCTTATTGTGAAGCCAAGTCTTGAAGGTTCAAGCGTTGGTATGAGTAAAGTAACCACTTTGCCTGAATTAAGAATAGCGCTCGAGTTTGCTTTTCGTTATGACAAAGATGTGCTGATTGAGAAATGGCTAAATGGGCCTGAATATACCGTGGCAATTGTAGGGGAGCAGGTACTACCTTCGATTCGTATTCAACCGGTAGGCGTTTTTTATGATTATGATGCCAAATATCTCTCTAATGAAACACAATATTTTTGTCCTAGTGGGTTGAAAACTGAAGAAGAACAACAATTGAATGAATTAGCGTTAGCGGCTTATAAGGCGGTTGGTTGTATTGGTTGGGGACGCGTTGATGTCATGAGGGATAACAATGGTATTTTTTATTTATTAGAAATTAATACCTCACCGGGAATGACCGGTCATAGTTTAGTACCCATGGCTGCGAAACAAGCAGGAATGAGTTTTTCACAGTTAGTTAAAAAGATTTTGGAATTGGCTAAGTAATATGCCGCAGGCATCATTGAACGTTCATAATAAAGAGCCTAAAGAGCGTCACAACGATGGCGGCCGAAGTAATGGTTCTTATTTGGCAGGCATTATCTTCTTCTTGATAGTATTGGGTACTATTATATGGAGTGGGTGGATGGTATTAAATTGGATGAAAGACGTTAATCGATTGCCTATTTCCAAGCTGGTGATCACTGGAGAACGCCATTACACCCGTGATGATAATGTTAGAAAAGCAATATTGGCACTAGGTATGCCGGGTACATTTATGACTATTGATGTGAATGCGATCCAGAATCAAATAAAAACTATGCCATGGATAAGGCAAGTTACGGTACGTAAACAATGGCCGGATGAACTAAAAATTCATTTAGTGGAATATAAGCCTTATGCCAAATGGAATGATACCTTTTTTATTAATGCTGAAGGCTCTGTTTTTAGCTTACCAGCGTTACTAAATGTTAAAGGTAATTTCCTAATGCTATATGGTCCACAAGGCAGCCAGCAAGAAGTATTAGCGATGTATCGTGTTATGCAACAGCAACTAGCGCCACATAATTTTAGCATTAAGTCAGTATCAATGACTGCACGACGCGCGTGGCAATTAGTTTTAGCGAATGATATTCGATTAAATATCGGTAAACAGGATATTAAAGAAAGATTAAACCGTTTTGTTGAGCTTTATCCACTATTAAAACAAGTGACAGATAAACGTATTGGATATATAGATTTGCGATATGGTAGCGGTGCTGCGGTAGGTTGGTTACCACTTTTAGCCGAACCTGTTACACACTGAATTGAAATAGTTTGAGACTGCTGATTGATCAGATACAGGCAAATTAACGATGATTAAAACGACGGACAGAAAATTAGTAGTTGGTCTTGAAATTGGAACTTCCAAGGTTTCTGCGCTGGTTGGTGAAATTCTGCCTGATGGGATGGTAAATATTATTGGTGTCGGCAATTGTCCATCTCGAGGGATGGATAAAGGCGGTGTTAATGATTTGGAATCAGTCGTTAAATGTGTGCAGCGAGCTATTGATCAAGCAGAATTGATGGCGGATTGCCAAATATCATCGGTTTATCTGGCGCTTTCTGGCAAGCACGTTAGTTGCCAAAATGAAATAGGTATGGTGCCTATTTCTGAGGATGAAGTTACTCAAGATGACGTAGATAGCGTAGTTCATACTGCTAAATCTGTCCGGGTCAGTGATGAGCATAGAATTTTACACGTTATACCACAAGAATATGCGATTGATTATCAAGAAGGAATTAAAAATCCAGTAGGACTTTCAGGTGTACGTATGCAAGCTAAGGTACATCTAATTACTTGCCATAATGATATGGCCAAAAATATTGTCAAAGCAGTTGAACGTTGTGGTTTAAAAGTAGATCAATTAATTTTTGCCGGTTTAGCGTCAAGTTATTCCGTTTTAACGGAAGATGAACGTGAATTGGGGGTATGTGTCGTCGATATTGGCGGAGGAACTATGGACATAGCCGTTTATACTGGCGGTGCACTGCGCCATACCAAGGTTATACCCTATGCTGGTAATGTCGTGACAAGTGATATTGCTTATGCATTTGGTACTCCCCCTAGTGATGCAGAAACAATAAAAGTTCGCCATGGATGCGCATTAGGTACTATTGTTAGTAAAGACGAAAATGTTGAGGTACCAAGTGTAGGTGGGCGGCCGCCAAGAAGTTTACAACGTCAAACATTAGCTGAAGTTATCGAGCCACGTTACACAGAGTTGCTAAACTTAGTAAATGACGAGATTTTGAAATTGCAAGAACAATTACGTCAGCAAGGTGTTAAACATCATCTGGCAGCGGGTATTGTCTTAACAGGAGGCGGTGCTCAAATTGATGGTCTAGTCAAATGTGCCCAAAGAGTATTCCATACTCAGGTACGCATCGGTAAGCCATTAAATATAACTGGTTTAACGGACTATGCACAGGAGCCTTATTACTCCACAGCTGTCGGGCTCCTGCATTACGGCAAACAGACTCATCTTGGGAATGAAGCCGAAATGGATAAGCGTACATCAGTGAGTAGTTGGTTTCATAAAATCACTAATTGGCTGAGAAAAGAATTTTAATTTTGTAAGAAGCAAATCTTCGCTTCTATATAAGGTACAAAACGGAGAGAGATTATGTTTGAACCAATGGAATTAACCAATGACGCGGTGATTAAAGTCATCGGCGTTGGCGGTGGCGGTGGCAATGCCGTTGAACACATGGTGCGTGAACGCATCGAAGGTGTTGAATTCTTTGCTGTTAATACAGATGCTCAGGTATTACGTAAAACAGCAGTAGGACAAACTATTCAGATCGGCAATGGTATTACTAAAGGCTTGGGAGCAGGAGCGAATCCTGAAGTTGGTCGTAATGCCGCTGAAGAAGATCGTGAAGCCTTGCGCAATGCGTTTGATGGGGCAGATATGGTCTTTATTGCTGCTGGTATGGGTGGTGGTACGGGCACCGGCGCAGCCCCTGTTGTAGCCGAAGTTGCTAAAGAGCTTGGTATACTGACGGTAGCGGTTGTGACTAAACCTTTCAACTTTGAAGGTAAAAAACGCATGGCATTTGCTGAAACAGGGATCTCAGAACTGTCTAAGCATGTTGATTCCTTGATTACCATTCCGAATGATAAATTATTAAAAGTGCTTGGACGCGGTATTTCTTTGCTAGATGCATTCGGTGCCGCCAATGATGTGTTGAAAGGCGCGGTTCAAGGCATTGCTGAGCTTATTACTCGTCCAGGTTTAATGAATGTCGATTTTGCAGATGTTCGTACCGTCATGTCTGAAATGGGTTATGCTATGATGGGATCAGGCGTAGCACGAGGTGAAGATCGAGCTGAAGAAGCGGCAGAAATGGCAATTTCCAGCCCCTTGTTGGAAGATATCGATTTATCGGGCGCTCGTGGTGTATTAGTTAATATTACCGCAGGTTTTGATTTACGGCTTGATGAATTTGAAACAGTGGGTAATACCATTCGTGCATTTGCCTCTGATAATGCAACAGTTGTTATCGGTACTTCACTGGATCCTGAAATGAATGATGAGTTACGGGTGACCGTGGTTGCTACAGGAATTGGTATGGATAAGCGGCCAGAAATCACATTGGTTACTAACAAAACAGCCCAAAAATCATCGCTAGAACAGCGTTATCAGCAGATGCAAGGCTCAATGCCGGCTATGACGCCGTTAACAGAGGAAAAATCTGCTGCTAAAGTGGTGAATGAGCAAAATATGCAATCAAATAAAGAGCCGGACTATCTTGATATTCCAGCTTTTTTAAGAAAACAGGCTGATTAGTTAACAATTGATTGGTTTCTCTGCTTTTTGTGCTAAAATATCTTGCTAATCCTGGAGTGAGGATTAGCAAGACTGTTAACGATGTGAGAGAAAATGATGATCAAACAAAGGACACTAAAACGTATTGTTCAAGCGACGGGCGTCGGTTTACATACTGGCAAGAAAGTCACTTTAGCATTGCGTCCAGCACCGGCCAATACCGGGGTCATCTACCGCCGTACAGATTTAAATCCACCGGTTGATTTCCCGGCTGAGGCAAAATCGGTACGTGATACTATGCTATGTACCTGCTTGGTCAATGAAGATGATGTACGTATTTCAACGGTAGAACATCTGAATGCTGCATTGGCAGGGCTAGGAATTGACAATATTATCATTGAGGTAGATGCACCAGAAATTCCAATAATGGATGGAAGTGCTGCGCCTTTTGTATTTTTATTGTTAGATGCAGGCATTGAAGAGTTAAACAGCGCCAAGAAATTTCTTCGTATTAAAGAGAGTGTCCGAGTTACAGATGGTGATAAATGGGCTGAGCTAGCACCTTATAACGGATTTAGCTTAGATTTCACTATCGATTTCAATCATCCTGCTATTAATAGTAGTACTCAACGTTATAAACTAGATTTTTCGGCAAAATCTTTTGTTAGATATATTAGCCGTGCGCGTACGTTTGGCTTCATGCGTGATATTGAGTATTTACAATCTAAAGGGTTATGTTTGGGCGGTAGCTTTGATTGTGCGATTGTTGTTGATGATTATCGCGTATTAAATGAAGATGGCTTGCGTTTTGAAGATGAATTTGTGCGTCATAAAACGCTAGATGCTATTGGTGATTTATTTATGTGTGGTCATAATATCATTGGTGCTTTTACCGCGTATAAATCAGGCCATGCATTGAATAACAAATTATTACAGGCTGTTTTAGCGACGGAATCTGCTTGGGATATGGTGACGTTCGAAGATGAATCTGAAATGCCAGTCGCATTTAAAACACCTTCGACAATAATAATCTGAGATATATTATTTTAAGCAGGATATTCTAACTATGGTACATCAGTGGATTATTCTCTCTCTTACGTTACTTTCGTTGATGCTTTTTACTCAACACTAATCTTTATTGCTAGTTGCTTTGGTATTCTCTCTGGCCAATGCAGCTAGCCGCTCTAATTTTTCCTTTAGTTTTTTTGGACTTCTTTTTGCTAGGTTACGAATTGTCTTTGCACTTTCTTTGCTTAGCTGACTTATTATCTGTTTTGATGGTTTTATAGCTATTTGCTGAAATGATAAGCAATTTTTTGAATTTTTAGATGATAATGATGGATTAATCATTATGTTGATTGAAGATAAAGATGGTAAAATAGTGTTACGTAATGTTGAGAGTAGCGTAGGAAGTTCATAGTTTAGTCGTACTTTTCGGCTAGCATTTGTAACTTCTAGAATAAGAATATGTTGACGATAATTAGCGACTCGACACCAAGCCTTTAGCTCGATAGGTAGTAGGCTGATAACAGTATTATTGAGTTTAATTAATGCCTGCGCGCGCTGTTGAATGGTTTGTAAAGTATTGGACTCAAGGTTGCTCTCTTTTAACAAAATATTTAAAGATTGGGGATAACTATCGCGCATTTTTTACTCCAACTCTTATATTATATGATATTTAATGAATATATTAGATCTTTGTCGACATTTTGGTAAACGATATTTTTGGCCGCACCTGTTATTAGGTATTGTAACGGCTAGTATTGGTATACCTACAACTTTGGCAAAAGTGACTGAAAATATGTCACATACTAGCCAGTTATTACCGCATTATCAGCAAAATTTAGCATTAGATCATCTAATAGCTGCCAGTAAATATCGTATTTTTTATAATTGTGGCGCAAATTATTGGCATCAGCATGCTTTACGTAATATGATCCGTCAGCTGACTTTTGTTTTTTCAGCCCGAGAGACACAAAAGCAGCTGGATGCCAACTTAAGTGCGCACAACAAACCAATTTCGCTTTATAATATGCTTGACACTCTTTACTCTATGATTAATTTGAGTGTTTTTCATCCAAATGAGCAAAATTTTAGCTATTTATTAACACAATCTTCTTACCACATTACCTACCAAACTGCGCTATGGGTTGCTTGGGGTCAGGGTATTCGAGCTGGGCCTTAACACAAATTTCATAGACTTTTCGTTGATTCTTATAGCAACCATTGTTCAACTGAATATATTAATTATATTGGTTGAAAATAGATAATATAGGCGGATTCTAACAAGAACACTGCCTTAATTGAGAAAAAATATTTATGTTAACTAAGTTACTAACAAAAATTTTTGGTAGTCGTAATGATCGTACTTTACGTCGTTTAGGTAAATTTGTTGATATTATTAATCAGTTAGAGCCTGAATTTGAAAAATTTTCCGACCAAGAACTTAAAGCCAAGACTGATGAATTTCGCCAGCGCCTTAAATCAGGTGCAACATTAGATGATTTAATCCCAGAGGCGTTTGCCACCGTTCGCGAAGCCAGTAAACGGGTATTTAATATGCGGCATTTTGATGTTCAGTTGCTAGGGGGGATGGTACTCAATGAGCGCTGTATTGCAGAGATGCGTACTGGTGAAGGAAAGACATTAACATCTACATTACCTGCATATTTAAATGCTTTAACGGGTAAGGGTGTCCATATTGTTACTGTAAACGACTATTTAGCTAAGCGTGATGCAGAAAATAATCGGCTATTGTTTGAATTTCTTGGTATGACAGTCGGTATTAATTTACCCGGTATGCCTGCTACATTGAAGCGTGAAGCCTATGCCGCAGATATTACCTATGGGACTAATAATGAATATGGTTTTGATTATCTGCGTGACAACATGGCCTTTAGTCCGGAAGAGCGTGTGCAGCGTAAACTCCATTATGCATTAGTCGATGAGGTTGATTCTATTTTAATTGATGAAGCTCGTACCCCATTGATTATTTCAGGACCGGCAGAAGATAGTTCAGATCTATACAAAAAAGTGGATAAACTAATCCCTAATCTTAAGCAGCAAGAAAAAGAAGATTCAGACACTTTTCAAGGAGAAGGTCATTTTTCTGTTGATGAAAAATCACGTCAAGTTACATTGACAGAACGTGGATTAGAATTAATTGAGCAATTATTAGCGAAAGCGAATTTAATGGAAGAGGGTGAGTCATTATATTCTCCAGCTAATATTATGCTTATGCACCATGTCATGGCTGCCCTACGTGCTCATGCACTTTTCAGTCGGGACGTAGATTATATTGTTAAAGACGGTCAGATTATTATTGTTGATGAACATACTGGACGGACAATGGAAGGACGCCGTTGGTCAGATGGATTGCATCAAGCCGTTGAGGCAAAAGAAGGTGTTGAAATACAAAATGAGAATCAAACATTGGCATCAATTACCTTCCAAAATTATTTTCGGCTATACGAAAAACTCGCCGGTATGACCGGTACTGCTGATACAGAAGCTTTCGAATTTAGATCTATTTATAAATTGGACACAATTGTTATTCCAACTAATTGTCCGATGATCCGTAATGATTTACCTGATTTAGTTTATATGACTGAAGCGGACAAATTTGCTGCCATTATTGATGATATTCGTGAATGTACTAGCCGAGGCCAACCGGTATTAGTAGGTACTATTTCAATCGAAAAATCAGAGCTAATTTCTCAGGAACTAACTAAAGCTAAAATTGCGCACAATGTTTTAAATGCTAAGTTCCATGCAATGGAAGCAGATATTATTGCTGAAGCAGGGCAGGCAGGTTCAGTGACTATTGCAACTAATATGGCGGGGCGAGGTACAGATATTGTATTAGGAGGCAGCTGGCAAGCAGAAATCAATAAACTAGAGGACGCTAGTCAGGAGCAAATTGATAAAATAAAGACAGCATGGCAAGAGCGGCATGAAGCGGTAATTGCTGCTGGTGGTTTACATATCATTGGTACAGAACGCCATGAATCCCGTCGTATTGATAACCAATTACGTGGGCGTTCTGGACGCCAAGGTGATCCCGGTTCATCCCGTTTTTATCTTTCAATGGAAGATTCTTTGATGCGTATCTTTGCCTCTGATCGAGTGGCAGGAATGATGCGTAAATTGGGTATGAAACCTGGTGAAGCGATTGAACATCCTTGGGTAACGAAAGCAATTGCTAATGCACAACGTAAGGTTGAAAGCCGTAACTTTGATATTCGAAAACAACTTTTGGAATATGATGATGTTGCTAACGATCAGCGTCGAGCTATCTATTCACAGCGCAATGATTTATTAGATGGTGGTGATGTTAGTGAAACAATTGACAGTATTCGTGAAGATGTTATAACCGCAACTATTGATGCTTATATCCCTCCCCAATCTTTGGAAGAAATGTGGGATATTGATGGTTTACAAAAGCGATTAAGCAACGATTTTAGTTTAGAATTACCTGTTCAAGAGTGGTTGGATAAAGAACCCGAATTACATGAAGAAACTTTGCGTGCACGTATTCTAGAAAAAACGGTTGCAGCTTATAAGGAAAAAGAGACAATTGTAGGTAGTGAGATGATGCGTAATTTTGAGAAGGGCATCATGTTACAAACTCTTGATACATTATGGAAAGAGCATTTGGCTGCAATGGATTATTTGCGCCAGGGTATTCATTTACGAGGCTACGCACAAAGAGATCCAAAACAGGAATATAAGCGCGAGTCATTTGGTATGTTTGCCAATATGCTAGAAACTCTGAAATATGAAGTAATTAGCACATTAAGCAAAGTAGAAGTTCGATTACCAGAGGAAGTAGCTATACTTGATCAGCAAAGACGTGAAGAGGCAGAACGTCTTATGAAAAAGCAGCACCTGAGCCATGAAATTGAAAATGAAGCATTGATGTCAAAAACAGAAGCTCAAATGGCGGCCCAAGGCCATAAAATTGGTCGTAATGAACCTTGTCTATGTGGCTCAGGTAAAAAATATAAGCATTGTCATGGTAGCTTAGGTTAAAGCTCAGTTGCTAAAACAATTAAAAACAGGAGCGGAGAATATATCCGCTCTTTTACTGTAAACTTCAAAAGTAATTAAATTATTTTTATGGAAAAAAAACAATTACATATTGCTGTTGGTATTATTAGAAATACGAAACAAGAAATTTTTATTACCCAACGGGCAGCTAATTCACATATGGGCGGTTTTTGGGAATTTCCTGGTGGTAAATTAGAAATAGGCGAAACACCAGTAGAAGCATTGTTGCGTGAACTTAAAGAAGAAATTGGGATAGATGTTATTAACAGTCAATTGTTGCAGGTTGTTGAACATGAATTTCCTGATCGTAGAATAACATTACATTTTTTTCTGGTAGAGCAGTGGGATTGCCAGCCTTATGGAAAAGAAGGCCAATCTTCACGTTGGCTTTTGCAAAAATCACTGGTAGCTGAAGAATTTCCACCTGCTAACCGAGTAATTGTTGATATGCTAATCAACAACGTGATTTGAGTTGCCTATCCCACAGATAAGTTAATATGACTAAGTTTTGAAATTATCTTACCTAAGGGTTATATAATGGTACAGGTGAAATTTATAGCATTTTTGACTTTAAGCTTATTTTTTAATGTCATGATCATCGGATATTTCACTCCAATCATCTATTTCGGAAATATTTCGTTGACTTGAGATCCTTTTTTCCTCACCAGCCCATTCACCAAGATCGATTAATCGACATCGTTTGCTACAAAAAGGGCGATAAGGGCTACTCTCTTGCCAAATAACAATTTTATGGCAAGTCGGACATTTTACCGTGAGCTTATCTGGCATAATGACTCCTAACAACAGGCTAATTTAAATGGTAATTCATCAGGTACAATACCATTTTCACTGTCTTCATGTAAGAATCGGATAGCAAAACGTGTTTTATGTCCAGAAATCTGAGGATATAGAGATAGATTTATCGGTAACTTTATTCGGATCAGATCCGCATTTTCTACACTACCTTGATAGAAGCCATTATAACTTTTTTGACTGGTGAATGTATTGGACTTGCGGATCAAATTTAATAGCATATTTAAAGCGGAACGTAACGGAAGGATGCCGTCAATCCAAAAGTTAATTCTAGTTTCTATCTCTTTTTTAGGCGTATTTAACCATAAATGTAAGGCTGGTAAATCAAAACTACAACAACCTCCGGGTATACTTAACCGCTGGCGAGCAATACTAATAACTTTATCTTGCCGTAAGTGTTGACCAATGCGTGGTGCTTCTCTTAATGAAGTGAGATTTTCTTGCAGTTCTTTTAGAAGATTTTTAATCAGAGTTTTATCTGCATGGGGATCACTGCACCATTGATTAAGTTTGTTTTTTTGTTTATCTAATTCTTTAATAATGTCTGCACGTATATCGCTGCGATCTAATACTTCGATTAATTCAGAAACGGTACGAAAAAAAGCTAATCCACTAGCTAATGAGTTGATGTTTTTCAAGTCAATGAGTTGCTGAAGCAAACATTCCATGCGCAGCCAAGAGCGCATTTTCTCATTTAATGGATGTTCATAAATAATGGTAGAAATAGTATTACTCATTGTGTGTTTCCTGAGAAGCATTCATAGCTAATTGCAAATATTTCTGATGTAATTTCGCTAAAGTTTCATCAAGTGTTAAGTTATTATCGTGATTATTAATTATATCATCAGCTTTTTCTAAACGCCTTGTTCGGCTAACTTGGTTAGATAAAATATTTTTTGCTTCTTGTTGGCTAATTCTATCACGTTTCATTATACGAGCTATTTGTTCTTCAGGTGTTACGTCAATGACTAGCACGCGGTTGGCAAGGTGCTCTAGATTATTTTCAATTAATAATGGGACAACCCAAACTACATAAGGGGAATTAAGTAAAGTTAGCTGGCGTTGTGTTTCTTGATGTATTAATGGATGAAGCAAATTATTTAACCAGTTTTTTTCTCTTGGATCGCTAAATATTTTTTTTCTTAACTTGGCGCGATTTAAAGAGCCATCGTTATTGAGAATAGTTGAACCAAAATGTTGTTTTATCATGTTAAAAGCATAAGTATTAGGCATAACTATTTGTCTTGAAATGATGTCTGCATCAACAATTGGTACTCCTAAGGATGCAAATTTATCTGAAACGGTACTTTTGCCGCTTCCTATCCCGCCTGTGAGAGCAACAATATAGCTCATGCATCCTCTCTTTCAATAAATTTAAATGGTAAATTCCAGGCAAAGGTCTGATAATTTTTTTATGTTTATTATAACGGCTTTTAACATAATAATATTTTTTATTTTATTGTTACATTGATTACTTAAGAAATAATATTACCTAAATTAAAAATCGGCAAATACATAGTGAATAATAATCCAGTAATTACAACTGCGAGTAATAGTATTAGCATTGGTTCAATTAATTTTATCTTTTTATTAACATAGTTTATTAGGTTATCTTGATACCAATTAGCTAGTTTTTCTAAAAATAATACTAAATTGCCAGATAATTCTCCGGCTGTAATAAATTGCAAGCATAGATATGGGAATAGTTTTTCTCTTTTTATACTGTCGCTAAAAGAAATACCTCGTTGAATTTTTTGATATATAGAATGGATGGCATCATGATAAACGGGATGTTTTAGTGTTTTTAATACATATTCGAATCCTTCTAATAATGTTAATCCTGATTTTTGGGTAATATGTAGTGTTTGAAAAAAATAGTAAAGTTGTTGCCAACCAATAAGCTTATTGAGTAATGGCAAATGTAAGATAACCTTTTGTTCTTGTTTAATTAAATTTGGCGTATGTTTTCTATATGTAAAATATCCTAAACAAATGCAAGCTAAGGTAACAACGATATACAGAGCATTGTCAGCAATTTTATCAGAAATGGTAATAAGCAACCTAGTCGCTATTGGAAGTTGAGCATCAAATGTTTGGTATATTGCTTTAAATTCAGGTAAAACGAAAAATAACATTAGCGAAACCACGACTGAAGCGATAATTAAAATAATGCATGGATACTGTAGTGCTTTAGCTATTTTTTGTTTTAATATTTGTTGTTGGTAAATAAGTTGGCAATTTTTTTCCAGGCTATTGGTTTGTTCTCCTATTTCTACTAATCGATAAATTATTTCTGGAAAAAGTTTAGGATAATGTTTTAATGCCGAAGAGAATGTTTCCCCTTGATTAATACGTTTAATGATTTCTGTTAATATACATTTCCAAACGGACATATTACATTCTTTTTGAATAATATTTAGACTTTGAATTAAAGAAATATTGGATTTAAGTAATACACTAAGTTGATACATAAAATGCAAGCGATAGCTAAGAATTTTTGTGGTATATAGCGCAATTTCTCTGATTTTAATTGAAATAGGTATTAAATTGCTTCTAAGAATATATTTAAAAACCTCTTGTTTAGAATGAGATATTTTATAATTTTCTATTAATATTCCCTGAGTATTAATTGCTCGATATATATAGATAAAATTCACTGAATTATCTCCTGTCCTGTTACTTCATACAATTCTTTTAGTGTTGTTATGCCGGCTTTGACTAGAAGTAATCCAGAAGCAAATAAACTAACGAAAGGTATTTTTTCTGTTTTTATTGGTAGCTGATAAAATTGCGTAGCAAGAGTTTCTTCCTTAAGCTCTAAAAACTCATAAATTGCGGTTCGACCTAAATATCCACCGAAACAATGGTCACATCCAACCGCCCGCCAGGTTGTAATTACAGTTTCAATATTATCATATTGAATAGTAACAGGATTTTCCTCATGACGTTTACAGCTAGGACATAGTTTTCTAACCAGTCTCTGAGCAATAATTAATTTCACACAAGAATTTATCAAATGTGGTGATATGCTTAAATTTTCTAGTCGTTCTAGTGTACTTTTCGTTGAATTTGTATGGAGGGTTGATAATACTAAATGGCCGGTTTGGGCAGCTTTTATAGCAATTTCGGCTGTTTTTTGATCGCGGATTTCGCCTACCATAATAATATCAGGATCTTGGCGAAGTAATGCTCTTAAGATGGTTGAAAAATCTAATCCTATTTTTTCGCTTACAGGTATTTGATTAATCCCTTTTATTGGTATCTCTACTGGATCCTCAATCGTTGAAATATTTAATTCATTGTGATTAAGATATTCAAGACAGCTATAAAGCGTTACTGTTTTACCACTTCCAGTTGGCCCAGTGACAAGAATCATTCCTTGTGGCAGAGAAAGTTTTTGTTTTAAAATGACAAGAAAATTATTTTTTATACCTAGTTGTTCTAAAGAATAATGGTTTTTAGTATTTAATATCCTTAAAACTATTTTTTCACCATAAAGAGTTGGTAATGTTGAAATGCGAATAGCATAGTGGATATCACGGCTGATCCATTCAAGTTGCCCATCTTGAGGCAAGCGCTTTTCTGCAATATTCAATTTTGCCAATATTTTTAATCGAGCAAATATTTCTGCACAATTTTCGACTGGCGGCGAAGGAACATAAAATAATTTACTATCAACTCTGATTCGAATTTTGGCACCGGTCTTAAATGGTTCAATATGAATGTCTGGTGCCCGTTTTTCAATAGCAGATCCAATAAGATAATCGACATAATTTACTGCTGGTGAATTAGGTTTTTCTTCATTGTTAATTGAAGGATCATAACGTATAGGTTCTTCTTGTATTTCAACTTCATGATTACAGCGATTAAAATAATGCTCAATTTTTTCTTTTGGCCAGATATCATAACAAACAGGAACACTAGAAATAAAACGTAATGCTGTTAACAATTCGTCATTAGGTTTTCTATAACTCGCAATGGAAAGTTTTTTTGAATTGAACTTGATCATTACAATATCATGACGATAACAAAGTTTTTTTAATTCATCTTCGATAACATTAAAGTCTTTGGGAATAGCTGTTATGAAAGTCATAATAGAATCCTATTATTTAGAATCTAAAGGTGTCTGCACAATGTTTTTTTAATCCGGAATCTGTACTTTCACAAGAAACTTTCCAGCTCACTCGATTATCTGTTGTAGATAATGTCGGTTCTAATGTTATTGTTAAATCTTTCAGTGATTTTGTACCAACAACTTTAATTATTCCATCTTTCACATCGATATTACTGACATATTTTCCTGTCTTACTTGTCGGAATTGAAGATATGCCATTGTGGCAACCTGTAAAATGCCCATTTTCAAATCCACACAGCTCGGTATGCATTTTATAAGGAACAATAAATTGCAACATGTCAGTCAGAGATGCTTTTTGCATATAACTTTTGTAGCTTGGAATACTAATTGCACTAAGAACAGCAATAATTGCAATTGCAACCATTATTTCCATTAGAGAGAATCCTTGTTGTTTCATCATATTTTCCATTATCGATTGAAGATAAAGTGATGATGCACAATGGTAAAAAAAAATAACAATGAGAAAATAAAATATTAGAATATTGTTCTAAATATTATTTTTTTATATTGAAAATAAAAAAAATAAATTCGAGCAATTTCACAAATAATTAATTTAGCTATTTTTTATTGATATAAATTTTTTAATATTAGTCATCATTTGTAAGTTTGCTGACAGTAGAAATAAATAACTATTTATAATAACTCATTGGAAATGTATACATTTGTCATATCTTTCATGAAATGTATTATTTATTCGGTTCTAAGATAAAGAATTTTTATTATAGTAAGTCTCCACATTAATTATGCAGAAAAAATCTCTATTTAGATTTTATAGGTTGTAGTAACGTGTTGGATTGATGTAAGTTAATGAAAAAATTTACTAGAGATATTTATGCAATACCGTGGAGTAATAGTTCAAAATAATTTATTACTGTAAATATTAAGGAGTTGTAATGGTGTTTATCACTCATGATGTTGAGTGACGTAAGGAAAAATTATTAGAACGTTTACATCAAGATATTCCAGCTAATGTTACTTTCGCATTACAGGAGGATTTAGGTGGAAATATAAATATAGACAGTGATATTAGTGGACAATTGCTGACAAAAAATCAGTTGGCTACTGCTAAAATAATTACCCGGGAAGATGGTATATTTTGTGGAATGCGTTGGGTAGAGCAGATATTTCAGCAACTTGATCAATCTGTTCAGCTTAAATGGCAGGTCCGTGATGGCGACAAAATTAAATCTGGCCAGATTCTTTGTACTATCGAAGGTGATGCCCATATACTGTTGCTTGCTGAAAGGGTTGCACTTAATTTTCTACAAACTTTATCAGGGGTTGCTACCAAAACAGCTCATTATGTTGAGATATTACAAGGCACAGAAGTAAAGTTATTAGATACGCGTAAGACCATTCCTGGTTTAAGGAGCGCGCTCAAATATGCAGTACTTTGTGGAGGTGGTTTTAATCACAGGCTAGGTTTATTTGATGCTTATTTAATTAAAGAAAACCATATTATTGCAGCAGGGAATATTACTTTAGCAATTAAGAAAGCGCGTTTAGCGCATACAAATGTTCCTATCGAGGTTGAAGTTGAAAATATAAATGAATTGATTGAAGCAATTGAAGCAAAAGCAGATATTGTTATGTTAGATAATTTTACTATCTCTATGATGCAAGAAGCGGTAATGATTGCTCAGGGAAAAGTGGCTCTCGAAGTATCGGGCAATATTACACTGAAAACATTAAAAGAGTATGCAAAGACAGGGGTAGATTATATTTCTGTTGGTGCATTAACTAAAAATATTACAGCAATAGATCTTTCTATGAGATTTCATGAATAGTTGAATAATACTACTAAATATTATAACTATTTATTCAATCAACATATTGATATAAAAGAAACTTTATTAATTAAATTTTTTTTAATTATTTTAGATATTTTGAAAAATTAAGGATATTTTTAATATCAACTTTATCAATCGTTTTCACTGAAAACCATTAATGTTATTTATAATAAAATTGTTATGTTCTTAACTGCTGGATTGAATATTAATTCATTTATATTGATTAATAATTTAATTAAAGGTAAATAGTAACGTTTCAGTTGATTAATTATATGTATAAAAAAATTAACATCGTTGCTAAAAAACAAATTAAAACTATCATTTATTTTTAATTTTTAAAAATCCTTATCAAAAAATGCGACTTTCTTAAGGTTAAATATAAGCTCTTATGGACAGTTGGTGAATACTTTGTTACTTTATGTACATCTAGGATAAATTGGTATTACCAATTGACTTTGGTAGTGTTAAATAAGTATTTACGCAAAATATAAGTGGCCTATTGTAAATATGGTTTATAGCAAAATTCGCCAACCTAAATTATCTGATGTCATTGAACAGCGCCTTGAGCATTTAATCCTTGAAGGAATATTGCGCCCCGGAGAAAAATTGCTACCTGAACGTGAGTTGGCTAAGCAATTTGATGTTTCTCGGCCCTCTTTGCGTGAGGCGATTCAGAGGCTTGAAGCAAAAGGTTTTCTTCTTCGCCGACAAGGAGGGGGGACGTTCGTCCAAACAAATCTATGGCAAAGCTTTAGTGATCCGCTTACCCAGTTATTATCTGGGCATATGGAATCACAATTTGATCTTTTAGAAACACGTCACGCACTTGAAGGTATTGCTGCTTATTATGCTGCTTTAAGAGGAACCGATGAGGATCTGGCTCGAATTAAGATCAGTCATTTACAAATTCAGGATATTGAAGAGCGTGGGGATGTTAATGCTGAAGTTGAGGCTGTTTTGCAATATCAGCTGGTTGTTACCGAAGCGGCTCATAATGTGGTATTACTTCATATACTTCGTTGTATGGTTCCATTGTTAGAGCAGAATATTAGACAAAATTTTGAGTGCTTATATACCCGTAAAGAAATGCACGCAGCAGTAAGTAAACATAGAACTCAAATTTTTGAAGCTATTATCGCACGTGAACCTGAAAAATCACAGGAAGCTTCACATCGTCATTTAGCATTTATTGAGGAGATTTTGCTGGACATCAGTCGTGAGCATACACGTCGTGAGCGTTCTTTACGTCGAATACAACAATATCAAAATTTAATTTAGTAGTGCAGATTTTTTTGTTGCTGCGTCTGCATTACCGCTCTGATTTATTAGAGACAAAGTTGCGGCAATAGTGACTATCTTTTGTTCTTCTTTCTGGTTTAGTAAATATGTTCAAAAGATGGCTCAGTAACTACATTAGAAACAGATAATAGATAAGGAATAGACCATGTCAGATATGTCGAAGAATGACGTGGATCCGATCGAAACTCGCGACTGGTTACAGGCGATCGAATCGGTCATCCGTGAAGAAGGTGTTGATCGTGCTCAGTATCTTATTGATCAAGTATTACAACAAGCACGCAAGGGCGGCGTTAATATCGCAGCTGGTTCTGGAAACTGTGATTATATCAACACTATTTCCGTAGAGGATGAGCCTGATTATCCAGGCAACATGGATTTAGAGCGTCGTATTCGCTCTGCGATTCGTTGGAATGCTGTAATGGCAGTTTTACGAGCTTCTAAAAAAGATCTGGAGTTAGGTGGTCATATGGCATCTTTCCAGTCTTCTGCAACTTTATATGAAGTCTGTTTTAATCACTTCTTCCAGGCAAAAAACAATAAAAATGGTGGAGATTTAGTTTATTTCCAAGGACATATTTCGCCTGGTATTTATGCACGCGCATTTTTGGAAGGTCGTCTCACTGAAGAGCAAATGGACAATTTCCGGCAAGAAATTGGTGGCAAAGGTCTTTCCTCTTATCCTCATCCTAAATTGATGCCTGAATTTTGGCAATTTCCTACGGTGTCGATGGGATTAGGTCCAATAGGTGCTATTTATCAAGCAAAATTCTTAAAATACTTACAACACAGAGGTTTAAAGGATACCGCAGATCAGACAGTTTATGCTTTCCTTGGTGACGGTGAAATGGATGAACCTGAATCTAAAGGTGCTATCACGATTGCGACTCGTGAAAAGTTAGATAACCTGGTTTTTGTGATCAACTGTAACTTACAACGCCTTGATGGGCCAGTTACTGGTAATGGTAAGATTGTTAATGAATTAGAAGGTATCTTTAGCGGTGCTGGATGGCAGGTCATTAAAGTCCTGTGGGGTGGCCGATGGGATGAATTATTGCGTAAGGATACTTCAGGTAAACTAATTCAATTGATGAATGAAACTTTGGATGGTGATTATCAAACATTTAAGTCTAAAGATGGCGCTTATGTTCGTGAACACTTCTTCAATCGTTACCCTGAGACAAGTGCACTAGTCAAGGATATGACCGATGATGAAATCTGGTCGTTAAACCGTGGTGGTCATGATCCGAAAAAAGTTTATGCCGCTTTTAAAAAAGCGCAAGACACTAAAGGCAAGCCAACAGTCATTTTAGCTCAAACAGTTAAAGGCTACGGCATGGGCGATACTGCTGAAGGTAAAAATATTGCCCATCAGGTGAAAAAAATGAACCTGGAAGGGGTTCGTTATTTCCGTGATCGCTTTAATGTGCCGGTAGCAGATGATCAAGTAGAAAAATTACCTTTTATTACTTTTAAAGAAGATTCAGCTGAATATAAATATCTGCATGAGCGTCGTCAGGCATTAGGTGGATATTTACCTGCACGAAATCCTACATTTGATGAAAAATTGGATATTCCTAGCCTAGAAGATTTTGGCCAATTATTAGCAGAGCAAAATAAAGAGATCTCTACTACGATCGCATTTGTACGTGCTTTGAATGTAATGTTAAAAAATAACTCAATTAAAGATCGTCTAGTGCCAATTATTGCTGATGAAGCACGTACTTTTGGTATGGAAGGTTTATTCCGTCAAATTGGGATCTATAGTCCAAATGGACAACAGTACACCCCTCAAGATCGTGAACAAGTTGCTTACTACAAAGAAGACGAAAAAGGTCAAATTCTTCAAGAAGGCATCAACGAATTGGGTGCCGGCGCTTCTTGGTTAGCTGCTGCTACATCATATAGCACAAATAATCTGCCGATGATCCCATTTTATATTTATTACTCCATGTTCGGCTTTCAGCGGATTGGTGATCTGTTATGGGCAGCTGGAGACCAGCAAGCGCGTGGCTTCCTAATTGGCGGAACCTCAGGACGTACCACATTGAATGGTGAAGGCTTGCAGCATGAAGATGGCCATAGCCATATCCAGTCACTAACCATACCTAACTGTATCTCTTATGATCCAGCTTATGCTTATGAAGTTGCTGTTATTATGCATGATGGTTTAGTTCGTATGTATGGTGAGAAACAAGAAAATGTTTACTACTATATTACTACCTTGAACGAAAATTATCATATGCCAGCGATGCCTACTGGTGTTGAGGAAGGTATTCGTAAAGGTATCTATAAACTGGAGTCACTAAAAGGCGAAAAAGGCAAAATTCAATTGTTGGGATCGGGTTCAATGATGCGTCATGTTTGCGAAGCTGCAAAAATTTTGTCTAGTGAGTATGGTATTGCTTCCGATGTTTATAGTGTAACGTCATTTACCGAATTAGCTTGTGAAGGACAGGATTGTGAGCGTTGGAATATGTTACATCCATCTGATAAACCTCGTGTACCTTATGTTGCTCAAATCATGAATGATGCGCCGGCAGTTGCATCAACAGATTATATGAAATTATTTGCAGAACAAATTCGTTCCTACATTCCTGCAAGTGATTATCGTGTTTTGGGTACTGATGGTTTTGGTCGTTCAGATAGCCGTGAAAACCTCCGTCATCATTTTGAGGTTGATACTTCCTATGTGGTAGTAGCAGCGTTGGGTGAATTAGCGAAACGTGGTGAAATGGATATAAAATTGGTGAATGAAGCCATTAAAAAATACAACATCAACCCAGAAAAAATTAACCCGCGTTTGGCATAAGAGGTAAAATCAATGTCTATTGAAATTAACGTTCCTGATATTGGTGCAGATGAAGTTGAAGTTACCGAAATTATGGTAAAAGTGGGCGACAAAGTTGATGTTGAGCAGTCGTTAATTACCGTAGAAGGTGAAAAGGCGTCAATGGAAGTTCCGTCACCACAGGCTGGGGTTGTGAAAGAAATTAAAGTCGCAGTTGGTGACAAAGTCGCAACCGGTAAGTTGATTATGGTTTTTGATACAGCGGAAAAAGTAACAGAAGCTAGCGCTAAAACAACCTCTGATGCAAACACGGATAAAGCAGATAGCAAAGATGTGGGTCAAGCAAAAAGTGAATTAACGGAAGTTATTGTACCGGATATTGGTAATGATGAAGTTGAAGTTACGGATATAATGGTTAACGTTGGTGATAAAATCTCCGTTGAGCAATCGCTAATTACTGTAGAAGGTGAAAAGGCATCGATGGAAGTGCCAGCGCCTTTTGCCGGCGAAGTTAAAGAGATCAAAATTGCTAAAGGCGATAAAGTTAAAACCGGTTCACTAATTATGATTTTTGCGGTTGATGCCACCGCAGCTTCGCCAGCTGCCAGTGCGGAAACTAGCAGCGCTGAAATAGCGAAAAAATCAGAGGCCTCGCCTTCTGAACCCCCTCAAGTCTCATCTACAGCACAGGCAAGTAATGTTTCTGAGACTAAAAGTGAATTTATTGAAAATGATGCGTATGTGCATGCAACACCGCTTATTCGCCGTTTAGCGCGTGAATTTGGTGTTAATTTGGCTAAGGTAAATGGAACAGGGCGTAAAGGTCGCATTCTGCGTGAGGACGTTCAGACTTATGTCAAAGAGGCGGTAAAACGTTCTGAAGCTGGAGCGACTACTGCGGGTGGTTTGCCAGGCATGTTACCATGGCCAAAAGTTGATTTTAGTAAATTTGGTGAAGTTGAAGAAGTTGAACTCGGCCGCATTCAAAAGATATCTAGCGCTAATTTGAGTCGTAACTGGGTAATGATCCCGCATGTGACTGTCATGGAAGATGCTGATATTACCGAAGTAGAAGCTTTCCGTAAGCAGCAAAATAAAGAGATGGAAAAGTTGCAAACGGGAGTAAAAATTACACCATTAGTTTTTGTCATGAAAGCGGTTGCTCGAGCATTAGAAGAAATGCCTCGTTTCAATAGTTCAATTTCTGCCGATGCTCAGCGATTAACATTGAAAAAATATGTTCATATTGGTATTGCCGTTGATACCCCAAATGGTTTGGTTGTGCCTGTTATTCGCGATGTTAATAAGAAAGGTATTATCGAGCTTTCCAAAGAATTGATGGAAGTATCGAAGAAAGCACGTGCCGGCAAGTTGACCGCGTCTGATATGCAAGGTGGCAGCTTTACTATTTCTAGCTTAGGTGGTATCGGTACAACGAGTTTTACACCAATTATTAATGCGCCAGAAGTGGCTATTATGGGGCTATCTCGCTCATCTATGAAGCCAGTATGGAATGGCAGTGAATTTATTTCACGTCTGATATTACCTATGTCACTCTCCTTTGATCATCGTGTCATCGATGGTGCAGACGGCGCTCGTTTTGTCACTCGTATTGCACAGTTAATGAGTGATATTCGCCGTTTGGTTATGTAATTTATAGACCGACTGAATGTCGGTCTGTTTTATTATTAGTAATTACAGAATTTTTTCTAATTCGTCCTATAGGTTGAGAGTTATGTCACGTTAGAGCACTTTCAAGGATGTTAACAATTCTGTAAACTGCCTATAGTACACACGTCTCGGTGGTTATAAATTTTTTCGTCTGACCCGCCGGACAACAAAAGTAAGAGGTCATGATGAGTACTGAAATTAAAACCCAAGTAGTGGTTCTAGGAGCGGGACCTGCGGGTTATTCAGCAGCTTTTCGCTGTGCAGATCTTGGTTTAGAAACGGTTTTAGTCGAGCGTTATGAGACATTAGGCGGCGTTTGCCTTAATGTCGGTTGTATTCCTTCCAAAGCATTATTGCATGTTGCAAAAGTTATTGAAGAAGCAAAGGCATTGGCGGCACATGGGATCGTATTTGGCGAACCGAAAACAGATATTGATAAAGTACGGCTGTGGAAAGAAAAGGTTATTGGCCAATTAACAACTGGTTTGGCCGGGATGGCAAAAGGTCGTAAAGTTAAAGTTGTTAATGGATTAGGTAAATTTACCGGTGCTAATACATTGGTTGTTGAAGGTAAAAAAGAAACAACAACCATAAACTTTGATAATGCTATTATTGCTGCAGGTTCACGTCCGATCCAGCTTCCATTTATTCCTCATGACGACCCGCGAGTATGGGATTCTACTGATGCTTTGCAACTAACAAAAGTACCCAAGCGTATGTTAGTGATGGGCGGCGGTATCATCGGTTTAGAAATGGGTACTGTTTATCATGCATTAGGATCGGAAATTGATGTGGTTGAAATGTTCGATCAGGTTATTCCTGCAGCAGATAAGGACATTGTTAAGCTTTTTACTAAACAGATAAGTAAGAAGTTTAATTTAATGCTCGAGACGAAAGTGACTGCGGTGGAAGCCAAAAAAGATGGTATCTATGTAACGATGGAAGGCAAGAAGGCACCGGCCAAACCACAATGTTATGATGCTGTTTTAGTGGCAATTGGTCGTGTACCGAATGGCAAATTAATTGATGCGGGTAAAGCTGGAGTAGAAGTGGATGAGCGAGGTTTTATCCACACAGATAAACAGATGCGTACCAATGTGCCCCATATTTATGCGATTGGTGACATTGTCGGTCAGCCAATGCTGGCTCATAAAGGTGTTCATGAAGGCCATGTGGCGGCTGAAGTGATTTCTGGTTTGAAACACTATTTTGATCCAAAAGTCATTCCTTCAATTGCTTATACTGAGCCTGAATTTGCTTGGGTTGGTTTGACGGAAAAAGAAGCTAAAGAAAAAGGTATCAGTTATGAAGTAGCCACTTTCCCATGGGCTGCTTCTGGTCGTGCTATTGCATCTGATTGTTCAGAGGGTATGACTAAGCTTATTTTTGATAAGGAAACCCACCGCGTTATTGGCGGGGCGGTTGTCGGTGTTAATGGTGGCGAATTACTAGGTGAAATTGGCTTAGCAATTGAAATGGGGTGTGATGCAGAAGACATTGCATTGACTATTCATGCTCACCCGACATTATACGAATCAATCGGTATGGCAGCTGAAGTATTTGAGGGAAGTATTACTGATTTGCCTAATCCAAAAGCAAAGAAAAAGTAATTTATTTTATTCTCGTAAAATAAATTTGTTGTAAGCATTATTCGACTTATTACTAGCTCCTTTATTTGATTTAAATAAGGGAGCTATTTTTTGCTTGAAAAGTAAGAATAATATTTTATTCAATTGAAATGTTTATTATTTAATAAAATTAACTAGTTATTGCAATTTTTTATAAAAAACAAACCATTTTTGCTACTAATGGATAAAATTTTTTACCTAGAATAGCAATACATGAGATCAAAAAACTGCAGCAATATTTATTGACTCTGATGAATGTTGGAGGTATGTAAATAAATTAACAGTATAATTAAATTCTGTTATTCTGGATGTTCCATACTGGGCATAATTGATAGAAGTAAAATTATGTTAAGCCAATTCCTCTGACCAGGCCCTTCATTTTCTATTTGAGATGTAGACAGCCAGGTATATAAATTAAAATCAATTGAGGAGAACGTCGTGCTAAAAGAGTACCGTGAGCATGTAGCTGAACGTGCAGCACAAGGAATAATACCCAAGCCACTAAATGCTACCCAAGTTGCTAAATTAGTTGAACTAATAAAAACCCCACCTGAAACTGAAAAAAATTTCCTATTAAATCTGTTAAGTAATCGTATTCCTCCTGGTGTTGATGAAGCTGCTTACGTGAAAGCTGACTTCTTAGCTGCTATTACTAAAGGAAAAACATATTCCCCTTTACTTACACCAGCAAAAGCGACAGAGTTATTAGGCACTATGCAGGGTGGCTATAATATCTCTCCATTAATTGATGCGCTGGATGATGAACAGTTGGCACCAATAGCAGCCAAAGCATTGTCCCATACTTTGTTAATGTTTGATAACTTCTATGACGTAGAAGAAAAAGCAAATATGGGCAACCAATATGCGCGCCAAGTTATAGATTCATGGGCAAATGCCGAATGGTTTCTTGATAAACCTGCATTAGCAGAGAAACTGACTGTAACTGTCTTTAAGGTAACGGGGGAAACCAATACTGATGATTTATCACCGGCACCTGATGCCTGGTCACGACCAGATATTCCGTTACATGCACAGGCAATGCTTAAAAATAACCGTGATGGAATTATACCCGATGAGCTTGGTGTCATTGGGCCTATCAAACAGATTGAAACATTGTGTAAAAAGGGGTTTCCATTAGCTTATGTTGGTGATGTTGTCGGTACAGGCTCTTCGCGAAAATCAGCAGCCAACTCAGTAATATGGTTTATGGGCAAAGATATTCCTTTTGTACCAAATAAACGTAATGGCGGCGTTGTTTTGGGTGGAAAAATTGCACCAATATTTTTTAATACGATGCAAGATGCGGGCGCCCTGCCGATTGAAGTTGATGTGACTTTACTGAATATGGGAGATGTGATTGATATTTATCCCTATAAAGGAGAAATCCGCTGTCATGCCACTAATGCCTTATTAACAACCTTTGCATTAAAAACCGACGTTTTACTTGATGAAGTTCGAGCCGGCGGGCGGATTGCGCTGATTATAGGTCGTGGACTGACAGCACGAGCGCGGGAGTCTTTGGGCTTGCCTGCGATTGAAGTATTTCGCCAGGTAAAATCAGTTATACAAAGTGACCGAGGTTTTACCCTGGCACAAAAAATGGTTGGTCGTGCTTGTAATAAGCTTGGAATTCGTCCTGGTGAATATTGTGAACCGAAGATGACGTCGGTTGGTTCGCAGGACACTACAGGACCAATGACCCGAGATGAGCTTAAGGATTTAGCTTGTTTAGGTTTTTCAGCCGATTTGGTTATGCAGTCATTTTGTCATACTGCCGCTTATCCAAAGCCTATCGATGTAACCACCCATGATACTTTACCTGATTTTGTTATGGATCGTGGCGGTGTTTCTTTGCGTCCCGGTGATGGTATTATTCATTCTTGGTTAAACAGGATGTTGTTGCCGGATACAGTGGGAACGGGTGGTGATTCACACACGCGTTTTCCTATCGGTATTTCATTTCCTGCTGGTTCCGGATTAGTTGCTTTTGCTGCGGCGACCGGTGTTATGCCTTTAGATATGCCTGAATCGGTATTAGTCCGCTTTAAAGGTCAAATGCAGCTAGGTATTACTTTACGTGATTTAGTTCATGCTATCCCTTACTATGCGATCCAACAGGATTTATTGACGGTCGAAAAGCGAGGTAAGAAAAATATTTTCTCAGGCCGAATATTAGAAATTGAAGGCTTACCCCAATTAAAAGTTGAACAAGCGTTTGAATTAGCGGATGCCTCGGCAGAACGCTCAGCTGCGGGTTGTACTATCAAGTTAGATAAAGAGCCCATTATCGAATATCTACAATCTAACATTGTATTATTGAAATGGATGATTGCGAATGGATATGGTGATCGCCGTACTCTCGAACGTCGCATTAGTTCAATGAATAAATGGTTGACTGATCCGCAACTATTAACGGCTGATGCTGATGCAGATTATGCAGCAGTTATTGAAATTAATTTAAATGAAATAATCGAGCCCATTTTATGTGCACCAAATGATCCAGATGATGCACGTTTATTATCTTCCGTGGCGAATGAAAAAATTGATGAGGCTTTCATTGGCTCCTGTATGACTAATATTGGTCATTTCCGTGCAGCAGGTGAGCTTCTAGAGCAATATAAAGGGCAAATCCCCACTCGTTTATGGGTTGCTCCGCCAACTAAAATGGATGCTGCTAAGCTAATCGAAGAAGGTTATTACAATATTTTTAGTAAAAGTGGGGCACGGATTGAAATTCCTGGTTGCTCACTATGTATGGGTAATCAGGCTCGTGTTATGGATGGAGCAACCGTGGTTTCGACCTCTACCCGTAATTTCCCTAATCGACTAGGAACTGGCGCAAGGGTTTTTCTTACTTCAGCAGAGTTGGCAGCAGTTGCTTCATTATTGGGATACTTACCAACGGTGGAAGAGTATCTGCAATTGATTAATGGCATGGGAAATAAGAGTCAAAATATATACCAATACTTAAATTTTGACTTACTACCTCAATATACAAAAAAAGCATAAACAATAATTTTCCAGTCAGCTGTTTAAAGTAATAATTTTTCATATACCCTATTTCTTGCTGTAATTAATCAGAGATAGGGTATAGCGCTAGATTCATTTATCTGCTATCTGAAAAACTTATGTCTCTTTAGGATTTGTATTTATTATTTACCAGACAACTTCAGATTAGATCTGTTAAAGGGAATTAAAAAAGCGATCAAAATTTGCTTTTATATAAGTAAGTTGTGCATTAAATGCTGTTTTAATTAGATCTTTTTGACTGCTGTTAAGGTTTTCTTTTTTCAATTTTAAAAAAGAATCTTGCATTAATTGAACCGTTACATCGTATGATTTCTGAAATGCTGTTATAGAATTATTTTTATCAGTATTAGCCGCTTCTATTACCAGTTTTTCAAAAACAAGATCGGCTATGTCACGAATATTCTGGATTTCTTCATTATTAATTTTTCCATCCTTATAGGCTTCGTTTATATATATTTCATTTATAACTTTATATAATTTATCATTAATTTCTTTTGTATCCATAAATTAAATCCTTTATTAAAAAAAATATAATCCATATTTAGAGAATAACAATTATTCAGCTATATCAAGAAAAAAATAGTTTTTGAACAGACTTAACTAAAGCTTACACATTTAGAAGTATAGCTACAACAGAGTAAGGCTATAAACCCTCTTAAAAATGGCATTGTTACATAAAACTAACTAAGTCGGGCCTCTTTAGTGGCTGAAACGATATTGCTTATTAATTGCCAATTTTTAAATAGCCACCTCTATATGTAATAGGGTATTTATATTATTGCTGAAATAAAGTATTTTTATGGTAATGATAATATTTGGGCTGATATAAATAAAAAATACACTCGAGGAACAGGACGGAGATCAGGTATGGATTATGAATTTCAACAGGATGCCACTGGCCATATCATAGCTCGATTTTCAATGGATCATGAAACAATTGGTTATTGGTTGAATGAGGAAATTAAAGGTGATTTATGTCAGTTAGAGCAGATTCAGACAGGTTATCATTCTATTAAGGGCAGTGGGCGTCAATGGAAAAAAATTGGACGTGAATTTACATTGTTCATGGATGATAAAGAGATCATGATACGAGCTAACCAGTTACATTTTCAAACAGAAGATTTAGAAGAAGGGATGTGTTATTACGATAACGAAAGTATTGCATTTTGTGGTTTAGATGATTTTATTAAAATGCTGGAAAACTATCGTAACTTTATTTTATTAAACATTATCGATTAAAAGATAACAAAATCGCTGTTTTATTTTGTCAATGTTATATCTAAGATTATACAGTTTCGGATATATGATTAGTAATTGATTTATTTTCTCGAGGGGGATTGAGATGGATGAAAATGGTGTGGTAGAAACGATCGATCAGGCAAAGAGTTGGCTTATTAATCATCAGGATTTGTTAATTCAGTATGCGGTAAGTATCGTTTTTGCATTAGTTATTTTATTTGCTGGTTTGATTGTTGCTAAATGGATCAGTCACATCACTAATCGATTAATGTCATTACGCGGTATAGATAAGACGGTCAGAGATTTTTTATCAGCAATTGTTCGTTATGGCATTGTTGCATTTACCTTAATAGCAGTATTAAGTAAGTTAGGTGTGCAAACTGCCTCCGTTATTGCTGTTTTAGGTGCTGCCGGTTTGGCGATTGGTTTAGCTTTACAGGGTTCTTTATCTAATTTTGCTGCTGGTGTGTTATTGGTTATTTTTAGGCCATTGCGAGCTGGAGAATATGTTATTTTAGGTGCAGTGGAAGGAACCGTTGAGCATGTCCAGATTTTTTCAACTTCATTACGTACGGCTGATGATCGCATTGTTGTTATACCCAATAGCAAAGTGATTAACGACAATATTATAAACACTTCTCGTGAACCTAATCGGCGTACTCAAATTATGGTGGGTGTCGCCTATAATGCGGATATTGATAAGGTTAAAAAAGTGTTAGGTGATGTTATTGCGGCAGATGAGCGTATTCAGCATGATAAAGGTGTTACTATCCGTTTACATGAAATGGCGCCTTCTTCTCTTAATTTTGTCGTACGTGTTTGGACGACTAATGCTGATGGATGGAATGTCTATTGGGACTTGATGGAAAATTTTAAAAAACAGTTAGATGAACATAATATTGGCATACCTTTTCCACAAATGGATGTTCATTTATATCAAACCAAAAATAGCTAACCAATTATTTTGGTGTGGATTAGCTTTCACACCAATATTTTTTATCGGTTAGTAAAATCTCGCTATTTAAACTTGCATTAGTTAGCGTTGATTAAAATTATTCATTATGATTAATCTTCCCATTATGCTTTTTAATATTCTATTATGTTAAGAATAAACGATTATTGGCTAGCAAATAGTCTATCTAGAGTTGATTAATTATGTGCAGGAGGTCTCGTGAAGCTTAGTTCGATTATATTTTTAGCGATGATGTCAGTCAGTTCATTACCATTACTTGCTCAATCTAACTCCTTATCTAATGGGCCACATATTGTGACATCAGGTAATGCAACGATTAAAGCCACACCAGATATGGTCACTTTACTAATTAATGTTGCTGTAACTGAAAAAAATGCTGCCTCAGCTAAAACGGCGGTTGACGCACGTGTTAAGCAATATTTTGACTTTCTCAAGGATAAAGGGATAGAAAGTAGCGATATCAATGCGGCAAATATCACGACTCAACCGAAATATGAATATGATAAAAGCGCCGAAAAATCTAAAATAGTCGGTTATACTGCAGAACGTTCAGTAGAAGTTAAACTATATAAACTAGATCAATTGAATACTTTATTGGATGGTGCCTTAGCAGCTGGTTTAAATGAAATTAATTCGGTGCAATTTGGTGTTAAGCATCCTAAACACTATCGTGATGAAGCTCGTAATAAAGCAATTGACAATGCTAAAGCGCAAGCAGAAGCGTTAGCAGCAGGATTTAATGTTAAATTAGGCAAAGTTTATAGTATTAATTATCGAGCACCTGATGCAACCCCTTATCCAATGCCAAGAATGAAGGCTATGAACCAAATGGTGGCTGCTGCCAGTGATAGCAATCAAACTTATGAACAACAGAGCATTGATTTTACCGATCAAGTTGATGTTGTTTTTGAATTGAAACGTTAATTGTTATTTGCCACATTATCATTATCTGCTTGTTTTAATATCTGACGTCCAGTTTTTACCAGGGCGTCAGTTACCTTTCTCATTGTCCTGCTTTCAGGCGAAAAGCGGTGCCAGTATAGCATTCTACGCTGACATAGTCCGGGCGTGAGGTCGACTAGTTCACCTGAATTTAATTCATCAATAATTTGTAAATGTGGGATCATACAACAGGTTGAGCCTTGCTTAGCAAGTTGAACAAATGCCTCTGATGAATTCACAATATGGCAAGGAACACTACCCGGAGATAGGTTAAAATTCTGTTGCACAAAAGCTTGATGCATATCATCTAGATGATCAAAAGCGACAGCAGGTGCTCTTAACAGTGAGGCTTTTGTTACCCCGGTAGGGAAATAACGCTCAGCAAAAGTCGGTGAGGACACAAATAAATAATCCAGTGCACCCAATTTATCTACCAGGCAGCCAGGTAAAGGCTCTGGTTGAATACTAATCGCGCCAACGACCTCTCCTCTACGTAGCAGCTCTTGAGTCCGGGTTTCATCTTCGACTTGAATATTAAGGCGAATAGGGCTGTCATGTAGTACTGGATTAAGAGCCGGCAGGAACCAGGTTGCTAAACTATCAGCATTGACTGCCACTGATAGTAACAACGGGGTTGTGCCATTACTTTCGTCACCAAGCCATTGCTCTTCTAGTAATTCCACTTGATGTAATAGCGCGAGTAGTTTTTGTCCTTGCTCAGTCGGTTGAGGAGGGATAGTCCTCACTAATAATGGTTGACCAAATAGGTTTTCAAGTTGCTTAATTCGTTGGGAAACGGCAGATTGAGTGATACATAACTTTTGCGCAGCGCGCTCAAAGCCGCGTTCACGGATCACAGTATCCAATGCTTGTAGTGCTCGATAGTCAGGGCGTTTAATCACGAAAAAATCTCTTTAAAATTCAATTCAGATGTTATTCTATATCTTACTATGCAATATTTTTCCAATCGATAGCCGGGGAAATTTCGTTATACTAATTAATTAGTAGGTTTTAGCAATAAAAAATAATAAGGCAACTAATTATGACACAGGATGAATTAAAAAAAATGGTCGGCTGGGCTGCTTTGGAATATATCAAACCAGATATGGTGGTTGGTGTTGGAACAGGCTCTACCGTTGCGCATTTTATTGATGGCTTAGCGACACAAAAGCATTTAATTAAAGGTGCAGTCTCAAGTTCGGTTGCTTCTACAGACAAATTAACCGCGTTAGCCATTCCTATTCTTGATAGTAATGATGTGGATGGTGTTGATATTTATATTGATGGTGCTGATGAATTTAATCCAGATCTAATGATGATCAAAGGGGGTGGCGCTGCCTTGACGCGTGAAAAAGTCATCGCTGCTATGGCTAAGCAATTTATCGCTATAGCTGATAAATCTAAGCAAGTTGATATTTTAGGTAAATTTCCATTACCTGTTGAAGTGATTCCGATGGCGCGCGCTTATGTCGCTCGTCAATTGGTAAGGTTAGGAGGCATGCCAGAATATCGGCAAAATGTGGTTACTGATAATGGCAATGTCATTCTTGATGTTCACAATTTAGAGATCCTAGATCCGATAGAGCTTGAAAATAAAATTAATGCGATTGCCGGCGTAGTAACGGTAGGGTTATTTGCCAATCGCCCAGCAGATATTATTTTGCTGGCAACACCAGCTGGAGTAAAAAAATTAACGGCTAAAAGCTAATTATTTGGTGGTTTTTAAAGTGCTGACCGGCTATTAAGGTAGTACTTATTGCCTGGATTAAATTTATATTTTTTTACTCTCAAATTTAGTGAGTTATATCATAATAATTGATTTAGTATGATAAAAATCTTATTTTTGCCTCTTTAATTTCCTTTTTGTTCGTTATAGCGTTTTAGTTGAGATTTATTTCGTTGCTTGGGTAAATGATAGTATTGCTACTGGGAAAATTTTTGTTATGTTTGTATGACAAAATAGGTGATAGCCGTAATCTTAATGATAGGATGGGGTAAATGGTTAATGTATCTTTACAAAAACAGAAAATTAAATTTTTGCTTTTAGAGGGTGTGCATCAAAGTGCAATTAATAATCTGCGGGCAGCAGGCTATGACAATATTGAATATCATGAAGGTGCATTATCAACAGAAGAATTAATCGCAGTGATCCCTGATGTCCACTTTATCGGTATTCGTTCCCGTACCTATCTTAGCGAACAGGTTTTAGCCGTGGCTGAAAAATTGATTGCAGTCGGTTGCTTTTGCATTGGCACCAATCAAGTTGATATTCAAGCTGCGGCTAAGCGGGGCATTCCAGTTTTTAATGCGCCATTTTCCAATACACGCTCTGTGGCAGAAATGGTACTTGGCGAATTACTATTGCTTTTACGTCGTATTCCAGAAGCGAGCATGAAAGCCCATCGTGGAATATGGAATATACAAGCCAAAGGAAGCTATGAAGCACGAGGTAAGAAATTAGGTATCATTGGTTATGGTCATATTGGTACTCAATTAGGTATCTTAGCTGAAAATATTGGAATGAATGTTTATTTCTATGATATTGAAAATAAGTTACCGCTAGGTAATGCTTGCCAAGTTCCTACTATGACCGAATTACTCAATATGAGTGATGTTGTTAGCTTACATGTTCCTGAAACAGCGAGTACTAAGAATATGTTTGGCAAAGAACAACTAACCTTGATGAAACCCGGCGCGATTTTGATCAATGCCTCACGTGGTAGCGTAGTTGATATCCCGGCCTTAGCTGAGGCGTTGAAAAGTCAGCATATCTCAGGTGCTGCAATTGATGTATTTCCTAAAGAACCAGCCAGTAATGGTGATCCTTTCAGCTCACCGTTAATAGGTTTTGATAATGTTATTTTAACCCCTCATATTGGTGGCTCAACGCAAGAAGCACAGGAAAATATTGGTTCTGAAGTGGCTAATAAGTTAGCAAAATATTCTGATAATGGTTCTACTTTATCGGCGGTCAATTTCCCTGAAGTTTCATTACCTATCCATACTGATGATACTAATCGTTTATTGCATATTCATCAAAATCGTCCGGGTATGTTAAATCGTATTAATCAGATCTTTATGGAAGACGAGATTAATATAGCGGCACAATATTTGCAAACCACCGGCAATATTGGTTATGTTGTGATTGATATTACATCGCAACCGGCAACGACGGCAAAAAGTTTATTACAAAAATTAAAATCTTTACCTGGTACGATCCGGACACGCCTTCTTTATTAAATTAATAAATTTTACTAATTTACTTTTTTTCAATAGATTGCCCGTTAAGGCGGGCTGATTTTTATTTATTGTGTATTAACATGTCTATTTGACTAGAGATGAATATTTCTATAATTAATAACTTACTTATTAATTAATATATTTAATTTAACATATTTTATTTGTGAATATAAAATGCAACCAATTTATTCTATTTTATAAAAAAAGCACTTATTATTGATTTTATTGTAATTTAAATTCATTTAAGGTTTTATTTAGTTAACTAGGCAACGGATACCGTAAGGAAGTTATTATGTCAATTAATGGAATGAAAAGGCCAGATATTATTTTTTGTCAAACTAAACATATTTTTGAGGATTTTAATCAAAATATAGCACTCTTAAAAGAAAAGTATTTAAAATTAGATTTAACCGATAAGCGCTTTCAAATTGATGAAGGAATATGTTACGGCTTGTCTTTAATGTACATGTGCCAGTTTGCTCAGGGTGGCTACGCGCAAGGTGATAAATTCTTAGAATCAATTAAAGAATTAAATCAATTAAGCAATTTAGAAATAACTAGTAATATGGATGATTACGAAAAAATCATTATTGAAGCTAAAAAACGGCATGCTAATGCCAAAATTAATGATTTACTGAATGAAGCAATTTATTTACATAATTTTATTAATAAATATGCTCTACTTTATGCAACAAATCTAGTTAAGTTAAGGCAAGTTATTAATGAGAATAATAAAGATATTATGCAGGTATGCAGAGGTAATAAGCATTTTGTTGAGAGAAAAGATGTTAATTATTTTATTGATAAATTTTATGCAGAAAGTATTAATCAAAATATTGAGTTGATTCAATTTAAATGGCATAGAGATATTTATGTAGAATGGAAACGTATTTGTACAGAAGAAAATATTTTTTCTATACAAGATATTTTGATCAAATTTAATCAGGCAAAAGCAAATATCATCAATTCATATTCAAAGGATATTGAATTTTTTCTTTCTAATTATAATATTGGCTATGAAAGTATAATGGAATAGAACGTTATTGTTTGCTAGAGACTTCTTCTCAATCTTTTGTTGATATATTGAATAGATTCCGACCTAATTGTGATGGTATTTATTTAAATATTGGCTTAAATACTCATTCAGTGATGCTAACAATTGAGAATGATAAGGATCATAAGCCAGTTTTTACTGTATTCGATTCAAATGTAGGAGTTTATCATTTTACCGATAAACAAAAATTAATGGAGTTTTTTAATCAACTTGCTGCTATCTATGCGGTGGAAAAACAAGCAGATGGAAACTTCACTTTTGCCATGGGAAGTTTTATTAAAAAGAGCCAGATTACTCATCATCAAAATGAGCAGAAAGAAAAACAGTTAAATCGTTTTTTGGTTAATGATAATGAAATTTCGATTATTGCATTAGCTAAACTGACTAATAGTCAACAAAAAATAAAAATTGATGAGAAAATATCATTAAAATTTATTACCATGGATGAAAAAACACAAACAACTCAGTTAGAAATTATTAACCATAAAAAAAACTATAATAAAAAAATTAAATTAACTATCGATAGCCTATCTGCGGATGAAATAAAGCATTTTATCCAACAACATAAACAAGATTTAGATAAATATCAGGGTAAACGAATATATTTAAATAAACGCAACGGCCATTATGATGTTTATCGTAATTCTTATCAGCATAATATTGCTATGCTGCAACAAAATATTGTTAAGGGAAAGAAACATTTAATAACAACTATTTGACCATAAGATCAATTGCTGATTTTAATATAACTCTGGTTAATCCCGGTTAAATTGTTTACCAACGCCATCTTTTTGATGGTGTAATTATTTCTGGTAATGGGATATCCCATGGTGCGGTAGGAATTTTATTAACCAATTGGCAGTCATGCGCCAATCCAATCGGATAAAAGTGTTTTTTAGGCCAATTGGCAAGCAACCTATCATAAAATCCGCCGCCCATACCTAATCGTTGTCCTTGTTTATCAAATGCGACTAGTGGCACGAACAGAATATCTAACTGTGCTATTGGCATAACATCCATAACATTAAGTGCTGGTTCAGCAATATGAAAGCGATTTTTTATCAGTTGAGTAACAGGGCGGTAGTGTAAAAACAGCAGTTGATGGCGATTGAAGGGATGCAAAACAGGTAGATAAACTTTTTTGTTTTGTGTCCAAAGTTTTTTAATTAATGGATGAGTATTGATTTCACCATCAAATGAAAGAAATAACGCCAAATGGGAGGCAGATCGGATAAGCTCGTGTTCTAACACCAGGTGAGTTATTTTATCTGCTGCGCTATTTTGTTGTTCGCATGTTAATTGTCGACGATATTGGCGAACTGTTTGCCGGATAATTTTCTGTCGTTTGACTAGATTATTAGACATAAAATTGGGAATTATTAATTTGGCAGCAATAAAATAATACGGTTCTTTATAATTGTATCATTCAGCTTTTATTGACTGAAGCATAGTATATTTGAATGGTAACATTGTGAGTATAACAGTATAGCTCATTGAGGACCTCCAAGATGCCGTTGCGGGCTGTAACCCTTGAACCCGGGGTTCAAGGTGAACGTAGTATCGTTAACTTTAGGCTTCCTGGTGGCTAGGCTTTCCCTAGCTGACCAGGCATGCACATCATAAACAGATAGCCACATTCTAAGTGATTTGAAATATCGGCTCAGGGGACTGACCCGCTGACGAGCATCTCAGAGAATTCTAAACTATATCTTAGTATCTATTGTATGAAAGTAAATACAGAAAGCAACCTATTCTTACTCTATTTTGGTACCAATGTTGTTTTATTCATCGGTTTTATTCTAACGGAGTAATTGTTCGTCCAGTAATGCGCGCTTGCTCTTGCAATGCCTGTTCGATCGTATGTTGCAATACACGGATTTTTTGTTCCATATTATCAGTGTAATCCTGAGTTTTGATTTTTTCTTGCGCAAGTTCATGACAAATGTTTAAAGCGACGATAAAAATAAGTTGCTCGGTATTTGTGACACCAGTTCGATTTTTTAGATCTTTTAGCCGTTGCTCAAGCTCAGCCGCAGACGATTTTAAGGCATTTTGTTGTTCTTTGGGGCAATTAACCCTTAATGTTCGTCCTAAAATTTGAATATCAACAGGTTGTGTAGACATTATACCTTCCTGATTATGTGGGGAGACGAAATAGACAAGTAATATTTCGCTGCCCATAATTCTATTGATGCTATCAGAATAATTATGAGTAATATATGTGCAATTTGTGCACTTATCTAGTATAGCGACCGTCCTTGATGGTAGCATATTACATATCAATATTATTAACGTAACTGAGCAGACATGCCAATACAGAAATCTTTACCTAATTATCAAACTCTTGAGCTACTATTGCAACAACAGAATGTTGCTTTAACAGCTGCAGAAATGCACGGCTTAATTACGGGCCTAATTTGTGGCGGTAATCACGATTATAACTGGAAAAAGTCAATTTATGAACTAACCAATAACGGATTAGCTTTTTCACAGATATTAACTAATCTACTCCGTGAGCTTTATGACTTTACATTTGCATCTTTAGATAATAATGATTTCATTTTTAATTTGTTGTTACCTGAAAATGATAAGGTGTCTGAGCGAGCTGATGCCTTAGCCGGTTGGGTCAACCATTTTTTATTAGGCTTGGGTGTTACGCAACCTAAGTTGATGGAAAAAAAAGAATTAAAAGAAATTGTTACGGATTTACGCAATATTGGTATGTTGGGTTATGACAAAAATGACGATCAAAATGAGTTAGAACAGGCTTTGGAAGAGATCATTGAGTATGTTAAGGTCGCAGTTCAGCTCTGTTTTATTGCCTTTATGGAGGTAAAAGATCGGCGAATGAAAGCAAAAAACGATAAACCAACATTACATTGATAGGCATAATATTCTAACCTATTTTGTTGTTAATCGCTTGCGGGAGAAGGCATGACTCAACAACCATTTATATCTCGTCGCCATAAGTTATTAAAAAAAATGGCACCTGCCAGCGCGGCTATTTTTTTTGCCGCTCCATCTGCTTTGCGAAATGCAGATTGTGAATATCCCTATCGGCAACACAGTGATTTTCTCTATTTAACTGGTTTTAGTGAACCTGAAGCAGCGTTAGTTATTATTAAATATAATGAAACCTCTAGTGAGAGCATACTATTTAATCGTGTGCGTGATCAGGCGATGGAAACCTGGTTTGGTCGTCGCTTAGGCCAGCAAGCGGCGATTGCAAAACTGGGCGTGGATCGGGCATTACCGTTTGCTGAAATTGATCAACAACTTTATCAATTATTAAATGGTTTAGTCGTTATTTATCATGCGCAAGGTGAATTTGCTTATGCGGATCAGATTGTTGGTGCAGCACTTAATCGGTTAAGGCAAGGTAGTCGGCAAAAATTAAAAGCTCCATCTACTCAAATTGATTGGCGGCCAATGCTGCACGAAATGCGATTATTTAAATCACCTGAAGAACTTACTCTAATGCGTGAAGCTAGCAAAATTTCTGCTGATGCACACCTTAGAGCAATGCAAACCTGCCAGCCTGATATGTATGAATATCAGCTGGCTGCAGAAATTGAACATCAGTTTGCCAGTCAAGGCGCAAAATCGCCTGCTTATACAACCATTGTCGGCAGTGGGCAAAATGCATGTATTTTGCATTACACCGAAAATGATGCCGTGATGAAGGCAGGGGATTTAGTTTTGGTTGATGCCGGTGCAGAATATCAAGGTTATGCCAGTGATATTACGCGTACCTTTCCAGTCAATGGTAAATTCAGCCCACCGCAGCGTGAAATTTATGACATTGTATTGATGGCACTAAATAGCGCTTTAACCTTATATCGGCCTGGGGTCACTATTCATCAAGTGATGGCGGCGGTGATAAAGATTAAGATCGAAGGTTTAATTAAGTTGGGTCTTTTGCAAGGTGAGCTAGATAAACTGATCGAAAGTAAAGCTCACTTGCCTTTTTTTATGCATGGTTTAAGTCACTGGTTAGGGCTTGATGTCCATGATGTTGGTGACTATGGAAACAATCGCGATCGTCCGTTAGAGACGGGTATGGTATTGACCGTTGAACCGGGGCTTTATATTGCACCGGATGCTAATGTGCCTGAAGCTTATCGAGGAATTGGTATCCGTATTGAAGATGATATTGTGATCACTGAAGAGGGTAATGAAAACCTGACAGCGGCTGTTATTAAAGATCCTGATGAGATAGAAGCACTGATGGCAGCAGCAAAGTAGGCAGGGGATTAGAAACGATGAAAGTAATTATTGTTGGCGGTGGTATGACAGGTGCGTCATTAGCACTTGCTATTTCGGCCTTCAGTCAGGGAAAGGTTCAAGTTTCATTAATTGAAGCAAGGTTACCTAATAAGGCACATCCTGGTTTTGATGCCAGAACAATTGCATTGGCTTATGGCACTTGCCAACAGTTTAATCAAATTGGTGTCTGGCATGGATTAAAAAAGTATGTGACGCCAATTACTAATATTCATGTTTCTGACTATGGCCATGCTGGCGCGGTAAATATGTATGCCAAAGATTATTCCCTTCCTGCACTTGGTTATGTTGTTGAATTGCAGGATGCAGGAAATTACTTATTTGAGCAGCTTAAAAAAGCGCCGGGTGTTGAATTATATTGTCCTGATGAAGTTATTGCTGTTGAGCGCACAATTGAGCATGTATCAGTCAAATTAACGAGTGGTAAAGTATTAACCGGGCAATTATTAGTTGCTGCTGATGGCAGCGATTCCATGATAGGTAAAATCAGTCAAATTGAATGGCAGCGCGAGTCATACCAACAATGTGCAATTATTGCTAATATTTTAACTAGCCAAGTACCACAGGGTCAAGCCTTCGAGCGTTTTACCCAATATGGTCCGTTGGCAATGTTACCTATGTCTAAAGGGCGTAGTTCATTAGTTTGGTGTCACCCATTGGAAAACCAGCAGTCTATTATGCAGTGGAGTGATGACCAATTTATGACAGAATTACAAAAATGGTTTGGCTGGCGGTTAGGTGAAATTAAGGCCGTTAGTGAGCGTTACTGTTTTCCATTGTTACTTTCGCAAGCGAAAAGATTGATTAGCCATCGATTGGTTTTAGTTGGCAATGCAGCACAAACTTTACATCCTATTGCTGGTCAGGGGTTTAATCTCGGTATGCGTGATGTCATGATCCTTGCCAATATAATTAGTGAAGTTGCCAATCATGGTGGTGATATGGGAGCTAACTCGGTTCTTATGCAGTATCAAATGCAGCGTCATGATGATCGACAAAGCACCATAAAGTTAACCGATAACCTGGTTCATTTATTTTCCAATAATCATCTAATTTGTGCTATCGGCCGTAATGTTGGATTAATGGCAATGGAAACACTACCACTTATGCGTGACATTTTAGCCCACCAAGCAATGGGACGATCGTTTCATCTCTAGCTATTTAAGAAGGAATATTTTCACTATGCAATCGTTTGATGTGGTTATTGTGGGTGGTGGTATGGTTGGCCTTGCTCTGGCTTGTGGATTACGGGGTTGCGGGATGAGGATTGCTGTTATTGAAAATTCTCCTGTGCAACATCAATTTGATCCGCAACAAGCGCCTTCACTCAGAGTGTCTGCTATCAATGCAGCAAGCCAAAAATTACTTGATTATTTAGGTGTTTGGCAAACCATCGTGCAAAAACGAGTTGGTAGTTATCAGCAAATGGAGGTTTGGCAGCAGGATAGTTTTGGTCATATTCACTTTGATGCCAAGCAGCATTATTTACCTGGTCTCGGATATATCATTGAAAATTCGATTATTCGTGGATCATTATGGCAACAGGCTCAATCAAGCAAAGATATTACTTTATTAACAGACAATAGATTGCAAAAAGTTGTTTGGGGCGAGAATGAAGTATTTATGACTTTTGATAATGAGCAAATGTTGACGGCAAGGTTGGTAGTTGGTGCTGATGGTGCTAAATCATGGTTAAGGGAAAAAGCGGATATTCCGCTTAGCTTCTGGGATTATGAACATACGGCATTGGTAGCCACCATTCGAACTGAGATGCCCCATATGCTAACTGCTCGTCAATCTTTTCATAACGATAGCATTTTAGCTTTTTTACCGCTACAGGATCCTCATCTTTGCTCAATTGTTTGGTCATTACCGGCAATGCAAGCGAATAGACGCTTGAATTTAGAGGTTTCTGCATTTGAAAAAGAGTTAAGTGTAGCTTTAGATATGCGCCTCGGTTTTTGTCAGTTAATTAGTGAACGTCAGATTTTTCCACTTATTGGCCAGTATGCGCGAAATTTTGCCGGTCAACGTATTGCTTTTTTAGGTGATGCTGCTCACACGATACATCCTTTAGCAGGTCAAGGGGTAAATTTAGGTTTTATGGATGTTGCAGAGTTGATTGGACAATTATGGCGTTTGAATAGCGCAGGTAAAGATATTGGGCAGTATTTTTACTTACAAAGTTATGAACGTAAACGTAAACATAGTGCTGTACTGATGTTGGCTAGTATGCAAGGGCTCCGGCAATTATTTGATGGCAATAATCCAGTCAAAAAAATGGTTTGTGATGTTGGATTACTGTTGGCTAATACACTACCAGGCATAAAACCAAAATTGTTAAGCTATGCGTTAGGAGCACATGATATGCCTGAATGGTTAGCAAAAGTCACGACAAATTCCTCAGAAATAGTGTAACTTATCGGTGCATTACTTTTAATCTATCGTTTTACAAGGAATAACACTGCTGGTTTGAAATAGCTGTTTTAATTAATTTAATTTAGCAATTTGGGTTATTATTTTTACTACTGTAGTTCTCTGTTTTTCAGCTTAAAGTTTTACTCTACTAATAGGTACTTTGATTTAACAATTTAATTTGTCTATACCTATTAATGAGGAAAATAGAACAATGACGATAAAACAGACTTCATTATATCAGCAGCATTTAGCATGTAATGCAACCATGATCGATTTTCATGGCTGGCTGATGCCATTGCATTACGGTTCTCAAATTGATGAACACCATGCTGTTCGCACAGCAGCTGGCGTGTTTGATATTTCTTATTTAACAATTATTGATCTGCATGGTGAACTGTGCCGAGATTTTTTACGTTATTTATTAGCCAATGATGTAGCAAAACTGAAGGAGCCTGGTGAAGCGCTCTATACGGGTATGTTAAATGCATCGGGAGGCGTGATCGATGATTTAGTTGTCTACTATTTTGATGATGATTACTATCGCTTAATTGCTAATTCTGCCACTCGGCAGAAAGATTTAGCTTGGATCAATCAACATATAGAAAATTACCTAATTGATGTGCAGGTACGTGATGATCTGGCATTCATTGCTATACAGGGCCCAGATGCACAACTCAAAGTACAATCTCTGCTTAATGACCAGCAGAAAACTGCGGTTATGGATATGCCACTCTTCTATGGTAAACAAATTGATGACTGGTTTATTACTACTGTAGGTTATACCGGCGAATTAGGTTATGAGATAGCACTGCCGAAAGAGCAGGCTGTCAAACTTTGGCAAAAATTAATTGATTTAGATATTAAGCCGGCGGGATTGGCGGCACGTGATACCCTTCGTCTGGAAGCAGGAATGAATTTTTATGGACAAGAAATGAGTGAACTGGTGTCACCACTAGCTGCTAATATGGAATGGACAATAGCCTGGCAGCCGGAAGAGCGCTATTTTATCGGACGAGATGCGCTAGAGAGACAACGGCAGGTAGGCACAGAAAAATTAGTTGGTTTAGTGATGCGTGATAGGAGAATATTGCAAGCTGATTTACCGGTTCGTTTTACTGATACAGCAGGTAAGTTATGTGAAGGGATCATTACCAGTGGCACATTTTCGCCTACGTTGGGGTTAAGTATAGCTTTAGCACGAGTACCATTGAATATTGGCATGCAAGCGGTTGTGCAAATAAAAAAACATCAAATGCCAGTTCAGGTTGTAAAACCCAGCTTTGTGCGTTATGGCAAAACATTAATTAACTAAAGTTATTTTATTGTATTTTTACGTTTGTTTTATTAAAAATTGGCTAATTAAAAATAATAAAATGGCAACCAACATAATTGACTAAATACTATTTTAATCAGTTATTTTTATTCAATAAATCCATATATAATTAATGACAATTGTTATTGATTTCAATGTTATTATCCGTGATAAAATGTAAATTAAAATAAACAACAAAATAAAATATGATGTTGGTGATCAGCATATCGAGTTTTTATAGCAATTATATGGTAATTATTTTATTTAAATTTTATTTTTTTGTTAGATTGTTTTTATAAGTTTAAAATAAATATTATTGATATTAAATTTTTCATTATTAAATATGGAGTGTTTATGAATGAAATAAATATGGAAGAGCAATATAAAAAACTAATTGATTGGATTAAATCATTAAGACCAGCACCGACATTATCAAATCAAGTTTATGACAGTGATTCAAAACTTACATTATCCACAGGAGATATCATTGGCGCTTATCAAGATAAAGATTTAGTGGTTGCTCAACAACTTAATGAAATGAATAGAGACGGGAAGTCGACGGATATTACGGCTGAAAAATTAGCAGAATCGCCAGCCAATGGTCTTGCTATTATAAGTACCATAGCGATGGGTGGCATTGGCTATGATCCGCAAAAACCTAGCATGTCAGGTAATGCTGAGGCATATATGGCTTATGCGGAGGAAATGAAAAAAAATGTGCTAATGATGGTGGAGGAAGATAAGTTAATTGATCTTAGTTATCGAGAAGAGAACTATAATGATCTCATTGATAAGATTGTAAATATATATGATAGTATTACTGGTGTTGATAAGAATAAAATTAAAAATTCTGTTACTCAGTTAGCTAAAGCCGCATTATCTTATTCTGAACAAAAAAATACCAGTATATTATTTTCCCAAGGTGTTATCGCATCAGCAAGTAAAGATGATGTGAAATTTTATATAAACTCTTCGCATATTTTATTTGAAAGACAAACTGGTAATACTAAAAGTCAGCCTACCGATAAATATGTTTCCCGCATATAAATAAAAAATATTTTGCTAAAAATGCATACTTTTATTTATGATAAGAAAATTGCTGAAATTCTACTTGATACGACCAGAAGTGATTTAGAAGAATGGATAAAAAAAATGAAAACTAAAGCAAAAAATAAAAAAGAAAGTATGAACTATTATTTTGATGAGAAATAATAACTATTACCTATTATTTTATTTATTGCTTAAGAATAAAAGTTAATTATTATTGAGTATCTACATTAAAATATAAAAGGATATTTTATGGGAATATTTAAAGATAAAAACTTATATTCAATTTTGAATGGATCATATAATTCTATTTTTAATAAATATATAGTTAAGGATGAAAATTTAAAATCAAATTTAGTTACTAGTGGAGCAACAGTCATTGGTAATAATGTTGAAAATTTATTAGAACAAGAGTCTTTATTAAAAGAGATGCATAGTAATAATGAAATAGAAAAATTATTACCAATGCTTATTGACTATCCGCAGCATTTTGTAACATCTTTCCTATCTTTTATTAAAGAAATTTGTGATTGGAGTCCCTTGATCCAAAGAAAGAGAATAATGATGAAAATTATCGTAAATATCTTTCAATACTTTTATCTAGCCCCCTGTTTCTTGTCGAAACTTCGTCTACCCATAAAATTTATTATGATAATAATAATTATAAAGATTTATTAGCAAAAATATTACAGCAATATCAAAATGTATCAGAGCAAGAAAAAAAATATATCAATTTATCATTGAAGACACTGATTAGACATTCTGTTGCCAATATTACTGATAAAAATAGCGGTATATTATTTATTCATACCGTATTAAATTCAGAATCTGATGTTGTTAGATTATATTTATATTCAGCCGAAATAAAAATATCTTATGATGAAGAGAACAAAAAATATAAGCCTACTGAGGAATAAGCAGAGAAAATTGAGATATCAAGAATAGAGCTTAAATTTTTAAATTCATCAGTATCTGCTGACGATATGAAACTTATTATTGGTCTTAGATTTATTGTTCTTTCCGATTGGGTAGCACAAAATAATATGTTGCCGCAAAAAATGAATCGTAAATTATGTATTGATTAAGCATAGTTATTAAAAAAGAGTAATTAATCAAGTTATGATTAGAAAATAATCATTAATAAATACTGTAAGTTAATTAATAGAAATAACATTGGATTCCAGTTTAAAAATATCTATGAAAGTGATTTATTATTTTTATTATTATGAAATATATTATTAGAATGATATTCATTGTTATGTTTTTTATTGTAATACTACTTTTATGTATAAGAGCTATACTGTTATTTAACCAAGGAAAGGATAAAAAATGGAAAATACAACCACTTCTAAAATTAATAATGACAAAACATTAGAAACATCGCTAGATGAATTGTATCAATCATATTCACAAATTGAAGCATCAATAACAGATTATGGTTTTGGTGGTCAACTTGATAAATTTTCATTAAAGGAGATAAATGAGTCAGAACTACAAATGGCAGATAGTATAGTTAAAATAGCTAATATTTTGACTGATGCTATAGTTACTTTTCCTGTTGCAAAAGGAACTGTGGTAACAATAATGGATAATATTATTCAGCTAGATCCTATTAGTTCTTTGGCAGCTGCTATTGCTCAACATTAATGATCAATTAACAGTAATAACCGATATTTTTTCCTGATGTCATAAATAGCGCTAAAGTCATATCTTAGCGCTATTTTTATTGATGATAGATTTGCTCAAGTTAAGCAAATTGAAATTAATGTTGCTACCAATGATACGGGTGAGAGGCGCTATACCTTCTATAATAGAGGTAGGGTTATAATGACATGTTCGACATTAAATCAAAGCCGGGTTGAAGTAGTATTGCTGATTTAGCTCGACATAACAGCATTGCATCTGATTGAAACATGGCCAATCAGCGCGTTATTGACAGCCAGACTGATGGATTACACCCTAACGCTAAACCTACTGACTGGGATCCAACAATATTTTTTACCAATAAAATGAATAAGGTTACATTAATTAGGTATTAATTTTATAACAGGGATATTTTCAGGATCCCTGTTTTGCTATATGAAAACTGCTTATCTGAATACCTTTTTATTAGCAATCGACGGATATGCTATTCCTCTTCCGACAATGAGTAAGGCAAAGGCTGAATAGTGAGCTGACTATTGGTTTCGCCAACCAGCCGAAGAATACTCTCTTTAGGCATATCATTATTCATGACAACTTGCACACTAATAAAACCTTTTGTCATGGTAACAGCAGCTAATACTGTTCCAGTGCGCCGCCAGTTATCACCTATTTTCCACTCGATAGCATCTCCAGTTTTTGGCAGCGTATTTGCTGTCCCGGTTAACCAAAACATGGCACGCTTATTGGCGCCGCGATATTTTGCTCGAGCGACCGTTTCCTGCCCGCTATAGCAGCCCTTCTGAAAACTAATACTTGCGGGTAATGCTTGTAGATTAACGGCTTGAGGAATAAATTGTTCACTATTCTCAATATCAATATTAGCAATTCCAGCGGCAATATCGAAAGCTAACCATTGCTGACTATCACCATGTTGGGGGAAATGTTTTGTTAGTTCAGCAGCAGTTGCGCTATCAGTAACAATTAAAAAACGTTCAAACGGTAAACTAAAGTGCAGTAAAGTCGTCTGCCCTAGATGAATAACGGGCTTTTCCTTATCGGGTAATAGAGAAAAGTGGCTGCTCAATGCCTCACGAACTTCTTGGCCGGCAGCACCTAACAGCACAGTATTGTGCTGCTGGCTGAGTGTTATTTGCGAGAAAACCGCGTATTTTTTCAGTTCAGTAAGTTGTTTTGCTGCCACAGTAGTGCGTAAAATATAGCCAAAGCCTTGGTTATAATGAAATAAACGTAGTGTGCTCCACATTTTTCCTTTGGCATCACAGTGGGCGGTGAATATATGTTGTTGTGCAGTTAATGTAGCAATATCCGCGGTTAATTGACCCTGTAGATATTTTTCAGCATCTACCCCTGTTGCTGTGATGAAACTCCAATCATTAAGTGACATTAACGTTAAGGGTAATTGATGGTCTATTTCACAAGTTGCTGGTGTAAATTTATTTAGGCTTGTCATGTGTTCATCCGCTAGTAACCTGGATAAGAGTAGTCATAATGGTAAAATAGCTAACAGACAAAGCAAGTAATATTATCAAAATTAATGTCGAATAATTTATCTATATAAAGTTTTTAGTTAGTGGTTAGTTGTGGTTTTTACAAAAATGTTACTTAAATCATTTCGATATTGATGAGAATTTGCTACGCTAAATTCTGATATGGAATCAAAAATTATTCACAAAAGTTTTTAAGGTTATTTTATCGTATGGATATCAATAATAAACCCAGGATCCACTGGGCTTGTCGCAGAGGAATGCGTGAGTTGGACATCGCCATTATGCCTTTTTTTGAGTATGAATATGATTCACTCACAGAGGATGAGAAATGTCTGTTTGTTCGTTTACTAGAGTGTGCAGATCCTGATTTGTTCAACTGGTTGATGAATCATGGACGTCCTGATGATGATGGTCTTTATCATATGATTCAATTGATACAGAGTAGAAATAAACAACGTGGTTCTTTGGAAATTTAATATCAATGTTTCGTGGCTGACACAGCTTTTTTCAACGGGTGTTCATGTGGGAATTGGCTTGTTAGTTTTCTTTTCATCTTGGCCGCCAAATAATCTGGTCACTTGGTTGATAGCGACCTTATTAATTGTGGCAAGTTGGGTAAGGAGTCAAAAAAATATAAGTCGTTGTAAAGGTAGTTTAGCTTTACTTAATGGTAATAAGATACAGTGGAAGAAAAGTGAATGGCTGATTGTTAAAAAACCTTGGTTTTGCTTATTTGGTATAAAACTTACTTTTCGTTCATTGCAATGTAATAAGCGGATTCGGTTATGGATTGCTTCAGATAGTATGCCAGAAGAGGAGTGGCGCAATTTAAATCAATTGTTGTTGCAGTACCCTGATATTTGATATGAAATAGAAGCCTTATAATAAGGCTTCTATTTCATTTAATATTTGCATACACCACTGTTCTATTCGTTCATCCGTTTGTTCGAATTGGTTGGTTTCATCGAGCGCTAGTCCGACAAATTGGCTACCATCAGTGGTTAATGGTTTAAGGCTACTAAAGGTATATCCTGTTGTAGGCCAAAAGCCGACAAATTTTACATGCATCCGTAATAGCTGTTCATAAAGCATACCTAGTGCGTCAAGAAACCAGTCGCTATAATCGATTTGATCGCCTAAACCATATAGGGATACAATTTTGCCGGCTAAATTTAACGAACAGAGTTCATCCCAAATTGCTTGCCAGTCTTCTTGTAGTTCGCCGAAATCCCAGGTAGGAATACCTAAAATCAGAATTTGGTAATTTTCCATTAATTGCGGCGAAATATCTTTAAGATTATGTAAATCAACTAATTCTTCACCTAGATTATACTGGATTTTTTCTGCAACCATTTCGGTGTAGCAGGTACTGGAACCATAAAAAAGACCGATTTTCATTTTGCAACTTGTTGTCATTTTGCGAGTAATAATAGAATATTATAGCAGAAAAAAATTAAAAAAATATTATAATTCAGTTAATTAAAGTTAATTTATAGGTTGAACTATAAGCCATATTATTTCATTAACGGTAATGTAAGATGGCTGTTTTTTTGATATGCCTCATATTATCATCAATAAAGATAGAAAATAATTATTTTTAACCTATCCTCTTGTATCTTGAAAACGGTTTAAAATAGTTACGATTAGATTTGGCAAGGTGCATGCAGCCCGATTCCTCCTTGTATCTTGAAAACGGTTTAAAATAGTTACGATTAGATTTGGCAAAATGCATGCAGCCCGATTCCTCCTTGTATCTTGAAAACGGTTTAAAATAGTTACGATTAGATTTGGCAAGGTGCATGCAGCCCGATTCCTCCTTGTATCTTGAAAACGGTTTAAAATAGTTACGATTAGATTTGGCAAGGTGCATGCAGCCCGATTCCTCCTTGTATCTTGAAAACGGTTTAAAATAGTTACGATTAGATTTGGCAAGGTGCATGCAGCCCGATTCCTCCTAGGGTTTTAAGCCCGTTAATTAGCGACCGGCGCATACACTGAGCCACTCATCTGAAACCCGAACAGTTGTCCGTACTCCATAACGCATTTGCAAGGATGGGTAATCATGAGTCAGCCAAATCCACTTTGTGTGGGTATTGATGTTTCTAAAGCAACGCTGGACATAGCAGCCAGCTGTGATATTGCACAGTTTACGGTCAGTAATGACTCTGACGGTTTTGATGCCATTATCGCCGAATTGAGAAAGCATTCGGTGGTGTTGGTTCTGATGGAGGCAACTGGCGGGCTTGAAGCTACTGTGGCCTGCTCGCTCCAGGCTGAAGGCTTTGACGTCACTGTGATCAATCCCAGACAATCCCGAGACTTTGCCCGCGCTATGGGCTATCTGGCAAAAACTGACCGTATTGATGCCAAAGTGCTTGCACAAATGGCAGAGGTTATTAATCGACATCCGGAGCGAGAGCGCTTTATCCGGACTCTGCCAAATGCAGAACGTCAGGTTCTTGCTGCGATGGTCGTACGCAGACGCCAGTTGATTACAATGTTGGTGGCAGAACGTAATAGGCTGTATACCGCACATCCACAGAATAGAAAAAGCATCAACATCATCATCAAGGCGCTGGAAGATGAACTTGCCAGAATCGATGAGGATATGAACAACCACATAAGGAACCACTTTAAGGATCTGGCCGCTAGGCTGAGCAGCATTAAAGGGGTTGGTACCATGACAGTTGCTGCGTTGTTGGCGGAGCTTCCCGAACTGGGCAGCCTCTCGAGGCGAGCTATTAGCGCGCTTGTAGGCGTTGCCCCCATAAACCGGGACTCGGGTACCATGCGTGGTCGGCGAACCATATTTGGCGGAAGGGACGGAGTCCGAACAGCACTTTATATGGCCGCGCTTGTAGCAACTCGCTTTAATCCGGTGATAAAAGCCTTTTACATGCGTCTGCTTGCAGCGGGAAAAGCCAAAAAAGTGGCGCTGGTCGCCTGTATGCGCAAGCTGCTGACTATCCTGAACGCGATGCTCAGAAAGAACGAAGAATGGAATGAGTCGTACCATCACGTTTCTCCATAATTTTAACGTTCAAGACAGTTGCTAATTAGTCCTTGCAATTTCTACGCCTTATTTGTTCATTCTATTCTTGTTAGATAGAGACTTTCCCTGGTGTTGTGTTTGATATGTTTGCCAGTTAAAACTGGCTTTTTTTTATGCTATTTTCTATTTTTTATAATATTTAATCTTATTTTTTTCAGATAATGGGATAAAAAACCAGATCTTAATCAGTCTAAAAGATAAATGTCGCGATCTGGTTTTAAGTTAATTTGCTAAAAAATTACCACATGGCAAGATATTATATTATTAGTGATCATGTTTAGCGCTTATTTATTGTAAACGCCTTTGTAGTGTACTAATTGCTCGGCGTACATTAGGTAATGGACCAATATTTATCCATTTATTACTAGTTTGATGGTATCCTTGTGGTGTGCCTGTTTCGATTAACAGTGAACGCATGTCTTTTGGTTTAATAACCTCACCAATATTCTGTTTATACCATGATTGGATCGCCACAACAGCGGAAGCAACAATCGGCGTAGCAGATGATGTCCCCGAAAAAGTATGGGTATAATTATTATGCTCACCGGTATTGTAGAGATCGTTATAGCCGGTTGTGACAACATTTAGCCCCCATCCTTGCACATGTATCATGCTGCCATAAGTGGTGAAATCAGTGGGGATCAAGTATTTTTTATCACCTGCACCAACACGAATTGCACCGTTATCACCATCGTCATTACGATTTCTATATTCACTGTATAATTTATGATCTAAATCTTCAGCGCCATTGCCAGCCGCCATAATGACAATAATGCTGGCATCAGAGGCTTCTTTTGTGATATCCCAAACCGCTTTTTGGTAATCGGCTGGGACATATTTATTACGTGGCCCCATGGATTGTAATTCATAGATAAATACGTCTCCCGCCCTTAAGTATTTTAATGCTTTAGCAATTCCATTAACTCGTCCTGCTGGCGCTTCTGAAACACCATAAAAAGTATCTGCCCCATGCACTAATCCTTTTATACCCAATCCCATATCTTTGGCATACATTATTCCAGCAACTGCGGTACCATGTTCATTTTTAAGTGGATATTCAGGTGATAGATTTATAAAACTTTTTCTTTGTAAATTAACATGCTCAAAATCAAATCCACCTTCTATATCGGCGCAGCGGATCCCTTGACCAACTATACCAAGTGACCAGGCATACTCGATATCAATACCAATATGATTTGAGGTTGTCCCACCTTGATAGCCCTGGAGAGGGTTAAAATTAGGGGTATTATAAATTTGCTCCGTCTTATTATCTAATAATTGCCTGAATGGCGGGGGCGTATCGGTATGTTCAATATAGGCATATTCAACAAAATCATAACTATTTATTTTATCCGCTAAACGTTGTAGTTCATCTAATGGCAAATTGTCAGCTTCTTCAACGTAGCAAATACCAGTAAGGTTTTGGCAATTAATCAGCTGGTTTTTCATTGTTAGTAAATCATCATCAACAATAGAATAGTAATTAAAATTATTTAGAAACCCATCCTTTAATATTGTAGGTTTTAAAATTAATTTATTATTATCTTTTCTTTCATGGATAACAGATTTATTAAATTTTATAATAAATTTATGTTTTTGCATTGTTTAGTTCCATATTGTTAAAGATGATTATCATAATTATTTCGCTTATTTAGCGAAGAAAAAATTTAGCATAATAAATTTCATTTAAGATAATTAAATTTGATGAAGATTTTTTTATTTAATTTAGTCATGAAAATTAATTGATTTTCATTCTATTAATAGTTTGATGAAATTAATGAATTCAGTTTTTTTATAACTGATAGGCAGGGATAAATAGTTTTCAATTTAACATTTATATATGCTTAAAGTCTATAAGATAGTTTTTATTATTATAAGAATAAAATTTTATCTTATTACTAACGACATAGTTTTTTATCATTATCTGAATAATAAAATATATGAAGAACAAACCTATTATTTGAATTGATAGTAATATCTAATCACTAAAAATGTTATTGAGTTCACCACTAGTAACAAATTTTTATTGTTATAATAGGTTTGAAATTTTTTCAAATGACGCATAATAACTATTGAGTTAGTATAATTCGATCGTTATTAAAGCTAATGTATTATTTCCTGCTGTGCTAGGATCATCATCTTTAATAACTATCTCTCGGGATTGAGAGATAGTACCATAGGGTTCATAAATAAAAGTTTCTCCATTAAGTGTTTGACGTTGTCCGCCATTAAATACTTTATGTAAAATAATCGTGTAGTGATTAAAATTAGCAGGAATATCTGTTACGGTAACAATATGTCCTTTACTCGATTGCTGATAGTTGGCATCGTCGTATTTTAATTGGTCATTTTGGTTGGGCGAATTTGCGCCATTTGGCACCGGTTTACCATTATATAACACTTTATTTCTATTACGTGGTGGGACATTATTGCTGCCATACCAACGCTCACTATCGATTAAAGTAGCAGGGATCGCGGTATCAATATAATATTGTGATTGCAGTTTGACTCCTGTGGGTAGCTTTGTTTGACCGCTTTTGCCGACATTAGTGGGATCGGCTGTATAATTGGCCACAAGAATGTTTATTTGATTGTTGGCATTAATTGCGCCGGTTGTTGTTATGCCAGTTTTGGAGGTGTCTGTTAATTTGATAATTGATGAATCACGCTGAGAGGCAAATTGATTATATAGCCAAAATGCCTGGGCAGCATAGGTAGCATAAGCACTATTATCAAACAGACCAAACTCTGCTCCATCAGCTCGATATAGATAGGCTTTATCTACGCCAGCCTGTTCTGCGTGGATCAAAAAAGAGAGCAAATAGGCAGCAGCAACATGACTTTGCAGCTTAGTATTATTAATTTTACTGGCGTTAGCCGTTAAGGCCCATTCAGTTATATAGCATTTAACTTGCTGGAAGCCATATTTATTTAATGTACTGCGAACATACTCTTGGATTTCATAAATGTTTTTTGGATTGGCAGTATCGATCACGTAATAGTGATATGAGTAAAAATCAAAAGGTACATGATTATTTTTTATATAGGCAATAAAGTTATCAACAAAATTTTCATTCTTAAAAACAAATGCTGTTCCGCAACTACCAATTTTTACCCAGGGGGCAGTTGCTCTAATTGTATTGGCAACGGCACAATAAAAATCATAAAATTCGACAACTGCGCGCTGATTATTTTCGGGTGTTGCCCAGAAAAAACCAAGATCGGGTTCATTCCAAATTTCGTATTCAGAAATTGGATAAGCCAGACCTATCAAATGATAGTTAATACTATATCTTTGTACTAATTTTTTTACTAATTGACAATATTTTTCAATATTGGTGGGTTTTTGTTTACCACCATTAAGCATTCTTCCTATTCTAAATAATATATTCGGCTTTTGTTCGCCTTGATAATATTTATTAGATAAAGATTTTTTAAGATAGGTATCGGTTGGTTGCCAATTGAATAGTGGTTCTTCTTCAGCAGAAAAATATTGTGGAGCATTTAAGCAAATAGTTCTTCGATTAAAAAAATCATCCGCGTAATTATTTATTTGTTTTTTAACATTGTCTGGCGCATTATTTGTTATCTGATCAAGGTAATTAATATCTGTTGTATCAAAGCAACTATCGATATCACAAACACCGTACCAATCATGAGTACGAAGATCAACGATCCACATTTCAGCAAATTGTTGTTCTAAATCGGGTAAGCCTGGTGCTAATGAAATAGGTGTACCATTAGCTTGGTTTAGAAAGATAGACTTACCAATTGCTCTTTTTTCTACGCCATGTGAGTTTTCAGTTGTTGGAGTGGCAGAATAGACAATATTTACTGGCATATTTATTATCCTTTTAATTATAAATTTGATTGTTATTAAAAAATTTATATTCGTAATGCAATAAACAACTTAATAATTTGTCATGTTAACCATCTGTTTATATTGATTAGATTATTTTTTGTTTTATTTTGTATAGCGTTTTTTTGGGATGATATATTATTGAAATATCAACTTATTAAAATATCAATTGGTTATAGCGGAATTAATCAAATAATAGAGTGGTTGATTTGTTTTTTTAATTTATTTTTATATTTTAAAATGGAATGTTTATAATAATATCATCATGATTTTTATTTTTTACAGATTTAAATATCGATTATTATCGATAATAAGTAATCACATATAAAAAACTAATGAGAGTCAATAGTTTTTTATTCCTAATTGACAATATTTAATACTATAATTAATCAGTTGATATTGATTTAAATTATTAATTTAATTAGTTATATGCAATTATCATTCTAATTTAATTAATAAAGAAACAATATTCATAAATGTGAAGATGACATTGTGGCAGAAAGCATTTTTTGAGGCATAATATGGTGCAATTAATTTACTAGGAGTGCTGTTGTGTCAACTGAAAAAAATAGAGACAGTTATCCGTTGATAGAACAATTTCTCGATACTATTTGGCTTGAGCACAATTTAGCCGCTAATACGCTTTCTTCTTACCGTACTGATTTACAAGCATTAGTTAATTGGTTATCGCGCCATGGTCATGATCTGCTTACGGTGGAGATCATCGATTTACAATCTTTTCTGGCAGAACGGGTAGAGGGCGGTTATAAAGCCACCAGTTCTGCTCGTTTACTGAGTGCCATGCGACGCTTATTTCAGTATTTCTATCGTGAGAAACTGCGCACCGATGATCCGACGGCACAATTGTCGGCCCCTAAATTGCCGAAACGGCTTCCTAAAGATCTTAATGAGAAACAAGTTGAAGATTTATTGCATGCACCTATCACTAATGATCCGATTGAATTAAGAGATAAAACGATGCTTGAGGTGCTTTATGCATGTGGGCTACGTGTTTCTGAACTGGTTGGGCTAACATTAACAGATATTAGTTTACGTCAGGGTGTTATTCGGGTAGTGGGAAAAGGTAATAAAGAACGATTGGTACCCTTGGGTGAAGAGGCTATTTATTGGTTGGAAACTTATTTAACCGAAAGTCGTCCAATCTTACTTAATGGATTGACTAATGATGTATTATTTCCGAGTAAAAGGGGTACGCAAATGACACGTCAGACTTTTTGGCATCGGATTAAACATTATGCAGCAATTGCTGGAATTGATAGTGAAAAACTTTCTCCTCACGTATTAAGACATGCTTTTGCCACCCATTTGCTGAATCATGGGGCAGATCTCCGTGTAGTACAAATGTTACTTGGACATAGTGATCTTTCTACCACCCAGATCTATACCCATGTTGCCACAGAGCGTTTAAGGCAATTGCACCAACAACATCATCCTCGAGGTTGATTGAGGATCAAGGAAATTCTAAATGAAAAAAAATATCGTATGGTTAATTGGTCTTCTGGCCGCAATGTCACATTCTGCATTGGCTGATGATGTGGCAATTAAAAGAACATTGAATAAAATGGGCATAGAAACTGAGAATATCCATCCGTCACCTATTGTAGGTTTAAGTACAGTAATTACTAGCCAAGGTCTGGTTTATGTGACTGAAGACGGTAAGTATTTATTAGAAGGGCCGATTTATGATTTAAGTGGTCAAATGCCGGTTAATGTTACAAATCAGATCTTGGCAAAGAAAATAGAAGCAATGAGTGACCAGATGATCATATTTAAAGCACCAGAGGAAAAATATGTTGTCACCGTGTTTACCGATGTTACCTGTGGTTATTGCAAGAAATTTCATCAAGATATAGCAGAATATAATAAAAAGGGTATCACCATACGTTATTTGGCATTCCCTCGTAATGGTCTTCACCACGAATCAGCTAAAACAATGACATCTATCTGGTGTAGTGCTGATCGACAAAAAGCATTAACAGACGCTTTTAAAGGCGAAACGATTTCTCCGATTGAAAAATGCAAAACAGTCGATATTGCCGCTCAATTTAATATCGGTCATATGCTTGGTATCAATGGGACACCCGCTATGGTGTTAGAAGATGGCACAGTAATACCTGGTTATATGACTGCAGATGATTTAGTTAAAGGGTTAGAAAAACTTAAGAAAAAATCATAATGAGTTAACAATAAATATGAAAATACAGCTTCGTCGCCGACCGAAAGCAGATGATAGCCACCTTCCTGCTCATTTGTCTCCGGTATTACGCCGTTTGTACGCTATGAGAGGTGTGTTATCAGAAAATGAGTTAGAAACAGGTGCAAAAGGATTGCTTAATTACCAATCACTTAATGGTATTGAAACAGCGGTTCAGTTATTAATCACTGCTCTGAATGAACATTGGCGAATTATAGTGGTCGGTGATTTCGACGCCGATGGTGCAACCAGTACGGCATTGACACTGCGAGCGCTGGGCGCGATGGGATATCGTCATTTTGATTATTTGGTTCCTAACCGATTTGAAGATGGCTATGGGCTTAGCCCGCAGGTTGTTGATCAAGTAATTAAAAGAAAAGCGCAACTTATTATTACCGTTGATAATGGTATATCTTCCTATGAAGGCGTTGCTGTTGCTCAACGACACGGTATAAAAGTGATTATTACCGACCACCATTTACCAGGAGAAACCCTACCTTGTGCAGAAGCAATCATTAATCCTAATTTAGCTGATTGTCACTTTCCATCAAAAGCATTAGCGGGGGTTGGTGTCAGTTTTTATTTGATGTCAGCATTACGTGCTGCGTTGCGCCAGACTGGTTGGTTTGAGCAACAAGCACGTAAGATGCCTAATCTGGCTGAATTATTAGATTTGGTTGCATTAGGTACGGTGGCCGATGTTGTTCCCTTGGATAGTAATAATCGTATTTTAGTCTATCAAGGTTTAAACCGTATTCGGGCGGGACGAAGCTGTGTCGGGATCAAAGCCTTGATTGAAGTTTCCAAACGTGATGTTAGTCGTCTGGTTGCTAATGATTTAGGTTTCTCAATTGGGCCACGGCTTAATGCAGCGGGAAGATTAGATGATATGTCAATCGGTGTAGAACTGTTATTGACTGATGATATCGTTCACGCTAGAAAATTGGCTAATGAATTAGATAGTTTAAATCGTACCCGCCGCGAAATTGAACAGGATATGCAGCAAGAGGCTTGGCAGATTTTTGAGCAAATAGAAGAAAAACGTCATCAAATACCGAATGGTCTTGCACTTTATCATCCTGAATGGCATCAGGGAGTAGTAGGAATATTGGCTTCTCGGATCAAAGAACGATTTCATCGTCCGGTTATTGCTTTCGCGCCGGCTGGTGAAGGGATTTTGAAGGGGTCAGGGCGTTCCATCTATGGTTTGCATTTACGGGATGCCCTTGAACGCTTAGATACGCTTAATCCGGGATTAATTTTAAAGTTTGGTGGCCATGCTATGGCGGCAGGATTAACGCTGGAGGAGCAGAAGTTTACTCAGTTTCAAGAGAACTTTGCTAATCTGATGGCAGAACTACTGGATAACGATATGCTTGAAGGGGTTATTTGGAGTGATGGTGAACTAAATAATGAAGAGTTGTCATTTAATATTGCTGAACTAATTAGAAATGGCGGGCCATGGGGACAGGCTTTCCCTGAGCCAATTTTTGATGGCAAATTTCGCCTACTGCAACAACGTCTTGTCGGTGATTGTCATCTAAAAGTGATGTTAGAACCACTGGCTGGTGGTCCGATGATAGATGGCATCGCCTTTAATATTGATACCGCTTATTGGCCTGACAATAGTATTAAAATGGTCGAATTGGCTTATAAACTAGATGTGAATGAGTATCGTGGTAATCGTAACATCCAGTTACTCATTCAGCATTTATGGCCTTGCGAATAGTATTTAGCCTATTTTGACCATCAACAGTGGTAGGTATAGTTATGATTTCCCTTATTATAATCACTATTTTTCTGCCACTAATTGCAACTAGTTAGATTTAAAGCATTATTCTTATAGTGGCATTTACTGACTAAAAGCGGCTATTTGGTTGGTAAAATGAGTTATCATGAAGCATATTGACTGAAAAACTATAATCCAGCAATCAGATCCGCTACAATAGGCGGTTTATATTTTTATGACTTTTAATGAAAATAACATAAATAAGATATAAGGGTATGTTTGAAATTAATCCAATAAAAAATCAAATTCAGGATCTGTCTGAGCGGACGAAGATCTTGAGGGGGTATCTTTGACTATGATGCCAAGAAAGAACGTTTGGAAGAAGTAAATGCAGAACTTGAGCAGCCTGATGTGTGGAACGAACCAGAGCGAGCCCAAGCGTTGGGCAAGGAGCGTTCTTCTCTTGAAGCAATAGTAGAAACTATTGATGCCTTGATACAAGGTTTAGACGATGTATCTGGTTTGCTCGATTTGGCAATTGAAGCTGATGATGAAGAAACTTTTCATGAGGCGGTCGCGGAGTTAACGCAGCTGGAAGGAAAACTGGGACAATTAGAGTTTCGTCGTATGTTTTCAGGGCAGTATGACAGTGCTAATTGTTATCTTGATTTACAGGCAGGGTCAGGGGGAACTGAGGCGCAAGATTGGGCTAGGATGTTGATGCGCATGTATCTTCGTTGGGCAGAGTCAAAAGGTTTTAAAACAGAAATTATTGAAGCGTCAGATGGTGATGTTGCAGGCTTAAAATCTGCCACGATAAAGATTATTGGTGAGTATGCTTTTGGTTGGTTACGGACTGAAACCGGTGCTCATCGATTAGTGCGTAAAAGTCCTTTTGATTCCGGTGGTCGCCGCCATACCTCATTTAGCTCAGCGTTTATTTATCCTGAAGTGGATGATGATATAGATATTGAAATCAATCCGGCGGATTTACGCATTGATGTTTATCGGGCGTCAGGGGCTGGTGGCCAACATGTTAATAAAACAGAGTCAGCGGTACGTATAACCCATATTCCAACTGGCATTGTTACCCAATGTCAGAATGACCGTTCTCAACATAAGAATAAAGATCAGGCATTGAAGCAACTAAAAGCAAAATTATATGAACTAGAGATGCAAAAGAAAAATGCCGATAAACAAGCATTAGAAGAAAATAAATCTGATATTGGCTGGGGTAGCCAAATTCGTTCTTATGTGCTGGATGATTCTCGAATTAAAGATCTACGAACCGGTGTTGAAAATCGCAATACCCAAGCTGTGCTGGATGGTGATCTGGACAAATTCATTGAAGCAAGCTTAAAAGCTGGCCTATGAGGAAAAAAGATGTCTCAACAACAACAGGGTACTGAGCGGTCCCTTGATTTAAATAATGAATTAAAAACTCGGCGTGAAAAACTGGCTGGATTGCGTGGTAATGGCATTGCTTTTCCTAATGATTTTCGCCGTGAGTATTTATCTGGCGATTTGCATGGTAAATATGATGAGAACCATGCGGAAGAACTTACTGCACTGAATATTAACGTCTCTGTTGCCGGCCGAATGATCACACGCCGTATCATGGGTAAAGCCTCTTTTGCGACTTTACAAGATATGGGCGGTCGGATTCAGATTTATGTTTCTCGCGATGACTTACCAGAAGGTATTTATAACGAACAGTTTAAGAAATGGGATCTGGGCGATATTCTTGGTGTTAAGGGTAAATTATTTAAGACCCAAACAGGTGAGTTAACCATCCATGCGCATGAAGTCTATTTATTAACCAAAGCATTACGACCTCTGCCAGATAAATTCCATGGGCTGGCAGATCAGGAAACGCGTTATCGCCAACGTTACCTCGATCTTATTGCTAATGAACAATCGCGCCAGACTTTTATTACGCGTTCACGTGTGTTGTCGGCTTTACGTAACTTCATGGTTAGTAAAGATTTCATGGAAGTCGAAACACCCATGATGCAGGTTATACCGGGTGGTGCAGCGGCACGTCCATTTATTACTCATCATAATGCGTTAGATATTGATATGTATCTGCGTATTGCGCCAGAACTTTATTTGAAACGTTTAGTTGTTGGCGGATTCGAGCGAGTTTTTGAAATTAATCGTAATTTTCGTAATGAAGGCATTTCGCCGCGGCATAATCCAGAGTTTACCATGATGGAACTGTATATGGCTTATGCTGATTATAAAGATCTTATTGTGTTAACCGAAGAGTTATTTAAAACGGTAACGCAAGAAGTATTAGGCACAACCCAGGTAACATATGGTGAGCATTCATTTGATTTCGGGCAGTCTTTTAGCAAAATGACGATGAAAGAAGCGATAGTCAAATATCGGGCCGAAACTGATCCGGCTGATTTGGATGATCTGGCTAAAGCGACAATCATCGCAAAATCACTCAATATAGAGGTAGAAAAAGGCTGGGGATTAGGCCGTCTGCAGTGTGAGATTTTTGAGGCAGTGGCGGAAAGCCATTTGATCCAACCGACATTTATTACTGAATATCCGGCAGAAGTTTCTCCGTTGGCTCGTCGTAATGATAATAATCCATTTATTACCGATCGGTTTGAATTCTTTATTGGTGGTCGTGAAATTGGTAATGGTTTTTCTGAGCTAAATGATGCAGAAGATCAAGCTGAACGCTTTGCTGAGCAGGTTCGTCAGAAAGATGAGGGTGATGATGAAGCCATGTTTTATGATGAGGATTATATCACTGCACTGGAGCATGGATTGCCACCAACGGCTGGTTTAGGTATTGGTATTGATCGGATGATCATGCTATTAACCAATAGTCATACAATTCGTGATGTTATTCTGTTTCCAGCATTACGGCCTGGCAAATAGTTTAGCAAATTGGATAAATAGTGCCTGGCTGAAGCCAGGCATTGCTATTTTTTGTTCGATCTATTATTTGTCGCTAATATAGTATTTAACGCTTGCCTGCTTATTGAAATAGCTTGCCTCATTAGGGTTGTTTGTCGTCAGTATAATATTTAACACCGATGCGGATAATCTCCCGCCCTTGTGAGCGCCGATGTTTATTGGTATCACGCAGAGAATAGATACAACCGCAGTATTCTTGTTGATAAAATTGTTCGCGCTTACTAATTTCCACCATTCTTGCGGAACCACCTTGTTTACGCCAGTTATAGTCCCAATAAGTTAGGCCATCGTAATGGCTGGCGGCACGCTTACCGCAATCATTGATCTGTTGCATATTCTTCCAGCGAGAAATACCTAATGAACTGGAGATAATGCTAAAATCATGCTCGGCAGCATAAAGAGCGGTACGCTCAAATCGCATATCAAAACACATAGTGCAACGAATTCCACGCTCAGGTTCTTGCTCCATCCCCTTGGCACGTGCAAACCAGTTATCACTATCATAATCAGCATCAACAAACGGCACATTATGCTGCTCGGCAAAACGAATATTTTCGTTTTTGCGGATCTCATATTCTCGTTGTGGGTGAATATTTGGATTATAGAAAAAAATAGTATAATCAATACCTGAAGCACTTAGTGCCTCCATTACTTCACCTGAGCAAGGAGCGCAACAAGAATGCAGTAATAATTTATTTGCGCCATTAGGCAGCGTTAGTTTAGGACGGGTAAATTTATCCATGGTTGCAAATTTTTATAGTAATCGATAATAGGGCTAATAATAACAGCAAGCGAGAGATATATAATAGTCTTTTTATTTTTTGGGTCAAATTTGTTTGCGATGGACGCCGAGAAGGTTTATTGCCGCTTATAATCGATAAAAACACCCACTATATTTGACTTAAAGTAATTTGATATCGACTTAGATTGATATAAAAATTTATTTTATTAGATATTAATATAATATTGGATAATGTTTCATTGTGGCATTAGCTAATATAAATAACTAGTTAAAGTAAAATATTTTTTTATCAAATATTACAATAAGATAATATTTTAACGAATAAAAGATATAGACGAAAATTATGGTAAATAAAATTTAGCAACTGTTATTTAGTATAAAAACTTCTACTAAACAACAGTGTTATCTAGTCGTAAATAAATAGAGAAATTTTATGAAGAAATTGAATGTTATAAATTAAATTTTAAGCTGGAGAAAATATTGAAGCATTTGTTAAACATTTTAATAATAGAATTTTTGGTTAAGAAATTCACCTTTTATCTGTTTTTATATCACTAAATGATGCTTTATTTGCTTACTGTTAGTCATATAAACCAACAACTGCCAACCAGTTCACACTTTCTTGATATGGTTTTTGCTGTAATAAGCCATGTTACATGCTTTAGGACTTGATTTTTGCAAAATAAAATAATTAAGCAGTCAATAGGAGTTTATTGCATGAGAGCATTGAACGTTATTATATTGAGTATATTTATGTCATTATGTTTAGTAAAATCCTTACAGGCAAAAGAGTATCAACTGACGGGTAAAAATATAAACATTCTGTTATCCGATAATAAGAAAGGTATATTACTTTGGTTTAAAAATAGCAAAAATAATGATGCAATTAAAACTGATAATTTATTTGAAATTAATTTTAATTCAGGAAAAAAATTAACCGAAAAAGATTTTAACCTGCAAGATATTAAGCAGGATAAAAATACCATCACAATAAATTATATTAGAGATACTATCAAAGTTACCACGATATTGTCTTTATGTGACCGAGCCAATTTTGGCCGTTATGAAATTCAAATCAGCGCTGAAAATAATCCCCTAAACATGAGTATGGTGTCATTAATGCCTTTTAAGACGCAGGCGCCTTTTGTTTATGGTTCGGTTGTCAGTTCTCCAATTATTAGTGATTCATTTTTTGTCATTCCAGAAAATCCGTTAACCAATACGATAGCTTATGAAGGCGGAGTAACATAAAAAATAGCCCAGGCCATTCCTTTACAGCCAGGCCATACACTTAGTTACAAAACTTATATTGGCATTTATGCAGCTGGCCAATTACGGCGTAATGTCAATCAGTTTTTAAATTTTGTTCGTGCTCGTCCTTATCATCCTTATTTACACTATAATTCTTGGCTTGATATTGGTCTTTTTAATCCCTATACCGAAAAGCAAGCATTATTACGTATTAAACAGTATGGCGAACAGTTGGTCAAAAAACGCGGTGTCAAATTAAATGGCTATTTATTTGATGATGGTTGGGATAATTTAACCGGTAACTGGGGATTTGGTGCTAATTTCCCCAATGAGTTTAATAAATTAAAAATAGCAGCCGAAAAATATCATGCGGCATTAGGTATTTGGTTATCACCCTGGGGAGGATATAATAAACCACGCGATATTCGCGTTTCCCATGCCGCAGAATTTGGTTATGAAATAATGGATGGTAAATTGGCCCTATCAGGTGCCAATTATTATGCCAATTTTCATCAACGTATTTTACAGTTAATCAAACAACAAAATATTACTATGTTTAAATTGGATGGTACTGGCAATGCCGATAAGGTGATTGCTGGTAGCCGCTTTACTAGTGACTTTGATGCGGCAATCCATATGATCAGTGATATGCGAAAAGCAAATAATAATCTTTATATTATCCTGACCACAGGTACTCAAGCGACCCCATCCTGGCTTTTTTACGCTGATTCGATTTGGCGTGGGGGTGATGATGTTAACTATTATGGCCCGGGCACTAAAGTACAACAATGGCTTACTTATCGCGATGCGGAAACTTATCGTTCAATTGTTATGAAAGGACCCTTATTTCCGCTTAATTCGTTGATGCTGCATGGTATTATTTATGCTAAACAAGCCAAATATCTTGCTAGCCAATCAGAGCAGGACTTTGCTGATCAAGTGTGGAGCTATTTTGCTACCGGCACTCAGCTACAAGAAATGTATATTACGCCTGAGCTGTTAAGCGATAATAATTGGCAGGTATTAGCCAGTGCGGCAAATTGGGCGTATGAAAATCAAGCTATTTTATTTGATAGTCATTGGATAGGTAGTGATCCAACCAAATTAGCGATCTATGGTTGGGCTGCCTGGGGTAGCAATAAATCGATTATCAGTTTAAGAAATCCATCGGATAAACCCCAGGTTTATTATTTGGATTTACAGCGTGATTTAGAATTACCCGCTGGTACGTCACAAAGTTATCAAGTTAGCCTGAATTATATTAGTCAAGCGGGTAGTAAAAAACCGGCTACCATTAATCAATCGGCATTAGTGACGTTATCGCCTTTTGAAACCGTGGTTATGTCATTAGTGCCTGATAGTGGCAAACAGAATCGATAAAATAGTGACTAAGATTTTCGCTTAAAATAGAATAAGCCAGTTAATTAGTCTTGAGATATAAATACCTCCTTGCCACTGTTGGCATGGAGGAAATTAAAAGTTGATGTTTTTAATTTAATTTGCAATTTTACAATTATCAACTCCGATTTCTACATCATTTGATTTTTTGTTTATAAGATTTTCATATTGCTTTTTTGCTTTTTTCATTGCATCTTCTAGATTACTAGTATTAAAGTAGGAAAATTTATCCCACTCGCCCATATCTTTATTTTCTGTATATTTGATGGTTCCGGTACAATAATATTTTTGTTGTTGCTCTAATGAAGCGATAGCGGTTGGTAAAAAGAAGAGTGGCAGTATAGAAATTATTGATAATATTAATAACCTATATTTTGTGTAAAGAGCCATATTAATCTCCTGTCATTGACATAATATTTCATTTATTTTTTTGTGGATGATCGTTCAAACAATAACCAGATAAAGGTAATTCATTTGTTAACATTTTGTCCGATTATATTTATTTATTAAATAAAAGCGGTTAAAGTGTAAAATAATTGTATTTAATAAGAGAGGGAAATATTGCTATTCAATTTTCAGGTGCTACTTTATCTATTGGTTTTTTTATTTTATCCATTGTATCAACTTTCTGAATATCAAATAGCAGAATTAAAGTCTATTATAATATGATGATAATTTAGTCTGAAATTAATAAATTATTTCTATGTTCAGTATTAAGTTATAAAAATAGATAAATATTTATTTTTATCCTTATCAATAATAGGGTATTAAGAATCAGTTAATTCTACTATTTTTTTTGATTAATAATAAAGATAAAAATTATTATTGATAACAGATTAACCATAATTACTATATTATTGATTATCAGTCAGTAGCTAAATGTTAAAAATTAATGGCTTATATATTGTTATTATTAATAGTAGATGGTGTAATATAAATTAAGATTTTAATTAAGCTTAATATTTAAAATTAAATAAGTCCGCATGATATGGATATAGTGAAAAGTAGTAAATCTAGAGGAGCTGGCGTTGATGAAACAAATGATTGGCTTTAGCATTCTGTTATTACTGATTGGTTGTAGCAATAAAACACCTCATTCATTATCATTATTTAATGATAAGCAAGATATTAACGTTATTGATCAAACGAAAAAACTTTTTCCGATTGCTAATTATCCACAAAATAGCGCTCGCTGGATCCCACCTAATGAGCCTGGTTACCGACAACCCTTTTTAACTGAACTACAACAAAAAAAAGCTTTTAATACCCTGTTAGCACACTATTTTGGTGAGCAATCTCCCTGGAATGGTGATTATATTCAGTCAGTTTTGCAGGATGCAAAAGGTGCGAAAAGAAATTTATCACATTTTGCTGAAAAATTTACTGCGGCTAAAGTCAGTCACTATGGCGAAAATTTTCGTTTATTAGATGCTAGCTGGAAAGCAAAAATGCAACATCGGGTATCCGTGTCGATCGCCGATCGATACACGCCTACTGCCCGGGGGATCACTTTACGTGAAACCGCGGTAAGATTCCTACCAACCGCTTATCCTGCTTTTGAAGATCCGCGTGAAGCAGGTCAAGGTTATCCTTTTGATATGTTACAAAATTCCACTCTGCATCCCGCTGAACCGGTTTACATTGCGGCAGTAACCGCTGATAGATCCTGGAGTTTTATAATATCGCCTACTGAAATGGGCTGGGTAGATAGTTCACATATTGCTAAGGTGAATGATCATTTTATCCAACAGTGGACAACCATGGCGAAAAAAAAGCTTGGGGCAGTTATTAATGATAATGCCAGTTTCACTGATAAGCAGGGCGTATTTAGATTTACTGCCCGTACCGGTACATTATTGCCATTAAAATCGATTAACGGTAAAACAAATATCGCATTACCGGCCTACGATGATAAGGGCTATGCTGTTATTCGTTATGCGCCACAGTCTGAACAGATGGTGCGTCAGACACCTATTTCACCAACAGCAGAAAATATGGCGCATATCATTCAATACATGCAAGGTAAAGATTATGGCTGGGGAAGTCTTTATGGTTTTAATGACTGCTCTGCGGAAGTAAGAAATCTTATGCTGCCTTTTGGTATTTTTCTACCCAGAAATTCACGACCTCAATCGTTAAGTGGTAAGCGAATTGATTTAAGCCATTATTCAACTGATGAACGGCTTGCTTATTTGATCAAATATGGCCAACCATTTAAAACATTAGTCTATATAAAAGGGCATATTATGCTGTATGTCGGTAGTGCAGAATGGCAGGATCGTACTGTGCCGATAATCTACCATAATGTGTGGGGATTAAGACCAGCAGCGCCGCCGAGTCGCAGCATTATTGGCCAGTCAGTTTTTATGCCCTTATTGGCGCAATATTCTGATGCTCCAGAGCTTGAATCACTGGCAAGCCACTATTTATCATTACCTATCTCGATCAAACGGAAGGCTGATTATTTGATCGGCTTTTAACCTCTCATCTTTTACTTAGCATCATGTAATTGCCAGTAGCAAATTAGCCATCTTGCTGCTGGCAACAATTCTTCTTTGGTTCATTCAATTATTTGCCAATACTTTCTATTTTCTAGCAATTATTTTATGCAATATTTGATGCAGTTAACATTCCCATGGTGTTAATAAAATGACTTAATTGTCAAATTTAAGTAAATTAATAAGTATTTTTTAACAATTGGTTTGTATTAGGATGGCGACACTATGGCTTTATCACCTGCTTTAATGGATCTAATCGCTGGATGGTATGATTGGGTATCACAACCAAATATCGATCCATCGGAAAAGCGAGAGACTGCACTCAATAGAGTTTTTACCTGTATTACTGAAGAAAATTCATCTCTTAATTTATCTGGACTAAATTTAACTTCGTTGCCTAATTTACCGGAATGGATAATAAAATTAGATGTCAGTGATAATCAATTAACCAGACTGCCCGATAAGCTACCTAAAGAATTAACCCATTTGTTTGTAGGTACAAATCAGTTAACTAGCTTGCCTGAGCATTTACCTGAAACATTAATAGAATTACAGGTGGATTGTAATAACTTGGTTAGGCTAGCTGATAATCTGCCAAAAGGCTTAGTCTCCTTAAATGCTAGTCACAATCAATTAATTAGCTTACCTAATTATCTGCCTGAACGATTATCAGTATTAAAAGTTAGTGATAACAAATTAACCGCTTTACCTAATAAGTTACCCTCATTATTAACCACTATGCATGTTAATAAAAATAATATTGAGAGTTTGCCTGATAATCTGCCGAGTTACATCTATCATCTCAAGGCCAGTGACAATCCATTGATCGCTTTGCCTAATAAGTTGCCGATTAAGCTAGAAAAATTAGAGGTTAATGGCGCATTTTTGACGGCATTACCAAACACTATGCCTGACACGTTATGGTTTCTTGATATCAGCAACAATCAGATAACTGGGCTGCCTGCTAAACTTCCGCATCGGTTACAAGAACTCCGAGTCGATAAAAATCTGCTAAACAGATTACCCAATCAGCTGCCAAAAATGTTGAAAATGCTTAGTGTAGCGTCTAATCAATTAGATAAACTGCCTGATGTGTTGCCAGATAATTTGATTTTACTTGATGCTAGTTATAACCAGTTAAAAACCCTGCCGGAAATTTTACCGAATAAATTACGTACCTTGCTTGCTAATCACAATCAACTGACGTCACTATCAGCGGATTTACCAAGTGGCTTAATGACGCTCAAGGTTTACGGTAATCAGTTAAAAAGTTTACCTAATAAACTACCTTTGGGGTTAATAACATTAGATGTTGGAGATAACCAATTAATTACCTTACCTGTCAATTTACCCACCAGATTGGAACTGCTTAATGTTAATCGAAACCAACTAACAAGTTTGTCTGATAATTTACCGAATACATTAAAAGATATTCATGCCAGTTATAATAAGTTAGTCACGCTAACCAATAAGTTACCAGACTCATTAGAAATATTACATCTTGCCGGTAATCAACTAACCTCGTTACCTAAAAATTTATCGGATTATCTCATAGAATTAAATGTTGAGCGTAACCAGTTAACTTCGATACCCGACGATTTGCCATTCGGGATTATAAAATTAATCGTTAGCCACAATCAATTGACCGCATTATCTGATAATTTACCTGAATCACTTCAATTTTTAGCTACTTCTCATAATAAATTCACTCAATTGTCTGATCGGTTACCACCAAGTTTAAAATATCTTGATGTTAGCTATAACCAACTCATTTCATTGCCAGCTGAACTACCTTACGGCCTCTGGTGCCTCTTAGCTAGTGATAATCAATTAAATCAATTACCGAATGTTATGCCTGCTCTCTTAAACCATGTCACTATAAGTCATAATCACATAACCGAGTGGCCGCATTTTTTTGATAATTTGACCTACCTTGATGCGAGTTATAACCGATTAACTGATTTGCCCGCTGATTTGCCCACTGATTTACATACCCTTATTCTGCATAATAATGAGTTGCGAGCCTTACCAGCACATTTATCTGAAAATTTGGTTTTTTTGGATGTGCATAATAATCAGATAATTGCCTTACCTGAGCATCTGCCTTTAAGGTTGAAGTACAGTGATTTTACTGATAATCCATTGAATTCAATACCCACTCGTTTTCCATTGCAATCGCCTGGATGGTATGATGATTTTCATAGTATAGACATTCCAGCGGAGTTGCTTGATTGGGCGAGTGATAAAGATATTACTTTTGACAAATTTAACGGTAGGGAAATTGCAGTAGCAAGAATAAAACAGTGTATTAATGATAATAATAGCAAGTCACTGGATTTATCAGGCTTATCTTTGACGCGTTTACCTGCTCATTTGCCCGCTACCATTACTGAACTAAGAATAAACAACAATCAACTGTCGGTTTTACCGACTAGCTTGCCAGTTAAGTTAAAATATTTATATGCTGCAGATAATCAGTTAAATGCTTTACCGGGCAATTTACCTAATTCATTGGTTTATTTTGATATTAGCGGTAATCAACTGACGGCTTTACCGAATACTTTGCCTATTATGTTAAAACATTTAGATGTGCATAATAATTTGTTGACCTATTTACCAACTCACCTACCCGATATTTTAATTACTTTAAATGTTAGTCATAATCAACTTATATCTCTGCCAAATAATTTAACAAATTCATTAAAGAAACTCGATATTAGTAGTAATCAATTAGCGGTTTTACCCGACAGTTTACCAAATCAATTAGGGCATCTTAATATCAATCATAATCAATTGATTATGCTGCCAGATTATTTGTCTGATAAATTAAGATATTTAGATGCGAGTAATAATAGATTAACCACTTTATCTAATCATTTACCTGACGAGCTAAGATACCTTAATACCAGTGATAATCAGTTAACTGTTTTGCCCCATAATTTGCCGGCTAAATTGAAATATTTTAATGCTTATAATAATCAGATTAAAGAATTGCCTGCTAACTTTCCCGGTAAACTACTTTTTCTTAATATTGACAACAACCCGGCCACAATGGGTCGTAACTTTTTTTCTGTTGCTGCGAATGAAATAGAGCAGACGCCTCAATCGCCTAAATTACTCAGCCCTAAATATGAATTAATTGAAGAATGGATGGAATGGTTAGGTCAAGGCCCCGCAGAGGAAGCTGATGCTAGAAAAATTGCCTTTAATCGAATGGTTGATTGTCTGAGTTTACAAGAACAATACCTTGATTTAGCAAATTTAAATCTCACGGCTTTACCAGATCATCTACCCAACAATCTGATATCATTAAATATTAACGATAACAAACTGACGGCGTTGCCGGCGGATCTGCCATCCACCATCCAACAGCTTTATGTATGTAATAATCATTTAATCTCTCTGCCTGCTAGTCTGCCTGAAGGGTTAATACTATTGGATGTTGACCATAACTGGTTGGCCAAGTTACCCAATAATTTACCAACCACTTTGATCGGTTTAGATATTAGTTACAATCAATTGATTCGGTTACCGGATAATTTACCGGCTCAATTAAAATTGTTGAATGCCGATAGTAACCGATTAACCACGATAACTGATAATCTACCGGCGAATTTAATCAACCTGATCGTTAGTAATAATCTACTAAAAGCATTAACTAATCATTTGCCAAATTCATTAATGCGGATTGATGTCAGTAATAATCAACTTATGGCATTGCCAGATCATATCCCGAATAAATTAGTTAGATTTAACTTTACAGGGAATCAATTAAGTGCTGATTCAGTTCATCTTCCTATTAGCCTTACGCTAGCTAGTTCCGTTTGGATTATGCTACCTTAACCTCTGATCGCAATGTATCAAATTGGCAACTGCCATCAGTGACTTTTAATCATGAAGGGGAAAGCAGTCGTTTTGATGGCCAATTAATTATCCAGCTAGAAAATGATCCGATAGTAAGAGAAGCGGCGATCCAATTAGTAAAAAAACATCCGCAAATATCGGTTTTACTCCAGTTGGATAATGAGGGGAATATTTTTACGGTGCATGGCAATATCGAGCATTTGCGCCACCAAACTCAGCAGCGCTGGCAGTTAGTTGGCCATGGTCGGGATAGTCAATTTGATGGTGATCATGATAGTCTGGCCTGGCGTGAAGCTAAACCTTTGGCACAGCAGTTAAAACAATTAGCGACTGATTTGCGGATGACTTTTTCGCCAAAACATATCAATTTGGTTGGGTGTTCGTTGGCTGACGATAAACAGCAAACCAGTTATGTCAGGCAATTTGCTGAGGCGTTAGATGAAACAATTCGGCCCTATTCGGTTTCTGCCTATTCTTCTAAGCTGATGGTCAACGATGAAGGCAGAAAACGATTGACGGAAACGGGTAATAAAACCACGCTGTTTTTTAATAACCAGCAAAATGACTGGCATATTGAGAAAGTGGCCGGCAAAACATTTAATAACCTGGCTAAAAAAGGAATTGAACAAGCAACCTTAGGTGCTCCTTCAAGGCTGGATTCTATCTTTTATAAATTAATGGCTTTCATTAAGCAGGCTGAGCAATTTAAGTCGACGATGAGCCAGTTTTATCATTATCATCATTTGTCGCTACAAAAGTGGGTGCCGCTTTTCAGCAGTTTTAACAAAAATAACCCGCAGTCAGACAGTTATAATTTACACTTTATTCATAAGGAAACCAATCAACTTAAGAAATTGGTCACCAATAATAAACATATTATTGATTTTATCAATAAATGTAATCAATACCTGGAAATGATTATCAAAGTTTATTCTTACAACGGTAAAACATTAGCTCTGCGCAGTAATACATCTGATGTTGATAGTGTACATGGATTAAATGCTGCTTTTCTCATTAAAGAGTTGATCCCTTGGTTTGCCAATAAATATCGGCTAGAGGTAGCGGATAATGAATTATCAGAAACCCTCAGTACAGCACTTAATATACATACTTACCTCAATTTGACTCAAATAGTGCATGGAACAGTGGAAGATACCCTAAGGTTGGTCAATATATATCAAATGGTTGCCTACCAGGGACAACAGGCAACCAAAGGATTATTAAGCCCATTATTTCAAGCTAGTTACGCTATAGGTGGACTATTTAATATTGCTAGCATCGTTTTGGATAGTATTGAGTTAGCCAATACACAAAATGATCTGCAACGGGCAGTTTTTAGTGCTCATTTAGGCATTGATATTACTAATTTAGCCGTTATTGGTATTGGAATAGGGGCTGGCATACTTGGATCAACCACGGTTGCTACGTTTGCTGGCGCCTTATCTGTACCGCTGGCAGGAGTGGGGATCGGGATCACCGCATTAGCCGAAGCGTTTGGTAATATAACCCACAGTGTACAGATAGTGGGCAACTATTTTGCCGATGTCGATTTGGCTTATAAAGCGGGTGGTTATCGGCAGGTAACGAAAAAAATATCTGACAGTAATGCGGCTATTGCGATTATGGAACCGATACCAGGAGCCGTCATTACCGAACTGGACTTACGGCAAAATAAACTGACTTATGCGAGCCAATATCTTTATCGTAATGATCCAACATCTGCGGTCGGTTCAGGTAAAAGTGATTATTTCTTCTTCTGGCCTAATCGCGATCTAAATCAAGATAAAAGCCAGGCCATCAATATTAGACAGGGGTTGGGTTATCAAGAGAGTCAGCTTAATTTTAAGCCTGGCGAACATCCACTGATCCTACCGGGCACCCCGATAACCTACTTATATTATCTGTATATGATCTTACCTTTTGTCACGGGGCGAGATGATAGGGGATTTGATATATTAAGAAAATTGGAACAAGATGGTCGGTTTAATTTCGATTTTTATGCTTTTCCCGGTGAACGAGCAATCTATAGGATTATACCAGATTATGTTTCAACACCGATTAAAGTGATTTTGGACGATCGCGACAGGGATTTGGTGATCCCAACATTGCCAATCGATTTTCAACGCTATATCACTTATCAGTTGGTTGGTGGTAAGGGAGAATATCGGATTAGTTTAGCGAAAGAGGCATCATTAAGCTTGCTATCAGATAATGTTAATACGCGTTGGATATTGGATGCCCGTTATCTTAACTCTGGCACTAATATGCAAGTTAGTGAAGTGGATAATTGTCTCTATATTGATAATGTGACGATAACATTACCGAAAAGCGCCAAACAGATTGTGGTGATAAATAAACAGGGAACTTTTGTCTTTGATGAAAAGAGTAAACAAATGCATGCCTCTCATGTGGATGCTACTTATTTCAAAAATAGTGACTCACTGGATGAATATCTTAAAACGCTAGCCAGTATTTAAGAGCATCCAGCTGCATTTGTGATTATTGATAAATATCGACCCGATCATGGTACTGGCGAAGTGGGTAGAGCTTATTATGAGATTGCCCGTAGTCGTACTATTTATACCAATCAGCCAGCGATGGCCGAGTTTCTGAGTCAAGCAGTCTTAGCCAAAGTCGAAGGTGATAAAGCCTGGTTTTATCGTGATACGGCTATTTGGCAGGTAGAAATCAGCAGTGGGCAGCTATTACGGCAATATGTGCCATTCGGTTTTCCGGCTGCGAATGATGCAGCTATCCACAGCTATACTATTCAGAGCAATGGTCAATTACTATATGTGATCGAGCATGAGAATGGCATGCGTTGTGTATATACTGTTGAGGATGCAACATTAAAATTGGTTGCGATTAATGGCAGTAAAGATATGTTGAACTTGTTAAATAATATTAAACAGCTAGTAGATTTTAGTGGACAGAATAAAAATACTGCAACCTTATTAATATCTGATCCTACTCAATTTAATGATCCCTCAACCACTAAAATAGATACCATCTCTAAGCTTATGTCAATAACCGATCTTGTTCCAAGTCGGGTTGCTGAAGTGCTCTATTTATCGGGTTATATTGACAAAAAAAAACAGCATTTCTGGTTAATAACGAAAGATCAGCAGGCACATAAAGTAGTTAGTTTAAATCTACCAGAAGCAGCTAAGGGGAAGGGCGAGGCACTGCTCGCTAATGATGTTACTATTGCCAAACAATCGCAATCGTTAGCATCGCTAACAGAATTTATTCTTGCAGCGATCACGACCGATGAGTCACCCGGTTATTATTTTTATAATCCACAAAAGCATGAGCTCTATTTTCAAGCTGATGATGGTTTCTCCGGTAGTCAGGCTAAATTAGTTACGACCAATATTAAATCACTTTTTCCCATTAATAATAAATTATTCTGTCAACGAGATGATGGTGTATTTAGTTTGCTGGATAATCAGGGGATAAATGTATTACTCGGGGTTTCACAGGATTGGTTACGTAAGCATAATGACGATGTTATATTAGATTTGAAAAATCTTATTAATTCGATGCATCATTCAGCTGATTACATAATGTTGCAGGGGTTGCAGGATCAGCAGGAAAATCCGATCAGAGGCTGGTATGATAAAAAAGTCGATCGCATAGTACGGGGTGGAAGTAGTTTAGATGCTAATCATGATCTCGTTTACTTAGGTTTATCAGAAGATAAGCGGGAAGCATTGATTTATGATAATGATGAACAACAGCGATATCGTTTTTTGCAATCTGACACAGTCACATTGACTCCGACAGAAAGCGGGATCTTGATCTCAGATATTCCAGCAGACCCTTCATGGGCTACTTTTGCCTAGTGCTATTGATGTGCTAATCATGGTCTTGTTGTAACAAGGCCACTGATATTGCTGTTATTAATATTTGGCCTTATATCAGAGCTAATAAATTCTGATATCAAGATAAAATATTTTTGACAAAAGAGCTTATATTAAAATAATTGATTATTTCGATGCTTACAATATTAGTAATGAATTAAATGGATCCCTTCGTTCTGTTACAAGATTGGTATTAAATTTTGGTTTAATATTTAGATTAATTTTTATTTTTATATATTCAGCAGGCTTATTTATTTTAAGTAACTCATCTTACTTTACTCTACAGCTTATTTATCGCTGCTATACTCAATTTCTCTACGATAAATGTTCCTTTATAGCAACATTGGATGCAATGTTGATACTGGAGACTTATTTCTGAAAGAATAGTTATTATTGAGATAATAGATAATATGAATGCAGAAAATGATATTAAGTCGCATATGATTGAGTGGAAAAATTGGGCGAGTCAAGTTCAATTAGATCCAACAGAACATAGAGATATTGCATTACAGAGAATAATAGAGTGTGTAAATAGTAAAAGTGTTTTTCTTAATTTATCTGGTTTAGGATTAACTTCGTTACCTAATAATTTACCTAATAATTTACCTAATAATTTACGCTTTCTTGAAGTTTATAGTAATCAACTAACTGAGTTACCCAATCATTTACCTAATTCATTAAAACATTTAATAGCCAGTAATAATCAACTAACAATAAGAACATTATTGATTTAATTAGTAAATATAATGAGTATTTAGCCATGGTAACCAAGGCTTATCATTACAATGGTAAAACATTAGTTTTGCAGGATAGTATCACTGATGCCGATGGGGTACATGGATTAAATGCGGCTTTCTTGATAAAAGAACTGATCCCTTGGTTTGCCAATAACAATCGTTTTGGGGTGGTAGATAATACATTATCAGAAACTCTTAGTACGGCAATTAATATACACACTTATCTCAATTTGACTCAAATAGTTCATGGAACCGTGGAAGATACGCTGCGGTTGGTTAATTTGTATAAAATTGCTGCTATCAGGGTAAACAAGCTACTAAAACATTACTAGGTGGAGTATTTCATTATCATCATGCTACTGATTTCATATTAAATTTTAGTAGTATTGCTTTGGATAGTATTGAATTGGCTAATGCGCAAAATGATCTGCAACGCGCGGTTTTTTCTGCTCAATTAGGTGTCGATATTACTAATTTGGCGGTTATTGGTGTAGGAATGGGTTCTGTCATGCTAGGGGCACCGACGGTTGCTGCTTTTTCTGGTGCTTTATCTGTTCCGCTGGCAGGACTAGGAATCGGAGTTATGGCTTTGGCAGAAGCGTTTGGTAAGGTAACTCACAGTGTACAGATAGTCGGTAACTATTTTGCTGATCTTGATTTGGCTTATAAGCAGGGTGGTTATCGGCAGATAAAGAAGAATATTGCTAATAATGATGCAGTGACTATTATGGAGCCAATCCCAGGTGCTGTTATTATCGAGCTGGATTTACGCCAAAATAAGCTGACCTTTGATAGTCAGTATCTCTATCGTAATGATCCCACATATGCGAGCGGATCAGGTCGAGGTGATTTTTTCTTTTTTTGGCCCAATCGGGAATTAAATCAGGATAAAACTCAGGCAGTCAATATTCGACAAGGCTTGGGGTATCAAAATAGTCAGTCTAGCTTTGAGCCAGCTAATCATGTTCTGATCCTGCCGGGAACCCCTATTACCTATTTACATTACAAATATATGATTTTGCCTTTTGTCACCAAGCGCCAGGATAGAGGGTTTGATGTATTGAGAAAACTGGAACAGGATGGGCGGTTTGATTTTGATTTTTATGCTTTTCCCGGTGAACGGGCAGTCTATAAAATTGTGCCGGATTATGTTTTAACACCCATTAAAGTGATTTTAGATGACTGTAATCGGGAGCTGCTGATCCCTTCATTGCCGATGGATTTTCAGCGCTATGTTACATATCAGCTGTTTGGCGGGGACGGGGAATATCGGATTAGCTTGGCCAGAGGGGTGTCAGTGACTTTGCTATCAGAGAATGCAAATACGCGTTGGATATTGGATGCACGCCATCTTACATTGGGCACTCATATGCAGGTTAGCGAAGCGGGCGACTATCTCTACATTGATAATGTGGTAATTTTCTTAGCGAAAAACGTCAATCAACTTTCCGTGGTAAATCAGCAGGGCATTTTTGTCTTTGATGAAAAGAATAAAAAAATGCAGCTTACCCAGCTGGATGCCACTCTTTTCGATAATAGCGGCTCATTGAACGAATATCTTAAAACCTCAATTGAGGCTGAAGCTCATTCGGCAGCATTTGTGATCATCGAACACTATCAACCCGATAATGGCTCAGGCTAAGTGGGAAGAGCCTATTATGAGACCGCCCGTAGCCGTATTATTTATACTAATAGGCCAGATGCGGCGGAATTTCTGAGTCAAGCAGTATTAGCTAAAGTAGAGGGTGATAGAGCCTGGTTTTACCGTGATAGTGCTATTTGGCAGGTAGAAATTAGTAGTGGTCAAGTGTTGCAGCAATATCGACCATTTAGCTTTCCGATTGAAAGTCATGAAGTAATACGTAGCTATACTATTCAGGGAAATGGCCAATTGTTTTTTGTGATGGAGCAGGTCAACGATATACGTTATGTCTATCTCATTGATGATACCGCGCTGAAATTGGTTGCAATTAATACTGGTAGAGAGCTGCTGGGTCTGCCAGGAGAGATTAAAAGGATGGCCGATTTGATGGTAGTAGATGAAAATGACATAGTAAAAGCATTAGAAAGTACCGAATTGAGTCTTATTCCTTCTCTTGAAACTGAAGGTCGATATGAATTTGTTGCATCAACCGCCCTTGTTCCAAGCCAGGTTAACGAAATACTCTACTTATCGGGTTATATTGACGGCAAGGAAAAGTATTTTTGGTTAATCATGGAGGATAAGCAAGTACAGAATATGATCAGTTTAAATTTGCCGGATGTTGAGCAGCAGGAAGCTGAACAGTTGAACCATTCCAGTGCCATTATTGATAATCAAGCGCCATCATTGACATTAATATCAGAGTTTATTCTTACAGCGATCACGGCAGGTGATACGCCCGGTTATTATTTTTATAACCCACAAGAACATTATCTCTATTTTCAGAAGGATAATGGTTTATCGGGTAGTCAGGCACAATTAGTTGCTACTAATATAAAATCACTATTTCCCATTAATAATAAATTCTTTAGTCTGCGTGAAGATGGCGTATTTAGTTTGCTAGATAATCAGGGTAGAAATGTTTTACTTGGTGTTTCAGTGGATTGGTTACGTGAACATAGTGACAATGTTAAGCAAGAGTTAGATGATCTTATTTATGAAATGCCTCATTCTACGGATCACATAATGTTACAGGGGTTACAGGATCGGGAGGGAAATCCAATTAGAAGTTGGTATGATAGTATAGCTGGTCGGATAGTAAGATGCGGAAGTAGTTTAGATGTTAATCACGATCTGGTTTACTTGGGGTTATCAGAAGATCAGCGGGAAGCATTAATTTATGATAATGATGAACAACAGCAATATAGCTTTTTGCAGCCACCTACGGTTATGTTAACACCGACAGAAACAGGTCTCTCGATCACCGATCTTCCTGAAGATCCTTTATGGGCAGCGCTTGCTTAGTGGTGTTTCAGGATAATAGTTGTTCTGTTATTAAACAAAACAACTAATTTTAATGATTATTTAAACTTGTTAAATATCAATTTATTCGAGCGCAAATATTTAGTCAGTCACTGGATAATTTATTTTTATTGCTGTTTTTATCTATTTTAATGAAAATTAAGCTAGCTTTGTTATTTCATATTATTGGAATAAGTTATTGCCAAATAATAAATCATCAAGCTGTGTTAAATAGTGGTTAATTGAAGTGGCAATATAGCGTTAGATTTTTCCGGCACTATTACACATCATGATTTTATTTTCTACTACCTGTTGCATTGCTTGTTTACCTGGTGTGATGTATTTGCGGGGATCGTTAGCGTCAGGATGTTCAGATAGATATATTTTTACTGCATCAGCAAAGGCAATTTTTAAGTCGGTAGCCACATTGACTTTACAGATCCCTAATGAAATAGATTGGCGTATCATCTCTTCAGATATGCCTGATGCGCCATGTAAAACTAATGGAATATCTACTTGCTGCTGGATCTCCGCCAGGCGTTCAAAGTCAAGATGAGGTTCATCATGGTAGAGTCCGTGAGCAGAGCCAATGGCAACTGCTAGCGAATCTATACCAGTTTGCGCAACATATTTTTTAGCAGCAATCGGATCGGTATAAAAACTCTCTTTACTATCAACAATTAATTCATCTTCTTTCCCCCCAGGCGACCTAATTCAGCTTCGACACTCACATCGTAACGTTGGCAAAATTGCACAACATTAGCCACGATCTCGATGTTTTCTGCAAATGGTAGATGGGAGGCATCGATCATTACCGAGCGAACACCGGCTTTGACTTTATTGCAGATATCGCTCAATCCTTCATGATGATCTAGATGGAGAGCAAGGGGTAATTTATTCAATGAAGCGGCTTGGGTACAAATAGATACCATGTATTCAAGGCCGGCGTAGGTAAAGGTACTCGGTGTACCGGCCAGAATGACCGGTGAAGCCATTTTGGCCGCAGTTTCCACAACGACTTGGATAGTTTCTAAATTGTGAACATTAAACGCGGGTATCACATATTGCCCTCGTTGGGCATTTTTTAGCATTTCGCGGGTAGATATTAAATACATGGTAACTCCTTAAATACCATCATTATTATGAGATCTTTTATTCTGCTGTTGCTGATGCCATAAACTGGTTAATCCTTGGTGGCCACAATCCAGCGCCATATCACGAAATTTTTCTGCATCGATCGCTTGTCGTTCTAACATCATTTCGACCGCCATTTGCATATTCGTTCCCGTTAGGACTTGCCATTGTGGATGTGCCAATGTTAACTGCGAGGCTTGTGAAAATGGTGTGCCGCCAAGTAAATCAGTAAGAAATACTAAGCCGTCACCGATATCACAAATTTTACTGGCTTGATTTAATGCTTGGTGTAAATCTTCTGTTGTCATGCCTTCAGTAAAATCAATGGCAGTACACTGCTCTTGTTTACCAACAATTTGCTCCATTGCTTGCATTAAACCACTAGCAAAACTTCCATGGCCAGTAATGACAATGCCTAACATATTTACTCCTTATAAGAATCCAACTAATTTACCTGCCAGCCCAAATAGGATGGTAATTCCGATCATTTTTACGGCTGAAAACCCACGTTTTAAAAAACCATAAACGATTAGTGTGAAAGCCAGCGGTAATAAATTGGGCATTAATTTATCCAACACATCGGTTTGTAATGCCACCTTGGCCTCACCGGCCTTTAGTATTAACGGCGTAGAGAGATGAACATATGAAGCTACCAGTGCCCCGATTACCGTCATACCGACAATAGAGGCAGCATGAGAAATATTTCTGGTGTGAGTTTTTAGTATCGCAATCGCCTTAGTTCCTGCTTGATAACCGTAATGGGCTAGACCAAATCGTAAGGCAAAATGAACAATATTAAATAACAGCAAGAAAACGATCGGGCCAAAAATACTCCCCAGCAAGGCAAGTGAAGCACCGATACCGGCACATATTGGCAATAGAGTGAGCCAAAATAAGGCATCACCAATCCCGCCTAATGGCCCCATCAAGGCAACTTTAACCGCGCGGATAGTCGAAATTTTTTCTTTCCGCGCTCCATAGCTAATACCAGGCCGGATAAAAAAGTGACATCAAAAGGGTGAACATTAATAAATTCCATATGCATTTTCATGGAATTGGTGAGATCTTGTGGATTGTTGTGAATTTTACGCAAAGCGGGAATAAGCGTATATAACCAGCCACCGGCTTGCATACGTTCATAGTTAAAAGAAGCTTGCAAAAGGAGCGAACGTAGCGCCATAACATTAATATCATAGGAGGTTAGTGCTTTACCCGGCGTGGTATCAATATAGTCATCACTCTCTACCTGGCTGGTGGCTAGGGCTTGGGTCATGCGTTGTTCGCTTTTATTTGCCATCTCTTCATCAGATCCATTAAATGCCATCATTCATCTCCTGTTGATTGGTTTTTGATGGCATGTTTGCTGTTTCGCCATCATTATTACGAGTGCGGTTAAAGAAATCGATTAAAGCGATAGCAAAGGCACCTAAAGCGACGGCTATAATCGGTAGATTAAGGAAGGTGACAGCAAGAAAACCTAAGATAAAATAAGCGATATAAGTTTTCTTCATCATGATTTTCATCAGTAAAGCGAAGCCGATTGCAGGCATCATACCACCGGCAACCGCCAGTCCATCGAGCAGCCATTGTGGTGCTTTTTGTACCATAGCACTGGCGGCGTCAGCGCCGAAGTAAATAGGTAAGAAGGCAACGATAAAGTAAAAGCAAAATAGAATGATAATGCCAAAATAGTTTACCCACTCAACACCATGCCAATTGAGATTTTTAACCATTTGATCGCATTTATGCATCATGGGTGAATAAAGGGTAAATAATAGGGTAATGCAACCTTGCACCGCAATCGAAAAGGGAATGGCAATCCCAATAGCAACTTTAGGATCAGAATGGGTGAGAATAGCAAAAGCGGTGCCAATAATACCACCGATAACCACATTTGGGGGTTGCGCTCCAGCAAGTGGTACCATTCCCATCCAAACAAGTTCTAAAGTCCCACCAACTAATAAACCTGTCTGCACATCACCTAAAATTAGCCCTACGATCGGGCCTATTACAATCGGTCGATGAAGATGGGTTAGACCATTAAATAAGTCAACACCAGCAATACCTGCTAATAAGGCGATTAATAATGCATCAATAAACATATTTGTCTCCATTAATTCAGCAGATTGGTAATATTTTCACCGCTTTCATCTGGTACACGGCGAATTTCGCAGGTGATACCTAATTGATTAAGCTGACGAAAAGCGTCGATATCATTGTTATCAACGGAAACGGTTTTATGGATCTGTTTTTTCCCTTCGCAGAAATGCATATTACCGATATTGACAAAATCGATCGGTACCCCACCTTTTACCAGCGTCAATACATCCTGCGGCGTTTTGCAAACAATGAAAATTTTCTGCCGTTCTGCTGCCTTATGAATAATGTCAATCGTTTTTTGTAAGGTGAAATAGCGGGTTTGCACGCCATCGGATACCACCATATCCATGAGAGATTGTTGGATTGGATCATTGGCAGCCTCATCATTGGCAACGACAACTAAATTGGCACCGAGAGAATTGGTCCAAGTAATACCGACTTGACCATGGATCAGACGATTGTCAATTCGAGTCATTAAGATGTTTGGAGGGGACATATACGCTCCTTATTATTGTTCTGGTTGTATGTAGGGATAAATATGGACACCTTTTACTACCCGATTTACTTCACCTGTTGGACAGGGATTATCAGGCGCTAGCCCTAGGGATAGTGAAGTTTCGACCGCGATTAATTGCAGAAATAATAGGTAGGGAAAAATAAGCCAAATATCAGCTAGCGTCGTGTTAAGTTCAATGGCATTACTATCAGGTAGACTACTTAAGGCCAGGATTTTTTTAGCCCGTCCATCATGCTTTAATTCATTAAGTAGATCCAGATCATAACGTCGACAATACGCTTCTTGAGAAAGCAAAATGATAACTAACGTTTCTTCATCAATAAAAAATTTCGGGCCATGGCGAACTCCCATCGTTGAGTCATAACGGGTGGCAACTTGTCCCGCCGTTAACTCTAACATTTTAAGCGCACCTTCTTCGCTTATACCGGTAAAACAGTGGGAACCTAAAACTATCATGCGATTGAAACCTTGCTGAATAATAGGTTGAATAATTGTTTGCCAGTTGCTGGCCTGGTTTTCACATAAAGTGATTAAGGTGGCTAAATTCTGTTGCGCATGGCTTAAATTTGAATTGCCTAATAACAATATGGTCGCTAATGCCATGCAACTAAAACTGGATGTCATGGCAAAACTGCGATCGTTTGATCCTTCGGGCATAGTGAGTAAATAGACATTTGCTCGGTTTGTTGCATAATCTGTGAGTTTGCTTTGGGGATTACAGGTTAAGATTAAATGATGGCACTCTGTTAACAATTGATCTGCAAGCTTTATTGCCGCAAGGCTCTCTGGACTATTACCCGAGCGGGCATAAGAAATAAATAAAGTGGGTTTACTTTTGTCCAAATATTGCTTTGGTGTTGGCACAATATCCGTTGAAGCAATAGCATAAACATTTAAATGTCTGTGTTCGCGTAACCAAGGTGCGATTGATTTGCCAACAAATGCTGAAGAGCCTGCGCCACACAGAATAATTTGTAAATTAGCTTGTTTTAGTATTGGGTTAAGGAAGTTTTGCCAGGCAGCTGAATTATCTGTTAGCGTTTGATATAAGTTACGCCATAACTGAGGTTGTTGCTCGATTTCTTGTACGGTATATTGCGCGTTATGGCTTTTAAGCCATAGGGGATCATATGAGAAAAAGGGGATCATAATATAACGGCTCCTTCTATTTTTGTCTCACAAGCGATGGCATAATGCATTAATACCGAACGAATTTTATCCTTTACCCACTCTTTCGGCTCAGTGGCTGATAAGCGACCTGCATTAATTGCTTCCATTTGCTCTGGTAGATATTGGCTTAACATAGTGAGGGGAACGGGATGCTGGCGTAAGTTGGTTAATAACTTTTCAACTGCCGCCGCGACTTTAGGATTGGTCCAATAATAGCGAATACGATCGCTCAAACTGTATTGGCGATCAATATATTGCTGATGTGCACTACCTTGGTAATAAGGCCGCCAGTGGTTTGGCTGTTCATACATCACTTGCTCAAGAGTTTCGCTAAGATGCGCTGCAACATGTTCTCCATTCCATTCACGATCTAATTTATCTAGTGCAAACAGTGCTTCACGCAGGGCAAATGTTAATGCCGGCCCGACTTTTAAAATAACGAAATGATCACGTACCAAATTTTGGTAAGCTTGTGCAGTTTGATAATCGGTTGAATGGGCTTCGTAAACGATGTGGGGATGGCTCTCAATATATTGACTAAGTGCTTTCGCTTTTTCTGGCTGATAGTGTTCAACTTGGTAATGGTCAAACTCAACGCCCGGTTGCACAACCAGAGCGATAACTCTAGGCCAAACGTCGGTGAGTCCTGTATTGCGCCAAGCTTTTTGATGGATATTAAGGGTTGTGTCGGCAGCTTTAGCTGATGTGATTTGTATACCGGTCAGTGCTGATTTAGCACCACCCGGTGTAGGCACTTCCGTACCAATAACATAAACGGGTGCTTCACCGCCATTTTCTTGCCAACTGCGCTCAGCCACAGCGCACAAACGGGCTGCACGTTGAGCTACAATTTCGTCCGTTAAAGGTGTTGCATCGTCAGCACAAGGCATTGAACAATCAAGATGAATTTTTCGAAATCCAGCTTTGACATAGTCGTAGATCAGCGTTTCTGAAAATATCATAGCCTGTTCTGCACTGTGTTCTTGCCATACATTGGGCCCTAAATGATCACCACCTAGCCAAATTTGTTGGGTCGGAAAATCCAGTTTATGCGCGATGTTGAATACTTTATTTCTAAAATCAATTGGTTGCATGCCAGTATAGCCGCCAAATTGATTTACTTGATTAGAAGTAGCTTCAATTAAAAGTGCGGTTTTTCTCTCTTTTGCTAGCTGTAAAGCGCTTTCTAATACCCAGGAGTGAGCAGAACAAACAGAATAGATCCCGACCGCTTCGCCAGATTTATGGCGATGAATAAGTTGTAGTAGCGACTGCATAATATTTCCCTGCTAGCTGATGTATATTTATATTTAGGATTAAATCAACAAGGCGTTATTCGTCGACAATAATGACATTAACCCCAAGTTCAGCTAGTGTTTCACGGTACTGTTTTGGGATCCGGCTATCAGTAATCAGATGATGAATTTGTGTGGTTTCACAAATTAAACAAAAGCTCTTACGGCCAAATTTACTGCCATCTGTGACAGCAATAATTTGATGTGCTACATCACACATAATACGATTAAGGTGAGCTTCGCCTGGATGAGGGGTTGTGATGCCAGCTTCAAGATCAAAACCATCAACGCCAAGAAACAAGGTATTGAAACGATATTGAGCAAGCTGTTGTTCTGCGATTGAACCATAAAGGGAGTAGGAATTTTTACGCGTATTTCCACCTAGAACTATCACATCAATTTGCTCAAGATTGGCTAATTCATAAGCGATATTAAGTGCGTTGGTCATCACCACCAATGCATGATGATTACGTAAAAAAGGCACAATTTCAGTTGTTGTTGAGCCTGAGTCGATAATTATCGAATCGCCATCTTGGACAAACTCTGCCGCTTTGGCAGCGATCAATATTTTTAGTTCTCTATCTATTCGACCTTTTATTTGAAAAGGTCTGTCGAAAGCAAATTTGTTATTTGCCATTGCGCCACCATACGAGCGTAATGCACAGCCTTTTTTTTCTAAATAACGTAAATCATTACGAATGGTCACCAGAGAGACATTAAAACGCCGGCTAAGAGTGGTAACTTTTACACTACCATCATGGTATAGCATGTCGATAATAGTTTCTCGGCGTTTTATTGTATCAGTACTCATTTTAACTCCTGTTACGTTATTAAATCGTGGTGGTAAACAATAGAAACTAAAGTTAATTGCACAAACAACGCATTAGTAATTACAACAAAAGAAAGTAAACGAAACTGTGATCATGATTAAAGTTCATTTTTATAGAATAATGGGTTTATATTACTTTCGATTTATATAATATCGAAAGTAATAATATTGTGATGATTTTTTTATTTACGAAGTTTAAGCCAGGTAATACGGTGTTTGATAAAAAATCATGCACGAACAAAACGAAAGATATTTTATTTAGTCACAGTATCATCGCTTATACAGTAGGGGTAGTGATAAGGATCACAAAATAAAAAATAGTTGCACAATGGGTAAAGTATTTATTAACACCTTTAGCGGGAGGAAAATAAAATAATTATTTACAATATTATTAAAATACAATATTTGTTATTTTATTGATCATAATTAATAGCATTATAGATTCAATTAAGTTATTTATAAGATTATTATTGTGTTTAACAAAATAACTTATCTTAATATTAAAAATTTATCTGTTATTGCTGTGAAAACAATATCAATTTTTTTAATTAATTGTTTTTATATAATTAAAAATAATAAGAATAAATAGATAATAAGGTTTTTATTTTTGTGAAAAATAAAATATTAATCTTATTTTATGCGTTCGATAGAATACTCTTTTAGGCTAAAAATAGCTCAAATGGTTGCAATAATGGATTAGTGTTTTTATTCTCTTTATCAAAGATCCTTGGCCTATTTTTGACTATAGCTAAAATTATCTATTGTTCATTAGCGGCTATCTTTTATCTAGCTAGTAAGATTAGCTTTGATGACAAAATTTTCTTCGCTGTGAGTAGAGGGAAATATGGTTATTGAACAGTAAACAGCTTAACTCATTAAGGACATTGATTATTTTTATCTGCGCTATTTATCTCAGTTGGATAAGCGACCTGAAGATATCGAAAGGTTAGATGGCTTGCAGTAAGATTTTTTCAGCAGGTCAAATTAAAAAAGGTCAATTGCTTAGACAAATATGCTGATGAATAGTACATAACCAAAAGGATAATGATTATGGCACTAGGAATTGCAAATAAAGTTATTGTCGTTGTCGGTGCAAGTAGTGGATTAGGTGAAGAACTAGCTCGCCATTTAGTTAAAGATGGTGCCAAGCTGGTTTTAGGCGCGCGTCGTATTGATAGATTGCAATTATTAGCCGGAGAATTAAATCTTGATAAAGAAGCCGTTGTCGCCACCGATGTTACAAAACCTGAGCAACTACAGGCATTAGTTGACAGAGCAATTGCATTGTATAACCGAATTGATGTGATAGTTAATAATGCCGGTATTATGCCGCAATCACTGTTAGAAGATTGTCATATTGATGAATGGAATGAAATGATCGACATTAACTTAAAGGGCGTGCTTTATGGGATAGCAGCAGCGCTTCCCTATATGAAAAAACAGATGAGTGGCCATATTATTATTAATACATCGTCACGTCAGTCGCAGGACATAAGGTAAAGCCAGGCAGTGCAGTTTATTCAGCGACCAAAACGGCAGTACGAGTGATCTCGGAAGGTTTACGACAAGAAATGATACCTTATCATATTAGAACAACAGTGATTTCGCCAGGGGCAATCACTAGTGAGTTGCTTGATAGTATTACTGATCCAGATATCGCTGCCAGAATGCGATCTTTTTATAACGATTATGCCATTCCGGCAGATTCCTATGCTCGAGCGGTAATTTTTGCTATAAAACAACCAGAACATGTTGATATTAATGAAATTCTGTTTCGTCCAACCCGGCAAGAGTTTTAATAATATTTTCAATAGACCTAATTAGATAGGTCTATTGATTTTAGTAATTAATATTAATAATCGATTTATCAGAAAGCATAACCTAATTGGATGGATGTTTTGGTGCTGATCTGTTTTGGTGCCGAGAGCGGAGGATTATCATTCCAGTTAACGTTGTAGATCAAATTGAGTGACAGGCGTTCACTCATGGCAACTTGTAAGGTAGTTTCTGAGATAGCGGAAGAGTCATTGCTGAGTCGGGTAAAAAATGATATACCTTGTTTAAATGACGTATTATCAGTAATTTTCCATTCATAGTTTGCACCAATGTAGCCTAATCCTGTTATTTCATGGCCACCACTGGTAAAATGTTCATATCTGACACTTGGGCCAGCTTCAACTTTTAGTGAATGAATGGGGCCATCAAATATTTGTCGGCCATAGCCCACGGCAAATACGTCTTTAGAATCAAAGCCATTATATCTATCAGTTAACCAGCTAGCTTGGCCGAATAGATAATCATATTTAGTTAAATTGTATCGAGTCCTGGCGCCTAACTGATAGGTTTCCGATGATCTTTTATCATTGGATGAGTTGTTGGTAGCATTTCCCCAAAAGCTATAAGCTAAGTTTGAAGAATAGAGTGTTAGTGCTGATTTTGCTGTTAAGTTTGAACTCTTTGAGTTTCCTGTTTGTACTTGATAACCACCTGAGATTGACATTTCAATATCTTTTTTTGCCGTTGCAGGGTCATCCATTACGGTAAATAGGCTATCATTAGCTATCGCAAGAGGACTAATAAAAAATGTCATCCATAAAACTTTTTTATCAAAGGTGATCATGCGTTCTCCTATTATTACTTGCATGTTATCTAAATTAAACGAATAATGTAGTTTAATAATCCTCCAATATAGATAAAATTGTGCTTTTATGCCAGCAATGTTTGATTATTGTCATTTTATTAAATTAACTGGCTAAATACTGAAATATATTTTAATCAGTATTTTATTGATCAATTTGAAGCCTAAATAGTAATTTAATCTATTAAAATCTATAATAAAAAATTAATTCACTATTTAGTGATCGATTTATTTCAATTATTTAAAAAATCAAAAAAATAGGAATTTTCTTATAAAAGGTTCACTATAAATCTGAAAGCTAGTTATCATTGCCGGGCGAGGAAAATGAATTAGGGCAGGAAAATACTATTATTTAATTTTTTATCTACTGGTATTAAATAAAACAATGCTTATTTTCCTAGTAAGGCTTGCTTTATTGCATTTAATTGACTCTCAATAGTGGCATTTAACATACCGACTTCAGTTTCTAAAATACAATCTTTCTCTTCTAATCTCGGATCTTCAACAATGTCGATATACTCAATTTCTGGTTGTATTTTATGTAGTTCGGTTAATTTACTTTGCAAAAAATTAACTTGCTTAGGTGAAATGCGTAAGATAACTTTTTTATGTTGATGAACAAGCGCAAGATTTTGGCTGATACTTTTATATAAAAGTTCATCAGGTTCATAATTAGCAATAATTTTTCTCATCGCTTCTATAGTAATATTAACTAATTGGCTTTCAACTTGTTGATAAAAAATTTGGCAATTTATTAAAGTTTGATGAATAATTTCTGCTTGTTGTTGGGCTGATTGTGCCAAACCTTCTTGCCAACCGGCGGTATAACGCTCTTGATAAATACTATCTGCATCATTTTCAATTTTTCTGGCATGCTGTTTGGCAATATCGATAAATTCTTGGCCATTAAGATAGGATTGATAATCGGCTTTTTTTAAAATTTTTATTTCATCGTTAATGACAATCTGATCATCTATTTGAGTAAATGGTAACATTGTAAATTTACTTCTTTGGTTATCTTTTGACATAATATCTCTGCAACAGGTTTATACTTATCGGCTATGATAATATTTTTTTCTATCTTTTTTTTCGGTAAGCGTAATTTTAGGCGTTTGATTAAATCGACATTATTCTGGTTGATAGTCTCTAACCAGAAATTAAGCCCGGTTTGGCAAAAATAATTTATATGCATTTCAAGTGGTAATTTTTGTTGCCAGCCTTCCGGCCAATTACCAATAATAAAATTTGCGTTGGCTAAACAAAAGCGATATTTCTCTTTACCAATCTCATTAATAATAAAGCCTATTTGCTTACTATTAATGCAATGAGAAAGCGATTTGATGTGTAACATTATGCCTAATAAAGCTAAAATTTGATTAAATTCATATTGAGGGAAAAGGGCAATATTTTCATTTTTCTCAATTTTTATCATATTGTTATTTAATTTATAATGTTTAAAAATAATTTTATTTATATTTTTTGAGTGGCGCCAATTAGATAAATTTTGTAGTGTTTTTTGCCATAGATTAGGTAAATTTTCAATATTAATATAAAGTGCCGGGCAATATTGTAATTGGAAAAGTGTCAGCATATTTTATTACGATTTTCTTTTATTAAGGAAATATTGCAGTAGATTAGTACTAATAAGTAAAAAAATAAGTAAAGATATAAGAATAATAAATTTATTATAAGTATGTTCATTAATATCGATACCTAAAAAATGTTTTTCTTGACTATATGTATTGCTAGGTAATATTTCCGAGCCAGGTATTAATGCTACGCTAATTCTATCAAAATCTAACCCAGCAATGCTGTTGTGAATTAATCGCTTTATTTGTGGAGTATAGTTATCTAGTTGGACATTAGGCGCATATTTTATAAAGACAGATGCGGAAGAGAAGCTATTTTTATCATTATTATTAGGCATAACCACATGCACCCGAGCATTAAGGACGCCATCTATTTGTGATATTGTTTTTGCCAGCGCTTGTTCTTTAACAAAGTTAAGCCGCGCTTGCTCTTCAACAGGAGAAGAAATCAAACTATCTTTTGGAAAAACGTCTTTTAACGAAGAGAAAACTTCTCTTGGATAACCATGTTGTTTTAATATCTCAGTTGCCTGGGCGATGTCTGATTCATCAATCAGCAATTTGACGGTATTTTCTTTGTCGACTTCTTTGTGGATGGAAACTCCTTCATTTCTGAGTAATGCATACATCTCATTAGCCTCTTTTTGCGACAGGCCAGTATAGAGATCAGTTTTACAGCCAGTTAGCAGTATGGATAATAACAACGGTAAGGTAATCAGCACTATTTTCATCTGGTTATTGTGCCTTTAATAAGGTTTCCATACTTTGGGTAACTTTACCGGCAGTTTTAGCAATTAATTCTTCCTGTAAGGTAATTCTCATCAACGACCACTGTACTTGCATTAATTTTTGCGGTGATAACTCTTCACTATTCATATTTTGCTGGAATTCAGTTTTTGCCCGGCTCATATTTTGGCGTACTGATTCTATTTGTTCAAAGAAATTGATTTCATTATTCGCTGATCTTGCAGTTGTGGCAAATTGATTATTGATTGGATTAACATTTTCTATCGATTGATTAATTTCATCTAAATTAAATTTTATGTTGTTATTAACTTGTTTAATATCCATTATTCATCCTTATCAATTTGATGCGTATATTGACTTAAATTTTTGATTAATCCATCAAGTAATATTTGCTGTTGGTTAAGCGCAATATTATCTGTAGTGACAACAATATTATTGTGCTGATCGTCAGTTAATTGCACTATCGTTTTGAAATCATGTGGATAATAATCATGGTTAATTTTCATATTAATTGCTCTGATAATTTTCTATTAATGCTAAAGCAAAATTAATTAAATCAGCATGTTGGTTTTTATTTATATTAAGTTTAGCCAAAAAGTTATTTTTTAATTTTGTTAAGCCTAGCTGATGGGCAGATAAAATAAAAAAAGGCATTAAATTTAGATATTCATATTGTTGCGCCAACTCTAAAATAGTTTGATACTGCTCCTGACGCAGCAAAATAAGGATTTTTATCAGTAATGCTGATTCAAGATATTTTTTATCTAATTGCGTTAGCCAGCAATAAATATCATTAGCTTCCGTTAAATACGCTTTTTCTACGGCGGTAATTGCCAGCTCAATTAATAATTTTTCTAATTGCAGAGCCATGATTAGATTTTTTGTAAAATACCCTGGATCATATCGCGCATTGATCGGGTAATGGTTGAATGCATATTGAACATCGCTGACCATTTATTAATTTTATGTTGTAATTCAGCAACTAGCGCTGGGTTATCCGGGCTTGTGCCAAGTGCATCGATGGCGGTTTTGACATCATCAGATGTTGTTTCCATTTGTGTTTTTAGTTTTGTGGCGACCTCATCAAGTGCAATGCTTTTGCCTGAATCAAAAATAGCGGCCATATTAACTCCATTTAATTTTTTCTAAAATAGTGATCCCTGCCCAAATAGCGGTTTGCTGCTGAACGGATTGGCGGTGCTCATCACGTGATAGTGGTTTATTTAGCTTTTTACGGCAGTTATTTAGTTGGTCATAAAGATAATGTTGAATTTTAACATATTCAACGCTATCACTGACTCTTTCTTCCAGTTGGGTTAACATCATTTATTCCTTTAAGGTAATGATAATTTCCTGACTATTTTTCTTAAGTATAATTTTATTATCTTCAATCGCGGCAATTGTTTCTCCGGTTGGCAAGGTTGAATTTATTGAGTATTTCATATTATTTCTTAGAATAATATAGGGAGCACGTCCCAGTGAAATACCTTTAATATCTAATTGGATTTCTTTTTTTTTAATATTATTATTATCGGCTTTGATTAATTTAAGTTTATACCTCTGCTTAAATTCAATATTGAATGTTTGCTGTAATTCAATAAATTGTTGCCGCTGTTTTTCATTTAAATAGCCATACAATTCAATGATATTATTCTCCTTTTCATTATAAATAAGAACATTTATTAAATCATATTGCTCTAGTAATTCGACTAATTTTTTTAGGTGGTCGTCGTTTATTTTGACATGATTATTAATTCCTTTTAAGCCGCTAATATCACGCTTAAGGATTGTGGCTAAGTTACTCCAGGATTTATTATTAATAAAGCGTACTTCACCAAACAGATCTATCCAACCGACTTTTTCGCTATTGCTTACTTCAATGTGATTATAACCCATAGTATGTAGAGTATATTTTACGCTTTGTTTAATCTCTTCAATCGAATATATATTCAATTGATGATTTAAGTTGTTATTATCCAAATAACGTTTTATCAGCAAACGTTGCTGGTTATTTTGTACATAACCACCCAAAATAAACAGTTGCTTATCTTGTTCGATTCGCATGGTAATGTATTTGTATTCCTCTTTATTCAGGTAATTTTGTAATTTATGTTGTTCCTGAATATAATCGTTTCAGCCGGGCCGGAGAAAAACAGCAGATACAAACTGACCAATAATATCGAAAAAATAGCAATAACAATAAAAGTAACTCTTTTTTTGTGTTTATGCTGTTGTTGATTATTAATCAACCTAATATGACTATCCGTTAACTCATCTGGATTGGCGGGCAGTTGCTGTTTGACGGTACTATAATAGCTCCAAATGAGCATACCCGCATCTTGCCGGTTACAGGGGAGCAGCATTTCACCCTGATTTATCGCCTGGCCATTTTGTTGCGGCGTTTCTTCACCAGACCAGTCGATAACTCTAATCCCTTCTTCTTCAATTTCCAGAATCAAATGAACGGCTTCAATACCCGCATCAACCAGAATTAAATCGGCTTGTACTGGATCTGAGCCAATAATAAAGCGGCCATTATTTAGTTCTGTCTCAACACCCTTATTTAAGCCACTGTAAAAGCGAATTTTCCAATTCATTGGTATGCCTTATAAATGCATTCAATTTGATCTTCACCGCAAGAGAGATCGATAACCCGCCAGCCTGACTGCTCACCTTTGTTGCATGTGGCAATAATCGCCTCTTTATTTGCTTGTTTAAACCGGCTTTGAATGCGTTTAGCCTGCTCAAGGGGCTGGCATTGTGCATCGTTTAAAATTTTTCTTAATGGTAGGTTCTGATTGGAGATTTCATCAATATTTAGTAATCGCGGAGCTAGTGATCTTTGATTACCGACCGATAAGTATTTGGCTAAACCTTTGTCAATAATTTTCGGTTCAACAATAAAAATTCTAACCGCGCGTCGAGTTTGATTGCCGTTACTACGAAATAGTGCGCCTAGTAACGGAATATCACCGAGTAAGGGCACTTTTCGGCTGGTTTTAATTATTTCGTCACGGAATATACCGCCGATAACCAGGCTCTGGCCCAGTTCAACCCGAGCAACTGTATCGATAATGGTTCTATTGATAGTCGGAATGCCATCAACGCCTGAACTATTTGGCTTTTGGTTGCCATCTTCAATGTGTAAAACCAGATGGATTTCAGGTTTATCACCGATTTGAATTACTCTTGGCGTCATCTGTAGTAGTGTGCCATAAGTAATGCCTTTTAATTCAGCAACTCGTTCACCATTAACTTTTATATAGTAGGTTTCATTGTGATCAATAATGGCTTGGGTATTCTCTTGGGTAAGTAAAGTCGGTTTAGATACAACTTGAGCAATGCCCTGGCTTTGTAATAAACTGACTTTAGCCACTAAATAATTTAACCCTTGTTTATCAAGCAGGCTACCGAGTACTGGGGAGGCGGCTTGAGTTAATGTGGAGGCAATATTTATTTGATGATGTTGTCCAGCCTTGAGCCCGACACCCCAATCGATACCTAATTCTGCGAGATTGTCGGCATTCACATCAATAATTGATAGCGCAACTTCAATTCTGGCAGTTGGTTTATCGAGAGAGTGGATCAGCCGTTGATACATTGGCATTCTTTCAGGCAGATCGCGCACAATAATGGCATTGATAGATGGCTCTGATTGGATCATCGCTTTATGGCCGTTGGGTTTTTGTGAGATTATTTTATCATTATTGATTTGGCTAATTTCGGCAGCACTAACCATATTGGCTAAGATAGTTGCCAGGCCTGGTACTTGAATTTGTTCTTCACGATATTTGATTATCCGATCAACCGCAGAAGCATATTTTAAACTAAAAACTTGGATCGCTAATGGTAGCCCCTGTTCTTGTTGCATCGTCGCTTGTTGTTCCAGCGCTGATACAGTTTGCATGACTAATTCAATATAGCGCGGTGGGCCTGAAACATAAACTAATTGATGGTGGGGATCAGGCTTCCAGCTAAATTTTTTATCCCATATGCCGGAGTCAATCAGTGCTTTCCGTAGCGCCTTAATGGTTGTATTTTCTAATTTGATCAACTTTGATTGTACTTCACTGTTTTTAAAAACATAAAGTACACTACCATCGTAATACCAGGTAAGGTTGTAGAGATTAGACAGTTGTTGCAGGAACGCTTTTGGTGTCTCTTTAGCGAAGTGGCCACTTACTTGTTCATTTACTTTATGACTGACAATGACAGCGCTATCATAATTAGCGCTGAAATTAACCAGAATGTCCGTTAGATTTTCGTCTTTAGCAATATAGCTATAGGGTATAGGCAGCCAATCTAGCTCTTGTGCATAGGTATTAATCGAGAAGAAAAGGAAAAAAAAAGAAATGGTCCGCACATTCCTTGATAACGATGATCAGGGCACATAAATTTTCTGCTCTATTTACCTTTGTTATTAATCTGAACGCCAGTAAAAACTGTCGTTCTCCAAGCATAGATGACGAACATACAACCAATCATGTATCAGTACTGAAACATCTTTCCCGTTGACGAGTTGAATCAGTAATAACCAAAGATCACGAATATTGTCAGGTACTGCCATAAATGTCGTCAGATTGATCTGTTGATTCATTTGTTCAATTCCAATAAACCAGTTCGGCCACATCTGCGTTGCTGTTTGTTCTATTTGATGAATTTTATGCTGATAATCTCGCTCTTGATCTAAAGATAAACGCTTTTTTTGCTCAATATCTTGTTGAATTGATGATTTGTTGACTAATTTAGTGTCGGTTATTGCCCAAAACTCAGACTGGGCTTTTAACTGATTTATATGGATTTGTAGCTGTATCAATTCATTTTTTAGCATCGGATAAGAGGGTGCTAAGCTGGTTAACCACCATTGATAAATTGGCTCCAATAGCCAGTAACGTAAAAAATGTGGTTCGGCTAGATTAATGGTATCGCCTAATAGATTATCCCATTTAATGGGCTGTTGAGATGCGGTTCGAATAATAAATTTTAGCTCTTCACGTTTAAGCGGAATATTGCATTCCACTCGACGTTTGAACCATGTTGAAGCAAAAAACGACTCAAATAGGGTTCGTGGCAGTAAGCGTCTTAGTAGCTCAATTTGATGTGCATGTATGGGTTCAGCATGCTTATAATGAGTAATGACCTCATTCCCTAATAAATGATTACGATTCAGGTTGTTAGGATTTAATATAGTAATCTTTCTATTAGACAATACAGGGTTAGAATGCAAGCGATTGTTAGTAGATCCCATCGTTATTTACCTTATTGTCCGTTATTTAATATTGCATAATATCGCTTTATCTTAATTAAACATTTTTTTTCAGATTGTAATACTAGCCAATAATTTTTAATTATTCGTCATGTTCACCTCGGGCACGACTAGGTGTAAAGCCAAATCTTTTACGATAACTTTGAGTAAAATAGGACTGACTGGAAAAACCGGCTTCCATTGAGATATCTACAATACTCAGATCAGTATTTATCAATAATTGGTGCGCATACATGATTCGTCTTTCACTAATCCATGCGCGGGGAGAGGTATTATAAATTGTACTGAATAACTCTTTAAATGTGGTTAGTCCCATACCAAATTCTTTGGCAAACTGATTAAGTTTCCATTCTTTTAAATAATTATTTTCCATAAAAGATTGCAAACGTTCAGCCTGTCAATTACTGAGTTGTCGCAATACTGATAACAGGTTTGCACCCTGTTGCCCATGAGTAAGCAATAACAGTAATTCTTCAATGCGTAAATCAATTAAGGCACTATGGCACTCATGACTTAATAGTATTTTTAATCCTTTAATACTTTCTTCCAGTAAGGATGAATGACTAAAAGCAATTAAACTGGCGGTATTATTTTCGGCCCGTTTTATTTCACTTAATATGGTGCCAAATCGACCCATAAAATTTCTTAAGAAATCGTCATATAAAGGTATCCACAGAAGTTTGCATACTTCCTCTTCGGTTTTTACCGTATAACTCCCTTGTCTGATGAAGATAATTTCATTGTTTAATACTTGATAAGTGTTGGAGGGATCTTGCCAGCTAACTTTCCCATCTAACACAATATAAAGTCCCTTATTCTGGTGTTCTATAATATTATAATTAGGCATCGTCCACACAATTGTGCTGACAAAGCCTTCATCAAAACTGATATTTCCTTTCATATCATATAATATTCCGATTTTTTATATTACTGTGAAATATCTTATTACAGGAACCACCGATAATAGTGATCCTAGACATAAGAATAATGCCATATTAAATTAGTTAATTATTTATAGGGTGTAAGTAATATTTTAATATCTCACTATGTTTGTGAGTTATGAATAATTATATATTTAATTTTTCTATTTGTCAGAATATATTTCAAAATATTAAAAAATATGTCCTTATTCATTTAATTGATAGATGCTATGTTATCATTCGTTTTTTCCGCTTTTACTGATCGTTAATTATCGTATTAGGGTTAATAAAAACACTATTATTGTTTTCTTCTGCCTTTAATTTCCGGATTACCATCCATTTCCTTATGTTCTTTTTTTATTTCCTCTTTACTCATTTTTAACTGTTTAATATAAAAATAGTGTTCAAGACAAAAATCTAATAACGAAATGATAATTAATCCTAATACGCAAATAACAGTTAGTTGGGTAAGTAATTGTCCAATAAATACTGGAATGCATTTTAATCCGCATATTGGCAGATGGAAAAAAAAATTAATATTACCTTTAATAACAAACCAAACAATAAAACCAATAAAAATAACTTTTATTAATGATTTAAAAAATTCAAGTAAATTTTTAAGTGAAAATATTTTTTTTGCACCGGCGATCGGATTAATATGTTTAATATCGGGTTTTAAAGATGAAGGGCTAAGTAAAAAACCAAACTGAGCAACATGAGATAATACGATAATAATTATTGTTATGATTATAATTGGTAATAAGATATTAATTGTAATATGCCAAATATGTGGCAAAATTTTTGCTTTCCCTGTTTGGAAATCTAGCAAGCTACTGTCTTGAAGATAAGCAAAGAGCAATAAAAAATGTTCAATAAAGAAAGTGGATAAGCTTAATAGTAGCGATAATAGGATCACAATAATGCTACTGGAAACAATCTCTTTGCTTTTAAGTATTTGGCCTTTTTGGCGTGCATCTTTGATTTTTTTTGCGGTTGGTGCTTCGGTTTTTTCGCCACTCATTGTTTAGCTCAATATTTGAATCAGTTTTTTATAACTTTTATTTATTTGGCTTTGTATTATTTCTGCATGCAAAATTAATATACTAAAATAATTGACTAATAATAAACTGGAAATAGCACCTTTTAAGGGCATGGATAAGATAAAAACATTTAATGAAGGAGCAAAACGGCTAATTAATGCTAATCCCCATTCAACAATAAACATCGCAATAACTAAAGGTGCCGCTAATATCAGAAAATTATCTAACATCAATTTAAATAGCTGAATGAAAAATGCTAATAATTGCTCATTAAAGCCAGGTAAAAATTGATCGATAGGCCAAAGAGAAAAACTGTAATAAAGGGTTTGTATCAGTAATAGGAAATTGCCGCTAATCAAGAATAGCGTTGTAAAAGCTTGACTAAAAAATAATCCCATTGGTGAGGTTTGTTCATCAAACAGCGGGTTAACAATAGAAGCCATTGTAGTACCACGTTGGTTATCGATCATAAAACCGATAGATTGCATTATCCAGAAAGGTATTGCAGCGATAAAGCCGAAAAAAAAACCAGTAATGTTTCTTTAATAATGAGTAAAATATATTCATTGCCACTGATATTGATGATTAATTGTGGATCAATGGTAGGGATTAAAAAAAATATTAAAGAAAATATGATGCCATTTCTTAGTAATGTTCCGCCTAATAATTTTTTACTCAAAATAGGTAGTGTGGTGAAACATCCCAATAACCGAGGGATAAACAGTGAATAAGCTAATAAATATTGTTGTAACTCTTGAAAAAGCATTATAAGTTTACAATCCTTTGAAAGATCAGATCAGTAAAACGATAGATTTCATGTCCCAACCAATCGGCAATTACCAGTAAAGTGACAATGACACTAATTAATTTAAATAAAAACCCTAATGTTTGTTCCTGGATCTGGGTTAAAGCTTGAATTAATGAAACTAGGGTTCCGACAATAGCAGCAACCACAATAGGCGGCATGGAAAGCATAAAGACTAACCATAAAGATTGTTCTGAAAGATAAATCAAGTCCAGGCTATTCATCTTACGGCTACCCACTATAACTCAATATTAAGCCGTGGCTCAGACGGCTCCAGCCATCAAACATCACAAATAGAAGTAATTTGAAGGGTAAGGAAATCGTCATTGGTGAGACCATCATCATTCCCATAGCTAATAGAATATTTGACACAATTAAATCGATGGCAATAAAGGGTAAATAGAGTAAAAAACCAATTTCAAAGGCGCGAGTCAGCTCACTAATCGTAAAAGCTGGTAACAGGATAAACAAACTGTCTGATGAGACGCTATGGACATATTTTGGCGGCCATAATTTAGCAATATTTTCGCTAAAAAATTCTTTTTCTCTTTGGTTAATATGTTTTGTCAGGAAAGATTTATAAGGTTTTGTGCCTTCATCAAAAAAATATTCAAGCGAAGAGCTAGCCGATAAAGAGACTGGATTTTCGTTGAGAAAGTCTTTGGTGGTCAGTGCGACCGGTGCCATAACATAGAGTGTAAGGATGATGGATAAACCATAAATCGCCATATTAGGTGGTATTTGTTGTACGCCTAGTGCATTTCGTAGCAATGAAAATATCATCGCCATTTTGACAAACGACGTTGCCATGACAGCAATAAACGGAATTAACGCTAATAAAATTAAACCAATAATCAGTGATAACTCATCAGGCAGCTGGGTCATGAGGAGAATTCCTCGTTTTCATCGGTTGAATTTGTTAATGGGCTGTTCTCTTCACTATCTTCAAATAGCGGTTCGCTTTTTTTCGCGCATAATTCGACTACTTTAATACCTAATCTTCCTTGAATTTCAACCAGTTGTCCTTTGCCTAGCGGTTGTTGATTGGCAATAATTCTGACGTCACCGTTCACTGGCACAGCAAGATCAATCAACGATCCCTCACAAAGATGAGTGAGAGTTTGTAATTCAATATATTGTCGCCCAACTTCAAAACGAATAGGAATTTGTATTTCTTCTAAATTAGTTAGTGATTGATTAGCTAAATTATCGGTTTCGGAATACATATTAATAAGTTCCAATTGGTGAGAAGACAAAGAAACCCATGCCCAGGGTAAATGTTCAATATAGGCAAGTTGTTGCTGATATTTTTTTAAGTAATGAGGTTGTAACAAGATATCGCCTATTTCTAACCGGTTAAGGGCTTTTATTGTTAGATATATCGGAACCATGCATATTGATAAGGTGACATCAATTGGATATTTTTCTGCAATTCGTCGTTTAGGTAATAGCCGCTGAATAGCTTCGATTTGCGGAAACCAGAGCGAAAGCGTTTTAGCCTCCATAGCAAAATGGCCTTTAATGCCTAATGTAGCTTCGGTGATATGCAGTGACTCAATATTTAGCCACTGTAATGAAGGAAAAAATTTTCCATGTTCTTTTAATAAACTGAGTTGTAACTCTAGCGGTAGATAACTGAAATCGGCGCTGTCTAAGGCATCAGATAGCCAGTTAACTAACATTGATTGATGGCAATAAGCAATAATCGTGGTATTTTTTACTAGTATTGTGAGTTTTAAATTATAGTTAGTATCGGCTTGTTCCAGTGTTAATGTTAATAATTGTTCAGCAAATTGAAAATGATGACGATATTGCATAAAACACTTTCTAAGCTGAAACTCTTGCTCACTGATAACAGGAAATATTGATGTTTGCATTAAACCATCTCTTCTTCAAAGTCGTCGAACTGTTGTGGCTTTTCTTTTGAGCGCTCTTTTGACTGTTGATCATTTAAAATGATCAGTTGGATATGTTGATCAGGATGAATGCGTTGTAACTTGTCAATTAAATCTTGTCGATGCTCAAGTAATATCTTTTGTCCTATTGTTTGGGCGACAAATTCAATCGTGATATTTTGTTGTTGCTGTTGAATTTTAATTTGTAAAGATCCAATTTGCGGTAAGTTTAATTGGATAATTGGTGGCTGATAATTTTTGTTGACTTCAACATTTAATACCGCATTGAGCTTGTTAAATAGGGTATTAAGTAACGAGGTAGGGCTTTTTTCATTATCGACGGTGGCTAATATTTTTTCTGCTGTTGCAGCCGATAAGGCGACAGGCATACTGGGTGGCTCGATGTTATTTTCCGTCCGCTTTTTTTTATCCAGCCGGATATCTGCTGCAGGTGGTTTTTTTTCTGGTTGCGAAGTAACCTCTATTCGGTCAGTCAATTTATCTGGCTTGGATATTGACGGGATTTTTTTGTTAGCAAAATGTTGCTGATGGTTTGCTGGATAAGTAATAGCTGTCTGTTCACTATTTGGTGAGATTATAATTGGTTTTGCTAAATCAGCTGCTGTTATTGGCTGATTAGCTAGTTGGCTGGCCGATAAAGCATTAGCTAACAACGGTGTTTGCAGCGGGTTGTTTAGCTCAGATTTATTAGTTGGCGAATTAACTGAATGCTTTATTAGTTGATTTGCTACTTGATTAGTCGATAAATTATCAGTGAAAAACGCTGTTTTTGCCTGTCCATCTGGTTGAGCTTTATCAACCAATGAATTAATTAAATGGGGTATTGACGGCTTATGTTTGCTAGTAGATGGAATTAACTTATCATTCTTATCAGTTTTTGCTGCTGCCATATTACCAATTATAGTGTATGGCATATTATTATTGGCCTGGCAGTGATTATCGGTGATTTCCTCACTAGTGATAGGCAATTTTTGGCGAGTTTTATTTTCTGGTTGTATTGTTGATTTTTTTTAACGCTATGACTGAATGGGTGTTCGCTTAATAGAGCATGAGTATCGAATAAGTTTTTATCGGTTGCTAAATGGGGAGCTTCAACGGATGAACCGGCTAACTTCAGCGCTGATTCAAATTTCTTTTTTAAAACAGGATCACTTTCTAACGGTAATTTGTCTGTTGGTGGTAGCGCCAAAGACTGCGGTTGTGGATTATGTGATATATGGGTGACCTGCTCTTTTTTCATATTATTTCCCTATCGATAACCTTACAAACTCTTCCTGCTCTTGTTCTTCTCGTTGTTCGTTTAATTGTTCCAGCGCACATTTTTGTTGTTGTGTTAGCTGAGTAAATTTTTCTGTTTGTTGTAAACAAAAATTGAGTTTTTTTCTTGATTCTATAAGTTGTTTTTCTAATTGATTAACTTTATCGGTATGAATTTCGATATCTTTAATTAATTTGTCTTTTTGCCATTGAAAATATTGCAGTTGTGCCAGCCAGTTTTGCCATTGGGCAGGTGAAATCGCTGCTTGTTGATGCGTTTGAAAAAATTGCTGTTCCCGTGTTTTATGATGGTGATAATGCTCTTGCAATTGTTGCTCAGCTATATTTAATTGCTGCTGTTGTTTAGCGACTTGATTTTTATCTTGCAGAACCTGTTTTTCTGCTTTTTGTTTTCTTAATTGTTTAATGTTTAATAAACGTGAAAAAATCATTGGCTGATTGTCGCTAATTGATTCAGTGTCTGCTCATAGCGACTTTTTTCATCGGTAGATTGACAAAGCCAGCTTTGAATTTGCGGGTAACGTTTGATTGCTTCATCGGCCAATTCATCATTGCCAGGTTGATATTCACCAATTTGTAGCAATAATTCTATTTCTTCATATTTGGCTAACCATTTTCTGAGTTGTTGGGCTTGTTTATAATGTTCCCGGCTAATAACCCGATCCATCACTCGACTGGCGGAGCGTAAAACATCAATAGCTGGATAGTGGCTAGCAGCGGCCAATTTTCGTGACAGAATAATATGTCCATCTAAAATTGAACGGGTTTCATCGGCAATCGGTTCACTCATATCATCGCCTTCAACCAACACTGTATAAAGAGCAGTAATCGAGCCTTTATCAGACTGGCCGGCACGCTCCATTAAGCGTGGCAACTCAGCAAAAACGGAAGGCGGAAAACCCCGCCGGGTTGGTGGTTCACCCGCAGCTAACCCGATTTCCCGTTGCGCTCTGGCAAAACGGGTAACCGAATCCATCAACAATAACACGCGCATATTTTGGTCACGAAAATATTCGGCGATACTTGTAGCGACAAAACCGGCTTTGGCGCGTTCAATGGCTGGGCGATCTGAGGTAGCTACAATTAAAACGCTACGCTTTAATCCTTCTTCACCCAAATCCTCCTCAATAAATTCGCGCACTTCTCGTCCTCGCTCACCTATCAATGCCAAAACAATCACGTCCACATCGGCACCACGAATGAGAGAGGCTAGCAGGGTACTTTTGCCACCGCCAGCAGCCGCAAAAATTCCCATTCTTTGTCCTTCGGCACAGGTTAATAAACCATCAATTGCTCTTACCCCAAGGGAAAGCGGTTTTTCGATTAATTTTCGCTGCATCGGGGCAGGTGCATCACGGTAAATGGGATACCATTGTTCAAGTTCAATATAGTTTGCGGCGGTAAAGGGATTACCTAATCCATCGAGTACTTTGCCTAATAGATGGCGGCCAACGCCAACCTGGTGGCTGGTGCCTGTTGGACAGACTTCTGTATAAATGGATAATCCACGCGTATCGCCGAACGGGGTAAGGATAGCTTGTTGTTGTTTAAAACCGATGATCTCCGCATCTAACGATTCACCGGTATCACTATTGTATAATTTGCAAAGCTCACCCACTTTAACGCCAGGCAGTTGGGCGGTGATCAAGGTGCCTGTAACTTCTGTTACACGCCCTCTAAGCAGTACTGGCCGGCAGGTTCTAAGTGCTGCCAGCATTTTTTCAGGAATAGAATAAAGTTTAAGCTTGCTTTGCATTGTTTACCTCGATGCAAAACATATCGGAATAACAGCAATAAATATTTAGTTTTTGGTTCAGTTTTTTTTATTTCGCCCGCTATTAAAAATAGCGGCTTCTAATGACATCCAGCGAGATTATCTAACTCTATACTCATATCTAAAAAGTAAATAATGATCGATACATATGAGAAAAATAAATAGATTAGATTCACCATCAGCAATTACTGCTATCACTGATCATTTCTCAGCAGAAATTGTTGAGTATAGTGAGATAGAACCCGTTGTATTAGTGCCAAATGGTCAAGCGGTAGCGGCCCATTTTTCCAATCTATATCCGACCTTTTGTATAGAGACTGCATTATTAAATTATGTAACACCTAAGTTAATTACACCGTTATTAATGACGCCTATTTTTTTAAAATTAACGATGGCACGCCTAAAACAGCAATTAGCTGAGGTTAGCTTGCCAGAAGTTGCCGCTGCTTATGATCTATTGATGGAACTTGCTGATGTAGAACGGCAATTGCAACTGGCAACCAGCTTACTGCATCGAGGATAAAGGTGATTTTAGATCCCATTACACAAAATGCTTTATTGCTACAGGGATGGTTAGCACTGCAATACGGCCAGTTGGCGCGTAGTCAAATATTGCTGGAAGCACTGTTAAAAATGGCACCGGATGATTATCAAGCCAGAAAAATGTTGGTTGTGGTGTTATTAAAACTTGATCTGCCTGAACAGGCTCTAGTGCACTGTACAAGATTAAGAAAGGCTGACATCAATGAGGCAGAGTTATGGTTATGCGAATCACAGGCCTATTTGATGAAAAATCATTCGCGTCGTACTTACCGCCAAGGCTAAACGAAACAAAGTAGTTACCAATAACAAAACCGGAAAAACCGAAAACTGTAATGGCGAAGTGATATAAACCGAGACCATCAACAACACCACCGAAATAGTCATATTAATCGCGATAAGGAGATCCAGGATCACCGTCGGTAATGGCAATACCATCATGAATACAACAGCAAGTAGTAAAATAGCTAACATAATATCTTTACGTTGGCCAAGCTGTTGCAACAGCATCATTCCTTTATTCATTACTTAGATTTCCATAACAGATAGTTCTGATAGGCTCGTTGTGCCTTTTCCAATTGCTCCATCATCAAATAGGCCTGTGATTCGCATAACCATAACTCTGCCTCATTGATGTCAGCCTTTCTTAATCTTGTACAGTGCACTAGAGCCTGTTCAGGCAGATCAAGTTTTAATAACACCACAACCAACATTTTTCTGGCTTGATAATCATCCGGTGCCATTTTTAACAGTGCTTCCAGCAATATTTGACTACGCGCCAACTGGCCGTATTGCAGTGCTAACCATCCCTGTAGCAATAAAGCATTTTGTGTAATGGGATCTAAAATCACCTTTATCCTCGATGCAGTAAGCTGGTTGCCAGTTGCAATTGCCGTTCTACATCAGCAAGTTCCATCAATAGATCATAAGCAGCGGCAACTTCTGGCAAGCTAACCTCAGCTAATTGCTGTTTTAGGCGTGCCATCGTTAATTTTAAAAAAATAGGCGTCATTAATAACGGTGTAATTAACTTAGGTGTTACATAATTTAATAATGCAGTCTCTATACAAAAGGTCGGATATAGATTGGAAAAATGGGCCGCTACCGCTTGACCATTTGGCACTAATACAACGGGTTCTATCTCACTATACTCAACAATTTCTGCTGAGAAATGATCAGTGATAGCAGTAATTGCTGATGGTGAATCTAATCTATTTATTTTTCTCATATGTATCGATCATTATTTACTTTTTAGATATGAGTATAGAGTTAGATAATCTCGCTGGATGTCATTAGAAGCCGCTATTTTTAATAGCGGGCGAAATAAAAAAAACTGAACCAAAAACTAAATATTTATTGCTGTTATTCCGATATGTTTTGCATCGAGGTAAACAATGCAAAGCAAGCTTAAACTTTATTCTATTCCTGAAAAAATGCTGGCAGCACTTAGAACCTGCCGGCCAGTACTGCTTAGAGGGCGTGTAACAGAAGTTACAGGAACCTTGATCACCGCCCAACTGCCTGGCGTTAAAGTGGGTGAGCTTTGCAAATTATACAATAGTGATACCGGTGAATCGTTAGATGCGGAGATCATCGGTTTTAAACAACAACAAGCTATCCTTACCCCGTTCGGCGATACGCGTGGATTATCCATTTATACAGAAGTCTGCCCAACAGGCACCAGCCACCAGGTTGGCGTTGGCCGCCATCTATTAGGCAAAGTACTCGATGGATTAGGTAATCCCTTTACCGCCGCAAACTATATTGAACTTGAACAATGGTATCCCATTTACCGTGATGCACCTGCCCCGATGCAGCGAAAATTAATCGAAAAACCGCTTTCCCTTGGGGTAAGAGCAATTGATGGTTTATTAACCTGTGCCGAAGGACAAAGAATGGGAATTTTTGCGGCTGCTGGCGGTGGCAAAAGTACCCTGCTAGCCTCTCTCATTCGTGGTGCCGATGTGGACGTGATTGTTTTGGCATTGATAGGTGAGCGAGGACGAGAAGTGCGCGAATTTATTGAGGAGGATTTGGGTGAAGAAGGATTAAAGCGTAGCGTTTTAATTGTAGCTACCTCAGATCGCCCAGCCATTGAACGCGCCAAAGCCGGTTTTGTCGCTACAAGTATCGCCGAATATTTTCGTGACCAAAATATGCGCGTGTTATTGTTGATGGATTCGGTTACCCGTTTTGCCAGAGCGCAACGGGAAATCGGGTTAGCTGCGGGTGAACCACCAACCCGGCGGGGTTTTCCGTCTTCCGTTTTTGCTGAGTTGCCACGCTTAATGGAGCGTGCCGGCCAGTCTGATAAAGGCTCGATTACTGCTCTTTATACAGTGTTGGTTGAAGGCGATGATATGAGTGAACCGATTGCCGATGAAACCCGTTCAATTTTAGATGGACATATTATTCTGTCACGAAAATTGGCCGCTGCTAGCCACTATCCAGCTATTGATGTTTTACGCTCCGCCAGTCGAGTGATGGATCGGGTTATTAGCCGGGAACATTATAAACAAGCCCAACAACTCAGAAAATGGTTAGCCAAATATGAAGAAATAGAATTATTGCTACAAATTGGTGAATATCAACCTGGCAATGATGAATTGGCCGATGAAGCAATCAAACGTTACCCGCAAATTCAAAGCTGGCTTTGTCAATCTACCGATGAAAAAAGTCGCTATGAGCAGACACTGAATCAATTAGCGACAATCAGCCAATGATTTTTTCACGTTTATTAAACATTAAACAATTAAGAAAACAAAAAGCAGAAAAACAGGTTCTGCAAGATAAAAATCAAGTCGCTAAACAACAGCAGCAATTAAATATAGCTGAGCAACAATTGCAAGAGCATTATCACCATCATAAAACACGGGAACAGCAATTTTTTCAAACGCATCAACAAGCAGCGATTTCACCTGCCCAATGGCAAAACTGGCTGGCACAACTGCAATATTTTCAATGGCAAAAAGACAAATTAATTAAAGATATCGAAATTCATACCGATAAAGTTAATCAATTAGAAAAACAACTTATAGAATCAAGAAAAAAACTCAATTTTTGTTTACAACAAACAGAAAAATTTACTCAGCTAACACAACAACAAAAATGTGCGCTGGAACAATTAAACGAACAACGAGAAGAACAAGAGCAGGAAGAGTTTGTAAGGTTATCGATAGGGAAATAATATGAAAAAAGAGCAGGTCACCCATATATCACATAATCCACAACCGCAGTCTTTGGCGCTACCACCAACAGACAAATTACCGTTAGAAAGTGATCCTGTTTTAAAAAAGAAATTTGAATCAGCGCTGAAGTTAGCCGGTTCATCCGTTGAAGCTCCCCATTTAGCAACCGATAAAAACTTATTCGATACTCATGCTCTATTAAGCGAACACCCATTCAGTCATAGCGTTAAAAAAAATCAACAATACAACCAGAAAATAAAACTCGCCAAAAATTGCCTATCACTAGTGAGGAAATCACCGATAATCACTGCCAGGCCAATAATAATATGCCATACACTATAATTGGTAATATGGCAGCAGCAAAAACTGATAAGAATGATAAGTTAATTCCATCTACTAGCAAACATAAGCCGTCAATACCCCATTTAATTAATTCATTGGTTGATAAAGCTCAACCAGATGGACAGGCAAAAACAGCGTTTTTCACTGATAATTTATCGACTAATCAAGTAGCAAATCAACTAATAAAGCATTCAGTTAATTCGTCAACTAATAAATCTGAGCTAAACAACCCGCTGCAAACACCGTTGTTAGCTAATGCTTTATCGGCCAGCCAACTAGCTAATCAGCCAATAACAGCAGCTGATTTAGCAAAACCAATTATAATCTCACCAAATAGTGAACAGACAGCTATTACTTATCCAGCAAACCATCAGCAACATTTTGCTAACAAAAAAATCCCGTCAATATCCAAGCCAGATAAATTGACTGACCGAATAGAGGTTACTTCGCAACCAGAAAAAAAACCACCTGCAGCAGATATCCGGCTGGATAAAAAAAAGCGGACGGAAAATAACATCGAGCCACCCAGTATGCCTGTCGCCTTATCGGCTGCAACAGCAGAAAAAATATTAGCCACCGTCGATAATGAAAAAAGCCCTACCTCGTTACTTAATACCCTATTTAACAAGCTCAATGCGGTATTAAATGTTGAAGTCAACAAAAATTATCAGCCACCAATTATCCAATTAAACTTACCGCAAATTGGATCTTTACAAATTAAAATTCAACAGCAACAACAAAATATCACGATTGAATTTGTCGCCCAAACAATAGGACAAAAGATATTACTTGAGCATCGACAAGATTTAATTGACAAGTTACAACGCATTCATCCTGATCAACATATCCAACTGATCATTTTAAATGATCAACAGTCAAAAGAGCGCTCAAAAGAAAAGCCACAACAGTTCGACGACTTTGAAGAAGAGATGGTTTAATGCAAACATCAATATTTCCTGTTATCAGTGAGCAAGAGTTTCAGCTTAGAAAGTGTTTTATGCAATATCGTCATCATTTTCAATTTGCTGAACAATTATTAACATTAACACTGGAACAAGCCGATACTAACTATAATTTAAAACTCACAATACTAGTAAAAAATACCACGATTATTGCTTATTGCCATCAATCAATGTTAGTTAACTGGCTATCTGATGCCTTAGACAGCGCCGATTTCAGTTATCTACCGCTAGAGTTACAACTCAGTTTATTAAAAGAACATGGAAAATTTTTTCCTTCATTACAGTGGCTAAATATTGAGTCACTGCATATCACCGAAGCTACATTAGGCATTAAAGGCCATTTTGCTATGGAGGCTAAAACGCTTTCGCTCTGGTTTCCGCAAATCGAAGCTATTCAGCGGCTATTACCTAAACGACGAATTGCAGAAAAATATCCAATTGATGTCACCTTATCAATATGCATGGTTCCGATATATCTAACAATAAAAGCCCTTAACCGGTTAGAAATAGGCGATATCTTGTTACAACCTCATTACTTAAAAAAATATCAGCAACAACTTGCCTATATTGAACATTTACCCTGGGCATGGGTTTCTTTGTCTTCTCACCAATTGGAACTTATTAATATGTATTCCGAAACCGATAATTTAGCTAATCAATCACTAACTAATTTAGAAGAAATACAAATTCCTATTCGTTTTGAAGTTGGGCGACAATATATTGAATTACAAACTCTCACTCATCTTTGTGAGGGATCGTTGATTGATCTTGCTGTGCCAGTGAACGGTGACGTCAGAATTATTGCCAATCAACAACCGCTAGGCAAAGGACAACTGGTTGAAATTCAAGGAAGATTAGGTATTAAAGTAGTCGAATTATGTGCGAAAAAAAGCGAACCGCTATTTGAAGATAGTGAAGAGAACAGCCCATTAACAAATTCAACCGATGAAAACGAGGAATTCTCCTCATGACCCAGCTGCCTGATGAGTTATCACTGATTATTGGTTTAATTTTATTAGCGTTAATTCCGTTTATTGCTGTCATGGCAACGTCGTTTGTCAAAATGGCGATGATATTTTCATTGCTACGAAATGCACTAGGCGTACAACAAATACCACCTAATATGGCGATTTATGGTTTATCCATCATCCTTACACTCTATGTTATGGCACCGGTCGCACTGACCACCAAAGACTTTCTCAACGAAAATCCAGTCTCTTTATCGGCTAGCTCTTCGCTTGAATATTTTTTTGATGAAGGCACAAAACCTTATAAATCTTTCCTGACAAAACATATTAACCAAAGAGAAAAAGAATTTTTTAGCGAAAATATTGCTAAATTATGGCCGCCAAAATATGTCCATAGCGTCTCATCAGACAGTTTGTTTATCCTGTTACCAGCTTTTACGATTAGTGAGCTGACTCGCGCCTTTGAAATTGGTTTTTTACTCTATTTACCCTTTATTGCCATCGATTTAATTGTGTCAAATATTCTATTAGCTATGGGAATGATGATGGTCTCACCAATGACGATTTCCTTACCCTTCAAATTACTTCTATTTGTGATGTTTGATGGCTGGAGCCGTCTGAGCCACGGCTTAATATTGAGTTATAGTGGGTAGCCGTAAGATGAATAGCCTGGACTTGATTTATCTTTCAGAACAATCTTTATGGTTAGTCTTTATGCTTTCCATGCCGCCTATTGTGGTTGCTGCTATTGTCGGAACCCTAGTTTCATTAATTCAAGCTTTAACCCAGATCCAGGAACAAACATTAGGGTTTTTATTTAAATTAATTAGTGTCATTGTCACTTTACTGGTAATTGCCGATTGGTTGGGACATGAAATCTATCGTTTTACTGATCTGATCTTTCAAAGGATTGTAAACTTATAATGCTTTTTCAAGAGTTACAACAATATTTATTAGCTTATTCACTGTTTATCCCTCGGTTATTGGGATGTTTCACCACACTACCTATTTTGAGTAAAAAATTATTAGCAACTGTCTTGAACGTTAAAATTATGGAGAAACGTGATGGTACGACTCATTCCATTCTTCGTTCTTTCTGAGCATCGCGTTCAGGATAGTCAGCAGCTTGCGCATACAGGCGACCAGCGCCACTTTTTTGGCTTTTCCCGCTGCAAGCAGACGCATGTAAAAGGCTTTTATCACCGGATTAAAGCGAGTTGCTACAAGCGCGGCCATATAAAGTGCTGTTCGGACTCCGTCCCTTCCGCCAAATATGGTTCGCCGACCACGCATGGTACCCGAGTCCCGGTTTATGGGGGCAACGCCTACAAGCGCGCTAATAGCTCGCCTCGAGAGGCTGCCCAGTTCGGGAAGCTCCGCCAACAACGCAGCAACTGTCATGGTACCAACCCCTTTAATGCTGCTCAGCCTAGCGGCCAGATCCTTAAAGTGGTTCCTTATGTGGTTGTTCATATCCTCATCGATTCTGGCAAGTTCATCTTCCAGCGCCTTGATGATGATGTTGATGCTTTTTCTATTCTGTGGATGTGCGGTATACAGCCTATTACGTTCTGCCACCAACATTGTAATCAACTGGCGTCTGCGTACGACCATCGCAGCAAGAACCTGACGTTCTGCATTTGGCAGAGTCCGGATAAAGCGCTCTCGCTCCGGATGTCGATTAATAACCTCTGCCATTTGTGCAAGCACTTTGGCATCAATACGGTCAGTTTTTGCCAGATAGCCCATAGCGCGGGCAAAGTCTCGGGATTGTCTGGGATTAATCACAGTGACGTCAAAGCCTTCAGCCTGGAGCGAGCAGGCCACAGTAGCTTCAAGCCCGCCAGTTGCCTCCATCAGAACCAACACCACCGAATGCTTTCTCAATTCGGCGATAATGGCATCAAAACCGTCAGAGTCATTACTGACCGTAAACTGTGCAATATCACAGCTGGCTGCTATGTCCAGCGTTGCTTTAGAAACATCAATACCCACACAAAGTGGATTTGGCTGACTCATGATTACCCATCCTTGCAAATGCGTTATGGAGTACGGACAACTGTTCGGGTTTCAGATGAGTGGCTCAGTGTATGCGCCGGTCGCTAATTAACGGGCTTAAAACCCTAGGAGGAATCGGGCTGCATGCACCTTGCCAAATCTAATCGTAACTATTTTAAACCGTTTTCAAGATACAAGGAGGAATCGGGCTGCATGCACCTTGCCAAATCTAATCGTAACTATTTTAAACCGTTTTCAAGATACAAGGCGGAACATTACTAAGAAATGGCATCATATTTTCTTTAATATTTTTTTTAATCCCTACCATTGATCCACAATTAATCATCAATATCAGTGGCAATGAATATATTTTACTCATTATTAAAGAAACATTACTGGTTTTTTTTTCGGCTTTATCGCTGCAATACCTTTCTGGATGATGCAATCTATCGGTTTTATGATCGATAACCAACGTGGTACTACAATGGCTTCTATTGTTAACCCGCTGTTTGATGAACAAACCTCACCAATGGGATTATTTTTTAGTCAAGCTTTTACAACGCTATTCTTGATTAGCGGCAATTTCCTATTACTGATACAAACCCTTTATTACAGTTTTTCTCTTTGGCCTATCGATCAATTTTTACCTGGCTTTAATGAGCAATTATTAGCATTTTTCATTCAGCTATTTAAATTGATGTTAGATAATTTTCTGATATTAGCGGCACCTTTAGTTATTGCGATGTTTATTGTTGAATGGGGATTAGCATTAATTAGCCGTTTTGCTCCTTCATTAAATGTTTTTATCTTATCCATGCCCTTAAAAGGTGCTATTTCCAGTTTATTATTAGTCAATTATTTTAGTATATTAATTTTGCATGCAGAAATAATACAAAGCCAAATAAATAAAAGTTATAAAAAACTGATTCAAATATTGAGCTAAACAATGAGTGGCGAAAAAACCGAAGCACCAACCGCAAAAAAAATCAAAGATGCACGCCAAAAAGGCCAAATACTTAAAAGCAAAGAGATTGTTTCCAGTAGCATTATTGTGATCCTATTATCGCTACTATTAAGCTTATCCACTTTCTTTATTGAACATTTTTTATTGCTCTTTGCTTATCTTCAAGACAGTAGCTTGCTAGATTTCCAAACAGGGAAAGCAAAAATTTTGCCACATATTTGGCATATTACAATTAATATCTTATTACCAATTATAATCATAACAATAATTATTATCGTATTATCTCATGTTGCTCAGTTTGGTTTTTTACTTAGCCCTTCATCTTTAAAACCCGATATTAAACATATTAATCCGATCGCCGGTGCAAAAAAAATATTTTCACTTAAAAATTTACTTGAATTTTTTAAATCATTAATAAAAGTTATTTTTATTGGTTTTATTGTTTAGTTTGTTATTAAAGGTAATATTAATTTTTTTTTCCATCTGCCAATATGCGGATTAAAATGCATTCCAGTATTTATTGGACAATTACTTACCCAACTAACTGTTATTTGCGTATTAGGATTAATTATCATTTCGTTATTAGATTTTTGTCTTGAACACTATTTTTATATTAAACAGTTAAAAATGAGTAAAGAGGAAATAAAAAAAGAACATAAGGAAATGGATGGTAATCCGGAAATTAAAGGCAGAAGAAAACAATAATAGTGTTTTTATTAACCCTAATACGATAATTAACGATCAGTAAAAGCGGAAAAAACGAATGATAACATAGCATCTATCAATTAAATGAATAAAGACATATTTTTTAATATTTTGAAATATATTCTGACAAATAGAAAAATTAAATATATAATTATTCATAACTCACAAACATAGTGAGATATTAAAATATTACTTACACCCTATAAATAATTAACTAATTTAATATGGTATTATTCTTATGTCTAGGATCACTATTATCGGTGGTTCCTGTAATAAGATATTTCACAGTAATATAAAAAATCGGAATATTATATGATATGAAAGGAAATATCAGTTTTGATGAAGGCTTTGTCAGCACAATTGTGTGGACGATGCCTAATTATAATATTATAGAACACCAGAATAAGGGACTTTATATTGTGTTAGATGGGAAAGTTAGCTGGCAAGATCCCTCCAACACTTATCAAGTATTAAACAATGAAATTATCTTCATCAGACAAGGGAGTTATACGGTAAAAACCGAAGAGGAAGTATGCAAACTTCTGTGGATACCTTTATATGACGATTTCTTAAGAAATTTTATGGGTCGATTTGGCACCATATTAAGTGAAATAAAACGGGCCGAAAATAATACCGCCAGTTTAATTGCTTTTAGTCATTCATCCTTACTGGAAGAAAGTATTAAAGGATTAAAAATACTATTAAGTCATGAGTGCCATAGTGCCTTAATTGATTTACGCATTGAAGAATTACTGTTATTGCTTACTCATGGGCAACAGGGTGCAAACCTGTTATCAGTATTGCGACAACTCAGTAATTGACAGGCTGAACGTTTGCAATCTTTTATGGAAAATAATTATTTAAAAGAATGGAAACTTAATCAGTTTGCCAAAGAATTTGGTATGGGACTAACCACATTTAAAGAGTTATTCAGTACAATTTATAATACCTCTCCCCGCGCATGGATTAGTGAAAGACGAATCATGTATGCGCACCAATTATTGATAAATACTGATCTGAGTATTGTAGATATCTCAATGGAAGCCGGTTTTTCCAGTCAGTCCTATTTTACTCAAAGTTATCGTAAAAGATTTGGCTTTACACCTAGTCGTGCCCGAGGTGAACATGACGAATAATTAAAAATTATTGGCTAGTATTACAATCTGAAAAAAAATGTTTAATTAAGATAAAGCGATATTATGCAATATTAAATAACGGACAATAAGGTAAATAACGATGGGATCTACTAACAATCGCTTGCATTCTAACCCTGTATTGTCTAATAGAAAGATTACTATATTAAATCCTAACAACCTGAATCGTAATCATTTATTAGGGAATGAGGTCATTACTCATTATAAGCATGCTGAACCCATACATGCACATCAAATTGAGCTACTAAGACGCTTACTGCCACGAACCCTATTTGAGTCGTTTTTTGCTTCAACATGGTTCAAACGTCGAGTGGAATGCAATATTCCGCTTAAACGTGAAGAGCTAAAATTTATTATTCGAACCGCATCTCAACAGCCCATTAACTGGGATAATCTATTAGGCGATACCATTAATCTAGCCGAACCACATTTTTTACGTTACTGGCTATTGGAGCCAATTTATCAATGGTGGTTAACCAGCTTAGCACCCTCTTATCCGATGCTAAAAAATGAATTGATACAGCTACAAATCCATATAAATCAGTTAAAAGCCCAGTCTGAGTTTTGGGCAATAACCGACACTAAATTAGTCAACAAATCATCAATTCAACAAGATATTGAGCAAAAAAAGCGTTTATCTTTAGATCAAGAGCGAGATTATCAGCATAAAATTCATCAAATAGAACAAACAGCAACGCAGATGTGGCCGAACTGGTTTATTGGAATTGAACAAATGAATCAACAGATCAATCTGACGACATTTATGGCAGTACCTGACAATATTCGTGATCTTTGGTTATTACTGATTCAACTCGTCAACGGGAAAGATGTTTCAGTACTGATACATGATTGGTTGTATGTTCGTCATCTATGCTTGGAGAACGACAGTTTTTACTGGCGTTCAGATTAATAACAAAGGTAAATAGAGCAGAAAATTTATGTGCCCTGATCATCGTTATCAAGGAATGTGCGGACCATTTCTTTTTTTTTCCTTTTCTTCTCGATTAATACCTATGCACAAGAGCTAGATTGGCTGCCTATACCCTATAGCTATATTGCTAAAGACGAAAATCTAACGGACATTCTGGTTAATTTCGGCGCTAATTATGATAGCGCTGTCATTGTCAGTCATAAAGTAAATGAACAAGTAAGTGGCCACTTCGCTAAAGAGACACCAAAAGCGTTCCTGCAACAACTGTCTAATCTCTACAACCTTACCTGGTATTACGATGGTAGTGTACTTTATGTTTTTAAAAACAGTGAAGTACAATCAAAGTTGATCAAATTAGAAAATACAACCATTAAGGCGCTACGGAAAGCACTGATTGACTCCGGCATATGGGATAAAAAATTTAGCTGGAAGCCTGATCCCCACCATCAATTAGTTTATGTTTCAGGCCCACCGCGCTATATTGAATTAGTCATGCAAACTGTATCAGCGCTGGAACAACAAGCGACGATGCAACAAGAACAGGGGCTACCATTAGCGATCCAAGTTTTTAGTTTAAAATATGCTTCTGCGGTTGATCGGATAATCAAATATCGTGAAGAACAAATTCAAGTACCAGGCCTGGCAACTATCTTAGCCAATATGGTTAGTGCTGCCGAAATTAGCCAAATCAATAATGATAAAATAATCTCACAAAAACCCAACGGCCATAAAGCGATGATCCAATCAGAGCCATCTATCAATGCCATTATTGTGCGCGATCTGCCTGAAAGAATGCCAATGTATCAACGGCTGATCCACTCTCTCGATAAACCAACTGCCAGAATTGAAGTTGCGCTATCAATTATTGATGTGAATGCCGACAATCTCGCAGAATTAGGTATCGATTGGGGTGTCGGGCTCAAGGCTGGACAACATCATCAAATAAATATTGCCTCCACATTAACTCAAGCCGCCTCCCCAGTACTCGGTAGCCTACTTGATAAACAAGGGTTAAATTATTTAGTGGCTAAAGTCAGTTTATTACAAAGCCAGGGCATTGCTCAAGTTGTATCTAAACCGACTTTACTTACCCAAGAGAATACCCAAGCCATTATTGATCACAATGAAACCTACTATATAAAAGTTAATGGTGAACGAGTTGCTGAATTAAAAGGCATTACTTATGGCACACTACTACAGATGACGCCAAGAGTAATTCAAATCGGTGATAAACCTGAAATCCATCTGGTTTTACACATTGAAGATGGCAACCAAAAGCCAAATAGTTCAGGCGTTGATGGCATTCCGACTATCAATAGAACCATTATCGATACAGTTGCTCGGGTTGAACAGGGCCAGAGCCTGGTTATCGGCGGTATATTCCGTGACGAAATAATTAAAACCAGCCGAAAAGTGCCCTTACTCGGTGATATTCCGTTACTAGGCGCACTATTTCGTAGTAACGGCAATCAAACTCGACGCGCGGTTAGAATTTTTATTGTTGAACCGAAAATTATTGACAAAGGTTTAGCCAAATACTTATCGGTCGGTAATCAAAGATCACTAGCTCCGCGATTACTAAATATTGATGAAATCTCCAATCAGAACCTACCATTAAGAAAAATTTTAAACGATGCACAATGCCAGCCCCTTGAGCAGGCTAAACGCATTCAAAGCCGGTTTAAACAAGCAAATAAAGAGGCGATTATTGCCACATGCAACAAAGGTGAGCAGTCAGGCTGGCGGGTTATCGATCTCTCTTGCGGTGAAGATCAAATTGAATGCATTTATAAGGCATACCAATGAATTGGAAAATTCGCTTTTACAGTGGCTTAAATAAGGGTGTTGAGACAGAACTAAATAATGGCCGCTTTATTATTGGCTCAGATCCAGTACAAGCCGATTTAATTCTGGTTGATGCGGGTATTGAAGCCGTTCATTTGATTCTGGAAATTGAAGAAGAAGGGATTAGAGTTATCGACTGGTCTGGTGAAGAAACGCCGCAACAAAATGGCCAGGCGATAAATCAGGGTGAAATGCTGCTCCCCTGTAACCGGCAAGATGCGGGTATGCTCATTTGGAGCTATTATAGTACCGTCAAACAGCAACTGCCCGCCAATCCAGATGAGTTAACGGATAGTCATATTAGGTTGATTAATAATCAACAACAGCATAAACACAAAAAAAGAGTTACTTTTATTGTTATTGCTATTTTTTCGATATTATTGGTCAGTTTGTATCTGCTGTTTTTCTCCGGCCCGGCTGAAACGATTATATTCAGGAACAACATAAATTACAAAATTACGAATAAAGAGGAATACAAATACATTACCATGCGAATCGAACAAGATAAGCAACTGTTTATTTTGGGTGGTTATGTACAAAATAACCAGCAACGTTTGCTGATAAAACGTTATTTGGATAATAACAACTTAAATCATCAATTGAATATATATTCGATTGAAGAGATTAAACAAAGCGTAAAATATACTCTACATACTATGGGTTATAATCACATTGAAGTAAGCAATAGCGAAAAAGTCGGTTGGATAGATCTGTTTGGTGAAGTACGCTTTATTAATAATAAATCCTGGAGTAACTTAGCCACAATCCTTAAGCGTGATATTAGCGGCTTAAAAGGAATTAATAATCATGTCAAAATAAACGACGACCACCTAAAAAAATTAGTCGAATTACTAGAGCAATATGATTTAATAAATGTTCTTATTTATAATGAAAAGGAGAATAATATCATTGAATTGTATGGCTATTTAAATGAAAAACAGCGGCAACAATTTATTGAATTACAGCAAACATTCAATATTGAATTTAAGCAGAGGTATAAACTTAAATTAATCAAAGCCGATAATAATAATATTAAAAAAAAAGAAATCCGATTAGATATTAAAGGTATTTCACTGGGACGTGCTCCCTATATTATTCTAAGAAATAATATGAAATACTCAATAAATTCAACCTTGCCAACCGGAGAAACAATTGCCGCGATTGAAGATAATAAAATTATACTTAAGAAAAATAGTCAGGAAATTATCATTACCTTAAAGGAATAAATGATGTTAACCCAACTGGAAGAAAGAGTCAGTGATAGCGTTGAATATGTTAAAATTCAACATTATCTTTATGACCAACTAAATAACTGCCGTAAAAAGCTAAATAAACCACTATCACGTGATGAGCACCGCCAATCCGTTCAGCAGCAAACCGCTATTTGGGCAGGGATCACTATTTTAGAAAAAATTAAATGGAGTTAATATGGCCGCTATTTTTGATTCAGGCAAAAGCATTGCACTTGATGAGGTCGCCACAAAACTAAAAACACAAATGGAAACAACATCTGATGATGTCAAAACCGCCATCGATGCACTTGGCACAAGCCCGGATAACCCAGCGCTAGTTGCTGAATTACAACATAAAATTAATAAATGGTCAGCGATGTTCAATATGCATTCAACCATTACCCGATCAATGCGCGATATGATCCAGGGTATTTTACAAAAAATCTAATCATGGCTCTGCAATTAGAAAAATTATTAATTGAGCTGGCAATTACCGCCGTAGAAAAAGCGTATTTAACGGAAGCTAATGATATTTATTGCTGGCTAACGCAATTAGATAAAAAATATCTTGAATCAGCATTACTGATAAAAATCCTTATTTTGCTGCGTCAGGAGCAGTATCAAACTATTTTAGAGTTGGCGCAACAATATGAATATCTAAATTTAATGCCTTTTTTTATTTTATCTGCCCATCAGCTAGGCTTAACAAAATTAAAAAATAACTTTTTGGCTAAACTTAATATAAATAAAAACCAACATGCTGATTTAATTAATTTTGCTTTAGCATTAATAGAAAATTATCAGAGCAATTAATATGAAAATTAACCATGATTATTATCCACATGATTTCAAAACGATAGTGCAATTAACTGACGATCAGCACAATAATATTGTTGTCACTACAGATAATATTGCGCTTAACCAACAGCAAATATTACTTGATGGATTAATCAAAAATTTAAGTCAATATACGCATCAAATTGATAAGGATGAATAATGGATATTAAACAAGTTAATAACAACATAAAATTTAATTTAGATGAAATTAATCAATCGATAGAAAATGTTAATCCAATCAATAATCAATTTGCCACAACTGCAAGATCAGCGAATAATGAAATCAATTTCTTTGAACAAATAGAATCAGTACGCCAAAATATGAGCCGGGCAAAAACTGAATTCCAGCAAAATATGAATAGTGAAGAGTTATCACCGCAAAAATTAATGCAAGTACAGTGGTCGTTGATGAGAATTACCTTACAGGAAGAATTAATTGCTAAAACTGCCGGTAAAGTTACCCAAAGTATGGAAACCTTATTAAAGGCACAATAACCAGATGAAAATAGTGCTGATTACCTTACCGTTGTTATTATCCATACTGCTAACTGGCTGTAAAACTGATCTCTATACTGGCCTGTCGCAAAAAGAGGCTAATGAGATGTATGCATTACTCAGAAATGAAGGAGTTTCTATCCACAAAGAAGTCGACAAAGAAAATACCGTCAAATTGCTGATTGATGAATCAGACATCGCCCAGGCAACTGAGATATTAAAACAACATGGTTATCCAAGAGAAGTTTTCTCTTCGTTAAAAGACGTTTTTCCAAAAGATAGTTTGATTTCTTCTCCTGTTGAAGAGCAAGCGCGGCTTAACTTTGTTAAAGAACAAGCGCTGGCAAAAACAATATCACAAATAGATGGCGTCCTTAATGCTCGGGTGCATGTGGTTATGCCTAATAATAATGATAAAAATAGCTTCTCTTCCGCATCTGTCTTTATAAAATATGCGCCTAATGTCCAACTAGATAACTATACTCCACAAATAAAGCGATTAATTCACAACAGCATTGCTGGGTTAGATTTTGATAGAATTAGCGTAGCATTAATACCTGGCTCGGAAATATTACCTAGCAATACATATAGTCAAGAAAAACATTTTTTAGGTATCGATATTAATGAACATACTTATAATAAATTTATTATTCTTATATCTTTACTTATTTTTTTACTTATTAGTACTAATCTACTGCAATATTTCCTTAATAAAAGAAAATCGTAATAAAATATGCTGACACTTTTCCAATTACAATATTGCCCGGCACTTTATATTAATATTGAAAATTTATCTAATCTATGGCAAAAAACACTACAAAATTTATCTAATTGGCGCCACTCAAAAAATATAAATAAAATTATTTTTAAACATTATAAATTAAATAACAATATGATAAAAATTGAGAAAAATGAAAATATTGCCCTTTTCCCTCAATATGAATTTAATCAAATTTTAGCTTTATTAGGCATAATGTTACACATCAAATCGCTTTCTCATTGCATTAATAGTAAGCAAATAGGCTTTATTATTAATGAGATTGGTAAAGAGAAATATCGCTTTTGTTTAGCCAACGCAAATTTTATTATTGGTAATTGGCCGGAAGGCTGGCAACAAAAATTACCACTTGAAATGCATATAAATTATTTTTGCCAAACCGGGCTTAATTTCTGGTTAGAGACTATCAACCAGAATAATGTCGATTTAATCAAACGCCTAAAATTACGCTTACCGAAAAAAAAGATAGAAAAAAATATTATCATAGCCGATAAGTATAAACCTGTTGCAGAGATATTATGTCAAAAGATAACCAAAGAAGTAAATTTACAATGTTACCATTTACTCAAATAGATGATCAGATTGTCATTAACGATGAAATAAAAATTTTAAAAAAAGCCGATTATCAATCCTATCTTAATGGCCAAGAATTTATCGATATTGCCAAACAGCATGCCAGAAAAATTGAAAATGATGCAGATAGTATTTATCAAGAGCGTTATACCGCCGGTTGGCAAGAAGGTTTGGCACAATCAGCCCAACAACAAGCAGAAATTATTCATCAAACTTTAATAAATTGCCAAATTTTTTATCAACAAGTTGAAAGCCAATTAGTTAATATTACTATAGAAGCGATGAGAAAAATTATTGCTAATTATGAACCTGATGAACTTTTATATAAAAGTATCAGCCAAAATCTTGCGCTTGTTCATCAACATAAAAAAGTTATCTTACGCATTTCACCTAAGCAAGTTAATTTTTTGCAAAGTAAATTAACCGAACTACATAAAATACAACCAGAAATTGAGTATATCGACATTGTTGAAGATCCGAGATTAGAAGAGAAAGATTGTATTTTAGAAACTGAAGTCGGTATGTTAAATGCCACTATTGAGAGTCAATTAAATGCAATAAAGCAAGCCTTACTAGGAAAATAAGCATTGTTTTAATTAATACCAGTAGATAAAAAATTAAATAATAGTATTTTCCTGCCCTAATTCATTTTCCTCGCCCGGCAATGATAACTAGCTTTCAGATTTATAGTGAACCTTTTATAAGAAAATTCCTATTTTTTTGATTTTTTAAATAATTGAAATAAATCGATCACTAAATAGTGAATTAATTTTTTATTATAGATTTTAATAGATTAAAATACTATTTAGGCTTCAAATTGATCAATAAAATACTGATTAAAATATATTTCAGTATTTAGCCAGTTAATTTAATAAAATGACAATAATCAAACATTGCTGGCATAAAAGCACAATTTTATCTATATTGGAGGATTATTAAACTACATTATTCGTTTAATTTAGATAACATGCAAGTAATAATAGGAGAACGCATGATCACCTTTGATAAAAAAGTTTTATGGATGACATTTTTTATTAGTCCTCTTGCGATAGCTAATGATAGCCTATTTACCGTAATGGATGACCCTGCAACGGCAAAAAAAGATATTGAAATGTCAATCTCAGGTGGTTATCAAGTACAAACAGGAAACTCAAAGAGTTCAAACTTAACAGCAAAATCAGCACTAACACTCTATTCTTCAAACTTAGCTTATAGCTTTTGGGGAAATGCTACCAACAACTCATCCAATGATAAAAGATCATCGGAAACCTATCAGTTAGGCGCCAGGACTCATTACAAGCCGATGCAGGACAAATTGTTTATACCTTTGGCCAATTTGTGGTTGGTGGTAATTTGATAGTCGGTATTGTGATTTTTTTAATTATTACCATTGTGCAATTTTTAGTGATCACCAAAGGTTCGGAACGTGTTGCTGAGGTGAGTGCCCGTTTTTCTCTTGATGTGATGCCGGGTAAACAAATGAGTATTGATGGTGATATGCGGGCGGGTGTTATTGACATGGACGAAGCCCGGGAAAGGCGCAGTCAGGTTGAAAAAGAGAGTCAAATGTTTGGTTCAATGGATGGCGCCATGAAATTTGTCAAGGGTGATGCCATTGCTGGTCTGGTCATCATTTTAGTCAATATTTTAGGGGGTATTGCCATTGGCGTTAGCCAACGTGGCATGAGTGCTGCAGATGCTTTAAACCTTTATTCCATCTTAACGGTAGGGGATGGCATGGTTTCACAGGTACCGGCGCTATTAATTGCTATTACCTCCGGTATTATCGTTACTCGTGTTTCATCAGAAAACTCCTCCGATTTGGGCTCGGATATTGGCGAACAAATTGTTGCACAACCAAGAGCGATTTTTATCGGTGGCGTGTTATTAGTATTGTTTGGTTTGATCCCAGGTTTTCCTACTATTACTTTTTTTATTTTAGCCGCTTTAATGACAGCTGGTGGCTATTGGTTAATTAGGCAAAATAAGCAAAGTGGAGAGAAACAGCCGAGCGATATTAACATTTTGATCAATCAAGGTGCTGGTGCACCGGCGATCAAAAAGAAAAATAGTGCGCCATTAAAAAGCGATAAATTAGAACGGCAGGAAGAATTTGCCTTAACTGTCCCATTATTAATCGATTTGGATATTAAATTAAAAGAACAGTTAGAAGCAGTGGCTTTTAATGAAGAATTAATGCGGGTAAGAAGAGTGCTTTATTTAGATCTGGGGGTGCCATTTCCAGGTATTTATTTAAGATTTAATGATGGCATGGCAGACGGAGAATATATTTTTGAATTACAGGAAGTTCCTGTGACGCGAGGTATATTAAAAGCGGGTAAATTACTGGTTCAAGAGAATGAGAAACAGCTCGATTTATTGGCTATCCCCTATGAAAAAGGCGAAATGCTATTAACTGGCAAGAGAGCGCTTTGGGTGGAAGAACAATATTTAGAGCGATTAGTCCGCTCAAATCTTTCGGTGTTGACTATGTCACAGGTGTTAACCTGGCATTTATCTTTTGTGTTAAAAGAGTATGCGGCTGATTTTATTGGCATCCAAGAAACACGTTATTTACTGGAAAAAATGGAATCTTACTATAGTGAGTTGGTTAAGGAGGTACAACGCCTATTACCGCTATATCGGATCACTGAAGTATTACAACGTTTGGTCAGTGAAAACATTTCCATTCGTAATATGCGCACCATTTTAGAAGCGTTGATTGAATGGGGGCAAAAAGAGAAAGATATTGTGCAATTGACTGAATATATTCGCGGCAGTTTGAAACGCTATATTTGTTATAAATATGCCAGTGGCAATAATTTTTTACCTGCCTATCTATTTGATCAACAGCTGGAAGAAATTGTTCGAGACAGTATAAGACAAACCAATGCTGGCAGTTATTTAGCACTGGAACCGACAGTTAGTGAAAAACTAATAGAAAATGTACGTAGTACCGTTGGTAATATTCAAAAATTGGCTAATAAACCAGTGGTGATTGTTTCGATGGATATTCGCCGTTATGTGCGTAAATTATTGGAAAATGAATTTAGCGAATTACCCATTTTATCTTATCAAGAATTAACTAATAAAATTAATATTCAGCCATTGGGGAAAATATCATTATGAATATCGATCCCTTATATAATTATTTTAATCAACAAGGCCATTTCGTTGCGCCTTATTATTGGCAAAAAAGCCATTTGCAAATAGGTTATTTTACCGTGATCAATAATATTGAAATTGCCTGGCGTTGTGAAGGGCAGCGAATATGGATTTTAATGTTAAAAAGAAAAGAAAAAAATTTAGGCTTAGGTAATGCATTTAAGCCATTATATATTTTGGCCGATATTGTAAAAGAAGTATTGGGTGAACATTATTCTTTATATGGTCAGGTTAACGTGTTGAGTCGCTCACCTTTAACGCAACAACGATTGCAACAATTTTATCAACGCTGGACTGGCGCGGTTGAAATTGAGAGTGGTTGGTTTGAATTGGAGGTAGGTAAAGTTATTAATTTAAAAAATAACAAAATTAAAAAAATATTATCCGCTAAATGACAGAATAGTTTTTAAATTTACGTTAGATTCGAAAAATAAATAAATTTTAAACTTATTTATCTTAATAAAATTTAATATAAAAATGGATTTATTATTTAAGTACCATACAGGGAATCGTTATGTCTACAATAAATGGATCTTCTAATAACGTAACAAACCAAAATTATATTAATAATCTTTTGGCACCGGCAACCTCAATGCCAGATATTAATAAAATAACTGATGCAATTATCGATAAATTGGCTCAATCGACAATAAAAATAGAACTCGATCAGCCGATGGCCGGTGGTAAACAAACGTTGGATGCGAATATTCCAGCTGACAGGGATAAATTAGAACAATTATTTAGTCAGATTTTTCAATCGGCGGTGCCACATAATATAAAAAATTTAACTGATGCAGAAAATGATATTCAAGGTTTTATGGCAAAGTTAGATAGTCAGCGGCAAGGTGCTTCCCTGGTATCGGCGAATATGTTGTTAACAGTAATAGAAAGTTATTTCTCTTATGCCAAACTAGATGAAGACATTATTGATGTGTTTGCCAAAAATATGGTCTATCACGACGATAAACGTAAAGAGCTAAAAACTGAACTGGAAAAAATCTCGGCTGAGATGAAAATTTATAGTGTTGTTCAATCGGAAATTAATAGCGCATTATCGGCAGCCAGTTCACAAACAATTTATACCGATCAGCGCGGTATCAATTTAATGAGTTACCAGCTTTATGGTTATTCATCACAAGCAGAATTTAAAACTAAAGCTGAATATCAGTTACTACAAAAAATAGCTCCACTCTCAACTACCGTGACGATAAAGCAATTTTTGCTTAGTGCCGATAAAAATAGTGGTGCGATGAATCGGGTTGAGGATTCTTATCAATATGATAAGGATAATAATCGGCTAGCTAATTTTTCCACCATGGTGAGTGATCGTTCTCGACCACTTTCTGACAGTATTAGTGAAAAAAACACTCGATTGAATGATATTAGTGGCCGTTATAACGCCGCCATCGAAGCACTCAATCGTTTTATTCAAAAATATGACTCAGTTATCCAGGATATTCTGAGAGCAATTTAAGGAAAGCATATGGGACAGCAAATGGAAACGACAGCAGGTAATATGGAAACAGAAATTAACTCTTTTCTAAGTAGTGGCGGCACGTTGGCGATGTTGAAAGAGGTTTCGGCTGACGAATTAGAGCAATTTTATACGCTGGCTTATAACCTTTATCAATCCGGTAAAGAAGAAGATGCAATGGCGGTTTTTCAATTGCTTTGTATGTTAGATCACTATGATAGTCGCTTCTTTTTAGGTTTAGGCGCTTGCCGTCAGGCGACTGAAAATTGGAGTGCGGCGTTAGAAACTTATAGTTTCTCCACTTTTTTAGATGTGAATGATCCCCGTTTTCCGTTTCATGCGGCGGAATGTTTAATGCAGTTAAGTGATTTCGATGGTGCACAGTGTGGTTTTGAATCGGCACGTTTACTAGCAACCGATAAGCCGGAATATGAAGAGATTAAATTACAATCTGAAACCATGTTGGACGTGATTAATATAAAAAGGGAACAGCAAAATGAGCGCAATCACCACTAAACCCGATACCACTAGTATTCAGAGCCTGGTTAACAATACTCCTATTACGCCAATAGCCAAAAAGACGACGCCTAATATTGCATTGGAAAAAAATCCGGCAATATCTGCAACAAAGCCTTCGCAGCAACCTAATCGGGTGTTATTGCCAGAACCGAATGCCAATTTGACGGCCAAATCAGCGAGTCATGACTCACTGTTAGCAAAATTGAATGTTTTACAACAGGAAGTATTACCGCCAATTGATGTGAAATCATCACTTAGACTACTTTCGCTGGCATTAACTTCACCTGCTTCGTTTGAGGTGGAATTAAGTAAAGTGACCAGTGAATTACAGACTAATCAGCAAAAGTTGAAATTAGAAGATATTCAACGCATCAAACAGCAAAATGCCTTAAAAATGGATGAAAATCAGGCCAAAATCCAGGAATCGGAAGATGCTGTAAAGGAGTCGCAAAAATCGGGTTTAGCAGCCAAAATATTTGGTTGGATCAGTACTGCTGTTTCCGCAGTTGTCGGTGCTATTTTGGTAGCAACGGGTGTCGGTGCGGTGGCGGGCGCATTAATGATTGCTGGTGCGGTGGCCAGTGCGGCAAACCAAATTGTACAGGAAGCGGCTGCCGCTGGTTTGATAAGCCCTGAAACCATGAAATGGTTAGGACCTACCTTGATGGGAATACAGATTGCAGTTGGGATTGCTTCTATTGCCGTTAGTTTTGGCGGATCAGCTGCGACAGCCATTGCCCAAGTAGGTGCTAAAATTGGCGGTAAAGCGGCTGAGGTTACTGCTAAATTGCCGGGTATGGTTTCTTCCGGAGTTGCAACAACAACTCAATCGGTGGCTAATAATGTTAAAATAGGCTTAGAAGTGGGTAATTTAGTCGCGGATGTCGGTGAAACGGCCTCACAATTGGCCAGTTCTATCACCCATAGTATCGCCAGTGGCAAAATAGCTGATGCTAAGATGCTCGAAAGTGTGATGGCGATGAGTCAAAGTATATTAGATAAACTAAATAGTGATTTAGCAAAAATGACCGATGATTATCAGCAGGTGATGGAAACACTGGCGCAGATGATCCATGAAAAAGGCGAAGTATTGCGTGAATTAGCGGTTCGCCCAAACACAATTTAATTGTATTAATTGGCTGTCATTAGCTATTAATAAGGAGATTCATATGGCTACTATCAATAATAATGTGCAACACCGTCCACTTGCTAATACTGATGTTGCAGCACCGGTAGCGAAAAATACAGCAGCAAATAAAGTGAAATTAGCAGCCAAGGCTGAGATACAAACACCACCTAAAATCCAGCCAACGATAAAACCTTCTGCTGATGGTGTTAAATTAGCGGCACCCAAATTGGATCTGATCAATGCCAGTCAATTGTTAAGTACCGCTACTCAATTGATGGATTGTATTGCTTTGTTGGTTAAAACTCAGCAGCAGGTTCGGCAATCAAATGATGCGGTTGCCAGTAATCAGGCGACGGCGGCAGCTGAAGTCAGAAAAAACAGGCGCAGGAGATGGATAAAAATTCGGATTGGCAGTTAGCCTTATCCATTGTTTCCGGGGTATTAAACTTCGGCATGTCAGCATTAAGTGCAGTATCGGCTTTTAAGGCCAATAAAACTCAACAACAGAAGAATACCTTACAGCAATCAATTAATGAACGTACCGAACTGGTTAAGACCAAAACGAGCCAATTGAAGGATAAGACATTATCAGTCAAGCAAAAAGATAATTTAAAAGTTGAAATAACGAAATTAAATGATCTGAATAAAGCTGATAAATTGCAACTGAAAACGTTGAATGATGCGAGCGCAGCTACTCAAAAGTGGTTCGATTTAGCTAACTCGGCATTGCAGCAAGCAAGCAGTTGTGTTGATAAATTTAGTGGTGCTATGGAGACGAAATCGCAACAAAGCGTAAAGCAAGAACGGGCAAAAGAAAATACAGCCCAACAAGTGCAGCAACAAAATCGTAATGCAACGGGTCAGTTAGATAATATTACTGTTAAGTTAAAATCACTAATGATGCAAATTTCTGAAGGCCAATCTCAGGCATTGCGTGCTGCCACTCCAGCTGCTTAATATATATCCATCAATCTATCATAAAAGCAGAATATATTGATATTCTGCCTTTTTTTAGTAAAAAATTAACGAAATATGACAGAGAAATGACAATTCAGGCGTTAGTATATGACTAAATTGCCTGGAGAGAAATATGGACGTTAGAGATTGCATTGATCAGATTTTTGGCCAGTTTAGTAAGAAATATCAGTTGCCACTGTTAAAACTTAATCAAGAAGGTATTGCGGCTTTACGTTTTGATGAAAAATTACAGGTTTGTTGTATTTTTCTGCCGGAACAAGAGCTGCTTGCATTGCAAATAGATATTGCTGATTTATCGGAAGTCAGTGAGGGAATTTTTCGTCAGTTGGCCAGTTTTAATCGCTATTGGTATCAATTTAATCTGCATTTTGGTTTCGATGAAACCAGCTTAAAAATCCAATTATATAGTCAAATAACAATCTCCAATTTAACATTAGATAAATTGGAACATCAATTAACGTCAATACTCGATCATGCTGAATTTTGGCAGGAATTATTGTGTGAACCAGTAAAAAAGGCAGTTTACAAAGGACAATTTCAAGGAATGAAGGTGTAATCTAGTATGGAAATTAATAAAATATCCTCATATCAATATCATAGTGATCAATCTATTTCGTCGAGTTATTTTCATGGCAGAAAAATGACGCTAGTTGAATCGGCCAATTTAAGTAAATTGAATCAGCTAGAAGGATTAACGTGCATTTTTAAAATGGATTTATCGCAACAAGCGCATTTGGAGCGTTTAGTGCAGGGTGTTCATCGGCCTTTATCTGAATACGACATAACAGTTCCATGAAGCATTACGCTATATTGGTTGCTATATGCTGTTTGACCGGCTGTATTCATTATCAACCCAATGATCCGTTAAAAACGGTTGTAATGGGTAAAGTCACGATGCCTGTGCGACTGTATAAAACAGCAGAGGTTAATATTCGCTTTTACGCCCAAAATAATGGGCGATTATTGCTAATTAATCAATTACAGTACCGTTTGGATTTACTGCCGCTTGCTTTTACTTTTACTGTTCCTGAAATCTACCAAGCTCAGCAAAAAATTTATCTACAGGCAACGTTAGCTTGGTCGGATAGTCAATTTGTTCAGGCAACTTACCAACAAGTCATCGATAATGAAAAAAAGCTTACTATCAATCTGCAGCCGAAACCCTGTTATCCTGATTGTCAATATTAGTATCGACTAGTCGCATATGTAACAGCGGAAAAGGATTGCCTTCACCATCTAATTCAGAGCGATCATAAATCCGAAAACCATGCCGTTGATAAAAACCTATCGCTTGTTTATTTTGTTCATTAACATCGACTTCATTGACGGCAAAGTTAGTCACAGCATATTGCAGCAATGCTTTGCCAATACCCTTACCGCGTGAAATGGGCGAGATAAATAGCATTTCTAACCGATTTTCTTTAGTTGCCATAAAACCGGTAATGTTATTATGCTCATCCACTGACATGTAAACATCAATATTGGGTAAATAGTTATTTAAAATTAAGGGGCGTAATGTGGCTATCATTTTTTCTGGCAGGAAATCATGGGTAGCGCGTACCGAATTTTCCCAAATTATGATTAATTGAGCAAAGTCGCTGCTGGTTGCCCGTTTAATATGCATATATTTTTCCTTGCTATAAAGTTAGTTATATTAAAGTCTATGATTTTGGTTTAAGGGCCATGAAGTTAAATTTTTCTCAATTGCGGTAGACCGACCGGATTTTAAAAGCAGCAATCCAGCTATACCCGCAATTTGACATTGACCGCAGCCATCATATTTTATTTCATCAGTGATTGGGTAATTTTCCACTAAAAATAAGAACGTTTGTTGTGGGCAAATGTTGGTAAACGTCTTATCAGCACTGAATAATCCTCGCAGCAACCCGCTAGGCTAACATAACGATGTGACTTTAATACACGATAGTAGCTTGCATCTTGTTTATTATTGGCAATGGTGTTGACTTGACGAGAAGTAAAATATTGCTACTTAATTAGTATTATTTTAATTTTTTTTATTAACAAATCGGGCTAATTAGATCAATTTTTAGCTAATTTCACTAAAGCTAGCGGAATATAATAAATCTTTACGGCAAACTTGATATTTCATAGCACTAAATCATTGTATAGTGAGTGCCTTAACGGTATTCAGAGCTAAATATGGCATAAGGATTTATGTGTATCCTAATAGGGAATGCGGATTTTTACTCTGTTTACCGTTAGTTTCAATTACGCCTTGGTCTGCTATTAATTTCAATATAAATTACCTTTCTGTTGTTTTAATCACTATATCAATACCAGAGCCAGTTGATATTCTATACTAGTAGTTCAGTTTAATAATTTTGGTTAGGTATCCTTGATGAGTTTATTAGATAAGAATGAAAACATTTAGTGTTAGAGAAAATTGTTGTCTTTATTTTATCTGGTTCCTATGGGTGCTAGTAGTGGTGTTGTATATAACAAATGTGATTGCAAAGACATGGTTTTTTGTTTTAGTTTTTTCATTCGTTCTTATCCTGCTATTTATCTTTATAAGAGTGAGGTTATTCACGATGTTTAGAAATAAAAAGTCAGATATTTCCAATACAAATATATTTGTAATGAAAAGTGATCCTAAACAAAAAGAGGTAACAATTATTTCAGAAGAGAGTTTTTTTAAAGGTAACGTTACTATTTCAGGTGATATTCATGTTTGGGGACATATTAAAGGTAACGTCACAGTAACTGAAGGCACTATCCACATCATGCAAGGTGGAAAAATTGAAGGTGAAATTGAAGCGCCGGATATGATTATTGATGGTTTGGTTGATGGAGCTTGCTTGGGAAATAACCTGGATATCCTGGAACATGGTGAATTGCGAGGGATCAGTCGAGTCAGTCATATGTCAATTAAGCGTGGTGGTATATTTATAGGCCAATCTGAAAAAATTGAGCATCAATCGGAAAAAGTAATAAAATTAGAAGCCATTGAAGAGATACCCAAAAGTAATTGAGCATTTTTGCTAACGTGATAGAATGCTGTGTTATATTGATAGTAAAATCTTTTTCAATTGGTAATGCATGGTTATTATCCTAAAGACTCCTCGTTTAATTTTAAGGGAATGGCGAGAAGCTGATCGGCTCCCTTTTTATCGTCTTAATAGTGATCCTGATGTTATGCGTTATTTCCCACACTTACTTTCAAAAAAACAAAGTGATGCTTTCATTGAAAGTATTAGACAGAAATTTATCCAACAGCAAGGTTGGGGATTGTGGGCGGTAGAGTTGCGAGCACAGAAGCAATTTATTGGATTTGTCGGACTCAATATTCCCGCATATGATCTACCTTTTTATGGAGTAGTTAACTGAAATTAAAATCATTATTTATCAGACAGATACAAGGTTATTGTCACTATAATTCACAATTTGCTCACTATATTTTTTAAATCTCAATCCAACTATTGTTTCTATCATCTTGATACTTAGCTGTCATTTCTGCTGACTTATGGCCTAATAATTTACGAGTAAATTCGCTTCCATTTTTTTCTGTATACAATCTTGCTGACAAACTCCTTATCTCATGAAAAGATGGAGGCGAGCCGTCCCATGCTAATTTTGTTTTATCCCTAAATTTTGTAAATTCGGTTGATATTCTTACTGCTGTAATTTGTTTTTTATTTTTTGTGATAACTAAAGTCAGCTACATGATTAATGTTCTTCAAAATATTGATTAATTTTGTAGACTCAATTTCAAGATCCAATGGAATTGCTATTTTAGTTTCGGTTTTTTGTTGAACAATCCATAGTTTCCCATCATATATATCTTTCCATTTCATTTTTGCAATATCAGATACTCTTTGCCCCGTAACTAAAGCAAGTTTCATTGCTTGACTCAACCAATGATGATCGTCATTTATTAAACTCAAAATAGTATTAAAGTCATCAAGAGACAACCTTGCTCTCTGAACTTTGATTTTTGGTGTTTTTGTTAGTTCTGCAGGATTTAATTGTACTAAACCACTAGCTAATGCTTCCTTGAAGCAGTCAATCAAAGATACTCTCAATATTTTTGCTGTTGTTATTTTTCCTTCACGAATAAAGGTATGAAGAAAATCCGCAATATTTTTTGTGGTTATGTTTTGTATCGGCGTATCAATGAATCCTTTTCTGATTACACCTATTCTCTGTCGATAGTCTTTTAATGTTTTCTCTCTTAATCCTCTTGTTTTCAATATATCTTCATATCTTTCTAAAAACTCATGAAAATAGACATTTCCCTGTCCATCGATCCTTTCTGTTAGAGGTTTTATTTTCTCTGAATTGAGCAATAACTGATTCGCACTGATAGCCTCGTTAATTGCATAGGCTTTGTTTCTACCCAAACCGTATTCCTTCCGGGTACGTGGGTCTCTATAGGAATAATACCCTTTTCTTTTGTACAGGTTAGGGGGCAAATCCCGATTTTTTATTTTTCTGATTCTGGTCATGACCTATCCTTTGCAGCAACATACTTTGATTACTAATTTCGTTAATGCCGTTAACTTTGATTGCATATTCTTCAACTAAATATTCCCTTCCATCCTTGATAGGGGGAGGTTGGATTAACCCATTTCTAACCCAACCTCTGACGGTATCCATTCGGCGAGGTCTGTCCCTCCTTGCATTCCATTCCGCTAAAGTAATCATGTTTATTTATCCTCATTCAAAAACTCTCACTATTCTCAGGCGCTTCATTGCCCCACATATCCCACCCCTGCACTTTGTCGCGAGCAAAAAATTCGATACGTTTCACATCACCGTAGAGCTTCTCTAATCGGTAATGGACTTCCTTGGGTTTTTGGCTATGTTCACCGAGACAGGCGTAGATAACTTGTTTGATGGAAGCGTCCTTGCGTTCTAGTCCTTTCCCCTTGATGGCAATTAAGCAATCTTCTGAATTACTGAGGGTATAATTACCGCCATTCATGCGTGTTTCAGCATTGAGTAATGCCAGAAAGTCATCAGCATCAGACAGCTTGGCTTTTTCGATAGCTTTAGAAATCCGCTCTTTGGCTAACTTATTCAACTTGACCCAAGTAAATCCCTTCATGGTTTTGACTTTAAATCCCCATGCTTCTGCTAACCGGATAGCTTCCAGCGCAAAGTTCCCCGTGTACCACATGCAGAGTACGGAGTTATCATTAACGATGGTTTCTATGGGTAATCGGGTGAGGGCGTAAAAGTCAGTGGTGTTGTAGTGATTGTGTGCTGCGCCGTTTGATGCTTTGTTTTGGTATTGCCAGGGTGGGTCTGCGAGTATCAGGTCATACTTCACTTCATCTCCTAAACATACCAACTTTTACTTTTATGCAAGTCGTCTATTTTTTCTAACACAGTGATTTTATTACCGCCATTTCCGGTTAATGTTCCACTTTCTCCATCGGTATCAAATTGATATATCAATCCTTTGTTTGTTAATTTCTTCTCCCGCAACCTGATTATTGTCATCATCTCACCATGATAAATAACCTGCATCCCTGCTTTGACATGATGTAACGTTGTTCTGTATTCATGGATGTTATTCATAGTATTTCTCCGGTTATTGATTACATGAATGTAAATGTTGATCAAAATTTGATCAAATTCAATTACTTATGGTAGTATTGTTTCTGTTGTGTGTTGGTTAACAGCAACATTTTCCCTGGTGTTGGCCAGCCTTGCGCTGGTCTTTTTTAAAGTTGCTCGGAAATACCAAATAGCGGTTGATTTCTTGAGTAATTGCTAGTGAACCATGACAGGTAATGGTATACCTTCATCTTGCAGCATCTTTAAATAGTCTTCATGGAGCGTTGTCAGACTTTCACGACCAAAATCAGATAAAATCATCCCGTCTTCAGGTGTAGTCGTAATAAAACCGTTATACATCCTGATGGCCATTTCCAGCCCTTGCTCTCTGCCATACTTCTCAATAGCAATGCTTTCAACATGATTAGCTAAAGCAAAGCGTTCAGCCGCAGGGTAAATGGTTATTGATGATGTGTCGTTCGCGTAAAGCGCCGCAATATCGATGCTACCCTCCTCATTTTGAACTTCAACTATCCCGTTCTTTTTGGTTTGCTCGATAATAAAGCAAGTGGCCACTATCCAGCGCCAAATACTTACACGTTGGTCTACGGTGGGTGAAAAGTAATTATGCTCCCATCCCTTGGATATGGCTCCTACAAGCGTGCATCCAGATTTTAAATCGTTATCAAATTTACCAGAGTCGAGCATATTGATAGCATCGGCATAAGTGAAACATCCTTGTTTCTCATTAAAAATACCGGTTGATATCGGCACAAAATCAGTCATTATTTAGTTTCCTATTCTGAAATAGCAAAGCGCCCCATTTTGGGATGATACCACTGACTGCCACGTTTCTCAGCCTGAAGCATCATGTTATGCCGTGCACTTCTAAAGGCTGCTTCATCAACCACTGACATTTGGGTAATTTGGCCGCCTGGCGCAACATGGGGCACTTTTTGCAAGGCACATTCCACGCCATGACTAATTGCCGACATTTGGCATCACTCAAGCCATACTTTGTTTTCAGATAGCTATAGCTTTGGAAACCGGCTGGGATAGTGCCTTGTTTGATATGTTCGATTTCTTCTGAGACTTGCTCTACCTGATGTTCAATACTCTTTAACCGACGCTCCTGTGCAACGTTAGCTAATGCCATTGCCGCGATAATTTCATTGGCGCTTTGTGGTTTACTTTGCTGCTCCAGTTTATCAATTAGCGAGCGGCGAACCGCTTTAGATTCACGGGCGGCAACGCGGAGGGCTTGCTTAAGCGTCATTTCGATAATTTCAATATCAGCGCCGTTTTTTTGACCTACAAAAATTTTGTAGGTCTCTCCTTCAAGTTCATCTTTAATGCGATCAATAAAGACGTTATTTCTAATAGGTGATTCACCATATTCTTTTCGTGTTTCGTTAACCATGAACAGTAATTGTTGCGAGTCTATTGTTTCACTGTTAGGAAGCATAACATTTTGTATATTTATTAAATTTTTCATGTAGTTATCCTTCAATATTAAAATTGATGAATGAGTATTAATTAAGTGGAATAAGCTAGGTGGGGTAATGACTTCTTGTTTTGTGACTATTTCTTCAATGTGTCGAGGAATACCCCCAAATAAACCATAAGAGCTGGCACTAGCATGATGCTAATAACCAGTAGCTCTTGCCCGCCTAAATGGATATTGCCTAATTCGCCACGTTTAAACCTGATTTGCGGGTCAATGACGGCATCGGCATGTGCAAGATGTCCCACTATCAGTTCGAAGGCAAACGCTGCGCTGATAAACAATAATGTCGTGATTAGTAATTTGATGATGTTAAGTTTCATGGTTGAACCTCCGATATAATTAGCTTATTTCTTAACGCAAATCGCTTTGGCGTTGATATCCTTGAAAGTTTCAAATTCCCACTCAAACTGTTTAGCGGCGAATTGACACATGTTTTCAGTGTCAAATTCCTGAGTATGAAGGCTGGCTACGTTACTTGATGCGTAAGGGCTGGCGTACATGGCTAAGATTAAAATCCACATGGTGATTTCTCCTGCGTCCAAAAAGGGGTAAACTCATCATTTACTTGTTCAGTGCTTACTGGCGTATTAGTTGGTCTACGCTCGTCTCTATCTTTCAGAGTGCGTAATAGATTTTTAACAGCTTGAGCGGGTTTGTTTTCAACTTTTTCTAAAAGCGTTTGCCCAGTGTTTGCTACAAATGGCATACGGATATCAAAGCTGTAACTTTCATCACCATTTTTCTTTGTTCTCAGAATTTTTTGTAAAACAAGTCCTACTTTCTTGCCATGAAATTCTGGTGCAACTAGGTTATTGTTGTGAACAACCGAGGTGACTCGCTGAATACCGACGCATCCCATAATGGCATTGACCATATTCTGACCAAAATTGTTGACTGTGCCGTCATTTTTCTTACAACAAATACTCAGATAGTTAACTTTTTTCCCATCCTCAGATTCACCCGAGAATTCAATAAACTCTGCGCCTCCTTCGCTTCTTGTTAATTTAGCCTCCGTAATAGTGATTACATATGCGCCTGTTTCATTAATGAAGCCTCCCTGATAAGCAGCAAGGGCGGATTCTTCTGTATAAGTAAAAATAACGTTGTGATTCATACTTTATTTTCCTCTTGTTGTGGCGTGATGCCATAATAGTTGCAGATAACTTTATCTATCTCGTTCAGGTCATTCTCAATGAGCTGAGAATCAAACATTCCCATAGGGCTTTTGCAGCAATCACTGCCATTTGATTGAGTTGAGAAAGAGTAAGAGCCGTTTGATACATGTGTTCGCAAAACGATAGTAAAATACCCTTCGGGTACGAGTGTTGAGTCAACTAATTTACCGACCGTTTTCATCCGAACGCTGCCGAAGTCATCGGTTTGAGTGTGAGACAAGATGTAAACACGCCGGCGCGCTGAACCCTCGCCAGCAGCTCTAAACACATCCCAGGCATTCTTACCAATAGATGTGAATTTGTCATACCCTCTTTTTTCATTGCACTTTGCCATGAGTTCGTTAACCATCACAGCCTGATAGTCATCAATAACAATAATTTCATGTGGCGCTTTTTTAAGAACGGCTACGATATTATCGGTTTGGTCAGTACGATATACATTGCCATCAGGGTTAGCGCTATTTCTTAATTTCCATTGTTTAGTGGGAAATGGCAGCGGTTTATTTATGCATTGAACGATTAACGTTTTACTTGTATCAAGATTTCTTAAGCTGGTACTTTTTCCTGTTCCTGACTCACCTAATATTAATGTTGCTGTTCCCATATCTAATCACCTCTGATTTTTCCACCGAACGGTCCATCTCTTAGTTCTTGACCAATGAAAGGGTTGTATTTTTTATTTTCTGTATTTATCGGTTGGTAATTTGTCGATGTTTTGGTTATTAGTTTTTCTATTTCTTTTGCTTCTTTATCGTACATTTCCATTGCTTGACGTTTTTCTTTCATTGACGGCGATAAGGGTTCTTTACCTTGTTTGATAACCTCTATTTGTTGCATTGCATAAGCAATAGCTTCCTCTTTCGACTTACATCTCTTATCATCAGTCAATCGTGGCATTTTCATGTAAAATCTCCTCGAAAATCCTGCCAGCTGATAGGAACGTTTTGTTGTCCAAGCACTTCACGTTGATGTTCATACTTGTTATGCTCCTTAAGCTCATTGCTTTTTCTTTGCTCCTTGAGCAACTGAGTCAATTCAAATAAAGTCATGGGTTATTCCTATCTTGCTAACAGTAAAACGAGGCTTGCCAACGCGATGATTAGCAAGGTGGGGATATTTTTTATGGATTCTTTCCGAGAGAAGCTGTCACTATTTAAGATATAGCGAAGCTCCTGCTGTTTAAGCTGGTTCATGTTTTTAAACCTTAATTGATATTTAGATGGGATTAATTTGTAGAATCCGGTCTTTATTCGTCCGTTTTCTTTGATTGATATTTGAGTAGTGTCTGTGTTGCTCTGCGGTGGCGGCGATGCGCGTTATAGAGTTCACGCTTTTTCTTCATTAACGCTCTATAGTGAGGCTTTGTATATTTGATGACCCCTTCGTATTCCGGTTTTTCTGGGCTAAGTGAACCACAATTCGCTCTAGGGTCACCATTTTTGAGTAAATATTGGCGTATAGCAGAATGATAAATATCTTTCAGCGTCACAATGGATTTTTCACAGGTAAAAATATCTTTGGATGCCGCAATGATACGAGCAATAATAACGTCCTGATTCATCGTCATCTTATGCCACCTGACTATATTTGTCGTGGGTGAATTCACCGTTCCAGTCTTTCTTCATTGGTAGCTTACCTTTGAGGTATTGGTTATATAGCCATGCAGCGCCTTTTTTTAGCAGAACAACTTTGTAACACTGGCGTTGCCCGTAATCGTTTGTCATGATAAAAGGTGATTCGGTTAGATACGTATCTCTCGCATAGGAGTGAACACGCCAAACATGGGGCTTGCAGATATCCTTTTCTGCATCGTAGAGAAAATGACGCGATTCTAGAAATAGATTTACCTGGTTGATGTTCACGCCATTAAGTTGTTTGCAAAACTGAACAGGTGACATGCCAACCTGGAACAGGTTTTTAAGACTATCGATTTCGGTTTTTTGCTCTTTGTTAACTAACGACAAGTGTTGAACTTTCTCTGCCATTTCAGCGGCAAGCCGTAGTGCTTCAGGAAGTGTTTGTGGAATAACATGTGTAGCAGTTTTTGCCTGTCTTTCGCATTCAATAAAGTACTGCCTCGCCTGTTTCTCTTTTTCGTTGCGCTCAACCATGGATAGTTCTTTCGCCATATCGAGGGAAATATGATATTCCTTTGCTGGACGGCCTCCATTTGGGGTTTTTGATAAATTTATCAAAAAGTCCTGATGTTCAATAAAACCATATTGTTGAATGCGATCTTTTATCCAATTAGCAAACTCCTGCTTACTTTCCAAAAACGCATGTAAATCACGGGCATTAACAGTTTGGACAGTTTCGCCATTAATACTATTAGTTTCTATTGCAATCAGTTGATGTAATTTTGACATAAAAATATTTCTCCGTAATGAAACGAATGAAGGTATTAACGTGAAAGATTTTGCAGATTGAACCTGAAATCCGTTATACTTACCAAAAAGGAGGATTCCCTATGGGTCAAGTTGCATTTGATGCACTACAAGCATCGGAAGAACTAGAAAGTGCTGGCATTTCCAGAGAACAAGCCAGAGCCATTTCACTTGTCGTACGTAGATCGCATGAGGTTGCAGATGTAGCCACCAAAAGAGATTTAGAAGACGTACGTAAAGATATGGTTGCTCGCTTTGAAAAAAACGAAGCTCAAATAGCCGATATTCGTAAAGACTTATCTGCTGAGATAGCTGATGTTCGCAAAGACTTATCTGCTGAGATGAATTTACGTTTTGAGAAAACTGATGGTCAGATAGCGTTGATTCGTAAAGACGTTGAAACTATTGCTACTGGATTACTTTTAAAACTTGGTGGTGTAATCGTTGTGACTATTAGTGCTGCAACGGCAATACTGAAATTCTTCTAATTCTTGCACTATAATTATCATTGGGCTGTTAGCTGAATGGTATAGCAGGGGATTTAATTCTTCGGTTGCAGGTTCAAGTCCTGCACAGCCCGCCAATTTCACGATATATTTTCATCAGCCTTCGATTCTCTTTTTTAAGACGCTCATTTTCTTTTGTTAAGCACTGTATAATTTCCTTGAAAGTTCTTGTTTCCATGTCGTCGTCATTCCATATATCAATGCTGCTTAAGTATTTTGCATCGCTCAAATGACGACTACCATTAGTTACTCCAACCAAATTGCCCATATTGAGATGTTTCGCTGTTACAATGCGTGGATTATCGAGTTTCATGAGCAGACTCCTTCTTATTGCGCTGTTTGGTTTAACCAGTCAGGGCGTTCACCTTTACCCAAGTAAAAATCCAGAATGTCAAGTAAACGAGGGTAGAATTCAAGTGCTTTTCTACCGTCCATCCCTGAGATTTCTTCTTTTGTAAATTGCCGCCATTTCTCTACCGAATGATGCTGACATCCAGCACGCAGATATTCTCCATTTGTGATTGTGATTGGATAGGTTTCACCGATGATCATAAATGTAAACTCTGGCAGGTTGGCTTCAAATAGGTTGGCTCCACGTAGGTTGGCTCCATATAGGTTGGCTTCACGTAGTTTGGCTCCATATAGGTTGGCTTCAAATAGGTTGGCTCTACACAGGTTGGCTCCACGTAGGTCGGCTTCACGTAGTTTGGCTCCATATAGGTTGGCTTCAAATAGGTTGGCCTTAGATCCATCCTCGCCATGCGACTCTACCCAAACTTTATGTTCATCAAGTATTTTTCTTAATTCATCGCTGTTCATTTTTTACCCTTAATTTCGGCAATAAAAAAGACCTGATTAGGTCTTATACATTTGTGTGAGATAGGATGTATGCCGAGTGCCTCTCGGTGTCCGCTTACAGTCATGACGGACGGGTAAACGCAATCAAACTCTATTTAGCTATTTGAAAGATAATTTATAGTGTTGACTGTCCCACGGGCGCAGAGCCGCATTCACACATCCTTGAATTTATTAGTTGCCTGTCTTTTCACCACATCAGGCTCGGTGGTTTCTCCTGTACCCCTACAGGGAGATATGAGCTAAAATAATCTCACCCTTACAGAGTGAGAAAATTAAGCCTATGAACAACACTTGGTGGCAGGAATTTGTTCGTTTCTTCCTGCAAGGAATAACACTAAACCGATTGATTTATATGCTTATTATCTTGATAATATTAATAATTATTACACCAACACAGATAAAAGAATGGATAAATTTTTACAATCCTGAAATTATTCCAAATTATTGGATGTACTACATTCTATTATTTTGTGTTAGTTATGTTATGTCTTCCATTCTCGGCGCCACCTACAATTTTATAAAGCCTTTTTATTACTCACTGTTAAATTGGATATATAAGCGTAAAGCCGAAAAATATATAGACCAATTAACGGATGATGAGAAAGACTTTATTTGTCTGTTTTTAGATTTGAAGTACCCAGTAAATAAATTCAATAGGAATAACCCGCTGATAGAAACATTGGTTCAAAAAGGGATCCTGATTGATTTGGGCACATTAGCCTATCAGCAAGATAAAAATCAGTATAAAATTAATGAGTATTATTCCTCTTTGATTATAATAAAGCTTTCATCTAGATGGGATTAAACTTTAATTAAATACAAATCTGGATTTTATTATTGTTCATTTTTTGACTTCTCACGCTGCTCTATAATATATTCAGCTAGCCTTAGAAATTGTTCTTCAGGCATTTTAATATTTGCAATTGTTTCTCTTGTCAGTCTGGTATTTTCATCATCGATCCATTCTATTACATGCTTAAAAAATGATATTGAGCCAATTCTATTCTTAGTGTCACCGAAAGATGAATAGCCAAAGTGATCAGCGTATTGGCTGATGCAATCAGCACTTTCTTTGAATATAATTCTTTTATCTTCGCAATCGATGGTCATTTTTTATCCCCTTAAATTTCCCATTTGAACCTGTTATTGCAATGAAAGATTGCAAATATAATTTAATTGCCTGCTTTTAACCACGTCAGGCAAGGTGGTTTCATCGTTCCCCAACGAATGAAATCATGTATAATCAATTCACCCCAACTAATTGAGAATAATTAATGGAGCTTTTAGCGATCATTGGTCGTGTTATTAATAGCGAACCTCTGGAGAGGGTTATGTGGTTTGTCATTATTTGGGTTTCACTATTAATGCTCAGCCCTGAATCTTGGGGACAGAGTGTTAATGCAAAGATTGGAATACCTCATGTTTGGCATGTGTTTGTTTTTGCGCTTTCTTTTGTGCTTGCCCTTAATACACAAAGAGTGGTCAAGTTATTTAAAATGGAATTAGCTTTAATTATAGATAATAGAAAACTGGCTAACCATAAAAATAAGATTGCTTTTCAAATAGCTAATCTTTCATATGAAGAAAAAACCTATTTGGCAATGTTTGTAGATACCCGTAAAAAATTTTTAGGCGGTAACCGTGGAGATTTGATAATTAACTCATTAATTGAAAAAAACATTATCTACGATGTTACAAAACATTTAAGTACAAGATATTCAGATTACTTTACAATTAATCCAGAATATTTTCACGAGTGCGCCAAGCAGCTTACCTGTTTCTTTGATGAAAAGAAAAAATAAAGAAAAAACTCCACGATATACAATCGGAAAATACAAAGTTACTTGAGGCTATTAACGAGAAACAAGAGTCTATACTGCTCCTTGAGCAATCTCTCGCTGAAGCACAGGTAAAAATGCTGACAAAGAGAAATGGGCTTCTGAGTCTCTTGAGTATGAAGCATGGAGCCTGATGACTGGAACAACTTTCTATCGCAAGAAGCTTTCTTCTGATTCCATTGGAAAATATTCCTATTTTTGTGCTAATCGTTGACCTCCTCCTCGCCCTAAAGTACGAGGAGGAGGTCAAACGGTAATTAGATCTTCATCGGCATAATGATTACGGACACGTTCTCGCTTAATTCGACAATTGATGCATTGTCATTACCGTTAGGTTTAATTTTTATTGATTGGTATTTGGGGTTATAAATCTTGGCGACTTTCTGTATATCTGCGAGATAACTCGCATTAAAGCCAATGATTGAAACAGGTTTATTTTCCTTTGGTATCACTTGCTCTATGTTAGGATATTCCCCGTCAATAACCTCACAGATTACTGCACCAACACGTAATTCATCTTCATCAAAATAAGTCACAATTCCAGAGTGGGTATCAATTTGTGCCTTGTCAAAGCGAGTAAATTTTGCGCCTTTAATTGAAATAATCACGCTTTCATGTAGCGATTCAGTCTCATGCTCGCCAATAAAAACTCGATAACCGTCAGTCGAATAAAGTTTATTGTCAGGGGCAAAACAAATGCCGTTAAGATAATATCTGACATCACATTTAGCCTGAAAAATCATTGCACTGAGAAGCGCTTTTTTATCTACCGTCAAAATCATTTTAACCCCTTTAGCAATTAGCAGTTAGCGGTGACTCCAAAATTAGACTTAGGTTTATTGTTAAACTTTTTAGCGCTGTACAAAGCTACTTTAGGCAAGCAGCAATTATCGAATGCGTCATAAACTTTAGTAGGACGAATTGATATAGCTTTTTCTACACGATTTATCACTTTTCTTTTCAGTGAAAGAATAGGGCGTTTAGTGTTTGGTGTTGTTTGTTGCTGAGAGGGTTTACTTGGATTTAACGCTGCTTTTAATGCCATATTAAGCGCTTTGTTATAGTGATAGGCTGCTTGCTTGGCGCTTCTACGCTCATGTCGACGACGGCGAGCATTATCATAACCATGAAAGTTACACATATGACCTCCTGACAATGGGTTTTGGTGGTGTGTGATAAAGCTAACAAGTCAAATTTACAGTCATATTAATAGTGCCCTGGTGTTGGTTTTAACTTAATGACTGTATTTTGGCTATTTCACACACCCCAAAACCGACTGTTTGGGTGTTTTATGGTTACGCTTTTTCAGCGAAAGAGTGTTAAAGAGCGGTACGGCTTAACGGTCGTCACTTGCCTTCATGTTCATACGCCTCAGGCTGGCTACTTAGCAACGTCTGGCAACGTTTCAGATAACTCGGAGTCTTGTCTGGCGTTTGCCTGTTGCAGTGAGTTGATGGGGTTAATAATAGGTTTTTCTATTTTAATTGTTAATCGTAAAAACGATTAAAATTAATAATTTTAAATAACTAAATGATAATATAGTGTTTTTTATCTAAAAAGCGATTATCGTTAATTTTTGAAATGAAAAGTAGATTTGGAATATATAAATTGGTTGAAGGCTACTAATACCCACTTGTATAGTGGGCTGATTATGTGTTTAATCGATTTTACCTGCTACATAGTAGACTTTCCCTATTATTAGTAGCTCTGATGCAGAAACGATTAATTCTGGGTAATCATCAGATTTATAATTTTTTAATTTGATTTTCTTTTCAGGTAAACTGTAAAGTGCACGTATCATAAATACACCACCATAAGATACTAAATAAATCTTACCATTTTTAATATCTTTTATGCTTGTATCTAGTGCAACGGTAGAATTTTCCTGAATAATCGGTGACATGCTGTCATCAGGTGCAATTATTGATATTGAATCTTTAATTGAGCTATTGGTTTCCTCAACTATATTTTTAGGTATTAAAAACACAGAATAAGTGTCCTCTTCACCCCTAACGCTAGGGGAAAGCACCCACTCAATGCGGTTATATAATTTTAGTTTTAAAATATTATCATTATCTTTTTCATACGCCTTATCCCTGTCCTTGTAATACGATACAGAATCAATAGTCAATTGATTATTAGATTTAATTTCATGCGCTTTCATTTTTCCAATACCATCTGAAAGCCATTCAGGATTAACATCTAAAACTTTTGCTATTTTTATTAGTTTTTTTGTTCCTAATGCGCCGCCACTCGTCAGTCGCCATACGCTTGATTGAGCCATTCCGACAGCTTTAGCTAAAGCGCCTTGACTAAATCCTTTTTCTTGCATTGCTTGCTTGAGTCTCTCTGAAAAGCTCACCTGAATAACCCCTCGAAGATATTTGATCAAATAATATCGCATGAACGATATATACGCAAAATAGCAAATACGATTGACAGTTTATTGATTGATTCTTATAATCGGTTTTATCTATAGGATATTCGATTAATGAAAAATTATGGAATAGAAACTGCTATTAAAATAGCCGGAAGTCAGAAAGCATTAGCAAAAAAATGCGGATTGGCTCAATCAACTATTTGCGATTGGTTAAATGGTAAAAAACCAGTATCTCCCAAATCTGTACCTGATTTAGTTGAAGTCACGGGAGGTAAAGTTCCCGCTTACCGTTTTAGACCTGATTTACCAAAGTTATTCCCTCATCCTGAAAGTGAATAACAGATAATTACGATTTATTAGCTACACCGCTCTTTAACAACCTGGCCTCCCTGAAATTGGGAGATTTATAAATTCCCAGCCCATCGGGAGGGATAACTATTATCTGAAACTTATAGATTAAGTGTAGACATGGAAACCACGATTACACGCAAATCAAATGCAAAAAACATTGAAGCCAAAATACGCAATGGCATTCAGGCACATTCAGCAATAAGAATTGCTCAGGCTATTGGCGTAAATCCCTCTCAAATCACGAGATGGCAGTCAGAGGATGGGATAATTCCGAAGATGGCAAAATTGCTTGATTGCATTGGCTACGATTCACCGAAGCAGGATTTAGTCATAACGAATATATCAGGTGAAGAGATACGCAAGCTGATAGACATGCTGGAGCATTTGAGATTGCCAAAAAAAGAAGCTTCAAGGTTAAAAAACGATGAAGCCTCTAAATGTCAAGTCGAGGGTTGTATTTAATTAGTATTTCAAGGAGAAGGGAAACACCGAATTTCCCTTTTTTTCTTTCAATTTCAGCGAGGTCATTATGCCAAAAAAACGACGATTTTACCAGTCAAATATCCATAAAAACATTATTCGAGAGAGGGTCAATCACTCTTTCACAGAATTAGCCGCCAAGAAGCTCAAAGCTGCATTAGAAGATGCAAAATTAAGGCTTAAACATCGTCAAGAATCAATTAGAGGTAATCAATGAAACATCTTACTCCAACCGAGACCGTTAACCAAATTGGGCGTCTAAATCTGTCTGGTAATGTTATCCCTGCTAACTGGTGGCATCATATCAAAATGCCAAGTGGAAAGCCTGATAGCACCGCTATTGTTCTACTGTCTGAAATTATTTACTGGTATCGTCCAACTGAAATCAGAGACGAATGTACGGGCGAACTGAAAGGCTGGCGCAAGCGTTTTCAGGGTGACAAATTACAGCGTAGTTATCAATCTTTTGCTGATCAGTTCGGATTTACAAAACGAGAAGTGACTGATGCCTTAAAGCGATTGAAATCGCAAGGTATTATTACCCTAGAACTCCGTACAATTAATACTTCAACCGGGGCTTGTTGTAATGTTTTGTTTATTGAACCTGTTCCTGCACGCATTGATGAGATAACTAACGCCACACAATGGGTTAATAATCACCCTGAACTAGAATCAGTTTCTGTAATAGCTCCTACGAAAAAACGTAACACCCCCTACGTTGAAACGTAAGACGTATACAGAGACTACTACAGAGATTACTACAAAGAATAAAAACATATTGATCGAACCCGTTCGATCTGAGGTTAAAAAAACAGACTCTGAAATTGCAAAAGCAAATCAAAATCCAATTGATTTAGCGTTTGAAGGCATATTCTGGCCACAGGTTCAGCGCAAAGTGGGTAAGCAATCCGCCAAATCAGCTTTCAAAACACAATTCAAGTTGTGGCGGAAGGAGACTGGGGAAACACCTGAGCAGTTTGCAGAATTTCTTGTGGCTGATATCCGTTCGAGGTTACAGGCTAAACAATTTGGCTTTGAAAAATTACATCCTGCCACTTACCTCAATGGCAAACGCTGGCTGGATGACAAACCGGTAATACAATCCCATTCAACCAAACCTCAAGCAACAACCACATCAACGTTTACCGTTAGTAACGGCTTGGTATTTTTCTAACAAAATCATCATGAAATCAATTATCAAATCAATACTCATCCGTGGGTATAACTACGGCTGGCTAAGTGCTGGCATTGTGCAATACGGTTTTGATAAATTTAATCTGAGGGAAGCATGATAACGATTACGGAATTATCTGAGCGCTTATGGCTTGATGTTGTCAGAGTGGCTAAATATCTCTTACCTGAAGGCAAAAAAGAGGGGCATGAGTGGGTGGCTGGCTCTGTGCATGGTGAGCAGAGGAAAAGTTTAAAAGTTAATCTGTCTGGCAAAAAGGTTTGGTCAGATTTTGCTGAGGGAACAGAGGGGGATTTACTCGATTTATGGATTCAGGTCAGGGACTGTAGTTTGCATCAGGCGATGGCAGAGGCAAAACAGTTTCTAGGGATAGTGGATGAATCCGGTGCATTTGAAGCAAAACGGAAAAAACAGTTTAAACGCCCACAACCCGCATCACTGAAGAAAACCGTCCGTAAACCAAAAGACTGTTACGAATATCTTCAATCACGAGGCATAGACCGCAAAACGGCAGAAGAATTCCAAGTCAGTGATGCCGTTGTTTGGTCAGCTGAAGCAAACAAAGAAATACCCGCGATAGCCTTCCCTTACAAGCGAGAAGGCGAGCTGATACAGGTAAAACGGATTAGCACAGTAAGACCCAGTGGGAAGAAGGTCATTTCAGTTGAAGCGGATTGTGAACCTTGTTTGTTTGGCTGGCAAGCGTTACCTAAAGCGATTCGTGCAGTCATATTGTGCGAGGGTGAAATTGATTGCATGAGTTATCATCAGTACGGGTTAAGCGCATTGTCGGTTCCCTTTGGTGGCGGCAGTGGGGCAAAACAACAGTGGATTGAGTATGAATTTCATAATCTTGACCGCTTTACTGAAATCTGGTTGTCAATGGATAATGACGAAGTGGGGCAACAGGCCGCCTTGGAAATTGCTCGTCGATTAGGGGAATATCGGTGTCGTTTAGTTAAATTTCCCCACAAGGACATTAACGAATGTTTACAGGCTGGCCTGACACAACAGGAAATTGTACACTACCTTGAAACAGCCGCTTATTTTGACCCTGAAGAACTCTGCACAGCGAGAGATTTTTATCAGAGTACGCTGGATGCATTCTACGGTAGAGAGGAATATTTGTTCAAGACACCTTGGGAGTCATTAAATCGCCATTTTAGTTATCGTGAATCTGAGTTAACGCTACTCAATGGGGTCAATGGACACGGTAAGAGTGAAATATTGGGGCATATTCTGTGTGAATCGATGCGTCAGGGAATGAGAGCCTGTGTTGCTTCGTTTGAGTTAAAACCCGCCACGTTTCTAAAGCGCCTAACTCGTCAGGCAACATGCGCTAAATTACCCTCACAATTAGAAATAGAATCTGCCTTTAAGTTTTATGACGATAGGCTCTGGTTGTTTGGCTTAACAGGGACAGCGAAATCATCACGATTACTGGAAATATTTAGATATGCTAACCGCCGATATGGTATCAATCTGTTTATCATTGACAGCCTGATGAAGTGTGGGCTTGCCGATGATGATTACAATGGGCAAAAAGCCTTCATGGATGCCTTGTGTGATTTTAAAAACAAAACTTCAAGTCATGTTATTTTAGTGACACACAGCCGTAAATCGGAAAGTGAAGAAAAACCCACAGGAAAAATGGACGTAAAAGGCTCAGGTTCAATCACTGACCTTGCCGATAACCTTTTCATCATCTGGCGAAATAAACGCAGAGAACGAGCGTTACAGAAACTAGAGGCTAGTCAAATACTAACTGAAAAAGAGCAGGAATATTTAAAAGAGCCCGCTTCCATATTGTGTCTGGAAAAACAGCGAAATGGGGAAGGGTGGGAAGGAAAAATCTCATTGTATTTGGATAAACAGGCGCATCAATTTTTAGCAGAAGAAAATACAAGTCCATACAATTACATCGCCAACATGCCAAACAGTGACTATGACCAGGTTTGGATGAACAACAATGTATCTAGAGATTGAACCCAGTTTCAATATCTTCAAATAATCAGAACTCCCTCAATGAAATACCAAATTGAAGCAACCCTTGTTAAAGATGGTGGCGAGCCTGTGCATTGGTATCGCTTTAGCGACAAAGCACTATCAGAACAGGATTGCCTGAAAATGTTATCCCAGCCGTCCATGTTCAAAATGCAATTTATGAAGACGGATTACTACTGGACTGTTGGCAATGGCAAAGCTGGAAAGCGTGACAAATTGCCAAAAGTATCAATAGAAAATTTCACTGTACTTCGCTAAACCTACCCCAATAAAAATCAAATAGGCAAAAATATGAAAATGCAACGCATGGTGAATAACCGTGAAGGGCTTCTTTGTGCCCAAAGTGAGGACTCCGGTATTTTAATTCAACATAGAACGGAGCCAAGAATAGATAGTCGTCTGTTTGCTAAACGGCTAAGTATTAAACATAAACATCTTTATGAATTAATTAGAAAGAATTCAAAAAACTTACGTGAGTTTGGCATCCTTCCGTTTCAAACGGAGCGATTAAATACTGTTCAACTGGGTGTGCGTGAACATAAGTATGTTCTACTCAATGAAAACCAGTTTGATTTTATGTGTCGCATTGTTCGTGGACGTAATCACGAGAAAATGACGCAATTTAAACTGGATGTCACAAAAGCATTTGCTAAAAAACGAGCCGCTGAACCTATTAGAAGGGAGTATTTACCTCATTACCATGAGTCCCGTGATGCTTTACGTGATTTAGGTGCGGAGAAACATCACTACATCAATCTGGCAAACATTGAGAATCGGTTAGCAGGTTTATGTTCAGGTGAGCGAAGTAAAGCCAATGAGCAACAACTGGGTGTTTTGCTTTGTATGCAGAAGATAGAGCAAGCAACGTTTCAATCAGCCATTGAATCAGGCATGTCACCTACTCAAGCAGTGCGAGAAGTCAGTAAGCACATAGATATGTTTGCAACTTTAATGACTCCATCTCAACAGATTAGGGGCGACAAATGCAATTGATAAACTCAAAAGCCATTAGAGAGGTGCGCACAAAAGAAAAAATTAAAAACAATGAGTTAATACGATTTGTGCAGTATGCAAAACAACCAATGAAAGCTTTTAAACACATCTTGTCGATGGTGAATACCGTTATGTTTATGAAGACCATATCCATTTTTTGACGAAAAAGCGTCAGCGGATAGCGGGGAAACAGGTAACCGGTTATGCCGCTAAAGGGGTGGAGATGAGAGAAGTTAAGCGATGGAAGATAACTTACTCTTCCACGAATCAACGAAACAATCCGGCTGGCAAACACTAAAAGCTGTCCTCGCAACAAACCAACCGCATCAACTCATTATCAAGCCTTACCGTAAAACCCGTTCACTCTCTCAAAATTCACTTTTTCATTTGTGGTGCGGAGAGATAAGCAAATATCTGTGTGCTAACAACGCTAATTTTACCGCTGAGCAGGTGAAGGAAATGCTCAAGCACACTTTTCTTGGTTATGAGGTAGTAGAGCGTATTGATGTGACCACACAGGAGCCAGAGCGCGTCAGAACGCTTAAGAGGACATCAAAACTTGATACGGGGGAAATGCATGTCTTTATGCAAAAAGTGGAATGCTGGGCGATTGGCATCGGTTGTTTTGTGACGATACCGGAAAGCTCGGAATATATGAAATTAAAACAGGCACAGGATGAATGAGCGATTAAAAGCAAAACCCCCATAAAAGGGGGGTTATTCTCAGCGTTGACTTAGCTTGCAATCGCTTTTTGTCACGCTGGCTACAATGGACGCACCTTAGAGTAGTCTTAAAGCCTGTCAGCTAATCGTGAATGTGATTAACGCAGGAGACATTAGCAATGTTAGCAGGGAAAAATTTTTATGCAACACAGAATTAAGATAACAAATTATTCCATTACAAGTATTGACACATAAAACTCATACCCATCCCATGAAGAACACAACGATATATTTCATTCATTTGTTCTTTTCCAAGTCGCTGGGTAAAATAATCTCTTTTACCTTCGCGGTTTTTACTCAAGTAGATTAGATCCAATCGGTGATAGGCAACAGTATAAACCATGTCACCTTTTACCCATGTGTCTCTACCCATAAAGTGTTTACTTTTAGGAGTTGATTGGTCAGGGAGCTTATAATGATAATTCCTGACAATATCGGGTTTAACTGTACTACACGATACGATAGTTGCTAAGTTTTTTCGCCCAGGAATAAAACCTGACAGTATTATGACAGGACCAGAGGCCTTTACCATTTCAGGCTCTCTAAATCCTTTAGAAAAATCACAAAGTAGTAATTGCCCCGCCTTGGGATGAATAGTAATTGGCATAAAATTTATTATATAAGTTAAGAGTTGTCGGATTATATAAAAAAATCGGTCAAACGGAGAGAATTTTATTGAGAGACGGCAAGAATAATCAATCACCTTAAATTTAATCATTAATTGCTACCCCTCCAATGAGGGGTTTTTTATTGGGAGAAATAATATTAATGGCACTAAAAAGGGATAAATACGATGCCGTGTTCTCTGAATTAGTCCGCGAAAGAACAAACTGGATATGCGATTATTGCGGACGACATTTTCAGTATGAACGCGCTAAACTGCACTGCTCACACTTCAAATCAAGACGACATAAAGCCACCCGTTATCACCCCTGTAATAGTTTTTCGCACTGCGTAGGCTGTCATCGTAAGCTAGGCGAAGACCCTTACGAGTTTACCGCGCATGCAGAAATAACGTATGGCGAGATGACTATTGCCAAAATAGCGATGCTGGCGAATACCCCTGTAAATCTAAAGGTGGGTGAAATGGATGAAATCTACCGTCAAATGAAAAGTGAGCTAAAACGAATGAAAACGATGCGGCTTGATGGATTTTCAGGGCGCATTGAGTTTTTCTTACCGGATTGGTATCAGGCAGGTATTACCTTTCGAATGGGCGAAGAGATAGCGCCCACACACTAAACCACCATTAAACATTCAACGCAGGGCATTGAGACCATGCCTCTATTCATATTTTGCCGGAGGGGAATTAATGCGAGATATTCAGCAGGTATTAGCTCGCTGGGGGGCATGGGCCGCTGATAACACAGAAGATGTGTATTGGTCACCTGTAGCGGTGGGATTTAAAGGACTCATTCCGCTCAAAATAAAATCAAGACCTCAGTGTTGCGAAGATGATGCCATGATTATTTCAAGTTGTATGGCTAAACTAAATCAGAAAAATAGTGATATTCACGATTTACTTTTTGAATACTATGTATTTGGTAAAACGTTCATCCAATTAGCCTATGAACACCACTGCTCAGATGGACATATAGGGAAAAAATTACAAAAAGCAGAAGGGGTGATTGAAGGTATGTTGATGATGTTGAATATAAAACTGGAGATGGATCCGCATGTACAAAAATAGCATAAAAATACTTTACGTACGTAAAAATCCTGATATTGTGATAAGGATGACAACAACGTCAGCTAACTTATGAGCCTCGCGTTTGCGGGGTTTTTCTTTGTTACAAAGAAATCTTAAATTACTTACGCGCTTATATGTTGCTATATGCAGCAAAATGACGTATATTAATTGTCCGGACATTTTTATTGTTTCGAGACAATGCGTCAACGCAGCATTCCATAAAAAGCGTTAGAGAGGTTGAATATGGCTACAAGTATACGTTTAGATGATGACTTTGTAAGCGAAGTGAAGAGTCATGCACTTACTTTTAGTAGAAGCGTGCCAAAGCAGATTGAACATTGGGCTAAGATTGGACGGATGGCGGAAGAAAATCCGGATTTACCCTACGCTTTTATTCTTGATTCTTTGCTGGCTAAAAATGAAGTCGACAACGGTAAGGTGTCGCAATATGTCAGAAGGACAAAAAAGTCAGAAGATTAATGTTTACGAAACAAGGCGTTTCACAAAAGCATTAAGTAAATTACCCGATCAGCTTCTTTCTTTGGTAGAAGACGAGATTCAAAAAATATTAGATAATCCAAAAATTGGCGAGCAAAAAAGGGGTGATTTAAGTTTTCTTAGGATACATAAATTTCAACTCAATAAACAGTTAACATTGCTTGGTTATAGTTGGGTAGAAGATAAATTAGAATTATATCTTAGAATTATATCTTTTAAATTTAGGTTCTCATGAAAATTTCTATCAAGTACAAAAGCAATGCCGAAGTAATGACTTAAAACTCATTAAATCACATTAACTGTCAGTTTTAATTGTGTTGTTACCCAATTAATTATATCTTGTTTGTGCACTACATTTTTTGTGAATTCGCATGATCCATAGGGTAAATAAGCCAGTAGTGCATAGCCCCATGTGGAAGCGTGGGGTTTATACCTTCAAAATGTTCGTTGTATTTTTAGGTCAGCAGTTCTAATATTATTATGATTTGAAGCCTCTCAAAAAATGAGGGAAAGGGGGGGAATATGTTAAGCCGACTCATACGTATTTTGTTTGCGCTTACTGCTATTGCTCCACTTTCTATATCATTAACATACGTGTTTGTAACAAGTAATAAGTTTCAATTTGCAGTAATCGCTCTTGTGGCATGTCTTATTCTCGGATTGACTGCAATTGTTGTAGTCAATAGAGCACGCGCGCATCTTGAATGCTTACCGATAAGTATAAAAAAAGCAAAAAGCGCAGATAAAGAAGTTATCGGTTTTTTTACCGTGTATGTATTACCGTTGGTATTTAAAGGTGTATCTGCACCAGACTTGGGTGCTTGGGCTATGGCTGCCGTTATGCTTTTGTTTGTATTGTGGAGCACGCATGCGTTTCAGGTAAACCCTGTTCTCGGGTTGTTTGGCTATCATTTTTATGAAGTTGAAACCGCAGATGGGATAACCTATCTGATGATAACCAAAAGAAAAATAAATGACATCACTACTGTGAATTATGTTGTGCAACTTGGGGAGCATGGGGTTTTAGACATTAGTGTGGCAAATTAAGGAATAGGTTTAATGAATCTTTTTGCATTGACGGACGTTCCAGGTGCACGAATTATTAGATTTCCGCTTACTCAATCTTTGCAGGCTGAAATAAAGGCATTGTTTAGTAAGCAATTCGAATCTTTTTGGGGTAACGAGCCTGAGCTTATTCCGTTTGATGGGCGTTGTAGCCCTGATGAGGGAGAATTATTAAATATTGCTGATTTTACCGATATAGATGGTATAAATGAGATAGTAGACAATCCTTTGTCAGTAGGGACTTTCAATGCTCAACTCCATTATCTTGATAAAGTTAAGGCGATATTCACATCGCATCTACACAAGGGGCAAAAGTATATTCTTATTCAGTTATTTGAACGACGCCGACTAATTTCTTCTAAAAATCGAGTATCAATGTTTTTTTCAAAAGACACGTTTCAACAAATAAATGACTCAGGAATTACGTTAGATACTAAATTATTAGCAGTCATGAATGGGAGTTCATTAAGTTTTTAGAGCTTTTACCTTCTTCGGCGTGTTTTTGACATGACTGAATATTTTAAGGAAGCGACTAATGATGAGGTTGCAGCCTTTGCTGGTCATAAAAGTTTACAGGTTAATGATATATCAAAATTTTTAGGTCAAGCTGGGAGATTGATTAGAAATAAGATTGCGTTGATTCTCCAATCAAAAGTACTTGATAATTTTACGACGCATCAAATAGTCGCTGCTGCTAAGAATTTCAATCTAATTATACAACTATCTCAATGGGTACTTAATTTGATAGAAAAAGAAGAGATTGATAAAACAACTTTAGCCTCTCTCGATATTAATGAATTGAAGGATTTAACCATTGGCGAAATGCAAAACAGGTTGGTTGCTGCGAATAAATGGTCTTTTGACAATTTTGGTAGAAAAGGAAGCGACTTAATGAACTTACGTAAGCGTCATCTGAATAAGATACGTAAAGCAGAAAAACCATTATGGCACTTTCTCAATTAAGACTACCAGGATTTGATGATACGCCAAATGGAGATAATTCAGTATGACCCCAGAACAATTCATCGAAGCGAATGTCAAGGCCGAGTTATTAAAGCTCGGCTTTTCTCTATCTGTAGCAAGTTTAGCCACAAGTGAAGCGATTCGCTATTACCGCAAACAGCCAGCGAGTAAACGAGGCAAGATGATAGCGGATTGTCTCAATCAGGCTAAACGGTGGGCGAAGCGTGCAGCTAAAAATAAATATTAATTTGAAACAGGAGCAATCATGAAAGAAGCATGAGTCCGGTGCAGAAAGTACCCCTGTCGCCCGTGCGCAAAAGTCAATCCAAAAAGGGAAAGAGGCTTTACTCCTTTTTCAGTAAACCTGGCGAGTAGATTATGGTAATTATCACAATGAAAGATGCGTCAATAAAAACTCCATCATTTCAATTGCTGAAGTAGTTTAAGGAGTAAATATGGCGGCCCCAAAGGGAAATCGATTCTGGGAAGCCAGAAGTAGTCACGGGCGTAAACCTGTATTTGAAAATCCAGATCAGCTATGGCAAGCATGTTGTGAATATTTCGAATGGATAGAAAATAACCCGCTAAAAGAAGAAAAAGTATTTTCATATCAGGGAGAAATAACGCATACAAACATATCAAAAATGCGAGCAATGACAATTTCAGGACTTTGTTTGTTTTTAGATATAGCTGATAGTACTTGGCAAGCTTATAGAGCTAAAGATGGTTTTTCGGCAATCACGACACAAGCAGAAAAAATTATCTACGATCAGAAATTCTCTGGCGCAGCCGCTGATCTGCTGAATGCAAACATTATTGCTCGTGATCTTGGTTTGAAAGAACAATCACAAGTAGAAGATATCACTAAATACAAGGGTGATAGAGATAAACGTCGTTCTAGAATAAAAGAGTTATTTAACCGTGGAAGATCTTGATCTGATTCTTGATAAATTGAGTGATGAAGAGCAAATTGAATTACTTGAAGAAGAGGAAGAATACAAAAAAACGCATAAATTATTTGAATATAATCCATATGAAAAGCAGCGTGAATTCATCGAAGCGGGTGATGAATTTACTGAAAGATGCTTCATTGCAGGAAACCAGCTAGGTAAATCTCTAACCGGTAGTGCCGAAGTGGCATTTCATTTCACCGGACGCTACCCTGGTACAAAAGGTTACCCTAATGATGGTGCGTGGAAGGGAAATTGGAAAGGTAAAATATTCAATGAGCCTGTTGTTTTTTGGATCGGTGGAGAAACAAACGAAACTGTTACAAAAACAACTCAGCGCATTCTATGTGGACGTATAGAAGAAAATAATGAACCTGGTTATGGCCTCATTCCAAAAGAAGACATCATTAGCTGGAAAAAATCCCCTTTTTATCCGAACCTTGTAGATCATCTTCTAATTAGACATAGAAATAAAGATGGTGTTGAAGATGGAATGTCAATTTGCTATTTCAAGCCTTATTCTCAAGGTCGTGCAAGATGGCAAGGTGACACTGTTCACGGTGTTTGGTTTGATGAAGAACCACCTTATGCAATCTATTCTGAAGGTTTAACCAGAACAAATAAATATGGACAATTTTCTATTCTTACCTTTACTCCATTGATGGGGATGTCTGACGTAGTCACCAAGTTTCTTAAGAATCCATCAAAGCATCAAAAGGTAGTTAATATGACTATTTTCGATGCAGATCATTACAACAAAGAAGAAAAAGAAAAGATTATCGCTTCTTATCCTGAACATGAGCGTGATGCTCGTGCAAAAGGTATTCCGACGATGGGAAGCGGTAGAATATTTCAAATCCCCGAAGAATCAATTAAATGTCAGCCATTTGAGTGTCCAGAGCACTTCTACGTTATCGATGGTCAAGATTTTGGCTGGAATCACCCGCAGGCACACATCCAGTTGTGGTGGGATAAAGACGAAGATGTTTTCTATCTGGCTAGAGCATGGAAAAAGTCACAGAATACAGCGGTTCAAGCGTGGGGAGCGGTTAAATCTTGGGCTAATAAAATTCCGGTAGCTTGGCCACATGATGGTTATCAGCATGAGAAAGGTGGTGGTGAGCAATTAAAGTTGCAGTATGCGGATGCGGGTTTCTTGATGCTAAAAGATCATGCCACATTTGCTGAAGGGGGTAATTCTGTTGAATCTGGAATAACAGAGCTACGTGATTTAATGCTTGATAATCGATTCAGAGTGTTCAATACCTGTGAACAATTTTTCGAAGAATTTCGTCTTTATCATCGTGATGAGAACGGCAAAATAGTTAAAACAAATGACGATATTCTCGATGCAATCCGTTATGCCTACATGATGCGTCGTTTTGCCAAAATGTTACGTGAAATAAAAAAACCAAAACAGATAAAAATACCTGCCCCTATCAGGCCGGTAAGGAGAAATAATGGTCGATAAAAATGAGCGGCTAGAAAAAATACTGCGAAAATTCGACCTTGATTATAGCGCATCAGAAAACACAAGGAGAGAAGCACGGAACGATTTATTTTTTAGCCGCGTGTCTCAATGGGACGATTGGTTAGAAAGCTATGTTACGTTGCAGTATCGGGGGCAGTTTGATGTAGTGCGTCCTATGGTGCGTAAACTCGTTGCTGAAATGCGTAAGAATCCTATCGAAGTAAAGTATCGTCCAAAAGATACTGCCCCAGCAGATGCTGCTGATATTTTAATGGGCATGTATCGCACAGACATGCGTAATAACTGTTCTAAAATAGCCGTTAATGTCGCTGTAAGAGAGCAAATAGAATGTGGTTATGGCGCATGGCGTATTGTCACTGATTACGAAGATGAAAATCCAACAAGCAATAATCAGGTTATTCGAAGAGTTCCTCTTCATGAATCATGTACGCATGTTATCTGGGATTGCAATTCAAAAGAAATAGATAAGTCTGATGCTAAAAATTGCACAATTATTCACGCTTTAAATACAGAGGGTTGGGAAGAATTTGCTGAAAAATATGGTATTGATACAAAAATAATGCCTTCATTTCAATCTCCAAACAATGATTTATTATTTACATGGTCAAGTGGGAAAACAATTTACATCGCAGAGTACTATGAAATAGAAGAAAAAAAAGAGAAGGTTTTTGTTTATTACAACCCTATGGCTGGTGATTTACAAAGTTACTATGCCAGTGAAGTAAAAGAAAATATGGATCGCCTAGCACAGGAAGGTGCTAACAAAGTCGGCGAGCGAACAGTAAAACGCTGTAGAGTATACAAGTCAATTATAACCAATACGGCGATATTGAAAGATAGAATTCAAATTGCTGGCGAACATATTCCGATAGTGCCTGTTTTCGGCGAATGGTCATTTTTTGATGACACCGAATTATATGAAGGCGTTGTTAGATTATCAAAAGATGCTCAACGATTGCGTAATTTTATATTATCTAAAGGTGCCGATACGGTTGCCAAGTCTCCTAAGAAAAAACCCTTCTTTTATGCTGAACAAATCGCCGGATATGAACATATGTATAGCGGCGATGATGATTATCCCTATTACTTACTTAACCGAACTGATGAAAATAAAGGTGATCTACCTCCTGGCCCAATCGGTTACATGGAAAATGCTGAGATATCACAAGCTGATGCGGGTATGTTAGAAGCCGCAACAACAGCAGCAAAAGAAACCGCCAGAGTGGGTGTTGATGTTGAAGCAGCCAATGGTCAAGTAGCATTTGATACAGTTAATCAACTTAACAGTCGTATTGATTTAGAAACCTATGTATTTCAGGATAATTTAGCTATCGCTATGCGTAGAGATGGTGAGATTTATGCATCAATAGCTAACGAAATTTATGATACACAGCGAAAAGTTATCACAACATCAGAAGATGGAAGTGAAAATAGTATCGAATTAATGACTCAATCTGTTGATTTTAATCAAGGAAAAGTTGTTACTTTAAACGACATTCGCGGAAGATATGAAACTTACACGGATGTTGGGCCATCATTTCAATCGCAAAAAGATGCCGCAAGAGCTGAAATTGGCGAACTGATTACAAAAGTCCCGCCTGAACATCCGATCTGGAATGTCATGATGCTGACATACGCCAACATGATGGAGGGGAAGGGTGTTGAATATATCCGCGATTATGCTAACAAAGAACTGATCACTAGTGGATTGAAGAAGCCTGAAACTGATGAAGAAATGCAATGGTTAGCAGAGGCACAACAAGCATCACAAAATCAGCAAGACCCGTTGATGGAAGCCGCTATTGCTGAGCAAATGAAAGCTCAGGCAGAGATAGCTAATGCTCAAAACAGGATGGCTGAAACGCAAATAAAAGCATTTACTGCCCAACAGCAAGCAGCCGAATCACAAGCTAACGTCGTTTATAAACTTGCCCAAGCAAAAAATATCGATGAAAAAGCAGTGATGGAAGCGATAGAGCTGTTGAGTAAGGTTGCACAACAGCAACAAAGTAATCTCCCTACCGGCAAATCAGCCGAGATTCCTCAAACCATGTAAGAGAGTTAAATCATGAGTGATACCACCGAAATTCAGCGACAAGTTGAAGAAGATTCCCTGTCTGTTAGTCAGACTACATCATCAATAAATGAAATGGTTATTGATAAAACAGATGGAAGTCATGAACAAAGTGATGGTTTCGATATTGTTCTGAATGACGATGAGAAAAAACCGGAAAGTAAGCCAAATGAAAATGCTAAATATGCTGCCAGGCGTGTTGCAAGAAAAAGACAACACGAAATAGAACAGCAAATGAAGGCAATAGAAAATGGTGAACTTCCTGAGCAATTACGTGTTAATCCTGAACTTCCAGATCAGCCTAAAATTGATGATTATTTATCAGATAAGGCTTTAGAAAAGTATGATTATGATACTTATAAAGCGCAGGCTGCTTATCAAGCTGCATTACAAGATTGGCAAATGAAATCATTAGATGCCAGGAGTAAAGCTGTAGCAGATCAGGGTAGAAGAACGCAGGAATACGCACAGCAAAGTCAAGAAATCGCTAAAGCTATGCGTGCTCATTATGATGCGGCTGATAAGCTTAATTTAGCCGATTTTCAGGAAAAAGAAGATGCAGCATTGCAGATATTACCACAGGGTGTTGATGCTGCTATTGCCCAAAACTTTCCTGAAAAGTCAGCCGCCATCATTTATTACCTCGGATCTAATCCAGATAAAGCACGTGAAATATTTAGCAAAAATCCAGTCCAGATCACTATCGAATTAACTCGATTAGCTGATCGTTTAACTCTCAAGCCGCGCGGTAAGCAAATATCAAATGCACCTTTAGCAGATGAACCGCTAAGTGGTGATGTCACGGCAGCTAATATATCTAGTTTGCAAAAACAGATGGATGCAGCTGCAAGCAAAGGCGACGTTGATACTTACAGACAAATTAAGGCTAAATTACGAGGAATAAATAATGGCTTTAAATGAAGGTCAGATTGTTACATTAGCCATTGATGAAGTTATTGAAACAATAACTAACATGACACCTATGGCAAGTAAAACAAGTAAATATACACCTCCTGCTGCTTCTATGCAGCGTTCAGGAAATACGATATGGATGCCAGTAGAACAAGAGGCTCCAACGCAGGAGGGATGGGATTTAACTGAAAAAGAAACAGGTATCACGGAATTAAATGTAGCAGTTAACTTAGGTGAACCTGATAATGACTTTTTTGGTTTGCGTGCAGATGATGTACGTGATGAAACTTCTTATCGGCGAAGAATTAATGCATCAGCTATAAAATTAGCAAATAACTTAGAAGTTAAAATAGCTAATATGGCCGTAGAGATGGGATCATTGGTTGTTTCTGATAAAGATCAAATAAATGTAGATCCAGCAAAAGGATGGGATTTTATGTCACAAGGTGAATCCCTTATTTTTGCAAGAGAACTAAATAGATCTTCTGGTTTATCATGGTTTTTTAACTCAGATGATTATCGTCGTGCCGGCTACAATTTGGTAGGAAGAGATTTGTATGGCAGAATTGCAGAAGACGCATATAGAAAAGGTAATATTCAGCGTCAAGTTGCTGGTTTCGATGATGTTATGCGGTCACCTAAGTTACCATCTATAGAAGCATCAGAAGCTACAGGAATTACAGTAAAAGGCGCGCAGTCTTTTAAACCAATATCATGGAAATTGGATAACGATAATAATAAAGTTAATGTTGATAATCGTTTTGCAACTGTAACTTTATCAAGCACAACAGGATTAAAGCGTGGTGATAAAATATCTTTTGCAGGTGTTAAATTTTTAGCGCAATTAGCAAAAAATGTTTTAACTCAAGATGCTACTTTTTCTGTAGTACGTGTTATCGATGAAACTCATGTTGATATTACGCCAAAACCAATAGCGCTAGATGATACTACTTTGTTACCTGAGCAACGAGCTTATGCAAATGTAAATACTTCTCTTGCTGATGGCGCAGCAATTAATATTCTTAATACTGCCACAGTTAAATCTAATGTTTTCTGGGCTGATGATTCTATTCGAATTATTTCCCAACCTATTCCGGCGAGCCATGATCTGTTTGCTGGAATGAAAACTACCTCATTTAATATTCCAGATGTCGGTATTAATGGCATTTTTGCAACTCAAGGTGATATTTCAACCCTGACAGGTCTTTGCCGTATTGCCGTCTGGTACGGAGTAAATGCTACTCAACCTGAGGCGATTGGTGTTGGTCTTCCTGGACAAAAAGCATAGAAAATAGAGAGCCTAGGCTCTCTTTTCTTTTTGGAGTTAAATAATGAAAAAGATGCTTTACAAACCTAATGGTGATGTAAATGTTTGGGGAATGATGCTTCAAACAACCGTTGTAAATATTGATGAAGTTGAAGAATATCTCTCTGATGGATGGCATTTAAATCCTAATGACACAAAAATATTTACAGAGCCAGAAAAGAAACCAAGAAAATACAATAAAAGGGTTAAAAATGCAGACAACGGCGAAGGGTGATCTTGTCATTGCTGCATTACGAAAAATTGGTGTTGTTTCCGATGCAACTTTAACAGACCTCGAACCACAATCACTTGAAGATGGCGTTGTTGATTTAGAAACAATGATGTCAGAGTGGTATGAAGATGGAAATGGAATTCATACAGGATATAAATTTTCTGCAGATGATACGCCAATAGATCAGAGTGAAGAGCATGGTATCAATAAGAATGCTATCAATGCGGTAATTTATAACCTGGCTACTCGTATTGCGCCCGATTATCAAATACAGCCTTTGGACAAGATAATTAATACTGCCAGATATGGTAAAGAATTATTAATGCGTCATTGCTCAATTAAACGCGCTAGAAAAGCCAGATCGCATTATCCAAATGGTTTCCCTATTGGTTCCGGTAATCGTTTCGCTACAGCGAATGGATATCGATATTTTCATCGGATTAATAAAAATGTCAAAGATACAGATTCCAATTGCTAAAGGTCTTGGTAAAGACTTTAAAACAACTGATAATATTGATGCTTTACCCGTGAATATGCTGGCAACACCTAAAGAGGTGCTTAATGCTGCGGGTTATTTAAGATCATTTCCTGGTATTGAAAAAAAACAGGCAGTGAACGGCATATCACGTGGCGTGCAATTTAATACAAAAAACAACACTCTCTATCGGGTCTGTGGCAATAAACTTTATCTTAATGGGAAAGAAATTGCTGACATTTTAGGTAATGACAGAGTTTCCATGTCACATTCTGGCAACAGTCAGGCCGTTTGTTTTGAAGGGAAATTAAAATTTTATCGCTATGACGGTACAGAGAAAGCATTATCAAACTGGCCAAAGGATAAATACCCGCAATATGATTTAGGTGAAGTGATTGATGTTTGTCGAAATCGGGGACGTTACATCTGGCTACAAAAAGGCGGTGAACGATTTGGTGTAACTGATCTGGAGGATGAATCTAAACCGGATAGATATCGCCCCTTCTATCGTGCCGAATCTCAGCCCGATGGGATTGTTTCCGTCGATTCATGGCGAGATATGATTATTTGTTTTGGTTCTTCTACGATAGAATACTTTTCATTGACAGGTTCTTCTGACACTTCCCAACCCATCTATACGGCTCAGCCAGCTTATATGATTCAGTCGGGTATTGCAGGTCGGGATTGTAAATGTCGGTATCAGGATAAATACGCCATCCTAAGCCATCAATCAACCGGTCAACCTTCTGTATATATTATCGGCGCAGGTGAAAAAAACAAAATATCAACCGCTACCATTGATAAAATAATAAGTCATTATTCTGCTGATGAATTGTCTAAATCAGTGATGGAATCCATTAAATTTGATAACCATGAACTATTAATTATTCACCTTCCAAAACATACGCTTTGCTTTGATGCTTCTGCAAATAATCAATGGTCGATACTTAAATCAGGACGTTATGACGATCCCTATCGTGCGATTGATTTTATGTTTTTTGACAATCAAATCACCGTGGGTGACAAGAAAGAAGGCGTTATTGGTCATTTAGTTTTTAATGCATCAAATCAATATGAACAATCGACAGAACACCTTCTTTATACACCAATGATTAAAGCTGACAATGCAAGATTATTTGATTTTGAACTGGAAGCTTCAACGGGTGTTGCTCAAATTGCTGATAAATTATTTCTATCTGCAACAACAGATGGCATCAATTATGGCAGAGAGCAATTGATAGCGCAAAACTCACCGTTTCGTTATGACCAGCGAGTTATCTGGCGGCGTATTGGACGCGTGAGAAAAAATATTGGCTTTAAAATCCGCATTATCACTCAATCACCGGTGACCTTATCCGATCTGTCAATAAGGATGGAATGATGGCTTATAACCCTGTTGAAATTCAGGTTACGCATATTGACCCAACAATTTTACCCGCTAATTTTTCTACCGCTTACCGCATGATTGTATTAAACAGTTTATCGGATATGGGCAGGGTGGCAGGTAAAGCCAATGAAGCGGCGGAGGATGCGTACCAGTCGAAAGCAAGAAATGATGAGCAAGATAGTGTCCTGGCGAAACATGCGCAGCAGATTAATGTAATCAGTACACAGGCTTCAGCGATTCAGGCGGATTATGTTTCTAAATCTCAAACCGCATTGCAATCGTTATCATCTCCTCTTAATGTCAAGAATTCTTATTCTGTCAATGGTGTTAAAATTGTCGGAACCCGTGTTACTGGTTTTACTGCTGCAACGGGAACCGCTCTCAAAGGCACTTTCAATGCTGATCAGTCATTCGCGATTGGTGCGACTTATAATCAATCAGAAATTTCGGCGGTGGCTGATGGATTAACAGCAGCAAGAAAAAGAATTAAAGCATTAGAAGATGCTTTGCGCTTACATGGATTAATTGACTGATGGAAATTAAAGTTATTGAAAATATTGAACAGTTTCATCGATTTTTTTCTGATAAAACCAAGATCGGTTATGCCATGGAAAATAACGGGGATTATCAATTAAAAAATAATCAACTTTATGTCGGTGTTTATGAAGGGGTAATGCTGGTTGGTTTTTTTTCGATTGAATTTATTCGTAACAAGTTAATTGAAGTTCATCCGGTGTTTGATCCTGGCTTCAGAGGTCAATACGCATTAGCGGCAACGAGGCGATTTTCAACATGGTTGATGGATAATCTCAATTTTTCCACCGTTATTACGTATGTTCCTGAAAAAACGCCGTGGGGAAAAGTTATTTGTAGATTAATGAACATGAGAAAAGTTGGCGTGATTGATAATGCATTAACCGCAAATGACAAACAAATAAACATGACGATGTATCAGGTCACCAAAGAGGAATTAAAAGATGGGTGGAGGCAGTGGAGATAACGGCGCAAAAGAGCAAGCCAGGGCATCACGCGAAGCAATTGACCTTCAAAGAGAACAGTGGAATCGTGTAATGCAAAATTTGGCGCCTTATATGAAAGTTGGCGCACCAGCTTTAAATCAGCTGCAAAATTTGATGACATTAGACGGTCAAGCGCAAGCATTAAATAATTTCTATAAGCTAGTCAAGCCAGATATCAAAGTTTAAATGCTGCTGAAGCAACAGGAGGTTTAGGTTCAACAGCAACGAGTAATCAATTAGCAACAATTGCTCCAGCATTAGGTCAAAACTTCCTATCTAGCCAACTGCAAAATTACGGGAATTTGGTTGGTATTGGAATGAATGCAGCGGCTGGACAAGCGTCTGCGGGTCAAAATTATGCGAATAATGTGGGGAAATTATTACAGAACATTGGGGCAGCTAATGCGGGAGCCGCCAATCAGCCTTCTGGATTTCAACGCGCATTAGGCGGAGGAATGGCCGGCGCTTTAACGGGGGCAAGCGTTGGGGCTATGGAGGGTTCTATTGGTGGCCCGTGGGGTGCTGCAATTGGTGGCGGACTAGGATTATTAGGTAGTTTATTTTAATCAGGAGTTTCTATGGCAACATTTCAACTGGCTGGTTTACCCAGTATGCAGGTATCTAACCAAACAGCGGGTGGATTAGGATTGCCCGCCGTCCCACAATATGCAGAAAGGCCCAATACAGGTGTGATGTTAGCGCAGGGTTTAGGGGCCATTTCTGAGCGATTAGAGGCGGGCAAACAACAGCAGGCAGAAGCCGATTTTATGAAATCTTTTGGTCAAGCTTATGCGGCTAATGATCGTGATGCCATGAAGCAATTGGCAGCGGCGCATCCTGAACAAATCGAGCGCATTCAAAAAGGGATGGGATTTATCGATCAGGATAGAAATCAAGCTATTGGTCAAGCGGCAATGGATTTACGTCTTGCAGCGAAAAGTGGGGATCAGTCTCTGATGGCATCATTACAAAAAAATGCACCCCTATTAGGTCAATTCGGTTTGACACCCGAGGAGGCTTTTTTATCCTACAAGCAAGATCCACAACAATTTGACAAAATGACCGATTTAATTCATCTGCATGCTGACCCAAATAGCTATTTTGGCGTTCGGGATAAACAGGAAGGTCGTGACATTGACAGAGGTAAACTTGCTGAAACAGAACGAAGCAACCGAGCAGGTGAATCTTTAACACTGCGTGGGCAGAACATTTCTGCGCAAAACTCTGCTTTAGACAGAGAAATCAGAAAAGCGGAACTGGCAAGTAAAACTTTAGACAGGCAAGCGCAAAAAGAAACGGATGATCTTAGAAGACAAGAGTTAGAGCAGAAAATAGCGGCAAATAATCAAAAACTAATTGACGCTAAAGAGAAAAAAACTCAAGCCCAAACCCAAGCTAAATTAGCCTTAGATAACAGTACACAACAATTGGATAGATTAGTCCAAGAAGCTAAATCAATCAGAGATAATCCTAGTTTATGGAGAACAACAGGTATTCCGGGAAGATTTTATAATTTTCCGGGTAGTGCAGCTGATGATCTGGATGCTCAGCTTGAGTCATTAAGGTCGCAATCTGGTTTTGCTGTTTTACAGGCAATGCGAGACGCATCAAAAACAGGTGGAGCATTAGGTAATGTGAGTAATTTTGAAGTACAACAATTACAGGCTAATCTAGGTAATATTTCAGGGAAACAATCAACGGAAGCCATGCGTAAAAATCTAGATAAAATAATAGATTATGCGCAAGGTGCAAAGAAAAGAGTTAATGATGCATTTAAAAGGAATTATCCTGATTTTAAGCCAGCAGAAACAACTAAGAGTGATAATGTTGATAGTTCAAATATATCAGATGATGAGTTATTAAATAAATATTTGCCGAGGTAATCATGGCTGTCAATGATTATTCAGAAGAGCAACTTTTTACTGCATTAAGAAACGCTGATTCAGCAGGTGATAAAACTGGAGCTCAACGAATTGCGGGATTAATTCAACAAAGACGATCAGATCAAAATAAAGAAAGTAATCCCATTGCTGAAGCTGGAAAAGGACTTCTACAAACGGGTGTGAATGTGGCGAATATTATCCCTGAAATTGCCGATGCTTTTATGTCAGGCGTTTCATGGGCGGGAAATCAGTTAGGAATTGGCGATGGAACTTATACCCCGACACAACGATTAGAATTACCCGATAATTTAAAACCACAAGATCCGTATGCAAAATTAGGTGCTGAAATTGGCCCTTATCTTATTCCAGGAGTTGGAGCAGAAAAAACAGCAGCCGCATTAGGTTCTGTTGCCAACGCTAGAAGACTAGAGCGTGGTGCAACTAAATTAGCGGATATGGTTGCTGAAAATGCAGTAGGAGCATTAGCACAGAATAGCCAGCGCGATGATGGACAACGTTTAGCAACTGATCTCGGTGTAGGTGTGACGGGTAGTGGATTAGCCAGAGCAGCGGCCCCTTTACTTAGTCGTGCTTATAATACGGTAGCCGGTAAGTTATCAGGAAATATAGAGCAAACTGTATCTGAAGCAAGTATTCCAAGAACCAATAATGAAATAGTTAACGCTGCCAAAACTTCATCGGGTCGTGAGGCGTTAAATAGTGCATTTTCAGAAGTGAGCCCCTCTGTAGATGATGCTGCCAAGTTAGCAGGCGTAGATATAAACGTATTAACTCCAGGGCAGAGAAGTGGAAATCCAGGACTGCAAGATGTTGAAGGTGTCTTATCTTCTGTTGCTGGTCCTGTTCGTGATGCTCAAGAAAAAGGGTTTAATGAATTAACCAGTAAGTTGCAAGGTGATCTAAAAAGGCTTGGCGCTGAAGCGGGTACATCATCAGAGAAGACTTCATCAATAAGAGAAAGAGTTGTCGGCTCACTCAATGCATTAAAAAAACAAGAGGAAACGGCATGGAAAAGCATGCGAAATACATCGAATCCATCAGCCAAAGAGAAGGCTTTAAACGCAAGAGGGCAAATGCTGGCTGATGAGTCATTTTCTCGAATAGATGATCCAACGGTAAAGAAATTTCTTTCCGATTCTAAAAAAACACTCACCTTTGAACAAATGAAGGAATGGAGGGGCGATTTAGATGATTCTATAGGCACAGCAATCCGCAACGGGAAAGATAACAGGGCGCGTAAGATCATTCTAGTTCGTAATGCGCTTACTGAAGATATGAAAGGCATGGCCGGTAAATATGGCTTCATCGACGAATGGGAAAAAGCAAATAATCTCTCTAAGCAATATTTTTCAATGAGAGATGAAACAAAAGCGGCATTTGGCAAGCTGATGGACAATGACCAGTTTGTAAAAAACTTAAATGCTGCATTACGCAATGCATCTGAAAATGGCGTTGCACCCGTACATAAAATGATGATGTCATTACCTGAAAAAGAAAGAGGAGTAATGCTTGCATCTGCGTTAAGTAGGGCGGTTGAAAAAGGTTCTAGGGGAGGTGAATCTTTAGGTGCTGGAGTTAAGAATATAGGGGAGATTTTAACGCCGCAAAATATTTCAGCTATTAGGAAGTATTTACCTCAAGAGGCGGATCTACTTTCTTCATACGGCATTCTTGCGAGAGAGGCCAGCGCATATCTCAAGAAGGTAGAGCAAACAGGTAGAACAGCGACCTCCTTAAAAGAGCTTGAATCAGGTATAAGCGGTGTTACTGGTCAGCTTCTTAAAGCATCTGCAAATAGAGGGCTTGATCTTGCCATAGGTGGCGGTGCTGTAGCACTTGGAGGTATAGGCGGCGTGGCAATTGCTTCAGGCAAATACCTATTTAGTCGATTAATTGAAAGCGCCATAGAAAAGAGAAGTGTTAAATATGTAGTTCAAAAGGCTATACAGGAGGGAACAAAGGCTGTTCGGGCAGGAGGTTCAGACGCAGCCCTGAAAGCGGCAGAGAAACGATTAATGGCAAATCCTAACGTTACAAAAATCTTAAGAGAGGAATTGACTCCAGCGGAAATTAACGCATTAAAAATGACCGGAATAATAGCTATTTTGACGGGTACCAGTGATAAAGAAGAAGGATAACAACCCTTCTATCAATATGAACTGTTACAGTGCACATTATTTCCCATGCGATAGCAGTTTGTTGATACGTTACCATGTGGAATTGCAGGTGGGTAATAAATCTCAGGGCGGTTTGCTTTGTTTTCTATAGCTTGCATAGTGCTCATTGCTTGATATCCAAGTAACGCCTGTTGAATAGCTGTGCCTTGAGCTTGCTGGTCAGCTGCTTCCTGTCGTTGAATGTTGACATATAAATTTTGCAGCTCAAGGCGAGCCTGAGCGTCACTGATTTTTTTCTGATCTACAAGTTGCCCTAACATTTTTGCTGCTAAGACATACAGTTTCGGAGTGGAAGAAGAAGCCATGCGAGAATCGTTCTTAACGCTGTAATCAAGGCAGTTAGCCATTTCGCTGAGCTTAGGATATATCTGCTCACAACTGGCTTGATAGTCACTGACTTTTGCACAGCCAACCAAAAGTAAAGAAATCATAATTGATAATTTATTCATGTCTTAACTTAATCCTAAATGTTTAGGCCAATGTAATCATTGCTGAATGAATAGTTATTATTTACAGATATTTTTATTTAAGTTGAAGCTAACTTTAATTAAATACACACCATGATTATAGTGTAATTATATATTTTTGGAGAAAAAATGTCAGGCATTAACCCTAATGTTGTCGTCAGTATGCCCGCTCAGTTATTCACCCTGAGAAGAAAGTTTCAGGCATGCACAAACGGTAAAATCTATATCGGTAAGATTGATACCGATCCGACTGTACCCGAAAACCAGGTCAAAGTGTATATTGAAAATGAAGATGGTTCAACGGTGCCTGTTGCTCAACCCATTATTATTAATCAATCTGGATTCCCAGTTTATAATGGCCAGATAGCCAAATTCGTCACGGTAGAAGGCCATTCAATGGCTGTCTATGATGCTTATGGCGCACAACAGTTCTATTTTCCAAATATATTAAAGTATAACCCTGATAGATTTAAAGAACAGGCGGAAAAGTATATTGAAAAATTAAAGGGAACGATTAAACAAACGACAGGTAACTCAACAACCGAGGTGATGAGCCAAAAAGCCTGTACGGATAGTTTTGCCAAGAAAGACTCAAAAGAACCCCTCAAGGTAGAAAGATTGAACGTTGAATCATCCACGGGTGACACGATTTTCAATTTGGGTGGCACTAACGGTTCTAGCGGTGCTGAGTTTGCTTACGTCAGAAATTCAAAAAGAACGCAGGTGCATGATACGGGCACAAAAACAACGGTTTTATTTCCGCAAAAAAACGGCACGCTGACGATACAGGAAGATAACTATACTAAAACAGAAGTCGATGCAAAAATAAATTCGGCTAAATGGATGACAAATAAATCGGCAAATGGTTGGCTGAAAGATCCGAATACGGGCCTGATTATTCAATGGGGATATAGAAGTAAAGAAGGTAAAGAAGGTAATTCTTATACCATTAATTTTCCTACTGCATTTTCTTCATCTGTCTATAGTATAACGACGAGTTCTAAAGCGCATAGAACAGACTCTGGTGTTATGTTTATAGGAATTGCTTATGATGTAACGAAAAGGGGATTTAATTATTATGTAAGGAGTATATCGGGTGGCAGTGATATGTTTATGGACGGTTATTATTGGATGGCGATAGGAGTATAAAATGGAGACATCATATCGATTTGAAGAACAAATGTATTTTAGTGCAAGTGAGTTAGCCTGGTATGCAGGCTCAATGAAAATGGATTATATCAATGCCGGTAGCTGGGATTATAATGCTAAACCTGTCCCTGAAAGCGTTTATCGTGAATTTGCGCTTAATCCGCCCCCACTCGGTAAAATGTTAGGTGCCAATGAAAAGGGTGACCCAATTTGGGTTGATATCCCTCCTAGACCAAAGAAAGAATTAATCGCAGAGGCTGAGAATGAAAAAAGAGGGCTAATGCAGTGGGCAACTGACGCGATTATCCCCTTACAAGATGCGGTTGATTTGGAGATGGCAACAGAGGACGAAATAACACAGCTCAGGAATTGGAAACTGTATCGATTAAATGTCTATCGTACGGATACCTCAACCGCGCCTGAGATAGATTGGCCTGAGAAGCCTGAATAGCCCCATTCAAGGGGCATGATATTAGCAGCGTTGGAGGAAATGGATGAGTTCAGCTTTATGCCAGTTTGAAAGGGCACCATTTAGCATTAGCTGGTTATCCTGTGCAGCTTGAAATAACAAAGTTTCTATCTCAGCAATAACTTTATCGGCATTTTCACGTTTGCGAATAATTCGTTTAATGGCTGTTTTTTCTGCATCTGCTATCACATCTTGAAGCTCTTCCGTTACCTGCCAGATACGCTCACATTCAGAAGCGATAGAAGGGACTAGCCGGACTTCCATAGGATAAGGTGAGGGAATACCTGTCACTTCCCTTAACGCATACCAGATAGCATTATTCCATGCTTGTTTGAAACGAAAGTTTTGCGTCATAAGTGCAATGATACGGGCGAGATTCTGAGTATCTTTATTGCTAAACTTTTCGTGAGCTTCGGGTTGGTATTGAGGGTGCTCATATTTGCCTGTTTTACGGATCGGTGGAAGGACTTCATTTGTTACCCATTTGCGAAAACGATGAGGGAGCGTTCCTTGTTTGACTGCATCACGGCAACGCAAAATAATTGTATATAGTCCAGATTCATTAATAATATTACTTTCACCTTGACGGCCTAGATTAAATCTAGATCGTTCATCTTTATCTAAAACCTTTAATGAATCCGTAGTGTTCTTTATGCAAGGTATTGCAAACATCAACAGCCACAAACCAAGGTTCATTTTCAATTATTATTGTACGGATACTGTGATTTTCAAAAGTAAATTCTAAAGAGTTTATTGATAGTGCAGACATACATGCGTCTCCTGTTAGTAGTAATTTAGCTACCAGAATAGAGACCAAACTATTGGTGGTAGCCCAGATGGAATTGGTCTTACCGGTCTAACAGGACTCCGGCGCTTCATATGAAGCTTCCACCTGAGCCACCATTGATATGTGACTAGGCTATGACAACAAAAAAGACGCTGGCGCGTCATCTGTCGCCTGTTAGAACTATGGTAGACCAATACCAACACCTGATTTTGCAGATGCAAATAAACTATAGCGCATGATTTCTTCTTTCGTCAATGGTTAATTTGTAGGTGATTTTTTAGTCATTTTGAGTAAAGATATTCTTACTGGATATTCTTTTTATATTCTTTTCGGAAGTAATGAATTTTGTAACTCATTGATTTATATGGCTGGGGTACCAGGATTCGAACCTGGGAATGCCAGGATCAAAACCTGGTGCCTTACCGCTTGGCGATACCCCAACTGGATAAACTAATATCTATAATATGGCTGGGGTACCAGGATTCGAACCTGGGAATGCCAGGATCAAAACCTGGTGCCTTACCGCTTGGCGATACCCCAACTGGATAAACTAATATCTATAATATGGCTGGGGTACCAGGATTCGAACCTGGGAATGCCAGGATCAAAACCTGGTGCCTTACCGCTTGGCGATACCCCAACGAGAATATAAATAATTTTTATAAAGAATGGTGCGGGAGGCGAGACTTGAACTCGCACACCTTGCGGCGCCAGAACCTAAATCTGGTGCGTCTACCAATTTCGCCACTCCCGCAAATATGGTGGCTACGACGGGAATCGAACCTGTGACCCCAGCATTATGAGTGCTGTGCTCTAACCAGCTGAGCTACGTAGCCATCTTTTTGCATAACCTTTATCGGCGTTGAGGGGCGAATTATGCGTATATCGACCCGAGTCGTCAACTGATTTTTTTACGATTTCTACAGAAAAGTATCTGTTTGTTTGGGTTGTAATCATTTTGTCGATATAATCGACAAAAAATAACGACGTTGTCGCCAAATAATAATAGCTTGATATGTTAAATATAAAAGCTAATTAAGTTAAGATATTTTTGCTCGTGAAGTGAAGCGATGCTTTTTATTTCAATGGTAGTGATAATTTCCATTAACAACCAAAAGCATCTTATTGGTATCTTGCGATAAAATGTTGATGGCCATTGAGCAACTTGTTAGTGGGCAAAAGTAAACAAATTAGCGCGTAATATTGTATATCTATGCAGCTAGTTTGCAGCGATTAATAATTGCTGTTGTCTATTAAAATAAAAGATAAATGTGAGTGGCACCATAAATTCTTTATATTCGCGCTAGTAAAAGCATAGATAAATGTATTACAACGCTATTGCTATTCAAGCAAATGTTGTAAAAGTTCGCCATTTAACATAGCACGCTTAGTTAAGGCGAAAGCGCCAATAGCTGAATTATGTACCAGTTGTGAAGTAACAATCGGTAAATCATTGCGGAAATCTTTTAGCGCTTGGGTTTTGATACAGTTTTGCACGGCGGGTAGGAGAACTTTTTCAGCTGCTGTAATTTCTCCTGCAATGACGACTTTTTGCGGATTAAATAGGTTAATAATAATGGCAATTGCTTTACCAAGATGATGGCCTACGTGTTTAATTACTTCAATTGCTAACGGATCGTTTTTATTTGCCGCCTGGCAAATTGCTTTAATAGAACAGTTATTTGATTTTAATTGGCTCGGATAATTTTGGTCAAGTTGTTGCCTAATTCTATTTTCAATAGCGCTATTAGCTGCAACGGTTTCCAGACAACCAAAGTTACCACAATGACAACGTTCTCCTAATGGATCTATTTGTATATGGCCGATTTCACCCAGATTGTAACGGTTGTTCAATAAAATTTCACCACCCATAACCACACCTGCACCAGCGCCATGATGGATGCGTACAAAAATTGAATCGGCGCAATTTTGTGTAGCGCCGAAATAATGTTCTGCCAGTGCAAAACTACAAATGTCGTGACCGATAAAACAGGTTATTTTGAAATGCTCTTTCAGATTACGCAGCAATTGCCAGTTATGTACTTTTATATGGGGCATATAATGGACAATTCCTGCTTATGGATTGACTAAGCCAGGTAAAATAACTGAAATAGCAATCAACTCGCGATTAGGGCGTTGATGTTGTTGAATGAAATTTTCAATGGCGGCAATTAAATGATTTTCTGTTTTTTGTTGACCGGTTTCTGGTAAGGGTGAATGCGCTTCGGCGAGCATTTTGCCGTTTAAGGCGTAAAGTGCTAATGTACAGTCACGACGGCCTAATCTGACACCGATGCTATGAAAAATATGATGTTCAGAAATAATTGAAATTGGTCGGCGACCACCGGTAGAGGCTTGTTGAGCGACTTCTTTAATTAAACCACGCTCCAGTAGTTGGCGGGTTATTTTGGTTACACTAGCAGGCGCCAACTGGCTTTGTTCTGAGATCTGAATTCGAGAAATAGGGCCATTTTGATCAATAATTCGATATACAACAGCACTATTTAATTGTTTAACTAAATCAATATTACCAATTTGCTTCAAGATGTAATTGTGACTCATCAGTATATATGCTCGTTACAGTTCTATTTAACGGCCATTAACAATGGTTTTGCGGATGATGAAGTCGTGATCAAATACGATAAGGTTTGCAACTTTATCTTTTTCTATGCTCCCAAGTTTTTTGTCGACACCAATAGCACGAGCTGGATAAAGTGTGGCCATTCGTAATGCTTCATCTAATGCAATACCTACATGTTCAACGATATTTTTGACAGCATCTATCATCGTTAAGGATGAACCACTTAATGTACCATTTTTATCAACACATAATCCATCGCGATAATATATGGTTTTACCAGCAAAGGTAAAATAATCCATTTCACTGCCATTAGAATCCAGACCAGCAGGTGCGGTGGCATCTGTTACTAGAACTAATTTATCGCCTTTTAATTGTTTACTGTCACGAATATTAGCCCAGTGAACATGTAATCCATCGGCAATAATTCCTGCATATACATTAGGAGTGTTGTAAATAGCACCCACTAATCCCGGGGCTCGACCTGAAATAGCAGGCATGGCATTGAAAAGATGGGTTGAGAATTGAATACCTGCCTTGAAGCCATTTTGTGCTTCTTCATAAGTGGCATTGGAATGGCCTGCTGAAACAACAATACCGGCTTCAACTAGCTAGCCGTATTGTCGGTGATGGTTTAGCGATTAAGCCAACGAGTGGTGAGGTATTAGCGCCTGTATCCGGTAAGATTGTGAAAATTTTTGCTACCAATCATGCTTTCTGCATCGAGACGAATGAAGGTGTTGAAGTGATCGTTCACATGGGTATTGATACTGTAACGTTAAAAGGGCAGGGTTGTGAGCGTTTAGTTGAAGAAAATAGTGATGTAAAGGTAGGTCAGCCTATCCTGAAATTAGATCTCGATTATTTGGAACAGCATGCTAAGTCAATGATAAGTCCAGTCGTTATCAGTAATATTGATGATTATCAGGGATTGACAATAGTTGCAACTGGTGAAGTAATCGCTGGAGTAACACCAATTTATGATGTATTGAAGTAATGTGTTTTATCATTATGATTTGATATGATAACCATATAATTAATAATGAATAAAAACGGGAAGGGTTATGAACCTCCCGTTTTTCCTTTATGAGCTTTTTATTGATTAAATAAAGCCTAATAATATATGTTAATAAACGGTTGTTTCTAATTCGGATATCGTAGATGATAAAAGCGTTATTAACATGCTTTTGCATTGAGGAACTATGACAATGAATGAGGCAGATACTCGCCCAACAAATTTCATTCGCCAGATTATTGAAGAAGATTTGGCTACAGGTAAGCATACTCATGTATATACCCGTTTTCCACCTGAACCTAATGGTTATTTACATATTGGTCATGCCAAATCAATCTGTTTGAATTTTGGTATTGCAGAGGATTATCAGGGTCAATGCAATTTGCGTTTTGATGATACTAATCCAGTTAAAGAAGATGTTGAATATGTTAATTCCATTCAAGAAGATGTAAAATGGTTAGGGTTTAATTGGAGTGGTAACGTAAAATATTCGTCAGATTATTTTGATGACCTATATCAATATGCTATTGAGCTGATTAAAAAAGGCTTAGCTTATGTTGATGAATTAAGTCCCGATGCTATTCGTGAATATCGCGGAACTTTAAAGCAGCCAGGTAAAAATAGTCCATATCGTGATCGCACTATTGAGCAGAATTTGCAGCTATTTGACAAGATGCGTGCGGGTGGATTTGAAGAAGGAAAGGCCTGTCTACGTGCTAAAATTGATATGTTATCCTCTTTTATTGTCATGCGCGATCCGGTGTTATATCGGATAAAATATGCTGAACACCACCAATCGGGTAATAAATGGTGTATTTATCCAATGTATGATTTTACTCATTGTATTTCGGACGCATTGGAGGGGATTACCCATTCACTTTGTACCCTGGAATTTCAAGATAATCGCCGATTATATGATTGGGTATTAGATAATATTACCATTGATTGTCATCCAAGACAGTATGAGTTTTCGCGTCTAAATCTTGCCTATACGGTGATGTCAAAACGTAAACTAAATCAGTTAGTGGCGGAGAATAGGGTTGAAAACTGGGATGATCCCAGAATGCCAACCATTTCAGGTTTACGTCGTCGTGGTTATACGGCAGCGTCGATTCGTGAATTTTGTCGGCGTATTGGCGTGACTAAGCAAGATAATACTGTTGAAATGGCAGCATTGGAATCTTGTATTCGTGATGATCTAAATGAAAATGCACCACGGGCAATGGCGGTATTAGATCCCATAAAGTTAGTGATTGAAAATATGTCTGCTGATGAGCAAATGCTGACGATGTATAATCACCCCAATAAACCTGAGATGGGCACTCGACAAGTGCCATTTAGTCGGGAACTTTATATCGATCGAGCTGATTTTCGTGAAGAAGCTAATCGGCAATATAAGCGCTTAGTTTTGGGTAAAGAAGTGCGTTTACGAAATGCTTATATTGTACAAGCTAATCGGGTTGATAAAGATGCAGAAGGCAACATTACCACGATTTATTGTACTTATGATGCTGATACATTAAATAAAGATCCTGCTGATGGACGTAAAGTCAAAGGGGTTATCCATTGGGTCAGTGCATCACATGCCTTGCCAGCAGAGATCCGATTGTATGATCGCTTATTTACTGTGCCTAATCCTGCCGCAGAAGAGGACTTTTTAGCTACCATTAATCCTGATTCTTTAGTGATTCGCTATGGGTTTGTTGAACCAAGTTTAATTACCGCGCAACCGGGAAAAGCTTATCAGTTTGAACGCGAGGGTTATTTTTGTGCAGATAGCCATGATCATACAGCTAAGCAGCTGGTATTTAATCGCACTGTAGGCTTAAGAGATAGTTGGGCAAAAATAGCAAGCTAAGAAATTACCCCGTTAAGAGTTATGGTAAAAGCGTGGTTTATAGCCACGCTTTTTATTAAAAAATATCGTCATTATTGTTAACGAGATATTTTTATTAACAGAAAAATGGCTTTCTGTTATAAATTTTTATTCGTTTAGAGCAAGTCAAAAAAATATGTAGTCAATATCCTTATCAAAAAAATCAATTGGTTACTAACAAGGATGTTATATCATGCTTAAGTTTATTAATTCATCTCTTCCAATAGAAAAAGCGGTTTTACAAGCAGAACTGCAAACGATATCACCTAAGATCAATTTCACCTGTCCATTAAAAAGTATTTATAACAGTGATGCCTTTATATCGGTACAAAAAAGACCATTAAAGGGTTTGCATACTTGTCAAAAATTAAGTTTTCCAATAGATAAAGCCAGCAGTGAGCAACGTTATCATAATGCTCTATTGGCTGATTTTGTTTACAATCGTGACTTTACAATTTTAGAAGCAACCCAGTGGGGAATTGATCGTGAATTGGTAAGGTTTGTGTCTAAAATGACTAATATAAAACTTTATCCACAAGATGGTCTATTAGAAGATAGTCATACTGGATTGGTGGCTTATATCTTTCGCAATAAGGTTGAGCGGGAAATTCGATTGGTATTTGGTGGGACAACCAGCGGTCATGGAGTGAGCGGTGGAGCTCCGCGTTATATAAAAAATATTAATAATTTTATTAAGCAATGCGAGGCGAATGTTCATAATGTATTTGGTGGTGTTCCAGCTTGCTATAAGCAGGCTGCGCAATTAATGCATAATCTGCAACAACTGGTTCAAATGGATGGGGAATGGAATGGATACAGGCTTTCAACCAGTGGTCATTCATTAGGTGGTGGTTTAGCTGCTTATGCAGCACTGAAGGTATCTAGCAAAGAAAATGTTATTTTGGCGGAATGTTTTAGCAGTGCTCAATTTGGCCGAGGTTTACAGCGCGATTTGTTAAAGCAACATGGTAGTTTAGATTTAGAGAAGGCTATGCATAATATCAATCATCATTATGTCGAAGGTGATGTTATTCCGAAGATGGATAAATTTTTTGCGGTTGATCATATTGGTAAAATTAATATTATTCCCCAAGCAACGAACAAAAAAGACAACTTTTTAGCGGCACATTCAAATTATGTCAAGCATAGTCTTATTTATGCGCTACAAACTTGAAAATAAAAGGAGAAATTGGACTGCAATTATCCTTTTATTTTTAACTGATTAATAACAAAAATAGTAATAGGCTGGGTTATTTTTCTTCTTTACTATTGCGGGCAGGGTGGCCCAAATCGTTTTCATCACAATGATCTTTTTTGGAGCAATGTCCATATAGATAGAGACTGTGATTAGAGAGCTTGATGCCATGACGTTCCGCAATATTTTTTTGTCGTGTCTCAATGGATTCATCGCTGAATTCAATGACTTTACCACAATCTAAGCAAATTAAGTGATCATGGTGATGTTGTTGTGTCAACTCAAAAACCGATTTACCGCCTTCAAAATTATGGCGAGTAACAATACCCGCGTCATCAAATTGATTTAGAACACGATAAACCGTTGCGAGGCCAATCTCTTCCCCCATATCAATGAGTTTTTTATAGAGATTTTCCGCACTGACATGATGGCATTCAGGCTCTTGTAATACCTCTAAAATTTTTAAACGTGGAAGTGTTACTTTAAGCCCTGCATTCTTCAATGCTTTACTGTTGTCGGTCATGCGGATCCTACCTTGTTGCATTAGCAGTGAATTCAATAATATCAAAACATCGTTAACAGTAGTATACTGTTTATTTCAAACTAATTTTACAATTATATATGTCATAATATCATTACACAATTTGCAGGAATTATCATATACAAAAAATATTGACAGCTATCAATCGATAATAGTTTGTAAATTTAGCTCTTCGGATATTTGTTTTACCCAGCTTTCCACTCGCTCAGCGGTTAGTTCCGGTTGCCTGTCTTCATCAATGGCAAGGCCAATAAAGTTAGAGTCATCAGCGAGCCCTTTTGATGCTTCGAAGTGGTAACCTTCTGTTGGCCAATGGCCAACAATGATAGCACCATTAGGTTCAATAATCTCTTTCACAGTACCCATAGCATCACAGAAATATTCCGCATAATCTTCTTGATCGCCACAACCAAAAATAGCTACTAGCTTATTGGTAAAATCAATTTCTTCTAATGTCGGAAAGAAGTCATCCCAATCACACTGTGCTTCACCATAATACCAGGTAGGAATACCGAATAGTAAAATATCAAATGCTTCAATATCCTCTTTACTGCTTTTAGCAATATCATGAATTTCAGCAATATCAGCGCCGCCAAGGGTTTCTTGGATCATTTTGGCAATATTTTCTGTATTGCCAGTATCACTGCCGAAGAAGATACCTATGATTGCCATAAAGTAAATAAACCTCTTAATTTTAATTTGAGTTGTTTTGTTATCTTATCTTATCGTTATTAACAGTAGTAATAGCAAAGATAATAACGATTGATTAATAAATAATTAAATAACCGTTATTTTGACGAAAATAACGGCATAATTCTGTCAATTTTGTGTGTTTTAGGCAAAATAAACCAGTAAAATTGCAATTCATCGGTTTTTCTTTGCTAATTGTGTCAGCAATATTTGTTCTATTAATTCACTACGGCTTATTTTTTGTTCTTGAGCTAGCATATTTAATGCCGCAACAGCACGCTCATTGATTTTTAGTTCGACACGGCGTAAACCTTTGCTTTTATCACGTTTTAACTGATTACGTTTATTAATTTTTAATTGTTCATGTCGAGATAAAGGATTGGTTTTTGGACGCCCTGGTCTAAGTTCATCGGCGAATAAATCCCGGGTTGTGCGATCAGTCTGCTCTTTTGCCATAAATTTAAATGTTGATGGAAATTTGCTAGTTACTTAAACCAATCATACCCTAGCATGATAACTATCGCTACTAACAGATAAAATATACTCAATTGATAAAGCAGCCTATTAGTGAGTAACTGAAGTTAGCAATAGCCAGTAAAACGTATAAAAAGTGATCTTACTGGCGACTGGCGTTATTTTTAAGCATTAATTTTTGTCATTGTTCCTATTTGTTGATGCCAGAGTTGAGCATAAAACCCATTTAACTTGAGTAGATTATCATGGCTATCGAGTTCAATCACTTGACCTTCATTAATCACACAAATTTTATCAGCATGACGAATGGTATTGAGGCGATGGGCAATACTAATAACAGTTCGACCAGCAGACAAATAATGCATATTTTTCATGATAGCGGCTTCTGAATCATAATCTAGTGCAGAAGTGGCCTCATCAAGAATTAAAATCTGTGGTTGTGTTAACAGAGCTCGGGCAAGTGCTATACGTTGCCGTTGTCCTCCTGATAAATTCATACCTCTCTCTGCTAACTGTGTATTGAAACCTTGAGGAAGTTGTTGAATAAAATCCAGTGCGCCTGCTATTTGCGCTGCCTGGGTCATGGCTTCGTCAGAAGCTGCCGGTTGGCTTAAGCGGATATTATCTGCTATCGAGCCTGCAAACAAAATACTTTCTTGAAGTACTACACTCATATTAAGACGTAAAGCAACGGGATCGGCGACAGCTAGATCCATACCATCAATAGTAATTTGACCCTGCTGAGGAACATAAAGTCGTTGTAATAACTTTGTTAAGGTACTTTTTCCTGATCCTGAAGGGCCTGTGATACCGATAAATTGTCCGGCCTTAATTGACAAGGATAGGTTCTGCAATACTTCTGGCATGTCGTTAGCATAACGAAATCTGATATGATTAAATTCAATATTACCATTAATAGATGCTGTATTGGCTAACCCCTTTTGGCCAAATTCAGTAGGTTCATCAAGAATATCACCAACACGTTTAAGGGCGATAAGGGTATGCTGAAAATCTTGCCATACTTGCGCCAGACGAAGGATCGGTTGAGTAACATGTGCGCTAAGCATATTAAAAGCAATTAATTCTCCAGGACTAAGTTGGCCTTGCATAACGGCTTTAACACCAAACCATAATAGAATAGCAGTAGTTATTTTATTGACCAGTGTAATAATTTGACTGGCAATGATACTGCTTTTTTGCACTTGGAAGCTTTTTTGTAATTGGTGACTTAAGATTTTTTGCCAGCGTTGTAAAAACCTATTCTCGGTGGCGGTTGCTTTAACGGTTTCAATACCCGTGATTGTTTCAGTAAGAAAAGTGGTATTATCGGCTTGAGCTTCATACTCTTTTTCTACCCGTTTACGAATAATCGGGCCAATTAATAGCCAAAAGATAAAATAGATAACCAATGAACCAACGACGATGCCAGCAAGTTGGGCACTGTAGTTGAATAACACGACAATAAATAATGTGACAAAAAATAGATCGATAAACAGCATTAATGTTGAGCCAGTGAGAAATTGCCTAATTTGCGCCATCTCACGAACTCGGGCAATAATTTGCCCTGTTTGTCGCTGTTTAAAATAGTCAAGCGGCAGTCCTAATAAATGACGATATAAGCGGCCGGATAATTCAGCATTAATTTGGCCAGAGGTATGATTAAAAATTTTATTACGAATAAAACTATAAATAGGTTCGGCTATTGCTAATGAGACAATGGCAAATGCTAAAACATGTAAGCTATTTAGGCTACGTCCTACCAAGACTTTATCAATCAGATGTTGAAAAAGAATTGGGTGAATAAGGGCAAATATTTGTACAACGCTGGCGAGTATAAAAATATCTCTTAGTTGTTTATTTTGCCTAAGAACTGAAGGGGAAAACCAATCTAATCCAAACTTGATTTTTTTAGCAGTTAATTTTTTTTCCGCCACGAGCAGTACTTTAAATTTGATTGGTTTTTTGGGCTTATTATAATGAGGAAAAGTTAATGTTTTCTCTGAACACGGATTTATTACTTCAATAATTTGTTGCGTTATATTGGTAAATATCCACCATACGCCTTCTATTTCAATTAAAGCGGGTAACGGAATATGTTCCAGTTCAGCTGGTGTAAAAAAGCTTACTTTGCTTTTTAATTGCATATAATCCGCACACTCTCGTAACTGCCAGTCGGTTAGATGTTCAGATTCTAATCCTAAGGAGTGAGTTAACTGTTCAATTGTGATGGATTTACTCAGTTGTTTACCCAGCCAGATTATTGCATCTAGGGCTTGGTTAGTGGCGTTATTAGCTATTGCTACGCTAGAAAAAGTTTCCATCGCTTATTTCTTCCGCATTGATTCGGACAGATATTCACGAATTGGGCTTAAGAGATAATCAATCACACGCCGTTTATCGGTTTTGATTTCTGCCACAATGGACATGCCTGGTGTGATATCAATTGAATGACCATCAACCATCAGATTATTTTGTTTCAGGCTGATTTGCGCGGGAAAGATAAGTCCTAATTGCTCATCTTGGGCTGAATCACGGGAGATTGATAATACTTCCCCCTCGATAGTACCATAACGGGTATAAGGGAAGGCATCAACTTTAACGGTGACGTTTTGCCCAGGGCGAATAAAACCAATGTCTTTATTTAAGATCTTAACTTCAGCAATTTGCACATCGTTATCTGGTACAATGACCATCAAGTTTTGTGCTGGTTGTAATACTGCGCCTAAAGTATAAATGGTTAACTGTTGAACGGTGCCAGTAACCGGTGAGCGTACAATTTCTAACTGCTCTCGTTCATCAAATTTTGCGTATTCTTGTTCTAGCATTGACAGCTGGATCTCTGACTGCTTTTTTTTATCGTTCCATTCATGGTGTTTTTGCGATTGAAATGCATTGAGTCGCTCTTTTAGGTTTTTTTCTTGTGAAACTAAAATATTCAATTCAGATGTTTGTTGAGCAATTAAACGCTTAGTTTCTAATAATTCTTTTTCCTGCTCTAAATATTCTGATTTACTGATCATCTGTTTTTGACTTAAGGTTTGACGGGCTTCTAAACGCTGTTCGATATTCTTTTTTAATAAAAAAAGCACATTAAGATCATTATTTTTTGCTGTTTGTGATGAATGATTAACTTCAATCTCAGAGGTTAAACTAGCGATTTGCGCATCAAATTGGGCTTTTTCATGGTGATAGTTTTGGCTGATTTTTTCTTGTTGTCGTTTTGTTAATTGATGAAAGGTAAGTTGTTGATGCGGAATTTTGTTTTCCAGTAGCGATTGGTAAAGCAATTTCTCAATTGTATGATACTCGATTTGATATGAAATACCGATGATATCCTGACTAACACCCAGTGCGTCAAGGGTGAGCAGCGGTTCCCCTTTTTTCACATGTTGGCCGTTTTTCACATGTAATTCAGTTAATCGGCTCTGCTCATAAGCTTGAATAACTTGAGAGTGTCCCGACACGATAAGTCGTCCGGTTGAGGTGGCTTGAACATCTAATTGTCCCCAGTAGGCCCAACCAATAGTAATAACAACACCAATACTTAAGGTCAGTGCGGTTAAGCGTGCAAAAGGGGATGGTGGGCTATTCATCAACGCCAGATGTGGGGGCAAGAAGTCATAATTATATGGCGGGAAAAACTGCTTTAACTTCCGTGTAATACGATTTGTCATGAAGTGTCCTACTGCTGCTTTAACGATTGTTGTAATGACCACAGATAGTGGTAATGTTTTTTAAGTTGCAATAATTGTGTATGCCTTCCTTGCTCAATAATTTTGCCTCGATCCATGACAATAATATGATGGTGATGACTAACCGTTGATAAGCGGTGTGCAATAGTAATTACGGTACGCCCTTGGGCAATTTTTTGCATATTTTGTTGGATCATGGCTTGTGTTTGATCATCCAAAGCGCTGGGGGCTTCATCAAAGATCAGAATACGAGGATTGCTAAGTAGTGTGCGAGCAATGGCAATACGCTGGCGCTGACCGCTTGATAATGATTGGCCACCTTCAGCAATTAGCGAATCGTAACCTGAAGGCATTTTTAAGATGAAATCATGGGCACCGGCTAATTTAGTGGCGGTAATCACTTCATCTAAAGTCGCATCAGGTTTTGATTGAGCAATATTGTTAAATACCGACTGGTTAAACAGAAAATTTTCCTGTAATACGATACCAATTTGTTGCCGTAAGCTAGCTATGTTGATTTGGTAAAGAGGAATATCATCAAGTAATATGCCGCCTTTTTCTGGTGTATAAAGGCGTAATAACAGACGCGCTAAGGTACTTTTACCGGAACCTGAAGCACCGACAATGCCTATCATCTCTCCGGCTTTAATGGATAAATTATATTGATTAATAATAAGGGGAAGATCTGGTTGATAGAGAAAATCTACATTTTGAAACTGGATTTTGCCGGTTAATTGCGGGTGCAAACCATCACTATGTTGTTCGGCTGGTAAATTAATGATTTGTGCTAGTTTATCAATGGCAACCCGAGTACGGATATAATCCCCCCATAATTGCACCAATTTCCCTAATGGCTGACTACTGTGAGAGACCATCATTTGAAAGGCGATTAATTGGCCTATCGTCATATTTAATGCCAGTACTTCCGCAGCCCCAATCCATAAAATTATCGCCATAGTCAATTTTTCAATGAGCATGACAATATGACTGCCTTGTGAATTTATTTGCTGTGCCTGAAAGTTACTCGCAACCATGTCGGCGGTTTGCGCATCCCAACGGCGGATAAAACGTGGCTCAACCGCCAAACTTTTAATGGTTTCACTGCCAGCGACGCTTTCAGTTAAAAAAGAGGTATTGATTGCCGCATGCATAAATTGTGTTTCGGCCGCTTTTTCTATCTTTGGCGTTATTCGCCAGGCTAACAATAAATAACAGGGGATCGACAGCAAAAAAATGAGTGTTAGTGTCGTTGATAGAATCGACATTACATAGATGAAGACGAATAAAAAAAGCACGTCGACCATCAAAGTAAACATACTGCCGGTTAAAAATTCACGGATTTTTTCTAATTCTCTAACCCGATTAACCATTGCGCCTACTTGACGGGTCTTGAAAAAGGAGAGTGGTAAGTGTAATAGATGCCTAATCAGTTTTAATCCGAGCCGGATATCAATACGGTTGGCGGTATGGACATAGATATATTCTCTGAAACCTTTTAATATAACTTCAATAAACGCGGCGATTATTAAGGCAAAAATAAGCACATCTAAAGTGCTAAAGGCTTGATGGATAAGTACCTTATCCATAATAACTTGAATAACAATCGGTGATAATAGAGCTAGTATTTGTAATACAAATGAGAAAAACAAGATTTCAATGAATGTCTGTTTATGCTTTAAGAATTCAGGTATAAACCAACGAATATCAAAGCGGGATTGTTTTTGATTTATTTTGAGCCAATTTCCATTCCACTGTTGAAGAAAAGCTTGTTTATGCCAAATTTCTGGTGGTTTATTACCAGCAGCTTGTATTAAAACTTGCTCATCATTATAGCTCGCTAAAATATAAGGGATATTAGCGTTATCATAAATAATAGCGGGTAGAGTCAGACGCGATAGCTCTTTTTTTTTGGCAGCGTTTTTTCTTTACGGTAATTTGATATTTTTGTTGGATTTTTTTATACAATCAACATAATTGTCATGCTGAGTTATTTCTTTATTATATTCATTTAAATTTATTTTATTATTCAATCTTATGATAATAGAAATTAATTCAAGGGTTTTTTGGTCATTTTCATCCATATTAAATAATCACAAATTAAAATATAAAGCAATTTAAATATATTTAATATTAATAAAAGGCTTTATTATTATTAGTTGGAAAGTTTATTCTATCGGCTTATTTTTTTATGAAAAGAATAAAAACAGAGTTTTATTATTTTTAAGACTAGTTATATTTTTAGGCTGAATTAAAATTATTATTTGTTGCAAATTAGTTTATGAATATGAAAAGAATTAAAGGAAAAATATATTGTAGATGATTTATTGTTTATCAGCTGGAATAGCGAGAAAACGATGAATAGCTCGGATGACAGCTGCTGGATTTTCAGCATGTACCCAGTGACCACATCCCATAATAATCTGTCCATGAGCTTGTGGAAATTGAGCAATAATATCTTTGCGATAAGCTTCGCTAATATAATCAGAAAGGCCACCACGAATAAAAAGAGCAGGATGCTGCCAGGCTGGAATCGTTTTCCAACTCATCAATTGACGATATTCTTTTTTTAAGACAGGCAAATTAAATTTCCATTTACCTTTATCAAATGATTTTAATAAAAATTGGATTTCACTTTCTTCACTGATCATATTACGCATAATAATAGCCGCGTCTTGCCGTGAAGTTACGTCTGCTTGTATTACTGCTTCTAAAGCGGAAAATATATTCTCATGGCGATTAATTTGATAAGTGACTGGCGCAATATCAATAACCACAATTTTTTCTATTAGTTGTGGCGCTATTGCGGTCATCACCATTGCTATTTTTCCACCCATTGAGTGTCCGATAGCGATAACACTTGTTTGCTTTAAATGCGTTAGTAGCTTTAAAACGTCTGTTGCCATTTCAGAATACAGCATCGTTTCCGCCCATGGCGAGTTGCCATGATTGCGAATATCGAGTTGAATAACGGTGAAATAATCTTGTAAATTGCGTGCCAATAGGCCTAAATTTTGTCGATCGCCAAACAGGCCATGGATGAGTACAATCGCAGCAGAAGAGATAGGATTTTCCGGTTGATGGATGCGATAATTTAGCCAGTTATTTAGCAACATAGTCATATTAGCTTTTGTTAATTAATAATTATTATAATGACATGGATATAATGAGAAACCAACAATTATCAACTCGATAGGTAGCAAAATTTAAGTTAATGTTGGTGAGTGAAAGGGTAAGTACCACGATAATATTTTACTATTTATATAAATAATGTGACTAATGTCCGATCTCAATAAAGACATTTTTATTCATCATAAGGTAAAGTTATTAAGCTGTTTCTATACTCATTGAGAATCAAAGCGAAAACTTTTTTATTAAAAGACTAAGCTTAAGTAATTGAAATATTAATTGTTTTGTTTTTTAAGTTTATATCTTATAATTGGCAGGTAATTTTAATTAAAATAGATTGAAATAACATGAAAACGATTGAAGTTGACGAAGAACTTTACCGCTATATCGCTAGTCATACCCAGCATATAGGTGAAAATGCATCGGTTATATTACGACGTCTATTAGGGTTTGACGTTAGTCAGTCGCATATTCCACTCTCGGTCACCGTAAGTAATATAACGGCAGGAGTGAAAAAAGATAAAGCAGTTTTTTCCCATGATGCAGCAAGAGTGATACATGATTTATTGCTTTCCAACAATTATGCAACTAAAAGCAAAGCGATTGATCGCTTTATGCTTATTTTATCCACTCTATACAATTTAAATAAACAAGCTTTTGTGGCAGCAACAGAATCAACCCATGGAAGGACGCGCATTTATTTTGCTAACGATAAACAGACCTTATTGGCCAGTGGTAAGCAGACAAAACCTCGCCTGATACCCGATACGTCTTTTTGGGTAATTACCAATACCAACACCAATCGTAAACGCAATATGATTGAACAAATTATGCAAGATATGAAGTTTCCTGTTTAATTGGTTGAGAAGGTATGTGGTACGATTTAAACAAATATTATTGGTCACTTAGTTATTATTGCTATGTGTACCGCTGTTGCTGCGGAGAGAAATAAGTGGCATTACATAAACGTGCTGGGCAATCTGCCCAACAAAGTGATTTAATAAATGTTGAACAGTTGGTCGCACAATATTATTCACTCCAACCGCAAGTAAAAAATCCTGCTCATAGCGTTAAATTTGGTACATCAGGTCATCGTGGTAGTGCTTGTCGTCATAGTTTTAATGAGCAACATATTTTAGCGATTACCCAAGCTATCATCGAAGTCCGTCGATTAAATGGAATTACTGGCCCGTGTTTAGTGGGAAAAGATACTCATGTTTTATCCGCACCTGCTTTTATGACGGTTGTTGAAGTGTTGATCGCGAATGGCGTTGAAGTCATCGCGCAACAAGACGATGGTTTTACACCAACTCCGGCTATTTCTCACGCTATATTGGATTATAATCGTCAGCATGAAGCAAAAGCCGATGGTATTGTGATCACGCCTTCACATAATCCTCCAGAAGATGGTGGCATTAAATATAATCCACCCCATGGCGGCCCGGCTGATGAAGCTCTAACGGTTGAAATTGAACGCCGAGCAAATCAATTTATTGCCGATCAATTATCAGCTATCCAACGTATCAATTATCAGGCCGCTATTAAAGATCCTCACTATCAACAACAAGATCTTGTTGAGCCTTATGTGGTTGCTTTGAGTGATGTTATTGATATGGCTGCGATTAAAAAAGCTGGATTAAAAATAGGTGTTGATCCGTTAGGGGGCGCCGGAATAAATTATTGGAAACGCATTGCTGAATATTATCAACTCGATTTAGAGTTAGTTAATGAACAAATAGATCCAACATTTAGCTTTATGCCTTTAGATCATGATGGTGTGATCCGGATGGATTGTTCTTCGCGCTGGGCGATGAAAGGCTTATTGGATTTGCGTAATAAATTTGATTTAGCTTTTGCTAATGATCCGGATTATGATCGTCATGGAATTATAACCCCAGCCGGATTGATGGATCCAAATCATTATCTCGCGGTTGCTATCGATTATCTCTTTCGCCATCGGCCTCAATGGAAAAAAGAGGTTGCGGTGGGCAAAACATTAGTCTCCAGCGCCATGATCGATCGTGTGGTTGCCGATTTAGGACGTGAATTAGTTGAAGTACCGGTTGGTTTCAAATGGTTTGTTGATGGTTTATATCAAGGTAAGTATGGTTTTGCTGGTGAAGAGAGCGCTGGTGCTGCTTTCTTACGATTTGATGGAACGCCATGGACGACCGACAAAGATGGTATCATTCTCTGTTTGTTAGCCGCTGAAATGACGGCGGTGACAGGGAAAAACCCGCAGCAGCGCTATCAAGAACTAGCTCACCGTTTTGGTGAACCTTGCTATAGTCGTATCCAGGCTAAAGCTAGCCATCAACAAAAACAACGTCTAGCTAAATTGTCCGCTGAAATGGTATCTGCAGATATGCTGGCCGGTGATCCGATTATTGCCCGCTTAACCAAAGCGCCAGGCAATGGCGCAGCGATTGGTGGTTTAAAAGTAATAACAGATTATGGTTGGTTCACAGCACGACCATCAGGTACTGAAGAAGCTTATAAAATTTACTGTGAAAGTTTTCGTGGTAAGGAGCATCTTAATTTGATTGAACAGGAAGCTATCCAGATTGTTAATCAAGTTATTGCAGATTGAGCAGTTTATTATCCGTTGCACCGTAAAATCCCATCCTTCCGGCGGGTATATAAAGCGTGCTTTTCAGATTAGCCAGGTGTTTGCTGCTGTTCAATGTATTACCAAATGATCAATGTTGGAGTACCGGCACATAAGTGTCAGGTATGCGGATATAAGGCGAGCGCAGATATCAACAGTGCTCATAATATTTTAGCGACAGGACTAGCCGTGCTTACCTGTAGAGGGATGGTGCAGTTAGACCGCCCGTTGAAGCAGGAACCCACCAAAATGATCCAGACTTCAGTCTGAACCTAGTAGGGATCCTCGCCCTTCAGGGCGGGGAGGATTTCAATCAATATTGTTTCTTAGTTAAATGAAGTAACATTCTGTTTCAACACCCACTAGACGCAGGATTGTTTGCAATAGAATATTCAGTATTGATTCCTCAAATATTAGCTCTTCCCAGGTTCCAAAACGAGCGTGTGGGCCGTTTTTCCTGGTTGCAAAGGAAGTGGCTCCCCTTTTACCCAGTGATCATGTCCGGCAACGAACCATGGACTTATCGGATTACCACTTTGCCCGCCAGGCATTGTTAGCGTACCTTGATCCTCTTTTGCCGGAGCAACAACCAGCCGACTGGATGCACCAAAGCCAGGACGATTAACATGGGGCACATTATGATCACCTGATAATGGATCCGATGGTGCCGCAAACCAGGGGCGTAAAAAACTGAACACATGTACAAACGGATGAACAATATCAGCCTTGTTGTTCTGTCCCCAGGTTGCCTCAGTGAGTTTTTTTCCTCCACTGGTCAGTGAAGTCAGTACGGTATCCAGTTGATTAGCAAGAAAATCAGCCCAACAATTGTATGGAGAAGGGATCCATTTTTCAGCCTTGATTAAGGTTATCACCGTTTCATCCCAACGGGTATTGGCTTTCATATAGCTGGCTTGAGGCCATTGCGCGGTTAGTATTTTATCAACTTTACTGAATATGCCACTATAAATCATGTCACGCCATGCTGATAATAGCAGGTATCCGACAGAATCAATGCAAGCAGAATCCTGCCATTCAGTAATAAAACCCGCAGCCTCCTTACGAAGTTCATGACCTATTATTTGTTCATTTAGTAACGGTAATAATACCTTTTTCCATTTTTGTATAAGAGGCGCTCTATCATCTAGTTGAATCGCTCTCATAACATCGGCAGAGATTTTGTCAGCCTGTTTAAGGCAGCGTTTTATTTCCCAGGAGCGAACCCCAATATCTGCGCCACCATCGCCAATATAAAGGTATTTATTATCGAAACACTGTCTGTTATTGGCTGACCAGAGAATACCATCAGGCGGATCAACAATATCCGGGTGTTTTTCAGCGGCGAGTAGAGATGCTCCCCATGCAGAATTTTCATCTAGTGGATAAGTATAATTTTCATACGGATCCAATCGCTGTGGTAATCCTCCTGCCAGAGTCCAGCCTATGTGTCCTTCTTTATCTGCCAGCATCATGTTAACAGCTGGCATGCCTGATGCCTTGGCAATATTGATCGCCTCACGAACATTGTTAGCCTCGTTTAAAGATAAGAAATTCAGTGAAATGGCTTGTGGTAACTGGAGAACCCAACGCATGGCCAAATTTCCTTCCTGGGTCGACACCACAGGCCCCCAGGGACTGACAGGGATATTTAGTTCAACAGTGTCATATCCTCCTAACAATTTTCTTACTTTTATCATTTCTTGATGAACTGGCCAGTGTGTTATTGGTTCCTTGGTTCGGATAAAATCAAAAGTACTGGCATAAGCATTTGTGAGCCCCCAGGCAATACTGCCATTACTTCCCACAACAGTCGCCGGTAATCCCGGAAGAGTTAGTCCAGCAAGGGTGATATTTTCACCTTTGTCGGTACAATATGTTATTTTTGCCCGGTACCAGTAATTAGCAACTGTCTTGGACAGTAGCCCGCCTGCGTCGGGAGCTAAGACGCTGTAAGTAAATGGCTGTCCTTAGTAACCGCCTCCCGTTATAATCCGGTGTATGTATATTCCCCGACCCGCAAAACTTCTCTTCCAGATAGATGACGGCTGGAACCGGTTACTCATGAAATACGGCTCTTCCGTTCCCGAATGGACTAAACTGGTCGTCGAACGGATGCTCGCCTGTGGCACCGGTGCTATGGGTATCCGTCGTTATTGCTGCGACTCCCCTGACTGCCCCGCCCAATCAATCCCTATGTTCTCAACAATCGGGCGCATAGCAACATAAGCCACTCCTTCAAACATCGCAGTAAGTATTTGTTGTCCATGGAACTCTAATGAAGTGCTGTTAATTGCTTCAATAACTGATATACTATTCATGTCGGTTTTTCCTAGAAATTTACTGACAAATTTAGAGGCCATGGCTATCGCTATTAGCTGTGGCCTCAGTGTTTTTAACTACATATTCCTTCAATACCTGAACTACTATATAGTTCACTGATCTATCTTTATTTTTGGCTATTAACTTCAATTTTTTCCGTAAATCATCCGGCATTCGGATATTTACCTGAGGTTTCCTCATTATTAATTTATTCATATATAATCCCTTTAATAGTAGCCAATGGCTACCATGTCAATAATGAAATTTTATGGCTACTGAAATGAATAGAAACCCACAGATAAACATTAGACTACCTATTGACCTAAAAGACGCGGTACAGAAAATGGCCGAAGATAATAAGCGCTCTGTTAACGCTGAGATTGTATCAGTTTTAATCAATGCAGTTAAAAAACATCATCTAGAAAAAACACCTCTTGCATTAAAGGAATTATCTTTTTCACCTGAAATTATTGATGATATAGCAGAAAAAGCGGCTGAAAAAACAGCAAAGATACTTATAGAAAATAAAAATAACCAACATAACGGTTAAGGCCCATAATGTATTGGTAATCAGGTTTGTTGGTGCATCATCGCTAAGGCTTTCGCTTCCATCACCCGTATATCATTAAATAAAGCCCCTTTATCCTGATTAATACCCAAAAAATCGATGACGGGGGATAACACGCTGTAATCCAGTCCTGTTGGACCATTCACGCCCATTCGCCACTGAGTACGCAGAGCATTAAAGGTAAGATAAGCCTCCCAGACATCGGGCCAGACTTCGACCTCGCTGTCTTCCGGCCTAAAACCAAAGGCGGCTTCAAAATTGCGGATGTCGGTCTCGGTCATGCCACCATACATGGCCTCAACGACCGCTAGGAGTTTTTTTCGCGTTGACCTAATAGTTTGCTATAATACGTTGTACTAATGGCGCTGGCGGCTGCGGGATAGTTGTCAAATAGCAATTTTAAATTTTCAGCGTGATAAGGCTCTTCAATCGCCCAGTCAGCAATAATCTGCTGGTAGAATTCATCAATCGGCATTTCACGCATGGTTTCCAGTTCACTCATGGCTTTGTGATTAAAGGTGAAGGTCACTACCTCTGGCTCTTTTTTGCCTGCCACCGGAATGAGGACATTGGCTTTAAACGTTGGCTTGGGTATCAGGGTAAATTTCGCCATACTGCATCCTTACTATGCTGTATAGATTTGCATATCAGATTTAAGTGAGAAACGGGCTACCACGTTTTCAACTTCATTGATAGCGGTATTCGGCACCCGCTGGAACGATACCGAGGCGGTGTAATAACGATCTTCTGCGGCACGTTTATTGAAAAACCGGATAGCAGTCATTTGTTTGTTATCATCCAGTTTCATTAATAATTGTCGGATCGGTAATTTCGCATCATGCGCAAAGGTATAAACCTGAGTAATCCCATTTTTAAAAGTATCAACCGTTTCTGCCTGCTCATCTTCTAAAAATTGAATTTCCTGTGTTTGCTGCTCACCGCCCTCCGTCGATAATGTCATGACTTGCGGCATCGCCTCCCATTCTTCCACTTTCTTCAAGATTCCTTTAGCGCCACCGACAGGAAAAACGGCTTTATCGGTGGTATCGATTGATTCCAGTGTAATACTGGTATCAGCCGTTGTCTTGACCCGAAAAGCACCCGACATTTTCTTCCAGCCGGAAGCAATTTGTACCACATCGCCGGCTTTTATGTCACCGGCAGAATCAACGGTTAACACACTCTCTTCTGTATTTGTCGCATCTTTAATGTTTATTTCATCCCCATATTTACTAGCTACATAAACACGCGAACCGTTAGGAATATTATATGCCATGATAAAACCTCATTATTTACTTATAAAAAACCACCTTCTGGCGGTAATGTTAAATTGTAGAGTGACAACGATAAGGAACGCTGACGGGGAGGATATAATTAACCTGATCACTGATTGCTGGAAATAAACCTGGCTCACCACTTAAAAAAAGGTTATCGGTCATCGAAAAGCCATTTGTTAAATAGTTTATTAAACGGTTTGCGATATTCATGACCGCTGTATCGCCCGTTCCTGCTTTGCCCACCACATTTATCTGAATGACACCGCTGAATACAGGCATATCGAGCGATAAGCTTAAATTTTTCGTTGTCGCTGGCATGATGTGCAATTGTAGATAGGGTTCATTGATATCATCGAATTCACAATTTGGCCAGGCAACCTTGATATTCTCAGACTCAGCAAATTGAGCAATATGCGCACGGATTGCGGCATTGATGGTTAACGGGTTCATCCTTTACGCTCAGCGATGGCCTGATGAAAAAACTGCTGAAATTCTTGTGCCGTGATCCGTACCATTCCATTCGGTGCATGTTTTGAATGCCCCATCTCAAGCCGATAGGCATAAGGCACTACATTGGAAAAATAGACTGACTGCATGCCCACTTTAAACTGACCGATAACAAGATTGCCCTCAGTTTGGGTTACTCCACCAGTTTTATCTATTCGTCCCGTTTCTTTCATTGGTATTTCATCAAACGTCACTTGCCAGTTGCCCCGAAATCTTCCCCCCGTAAACCCTGCGGGCTTCCTTTCTTTTCCTTTTCCCTTTTCGGCTATTTTAGCATTCACTTGCCAGATAGAAGGGTTACCGACAGGCGACATCATGACCAACCTTGCGAGTATCTTTATAAATGTTACCTTGGTGACCACTTCCATTTTCTCTTCTGCTTTACTGACAAACGCATTAATGGCTACTGTGAAATTATTTGTCATATTAAGTTCTCAATTGTGCAATGAAACAAATAGTTTGACGTTGGGGCTTTATCTCTTTTACAGTAATCACACGATAATCCCTGTTATCAACAATAATGATATCTCCTTTTTGAATATCACTCTTTGCAGGCGCAATGAATTTAATATCACTCGTTAATATGAGCGTACCATCGACTTCGTTAATACCAAAATGCGTCTTTACACCCACCGCCGTTAAGGCCACATCGGGTTCGATAATCTCCTGACCCTTTTTATCAACATAAAATTTGCCTTTTCTTTTTAACACATAGTCCATGCCGTACTTCTTTATCAAGCGCTCAGTCGTTTTACCCATTCGAGCATAAAGATTCATTATCACCTCACCGAAAAGGCATTGATGGCAAATCCAGAACGTGTATCTAACAACCCATTCAGTAAACCATTTAGCCAGGTAAACTTGGGTAAACAGGAATTTGTCCCCGAGGCATATTGCACCGTGATAGCCCCCTCAATACGTTCCGTGGTCACCTCGCCCCCTAACGTTGGCTGCAAATCCTCGTTTTCTGACTCAATCGCCAGCCGACACTGTGCCATAACGAGTTGCTTAGGAATGACATCATTAGCAACAGGCACACCGTCATAAAATAACCCTGTTCGGGGGAAAGATAGCGGTTGAGTTAAACATGTTCGTTTTCCTAACCATTGCTGTGACGCTAAATAGTCCATCGCATTAACCAGCATCGACTCAATGTGTAGGTCATCTGTCGGTATATCAATCCCTCTTTCACGGGCATAGCGTTTTAAATCCTCAACGCTGGCATAACTATTAAATGTTGGTGAGTTTTTATCCGTATTAATCATGCTGACCTCAAAAGAAAAGGGACAAAAGTCCCCTTAAACCCATTTTTCTTTAGGAAAAAGTGAGACTTTCTGTGGTTCTCATTTCACCATCCACTTTTGCGGTAACGGTAAACTGTCCCGCTGTACTGGCGGTTAATTTGACGCTGGACTTACCCTTTGCATCGGTTTTAGTCGCCGTTTTACTCAATTTTCCACCTGAGCTAGACCACTCAACATCGCTACCCTGAACAGGTTGATTATCTTTTGTGTAATCAAGCAAAATAGTGACGGCATCACTGTTATTGGCTGTCGCGGTGGTTTTATCCACCGATAACCCTACACTCGCTTCATGCTGCAATTGTATCATTACGCCTGCCGTTAATTTATTACTGGTGAAATGTTTCTTCCAGTTGCCAGCTGTGCCCAATTTTGTCAGATCAGGATTAGTCCCTTTTGATTCATCCCAGCTATAACCGAGTACGCCCACATTCACCACGCCTTCACCCCGATAGCCAACGCCTAAATTTTCCTGATCGTTGATTTCATAAGAGCGAAAATGGGGTTCTTGTGATTCCGTGATGGTGATAGCGCCTGGTACTAAACCAAATATTGCATCAACAGGCGCCGTATCGGTGACTAATACAGGTTTACCTAATGTCCCAGGTTGACCACCGTAGATCACCACCCCCGCTTCTTCGTACACCTTGTTATCAATCGCCTGATCAACAATGTCAAAATAAGTTGTTGAGTGCATGACAAACAGATTGACACGGTTAAATTTATCCCCGTATTTGCGCAACCCCTTAGTGAGGGTCTTCTTGCCATCGGTAGCAATGTTCGCCGTCACCACCATATCCGTGTTAGCGCCAATCGCTGCCCCCAATGCTGCCAGGGAATACTTGATATAGCCTTCAAGCGAAGCATCCGCAGCATCCGTACCCACAAGCTCAGAAAACTCCGATACATCCCGACCACGTCGTTTAAAAGACTCTTCGGTGATTTCATAGGGGCCATATTTCCAAGGGGCTTTAACGTCAACGGATTCTCCCGCGCCAATTTTTTTACCGGTAACTTTATCCGTAGAATTCACGTCACGATGTTCAATCGAACCGCTAATCTGATAAAATGCCCGTTTACGCAAATCGCCTTCAATAAAAACATTATCTAGTACAATTGCGCCATTAGATGCCTGATTAAACACCTCAAGATTATCTTGTCTGCGCTCTAAAAATGCAGTTTGAGCCAAATCGTTATAAATAATTAAATCACTATTAACCGTCGTTGCCATTATATTAGTTCCTTACTTAGGTAATCCCAGATAAGCTTCTCGACCGAAACGCCGGATATATGCGGCCTTATCAGCTGAAGACATCTGAGAACGTTTAAAATGTGTGCCCCCTGACTTACTATTCCCCGCACCTGTACCTGATGCAGAAGGAAATAAATGCGGTGCACTTTCTTTTAGCGAATCAATCCACTCAACGGAGGTTAAAGGTGTACGACCATCTTTACCCATAATCGGATTGTTTTCTTCATCAACAGCGACGGCCTGACCTTCATCATTGATTTTAAATATGCCCTTGGCACGTAATATTAAATCTTCCTGAGCACTGGCTAACGCGCCGGATTGACTTGCAGCCGCACGAATTTCATCGCCTAAAACCCGATTGCGGAATTTATTGGCAAATTCTTCTGCCTTTTCCGCCCGTCGCTTTTCAGATTGAAGCTTTTTGTCTACATCATGGCGCAATCGTTCCGTGCGCTTATTGATAACCTCGTCTATCTTGCCTGCGGCGATGAGTTTCGCTTCCTCATCGTTTTCAAAACGTTGCAAAATGCCTTTGACTTGCTCAGGATCAATTCCTTCAAAACGCTTTAAATTATCGGTTTGCTCTTTGAGCTTACCGAGTAATTCACTATTTTTTGCCTTTAGTCCTGTTACCTGCTCATTAATCTGCTTATCAATAATGGCTTGAACTTCCGGTGTGATCGCTGTGCCGCTAGCCCCGCCGCCACCATTTGGGTCTTCTGCTGATGAATGATAGTTGCGATCGATGTTTAAAACGCTCATTATGTCCCCTTGGGATTTTGTCTATGCGCCTTGCGCGTTAAGTTAACTCAGCCCTAAGCCGAATTTAGCGAACAAAAAAGGCCACCGAAGTGACCTTGATTGCCATGCATATTGGTTAAATTCCTATTCCAGCTTCTTTAAATGCCTGTTCGTCTATCTCTCGTAATTGAGCCAAAGAAATAAACTCACCTTTATCGGTATAAAATTCTGATGGATGCATGCCACCCTCTTTCATTAACCGATAGCGTACTTCGCCAAATACCTGCTTTTGTCGCCACACGGGTTGTCGTTGTATCCATTCAAGAAAGGTTGTGCCGACAGGTATTTGTCCATCCATCGAGGCCCGTGTACCTTCATTCATCTCATCAACATCAATCCCCAATTCTCGCCACGATTTGGTTATCCATGTTTCAGTTGAACGACAATTCCAATGAATTTTTCCTGGGCCTTGTAAATAGGGCACTTTATGACCGATTGGCTTACCTTCGAGGGTATATCTTAATCTATCCCGAATAATACAAGGGGGCGATGTTTTATTATCCAATGTGGACAGCCATTGCTTGCCCTCAAGAATATTTTTATTCGCTTTAGCAAACTGATTTCGGGCAGTGGCTTGTAGATGATTAATCGCCGTTTTGGCAATACTGTTTGCGTTAGCCCGAGTAATTTGTAGCGCGCCATCTTTATAACCTTGCTTGGCGTGACCGCGTATTTTACGACCAATTTGCACAGCACTATCACCATTTAAATAGCCATTACGAACCACATTATTAATTCGAGTCATGCGGTCTTTTTCCAGACCATCAACCCACTCAGATAACAGTTTTCCCTGAAATGGGCGCGACATTACCGCTGAATAGAGCATATCTGCCGTGAGATTCATGAGTGGATATCGGCGAAGAACTGCTTTAGGCATAAGAAAGTTAAATAAAGCCGGATAATAGTTTACCTCATATTGCGCCTGCGCTTTCATTTCGTCGCTCAACAGCGAAAACGCACTGGCTACCGCCTTCTTATTGATAGCCTTAACACTGGCTAGCAAAGATTCTAATCGCCTAACAGTAAAACTATCCGCATCGATATTAGCGTCATCCAGCGCCACAATTAAGGATACACTGAGCTGGGCATCGAATGCATTAAGGGTGTTAACCATCTTTTTAGCAACCCCACTACCGTAACGGCTGGTAAACAGCGAATGCGCAAGTAACTCATCCATCAGTCGCTCATTCACCGTTCTCATCGCTCACCTATCATAGTGGGTTGCTGATTGTTAAGTTCGTCAATGACGTCATCAACCTCATCAGCCGGATTGATAATGTCAAATTTTTGTAAACATCGAACCAGATCTGATTTACGGGTTGCTCCCGATTGCCAAGCTGCCACTATCTCTCTTATCATCGCACTATCAGCAATGTAATTGACCAAATCGCGGTTAATTTCAAATGAACACCCATTCGCCTTTAAGCCAAGATATTGGCCACCCCAGATTAAGCATTTAGTAATTGCTTCAGACACATTCGAACAACAGATACTTAAAACAGACGTTTGGGCGCTTAATTCACCCACCGACTGGATAACCGTTTTGACTTTACTGTCCGCAGAGACTAACTGTGCCCCTAACGCCACCATATAATCACGCTTGCTGTCCATCGCTTCTTTCGCTAGCATGTTAGGCTGTGCCTGAATGTAGCCACAGGAACCTTGTTCAGGTAACAAAATAGGTGAGCGGGAGCCGACTAATATGCCCTTTTTCTCTAACCAGTCACGCCATTCATCTCTTAAGCCGCTAATATAGGGTTGCACCTGGCCACAGAAAAAAACCGAATCTTCATAATCGGCAGAATTTCGATAATGACCCAAATTGATTTTGGCTAGTCCTAATAACGGCGCTTCATCAATCGTGTGATCATTATTTTGAGCACCAATAAAGGTAAACGGAATTTCATCCCACGCACCGCCAATTCTACGCTTTGGAATATACTCGACATCTATTTGGTAAAGGTTGCTGCCTGCAGGTTTACGATACACTCGACAGATAAATTTCCCGTCTTCAATAGCAAGAACCCGGTATTGAGTGACATCCTTAAACCCAAAACCCGCTTTTTCTTCTACTGTTTCACGTAATACCACCAACGTTAAGTGATTACGGCCATTAATGCGTTGGGTTCGCCAGTTAATAATGTCTTCAGCTTTGTATTGAAAAAAATAGACTTGTTCTGACGTATCATTATAATCGACATACAAGCCATGTCGTCCCACTTCCAACACGGATTCCAGTGACGATTGCGCTAATTGATAAAGACTGGAGCCCGCTCCATCAGCATCCTTTTTAAGATAAGCAAGCCTTTCATTAATCTCCACGAGAGGAGCTTTTTTAAAAGCCATTCCTATCATCCCATAACGGGTATTACCCGTTATGGGATAGAAAACTGCCCGTTCCTGATAATCTTTATTGCGCTTTTTTTTGCGGTTTTCATCAGACTCTTCTAATGTTGGCAAGTATGATTTAATATACTCACCCCCTCGACACACTGTCCGAACCAATCCCCATTGCAACGTAAATAAATTATATTCAGGACGGATAAAATCAACATTAGTCATACTCATTAGAATGTAGTTCCTAAATTAATCTCAAAGGCGGGACGATGTTTATTTTTTCGGCTAACAGCAAAGTACCTGAATGCATCGGCATCATGAGAAGTGAAATCATGCAGTGGCTTGTCTTTCCAGCAGCCGAGCCTGTCATTCCATTCTTTGCGATAAGCTTCTAGATTTGCGATACCCTCGGCACATTGATGTTCATCAAAAACACAATTTGGTAATATTTCACGTACAGCCTCAATCCCTTCATCGATCGATAATCTTGGCACTACATCAAATCGTATTGTGTATTTCTGTCCACCAATATCATAGCCTTCTCTGGCAATTTCACGCCGTGATTTCGCATCCGAGCCAAATTCACGATTATCGATGTCATGGGGGGCATTATGACTGGCGTAACTGTAACCTTTATTTTTTAGCACCTCCATATAGTGCCGTAAGCCCTCACCACTATTTGCGTAGTGATCGATAACATGAAATTCCTTACCCACCTCACGAACAAACCAGATTGAAGTTGAATCCCCCACCCCAATATCCCAGAAAGTATGAACGGGCAAATGGCTGTTATCAGGCAGTTGTCCAATACGCTTGTTTTGATAGAGATAGCGAAATTGTTTAGCATAATAAGCGCCCTCTACTGATTGCTGGAAAGCTTCAGATGGCAGTGAGGGATATTCCCGTTTGATATCATCTCCAAGTGTTTTTTCTTTGGCGTAATACCACGCTTTTTGGTTGTTGGTTAACTCAATTCCGTGCTTTCCTGCCAATTCATCGAAATAATCGATTAACCGTTGAGGTAATAACGAAACAGGCGTCATTGAATAGTCAGGATTTTTCCACCAGGGGAAAAAAAAGAACTTCCAGTCTAATGGCGAAAGCGGTTTTGCCTGAATTTGCGCTTTTTCAGCAGATTGACAGTAATCATAAAAATATCCTGCTCGTCCCTCCGCTGTGCTTTCTATTGTCGTAAAACACTCACTGGAGACAGCCTCAAACGCACCTGTTACAATTTCTCTTGCCTTATCAGGATATTTTGCGCATATTTTACCAAATTCAGAGATATGTAAATAACGCAATGTGCCACCACGAAAGGACGTACTAATGTAAAGTGAACCACCCTTTTTGAAAACCAGCTCTCCAGCAGAATCATTACTGGCAGGATTGGCTGCCTTGATTTCGGCTGGAAGTTTGTCGTAAGCGTATTTGACTTTTTCTCTGAAAAGTCGCTTGGCATCAATTAACGTATGCGCAATTAACGCACATTTAGCCGATTCAAATAAGGCCGCATCGAGCTGAATAATACAAACTTCCGTAGTGAAACCCAGCTGACGCGCTTTAAGAATGATGTTCCTGGTGTGCATTCCCTCAAAATAAGTCAACTGCTCAGGCGTCATATTAAAGCGAATCGATTTACCTGTTTTATTCGTTATCAAGTAGAGATGATTCAGTCTCCAAAACTTATTGCGTAATAACGCTAAATGGTTTGGCTTCATTGTTATCCTTTAGACAAATCATCCATGAGGTCAGATAGCGTACCAACTACATCATGCTCATTTTTTATTTGATCTCGGAAAGCCTGAACAGAAACATGCTTACCTAAAAGCTCAAGGTTTTTGATTTTGTCAGGCCACTTTATTTTTTTGAGCAATGCTTCTGCGCCATCAACTCGTATGGCTGCAATGTCAAAACCGCTTAATGTTGTTCGCCACACTTTAGGCCAGTCTTTAATCGGTCTTAAATCACCTGATTCGGTAATAATATCCAACACATCCATCTGGTCGATATCAACCAGTCGCTTAAGAACGTAGTCAGCATTAACCTCAATGCGATTCTTGCGTTCTTCCATGAGGGTTTGGATGCGTTTTTGAATGTTGAGTTTTGCTAAGTTTTGATATGCGATATCTTTTGCAGTTTTTTCACTGTACCCTGCTCTTATCGCTGCCTGCGTCGCATTTAAATCAATCAGGTACTCTCGACAAAATGCTTCCTGCTTGTTTGTGAGAGTCATAATATCTACCTCAATTAATAATTATCGTTTTTTTGTTAATTTCGCCCATCGTTTAGCCTGATTGAGACAATCCGCTATCATCTTTCCTCGTCTGCTAGCTGGCTGTTTGCGGTAATAGCGAATCGCTTCACTTGTGGCTAAACTTGCTACAGATAGAGAAAAGCCGAGCTTTAATAACTCGGCCTTGACATTCGCTTCGATGAATTGTTCTGGGGTCATACTGAATTATCTCCATTTGGCGTATCATCAAATCCTGGTAGTCTTAATTGAGAAAGTGCCATAATGGTTTTTTCTGCTTTACGTATCTTATTCAGATGACGCTTACGTAAGTTCATTAAGTCGCTTCCTTTTCTACCAAAATTGTCAAAAGACCATTTATTCGCAGCAACCAACCTGTTTTGCATTTCGCCAATGGTTAAATCCTTCAATTCATTAATATCGAGAGAGGCTAAAGTTGTTTTATCAATCTCTTCTTTTTCTATCAAATTAAGTACCCATTTACGTATCTCTTTAGCAACTGGCGTATCAGCAAGCATGCCTAACAAGTGAAGACCGCGCAGAGAAAATAAACGTACTTTAGTTTGAAGATTGGCTCCTCGCTTTGATTTATTCGAGGTCACAGTTGTGATGACCTCGGTCATCGCAGAAGTAAATTCATCAGCATTAGCATTGTATAAATTCGTTACCGATTTAGTCTTCGAATAAGCCAGCAATTCAGCTACTTGTTTACTTGTAAACCAAATTTTGTTATCTCCCTTGTCAAAGGGAGTAATACTTTTCTCTTTAAAAGTTAAAACGCTATTCATCGTGCTTTTCCTTATAGAAAATCGAACCTGCTCACACAGAAAAGCCGCCCACAGAAAAAGCACCATTTTAAACGGCGATTCTCAGGCTCGACTTTCTGTAAGGTTCTGTGTTTGATTAATGCGCGGTGAGGGCGCAGTGAGTGTTAAGATTTAAATGCGCCAATTAACGATTCATTGACACATATCTCATTGTTTTTATTACAAGAGGTCAAATTGACCCCTAGGATATTATTGATTTTCTTTTTAATGAAATTGACACTGTGATTTGATGTACTGCTGTAGATATTCCGTTTGTTTTTCGTTCTCAACTATCATCTCTCTGCTCCTCAATTCGCCTTATCGCCTGTTTGTCAAGATTACACTGCTCAATCACTGTCAGTAACTGCTCATTGAGTATCAGGCTATCACGCCATGTCATCATACCCGTGATTACTGGCGGTAAGCAATCAGCGAGTAGGTGAGATGGTACTGGAATGTGAGGAGTCTGAACGTATTCGATTTGTGTGCTGCTGCAACTCGACAACAGCACCATTAGGGATAATGCGATTGGCGCAATCCCGATTGGCGACATGCGTTTTAATTGCTGCTTGTGTTGCTTCAGAGTCAACCGCTTTACGCTGACGGGTTTCACTATTAATTCGTGCAATACCATTGATTGCCCTTATTGACTGAAAAGCATTAGTCGTGATGGCTATCTGTTTATTGAGGTCAACGGTGAGTTTTTTATTCAATGCCCTGACTTCGTTTAAGGATGTCAACAACCAAGATGCCCATAAGATTAATCCTGCAATAATCACTACGACAAATGCGTAAGGTCGCCATAACATATTACGCTCTCTATTTCTCGACGGGTCATTAGTCCTTTCCAGACTTCGCCTTTCACATAAACCCATCGTTTCATCTCATCACATGCTCCCTTTCGGTCATCAGCGTTGAGCTTTTTGAGTAACGTCGATTTAGCGAAATTTCCTACGCCCACGTTGTAGGCAAATGAGTAAAGGGCTGCCTGAGGGAGCGTATTGATACTGACCTTAATCAATGGATCAACGTAACGTTTAACCGCGTTTAAATCATCATTAAGCCACTGGTCACATTCTGCTTTGGTGTACGTCCGGTTAGGCTCAATATCGTTACCCGTATGGCCATAACAAACAGAAAGAATACCGCCACCATCGAAATAGGGCTTAAGTCTCAACCCTTCAAAATGCGTTATTATGCTTGAGGCCAAAAACAACGCACTACCGCCCGTTGCCATCACTATTTTTTTCGGTATTTTCATACTGACGCTCTTTGAGTTCGTACTCCTTTTTGCGGTAGTACACGTTGATTGAAAATGTCCCTATCGTGCAGATAATACCGACAATAGCCACCCACTGCTCAAGGGTAAAAAACCTAAAATGGTTGTCGTTATGCCCCACAGATAGGCCGTTGGGGTTGAGTATTTTTCAGACATGCGCATATACCCTCCCGTTGAGGGTTCCATTGCTTTGAGTTATTTGTTAAAAAAGAGGAGGGCATAAATAAGAGATGGTGGGCGCAACTCCACCTTAGGCGCGATTATCGCAAATGTTTGCATGAGGATCCACGATAAGATTAACAAAAAACCGATCGCCAATAGGCTCTTATTCTTGAGCGCGTCATAAAATATTGGAGTGACCAATCTCTGGATAGCTCTTTTTGGGTTTTCCCCGAAATTTTCATACAAATAGTAATGAATAGATTTTTCATGATAATTTTCCAAAAAAAAGCCACCGAAGTGACTTTATTATTTATACCAGAAACTTAACTTACCAAGTCGCCGATGTATTTGGCATCAATCGTTATTTTCATTTGCGGCATACCTTCAATATTACCGGATAATAAATAACCCTTTGCCGACTCCTCAATAGATAAATCGAGATTGAAGCTATCCAGATTACCGAACACTGACGTTACTGAGTTATCATGTCGCTCAATAGTTAATGATACGGAATTACTATTAACATGACCCTTGTAGGAGTAAGCAAAGTCACCACCGTTAACGGTATTACTTTTTGCTACGACTGTTCCGTTTCCAAAATCTTGCATATTACTTTTAAATGTAACGTAATAAATCCCATCCTTCATAAATACCTCATGCATTAATATTTAGCTGAATAACCAGCCTATAAATAATACAGGATAAAGGTATCTAATCGAATGGATAAGAAGTCAACCGCCTTACTCGTTTAGGCTATTTGAGTCTGTCAGTTTTGCGGTGGCGTAAACGAAAAACCCCACGTTTTCACATGAGGCTAATAAATTTGCAGAAAAGTATCAACAATCAGCAGTTTGTCTTGTTTTAGAAACATAGATAGTTTGAGATAGCGCTGATTCGTAATAATCTTCATCCAAAAAACGTAAAATTCGCATCAATTCAGCTCTTTTTTCAGGAAGAATAATTCTTCCATCTTGAGATAGTTGTATAATTAGATTGAAATTCTTAGCAGCAGCGACTATTTGATGCGTCGTAAAATTATCAAGTACTTTTGATTGGAGAATCAACGCAATCTTATTTCTAATCAATCTCCCAGCTTGACCTAAAAATTTTGATATATCATTAACCTGTAAACTTTTATGACCAGCAAAGGCTGCAATCTCATCATTAGTCGCTTCCTTAAAATATTCAGTCATGTCAAAAACACGCCGAAGAAGGTAAAAGCTCTGAAAACTTAATGAACTCCCATTCATGACTGCTAATAATTTAGTATCTAACGTAATTCCTGAGTCATTTATTTGTTGAAACGTGTCTTTTGAAAAAAACATTGATACTCGATTTTTAGAAGAAATTAGTCGGCGTCGTTCAAATAACTGAATAAGAATATACTTTTGCCCCTTGTGTAGATGCGATGTGAATATCGCCTTAACTTTATCAAGATAATGGAGTTGAGCATTGAAAGTCCCTACTGACAAAGGATTGTCTACTATCTCATTTATACCATCTATATCGGTAAAATCAGCAATATTTAATAATTCTCCCTCATCAGGGCTACAACGCCCATCAAACGGTATAAGCTCAGGCTCGTTACCCCAAAAAGATTCGAATTGCTTACTAAACAATGCCTTTATTTCAGCCTGCAAAGATTGAGTAAGCGGAAATCTAATAATTCGTGCACCTGGAACGTCCGTCAATGCAAAAAGATTCATTAAACCTATTCCTTAATTTGCCACACTAAAGTCTAAAACCCCATGCTCCCCAAGTTGCACAACATAATTCACAGTAGTGATGTCATTTATTTTTCTTTTGGTTATCATCAGATAGGTTATCCCATCTGCGGTTTCAACTTCATAAAAATGATAGCCAAACAACCCGAGAACAGGGTTTACCTGAAACGCATGCGTGCTCCACAATACAAACAAAAGCATAACGGCAGCCATAGCCCAAGCACCCAAGTCTGGTGCAGATACACCTTTAAATACCAACGGTAATACATACGCGGTAAAAAAACCGATAACTTCTTTATCTGCGCTTTTTGCTTTTTTTATACTTATCGGTAAGCATTCAAGATGCGCGCGTGCTCTATTGACTACAACAATTGCAGTCAATCCGAGAATAAGACATGCCACAAGAGCGATTACTGCAAATTGAAACTTATTACTTGTTACAAACACGTATGTTAATGATATAGAAAGTGGAGCAATAGCAGTAAGCGCAAACAAAATACGTATGAGTCGGCTTAACATATTCCCCCCCTTTCCCTCATTTTTTGAGAGGCTTCAAATCATAATAATATTAGAACTGCTGACCTAAAAATACAACGAACTTTTAAACGAAAAGCCCCGCAAAAAGCGAGGCGCTATGATTTTTTATATAGCTGTATCAGCTTACCTTAAAATTATTGGCCATTTGCCCATTAAAGTCAAGTCTTAATTAGGTAGAATTAATCATTTTAGCAACAGTGTTTTGATTTTTCATGACAGTTAATAGCCGATTGTGTATTAAATACAGGCTGGCATTGAAAATATCATCAATTTCTCTTCTGCATGTTCTAGGTGATGGCCTTTTCCACCTTCCGCCTGCCCTTGTCATCATCCTTCTGGGTTTCGCTGTCTTGTGATAATACGTGGCTATGCTGAGCTTTGATTTACCGTGAACATAATAACTTAACAAAATGTTGTAGGCTCTCTCGTCAACTCGCATAACAGAATTAACAACTTCAGAAATAATCAACCCTTCATCATCACGACACATGGGTCTTGAGGATATACTTTCCCCTTTCGCTTTTTTCATGAATCGCCAGATAATGTTGAATTGCCATTTATCCAACTCACCCGAATACACCCATGCGCCCCAAAGCTCAAGCCAATGATTTACCCAGTCATACTGTGCTTTTGTTAATTCCAATGACTTAACCGCCTTCATCTCTCCTCCGGCAAAAATAGGAATAGGGGCATAATCTCAATGCCCTGCGTTGAATGTTTAATGGTGGTTTAGTGTGTGGGCGCTATCTCTTCGCCCATTCGAAAGGTAATACCTGCCTGATACCAATCCGGTAAGAAAAACTCAATGCGCCCTGAAAATCCATCAAGCCGCATCGTTTTCATTCGTTTTAGCTCACTTTTCATTTGACGGTAGATTTCATCCATTTCACCCACCTTTAGATTTACAGGGGTATTCGCCAGCATCGCTATTTTGGCAATAGTCATCTCGCCATACGTTATTTCTGCATGCGCGGTAAACTCGTAAGGGTCTTCGCCTAGCTTACGATGACAGCCTACGCAGTGCGAAAACTATTACAGGGGTGATAACGGGTGGCTTTATGTCGTCTTGATTTGAAGTGTGAGCAGTGCAGTTTAGCGCGTTCATACTGAAAATGTCGTCCGCAATAATCGCATATCCAGTTTGTTCTTTCGCGGACTAATTCAGAGAACACGGCATCGTATTTATCCCTTTTTAGTGCCATTAATATTATTTCTCCCAATAAAAAACCCCTCATTGGAGGGGTAGCAATTAATGATTAAATTTAAGGTGATTGATTATTCTTGCCGTCTCTCAATAAAATTCTCTCCGTTTGACCGATTTTTTTATATAATCCGACAACTCTTAACTTATATAATAAATTTTATGCCAATTACTATTCATCCCAAGGCGGGGCAATTACTACTTTGTGATTTTTCTAAAGGATTTAGAGAGCCTGAAATGGTAAAGGCCTCTCGTCCTGTCATAATACTGTCAGGTTTTATTCCTGGGCGAAAAAACTTAGCAACTATCGTATCGTGTAGTACAGTTAAACCCGATATTGTCAGGAATTATCATTATAAGCTCCCTGACCAATCAACTCCTAAAAGTAAACACTTTATGGGTAGAGACACATGGGTAAAAGGTGACATGGTTTATACTGTTGCCTATCACCGATTGGATCTAATCTACTTGAGTAAAAACCGCGAAGGTAAAAGAGATTATTTTACCCAGCGATTTGGAAAAGAACAAATGAATGAAATATATCGTTGTGTTCTTCATGGGATGGGTATGAGTTTTATGTGTCAATACTTGTAATGGAATAATTTGTTATCTTAATTCTGTGTTGCATAAAAATTTTTCCCTGCTAACATTGCTAATGTCTCCTGCGTTAATCACATTCACGATTAGCTGACAGGCTTTAAGACTACTCTAAGGTGCGTCCATTGTAGCCAGCGTGACAAAAAGCGATTGCAAGCTAAGTCAACGCTGAGAACAAGCCCCCTTCCATGGGGGTTTTGCTTTATTAATCGCTCATTCATCCTGTGCCTGTTTTAATTTCATATATTCCGAGCTTTCCAGCCTTGTCACTGCCAACAGTCCAATAGTAACCTATCTCGCTAAATTGCATTTTGAACATGGACGGCTGGGATAACATTTTCAGGCAATCCTGTTCTGATAGTGCTTTGTCGCTAAAGCGATACCAATGCACAGGCTCGCCACCATCTTTAACAAGGGTTGCTTCAATTTGGTATTTCATTGAGGGAGTTCTGATTATTTGAAGATATTGAAACTGGGTTCAATCTCTAGATACATTGTTGTTCATCCAAACCTGGTCATAGTCACTGTTTGGCACGTTGGCGATGTAATTGTATGGACTTGTATTTTCTTCTGCTAAAAATTGATGCGCCTGTTTATCCAAATACAATGAGATTTTTCCTTCCCACCCTTCCCCATTTCGCTGTTTTTCCAGACACAATATGGAAGCGGGCTCTTTTAAATATTCCTGCTCTTTTTCAGTTAGTATTTGACTAGCCTCTAGTTTCTGTAACGCTCGTTCTCTGCGTTTATTTCGCCAGATGATGAAAAGGTTATCGGCAAGGTCAGTGATTGAACCTGAGCCTTTTACGTCCATTTTTCCTGTGGGTTTTTCTTCACTTTCCGATTTACGGCTGTGTGTCACTAAAATAACATGACTTGAAGTTTTGTTTTTAAAATCACACAATGCATCCATGAAGGCTTTTTGCCCATTGTAATCATCATCGGCAAGCCCACACTTCATCAGGCTGTCAATGATAAACAGATTGATACCATATCGGCGGTTAGCATATCTAAATATTTCCAGTAATCGTGATGATTTCGCTGTCCCTGTTAAGCCAAACAACCAGAGCCTATCGTCATAAAACTTAAAGGCAGATTCTATTTCTAATTGTGAGGGTAATTTAGTGCATGTTGCCTGACGAGTTAGGCGCTTTAGAAACGTGGCGGGTTTTAACTCAAACGAAGCAACACAGGCTCTCATTCCCTGACGCATCGCTTCACACAGAATATGCCCCAATATTTCACTCTTACCGTGTCCATTGACCCCATTGAGTAGCGTTAACTCAGATTCACGATAACTAAAATGGCGATTTAATGACTCCCAAGGTGTCTTGAACAAATATTCCTCTCTACCGTAGAATGCATCCAGCGTACTCTGATAAAAATCTCTCGCTGTGCAGAGTTCTTCAGGGTCAAAATAAGCGGCTGTTTCAAGGTAGTGTACAATTTCCTGTTGTGTCAGGCCAGCCTGTAAACATTCGTTAATGTCCTTGTGGGGCAATTTGACTAAACGACACCGATATTCCCCTAATCGACGAGCAATTTCCAAGGCGGCCTGTTGCCCCACTTCGTCATTGTCCATTGACAACCAGATTTCAGTAAAGCGGTCAAGATTATGAAATTCATACTCAATCCACTGTTGTTTTGCCCCACTGCCGCCGCCAAAGGGAACCGACAATGCGCTTAACCCGTACTGATGATAACTCATGCAATCAATTTCACCCTCGCACAATATGACTGCACGAATCGCTTTAGGTAACGCTTGCCAGCCAAACAAACAAGGTTTACAATCCGCTTCAACTGAAATGACCTTCTTCCCACTGGGTCTTACTGTGCTAATCCGTTTTACCTGTATCAGCTCGCCTTCTCGCTTGTAAGGGAAGGCTATCGCGGGTATTTCTTTGTTTGCTTCAGCTGACCAAACAACGGCATCACTGACTTGGAATTCTTCTGCCGTTTTGCGGTCTATGCCTCGTGATTGAAGATATTCGTAACAGTCTTTTGGTTTACGGACGGTTTTCTTCAGTGATGCGGGTTGTGGGCGTTTAAACTGTTTTTTCCGTTTTGCTTCAAATGCACCGGATTCATCCGCTATCCCTAGAAACTGTTTTGCCTCTGCCATCGCCTGATGCAAACTACAGTCCCTGACCTGCACCCACAAATCCAGTAAATCCCCCCCTGTTCCCTCAGCAAAATCTGACCAAACCTTTTTGCCAGACAGATTAACTTTTAAACTTTTCCCCTGCTCCCCATGCACAGAGCCAGCCACCCACTCATGACCTTCTTTTTTGCCTTCAGGTAAGAGATATTTAGCCACTCTGACAACATCAAGCCATAAGCGCTCAGATAATTCCGCAATCGTTATCATGCTTCCCTCAGATTAAATTTATCAAAACCGTATTGCACAATGCCAGCACTCAGCCAGCCGTAGTTATACCCACGGATGAGTATTGATTTGATAATTGATTTCATGATGATTTTGTTAGAAAAATACCAAGCCGTTACTAACGGTAAACGTTGATGTGGTTGTTGCTTGAGGTTTGGTTGAATGGGATTGTATTACCGGTTTGTCATCCAGCCAGCGTTTGCCATTGAGGTAAGTGGCAGGATGTAACTTTTCAAAGCCAAATTGTTTAGCCTGTAACCTCGAACGGATATCAGCCACAAGAAATTCTGCAAACTGCTCAGGTGTTTCCCCAGTCTCCTTCCGCCACAACTTGAATTGAGTTTTAAATGCGGATTTGGCGGATTGCTTACCCACTTTGCGCTGAACCTGTGGCCAGAATATGCCTTCAAACGCTAAATCAATTGGATTTTGATTTGCTTTTGCAATTTCAGAGTCTGTTTTTTTCACCTCAGATCGAACGGGTTCGATCAATATGTTTTTATTCTCTGTTGTAATCTCTGTTGTAATCTCTGTATACGTATCACGTTTAGCCGTAGGGGGTGTTACGTTTTTTCGTAGGGGGTATTCCGTTTCAACGTAACCTCTATTGCATTTTTTCGTAGGAGCTATTACAGAAACTGATTCTAGTTCAGGGTGATTATTAACCCATTGTGTGGCGTTAGTTATCTCATCAATGCGTGCAGGAACAGGTTCAATAAACAAAACATTACAACAAGCCCCGGTTGAAGTATTAATTGTACGGAGTTCTAGGGTAATAATACCTTGCGATTTCAATCGCTTTAAGGCATCAGTCACTTCTCGTTTTGTAAATCCGAACTGATCAGCAAAAGATTGATAGCTACGCTGTAATTTGTCACCCTGAAAACGCTTGCGCCAGCCTTTCAGTTCGCCCGTACATTCGTCTCTGATTTCAGTTGGACGATACCAGTAAATAATTTCAGACAATAGAACAATAGCGGTGCTATCAGGCTTTCCACTTGGCATTTTGATATGATGCCACCAGTTAGCAGGGATAACATTACCAGACAGATTTAGACGCCCAATTTGGTTAACGGTCTCGGTTGGAGTAAGATGTTTCATTTACTTTCCCTCACTTAAAATGGTATATCCACGAGCGGATTCGACCTGTAGCTTAGAGTTATTATCAAGGGAGCCTATTTTTCGAACTTTTAAATACCCCTGCCTTGCCAGTGCGTTACGTTCCCGGTAGAATGCGTGCTTGCTACAACAACAGAAATCAGAAAATGCACTGTCATCAATAATCCTTTCTTCTGTACCGTCATGACTACCAGCCATTACAATTCTTACCATAATTAATCTATGAATTGGTTTAGCAAATGGATATGACATCGCAAAGTCTGATGGCGTGTTGTAATTATTGAACGATTTCATTTTGATTCCCTCATAATTGATTCTTGACGGTGTTTAAGCGTTAATTTCGCATCTTCTAATGCAGCTTTAAGCTTCTTGGCGGCTAATTCTGTGAAAGAGTGATTGAAGCTCTCTCGAATAATGTTTTTATGGATATTTGGCTGGTAAAATCGTCGTTTTTTTGGCATAATGACCTCGCTGAAATTGAAAGAAAAAAGGGAAATTCGGTGTTTCCCTTCTCCTTGAAATACTAATTAAATACAACCCTCGACTTGACATTTAGAGGCTTCATCGTTTTTTAACCTTGAAGCTTCTTTTTTTGGCAATCTCAAATGCTCCAGCATGTCTATCAGCTTGCGTATCTCTTCACCTGATATATTCGTTATGACTAAATCCTGCTTCGGTGAATCGTAGCCAATGCAATCAAGCAATTTTGCCATCTTCGGAATTATCCCATCCTCTGACTGCCATCTCGTGATTTGAGATGAATTTACACCAATAGCCTGAGCAATTCGTATTGCTGAATGCGCCTGAATGCCATTGCGTATTATGGCTTCAATGTTTTTTGCATTTGATTTGCGTGTAATTGTGGTTTCCATGTCTATAATTAATTCCATAAGTTTCAGATAATAGTTATCCCTCCCGATGGGCTGGGAATTTGAAATCTCCCAATTTCAGGGGGGCCAAGATGTTAAAGAGCGGTGTAAATTAGTTCGACTTTTGTTTGTTACTATTTGATGGAAAAGGTTTTATTTCTATTGCCTCTATTCCATTCTTAGTAAAATTTAAAAAAATTTTCCGATGTTGCTTCAATGCTCTGCTAACGGCTCCTTGGGTAATACCAAGTTCCTTAGCAGTTATTTCCTGTCCATGTCGGTTTACATAATCCTTAATAGTAATTTTGTTCATCCGAATCTCCTTTTAAATATATTATTACATTCGGTAATAACTCATGTCAATACCGAATGTATTTTTATAATATGATCAACGGTAATAAAATAAGAACATGAATAAGAAAAAACCTCTGACAAAAGAACAGCTAGATGATGCAAAAAGATTGAAATCAATCTACATGCTTAAAAAAAATGAACTTTGCATCACACAAGAAGATATAGCAGATCAATTAGGTATTGGTCAGGCTGCGGTTAGTCATTATCTAAATGGTGTAAATCCTTTAAATGCAAAAACTGTAGCTCTATTTGCAAAACTGCTAAAAGTAAAACCAAGTGACATCAGTCCATCAATAGCTTTAGAGCTAGAAGAGATAGCAAAATTAATGCTACCAACAGATTATAGTTATATGATACCTGACAATTCATATACAAAATTAACAAAGATAGAAGAAAACCTTTTAGATATGTTCAATGCTCTCACGCAAGAAGAACAAAAAAATTACTTGAAAGAAATTGCTGAGACTCGGGCTAATCTTGAACGAATCTATAAAGAAATGAAAGAAAAAGAGAAGAAGTCCAAAAGAGCATTGTGATGTAGGTGAGTATAGCAAAATAATACAGTACATCATATTTAATTTCCCATTTTGGGAAAATTATGCAACTATAAAATGGATGTAATGAGATTATGAGGGTGCTTGGAGTAAAAAAAATTCTATCATTCTGCAAGAAACATAATCAAGCCAAAGCTTATCTTGAGGCTTGGATGAATGAAGTAAAAACCGCTAGCTGGAAAACTACTCACGATATTAAAAAAAGATATTCCACAGCTAGCTTTCTATCTAACAATCGCATCATTTTTAATATCAAGGGAAATGATTATCGACTTGTCGTACAGGTTATATATGTTAATGGAATTGTTAACATTGAGTATATTGGCACTCACGCTGAATATGATAAGTGGAGGTTAAAGTGATAAATTTTAAACCACGCCTACTAAAAAATGAACATGACTATAACTTGGCCATGCAGAAACTAACTGAGTTGATGGAATTAAATCCTGAAATTGACTCTCCTGAGTCAGATGAGCTTGAGTTAATTTCTTTACTGATTGAGAATTACGAAACTAAAATTTTTAAAGTGAAAAAACCATCCGCTATAGATGCAATAAAATTTAGAATGGATCAGGAGGGTCTAACCCAAAAAGATATGGAAAAATATATTGGTTCTAGATCTAAAGTATCAGAGGTTCTTAGTGGTAAAAGAAAACTTAGTATGAGCATGGTATCTAAATTGCATTATAATTTAGGAATTTCATTGGATATTTTAGTACAAAAACCAGAAGACATTGATACCAGTAGTAACATTTATTTTATTAACATAAAAAAACAAATTAAGCTCGAAAATAGCAAAACTTATGAATATGACAACAATAACAGCGATACCTCCCAATGGTATCAGAGCGGTAGAGCATCACAAGAAAAACATATAATTTTCTCTGAAGATAATAAATTTAAGGGAATACATTAATGGACATCGAGTTAAAACATAAAAAAGTCGAATCAATTGAATTAATATCACTGACAAAAATTAACTCAGTAAAATTAAGCTCACTGATGGCAAAAATTGCATCAGAGCATGGTCAAGAGTTTCACATGGCCATAAATTACGAAATATACAGACACCAATCAAATAAAAAAACAGTTCGTATAAGGTATACAGTTATATACTTTATACAAGATAATTTTTCTCTATCATTAGCATATGATTTTTCTTTTAAATCTGATAAAGAAATTACAGAAGATTTCAATGCATCAGAAACGGCTAGAAAATTAGCTCCATCAATATCTTACCCATATATAAAATCATACATCGAAAATTTCCTTACCTTATCTGGATATAAGGATTTTGAAGTACCATTCATTGACTTCAACAAAGAACCGTTTGAATTTTAGTAGCCCTTGCTGCCCCTCCCACTTTTTCCTATCCTATTCACTTTTCACACAATCTAAAGTATATCCGCATCGTGACCTACGAATCTCCGTAGGTTTACCCTTCATCCTTGTTTTAACAATCCCTTTTTACCGTTGAAAAATAATTCTTTTAAAATCATTCAATAAAAATAAAACAATAAATTTATAATATATTCGGTATTGACTTTAATTATTACCGAATATAATATTAACTCCATCAACTCACTGCAACAGGCAAACGCCAGACAATACTACGAGTTATCTGAAACGTTGCCATACGTTGCTAAGTAGCCAGCCTGAGGCGTACGAACATGAAGGCAAGTGCAGTCATCAGTAACTAAGCAGTACCGCTCTTTAACACCCTTACGCTGAAAAAGCGAACCACAAAACACCCAAACAGTCGGTTTTGGGGTGTGTGAAATAGCCAAAATACAGTCATTAAGTTAAAACCAACACCAGGGCACTATTAATATGACTGTAAATTTGACTTGTTAGCTTTATCACACACCACCAAAACCCATTGTCAGGAGGTCATATGTGTAACTTTCATGGTTATGATAATGCTCGCCGTCGTCGACATGAGCGTAGAAGCGCCAAGCAAGCAGCCTATCACTATAACAAAGCGCTTAATATGGCATTAAAAGCAGCGTTAAATCCAAACAAACCCTCTCAGCAACAAACAACGCCAAACACCAAACGCCCTATTCTTTCACTGAAAAGAAAAGTGATAAATCGTGTAGAAAAAGCTATATCAATTCGTCCTACTAAAGTTTATGACGCATTTGATAATTGCTGCTTGCCTAAAGTAGCTTTGTACAGCGCTAAAAAGTTTAACAATAAACCTAAGTCTAATTTTGGAGTCACCGCTAACTGCTAATTGCTAAAGGGGTTAAAATGATTTTGACGGTCGATAAAAAAGCGCTTCTCAGTGCAATGATTTTTCAGGCTAAATGTGATGTCAGATATTATCTTAACGGCATCTGTTTTGCGCCTGACAATAAACTTTATTCGACTGACGGTTATCGGGTCTTTATTGGTGAGCATAAAACTGAAGCGCTGCATGAAAACGTGATTATTTCAATTAAAGGCACAAAATTTACTCGATTTGATAAGGCACAAATTGATACCCACTCTGGAATTGTGACTTATTTTGATGAAGATGAATTACGTGTTGGTGCAGCAATCTGTGAGGTTATTGACGGGGAATATCCTAACATAGAGCAAATGATACCAAAGGAAAATAAACCTGTTTCAATCATTGGCTTTAATGCGAGTTATCTCGCAGATATACAGAAAGTCGCCAAGATTTATAACCCCAAATACCAATCAATAAAAATTAAACCTAACGGTAATGACAATGCATCAATTGTCGAATTAAGCGAGAACGTGTCCGTAATCATTATGCCGATGAAGATCTAATTACCGTTTGACCTCCTCCTCGTACTTTAGGGCGAGGAGGAGGTCAACGATTAGCACAAAAATAGGAATATTTTCCAATGGAATCAGAAGAAAGCTTCTTGCGATAGAAAGTCGTTCCAGTCATCAAGCTCCATGCTTCATACTCAAGAGACTCAGAAGCCCATTTCTCTTTGTCAGCATTTTTGCCTGTGCTTCAGCGAGAGATTGCTCAAGGAGCAGTATAGACTCTTGTTTCTCGTTAATAGCCTCAAGTAACTTTGTATTTTCCGATTGTATATCGTGGAGTTTTTTCTTTATTTTTTCTTTTCATCAAAGAAACAGGTAAGCTGCTTGGCGCACTCGTAAAAATATTCTGGATTAATTGTAAAGTAATCTGAATATCTTGTACTTAAATGTTTTGTAACATCGTAGATAATGTTTTTTTCAATTAATGAGTTAATTATCAAATCTCCACGGTTACCGCCTAAAAATTTTTTACGGGTATCTACAAACATTGCCAAATAGGTTTTTTCTTCATATGAAAGATTAGCTATTTGAAAAGCAATCTTATTTTTATGGTTAGCCAGTTTTCTATTATCTATAATTAAAGCTAATTCCATTCTAAATAACTTGACCACTCTTTGTGTATTAAGGGCAAGCACAAAAGAAAGCGCAAAAACAAACACATGCCAAACATGAGGTATTCCAATCTTTGCATTAACACTCTGTCCCCAAGATTCAGGGCTGAGCATTAATAGTGAAACCCAAATAATGACAAACCACATAACCCTCTCCAGAGGTTCGCTATTAATAACACGACCAATGATCGCTAAAAGCTCCATTAATTATTCTCAATTCGTTGGGGTGAATTGATTATACATGATTTCATTCGTTGGGGAACGATGAAACCACCTTGCCTGACGTGGTTAAAAGCAGGCAATTAAATCATATTTGCAATCTTTCATTGCAATAACAGGTTCAAATGGGAAATTTAAGGGGATAAAAAATGACCATCGATTGCGAAGATAAAAGAATTATATTCAAAGAAAGTGCTGATTGCATCAGCCAATACGCTGATCACTTTGGCTATTCATCTTTCGGTGACACTAAGAATAGAATTGGCTCAATATCATTTTTTAAGCATGTAGTAGAATGGATCGATGATGAAAATACCAGACTGACAAGAGAAACAATTGCAAATATTAAAATGCCTGAAGAACAATTTCTAAGGCTAGCTGAATATATTATAGAGCAGCGTGAGAAGTCAAAAAATGAACAATAATAAAATCCAGATTTGTATTTAATTAAAGTTTAATCCCATCTAGATGAAAGCTTTATTATAATCAAAGAGGAATAATACTCATTAATTTTATACTGATTTTTATCTTGCTGATAGGCTAATGTGCCCAAATCAATCAGGATCCCTTTTTGAACCAATGTTTCTATCAGCGGGTTATTCCTATTGAATTTATTTACTGGGTACTTCAAATCTAAAAACAGACAAATAAAGTCTTTCTCATCATCCGTTAATTGGTCTATATATTTTTCGGCTTTACGCTTATATATCCAATTTAACAGTGAGTAATAAAAAGGCTTTATAAAATTGTAGGTGGCGCCGAGAATGGAAGACATAACATAACTAACACAAAATAATAGAATGTAGTACATCCAATAATTTGGAATAATTTCAGGATTGTAAAAATTTATCCATTCTTTTATCTGTGTTGGTGTAATAATTATTAATATTATCAAGATAATAAGCATATAAATCAATCGGTTTAGTGTTATTCCTTGCAGGAAGAAACGAACAAATTCCTGCCACCAAGTGTTGTTCATAGGCTTAATTTTCTCACTCTGTAAGGGTGAGATTATTTTAGCTCATATCTCCCTGTAGGGGTACAGGAGAAACCACCGAGCCTGATGTGGTGAAAAGACAGGCAACTAATAAATTCAAGGATGTGTGAATGCGGCTCTGCGCCCGTGGGACAGTCAACACTATAAATTATCTTTCAAATAGCTAAATAGAGTTTGATTGCGTTTACCCGTCCGTGATGACTGTAATCGGACACCGAGATGCACTCGGCATACATCCTATCTCACACAAATGTATAAGACCTAATCAGGTCTTTTTTATTGCCGAAATTAAGGGTAAAAAATGAACAGCGATGAATTAAGAAAAATACTTGATGAACATAAAGTTTGGGTAGAGTCGCTTGGCGAGGATGGATCTAAGGCCGACCTGTGTAGAGCCAAACTATATGGAGCCAAACTACGTGAAGCCGACCTACGTGGAGCCAAACTATATGAGCCAACCTATTTGAAGCCAACCTACGTGAAGCCGACCTACGTGGAGCCAAACTATATGGAGCCAACCTGTGTAGAGCCAAACTACGTGAAGCCAACCTATATGGAGCCAACCTATTTGAAGCCGACCTATATGGAGCCAAACTACGTGAAGCCAACCTATATGGAGCCAACCTGCCAGAGTTTACATTTATGATCATCGGTGAAACCTATCCAATCACAAATGGAGAATATCTGCGTGCTGGATGTCAGCATCATTCGGTAGAGAAATGGCGGCAATTTACCAAAGAAGAAATCTCAGGGATGGACGGTAGAAAAGCACTTGAATTCTACCCTCGTTTACTTGACATTCTGGATTTTTACTTGGGTAAAGGTGAACGCCCTGACTGGTTAAACCAAACAGCGCAATAAGAAGGAGTCTGCTTATGGAGCTCGATAATCCACGCATTGTAACAGCGAAACATCCCAATATGGGCAATTTGGTTGGAGTAACTAATGGTAGTCGTCATTTGAGCGATGCAAAATACTTAAGCAGCATTGATATATGGAATGACGACGACATGGAAACAAGAACTTTCAAGGAAATTATACAGTGCTTAACAAAAGAAAATGAGCGTCTTAAAAAAGAGAATCGAAGGCTGATGAAGATATATCGTGAAATTGGCGGGCTGTGCAGGACTTGAACCTGCAACCGAAGAATTAAATCCCCTGCTATACCATTCAGCTAACAGCCCAATGATAATTATAGTGCAAGAATTAGAAGAATTTCAGTATTGCCGTTGCAGCACTAATAGTCACAACGATTACACCACCAAGTTTTAAAAGTAATCCAGTAGCAATAGTTTCAACGTCTTTACGAATCAACGCTATCTGACCATCAGTTTTCTCAAAACGTAAATTCATCTCAGCAGATAAGTCTTTGCGAACATCAGCTATCTCAGCAGATAAGTCTTTACGGACATCAGCTATCTCAGCAGATAAGTCTTTGCGAACATCAGCTATCTCAGCAGATAAGTCTTTGCGAACATCGGCTATTTGAGCTTCATTTTTTTCGAAACGAGCAGCCATGTCTTTGCGAACATCAGCTATATCACGTTTGACTTCGGTAATATCAGCTTTAGTCGCTACATCAACCGCTTCGTGCGATTCACGAACAGCCAGAGATATAGCTTTTGCCTGGTCTTTAGGTAAACCAGCACCTTCAAGCGTTTCAACAAATTTTAATGTATCAAATGCAACTTGACCCATAGGGAATCCTCCTTTTTGGTAAGTATAACGGATTTCAGGTTCAATCTGCAAAATCTTTCACGTTAATACCTTCATTCGTTTCATTACGGAGAAATATTTTTATGTCTAAATTAGTCGTTATCGAAAATACCGTTGTCCGTCAAGATGCTTTCGGGCGCTATTGCCTAAATGATCTGCATAAAGCTGCTGGTGATCTTAAAAAAGACAGTCCTGCATATTGGCTTGCTAATAAACAAACTCAAGAATTAATTGAACAATTTTTGAACGAGGACGGAATTCCGGTATCAGTCATTCGAGGAGGCGTAGAGCAAGGAACATACGTTGCTAAAGAACTAGTTTACGCGTACGCCATGTGGATTAGTGCTGCTTTCCATCTCAAAGTTATTCGCACGTTCGATGAAGTTATTGCTACACCTACACAACCGCTAACCGATAAAGTTAAGGCTGGATTAGCAATGCTGGCATTCTACAAACAAGAATTGCGTATTGCCCCTTCTGGGCTACTTGGCGCAATGAAAAAACTGCAATCTTCCCTTGGGATGCCGGATATACTACCTGCTTACGCTGTTGATGCACCAGAAGGCAGCTTGACAATGTCAAGCGAAGTGACACATTCTTTTACGGAACTTTTACTACTGCATGGCAAGCCCTATAGCCCTCAATCTGGCTTCAAACGGTTACAACTTCTGGGGATTGTTGAACGTAAAGCACGTCCAAGTAGCAAACATCCTGACAAGGAAAAATTATTCTGGTCATTGACAGAGAAAGGATTGCAGTTTGGTAAAAATCTGACTGACCCGAATAACCCACGTCAAACGCAACCTCACTTCTACGATAACCAGTTTCCCAGATTGTTAGGTGTCATGATGAATGGAATTGCAGCAGCATAATAAAACATTGACGAAAGAAGAAATCATGCGCTATAGTTTATCTGCATCTGAAAAATCAGATGTCGGGATTATCAACCTGCTTGAAGTAACCGCGACATATCACACGCCGCGAGCGTGTTTTTTAATGTCGTAATCTAGCCACAATTCAATGGTGGGCTGGATGGGGCAACCGAAAGGTTGGCCGGCGGTTACTCCGGTGTTGATAACCCTGTTCAGCTCACCGCCAATGAGATTATCAACTCTAGCGGTGAAGAATTTAAGTAACCACTGGAGGTCATATGACCACATTATCTATTACACCATTCACTTTTGAAGATCATTTAGTTCGCACTGTCCTTATTGATGATGAACCATGGTTCGTTGCTGTAGATGTATGCAACGCCCTTGATATTCAAAACCCATCTAAAGCCTTGAAAATTTTAGACAGAGATGAACGATCTAACTTTAAGTTAGGGCGTCAAGGAGAGGCAAACATTATCTCAGAATCAGGCATGTACACTTTAGTACTACGTTCCCGTGATGCAGTCAAACAAGGAACGCTACCTCATCGTTTTCGCAAATGGGTAACAAATGAAGTTCTCCCATCTATCCGTAAAACAGGCAAATATGAGCACCCTCAATACCAACCCGAAGCTCACGAAAAGTTTAGCAATAAAGATACTCAGAATCTCGCCCGTATCATTGCACTTATGACGCAAAACTTTCGTTTCAAACAAGCATGGAATAATGCTATCTGGTATGCGTTAAGGGAAGTGACAGGTATTCCCTCACCTTATCCTATGGAAGTCCGGCTAGTCCCTTCTATCGCTTCTGAATGTGAGCGTATCTGGCAGGTAACGGAAGAGCTTCAAGATGTGATAGCAGATGCAGAAAAAACAGCCATTAAACGAATTATTCGCAAACGTGAAAATGCAGATAAAGTTATTGCTGAGATAGAAACTTTGTTATTTCAAGCTGCACAGGATAACCAGCTAATGCTAAATGGTGCCCTTTCAAACTGGCATAAAGCGGAATTGACCCATTTCCTCCAACGCTGCTAATATCATGCCCCTTGAATGGGGCTATTCAGGCTTCTCAGGCCAATCTATCTCAGGCGCGGTTGAGGTATCCGTACGATAGACATTTAATCGATACAGTTTCCAATTCCTGAGCTGTGTTATTTCGTCCTCTGTTGCCATCTCCAAATCAACCGCATCTTGTAAGGGGATAATCGCGTCAGTTGCCCACTGCATTAGCCCTCTTTTTTCATTCTCAGCCTCTGCGATTAATTCTTTCTTTGGTCTAGGAGGGATATCAACCCAAATTGGGTCACCCTTTTCATTGGCACCTAACATTTTACCGAGTGGGGGCGGATTAAGCGCAAATTCACGATAAACGCTTTCAGGGACAGGTTTAGCATTATAATCCCAGCTACCGGCATTGATATAATCCATTTTCATTGAGCCTGCATACCAGGCTAACTCACTTGCACTAAAATACATTTGTTCTCCAAATCGATATGATGTCTCCATTTTATACTCCTATCGCCATCCAATAATAACCGTCCATAAACATATCACTGCCACCCGATATACTCCTTACATAATAATTAAATCCCCTTTTCGTTACATCATAAGCAATTCCTATAAACATAACACCAGAGTCTGTTCTATGCGCTTTAGAACTCGTCGTTATACTATAGACAGATGAAGAAAATGCAGTAGGAAAATTAATGGTATAAGAATTACCTTCTTTACTTCTATATCCCCATTGAATAATCAGGCCCGTATTCGGATCTTTCAGCCAACCATTTGCCGATTTATTTGTCATCCATTTAGCCGAATTTATTTTTGCATCGACTTCTGTTTTAGTATAGTTATCTTCCTGTATCGCCAGCGTGCCGTTTTTTTGCGGAAATAAAACCGTTGTTTTTGTGCCCGTATCATGCACCTGCGTTCTTTTTGAATTTCTGACGTAAGCAAACTCAGCACCGCTAAAACCGTTAGTGCCACCCAAATTGAAAATCGTGTCACCCGTGGATGATTCAACGTTCAATCTTTCTACCTTGAGGGGTTCTTTTGAGTCTTTCTTGGCAAAACTATCCGTACAGGCTTTTTGGCTCATCACCTCGGTTGTTGAGTTACCTGTCGTTTGTTTAATCGTTCCCTTTAATTTTTCAATATACTTTTCCGCCTGTTCTTTAAATCTATCAGGGTTATACTTTAATATATTTGGAAAATAGAACTGTTGTGCGCCATAAGCATCATAGACAGCCATTGAATGGCCTTCTACCGTGACGAATTTGGCTATCTGGCCATTATAAACTGGGAATCCAGATTGATTAATAATAATGGGTTGAGCAACAGGCACCGTTGAACCATCTTCATTTTCAATATACACTTTGACCTGGTTTTCGGGTACAGTCGGATCGGTATCAATCTTACCGATATAGATTTTACCGTTTGTGCATGCCTGAAACTTTCTTCTCAGGGTGAATAACTGAGCGGGCATACTGACGACAACATTAGGGTTAATGCCTGACATTTTTTCTCCAAAAATATATAATTACACTATAATCATGGTGTGTATTTAATTAAAGTTAGCTTCAACTTAAATAAAAATATCTGTAAATAATAACTATTCATTCAGCAATGATTACATTGGCCTAAACATTTAGGATTAAGTTAAGACATGAATAAATTATCAATTATGATTTCTTTACTTTTGGTTGGCTGTGCAAAAGTCAGTGACTATCAAGCCAGTTGTGAGCAGATATATCCTAAGCTCAGCGAAATGGCTAACTGCCTTGATTACAGCGTTAAGAACGATTCTCGCATGGCTTCTTCTTCCACTCCGAAACTGTATGTCTTAGCAGCAAAAATGTTAGGGCAACTTGTAGATCAGAAAAAAATCAGTGACGCTCAGGCTCGCCTTGAGCTGCAAAATTTATATGTCAACATTCAACGACAGGAAGCAGCTGACCAGCAAGCTCAAGGCACAGCTATTCAACAGGCGTTACTTGGATATCAAGCAATGAGCACTATGCAAGCTATAGAAAACAAAGCAAACCGCCCTGAGATTTATTACCCACCTGCAATTCCACATGGTAACGTATCAACAAACTGCTATCGCATGGGAAATAATGTGCACTGTAACAGTTCATATTGATAGAAGGGTTATTATCCTTCTTCTTTATCACTGGTACCCGTAAAAATAGCTATTATTCCGGTCATTTTTAATGCGTTAATTTCCGCTGGAGTCAGATGGCTTAGGATGGCGTATTTATCCTGATACCGACATTTACAATCCCGACCTGCAATACCCGACTGAATCATATAAGCTGGCTGAGCCGTATAGATGGGTTGGGAAGTGTCAGAAGAACCTGTCAATGAAAAGTATTCTATCGTAGAAGAACCAAAACAAATAATCATATCTCGCCATGAATCGACGGAAACAATCCCATCGGGCTGAGATTCGGCACGATAGAAGGGGCGATATCTATCCGGTTTAGATTCATCCTCCAGATCAGTTACACCAAATCGTTCACCGCCTTTTTGTAGCCAGATGTAACGTCCCCGATTTCGACAAACATCAATCACTTCGCCTAAATCATATTGCGGGTATTTATCCTTTGGCCAGTTTGATAATGCTTTCTCTGTACCGTCATAGCGATAAAATTTTAATTTCCCTTCAAAACAAACGGCCTGACTGTTGCCAGAATGTGACATGGAAACTCTGTCATTACCTAAAATGTCAGCAATTTCTTTCCCATTAAGATAAAGTTTATTGCCACAGACCCGATAGAGAGTGTTGTTTTTTGTATTAAATTGCACGCCACGTGATATGCCGTTCACTGCCTGTTTTTTTTCAATACCAGGAAATGATCTTAAATAACCCGCAGCATTAAGCACCTCTTTAGGTGTTGCCAGCATATTCACGGGTAAAGCATCAATATAATCAGCTGTTTTAAAGTCTTTACCAAGACCTTTAGCAATTGGAATCTGTATCTTTGACATTTTTATTAATCCGATGAAAATATCGATATCCATTCGCTGTAGCGAAACGATTACCGGAACCAATAGGGAAACCATTTGGATAATGCGATCTGGCTTTTCTAGCGCGTTTAATTGAGCAATGACGCATTAATAATTCTTTACCATATCTGGCAGTATTAATTATCTTGTCCAAAGGCTGTATTTGATAATCGGGCGCAATACGAGTAGCCAGGTTATAAATTACCGCATTGATAGCATTCTTATTGATACCATGCTCTTCACTCTGATCTATTGGCGTATCATCTGCAGAAAATTTATATCCTGTATGAATTCCATTTCCATCTTCATACCACTCTGACATCATTGTTTCTAAATCAACAACGCCATCTTCAAGTGATTGTGGTTCGAGGTCTGTTAAAGTTGCATCGGAAACAACACCAATTTTTCGTAATGCAGCAATGACAAGATCACCCTTCGCCGTTGTCTGCATTTTTAACCCTTTTATTGTATTTTCTTGGTTTCTTTTCTGGCTCTGTAAATATTTTTGTGTCATTAGGATTTAAATGCCATCCATCAGAGAGATATTCTTCAACTTCATCAATATTTACAACGGTTGTTTGAAGCATCATTCCCCAAACATTTACATCACCATTAGGTTTGTAAAGCATCTTTTTCATTATTTAACTCCAAAAAGAAAAGAGAGCCTAGGCTCTCTATTTTCTATGCTTTTTGTCCAGGAAGACCAACACCAATCGCCTCAGGTCGAGTAGCATTTACTCCGTACCAGACGGCAATACGGCAAAGACCTGTCAGGGTTGAAATATCACCTTGAGTTGCAAAAATGCCATTAATACCGACATCTGGAATATTTAATGAGGTAGTTTTCATTCTAGCAAACAGATCATGGCTCGCCGGAATAGGTTGGGAAATAATTCGAATAGAATCATCAGCCCAGAAAACATTAGATTTAACTGTGGCAGTATTAAGAATATTAATTGCTGCGCCATCAGCAAGAGAAGTATTTACATTTGCATAAGCTCGTTGCTCAGGTAACAAAGTAGTATCATCTAGCGCTATTGGTTTTGGCGTAATATCAACATGAGTTTCATCGATAACACGTACTACAGAAAAAGTAGCATCTTGAGTTAAAACATTTTTTGCTAATTGCGCTAAAAATTTAACACCTGCAAAAGATATTTTATCACCACGCTTTAATCCTGTGGTGCTTGATAAAGTTACAGTTGCAAAACGATTATCAACATTAACTTTATTATTATCGTTATCCAATTTCCATGATATTGGTTTAAAAGACTGCGCGCCTTTTACTGTAATTCCTGTAGCTTCTGATGCTTCTAAAGATGGTAACTTAGGTGACCGCATAACATCATCGAAACCAGCAACTTGACGCTGAATATTACCTTTTCTATATGCGTCTTCTGCAATTCTGCCATACAAATCTCTTCCTACCAAATTGTAGCCGGCACGACGATAATCATCTGAGTTAAAAAACCATGATAAACCAGAAGATCTATTTAGTTCTCTTGCAAAAATAAGGGATTCACCTTGTGACATAAAATCCCATCCTTTTGCTGGATCTACATTTATTTGATCTTTATCAGAAACAACCAATGATCCCATCTCTACGGCCATATTAGCTATTTTAACTTCTAAGTTATTTGCTAATTTTATAGCTGATGCATTAATTCTTCGCCGATAAGAAGTTTCATCACGTACATCATCTGCACGCAAACCAAAAAAGTCATTATCAGGTTCACCTAAGTTAACTGCTACATTTAATTCCGTGATACCTGTTTCTTTTTCAGTTAAATCCCATCCCTCCTGCGTTGGAGCCTCTTGTTCTACTGGCATCCATATCGTATTTCCTGAACGCTGCATAGAAGCAGCAGGAGGTGTATATTTACTTGTTTTACTTGCCATAGGTGTCATGTTAGTTATTGTTTCAATAACTTCATCAATGGCTAATGTAACAATCTGACCTTCATTTAAAGCCATTATTTATTCCTCGTAATTTAGCCTTAATTTGTCTGTAAGTATCAACGTCGCTTTTGCTTGCAGCTGCATCCATCTGTTTTTGCAAACTAGATATATTAGCTGCCGTGACATCACCACTTAGCGGTTCATCTGCTAAAGGTGCATTTGATATTTGCTTACCGCGCGGCTTGAGAGTTAAACGATCAGCTAATCGAGTTAATTCGATAGTGATCTGGACTGGATTTTTGCTAAATATTTCACGTGCTTTATCTGGATTAGATCCGAGGTAATAAATGATGGCGGCTGACTTTTCAGGAAAGTTTTGTGCAATAGCAGCATCAACACCCTGTGGTAATATCTGCAATGCTGCATCTTCTTTTTCCTGAAAATCGGCTAAATTAAGCTTATCAGCCGCATCATAATGAGCACGCATAGCTTTAGCGATTTCTTGACTTTGCTGTGCGTATTCCTGCGTTCTTCTACCCTGATCTGCTACAGCTTTACTCCTGGCATCTAATGATTTCATTTGCCAATCTTGTAATGCAGCTTGATAAGCAGCCTGCGCTTTATAAGTATCATAATCATACTTTTCTAAAGCCTTATCTGATAAATAATCATCAATTTTAGGCTGATCTGGAAGTTCAGGATTAACACGTAATTGCTCAGGAAGTTCACCATTTTCTATTGCCTTCATTTGCTGTTCTATTTCGTGTTGTCTTTTTCTTGCAACACGCCTGGCAGCATATTTAGCATTTTCATTTGGCTTACTTTCCGGTTTTTTCTCATCGTCATTCAGAACAATATCGAAACCATCACTTTGTTCATGACTTCCATCTGTTTTATCAATAACCATTTCATTTATTGATGATGTAGTCTGACTAACAGACAGGGAATCTTCTTCAACTTGTCGCTGAATTTCGGTGGTATCACTCATGATTTAACTCTCTTACATGGTTTGAGGAATCTCGGCTGATTTGCCGGTAGGGAGATTACTTTGTTGCTGTTGTGCAACCTTACTCAACAGCTCTATCGCTTCCATCACTGCTTTTTCATCGATATTTTTTGCTTGGGCAAGTTTATAAACGACGTTAGCTTGTGATTCGGCTGCTTGCTGTTGGGCAGTAAATGCTTTTATTTGCGTTTCAGCCATCCTGTTTTGAGCATTAGCTATCTCTGCCTGAGCTTTCATTTGCTCAGCAATAGCGGCTTCCATCAACGGGTCTTGCTGATTTTGTGATGCTTGTTGTGCCTCTGCTAACCATTGCATTTCTTCATCAGTTTCAGGCTTCTTCAATCCACTAGTGATCAGTTCTTTGTTAGCATAATCGCGGATATATTCAACACCCTTCCCCTCCATCATGTTGGCGTATGTCAGCATCATGACATTCCAGATCGGATGTTCAGGCGGGACTTTTGTAATCAGTTCGCCAATTTCAGCTCTTGCGGCATCTTTTTGCGATTGAAATGATGGCCCAACATCCGTGTAAGTTTCATATCTTCCGCGAATGTCGTTTAAAGTAACAACTTTTCCTTGATTAAAATCAACAGATTGAGTCATTAATTCGATACTATTTTCACTTCCATCTTCTGATGTTGTGATAACTTTTCGCTGTGTATCATAAATTTCGTTAGCTATTGATGCATAAATCTCACCATCTCTACGCATAGCGATAGCTAAATTATCCTGAAATACATAGGTTTCTAAATCAATACGACTGTTAAGTTGATTAACTGTATCAAATGCTACTTGACCATTGGCTGCTTCAACATCAACACCCACTCTGGCGGTTTCTTTTGCTGCTGTTGTTGCGGCTTCTAACATACCCGCATCAGCTTGTGATATCTCAGCATTTTCCATGTAACCGATTGGGCCAGGAGGTAGATCACCTTTATTTTCATCAGTTCGGTTAAGTAAGTAATAGGGATAATCATCATCGCCGCTATACATATGTTCATATCCGGCGATTTGTTCAGCATAAAAGAAGGGTTTTTTCTTAGGAGACTTGGCAACCGTATCGGCACCTTTAGATAATATAAAATTACGCAATCGTTGAGCATCTTTTGATAATCTAACAACGCCTTCATATAATTCGGTGTCATCAAAAAATGACCATTCGCCGAAAACAGGCACTATCGGAATATGTTCGCCAGCAATTTGAATTCTATCTTTCAATATCGCCGTATTGGTTATAATTGACTTGTATACTCTACAGCGTTTTACTGTTCGCTCGCCGACTTTGTTAGCACCTTCCTGTGCTAGGCGATCCATATTTTCTTTTACTTCACTGGCATAGTAACTTTGTAAATCACCAGCCATAGGGTTGTAATAAACAAAAACCTTCTCTTTTTTTTCTTCTATTTCATAGTACTCTGCGATGTAAATTGTTTTCCCACTTGACCATGTAAATAATAAATCATTGTTTGGAGATTGAAATGAAGGCATTATTTTTGTATTAATACCATATTTTTCAGCAAATTCTTCCCAACCCTCTGTATTTAAAGCGTGAATAATTGTGCAATTTTTAGCATCAGACTTATCTATTTCTTTTGAATTGCAATCCCAGATAACATGCGTACATGATTCATGAAGAGGAACTCTTCGAATAACCTGATTATTGCTTGTTGGATTTTCATCTTCGTAATCAGTGACAATACGCCATGCGCCATAACTACATTCTATTTGCTCTCTTACAGCGACATTAACGGCTATTTTAGAACAGTTATTACGCATGTCTGTGCGATACATGCCCATTAAAATATCAGCAGCATCTGCTGGGGCAGTATCTTTTGGACGATACTTTACTTCGATAGGATTCTTACGCATTTCAGCAACGAGTTTACGCACCATAGGACGCACTACATCAAACTGCCCCCGATACTGCAACGTAACATAGCTTTCTAACCAATCGTCCCATTGAGACACGCGGCTAAAAAATAAATTGTTCCGTGCTTCTCTCCTTGTGTTTTCTGATGCGCTATAATCAAGGTCGAATTTTCGCAGTATTTTTTCTAGCCGCTCATTTTTATCGACCATTATTTCTCCTTACCGGCCTGATAGGGGCAGGTATTTTTATCTGTTTTGGTTTTTTTATTTCACGTAACATTTTGGCAAAACGACGCATCATGTAGGCATAACGGATTGCATCGAGAATATCGTCATTTGTTTTAACTATTTTGCCGTTCTCATCACGATGATAAAGACGAAATTCTTCGAAAAATTGTTCACAGGTATTGAACACTCTGAATCGATTATCAAGCATTAAATCACGTAGCTCTGTTATTCCAGATTCAACAGAATTACCCCCTTCAGCAAATGTGGCATGATCTTTTAGCATCAAGAAACCCGCATCCGCATACTGCAACTTTAATTGCTCACCACCACCTTTCTCATGCTGATAACCATCATGTGGCCAAGCTACCGGAATTTTATTAGCCCAAGATTTAACCGCTCCCCACGCTTTAACCGCTGTATTCTGTGACTTTTTCCATGCTCTAGCCAGATAGAAAACATCTTCGTCTTTATCCCACCACAACTGGATGTGTGCCTGCGGGCGATTCCAGCCAAAATCTTGACCATCGATAACGTAGAAGTGCTCTGGACACTCAAATGGCTGACATTTAATTGATTCTTCGGGGATTTGAAATATTCTACCGCTTCCCATCGTCGGAATACCTTTTGCACGAGCATCACGCTCATGTTCAGGATAAGAAGCGATAATCTTTTCTTTTTCTTCTTTGTTGTAATGATCTGCATCGAAAATAGTCATATTAACTACCTTTTGATGCTTTGATGGATTCTTAAGAAACTTGGTGACTACGTCAGACATCCCCATCAATGGAGTAAAGGTAAGAATAGAAAATTGTCCATATTTATTTGTTCTGGTTAAACCTTCAGAATAGATTGCATAAGGTGGTTCTTCATCAAACCAAACACCGTGAACAGTGTCACCTTGCCATCTTGCACGACCTTGAGAATAAGGCTTGAAATAGCAAATTGACATTCCATCTTCAACACCATCTTTATTTCTATGTCTAATTAGAAGATGATCTACAAGGTTCGGATAAAAAGGGGATTTTTTCCAGCTAATGATGTCTTCTTTTGGAATGAGGCCATAACCAGGTTCATTATTTTCTTCTATACGTCCACATAGAATGCGCTGAGTTGTTTTTGTAACAGTTTCGTTTGTTTCTCCACCGATCCAAAAAACAACAGGCTCATTGAATATTTTATCTTTCCAATTTCCCTTCCACGCACCATCATTAGGGTAACCTTTTGTACCAGGGTAGCGTCCGGTGAAATGAAATGCCACTTCGGCACCACCGGTTAGAGATTTACCTAGCTGGTTTCCTGCAATGAAGCATCTTTCAGTAAATTCATCACCCGCTTCGATGAATTCACGCTGCTTTTCATATGGATTATATTCAAATAATTTATGAGTTTTTTTGTATTCTTCCTCTTCTTCAAGTAAATCAAGTAATTCAATTTGCTCTTCATCACTCAATTTATCAAGAATCAGATCAAGATCTTCCACGGTTAAATAACTCTTTTATTCTAGAACGACGTTTATCTCTATCACCCTTGTATTTAGTGATATCTTCTACTTGTGATTGTTCTTTCAAACCAAGATCACGAGCAATAATGTTTGCATTCAGCAGATCAGCGGCTGCGCCAGAGAATTTCTGATCGTAGATAATTTTTTCTGCTTGTGTCGTGATTGCCGAAAAACCATCTTTAGCTCTATAAGCTTGCCAAGTACTATCAGCTATATCTAAAAACAAACAAAGTCCTGAAATTGTCATTGCTCGCATTTTTGATATGTTTGTATGCGTTATTTCTCCCTGATATGAAAATACTTTTTCTTCTTTTAGCGGGTTATTTTCTATCCATTCGAAATATTCACAACATGCTTGCCATAGCTGATCTGGATTTTCAAATACAGGTTTACGCCCGTGACTACTTCTGGCTTCCCAGAATCGATTTCCCTTTGGGGCCGCCATATTTACTCCTTAAACTACTTCAGCAATTGAAATGATGGAGTTTTTATTGACGCATCTTTCATTGTGATAATTACCATAATCTACTCGCCAGGTTTACTGGAAAAAGAGTAAAGCCTCTTTCCCTTTTTGGATTGACTTTTGCGCACGGGCGACAGGGGTACTTTCTGCACCGGACTCATGCCATAAATCTCGAAATATCTCAAATTTAAGCTTTCATCTTTTACAAAATCGATGGTGATTTGCGCTGCCGCCGTATCGAGTAATACCAACCTTAAAATATCAAGGCGCATTTGTTGTTCTTCAGTAATTTCTTTCATGATTGCTCCTGTTTCAAATTAATATTTATTTTTAGCTGCACGCTTCGCCCACCGTTTAGCCTGATTGAGACAATCCGCTATCATCTTGCCTCGTTTACTCGCTGGCTGTTTGCGGTAATAGCGAATCGCTTCACTTGTGGCTAAACTTGCTACAGATAGAGAAAAGCCGAGCTTTAATAACTCGGCCTTGACATTCGCTTCGATGAATTGTTCTGGGGTCATACTGAATTATCTCCATTTGGCGTATCATCAAATCCTGGTAGTCTTAATTGAGAAAGTGCCATAATGGTTTTTTCTGCTTTACGTATCTTATTCAGATGACGCTTACGTAAGTTCATTAAGTCGCTTCCTTTTCTACCAAAATTGTCAAAAGACCATTTATTCGCAGCAACCAACCTGTTTTGCATTTCGCCAATGGTTAAATCCTTCAATTCATTAATATCGAGAGAGGCTAAAGTTGTTTTATCAATCTCTTCTTTTTCTATCAAATTAAGTACCCATTTACGTATCTCTTTAGCAACTGGCGTATCAGCAAGCATGCCTAACAAGTGAAGACCGCGCAGAGAAAATAAACGTACTTTAGTTTGAAGATTGGCTCCTCGCTTTGATTTATTCGAGGTCACTGTTGTGATGACCTCGGTCATCGCAGAAGTAAATTCATCAGCATTAGCATTGTATAAATTCGTTACCGATTTAGTCTTCGAATAAGCCAGCAATTCAGCTACTTGTTTACTTGTAAACCAAATTTTGTTATCTCCCTTGTCAAAGGGAGTAATACTTTTCTCTTTAAAAGTTAAAACGCTATTCATCGTGCTTTTCCTTATAGAAAATCGAACCTGCTCACACAGAAAAGCCGCCCACCGAAAAAGCACCATTTTAAACGGCGATTCTCAGGCTCGACTTTCTGTAAGGTTCTGTGTTTGATTAATGCGCGGTGAGGGCGCAGTGAGTGTTAAGATTTAAATGCGCCAATTAACGATTCATTGACACATATCTCATTGTTTTTATTACAAGAGGTCAAATTGACCCCTAGGATATTATTGATTTTCTTTTTAATGAAATTGACACTGTGATTTGATGTACTGCTGTAGATATTCCGTTTGTTTTTCGTTCTCAACTATCATCTCTCTGCTCCTCAATTCGCCTTATCGCCTGTTTGTCAAGATTACACTGCTCAATCACTGTCAGTAACTGCTCATTGAGTATCAGGCTATCACGCCATGTCATCATACCCGTGATTACTGGCGGTAAGCAATCAGCGAGTAGGTGAGATGGTACTGGAATGTGAGGAGTCTGAACGTATTCGATTTGTGTGCTGCTGCAACTCGACAACAGCACCATTAGGGATAATGCGATTGGCGCAATCCCGATTGGCGACATGCGTTTTAATTGCTGCTTGTGTTGCTTCAGAGTCAACCGCTTTACGCTGACGGGTTTCACTATTAATTCGTGCAATATCATTGATTGCCCTTATTGACTGAAAAGCATTAGTCGTGATGGCTATCTGTTTATTGAGGTCAACGGTGAGTTTTTTATTCAATGCCCTGACTTCGTTTAAGGATGTCAACAACCAAGATGCCCATATGATTAATCCTGCAATAATCACTACGACAAATGCGTAAGGTCGCCATAACATATTTTCAGCTAATAAGTCCCCTCTAACCACCAACGCAGCCACGGCAGGTTTAGTGTTGACGATACAATTTAAAAAGAATATTGCTAATGCTGTTCTATAGCGAAGCATATAGATTTTCATATTATATCCCGATGTTATTATAATTATAGAAAATAATTTGGTTAAAACAATTAGATATAACACAAGTTGTTGTAACGATTTAGATAGGAAACTTAATTATTTTCATTTAGAATTGTTGAACTAAATGTTATTAAGAAGGAAAGGATAAGATGTCAACTAGTACAAATTTCAAAGGGGAAGGTGTTGCTATCAATGGTACTTTCTTGCAACCTGGTGATAAAGCTAAACAATTTACCCTTGTAGCGAGCGATCTTGCAGAAAAATCCTTGTCAGATTATCAAGGCAAACGAAAAATTCTTAATATATTTCCCAGTATTGATACCGGTGTTTGCGCTAGCTCTGTTCGCAAGTTTAACCAAATAGCCAGCCAACTAGAAAACAGTGTTGTATTGTGTATTTCTGCCGATCTTCCTTTTGCACAGAGCCGGTTTTGTGGCGCCGAGGCCCTTGAGAATGTAGTTACATTATCGTTTTTTCGTGCACCTACCTTCAGTAAAGACTACGGCGTAGAAATGACCTCTGGGCCATTAAAAGGACTAGCAGCGCGTGCTGTGGTTATCATCGATGAAAACGATAAAGTCATTTATAGTCAATTAGTTGATGAAATCACCCATGAACCCGACTATGATGCCGCTCTTAATGCCTTAAAATAGTGATATTAATAATTACTAAAAATATCTGTTTTTTAATTAAACTATTTGTCTAGTTTTAATTCGATAGCGATAAAACTTATCGCTATCTTGATCCAAATTACACTATCACTCACCCTCACTCTCTTTTTTATGACTTAATCCATACTCCCGCAACTTATTTGCAATTGCTGTATGCGATACGTTAAGCCGTTTAGCTAATTTACGCGTACTTGGATAATCTTGATAAAGTCGCGCCAATATTGAAGCTTCAAAATGTTTTGTTAATTCATCTAAGGTACCATTTAATTGATCGGCGCTAAACAATGAAATATCTTTTAGATCTGGCAAATGAATATCTTGTGGCGTTAATTCTCGTCCTGCCAATTGAATTAAGGCCTGATAGAGAACATTACGTAGCTGCCGCGCGTTACCAGGCCAGTGATAACTGGTAAGGTAATGCCCTAACTTAGGCGAAAGTTTCGGTTTTTCAATACCTTGTTCTTGTGAAAATTGCCTAACAAATTCTACCGTAAGCGGTATTATATCAGCTTGTCGTTCACGCAGCGGGGGTAAGTTCACCGTTAATACATGCAGGCGGTAGTATAAATCTTGCCTGAATTGCCCTTTTTCAACTAATTCCAGCAAGTTTTTTTGTGTCGCGCAGATCACTCTGACATCAACTTTAACTTCTTGCTCTTCACCTACCCGACGAAAGGTACCATCATTTAAGAAACGTAATAGTTTGATCTGCATTTGTGGCGACATTTCACCAATTTCATCAAGTAAAACAGTACCTCCATTCGCTTGCTCAAAAAATCCTTTTTTAGCCTCAATGGCATTTGGATAAGCCCCTGCAGCATAACCAAACAACTCGTTTTCTACCACATCCTCTGGCATCGATGCACAATTAAGCCCTAAGAAAGGTTTATCGCCTCTGATGCTCTGCAAGTGACAAGCTTTAGCTAAAATATCTTTACCCGTTCCGGTTTCCCCAACCAATAGAAGCGGTTCATCAAGTAAAGCTATTTTTTTTAGATCCTCAACCAGCTGGCTCATTTTGGGACTGACTGCAATGATGTGAGCAAAACTATCTGCTGCTGCTATTTTATCTGCTTGATACTGCTGCTCTGCGGGTAATACTTTTAGTAGAATAATGGCGCCTGCATTTTCAATCGAACCCGTTGCTTTATGGTTGTTAATTGGCGTAACCTGCAGCAAATATTTATTACCTTTAATTACCACTTGTTCAGAATAAGATTGTAAATTATTTTGCTCTAGTAATTTTGCCAAAAGCGGGTGATTTATTAGCTGATTAAATTTTTTTTCTTTTAACTGATTATTATCAATAGCGAACAATTTTAACATCGCTGAATTGGCTAATTCGATGTGAGCTTTAGCATTGACCGAAAAAATAGGATCAGGAAATGTATTTAATAGAGTTAATAATAATTTTTTTTCATGCTCAGAAGGCATAAAAGAGACCGTCTTAACATCTTTAACACCACGAATACGCCGAATTTCAGTCATTAACAGTTGAAACGTCGTAGTGTCAATTTGAGCAAATTTGAGATAAATATTACGATTTGGTGAAATTTCAATCCCTTCAAGGTCAATGTTTTGTAAAACAAGTAAATCAAGTAATTCACGTGTTAGTCCCATTCGATCTTGGCAAATCACTTCTAATCGCATCCCTGAGAACCTTATATCTATATACTTTACTATTCAATTAATTAAGTATGCATTTTTATTTATTAAGCTACCATAGAAAACGTTTTATAACATAAACACTAGCACCAGAAATGATAAACGGATAAGCATTAATCTAATATTGCTGCTTACCATTTAGTCAACAGGGATCTTAATTAAAAAATTACCCAATTAAGCTTGATGGTGAATTAGTTAAATATTTTTATGCTCAACGCTTGTTGGCATAATATTTTTTAACTGGCTGAATAATTGACGACGAAAATCAGCCAATTTAGGTTTATCATCCATCCACGGTAAAGGACGGCATAACTCCATCGTTTTAATACCTAATCTAGCTGTGAGTAAACCGGCTCCGATCCCTTGAGCCGCTCGTGTAGAGAGCCGGGCCATAATATCTTGCGATAACCAATCCATGCCAATTTCACGCACCAACTCACTTGCTCCAGCAAAAGCAATATTAAGTAATACCATTTTAAATAATCGGATACGGCTATAATACCCTAGCTCAATGCCATAAATAGCTGCAATGCGATTAATCAATCGAATATTGCGCCAGGCAATAAATGCCATGTCGACAATAGCTAAAGGACTAACGGCAATCATTAACGCCGATTCAGCTGATGAACGATTAATCTCTTTGCTAGCCTGCTCATCCAAAATAGGTTGCACTATTTGGCTATAAAGTGTCACGATTTCTTTATCATTATGACTATCATGGATTGTTGTCTGCCAACGTTTCATCGCCGGATGATCTAAGCCTATCGCCGATTGTTTGCCTAGCTTTTGACAAAATTCCCGCCCGCCATGCATACCATGACTTTGCAAAAATTCTCTAGCCTGGATGCGTTCTTGACTACGTTCTTTTAAATAATAAAGCCGCCGCCATTCAGTTATTATGGCGCCAATAGCAGCAATAATGATTAAGCCACCAGCCGCGACAATAGCTAAAGAAACCCAATTTTGCTTTATCCACGCTTGGTAGATCCATTGGCCGGTTTGAGCAAAAATACTCACTACGATTAAACTTAAAGCAATAACCACCAGTTTACGCCAAAAACTATAGCGCGGTTTGAGTGCAGCATTGACCAATGCCTCAATTTCACCTTCTCGTTCGTCATTTTCTGCTTCGTGGCTGCTAGCCGCAAATTGTTCAGGCGCTAATTGATCAAACTCTTTGGCTTTTTTTAACTTTGTTTTTTTGTTTGCCGGCAAAGACTCATCAAAATCGATGCGGGATTTTAGCGGTTTACTCATTTCAATTTATCTCCGAGTAAAAATTCTAAAGCACTATCCAATCGAATATGAGCAACAGGTTGATCAGTCGCTGTTTCGCGAGGCCGAAAAGATTCAAAATCAAATCCCTGCTTTAACCAAAAATCAGCTTTAGGCAAACGCCGTGGTACCTCACCTGGAAAAAAAGTCATTAATCGACCATCTGTTAATCTATGTCCCTTTAAGGCAGGTACCCGTTCTCCCTGATATTCAATCATGCCATTTTCTGTTGCCTGAATTGCGGCTAGTGCCAGACAATCCATGCTGATCCCTTCAAAAGCGGCATTTTGCCAGGCTGCACGAACTAATTGCTGGAGCAATGAAACTAAATTGGCATGTTGATCATGGGTTATATGATCAACCTTACTTGCCGCGAAAAGTAATTTATCAATATGTGGTGAGAACATGCGGCGCAATAGTGTCCGTTTACCATAATGAAAGCTACGCATAATTTGGGTTAATGCGGCCTGCATATCATTAAATGCTGCCGGACCGTTATTCAATGCAGCTAAACAGTCAACTAAAACAATTTGCCGATCAAAATGTTGAAAGTAATCTTTATAAAAACGCTTAATAATTTTTTGACAATAATAGTGATAACGCTGTTGCAACATACCAATATTAGACTGTTTGTCCGCTTGCTTTAATTTCAGTTCATCTGTTGTATCAATATTGGGCCAAGGAAAAAACTGCAATACCGGTGCCCCAGCAAGATCACCAGGTAATACAAATCGCCCTAGCTGAATAAAATATTGCCCCTGTTGTTTACAAAAAACCAAGTAATCGGTGTAAACCTGAGCAATATTAGCTAATAATTTCTCATCAGCCGCTGCAAAGGGGTCGCACTGTTGACAAAGTTGCAACCATTGCTGTGCACCCTCCTTATCACGGCCTTTTAATAGCTGTTGCATTTGCCGCGACCAACTAAAATAGTCCTGAGTCAACATAGGCAGATCCAGCAACCATTCGCCTGGATAGTCAATAATTTCAATATATAAATTAGAAGTCTCTTTGACGTGGCGTAGCAAACTCTGTTGCGATCGATAACGTAGTTGCAAACATATTTCACTGATCCCACTGGTAGGAGTCGGCCATTGAGGAGGAGAATGGTACAGTGCTGCTATATTTTCGTCATAAGCAAAGCGAGGAATATTAAAATGTTTCTGCGGGATCCGTTTTGCACCTAATAGACGGCCATCTCTTGCGGCGGAAAACAGTGGCAAACGCGCCCCACTGTGCACATGTAGTAACTGATTAACCAGCGAGGTAATAAATGCCGTTTTACCACTACGGCTAAGCCCGGTAACCGCTAAACGGACATGACGATCTACGCTTCGATTGACCAGTTCACTAAGCTCACTTCGCAATCTTTTCATATTTCTCCCATAACAACTTACGCACAAGTTTAATGATTTTACGGTAGAGCATTATTCACTCTACCCTAATTTGATAGTTAGTTACAATTTATTGATGCGACTATCAATACTGAAACTATCAGAAGTGATATAGCGCTCCATTTGGCGCAGTTTTTTTTCACCCGCTTTCAATTGCTGATCGATTTCATTCATTAACTTAGTCACTTTAACACTAATATCAGTTTCATCCTGATAACCTGCCGGTGCCGGTTCGATAAAAAACCACATTAACAGATAAATAACGATGGTAATGGCAAAAAATCCCAAGAATAATGCCACAACCGCCAGTGCCCGTACTAAATTAACCGGTAAATCAAAGTAATGCGCCAACCCGGCACAAACACCCCCAATCATACGTTGATCAGTACGTCGATAAAGTTTTCGCGCGCCCATTTTTGCCATTATATTTGCCTCCAATTTGGATGCTCTGCATCCAGAATATCTTCCAGCGCTTTAATACGTTGCTGCATGCGTTGTGCTCGCTCGGCTAACTGCGTTAGTCGCTGGATCTCATTCTGCGTCAATTGACTATGGCTATTTCCTTTTTTACCATAGTGGCACCATAACCAAATAGGCAGAATAAAGATAACAAAGATCAATAAAACTAACCCAATAAATATAGAGCCCATCACATTTCCTTATTCATCATTAATTTTGGCTACCAATAGATTACTCTTGTTTGTTCAGTTTAGCTTTCAACGCAGCCAATTGCTGACTGATTTCATCATCAGCTTTTAATTCAGCAAACTGTTGGTCTAAGGATTTTTGTTTACCTAAATGATAACTTTGCGCTTCACTTTCCATATGATCGATCCGCTGCTCAAACTGTTCAAACCGTGATAATGCTTCATCCAATTTACCACTATCTAATTGACGACGCACATCACGACTGGATTGCGCGGCTTGATGCCTTAATACCATAGTTTGCTGCTTTGCCCGTGTTTCAGTCAGTTTTTGCTCTAATTCAGCAATCTCGTCTTTCATACGTACTAATGTTTCATTTACCATAATTAGCTCACTTTTCAGTGTATCAATAATGGTAGCCACTTTTTGCTTTTCAATTAATGCCGCGCGAGCTAAATCCTCTTTATCTTTAACTAGCGCCAGTTCTGCTTTTTCTTGCCATTGTATAACTTGTTTTTCACCGCTAGCAATACGGCGCTCTAATCCTTTCTGCTCAGCTAAAGTGCGTGCCGAGATTGAACGAGACTCAACTAACATATCTTCCATTTCTTGGATCATTAAACGGATCATTTTTTGTGGATCTTCTGCCTTATCAAGTAAAGAAGCAACATTTGCATTAATGATATCTGCGAAACGTGTGAAAATGCCCATCGATAAATTCCTTAATTAATATTGAATGATTGATTTGTCATTAAATTTTTTTAACCTTAATCATTGATAAACAATATTCATGCCAATTTTACAAAAAAATATAACCATATGAAATAATTAAATTTTTATTTTGTTATCTTTTATTCTAATTTTCGTTATAATTTGCAGATTAATTAAAATGACCAATAAATGGCTAAAATGACCATGCAACTCTCTACAGATAATATTCTTGGCACTGCAGATAATTTCTTAGAAATACTGGAGCAAACTTCTGCACTTGCCAAACTGAGTAAACCGGTTTTAGTTACAGGTGAGCGAGGAACAGGCAAGGAGCTGATTGCTAGCCGTCTTCATTACCTTTCACCACGTTGGCAAGAACCATTTGTTTCCCTTAATTGCAGTGCACTGAATGAAAATTTATTAGATTCCGAATTATTTGGTCATGAAGCAGGCGCATTTACTGGAGCACAAAAAAGACATTTAGGCCGATTTGAACGGGCAGATCGAGGCACACTTTTCCTTGACGAGTTGGCAACCGCCCCCATGATTGTACAAGAAAAATTATTACGGGTGATCGAATATGGCCAACTAGAGCGTGTCGGTGGTAGTCAAAGCCTTAAAGTCGATGTTAGGCTTATTTGCGCAACCAACGCTGATCTACCCCAATTAGCTAGCAAAGGCTTGTTTCGTGCCGATCTACTTGACCGTCTGGCCTTTGATGTCATCCACATTCCGCCCTTACGTGAGCGATTAGCCGATATTATGTTACTGGCTGAACATTTCGCAATTAATATGTGCCGTGAGCTCAATCTCTCTTTTTTCCCTGGATTTACTGTTAAAGCACAAAAAAACCTGTCAGCTTATCCCTGGCCGGGTAATGTACGTGAATTAAAGAATGTTATTGAGCGTTCCGTCTATCGTCATGGCGATAGAGCTGAACCATTAGATTTGATTGTCTTCAATCCCTTTGCTAATGAGTCAATGATGTCGGTGGTAACAAAAGAAAACGATGAGCTACCTCAACTTCCCATTGATTTGAAACAATGGCAGCAGGTGGCAGAAAAAAATTTGCTCGAACAGGCATTACAAATAAGCCAGTTTAATCAGCGCTTGGCCGCTTCACAATTAAAATTAACTTATCACCAATTAAGGGGACTACTGAAAAAACATAACTTGCCAGAGAATCAAAATAACAAATAAGAATTAGTAATCGAGAAAGTGGCCATCCGATGCTGGCAAGAAAATTAAACCACTGGCAACAATCTAAGCAATATCGTGTCAGCAATAAATTAAAGTTACTATAATTATCAATAACGTTAGCAAAGCAGTTGGTTGACAATTTTTATCAACAAATTACTGATAATTTTATCAACTCTATTTTGTTGCATAACAGGAGTTAAGCTACAATAAAGCCATTCGCACTTATAATAGGTTTTTATATGCGGTACCTAATTTTATGGATTATTTTAATAAATGTAGGGACAATAAATGCATTAGCAGATACCCTTCCACCACAAATTCGTCAAAACAGTTTTATCTATTGTGTTAATGGCATTGTCACTACATTTAATCCGCAAATTGCCAGCACCGGGCTGATTATTGATCCACTAGCCGCTCAACTTTATGATCGATTATTAGAAGTTAATCCATTTACTTACAAATTAAATTCCGAACTTGCCTCGCACTGGAAATCATTTGATAAAGGAGCAACTTATCGATTTTATTTAAAACGTAATATTCCATTTCAAACAACAGATTGGTTCACACCGACACGAACGCTCAATGCCGATGACGTTGTGTTTAGTTTTTCCCGTATGTTTGATAAAAATCATCCTTATCACTATGTTGGGGGAGGCAATTATCCTTATTTCGATAGCCTGCAATTAGCTAACAATATCCGTAGTATTCGTAAAATTGATAATTATACTGTTGAATTTAAATTATATACCCCCGATGCATCATTTCTCTGGCATCTTGCAACTCGCTATGCACCAATACTTTCACAAGAATATGCGCAATATCTCAACAAAATTAATCATAAAGAATTTATTGATTGGCAACCTGTTGGCACTGGTCCTTTCATGTTGGTAGGCTATCAAACCGGTCAATTTATCAAGCTAAATCGGCATGATAACTATTGGAAAGGCAAACCTTTAATGCAGCAAGTGGTGATTGATCTGGGTGCCGGCGGTACAGGACGCATATCTAAATTATTAACCGGCGAATGCGATGTCTTAGCCTATCCAGCTGCTAGTCAATTAAAGGTGCTACGTGAAGATGCCCGTTTGCGGCTATCGATGCGAGCCGGCATGAATATCGCCTATCTGATTTTTAACACTAGCAAACCACCGCTTGATCAATTAAAGGTTAGACAAGCCATAGCGTATTCAATTAATAATGAAAGATTAATGCAATCTATCTATTATGGCACCGCTGAAACAGCAACTTCTGTTCTACCTAGAGCTTCATGGGCTTATGATAATCAAATTAAAGTGACAGATTATAATCCTGAAAAAGCCAAAGAAATGCTAGAAGAGCTCGGTTTGTCCGGTATGAAATTAGATATTTGGGTTCCCGTTATTTCTCAATCCTATAATCCGAGCCCGTTAAAAACTGCCGAACTTATCCAGGCAGACTTAGCAAAAGTAGGTATTAAGATGAATATTCATCCGGTAGAAGGCAATTTATTAGAAAATAAGCTGAGTGATCGTAACTATGACATGATTCTTGACGGTTGGTCGACGGATAGTAATGATCCTGATAGTTTTTTCCGCCCTCTACTTAGTTGCGCTGCTAAGGAATCACATACTAATTTGAGTAAATGGTGTAATCCTTACTTTGATGAACTTTTACGTAAGGCGCTAGTAAGCCAAAGTATTTCATCTCGCATTAATTATTACCACCAAGCGCAATCATTACTAGCAAAAGAATTACCCGTATTACCGCTAGCTTATTCATTACATTTACAGGCTTATCGCTATGATATCAAAGGGCTAGTTATTAGCGCCTTTGGTAACTCCTCTTTTGCCGGGGTTTATCGTGATGGGTCGATTAAAACCCCACTACCGGCTGACTCCTATTTTAATGACGAAGAAGGAGCAGCGTGGTGATTATTTACGTATTAAGGTGGTTACTACTTTTAATTATTACTTTATTTTTACTAACGCTGGTTAGTTTTAGTTTGAACTATTTCACTGCTGATGCTCCATTAAGTGGACTATCATTATGGGATGCCTATATTTTTTATTTAACCGGCTTATTACATTGGAATTTTGGTTTTTCTAGTATTAATGGTCAACCGATTAGCAGTCAGCTGAATGCCACTTTTCCTGCCACTATGGAGTTGTGCTTTTTAGCGTTTATTTTAGCTTTAATAATCGGCATCCCTACCGGCATTATTGCGGGTGTCTGGCGCAATAAACCAATTGATTACATTATTAAAATTTTTACCCTAATCGGTTTTTCTATGCCAATTTTTGTGTTGGCTTTATTATTTATCCTGCTTTTTTCATTGAAATTAGGCTGGTTACCGGTCTCTGGCCGAATTAATTTACTGTATGATCTTGAACCTGTGACCGGTTTTGCCCTGATCGATGTGTGGTTATCGAATTCAATCTATCGTAGCCAAATGTTTATTAATCTATTAGAGCATTTGATTTTACCCGTTATTACATTAGCTATTGCGCCAATTTCTGAAATGATACGTTTAATGAAAAATAGTACTGAAGCTGTTATGGGTGAAAATTATATTAAAGCAGCAGCAACCAGAGGACTCTCTCGCATTACCATTATCAAACGTCATGTCTTACACAATGCGCTGCCTCCTATTATTCCAAAACTTGGTCTGCAGTTTTCTACTATGATAACACTAGCGATGATCACTGAACTTGTATTTAATTGGCCAGGCTTAGGGCGTTGGTTAGTCACAGCCATTCGACAAAATGATTACTCAGCAATTTCTGCCGGCGTAATGATTATTGGTACTTTAGTTATTTTCGTTAATGTCATATCGGATATTTTAGGCGCTATGATGAACCCTTCTAAATATAAGGATGGGTATGTCTTCAGATAATTTTTATCGTGAACAAAAGATGCCATCCCCTATCCGGGTTGTCTGGCGATTTTTCTCTAATGATATTCTGGCAATGACTGGATTTTATGGTATTGCTTTTCTCCTGGTTTTGACTTTATTTGGCAGCTACTTAGCCCCCTATACCATTAACCAACAATTTTTGGGCTACCAGCTACTACCTCCATCCTGGTCGCATTATGGTAATGTGGCATTTTTTTTGGGTACTGATGATCTTGGTCGTGATATTTTAAGTCGATTACTTATCGGTACAGCATCTACCTTTGGCTCTGCACTTGTGATCACCATTAGCACAACGCTGGTCGGATTAATATTAGGTTGTTTAGCCGGCATTACCCATGGGTTAAAATCAGCTATTTTAAATCATGTGTTAGATACGCTGTTATCAATTCCCTCGCTACTCCTGGCGATTATTATTGTCGCTTTTGCCGGTTCAAGCCTTGAAAATGCGATGATAGCAATTTGGTTAGCCTTATTACCAAGAATTGTTAGAACAATTTACAGCGCTGTTCGCGATGAATTAGATACCGAATATGTTCTTGCCGCTCGACTTGACGGTGCTTCAAACTTTTATATCCTTTGGTATACCGTGTTACCCAATATCACACCTATCTTGGTAACAGAAATTACTCGCACTCTCTCTATGGCCATTCTGGATATGGCTGCGTTAGGCTTTCTTGATTTAGGCGCCAGATTACCGACTGCTGAATGGGGCACTATGCTCGGTGATAGTTTAGAATTGATTTATGTAGCACCATGGACAGTTTTTCTTCCTGGTGCAGCCATTATGATCAGCGTTTTATTTGTTAACTTACTTGGTGATGGCTTACATCGCGCCATTAATGCTGGGGTGGAATAATGCCATTATTAGATATCCGTAACCTCACTATTGAATTTATGACCGCCAAAGGGCCAGTGAAAGCCGTCGATAATGTTTCTTTACAGCTAAATGAAGGCGAAATTCGTGGCTTAGCTGGCGAGTCCGGTTCAGGTAAAAGTTTGATTGTTAAGGCTATTTGTGGCGTTACTAAAGATAACTTAAAAGTGACTGCCGATCGTTTTTATTTTCTTGATATTGATCTGTTAAAGCTCACCGCACGCCAACGACGTAGAGTGATAGGCCATAATATTTCGATGATTTTTCAAGAACCCCAGTCTTGTTTAGATCCAGCTGAAAATATTGGTAAACAACTTATCCAATCAATACCACAATGGACTTTTAAAGGTCGTTGGTGGCACCGATTTAGTTGGCGTAGGCGACGCGCAATTGAATTACTCCATCGAGTCGGAATTAAAGATCACGATGATATTATGTACAGCTATCCTTATGAACTTACTGAAGGTGAATGTCAGAAAGTGATGATAGCCATTGCGCTAGCAAATCAACCACGATTACTGATTGCCGATGAACCCACCAATGCAATGGAATCGACAACTCAAGCACAAATATTTCGCCTGCTTGATAGATTAAACCAAAACAATAACATGACAATTTTACTAATTAGTCATGATATGCAAATGATGAGCAAACTCGTTGATCGGATTAGCGTACTCTATTGTGGCCAAACCGTTGAAAGTGCAACACCTGAAGAGTTACTGGTCCGCCCCCATCATCCTTATACACAAGCATTAATCCGTGCTGTACCGGATTTTGGCAGCCCACTTCCGCATAAAAGTCGGTTAAATACCCTACCTGGGGCGATCCCTTCTTTAGAGCACCTACCAATCGGTTGCCGTCTTGGCCCTCGTTGTCCTTATGCACAAAAAACGTGCATTATCACACCGCTGCTACGCAGCATAAAAAATCGGGCCTTTGCATGTCATTTTCCTCTTAATATGGAGGAAACATCATGACAACACCGTTACTGGCAATAAAAAATCTGACTAAAACCTTTCGTTATCGCACCGGGTTATTTCAAACTCAACTATTAGAAGCAGTAAAACCCTTAAGTTTTACCTTAAGAGCTGGTGAAACCTTGGCTATTATTGGTGCTAACGGATCAGGTAAATCAACCCTGGCCCGCATGTTATCGGGTGTTATTGAACCTAGTGGTGGTGAAATCTTTATTAATGGTCATCAGCTTAACTTTGGCGATTATAGTTATCGCAGTCAACGCATCCGCATGATATTTCAGGATCCAAGTACTTCTTTAACCCCCAGGCAGCGTATTGGGCAAATTCTTGAGATCCCTTTAATTCTAAATACTTCACTTTCCGTTCATGAACGGGAAGAACGTATAGAACAGACTCTTCGCCAAGTTGGGCTATTACCGGATCACGCAGGCTATTATCCGCATATGTTAGCAGCGGGTCAAAAACAGCGAGTAGCGCTGGCAAGAGCGTTGATCCTGCAACCAGAGATTATTATTGCCGATGAAGCACTGGCGTCATTAGATATGACTATGCGTTCTCAAATCATCAATTTAATGCTTGAATTACAAGAAAAACAAGGTATTTCCTATATTTATGTTACTCAACATCTAGGTATGATGAAACATATCAGCGATAAAGTGTTGGTAATGGATAATGGTGTTGTCGTCGAAAGAGGTAATACCGCCGAAGTACTTGCTTCACCTTTACATGAAGTGACCCGACGCTTAATTGCCAGCCATTTTGGTGAACTTTTATCTGCCGATGCCTGGCGGCAAGATGTTAGCTAATATAAAGGCAGCAAAAACTGCTCGGATCAGCGAGGTAATACAACATATTTTCTTCTGTCATGATAAACTCTCTGCCGTTTATCAAAAAAATAATGCATAAATACCATCTACAATAGATAATTTATGCTGTGTATGTTATTGTTATTATTTGAAAATTTACAAGGATACGGCTTATGGGCTTTATGAGCGGCAAGCGCATTCTGATCACTGGTTTAGCTAGTAAACTATCTATTGCTCACGGTATTGCACAAGCAATGCACCAACAAGGGGCTGAACTGGCCTTCAGTTATCAAGGTGATAAACTGAAATCTCGCGTAGAAGAGATGGCAAACAGCTTTGGCTCTAGTATTGTTTTGCCATGTGATGTTGCTTCCGATGAAAGTATCACTACCTTATTTGCCGAGCTGGCGAAAGTATGGCCCAAATTTGATGGTTTTGTCCATTCAATTGCCTATGCACCAGCCGATCAACTTGATGGTGATTATGTCGATGCAGTGACACGCGAGGGCTTCCGGATTGCCCACGATATTAGTTCCTATAGCTTTGTTGCGTTAGCAAAAGCTTGTCGAAGTATGTTAAATCCTCATTCTGCCCTGGTTACCCTAAGTTATTTGGGCGCTGAGCGTGCGATCCCTAACTATAATATTATGGGATTAGCAAAAGCTTCCCTTGAAGCAAATGTTCGTTATATGGCTAACGCAATGGGGCCTGAAGCTATTCGCGTTAATGGCATTTCAGCCGGTCCAATCCGCACATTAGCAGCATCGGGCATAAAAGATTTTCGTAAAATGCTATCACATTGTGAATCAGTAACCCCCATTCGCCGTACGGTAACAACGGAAGATGTTGGCAATTGTGCTGCTTTCCTTTGTTCTAATTTATCAGCGGGTGTGACAGGTGAAATTTTACACGTTGACGGTGGTTTCAGTATTGCTGCTATGAACGAATTAGAGTTAAAAGCTTAGTACAATAATCAGCCCGCCAAATCTATTGATTGATAATGATACAATTTAACGGCGGGCTTACTGTTATAAGCAAGACAAATTAATGATACTGAATAAGATAATTTGCCATCAAATCGGTAATTATCCCTCTTTGATCATTATAACTAATTTGCTATCTTTAGCCTGACTAAAAATAAATCCATAAAATCTTTGGCAACTGCTATGCTGTTACTTTAACCGCAATAAACCCAATCAAATCCAAAGGAAGGTCACCATGAAACTCTACTATTCTGCCGGCGCTTGTTCACTTGTCCCACATATTGTATTAAGAGAAACCGGCTTAGATTTTAGTATTGAACGGGTTGATCTAAAGAAAAAATGTACCGAAAAAGGCGTTGATTTCTATACAATTAATCCTAAAGGCCAGGTGCCGGTATTACAGTTAGATAACCATGATATTTTGACTGAAAATGCGATTATTTTGCAATATATTGCCGATCAAGCCGCTGACTCAAATGATAAATTAATCGCACCAATGGGCAGCCTGCAACGTTATCATCAGCTCGAATTGGTTAATTACATTGCAACAGAATTACATAAAGGTTTTAGTCCACTATTTTCACCTTTAACACCGGATAATTACCGTGAGATTGTGATAAAATCCTTGATCACTAAATTTAGCTATATGGAAAATTTGTTGGTTAAGCGTAAATTTATCAGCGGTGAACACTTTACTATTGCTGATGCTTATTTATTTACTATTTATCGTTGGACTACGGTAGTTAATATTGACCTCAGCCAATATCAACATCTAACACAGTATGTTGAAGAAAAAATTAGCCAACGTAAAAGTGTACAGGAAGCATTAACTACTGAAGGTTTAATCTAATTTTAGCTTTGTTTGTTGCTCTTCAGCTTTGATTTAGCTTGAAGAGCAATGTCCTGCGATAAAATGGTTAATCAAGCTGTACCGCTTTAAAGTGATAAGCTGGATTTACCATTTTATCTTGCGCAGCAACCAGTTGTAATTCATATTTATCCATTGCTTTCGTCTTTAACACCACTTCATAAACCGCTGCCGCTACATGCTCTAATGCACTAGATAACGATTTGCCGTTTAATAAATTGACCAACATTAAGCCGCTGGTAAGATCGCCAACCCCAACCGGCTGCTGTTTACCAAAATCAATAAGTGGCCGACTGATATGCCAGCAATGCGCTTTGGTCACTAATAGCATTTCAAAACAGTCGGCATGATAACCGGCACGACTGAGATGTTTTACTAAAACCGTTTGCGGGCCTTGTTGACACAATTCTCTCGCCGCTAATAGCGCTTGTTCAACATTAGTAATCGATTTTCCAACTAATGTTTCCAGCTCTTATAGGTTAGGCGCCATTATGTCGCAGATAGGTAAAGCTTCATGACATAAAAACTCAGCCACACCCGGGGCAACAATACAGCCTTTTTCAGCATGTCCCATTACCGGATCACAGAAATAGCAAGCAGCAGGGTTACTTATTTTTATCTGTTTAACAATATCAACAATCGCTTTACCTTGTTCGGCAGAACCAATATAACCCGTCAGAACCGCATCACAATGTTTTAATTGGTGGATCTTAGCAATTCCGTTAACAATATCTGTTAAATGTTCAGGCGGCATAACACTACCTGTCCATTGTGGATATTGTGTATGATTAGAAAATTGCACCATATTCAGGGGCCAGACATCAATTCCCATCCGTTGCATGGGAAAAACCGTGGCACTATTACCCGCATGGCCAAAAACAACATGCGACTGAATTGATAGAACACTTTTCATATATCACTCATTTTATTTTTGATAATACTCGCTGTTACAAAACAAAGTCGTTACTTTCTAAACAAGCAATTAACACATTAGTAATTAATCTAATAAATACCAATAAGTTAATCGCTATGTTAGACAAAACTTATAGTGATTAAATTTACCCTACTATGCCCCATTATTGCCAATTAACTAAGCAGTAATGTTTTTTACCACGCCTGATCAAAGAATAACGGCCAAATAGACGATCTTCCGCAGTAAAAACATATTCAGCATCAATACATTTCTTACCATTAATTGCGACCGCATTTGAGCTTATCATCGTTCTTGCCTGACCACGTGACGGGACCAATTTCGCCTCGACTAATGCCTGCTGTAAATCTGCCCCTGAATTTAATTTGATCATAGGCATGCCATCTTGCGCCAACTGAGCAAAATCAGCTGCAGTTAATGCAGCAATCGTATCGGAAAATAAGCTTTCGGTGATTCGTTTGGCAGCATGTAAGCCCTCATCGCCATGTACTAACTGGGTAACTTGCTCCGCTAATACATACTGTGCTCGTGGGGCTTTACCACTGTTTTGATCCTCACTTTGCAAGGCGTCAATTTCTTCAATTGGCATAAAGGTAAAAAACTTAAGAAAACGGTACACATCCGCATCAGCAGTATTAACCCAAAATTGATAAAACTTATATGGGCTGGTTTTTTGCGGATCTAACCAAACCGCCCCCGCTTCGGTCTTGCCAAATTTAGTTCCATCAGATTTAGTAATTAACGGCACCGTCAAACCAAAAACCTGTTTTTGATGTAAACGTCGAGTGAGATCAATGCCTGAAGTAATATTGCCCCATTGATCAGAGCCGCCTATCTGTAATTCAACATTATGTTGGTGACAAAGGTTGGCAAAATCATAAGACTGAAGCAAATTATAGGAGAACTCAGTAAAAGAGATGCCTGCATCATCGCGCTCAAGTCGTTGTTTAACAGCTTCTTTATTAATCATTTGATTAACAGAAAAATGTTTACCGATATCGCGCAAGAAGGTCAAGACATCCATTTGACCAAACCAATCATAATTATTAACTACCTTGGCACTATTTTTACCACAATCAAAATCAAGAAATGGCGAAACCTGTTGACGAATTTTTTCTACCCATTGCTGCACTGTTTCATTGGTATTTAATTTACGCTCAGTGGCTTTAAAACTTGGATCGCCAATTAAACCTGTCGCCCCACCCACTAAAGCTACTGGTTGATGTCCCATTTGCTGTAAACGCTTTAAACATAGCAAAGGAACCAAATGCCCTAAGTGCAAGCTATCAGCGGTTGGATCAAATCCACAATAGAGCGCTACTGATCCCTGGGATAGTTTCTCTATTAATGCCTTTTCATCCGTCAGCTGAGCTATTAAACCCCGCTCTTGCAATTGTTCAATTAGGTTCTTGCTAACCATCAATAACTCCATCAATTTTTTTATTTCGTCGATTTTGTGGATAAATATAATATAAATAAGCGCAATAGAATAAAACGCGAGTCAAATAAGTGCCAGTTAAAAATCATTTTTTCCGTTTATGGCGCCAAGCGATCAATTTGCCAATGATCATGTTGCCATTGATACAAAAATCGATCATGTAGCCGTTTAGTGCCACCTTGCCAAAATTCAACGCTGTTAAATCTGACGCGATATCCGCCCCAAAAACTAGGTAAGGGAATTTCACCATTTTTAAATTTTTGTTTTAATTCAAAAAATTTATTTTCCAATAGACTTCTAGCAGAAATTTTTGCTGATTGTTGTGAACCCCAGGCCGCTATTTGACTATCTTTTGGTCGACTATGAAAATATTTTATTACCTCAAGTGGAGTGAGTTTTTCTGCTTCACCCAAGAAGCAAACCTGACGCTCTAACTGATACCAGGGAAATAGTAAACTGACTTTATTGTTATGAGCGATATGTTGTGCCTTGCGACTAGATAAATTGGTATAAAATATCAGTCCATTTTTATCATAATGTTTAAGTAATACAATGCGTTGGTATGGTTGTCCATCGCTGTCTACGGTTGCAACAGACATGGCTGTTGGATCGGCTAATTTTGCTTTATAAGCCTGATTTAACCAACGGTCAAACAATACTAATGGCTGATCGGTTAAATCCTTACGTCTTAAACCACCTTGGGTATATTCCCGTCTTAAACTAGCAATATCCAACTGAATTTTTTCTACCATTTTTTTGCCTCTGTCTTGTTACGATAGATATCATGTTATTCACTATTGGCCGGATAAATTGCGCCTAATACTGTTTCCTGGTTAGCGCCAGTAACAGAGGGTAAATTGCCTGGCAAACCCGATAAGGTACGAGCCGCTAGCCAAGCAAAAGCCAAAGCTTCGACATTATCTCCACTCAAACCATATTTATCTGTTGATGCCACCACAATATTGGTTAACAATTCGCTTAACCTTGCCATAAGATAGCTATTTTTAGCTCCTCCACCACAAACCAACAAACAATCCGCTTTGTCATAAAGCAAAACCTGATCAACGATTGAACGGATGGTTAATTCTGCCAAAGTGGCCTGTACATCCTGGGCTGATAAATTTAAGTACGATGTCAGATATTTTTGTAACCAAGCAGAATTGAAATATTCTCTACCCGTACTTTTGGGCGCTGGCCGCTTAAAATAGGGATCCGCTAGCATTTCAGTCAGAAGCGACTTATTAACCCGCCCTGAGCGCGCCCAATCGCCGTTATTATCATAAGGTTTATTTAAATGTTGATTGGCCCAGATATCCAACAGCATATTTCCAGGTCCGGTATCATAGCCTTTAATTATTGAATTCCCAAATAAAGTAGTAAGATTAGCGATGCCACCTATATTTAAAATAATACGATTTTCATCAGGATGACTAAGTACCTTGTGATGAAAAGCAGGTACTAAAGGTGCACCTTGCCCACCATACGCCATATCTCTACGACGAAAATCGCCTACTACGGTGATGTTAGTTAACGCAACAATTCTATTATTATAGTCTAACTGCAGAGTAAAAGGCCGTTGGCCAGTAGGTTGGTGCCAAACTGTTTGCCCATGACACCCTATCGCGGTAATATCTGTGGCCGATAATAATTGCTGTTTTAATAGGTTATTGATCGCTTCACCATATAACGAGCCGAGCTGATAATCAATTTCACCTATTGTTGCTAAGGTGACCGCTTGACCTTGACATATAGACAAGACTTGATTTTTTAATTCAGTGGGAAAAGGAAAGGAAATCGCACCTAGCTGAATCACATTTTTGTCATCAATCTCAGCCAAAACAACATCAACCCCATCAAGACAGGTACCTGACATCACCCCTATATAGCGACCTGCTTTCATGTTTGACCTCTGATTATTTTATCTATACTTCGTTTTAGTCATTCAATATACTTATTGGCACAGTTTTTCACTTCAAACATTTAACTCATTGAAATAAAATAAAAAAGTAACAGTTTAAAAATATTTTAATTAAAAATAAATTAATTAAGCTGAATTTATTACTTTAAGAAAAAATTATTAATGTTTAGACTATATTTAGATTGTAGAAAGTAAATTAATTTTACTATTTGTCTGATTATCCAGTTCGTTTATATACAATAAATTATGATATTTGTGTATTCATGATTATTATTACACTGTAAATCAGATTTCCAAAAGGAGTAATCATGTTAAAGCAAGTTCTCGTCGGTATTTTTACAGTAACAGCTTTATCGGGCTGTATAAATACAGGTAGTCTTTCTGGGGACACTTATACCACATCTCAAGCTAAACAAGTACAAACTGTAACCTATGGTACCGTTACTCGCGTAACCCCGGTTAATATTCAAGCTGGTGGTGACGAAAACATCATAGGAGCACTGGGTGGTGCTGTTCTGGGTGGGTTATTGGGTAATACGGTTGGCGGGGGAACAGGAAAAACCCTTGCAACGGCAGCCGGTGCGATCGCCGGTGGTGTTGCCGGTCAAAATGTTCAAGGGGCACTTAACAAAACAAAAGGCGTTCAACTGGAAATCAGGTTGGATAATGGCCGAGTTATCTCTGTGGTGCAAAAAGATGATCCAAACAGCTTCCGTAATGGCCAGCGTGTATCTATTATAGGTAGTGGAAATAACATTACTGTTTCACCTCGTTAATTCAACTTAAATAGCATACGCGACTAGATTTAGAAAATTAGCCGCGTATGCATTATATTATAACGCCATTTGTTCTTTTTTTATTACGCTATCATTTATTACGAATGATTATGTAACCGAATAATATTTTGCTCGAGTTTTAATATCAATGAATAAAGTGTATTTAATTCATCATGTGTAATACCTCCTAATATCTCCTTTCGGGTTTTTTCAATTACATCATCAACCTGTTTAATAAATGGCATCGATTCTTCTGTTAATTTAATTCTTTTTGCTCGTCTGTCGTTGACACAGGTGTGACGCGTGATCAATTTCTTTTCTTCTAATTGATCGAGAGTTCTAACTAGCGATGGTTGTTCAATACCTATTGCTTTAGCCAATTGAATTTGTGATTGATCAGGTGGTAACTGGCTAATGTTATATAAGGTTACCCAATGAGTTTGGGTGAGCTTTAATGGTTTCAGACGATGATCAATCAATGCCCGCCAGACTCGAACTAAACGCGCAAGATCAGTTCCTATTTTTGATTCCAATTGTTCCTCCTTAAAAATAGAATACCATCTACATCTATAATTATTAAATTGCCAATTAATATCCCAGAAACATATATCCATTTCTATTCACTAAAATATTAATATAGAAATGGGTAAAGATTTAAATTTATATTTAGCATAATAATATATAAACTTATATTTCATTATTAGTATATTAAGTTGACTTAATTAGTGTTCTAATCATTACCCACTTATTTACTATATAAAACAAAAGGCTATTAGTTAAATATCCTTATAAGAATAGCCTTCATCTAAATTCTATTCTATATGTTTTTATATTAATATTATTTTTAATTTACAAAAAATAGACAATAAAAAATAAAAATCATTATAAAACAAGTTATTATAAATACTTTTAAAAGCATTTATTCAGCTATACTTAGATACTAAGTCTATATTGATTTTTAATAAATTACCTGAAAGTTGAAAAAAACTAATAAAACAACATTATATCTTAAATAAATAATACCAAATAAAATAAGCTAATAAGTCAACAAATAATTTAAAAATAAAAATTATAGCAAGGTAATAAATTAATACATCGACTATTAGCAATAATAAAAAAACAATTGTTATGCATTACTAATGTATAACTTGTAAATGAAAAATATCCGTTCAGTTTACAATATTATGATAACAAATAGCTTATAACAACATCAGCGATTAGTTATAATTGAATAGCTACTATAAAGTTAACTGAACGATATTTTCAAGCCGTCAACAGTTGACACTAAAGTGACGCAATCAATTATATTGTAAATTTTAATTAATAAACCAACTATATAAATTGAAATAATAGTCAGGTTCACGTTATATTAATATCAGTAATGAATGGTTTTTAAACTTAAAAAGAGGCTTATATGCGCTTACTTCATACCATGTTACGGATTGGCGATCTGCAACGCTCAATTCATTTTTATACTGAAATATTAGGTATGCGTCTATTACGCACAAGTGAAAATCCTACATACAAATACTCCCTCGCCTTCGTCGGCTTTGATGATGAAAGTAAAGGTGCCGTAATCGAATTAACCTATAATTGGGGTGTTTAGCATTACCAGATGGGTACCGCCTTTGGTCACATTGCATTAGGTGTTGATAACGTTGCAGATACCTGTAGTAGCATAAGGCGAGCAGGCGGCAAGGTGACGCGCGAAGCATTATGCATTTTAGCCAAAATTTGGCATAATATCTTTATTCTCAAGTATAAAGTCTTAAGCAAATGTCTAATAAAAAAAATGGTGTTAACACGCTGGCAAAGCGTTTTCGAGGTTATTATCCTATCGTTATCGATGTAGAAACTGGTGGGTTTAATGCACAACAAGATGCGCTATTAGAAGTTGCGGCTATGACGCTAAAAATGGATCAAGGGGGTTGGTTAGAGATTGATGAAAAACTCCATTTCCATGTTGAACCTTTTGCAGGAGCAAATACAGAAGCAACTGCACTGGCTTTCACTGGCATCGACCCAACGAATCCTTTACGTAACGCTGTCGACGAGTATACCGCTTTACATGCAATTTTTAAAATGGTTAGAAAAGGTATTAAAAATAATGATTGCAATCGGGCAATTATTGTTGCCCACAATGCCAATTTTGATCATAGTTTTATCATGGCTGCCGCTCAACGAGCAAATCTAAAACGTAATCCGTTCCACCCTTTTGCGACTTTCGATACCGCCACCCTCAGCGGGCTGGTTTTTGGTCAAACAATTTTAGCTAAAGCTTGTTATACCGCAGGGATCCCTTTTGATGGTAAACAGGCACATGGCGCTCTTTACGACACCGATAGAACGGCATTACTGTTTTGTGAAATCGTCAATAAATGGAAAAAATTAGGTGGCTGGCCATTAATAACCGATTAATGATCAAAGGCAGTGGTAACGCATAATTTTACTGCCTTCTAATTAACTATTTATTTTGTAAGGGTTATTTAGCTACTCAGTGCCTGGCTGTTCTGAAGTGCGATATTTATCGGCAGTGGCGGTGATCAATTCCTGTAATTTACCCTGCTGATACATTTCAATAATGATATCGCAACCACCAATTAGCTCACCATCAACCCATAACTGAGGAAATGTTGGCCAGTTTGCATACTTAGGTAACTCACTACGAATATCAGGGTTTTGCAAAATATCTACATAAGCAAAACGTTCACCACAAGCAGAAAGAGCTTGAACCGCCTGGGCAGAAAAACCACAGCTTGGAAATTTAGGTGAGCCTTTCATGTATAAAAGAATTGGATTTTCTTTTACCTGGCGCTCAATTTTTTCTATTGTCGTCATTGTTACTTCCTTAAAAACTAAATCTATTATTTTGCACTACGCGAACATAACATTGATATAGAATACCATTTTCTATCAATACTTGATAACCCTTTGCTGCTATCTTTATTATGTTCCAATCGTATTTAATAAAAATTGATTAACATAATTATTAAGTTATCTATATAAAAAATGATAATTTCAATATGTTTATATTTTGTATTTATCAACTGGTTGCGCGATACGAATAAAAAAGGAGTCTGCAATGTCTTTCCAATTACCACCATTACCTTATGCTAAAAATGCTTTAGAGCCCCATATTTCTCAAGAAACGTTAGAATACCATTATGGCAAACACCATAGCACTTATGTCAATAATCTAAATAATTTAATTAAAGGGACTAACTTTGAGGGTAAATCATTAGAAGAAATTATAAGAACCGCCCAAGGAGGCATATTTAATAATGCTGCCCAAGTCTGGAACCATACCTTTTATTGGCACTGCTTAGCGCCTAATGCTGGTGGCGAACCAACAGGTAAAATAGCTGAGGTCATTAATCAACATTTTGCCGATTTTGAAAAATTTAAGCAGCAGTTTACCGATGCGGCGATCAAAAATTTTGGTTCCGGCTGGACATGGTTAGTCAAACAGGCAAATGGAAAGCTTTCCATCGTCAATACTTCTAATGCCGCAACACCAATCAGCGGTGATGATAAACCATTACTGACTGTTGATATATGGGAGCATGCTTACTACATTGATTATCGTAATGCACGAGCGGAATACTTGATAAACTTTTGGTCGCTGGTTAACTGGCAATTTGTCGAACAAAATTTGTTGCCATAATTTATTGGATATTACATTATTTATAATACTGGGTTAGTAAATAAACGAATTTTATCATTGATCTAGCCGCTACATCACTGTGAGTTTTTCTCTTAATTAGTTGTCTATTGCTCAGTTAATTGATGGATCATCATCTTCAATTAGCACTCTAACTAAAGAAATGCTTTCATTTGATATTTCAGCTTCATCATTAGCAGTAGCCACTGAAGTTTCCCTTGACCTTGCTCGAGCTTCTGCTGCTCTTATTGCAGGAAGATTGGCTTCTTCAAAGTCTTCTTGCTCGCTTTGCGCTAGCAACCTATCAAACTCATCAACATTGAGAGTAGAATTTGTACTATTTTCTTCGCTATTTAACGATAAAAATTCACTTCCTGCTGCTGGCTGAGAGGCTCGCGCACGTTCTAATTGTTCGATATAGGGGCTGAGATCGCAGAATGTTTCTTCAAAGCACTCCACTTCTTCAGCTAAATCAAAATTGGGATTACTAAGTGGTGAAAGCCGAATATTACAATCCAAGTTGAATGACATATTCGACCGCTGATAAAGAGATATTCCAGGAGCAATGTCTATAGTCATATTCAAGGTCATATTAGGCACTAGCTGCTCATCTTCTGATCGAATCTTAGTGCATTGCATTGATAACGTTTGGTGGTTTGTACTTGTCGATTGCGCCGTACCCAAACCTGTTCCGTTGTTGATTGCGGCCGACTGCCATTGGATATGATTATTACTAACTGTTCGGATCTGCTGTCCTAGTTGGGCGCCAATTGGTTGCGATGAAGAAATAGTAATATCACCCACCTCACCAATCTGAATAGCTGTTACGCGGTTATGCGATTGAGTATGATTAATCTGATTAAACATCAATATCCTCCTTGATTTACTTATAAATATTTAGCTAAATCCAATTTTAAAAAATTAAATATCAAATATTTGCTTTTATTTAAGATGTAATAATGTTATTCCCTTTCCAGTATACAAATAAACAGTTAGTTTATCAGTCAAATTTTATCATTTCAGATAAAATCTAACGGCACTGTTATCTGCTAGTAAATATTGTGGTGATTAGCATATGTTTATATTGGTTTCTCGTTGATAGCATGAATAGTAATAACTACAATATCATAATAAGTTATATATCATTCAAATGATGCAACTGCCAATATAGTGGCCAGTTGCAATAATAAGGCATGATATTTATACTTGTGCCACTTACTTTATCGTTATTAAATACCAGTGGATTTTTAGCTATTCGTTACGGCGTATAACCTATATCAAAACAAAAACCTGATATAAACACCGCAATTAATTAATAAAATACTGCTATAAAACCTGTAGATTAATTGTCATGAAAAAAACCAAAATTGTTTGTACTATCGGCCCTAAAACTGAATCTGAAGAAAAACTCTCGCAATTACTTAATGCTGGCATGAATGTCATGCGGCTAAATTTCTCACATGGTGATCATGAAGAACATGGTCAACGCATTAAAAATCTACGTGCTGTCTGTAGCCAAAAAAACCAACAGGCTGCGATATTATTAGATACAAAAGGGCCAGAGATCCGCACAATGCGGCTTAAAGATGGCAACGATGTATCGCTAATCGCTGGACAAAATTTTACCTTTACCACCGACACCTCAGTGATTGGTAATCAAGATCGGGTTGCTGTGACCTACACCGGTTTACCTGATGATCTTAAACCAGGTAATACTATTCTGGTTGATGATGGCTTAATTGGTATGGAAGTTTTATCCGTTACCGCTAGTGATGTCATCTGTCGAGTACTTAATAATGGCGATTTAGGTGAAAATAAAGGCGTTAATTTACCTGGCGTTTCAATTGGCTTGCCGGTACTGGCGGAAAAAGATAAACAAGATCTGATTTTTGGTTGCCAGCAAGGCGTTGATTTTGTTGCTGCTTCCTTTATCCGTAAACGCGCTGATGTAGAAGAAATCCGCGCCCATCTAGCGCAGCATGGTGGTAAAAATATCCAAATAATCTCTAAAATTGAGAATCAAGAAGGATTAAATAACTTCGATGAAATTTTAGAAGCCTCTGATGGGATCATGGTGGCACGAGGTGATCTTGGCGTCGAGATCCCAGTTGAAGAAGTTATCTTTGCGCAAAAAATGATGATCGAAAAATGCGTTGCTGCCCGTAAAATTGTCATTACGGCCACCCAAATGTTAGATTCGATGATCAAAAATCCGCGCCCTACTCGTGCTGAAGCCGGTGATGTTGCTAATGCTATTTTGGACGGTACAGATGCCGTTATGCTATCTGGTGAAAGCGCGAAAGGAAAATATCCTATCGAAGCGGTAAAAATTATGGCGACTATTTGCGATCGTACCGATCGTGTTATGCCAAGCCGCATTGATGATAGTAAAATAAACCAAAAATTACGCATTACTGAAGCAGTTTGTCGCGGTGCGGTTGAAATGGCGGAAAAATTAAACTCTCAATTGATTATCGTGGCAACCTATGGCGGTAAATCAGCAAAATCAGTACGTAAATATTTTCCAACAGCACCGATCCTTGCTTTAACAACTAATGAAGAAACTGCCCGTCAATTATTATTAGTTAAAGGCGTTATTCCACAATTAGTCAAAGAAATTGCCTCTACAGACGATTTCTATCGTATTGGTAAACAAGTTGCCTTAGCTAATAATATGGCCGAAAAAGGTGAAGTTGTTGTTATGGTTTCAGGTGCATTAGTGCCAAGTGGTACAACAAATACCTCATCTGTCCATATCTTATAATTCTATTAGCCAAAATAAATTCCTCCAAATAATTGACTGCGATAACTATAATCGCCAAAGTTAAGCTGATGACCATTAATAAAGATTTCACCACCACTAGGTTCAATAACACCCGATAACATGCGGGCCAGGGTTGATTTACCTGATCCGTTAGCACCAATAATAGCCAAGGTTTCACCAGCTCTTAAGGTAAAACTTAAGGGTTTTACTGCTTCTAATAGTTGAGTTTGAAATAACCCGGTGCGATAACGAAAGGTTTTAGTCAGATTTTTTATTGCCAGTAACGGTGTTGTCATGATGTTTCCTCCATATTAAGAGGAAAATGACATGCAAAGGCCCGATTTTTTATGCTGCGTAGCAGCGGTGTGATAATGCACGTTTTTTGTGCATAGGGACAACGAGGGCCAAGACGGCAACCGATTGGTAGGTGCTCTAAAGAAGGGATCGCCCCAGGTAGGGTATTTAACCGACTTTTATGCGGAAGTGGGCTGCCAAAATCCGGTACAGCACGGATTAATGCTTGTGTATAAGGATGATGGGGGCGGACCAGTAACTCTTCAGGTGTTGCACTTTCAACGGTTTGGCCACAATAGAGTACGCTAATCCGATCAACGAGTTTGCTCATCATTTGCATATCATGACTAATTAGTAAAATTGTCATGTTATTGTTTTGGTTTAATCTATCAAGCAGGCGAAATATTTGTGCTTGAGTTGTCGATTCCATTGCATTGGTGGGTTCATCGGCAATCAGTAATCGTGGTTGATTTGCTAGCGCAATGGCTATCATCACTTTCTGACATTCACCTTCAGTAAGTTCATAAGGATAGCTGTACATAATATCATCGTGATCTTTAATTCCGACTCGATGGAGTAATTCAATTGCGCGTCGCCTACGCCAACTAAATCGGTGCCACCAACGACCTTTAAAAGTCCATTGTGGTATTGATTGGATAAGTTGTTTACCAATATTTTCAGCTGGATCTAAACAAGACTGGGGTTCTTGAAAAATCATCGAAATATTATGGCCTATCACTCTACGTCGTTGGCGTGCGGTGAGCTTTAACAGATCAATATCAAGAAAATAAAAACGATCGGCAGTCACTTTTAAGTTATCTTTAGTAACGCCACAAATAGCCTTAACAATCAAATTTTTACCTGAACCGGACTCGCCAGCTAAGCCACGAATTTCGCCTTCATTTAGCTGTAAAGAAACATTATCGACGGCTTTCACTGGCCCTTTGGCGGTCATAAATTCAATAGTGAGGTTACGGATATCTAATAATGGCATTATTCCACCCCAGCATTAATGGCGCGATGTAAGCCATCACCAAGTAAGTTAACAAATAAAACGCTGATCATAATGGCTGCACCAGGAAGAAAAACTGTCCATGGTGCTACATAAATCAATTCTAAACTATCACCGAGCATAGTGCCCCATTCAGCAGTCGGTAATCTGGCGCCTAAATCAAGAAAGCCTAACGCAGCCATATCCAGAATGGCCATAGAGAGAGTGCGAGTAATTTCTGTTACCAAGATAGGTGTGATATTGGGTAACACGGTATACCAAAGGATATAAAAGTTTGAAGCACCGTCAAGTCGAGCGGCAAGAACATATTCGGTATCTAATTCATCGCGAACAGCGCTGTAAATTGTTCTAACAATTCTTGGTAATAAGGCTAACCAAATTGCTATCATCGCATTTTCAAGGCTTGAACCGGCAAAAGCGACAATAATAATCGCCAGGAGTAGCGAGGGAATTGATAACAGCGTATCTAACACATGATTTAAAATAGCTGATTTTAACCCATGGGTAATGCCGGCTAAACAACCTAATATTAATCCGACCAGCGTTGTGCTAATGGTGATCACAAGTGCAGAGCCAAAGGTAGATGCTGTACCTATAAGTAATCGACTTAAAATATCACGACCAAGATCATCAGTACCCAAAAAAAATGCCACATTACCATAATGCGACCAGGATGGAGGTAGTAGCTGGTAGCCCAAAAATTGTTGGTTAATGGTATAGGGGGCTAAGTAGCTGCCAAATAAAGTCAAAACCAGGAGAAAAGCAATACCATAAAATCCAGTCATTGCCAGAATATCATTAGAGAAAAATCGCCAGACAACCCGGATAGGGGATGGCATCTTTTGTTCACGATAAAAATTATCTGAAGACATACCCATCCTTATATTTAGAAGGGTTCATCATAGCGCCTAAAATATCCGATATGACATTAACGAAAATAACTAAAGTACCAATAATCATTACGCCGGCAGAAATTGCTGAGTAATCATTTTGTCGAATGGCTGTGACTAACCAACGCCCTAAGCCTGGCCAATTAAATACAAGTTCAGTGATCATCGCTAGTGTTATCATAGTAGAAAACTGCAGACCAAGTTTTGGAATAATAGGAGGCAGCGCATTGTGTAAGACATGACGTTTGATAATGGTAATGCGAGAGAGTCCTCTGGTTGCTGCTGCTTTAATATAATTTTCACCCATAACAGCTTCAGTACTATTTTTCATTAAACGTATCATTTCAGAAATTGGCGCAATAGCTAATGTAATAACGGGTAAAATCAAATGCTCTAATAGATTAATAAACATTTGGCTACGATAGATTGAATTCGATAACCACACATCGATCAGGGCAAAACCGGTCACAGGTTCAAGATCATACAGTAAATTAATTCGGCCAGAGACCGGTAACCAGCCTAATTTCAATGAAAAAAGCAGGATAAATAATAAAGCCAACACAAAAATTGGCATAGAAAAACCGATTAGGGTAAAAATTTTAATAATGTAATCAATTGGTTTATTGCGCCAGACACCCGCAATAATGCCGGTAGGGATGCCGATTATTAAAGCTAAAATAAACGCCAAAAAGCACAACTCCATAGTGGCAGGAAAAGTGGCATTCAGCTGACTGCTAATCGGTTGACCATTAATACTAGAAAAACCAAAATTCCAATGTAATAAGCCGGTTAAATAAAAAATATAGGCATCCCATAATGATAGTCCACTTAATGGAGCATCAGCAGTGAAATAGTTCAAACTAAAACTAACCAGCGTTAGTAAAAATAAAGTAATAATTAAAAGTAGTAACCACCTTAATACGTAAATAATCACCACGCTGCTCCTTCTTCGTCATTAAAATAGGAGTCAGCCGGTAGTGGGGTTTTAATCGATCCATCACGATAAACCCCGGCAAAAGAGGAGTTACCAAAGGCGCTAATAACTAGCCCTTTGATATCATAGCGATAAGCCTGTAAATGTAATGAATAAGCTAGCGGTAATACGGGTAATTCTTTTGCTAGTAATGATTGCGCTTGGTGGTAATAATTAATGCGAGATGAAATACTTTGGCTTACTAGTGCCTTACGTAAAAGTTCATCAAAGTAAGGATTACACCATTTACTCAAATTAGTATGTGATTCCTTAGCAGCGCAACTAAGTAGAGGGCGGAAAAAACTATCAGGATCATTACTATCCGTCGACCAACCGTCAAGAATCATGTCATAGTTACGATCACTCAGCTTATTTTCTAATAAATTGCCTTCTACCGGATGAATATTCATCTTAATGCCTACTTTTGCTAAGTCTGCCTGGATAAGTTCGGCAGTTTTTAACGGGCTCGGATTATAGGATTGAGAAATAACGGGAACCCAAATATCTAATTTCATACCGGACAAACCGAGCTCTTCTAGCATTTCTTTGGCTTTTTCAGGATTATAATCTGTCACTTTAATTTGATTATCATAAGCCCATGAAGCTCTAGGTAGAACAGAAGTTGCTGTTTCAGCGGTGCCATAATAGATAGATTGCATTAATCTTTCATTATTAATTGAATACGCTATGGCTTGTCTAACCTTTAATTGATCAAGCGGTGGTTTGCTAGTGTTAAAAATCAGATAGGCGATATTCATGCCGGCTCGCATCGATAGCCGCAAACGGGCATCTTCACGTAGCACCTTTAATTGACTAGCAGCTGGATAGGCTAAGACATCGCATTCGCCGGTTAATAATTTAGATATGCGTCCTGTACCGCCGGCACCCAGATCAATCACCACTTGCTGCATTAAAGGTTTGCCTTTCCAATAGTTATCATGCCGATTTAGCTTGATAAATTGACCGGTTTGATAGCCTACCAACATGAAAGGACCAGTGCCAACAGGTTGCCAATCAATAAATTCTTTATGATTAATTTTGTTGAGATATTGCGCATATTCTTGTGAAAGTATTGGTGCATAGCGAGTTGCAAGATGCCAGAGAAATGATGCATCGGGGGTATATAATTTAAATTCAACAGTATAATTATCAATTTTACGAATACTACGGATATTGTTAGCTAATTGCAGGCTATCGAAATAAGGATAATTGCCTCCCCCAACATAGTGATAAGGATGATTTTTATCAAACATACGGGAAAAACTAAACACAACGTCATCGGCATTGAGCGTTCGTGTCGGTGTGAACCAATCTGTTGTTTGAAATGGAATATTACGTTTTAAATAAAATCGATAAGTTGCTCCTTTATCAAATGATTTCCAGTGCGAGGCAAGTTCGGAATTTAATTTGTAAGTAAATGGATTAACTTCTAATAATCGATCATAAAGTTGAGCGGCTAGTGGATCAATAATCAGCCCGGTGCTGGCAATTTGCGGATTAAATGTAGTGACAATGCCATTAACACAATAGATAAAACTGTTTTGACGAATTTGTGGTGGAAGGGTATCTGCTAATGCATTTATTGTCCCTACATTTATTAAAATAATCCATAAAATTAGGTACCGCATATAAAAACCTATTATAAGTGCGAATGGCTTTATTGTAGCTTAACTCCTGTTATGCAACAAAATAGAGTTGATAAAATTATCAGTAATTTGTTGATAAAAATTGTCAACCAACTGCTTTGCTAACGTTATTGATAATTATAGTAACTTTAATTTATTGCTGACACGATATTGCTTAGATTGTTGCCAGTGGTTTAATTTTCTTGCCAGCATCGGATGGCCACTTTCTCGATTACTAATTCTTATTTGTTATTTTGATTCTCTGGCAAGTTATGTTTTTTCAGTAGTCCCCTTAATTGGTGATAAGTTAATTTTAATTGTGAAGCGGCCAAGCGCTGATTAAACTGGCTTATTTGTAATGCCTGTTCGAGCAAATTTTTTTCTGCCACCTGCTGCCATTGTTTCAAATCAATGGGAAGTTGAGGTAGTTCATCGTTTTCTTTTGTTACCACCGACATCATTGACTCATTAGCAAAGGGATTGAAGACAATCAAATCTAATGGTTCAGCTCTATCGCCATGACGATAGACGGAACGCTCAATAACATTCTTTAATTCACGTACATTACCCGGCCAGGGATAAGCTGACAGGTTTTTTTGTGCTTTAACAGTAAATCCAGGGAAAAAAGAGAGATTGAGCTCACGGCACATATTAATTGCGAAATGTTCAGCCAGTAACATAATATCGGCTAATCGCTCACGTAAGGGCGGAATGTGGATGACATCAAAGGCCAGACGGTCAAGTAGATCGAATAGCGGGGAATTTATTTTTTCTTTTTTTAATAAAGAAAAATTAGAGCGCTAATATCTAATATTGGTAATTTATAATCAAAAAACCTATTAATCATTTTTGCCATTTAGCATTTATTTAAGACGCATTCTATTAGCCAAAAATTAATATTTCCAGCCCAAAAGATCATAATCGACATGTTATTTAAAAAATAACTGTTATCGCATTAATTTTATTTTATATTTGCAATAAAAAATAATTGACAAAATAACGCCATGAGATAATTAAAAATTGCCGTCTACTCAAGCAAAATGAACAAAAAACAAACAAATTTATTGTCTTTTCTTAATTTTATTAAACAACTTGTCAGATTTTAAGTAGAAAATATTCTAATTAAGTACTAGCATAAGAATAAGTAAGTATTCTGCCTGAATTTGAAAAAGATCTAATAATTCAAAGTTAGAGACAGAAATTTATTCTCTGTTTTACCAGGAATGTGCAATACTTACCTTGCTACTTGGAGATTAACTAAATCTAGAGGGTAATATAATGAAGCGTACTAAAGTTGTACTGGGCTCTATCGTTTTGGCTTCTTCTTTGTTAGCAGGCTGTTCAAACAGTAGCCAAATTAACAAACTGTCCTCAGATGTACAAACGTTAAACGGTAAAGTCGATCAACTATCCAATGACGTTCAGTCATTACGTACTGATGTTCAGACTGCTAAAGATGAAGCTGCTCGTGCTAATCAACGTTTGGATAATCAAGTACGTAGATATAAAAAGTAATCCAGTTGCATTTAACGGATCACTCGATATAATAATAAGGCACCCGATGGGTGCCTTATTATTTATTACATACAACTAATTTTTAATAATACCATTATCTGATTATTAATTAATTCACTATTTTTTATAAAATAGAGTAAATCTACTCATAATACATCGCCATCTAATATTAATTTAGCTCTTATTTACCCTAACCGGCATTCCTGAGCGACGTGCTACGGCTTGAGCAACTAATCTCTGATCAATACCAGGTTGTTGCAAAAATGCCTTAAACTCATTGCTATATACTAATGGCATCGTTTGCGGATCATCAGATTCACGTTTAGATAATGGTTGGTGAACTTCGATGTAATAGCTTCCATCTGGCTCTTTAGAGTACTTAATCGGTTCATTAATTACCTGTACGCGAGTTCCTACCGGTATAGAGTAGAATAATGCTTGTATATCCTCAGGTCTTAAACGAATACAACCGGAACTAACACGTAATCCAATACCAAAATTGGCATTAGTACCATGGATCAAATATTGTCCCTTACCATAAGATAATCGCAAGGCATAAAGCCCCATAGGATTATCAGGCCCGGCTGAAAATACCGCCGGCAAAATAACGCCATCGGCAGCATAACGTTTACGGATATTCGGCGTTGGTGTCCAGGTTGGATTTTTAATTAATTGACTAACAGTCGTCACCATTTTAGGCGTATTGGCGCCCAATTGGCCGATACCAATAGGGTAAACCATGACTCTATTGCTTCCTTTAGGAAAATAATACAGTCGCAATTCGGCTAAATTAACGATGATACCATCACGCTTAGTCGCAGGTAATAACATTTGCGATGGAATAATCAATGTTTTACCCGCTTTAGGTAAATATGGATCGGTTCCTGGATTAGCTTCCAACATACCCAGCAAACCTATCTGAAATTCACTTGCAATAGCTTCCAGTGGACGCCCATCATTAGGCACCACATAATGACTATTTTCACCAATTAAGCGTGCTGTAGTGGATGGCAAGGAGTATTCAGCAGCACTGACATTGAAAGTCAGCCCGCTTAAAAACAACAAGCCGATAAAAAATAGAATTCTCTTTATACTTTTCCTCCTAAGGAACGTACAAAGTTTATCGGATGAATAAGCGTCACTTTAATAATATCAGTAGTTAACTAAATGTTTAAGTGCTTGATTGGATAATTTTTTCGGCTCGCTGACGGATTGTTCTGATCATAGCATGCAATCCCTGGCTTCTTGATGGCGTTAAATGCTGCTCCAATGACAACTTTTGAAAAAATGTTTTGCTATCTGTGGTCAAAATTTGTTGTCCGGTTTTATTTTGAAAAATAATTATTACTAATGCAATCAATCCCTTAACTATAGCAGCATCGCTGTCACCAGCAAATTGGATCCTACCGTCACTATCTGGCTCCATAACAATCCAAACCTGGCTTTGACAACCTGAGACCTGATTTTTCACTTGTTTTTGTCTATCGCTAAGAGGTAATAATTTTTCCCCTAATTCAATTAAATAAAGATATCGCTCTTCCCAGTTTTGACAACGTGAAAAATTACGCAACAATTTATTCTCATCAGGCAAGGCTGACATCATTCTACCCTTATATGTACTTTAAAACAGATTAAGTTAGTAATTTTTCAATATGTTGTAGTTTTTCAACCAAAATATCAATCTCTTCTTTAGTAGTATAAACCGCTAGCGAAGCTCGACACATAGCTGGTACTTGATAAAAATCCATCAATGGCAACGCACAATGGTGGCCTGTCCGTATTGCAATCGCATAATTATCTAAAAAACTACCGACATCATAAGCATGATGCTCGCCTAAATTGAAGGCAATAACTCCCTGGCGCTCATCTGAGCCGTAAAGACGCAAAGAGTTTACCGTACTTAAACGCTGATTGGCATACTGCATTAATGCGGTTTCATGAGCAGATATTTGTTGATAACCAATATTATTAACATAACGTAAAGCCTCACCTAAACCAATAATGCCAACAATATTGGGTGTGCCTGCTTCAAATCGCCATGGCGCCTTTTCGTAAGTGATATTTATTATTGCTGGCTCAGATAACGTCATACTCACTTTATCAATCATGGCTCCTCCACCTTGCCAAGGTGGTAAAGCATTTAATAATGCCTTTTTGCCATATAAAACACCAATACCAGTAGGTCCATACAGTTTGTGACCGGAAAAAACATAAAAATCACAATCTAAATCTTGGACATCAATCATTTGGTGCATAATACTTTGCGCACCATCAAGCAAAATATGCAATTGTGCTGCTTTTTGCTCTGCACATTGGCGCGCATAGGCAATAATCTGTTTTGCTGGATTAACAGTTCCCAAAACATTCGACATGTGGGTAAAAGAGAGTAACCGAGTCCGGCTATCGATTAGCCTATCTAATTGTTCAAAAATTAATTTCCCATCATTATCAATAGGTAATATACGAATATCAAAACCAATCTGGCCTGCAAGCAGATGCCAAGGAACTATATTAGCGTGATGTTCCATTTGGCTAATGATAATATTATCGCCTGGTTTGATAAAACCATGTCCATAACTATTAGCAATTAAATTTATGCCTTCCGTTGTTCCTTTAACAAAAACAATTTCTTCAGAATCAGCTGCATGAATAAAATCAGCGACTTGCTGACGAACATTTTCCACCATCTCCGTGGCTTCACTACTCAAGCGATGGATCCCTCGGTGTACCGCCGCATAGTGATGACAAAGAAATTGCCTTTCCTTTTCTATCACTTGGAGCGGTTTTTGCGCACTGGCAGCACTATCCAAATAAACCAACGGTTGATCGTTGATTTTTTCTGCCAGCATAGGAAAATCTTTGCGAATGGATGCCGCTGAAAATGTCATATTAAATCCCTGCCAAGCGCTGCTGAATAATATCCATTACCTTGTTACTTACAGCTTCACTATCAATAGCTTTGATGACTTCAGCTGCAAAGGCCACCATAATCATATGTTTTGCATCATTGAGATGAATACCCCGTGAACGTAAATAAAACAGGTGTTCATCATCAATCCGGCCTACTGTAGCGCCATGACTACACTTAACATCATCAGCATAAATTTCTAACTGCGGTTTGGTGTCAATTTCGGCTTGTTTACCTAATAATAAATTATTATTTGTCATTTGGCCATCGGTTTTAAGTGCCTGTGGCGCAACTTTAATCATACCATTAAAAACAGCTTTACTTTCATCCTGCACGATCGTTTTATGCAACTGGCGACTTTCACAAAATGGCTGATTATGTTCAAGATAAGTTCTGGTATCAACAATTTCTCTATTTTGTGGCAACAATAAGCTATTGAGTGTTAATCTGCTACCCGCTCCATTTAATTTCACACTGGTATGATGGCGAAGTAATGCTGAGCCGATAAAAATACCACTACTGTTTATTTGACTATCTCGACCTGACAAGATGTCATTATGGGCAAAATGGTGACTTTGGTTGTTTTCAACGCTAAGTTTAATATGACTAAAATGACTATTATCACCTATATTAGCGGTCAATCGACTGCCTGTCAGATGCGGCTTATCATCAACAGAAACAAAATGTTCAACAACCTGCGATTTGCAATTGGCACCAATCTCTAAATGATAGCGATAGTGACTAGTATTAACATAATTATGGTGATTTGAACCAGAGGTAATATTCAATATATAGAGCGGTTTTTCTACCTGTTGATTAGCGGCCAATTTAATCATTAGGGGTTGAGCGGCCAGACTCTCAGTTAAATACAGGAATATTTCATCGGTCACGATAGGCGCTGGAAGCTGTGCTTGCGCATCCATCATTTGAATTTGATAAGGACCAAAGTTATCACTACTTAAGTCAGGGATAAGACATCCATCAAACAAAACAATTCGCCAGCCGTCAAGGGAGATAGCCAGCTGTTTTAATTGCTCAGCAGTAATTGTGTTAACTTTATCACTATTTAATTGGTATTGAGCGTTAAGTACTTTTGCCAACGGCGTATAATGCCACTCTTCATGGCGAAATGGCGGAAAACCAATTTTCTCTACCTGCTGCCAATAGGCCTGAGCTTGTTTTTCATTTGCTCTCTTACTGGCATAAAAAAGTGTCGCAAAGCTTTTTAGCGCCTGTTGATTTAACTTTGTGACTTGCTGCTGTTTTTCTGCTCTTTCACTGTTGGTCAATAAGCCAGCCATAGCCTTGTACCTCCAGTTTTTTGGCCAAGGTAAAATCACCTGATTGAATAATTTTGCCTTGATGGAGAACATGAACAAAATCAGGCTGTACATAATCCAAAATACGCTGATAGTGAGTAACGATGATAAAAGCTCTTTCAGGGCTACGAAGTGAGTTCACGCCATTAGCCACAACTTTTAAGGCATCAATATCAAGACCCGAGTCAGTTTCATCTAAAATACATAACTCAGGCTCTAACGCTGCCATCTGTAAAATATCATTGCGCTTTTTTTCTCCACCAGAGAAACCGACATTTACTGATCGAGTAAGTAAATCTTTCGGCATATCAAGTAGTTCAATTTTATCTTCAATAAAATCCTGAAAATCAAATCTATCTAGTGGTGGCTGCTTACGATACTCTCTTACTGCATTAACCGAGGTTTGTAAGAAAAATTGATTACTTACGCCAGGAATTTCCACTGGATATTGAAAGGCTAAAAATATACCTTCTCCTGCACGTTCTTCCGGCGATAACTCAAGCAAATTTTTATTTTTGAATAGAATTTCACCCTGTTCTACTTGATATTCTTCACGTCCTGCCAGTGTCGCTGATAATGTACTCTTGCCTGATCCATTAGGCCCCATGATTGCATGTACTTCACCCGCTTTTACTTCTAGATTTAATCCGTTAAGAATTTGATTACCTTCAATACTGACATTTAAATTTTTAACACTTAACATTTCATTGGCCTTTGAATAACTGAGTATTCTTTTAATAGGAACCATCAACCCACACTATGCTCCAAACTAATTGCTAACAATTTTTGTGCTTCAACGGCAAACTCTAATGGTAATTCAGAAAAGACATCTTTACAGAAACCATTTACGATCATCGAAATGGCGTCATCCTCACTAATACCTCGTTGCAAACAATAAAAGAGTTGATCTTCACCAATACGAGATGTTGTAGCTTCATGCTCTAACTGTGCGCTACTATTTTTTACTTCAATATAAGGAAAAGTATGCGCGCCACATTGAGTGCCAATTAACATAGAATCACATTGGGTATAATTTCTGGCATTTTCTGCCGTCGGTAAAATCTTTACTAAACCGCGGTAACTATTTTGACTACGACCAGCTGAGATCCCTTTAGAGATGATGGTGGAATGCGTATTCTTACCAATATGGATCATTTTTGTACCGGTATCAGCCTGTTGATTACCATTGGTTAATGCCACTGAAAAGAATTCCCCCACCGAATTATCCCCTTGCAAAATAACACTAGGATATTTCCAAGTAATAGCCGAACCTGTTTCAGACTGTGTCCAGGACATTTTGGCATTCTCACCCTCGCATAAGGCGCGTTTGGTGACAAAGTTTAAAATGCCACCGGTTTCACTTTCACCACCTGAAAACCAGTTTTGTACGGTAGAATATTTTACTTCAGCATCTTTATGAATAATAACTTCAACTACCGCAGCATGTAATTGATAGCTATCTCGCACCGGAGCAGAGCATCCTTCAATATAACTAACGTAACTACCTTCATCAGCAATCAAGATAGTGCGCTCAAACTGACCGGTCTTAGCTGAATTAATACGGAAATAGGTTGATAATTCCATCGGGCAACGAACTCCTTTTGGCACATAAACAAATGTCCCATCAGAAGCGACAGCAGAATTTAATGCCGCAAAAAAATTGTCTCGATTAGAAACGACCGTACCAATATATTTTTTTACTAACTCAGGATACTGTTGGATAGCTTCACCAAAAGAGCAAAAAATAATACCCAGTTTCGCTAATTCGCTACGATAAGTTGTTGAAACAGAAACAGAGTCAAAAATAGCATCTACCGCAACCAATTTACCCTCACGGACTGGTACACCAAGTTTATTGAATGCTTCTTCAACTTCGGCGGTCAGATAATTATTGCTATGCTCATCCCCACCCGCTGCCGATGAATCAGTTTCAGTTTGACAAGTATCATCGCAACTATTGCAGGATGGCGCTGCATAATAACTATATTCCTGGTAGTTTAAATCAGGATAATAGCCTTTAAGCCAGTGGGGTTCTTCCATACCCAACCAATGTTGATAAGCCTCTAAACGAAACTGCAACATCCAATCAGGTTCATTACGTTTGGCTGAAATCGCTTTGATGACCTCTTCATTGAGACCTTTAGCTAATTCATCCGTTGCAACCTGAGTGAAAAACCCCTCTTTATAACGATGCTCCGCTATCCATTGTTGAACATCATCACCAATTTCTATATTACGCTGTGACATAATTTAATTCACTTAAATACCAAAGCTTTCACCACAACCACAAGCGTGTTGAGCCTTAGGATTATTAAATTTGAATACTTGATTAAGTCCCTCACGAACATAATCAACCTCAGTACCATCAATAAATGGCATTGCTTTTAGAGGAACAAAAAGTTTGGCGCCATTATTTTCAAACAGCAAATATTCTTTAGTTGGATTATCTATCAATGTAATGACATAACCAAATCCTGCACAACCTGATTGCTTGATATTAAGAGATAATCCCTGACTAGCAGGATTTTTTTTCATTAATTTAAGAATTTGAGCAGCTGCTTTATCGGTTATGGTAAGGCCCTGCCAAGTTGTTTCATTCAAAGAAAAAGTATCAACATGCTCTGCCATTATTGACCTCACAAAACTAATATTTTGACTAGATTACACTATCAATGTAACTAGACTTTTTTTGTTTAATATTATATATGGTAATGATAACATTTCTCACTTCAACCATTTATTTTAAGCGGATATTTTTATTAGAGTGTTTTTTCAGCAAAAAGTGGCGTTTATTTTACTGTTTTTTTACGATTCCTAATTTATCAATCATATTAACATGTTGATAAACATTAAAAAAATAAAATAAACTCGCAAATTCAGCAATATTTAACGTGACGAACAAAGTATCGCTAAATCATCGAGTTTTTGTCGTTTAGTTATCTTTAAGTGCTAATCATTAAATGATTACTGTTGTCAAACGACAAATACAACTCAGTCTTAATTGTTCATCAAAGATTTTTATCGACCAGACTTGTCGCCGGCGACCTAGATGAATTGCACTACATACGCCACGTACTTTTCCTGAAGATACCGGCCTAATATGGCTAGCATTAATTTCGGTGCCAACTACTTTTTGATTATCTTGAGTGCAGAGATAACCAGCTATCGAGCCTAACGATTCGGCTAATACCACCGAAGCACCACCATGTAGTAATCCAAACGGCTGCATGGTACTTTGATCAACCGGCATTGTTGCTTCAATAGTATCGTCACTGATACTTAACATAACAATCCCTAAATGGGATAACATGCTGTTATCACTCCAACTATTAATTTCTTCGAGGGTATAAGAACGCTGCCAAATCATTTAAATATCTCCAATAACGCTTGTAAAGGATGTTTTATTGTTTCATTTTCAATTCGTTTTACTTGACTGCGACAAGAGTAACCTGTTGCTAGACAACGTGTTTTGGGTAATTTTTGTAATCGATTTCCCCAAGATAAGGCATAAATTCCCTTTGAATTAGCCAGATGTTTAACCTCATGACCATAAGTTCCTGCCATGCCGCAACAACCAACATTAACATTAATAAGTTGACGACCAAACTGAGCAAAAATTTTAATCCATTGTTGGGCACTATCAGCTAACAATGACATTTCGGTACAATGCCCTAATAGATACCATTTTTCAGCCGTTAACTTCGCTGCTGGCTTTGGCGCTAATACTGTCATCAGCCACTCATTAACTAATTTAACTTCGAATTTATCCCGTTTATTACCAAGGATCTGGCTATATTCATCGCGATAACAGAGCACTAAGGCTGGATCAATACCGACCATCGGAATTGATAATTGCGCTAAGCGGTTAAGAAAATCCGCTGTTTTTTGCGCTGTTTTGGCAAAACGGGTTAAATATCCTTTAATATGCAACGCTTTTCCATTAGCAGAAAATGGCAACAATATAGGCCGATAACCTAATATTTCAATTAAATGTATAAAATCTGCAACTACCCTTGCATCATAATAACTAGTAAATGGATCTTGGACGACAAAAACAAATTGGCTGCGAGTCTCTTCAGGTAAGCTTTCTAATTGTGGCAATGACAGAGACAATGCTGCATGACCAGCCAATTGTTGTTGTAAACTGGGTGTAGACAGTTGAGGAAAATCCGTTAGTCCAATCACCTTGTGACCTAGGGTTTGTATCCACCCTTGCCGTAATATAAAATTAAACCAGCGTGGTTGTTTTGCCATCAGCGGCAAAGTTAATTCAATATTGGCAACCACGTAGTCACTAATTGGTCGCAAATAACGACTATAATAGAGGGCTAAAAATTTTGCCCTAAACGTGGGAACATCAATTTTAACTGGGCATTGGGTTGAACACGCTTTACAGGCTAAACAACCCGCCATCGCCTCTTTTACTTCATGGGGAAAAATCATACTGTCCACTCTTAGCTCGCAAGGTATGGTATAGGCGTGTTATTTTTTGCAGCCAAGAGAGTTTATAACTATTAATATCTTCTGCAAATAACGCTAAGTTTACGCCTTGCTTAACCTGTAATCTTAACCATTCTCGCATTAATGTTGCTCGGCCTTTTGGCGAATGAATTCGTTGCTGGGAAATTTTCATTGAAGGACACATTGGACTATTAACGTCAAAATTAAAGCACAAGCCATTACCATTACAGGCCATAACCTGCTCAAATGTTTCCCTCACTTTGATCGGGATAGTGCGATCATAAGTTCCTCTTTTTACAGCATCGATAGGCATTAACGGGAGCGCTACATTAATTGATGAGCATATTTTTCCTGGGTTTAATTGATTAAAGGGATCAAATGCGGTTTTAATTTGACAGAGTATTTGATAAAGCTTTTCACCAAAAAATTGTGGGCCATAGGCGGAGCGAAAACCTTTACCGTGTTCCCCCCATAATAAGCCGCCATATTTAGCAGTAAGTTGAGCAATTTGATCTGAAATTTGTTTCATTAATACTTCTTGTTGAGGATCACACATATCCATCACCGGGCGAACATGTAATACCCCTGCATCAACATGTCCAAACATGCCATAAGCTAAATTATTGCGGTCAAGCAACGCACGAAATTCAGCAATGTAATCGGCTAAATGCTCCGGTGGCACGCAAGTATCCTCTACGAACGGTATCGGTTTTGCTAATCCTTTGGTATTAGCCAACAGGCCAACTGCTTTTTTTCTCATTCGTATAGATATTTTCAATATCTGCTAATTGATGGCATATATGATAATCAAGGATCCCCGAATTACCGGCTTGAATTAACTTATCCAATTGTGAACATAAACGGGTTAATTGTTGATTAATTTTTTCTTCACTATCCCCACTAAATTCAACAATATTTAATGCTGATAATTTTTTGTCATCAACATCGTTAATTAATTTACTCACTGAATGCCAGATAATATCATCACGCGCTAAAGAGAGGATTTTAGTATCAACCGTTTCCACTGATAATGCTTTGGCTGCCACCATAACTGGTGCATTCCGTAACGCTGAATCAAATGAGTCATACTTTATATTAACTAATCGTCTTATTTTAGGTAATGGAGTAATATTTAGCTTAGCTTCGATAATGAAAGCCAGCGTCCCTTCAGAGCCGGTTAAAATTCGGGTTAAATCAAATTGCGTCATAGTATCGTCAAACACGTGTCGCAAATCATAACCGGTTAAAAATCTATTTAATCGCGGAAATTTAGCCAAAATTAGCTGTCGCTGCTGACGACAATGGTGATAAACGGTGCTATATATGCGACCAATAGTTGATTGCTGCTGTGAAAAACGCTCCGCCAACTCAACTGTCATCGGATAGGTTTCTAATACCTCTCCACCAAGTAAAATAGCTTTAACACTCAGTACATGATCCGATGTTTTACCATAAACTAATGAGCCTTGACCTGAGGCATCAGTATTGATCATGCCACCCAAAGTGGCTCGGTTACTGGTTGATAATTCAGGTGAAAAGAAATAACCATAAGGTGCCAAAAATTGGTTAAGTTGATCTTTTATCACACCAGCTTCGACTCTAACCCATTTTTCTGCCACATTAATTTGCAAAATTTTTTGCATATAGCGCGACATATCAACCACAATGCCTTCAGTCAAAGCCTGGCCATTGGTCCCTGTGCCACCACCTCTGGGTGTAAAGGTTAATGACTGAAATTGTTTATCAATGGCAAGTTTCGCCAACAATTGAACATCGCTAGTCGAACGTGGATAGACAACAGCTTGAGGTGTAAGTTGATAAATACTATTATCTGTTGCCATTGATAAACGTTCAGCATAACTGGTGGTTAAATCTCCGCTAAAACCTCGGTCTTTTAATGTCGTTAAATAGGTTGTTATCTGCTGACTGATTTGATGAGCGCGTCCTATACGTGGGATCATTATACTAGTAACTCTTTTTAATTAGTGTTCACTTTGCAATTTATGTACTATCTTTAATTGAGAGTACATACCAGACAAAATTTGGTAATTAACATTTTGTAAACAATACAATTTCCATCATCACCCTACTTTTATTAGATACAAAAAACATGATTAATCATGTAATAGACAATTGATAATATGCACCCATCATTCTTTATAATCAGGCTAATATATGGAAAAAGCGCAATCCCCTAATGATTTACCCAAATTCATTTTTAGCATAATTGCTATTTTATTGATGATAGCTGCATGTTTTTGGGTATTGAAACCATTCATACTTGGTTTTCTCTGGGCAGGCATGGTGGTTATTGCAACCTGGCCATTATTTAAAAAAATTGAAAGTAAACTATGGCATAAAAAATGGCTAGCAAGTATAGCGATGACTCTATTAGTAATATTATTATTTGTTATTCCTTTTGCAATACTAATTGGTAGCATTATTCAAAACAGTGGCCCACTGATTGAATGGGCAAAATCACCAACTGAAATTAGATTACCCGAGCTATTGTGGTTAAAAAACCTACCCTTTATAGGTAATAAACTCTTTGCTTGCTTAAAACTATCGATAGTATTGAGCCCATCTATAATAAGAAGAAGATAGCATTAGTTCATCAGCTGATTGATTCATTAGACAAACGTCCTACAAACGTTTCACTATCATCAGTAGTAAACTCCTTATTAGAGACTTTTGCTAAAGCGCCCTATAACCAGGATCAGAAAATTATTAACTGGCTTAATAATAACATATTGCCGTCTTATCTGGCGAAATATGCTGTCAGCACGATGCCGGCACAAACTGCTCCTGTTTTGACAATCTTGCTAAACTGTTTTACTCACCAACCGCAAATGATGGTTAGTCATAATGGTGCCTTTGTTCAGTTGATTTCACAAGCGATGGCGGGTGAGAGTAACTATAAAGAACAGGCTGAAATCCTGTATAACAGTTATCTGCAAGATAACCGTGTTGAGCCTTATACTAAAGGTGATTTCGGTGATTATGCTGGCAAACCTGATTGGTCTAATAAAGAGGCGGATAATTTTATTCTGCTCTCTGCCAAGCCAGATAGTCACTATGCTATGTTAATGTCGCAAAACCAGCTACAGCGGATGTTAGGTATTCAGTCAGCGCAACCAGAGAATATCAATTGGCATGGCTTTTATCTCTATCAAGGGCAAGACAATATTGGCCCGGCAGATTATCGTTTAGATGATCTTTTTGAACATCATTTTAAATTATTTGCGTCTAACTATCTATTTCAACAGCAGCAAGCCAAATTTAGCCAATTATTAGCAACTTTAGCGTTAGGTAAATTGCAAACCACCTTTCAAACCGCAACAACGCAAAGCTCATCTGCAATTAAATTAATCGATTTTGACAGTCAAGCTAAACTGGCCGCGATATTTGACAATAAGTTTAAGCAATACATAGAAAATGGCGTAATAGGTTATTGCTTAACTCTACCACTGATGATAGTGAAGTATTTGAGGAGCGTTTATCTAACGAGTCGATTAATTGATGTACCAGCTCTATTTTCTTGTCATTATATTTATTATCAATACTGTCGATGGTTGTTAGTAAACTAAAATCATTATTGATATGGTTAAGATAAGTATCTAATCGAGTTTCATCCCAAAACGGTAAAGCGATATTACCTAGCTTGGCACCAGTTAAATCGGCGCCATTCAGTTTAGCACCAAGCATATTAGCTTGACTTAAGTTAGCAAGGTAGTGATTGGGCTATGTTGGTTTCGCAAAACCAGTTACAGCAGATGTTAGATATTAGGTTAGCGCAACAAGTGAATATGAACTGGCATGGTTTCTATCTCTATCAAGGGCAAGAGAATATTGGCCCGGCGAATTATCTGTTAGATGATCTTTTTCAGCATCATTTTATATTATTTGCCTCCAGCTATCAGTTTTGCCAACAGCAAATGTGTTTTATTAAATTACTGGATTCTTTAGAATTGGGTGATTTGCGCGCCACTTTTGAAACAGCAACCAAACAATCTTCTTCTGCCTTTAAATTAATCGGTTTTGATAACGACGCTAAACTAAAAACAATATTTGCCAATAAGTTTAACCAATATGTTGAAAAAGATATAACCTATTATTGTTTAACAGATGAATATGCGACACAATTATTAGCTACCTATCAGCTTACGGACGCTACTCCACAAAGACAAGCTGAAGTTCTGTTATGTTTGTCAGCTTTATTTTGTAAGTATTCTTCTAGTGCCTTATTTGGCACTGAATACGATTCACCGCTGCCATTGAGATATTTTGCCTTTGCTTTAATGGAGCAAGCATATCGACTAGCGCCAACAACATTGGGTTCTGAAGAACAGTATCGAGATTGGACTAATAGATTATTAGGCCATGAGAGAGAGTTCACCTGTTCGGCAGTGCTATCAAATATGATGGTTACTTATATTAAGGCCCATTTTCCAACCATCATTGCCGGCATCATGCCGCCAGCCTGGCGCTGATGGATGTTGGTGAAATTAAGATTTTTTATGGTTGTATAAAGTGCATCAGTCTAATAAATGATGTACTTTTTTATTATTAAGCCAGAAGTTATTAACCACTTAGCAGCGAGTAAAAGCGGATATTATTGCCCGTTAGATTTATTTTGCCGGCTGATGTTGCCACCCTTGATATGCTAGCGGTAAAAAACCAACCAAGATAGCTAGCACTGCAACGGCACTGACATAATAAACCGGTGCCAGATGAGATTGTTGTAGCCAGAAGCCCGTGATGATCGGCGTTAAACCACCAAAAATTGCATAGGCAATATTGTAGGCAAAAGACAGGCCAGAAAAACGGATTGCAGGTGGAAATGCCCGAGTGCCAATAATCGGGGTTAAAACGACGGCGCCGACGAACAATCCCATAATGCCGTAATAACTACTTAATGTTAAAAATGAAATAGCCGGTGATAGTATGGAATAGAAATAGCTGGCGCTGATGATCAGGCCGCTATAGGCTACTAACATGGTGAGACGGGAGCCAATTTTATCGCTTAAGTAACCCCAAAAAAATACAGCCAACGGTTAACATCAACACTGCAAAGCAATTGGCTTGTAAGGCGCTATTCCGATCGATATGGTAGATGCCGCGTAAAATAACGTCAGGCGTCATTAAAATGATCACGATAATTGAGGTCGATAGAGACCAGGTTAGTAGCGCGGTGATCAAACAAGCCTGCTTATGTGATGTTAAAACAGTCTTAACTGGCAACTCATTACAAAGCGCTCTTTGTGCCGCTAACTCTTTGAATATTGGGGTTTCCTGTAAAAAGCGTCGCAAATAGACAGCAATAAAGCCAAATAACCCGCCGACAATAAACGGAATGCGCCAGGCGAAATCGACAATTTGTTGTTCGGTAAAGTGATATTCAATGATAATGGCAATAATCGAGCCGAGCAAAATACCACCGGTAATGCCTGAAGTCAGCGTTCCAATAGCTCAACCATAACGCTGTTTTGGCGTGTGTTCAGCGATAAACACCCAGGCACCTGGCATTTCTCCGCCAATTGCCGCTCCCTGCATAATACGCATCAAAAGTAATGACAGTGGCGCAGCAATACCAATCGTGGCATAAGTTGGCAATGCTCCTATAACTAAAGTGGGCAGGGCCATCATAAAGATACTCAAACTGAACATGCGCTTACGGCCTATTTTATCGCCGTAGTGTGCCATAATAATGCCACCTAATGGACGAGCTAGATAACCGGCAGCGAATAACCCAAGGGTTGCTATCAGAGCGAGAAATTGATTACCAGCCGGAAAAAAAAGTAGCGAGATGGTTTTGGCATAAAAGACAAAAATAACAAAATCGTAAAACTCAAGTGTACTACCTAACGAAGATAGACCCAGCGTTTTATAATCTTGCCGATTTAGTGGCCTGGCAACAGGCTGACTTTGCGTATTGGTTAGCGATGGCATGTTTTTTTAATCCTTTTTATTAATAGGCAAAATAGTGTATTAATTCGCTGAATAAATCATTCAAACAATAGGTGCAATTTGTTAATTGATTTTATTTTTTAATAATAAAAAATAATGAAATAACAATGATATCTTGATTTAGCGATAATAATTATCTGTTTATCATCCGGCAGTTATAACCAATAATCTGGTTTTTTTCGTCATTGTCTATATAAACATAAAAAGCGGATATTATTTTATCCTACTCTGGATAACCTTTAAACCGGAGAAATATTGGGTTATTTGTTTTTAATTAAATCAATGGTTAGCAAAATCAAGGATGAAATTTAGATAGTAATGCATTCTATTTTAACCATATAAATATATTAATCTGCTATTTTTCAATTGATAGATAGAGAAAAATTTGGCTATTAATTTAAATATATTGAGATAGCAAAGAGGTGTAATAAGTTTTGTTTTAAGGCGCTATTCTAATGTTGCCATGATAGATTAGCGCTGACGATTTAAATTAGAAAAAGAGTGGCTAAACCTAAGAAAATAAAGAAGCCGCCGGTATCAGTAATCGCGGTTATCATCACACTTGAGCCAATGGCCGGATCTCGACCCAGTTTCACCAATTAATGGGATAATAACGCCCATTAATGCGGCCATCATTAAGTTCAATATCATAGCTAAAGTCATCACCGCACCCATCTCAAGGTTACCATAGAGTAAATAGGTGACGATGCCCATGATCCCGCCCCAGACAATACCATTGATCAGCGCGACGCCTAATTCTCTCAGTAACAGAAATGAGAAATTACCAGTTTGGATTTGATGCAAGGCAATTGCTCGAACAATCATAGTGATAGTTTGGTTGCCGGTATTGCCACCAATGCCGGCGACAATAGGCATTAGTGTTGCCAGTGCGACCAGTTGTGAAATGGTATTTTCGAACACACCAATCACTCGTGAGGCAATGAAGGCGGTACAGAGGTTAACGGCAAGCCAGGTCCAGCGAGTTTTTACTGCTTGCCCAACGGGGGCAAAAACATCTTCCTCAGGGCTTAATCCTCCCATGCGCCGGATGTTGCTATCACTCTCTTCATTAAGATTATCAACTATATCTTCAACGGTTAAGCGTCCCATTAATAAACCATTGTTATCAACCACAGCAGCTGAAATCAAATCGTATCGTTCAAAAGCACTTGCAGCGTCTTCTGCTTTTTCGTCAGGCAAGAAGCTCATCGTGGCGGTTTTCATCACATCAGCCACTGTTTTTGTTGGTGATGAGGTTAAAATCGTCGTTAATGGCAATTCCCCTTGCAAGCGATTTTGTATATCGACAATAAAAATTTTATCGGTTGCTTCAGGGATATTACCGCGCTGGCGTAGATAGCGTTGAACAGTTTTCAGGCTAACGTTAGGCCTAACGGTAATAAATTCAAAATCCATCATTTGGCCACCGCTATCTTTAGGATATTGTAGTACCTCACGGATCTGATTACGTAAACTGGGATCAAGGTAAGTCAGTAAACGACGCATTGTGTCGCGCGGTAAGTGTTCGGCAATATAGGCTTGCTCATCAACATGTAGATTAGCAACAGCACGTAGCAACTCTCTATCTGACATGTTCTTGAGTAAACTTTCCCAGACCGAGGTTGAGGCTTCGACTAAAACCTGACCACGTTTATTATTATCAATTAAATACCATAGTGATGAGCGTTCATCATAAGGCAACATTTCTAAAAGATCCGCAATATCGGCTGCATGTAAGGCATGTAATAGTGATTTAATTTGGATGATATTTTTATCGTGCTTTACGATCGATAAGGCTTGTTGTTTGTCGTGTTGGGTGGCTAATATTTTAATCGTCTCTTCATTTTCCATGAAAAGCGTCAAAATATCTTGCCTAATTTGTGCCAGCTTTTGTGAATGTGGATTAATAAGTGAGGTAATATTCGATGAAAAGGCTGGTTGAGACATGGTTATCCTTAAATACTAATAGTCGTAACCTATTATCAGGTATTATCATTTTTAATGACTTTCGATTAAATGCACACATTATTTAAACAACTACTATCAGCAGCAGGATAAATAAGTTATTGAATAGAAAACAAGCAATTAAGTTAGATTTATGGTTGCTAGATTTTATTTTTAATCATACCAAAATATCAAGCAGATTCCTCTTTAATTTTTAGTTTCCAGCTAGGAACATCTTGCCAATATTTTTGTTCTTTTTCTAAATCTAGCAGCATTAACGCATTTTGCTGTAAATAGTGGGGAGGAAAATAGAGTGTCCAATGATTTTGATCGGTTTTCAAACGTAGTGAGTTTGGCGTGGTTGTCGATTGACGTTGATTATTAAGTAGCGTAGCTAACCGTAATAGTTGGATCATGGGTAAATATTGTTTTTTCTTAAATAGATTTAACTTAGGGAATTCATCAGCTTTGATACTTTTTTTATGATACCTGACCAATGTCGCTAGTAATAACTGTTGCTCTTGGTTAAATCCTGGCAGATTGGTGTTGTATAAAATATAGGCAGAATGACGATGTAAGCCATTATGATTGATATTTAATCCAACCTCATGCAGCATAGCGGCCCAGATAAGTAGCACTTTCAATTGTGGGTTAACCAACTTGGGATTTTGTTTTGCCCATTGTTGATAAAGGATCTCGATGGTTTTTGATACTCGCTGCGTTTGTTCTCGGTCAATATTATAATGTTCAGCTAAACTTAATGCGGTGCGTTGGCGAATGTCTTGATGACGAAAACGTCCTTCCATTTCATAGAGAACCCCTTCACGTAAAGCACCGTCAGAGAGCGTTAACTGCTTGATTTGCAGAGAATCAAATATGCCACATAAAATGGCTAATCCCGGAACAAAAACGTGAGCACGCTCTGCTGATAAGCCGGGTAGATCGAGTGACTTAAAATTTTTATACTTTAGTACTAATTTTTTTAGTTTAACTAAGCGCTCATGGGTGATGATGCCATCTGAATCACCCAACTGGCAAAGTACTTCATGAATTGCTTTTATGGTTCCTGAAGCACCAAAGGCATAGTCCCAACCTTGCATTTGATATTGGCAAGCAAGATTTTCCAGTTTTTGTCGGCTAGCAAAATAGGCGCGCGCAAAATTAGTTTCATTAATTAGATTATTAGCAAAAAATTGGCGGGCATAGCTGATGCAGCCCATTTTACGGCTTTCCATTAATAGAGGCTTAAAATTTTCACCAATAATAAGTTCTGTAGAGCCACCGCCAACATCGATCACCAGCTTCCGACCTTTTTCTGACTGGGTATGCTCAACCCCCATAAAAATCAGCCGCGCTTCTTCTTGGCCTGAAATAATTTCAATTGGGTAGGGTATAACGGCTTTAGCTCGTTGCAAAAACTCTTTGACGTTAACCGCTTCTCGTAAGGCATGAGTTCCAACTATGCAAACATTATCAGCGGTAAATCCTTGTAAACGTTCAGCAAAAAGCGCTAAGCAGGTCAAGGCACGCTGAATTGATTTTTCGCTTAATTTGTTATGTTCATCTAAACCGTCAGCCAGATGAACACGTTTTTTAATGCGGGTTAAAATCTGTAAGGCACCATTAACTATTCGCGCAACAATCATATGGAAGCTATTAGAGCCAAGATCTATGGCAGCAATTTCCATCGGCCTCGATGCTGAAGGTTTTATTAATGGCATAGTGTTAAGCTCTTGTTTCTGGATGTTCTAGTGATTTTAGATAATCGTAGACAGCAAGCTGTGCCTGGATCTTGCGTTTATTACCGCGTGGTACATAACGATTGGTTAACTCTTTATCGATATAACGCGCTTTAACGGTATCATTAAATTGTAATTCAAGAATGTCGAGCACGCGTTGTTTCAGTTGTTGATCAACCAATTTAACAGCCACTTCAATACGAAAATCGATATTGCGGGTCATCCAGTCAGCTGATGAGATGAAGACTTCTTCGTTGCCATTATTACTAAATACATAAACTCTGTCATGCTCAAGAAAACGGTCGACAATGCTAGTAACTTGAATATTTTCACTAAAATTAGCTTGGCCGGGAACCAGCGAACACATGCCTCGGATCAGCAGACGAATTTTTACGCCAGCTTTGGAGGCATCATAAAGACGATTAATTAACTCTTTGTCATCTAAGTTATTAATCTTTAGCAAGATAGCGGCCGCTTTTCCCGCTTGAACGTTGCTAATTTCCCGATCGATCAGTTGCGTCATCCGAGTGCGTGAATTTTGCGGCGAAACCATTAGATTTTCAAAATTGACAGGTCGGTAAGGGTTTTCAATAAAGTTAAATACCCGCCTTACTTCATTGGTAATTTGTTGATTTGCCGTTAATAAGGAATAGTCGGTATAAAGGCGAGCGGTTTTTTCGTTAAAATTTCCGGTGCCAATATGAGCATAACGAATAATTTCACCTTGTTCGAGACGAGAAATAATAAAAAGTTTAGCGTGGATCTTAAGGCCAGGTGCAGAGAAAATGACATGTACTCCGGCTTCGGTAAGATGCTTAGCCCAATGAATATTGGCTTCTTCATCAAATCTCGCTTGTAATTCAACCACCACGGTGACTTTTTTACCGTTGTGCGCTGCATGGATCATCGATTCAATAATGCGCGAATCCTTGGCTACACGATAAATATTGATTTTGATTGTCAATACGTTGGGATCAAAAGAGGCTTGGCGTAATAATTCTATCGTATGCTCAAAAGTGTAATAGGGATAATAGAGGAGAACATCTTTTTCTCTGATCGCATCAAAGCCATTACGGAAGTTATCAAAACGACGATGACGTAAACGCGGCAGTGGTTTATTCAGTAAATTTTTATTACCTTCGTTTGGAAATTTAATGAAATCTTTAAAGTTATGATAACGGCCACCGGCAATGACTGAATCATCACTTGATAGTCCGAGTTTTTTTCTCAGTAGTTCTACCATTTCATCAGGCATATTACGTTGATAAACAAAACGAACCGGTTCGGCATTAAGACGTTGTTTTAAACTGGATGACATCAACTCCAGCATGCTGGATTCCATCTCAGTAGTTAAATCATATTCCGCATCGCGCGTCATTTTCATCGCGTAGGCGTTTAATTGGTCATAGTCAAAAAAGCCTTTAAATATTTCGTCTAGACAATAACGCAAAATATTATCTAGCAGGATCATTGATTTCCTACGTTTTGGCATTTCAGGCGGTAAATGAACAAATCGAGGTTGTTTGCCTGCTGGAATTTCTAGTAAGGCATATTGAATATTTTGTCCCTTGATAATTTCAACGGCTAAATAGGTATAATCATCTTTTAAAAATTCAACTAAATCAGTTTCCGGCGTGATCAGGATAGGCGTAATATGCTGACGAAGTTGTTGGCGAAAAAATTGTCGTAACCAAATTTGTTGATTTGGCGAAATTTGCCGTTCATTAATTAGGAAAATTTGGTTACGCGCCATTTCAAGTAATAACTCGTTATATAATGAGTCAAATTCTTGATCCAGTTTGGCAACTTTGCTTTCAATTCGCTTTAATAGCTGGCGTGAACTGGATGCGGTTCCTCGTTCTTCATTAATTAATATACGTCGCTTAACATCAGCAAATCTAATTTTATAAAATTCTTCAAGGTTATTGGAATAAATGCCTAAAAATCGCATGCGTTCAATCAGCGGATTACGTTTATCTGCTGCTTCTTGCAAAACTCGCTCATTGAATGATAACCAACTGATCTCTTTTTCAGTATAGAGCCGATCTTGAGACATCTTTACTCCATAACCAATATTGTTATTTAGTAATACAGGATATTGATACTTAACAGCTTATCTGATTACTGATGATTTTTCAGGTGTTTTATTGGCCTCTGGTGAGAATTTTTTTCTCATTTCACTGTATTGATGTTGAAAAATACTCATCCGAATGACGGTACGATATTTACCATTAATAAAAAATTCATCAACCAAATCGCCTTCAATATGAAAGCCCAATTTTTTATAAATATGCAGCGCTTTGGTATTTTCTTTATCCACAATCAAGTAGACTTTATAGAGATTTAACACTGAAAAAGCATAATCCATCGCTAGGTTGGTGGCTTTGGCGGCATATCCTTTACCTTGAAAGGCCGGATCGATAATAATGCCAATTTCAGCTCGACGATGAATATAATTTATTTCTACTAATTCAATTAATCCAATTTTAGTGCCTTCATTTTCAATAATAAACCGACGCTCTAACTGATCATGAATGTGTTTGTCATACAGATCACTTAATTCAACAAAAGCTTCATAAGGCTCTTCGAACCAATAACGCATAACACTGGCGTTATTATCTAATTGATGGACAAATGGGAGATCTTCACGTTCTAAAGGTCGTAGTGTAATTGACTCATTTTTTTTGCCAGTAGGCATTGGATACCTCGATTGGGAGTAAAACTTAGCATATTAAAATAGTTACTATGGATGTTCTGTATTTTTAGTCGGTTTGGTTAGTAAAGAATAGCAGAATCAAGCTGAGTGATAAATGAGAGCAATTATATTTTAACAATAAACTCAGTTTTCGATAACTAATTAGTTAAGTATTGGTTGATTATTACTACAAAATTATCAATTAGAATTTGTATCAATATGGGTTAGCATCAGTATACAAAATTGTGATGCCATTGGCATCACATAGGGACAGATACTGCTAATCTTCATTAGCATAACCGTATTCAGGTAGTTTACAGCCATCCAGGAAGGCTGAATTATTAACCATAGCTAAACGGCCTTTAACAAACCAATTAATAACTAATGGATAAATACGATGCTCTTGTGTTTGAACGCGCGCAATAATATCTTGCGGTTGATCTCCGGCAAAGATAGGCACTTTAGCTTGTAAAATAATTGGACCTGCATCCAATTTCTCAGTGACAAAGTGAATCGAAGTACCGTGCTCTTTATCTCCGTTTGCTAGCGCTTTACGGTGAGTATCTAATCCGGGATACTTAGGTAATAAGGAAGGGTGAATATTAATTATTTTACCTAAATAATGGCTGACAAAGCGTGGCGTGAGAATGCGCATGTAACCTGCCAACACGATCAGATCTGGCTGATATCGTGCTATTTCGGTCATCAGTGAAGCATCATAAGCATGGTTATCCGCGTAATCCGTTTTTTGCATCACGACAGTTGGGATCGCGGCTTGCTTGGCCCGTTCTAAACCATAAGCAGTTGGATTATCACTGAAAACTGCACTAATTTTTGCGGCAATACTTTGTTTTTGGCAAGCATTAATAATGGCTTGTAAATTACTGCCATTGCCAGAAATTAATACTACAAAATTTTTCATTAGCTGATTGTTACCTGCGGTTCATCCGCGTTGATCTCGACAATTTTACCAATTTGCCAGGCTTTTTCACCCAGTTGATTGAGTAGTTGTAATGTATCAGAGACTTCTTCTGCGGGTAAAACAATTAACATGCCAACACCACAATTGAAGGTGCGGTACATTTCATGGGTCGATACATTACCGGTTTGTTGTAACCAACTAAATATCGCCGGCCATTGCCAGCTAGCGCTATCGATCTGCGCTTGGGTATTGGCGGGTAAAACCCGTGGAATATTTTCCCAAAAGCCACCACCGGTTATATGGGCAATGGCATGAATATTCTGTTTTTCAATCAACGCTAGAATATTTTTAACATAGATGCGTGTTGGGGCTAATAAATGATCAGCCAGTGACTTATTTTCTAGTTGTACTGTGGCTGGATCTATTTGGTTTAACTGTAAAATTTTTCTAATTAATGAATAACCATTGGAATGGGGGCCACTAGCGCCTAACGCAATTAGGGTATCGCCAGCTTTAACTTTGCTACCATCAATAATTTTTGTTTTTTCGACCACGCCAACACAAAAACCTGCTATATCATAATCTTCACCATGATACATACCAGGCATCTCTGCTGTTTCACCGCCGACTAGAGCACAGCCTGATTGTTTACAGCCTGCTGCAATGCCTTTGATCACGCTGGTCGCTGTATCGACGGCTAGTTTACCGGTGGCGTAATAATCGAGAAAAAAGAGTGGCTCGGCACCTTGAACAATCAAATCATTAACGCACATAGCAACTAAATCAATGCCAATTGTATCATGGCGTTTTAAGTCCATTGCTAATCGCAGTTTTGTTCCGACACCATCTGTGCCTGAAACTAAGATTGGCTCACGATATTTTTGTGGTAAGGCACACAGTGCGCCAAAGCCGCCTAATCCTCCCATTACTTCTGGGCGGCGGGTTTCTTTAACAGCACCTTTAATACGTTCGACCAGTGTATTACCTGCATCGATATTGACACCAGCATCTTTATAGCTGAGAGAAATTTTATCTGTCACAGCAAGCTCCCAAGGCGATTGCATTTAGTAAAATAGATGGAAACAGAAATAATTCTACCAGCCTAAGCAAACGTTTGCGAGATACTTATTTTGGTTTTCATAATAAAACTCAAGAGCCAGCAAAAGTGAATTCCCTGCAAGAAAAACCTTAATCTATCAGTGGAACAGGTTTGAAAAAGCGCTATAATCTGATAATTTTTTATTTGTAGATGGTTTGTACTGAAGGAGAGTAGCGTGAAAATCGTTGAGGTAAAACACCCGTTAGTTAAACATAAATTGGGCTTATTGCGGGATAAAGATATTAGCACTAAACGTTTTCGTGAATTGGCCTCAGAAGTGGGCAGTCTGTTAACTTATGAAGCAACAGCAAATTTAGAAACAGAAACAATTGCAATAGAAGGATGGTGTGGGCAGGTAAACATCGAGCAAATTAAGGGAAAAAAAATTACTGTCGTGCCAATTTTACGTGCTGGATTGGGAATGATGGATGGGGTGCTGGAAAATGTTCCCAGTGCCCGTATAAGTGTTGTGGGTGTTTATCGTGATGAAAAGACGCTGGAGCCTATTCCATATTTTCAAAAGCTGGCTTCAAATATTAATGAACGGATGGCATTGGTTGTTGATCCGATGTTGGCCACAGGCGGTTCAATGATTGCCACGATTGATTTACTTAAAAAAGAGGGTTGTCATGCTATTAAAATATTGGTACTAGTTGCCGCGCCGGAAGGTATTAAGGCACTGGAAGCTGCTCATCCTGATGTTGAACTTTATACCGCATCTATTGATGATCATTTGGATGAACATGGTTATATTGTTCCTGGTTTGGGTGATGCGGGCGATAAGATATTTGGTACCAAGTGACATTTATTGTTTATGTTATTTTTTATTAATTATAGTTATTGAGAGCTAATAAGATTGGATAGAGATACCAATCTTATTAAGTTTGAATATTATTTTAAATTTAGGGCGTTAATTTTTCGGTGTTTTTTTCACTCTATTTCTATCTAACCAACGTTTTAGTCCTGCATAGGTTTTATTTAATTCAACTTTGGCATTTTCTACCGTTAGTTTGTTGTGATCAAAAACAAACTCTTGAGCGACATAATTAAAACTATAGCCGGAAGCGGGATTAGAATAGAGACTGTAATAGAACAATTTGGCTTGATTATCTGCTTTTATGATAGGGGTAATAAATTGAATAAAATTATGATCCTCTTCATTAAATTTTACAAAATCTGTTAGATGAGTTGTTAATTCATGGATTAAACTAGCGCGTTCATTATTGTCAATAAATTTATGCGTGGCAATAATGTGTTCAGCTAATTGCTGTGGGTTGGTAGTTTTGAAACTACTTGAACGATTATTAAAATTTGAAATATAGTTACAGTTTCTAATTTGATAAAGATACTCTAGGTAGTTCCGTAAATAAAGCGATGCATTATCTAATGAATTAGTTGGCGCCCATTTTGATTCATCACGGATATTAGTTATAATTGTAGTAATAAAATTTGTCGGTGAAGCTGCCAGTTTCTTGGCATTTGTGTCTAAATCGCTATTTTCATTCCATTGATTGTCATCTTGAATGGCTTTTTCTTTGCCTTGACCAAATATTTCAGCACAGCCTAATAAATGGCTAATATTTTCACCACTATATTTTGACGTATCAATAAAATTATCAATATCATTAAATTTATTTGTATTTATCATAAGGATGCCTTAAATTAAAATAATTGATTTTATAATTTATTCAATTTAATTTTTATTAAAAAGTTTTGCATTCACTAATTTAAAATATATCGTTATAATTTTATTAAATAAAATCGTAACAAATATATTTTTAAATATTAACTAGATCACTGTGTTGTTATTTAATTTTAATACATCATGTATAATTGCTTAGGATGTAAGAAAAATTATTAGTATTTTTTGTTTTTATAATCTGAGTAGTAAAGTGTATTAATTAAAGCACAGCAAATAGTTATTATTTTCTACTTTAGTATTGTTTTGTTTTAACCAATCAGAAAGTAGCGTAAAATCAACTTGAAAAAGACTTTTTATATCATCAGATGATAAGTTAAAATCCATAAAGTGAAGTGTTAATCTTGATAAATCAATTTCAAAATTATATTCTTCATCAGGTTTATTTTTTTCTGTTTCTATATCGAAGCTAAAAGTTACTTTTGAGGAGTAAAGTTGTAGTTTAACTATATTTTTTCTTGAACTTAAAATAGTATGTGTAAATAAAATTGTAGTATTATCTTCATTAACTTTAGCTAAAGAGTTTTTGATTAATTTTTTTAGTGATGAATAAATTTCTTGATATTCTTTTTGAGAAGTATATGAATAAAAATCAGTTATTTTTTCAAGTAATTGTTGATAATTATTAGCTTCGTAATTGACATTGCTGCTAGTGTATTCATCAGTGACAAACATGTTTGTTTCTTGTAGAGCAGCAATATATTCATAATATTTTTTTTCATTGCCTTCATTATCAGGTTCATCAGGCGCCCAACCGCTATAGTCTTTGGCTATGGTTAATAAACAAGTTACCACATGTTGTGGGTAGTCAAGTAATTTTGTCGCAAGATTAACATCATTATATCGATACATATCTTTTAATAGGGATTCTGCCGCTAATGCTTTTTCGATATCGTCCCCCAAGCTCAAAGAGCCACTGGTTACTAACTTTGCTTGCTGGCTAGTTTCTTGATTTTTAATATTATTAATAACCTCAGATTTTTTATTATAGGCTTTATTTAGCAGCAAATGTAGCATTTCATTTTGTTTTTTTGACATAATTTAATTCCTTTGATTGTAAATATTATTAATATATTTATAATATAATTTGTCTTATTAAGTCCTAATGATGAATAATTATTATTTTTCTAAACAGGTTGCACAATCATCTTTATTTCCTTTATTTGGTGTTTTTACCCGACATAACCAGCATTTTAGGTCGTTTCTTGTTTCACCAACGATCATTTTTGCCATTTCTATATCCAACATATGAGTATGAAAAGTCATAACCAGGTTATTTAATTGTACACGTGATTTATATTTATCTGCTGGTGCATTTTTACCGTTTCCACCACTGTTTCTTGCTAATTCGATATTAGAGGTATTAATATAAAAATTTAAGTCATTTTTACTTTTGGAATCAATGACACCTTGGGTAAATGTAGTATCAGTATTTTTCAGTTCTGCGTGGGATAGTGCTGCCTTGGCCAGATCAGTTACTGATTTTTTAATTTTATTTTTATCAAATCCGGAAATTCCCTCAAATATATTAACGACCTTATCAATCAAATCATTATAATTCTCGTATTGATAATTAACGTCGATAGATCTATCTGATGAAATCATCAAAAAAGGATTCTCTCTCATCAGGTTAGTATAATTAGCATAAGCATGAACATTACCTATTAGGTTGGGTTTTGTCGCATTGTATCCAGCACTCGTCATTGCCATTGTACTCATCATTGCTAGTGCATTAGCGGGTGATTTTACTAATTCTTCTGCGGTTTTATCAGGTGAAGCACCGCTACTGTTCACTTCGTAAAGAAGAGCAGAAACGGCTAAGTCAGCATCTTGCTGTGCGCCAATAATTTCTCCGCTAGAAGCGATAATCTTTGAATCATTATAACCTGTGAATGTTGGTGCTGGTATTGCTTTAAGCATTTTGAACCAATTAGCAAGTTTTTCATATTCTGTATTCATGTCTATCGTTTTCATAATATTCCTTATTTAAAGTTTAAATATCACTCGAATTAACTTAATTAGAAATTTACTTAATTTGGTTAATAAGATGCCTTGTTTATAATAAAAGTAAAGTTAAAAATAAATAATTTTTCATTATAATAAAGTTATTTATTAATTTAAGAAGGTTATTAATTAATATAAACTTGTTATTTTACATTACAAAAATAATTTTTACTTTAAATGCTTTTAAAATAACTTAAAATTTATATTTATTATAAGCATGAGTGTTTTTTAATATAATAAAACAATAAATATAATTATAGGTTTATTTTTCACAAGCTAAATGATTTAATTAATTAAGAATGTGGGTTTGTTAATGTATTTTAACTGTATATTATATTGGGATGTTAAATGTCCATTTTTTGTAAGTTAATGCTTAGAATAAAAGTTACCTGATGTAATTATAGGCAACATGTGATTGATTTATTTTTTTGTTCTTATTTATATATCTATATTTAATATAACCTAAAAAATAACTTTATTAATTGATATTTTATATTGAATTTTAATGCTTGGTATAAGTTATTTTTTATCAATAGATAAAAAATAAAGTTCAGTGCACTGTGAGGACAGAAAAATTTTTTATGAATAACTATTTTTGTTTTTTATAGATAAGTTAGTTTAAGGATTTTATTACCATTATGTTAATATGGTTTAACGAATATTTCATACAATTTTCTGTTATGAAATTAAAATATCAAAACGTGGGCTTTATTGATGAGTTTTGATGAGTAATAATATATTAATTATGAGTTATCAAGAGGACATTAATCATGACCAGCCGTGTAATTGGCGTAGCAGAAAGGCCGCCGTTAAGAGAAACCATTCCATTAAGTTTTCAGCATCTGTTTGCTATGTTTGGGGCGACAGTATTAGTCCCCATTTTATTTCACATCAATCCTGCAACCGTTCTATTGTTTAATGGTATTGGTACACTACTCTATTTGATCATTTGTCGGGGGCGTATTCCTGCTTATCTGGGCTCAAGTTTTGCTTTTATTTCACCAGTTTTATTGTTATTACCGCTAGGTTATGAGTTAGCATTGGGCGGATTTATTATTTGTGGGCTACTTTTTTGTTTAGTCGCACTGATTGTAAAAATAGCAGGTAGAAATTGGATCAATATTATTTTCCCCCCTGCGGCAATGGGCGCGATTGTTGCGGTTATTGGTCTGGAATTAGCGCAAACGGCGGCTGTCATGGCAGGGCTTTTACCTAAAGCGGATATTCCGGTTGATTCAAGCAGTTTGATTATTTCAGTGGTGACGTTGATCGTGACCATTCTATGTTCGGTAGTTTTTCGTGGTTTTTTAGCTATTATTCCTATTTTGCTTGGTGTGATTGTCGGCTATTTACTTGCATTTTTAATGGGAAAAGTGGATTTAACTCCAGTTATTACTGCTCCATGGTTTTCATTACCAACATTTTATTCTCCACGATTTGAGTGGTTTGCTATTTTGACTATTTTGCCTGCAGCGCTAGTTGTTATTGCGGAACATGTAGGTCATTTGGTTGTGACCGCGAATATTGTTGGGCGGGATTTATTAAAAGATCCTGGTTTACACCGTTCAATGTTTGCTAATGGTTTATCAACTACCATTTCGGGATTTTTTGGTTCAACACCGAATACTACCTATGGTGAAAACATCGGTGTAATGGCGATAACTAAAGTATATAGCACCTGGGTAATTGGTGGTGCGGCAATTTTAGCTATCTTGCTTTCCTGTGTTGGTAAATTAGCGGCGGCAATTCAGCTTATTCCTGTTCCTGTGATGGGGGGCGTTTCCCTATTACTTTATGGTGTTATAGCGGCATCAGGTATCCGAGTGTTAATTGATTCTCGGGTAGATTATAATAAACCACAAAATCTAATATTGACTTCCGTTATTCTGATTATTGGGGTAAGTGGTGCGACTATCCATATTGGTGCTGCTGAGTTGAAGGGGATGGCGCTTGCTACCATTATCGGTATTATTATGTCGTTAGTTTTTCGCCTGATTAATATTATTCGTCCGGAAAAAACTTATATAACTACTAAGCTTGAGTCGGTAGAGACGATTAAAAAATAGCTAATTTTTACTGGAATAATAGGTAAATTATTAGTTTCATCGGATGATATTGTTTAAGTTCATCTAATTACAACTTTTGTGTTAAGCTGTATGTGTTTTCTTATCTATACAGAAAGAGGTGCTTCTGAATACGCCGTCGCAGCTTTCATTACCTTTATCCACGCCTGATGATGAAACCTTTGCCAGTTTTATTACTGGCGAAAATGGTATTTTATTAGCGGCTATCAAATCTGCTATTAATCAATCCCATAGCAGCTATATTTATTTTTGGTCTCAGCAAGAAGGTAGTGGAAAAAGTCATTTATTACACGCTGCATGTAGTGAATTGTCACAAAAAGGCGAGGCAGTTGGTTATGTTCCTCTGGATAAACGTAGCTATTTTGTCCCTGATGTTTTAGACGGTATGGAACATTTAGCTCTGGTTTGCATTGATAATGCTCATTGTATTGCCGATGATGAAGAGTGGGAAATAGCACTTTTTAATTTATATAATCGTATCTTGGAAAACGGCAAAAGCTGTTTATTGATAACCGGTGATAGGCCGCCTAGGTTGATTGATTTAGCATTACCTGATTTAGCATCCAGACTTGATTGGGGACAGATCTATAAACTTCATCCACTGAGTGATGAAGATAAGATCCAGGCACTGCAATTACGCGCTAAATTACGCGGTTTCGAGTTATCTGAAGAGGTTAGTCGTTTTGTTTTAAAGCGTTTGGATAGGAAAACCCGCACATTATTTACTATGTTAGATGAGTTAGATCATGCTTCGATTGTTGCTCAACGTAAACTGACTATTCCCTTTGTTAAGGATATTCTTAAACTTTAATTTAAGAGGTAAACTTATTTTACCTCTTAAAGATACAGGGTTATTTAAATAGCTTTTTTACTTGTTCTGGTGGACGTCCTAGCTGAGCATGGTTATCAACGACAACGATAGGTCGCTCAATCAATATTGGGTTATCATGCATTGCTTGCAGTAAGATATCATCTGATAACGAGCTGTCAGATAAATTAAGTGTTTGATAAATTGTTTCGTTGCTTCTCATTAATTGACGCGGTTCAGTGAAACCCAGTTGTGAAAGTAAAGTTTTCAAGTTATTAATACTTGGTGGTGTTTTAAGATATTCAATGATGCGTGGTTTAACCCCCATATCTTCTAAAAGCTGTAGGGTTTGTCGACTTTTTGAACAACGAGGGTTATGGTAAATCGTCACTTGTTGAGACATAAGGTAATTTCCTTAGCGTTTTTGTAATTGTTTATCACGTGTTTGTAACTGGCGTAGTGTATCAATACGGGCATCATATCTTGCTTGATCATAACTACCGGTTTTTGTTAGCCGACTGGCATCGGTAAGATATTGAATGGCAGTACCATAATTACCACGCAAAGCCATACCTTCTGCATAAGCTGCTAACTGTTCACTACGCTTACCTTGCTTAGCTGAAACTTCTGCCAACAAAGTCCAACCATTTAAGTCATTGGGGTTATCGAAGGTGTATTTACGCAATAATTGACTGCCTTGATCATACTGATTATTAGCAATATAGGCATTTGCCAGATTAATTTGTAGAATTGGGTCATTTGGTGTTTTGGTTAGTGCATTTTGTAAACGAGAAATAGCCTTTAGTGGCTGATTTAACCCTATATCTATATCGGTCATTAGATCAATAAACCAGGGATTAGCAGGTTGCTTAGCCAAAAGTAAGCGCACAATGTTGCCAGCAGCCTGATATTTTTTATCTTCATTAAGTTGTAGCGCATGACCATAATCAGCCGCCATTCTTTCTTTAGTATCACCTTGGCTATACTGAGATAAAATTTGTACAAGGATCGGTTTTTGCCCGTCTGTATACATGGCAAGAATGCGTACCCGAGCTAGCATAAAATCCAATGATGGTGGGAGATCCACTTTCGGATATTGATTTGAACGATTTAGTGCATCCGCTAAACGACTATCTGGTAATGGATGGGTTAATAGCATCTCAGGTGGTTTTGACATATAACGGCTCTGATCGGCTAAAATTTGCATAAAATCAGACATGGCGCGCGGATCGAATCCGGCGCGACGTAAAGTCTGTATACCAATTCGGTCAGCTTCTTGTTCGTTAGATTGAGTAAAGCTTATTATACCTTGTTGCACACCCGCTAATGTTCCTGTCTGTGCCGCAATACCTGCTTGTGGATTAGCCATCACTAACAGTGCTGAACCAATGGCGCCTATCCAGGCCAATGGTGCATTCCGTTCACGATCTTCTAGCATACGGGCAAGATGTCTTTGTGTTACATGAGAAATTTCATGGGCAATCACTGAGGCCAGCTGACTTTCATTTTGGCTATAACGAAACAGGGCAGAATGGAGAACGACGTTGCCACCAAAATAAGCGTAAGCATTAATATTAGGATTATTTATCAGGTAAAAATGGAACGGAGTTTTTACTGAGTGGGCATTTTTTACTAAGCGCATGCCAAGATGATTAATATATTGGTTTAACAAGGGATCGTAAATAAGTGGTGTGCTAGCACGTAATTGGCGAGTTAGTGCGTCACCAATAACGATCTCTTGATCAATAGTTAGTGTACCACCTGCTGTGGTACCAATATCGGGCAAATTATCTTCAATAGCGGTATAAACAGGCTTCATAGGAACTGCTAACATTATTGTTATTACAAGAGTAATGAGTGGTTTAGTAAATTTTGTATTCATAAACCGGAAGTATCCCTTACGATTGATTATATTGTTAAATGATATTTTTTATGATAGCAAAGCTTACTGGATAATCTGTCAATTGGTATAATTTCGTGGATTAAAAGACTAATTTACCACATTCAGGAGTGAATATATGCTGGAGATGTTTTTGCAATGGTATCGTCGAAGATTTTCAGATCCTCAGGTCGTTGCATTGTTTATCAGCCTGATTATCGGTTTTTGTATCATATTCTTTTTTCATGATATTTTAGCTCCTTTATTAGTTGCTATCGTGTTGGCTTATTTACTTGAATGGCCAACCCAACAACTGGGTAAGTTAGGCTTATCAAGGCTAATGGCGGCGTCCATTGTACTGACAATATTTATGGGTATTAGTGCCATGGTTTTTTTAATTATTGTGCCCATTGTCTGGCAGCAAGGCATGAATTTATTATTTGATTTACCTTCAATGGTAAATAGCTTTAATGAATATGCCAAAGCATTTCCTGAACGCTATCCCGCTTTAGTTGATGCCGGTATTATTGATATGATAGCGGATAATTTACGCGGTCGCTTATCGACTTTAGGTGAATCTGTGGTTAAGTATTCTGTTGCTTCGCTTATTGGTATTATTACCATAGCAATATATCTGGTTTTAGTACCACTAATGGTATTTTTTCTACTGAAAGATAAGACTAAAATAATACGTGGTTTACAACGTATTTTACCCCGTGATCGGTTATTGGTCGGACAAGTTTGGCAGGAAATGAACCAACAGATCACTAACTATATCCGTGGTAAAGTTATTGAAATGGTTATTGTTGGTATCTGTACTTATATCGCCTTTGTTTTTTTAGGTTTGCGCTACTCGCTATTTTTGTCAGTACTAGTCGGTATTTCTGTCTTGATCCCCTATATTGGTGTGGTGGTGGTTACCATCCCAGTAGTTTTAGTTGCTCTTTTTCAATGGGGTATTGGACCTGACTTTTGGACTTTACTAATCGCTTATTTAATTGTTCAAGGGCTTGATGGCAATTTATTGGTGCCCATTTTATTCTCTGAAGCGGTTAATTTGCATCCGTTAGTTATTATTTTATCTGTCGTAGTATTTGGTGGGCTTTGGGTTTTTTGGGGGGTATTTTTTGCCATTCCATTGGCAACTTTAATTAAAGCCGTTATGCATGTGTGGCCAGAAGATAATCTCGTAACTGAAAAATAATTTTTTAATTGTTAATTGCCACCAAAACAGGCAGGGGCAATTAACAATCGATTTTAATCACGGATGAGTATTAAGATAATTCAGTACAATTTGGTGATGATCACTAGTTTTAAATTTGTCAAACACATGTTCAATCTCACCTTTTGCATTAATCAGAAAACTGATGCGATGAATGCCATCAAACGTTTTCCCCATAAATTGCTTTGCTCCCCATACACCGAATTTTTCCGCTACCTCATGCTTATGATCCGATAGTAATGTAAAGTTTAGCATCTCTTTTTCAGTGAAACGTAATAACTTTTCTGCTTTATCAGTACTTATACCAAAAACTTCAACACCCATTTGTTTTAATTTATCCATTTCGTCACGTAATCCACAAGCTTGTATTGTACAGCCAGGAGTCATTGCTTTAGGATAAAAATAAATCAAAATTCGTTGACCAAGATAATCAGATAAATTGATTATTTCGCCATCTTGGTCAGGAAGGCTAAATTGGGGGGCCTTATCACCGGCTTTCAATGGGCTCATTAGATTCTCTCCGTTTAATTCTATATGTTATTGCGATTTGCTGATAATGCTAATTGTACATTGGACATTTAATTTTGTGCACAATTGTTTAAATCTATTTTTGTTAATTCACTCATTATCACCAATAAAACTTTGGGCATTCATATCAATTTCAAGTTGTTGATCATATTTGTTTGTCGCTGGTTGTATTTTTGCAACCAGTTTGGCTAGGTTGAAGTTATGAGTGATAAATAAACAAGTAAATTGTTCAACTATAGCGGGAGCGACATTAACAATAACATTGGCAATTATTATTGAAAAATATTCTTTATAAACGCCAGAAGTGGTTTTTTGCATAATAGATAATAATTTTAATTCAGAATCATTCTTAAGCAACATTGCTTCTATTAAAGAAATTGATTGCCTGCTATCTGATAACATCATAATAAAGAAGAATTGTTTGCCAAATATAGCGATAAAGCTATCTTCAATATTACATTGACATTTGTTGACCAGTTGGATAACGGTATTAATCTTACCGGGATGATCTGCAACAAGTACAATAATAATGATTGATTGTTGTTCACTATGTGGCAAGTCGTTTTCCTTATAAATTTATGATTTCTGAATATCTTATGGTAACCATAAAAAAAAGCTCCTGCCAAGATAAAAAAACAAATATATCAATATAATAAGTTTACATACTGAGTAGTGATAAAATGATATTTGATGGAATGAAATGTTCACATTTTTGCTGATTTTATAATTTTAAAAGATTTATTTGCTGATAAAATAATAAATTGAACGAGAAAAATAAACTGGAAATAGGATGATAATCATTATGTATTTTTCTTAAAACAGAGTGGTTATTAATAAATTTCATTAAATTTTGTGTATAAGAAGGTTTTTTTCTTTAGACTGAAAAAGTACCATAATTTTAATGTCTCATTTAGGAAAAAGGTTATGGTTAATAATTCTATTAAATATCGGAATTTTTTGCGTGGCAGTCTTGCTGCGATTGTTACCCCAATGGATATAAAAGGGCAAATAGATAAACCCAGTCTGAAAAAACTGATTGATTATCATGTTAATAATGGCACAACTGCGATTGTATCTGTTGGTACAACTGGAGAATCAGCAACACTTGATCATAGTGAGCACTTGGATGTGGTATTGACGACATTAGAGTATGCTGATGGCAGAATTCCGATTATTGCAGGCAGTGGCGCAAATGCTACCAAACAAGCTATTGCATTAACTAAATCTTTGGAAAAAACGGGGGTTGTTGCCTGTTTGGCGGTAACACCATACTATAACAAACCTTCACAAGAAGGACTTTATCAGCATTTTAAAGCGATTGCCGAACAGACAGATTTACCGCAAATCTTATACAATGTTCCTTCGCGCACCGGTTGTGATTTATTGCCCGAGACAGTTGCCAGATTAGCAAAGTTAGGTAATATTGTTGCCCTTAAGGAAGCTAGTGGTGATTTAAGTCGTGTGAATCGCATTCGCAGATTAATTAATGATGAAAATTTTATTTTGCTTAGCGGTGATGATGCAACTGCGTTAGAATTTATGCAATTAGGTGGGCAAGGGGTAATTTCAGTAACAGCCAATATTGCCGCCAAATTAATGGCTGAAATATGCAAATTAGCATTATCAGAAAAGTATGCCGAAGCGCATAAGTTAAATTATCGACTAAGTGAATTGCATCATCAATTATTTATTGAGCCTAATCCGATTCCAGTTAAATGGGCTTGCTATCAGTTAGGACTTATTAATTCTGATACATTGCGCTTACCGATGACACCATTAACACTGACCGGTCAGATAGCGGTACAAAAGGCGCTAAAGATCGCTAATTTACAAAAAATTTAGGGAAATTTAATGGCAACAATATTGCACAAATCAAAGGCTATTAAGCTTGCAGGGCTGTCACTCGCTATATTTTTGGTAGCCTGCACGAGCAATCAACGTTATAAGCGTCAAGTCAGTGGTGACGAATCATATTTAAATACACCTCCGTTAAAACATTTGACGATCCCTCAAGGTATATCGTTACCGTTACAAAACGGTGAATATGATATTCCGCCAGCTAATCAAAATGGTGCTGTAGGTAAAGCATTAGATATTCGTCCTCCTATTCAAACACTTTCGTTACTTAGTGATACCCATACCGAAAATAGCCTAACCGCGAGTCGCTTATTTTTAACTAATACAGCTGAAAACAGCGCCCTTTGGTCGCAAATTAACGCTATTTTGCAACAAAAAATGATTAAAGTTAGGCAAAAAAATGATCCTGACCACTCCTTGATTACCGATTGGATTACCTGGCCGCGAGGAGATGAAGATATTGCGATACAAACCCGACAGAAAATTCAGCTGAACCCACAAAATAATCAAATAGTCATCACGGTAACTAATGAAGGTATAAAGCAGGGTGAAGAGAGCATCACCGATCAGGCAGAAATACAGCGCTATAATATTTTAATGTTAAATGAGTTGATTGATTCAATAAATAAGCTGCGTAGTACCGCAACCAGTTCTGGTGCCCAAGGTCGTTATGCCATTATTGATGTGCAAACGGGTAGTGATAGCAGTGGCTTACCTCAAATAATTGTACGTGCGCCTTATGATGTTGTTTGGGATAGATTACCCTCTGTGCTTGAAAGCATTGGTATGCAAGTTGGTGACCGTAGTCGTTCGACCGGATCAATTACCCTCACTTTTAATGGTATGAGTGATAGTGATTGGCAAGCGATTGGCGTCGATAATCCAACCATGACAAAAGGGGATTATAAATTACAAGTTGGCGATATGAATAATCGTAGTAGTCTGCAATTTATGGCGGTAAAAGGGACAACCTTAACACAAAAACAAAATGATGAAATGGTCTCGGCATTAAAAGCGGCGTTTAGTAAAGTGAGTAGTAATTAGTTAATAAAACTGGGTTTATTACGATTAGCTATAACATTGCTTATATAAATGATGTATGGTTGGTAGTGATTTATTCACTATGGATCATCTGTTTTTTTGTTTTGCTCGATCAGTTTTTAGGATAATTAAAATGTTTCCAGTAAAGTAATTTAATTAACATAAATAACCGCTAATCTGTTATTCTCCTTTTCCTAACAAAGTAAACGTTTGCGTCTTGCGTTAAAGCCATATTTAAGCGTTTTTTTATTAAAATGATCAAATTTCGGAGTAAATAAAATGCAGAAAAAAGCTGAGTTGTATCGTGGAAAAGCGAAAACCGTATATTTTACGAATGATCCTAATTTATTAGTATTAGAATTCCGCAATGATACATCGGCATTAGATGGTGAACGTATAGAACAGTTTGAACGTAAGGGAATGATAAATAATAAATTTAATCATTTCATTATGCAAAAACTGGAGCAAGCCGGCATTCCAACCCAAATGGAACGATTACTGTCAGATACTGAATCATTAGTAAAAAAATTAACCATGATCCCGGTTGAATGCGTTATTCGTAATCGAGCAGCTGGTTCTTTAGTTAAACGGCTTGGTATCGAAGAGGGTACGTTGCTTGAGCCACCTATCTTTGATCTGTTTTTGAAAAATGATGCACAGCATGATCCCATGATTAATGAATCTTACTGTGAAACTTTTGGTTGGGTTAGTAGAGCGCATCTAAGCGAAATGAAACGATTAAGTTATAAAGCGAACGAAGTATTGAATGCGCTTTTTGATAAAGCGGAGTTAATTTTGGTCGATTTTAAACTGGAGTTTGGTTTATTTAATGGTCAAGTTGTTTTGGGTGATGAATTTTCGCCAGATGGCAGTCGCTTATGGGATAAAAAAACCAAGGATAAATTAGATAAAGATCGTTTTCGCCAGAGTCTAGGAGGATTAATTGAAGCTTATGAAGAGGTTGCTAAGCGCATAGGTGTTTGCTTAGATTAAAAAATTTTTTTGTTAGCAAAAGATGTTGAGTAAAGATTGGCTTAGAAAAACTTTATTTTATTGTCATTAGTTATTAATTTACTTTTATTAAAGCATACCTAAGAATAGTTAATTATGTATACAATAGTTATGAAAAAAATCACTTTAACCTATTTGGCTATGATATCGATTGGTTACAATATGATGGCCGTTACAGGAGTGATTATACAGATAATCAATAGAGTCGTAGTATTAATATTTACTGCTTCGCTGTGACCTGCCAGCGATTTTTGCTAGTTTTTTCTTATAACTATTTTTTTATTTAATCAGTAGCATTGAAATGAATTTATTAAATTTTATCACCACTGTGAGTTAATAATTACACAAGAAGACGATGATTCGCTATAATCCCATCAAGGGCTAATTATTCATGTCATATTGGGAGATTATTATGCGCTGGCGGGATCATCGCAAGAGCGATAATATTGAAGACAGACGGAATCAATCGGGTAGAATGGGATCACCTTTTGGTGGCGGTGGTATGCGATTGCCGTTACGTGGGAAAAGTGGTTTATTCATGTTAGCATAATTTTAGCGGCTAATAGGCTCTATTATTTATTTTGATCAGTCATGATTTATTGATAGGATAAATTAATTATATATTTTTATTGGTAAATAATTTTATGGGTAATTTTGATCCAACATTACTTAATTTTATTAGTGTTGGCCGGCTTAGGAATAATTAGTCATAACATGACGGTGGCATTGGCAATGCTATTTTTGTTAGTTGTTCGCATTACGCCGCTTAATAATTTTTTCCCTTGGGTTGAAAAATATGGCTTAACCATCGGTATTTTGATTTTAACTATTGGTGTAATGGCCCCTATCGCCAGTGGCAAGATCTCGCCACAAGATGTTATTAACTCTTTTTTTAACTGGAAATCGTTATTGGCGATTGTGATTGGCATTTTGGTCTCTTGGCTTGGCAGTAGAGGCGTCTCTTTGATGTCTAATCAACCGTCAACAGTTGCCGGATTATTGGTTGGTACAGTGATAGGCGTTGCTGTTTTCCGTGGTGTTCCAGTTGGTCCATTAATAGCAGCAGGTCTTCTCTCGTTACTAATTGCACTTAGGCAGGGAATAATTGGCGATTGGCCAACCATTTCACCACATTGGCCTGATGCTATACCACCACAAAATGCGGTGTCACTATTAGGACAAGAGTTCTTACATGGCGTTTTTGATGCCACTAAGGGTTTTCATACTGAAGCATTGCTGATGTTGGCAGGGACATTAAAAGCGGGTAGTTATCTCATTCTTTGCCTGCCTGAGTGGGGGACTTGGTCTCAACAGCCGGATCAAGATAGTCAACGCTGGAATGAAGTGGCGTCGACAATAGCAGTGCCAAATTTTGTCTGTTGGTTAAAGTATCATCTACAACATGATGCTAATGTTTTGCTGTGGTGTGAAGGTAAACCTTTTACCACTGATAAGCTACCACAATTAACTGCCTGGTATCAGCCGAATGGACAACCAACGATTGAACAACAAAAAATTTTGCAGCGCCTGCTGGCTGGTAAGGTGGGAGTTTGGGCATTAGTTGCCCCGCGTGGCCGTGGAAAATCTGCGTTAGCAGGTATGTTAATTGAACGTTGGCAGGGGGAATGTTGGGTTTGTGCGCCGGCAAAATCAGTGTCAATGGTATTAACACACTATACCGACAAAAAAATTCGCTATTGGTCAATTGACCATTTATTGGCTGATTGTCGATTACAAAAACCACGCAAGGTTGATTGGTTAATTATTGATGAAGCGGCGATGATCCCGATTGCGCAACTAAATCAATTAACGCACTATTTCCCACGTTTACTCTTTACTACCACTGTTGATGGCTATGAAGGTACAGGGCGCGGATTTTTGCTAAAACTTTGTGCGCAATTAGCTCAATGTCACATTCTAACTTTAACCACGCCGATCCGCTGGGCATCAAATGATCCGTTGGAGAATTGGTTAAATAATAGCTTGTTATTAAAAGAATATTTACCAAAATCAACAACGCTAGCTAAATTAAATAACCATCACATGGCGTTGTTACCTATTTCGCAGTCTTTATTAATTGAAAAACCAAAATTATTATCAGCAATATATGGTTTGCTGACTAATGCACATTATCGTACCTCACCGCTTGATTTAAGACGATTATTGGATGCGCAAGGGATGCATTTATTGATTGCACAGCAAAAGGAAAATTTGTTAGCTGTGTTATGGTTAGTGGATGAAGGTGGATTATCTGCGTCGCTTGCCCATGAGGTATGGGCTGGACGGCGTCGACCTAGAGGTAATTTAGTTGCTCAATCTTTAGCAGCACATAGCTATTTTCCGCAAGCGGCACAAATGAATTCTCAGCGAATCAGCCGTATAACCGTTGCTGCAGCTTTTCGTCGTCAGGGAGTGGCAACAAAATTACTCAGTTTTTATAAGCAGCAGGCGATGGAAGAGGGGAAAGATTTTCTTTCTGTCAGCTTTGGCTATTGTGAGCAGTTGCAGTCATTATGGCAGCAAAATGGTTTTCATTTGGTCAGAGTTGGCAGCCGTAAAGAAGCGACCAGTGGATATTATACCGCTATGGCGGTATTGCCTTTATCAACAGCGGCTAAACAATTGGTGTCACGGGCGCAATATTTGTTAAAGCGAGACGCTTTTTATATCAATCAGCTAACCGGTTTAGCACTAACAGCAATTAGCGATGATCAATTAAATGATGAAGATTGGCAGGTTTTGGCAGGTTTTGCTTATGGTAATAGAAGTTTTTCAGCTAGCTATCCAGCAATCCGACGGTTATTAATGCAGTCGTCACTGGTTTTAACAGCGACTAGAATTCACTGTGAACATAATTTATCTATTGAGATATGCTGTCAGCAGTTAAAATTGACAGGTCAAAAAATGTGGTTAAAACAGGTACGCAACGATATTGCTGCGGCATTATCAGAATTGGACTGGCAGCGAGCAGAAAAACTTAAATCATGGGTTAATGCTTCTTTTGCTTAGGCCAGTCATCTTCATCATCCCATTTGTCGTTAAAATCACGGTGAGGAGGAAGTTTGGGTTTGTTATCTAAAAAACGTTTAGGATCGATTTTTTGCATCTGTTTGACGGCACTCCAAATGATACCAATCAGAAGCAAAATAATAATAATCCACCAGTAATCAGTTATCCAATGCATAGCTGTTTTTCCAGTAGCAAATGTAGTAAATAAAGTATACTCTTTTTTCCTTTATCGTATAACTATTATAGATTTAAGTATGCGTTTACAACGAATTTTACTCATTATTGTCGGCTGGTTTAGTATTATCTTAGCGATATTGGGTATACTTTTGCCATTATTACCCACTACCCCTTTTTTGTTATTAGCCGCCTGGTGTTTTTCTCGCTCATCACCACGTTTTCATTACTGGTTACTTCATAACTCATGGTTTGGTAAATATATTCGTCATTGGCAACAACATAAAGCGCTGCCTAAAGGGGTTAAAATTAAGATAATTGTTATTATTTTATTTAGTTTTATTTTTTCGCTTTGGTTTGTAGAAAGTTGGTGGATCAGGGGAACACTCCTCATTATCTTAGCGATATTGCTAGCTTATCTATTAAGGTTGCCACAAATCGATGGGGAAAAAAATTAACCCAATTTATTATTTAGCTAATGATATAGCTAGTGAATTTAAATTTTGGGTTCATAATAATATTTTTTGCATAATTTCCTGATAAACGAGACTTAATTTCTGAAGATCAGCAACACTAACACATTCATCAACTTTATGAATGGTTGCATTTAAAGGGCCTAATTCAACAATTTGTGCCCCCATTTTAGCAATAAAGCGGCCATCTGATGTTCCTCCATCAGTTGATAACTGAGGTTGATAGCCGCAATATTGTTCTATCACCTGGCTGACAATATTAATTAATTTACCTTTTTCTGTTAAAAATGGATGGCCGGATAATGACCACTCAATTTTATAATCGAATTGATATTTTTCTAGTATTGCTTCAACTTGGTGGCGAATTTGTTGCTCGGTGAGTTCGTTGCTAAAGCGAAAATTGAATTGTATGACTAACTGGCCAGGAATAATATTGTTACTACCAGTACCAGCATGAATATTGGAAATCTGCATGCTGGTGGAAGGAAAATAAGCATTGCCTGCATCCCATTTTTTATTAACTAGTTCATGTAAAAAAGCTAATGAACTATGTATTGGATTATTGGCTAAATGGGGGTAAGCAATGTGCCCTTGCGTTCCTTCGATGGTGAGTTTGGCGGTGAGTGATCCTCGACGACCATTTTTGATAATATCACCAATTTTAATCTGGCTAGATGGTTCACCAGCTATGCAATAATCAATTTGTTCATTGCGTATCATTAATTCATCAACCACTTTTACCGTTCCGTTAGTGGCTTTAGCCTCTTCGTCAGAGGTAATTAAGAAGGCCAATCGGCCAGAATGGTTGGGAAAATCGCTAATAAATCTTTCGGCGGCAATAATCATTGCCGCAAGGGAACCTTTCATATCGGCTGCTCCTCGGCCATAGAGCAGTCCGTTATTTAATGTTGGTGTAAAGGGAGGATAACGCCAATTGTCAGTTGCACCTGGCGGAACAACATCGGTATGTCCAGCAAAAGCTAGCGTTTCACCTTGTTCGCCATGATATGCCCATAGATTGGTGGTATCGTCAAAGGGCATGACTTCAATTGAAAAACCAAGTTTTTTCAATCGATTAATTAAAATTGTTTGACAGCCATTATCATCGGGGCTAACAGAAGGTTGTTGAACAAGTTGTTGCGCAAGCTTAAGAACAGGACAAATCATAGTTAGCCTCTGTGATGAATAAATTGTTGGTATTGGTCTATAGAAAAACCGAGTAGATAATGGTTACCAGTAGTTGTTAATAATGGGCGTTTAATAATTGCTGGATATTTTAACATTAACTCTTTAGCACTAGCGACATCAATAATATTCGCTTTTTGCTCATCGGACAATTTTTTCCAGGTTGTACCACGTTTATTGATCAAGGCTTCCCAGCCTAAGTATTGAATAAAAATTTCGAGTAATTCAATTGATATCCCATCCGTGCGATAATCATGGAATTGATAGATTATATGATGATTATCCAGCCACTGACGTGCCTTTTTAATAGTATCACAATTTTTTATACCATAAAGTATGTAACTTGCTGAAGTTGACATCATAATTTCCTTTTTTGATATGTAGCAAAGATCTCTATAATGCTGCAAAATGCGATAATAATCTATATAAGGCTACTATTAAGTAGAATACTTATTAAATTTATTAGAAATCGATTATAAAAAAATTCAATAAAATATATTCTACATCACATAAAATGATGTGTTAATTAAGCAATGCATATAAATATACTATGTGTTAGATGATGATGTTTTAATAAATCATTTCTTCATCCTTTAATGATATTTTATCTATGTTAAGTTTATTTAGCGCGCATATAAACTAGGTTGGCTTCCAAGTGAGAACGCACATTAAGTTTTTTTAGCAAATTACGAATATGTACTTTGACTGTTTCTTCAAAAATAAAAAGAGATTTAGATATTTCTCTATTTTTTAATCCATTAGCAATTTCACGTAATACTTCAAATTCACGTTTTGTTAATGAAGAAAGTGGATCTTGATATTGATGACGATTATTTAAATACTGATGAATTTGATTGCTAAAAACGGGTAAACCATTTGCGGCGCTTTTCAGGCTATTAAGTAACATATCTAATTCGCAATTTTTTAATAAATAACCATTAGCACCAGCATCGATAGCATTATAAACATCAATTCTATTAGCAGAAAAAGAAAGAATTAATATATAAGATTTAATCCCCTCTTTTCTAATTTGACGAATAACTTCAGGACCATACATGTTAGATATATTAATATCCATCATAATAATATCTGGCTTTAATTGATTGGCTATATTAATAACATCAACGCCATTACTTACTTCTCCGGCGACACTAAATTCATCTGCAGCTTTAATGAGTTGTTTTAAACTATGACGTATTAGGGGATGTTCATCAACCAACATTATTGAATGATTAGACATAGTATATTCCTTTTTAAATGCCTGTAGAAATAAATGGGTTTTTACAACTGATTTTAATTATTAGTCTTTAAAGTTTTTTGAAAAAATAAAACATTGCAAGAATATAAGAAAAACAATATTAATGAAATAACCAAAAGGTAATTATCTTAAATAAAAAACACATTGAATTTTATAATTTTAAATTCAATAGTCTTAAATTTTATGATTATAAAAAAATTAATAATATAAAGGTCACCAGTTTTATATTTTAATTTCAATATTATTTGGTTATATTGATTTCGTTGATAGAATGTTCAAGTTTAGCTAGTTTCTGCCGAAATTGTTGTATATGTCATGATTTCATTGATAGAGATTACTATAATGGGGATGTTTTTCTAATAAAAATTCTCTAAGGACACACAATGGATGAAAAATTAAAACAAAGTGCGCTAGATTTTCATGAGTTTCCCCAACCAGGTAAAATTGAAGTTACACCGACTAAGCCATTAACGGCACAACGAGATCTGGCCCTCGCATATTCTCCCGGTGTTGCTTATCCTTGTCTTGAAATCGCAGCTGATCCTTTGACCGCTTACAAATATACAGCTAAGGCTAATTTAGTGGCCGTAGTTTCTAATGGTACCGCAGTGTTAGGACTGGGAAATATTGGCGCTTTGGCTGGTAAACCGGTTATGGAAGGAAAAGGTGTTTTATTTAAAAAATTTTCCGGCATTGATGTATTTGATATTGAAATAGACGAATCTAACCCGGATAAACTGATCGATGTTATTGCCGCATTGGAGCCAACTTTTGGCGGAATCAATTTGGAAGATATTAAAGCACCAGAATGTTTCTATATTGAGAAAAAACTGCGTGAAAAAATGCAAATCCCTGTTTTCCATGATGATCAGCATGGTACTGCCATTATTTCAACCGCCACAATATTGAATGGTTTACGCATTGTTAATAAAAAAATTGACCAGGTTCGCTTAGTTGTTTCAGGTGCAGGTGCTGCTTCTATCGCCTGCATGAATTTATTGGTTGCATTAGGTCTTAATCGTAGCAATATTATTGTCTGTGACTCAAAAGGCGTTATTTATCGTGGCCGCGATGAAGTGATGGATGAAACTAAAGCCGCTTATGCAATTGAAGATAATGGTTTACGTACTCTAGCGGATGTTATCCCAGGCGCGGATATTTTCTTAGGCTGCTCAGCGCCGGGTGTGTTGACTGCGGAAATGGTAAAATCGATGGCTAATGCACCGCTTATCTTAGCATTAGCCAACCCGGAACCAGAAATTCTTCCTTCAATAGCAAAAGCAGCACGGCCTGATGCGATTATCTGCACTGGGCGTTCTGACTATCCTAATCAGGTAAACAATGTACTCTGTTTTCCTTTTATCTTTCGCGGCGCGCTGGATGTTGGGGCAACCACGATTAATGAAGAGATGAAACTAGCCTGTGTTCAGGCAATTGCTGATTTGGCATTAGCCGAGCAGAATGACGTTGTTGTCTCCGCTTACAGTGATCAGGAGTTAAAATTTGGTGCTGATTATATTATCCCAAAACCTTTTGATCCGCGCTTAATTGTTAAAATTGCGCCAGCAGTCGCTAAAGCGGCAATGGAATCTGGTGTAGCAACACGACCAATTACAGATTTTGATTCTTATATAGAAAAACTTAATGAGTTTGTCTATAGCACCCACCTATTTATGAAGCCGATTTTTTCTCTGGCCCGCAAAGAAAAAAAACGGATTGTATTAGCGGAAGGTGGGGAAGAACGAATATTGCATGCAACCCAAGAATTAATATCCTTAGGTTTGGCTTATCTGATTTTAATTGGTCGACCCAGTGTGATTGAAAAGCGGATTGAAAAGCTTGGGTTACAAATTAAAATTGGTGAAGATTTTGAGTTGATTAACAATGAAAATGATCCGCGTTTTAAAACCTATTGGCAACAATATTATCAATTAATGAAACGCCATGGTGTTTCGCAGGAAATGGCGCGTAGAGAAGTGATCAATAACCCAACCTTAATTGGTGCGTTGATGATCCGCCAAGGTGAAGCCGATGGCATGATTTGTGGTACTGTTGGTAGTTATAATCAACATTTTACCATTATAAAAAATGTTCTTGGCTTCCGGCAGAATAGTTCAGTAGCGGGTGCAATGAATGCCCTGATGTTGCCAACTGGCAATACTTTTATTGCAGATACCTATGTGAATGATAATCCAACCCCTGAGGAGCTGGCGGAACTTACCTTAATGGCGGCACAGGCGGTAAGGCGTTTTGGTATTGAGCCTAAAGTGGCACTATTATCTCGTTCAAGTTTTGGTTCTTCAGACTGTCCATCAGCACAAAAAATGCGTAAAACATTGGCATTAGTCAAACGTGCCGATCCTGAGTTGGAAATTGATGGGGAAATGCATGGCGATGCAGCATTAGTTGAAAACATTCGGCGAGATATTATGCCGGATAGTACATTAAAAGGATCAGCTAATTTGCTGATTATGCCTAATATGGAAGCTGCGCGTATTAGTTATAACTTACTTCGTGTTACCAGTTCTAATGGCGTCACTGTGGGGCCGGTATTAATGGGAGTAGCAAAACCAGTACATATATTAACACCGATTGTATCGGTACGACGTATCGTTAATATGGTTGCGTTAGCTGCAGCGGAAGCACAAACTCAACCATTGTAGAATAAAATTAACCACAAATTTGGGCCTCTGTTACTCACGACAACAGAGGTTTTTTATATTATGGCAAGATAAAATATAGCAGTTAATTTTGTTGATTAATTGTTTAAATATTTATTTAAAATTGTTGTTTTATCTATTAGTATCATAGGCCTTTATTTATTAATTTTGTGTTATTAAATAACTAAAAATTTGCCAACAGGATGTTCTAATAAATATGCAATTAACTCAGCGCTTTTTCTATCGATATTTGAACATTATACTATTGATATCATTATTAAATATGATTGCGTTTACCAGTTTGGCAGGAGAAAAAATGATAATTCCAATGGCAGAAAAGCAACCACACAAAATGGTTTTACATGGTGATAGCCGCATTGATAATTATTATTGGCTACGTGATGATACGAGAAAAAATAAAAAAGTTATCAAATACTTGACTGATGAAAATCAATATACCAATGCGGTATTAAAGTCTGGCACCGTATTAAGAGAGCAATTATTTGGCGAGATGGTCGCTCGTATGGAGCAGCAAGATCAATCGGTGCCTTATACCTATAATGGTTATATTTATCGTACCCTTTATCAAGAAGGTAAAGATTATCCTGTTTATCAACGTAAACCTGTCAACCAAAATAGTGATTGGCAGATATTAGTTGATGGTAATGAACGTGCTAAGGGACATCAATTTTATACCTTGGGTGGTATTGCTGTTTCTGAAGATAATAATCGTTTGGCAATTGTCGAAGATTTTCAAGGTCGTCGTCAGTTTGAGGTTTCATTTAGACAGTTAGCTAGTAAAAAATGGCAGAATGCAGTAATTAAAAATACCTCTGGTAATATTGTATGGTCTAATGATAATCAAACTCTCTATTATATTCGTAACCACCCACAAACATTATTACCTTATCAAGTATATTGTCATCAATATGGATTAGAGGGGGTTGAAGATAAAAAAGTTTATCAGGAGAATGATGACCGATTTTACTTGAGCATGACAAAAAGTAGCTCAAAAGCGTATATTCTACTAGCAATTAGTAGTACAGAAACATCTGAATATCGATTAATCGATGCTAATAACCCCGCTGAATCACTTAAAATATTTTCCCCTCGCCAAACGGGACGTGAGTACGATTTAGATCATTTTCGTGATAATTTCTATATTCGCTCTAACCATCAATTGGAGCAATTTGGGTTATATGCTACTCAATCAATTGACCAGCCCTGGCAAACAATTATTGCACCGAATAAAGAGACTGATTTAGAAAATTTTGCGCTTTTTAACCGTTGGTTGGTTGTTGAAGAGTGTCATAATGGCTTAGTTAATATTCGACAGATAGATTGGCAGACCAAACAGCAAAAAATAGTTCAATTTGATGAAGCGTATATAGTGCCTGGATTGATTATAATCCAGAGCCTGATAGCGAGACTTTACGTTATGGTTATTCTTCACTAACTACCCCAATATCTGTTATGCAGATAAATATGCTAACTGGACAGCGTGAATTGCTAAAACAACAACAAGTCAATGGATTTGATAAATCACTTTATACCAGTGAACGTATATGGGTTCAGGTAAAAGATGGCACTAAAGTGCCAGTTTCGTTGGTATATCGTAAAGATCGATGGCAAAAAAGCAAAAATCCGATTTTGATTTATGGCTATGGTGCTTATGGTATCAATGTGGATCCGGTTTTTAGTTCACCGCGTTTGAGTTTATTGGATAGGGGATTTGTCTATGCAATAGTGCATGTTCGTGGTGGCGGCGATTTAGGCAAAGCCTGGTATCAACAAGGGAAGGTTGAAAATAAAGCCAATAGTTTTAGTGATTTTATTGATGCAACCAAAATATTGATTGCAAAGGGGTATGGTGATCCCAAACGGGTATATGCAATGGGTGGAAGTGCTGGTGGTTTATTGATGGCGGCAGTAATTAACCAGGCACCGGAACTCTATCGAGGCGTTGTCGCTCAAGTTCCTTTTGTCGATGTTGTGACAACCATGCTTGATCCTTCTATTCCATTAACAACTGGTGAATATGATGAATGGGGTGATCCCGCTGCGCAGGACGCTTATTTTCGACTAAAATCTTACAGTCCCTATGACAATATTAAATCTCAACGTTACCCTAATTTATTGGTTACGACGGGGTTATATGATTCACAAGTCCAATATTGGGAGCCGGCCAAATGGGTGGCTAAACTAAGAGAGTATAAAGTGGGTAATACGGTCTTATTGCTGGAAACAAATATGAAAACCGGCCATGGTGGTAAATCGGGTCGATTTAATCGTCTAAAAGATACAGCATTGGAATATGCTTTTATTTTGATGCTAGATGATAATAAAAAATATCTGCCTGATTTTGATGTTCAATAAATTTTTGTCGCCTTATATGATAATTAATATAAGGCTAATAAATCATATTTATAGATGATAATTTGTTTGGATTAAGCAATTTTATTGATCGATAAGATTTTACTTTCAAGCCAACCATCTTGTAAGCGAGTTTTTAATGTTTCTCCAATATGTATTTGTTGTGTTTTGGTTAAAACCTGTCCATTAGGTGATTCGCTAATACTATAACCACGGGCTAATGTTGCTAATGGACTTACTGCTTCAAGGCGGGAGCAACTGACACTAAATTTTTCACGATATTGGCTTAGTATTTGAGTAATTAATTGTTTTAATTGAAATTGCTGCTGAATATAACGTTGGCGACAATTTTGTAGTTGTGGCCGCGGATCACATAGTATTAAATGTTGTTCAAGGTTATATTGCTGACGATTTATTTGCTGCAAATATTGTTGTGTGGCGTTAACAAGTTTTTGTTGTAATTGGATCAGATAATTGTGTTGGCGCGTTATCCGTAGTTCAGGATGTTGCTGTTGTAATTTATGTTGTAATTGACCAAAGATACGTAGTTTACGCGCCATGAAATAGTCCATCGCCATTTCTAATCGCTGTTTTTGTTCAAGTAACTGACGGAGTAATTCTTGTTGATTGCGACTCACTAATTCTGCCGCAGCTGAGGGTGTTGGGGCTCGTAAATCGGCAACAAAATCAGCAATAGTTACATCGGTTTCATGACCAACCGCTGCAATAATTGGTAACTGACTAGCAAAAATTGCTCTGGCGACCCTTTCATCGTTAAAAGCCCATAAATCTTCCAATGAACCACCACCTCGGCCGACAATTAGGACATCACACTCTCGGCGATGATTGGCCAACTCAATAGCACGAATAATTTGTCGTGGTGCATCTTCTCCTTGCACGGCGGTGGGATAAATAATGACAGGTAATGAAGGATCGCGGCGTTTTAAGATATTTAAAATATCATGTGATGCAGCGCCTGTTGCTGAGGTAATAACCCCCAAGCGTTTGGCTGGCATTGGTAGTGCTTGTTTGTAATGTTGTGCGAATAGTCCTTCAGCTGAAAGTTTCTGTTTCAATATCTCAAATTGTTGTTGTAATAATCCATCACCCGCAGGTTGCATATTTTCGATAATTAATTGGTATTCTCCTCTTGGCTCGTACATGGTAACAGTCGCTCGAACTAACACTTGTTGACCATTTTGTGGTCGAAAATTGACGCAAATATTTTGGCCGCGAAACATCGCAGCACGTAGCTGCGCTTTTTCATCTTTTAAGGTGAAATACCAGTGGCCGGAAGCTGGCTGAGAAAAATTAGAGATTTCTGCATTAAGCCAAATTCTGCCAATTTGAAGTTCAAGTAATTGCCGAACCGATTGATTAAGTTGGCTAACCGAATAAATTCCACTATTTTCTGAAGTTAACATGTTAAGTTAGCTACACCTTGTAAATAAAATTAATGGCTAAATATTAGCAGCGATTATTTCTATTATACATAGAATCAAAATAGAGCGTATAAGTGATTATCCCATTCATGTTGTTCAATATTGGCGGTGTTCATTCGAACAGTTAAATTTCTATTATGGTCAATATATTCAATATAGGTGATAATAAATTCTGTTTTTGGCCAGAATAAGACTTCTTGCTTATCATCTTTTAATAAATCGGAAATATTGGCGCCTACTAGAGGTTCGGTATGCTGGATTTCATATAATACGTTAACCTCGTCATCGGCTAATGCTTGGATTTCTTTAAGGAAAGGCATTACACCATCGGGCTCTTTAGTGGTGCTGAAAAACGAAGTGGATGTATAAGGTCCATTTACTTTTAAGTAGATCATATCTGACAATTTTCTGACCTCACCGCGATAAAGCATAGTGGAGGTAAATTTATTATTGTAATTATCAAGTAGGGATAAATGCATTAGCGCTTGAGTTAGTTGTTTAACTAAAGGATGATGATGATTGAAATTAGTGCCTAGCTTTAGCATATTATTTTAATAAGCATGGCTGCTATATTGATAATCCCGAATAGTATACCAATCGATAAAGCTACATTTTTTATAGGCAGCCGATTGATTGTATTCATTCATTGTTGATACAAAATTAATTTTAGATTTATTTTCAATATAATCTTTATCGTAGAGTGGTGTTAAAAGTGCTAAAGCTTCATCATAAGAGTGTAATGGGTGACTAATATTTTCATTAGTATAGAGTGAATTCAGAAAATAAATATGTTGTTTTTCAATAGTCGAAAGCGGGGAAGAAGCTCTTTGGGTATCGGATTGATAATTAGGTAATGGATTAAAGTTTATTTTATTGATGGAGAACATAACTTTCCTACGTTTAAGCCGTTAACTTTAACCATATTGTAAGGAAGTAATCAATTTTAAAAAGTGACGGGTTAGTCAGAATAAATTAAGCAATGTACCTAATTCATGTAATATTTATTTGCTTTAAAATTAATTAAATAACTCGATTAATAAATAAATTATTTACAAGCATAAATCTAAATTTGATCATAGTAGTATGCGTTTTTGTCAGCTAAAAATGAATTTTAGTGAGAAAGTACTGGAGTCAATAAATTTCGTCATGTATAATATCGCCGCAATATTTTATCTTTTTCCAAATCCTGCCTGGTGAGATATTGCTTATGCTACGTATTAAGAAAGAAGCACTAACATTCGATGATGTATTGTTAGTTCCTGCACACTCAGATGTATTGCCTAATACTGCTGATTTATCAACTCAATTAACTGCCTCGATCCGTTTAAATATTCCTATGCTTTCTGCCGCCATGGATACTGTGACTGAATCAGATTTAGCTATCGCATTAGCCCAAGAGGGCGGAATTGGTTTTATTCATAAAAATATGCCAATTGAGCGTCAAGCAGAAGAAGTTCGCCGCGTTAAAAAGTATGAAAGTGGCATCGTTATCGATCCGGTTACCGTCACACCCGAAACCACAATTCGTGAAGTTTATGAAATGGCTGAGCGTAATGGTTTTGCTGGTTATCCTGTGGTTAATAATAATAAAGAATTGGTTGGTATCATTACTGGCCGTGATATCCGTTTTGTGACGGATTTGGATCAACCGGTTACGGCGGTTATGACAGCTAAACCCCATTTGGTCACGGTCAAAGAGGGTGAATCCCGTGATGTGGTTTTGCAGAAATTGCATGAAAGACGTATTGAAAAAGCATTGGTGGTTGATGATAACTTTCACCTATTTGGTATGATCACAGTAAAAGATTTTCAGAAAGCTGAACGCAAGCCCAATGCGTGTAAAGATGAGCAAGGTCGCTTGAGAGTGGGCGCAGCGGTTGGCGCTGGTGCGAATAATGAACAACGTATTGAGGCATTAGTGGCAGCCGGTGTTGATGTGTTGTTAATTGACTCTTCCCATGGACATTCACAAGGAGTTTTACAACGTATTCGTGAAACGAGAGCAAAATATCCTAATTTGCCGATTATTGGTGGTAATGTTGCCACCGGCGAAGGGGCTAAAGCTTTGGTCGAAGCGGGTGCCAGCGCGGTGAAAGTCGGTATTGGCCCGGGTTCTATCTGTACAACGCGAATTGTCACTGGTGTTGGTGTACCTCAGATCACTGCTATTGCCGATGCCGTTGAGGCGCTGAGAGGCATGAATATACCGATAATTGCCGATGGCGGTATTCGCTTCTCGGGTGATATTGCTAAAGCACTGGCTGCCGGCGCCTCTTGCGTTATGGTTGGCTCAATGCTTGCCGGTACTGAGGAGTCACCAGGTGAAACTATCTTGTTTCAAGGACGCTCTTATAAAGCCTACCGAGGAATGGGATCATTAGGTGCGATGTCGAAAGGCTCTTCCGATCGTTACTTCCAAACCGATAATGCTGCAGATAAATTGGTACCTGAAGGCATCGAAGGACGGGTTGCTTATAAAGGATTTTTGAAGAATATTGTTCATCAGCAAATGGGCGGCCTTCGTTCTTGTATGGGACTGACCGGTTGTGTCACTATTGATGAATTAAGAAGCAAAGCAGAATTTGTGCGTATTAGTGGTGCCGGTATCCAAGAGAGTCATGTACATGATGTTACCATCACCAAAGAATCACCTAATTATCGTTTAGGTTAATTATTTTATTAGCGGTTTTTGCTATAAACCGTCAAATTATTATTTGTTTTGGAATTATCTTTAGATGACAACTGACATTCATCAATACCGAATTTTGATCCTCGATTTTGGTTCACAATACACGCAATTAATTGCTCGTCGTATTCGTGAAATTGGCGTTTATTGCGAACTTTGGGCTTGGGATGTTTCCGAGGCACAGATCCGTGAATTTAATCCTAATGGAATTATTCTTTCTGGCGGGCCGGAGAGTACCACCGAACTAAATAGCCCACGTGCACCGGAATATGTTTTTCAGGCTGGCGTTCCGGTATTAGGTATTTGTTATAGCATGCAAACGATGTCCATCCAATTAGGTGGGCAAGTTGAGGTGTCTGGCGAGCGAGAGTTTGGTTATGCCCAGGTGTCCATTCAACAATCCTGTGAACTATTTCGCGATATTTATGACAGCTTAGGTGCAGATGGTAAACCACTGCTAGATGTCTGGATGAGTCATGGCGATAAAGTGACGGCAATTCCAGCTGATTTTAAAGTTATCGCCAGTACCGATAGCTGCCCATTTGCCATTATGGCTAATGAAGAAAAACGTTTCTATGGTGTTCAGTTTCATCCTGAAGTGACTCACACTCATCAAGGAGCAGCTATTCTACAGCGTTTTGTATTAGATATTTGCCGCTGTGAAGCTCGTTGGACGGCGGCGGCGATTGTTGAAGATACGGTACAGCGCTTGAAGGCTCAGATTGGTGATGATCAGGTTATTCTGGCATTATCAGGCGGTGTTGATTCATCGGTTACTGCGTTATTACTCAATCGTGCTATTGGTAAGCAGCTCACTTGTGTGTTTGTTGATAATGGTTTGTTACGCTTAAATGAAGCGCAGCAAGTTATGGCCATGTTTGCCGGTAAATTTGATCTTAATATTATTCATGTGGCCGCAGAAGAGCGCTTTCTTAGCGCATTGGCAGGGATTGATGAGCCAGAATTAAAACGTAAAGCGATCGGCCGCGTTTTTATTGAAGTATTTGATGAGCAAGCGGCGAAACAAACGCAAGTAAAATGGTTGGCTCAGGGTACTATTTATCCGGACGTAATCGAATCTGCCGCTTCAGCAACTGGCAAAGCGCATGTCATTAAATCTCACCATAACGTGGGTGGCTTACCAGCAGAAATGAAACTGGGATTAGTTGAGCCATTAAAAGAGTTATTTAAAGATGAGGTGCGTAAAGTAGGCCTGGAGTTAGGACTTCCTTATGACATGTTATACCGTCACCCATTTCCTGGCCCAGGCTTAGGTGTGCGGGTACTTGGTGAGGTGAAGAAAGCCTATTGTGATCTGTTACGTCAGGCAGATGCCATTTTCATTGAAGAATTACATAAAGCTGATCTTTATCATAAAGTCAGCCAAGCTTTCACTGTTTTCCTGCCGGTACGCTCTGTTGGCGTAATGGGAGATGGCCGAAAATATGACTGGGTTGTGTCATTGCGCGCGGTTGAAACTATTGATTTCATGACTGCCCATTGGGCCCATTTGCCCTATGATTTTCTTGGCCGGGTGTCAAATAGAATTATCAATGAAGTGGCCGGCATCTCTCGAGTAGTTTACGATATTAGCGGCAAACCACCAGCGACGATTGAGTGGGAATGATTACACCTAGTAATTGTTGTCATGAATCAGTAACAAATTATAATTAACACCATGTTTTTTATGGAAAATATATATTTTATCTTTAATTTGTTATTGAGGGCTAAGAAGACAATCTGATGACATTTTTTGTAGTATAGGTTTAATGCTATTTGAAGGTTAAGAATTCATGAGAATTCGCTATATGGTTCCGTTTAAGCGTAAAATCATCATTGACGACCATTGGGAAATTCCGATCCAGGGTGGGGGACTCCGAGTCATAGAAGAAAACGGTTACGCCAAAGCTCTCGAACTCACTTTCGAGAAACAGCCCCTAGAATACGCGCCGCATTTTCAGAAGCTCAGTGAAGGTGCGGCAGTTGCGGAGATCACCGGATGCGATCAACTTATAATATTTGTGAAACGCCAACTCAGAGACGCTGCCACGTTTCTCGAATGCTTCTATGACATCGAACTCATCACCGATGAAATGGATGTCAATTATGAAGGCGAAACGCCAGAGGAAGAAGCCAGGATAGTTATAAAGAGCATCTCTATGGGGCGGAAGCTACCTGCATTGCCGCTCTCTTTCGATATGCTTTCACGCGCAATCATGGCCGCCGATAAACACGATGGACCGAGATTTGAAGCTACTCTTGTGAGTAGTGCTCGGAAGGCACTTGAAACAGAGGAGTTCATTAATTCTTTCCGCTACTCGTTCCTGCTGATTGAGTCTCTTTATGGTGAAGGAAAATTTAAAAAAGCGGGTTTACAGGCGGTATTAAAAAAAATCAGAAGTTTCGAGATATCCTTGAGTGTACCCTCAAGGATGTGATTCCTGCGAAAAATGATCGCAGCTCAGCAACTGCTAAGTTGCTAGCGTCAAAGCCATCGGTAGATGATGTGATTAATCATCTTGTTGAAAAGCGAGGTTTCTATTTTCATGGAAATGTTAAACGAAGGGATGCATGGAAGCCTGATAAGCAAAGTGAGGCAGAGACGCTTGCTCTTCTCGCAATAGGTATTGCTATGAACATTTCTATGAAGGCATCTGAGCCGATGTTTTCCAAGGAACTAGAAAAACGCCACTTTAAAGACGCAATGCGCGCAGGAGCTAAAATTGTGTTTGAGATAAAATTCACATTTAGAGATATGGGTGAAACGTTCGATCGCGAGCATCAAATCAATGTTAATATGCCAGGAACGAAGATGACTTCTAGGTCTGCCTTTGGAATTGCTCAACATTTTCTTCAGCTGTTTCAGCATAATCAGCCCATGTCAGCATTACGCAAGGCAGAATGCACGATCCAGGGAACCGGGTAAAAAGTGTTCGAATTGACTTTACACGTTACCGAAGATAAAACCGAAAAGGCTACATCAGAAAAGATAAACTAAGTCATCTTACTTATATTGTAATTATATTCGCTATTATAAAGGTATAAAATGTATTGTAATAATGGGTATTCGCACACTAGTTTTGTCCATGTAGGCTTTAAAATTATTATCGTAAACCTATATATTATTCAATTTGTTGATATATAATGATTTTAGTTATTAATTCATAATTAATCGAAAGTATTCGCCAAAATAACTTTATATTAATAACCCAGTAAAAATTTTTACTGGGTTTTTTGTTACTGAGAATTATATTGTTATTTTAATAAGAATATAATTAAATATTTTATTTAAAAATTAATGCAAAATACCAATTCTAATTAATTTGATTAATATTTTTTCCATGTTATATAACATGGCTGTTTGAAAATTTATTTTATTTTTTAACTAAACATTAAATATGAAAATCATGTTTTATAAAACTTTAATTAAGTTTTTATTTTTATTAAAAATGGTTAAAAATAATTATTATTTATTTATTTATTTATATTTATTAGTTATTTGTCAAAAATATTGTAAGTGTTTTTTTAAGCGTTAAATAATTAATTTAAATTGATATCGAGCTTGTTCTGGGATGATAATTTTTTGCTCTGTTATTGTGTTTATTACTAATTATTTCTTTGCAGAAATCAAATTTATTGCTTAAGGAGTAAGAAAAATGAAAACCAAATTATTGTTGGCAACGTTAACGTTAATCAGTGCTTCGAGTTTTGCTAGTACCGGCACTGAAATCAAACCTATGCATGGATATATTGATTCGCCGGCTAGTCGGGCTTATTTATGTTCAACACTGCAAAACAAGAGTTGTGGCCCAATTCAGTATGAACCGCAATCAGTTGAAGGTCGAAAAGGTTTCCCACAAAGAAGGCCTGCTGATGGCAAAATAGCCAGTGCTGGTGTGGGGGCGTTTAAGCAATTGGATGAGCAAACGGCAACTCGTTGGACTAAGGTTAATGTGGTATCAGGTGAAAATATCTTCCATTGGACATTAACGGCCCCACATAGAACCACCGGCTGGGAATATTTTATTACCAAACAAGATTGGGATCCTAATGCTCCATTAAGTCGTGCTGCATTTGAATTAAAACCCTTTTGTTCACGATTTGATGGTGGATCGGTACCTGCTCGAGAAGTTACCATGAAATGCCAAGTACCTAAACGTACCGGTTATCAGGTCATTTTAGGTGTATGGACCATAGATGATACATCTAATGCATTTTATCAAGTTATTGATGCCAATATGAAAACTCGCTAGTTTTAATCATCTTACAACGATTTTTCTTAAGTAACTAATGGTATTAAAAAAATCTTTATTTAGCTGAAAGTACTACAGTGACTGCGATTGGCTGCTAAATAGTATTAACAAGTAATTTTTTCTATTTTATGATGTAAATAAAACTACTTGTTACTTATTACATTAGGATATTTGATTAACAAACCTGGTTTAAGCTACAGCCAGGTTTGTTATTGGTTATTTTTAACGTTTTCTACCGCCTAAAATGCCACGAATAATTTGATTACTGATTTGACGTACTGCAGATTTCGTTGCCGTTTGCACTAAACCCTCTTTTTTACCCCCTCTAGGGCCGGTTGAACCAAAAAGAAAATCTTTTAAGCCGCCGACAAATCCATTATCTTCGGTATTTTTTGTTGTTTGATTTGTCAGTTTTTCATAGGCTGACTCGCGATCCAGCATCTTCTCATACTTGCCATAAATATCTGAATGATTAAGTAGCTGATTGCGCTCTTCGGCAGTTAATACTCCCATGCGTGAGTCTGGCTCAATAACAAAAGCTCTTTGAACTATATTAGGACGTCCTTTTTCGTCTAAGAACGAGATTAATGCTTCACCAACCCCAAGTTCAGTTATTGCCTGTTCAGCTTTAAAATCTGGATTTGCTCGCATAGTTTCAGCTGCTGCTTTAACTGCTTTTTGATCACGTGGCGTAAATGCTCGTAATGCATGCTGAACCCGATTGCCTAACTGTCCTAGAATATTATCGGGAATATCAAGTGGATTTTGGGTAACAAAATAAACGCCAATCCCTTTTGAACGGATCAGTCGAACAACTTGTTCGATTTTTTCCAGTAATGCTGTTGGTGCATTAGTAAAAAGTAGATGGGCTTCATCAAAGAAAAACACCAGTTTTGGTTTTTCAACATCACCCATTTCAGGCAAACGTTCAAAAAGTTCCGATAATAACCATAATAGAAACACCGCGTAGAGCTTAGGCTGATTATAGAGCTTTTCTGCGGCAAGAATATTGACCATCCCTTGGCCATTAGGATCAGTTTTGATCAGATCAACGATATCAAGCATAGGTTCGCCGAAAAAGTAATCAGCGCCTTGTTGTTCAAGGGTTAATAATCCACGTTGTATGGCGCCGATTGAGGTGCTGGCAATGTTACCGTATTCAGTTTGAAATTGTTTCGCATTTTCACCAACATATTGAACGGTAGAGCGCAGATCTTTCATGTCCAGCAATAGTAAACCGTTGTCATCGGCAATTTTAAAAATAAGTTGTAATACACCACTTTGCACATCATTTAAATTCATCAACCGTGATAATAGCAATGGTCCCATATCTGAGATGGTTGCCCGCACCGGGTGTCCAAGTTCTGCAAAAACATCCCAGAAAGTGACAGGGCAAGCAGCTGGGTGCCAGTCTGTTACGCCAAGCGCTTCGAGGCGTGATTGCAATTTAGGTGTTAATACACCTTTTGCACCAATACCCGAAAGATCACCTTTTACATCTGCCATAAAAACCGGTACCCCAATTTGAGAAAAACTTTCCGCCATTTTTTGTAGCGTTACAGTTTTACCTGTTCCTGTTGCACCAGTAATTAACCCATGTCGATTTGCCAGTGCAGGCAATATGGCTAATTCAGTTTCACTATTTTTAGCGATGACGAGAGATTTTTGCATCTAAAAATATCCTCTGTAGTCGGCATAATGGGTATAATTTTGTTGCCAGGCTTGATAGTAAATTTTAGTTAAATTTTTAATTACCAGACAAAATAGTAAATGCGATTGTTAAAATAGGCTCAATAAAAAATTATACAAGTGTATAGGGTAAAGATAGCTGATGGTGGGGCATTTGGTATTTTAATAATAAAAAATTCAGTAAATCCGGCCAGATAAAATAACTTATTGGTAAGGAAGAATTTTGTTTGACAATTAATTTAATTGTGACTTAAAAATTCTCCTTTATGATGACTAAAATCGATGTTTTACCGCTTCAGCAAGTATAGTTAGTAATTGTTCAGTGTCCTGCCAGCCTAGGCAAGGGTCGGTAATAGACTGACCATAGGTAAGTGGCTTGCCGGTAGTGACTTGCTGGGTACCTTCTATTAGAAATCTTTCTGCCATAATGCCGGCGATAGCCCTCGAGCCTTTTTGCAATTGTTGAGCAATGTTTTTAGCGACATCGATTTGGCGTTGATGAATTTTTTGGCAATTACCATGGCTAAAGTCGATAACCAATCGTTCCGGTAATCCCAATTTGCGTAACTGACTACAGGCTATGGCAATATCTTCAGCGCTATAATTAGGCCGTTTTCCTCCCCGCATAATAATATGGCCATAAGGGTTACCTTTTGTTTGATAAATAGTCATTTGGCCATTCTTATCAGGTGATAAAAATACATGGCTGGCACGTGTGGCACGAATAGCATCGATAGCAATATTGATATTGCCGTCGGTACCGTTTTTGAAACCAACTGGACATGACAGCGCTGATGCCATTTGTCGATGGATTTGGCTTTCTGTTGTTCTGGCGCCGACAGCTCCCCAGCTAATAAGATCGGCTACATACTGACCGGTTATCATATCTAAAAATTCAGTTGCTGTTGGTAGTCCAAGTTGATTAATATTAGTTAGTAGCTCACGGGCTAAACGCAAGCCTTTATTAACTTGGCACGAATTGTTTAGGTCAGGATCGGAAATTAAACCTTTCCAGCCAATCACCGTACGTGGTTTTTCAAAATAGGTACGCATCACGATTTCAAGATAATCTTTATATTCGCCGCGCAATTTAGCCAACATTTTGGCATATTCAAGTGCCGCTTGGGTATCATGTACAGAGCAGGGGCCAATGACCACCAATAGGCGTTGATCTTGGCCAATTAAAATTGACTCAATCGATTTCCGTGACGTTGTAACATTTTTGATAATTTCTTTGGATAGCGGAAATTCATCCACCAGCGCTTGAGGCGTAATAAGTCTATCAATAGGTTGAGTTCTTAACTCATCGGTTTTATACATATTTATCTCATATATAATTCAATATAGTCGATTTTCTGGCAAATAAACTAGCATTACCATAACCGAAAATAAACTGGATCTAATGGTTGTTTAAGATATCGTTAAAGTAATGAGCGTTTCTCAGCTAATTTTAAATTGTTAAAATATACGACGACTTAGCCCAAATATTTCAATAATTTTGGCTGAAATCTCTTCGACAGAGTAATTAGTTGTATTTAAATAGTTAATATTATGTCTTCTAAATAAAGCCTCAGCCTCTGTTAATTCTATCCGACATTGATGTAAAGAAGCATAACGACTTTTTTCATAGCGCTCTTCACGAATAGCGGCTAGACGCTCAGGACTAATTGTTAGACCAAAAAGTTTATTTATATAAGGTTTTAATGCAAGTGGTAATTGTAAATTATCCATATCATCTGCGGTGAAAGGATAATTGGCAGCCTGGATGGCAAATTGCATCGCTAAATAGAGGCTGGTGGGTGTTTTACCACAGCGCGAAACCCCAAGTAAAATAACCTGAGCCTGATCGAGATTTTTTAGTGATATACCATCATCGTGCGCTAATGTATATTCAATCGCTGCAATTCTAGCATCATATTGATTTAGATTAGATAGTCCATGCGTACGGTTGAGCTTTGGTTCGGGTTTTAAGCCGATCTCTTGCTGGATCGGATCAATTAAAGATTGGACAATATCATGACAACAGCCAGCACTATTGGTAATAATTTTTTTTACTGTTGGAGAGATAATCGAGTAGAAAACCAACGGCCGGAGATGGGTTTTTAAATAGATTTGTTCAATTTTTTGTTTTATTTCTTCGGCGCGTTTTTCGCTGGTGACAAACGGTAGTGTGTAAGAAGAAAAATTTAGCGGAAATTGTGATAAAACTGCATGCCCGAGTGTCTCTGCAGTAATAGCGGTTCCGTCAGAGATAAAAAATACACAGCGTTCTAAATTTTTGGCGTGATGATTGTCCATTGGTTAATTTTCCTTTTCTTTAATTCTATTTTTAGAAAGTAAAATAATAAAGATCAAATGTAAAAATTTGTTAGCCGAATGATAGATTATCTGGTGTTAAAAAATATTATTATGAGCTTGATCGATTCACCATTCCATTTTTGGTTCAACACTATGTTAGTCTTAATGATGAGATAATTTTTGCCAACTAACTAAAATATTTACACTTCCTATGAATTTTAATAAGGGATCTTTTTCAATGTCCGATAATGGCCGTACTTCATGCAATATACTTTGGTATAACCAGCTTACTATGAATGATGTTGATTTAGTTGGTGGAAAGAACGCTTCTTTAGGTGAAATGATCACACATTTAGCTGATCTGAATGTTATGGTGCCGAATGGTTTTGCCACTACCGCCCGAGCTTTCAATGATTTTTTAGAACAAGGTGGGGTTAATCAGCGTATATACCAATTATTGGATGAAATTGATATTGACGATGTAACTCAATTAGCCAAAGCAGGTAGCCAAATCCGGCAATGGATCATCGATACCCCTTTTGGCGATAAATTAGAACAAGATATTCGGCAGGCTTTTTTGCAATTATCCGCCGATGAGTCTGATATTTCGTTTGCCGTACGTTCTTCTGCTACTGCCGAAGATATGCCAGATGCTTCTTTTGCAGGTCAGCAAGAAACTTTTTTGAATGTACAAGGTATTGACGCGGTAATGGTTGCTATTAAACATGTTTTTGCTTCACTATTTAACGACCGGGCTATCTCATATCGAGTTCATCAAGGTTATGATCATCGTGGTATCGCGCTTTCTGCTGGTATTCAACGCATGGTACGTTCTGATTTAGTTTCTTCGGGCGTAATGTTTACTTTAGATACCGAATCAGGTTTTGATCAGGTAGTTTTTATTACCTTAGCGTGTGGGCTTGGCGAGATGGTTGTTCAAGGAGCAGTTAATCCTGATGAATTTTATGTGCATAAACCGACATTAAAAGCGGGCCGTCCAGCTATTGTGCGCAGAACATTAGGCTCGAAAAAAATGCGTATGGTCTATGCTGATAATCATCAACATGGTAAGCAGGTGAGAATTGAAGAGGTAGCCGAAAAACAGCGTAATAGTTTTTTGTTAGCGGATCATGAAGTTGAAACCCTTGCTCATCAGGCATTATTAATTGAGCAGCATTATGGCCGGCCAATGGACATTGAATGGGCTAAAGATGGCCATAATGGTAAATTATATATTGTCCAGGCGCGTCCTGAAACTGTCCGTTCTAATCAGCAGGTAATGGAACGCTATCAAATAAAAAAAACCGGTAAGGTATTAGTAGAAGGGCGTGCTATTGGCCAACGTATTGGTGCAGGAACAGTTAAAATTATCCACGATATTAGTGAAATGAGTCGTGTGCAGGCTGGTGATGTTTTGGTTACCGATATGACCGATCCTGATTGGGAGCCTGTCATGAAACGAGCCGCTGCTATTGTCACTAATCGTGGTGGACGTACTTGCCACGCGGCGATTATTGCTCGTGAATTGGGTATTCCGGCTGTGGTTGGTTGCGGTGACGCGACTGAGCGGCTACAAGAGTGCCAATTAGTGACAGCCTCTTGCGCTGAAGGTGATACCGGTTTTGTTTATGCTGATAAATTGCCATTTGAAATCAAAAGTTGTCAGGTTGATAAAATGCCACCATTAAAGGTGAAAATCATGATGAATGTCGGTAATCCTGATCGAGCATTTGATTTTGCTTGTTTACCTAATGATGGCGTTGGTTTGGCACGTTTGGAATTTATCATTAATCGCATGATTGGGGTCCATCCACGCGCTTTATTAGAGTTTGAGCAACAAACAGCTGAGTTACAGGCTGAAATTCGAGCGCTAATGTTAGGTTATCAGGATCCGGTTGAGTTTTACATTTGTCGCTTAACAGAAGGAATTGCAACACTAGCGGCAGCATTTTGGCCGAAACGGGTGATTGTCCGTTTATCTGATTTTAAATCAAATGAATATGCTAACTTAATTGGCGGTGAGCTTTATGAACCTCATGAAGAAAACCCTATGTTAGGTTTTCGTGGTGCCGGACGCTATGTGTCCGATAGTTTTCGCCAATGTTTTGCCCTGGAGTGTGAATCGGTCAAGTGGGTGCGAAATATCATGGGGTTAACCAATGTTGAGATTATGATCCCATTTGTCAGAACCGTAGCTCAAGCAGAAGCTGTTATTGAGGAGTTAGCACATCATGGTTTAAAACGCGGTGAAAATGGTTTGAAAATTATAATGATGTGTGAAATTCCATCAAATGCCCTATTAGCAGAACAATTTCTTGCCTATTTTGATGGATTTTCTATTGGTTCGAATGATATGACACAATTAACCCTCGGGCTTGATCGTGATTCGGGTATTATTTCTTCATTATTTGATGAACGTAATGAAGCGGTAAAAGCATTAATTTCAATGGCGATCACAGCCGCGAAACAGCAAGGCAAGTATGTAGGTATTTGTGGTCAAGGTCCTTCTGATCATCAGGATTTTGCCCAATGGTTAATGAAAGAAGGGATCGATAGTCTTTCGCTTAATCCCGATACGGTGATGAAAACATGGTTGTCACTGGCCGAAAATGATTAGTACTGGTTAATTTTATTAATTAAATTTATTTTGCAAACTGAGGCTGAACATAAAAAAACAGACTCAGTTAGTGGCGATCAATATTTAATATTTATGCTTTTAACTGGCGATTATCAATCAAAATCAATTAGTTAATGATGTAAAAATATTTGCGGAACATTTTTGTCTGGATGAGTTTTCACATAAAGATTGGCTCTGTACCAGCGGCGTAAATTGTCTTCTGTCATGACTTGTTGCGGCGTGCCGACACTAACCAGTCGCCCCCGATAAAGTAAATAAATGCGATCTGCATATAATGCTGCTAGGTTTAAATCATGTAATACACAACAGATGCCAATAGATTGTTCTCGATTTAATCGATGTAATAAACGTAAACTTTGCTGCTGATGATAGAGATCAAGTGCCGAGGTTGGTTCATCCAAAAATAAGTAGCTATTATTGGGCTCTGGCTGCCAAAGTTGGGCGATAACTCGTGCTCGCTGAACACGTTGTTGTTCTCCGTCAGAAAGTTGTTGGTAATTTCGATAACGCAATGCCAGGCAGTCTGTTTGTATTAATGCACTTTCGATAGCTTGATTGAAATAATAACTACCATAGGGAGTTCGTCCCATTGCCACAATTTCTTCAACGGTAAACGGAAAGTTGAGTTGGTGATGTTGACGCATTACCGCACGTTTACGCGATAATTTATTAATATCCCAGGTTGCCAGCGATTTCCCTTCTAATAAACAGTCTCCAGTATGTGGTTTAAGAAAGCCGGTCAATAAACGTAGTAAGGTCGATTTTCCGGCACCGTTAGGCCCGATAATAATACTTATTTGGTTGTGATAGAGTGACAGTGATAAATCATCAATAATATTTTGACTGTTTACGCTATAACAGAGTCGTTTTGCTGCAATAAAAGGTGGGGAAGAGCGGCACATAATTTTATTACTAACCTTGTGACTGTTTTAAAATAAGATAGAGAAAATAAGGGGCACCAATTAACCCGGTAATTAAGCCTACTGGAATTTCTGCCGGTGTGGCTATGGTACGAGCGATGGTATCAGCAGTAAGTAGTAAAGCGGCCCCGGCTAAAGCACAAGCGGGTAATAACCATTTATGGTTGGCGCCAAAGCTTATTCTAATAAGATGTGGGACAACTAAACCAATAAAACCAATTATTCCACTTAGCGCAACAGCACAACCAATTAAAAGTGAGCTAAGTAGTAACAGGATAAATTTTGTTTTTTTTACTTTTAAACCGAGATAATGGGCCTCTTCATCACCTAATTGTAATAAATTAAGTTTCTTACTTTGTTGTAAGGTAATAAGTATGGTCAGTGAGATGATGGTGGCGGCAATGGCTAATATGGCACCATTATTTTGACTTAAAGAGCCCATCATCCATAATGTAAAGTTGCGTAACTGTTGGTCATCGCTAATATAGCTAAGTACACCAATGAAAGATACGCATAATGTATTAATCGCTATGCCTGACAAAAGTAATTTTGTTAAATGACCATTTGAATAATGGGTTAATGAAAAAATAACTATTGCAATAATAAAGCCACCAGCAAACGCGGCTATCAGATAACCATAGTCACTTAACAGTGAAGAACTGGGGAAGGGAAGAACAATAAAAAGCGCAACACCAAGGGCTGCTCCGCTACTAATGCCAAGTAAGCCGGGATCGGCTAATGGGTTACGAAATAGCCCTTGCATAATAGCACCCACAACGGCTAATGCACAGCCGACTAATAATGCCAGCAAAATACGGGGTAAGCGAATAGTTAACCAAATTTGCCAATGATTATCGGTTAATGGTTGTTGCCAAAGTGTGTTAAACGACAAAGCCATTGCACCCACATTTGCCGCCAGTAAGGTAATTAAAATAACAATACAAAATAAAATGAATAAGCCCAATTTTGGATAAGCGAATTGTTTCATCATTTATTGGTTTTTTCCAAAGTATCAAGTATTTGTTTCATAACGCTAGGCGTCGACAAGCCAAATCCGAGCAGCCCTAAATCATTAACGACGAGTAATGCTTTGTTTTTTCCGGCAGGTGTCATATTAATACCCGGCAATCGCCAGACTTTTTCTATTCCACCTAAAGAGCGGAGCCCTTCAAGAGTAATTAAAATCCAATTAGGTTGGCTGGCAATGATGGCCTCTTGAGAAAGTGGCAGATAACCATTAAAACCTTGCAATGCATTTTTGGCCCCGACCGTTGAAATAATACTATCTGCCGCGGTGCGTTGACCGGCGACTAGCGGTACAGTTCCATTATGGCTAAATATGAAAATGATTTTTTGTTGCAAAGGAGCAGTATTAATTAATGACAATTGCTCATTAAATTTATCGATGAGTTGTTCACCTTTTTGTGGCTGCTGGATAGCGTTAGCAATGGTGCGAATTTTTTCTGGTATGGCTGCCAGAGAAGGTGTTTCTGTTACTTTTATTATTTTCACTCCTGTTTGTTGAATTTGTTTTAGGACTAAATCGGGTTTAGCTTGTTCACTTGCTAAGATTAGTGTCGGGTATAGCGAAAAATGCCTTCAGCATTTAACATACGCATATAGCTTACGTCAGGAAGCTTTAATACCGATTCTGGTTGACGACTGGTACTATCTCGAGCAATAACCTGTTTCCTTCATTAAGGGCATAGATAATTTCAGTAATATCCCCTCCAAGGGTAATAATGCGTTCATTTGCCTGAGAATAAGGAATGAGTAAAAATATGATGATGGAGAGAAGCCCTAATTTCATATTAAGTTTAACTCCTGTCATTATATTTTAGTTAAGGTTGAAATTTGCTTTTGCCAATCTAATTGTTCAGGTTCTCCTTCGGTACGTTGACCAAATAGTTGAATGACTTGATTGCCATAGTGATCAAAAATTTCCAGGCTGGTGACTATACCATCCTTGGTTGGTTTACGTGTTACCCAACTGTTAGCGATGCCAGTTTCAATCACATTGAGGGAGAATTTTGTATTTAAAACATTAATTTTTTGTAGCGAGCTTTGTTTGTCATGATAAGCCGCCAGTTTTTGAATGCATCCGGTAAATATTTGCATGCATCCAAGGTTACCAACGAAGATCATAATTTCATTTTGTTGATTAAAGGCGGAGTGCAGGATGTGATAGAGAGAATGATTATTAACCTGATAAGCAAGTTCGTCGCTAACTGCGGCGAAGATTTGTTGCCGTTTGACATTATGTTTTTGCAATAATTGAAAAAATTGATGAATATTTGTCATATTGCTCCAATCTGTTTCTAGTTGTTTTTTTACCGCTTCGTTAATATGTGGTGGTTGTTGATAGGCAGTAATAGGACGCAAATTTAATGGCGGATTGGCGGTCATTTGATATTGATTGATTAACTTATACCAAACAGCCATATTGGTTTTTTCAGTGGCATAGATCTTATGTACGGTATTACCATAATGATCAAAAACCTGAATACTGTGCTGTATATTATCTGAAAATGTCTCAGTTAAGGCAAAGCTGATTGCCCAGTGATCAAGAAAAATACGCAAATCCAGTTCTCTGGGATTAAGAACAATACCAGTCAGGTTGTTTAAACGAATATTTTTGAATTCACCGATATGGATATGAGTGGCATATTTATTATTGGTAATTGCTTTTATTTCACCTAGATTTGCTAATTCAGGTAATAATAGTGTTGGGTTTATATTTAACCGTTTAGCATCATCAGCATTTGCACATGCATAAATCAATTCTGCTTCTGTGACATTTAAATAGTTTACCGATTCTGCCATTGATTGCAGATTATTCTGCTGTTTTGCCTGCTGGTAGCGGTTATAAAGTGAATCGTTCATACTTTCATTTCCTTATTAGGTATATTGTGTTGATCCATAATTTATTTATTACTATCACTAACCTGCTATGCCTAATGTTGGACATAGGTGTAAATTGTAGGGTCTCTCTGATTTATTAAATTTAAAATCCTGTTTGTCATTACTAATAGCTTAAATAGAAATCTTTAGCTCTATAAACCACTTGTTGCTGTAGATTGTCTGATTTTTATTATTTTGTTTGTTTTTTGAGCTAAAAAACGTATTTATGACAAAATTTTGCTCTGATAGAGAGAGATTTCGCAATAAAATTAATTGTCATGAGTAAAATAAATAAGTAATTACTTATGACTTGCTATTACGTTAATAAAAATAATTACCAGCGATAATTAATTTTAAAATGTATATTCCTACCTTCCTGTGGAATACCTAATGATGAGGTGTAGGACTTATTAAATGCATTGGTTAATGATAGGGTGGAATTTATGCCTGATAACCGCCCATTTCCTTGATAATATAGATAGAAGTCATTGGTACCATAACCCGTTTGTTGAGTGATAGGATTCCAATATTTATCTTTACCTCTATGGTCGCCAGAGCGATTAGTTCTGGCGGCAAACTGTCCAACCCAGCCCAATGAAAAACCGCTATTAGCCAGTGGTACATCAAGTGAAGCCGTCAAACTTTCTGGTCGAATCGATGAAATGCTCATACCAGATGTGGTGTCTTTCGCATGAGTTCGATTGTAAGCGAGAACAGCATTGAACCAAGGAGTGGTATAATAATTCTACTATCTATACCATGGATAACCACAGATGGTGTATTGATACTTAATGTGTCTAGCCTCTGGCCATCAATGATGGTTGTTATATAATCAGTTGCTTTAGTATCAAAAACAGTTGTGCGCCATTGCAAACTATCATTAGCCAGCAATTTATTATCAAGATGTAACCTTAATCCATATTCAATAGTGTGGTTGCGTTCAGGTCGTAAATTAGGGTTGGGTTTGAAATAACTACCGGGGAAGTGTCTTGAATCGTTATAAATTTCACTTAATCTTGGGGCTCGGTAACCTTCGGCATAAGAGGTAAAGAGTTCCAACCAATTTGTTGGGTTAATACTGATAGCAGCACGAGATGTCCATTGAGAATCCTGGTTGTTGCCGTGTTTATTACTATCATTTTTATAGTTCGTATAGCGGGTACCGGCAGAAAATGTAATAGGAAGTTTATTTAATGTTATTTCATCCTCTAACCAAACAGCAATATTACGTAATGTCGCTACTGGAAAGTGATTAGCTTGTTTATTAGACTGTTGCTGTTGTTGATAAAATTCGCTACCAATGTTGAATTGGTGAGCAGCAAACTGATTATGATCCCAGGTAAAATAGTTAGTTATCCTGCTTCCTTGGATATTAAGTGAACGGTTTTCATCATTGTTTTTATTAATAGGTTTTTGTTTGATCATGAGTTTACTGTAGTAAAGATCCCAATCTATAAGCCAATTTTTCGTATGAAGAGGATAAATTTTTTGTGTCAATTGAATATCATATTGTTTGGTATTCCGATCATAGTGGCTATTTGTGTAATAGTTAGGTTTGACAACTTCTGGGTTTCTAAGTTGTATTCCATCATTTTGATAATAGCGTAATTGAGCTGAAATCATATATGACGGAGTAATTGCCCAGTTGCCCTTGGCGAGTAGACTGTGAATATCCTCCTTGTATCTTGAAAACGGTTTAAAATAGTTACGATTAGATTTGGTAAGGTGCATGCAGCCCGATTCCTCCTTGTATCTTGAAAACGGTTTAAAATAGTTACGATTAGATTTGGCAAGGTGCATGCAGCCCGATTCCTCCTTGTATCTTGAAAACGGTTTAAAATAGTTACGATTAGATTTGGCAAGGTGCATGCAGCCCGATTCCTCCTTGTATCTTGAAAACGGTTTAAAATAGTTACGATTAGATTTGGCAAGGTGCATGCAGCCCGATTCCTCCTTGTATCTTGAAAACGGTTTAAAATAGTTACGATTAGATTTGGCAAGGTGCATGCAGCCCGATTCCTCCTTGTATCTTGAAAACGGTTTAAAATAGTTACGATTAGATTTGGCAAGGTGCATGCAGCCCGATTCCTCCTAGGGTTTTAAGCCCGTTAATTAGCGACCGGCGCATACACTGAGTCACTCATCTGAAACCCGAACAGTTGTCCGTACTCCATAACGCATTTGCAAGGATGGGTAATCATGAGTCAGCCAAATCCACTTTGTGTGGGTATTGATGTTTCTAAAGCAACGCTGGACATAGCAGCCAGCTGTGATATTGCACAGTTTACGGTCAGTAATGACTCTGACGGTTTTGATGCCATTATCGCCGAATTGAGAAAGCATTCGGTGGTGTTGGTTCTGATGGAGGCAACTGGCGGGCTTGAAGCTACTGTGGCCTGCTCGCTCCAGGCTGAAGGCTTTGACGTCACTGTGATCAATCCCAGACAATCCCGAGACTTTGCCCGCGCTATGGGCTATCTGGCAAAAACTGACCGTATTGATGCCAAAGTGCTTGCACAAATGGCAGAGGTTATTAATCGACATCCGGAGCGAGAGCGCTTTATCCGGACTCTGCCAAATGCAGAACGTCAGGTTCTTGCTGCGATGGTCGTACGCAGACGCCAGTTGATTACAATGTTGGTGGCAGAACGTAATAGGCTGTATACTGCACATCCACAGAATAGAAAAAGCATCAACATCATCATCAAGGCGCTGGAAGATGAACTTGCCAGAATCGATGAGGATATGAACAACCACATAAGGAACCACTTTAAGGATCTGGCCGCTAGGCTGAGCAGCATTAAAGGGGTTGGTACCATGACAGTTGCTGCGTTGTTGGCGGAGCTTCCCGAACTGGGCAGCCTCTCGAGGCGAGCTATTAGCGCGCTTGTAGGCGTTGCCCCCATAAACCGGGACTCGGGTACCATGCGTGGTCGGCGAACCATATTTGGCGGAAGGGACGGAGTCCGAACAGCACTTTATATGGCCGCGCTTGTAGCAACTCGCTTTAATCCGGTGATAAAAGCCTTTTACATGCGTCTGCTTGCAGCGGGAAAAGCCAAAAAAGTGGCGCTGGTCGCCTGTATGCGCAAGCTGCTGACTATCCTGAACGCGATGCTCAGAAAGAACGAAGAATGGAATGAGTCGTACCATCACGTTTCTCCATAATTTTAACGTTCAAGACAGTTGCTTATTAAAAGGAATTGAGCCATCACTGAGATGAGGCGATCCTTTTGATCTTGTACTAAAGGCAATCAATCCATCAGTGTCGTCAGTTCTACCAAATAATAAGCTACCATATTGATATCCCTGATCATTATGGCTATAGCCTAAGGTTAGAATAGCACCATGAGATTGCTCTGGAGCCAGCAGATCTCGTGCATTAACTGTTTTTAAGGCGATAGTACCACCAAGGGCTCCACTACCATCTTGTAGGCTATTACTACCTTGAATAGCAATGATTTTTTTTATAAACATTGGGTCTAGAAAGGTGCCGGTGATTGTTCCAGCATCAATATCTTGCCGAATACCGTCAATGGTTATGAGAACCCCGGAACTTTCATAACCTCGCATGTTTAAATTTTGGCCATTAGTACTACCAAAGCCAGAGAGGCTGACACCGGGAATGTTTCTTAATAAATCTAATGCGTTAGATGCATATTGATATTTTGGCTTGCTAGTATCAATTACCGTATATGTTTTAGCGGTAGTGGATATATTTGGCATTGCTTGATCAGCGTATACGGTAATGGTTTTATCGTCTGCTTTTGCCCAGGATGGCTGCGGAATCAGCATTCCGATGATACAAGGTACGCCATATAGTGAATATTTAATATAATTAATTGATTTTAAGGCGGTTTTTTTCTTGAGACCCATAGGTATCCTTCCCTATTGTTATAATAGATCTAAAAATTAGCTGCCTGATAGTAGTTAGGTGGCTTGGTTTTGATTATTTTATTTGGTTAATATTAATTTTCCTGCTCTGGTCTGGCGTAATTGATAAATTTCACCTTGATGGTAGATATTAGCAACTCCTTTTTGATCCAATAAATGTTGGCTATTGATGGTATTAATCATCTGGGTTGTTATTTGTTTTACATCTGAATTTAGTAAATTACTTTGTCTGAGTTTGTTCATATCGAAGAGGTATAACTAAATAATGGTAATGATAATTATTATTGTTTTGTTGTTAATCAAGGTTTTTCATCTGCAGATAAACCGTGATAAAGTGAAATAATGATAAATAATTAAGAAATTTATTTTAAAAACAACAAAATAGAATTATTCTCATAAAGGATGGTTGAAAGAATATAAATAATTTTTATAAAGCAGGATTATTATTTTAGATGGTATTAGAATAATCAGTAATATTTATCTGTTTTTTATAGTTTTTTATTCATTCTTTGAGCAATAAAATAGATAATAAATATGTTTTTTAATCTAAATGCAATTATATAATAAAATGTTATTATTTTAAATAATAGATTTTATTTGTTTATATTATAGTCAAAATATATCGTTCAAAACTTTTATTTGATTTTCATGGTATTCCATTCACTTATTTATTGTTAACTTTAGGTTATTTTTACTATTTTATTTATATTCAGTGACGTTAAAAAAATAACATAGTTGAAATTTGTAAATTATATGTTTAATTATAGCTGGACGGATGACAGACCAGATTATGATATAGAATAAGGTTTATTTACTGTTATATAATAGAAATCAAATAATAATATATGGTATTAGATAATCAATTGAGTGGTAAATGAATAACAGGTAAAATTTATGCATGTTTTATTATTAATCAATGTTTGGCAGGCTTAATTAAAAATATGAATATTTATAGGTAAGTATCTTACTTTATAGCAGATGCGCTTTAGATTATTATAAATAAAAGTCAATAATATCATTATAAATCAATTGATTATCATTAATATTACTATTTGCAATAGAAAAAAAAAGCCTATCATGGGCTGACAGGCAAAGACTACACACAGCAATATTCTGTAGGTTTCATGATTTTTTATTGCATAATAATGCTAGGAATATTGAAACCAATAATTTATAAAGAGGTTAATCTATAAGCATTATATTAAGATAACTCTAAGGTTTTATCACTAAGAATTATCTCAATAAAAATTTAACTTTATAGTATAATTATATAAGATTATTATTTAATCATACTAATGTTAAAATTAATGAAATTTAATTGTACGGTATTAATCGGTATTTTGGAAAATTTTTAGCGCAACAAATTTCAAATAATTTAAGTATAATGATTAACAAGAATATTAATTAAGTCAATCATTTTAATTTAAGGATCTTTCTTATATAAATTAGATTTGGTTAAATTATTTGATAACTTAGTTGGTTTCGAAACCTCATTCATCCAGGCGGTTAGTAAATTATGTGAGACAGCTAAAACGACTGGACCAATAAAAAGACCAATTACGCCAAATGATAAAATTCCACCAATAGCGCCAATCAAAATAAGTATCATTGATAAATTCGCCCCCATTCTTATTAAAATAGGACGTAGTACGCCATCCATTGTTGCGACAATTATGCTCCATACAATCATAATAATGGCCCAGCTGGTATTGCCTGACCAGAATAACCATACTATGGAGGGTACCATAATCAATAATGGTCCAAGTTGGGCAACACAACATACAAAGATAAGAATTGTTAATATCGCAGCATAAGGAATATCTGCTAAAGCTAAACCAATACCACTGGTAATTGCTTGTATTAATGCGGTAACTACTACACCTAATGCAACAGCGCGAATTGATTGGCCTGCAAGTAGGATCGCGGTATCGCCTCGCGTACCTGCCAGGCGAATGGCAAAATGCCGAATACTTAATATAACACTTTCTCCCTGCAAATAGAGTAATGCACTAAATAGTAACATTACGACAAGATGAAACACGAAACGCCCGGCATTAATGGCTTGCGCTAAGAACCAGCTGGTTGCTTCTCCAACATACGGTTGTAGTTTAGCAATTAATGTATTACCGCCATTAGCGACCAATGTATGCCAACCATAAAAGAGTTTATTACCTATAAAGGGTAGGTTTTTTAACCACAATAGCTCGGGTAATCTAATTTCAGTTGGTGATTTTGCCCATTCAATCAGTGGGCCACTGTTTTGAATAATGCTACCAATTAGTATTGCAAAAGGAATAACAAATAATAATATTACTAATAGAGTCATCGCTATACTTGCTAGCCATTTTTTATGCCATAGTTTACTTTCAATTTTTTTAAATAATGGCCAGGTTGCAATAACCACCATGCCTGCCCAGAGAAAACCAAGTATGAATGGTTTCAATACCCAAAAACATGCAGCTATCATCAATAAAATAGCAATTATGCTAAAAATGAATTTGGGTAAATCATTAGGGGATTGCGCTTTTTCCATATATTAGCCTGATTATAAAGAATGATGGGTGCATATTATCAATTGTCTATTACATGATTAATCATGTTTTTTGTATCTAATAAAAGTAGGGTGATGATGGAAATTGTATTGTTTACAAAATGTTAATTACCAAATTTTGTCTGGTATGTACTCTCAATTAAAGATAGTACATAAATTGCAAAGTGAACACTAATTAAAAAGAGTTACTAGTATAATGATCCCACGTATAGGACGCGCTCATCAAATCAGTCAGCAGATAACAACCTATTTAACGACATTAAAAGACCGAGGTTTTAGCGGAGATTTAACCACCAGTTATGCTGAACGTTTATCAATGGCAACAGATAATAGTATTTATCAACTTACACCTCAAGCTGTTGTCTATCCACGTTCGACTAGCGATGTTCAATTGTTGGCGAAACTTGCCATTGATAAACAATTTCAGTCATTAACCTTTACACCCAGAGGTGGTGGCACAGGGACCAATGGCCAGGCTTTGACTGAAGGCATTGTGGTTGATATGTCGCGCTATATGCAAAAAATTTTGCAAATTAATGTGGCAGAAAAATGGGTTAGAGTCGAAGCTGGTGTGATAAAAGATCAACTTAACCAATTTTTGGCACCTTATGGTTATTTCTTTTCACCTGAATTATCAACCAGTAACCGAGCCACTTTGGGTGGCATGATCAATACTGATGCCTCAGGTCAAGGCTCATTAGTTTATGGTAAAACATCGGATCATGTACTGAGTGTTAAAGCTATTTTACTTGGTGGAGAGGTATTAGAAACCTATCCGATGACAGTTGAGTTGGCGGAGCGTTTTTCACAGCAGCAATCAACTATTGGTCGCATATATAGCACCGTTTATCACCATTGTCGTCAGCAGCGACAGCTAATTTTGGCTAAATTTCCGCGATTAAATAGATTTTTAACCGGTTATGATTTGCGACACGTGTTTGACGATACTATGACGCAATTTGATTTAACCCGAATTTTAACCGGCTCTGAAGGGACGCTGGCTTTCATTACCGAAGCTAAGCTAAATATTACTCCATTACCTAAAATAAGACGATTAGTTAATATAAAGTATGACTCATTTGATTCAGCGTTACGGAATGCACCAGTTATGGTGGCAGCCAAAGCATTATCAGTGGAAACGGTTGATACTAAAATCCTCTCTTTAGCGCGTGATGATATTATCTGGCATTCAGTGAGTAAATTAATTAACGATGTTGATGACAAAAAATTATCAGCATTAAATATTGTTGAATTTAGTGGGGATAGTGAAGAAAAAATTAATCAACAATTAACCCGTTTATGTTCACAATTGGATAAGTTAATTCAAGCCGGTAATTCGGGGATCCTTGATTATCATATATGCCATCAATTAGCAGATATTGAAAATATCTATACGAATGAGAAAAAAAGCAGTTGGCCTGTTGGCTAATACCAAAGGATTAGCAAAACCGATACCGTTCGTAGAGGATACTTGCGTGCCACCGGAGCATTTAGCCGATTACATTGCTGAATTTCGTGCGTTGCTTGACCGCAATAATTTAGCTTATGGCATGTTTGGACATGTTGATGCAGGGGTATTACATGTTCGCCCGGTGATGGATATGTGTGATCCTCAACAAGAAGTATTAATGAAACAAATTTCAGATCAAATTGCTCAACTTACTGCTAAATATGGCGGCTTATTATGGGGGGAACACGGTAAAGGTTTTCGCTCCGCCTATGGCCCACAATTTTTTGGTGAAAAGCTTTATCAAATACTCTGTCAAATTAAAACCGCATTTGATCCCTTTAATCAATTAAACCCAGGAAAAATATGCTCATCAATTAATGTAGCGCTCCCGTTAATGCCTATCGATGCTGTAAAAAGAGGAACTTATGATCGCACTATCCCGATCAAAGTGAGGGAAACATTTGAGCAGGTTATGGCCTGTAATGGTAATGGCTTGTGCTTTAATTTTGACGTTAATAGTCCAATGTGTCCTTCAATGAAAATTTCCCAGCAACGAATTCATTCGCCAAAAGGCCGAGCAACATTAATGCGAGAATGGTTAAGATTACAGGTTAAGCAAGGCGTAAACTTAGCGTTATTTGCAGAAGATATTAATAGTTATAAACTCTCTTGGCTGCAAAAAATAACACGCCTATACCATACCTTGCGAGCTAAGAGTGGACAGTATGATTTTTCCCCATGAAGTAAAAGAGGCGATGGCGGGTTGTTTAGCCTGTAAAGCGTGTTCAACCCAATGCCCAGTTAAAATTGATGTTCCCACGTTTAGGGCAAAATTTTTAGCCCTCTATTATAGTCGTTATTTGCGACCAATTAGTGACTACGTGGTTGCCAATATTGAATTAACTTTGCCGCTGATGGCAAAACAACCACGCTGGTTTAATTTTATATTACGGCAAGGGTGGATACAAACCCTAGGTCACAAGGTGATTGGACTAACGGATTTTCCTCAACTGTCTACACCCAGTTTACAACAACAATTGGCTGGTCATGCAGCATTGTCTCTGTCATTGCCACAATTAGAAAGCTTACCTGAAGAGACTCGCAGCCAATTTGTTTTTGTCGTCCAAGATCCATTTACTAGTTATTATGATGCAAGGGTAGTTGCAGATTTTATACATTTAATTGAAATATTAGGTTATCGGCCTATATTGTTGCCATTTTCTGCTAATGGAAAAGCGTTGCATATTAAAGGATATTTAACCCGTTTTGCCAAAACAGCGCAAAAAACAGCGGATTTTCTTAACCGCTTAGCGCAATTATCAATTCCGATGGTCGGTATTGATCCAGCCTTAGTGCTCTGTTATCGCGATGAATATAGCCAGATCCTTGGTAATAAACGGGATAAATTCGAAGTTAAATTAGTTAATGAGTGGCTGATGACAGTATTAGCGCCAAAGCCAGCAGCGAAGTTAACGGCTGAAAAATGGTATCTATTAGGGCATTGTACCGAAATGTCATTGTTAGCTGATAGTGCCCAACAATGGATTAAAATTTTTGCTCAGTTTGGTCGTCAACTTATTAATGTTAATGTTGGTTGTTGCGGCATGGCAGGAACTTATGGTCATGAGGTTAAACATCTGGCTAATTCAAAGGGAATTTATGCCTTATCTTGGGGAAATCGATTACAAAAATTACCCAAAACACGTTGTCTAGCAACAGGTTACTCTTGTCGCAGTCAAGTAAAACGAATTGAAAATGAAACAATAAAACATCCTTTACAAGCGTTATTGGAGATATTTAAATGATTTGGCAGCGTTCTTATACCCTCGAAGAAATTAATAGTTGGAGTGATAACAGCATGTTATCCCATTTAGGGATTGTTATGTTAAGTATCAGTGACGATACTATTGAAGCAACAATGCCGGTTGATCAAAGTACCATGCAGCCGTTTGGATTACTACATGGTGGTGCTTCGGTGGTATTAGCCGAATCGTTAGGCTCGATAGCTGGTTATCTCTGCACTCAAGATAATCAAAAAGTAGTTGGCACCGAAATTAATGCTAGCCATATTAGGCCGGTATCTTCAGGAAAAGTACGTGGCGTATGTAGTGCAATTCATCTAGGTCGCCGGCGACAAGTCTGGTCGATAAAAATCTTTGATGAACAATTAAGACTGAGTTGTATTTGTCGTTTGACAACAGTAATCATTTAATGATTAGCACTTAAAGATAACTAAACGACAAAAACTCGATGATTTAGCGATACTTTGTTCGTCACGTTAAATATTGCTGAATTTGCGAGTTTATTTTATTTTTTTAATGTTTATCAACATGTTAATATGATTGATAAATTAGGAATCGTAAAAAAACAGTAAAATAAACGCCACTTTTTGCTGAAAAAACACTCTAATAAAAATATCCGCTTAAAATAAATGGTTGAAGTGAGAAATGTTATCATTACCATATATAATATTAAACAAAAAAAGTCTAGTTACATTGATAGTGTAATCTAGTCAAAATATTAGTTTTGTGAGGTCAATAATGGCAGAGCATGTTGATACTTTTTCTTTGAATGAAACAACTTGGCAGGGCCTTACCATAACCGATAAAGCAGCTGCTCAAATTCTTAAATTAATGAAAAAAAATCCTGCTAGTCAGGGATTATCTCTTAATATCAAGCAATCAGGTTGTGCAGGATTTGGTTATGTCATTACATTGATAGATAATCCAACTAAAGAATATTTGCTGTTTGAAAATAATGGCGCCAAACTTTTTGTTCCTCTAAAAGCAATGCCATTTATTGATGGTACTGAGGTTGATTATGTTCGTGAGGGACTTAATCAAGTATTCAAATTTAATAATCCTAAGGCTCAACACGCTTGTGGTTGTGGTGAAAGCTTTGGTATTTAAGTGAATTAAATTATGTCACAGCGTAATATAGAAATTGGTGATGATGTTCAACAATGGATAGCGGAGCATCGTTATAAAGAGGGGTTTTTCACTCAGGTTGCAACGGATGAATTAGCTAAAGGTCTCAATGAAGAGGTCATCAAAGCGATTTCAGCCAAACGTAATGAACCTGATTGGATGTTGCAGTTTCGTTTAGAGGCTTATCAACATTGGTTGGGTATGGAAGAACCCCACTGGCTTAAAGGCTATTATCCTGATTTAAACTACCAGGAATATAGTTATTATGCAGCGCCATCCTGCAATAGTTGCGATGATACTTGTCAAACTGAAACTGATTCATCGGCAGCGGGTGGGGATGAGCATAGCAATAATTATCTGACCGCCGAAGTTGAAGAAGCATTCAATAAACTTGGTGTACCAGTCCGTGAGGGTAAATTGGTTGCGGTAGATGCTATTTTTGACTCTGTTTCTGTTTCAACAACTTATCGTAGCGAATTAGCGAAACTGGGTATTATTTTTTGCTCTTTTGGTGAAGCTATCCAACAGTATCCTGAGTTAGTAAAAAAATATATTGGTACGGTCGTTTCTAATCGAGACAATTTTTTTGCGGCATTAAATTCTGCTGTCGCTTCTGATGGGACATTTGTTTATGTGCCAAAAGGAGTTCGTTGCCCGATGGAATTATCAACCTATTTCCGTATTAATTCAGCTAAGACCGGTCAGTTTGAGCGCACTATCTTGATTGCTGATGAAGGTAGTTACGTTAGTTATATTGAAGGATGCTCTGCTCCGGTGCGAGATAGCTATCAATTACATGCTGCGGTAGTTGAAGTTATTATTCATAAAGATGCTGAAGTAAAATATTCTACCGTACAAAACTGGTTTTCAGGTGGTGAAAGTGAAACCGGTGGCATTTTAAACTTTGTCACCAAACGCGCCTTATGCGAGGGTGAGAATGCCAAAATGTCCTGGACACAGTCTGAAACAGGTTCGGCTATTACTTGGAAATATCCTAGTGTTATTTTGCAAGGGGATAATTCGGTGGGGGAATTCTTTTCAGTGGCATTAACCAATGGTAATCAACAGGCTGATACCGGTACAAAAATGATCCATATTGGTAAGAATACGCATTCCACCATCATCTCTAAAGGGATCTCAGCTGGTCGTAGTCAAAATAGTTACCGCGGTTTAGTAAAGATTTTACCGACGGCAGAAAATGCCAGAAATTATACCCAATGTGATTCTATGTTAATTGGCACTCAATGTGGCGCGCATACTTTTCCTTATATTGAAGTAAAAAATAGTAGCGCACAGTTAGAGCATGAAGCTACAACATCTCGTATTGGTGAAGATCAACTCTTTTATTGTTTGCAACGAGGTATTAGTGAGGATGACGCCATTTCGATGATCGTAAATGGTTTCTGTAAAGATGTCTTTTCTGAATTACCATTAGAGTTTGCCGTTGAAGCACAAAAATTGTTAGCAATTAGTTTGGAGCATAGTGTGGGTTGATGGTTCCTATTAAAAGAATACTCAGTTATTCAAAGGCCAATGAAATGTTAAGTGTTAAAAATTTAAATGTCAGTATTGAAGGTAATCAAATTCTTAACGGATTAAATCTAGAAGTAAAAGCGGGTGAAGTACATGCAATCATGGGGCCTAATGGATCAGGCAAGAGTACATTATCAGCGACACTGGCAGGACGTGAAGAATATCAAGTAGAACAGGGTGAAATTCTATTCAAAAATAAAAATTTGCTTGAGTTATCGCCGGAAGAACGTGCAGGAGAAGGTATATTTTTAGCCTTTCAATATCCAGTGGAAATTCCTGGCGTAAGTAATCAATTTTTCTTACAAACCTCGGTTAATGCAGTAAGAGAGTATCGTAAGCAGCCACCACTAGATAGATTTGATTTTCAGGATTTTATTGAAGATAAAATTGAACTACTTGATATGCCGAAAGATTTACTTACTCGATCAGTAAATGTCGGTTTCTCTGGTGGAGAAAAAAAGCGCAATGATATTTTACAGATGGCAGCGTTAGAGCCTGAGTTATGTATTTTAGATGAAACTGACTCGGGTCTTGATATTGATGCCTTAAAAGTTGTGGCTAATGGCGTGAACTCACTTCGTAGCCCTGAAAGAGCTTTTATCATCGTTACTCACTATCAGCGTATTTTGGATTATGTACAGCCTGATTTTGTTCATGTTCTCCATCAAGGCAAAATTATTCAATCAGGTGATTTTACCTTGGCCAAAAAACTGGAGGTACAAGGCTATGGCTGGCTTATTGACCAACAGTGAAAGAGCAGAAAAACAGCAGCAAGTCACAAAGTTAAATCAACAGGCGCTAAAAAGCTTTGCGACACTTTTTTATGCCAGTAAGAGAGCAAATGAAAAACAAGCTCAGGCCTATTGGCAGCAGGTAGAGAAAATTGGTTTTCCGCCATTTCGCCATGAAGAGTGGCATTATACGCCGTTGGCAAAAGTACTTAACGCTCAATACCAATTAAATAGTGATAAAGTTAACACAATTACTGCTGAGCAATTAAAACAGCTGGCTATCTCCCTTGACGGCTGGCGAATTGTTTTGTTTGATGGATGTCTTATCCCTGACTTAAGTAGTGATAACTTTGGTCCTTATCAAATTCAAATGATGGATGCGCAAGCACAGCTTCCAGCGCCTATCGTGACCGATGAAATATTCCTGTATTTAACTGAGAGTCTGGCCGCTCAACCCCTAATGATTAAATTGGCCGCTAATCAACAGGTAGAAAAACCGCTCTATATATTGAATATTACCTCTGGTTCAAATCACCATAATTATGTTAATACTAGTCACTATCGCTATCATTTAGAGATTGGTGCCAATTGCAAATCGCAGGTTGTTGAACATTTTGTTTCTGTTGATGATAAGCCGCATCTGACAGGCAGTCGATTGACCGCTAATATAGGTGATAATAGTCATTTTAGTCATATTAAACTTAGCGTTGAAAACAACCAAAGTCACCATTTTGCCCATAATGACATCTTGTCATATGGTTGGCATACATTGGTCGCTAATGGCGGTAATACATTAATTGCTAAACTACAACCGTATGTTGGAGAAGCAACCAGCTGGTTCTTAGCGCAAGCCATTAATGCCGGGCGTTTCGTGTTTCATCTTGTCGTAATGTTACTATTTAGTGCATTACTCTATTTGCAGGGAGAAAGTGTTATATTAAGTATTCGGCATTTTGCCATTCGCCTGGCAGGTACGCGAGGCGATACCGCGATCCTACTTGCAGGCCAATCAATTCGCGCTGTTGCATTAGGTGTAGTAGTTACCGCATTAATACAAGCAATTACCAGTGGTATTGGTTTAGCTTTAGCAGATATTCCTTATGCTGCGATATTAACAATTCTTATCTTTGTATGTTGTGTTGCCCAACTTGGACCATTATTGATTATGGTACCCTCCATAGTATGGTTATTCTGGTCAGGCAATACCAGCTGGGCCATTATTATGATTGTATGGAGCATAATTGTCGCAACAATGGATGGCGTACTACGTCCTATTTTAATAAGAATGGGGGCGAATTTATCAATGATACTTATTTTGATTGGCGCTATTGGTGGAATTTTATCATTTGGCGTAATTGGTCTTTTTATTGGTCCAGTCGTTTTAGCTGTCTCACATAATTTACTAACCGCCTGGATGAATGAGGTTTCGAAACCAACTAAGTTATCAAATAATTTAACCAAATCTAATTTATATAAGAAAGATCCTTAAATTAAAATGATTGACTTAATTAATATTCTTGTTAATCATTATACTTAAATTATTTGAAATTTGTTGCGCTAAAAATTTTCCAAAATACCGATTAATACCGTACAATTAAATTTCATTAATTTTAACATTAGTATGATTAAATAATAATCTTATATAATTATACTATAAAGTTAAATTTTTATTGAGATAATTCTTAGTGATAAAACCTTAGAGTTATCTTAATATAATGCTTATAGATTAACCTCTTTATAAATTATTGGTTTCAATATTCCTAGCATTATTATGCAATAAAAAATCATGAAACCTACAGAATATTGCTGTGTGTAGTCTTTGCCTGTCAGCCCATGATAGGCTTTTTTTTTCTATTGCAAATAGTAATATTAATGATAATCAATTGATTTATAATGATATTATTGACTTTTATTTATAATAATCTAAAGCGCATCTGCTATAAAGTAAGATACTTACCTATAAATATTCATATTTTTAATTAAGCCTGCCAAACATTGATTAATAATAAAACATGCATAAATTTTACCTGTTATTCATTTACCACTCAATTGATTATCTAATACCATATATTATTATTTGATTTCTATTATATAACAGTAAATAAACCTTATTCTATATCATAATCTGGTCTGTCATCCGTCCAGCTATAATTAAACATATAATTTACAAATTTCAACTATGTTATTTTTTTAACGTCACTGAATATAAATAAAATAGTAAAAATAACCTAAAGTTAACAATAAATAAGTGAATGGAATACCATGAAAATCAAATAAAAGTTTTGAACGATATATTTTGACTATAATATAAACAAATAAAATCTATTATTTAAAATAATAACATTTTATTATATAATTGCATTTAGATTAAAAAACATATTTATTATCTATTTTATTGCTCAAAGAATGAATAAAAAACTATAAAAAACAGATAAATATTACTGATTATTCTAATACCATCTAAAATAATAATCCTGCTTTATAAAAATTATTTATATTCTTTCAACCATCCTTTATGAGAATAATTCTATTTTGTTGTTTTTAAAATAAATTTCTTAATTATTTATCATTATTTCACTTTATCACGGTTTATCTGCAGATGAAAAACCTTGATTAACAACAAAACAATAATAATTATCATTACCATTATTTAGTTATACCTCTTCGATATGAACAAACTCAGACAAAGTAATTTACTAAATTCAGATGTAAAACAAATAACAACCCAGATGATTAATACCATCAATAGCCAACATTTATTGGATCAAAAAGGAGTTGCTAATATCTACCATCAAGGTGAAATTTATCAATTACGCCAGACCAGAGCAGGAAAATTAATATTAACCAAATAAAATAATCAAAACCAAGCCACCTAACTACTATCAGGCAGCTAATTTTTAGATCTATTATAACAATAGGGAAGGATACCTATGGGTCTCAAGAAAAAAACCGCCTTAAAATCAATTAATTATATTAAATATTCACTATATGGCGTACCTTGTATCATCGGAATGCTGATTCCGCAGCCATCCTGGGCAAAAGCAGACGATAAAACCATTACCGTATACGCTGATCAAGCAATGCCAAATATATCCACTACCGCTAAAACATATACGGTAATTGATACTAGCAAGCCAAAATATCAATATGCATCTAACGCATTAGATTTATTAAGAAACATTCCCGGTGTCAGCCTCTCTGGCTTTGGTAGTACTAATGGCCAAAATTTAAACATGCGAGGTTATGAAAGTTCCGGGGTTCTCATAACCATTGACGGTATTCGGCAAGATATTGATGCTGGAACAATCACCGGCACCTTTCTAGACCCAATGTTTATAAAAAAAATCATTGCTATTCAAGGTAGTAATAGCCTACAAGATGGTAGTGGAGCCCTTGGTGGTACTATCGCCTTAAAAACAGTTAATGCACGAGATCTGCTGGCTCCAGAGCAATCTCATGGTGCTATTCTAACCTTAGGCTATAGCCATAATGATCAGGGATATCAATATGGTAGCTTATTATTTGGTAGAACTGACGACACTGATGGATTGATTGCCTTTAGTACAAGATCAAAAGGATCGCCTCATCTCAGTGATGGCTCAATTCCTTTTAATAAGCAACTGTCTTGAACGTTAAAATTATGGAGAAACGTGATGGTACGACTCATTCCATTCTTCGTTCTTTCTGAGCATCGCGTTCAGGATAGTCAGCAGCTTGCGCATACAGGCGACCAGCGCCACTTTTTTGGCTTTTCCCGCTGCAAGCAGACGCATGTAAAAGGCTTTTATCACCGGATTAAAGCGAGTTGCTACAAGCGCGGCCATATAAAGTGCTGTTCGGACTCCGTCCCTTCCGCCAAATATGGTTCGCCGACCACGCATGGTACCCGAGTCCCGGTTTATGGGGGCAACGCCTACAAGCGCGCTAATAGCTCGCCTCGAGAGGCTGCCCAGTTCGGGAAGCTCCGCCAACAACGCAGCAACTGTCATGGTACCAACCCCTTTAATGCTGCTCAGCCTAGCGGCCAGATCCTTAAAGTGGTTCCTTATGTGGTTGTTCATATCCTCATCGATTCTGGCAAGTTCATCTTCCAGCGCCTTGATGATGATGTTGATGCTTTTTCTATTCTGTGGATGTGCAGTATACAGCCTATTACGTTCTGCCACCAACATTGTAATCAACTGGCGTCTGCGTACGACCATCGCAGCAAGAACCTGACGTTCTGCATTTGGCAGAGTCCGGATAAAGCGCTCTCGCTCCGGATGTCGATTAATAACCTCTGCCATTTGTGCAAGCACTTTGGCATCAATACGGTCAGTTTTTGCCAGATAGCCCATAGCGCGGGCAAAGTCTCGGGATTGTCTGGGATTGATCACAGTGACGTCAAAGCCTTCAGCCTGGAGCGAGCAGGCCACAGTAGCTTCAAGCCCGCCAGTTGCCTCCATCAGAACCAACACCACCGAATGCTTTCTCAATTCGGCGATAATGGCATCAAAACCGTCAGAGTCATTACTGACCGTAAACTGTGCAATATCACAGCTGGCTGCTATGTCCAGCGTTGCTTTAGAAACATCAATACCCACACAAAGTGGATTTGGCTGACTCATGATTACCCATCCTTGCAAATGCGTTATGGAGTACGGACAACTGTTCGGGTTTCAGATGAGTGACTCAGTGTATGCGCCGGTCGCTAATTAACGGGCTTAAAACCCTAGGAGGAATCGGGCTGCATGCACCTTGCCAAATCTAATCGTAACTATTTTAAACCGTTTTCAAGATACAAGGAGGAATCGGGCTGCATGCACCTTGCCAAATCTAATCGTAACTATTTTAAACCGTTTTCAAGATACAAGGAGGAATCGGGCTGCATGCACCTTGCCAAATCTAATCGTAACTATTTTAAACCGTTTTCAAGATACAAGGAGGAATCGGGCTGCATGCACCTTACCAAATCTAATCGTAACTATTTTAAACCGTTTTCAAGATACAAGGAGGATATTCACAGTCTACTCGCCAAGGGCAACTGGGCAATTACTCCGTCATATATGATTTCAGCTCAATTACGCTATTATCAAAATGATGGAATACAACTTAGAAACCCAGAAGTTGTCAAACCTAACTATTACACAAATAGCCACTATGATCGGAATACCAAACAATATGATATTCAATTGACACAAAAAATTTATCCTCTTCATACGAAAAATTGGCTTATAGATTGGGATCTTTACTACAGTAAACTCATGATCAAACAAAAACCTATTAATAAAAACAATGATGAAAACCGTTCACTTAATATCCAAGGAAGCAGGATAACTAACTATTTTACCTGGGATCATAATCAGTTTGCTGCTCACCAATTCAACATTGGTAGCGAATTTTATCAACAACAGCAACAGTCTAATAAACAAGCTAATCACTTTCCAGTAGCGACATTACGTAATATTGCTGTTTGGTTAGAGGATGAAATAACATTAAATAAACTTCCTATTACATTTTCTGCCGGTACCCGCTATACGAACTATAAAAATGATAGTAATAAACACGGCAACAACCAGGATTCTCAATGGACATCTCGTGCTGCTATCAGTATTAACCCAACAAATTGGTTGGAACTCTTTACCTCTTATGCCGAAGGTTACCGAGCCCCAAGATTAAGTGAAATTTATAACGATTCAAGACACTTCCCCGGTAGTTATTTCAAACCCAACCCTAATTTACGACCTGAACGCAACCACACTATTGAATATGGATTAAGGTTACATCTTGATAATAAATTGCTGGCTAATGATAGTTTGCAATGGCGCACAACTGTTTTTGATACTAAAGCAACTGATTATATAACAACCATCATTGATGGCCAGAGGCTAGACACATTAAGTATCAATACACCATCTGTGGTTATCCATGGTATAGATAGTAGAATTATTATACCACTCCTTGGTTCAATGCTGTTCTCGCTTACAATCGAACTCATGCGAAAGACACCACATCTGGTATGAGCATTTCATCGATTCGACCAGAAAGTTTGACGGCTTCACTTGATGTACCACTGGCTAATAGCGGTTTTTCATTGGGCTGGGTTGGACAGTTTGCCGCCAGAACTAATCGCTCTGGCGACCATAGAGGTAAAGATAAATATTGGAATCCTATCACTCAACAAACGGGTTATGGTACCAATGACTTCTATCTATATTATCAAGGAAATGGGCGGTTATCAGGCATAAATTCCACCCTATCATTAACCAATGCATTTAATAAGTCCTACACCTCATCATTAGGTATTCCACAGGAAGGTAGGAATATACATTTTAAAATTAATTATCGCTGGTAATTATTTTTATTAACGTAATAGCAAGTCATAAGTAATTACTTATTTATTTTACTCATGACAATTAATTTTATTGCGAAATCTCTCTCTATCAGAGCAAAATTTTGTCATAAATACGTTTTTTAGCTCAAAAAACAAACAAAATAATAAAAATCAGACAATCTACAGCAACAAGTGGTTTATAGAGCTAAAGATTTCTATTTAAGCTATTAGTAATGACAAACAGGATTTTAAATTTAATAAATCAGAGAGACCCTACAATTTACACCTATGTCCAACATTAGGCATAGCAGGTTAGTGATAGTAATAAATAAATTATGGATCAACACAATATACCTAATAAGGAAATGAAAGTATGAACGATTCACTTTATAACCGCTACCAGCAGGCAAAACAGCAGAATAATCTGCAATCAATGGCAGAATCGGTAAACTATTTAAATGTCACAGAAGCAGAATTGATTTATGCATGTGCAAATGCTGATGATGCTAAACGGTTAAATATAAACCCAACACTATTATTACCTGAATTAGCAAATCTAGGTGAAATAAAAGCAATTACCAATAATAAATATGCCACTCATATCCATATCGGTGAATTCAAAAATATTCGTTTAAACAACCTGACTGGTATTGTTCTTAATCCCAGAGAACTGGATTTGCGTATTTTTCTTGATCACTGGGCAATCAGCTTTGCCTTAACTGAGACATTTTCAGATAATATACAGCACAGTATTCAGGTTTTTGATCATTATGGTAATACCGTACATAAGATCTATGCCACTGAAAAAACCAATATGGCTGTTTGGTATAAGTTAATCAATCAATATCAAATGACCGCCAATCCGCCATTAAATTTGCGTCCTATTACTGCCTATCAACAACCACCACATATTAACGAAGCGGTAAAAAAACAACTAGAAACAGATTGGAGCAATATGACAAATATTCATCAATTTTTTCAATTATTGCAAAAACATAATGTCAAACGGCAACAAATCTTCGCCGCAGTTAGCGACGAACTTGCTTATCAGGTTAATAATCATTCTCTCTATCACATCCTGCACTCCGCCTTTAATCAACAAAATGAAATTATGATCTTCGTTGGTAACCTTGGATGCATGCAAATATTTACCGGATGCATTCAAAAACTGGCGGCTTATCATGACAAACAAAGCTCGCTACAAAAAATTAATGTTTTAAATACAAAATTCTCCCTCAATGTGATTGAAACTGGCATCGCTAACAGTTGGGTAACACGTAAACCAACCAAGGATGGTATAGTCACCAGCCTGGAAATTTTTGATCACTATGGCAATCAAGTCATTCAACTATTTGGTCAACGTACCGAAGGAGAACCTGAACAATTAGATTGGCAAAAGCAAATTTCAACCTTAACTAAAATATAATGACAGGAGTTAAACTTAATATGAAATTAGGGCTTCTCTCCATCATCATATTTTTACTCATTCCTTATTCTCAGGCAAATGAACGCATTATTACCCTTGGAGGGGATATTACTGAAATTATCTATGCCCTTAATGAAGGAAACAGGTTATTGCTCGAGATAGTACCAGTCGTCAACCAGAATCGGTATTAAAGCTTCCTGACGTAAGCTATATGCGTATGTTAAATGCTGAAGGCATTTTTCGCTATACCCGACACTAATCTTAGCAAGTGAACAAGCTAAACCCGATTTAGTCCTAAAACAAATTCAACAAACAGGAGTGAAAATAATAAAAGTAACAGAAACACCTTCTCTGGCAGCCATACCAGAAAAAATTCGCACCATTGCTAACGCTATCCAGCAGCCACAAAAAGGTGAACAACTCATCGATAAATTTAATGAGCAATTGTCATTAATTAATACTGCTCCTTTGCAACAAAAAATCATTTTCATATTTAGCCATAATGGAACTGTACCGCTAGTCGCCGGTCAACGCACCGCGGCAGATAGTATTATTTCAACGGTCGGGGCCAAAAATGCATTGCAAGGTTTTAATGGTTATCTGCCACTTTCTCAAGAGGCCATCATTGCCAGCCAACCTAATTGGATTTTAATTACTCTTGAAGGGCTCCGCTCTTTAGGTGGAATAGAAAAAGTCTGGCGATTGCCGGGTATTAATATGACACCTGCCGGAAAAAACAAAGCATTACTCGTCGTTAATGATTTAGGGCTGCTCGGATTTGGCTTGTCGACGCCTAGCGTTATGAAACAAATACTTGATACTTTGGAAAAAACCAATAAATGATGAAACAATTCGCTTATCCAAAATTGGGCTTATTCATTTTATTTTGTATTGTTATTTTAATTACCTTACTGGCGGCAAATGTGGGTGCAATGGCTTTGTCGTTTAACACACTTTGGCAACAACCATTAACCGATAATCATTGGCAAATTTGGTTAACTATTCGCTTACCCCGTATTTTGCTGGCATTATTAGTCGGCTGTGCATTAGCCGTTGTGGGTGCTATTATGCAAGGGCTATTTCGTAACCCATTAGCCGATCCCGGCTTACTTGGCATTAGTAGCGGAGCAGCCCTTGGTGTTGCGCTTTTTATTGTTCTTCCCTTCCCCAGTTCTTCACTGTTAAGTGACTATGGTTATCTGATAGCCGCGTTTGCTGGTGGCTTTATTATTGCAATAGTTATTTTTTCATTAACCCATTATTCAAATGGTCATTTAACAAAATTACTTTTGTCAGGCATAGCGATTAATACATTATGCGTATCTTTCATTGGTGTACTTAGCTATATTAGCGATGACCAACAGTTACGCAACTTTACATTATGGATGATGGGCTCTTTAAGTCAAAATAATGGTGCCATATTAGCCATTGCCGCCACCATCATCTCACTGACCATACTTATTACCTTACAACAAAGTAAGAAACTTAATTTATTACAATTAGGTGATGAAGAGGCCCATTATCTCGGTTTAAAAGTAAAAAAAACAAAATTTATCCTGTTACTACTTAGCTCACTTTTAATTGGTTGTGCTGTTGCGCTAAGTGGAATAATTGGTTTTATTGGTTTAGTTGTCCCACATCTTATTAGAATAAGCTTTGGCGCCAACCATAAATGGTTATTACCCGCTTGTGCTTTAGCCGGGGCCGCTTTACTACTTACTGCTGATACCATCGCTCGTACCATAGCCACACCGGCAGAAATTCCAGTAGGCTTAATTACCGGGTTAATTGGTGCCCCTTATTTTCTCTATCTTATTTTAAAACAGTCACAAGGTTAGTAATAAAATTATGTGCCGCTCTTCCCCACCTTTTATTGCAGCAAAACGACTCTGTTATAGCGTAAACAGTCAAAATATTATTGATGATTTATCACTGTCACTCTATCACAACCAAATAAGTATTATTATCGGGCCTAACGGTGCCGGAAAATCGACCTTACTACGTTTATTGACCGGCTTTCTTAAACCACATACTGGAGACTGTTTATTAGAAGGGAAATCGCTGGCAACCTGGGATATTAATAAATTATCGCGTAAACGTGCGGTAATGCGTCAACATCACCAACTCAACTTTCCGTTTACCGTTGAAGAAATTGTGGCAATGGGACGAACTCCCTATGGTAGTTATTATTTCAATCAAGCTATCGAAAGTGCATTAATACAAACAGACTGCCTGGCATTGCGTTATCGAAATTACCAACAACTTTCTGACGGAGAACAACAACGTGTTCAGCGAGCACGAGTTATCGCCCAACTTTGGCAGCCAGAGCCCAATAATAGCTACTTATTTTTGGATGAACCAACCTCGGCACTTGATCTCTATCATCAGCAGCAAAGTTTACGTTTATTACATCGATTAAATCGAGAACAATCTATTGGCATCTGTTGTGTATTACATGATTTAAACCTAGCAGCATTATATGCAGATCGCATTTATTTACTTTATCGGGGGCGACTGGTTAGTGTCGGCACGCCGCAACAAGTCATGACAGAAGACAATTTACGCCGCTGGTACAGAGCCAATCTTTATGTGAAAACTCATCCAGACAAAAATGTTCCGCAAATATTTTTACATCATTAACTAATTGATTTTGATTGATAATCGCCAGTTAAAAGCATAAATATTAAATATTGATCGCCACTAACTGAGTCTGTTTTTTTATGTTCAGCCTCAGTTTGCAAAATAAATTTAATTAATAAAATTAACCAGTACTAATCATTTTCGGCCAGTGACAACCATGTTTTCATCACCGTATCGGGATTAAGCGAAAGACTATCGATCCCTTCTTTCATTAACCATTGGGCAAAATCCTGATGATCAGAAGGACCTTGACCACAAATACCTACATACTTGCCTTGCTGTTTCGCGGCTGTGATCGCCATTGAAATTAATGCTTTTACCGCTTCATTACGTTCATCAAATAATGAAGAAATAATACCCGAATCACGATCAAGCCCGAGGGTTAATTGTGTCATATCATTCGAACCAATAGAAAATCCATCAAAATAGGCAAGAAATTGTTCTGCTAATAGGGCATTTGATGGAATTTCACACATCATTATAATTTTCAAACCATTTTCACCGCGTTTTAAACCATGATGTGCTAACTCCTCAATAACAGCTTCTGCTTGAGCTACGGTTCTGACAAATGGGATCATAATCTCAACATTGGTTAACCCCATGATATTTCGCACCCACTTGACCGATTCACACTCCAGGGCAAAACATTGGCGAAAACTATCGGACACATAGCGTCCGGCACCACGAAAACCTAACATAGGGTTTTCTTCATGAGGTTCATAAAGCTCACCGCCAATTAAGTTAGCATATTCATTTGATTTAAAATCAGATAAACGGACAATCACCCGTTTCGGCCAAAATGCTGCCGCTAGTGTTGCAATTCCTTCTGTTAAGCGACAAATGTAAAACTCAACCGGATCCTGATAACCTAACATTAGCGCTCGAATTTCAGCCTGTAACTCAGCTGTTTGTTGCTCAAACTCTAATAAAGCGCGTGGATGGACCCCAATCATGCGATTAATGATAAATTCCAAACGTGCCAAACCAACGCCATCATTAGGTAAACAAGCAAAATCAAATGCTCGATCAGGATTACCGACATTCATCATGATTTTCACCTTTAATGGTGGCATTTTATCAACCTGACAACTTTTGATTTCAAATGGCAATTTATCAGCATAAACAAAACCGGTATCACCTTCAGCGCAAGAGGCTGTCACTAATTGGCACTCTTGTAGCCGCTCAGTCGCGTCACCGCAACCAACCACAGCCGGAATACCCAATTCACGAGCAATAATCGCCGCGTGGCAAGTACGTCCACCACGATTAGTGACAATAGCAGCGGCTCGTTTCATGACAGGCTCCCAATCAGGATCGGTCATATCGGTAACCAAAACATCACCAGCCTGCACACGACTCATTTCACTAATATCGTGGATAATTTTAACTGTTCCTGCACCAATACGTTGGCCAATAGCACGCCCTTCTACTAATACCTTACCGGTTTTTTTTATTTGATAGCGTTCCATTACCTGCTGATTAGAACGGACAGTTTCAGGACGCGCCTGGACAATATATAATTTACCATTATGGCCATCTTTAGCCCATTCAATGTCCATTGGCCGGCCATAATGCTGCTCAATTAATAATGCCTGATGAGCAAGGGTTTCAACTTCATGATCCGCTAACAAAAAACTATTACGCTGTTTTTCGGCTACCTCTTCAATTCTCACCTGCTTACCATGTTGATGATTATCAGCATAGACCATACGCATTTTTTTCGAGCCTAATGTTCTGCGCACAATAGCTGGACGGCCCGCTTTTAATGTCGGTTTATGCACATAAAATTCATCAGGATTAACTGCTCCTTGAACAACCATCTCGCCAAGCCCACACGCTAAGGTAATAAAAACTACCTGATCAAAACCTGATTCGGTATCTAAAGTAAACATTACGCCCGAAGAAACTAAATCAGAACGTACCATGCGTTGAATACCAGCAGAAAGCGCGATACCACGATGATCATAACCTTGATGAACTCGATATGAGATAGCCCGGTCGTTAAATAGTGAAGCAAAAACATGTTTAATAGCAACCATTACCGCGTCAATACCTTGTACATTCAAAAAAGTTTCTTGCTGACCTGCAAAAGAAGCATCTGGCATATCTTCGGCAGTAGCAGAAGAACGTACGGCAAACGAAATATCAGACTCATCGGCGGATAATTGCAAAAAAGCCTGCCGAATATCTTGTTCTAATTTATCGCCAAAAGGGGTATCGATGATCCATTGCCGGATTTGGCTACCTGCTTTGGCTAATTGAGTTACATCGTCAATATCAATTTCATCCAATAATTGGTATATACGCTGATTAACCCCACCTTGTTCTAAAAAATCATTGAAAGCTCGGGCGGTAGTGGCAAAACCATTCGGCACCATAACATTCAGATCAGCTAAATGTGTGATCATTTCACCTAAAGAAGCGTTCTTTCCACCAACTAAATCAACATCATTCATAGTAAGCTGGTTATACCAAAGTATATTGCATGAAGTACGGCCATTATCGGACATTGAAAAAGATCCCTTATTAAAATTCATAGGAAGTGTAAATATTTTAGTTAGTTGGCAAAAATTATCTCATCATTAAGACTAACATAGTGTTGAACCAAAAATGGAATGGTGAATCGATCAAGCTCATAATAATATTTTTTAACACCAGATAATCTATCATTCGGCTAACAAATTTTTACATTTGATCTTTATTATTTTACTTTCTAAAAATAGAATTAAAGAAAAGGAAAATTAACCAATGGACAATCATCACGCCAAAAATTTAGAACGCTGTGTATTTTTTATCTCTGACGGAACCGCTATTACTGCAGAGACACTCGGGCATGCAGTTTTATCACAATTTCCGCTAAATTTTTCTTCTTACACACTACCGTTTGTCACCAGCGAAAAACGCGCCGAAGAAATAAAACAAAAAATTGAACAAATCTATTTAAAAACCCATCTCCGGCCGTTGGTTTTCTACTCGATTATCTCTCCAACAGTAAAAAAAATTATTACCAATAGTGCTGGCTGTTGTCATGATATTGTCCAATCTTTAATTGATCCGATCCAGCAAGAGATCGGCTTAAAACCCGAACCAAAGCTCAACCGTACGCATGGACTATCTAATCTAAATCAATATGATGCTAGAATTGCAGCGATTGAATATACATTAGCGCACGATGATGGTATATCACTAAAAAATCTCGATCAGGCTCAGGTTATTTTACTTGGGGTTTCGCGCTGTGGTAAAACACCCACCAGCCTCTATTTAGCGATGCAATTTGCCATCCAGGCTGCCAATTATCCTTTCACCGCAGATGATATGGATAATTTACAATTACCACTTGCATTAAAACCTTATATAAATAAACTTTTTGGTCTAACAATTAGTCCTGAGCGTCTAGCCGCTATTCGTGAAGAGCGCTATGAAAAAAGTCGTTATGCTTCTTTACATCAATGTCGGATAGAATTAACAGAGGCTGAGGCTTTATTTAGAAGACATAATATTAACTATTTAAATACAACTAATTACTCTGTCGAAGAGATTTCAGCCAAAATTATTGAAATATTTGGGCTAAGTCGTCGTATATTTTAACAATTTAAAATTAGCTGAGAAACGCTCATTACTTTAACGATATCTTAAACAACCATTAGATCCAGTTTATTTTCGGTTATGGTAATGCTAGTTTATTTGCCAGAAAATCGACTATATTGAATTATATATGAGATAAATATGTATAAAACCGATGAGTTAAGAACTCAACCTATTGATAGACTTATTACGCCTCAAGCGCTGGTGGATGAATTTCCGCTATCCAAAGAAATTATCAAAAATGTTACAACGTCACGGAAATCGATTGAGTCAATTTTAATTGGCCAAGATCAACGCCTATTGGTGGTCATTGGCCCCTGCTCTGTACATGATACCCAAGCGGCACTTGAATATGCCAAAATGTTGGCTAAATTGCGCGGCGAATATAAAGATTATCTTGAAATCGTGATGCGTACCTATTTTGAAAAACCACGTACGGTGATTGGCTGGAAAGGTTTAATTTCCGATCCTGACCTAAACAATTCGTGCCAAGTTAATAAAGGCTTGCGTTTAGCCCGTGAGCTACTAACTAATATTAATCAACTTGGACTACCAACAGCAACTGAATTTTTAGATATGATAACCGGTCAGTATGTAGCCGATCTTATTAGCTGGGGAGCTGTCGGCGCCAGAACAACAGAAAGCCAAATCCATCGACAAATGGCATCAGCGCTGTCATGTCCAGTTGGTTTCAAAAACGGTACCGACGGCAATATCAATATTGCTATCGATGCTATTCGTGCCACACGTGCCAGCCATGTATTTTTATCACCTGATAAGAATGGCCAAATGACTATTTATCAAACAAAAGGTAACCCTTATGGCCATATTATTATGCGGGGAGGAAAACGGCCTAATTATAGCGCTGAAGATATTGCCATAGCCTGTAGTCAGTTACGCAAATTGGGATTACCAGAACGATTGGTTATCGACTTTAGCCATGGTAATTGCCAAAAAATTCATCAACGCCAAATCGATGTCGCTAAAAACATTGCTCAACAATTGCAAAAAGGCTCGAGGGCTATCGCCGGCATTATGGCAGAAAGTTTTCTAATAGAAGGTACCCAGCAAGTCACTACCGGCAAGCCACTTACCTATGGTCAGTCTATTACCGACCCTTGCCTAGGCTGGCAGGACACTGAACAATTACTAACTATACTTGCTGAAGCGGTAAAACATCGATTTTAGTCATCATAAAGGAGAATTTTTAAGTCACAATTAAATTAATTGTCAAACAAAATTCTTCCTTACCAATAAGTTATTTTATCTGGCCGGATTTACTGAATTTTTTATTATTAAAATACCAAATGCCCCACCATCAGCTATCTTTACCCTATACACTTGTATAATTTTTTATTGAGCCTATTTTAACAATCGCATTTACTATTTTGTCTGGTAATTAAAAATTTAACTAAAATTTACTATCAAGCCTGGCAACAAAATTATACCCATTATGCCGACTACAGAGGATATTTTTAGATGCAAAAATCTCTCGTCATCGCTAAAAATAGTGAAACTGAATTAGCCATATTGCCTGCACTGGCAAATCGACATGGGTTAATTACTGGTGCAACAGGAACAGGTAAAACTGTAACGCTACAAAAAATGGCGGAAAGTTTTTCTCAAATTGGGGTACCGGTTTTTATGGCAGATGTAAAAGGTGATCTTTCGGGTATTGGTGCAAAAGGTGTATTAACACCTAAATTGCAATCACGCCTCGAAGCGCTTGGCGTAACAGACTGGCACCCAGCTGCTTGCCCTGTCACTTTCTGGGATGTTTTTGCAGAACTTGGACACCCGGTGCGGGCAACCATCTCAGATATGGGACCATTGCTATTATCACGGTTGATGAATTTAAATGATGTGCAAAGTGGTGTATTACAACTTATTTTTAAAATTGCCGATGACAACGGTTTACTATTGCTGGACATGAAAGATCTGCGCTCTACCGTTCAATATGTTGGTGAAAATGCGAAACAATTTCAAACTGAATACGGTAACATTGCCAGCACCTCAATCGGCGCCATACAACGTGGATTATTAACCCTTGAACAACAAGGCGCTGATTACTTTTTCGGCGAACCTATGCTTGATATCGTTGATCTGATCAAAACTGATCCTAATGGCCAAGGGATGGTCAATATTCTTGCCGCAGAAAAGCTCTATAATCAGCCTAAGCTCTACGCGGTGTTTCTATTATGGTTATTATCGGAACTTTTTGAACGTTTGCCTGAAATGGGTGATGTTGAAAAACCAAAACTGGTGTTTTTCTTTGATGAAGCCCATCTACTTTTTACTAATGCACCAACAGCATTACTGGAAAAAATCGAACAAGTTGTTCGACTGATCCGTTCAAAAGGGATTGGCGTTTATTTTGTTACCCAAAATCCACTTGATATTCCCGATAATATTCTAGGACAGTTAGGCAATCGGGTTCAGCATGCATTACGAGCATTTACGCCACGTGATCAAAAAGCAGTTAAAGCAGCAGCTGAAACTATGCGAGCAAATCCAGATTTTAAAGCTGAACAGGCAATAACTGAACTTGGGGTTGGTGAAGCATTAATCTCGTTCTTAGACGAAAAAGGACGTCCTAATATAGTTCAAAGAGCTTTTGTTATTGAGCCAGACTCACGCATGGGAGTATTAACTGCCGAAGAGCGCAATCAGCTACTTAATCATTCAGATATTTATGGCAAGTATGAGAAGATGCTGGATCGCGAGTCAGCCTATGAAAAACTGACAAATCAAACAACAAAAAATACCGAAGATAATGGATTTGTCGGCGGCTTAAAAGATTTTCTTTTTGGTTCAACCGGCCCTAGAGGGGGTAAAAAAGAGGGTTTAGTGCAAACGGCAACGAAATCTGCAGTACGTCAAATCAGTAATCAAATTATTCGTGGCATTTTAGGCGGTAGAAAACGTTAAAAATAACCAATAACAAACCTGGCTGTAGCTTAAACCAGGTTTGTTAATCAAATATCCTAATGTAATAAGTAACAAGTAGTTTTATTTACATCATAAAATAGAAAAAATTACTTGTTAATACTATTTAGCAGCCAATCGCAGTCACTGTAGTACTTTCAGCTAAATAAAGATTTTTTTAATACCATTAGTTACTTAAGAAAAATCGTTGTAAGATGATTAAAACTAGCGAGTTTTCATATTGGCATCAATAACTTGATAAAATGCATTAGATGTATCATCTATGGTCCATACACCTAAAATGACCTGATAACCGGTACGTTTAGGTACTTGGCATTTCATGGTAACTTCTCGAGCAGGTACCGATCCACCATCAAATCGTGAACAAAAGGGTTTTAATTCAAATGCAGCACGACTTAATGGAGCATTAGGATCCCAATCTTGTTTGGTAATAAAATATTCCCAGCCGGTGGTTCTATGTGGGGCCGTTAATGTCCAATGGAAGATATTTTCACCTGATACCACATTAACCTTAGTCCAACGAGTTGCCGTTTGCTCATCCAATTGCTTAAACGCCCCCACACCAGCACTGGCTATTTTGCCATCAGCAGGCCTTCTTTGTGGGAAACCTTTTCGACCTTCAACTGATTGCGGTTCATACTGAATTGGGCCACAACTCTTGTTTTGCAGTGTTGAACATAAATAAGCCCGACTAGCCGGCGAATCAATATATCCATGCATAGGTTTGATTTCAGTGCCGGTACTAGCAAAACTCGAAGCACTGATTAACGTTAACGTTGCCAACAATAATTTGGTTTTCATTTTTCTTACTCCTTAAGCAATAAATTTGATTTCTGCAAAGAAATAATTAGTAATAAACACAATAACAGAGCAAAAAATTATCATCCCAGAACAAGCTCGATATCAATTTAAATTAATTATTTAACGCTTAAAAAAACACTTACAATATTTTTGACAAATAACTAATAAATATAAATAAATAAATAAATAAATAATAATTATTTTTAACCATTTTTAATAAAAATAAAAACTTAATTAAAGTTTTATAAAACATGATTTTCATATTTAATGTTTAGTTAAAAAATAAAATAAATTTTCAAACAGCCATGTTATATAACATGGAAAAAATATTAATCAAATTAATTAGAATTGGTATTTTGCATTAATTTTTAAATAAAATATTTAATTATATTCTTATTAAAATAACAATATAATTCTCAGTAACAAAAAACCCAGTAAAAATTTTTACTGGGTTATTAATATAAAGTTATTTTGGCGAATACTTTCGATTAATTATGAATTAATAACTAAAATCATTATATATCAACAAATTGAATAATATATAGGTTTACGATAATAATTTTAAAGCCTACATGGACAAAACTAGTGTGCGAATACCCATTATTACAATACATTTTATACCTTTATAATAGCGAATATAATTACAATATAAGTAAGATGACTTAGTTTATCTTTTCTGATGTAGCCTTTTCGGTTTTATCTTCGGTAACGTGTAAAGTCAATTCGAACACTTTTTACCCGGTTCCCTGGATCGTGCATTCTGCCTTGCGTAATGCTGACATGGGCTGATTATGCTGAAACAGCTGAAGAAAATGTTGAGCAATTCCAAAGGCAGACCTAGAAGTCATCTTCGTTCCTGGCATATTAACATTGATTTGATGCTCGCGATCGAACGTTTCACCCATATCTCTAAATGTGAATTTTATCTCAAACACAATTTTAGCTCCTGCGCGCATTGCGTCTTTAAAGTGGCGTTTTTCTAGTTCCTTGGAAAACATCGGCTCAGATGCCTTCATAGAAATGTTCATAGCAATACCTATTGCGAGAAGAGCAAGCGTCTCTGCCTCACTTTGCTTATCAGGCTTCCATGCATCCCTTCGTTTAACATTTCCATGAAAATAGAAACCTCGCTTTTCAACAAGATGATTAATCACATCATCTACCGATGGCTTTGACGCTAGCAACTTAGCAGTTGCTGAGCTGCGATCATTTTTCGCAGGAATCACATCCTTGAGGGTACACTCAAGGATATCTCGAAACTTCTGATTTTTTTTAATACCGCCTGTAAACCCGCTTTTTTAAATTTTCCTTCACCATAAAGAGACTCAATCAGCAGGAACGAGTAGCGGAAAGAATTAATGAACTCCTCTGTTTCAAGTGCCTTCCGAGCACTACTCACAAGAGTAGCTTCAAATCTCGGTCCATCGTGTTTATCGGCGGCCATGATTGCGCGTGAAAGCATATCGAAAGAGAGCGGCAATGCAGGTAGCTTCCGCCCCATAGAGATGCTCTTTATAACTATCCTGGCTTCTTCCTCTGGCGTTTCGCCTTCATAATTGACATCCATTTCATCGGTGATGAGTTCGATGTCATAGAAGCATTCGAGAAACGTGGCAGCGTCTCTGAGTTGGCGTTTCACAAATATTATAAGTTGATCGCATCCGGTGATCTCCGCAACTGCCGCACCTTCACTGAGCTTCTGAAAATGCGGCGCGTATTCTAGGGGCTGTTTCTCGAAAGTGAGTTCGAGAGCTTTGGCGTAACCGTTTTCTTCTATGACTCGGAGTCCCCCACCCTGGATCGGAATTTCCCAATGGTCGTCAATGATGATTTTACGCTTAAACGGAACCATATAGCGAATTCTCATGAATTCTTAACCTTCAAATAGCATTAAACCTATACTACAAAAAATGTCATCAGATTGTCTTCTTAGCCCTCAATAACAAATTAAAGATAAAATATATATTTTCCATAAAAAACATGGTGTTAATTATAATTTGTTACTGATTCATGACAACAATTACTAGGTGTAATCATTCCCACTCAATCGTCGCTGGTGGTTTGCCGCTAATATCGTAAACTACTCGAGAGATGCCGGCCACTTCATTGATAATTCTATTTGACACCCGGCCAAGAAAATCATAGGGCAAATGGGCCCAATGGGCAGTCATGAAATCAATAGTTTCAACCGCGCGCAATGACACAACCCAGTCATATTTTCGGCCATCTCCCATTACGCCAACAGAGCGTACCGGCAGGAAAACAGTGAAAGCTTGGCTGACTTTATGATAAAGATCAGCTTTATGTAATTCTTCAATGAAAATGGCATCTGCCTGACGTAACAGATCACAATAGGCTTTCTTCACCTCACCAAGTACCCGCACACCTAAGCCTGGGCCAGGAAATGGGTGACGGTATAACATGTCATAAGGAAGTCCTAACTCCAGGCCTACTTTACGCACCTCATCTTTAAATAACTCTTTTAATGGCTCAACTAATCCCAGTTTCATTTCTGCTGGTAAGCCACCCACGTTATGGTGAGATTTAATGACATGCGCTTTGCCAGTTGCTGAAGCGGCAGATTCGATTACGTCCGGATAAATAGTACCCTGAGCCAACCATTTTACTTGCGTTTGTTTCGCCGCTTGCTCATCAAATACTTCAATAAAAACGCGGCCGATCGCTTTACGTTTTAATTCTGGCTCATCAATCCCTGCCAATGCGCTAAGAAAGCGCTCTTCTGCGGCCACATGAATAATATTAAGATCAAATTTACCGGCAAACATGGCCATAACTTGCTGCGCTTCATTTAAGCGTAACAAACCATTATCAACAAACACACAAGTGAGCTGCTTACCAATAGCACGATTGAGTAATAACGCAGTAACCGATGAATCAACACCGCCTGATAATGCCAGAATAACCTGATCATCACCAATCTGAGCCTTCAAGCGCTGTACCGTATCTTCAACAATCGCCGCCGCCGTCCAACGAGCTTCACAGCGGCAAATATCTAATACAAAACGCTGTAGAATAGCTGCTCCTTGATGAGTGTGAGTCACTTCAGGATGAAACTGAACACCATAGAAACGTTTTTCTTCATTAGCCATAATGGCAAATGGGCAGCTATCGGTACTGGCGATAACTTTAAAATCAGCTGGAATTGCCGTCACTTTATCGCCATGACTCATCCAGACATCTAGCAGTGGTTTACCATCTGCACCTAAGCTGTCATAAATATCGCGAAATAGTTCACAGGATTGTTGAATGGACACCTGGGCATAACCAAACTCTCGCTCGCCAGACACCTCAACTTGCCCACCTAATTGGATGGACATCGTTTGCATGCTATAACAAATACCTAATACCGGAACGCCAGCCTGAAAAACATATTCCGGTGCACGTGGGCTATTTAGTTCGGTGGTACTCTCCGGCCCGCCAGAAAGAATAATTCCATTAGGATTAAATTCACGGATCTGTGCCTCGGAAACATCCCAAGCCCAAAGTTCGCAATAAACGCCAATTTCACGAATACGACGAGCAATTAATTGCGTGTATTGTGAACCAAAATCGAGGATCAAAATTCGGTATTGATGAATGTCAGTTGTCATCTAAAGATAATTCCAAAACAAATAATAATTTGACGGTTTATAGCAAAAACCGCTAATAAAATAATTAACCTAAACGATAATTAGGTGATTCTTTGGTGATGGTAACATCATGTACATGACTCTCTTGGATACCGGCACCACTAATACGCACAAATTCTGCTTTGCTTCTTAATTCATCAATAGTGACACAACCGGTCAGTCCCATACAAGAACGAAGGCCGCCCATTTGCTGATGAACAATATTCTTCAAAAATCCTTTATAAGCAACCCGTCCTTCGATGCCTTCAGGTACCAATTTATCTGCAGCATTATCGGTTTGGAAGTAACGATCGGAAGAGCCTTTCGACATCGCACCTAATGATCCCATTCCTCGGTAGGCTTTATAAGAGCGTCCTTGAAACAAGATAGTTTCACCTGGTGACTCCTCAGTACCGGCAAGCATTGAGCCAACCATAACGCAAGAGGCGCCGGCAGCCAGTGCTTTAGCAATATCACCCGAGAAGCGAATACCGCCATCGGCAATTATCGGTATATTCATGCCTCTCAGCGCCTCAACGGCATCGGCAATAGCAGTGATCTGAGGTACACCAACACCAGTGACAATTCGCGTTGTACAGATAGAACCCGGGCCAATACCGACTTTCACCGCGCTGGCACCCGCTTCGACCAAAGCTTTAGCCCCTTCGCCGGTGGCAACATTACCACCAATAATCGGCAAATTAGGATATTTTGCTCTCGTTTCACGAATACGTTGTAAAACTCCTTGTGAATGTCCATGGGAAGAGTCAATTAACAACACATCAACACCGGCTGCCACTAATGCCTCAATACGTTGTTCATTATTCGCACCAGCGCCAACCGCTGCGCCCACTCTCAAGCGACCTTGCTCATCTTTACACGCATTGGGCTTGCGTTCAGCTTTCTGAAAATCTTTTACTGTGATCATACCAAATAGGTGAAAGTTATCATCAACCACCAATGCTTTTTCAATACGTCTTTCATGCAATTTCTGCAAAACCACATCACGGGATTCACCCTCTTTGACCGTGACCAAATGGGGTTTAGCTGTCATAACCGCCGTAACCGGTTGATCCAAATCCGTCACAAAACGGATATCACGGCCAGTAATGATACCAACCAATTCTTTATTATTATTAACCACAGGATAACCAGCAAAACCATTACGCTCAGCCATTTCATAAACTTCACGAATTGTGGTTTCGGGTGTGACGGTAACCGGATCGATAACGATGCCACTTTCATACTTTTTAACGCGGCGAACTTCTTCTGCTTGACGCTCAATTGGCATATTTTTATGAATAAAACCAATTCCGCCCTCTTGGGCTAATGCGATAGCTAAATCTGATTCAGTCACAGTATCCATGGCGGCAGAAAGCATAGGAATATTTAAACGGATCGAGGCAGTTAATTGAGTTGATAAATCAGCAGTATTAGGCAATACATCTGAGTGTGCAGGAACTAACAATACATCATCGAATGTTAGTGCTTCTTTCTTAATACGTAGCATAAGCAATATCTCACCAGGCAGGATTTGGAAAAAGATAAAATATTGCGGCGATATTATACATGACGAAATTTATTGACTCCAGTACTTTCTCACTAAAATTCATTTTTAGCTGACAAAAACGCATACTACTATGATCAAATTTAGATTTATGCTTGTAAATAATTTATTTATTAATCGAGTTATTTAATTAATTTTAAAGCAAATAAATATTACATGAATTAGGTACATTGCTTAATTTATTCTGACTAACCCGTCACTTTTTAAAATTGATTACTTCCTTACAATATGGTTAAAGTTAACGGCTTAAACGTAGGAAAGTTATGTTCTCCATCAATAAAATAAACTTTAATCCATTACCTAATTATCAATCCGATACCCAAAGAGCTTCTTCCCCGCTTTCGACTATTGAAAAACAACATATTTATTTTCTGAATTCACTCTATACTAATGAAAATATTAGTCACCCATTACACTCTTATGATGAAGCTTTAGCACTTTTAACACCACTCTACGATAAAGATTATATTGAAAATAAATCTAAAATTAATTTTGTATCAACAATGAATGAATACAATCAATCGGCTGCCTATAAAAAATGTAGCTTTATCGATTGGTATACTATTCGGGATTATCAATATAGCAGCCATGCTTATTAAAATAATATGCTAAAGCTAGGCACTAATTTCAATCATCATCATCCTTTAGTTAAACAACTAACTCAAGCGCTAATGCATTTATCCCTACTTGATAATTACAATAATAAATTTACCTCCACTATGCTTTATCGCGGTGAGGTCAGAAAATTGTCAGATATGATCTACTTAAAAGTAAATGGACCTTATACATCCACTTCGTTTTTCAGCACCACTAAAGAGCCCGATGGTGTAATGCCTTTCCTTAAAGAAATCCAAGCATTAGCCGATGACGAGGTTAACGTATTATATGAAATCCAGCATACCGAACCTCTAGTAGGCGCCAATATTTCCGATTTATTAAAAGATGATAAGCAAGAAGTCTTATTCTGGCCAAAAACAGAATTTATTATCACCTATATTGAATATATTGACCATAATAGAAATTTAACTGTTCGAATGAACACCGCCAATATTGAACAACATGAATGGGATAATCACTTATACGCTCTATTTTGATTCTATGTATAATAGAAATAATCGCTGCTAATATTTAGCCATTAATTTTATTTACAAGGTGTAGCTAACTTAACATGTTAACTTCAGAAAATAGTGGAATTTATTCGGTTAGCCAACTTAATCAATCGGTTCGGCAATTACTTGAACTTCAAATTGGCAGAATTTGGCTTAATGCAGAAATCTCTAATTTTTCTCAGCCAGCTTCCGGCCACTGGTATTTCACCTTAAAAGATGAAAAAGCGCAGCTACGTGCTGCGATGTTTCGCGGCCAAAATATTTGCGTCAATTTTCGACCACAAAATGGTCAACAAGTGTTAGTTCGAGCGACTGTTACCATGTACGAGCCAAGAGGAGAATACCAATTAATTATCGAAAATATGCAACCTGCGGGTGATGGATTATTACAACAACAATTTGAGATATTGAAACAGAAACTTTCAGCTGAAGGACTATTCGCACAACATTACAAACAAGCACTACCAATGCCAGCCAAACGCTTGGGGGTTATTACCTCAGCAACAGGCGCTGCATCACATGATATTTTAAATATCTTAAAACGCCGCGATCCTTCATTACCTGTCATTATTTATCCCACCGCCGTGCAAGGAGAAGATGCACCACGACAAATTATTCGTGCTATTGAGTTGGCCAATCATCGCCGAGAGTGTGATGTCCTAATTGTCGGCCGAGGTGGTGGTTCATTGGAAGATTTATGGGCTTTTAACGATGAAAGGGTCGCCAGAGCAATTTTTGCTAGTCAGTTACCAATTATTGCAGCGGTTGGTCATGAAACCGATGTAACTATTGCTGATTTTGTTGCCGATTTACGAGCCCCAACACCCTCAGCTGCGGCAGAATTAGTGAGTCGCAATCAACAAGAATTACTCCGTCAGTTACTTGAACAAAAACAGCGATTAGAAATGGCGATGGACTATTTCATGGCGCGTAAACTACGTATCTTTGGTCAATTACAACATAAATTACAACAGCAACATCCTGAACTACGGATAACGCGCCAACACAATTATCTGATCCAATTACAACAAAAACTTGTTAACGCCACACAACAATATTTGCAGCAAATAAATCGTCAGCAATATAACCTTGAACAACATTTAATACTATGTGATCCGCGGCCACAACTACAAAATTGTCGCCAACGTTATATTCAGCAGCAATTTCAATTAAAACAATTAATTACTCAAATACTAAGCCAATATCGTGAAAAATTTAGTGTCAGTTGCTCCCGCCTTGAAGCAGTAAGTCCATTAGCAACATTAGCCCGTGGTTATAGTATTAGCGAATCACCTAATGGACAGGTTTTAACCAAAACACAACAAATACATATTGGAGAAACATTAAAAACTCGCTTACAAGATGGTTGGCTTGAAAGTAAAATCTTATCGATCAATAAAATTGCTTAATCCAAACAAATTATCATCTATAAATATGATTTATTAGCCTTATATTAATTATCATATAAGGCGACAAAAATTTATTGAACATCAAAATCAGGCAGATATTTTTTATTATCATCTAGCATCAAAATAAAAGCATATTCCAATGCTGTATCTTTTAGACGATTAAATCGACCCGATTTACCACCATGGCCGGTTTTCATATTTGTTTCCAGCAATAAGACCGTATTACCCACTTTATACTCTCTTAGTTTAGCCACCCATTTGGCCGGCTCCCAATATTGGACTTGTGAATCATATAACCCCGTCGTAACCAATAAATTAGGGTAACGTTGAGATTTAATATTGTCATAGGGACTGTAAGATTTTAGTCGAAAATAAGCGTCCTGCGCAGCGGGATCACCCCATTCATCATATTCACCAGTTGTTAATGGAATAGAAGGATCAAGCATGGTTGTCACAACATCGACAAAAGGAACTTGAGCGACAACGCCTCGATAGAGTTCCGGTGCCTGGTTAATTACTGCCGCCATCAATAAACCACCAGCACTTCCACCCATTGCATATACCCGTTTGGGATCACCATACCCCTTTGCAATCAATATTTTGGTTGCATCAATAAAATCACTAAAACTATTGGCTTTATTTTCAACCTTCCCTTGTTGATACCAGGCTTTGCCTAAATCGCCGCCACCACGAACATGCACTATTGCATAGACAAATCCCCTATCCAATAAACTCAAACGCGGTGAACTAAAAACCGGATCCACATTGATACCATAAGCACCATAGCCATAAATCAAAATCGGATTTTTGCTTTTTTGCCATCGATCTTTACGATATACCAACGAAACTGGCACTTTAGTGCCATCTTTTACCTGAACCCATATACGTTCACTGGTATAAAGTGATTTATCAAATCCATTGACTTGTTGTTGTTTTAGCAATTCACGCTGTCCAGTTAGCATATTTATCTGCATAACAGATATTGGGGTAGTTAGTGAAGAATAACCATAACGTAAAGTCTCGCTATCAGGCTCTGGATTATAATCAATCCAGGCACTATATACGCTTCATCAAATTGAACTATTTTTTGCTGTTTGGTCTGCCAATCTATCTGTCGAATATTAACTAAGCCATTATGACACTCTTCAACAACCAACCAACGGTTAAAAAGCGCAAAATTTTCTAAATCAGTCTCTTTATTCGGTGCAATAATTGTTTGCCAGGGCTGGTCAATTGATTGAGTAGCATATAACCCAAATTGCTCCAATTGATGGTTAGAGCGAATATAGAAATTATCACGAAAATGATCTAAATCGTACTCACGTCCCGTTTGGCGAGGGGAAAATATTTTAAGTGATTCAGCGGGGTTATTAGCATCGATTAATCGATATTCAGATGTTTCTGTACTACTAATTGCTAGTAGAATATACGCTTTTGAGCTACTTTTTGTCATGCTCAAGTAAAATCGGTCATCATTCTCCTGATAAACTTTTTTATCTTCAACCCCCTCTAATCCATATTGATGACAATATACTTGATAAGGTAATAATGTTTGTGGGTGGTTACGAATATAATAGAGAGTTTGATTATCATTAGACCATACAATATTACCAGAGGTATTTTTAATTACTGCATTCTGCCATTTTTTACTAGCTAACTGTCTAAATGAAACCTCAAACTGACGACGACCTTGAAAATCTTCGACAATTGCCAAACGATTATTATCTTCAGAAACAGCAATACCACCCAAGGTATAAAATTGATGTCCCTTAGCACGTTCATTACCATCAACTAATATCTGCCAATCACTATTTTGGTTGACAGGTTTACGTTGATAAACAGGATAATCTTTACCTTCTTGATAAAGGGTACGATAAATATAACCATTATAGGTATAAGGCACCGATTGATCTTGCTGCTCCATACGAGCGACCATCTCGCCAAATAATTGCTCTCTTAATACGGTGCCAGACTTTAATACCGCATTGGTATATTGATTTTCATCAGTCAAGTATTTGATAACTTTTTTATTTTTTCTCGTATCATCACGTAGCCAATAATAATTATCAATGCGGCTATCACCATGTAAAACCATTTTGTGTGGTTGCTTTTCTGCCATTGGAATTATCATTTTTTCTCCTGCCAAACTGGTAAACGCAATCATATTTAATAATGATATCAATAGTATAATGTTCAAATATTGATAGAAAAAGCGCTGAGTTAATTGCATATTTATTAGAACATCCTGTTGGCAAATTTTTAGTTATTTAATAACACAAAATTAATAAATAAAGGCCTATGATACTAATAGATAAAACAACAATTTTAAATAAATATTTAAACAATTAATCAACAAAATTAACTGCTATATTTTATCTTGCCATAATATAAAAAACCTCTGTTGTCGTGAGTAACAGAGGCCCAAATTTGTGGTTAATTTTATTCTACAATGGTTGAGTTTGTGCTTCCGCTGCAGCTAACGCAACCATATTAACGATACGTCGTACCGATACAATCGGTGTTAATATATGTACTGGTTTTGCTACTCCCATTAATACCGGCCCCACAGTGACGCCATTAGAACTGGTAACACGAAGTAAGTTATAACTAATACGCGCAGCTTCCATATTAGGCATAATCAGCAAATTAGCTGATCCTTTTAATGTACTATCCGGCATAATATCTCGCCGAATGTTTTCAACTAATGCTGCATCGCCATGCATTTCCCCATCAATTTCCAACTCAGGATCGGCACGTTTGACTAATGCCAATGTTTTACGCATTTTTTGTGCTGATGGACAGTCTGAAGAACCAAAACTTGAACGAGATAATAGTGCCACTTTAGGCTCAATACCAAAACGCCTTACCGCCTGTGCCGCCATTAAGGTAAGTTCCGCCAGCTCCTCAGGGGTTGGATTATCATTCACATAGGTATCTGCAATAAAAGTATTGCCAGTTGGCAACATCAGGGCATTCATTGCACCCGCTACTGAACTATTCTGCCGGAAGCCAAGAACATTTTTTATAATGGTAAAATGTTGATTATAACTACCAACAGTACCACAAATCATGCCATCGGCTTCACCTTGGCGGATCATCAACGCACCAATTAAGGTTGGGTTATTGATCACTTCTCTACGCGCCATTTCCTGCGAAACACCATGGCGTTTCATTAATTGATAATATTGTTGCCAATAGGTTTTAAAACGCGGATCATTTTCATTGTTAATCAACTCAAAATCTTCACCAATTTTAATTTGTAACCCAAGCTTTTCAATCCGCTTTTCAATCACACTGGGTCGACCAATTAAAATCAGATAAGCCAAACCTAAGGATATTAATTCTTGGGTTGCATGCAATATTCGTTCTTCCCCACCTTCCGCTAATACAATCCGTTTTTTTTCTTTGCGGGCCAGAGAAAAAATCGGCTTCATAAATAGGTGGGTGCTATAGACAAACTCATTAAGTTTTTCTATATAAGAATCAAAATCTGTAATTGGTCGTGTTGCTACACCAGATTCCATTGCCGCTTTAGCGACTGCTGGCGCAATTTTAACAATTAAGCGCGGATCAAAAGGTTTTGGGATAATATAATCAGCACCAAATTTTAACTCCTGATCACTGTAAGCGGAGACAACAACGTCATTCTGCTCGGCTAATGCCAAATCAGCAATTGCCTGAACACAGGCTAGTTTCATCTCTTCATTAATCGTGGTTGCCCCAACATCCAGCGCGCCGCGAAAGATAAAAGGAAAACAGAGTACATTGTTTACCTGATTAGGATAGTCAGAACGCCCAGTGCAGATAATCGCATCAGGCCGTGCTGCTTTTGCTATTGAAGGAAGAATTTCTGGTTCCGGGTTGGCTAATGCTAAGATAAGCGGTGCATTAGCCATCGATTTTACCATTTCCGCAGTCAACACACCCGGCGCTGAGCAGCCTAAGAAAATATCCGCGCCTGGGATAACATCCGCTAGAGTACGTAAACCATTATCTTCAATTGCATAAGCGGCTTTAGTTTCATCCATCACTTCATCGCGGCCACGATAAATAACGCCTTTTGAGTCACAGACAATAATATTGCTACGATTAAGACCTAATGCAACCAATAAATTCATGCAGGCGATAGAAGCAGCACCTGCACCTGAAACAACTAAGCGAACCTGGTCAATTTTTTTATTAACAATGCGTAAACCATTCAATATTGTGGCGGTTGAAATAATGGCAGTACCATGCTGATCATCATGGAAAACAGGGATTTGCATTTTTTCACGCAGTTTTTTCTCAATATAGAAACATTCTGGTGCTTTAATATCTTCCAAATTGATTCCGCCAAAAGTTGGCTCCAATGCGGCAATAACATCGATCAGTTTATCCGGGTTAGATTCGTCTATTTCAATATCAAATACATCAATGCCGGAAAATTTTTTAAATAAAACACCTTTTCCTTCCATAACCGGTTTACCAGCCAAAGCGCCAATATTTCCCAGTCCTAACACTGCGGTACCATTAGAAACTACGGCCACTAAATTAGCCTTAGCTGTATATTTGTAAGCGGTCAAAGGATCAGCTGCGATTTCAAGACAAGGATAAGCAACACCGGGAGAATATGCGAGGGCCAGATCTCGTTGTGCCGTTAATGGCTTAGTCGGTGTAACTTCAATTTTACCTGGTTGGGGAAACTCATGAAAATCTAGCGCACTTTGTTTTAATTTTTCATCCATTGTGTGTCCTTAGAGAATTTTTATTAGAAAAACATCCCCATTATAGTAATCTCTATCAATGAAATCATGACATATACAACAATTTCGGCAGAAACTAGCTAAACTTGAACATTCTATCAACGAAATCAATATAACCAAATAATATTGAAATTAAAATATAAAACTGGTGACCTTTATATTATTAATTTTTTTATAATCATAAAATTTAAGACTATTGAATTTAAAATTATAAAATTCAATGTGTTTTTTATTTAAGATAATTACCTTTTGGTTATTTCATTAATATTGTTTTTCTTATATTCTTGCAATGTTTTATTTTTTCAAAAAACTTTAAAGACTAATAATTAAAATCAGTTGTAAAAACCCATTTATTTCTACAGGCATTTAAAAAGGAATATACTATGTCTAATCATTCAATAATGTTGGTTGATGAACATCCCCTAATACGTCATAGTTTAAAACAACTCATTAAAGCTGCAGATGAATTTAGTGTCGCCGGAGAAGTAAGTAATGGCGTTGATGTTATTAATATAGCCAATCAATTAAAGCCAGATATTATTATGATGGATATTAATATATCTAACATGTATGGTCCTGAAGTTATTCGTCAAATTAGAAAAGAGGGGATTAAATCTTATATATTAATTCTTTCTTTTTCTGCTAATAGAATTGATGTTTATAATGCTATCGATGCTGGTGCTAATGGTTATTTATTAAAAAATTGCGAATTAGATATGTTACTTAATAGCCTGAAAAGCGCCGCAAATGGTTTACCCGTTTTTAGCAATCAAATTCATCAGTATTTAAATAATCGTCATCAATATCAAGATCCACTTTCTTCATTAACAAAACGTGAATTTGAAGTATTACGTGAAATTGCTAATGGATTAAAAAATAGAGAAATATCTAAATCTCTTTTTATTTTTGAAGAAACAGTCAAAGTACATATTCGTAATTTGCTAAAAAAACTTAATGTGCGTTCTCGCTTGGAAGCCAACCTAGTTTATATGCGCGCTAAATAAACTTAACATAGATAAAATATCATTAAAGGATGAAGAAATGATTTATTAAAACATCATCATCTAACACATAGTATATTTATATGCATTGCTTAATTAACACATCATTTTATGTGATGTAGAATATATTTTATTGAATTTTTTTATAATCGATTTCTAATAAATTTAATAAGTATTCTACTTAATAGTAGCCTTATATAGATTATTATCGCATTTTGCAGCATTATAGAGATCTTTGCTACATATCAAAAAAGGAAATTATGATGTCAACTTCAGCAAGTTACATACTTTATGGTATAAAAAATTGTGATACTATTAAAAAGGCACGTCAGTGGCTGGATAATCATCATATAATCTATCAATTCCATGATTATCGCACGGATGGGATATCAATTGAATTACTCGAAATTTTTATTCAATACTTAGGCTGGGAAGCCTTGATCAATAAACGTGGTACAACCTGGAAAAAATTGTCCGATGAGCAAAAAGCGAATATTATTGATGTCGCTAGTGCTAAAGAGTTAATGTTAAAATATCCAGCAATTATTAAACGCCCATTATTAACAACTACTGGTAACCATTATCTACTCGGTTTTTCTATAGACCAATACCAACAATTTATTCATCACAGAGGCTAACTATGATTTGTCCTGTTCTTAAGCTTGCGCAACAACTTGTTCAACAACCTTCTGTTAGCCCCGATGATAATGGCTGTCAAACAATTTTAATTAATCGATTGAAAAAACTTGGTTTTTCAATTGAAGTCATGCCCTTTGACGATACCACCAATCTATGGGCATATCATGGCGAACAAGGTGAAACGCTAGCTTTTGCTGGACATACCGATGTTGTTCCGCCAGGTGCAACTGACAATTGGCGTTATCCTCCCTTTACACCAACATTAAATAACGGACTGCTCTATGGCCGAGGAGCAGCCGATATGAAAGGTTCCCTTGCGGCAATGATTATTGCCGCCGAAAGATTTATTAGCGATTTTCCCAACCATTCTGGCCGATTGGCCTTCTTAATTACCTCTGACGAAGAGGCTAAAGCCACTAACGGAACGGTAAAAGTGGTTGATGAATTAATGATACGCAATGAACAAATTGATTATTGCATAGCTGGTGAACCATCTAGCCAGATTAAAATTGGTGATATTATCAAAAATGGTCGTCGAGGATCACTCACCGCCAAACTCACCATCGAAGGAACGCAAGGGCACATTGCTTACCCCCATTTAGCCAATAATCCAATACATAGTTCATTAGCTTTTTTACATGAACTAGTTAATAAAAAATGGGATGCAGGCAATGCTTATTTTCCTTCCACCAGCATGCAGATTTCCAATATTCATGCTGGTACTGGTAGTAACAATATTATTCCTGGCCAGTTAGTCATACAATTCAATTTTCGCTTTAGCAACGAACTCACCGAGCAACAAATTCGCCACCAAGTTGAAGCAATACTAGAAAAATATCAATTCGATTATAAAATTGAGTGGTCATTATCCGGCCATCCATTTTTAACAGAAAAAGGTAAATTAATTAATATTGTCAGCCAGGTGATAGAACAATATTGCGGCTATCAACCTCAGTTATCAACTGATGGAGGAACATCAGATGGCCGCTTTATTGCTAAAATGGGGGCACAAATTGTTGAATTAGGCCCTTTAAATGCAACCATTCATAAAGTTGATGAATGTGTTAGTGTTGCTGATCTTCAGAAATTAAGTCTCGTTTATCAGGAAATTATGCAAAAAATATTATTATGAACCCAAAATTTAAATTCACTAGCTATATCATTAGCTAAATAATAAATTGGGTTAATTTTTTTCCCCATCGATTTGTGGCAACCTTAATAGATAAGCTAGCAATATCGCTAAGATAATGAGGAGTGTTCCCCTGATCCACCAACTTTCTACAAACCAAAGCGAAAAAATAAAACTAAATAAAATAATAACAATTATCTTAATTTTAACCCCTTTAGGCAGCGCTTTATGTTGTTGCCAATGACGAATATATTTACCAAACCATGAGTTATGAAGTAACCAGTAATGAAAACGTGGTGATGAGCGAGAAAAACACCAGGCGGCTAATAACAAAAAAGGGGTAGTGGGTAATAATGGCAAAAGTATACCCAATATCGCTAAGATAATACTAAACCAGCCGACAATAATGAGTAAAATTCGTTGTAAACGCATACTTAAATCTATAATAGTTATACGATAAAGGAAAAAAGAGTATACTTTATTTACTACATTTGCTACTGGAAAAACAGCTATGCATTGGATAACTGATTACTGGTGGATTATTATTATTTTGCTTCTGATTGGTATCATTTGGAGTGCCGTCAAACAGATGCAAAAAATCGATCCTAAACGTTTTTTAGATAACAAACCCAAACTTCCTCCTCACCGTGATTTTAACGACAAATGGGATGATGAAGATGACTGGCCTAAGCAAAAGAAGCATTAACCCATGATTTAAGTTTTTCTGCTCGCTGCCAGTCCAATTCTGATAATGCCGCAGCAATATCGTTGCGTACCTGTTTTAACCACATTTTTTGACCTGTCAATTTTAACTGCTGACAGCATATCTCAATAGATAAATTATGTTCACAGTGAATTCTAGTCGCTGTTAAAACCAGTGACGACTGCATTAATAACCGTCGGATTGCTGGATAGCTAGCTGAAAAACTTCTATTACCATAAGCAAAACCTGCCAAAACCTGCCAATCTTCATCATTTAATTGATCATCGCTAATTGCTGTTAGTGCTAAACCGGTTAGCTGATTGATATAAAAAGCGTCTCGCTTTAACAAATATTGCGCCCGTGACACCAATTGTTTAGCCGCTGTTGATAAAGGCAATACCGCCATAGCGGTATAATATCCACTGGTCGCTTCTTTACGGCTGCCAACTCTGACCAAATGAAAACCATTTTGCTGCCATAATGACTGCAACTGCTCACAATAGCCAAAGCTGACAGAAAGAAAATCTTTCCCCTCTTCCATCGCCTGCTGCTTATAAAAACTGAGTAATTTTGTTGCCACTCCCTGACGACGAAAAGCTGCAGCAACGGTTATACGGCTGATTCGCTGAGAATTCATTTGTGCCGCTTGCGGAAAATAGCTATGTGCTGCTAAAGATTGAGCAACTAAATTACCTCTAGGTCGACGCCGTCCAGCCCATACCTCATGGGCAAGCGACGCAGATAATCCACCTTCATCCACTAACCATAACACAGCTAACAAATTTTCCTTTTGCTGTGCAATCAATAAATGCATCCCTTGCGCATCCAATAATCGTCTTAAATCAAGCGGTGAGGTACGATAATGTGCATTAGTCAGCAAACCATATATTGCTGATAATAATTTTGGTTTTTCAATTAATAAAGACTGCGAAATAGGTAACAACGCCATGTGATGGTTATTTAATTTAGCTAGCGTTGTTGATTTTGGTAAATATTCTTTTAATAACAAGCTATTATTTAACCAATTCTCCAACGGATCATTTGATGCCCAGCGGATCGGCGTGGTTAAAGTTAGAATGTGACATTGAGCTAATTGCGCACAAAGTTTTAGCAAAAATCCGCGCCCTGTACCTTCATAGCCATCAACAGTGGTAGTAAAGAGTAAACGTGGGAAATAGTGCGTTAATTGATTTAGTTGCGCAATCGGGATCATCGCCGCTTCATCAATAATTAACCAATCAACCTTGCGTGGTTTTTGTAATCGACAATCAGCCAATAAATGGTCAATTGACCAATAGCGAATTTTTTTGTCGGTATAGTGTGTTAATACCATTGACACTGATTTTGCCGGCGCACAAACCCAACATTCCCCCTGCCAACGTTCAATTAACATACCTGCTAACGCAGATTTTCCACGGCCACGCGGGGCAACTAATGCCCAAACTCCCACCTTACCAGCCAGCAGGCGCTGCAAAATTTTTTGTTGTTCAATCGTTGGTTGTCCATTCGGCTGATACCAGGCAGTTAATTGTGGTAGCTTATCAGTGGTAAAAGGTTTACCTTCACACCACAGCAAAACATTAGCATCATGTTGTAGATGATACTTTAACCAACAGACAAAATTTGGCACTGCTATTGTCGACGCCACTTCATTCCAGCGTTGACTATCTTGATCCGGCTGTTGAGACCAAGTCCCCCACTCAGGCAGGCAAAGAATGAGATAACTACTCGCTTTTAATGTCCCTGCCAACATCAGCAATGCTTCAGTATGAAAACCCTTAGTGGCATCAAAAACGCCATGTAAGAACTCTTGTCCTAATAGTGACACCGCATTTTGTGGTGGTATAGCATCAGGCCAATGTGGTGAAATGGTTGGCCAATCGCCAATTATTCCCTGCCTAAGTGCAATTAGTAACGAGAGAAGACCTGCTGCTATTAATGGACCAACTGGAACACCACGGAAAACAGCAACGCCTATCACTGTACCAACCAATAATCCGGCAACTGTTGACGGTTGATTAGACATCAAAGAGACGCCTCTACTGCCAAGCCAAGAGACCAAAATGCCAATCACAATCGCCAATAACGATTTCCAGTTAAAAAAAGAGTTAATAACATCTTGTGGCGAGATCTTGCCACTGGCGATAGGGGCCATTACACCAATAGTTAAAATCAAAATACCGATGGTTAAGCCATATTTTTCAACCCAAGGGAAAAAATTATTAAGCGGCGTAATGCGAACAACTAACAAAAATAGCATTGCCAATGCCACCGTCATGTTATGACTAATTATTCCTAAGCCGGCCAACACTAATAAAATAAGTAATGTTGGATCAAAATTACCCATAAAATTATTTACCAATAAAAATATATAATTAATTTATCCTATCAATAAATCATGACTGATCAAAATAAATAATAGAGCCTATTAGCCGCTAAAATTATGCTAACATGAATAAACCACTTTTCCCACGTAACGGCAATCGCATACCACCGCCACCAAAAGGTGATCCCATTCTACCCGATTGATTCCGTCTGTCTTCAATATTATCGCTCTTGCGATGATCCCGCCAGCGCATAATAATCTCCCAATATGACATGAATAATTAGCCCTTGATGGGATTATAGCGAATCATCGTCATTCTTGTGTAATTATTAACTCACAGTGGTGATAAAATTTAATAAATTCATTTCAATGCTACTGATTAAATAAAAAAATAGTTATAAGAAAAAACTAGCAAAAATCGCTGGCAGGTCACAGCGAAGCAGTAAATATTAATACTACGACTCTATTGATTATCTGTATAATCACTCCTGTAACGGCCATCATATTGTAACCAATCGATATCATAGCCAAATAGGTTAAAGTGATTTTTTTCATAACTATTGTATACATAATTAACTATTCTTAGGTATGCTTTAATAAAAGTAAATTAATAACTAATGACAATAAAATAAAGTTTTTCTAAGCCAATCTTTACTCAACATCTTTTGCTAACAAAAAAATTTTTTAATCTAAGCAAACACCTATGCGCTTAGCAACCTCTTCATAAGCTTCAATTAATCCTCCTAGACTCTGGCGAAAACGATCTTTATCTAATTTATCCTTGGTTTTTTTATCCCATAAGCGACTGCCATCTGGCGAAAATTCATCACCCAAAACAACTTGACCATTAAATAAACCAAACTCCAGTTTAAAATCGACCAAAATTAACTCCGCTTTATCAAAAAGCGCATTCAATACTTCGTTCGCTTTATAACTTAATCGTTTCATTTCGCTTAGATGCGCTCTACTAACCCAACCAAAAGTTTCACAGTAAGATTCATTAATCATGGGATCATGCTGCGCATCATTTTTCAAAAACAGATCAAAGATAGGTGGCTCAAGCAACGTACCCTCTTCGATACCAAGCCGTTTAACTAAAGAACCAGCTGCTCGATTACGAATAACGCATTCAACCGGGATCATGGTTAATTTTTTTACTAATGATTCAGTATCTGACAGTAATCGTTCCATTTGGGTTGGAATGCCGGCTTGCTCCAGTTTTTGCATAATGAAATGATTAAATTTATTATTTATCATTCCCTTACGTTCAAACTGTTCTATACGTTCACCATCTAATGCCGATGTATCATTGCGGAATTCTAATACTAATAAATTAGGATCATTCGTAAAATATACGGTTTTCGCTTTTCCACGATACAACTCAGCTTTTTTCTGCATTTTATTTACTCCGAAATTTGATCATTTTAATAAAAAAACGCTTAAATATGGCTTTAACGCAAGACGCAAACGTTTACTTTGTTAGGAAAAGGAGAATAACAGATTAGCGGTTATTTATGTTAATTAAATTACTTTACTGGAAACATTTTAATTATCCTAAAAACTGATCGAGCAAAACAAAAAAACAGATGATCCATAGTGAATAAATCACTACCAACCATACATCATTTATATAAGCAATGTTATAGCTAATCGTAATAAACCCAGTTTTATTAACTAATTACTACTCACTTTACTAAACGCCGCTTTTAATGCCGAGACCATTTCATCATTTTGTTTTTGTGTTAAGGTTGTCCCTTTTACCGCCATAAATTGCAGACTACTACGATTATTCATATCGCCAACTTGTAATTTATAATCCCCTTTTGTCATGGTTGGATTATCGACGCCAATCGCTTGCCAATCACTATCACTCATACCATTAAAAGTGAGGGTAATTGATCCGGTCGAACGACTACGGTCACCAACTTGCATACCAATGCTTTCAAGCACAGAGGGTAATCTATCCCAAACAACATCATAAGGCGCACGTACAATTATTTGAGGTAAGCCACTGCTATCACTACCCGTTTGCACATCAATAATGGCATAACGACCTTGGGCACCAGAACTGGTTGCGGTACTACGCAGCTTATTTATTGAATCAATCAACTCATTTAACATTAAAATATTATAGCGCTGTATTTCTGCCTGATCGGTGATGCTCTCTTCACCCTGCTTTATACCTTCATTAGTTACCGTGATGACTATTTGATTATTTTGTGGGTTCAGCTGAATTTTCTGTCGGGTTTGTATCGCAATATCTTCATCTCCTCGCGGCCAGGTAATCCAATCGGTAATCAAGGAGTGGTCAGGATCATTTTTTTGCCTAACTTTAATCATTTTTTGTTGCAAAATAGCGTTAATTTGCGACCAAAGGGCGCTGTTTTCAGCTGTATTAGTTAAAAATAAGCGACTCGCGGTTAGGCTATTTTCGGTATGGGTATCACTAAGTAACGAAAGTGTTTGAATAGGAGGACGAATATCTAATGCTTTACCTACAGCACCATTTTGATTAGCTGGCGGAATATCATATTCACCGTTTTGTAACGGTAACGATATACCTTGAGGGATCGTCAAATGTTTTAACGGAGGTGTATTTAAATATGATTCGTCACCACTGACTTGACGCTTATAACGTTGATTGCTCGTGCAGGCTACCAAAAATATAGCGAGTGACAGCCCTGCAAGCTTAATAGCCTTTGATTTGTGCAATATTGTTGCCATTAAATTTCCCTAAATTTTTTGTAAATTAGCGATCTTTAGCGCCTTTTGTACCGCTATCTGACCGGTCAGTGTTAATGGTGTCATCGGTAAGCGCAATGTATCAGAATTAATAAGTCCTAACTGATAGCAAGCCCATTTAACTGGAATCGGATTAGGCTCAATAAATAATTGATGATGCAATTCACTTAGTCGATAATTTAACTTATGCGCTTCGGCATACTTTTCTGATAATGCTAATTTGCATATTTCAGCCATTAATTTGGCGGCAATATTGGCTGTTACTGAAATTACCCCTTGCCCACCTAATTGCATAAATTCTAACGCAGTTGCATCATCACCGCTAAGCAAAATAAAATTTTCATCATTAATTAATCTGCGAATGCGATTCACACGACTTAAATCACCACTAGCTTCCTTAAGGGCAACAATATTACCTAACTTTGCTAATCTGGCAACTGTCTCGGGCAATAAATCACAACCGGTGCGCGAAGGAACATTGTATAAGATTTGCGGTAAATCTGTCTGTTCGGCAATCGCTTTAAAATGCTGATAAAGTCCTTCTTGTGAAGGTTTGTTATAGTATGGTGTTACCGCCAAACAGGCAACAACCCCCGTTTTTTCCAAAGATTTAGTTAATGCAATAGCTTGTTTGGTAGCATTTGCGCCACTGCCTGCAATAATCGGAATTCTGCCATCAGCATACTCTAATGTCGTCAATACCACATCCAAGTGCTCACTATGATCAAGTGTTGCTGATTCTCCAGTTGTACCAACAGATACAATCGCAGTTGTGCCATTATTAACATGATAATCAATCAGTTTTTTCAGACTGGGTTTATCTATTTGCCCTTTTATATCCATTGGGGTAACAATCGCAGCAAGACTGCCACGCAAAAAATTCCGATATTTAATAGAATTATTAACCATAACCTTTTTCCTAAATGAGACATTAAAATTATGGTACTTTTTCAGTCTAAAGAAAAAAACCTTCTTATACACAAAATTTAATGAAATTTATTAATAACCACTCTGTTTTAAGAAAAATACATAATGATTATCATCCTATTTCCAGTTTATTTTTCTCGTTCAATTTATTATTTTATCAGCAAATAAATCTTTTAAAATTATAAAATCAGCAAAAATGTGAACATTTCATTCCATCAAATATCATTTTATCACTACTCAGTATGTAAACTTATTATATTGATATATTTGTTTTTTTATCTTGGCAGGAGCTTTTTTTTATGGTTACCATAAGATATTCAGAAATCATAAATTTATAAGGAAAACGACTTGCCACATAGTGAACAACAATCAATCATTATTATTGTACTTGTTGCAGATCATCCCGGTAAGATTAATACCGTTATCCAACTGGTCAACAAATGTCAATGTAATATTGAAGATAGCTTTATCGCTATATTTGGCAAACAATTCTTCTTTATTATGATGTTATCAGATAGCAGGCAATCAATTTCTTTAATAGAAGCAATGTTGCTTAAGAATGATTCTGAATTAAAATTATTATCTATTATGCAAAAAACCACTTCTGGCGTTTATAAAGAATATTTTTCAATAATAATTGCCAATGTTATTGTTAATGTCGCTCCCGCTATAGTTGAACAATTTACTTGTTTATTTATCACTCATAACTTCAACCTAGCCAAACTGGTTGCAAAAATACAACCAGCGACAAACAAATATGATCAACAACTTGAAATTGATATGAATGCCCAAAGTTTTATTGGTGATAATGAGTGAATTAACAAAAATAGATTTAAACAATTGTGCACAAAATTAAATGTCCAATGTACAATTAGCATTATCAGCAAATCGCAATAACATATAGAATTAAACGGAGAGAATCTAATGAGCCCATTGAAAGCCGGTGATAAGGCCCCCCCAATTTAGCCTTCCTGACCAAGATGGCGAAATAATCAATTTATCTGATTATCTTGGTCAACGAATTTTGATTTATTTTTATCCTAAAGCAATGACTCCTGGCTGTACAATACAAGCTTGTGGATTACGTGACGAAATGGATAAATTAAAACAAATGGGTGTTGAAGTTTTTGGTATAAGTACTGATAAAGCAGAAAAGTTATTACGTTTCACTGAAAAAGAGATGCTAAACTTTACATTACTATCGGATCATAAGCATGAGGTAGCGGAAAAATTCGGTGTATGGGGAGCAAAGCAATTTATGGGGAAAACGTTTGATGGCATTCATCGCATCAGTTTTCTGATTAATGCAAAAGGTGAGATTGAACATGTGTTTGACAAATTTAAAACTAGTGATCATCACCAAATTGTACTGAATTATCTTAATACTCATCCGTGATTAAAATCGATTGTTAATTGCCCCTGCCTGTTTTGGTGGCAATTAACAATTAAAAAATTATTTTTCAGTTACGAGATTATCTTCTGGCCACACATGCATAACGGCTTTAATTAAAGTTGCCAATGGAATGGCAAAAAATACCCCCCAAAAAACCCAAAGCCCACCAAATACTACGACAGATAAAATAATAACTAACGGATGCAAATTAACCGCTTCAGAGAATAAAATGGGCACCAATAAATTGCCATCAAGCCCTTGAACAATTAAATAAGCGATTAGTAAAGTCCAAAAGTCAGGTCCAATACCCCATTGAAAAAGAGCAACTAAAACTACTGGGATGGTAACCACCACCACACCAATATAGGGGATCAAGACAGAAATACCGACTAGTACTGACAAAAATAGCGAGTAGCGCAAACCTAAAAAAACAAAGGCGATATAAGTACAGATACCAACAATAACCATTTCAATAACTTTACCACGGATATAGTTAGTGATCTGTTGGTTCATTTCCTGCCAAACTTGTCCGACCAATAACCGATCACGGGGTAAAATACGTTGTAAACCACGTATTATTTTAGTCTTATCTTTCAGTAGAAAAAATACCATTAGTGGTACTAAAACCAGATATATTGCTATGGTAATAATACCAATAAGCGAAGCAACAGAATACTTAACCACAGATTCACCTAAAGTCGATAAGCGACCGCGTAAATTATCCGCTATCATATCAATAATACCGGCATCAACTAAAGCGGGATAGCGTTCAGGAAATGCTTTGGCATATTCATTAAAGCTATTTACCATTGAAGGTAAATCAAATAATAAATTCATGCCTTGCTGCCAGACAATGGGCACAATAATTAAAAAAACCATGGCACTAATACCCATAAATATTGTCAGTACAATGGACGCCGCCATTAGCCTTGATAAGCCTAACTTACCCAGTTGTTGGGTTGGCCATTCAAGTAAATAAGCCAACACGATAGCAACTAATAAAGGAGCTAAAATATCATGAAAAAAGAATATGATACAAAAACCGATAATCAGGCTGATAAACAATGCAACGACCTGAGGATCTGAAAATCTTCGACGATACCATTGCAAAAACATCTCCAGCATATATTCACTCCTGAATGTGGTAAATTAGTCTTTTAATCCACGAAATTATACCAATTGACAGATTATCCAGTAAGCTTTGCTATCATAAAAAATATCATTTAACAATATAATCAATCGTAAGGGATACTTCCGGTTTATGAATACAAAATTTACTAAACCACTCATTACTCTTGTAATAACAATAATGTTAGCAGTTCCTATGAAGCCTGTTTATACCGCTATTGAAGATAATTTGCCCGATATTGGTACCACAGCAGGTGGTACACTAACTATTGATCAAGAGATCGTTATTGGTGACGCACTAACTCGCCAATTACGTGCTAGCACACCACTTATTTACGATCCCTTGTTAAACCAATATATTAATCATCTTGGCATGCGCTTAGTAAAAAATGCCCACTCAGTAAAAACTCCGTTCCATTTTTACCTGATAAATAATCCTAATATTAATGCTTACGCTTATTTTGGTGGCAACGTCGTTCTCCATTCTGCCCTGTTTCGTTATAGCCAAAATGAAAGTCAGCTGGCCTCAGTGATTGCCCATGAAATTTCTCATGTAACACAAAGACATCTTGCCCGTATGCTAGAAGATCGTGAACGGAATGCACCATTGGCCTGGATAGGCGCCATTGGTTCAGCACTGTTAGTGATGGCTAATCCACAAGCAGGTATTGCGGCACTGACAGGAACATTAGCGGGTGTGCAACAAGGTATAATAAGCTTTACTCAATCTAACGAACAAGAAGCTGACCGAATTGGTATACAGACTTTACGTCGCGCCGGATTCGATCCGCGCGCCATGTCTGATTTTATGCAAATTTTAGCCGATCAGAGCCGTTATATGTCAAAACCACCTGAGATGCTATTAACCCATCCATTACCAGATAGTCGTTTAGCGGATGCACTAAATCGTTCAAATCAATATCCGAAAGTGGATCTCCCACCATCATTGGATTTTATGCTAGCTCGGGTACGCATTCTTGCCATGTATACAGACGGGCAAAAACCGATCCTTGTACAAATTTTATCTCAGTATAGCCAAGGTGATACTAAAGAAAGAATGGCGGCTGATTATGGTCATGCGCTACAACTTAATGAAGATAAAAAATATCAGGCTGCTGGCAACATTGTGCGCTTACTTTTGGCTAAGCAACCTGCTAATCCCTGGTTTATTGATCTAATGACCGATATAGATATAGGGTTAAATCAGCCACTAAAGGCTATTTCTCGTTTACAAAATGCACTAACCAAAACACCAAATGACCCAATTCTACAAATTAATCTGGCAAATGCCTATATTGCTAATAATCAGTATGATCAAGGCAGTCAATTATTGCGTAAATACACCTTCGATAACCCCAATGACTTAAATGGTTGGACTTTGTTGGCAGAAGTTTCAGCTAAGCAAGGTAAGCGTAGTGAATAGTTAGCAGCTTATGCAGAAGGTATGGCTTTGCGTGGTAATTATGGTACTGCCATTCAATATCTTACCGATGCCAGTCGGCTAACAAAAACCGGTAGTTATGATCAAGCAAGATATGATGCCCGTATTGATACACTACGCCAGTTACAAACACGTGATAAACAATTACAAAAACGCTAAGGAAATTACCTTATGTCTCAACAAGTGACGATTTACCATAACCCTCGTTGTTCAAAAAGTCGACAAACCCTACAGCTTTTAGAAGATATGGGGGTTAAACCACGCATCATTGAATATCTTAAAACACCACCAAGTATTAATAACTTGAAAACTTTACTTTCACAACTGGGTTTCACTGAACCGCGTCAATTAATGAGAAGCAACGAAACAATTTATCAAACACTTAATTTATCTGACAGCTCGTTATCAGATGATATCTTACTGCAAGCAATGCATGATAACCCAATATTGATTGAGCGACCTATCGTTGTCGTTGATAACCATGCTCAGCTAGGACGTCCACCAGAACAAGTAAAAAAGCTATTTAAATAACCCTGTATCTTTAAGAGGTAAAATAAGTTTACCTCTTAAATTAAAGTTTAAGAATATCCTTAACAAAGGGAATAGTCAGTTTACGTTGAGCAACAATCGAAGCATGATCTAACTCATCTAACATAGTAAATAATGTGCGGGTTTTCCTATCCAAACGCTTTAAAACAAAACGACTAACCTCTTCAGATAACTCGAAACCGCGTAATTTAGCGCGTAATTGCAGTGCCTGGATCTTATCTTCATCACTCAGTGGATGAAGTTTATAGATCTGTCCCCAATCAAGTCTGGATGCTAAATCAGGTAATGCTAAATCAATCAACCTAGGCGGCCTATCACCGGTTATCAATAAACAGCTTTTGCCGTTTTCCAAGATACGATTATATAAATTAAAAAGTGCTATTTCCCACTCTTCATCATCGGCAATACAATGAGCATTATCAATGCAAACCAGAGCTAAATGTTCCATACCGTCTAAAACATCAGGGACAAAATAGCTACGTTTATCCAGAGGAACATAACCAACTGCCTCGCCTTTTTGTGACAATTCACTACATGCAGCGTGTAATAAATGACTTTTTCCACTACCTTCTTGCTGAGACCAAAAATAAATATAGCTGCTATGGGATTGATTAATAGCAGATTTGATAGCCGCTAATAAAATACCATTTTCGCCAGTAATAAAACTGGCAAAGGTTTCATCATCAGGCGTGGATAAAGGTAATGAAAGCTGCGACGGCGTATTCAGAAGCACCTCTTTCTGTATAGATAAGAAAACACATACAGCTTAACACAAAAGTTGTAATTAGATGAACTTAAACAATATCATCCGATGAAACTAATAATTTACCTATTATTCCAGTAAAAATTAGCTATTTTTTAATCGTCTCTACCGACTCAAGCTTAGTAGTTATATAAGTTTTTTCCGGACGAATAATATTAATCAGGCGAAAAACTAACGACATAATAATACCGATAATGGTAGCAAGCGCCATCCCCTTCAACTCAGCAGCACCAATATGGATAGTCGCACCACTTACCCCAATAATCAGAATAACGGAAGTCAATATTAGATTTTGTGGTTTATTATAATCTACCCGAGAATCAATTAACACTCGGATACCTGATGCCGCTATAACACCATAAAGTAATAGGGAAACGCCCCCCATCACAGGAACAGGAATAAGCTGAATTGCCGCCGCTAATTTACCAACACAGGAAAGCAAGATAGCTAAAATTGCCGCACCACCAATTACCCAGGTGCTATATACTTTAGTTATCGCCATTACACCGATGTTTTCACCATAGGTAGTATTCGGTGTTGAACCAAAAAATCCCGAAATGGTAGTTGATAAACCATTAGCAAACATTGAACGGTGTAAACCAGGATCTTTTAATAAATCTCGCCCAACAATATTCGCGGTCACAACCAAATGACCTACATGTTCCGCAATAACAACTAGCGCTGCAGGCAAAATAGTCAAAATAGCAAACCACTCAAATCGTGGAGAATAAAATGTTGGTAATGAAAACCATGGAGCAGTAATAACTGGAGTTAAATCCACTTTTCCCATTAAAAATGCAAGTAAATAGCCGACAATCACACCAAGCAAAATAGGAATAATAGCTAAAAAACCACGAAAAACTACCGAACATAGAATGGTCACGATCAACGTCACCACTGAAATAATCAAACTGCTTGAATCAACCGGAATATCCGCTTTAGGTAAAAGCCCTGCCATGACAGCCGCCGTTTGCGCTAATTCCAGACCAATAACCGCAACAATCGCGCCCATTGCCGCAGGGGGGAAAATAATATTGATCCAATTTCTACCTGCTATTTTTACAATCAGTGCGACTAAACAAAAAAGTAGCCCACAAATAATAAATCCGCCCAATGCTAACTCATAACCTAGCGGTAATAACAATAAAACTGGTGAAATAAAAGCAAAACTTGAGCCCAGATAAGCAGGAATACGCCCCCGACAAATGATCAAATAGAGTAGTGTACCAATACCATTAAACAATAGAACGGTTGCAGGATTGATGTGAAATAAAATGGGGACTAATACTGTCGCCCCAAACATAGCAAACAGATGCTGAAAACTTAATGGAATGGTTTCTCTTAACGGCGGCCTTTCTGCTACGCCAATTACACGGCTGGTCATGATTAATGTCCTCTTGATAACTCATAATTAATATATTATTACTCATCAAAACTCATCAATAAAGCCCACGTTTTGATATTTTAATTTCATAACAGAAAATTGTATGAAATATTCGTTAAACCATATTAACATAATGGTAATAAAATCCTTAAACTAACTTATCTATAAAAAACAAAAATAGTTATTCATAAAAAATTTTTCTGTCCTCACAGTGCACTGAACTTTATTTTTTATCTATTGATAAAAAATAACTTATACCAAGCATTAAAATTCAATATAAAATATCAATTAATAAAGTTATTTTTTAGGTTATATTAAATATAGATATATAAATAAGAACAAAAAAATAAATCAATCACATGTTGCCTATAATTACATCAGGTAACTTTTATTCTAAGCATTAACTTACAAAAAATGGACATTTAACATCCCAATATAATATACAGTTAAAATACATTAACAAACCCACATTCTTAATTAATTAAATCATTTAGCTTGTGAAAAATAAACCTATAATTATATTTATTGTTTTATTATATTAAAAAACACTCATGCTTATAATAAATATAAATTTTAAGTTATTTTAAAAGCATTTAAAGTAAAAATTATTTTTGTAATGTAAAATAACAAGTTTATATTAATTAATAACCTTCTTAAATTAATAAATAACTTTATTATAATGAAAAATTATTTATTTTTAACTTTACTTTTATTATAAACAAGGCATCTTATTAACCAAATTAAGTAAATTTCTAATTAAGTTAATTCGAGTGATATTTAAACTTTAAATAAGGAATATTATGAAAACGATAGACATGAATACAGAATATGAAAAACTTGCTAATTGGTTCAAAATGCTTAAAGCAATACCAGCACCAACATTCACAGGTTATAATGATTCAAAGATTATCGCTTCTAGCGGAGAAATTATTGGCGCACAGCAAGATGCTGACTTAGCCGTTTCTGCTCTTCTTTACGAAGTGAACAGTAGCGGTGCTTCACCTGATAAAACCGCAGAAGAATTAGTAAAATCACCCGCTAATGCACTAGCAATGATGAGTACAATGGCAATGACGAGTGCTGGATACAATGCGACAAAACCCAACCTAATAGGTAATGTTCATGCTTATGCTAATTATACTAACCTGATGAGAGAGAATCCTTTTTTGATGATTTCATCAGATAGATCTATCGACGTTAATTATCAATACGAGAATTATAATGATTTGATTGATAAGGTCGTTAATATATTTGAGGGAATTTCCGGATTTGATAAAAATAAAATTAAAAAATCAGTAACTGATCTGGCCAAGGCAGCACTATCCCACGCAGAACTGAAAAATACTGATACTACATTTACCCAAGGTGTCATTGATTCCAAAAGTAAAAATGACTTAAATTTTTATATTAATACCTCTAATATCGAATTAGCAAGAAACAGTGGTGGAAACGGTAAAAATGCACCAGCAGATAAATATAAATCACGTGTACAATTAAATAACCTGGTTATGACTTTTCATACTCATATGTTGGATATAGAAATGGCAAAAATGATCGTTGGTGAAACAAGAAACGACCTAAAATGCTGGTTATGTCGGGTAAAAACACCAAATAAAGGAAATAAAGATGATTGTGCAACCTGTTTAGAAAAATAATAATTATTCATCATTAGGACTTAATAAGACAAATTATATTATAAATATATTAATAATATTTACAATCAAAGGAATTAAATTATGTCAAAAAAACAAAATGAAATGCTACATTTGCTGCTAAATAAAGCCTATAATAAAAAATCTGAGGTTATTAATAATATTAAAAATCAAGAAACTAGCCAGCAAGCAAAGTTAGTAACCAGTGGCGCTTTGAGCTTGGGGGACGATATCGAAAAAGCATTAGCGGCAGAATCCCTATTAAAAGATATGTATCGATATAATGATGTTAATCTTGTGACAAAATTACTTGACTACCCACAACATGTGGTAACTTGTTTATTAACCATAGCCAAAGACTATAGCGGTTGGGCGCCTGATGAACCTGATAATGAAGGCAATGAAAAAAAATATTATGAATATATTGCTGCTCTACAAGAAACAAACATGTTTGTCACTGATGAATACACTAGCAGCAATGTCAATTACGAAGCTAATAATTATCAACAATTACTTGAAAAAATAACTGATTTTTATTCATATACTTCTCAAAAAGAATATCAAGAAATTTATTCATCACTAAAAAAATTAATCAAAAACTCTTTAGCTAAAGTTAATGAAGATAATACTACAATTTTATTTACACATACTATTTTAAGTTCAAGAAAAAATATAGTTAAACTACAACTTTACTCCTCAAAAGTAACTTTTAGCTTCGATATAGAAACAGAAAAAAATAAACCTGATGAAGAATATAATTTTGAAATTGATTTATCAAGATTAACACTTCACTTTATGGATTTTAACTTATCATCTGATGATATAAAAAGTCTTTTTCAAGTTGATTTTACGCTACTTTCTGATTGGTTAAAACAAAACAATACTAAAGTAGAAAATAATAACTATTTGCTGTGCTTTAATTAATACACTTTACTACTCAGATTATAAAAACAAAAAATACTAATAATTTTTCTTACATCCTAAGCAATTATACATGATGTATTAAAATTAAATAACAACACAGTGATCTAGTTAATATTTAAAAATATATTTGTTACGATTTTATTTAATAAAATTATAACGATATATTTTAAATTAGTGAATGCAAAACTTTTTAATAAAAATTAAATTGAATAAATTATAAAATCAATTATTTTAATTTAAGGCATCCTTATGATAAATACAAATAAATTTAATGATATTGATAATTTTATTGATACGTCAAAATATAGTGGTGAAAATATTAGCCATTTATTAGGCTGTGCTGAAATATTTGGTCAAGGCAAAGAAAAAGCCATTCAAGATGACAATCAATGGAATGAAAATAGCGATTTAGACACAAATGCCAAGAAACTGGCAGCTTCACCGACAAATTTTATTACTACAATTATAACTAATATCCGTGATGAATCAAAATGGGCGCCAACTAATTCATTAGATAATGCATCGCTTTATTTACGGAACTACCTAGAGTATCTTTATCAAATTAGAAACTGTAACTATATTTCAAATTTTAATAATCGTTCAAGTAGTTTCAAAACTACCAACCCACAGCAATTAGCTGAACACATTATTGCCACGCATAAATTTATTGACAATAATGAACGCGCTAGTTTAATCCATGAATTAACAACTCATCTAACAGATTTTGTAAAATTTAATGAAGAGGATCATAATTTTATTCAATTTATTACCCCTATCATAAAAGCAGATAATCAAGCCAAATTGTTCTATTACAGTCTCTATTCTAATCCCGCTTCCGGCTATAGTTTTAATTATGTCGCTCAAGAGTTTGTTTTTGATCACAACAAACTAACGGTAGAAAATGCCAAAGTTGAATTAAATAAAACCTATGCAGGACTAAAACGTTGGTTAGATAGAAATAGAGTGAAAAAAACACCGAAAAATTAACGCCCTAAATTTAAAATAATATTCAAACTTAATAAGATTGGTATCTCTATCCAATCTTATTAGCTCTCAATAACTATAATTAATAAAAAATAACATAAACAATAAATGTCACTTGGTACCAAATATCTTATCGCCCGCATCACCCAAACCAGGAACAATATAACCATGTTCATCCAAATGATCATCAATAGATGCGGTATAAAGTTCAACATCAGGATGAGCAGCTTCCAGTGCCTTAATACCTTCCGGCGCGGCAACTAGTACCAATATTTTAATAGCATGACAACCCTCTTTTTTAAGTAAATCAATCGTGGCAATCATTGAACCGCCTGTGGCCAACATCGGATCAACAACCAATGCCATCCGTTCATTAATATTTGAAGCCAGCTTTTGAAAATATGGAATAGGCTCCAGCGTCTTTTCATCACGATAAACACCCACAACACTTATACGGGCACTGGGAACATTTTCCAGCACCCCATCCATCATTCCCAATCCAGCACGTAAAATTGGCACGACAGTAATTTTTTTTCCCTTAATTTGCTCGATGTTTACCTGCCCACACCATCCTTCTATTGCAATTGTTTCTGTTTCTAAATTTGCTGTTGCTTCATAAGTTAACAGACTGCCCACTTCTGAGGCCAATTCACGAAAACGTTTAGTGCTAATATCTTTATCCCGCAATAAGCCCAATTTATGTTTAACTAACGGGTGTTTTACCTCAACGATTTTCACGCTACTCTCCTTCAGTACAAACCATCTACAAATAAAAAATTATCAGATTATAGCGCTTTTTCAAACCTGTTCCACTGATAGATTAAGGTTTTTCTTGCAGGGAATTCACTTTTGCTGGCTCTTGAGTTTTATTATGAAAACCAAAATAAGTATCTCGCAAACGTTTGCTTAGGCTGGTAGAATTATTTCTGTTTCCATCTATTTTACTAAATGCAATCGCCTTGGGAGCTTGCTGTGACAGATAAAATTTCTCTCAGCTATAAAGATGCTGGTGTCAATATCGATGCAGGTAATACACTGGTCGAACGTATTAAAGGTGCTGTTAAAGAAACCCGCCGCCCAGAAGTAATGGGAGGATTAGGCGGCTTTGGCGCACTGTGTGCCTTACCACAAAAATATCGTGAGCCAATCTTAGTTTCAGGCACAGATGGTGTCGGAACAAAACTGCGATTAGCAATGGACTTAAAACGCCATGATACAATTGGCATTGATTTAGTTGCTATGTGCGTTAATGATTTGATTGTTCAAGGTGCCGAGCCACTCTTTTTTCTCGATTATTACGCCACCGGTAAACTAGCCGTCGATACAGCGACCAGCGTGATCAAAGGCATTGCAGCAGGCTGTAAACAATCAGGCTGTGCTCTAGTCGGCGGTGAAACAGCAGAGATGCCTGGTATGTATCATGGTGAAGATTATGATATAGCAGGTTTTTGTGTTGGCGTGGTCGAAAAAACAAAAATTATTGATGGTAGCAAAGTTAAAGCTGGCGATACCCTAATTGCGTTAGGCGCTAGTGGCCCCCATTCCAATGGTTATTCATTAATTAGAAAAATTTTACAGTTAAACCAAATAGATCCAGCCACAGTACAACTAGAAAATAAGTCACTGGCTGATCATTTATTAGCCCCAACACGCATCTATGTTAAAAATATTCTAGCGTTGATTGAAAAACAGAATATTCATGCCATTGCCCATATAACCGGTGGTGGCTTTTGGGAAAATATTCCACGGGTTTTACCCGCCAATACCCAAGCGCAGATCGATAGCGCTAGCTGGCAATGGCCGGCGATATTTAGTTGGTTACAACAAACCGGTAATGTATCGACCCATGAAATGTACCGCACCTTCAATTGTGGTGTTGGCATGTTAATTGTTTTACCCGCAGAAGAAGTCTCTGATACATTACAACTACTCAATCAACTGGGTGAAAAAGCCTGGCAAATTGGTAAAATTGTCGAGATCAACGCGGATGAACCGCAGGTAACAATCAGCTAATGAAAAATTTTGTAGTATTAATTTCTGGCAATGGCAGTAATTTACAAGCCATTATTGATGCTTGCCAAAAACAAAGTATTGCCGCAAAAATTAGTGCAGTTTTCAGTGATAATCCAACTGCTTATGGTTTAGAACGGGCCAAGCAAGCCGCGATCCCAACTGTCGTGATGCAAAAAACGGATTACGCGGATAACCATGCTTATGATGCTTCACTGATGACCGAAATAGCACGATATCAGCCAGATCTGATCGTGTTGGCAGGTTACATGCGCATTCTCACGCCACGCTTTGTCAGCCATTATTTAGGTAAAATAATTAATATTCACCCTTCCTTATTACCTAAGTATCCCGGATTAGATACTCACCGTAAAGCGCTAGCAAACGGAGATAAAGAGCACGGTACTTCGATTCACTTTGTCACTGAGAAATTGGATGCAGGTCCAATTATTTTACAAGCTAAAGTGCCTATCTTTGCCGGAGATCAACCGCAAGATATTATTGCGCGCGTTCAAACACAAGAGCATCGTATTTATCCATTAGTTATTAATTGGTTTGTTAAAGGCCGTTTAGCTATGGTTAATAATTCAGCCTTCCTGGATGGCTGTAAACTACCTGAATACGGTTATGCTAATGAAGATTAGCAGTATCTGTCCCTATGTGATGCCAATGGCATCACAATTTTGTATACTGATGCTAACCCATATTGATACAAATTCTAATTGATAATTTTGTAGTAATAATCAACCAATACTTAACTAATTAGTTATCGAAAACTGAGTTTATTGTTAAAATATAATTGCTCTCATTTATCACTCAGCTTGATTCTGCTATTCTTTACTAACCAAACCGACTAAAAATACAGAACATCCATAGTAACTATTTTAATATGCTAAGTTTTACTCCCAATCGAGGTATCCAATGCCTACTGGCAAAAAAAATGAGTCAATTACACTACGACCTTTAGAACGTGAAGATCTCCCATTTGTCCATCAATTAGATAATAACGCCAGTGTTATGCGTTATTGGTTCGAAGAGCCTTATGAAGCTTTTGTTGAATTAAGTGATCTGTATGACAAACACATTCATGATCAGTTAGAGCGTCGGTTTATTATTGAAAATGAAGGCACTAAAATTGGATTAATTGAATTAGTAGAAATAAATTATATTCATCGTCGAGCTGAAATTGGCATTATTATCGATCCGGCCTTTCAAGGTAAAGGATATGCCGCCAAAGCCACCAACCTAGCGATGGATTATGCTTTTTCAGTGTTAAATCTCTATAAAGTCTACTTGATTGTGGATAAAGAAAATACCAAAGCGCTGCATATTTATAAAAAATTGGGCTTTCATATTGAAGGCGATTTGGTTGATGAATTTTTTATTAATGGTAAATATCGTACCGTCATTCGGATGAGTATTTTTCAACATCAATACAGTGAAATGAGAAAAAAATTCTCACCAGAGGCCAATAAAACACCTGAAAAATCATCAGTAATCAGATAAGCTGTTAAGTATCAATATCCTGTATTACTAAATAACAATATTGGTTATGGAGTAAAGATGTCTCAAGATCGGCTCTATACTGAAAAAGAGATCAGTTGGTTATCATTCAATGAGCGAGTTTTGCAAGAAGCAGCAGATAAACGTAATCCGCTGATTGAACGCATGCGATTTTTAGGCATTTATTCCAATAACCTTGAAGAATTTTATAAAATTAGATTTGCTGATGTTAAGCGACGTATATTAATTAATGAAGAACGAGGAACCGCATCCAGTTCACGCCAGCTATTAAAGCGAATTGAAAGCAAAGTTGCCAAACTGGATCAAGAATTTGACTCATTATATAACGAGTTATTACTTGAAATGGCGCGTAACCAAATTTTCCTAATTAATGAACGGCAAATTTCGCCAAATCAACAAATTTGGTTACGACAATTTTTTCGCCAACAACTTCGTCAGCATATTACGCCTATCCTGATCACGCCGGAAACTGATTTAGTTGAATTTTTAAAAGATGATTATACCTATTTAGCCGTTGAAATTATCAAGGGACAAAATATTCAATATGCCTTACTAGAAATTCCAGCAGGCAAACAACCTCGATTTGTTCATTTACCGCCTGAAATGCCAAAACGTAGGAAATCAATGATCCTGCTAGATAATATTTTGCGTTATTGTCTAGACGAAATATTTAAAGGCTTTTTTGACTATGACCAATTAAACGCCTACGCGATGAAAATGACGCGCGATGCGGAATATGATTTAACTACTGAGATGGAATCCAGCATGCTGGAGTTGATGTCATCCAGTTTAAAACAACGTCTTAATGCCGAACCGGTTCGTTTTGTTTATCAACGTAATATGCCTGATGAAATGGTAGAACTACTGAGAAAAAAACTCGGACTATCAAGTGATGATTCAGTCATTGCCGGTGGCCGTTATCATAACTTTAAAGATTTCATTAAATTTCCAAACGAAGGTAATAAAAATTTACTGAATAAACCACTGCCGCGTTTACGTCATCGTCGTTTTGATAACTTCCGTAATGGCTTTGATGCGATCAGAGAAAAAGATGTTCTCCTCTATTATCCCTATTACACTTTTGAGCATACGATAGAATTATTACGCCAAGCCTCTTTTGATCCCAACGTATTGACAATCAAAATCAATATTTATCGTGTAGCCAAGGATTCGCGCATTATTGAATCGATGATCCATGCAGCGCACAACGGTAAAAAAGTCACCGTGGTGGTTGAATTACAAGCGAGATTTGATGAAGAAGCCAATATTCATTGGGCTAAGCATCTTACCGAAGCCGGAGTACATGTCATTTTCTCTGCACCTGGCCTTAAGATCCACGCTAAACTTTTTATTATTTCTCGTCTCGAACAAGGTGAAATTATTCGTTATGCTCATATTGGCACCGGAAATTTTAACGAAAAAACCGCTCGCCTTTATACCGACTATTCCTTATTAACGGCAAATCAACAAATTACCAATGAAGTAAGGCGGGTATTTAACTTTATTGAAAACCCTTACCGACCTGTCAATTTTGAAAATCTAATGGTTTCGCCGCAAAATTCACGCACTCGGATGACGCAACTGATCGATCGGGAAATTAGCAACGTTCAAGCGGGAAAAGCGGCCGCTATCTTGCTAAAGATTAATAACTTAGATGACAAAGAGTTAATTAATCGTCTTTATGATGCCTCCAAAGCTGGCGTAAAAATTCGTCTGCTGATCCGAGGCATGTGTTCGCTGGTTCCCGGCCAAGCTAATTTTAGTGAAAATATTCAAGTTACTAGCATTGTCGACCGTTTTCTTGAGCATGACAGAGTTTATGTATTTAGTAATAATGGCAACGAAGAAGTCTTCATCTCATCAGCTGACTGGATGACCCGCAATATCGATTTTCGTATTGAAGTGGCTGTTAAATTGGTTGATCAACAACTGAAACAACGCGTGCTCGACATTCTTGAATTACAATTTAATGATACCGTTAAAGCGCGTTATATCGATAAAGAGTTAACCAATCGTTATGTACCACGCGGTAATAAACGCAAGATCCAGGCACAGCTTGCTGTCTACGATTATCTAAAATCACTAGAACATCCAGAAACAAGAGCTTAACACTATGCCATTAATAAAACCTTCAGCATCGAGGCCGATGGAAATTGCTGCCATAGATCTTGGCTCTAATAGCTTCCATATGATTGTTGCGCGAATAGTTAATGGTGCCTTACAGATTTTAACCCGCATTAAAAAACGTGTTCATCTGGCTGACGGTTTAGATGAACATAACAAATTAAGCGAAAAATCAATTCAGCGTGCCTTGACCTGCTTAGCGCTTTTTGCTGAACGTTTACAAGGATTTACCGCTGATAATGTTTGCATAGTTGGAACTCATGCCTTACGAGAAGCGGTTAACGTCAAAGAGTTTTTGCAACGAGCTAAAGCCGTTATACCCTACCCAATTGAAATTATTTCAGGCCAAGAAGAAGCGCGGCTGATTTTTATGGGGGTTGAGCATACCCAGTCAGAAAAAGGTCGGAAGCTGGTGATCGATGTTGGCGGTGGCTCTACAGAACTTATTATTGGTGAAAATTTTAAGCCTCTATTAATGGAAAGCCGTAAAATGGGCTGCATCAGCTATGCCCGCCAATTTTTTGCTAATAATCTAATTAATGAAACTAATTTTGCGCGCGCCTATTTTGCTAGCCGACAAAAACTGGAAAATCTTGCTTGCCAATATCAAATGCAAGGTTGGGACTATGCCTTTGGTGCTTCAGGAACCATAAAAGCAATTCATGAAGTACTTTGCCAGTTGGGTGATTCAGATGGCATCATCACCCATGAGCGCTTAGTTAAACTAAAAAAATTAGTACTAAAGTATAAAAATTTTAAGTCACTCGATCTACCCGGCTTATCAGCAGAGCGTGCTCACGTTTTTGTTCCGGGATTAGCCATTTTATGTGGCATATTTGATTCTCTGCAAATCAAGCAGTTAACGCTCTCTGACGGTGCTTTACGTGAAGGGGTTCTCTATGAAATGGAAGGACGTTTTCGTCATCAAGACATTCGCCAACGCACCGCATTAAGTTTAGCTGAACATTATAATATTGACCGAGAACAAACGCAGCGAGTATCAAAAACCATCGAGATCCTTTATCAACAATGGGCAAAACAAAATCCCAAGTTGGTTAACCCACAATTGAAAGTGCTACTTATCTGGGCCGCTATGCTGCATGAGGTTGGATTAAATATCAATCATAATGGCTTACATCGTCATTCTGCCTATATTTTATACAACACCAATCTGCCAGGATTTAACCAAGAGCAACAGTTATTACTAGCGACATTGGTCAGGTATCATAAAAAAAGTATCAAAGCTGATGAATTCCCTAAGTTAAATCTATTTAAGAAAAAACAATATTTACCCATGATCCAACTATTACGGTTAGCTACGCTACTTAATAATCAACGTCAATCGACAACCACGCCAAACTCACTACGTTTGAAAACCGATCAAAATCATTGGACACTCTATTTTCCTCCCCACTATTTACAGCAAAATGCGTTAATGCTGCTAGATTTAGAAAAAGAACAAAAATATTGGCAAGATGTTCCTAGCTGGAAACTAAAAATTAAAGAGGAATCTGCTTGATATTTTGGTATGATTAAAAATAAAATCTAGCAACCATAAATCTAACTTAATTGCTTGTTTTCTATTCAATAACTTATTTATCCTGCTGCTGATAGTAGTTGTTTAAATAATGTGTGCATTTAATCGAAAGTCATTAAAAATGATAATACCTGATAATAGGTTACGACTATTAGTATTTAAGGATAACCATGTCTCAACCAGCCTTTTCATCGAATATTACCTCACTTATTAATCCACATTCACAAAAGCTGGCACAAATTAGGCAAGATATTTTGACGCTTTTCATGGAAAATGAAGAGACGATTAAAATATTAGCCACCCAACACGACAAACAACAAGCCTTATCGATCGTAAAGCACGATAAAAATATCATCCAAATTAAATCACTATTACATGCCTTACATGCAGCCGATATTGCGGATCTTTTAGAAATGTTGCCTTATGATGAACGCTCATCACTATGGTATTTAATTGATAATAATAAACGTGGTCAGGTTTTAGTCGAAGCCTCAACCTCGGTCTGGGAAAGTTTACTCAAGAACATGTCAGATAGAGAGTTGCTACGTGCTGTTGCTAATCTACATGTTGATGAGCAAGCCTATATTGCCGAACACTTACCGCGCGACACAATGCGTCGTTTACTGACTTACCTTGATCCCAGTTTACGTAATCAGATCCGTGAGGTACTACAATATCCTAAAGATAGCGGTGGCCAAATGATGGATTTTGAATTTATTACCGTTAGGCCTAACGTTAGCCTGAAAACTGTTCAACGCTATCTACGCCAGCGCGGTAATATCCCTGAAGCAACCGATAAAATTTTTATTGTCGATATACAAAATCGCTTGCAAGGGGAATTGCCATTAACGACGATTTTAACCTCATCACCAACAAAAACAGTGGCTGATGTGATGAAAACCGCCACGATGAGCTTCTTGCCTGACGAAAAAGCAGAAGACGCTGCAAGTGCTTTTGAACGATACGATTTGATTTCAGCTGCTGTGGTTGATAACAATGGTTTATTAATGGGACGCTTAACCGTTGAAGATATAGTTGATAATCTTAATGAAGAGAGTGATAGCAACATCCGGCGCATGGGAGGATTAAGCCCTGAGGAAGATGTTTTTGCCCCCGTTGGGCAAGCAGTAAAAACTCGCTGGACCTGGCTTGCCGTTAACCTCTGTACCGCCTTCATTGCCTCACGAGTGATTGGTGTGTTCGAAAATACCATTTCACAACTGGTCGCACTGGCAACACTAATGCCTATTGTCGCCGGCATTGGTGGCAATACCGGCAACCAAACTATCACTATGATTGTTCGAGCAATTGCCTTGCATCAAATCCAAACTGGTAATTTCTCATTTCTGTTACTGAGAGAATTAGGCGTCGCGCTGATCAATGGTATTGTCTGGGGCGGGATCATGGGCATCGTCACCTATTTACTCTATGGTAACCTTGAGATGGGTGCGGTGATGACTTTAGCTATGATATTGAACTTAATGATGGCCGCATTAATGGGCGTTATTATCCCATTAATTGGTGAAACTGGGTCGAGATCCGGCCATTGGCTCAAGTGTGATGATAACCGCGATTACTGATACCGGCGGCTTCTTTATTTTCTTAGGTTTAGCCACTCTTTTTCTAATTTAAATCGTCAGCGCTAATCTATCATGGCAACATTAGAATAGCGCCTTAAAACAAAACTTATTACACCTCTTTGCTATCTCAATATATTTAAATTAATAGCCAAATTTTTCTCTATCTATCAATTGAAAAATAGCAGATTAATATATTTATATGGTTAAAATAGAATGCATTACTATCTAAATTTCATCCTTGATTTTGCTAACCATTGATTTAATTAAAAACAAATAACCCAATATTTCTCCGGTTTAAAGGTTATCCAGAGTAGGATAAAATAATATCCGCTTTTTATGTTTATATAGACAATGACGAAAAAAACCAGATTATTGGTTATAACTGCCGGATGATAAACAGATAATTATTATCGCTAAATCAAGATATCATTGTTATTTCATTATTTTTTATTATTAAAAAATAAAATCAATTAACAAATTGCACCTATTGTTTGAATGATTTATTCAGCGAATTAATACACTATTTTGCCTATTAATAAAAAGGATTAAAAAAACATGCCATCGCTAACCAATACGCAAAGTCAGCCTGTTGCCAGGCCACTAAATCGGCAAGATTATAAAACGCTGGGTCTATCTTCGTTAGGTAGTACACTTGAGTTTTACGATTTTGTTATTTTTGTCTTTTATGCCAAAACCATCTCGCTACTTTTTTTTCCGGCTGGTAATCAATTTCTCGCTCTGATAGCAACCCTTGGGTTATTCGCTGCCGGTTATCTAGCTCGTCCATTAGGTGGCATTATTATGGCACACTACGGCGATAAAATAGGCCGTAAGCGCATGTTCAGTTTGAGTATCTTTATGATGGCCCTGCCCACTTTAGTTATAGGAGCATTGCCAACTTATGCCACGATTGGTATTGCTGCGCCACTGTCATTACTTTTGATGCGTATTATGCAGGGAGCGGCAATTGGCGGAGAAATGCCAGGTGCCTGGGTGTTTATCGCTGAACACACGCCAAAACAGCGTTATGGTTGAGCTATTGGAACGCTGACTTCAGGCATTACCGGTGGTATTTTGCTCGGCTCGATTATTGCCATTATCATTGAATATCACTTTACCGAACAACAAATTGTCGATTTCGCCTGGCGCATTCCGTTTATTGTCGGCGGGTTATTTGGCTTTATTGCTGTCTATTTGCGACGCTTTTTACAGGAAACCCCAATATTCAAAGAGTTAGCGGCACAAAGAGCGCTTTGTAATGAGTTGCCAGTTAAGACTGTTTTAACATCACATAAGCAGGCTTGTTTGATCACCGCGCTACTAACCTGGTCTCTATCGACCTCAATTATCGTGATCATTTTAATGACGCCTGACGTTATTTTACGCGGCATCTACCATATCGATCGGAATAGCGCCTTACAAGCCAATTGCTTTGCAGTGTTGATGTTAACCGTTGGCTGTATTTTTTTGGGGTTACTTAAGCGATAAAATTGGCTCCCGTCTCACCATGTTAGTAGCCTATAGCGGCCTGATCATCAGCGCCAGCTATTTCTATTCCATACTATCACCGGCTATTTCATTTTTAACATTAAGTAGTTATTACGGCATTATGGGATTGTTCGTCGGCGCCGTCGTTTTAACCCCGATTATTGGCACTCGGGCATTTCCACCTGCAATCCGTTTTTCTGGCCTGTCTTTTGCCTACAATATTGCCTATGCAATTTTTGGTGGTTTAACGCCGATCATCACGGGCTTCTGGCTACAACAATCTCATCTGGCACCGGTTTATTATGTCAGTGCCGTTGCAGTGCTAGCTATCTTGGTTGGTTTTTTACCGCTAGCATATCAAGGGTGGCAACATCAGCCGGCAAAATAAATCTAACGGGCAATAATATCCGCTTTTACTCGCTGCTAAGTGGTTAATAACTTCTGGCTTAATAATAAAAAAGTACATCATTTATTAGACTGATGCACTTTATACAACCATAAAAAATCTTAATTTCACCAACATCCATCAGCGCCAGGCTGGCGGCATGATGCCGGCAATGATGGTTGGAAAATGGGCCTTAATATAAGTAACCATCATATTTGATAGCACTGCCGAACAGGTGAACTCTCTCTCATGGCCTAATAATCTATTAGTCCAATCTCGATACTGTTCTTCAGAACCCAATGTTGTTGGCGCTAGTCGATATGCTTGCTCCATTAAAGCAAAGGCAAAATATCTCAATGGCAGCGGTGAATCGTATTCAGTGCCAAATAAGGCACTAGAAGAATACTTACAAAATAAAGCTGACAAACATAACAGAACTTCAGCTTGTCTTTGTGGAGTAGCGTCCGTAAGCTGATAGGTAGCTAATAATTGTGTCGCATATTCATCTGTTAAACAATAATAGGTTATATCTTTTTCAACATATTGGTTAAACTTATTGGCAAATATTGTTTTTAGTTTAGCGTCGTTATCAAAACCGATTAATTTAAAGGCAGAAGAAGATTGTTTGGTTGCTGTTTCAAAAGTGGCGCGCAAATCACCCAATTCTAAAGAATCCAGTAATTTAATAAAACACATTTGCTGTTGGCAAAACTGATAGCTGGAGGCAAATAATATAAAATGATGCTGAAAAAGATCATCTAACAGATAATTCGCCGGGCCAATATTCTCTTGCCCTTGATAGAGATAGAAACCATGCCAGTTCATATTCACTTGTTGCGCTAACCTAATATCTAACATCTGCTGTAACTGGTTTTGCGAAACCAACATAGCCCAATCACTACCTTGCTAACTTAAGTCAAGCTAATATGCTTGGTGCTAAACTGAATGGCGCCGATTTAACTGGTGCCAAGCTAGGTAATATCGCTTTACCGTTTTGGGATGAAACTCGATTAGATACTTATCTTAACCATATCAATAATGATTTTAGTTTACTAACAACCATCGACAGTATTGATAATAAATATAATGACAAGAAAATAGAGCTGGTACATCAATTAATCGACTCGTTAGATAAACGCTCCTCAAATACTTCACTATCATCAGTGGTAGAGTTAAGCAATAACCTATTACGCCATTTTCTATGTATTGCTTAAACTTATTGTCAAATATCGCGGCCAGTTTAGCTTGACTGTCAAAATCGATTAATTTAATTGCAGATGAGCTTTGCGTTGTTGCGGTTTGAAAGGTGGTTTGCAATTTACCTAACGCTAAAGTTGCTAATAATTGGCTAAATTTGGCTTGCTGCTGTTGAAATAGATAGTTAGACGCAAATAATTTAAAATGATGTTCAAAAAGATCATCTAAACGATAATCTGCCGGGCCAATATTGTCTTGCCCTTGATAGAGATAAAAGCCATGCCAATTGATATTCTCTGGTTGCGCTGACTGAATACCTAACATCCGCTGTAGCTGGTTTTGCGACATTAACATAGCATAGTGACTATCTGGCTTGGCAGAGAGCAGAATAAAATTATCCGCCTCTTTATTAGACCAATCAGGTTTGCCAGCATAATCACCGAAATCACCTTTAGTATAAGGCTCAACACGGTTATCTTGCAGATAACTGTTATACAGGATTTCAGCCTGTTCTTTATAGTTACTCTCACCCGCCATCGCTTGTGAAATCAACTGAACAAAGGCACCATTATGACTAACCATCATTTGCGGTTGGTGAGTAAAACAGTTTAGCAAGATTGTCAAAACAGGAGCAGTTTGTGCCGGCATCGTGCTGACAGCATATTTCGCCAGATAAGACGGCAATATGTTATTATTAAGCCAGTTAATAATTTTCTGATCCTGGTTATAGGGCGCTTTAGCAAAAGTCTCTAATAAGGAGTTTACTACTGATGATAGTGAAACGTTTGTAGGACGTTTGTCTAATGAATCAATCAGCTGATGAACTAATGCTATCTTCTTCTTATTATAGATGGGCTCAATACTATCGATAGTTTTAAGCAAGCAAAGAGTTTATTACCTATAAAGGGTAGGTTTTTTAACCACAATAGCTCGGGTAATCTAATTTCAGTTGGTGATTTTGCCCATTCAATCAGTGGGCCACTGTTTTGAATAATGCTACCAATTAGTATTGCAAAAGGAATAACAAATAATAATATTACTAATAGAGTCATCGCTATACTTGCTAGCCATTTTTTATGCCATAGTTTACTTTCAATTTTTTTAAATAATGGCCAGGTTGCAATAACCACCATGCCTGCCCAGAGAAAACCAAGTATGAATGGTTTCAATACCCAAAAACATGCAGCTATCATCAATAAAATAGCAATTATGCTAAAAATGAATTTGGGTAAATCATTAGGGGATTGCGCTTTTTCCATATATTAGCCTGATTATAAAGAATGATGGGTGCATATTATCAATTGTCTATTACATGATTAATCATGTTTTTTGTATCTAATAAAAGTAGGGTGATGATGGAAATTGTATTGTTTACAAAATGTTAATTACCAAATTTTGTCTGGTATGTACTCTCAATTAAAGATAGTACATAAATTGCAAAGTGAACACTAATTAAAAAGAGTTACTAGTATAATGATCCCACGTATAGGACGCGCTCATCAAATCAGTCAGCAGATAACAACCTATTTAACGACATTAAAAGACCGAGGTTTTAGCGGAGATTTAACCACCAGTTATGCTGAACGTTTATCAATGGCAACAGATAATAGTATTTATCAACTTACACCTCAAGCTGTTGTCTATCCACGTTCGACTAGCGATGTTCAATTGTTGGCGAAACTTGCCATTGATAAACAATTTCAGTCATTAACCTTTACACCCAGAGGTGGTGGCACAGGGACCAATGGCCAGGCTTTGACTGAAGGCATTGTGGTTGATATGTCGCGCTATATGCAAAAAATTTTGCAAATTAATGTGGCAGAAAAATGGGTTAGAGTCGAAGCTGGTGTGATAAAAGATCAACTTAACCAATTTTTGGCACCTTATGGTTATTTCTTTTCACCTGAATTATCAACCAGTAACCGAGCCACTTTGGGTGGCATGATCAATACTGATGCCTCAGGTCAAGGCTCATTAGTTTATGGTAAAACATCGGATCATGTACTGAGTGTTAAAGCTATTTTACTTGGTGGAGAGGTATTAGAAACCTATCCGATGACAGTTGAGTTGGCGGAGCGTTTTTCACAGCAGCAATCAACTATTGGTCGCATATATAGCACCGTTTATCACCATTGTCGTCAGCAGCGACAGCTAATTTTGGCTAAATTTCCGCGATTAAATAGATTTTTAACCGGTTATGATTTGCGACACGTGTTTGACGATACTATGACGCAATTTGATTTAACCCGAATTTTAACCGGCTCTGAAGGGACGCTGGCTTTCATTATCGAAGCTAAGCTAAATATTACTCCATTACCTAAAATAAGACGATTAGTTAATATAAAGTATGACTCATTTGATTCAGCGTTACGGAATGCACCAGTTATGGTGGCAGCCAAAGCATTATCAGTGGAAACGGTTGATACTAAAATCCTCTCTTTAGCGCGTGATGATATTATCTGGCATTCAGTGAGTAAATTAATTAACGATGTTGATGACAAAAAATTATCAGCATTAAATATTGTTGAATTTAGTGGGGATAGTGAAGAAAAAATTAATCAACAATTAACCCGTTTATGTTCACAATTGGATAAGTTAATTCAAGCCGGTAATTCGGGGATCCTTGATTATCATATATGCCATCAATTAGCAGATATTGAAAATATCTATACGAATGAGAAAAAAAGCAGTTGGCCTGTTGGCTAATACCAAAGGATTAGCAAAACCGATACCGTTCGTAGAGGATACTTGCGTGCCACCGGAGCATTTAGCCGATTACATTGCTGAATTTCGTGCGTTGCTTGACCGCAATAATTTAGCTTATGGCATGTTTGGACATGTTGATGCAGGGGTATTACATGTTCGCCCGGTGATGGATATGTGTGATCCTCAACAAGAAGTATTAATGAAACAAATTTCAGATCAAATTGCTCAACTTACTGCTAAATATGGCGGCTTATTATGGGGGGAACACGGTAAAGGTTTTCGCTCCGCCTATGGCCCACAATTTTTTGGTGAAAAGCTTTATCAAATACTCTGTCAAATTAAAACCGCATTTGATCCCTTTAATCAATTAAACCCAGGAAAAATATGCTCATCAATTAATGTAGCGCTCCCGTTAATGCCTATCGATGCTGTAAAAAGAGGAACTTATGATCGCACTATCCCGATCAAAGTGAGGGAAACATTTGAGCAGGTTATGGCCTGTAATGGTAATGGCTTGTGCTTTAATTTTGACGTTAATAGTCCAATGTGTCCTTCAATGAAAATTTCCCAGCAACGAATTCATTCGCCAAAAGGCCGAGCAACATTAATGCGAGAATGGTTAAGATTACAGGTTAAGCAAGGCGTAAACTTAGCGTTATTTGCAGAAGATATTAATAGTTATAAACTCTCTTGGCTGCAAAAAATAACACGCCTATACCATACCTTGCGAGCTAAGAGTGGACAGTATGATTTTTCCCCATGAAGTAAAAGAGGCGATGGCGGGTTGTTTAGCCTGTAAAGCGTGTTCAACCCAATGCCCAGTTAAAATTGATGTTCCCACGTTTAGGGCAAAATTTTTAGCCCTCTATTATAGTCGTTATTTGCGACCAATTAGTGACTACGTGGTTGCCAATATTGAATTAACTTTGCCGCTGATGGCAAAACAACCACGCTGGTTTAATTTTATATTACGGCAAGGGTGGATACAAACCCTAGGTCACAAGGTGATTGGACTAACGGATTTTCCTCAACTGTCTACACCCAGTTTACAACAACAATTGGCTGGTCATGCAGCATTGTCTCTGTCATTGCCACAATTAGAAAGCTTACCTGAAGAGACTCGCAGCCAATTTGTTTTTGTCGTCCAAGATCCATTTACTAGTTATTATGATGCAAGGGTAGTTGCAGATTTTATACATTTAATTGAAATATTAGGTTATCGGCCTATATTGTTGCCATTTTCTGCTAATGGAAAAGCGTTGCATATTAAAGGATATTTAACCCGTTTTGCCAAAACAGCGCAAAAAACAGCGGATTTTCTTAACCGCTTAGCGCAATTATCAATTCCGATGGTCGGTATTGATCCAGCCTTAGTGCTCTGTTATCGCGATGAATATAGCCAGATCCTTGGTAATAAACGGGATAAATTCGAAGTTAAATTAGTTAATGAGTGGCTGATGACAGTATTAGCGCCAAAGCCAGCAGCGAAGTTAACGGCTGAAAAATGGTATCTATTAGGGCATTGTACCGAAATGTCATTGTTAGCTGATAGTGCCCAACAATGGATTAAAATTTTTGCTCAGTTTGGTCGTCAACTTATTAATGTTAATGTTGGTTGTTGCGGCATGGCAGGAACTTATGGTCATGAGGTTAAACATCTGGCTAATTCAAAGGGAATTTATGCCTTATCTTGGGGAAATCGATTACAAAAATTACCCAAAACACGTTGTCTAGCAACAGGTTACTCTTGTCGCAGTCAAGTAAAACGAATTGAAAATGAAACAATAAAACATCCTTTACAAGCGTTATTGGAGATATTTAAATGATTTGGCAGCGTTCTTATACCCTCGAAGAAATTAATAGTTGGAGTGATAACAGCATGTTATCCCATTTAGGGATTGTTATGTTAAGTATCAGTGACGATACTATTGAAGCAACAATGCCGGTTGATCAAAGTACCATGCAGCCGTTTGGATTACTACATGGTGGTGCTTCGGTGGTATTAGCCGAATCGTTAGGCTCGATAGCTGGTTATCTCTGCACTCAAGATAATCAAAAAGTAGTTGGCACCGAAATTAATGCTAGCCATATTAGGCCGGTATCTTCAGGAAAAGTACGTGGCGTATGTAGTGCAATTCATCTAGGTCGCCGGCGACAAGTCTGGTCGATAAAAATCTTTGATGAACAATTAAGACTGAGTTGTATTTGTCGTTTGACAACAGTAATCATTTAATGATTAGCACTTAAAGATAACTAAACGACAAAAACTCGATGATTTAGCGATACTTTGTTCGTCACGTTAAATATTGCTGAATTTGCGAGTTTATTTTATTTTTTTAATGTTTATCAACATGTTAATATGATTGATAAATTAGGAATCGTAAAAAAACAGTAAAATAAACGCCACTTTTTGCTGAAAAAACACTCTAATAAAAATATCCGCTTAAAATAAATGGTTGAAGTGAGAAATGTTATCATTACCATATATAATATTAAACAAAAAAAGTCTAGTTACATTGATAGTGTAATCTAGTCAAAATATTAGTTTTGTGAGGTCAATAATGGCAGAGCATGTTGATACTTTTTCTTTGAATGAAACAACTTGGCAGGGCCTTACCATAACCGATAAAGCAGCTGCTCAAATTCTTAAATTAATGAAAAAAAATCCTGCTAGTCAGGGATTATCTCTTAATATCAAGCAATCAGGTTGTGCAGGATTTGGTTATGTCATTACATTGATAGATAATCCAACTAAAGAATATTTGCTGTTTGAAAATAATGGCGCCAAACTTTTTGTTCCTCTAAAAGCAATGCCATTTATTGATGGTACTGAGGTTGATTATGTTCGTGAGGGACTTAATCAAGTATTCAAATTTAATAATCCTAAGGCTCAACACGCTTGTGGTTGTGGTGAAAGCTTTGGTATTTAAGTGAATTAAATTATGTCACAGCGTAATATAGAAATTGGTGATGATGTTCAACAATGGATAGCGGAGCATCGTTATAAAGAGGGGTTTTTCACTCAGGTTGCAACGGATGAATTAGCTAAAGGTCTCAATGAAGAGGTCATCAAAGCGATTTCAGCCAAACGTAATGAACCTGATTGGATGTTGCAGTTTCGTTTAGAGGCTTATCAACATTGGTTGGGTATGGAAGAACCCCACTGGCTTAAAGGCTATTATCCTGATTTAAACTACCAGGAATATAGTTATTATGCAGCGCCATCCTGCAATAGTTGCGATGATACTTGTCAAACTGAAACTGATTCATCGGCAGCGGGTGGGGATGAGCATAGCAATAATTATCTGACCGCCGAAGTTGAAGAAGCATTCAATAAACTTGGTGTACCAGTCCGTGAGGGTAAATTGGTTGCGGTAGATGCTATTTTTGACTCTGTTTCTGTTTCAACAACTTATCGTAGCGAATTAGCGAAACTGGGTATTATTTTTTGCTCTTTTGGTGAAGCTATCCAACAGTATCCTGAGTTAGTAAAAAAATATATTGGTACGGTCGTTTCTAATCGAGACAATTTTTTTGCGGCATTAAATTCTGCTGTCGCTTCTGATGGGACATTTGTTTATGTGCCAAAAGGAGTTCGTTGCCCGATGGAATTATCAACCTATTTCCGTATTAATTCAGCTAAGACCGGTCAGTTTGAGCGCACTATCTTGATTGCTGATGAAGGTAGTTACGTTAGTTATATTGAAGGATGCTCTGCTCCGGTGCGAGATAGCTATCAATTACATGCTGCGGTAGTTGAAGTTATTATTCATAAAGATGCTGAAGTAAAATATTCTACCGTACAAAACTGGTTTTCAGGTGGTGAAAGTGAAACCGGTGGCATTTTAAACTTTGTCACCAAACGCGCCTTATGCGAGGGTGAGAATGCCAAAATGTCCTGGACACAGTCTGAAACAGGTTCGGCTATTACTTGGAAATATCCTAGTGTTATTTTGCAAGGGGATAATTCGGTGGGGGAATTCTTTTCAGTGGCATTAACCAATGGTAATCAACAGGCTGATACCGGTACAAAAATGATCCATATTGGTAAGAATACGCATTCCACCATCATCTCTAAAGGGATCTCAGCTGGTCGTAGTCAAAATAGTTACCGCGGTTTAGTAAAGATTTTACCGACGGCAGAAAATGCCAGAAATTATACCCAATGTGATTCTATGTTAATTGGCACTCAATGTGGCGCGCATACTTTTCCTTATATTGAAGTAAAAAATAGTAGCGCACAGTTAGAGCATGAAGCTACAACATCTCGTATTGGTGAAGATCAACTCTTTTATTGTTTGCAACGAGGTATTAGTGAGGATGACGCCATTTCGATGATCGTAAATGGTTTCTGTAAAGATGTCTTTTCTGAATTACCATTAGAGTTTGCCGTTGAAGCACAAAAATTGTTAGCAATTAGTTTGGAGCATAGTGTGGGTTGATGGTTCCTATTAAAAGAATACTCAGTTATTCAAAGGCCAATGAAATGTTAAGTGTTAAAAATTTAAATGTCAGTATTGAAGGTAATCAAATTCTTAACGGATTAAATCTAGAAGTAAAAGCGGGTGAAGTACATGCAATCATGGGGCCTAATGGATCAGGCAAGAGTACATTATCAGCGACACTGGCAGGACGTGAAGAATATCAAGTAGAACAGGGTGAAATTCTATTCAAAAATAAAAATTTGCTTGAGTTATCGCCGGAAGAACGTGCAGGAGAAGGTATATTTTTAGCCTTTCAATATCCAGTGGAAATTCCTGGCGTAAGTAATCAATTTTTCTTACAAACCTCGGTTAATGCAGTAAGAGAGTATCGTAAGCAGCCACCACTAGATAGATTTGATTTTCAGGATTTTATTGAAGATAAAATTGAACTACTTGATATGCCGAAAGATTTACTTACTCGATCAGTAAATGTCGGTTTCTCTGGTGGAGAAAAAAAGCGCAATGATATTTTACAGATGGCAGCGTTAGAGCCTGAGTTATGTATTTTAGATGAAACTGACTCGGGTCTTGATATTGATGCCTTAAAAGTTGTGGCTAATGGCGTGAACTCACTTCGTAGCCCTGAAAGAGCTTTTATCATCGTTACTCACTATCAGCGTATTTTGGATTATGTACAGCCTGATTTTGTTCATGTTCTCCATCAAGGCAAAATTATTCAATCAGGTGATTTTACCTTGGCCAAAAAACTGGAGGTACAAGGCTATGGCTGGCTTATTGACCAACAGTGAAAGAGCAGAAAAACAGCAGCAAGTCACAAAGTTAAATCAACAGGCGCTAAAAAGCTTTGCGACACTTTTTTATGCCAGTAAGAGAGCAAATGAAAAACAAGCTCAGGCCTATTGGCAGCAGGTAGAGAAAATTGGTTTTCCGCCATTTCGCCATGAAGAGTGGCATTATACGCCGTTGGCAAAAGTACTTAACGCTCAATACCAATTAAATAGTGATAAAGTTAACACAATTACTGCTGAGCAATTAAAACAGCTGGCTATCTCCCTTGACGGCTGGCGAATTGTTTTGTTTGATGGATGTCTTATCCCTGACTTAAGTAGTGATAACTTTGGTCCTTATCAAATTCAAATGATGGATGCGCAAGCACAGCTTCCAGCGCCTATCGTGACCGATGAAATATTCCTGTATTTAACTGAGAGTCTGGCCGCTCAACCCCTAATGATTAAATTGGCCGCTAATCAACAGGTAGAAAAACCGCTCTATATATTGAATATTACCTCTGGTTCAAATCACCATAATTATGTTAATACTAGTCACTATCGCTATCATTTAGAGATTGGTGCCAATTGCAAATCGCAGGTTGTTGAACATTTTGTTTCTGTTGATGATAAGCCGCATCTGACAGGCAGTCGATTGACCGCTAATATAGGTGATAATAGTCATTTTAGTCATATTAAACTTAGCGTTGAAAACAACCAAAGTCACCATTTTGCCCATAATGACATCTTGTCATATGGTTGGCATACATTGGTCGCTAATGGCGGTAATACATTAATTGCTAAACTACAACCGTATGTTGGAGAAGCAACCAGCTGGTTCTTAGCGCAAGCCATTAATGCCGGGCGTTTCGTGTTTCATCTTGTCGTAATGTTACTATTTAGTGCATTACTCTATTTGCAGGGAGAAAGTGTTATATTAAGTATTCGGCATTTTGCCATTCGCCTGGCAGGTACGCGAGGCGATACCGCGATCCTACTTGCAGGCCAATCAATTCGCGCTGTTGCATTAGGTGTAGTAGTTACCGCATTAATACAAGCAATTACCAGTGGTATTGGTTTAGCTTTAGCAGATATTCCTTATGCTGCGATATTAACAATTCTTATCTTTGTATGTTGTGTTGCCCAACTTGGACCATTATTGATTATGGTACCCTCCATAGTATGGTTATTCTGGTCAGGCAATACCAGCTGGGCCATTATTATGATTGTATGGAGCATAATTGTCGCAACAATGGATGGCGTACTACGTCCTATTTTAATAAGAATGGGGGCGAATTTATCAATGATACTTATTTTGATTGGCGCTATTGGTGGAATTTTATCATTTGGCGTAATTGGTCTTTTTATTGGTCCAGTCGTTTTAGCTGTCTCACATAATTTACTAACCGCCTGGATGAATGAGGTTTCGAAACCAACTAAGTTATCAAATAATTTAACCAAATCTAATTTATATAAGAAAGATCCTTAAATTAAAATGATTGACTTAATTAATATTCTTGTTAATCATTATACTTAAATTATTTGAAATTTGTTGCGCTAAAAATTTTCCAAAATACCGATTAATACCGTACAATTAAATTTCATTAATTTTAACATTAGTATGATTAAATAATAATCTTATATAATTATACTATAAAGTTAAATTTTTATTGAGATAATTCTTAGTGATAAAACCTTAGAGTTATCTTAATATAATGCTTATAGATTAACCTCTTTATAAATTATTGGTTTCAATATTCCTAGCATTATTATGCAATAAAAAATCATGAAACCTACAGAATATTGCTGTGTGTAGTCTTTGCCTGTCAGCCCATGATAGGCTTTTTTTTTCTATTGCAAATAGTAATATTAATGATAATCAATTGATTTATAATGATATTATTGACTTTTATTTATAATAATCTAAAGCGCATCTGCTATAAAGTAAGATACTTACCTATAAATATTCATATTTTTAATTAAGCCTGCCAAACATTGATTAATAATAAAACATGCATAAATTTTACCTGTTATTCATTTACCACTCAATTGATTATCTAATACCATATATTATTATTTGATTTCTATTATATAACAGTAAATAAACCTTATTCTATATCATAATCTGGTCTGTCATCCGTCCAGCTATAATTAAACATATAATTTACAAATTTCAACTATGTTATTTTTTTAACGTCACTGAATATAAATAAAATAGTAAAAATAACCTAAAGTTAACAATAAATAAGTGAATGGAATACCATGAAAATCAAATAAAAGTTTTGAACGATATATTTTGACTATAATATAAACAAATAAAATCTATTATTTAAAATAATAACATTTTATTATATAATTGCATTTAGATTAAAAAACATATTTATTATCTATTTTATTGCTCAAAGAATGAATAAAAAACTATAAAAAACAGATAAATATTACTGATTATTCTAATACCATCTAAAATAATAATCCTGCTTTATAAAAATTATTTATATTCTTTCAACCATCCTTTATGAGAATAATTCTATTTTGTTGTTTTTAAAATAAATTTCTTAATTATTTATCATTATTTCACTTTATCACGGTTTATCTGCAGATGAAAAACCTTGATTAACAACAAAACAATAATAATTATCATTACCATTATTTAGTTATACCTCTTCGATATGAACAAACTCAGACAAAGTAATTTACTAAATTCAGATGTAAAACAAATAACAACCCAGATGATTAATACCATCAATAGCCAACATTTATTGGATCAAAAAGGAGTTGCTAATATCTACCATCAAGGTGAAATTTATCAATTACGCCAGACCAGAGCAGGAAAATTAATATTAACCAAATAAAATAATCAAAACCAAGCCACCTAACTACTATCAGGCAGCTAATTTTTAGATCTATTATAACAATAGGGAAGGATACCTATGGGTCTCAAGAAAAAAACCGCCTTAAAATCAATTAATTATATTAAATATTCACTATATGGCGTACCTTGTATCATCGGAATGCTGATTCCGCAGCCATCCTGGGCAAAAGCAGACGATAAAACCATTACCGTATACGCTGATCAAGCAATGCCAAATATATCCACTACCGCTAAAACATATACGGTAATTGATACTAGCAAGCCAAAATATCAATATGCATCTAACGCATTAGATTTATTAAGAAACATTCCCGGTGTCAGCCTCTCTGGCTTTGGTAGTACTAATGGCCAAAATTTAAACATGCGAGGTTATGAAAGTTCCGGGGTTCTCATAACCATTGACGGTATTCGGCAAGATATTGATGCTGGAACAATCACCGGCACCTTTCTAGACCCAATGTTTATAAAAAAAATCATTGCTATTCAAGGTAGTAATAGCCTACAAGATGGTAGTGGAGCCCTTGGTGGTACTATCGCCTTAAAAACAGTTAATGCACGAGATCTGCTGGCTCCAGAGCAATCTCATGGTGCTATTCTAACCTTAGGCTATAGCCATAATGATCAGGGATATCAATATGGTAGCTTATTATTTGGTAGAACTGACGACACTGATGGATTGATTGCCTTTAGTACAAGATCAAAAGGATCGCCTCATCTCAGTGATGGCTCAATTCCTTTTAATAAGCAACTGTCTTGAACGTTAAAATTATGGAGAAACGTGATGGTACGACTCATTCCATTCTTCGTTCTTTCTGAGCATCGCGTTCAGGATAGTCAGCAGCTTGCGCATACAGGCGACCAGCGCCACTTTTTTGGCTTTTCCCGCTGCAAGCAGACGCATGTAAAAGGCTTTTATCACCGGATTAAAGCGAGTTGCTACAAGCGCGGCCATATAAAGTGCTGTTCGGACTCCGTCCCTTCCGCCAAATATGGTTCGCCGACCACGCATGGTACCCGAGTCCCGGTTTATGGGGGCAACGCCTACAAGCGCGCTAATAGCTCGCCTCGAGAGGCTGCCCAGTTCGGGAAGCTCCGCCAACAACGCAGCAACTGTCATGGTACCAACCCCTTTAATGCTGCTCAGCCTAGCGGCCAGATCCTTAAAGTGGTTCCTTATGTGGTTGTTCATATCCTCATCGATTCTGGCAAGTTCATCTTCCAGCGCCTTGATGATGATGTTGATGCTTTTTCTATTCTGTGGATGTGCAGTATACAGCCTATTACGTTCTGCCACCAACATTGTAATCAACTGGCGTCTGCGTACGACCATCGCAGCAAGAACCTGACGTTCTGCATTTGGCAGAGTCCGGATAAAGCGCTCTCGCTCCGGATGTCGATTAATAACCTCTGCCATTTGTGCAAGCACTTTGGCATCAATACGGTCAGTTTTTGCCAGATAGCCCATAGCGCGGGCAAAGTCTCGGGATTGTCTGGGATTGATCACAGTGACGTCAAAGCCTTCAGCCTGGAGCGAGCAGGCCACAGTAGCTTCAAGCCCGCCAGTTGCCTCCATCAGAACCAACACCACCGAATGCTTTCTCAATTCGGCGATAATGGCATCAAAACCGTCAGAGTCATTACTGACCGTAAACTGTGCAATATCACAGCTGGCTGCTATGTCCAGCGTTGCTTTAGAAACATCAATACCCACACAAAGTGGATTTGGCTGACTCATGATTACCCATCCTTGCAAATGCGTTATGGAGTACGGACAACTGTTCGGGTTTCAGATGAGTGACTCAGTGTATGCGCCGGTCGCTAATTAACGGGCTTAAAACCCTAGGAGGAATCGGGCTGCATGCACCTTGCCAAATCTAATCGTAACTATTTTAAACCGTTTTCAAGATACAAGGAGGAATCGGGCTGCATGCACCTTGCCAAATCTAATCGTAACTATTTTAAACCGTTTTCAAGATACAAGGAGGAATCGGGCTGCATGCACCTTGCCAAATCTAATCGTAACTATTTTAAACCGTTTTCAAGATACAAGGAGGAATCGGGCTGCATGCACCTTACCAAATCTAATCGTAACTATTTTAAACCGTTTTCAAGATACAAGGAGGATATTCACAGTCTACTCGCCAAGGGCAACTGGGCAATTACTCCGTCATATATGATTTCAGCTCAATTACGCTATTATCAAAATGATGGAATACAACTTAGAAACCCAGAAGTTGTCAAACCTAACTATTACACAAATAGCCACTATGATCGGAATACCAAACAATATGATATTCAATTGACACAAAAAATTTATCCTCTTCATACGAAAAATTGGCTTATAGATTGGGATCTTTACTACAGTAAACTCATGATCAAACAAAAACCTATTAATAAAAACAATGATGAAAACCGTTCACTTAATATCCAAGGAAGCAGGATAACTAACTATTTTACCTGGGATCATAATCAGTTTGCTGCTCACCAATTCAACATTGGTAGCGAATTTTATCAACAACAGCAACAGTCTAATAAACAAGCTAATCACTTTCCAGTAGCGACATTACGTAATATTGCTGTTTGGTTAGAGGATGAAATAACATTAAATAAACTTCCTATTACATTTTCTGCCGGTACCCGCTATACGAACTATAAAAATGATAGTAATAAACACGGCAACAACCAGGATTCTCAATGGACATCTCGTGCTGCTATCAGTATTAACCCAACAAATTGGTTGGAACTCTTTACCTCTTATGCCGAAGGTTACCGAGCCCCAAGATTAAGTGAAATTTATAACGATTCAAGACACTTCCCCGGTAGTTATTTCAAACCCAACCCTAATTTACGACCTGAACGCAACCACACTATTGAATATGGATTAAGGTTACATCTTGATAATAAATTGCTGGCTAATGATAGTTTGCAATGGCGCACAACTGTTTTTGATACTAAAGCAACTGATTATATAACAACCATCATTGATGGCCAGAGGCTAGACACATTAAGTATCAATACACCATCTGTGGTTATCCATGGTATAGATAGTAGAATTATTATACCACTCCTTGGTTCAATGCTGTTCTCGCTTACAATCGAACTCATGCGAAAGACACCACATCTGGTATGAGCATTTCATCGATTCGACCAGAAAGTTTGACGGCTTCACTTGATGTACCACTGGCTAATAGCGGTTTTTCATTGGGCTGGGTTGGACAGTTTGCCGCCAGAACTAATCGCTCTGGCGACCATAGAGGTAAAGATAAATATTGGAATCCTATCACTCAACAAACGGGTTATGGTACCAATGACTTCTATCTATATTATCAAGGAAATGGGCGGTTATCAGGCATAAATTCCACCCTATCATTAACCAATGCATTTAATAAGTCCTACACCTCATCATTAGGTATTCCACAGGAAGGTAGGAATATACATTTTAAAATTAATTATCGCTGGTAATTATTTTTATTAACGTAATAGCAAGTCATAAGTAATTACTTATTTATTTTACTCATGACAATTAATTTTATTGCGAAATCTCTCTCTATCAGAGCAAAATTTTGTCATAAATACGTTTTTTAGCTCAAAAAACAAACAAAATAATAAAAATCAGACAATCTACAGCAACAAGTGGTTTATAGAGCTAAAGATTTCTATTTAAGCTATTAGTAATGACAAACAGGATTTTAAATTTAATAAATCAGAGAGACCCTACAATTTACACCTATGTCCAACATTAGGCATAGCAGGTTAGTGATAGTAATAAATAAATTATGGATCAACACAATATACCTAATAAGGAAATGAAAGTATGAACGATTCACTTTATAACCGCTACCAGCAGGCAAAACAGCAGAATAATCTGCAATCAATGGCAGAATCGGTAAACTATTTAAATGTCACAGAAGCAGAATTGATTTATGCATGTGCAAATGCTGATGATGCTAAACGGTTAAATATAAACCCAACACTATTATTACCTGAATTAGCAAATCTAGGTGAAATAAAAGCAATTACCAATAATAAATATGCCACTCATATCCATATCGGTGAATTCAAAAATATTCGTTTAAACAACCTGACTGGTATTGTTCTTAATCCCAGAGAACTGGATTTGCGTATTTTTCTTGATCACTGGGCAATCAGCTTTGCCTTAACTGAGACATTTTCAGATAATATACAGCACAGTATTCAGGTTTTTGATCATTATGGTAATACCGTACATAAGATCTATGCCACTGAAAAAACCAATATGGCTGTTTGGTATAAGTTAATCAATCAATATCAAATGACCGCCAATCCGCCATTAAATTTGCGTCCTATTACTGCCTATCAACAACCACCACATATTAACGAAGCGGTAAAAAAACAACTAGAAACAGATTGGAGCAATATGACAAATATTCATCAATTTTTTCAATTATTGCAAAAACATAATGTCAAACGGCAACAAATCTTCGCCGCAGTTAGCGACGAACTTGCTTATCAGGTTAATAATCATTCTCTCTATCACATCCTGCACTCCGCCTTTAATCAACAAAATGAAATTATGATCTTCGTTGGTAACCTTGGATGCATGCAAATATTTACCGGATGCATTCAAAAACTGGCGGCTTATCATGACAAACAAAGCTCGCTACAAAAAATTAATGTTTTAAATACAAAATTCTCCCTCAATGTGATTGAAACTGGCATCGCTAACAGTTGGGTAACACGTAAACCAACCAAGGATGGTATAGTCACCAGCCTGGAAATTTTTGATCACTATGGCAATCAAGTCATTCAACTATTTGGTCAACGTACCGAAGGAGAACCTGAACAATTAGATTGGCAAAAGCAAATTTCAACCTTAACTAAAATATAATGACAGGAGTTAAACTTAATATGAAATTAGGGCTTCTCTCCATCATCATATTTTTACTCATTCCTTATTCTCAGGCAAATGAACGCATTATTACCCTTGGAGGGGATATTACTGAAATTATCTATGCCCTTAATGAAGGAAACAGGTTATTGCTCGAGATAGTACCAGTCGTCAACCAGAATCGGTATTAAAGCTTCCTGACGTAAGCTATATGCGTATGTTAAATGCTGAAGGCATTTTTCGCTATACCCGACACTAATCTTAGCAAGTGAACAAGCTAAACCCGATTTAGTCCTAAAACAAATTCAACAAACAGGAGTGAAAATAATAAAAGTAACAGAAACACCTTCTCTGGCAGCCATACCAGAAAAAATTCGCACCATTGCTAACGCTATCCAGCAGCCACAAAAAGGTGAACAACTCATCGATAAATTTAATGAGCAATTGTCATTAATTAATACTGCTCCTTTGCAACAAAAAATCATTTTCATATTTAGCCATAATGGAACTGTACCGCTAGTCGCCGGTCAACGCACCGCGGCAGATAGTATTATTTCAACGGTCGGGGCCAAAAATGCATTGCAAGGTTTTAATGGTTATCTGCCACTTTCTCAAGAGGCCATCATTGCCAGCCAACCTAATTGGATTTTAATTACTCTTGAAGGGCTCCGCTCTTTAGGTGGAATAGAAAAAGTCTGGCGATTGCCGGGTATTAATATGACACCTGCCGGAAAAAACAAAGCATTACTCGTCGTTAATGATTTAGGGCTGCTCGGATTTGGCTTGTCGACGCCTAGCGTTATGAAACAAATACTTGATACTTTGGAAAAAACCAATAAATGATGAAACAATTCGCTTATCCAAAATTGGGCTTATTCATTTTATTTTGTATTGTTATTTTAATTACCTTACTGGCGGCAAATGTGGGTGCAATGGCTTTGTCGTTTAACACACTTTGGCAACAACCATTAACCGATAATCATTGGCAAATTTGGTTAACTATTCGCTTACCCCGTATTTTGCTGGCATTATTAGTCGGCTGTGCATTAGCCGTTGTGGGTGCTATTATGCAAGGGCTATTTCGTAACCCATTAGCCGATCCCGGCTTACTTGGCATTAGTAGCGGAGCAGCCCTTGGTGTTGCGCTTTTTATTGTTCTTCCCTTCCCCAGTTCTTCACTGTTAAGTGACTATGGTTATCTGATAGCCGCGTTTGCTGGTGGCTTTATTATTGCAATAGTTATTTTTTCATTAACCCATTATTCAAATGGTCATTTAACAAAATTACTTTTGTCAGGCATAGCGATTAATACATTATGCGTATCTTTCATTGGTGTACTTAGCTATATTAGCGATGACCAACAGTTACGCAACTTTACATTATGGATGATGGGCTCTTTAAGTCAAAATAATGGTGCCATATTAGCCATTGCCGCCACCATCATCTCACTGACCATACTTATTACCTTACAACAAAGTAAGAAACTTAATTTATTACAATTAGGTGATGAAGAGGCCCATTATCTCGGTTTAAAAGTAAAAAAAACAAAATTTATCCTGTTACTACTTAGCTCACTTTTAATTGGTTGTGCTGTTGCGCTAAGTGGAATAATTGGTTTTATTGGTTTAGTTGTCCCACATCTTATTAGAATAAGCTTTGGCGCCAACCATAAATGGTTATTACCCGCTTGTGCTTTAGCCGGGGCCGCTTTACTACTTACTGCTGATACCATCGCTCGTACCATAGCCACACCGGCAGAAATTCCAGTAGGCTTAATTACCGGGTTAATTGGTGCCCCTTATTTTCTCTATCTTATTTTAAAACAGTCACAAGGTTAGTAATAAAATTATGTGCCGCTCTTCCCCACCTTTTATTGCAGCAAAACGACTCTGTTATAGCGTAAACAGTCAAAATATTATTGATGATTTATCACTGTCACTCTATCACAACCAAATAAGTATTATTATCGGGCCTAACGGTGCCGGAAAATCGACCTTACTACGTTTATTGACCGGCTTTCTTAAACCACATACTGGAGACTGTTTATTAGAAGGGAAATCGCTGGCAACCTGGGATATTAATAAATTATCGCGTAAACGTGCGGTAATGCGTCAACATCACCAACTCAACTTTCCGTTTACCGTTGAAGAAATTGTGGCAATGGGACGAACTCCCTATGGTAGTTATTATTTCAATCAAGCTATCGAAAGTGCATTAATACAAACAGACTGCCTGGCATTGCGTTATCGAAATTACCAACAACTTTCTGACGGAGAACAACAACGTGTTCAGCGAGCACGAGTTATCGCCCAACTTTGGCAGCCAGAGCCCAATAATAGCTACTTATTTTTGGATGAACCAACCTCGGCACTTGATCTCTATCATCAGCAGCAAAGTTTACGTTTATTACATCGATTAAATCGAGAACAATCTATTGGCATCTGTTGTGTATTACATGATTTAAACCTAGCAGCATTATATGCAGATCGCATTTATTTACTTTATCGGGGGCGACTGGTTAGTGTCGGCACGCCGCAACAAGTCATGACAGAAGACAATTTACGCCGCTGGTACAGAGCCAATCTTTATGTGAAAACTCATCCAGACAAAAATGTTCCGCAAATATTTTTACATCATTAACTAATTGATTTTGATTGATAATCGCCAGTTAAAAGCATAAATATTAAATATTGATCGCCACTAACTGAGTCTGTTTTTTTATGTTCAGCCTCAGTTTGCAAAATAAATTTAATTAATAAAATTAACCAGTACTAATCATTTTCGGCCAGTGACAACCATGTTTTCATCACCGTATCGGGATTAAGCGAAAGACTATCGATCCCTTCTTTCATTAACCATTGGGCAAAATCCTGATGATCAGAAGGACCTTGACCACAAATACCTACATACTTGCCTTGCTGTTTCGCGGCTGTGATCGCCATTGAAATTAATGCTTTTACCGCTTCATTACGTTCATCAAATAATGAAGAAATAATACCCGAATCACGATCAAGCCCGAGGGTTAATTGTGTCATATCATTCGAACCAATAGAAAATCCATCAAAATAGGCAAGAAATTGTTCTGCTAATAGGGCATTTGATGGAATTTCACACATCATTATAATTTTCAAACCATTTTCACCGCGTTTTAAACCATGATGTGCTAACTCCTCAATAACAGCTTCTGCTTGAGCTACGGTTCTGACAAATGGGATCATAATCTCAACATTGGTTAACCCCATGATATTTCGCACCCACTTGACCGATTCACACTCCAGGGCAAAACATTGGCGAAAACTATCGGACACATAGCGTCCGGCACCACGAAAACCTAACATAGGGTTTTCTTCATGAGGTTCATAAAGCTCACCGCCAATTAAGTTAGCATATTCATTTGATTTAAAATCAGATAAACGGACAATCACCCGTTTCGGCCAAAATGCTGCCGCTAGTGTTGCAATTCCTTCTGTTAAGCGACAAATGTAAAACTCAACCGGATCCTGATAACCTAACATTAGCGCTCGAATTTCAGCCTGTAACTCAGCTGTTTGTTGCTCAAACTCTAATAAAGCGCGTGGATGGACCCCAATCATGCGATTAATGATAAATTCCAAACGTGCCAAACCAACGCCATCATTAGGTAAACAAGCAAAATCAAATGCTCGATCAGGATTACCGACATTCATCATGATTTTCACCTTTAATGGTGGCATTTTATCAACCTGACAACTTTTGATTTCAAATGGCAATTTATCAGCATAAACAAAACCGGTATCACCTTCAGCGCAAGAGGCTGTCACTAATTGGCACTCTTGTAGCCGCTCAGTCGCGTCACCGCAACCAACCACAGCCGGAATACCCAATTCACGAGCAATAATCGCCGCGTGGCAAGTACGTCCACCACGATTAGTGACAATAGCAGCGGCTCGTTTCATGACAGGCTCCCAATCAGGATCGGTCATATCGGTAACCAAAACATCACCAGCCTGCACACGACTCATTTCACTAATATCGTGGATAATTTTAACTGTTCCTGCACCAATACGTTGGCCAATAGCACGCCCTTCTACTAATACCTTACCGGTTTTTTTTATTTGATAGCGTTCCATTACCTGCTGATTAGAACGGACAGTTTCAGGACGCGCCTGGACAATATATAATTTACCATTATGGCCATCTTTAGCCCATTCAATGTCCATTGGCCGGCCATAATGCTGCTCAATTAATAATGCCTGATGAGCAAGGGTTTCAACTTCATGATCCGCTAACAAAAAACTATTACGCTGTTTTTCGGCTACCTCTTCAATTCTCACCTGCTTACCATGTTGATGATTATCAGCATAGACCATACGCATTTTTTTCGAGCCTAATGTTCTGCGCACAATAGCTGGACGGCCCGCTTTTAATGTCGGTTTATGCACATAAAATTCATCAGGATTAACTGCTCCTTGAACAACCATCTCGCCAAGCCCACACGCTAAGGTAATAAAAACTACCTGATCAAAACCTGATTCGGTATCTAAAGTAAACATTACGCCCGAAGAAACTAAATCAGAACGTACCATGCGTTGAATACCAGCAGAAAGCGCGATACCACGATGATCATAACCTTGATGAACTCGATATGAGATAGCCCGGTCGTTAAATAGTGAAGCAAAAACATGTTTAATAGCAACCATTACCGCGTCAATACCTTGTACATTCAAAAAAGTTTCTTGCTGACCTGCAAAAGAAGCATCTGGCATATCTTCGGCAGTAGCAGAAGAACGTACGGCAAACGAAATATCAGACTCATCGGCGGATAATTGCAAAAAAGCCTGCCGAATATCTTGTTCTAATTTATCGCCAAAAGGGGTATCGATGATCCATTGCCGGATTTGGCTACCTGCTTTGGCTAATTGAGTTACATCGTCAATATCAATTTCATCCAATAATTGGTATATACGCTGATTAACCCCACCTTGTTCTAAAAAATCATTGAAAGCTCGGGCGGTAGTGGCAAAACCATTCGGCACCATAACATTCAGATCAGCTAAATGTGTGATCATTTCACCTAAAGAAGCGTTCTTTCCACCAACTAAATCAACATCATTCATAGTAAGCTGGTTATACCAAAGTATATTGCATGAAGTACGGCCATTATCGGACATTGAAAAAGATCCCTTATTAAAATTCATAGGAAGTGTAAATATTTTAGTTAGTTGGCAAAAATTATCTCATCATTAAGACTAACATAGTGTTGAACCAAAAATGGAATGGTGAATCGATCAAGCTCATAATAATATTTTTTAACACCAGATAATCTATCATTCGGCTAACAAATTTTTACATTTGATCTTTATTATTTTACTTTCTAAAAATAGAATTAAAGAAAAGGAAAATTAACCAATGGACAATCATCACGCCAAAAATTTAGAACGCTGTGTATTTTTTATCTCTGACGGAACCGCTATTACTGCAGAGACACTCGGGCATGCAGTTTTATCACAATTTCCGCTAAATTTTTCTTCTTACACACTACCGTTTGTCACCAGCGAAAAACGCGCCGAAGAAATAAAACAAAAAATTGAACAAATCTATTTAAAAACCCATCTCCGGCCGTTGGTTTTCTACTCGATTATCTCTCCAACAGTAAAAAAAATTATTACCAATAGTGCTGGCTGTTGTCATGATATTGTCCAATCTTTAATTGATCCGATCCAGCAAGAGATCGGCTTAAAACCCGAACCAAAGCTCAACCGTACGCATGGACTATCTAATCTAAATCAATATGATGCTAGAATTGCAGCGATTGAATATACATTAGCGCACGATGATGGTATATCACTAAAAAATCTCGATCAGGCTCAGGTTATTTTACTTGGGGTTTCGCGCTGTGGTAAAACACCCACCAGCCTCTATTTAGCGATGCAATTTGCCATCCAGGCTGCCAATTATCCTTTCACCGCAGATGATATGGATAATTTACAATTACCACTTGCATTAAAACCTTATATAAATAAACTTTTTGGTCTAACAATTAGTCCTGAGCGTCTAGCCGCTATTCGTGAAGAGCGCTATGAAAAAAGTCGTTATGCTTCTTTACATCAATGTCGGATAGAATTAACAGAGGCTGAGGCTTTATTTAGAAGACATAATATTAACTATTTAAATACAACTAATTACTCTGTCGAAGAGATTTCAGCCAAAATTATTGAAATATTTGGGCTAAGTCGTCGTATATTTTAACAATTTAAAATTAGCTGAGAAACGCTCATTACTTTAACGATATCTTAAACAACCATTAGATCCAGTTTATTTTCGGTTATGGTAATGCTAGTTTATTTGCCAGAAAATCGACTATATTGAATTATATATGAGATAAATATGTATAAAACCGATGAGTTAAGAACTCAACCTATTGATAGACTTATTACGCCTCAAGCGCTGGTGGATGAATTTCCGCTATCCAAAGAAATTATCAAAAATGTTACAACGTCACGGAAATCGATTGAGTCAATTTTAATTGGCCAAGATCAACGCCTATTGGTGGTCATTGGCCCCTGCTCTGTACATGATACCCAAGCGGCACTTGAATATGCCAAAATGTTGGCTAAATTGCGCGGCGAATATAAAGATTATCTTGAAATCGTGATGCGTACCTATTTTGAAAAACCACGTACGGTGATTGGCTGGAAAGGTTTAATTTCCGATCCTGACCTAAACAATTCGTGCCAAGTTAATAAAGGCTTGCGTTTAGCCCGTGAGCTACTAACTAATATTAATCAACTTGGACTACCAACAGCAACTGAATTTTTAGATATGATAACCGGTCAGTATGTAGCCGATCTTATTAGCTGGGGAGCTGTCGGCGCCAGAACAACAGAAAGCCAAATCCATCGACAAATGGCATCAGCGCTGTCATGTCCAGTTGGTTTCAAAAACGGTACCGACGGCAATATCAATATTGCTATCGATGCTATTCGTGCCACACGTGCCAGCCATGTATTTTTATCACCTGATAAGAATGGCCAAATGACTATTTATCAAACAAAAGGTAACCCTTATGGCCATATTATTATGCGGGGAGGAAAACGGCCTAATTATAGCGCTGAAGATATTGCCATAGCCTGTAGTCAGTTACGCAAATTGGGATTACCAGAACGATTGGTTATCGACTTTAGCCATGGTAATTGCCAAAAAATTCATCAACGCCAAATCGATGTCGCTAAAAACATTGCTCAACAATTGCAAAAAGGCTCGAGGGCTATCGCCGGCATTATGGCAGAAAGTTTTCTAATAGAAGGTACCCAGCAAGTCACTACCGGCAAGCCACTTACCTATGGTCAGTCTATTACCGACCCTTGCCTAGGCTGGCAGGACACTGAACAATTACTAACTATACTTGCTGAAGCGGTAAAACATCGATTTTAGTCATCATAAAGGAGAATTTTTAAGTCACAATTAAATTAATTGTCAAACAAAATTCTTCCTTACCAATAAGTTATTTTATCTGGCCGGATTTACTGAATTTTTTATTATTAAAATACCAAATGCCCCACCATCAGCTATCTTTACCCTATACACTTGTATAATTTTTTATTGAGCCTATTTTAACAATCGCATTTACTATTTTGTCTGGTAATTAAAAATTTAACTAAAATTTACTATCAAGCCTGGCAACAAAATTATACCCATTATGCCGACTACAGAGGATATTTTTAGATGCAAAAATCTCTCGTCATCGCTAAAAATAGTGAAACTGAATTAGCCATATTGCCTGCACTGGCAAATCGACATGGGTTAATTACTGGTGCAACAGGAACAGGTAAAACTGTAACGCTACAAAAAATGGCGGAAAGTTTTTCTCAAATTGGGGTACCGGTTTTTATGGCAGATGTAAAAGGTGATCTTTCGGGTATTGGTGCAAAAGGTGTATTAACACCTAAATTGCAATCACGCCTCGAAGCGCTTGGCGTAACAGACTGGCACCCAGCTGCTTGCCCTGTCACTTTCTGGGATGTTTTTGCAGAACTTGGACACCCGGTGCGGGCAACCATCTCAGATATGGGACCATTGCTATTATCACGGTTGATGAATTTAAATGATGTGCAAAGTGGTGTATTACAACTTATTTTTAAAATTGCCGATGACAACGGTTTACTATTGCTGGACATGAAAGATCTGCGCTCTACCGTTCAATATGTTGGTGAAAATGCGAAACAATTTCAAACTGAATACGGTAACATTGCCAGCACCTCAATCGGCGCCATACAACGTGGATTATTAACCCTTGAACAACAAGGCGCTGATTACTTTTTCGGCGAACCTATGCTTGATATCGTTGATCTGATCAAAACTGATCCTAATGGCCAAGGGATGGTCAATATTCTTGCCGCAGAAAAGCTCTATAATCAGCCTAAGCTCTACGCGGTGTTTCTATTATGGTTATTATCGGAACTTTTTGAACGTTTGCCTGAAATGGGTGATGTTGAAAAACCAAAACTGGTGTTTTTCTTTGATGAAGCCCATCTACTTTTTACTAATGCACCAACAGCATTACTGGAAAAAATCGAACAAGTTGTTCGACTGATCCGTTCAAAAGGGATTGGCGTTTATTTTGTTACCCAAAATCCACTTGATATTCCCGATAATATTCTAGGACAGTTAGGCAATCGGGTTCAGCATGCATTACGAGCATTTACGCCACGTGATCAAAAAGCAGTTAAAGCAGCAGCTGAAACTATGCGAGCAAATCCAGATTTTAAAGCTGAACAGGCAATAACTGAACTTGGGGTTGGTGAAGCATTAATCTCGTTCTTAGACGAAAAAGGACGTCCTAATATAGTTCAAAGAGCTTTTGTTATTGAGCCAGACTCACGCATGGGAGTATTAACTGCCGAAGAGCGCAATCAGCTACTTAATCATTCAGATATTTATGGCAAGTATGAGAAGATGCTGGATCGCGAGTCAGCCTATGAAAAACTGACAAATCAAACAACAAAAAATACCGAAGATAATGGATTTGTCGGCGGCTTAAAAGATTTTCTTTTTGGTTCAACCGGCCCTAGAGGGGGTAAAAAAGAGGGTTTAGTGCAAACGGCAACGAAATCTGCAGTACGTCAAATCAGTAATCAAATTATTCGTGGCATTTTAGGCGGTAGAAAACGTTAAAAATAACCAATAACAAACCTGGCTGTAGCTTAAACCAGGTTTGTTAATCAAATATCCTAATGTAATAAGTAACAAGTAGTTTTATTTACATCATAAAATAGAAAAAATTACTTGTTAATACTATTTAGCAGCCAATCGCAGTCACTGTAGTACTTTCAGCTAAATAAAGATTTTTTTAATACCATTAGTTACTTAAGAAAAATCGTTGTAAGATGATTAAAACTAGCGAGTTTTCATATTGGCATCAATAACTTGATAAAATGCATTAGATGTATCATCTATGGTCCATACACCTAAAATGACCTGATAACCGGTACGTTTAGGTACTTGGCATTTCATGGTAACTTCTCGAGCAGGTACCGATCCACCATCAAATCGTGAACAAAAGGGTTTTAATTCAAATGCAGCACGACTTAATGGAGCATTAGGATCCCAATCTTGTTTGGTAATAAAATATTCCCAGCCGGTGGTTCTATGTGGGGCCGTTAATGTCCAATGGAAGATATTTTCACCTGATACCACATTAACCTTAGTCCAACGAGTTGCCGTTTGCTCATCCAATTGCTTAAACGCCCCCACACCAGCACTGGCTATTTTGCCATCAGCAGGCCTTCTTTGTGGGAAACCTTTTCGACCTTCAACTGATTGCGGTTCATACTGAATTGGGCCACAACTCTTGTTTTGCAGTGTTGAACATAAATAAGCCCGACTAGCCGGCGAATCAATATATCCATGCATAGGTTTGATTTCAGTGCCGGTACTAGCAAAACTCGAAGCACTGATTAACGTTAACGTTGCCAACAATAATTTGGTTTTCATTTTTCTTACTCCTTAAGCAATAAATTTGATTTCTGCAAAGAAATAATTAGTAATAAACACAATAACAGAGCAAAAAATTATCATCCCAGAACAAGCTCGATATCAATTTAAATTAATTATTTAACGCTTAAAAAAACACTTACAATATTTTTGACAAATAACTAATAAATATAAATAAATAAATAAATAAATAATAATTATTTTTAACCATTTTTAATAAAAATAAAAACTTAATTAAAGTTTTATAAAACATGATTTTCATATTTAATGTTTAGTTAAAAAATAAAATAAATTTTCAAACAGCCATGTTATATAACATGGAAAAAATATTAATCAAATTAATTAGAATTGGTATTTTGCATTAATTTTTAAATAAAATATTTAATTATATTCTTATTAAAATAACAATATAATTCTCAGTAACAAAAAACCCAGTAAAAATTTTTACTGGGTTATTAATATAAAGTTATTTTGGCGAATACTTTCGATTAATTATGAATTAATAACTAAAATCATTATATATCAACAAATTGAATAATATATAGGTTTACGATAATAATTTTAAAGCCTACATGGACAAAACTAGTGTGCGAATACCCATTATTACAATACATTTTATACCTTTATAATAGCGAATATAATTACAATATAAGTAAGATGACTTAGTTTATCTTTTCTGATGTAGCCTTTTCGGTTTTATCTTCGGTAACGTGTAAAGTCAATTCGAACACTTTTTACCCGGTTCCCTGGATCGTGCATTCTGCCTTGCGTAATGCTGACATGGGCTGATTATGCTGAAACAGCTGAAGAAAATGTTGAGCAATTCCAAAGGCAGACCTAGAAGTCATCTTCGTTCCTGGCATATTAACATTGATTTGATGCTCGCGATCGAACGTTTCACCCATATCTCTAAATGTGAATTTTATCTCAAACACAATTTTAGCTCCTGCGCGCATTGCGTCTTTAAAGTGGCGTTTTTCTAGTTCCTTGGAAAACATCGGCTCAGATGCCTTCATAGAAATGTTCATAGCAATACCTATTGCGAGAAGAGCAAGCGTCTCTGCCTCACTTTGCTTATCAGGCTTCCATGCATCCCTTCGTTTAACATTTCCATGAAAATAGAAACCTCGCTTTTCAACAAGATGATTAATCACATCATCTACCGATGGCTTTGACGCTAGCAACTTAGCAGTTGCTGAGCTGCGATCATTTTTCGCAGGAATCACATCCTTGAGGGTACACTCAAGGATATCTCGAAACTTCTGATTTTTTTTAATACCGCCTGTAAACCCGCTTTTTTAAATTTTCCTTCACCATAAAGAGACTCAATCAGCAGGAACGAGTAGCGGAAAGAATTAATGAACTCCTCTGTTTCAAGTGCCTTCCGAGCACTACTCACAAGAGTAGCTTCAAATCTCGGTCCATCGTGTTTATCGGCGGCCATGATTGCGCGTGAAAGCATATCGAAAGAGAGCGGCAATGCAGGTAGCTTCCGCCCCATAGAGATGCTCTTTATAACTATCCTGGCTTCTTCCTCTGGCGTTTCGCCTTCATAATTGACATCCATTTCATCGGTGATGAGTTCGATGTCATAGAAGCATTCGAGAAACGTGGCAGCGTCTCTGAGTTGGCGTTTCACAAATATTATAAGTTGATCGCATCCGGTGATCTCCGCAACTGCCGCACCTTCACTGAGCTTCTGAAAATGCGGCGCGTATTCTAGGGGCTGTTTCTCGAAAGTGAGTTCGAGAGCTTTGGCGTAACCGTTTTCTTCTATGACTCGGAGTCCCCCACCCTGGATCGGAATTTCCCAATGGTCGTCAATGATGATTTTACGCTTAAACGGAACCATATAGCGAATTCTCATGAATTCTTAACCTTCAAATAGCATTAAACCTATACTACAAAAAATGTCATCAGATTGTCTTCTTAGCCCTCAATAACAAATTAAAGATAAAATATATATTTTCCATAAAAAACATGGTGTTAATTATAATTTGTTACTGATTCATGACAACAATTACTAGGTGTAATCATTCCCACTCAATCGTCGCTGGTGGTTTGCCGCTAATATCGTAAACTACTCGAGAGATGCCGGCCACTTCATTGATAATTCTATTTGACACCCGGCCAAGAAAATCATAGGGCAAATGGGCCCAATGGGCAGTCATGAAATCAATAGTTTCAACCGCGCGCAATGACACAACCCAGTCATATTTTCGGCCATCTCCCATTACGCCAACAGAGCGTACCGGCAGGAAAACAGTGAAAGCTTGGCTGACTTTATGATAAAGATCAGCTTTATGTAATTCTTCAATGAAAATGGCATCTGCCTGACGTAACAGATCACAATAGGCTTTCTTCACCTCACCAAGTACCCGCACACCTAAGCCTGGGCCAGGAAATGGGTGACGGTATAACATGTCATAAGGAAGTCCTAACTCCAGGCCTACTTTACGCACCTCATCTTTAAATAACTCTTTTAATGGCTCAACTAATCCCAGTTTCATTTCTGCTGGTAAGCCACCCACGTTATGGTGAGATTTAATGACATGCGCTTTGCCAGTTGCTGAAGCGGCAGATTCGATTACGTCCGGATAAATAGTACCCTGAGCCAACCATTTTACTTGCGTTTGTTTCGCCGCTTGCTCATCAAATACTTCAATAAAAACGCGGCCGATCGCTTTACGTTTTAATTCTGGCTCATCAATCCCTGCCAATGCGCTAAGAAAGCGCTCTTCTGCGGCCACATGAATAATATTAAGATCAAATTTACCGGCAAACATGGCCATAACTTGCTGCGCTTCATTTAAGCGTAACAAACCATTATCAACAAACACACAAGTGAGCTGCTTACCAATAGCACGATTGAGTAATAACGCAGTAACCGATGAATCAACACCGCCTGATAATGCCAGAATAACCTGATCATCACCAATCTGAGCCTTCAAGCGCTGTACCGTATCTTCAACAATCGCCGCCGCCGTCCAACGAGCTTCACAGCGGCAAATATCTAATACAAAACGCTGTAGAATAGCTGCTCCTTGATGAGTGTGAGTCACTTCAGGATGAAACTGAACACCATAGAAACGTTTTTCTTCATTAGCCATAATGGCAAATGGGCAGCTATCGGTACTGGCGATAACTTTAAAATCAGCTGGAATTGCCGTCACTTTATCGCCATGACTCATCCAGACATCTAGCAGTGGTTTACCATCTGCACCTAAGCTGTCATAAATATCGCGAAATAGTTCACAGGATTGTTGAATGGACACCTGGGCATAACCAAACTCTCGCTCGCCAGACACCTCAACTTGCCCACCTAATTGGATGGACATCGTTTGCATGCTATAACAAATACCTAATACCGGAACGCCAGCCTGAAAAACATATTCCGGTGCACGTGGGCTATTTAGTTCGGTGGTACTCTCCGGCCCGCCAGAAAGAATAATTCCATTAGGATTAAATTCACGGATCTGTGCCTCGGAAACATCCCAAGCCCAAAGTTCGCAATAAACGCCAATTTCACGAATACGACGAGCAATTAATTGCGTGTATTGTGAACCAAAATCGAGGATCAAAATTCGGTATTGATGAATGTCAGTTGTCATCTAAAGATAATTCCAAAACAAATAATAATTTGACGGTTTATAGCAAAAACCGCTAATAAAATAATTAACCTAAACGATAATTAGGTGATTCTTTGGTGATGGTAACATCATGTACATGACTCTCTTGGATACCGGCACCACTAATACGCACAAATTCTGCTTTGCTTCTTAATTCATCAATAGTGACACAACCGGTCAGTCCCATACAAGAACGAAGGCCGCCCATTTGCTGATGAACAATATTCTTCAAAAATCCTTTATAAGCAACCCGTCCTTCGATGCCTTCAGGTACCAATTTATCTGCAGCATTATCGGTTTGGAAGTAACGATCGGAAGAGCCTTTCGACATCGCACCTAATGATCCCATTCCTCGGTAGGCTTTATAAGAGCGTCCTTGAAACAAGATAGTTTCACCTGGTGACTCCTCAGTACCGGCAAGCATTGAGCCAACCATAACGCAAGAGGCGCCGGCAGCCAGTGCTTTAGCAATATCACCCGAGAAGCGAATACCGCCATCGGCAATTATCGGTATATTCATGCCTCTCAGCGCCTCAACGGCATCGGCAATAGCAGTGATCTGAGGTACACCAACACCAGTGACAATTCGCGTTGTACAGATAGAACCCGGGCCAATACCGACTTTCACCGCGCTGGCACCCGCTTCGACCAAAGCTTTAGCCCCTTCGCCGGTGGCAACATTACCACCAATAATCGGCAAATTAGGATATTTTGCTCTCGTTTCACGAATACGTTGTAAAACTCCTTGTGAATGTCCATGGGAAGAGTCAATTAACAACACATCAACACCGGCTGCCACTAATGCCTCAATACGTTGTTCATTATTCGCACCAGCGCCAACCGCTGCGCCCACTCTCAAGCGACCTTGCTCATCTTTACACGCATTGGGCTTGCGTTCAGCTTTCTGAAAATCTTTTACTGTGATCATACCAAATAGGTGAAAGTTATCATCAACCACCAATGCTTTTTCAATACGTCTTTCATGCAATTTCTGCAAAACCACATCACGGGATTCACCCTCTTTGACCGTGACCAAATGGGGTTTAGCTGTCATAACCGCCGTAACCGGTTGATCCAAATCCGTCACAAAACGGATATCACGGCCAGTAATGATACCAACCAATTCTTTATTATTATTAACCACAGGATAACCAGCAAAACCATTACGCTCAGCCATTTCATAAACTTCACGAATTGTGGTTTCGGGTGTGACGGTAACCGGATCGATAACGATGCCACTTTCATACTTTTTAACGCGGCGAACTTCTTCTGCTTGACGCTCAATTGGCATATTTTTATGAATAAAACCAATTCCGCCCTCTTGGGCTAATGCGATAGCTAAATCTGATTCAGTCACAGTATCCATGGCGGCAGAAAGCATAGGAATATTTAAACGGATCGAGGCAGTTAATTGAGTTGATAAATCAGCAGTATTAGGCAATACATCTGAGTGTGCAGGAACTAACAATACATCATCGAATGTTAGTGCTTCTTTCTTAATACGTAGCATAAGCAATATCTCACCAGGCAGGATTTGGAAAAAGATAAAATATTGCGGCGATATTATACATGACGAAATTTATTGACTCCAGTACTTTCTCACTAAAATTCATTTTTAGCTGACAAAAACGCATACTACTATGATCAAATTTAGATTTATGCTTGTAAATAATTTATTTATTAATCGAGTTATTTAATTAATTTTAAAGCAAATAAATATTACATGAATTAGGTACATTGCTTAATTTATTCTGACTAACCCGTCACTTTTTAAAATTGATTACTTCCTTACAATATGGTTAAAGTTAACGGCTTAAACGTAGGAAAGTTATGTTCTCCATCAATAAAATAAACTTTAATCCATTACCTAATTATCAATCCGATACCCAAAGAGCTTCTTCCCCGCTTTCGACTATTGAAAAACAACATATTTATTTTCTGAATTCACTCTATACTAATGAAAATATTAGTCACCCATTACACTCTTATGATGAAGCTTTAGCACTTTTAACACCACTCTACGATAAAGATTATATTGAAAATAAATCTAAAATTAATTTTGTATCAACAATGAATGAATACAATCAATCGGCTGCCTATAAAAAATGTAGCTTTATCGATTGGTATACTATTCGGGATTATCAATATAGCAGCCATGCTTATTAAAATAATATGCTAAAGCTAGGCACTAATTTCAATCATCATCATCCTTTAGTTAAACAACTAACTCAAGCGCTAATGCATTTATCCCTACTTGATAATTACAATAATAAATTTACCTCCACTATGCTTTATCGCGGTGAGGTCAGAAAATTGTCAGATATGATCTACTTAAAAGTAAATGGACCTTATACATCCACTTCGTTTTTCAGCACCACTAAAGAGCCCGATGGTGTAATGCCTTTCCTTAAAGAAATCCAAGCATTAGCCGATGACGAGGTTAACGTATTATATGAAATCCAGCATACCGAACCTCTAGTAGGCGCCAATATTTCCGATTTATTAAAAGATGATAAGCAAGAAGTCTTATTCTGGCCAAAAACAGAATTTATTATCACCTATATTGAATATATTGACCATAATAGAAATTTAACTGTTCGAATGAACACCGCCAATATTGAACAACATGAATGGGATAATCACTTATACGCTCTATTTTGATTCTATGTATAATAGAAATAATCGCTGCTAATATTTAGCCATTAATTTTATTTACAAGGTGTAGCTAACTTAACATGTTAACTTCAGAAAATAGTGGAATTTATTCGGTTAGCCAACTTAATCAATCGGTTCGGCAATTACTTGAACTTCAAATTGGCAGAATTTGGCTTAATGCAGAAATCTCTAATTTTTCTCAGCCAGCTTCCGGCCACTGGTATTTCACCTTAAAAGATGAAAAAGCGCAGCTACGTGCTGCGATGTTTCGCGGCCAAAATATTTGCGTCAATTTTCGACCACAAAATGGTCAACAAGTGTTAGTTCGAGCGACTGTTACCATGTACGAGCCAAGAGGAGAATACCAATTAATTATCGAAAATATGCAACCTGCGGGTGATGGATTATTACAACAACAATTTGAGATATTGAAACAGAAACTTTCAGCTGAAGGACTATTCGCACAACATTACAAACAAGCACTACCAATGCCAGCCAAACGCTTGGGGGTTATTACCTCAGCAACAGGCGCTGCATCACATGATATTTTAAATATCTTAAAACGCCGCGATCCTTCATTACCTGTCATTATTTATCCCACCGCCGTGCAAGGAGAAGATGCACCACGACAAATTATTCGTGCTATTGAGTTGGCCAATCATCGCCGAGAGTGTGATGTCCTAATTGTCGGCCGAGGTGGTGGTTCATTGGAAGATTTATGGGCTTTTAACGATGAAAGGGTCGCCAGAGCAATTTTTGCTAGTCAGTTACCAATTATTGCAGCGGTTGGTCATGAAACCGATGTAACTATTGCTGATTTTGTTGCCGATTTACGAGCCCCAACACCCTCAGCTGCGGCAGAATTAGTGAGTCGCAATCAACAAGAATTACTCCGTCAGTTACTTGAACAAAAACAGCGATTAGAAATGGCGATGGACTATTTCATGGCGCGTAAACTACGTATCTTTGGTCAATTACAACATAAATTACAACAGCAACATCCTGAACTACGGATAACGCGCCAACACAATTATCTGATCCAATTACAACAAAAACTTGTTAACGCCACACAACAATATTTGCAGCAAATAAATCGTCAGCAATATAACCTTGAACAACATTTAATACTATGTGATCCGCGGCCACAACTACAAAATTGTCGCCAACGTTATATTCAGCAGCAATTTCAATTAAAACAATTAATTACTCAAATACTAAGCCAATATCGTGAAAAATTTAGTGTCAGTTGCTCCCGCCTTGAAGCAGTAAGTCCATTAGCAACATTAGCCCGTGGTTATAGTATTAGCGAATCACCTAATGGACAGGTTTTAACCAAAACACAACAAATACATATTGGAGAAACATTAAAAACTCGCTTACAAGATGGTTGGCTTGAAAGTAAAATCTTATCGATCAATAAAATTGCTTAATCCAAACAAATTATCATCTATAAATATGATTTATTAGCCTTATATTAATTATCATATAAGGCGACAAAAATTTATTGAACATCAAAATCAGGCAGATATTTTTTATTATCATCTAGCATCAAAATAAAAGCATATTCCAATGCTGTATCTTTTAGACGATTAAATCGACCCGATTTACCACCATGGCCGGTTTTCATATTTGTTTCCAGCAATAAGACCGTATTACCCACTTTATACTCTCTTAGTTTAGCCACCCATTTGGCCGGCTCCCAATATTGGACTTGTGAATCATATAACCCCGTCGTAACCAATAAATTAGGGTAACGTTGAGATTTAATATTGTCATAGGGACTGTAAGATTTTAGTCGAAAATAAGCGTCCTGCGCAGCGGGATCACCCCATTCATCATATTCACCAGTTGTTAATGGAATAGAAGGATCAAGCATGGTTGTCACAACATCGACAAAAGGAACTTGAGCGACAACGCCTCGATAGAGTTCCGGTGCCTGGTTAATTACTGCCGCCATCAATAAACCACCAGCACTTCCACCCATTGCATATACCCGTTTGGGATCACCATACCCCTTTGCAATCAATATTTTGGTTGCATCAATAAAATCACTAAAACTATTGGCTTTATTTTCAACCTTCCCTTGTTGATACCAGGCTTTGCCTAAATCGCCGCCACCACGAACATGCACTATTGCATAGACAAATCCCCTATCCAATAAACTCAAACGCGGTGAACTAAAAACCGGATCCACATTGATACCATAAGCACCATAGCCATAAATCAAAATCGGATTTTTGCTTTTTTGCCATCGATCTTTACGATATACCAACGAAACTGGCACTTTAGTGCCATCTTTTACCTGAACCCATATACGTTCACTGGTATAAAGTGATTTATCAAATCCATTGACTTGTTGTTGTTTTAGCAATTCACGCTGTCCAGTTAGCATATTTATCTGCATAACAGATATTGGGGTAGTTAGTGAAGAATAACCATAACGTAAAGTCTCGCTATCAGGCTCTGGATTATAATCAATCCAGGCACTATATACGCTTCATCAAATTGAACTATTTTTTGCTGTTTGGTCTGCCAATCTATCTGTCGAATATTAACTAAGCCATTATGACACTCTTCAACAACCAACCAACGGTTAAAAAGCGCAAAATTTTCTAAATCAGTCTCTTTATTCGGTGCAATAATTGTTTGCCAGGGCTGGTCAATTGATTGAGTAGCATATAACCCAAATTGCTCCAATTGATGGTTAGAGCGAATATAGAAATTATCACGAAAATGATCTAAATCGTACTCACGTCCCGTTTGGCGAGGGGAAAATATTTTAAGTGATTCAGCGGGGTTATTAGCATCGATTAATCGATATTCAGATGTTTCTGTACTACTAATTGCTAGTAGAATATACGCTTTTGAGCTACTTTTTGTCATGCTCAAGTAAAATCGGTCATCATTCTCCTGATAAACTTTTTTATCTTCAACCCCCTCTAATCCATATTGATGACAATATACTTGATAAGGTAATAATGTTTGTGGGTGGTTACGAATATAATAGAGAGTTTGATTATCATTAGACCATACAATATTACCAGAGGTATTTTTAATTACTGCATTCTGCCATTTTTTACTAGCTAACTGTCTAAATGAAACCTCAAACTGACGACGACCTTGAAAATCTTCGACAATTGCCAAACGATTATTATCTTCAGAAACAGCAATACCACCCAAGGTATAAAATTGATGTCCCTTAGCACGTTCATTACCATCAACTAATATCTGCCAATCACTATTTTGGTTGACAGGTTTACGTTGATAAACAGGATAATCTTTACCTTCTTGATAAAGGGTACGATAAATATAACCATTATAGGTATAAGGCACCGATTGATCTTGCTGCTCCATACGAGCGACCATCTCGCCAAATAATTGCTCTCTTAATACGGTGCCAGACTTTAATACCGCATTGGTATATTGATTTTCATCAGTCAAGTATTTGATAACTTTTTTATTTTTTCTCGTATCATCACGTAGCCAATAATAATTATCAATGCGGCTATCACCATGTAAAACCATTTTGTGTGGTTGCTTTTCTGCCATTGGAATTATCATTTTTTCTCCTGCCAAACTGGTAAACGCAATCATATTTAATAATGATATCAATAGTATAATGTTCAAATATTGATAGAAAAAGCGCTGAGTTAATTGCATATTTATTAGAACATCCTGTTGGCAAATTTTTAGTTATTTAATAACACAAAATTAATAAATAAAGGCCTATGATACTAATAGATAAAACAACAATTTTAAATAAATATTTAAACAATTAATCAACAAAATTAACTGCTATATTTTATCTTGCCATAATATAAAAAACCTCTGTTGTCGTGAGTAACAGAGGCCCAAATTTGTGGTTAATTTTATTCTACAATGGTTGAGTTTGTGCTTCCGCTGCAGCTAACGCAACCATATTAACGATACGTCGTACCGATACAATCGGTGTTAATATATGTACTGGTTTTGCTACTCCCATTAATACCGGCCCCACAGTGACGCCATTAGAACTGGTAACACGAAGTAAGTTATAACTAATACGCGCAGCTTCCATATTAGGCATAATCAGCAAATTAGCTGATCCTTTTAATGTACTATCCGGCATAATATCTCGCCGAATGTTTTCAACTAATGCTGCATCGCCATGCATTTCCCCATCAATTTCCAACTCAGGATCGGCACGTTTGACTAATGCCAATGTTTTACGCATTTTTTGTGCTGATGGACAGTCTGAAGAACCAAAACTTGAACGAGATAATAGTGCCACTTTAGGCTCAATACCAAAACGCCTTACCGCCTGTGCCGCCATTAAGGTAAGTTCCGCCAGCTCCTCAGGGGTTGGATTATCATTCACATAGGTATCTGCAATAAAAGTATTGCCAGTTGGCAACATCAGGGCATTCATTGCACCCGCTACTGAACTATTCTGCCGGAAGCCAAGAACATTTTTTATAATGGTAAAATGTTGATTATAACTACCAACAGTACCACAAATCATGCCATCGGCTTCACCTTGGCGGATCATCAACGCACCAATTAAGGTTGGGTTATTGATCACTTCTCTACGCGCCATTTCCTGCGAAACACCATGGCGTTTCATTAATTGATAATATTGTTGCCAATAGGTTTTAAAACGCGGATCATTTTCATTGTTAATCAACTCAAAATCTTCACCAATTTTAATTTGTAACCCAAGCTTTTCAATCCGCTTTTCAATCACACTGGGTCGACCAATTAAAATCAGATAAGCCAAACCTAAGGATATTAATTCTTGGGTTGCATGCAATATTCGTTCTTCCCCACCTTCCGCTAATACAATCCGTTTTTTTTCTTTGCGGGCCAGAGAAAAAATCGGCTTCATAAATAGGTGGGTGCTATAGACAAACTCATTAAGTTTTTCTATATAAGAATCAAAATCTGTAATTGGTCGTGTTGCTACACCAGATTCCATTGCCGCTTTAGCGACTGCTGGCGCAATTTTAACAATTAAGCGCGGATCAAAAGGTTTTGGGATAATATAATCAGCACCAAATTTTAACTCCTGATCACTGTAAGCGGAGACAACAACGTCATTCTGCTCGGCTAATGCCAAATCAGCAATTGCCTGAACACAGGCTAGTTTCATCTCTTCATTAATCGTGGTTGCCCCAACATCCAGCGCGCCGCGAAAGATAAAAGGAAAACAGAGTACATTGTTTACCTGATTAGGATAGTCAGAACGCCCAGTGCAGATAATCGCATCAGGCCGTGCTGCTTTTGCTATTGAAGGAAGAATTTCTGGTTCCGGGTTGGCTAATGCTAAGATAAGCGGTGCATTAGCCATCGATTTTACCATTTCCGCAGTCAACACACCCGGCGCTGAGCAGCCTAAGAAAATATCCGCGCCTGGGATAACATCCGCTAGAGTACGTAAACCATTATCTTCAATTGCATAAGCGGCTTTAGTTTCATCCATCACTTCATCGCGGCCACGATAAATAACGCCTTTTGAGTCACAGACAATAATATTGCTACGATTAAGACCTAATGCAACCAATAAATTCATGCAGGCGATAGAAGCAGCACCTGCACCTGAAACAACTAAGCGAACCTGGTCAATTTTTTTATTAACAATGCGTAAACCATTCAATATTGTGGCGGTTGAAATAATGGCAGTACCATGCTGATCATCATGGAAAACAGGGATTTGCATTTTTTCACGCAGTTTTTTCTCAATATAGAAACATTCTGGTGCTTTAATATCTTCCAAATTGATTCCGCCAAAAGTTGGCTCCAATGCGGCAATAACATCGATCAGTTTATCCGGGTTAGATTCGTCTATTTCAATATCAAATACATCAATGCCGGAAAATTTTTTAAATAAAACACCTTTTCCTTCCATAACCGGTTTACCAGCCAAAGCGCCAATATTTCCCAGTCCTAACACTGCGGTACCATTAGAAACTACGGCCACTAAATTAGCCTTAGCTGTATATTTGTAAGCGGTCAAAGGATCAGCTGCGATTTCAAGACAAGGATAAGCAACACCGGGAGAATATGCGAGGGCCAGATCTCGTTGTGCCGTTAATGGCTTAGTCGGTGTAACTTCAATTTTACCTGGTTGGGGAAACTCATGAAAATCTAGCGCACTTTGTTTTAATTTTTCATCCATTGTGTGTCCTTAGAGAATTTTTATTAGAAAAACATCCCCATTATAGTAATCTCTATCAATGAAATCATGACATATACAACAATTTCGGCAGAAACTAGCTAAACTTGAACATTCTATCAACGAAATCAATATAACCAAATAATATTGAAATTAAAATATAAAACTGGTGACCTTTATATTATTAATTTTTTTATAATCATAAAATTTAAGACTATTGAATTTAAAATTATAAAATTCAATGTGTTTTTTATTTAAGATAATTACCTTTTGGTTATTTCATTAATATTGTTTTTCTTATATTCTTGCAATGTTTTATTTTTTCAAAAAACTTTAAAGACTAATAATTAAAATCAGTTGTAAAAACCCATTTATTTCTACAGGCATTTAAAAAGGAATATACTATGTCTAATCATTCAATAATGTTGGTTGATGAACATCCCCTAATACGTCATAGTTTAAAACAACTCATTAAAGCTGCAGATGAATTTAGTGTCGCCGGAGAAGTAAGTAATGGCGTTGATGTTATTAATATAGCCAATCAATTAAAGCCAGATATTATTATGATGGATATTAATATATCTAACATGTATGGTCCTGAAGTTATTCGTCAAATTAGAAAAGAGGGGATTAAATCTTATATATTAATTCTTTCTTTTTCTGCTAATAGAATTGATGTTTATAATGCTATCGATGCTGGTGCTAATGGTTATTTATTAAAAAATTGCGAATTAGATATGTTACTTAATAGCCTGAAAAGCGCCGCAAATGGTTTACCCGTTTTTAGCAATCAAATTCATCAGTATTTAAATAATCGTCATCAATATCAAGATCCACTTTCTTCATTAACAAAACGTGAATTTGAAGTATTACGTGAAATTGCTAATGGATTAAAAAATAGAGAAATATCTAAATCTCTTTTTATTTTTGAAGAAACAGTCAAAGTACATATTCGTAATTTGCTAAAAAAACTTAATGTGCGTTCTCGCTTGGAAGCCAACCTAGTTTATATGCGCGCTAAATAAACTTAACATAGATAAAATATCATTAAAGGATGAAGAAATGATTTATTAAAACATCATCATCTAACACATAGTATATTTATATGCATTGCTTAATTAACACATCATTTTATGTGATGTAGAATATATTTTATTGAATTTTTTTATAATCGATTTCTAATAAATTTAATAAGTATTCTACTTAATAGTAGCCTTATATAGATTATTATCGCATTTTGCAGCATTATAGAGATCTTTGCTACATATCAAAAAAGGAAATTATGATGTCAACTTCAGCAAGTTACATACTTTATGGTATAAAAAATTGTGATACTATTAAAAAGGCACGTCAGTGGCTGGATAATCATCATATAATCTATCAATTCCATGATTATCGCACGGATGGGATATCAATTGAATTACTCGAAATTTTTATTCAATACTTAGGCTGGGAAGCCTTGATCAATAAACGTGGTACAACCTGGAAAAAATTGTCCGATGAGCAAAAAGCGAATATTATTGATGTCGCTAGTGCTAAAGAGTTAATGTTAAAATATCCAGCAATTATTAAACGCCCATTATTAACAACTACTGGTAACCATTATCTACTCGGTTTTTCTATAGACCAATACCAACAATTTATTCATCACAGAGGCTAACTATGATTTGTCCTGTTCTTAAGCTTGCGCAACAACTTGTTCAACAACCTTCTGTTAGCCCCGATGATAATGGCTGTCAAACAATTTTAATTAATCGATTGAAAAAACTTGGTTTTTCAATTGAAGTCATGCCCTTTGACGATACCACCAATCTATGGGCATATCATGGCGAACAAGGTGAAACGCTAGCTTTTGCTGGACATACCGATGTTGTTCCGCCAGGTGCAACTGACAATTGGCGTTATCCTCCCTTTACACCAACATTAAATAACGGACTGCTCTATGGCCGAGGAGCAGCCGATATGAAAGGTTCCCTTGCGGCAATGATTATTGCCGCCGAAAGATTTATTAGCGATTTTCCCAACCATTCTGGCCGATTGGCCTTCTTAATTACCTCTGACGAAGAGGCTAAAGCCACTAACGGAACGGTAAAAGTGGTTGATGAATTAATGATACGCAATGAACAAATTGATTATTGCATAGCTGGTGAACCATCTAGCCAGATTAAAATTGGTGATATTATCAAAAATGGTCGTCGAGGATCACTCACCGCCAAACTCACCATCGAAGGAACGCAAGGGCACATTGCTTACCCCCATTTAGCCAATAATCCAATACATAGTTCATTAGCTTTTTTACATGAACTAGTTAATAAAAAATGGGATGCAGGCAATGCTTATTTTCCTTCCACCAGCATGCAGATTTCCAATATTCATGCTGGTACTGGTAGTAACAATATTATTCCTGGCCAGTTAGTCATACAATTCAATTTTCGCTTTAGCAACGAACTCACCGAGCAACAAATTCGCCACCAAGTTGAAGCAATACTAGAAAAATATCAATTCGATTATAAAATTGAGTGGTCATTATCCGGCCATCCATTTTTAACAGAAAAAGGTAAATTAATTAATATTGTCAGCCAGGTGATAGAACAATATTGCGGCTATCAACCTCAGTTATCAACTGATGGAGGAACATCAGATGGCCGCTTTATTGCTAAAATGGGGGCACAAATTGTTGAATTAGGCCCTTTAAATGCAACCATTCATAAAGTTGATGAATGTGTTAGTGTTGCTGATCTTCAGAAATTAAGTCTCGTTTATCAGGAAATTATGCAAAAAATATTATTATGAACCCAAAATTTAAATTCACTAGCTATATCATTAGCTAAATAATAAATTGGGTTAATTTTTTTCCCCATCGATTTGTGGCAACCTTAATAGATAAGCTAGCAATATCGCTAAGATAATGAGGAGTGTTCCCCTGATCCACCAACTTTCTACAAACCAAAGCGAAAAAATAAAACTAAATAAAATAATAACAATTATCTTAATTTTAACCCCTTTAGGCAGCGCTTTATGTTGTTGCCAATGACGAATATATTTACCAAACCATGAGTTATGAAGTAACCAGTAATGAAAACGTGGTGATGAGCGAGAAAAACACCAGGCGGCTAATAACAAAAAAGGGGTAGTGGGTAATAATGGCAAAAGTATACCCAATATCGCTAAGATAATACTAAACCAGCCGACAATAATGAGTAAAATTCGTTGTAAACGCATACTTAAATCTATAATAGTTATACGATAAAGGAAAAAAGAGTATACTTTATTTACTACATTTGCTACTGGAAAAACAGCTATGCATTGGATAACTGATTACTGGTGGATTATTATTATTTTGCTTCTGATTGGTATCATTTGGAGTGCCGTCAAACAGATGCAAAAAATCGATCCTAAACGTTTTTTAGATAACAAACCCAAACTTCCTCCTCACCGTGATTTTAACGACAAATGGGATGATGAAGATGACTGGCCTAAGCAAAAGAAGCATTAACCCATGATTTAAGTTTTTCTGCTCGCTGCCAGTCCAATTCTGATAATGCCGCAGCAATATCGTTGCGTACCTGTTTTAACCACATTTTTTGACCTGTCAATTTTAACTGCTGACAGCATATCTCAATAGATAAATTATGTTCACAGTGAATTCTAGTCGCTGTTAAAACCAGTGACGACTGCATTAATAACCGTCGGATTGCTGGATAGCTAGCTGAAAAACTTCTATTACCATAAGCAAAACCTGCCAAAACCTGCCAATCTTCATCATTTAATTGATCATCGCTAATTGCTGTTAGTGCTAAACCGGTTAGCTGATTGATATAAAAAGCGTCTCGCTTTAACAAATATTGCGCCCGTGACACCAATTGTTTAGCCGCTGTTGATAAAGGCAATACCGCCATAGCGGTATAATATCCACTGGTCGCTTCTTTACGGCTGCCAACTCTGACCAAATGAAAACCATTTTGCTGCCATAATGACTGCAACTGCTCACAATAGCCAAAGCTGACAGAAAGAAAATCTTTCCCCTCTTCCATCGCCTGCTGCTTATAAAAACTGAGTAATTTTGTTGCCACTCCCTGACGACGAAAAGCTGCAGCAACGGTTATACGGCTGATTCGCTGAGAATTCATTTGTGCCGCTTGCGGAAAATAGCTATGTGCTGCTAAAGATTGAGCAACTAAATTACCTCTAGGTCGACGCCGTCCAGCCCATACCTCATGGGCAAGCGACGCAGATAATCCACCTTCATCCACTAACCATAACACAGCTAACAAATTTTCCTTTTGCTGTGCAATCAATAAATGCATCCCTTGCGCATCCAATAATCGTCTTAAATCAAGCGGTGAGGTACGATAATGTGCATTAGTCAGCAAACCATATATTGCTGATAATAATTTTGGTTTTTCAATTAATAAAGACTGCGAAATAGGTAACAACGCCATGTGATGGTTATTTAATTTAGCTAGCGTTGTTGATTTTGGTAAATATTCTTTTAATAACAAGCTATTATTTAACCAATTCTCCAACGGATCATTTGATGCCCAGCGGATCGGCGTGGTTAAAGTTAGAATGTGACATTGAGCTAATTGCGCACAAAGTTTTAGCAAAAATCCGCGCCCTGTACCTTCATAGCCATCAACAGTGGTAGTAAAGAGTAAACGTGGGAAATAGTGCGTTAATTGATTTAGTTGCGCAATCGGGATCATCGCCGCTTCATCAATAATTAACCAATCAACCTTGCGTGGTTTTTGTAATCGACAATCAGCCAATAAATGGTCAATTGACCAATAGCGAATTTTTTTGTCGGTATAGTGTGTTAATACCATTGACACTGATTTTGCCGGCGCACAAACCCAACATTCCCCCTGCCAACGTTCAATTAACATACCTGCTAACGCAGATTTTCCACGGCCACGCGGGGCAACTAATGCCCAAACTCCCACCTTACCAGCCAGCAGGCGCTGCAAAATTTTTTGTTGTTCAATCGTTGGTTGTCCATTCGGCTGATACCAGGCAGTTAATTGTGGTAGCTTATCAGTGGTAAAAGGTTTACCTTCACACCACAGCAAAACATTAGCATCATGTTGTAGATGATACTTTAACCAACAGACAAAATTTGGCACTGCTATTGTCGACGCCACTTCATTCCAGCGTTGACTATCTTGATCCGGCTGTTGAGACCAAGTCCCCCACTCAGGCAGGCAAAGAATGAGATAACTACTCGCTTTTAATGTCCCTGCCAACATCAGCAATGCTTCAGTATGAAAACCCTTAGTGGCATCAAAAACGCCATGTAAGAACTCTTGTCCTAATAGTGACACCGCATTTTGTGGTGGTATAGCATCAGGCCAATGTGGTGAAATGGTTGGCCAATCGCCAATTATTCCCTGCCTAAGTGCAATTAGTAACGAGAGAAGACCTGCTGCTATTAATGGACCAACTGGAACACCACGGAAAACAGCAACGCCTATCACTGTACCAACCAATAATCCGGCAACTGTTGACGGTTGATTAGACATCAAAGAGACGCCTCTACTGCCAAGCCAAGAGACCAAAATGCCAATCACAATCGCCAATAACGATTTCCAGTTAAAAAAAGAGTTAATAACATCTTGTGGCGAGATCTTGCCACTGGCGATAGGGGCCATTACACCAATAGTTAAAATCAAAATACCGATGGTTAAGCCATATTTTTCAACCCAAGGGAAAAAATTATTAAGCGGCGTAATGCGAACAACTAACAAAAATAGCATTGCCAATGCCACCGTCATGTTATGACTAATTATTCCTAAGCCGGCCAACACTAATAAAATAAGTAATGTTGGATCAAAATTACCCATAAAATTATTTACCAATAAAAATATATAATTAATTTATCCTATCAATAAATCATGACTGATCAAAATAAATAATAGAGCCTATTAGCCGCTAAAATTATGCTAACATGAATAAACCACTTTTCCCACGTAACGGCAATCGCATACCACCGCCACCAAAAGGTGATCCCATTCTACCCGATTGATTCCGTCTGTCTTCAATATTATCGCTCTTGCGATGATCCCGCCAGCGCATAATAATCTCCCAATATGACATGAATAATTAGCCCTTGATGGGATTATAGCGAATCATCGTCATTCTTGTGTAATTATTAACTCACAGTGGTGATAAAATTTAATAAATTCATTTCAATGCTACTGATTAAATAAAAAAATAGTTATAAGAAAAAACTAGCAAAAATCGCTGGCAGGTCACAGCGAAGCAGTAAATATTAATACTACGACTCTATTGATTATCTGTATAATCACTCCTGTAACGGCCATCATATTGTAACCAATCGATATCATAGCCAAATAGGTTAAAGTGATTTTTTTCATAACTATTGTATACATAATTAACTATTCTTAGGTATGCTTTAATAAAAGTAAATTAATAACTAATGACAATAAAATAAAGTTTTTCTAAGCCAATCTTTACTCAACATCTTTTGCTAACAAAAAAATTTTTTAATCTAAGCAAACACCTATGCGCTTAGCAACCTCTTCATAAGCTTCAATTAATCCTCCTAGACTCTGGCGAAAACGATCTTTATCTAATTTATCCTTGGTTTTTTTATCCCATAAGCGACTGCCATCTGGCGAAAATTCATCACCCAAAACAACTTGACCATTAAATAAACCAAACTCCAGTTTAAAATCGACCAAAATTAACTCCGCTTTATCAAAAAGCGCATTCAATACTTCGTTCGCTTTATAACTTAATCGTTTCATTTCGCTTAGATGCGCTCTACTAACCCAACCAAAAGTTTCACAGTAAGATTCATTAATCATGGGATCATGCTGCGCATCATTTTTCAAAAACAGATCAAAGATAGGTGGCTCAAGCAACGTACCCTCTTCGATACCAAGCCGTTTAACTAAAGAACCAGCTGCTCGATTACGAATAACGCATTCAACCGGGATCATGGTTAATTTTTTTACTAATGATTCAGTATCTGACAGTAATCGTTCCATTTGGGTTGGAATGCCGGCTTGCTCCAGTTTTTGCATAATGAAATGATTAAATTTATTATTTATCATTCCCTTACGTTCAAACTGTTCTATACGTTCACCATCTAATGCCGATGTATCATTGCGGAATTCTAATACTAATAAATTAGGATCATTCGTAAAATATACGGTTTTCGCTTTTCCACGATACAACTCAGCTTTTTTCTGCATTTTATTTACTCCGAAATTTGATCATTTTAATAAAAAAACGCTTAAATATGGCTTTAACGCAAGACGCAAACGTTTACTTTGTTAGGAAAAGGAGAATAACAGATTAGCGGTTATTTATGTTAATTAAATTACTTTACTGGAAACATTTTAATTATCCTAAAAACTGATCGAGCAAAACAAAAAAACAGATGATCCATAGTGAATAAATCACTACCAACCATACATCATTTATATAAGCAATGTTATAGCTAATCGTAATAAACCCAGTTTTATTAACTAATTACTACTCACTTTACTAAACGCCGCTTTTAATGCCGAGACCATTTCATCATTTTGTTTTTGTGTTAAGGTTGTCCCTTTTACCGCCATAAATTGCAGACTACTACGATTATTCATATCGCCAACTTGTAATTTATAATCCCCTTTTGTCATGGTTGGATTATCGACGCCAATCGCTTGCCAATCACTATCACTCATACCATTAAAAGTGAGGGTAATTGATCCGGTCGAACGACTACGGTCACCAACTTGCATACCAATGCTTTCAAGCACAGAGGGTAATCTATCCCAAACAACATCATAAGGCGCACGTACAATTATTTGAGGTAAGCCACTGCTATCACTACCCGTTTGCACATCAATAATGGCATAACGACCTTGGGCACCAGAACTGGTTGCGGTACTACGCAGCTTATTTATTGAATCAATCAACTCATTTAACATTAAAATATTATAGCGCTGTATTTCTGCCTGATCGGTGATGCTCTCTTCACCCTGCTTTATACCTTCATTAGTTACCGTGATGACTATTTGATTATTTTGTGGGTTCAGCTGAATTTTCTGTCGGGTTTGTATCGCAATATCTTCATCTCCTCGCGGCCAGGTAATCCAATCGGTAATCAAGGAGTGGTCAGGATCATTTTTTTGCCTAACTTTAATCATTTTTTGTTGCAAAATAGCGTTAATTTGCGACCAAAGGGCGCTGTTTTCAGCTGTATTAGTTAAAAATAAGCGACTCGCGGTTAGGCTATTTTCGGTATGGGTATCACTAAGTAACGAAAGTGTTTGAATAGGAGGACGAATATCTAATGCTTTACCTACAGCACCATTTTGATTAGCTGGCGGAATATCATATTCACCGTTTTGTAACGGTAACGATATACCTTGAGGGATCGTCAAATGTTTTAACGGAGGTGTATTTAAATATGATTCGTCACCACTGACTTGACGCTTATAACGTTGATTGCTCGTGCAGGCTACCAAAAATATAGCGAGTGACAGCCCTGCAAGCTTAATAGCCTTTGATTTGTGCAATATTGTTGCCATTAAATTTCCCTAAATTTTTTGTAAATTAGCGATCTTTAGCGCCTTTTGTACCGCTATCTGACCGGTCAGTGTTAATGGTGTCATCGGTAAGCGCAATGTATCAGAATTAATAAGTCCTAACTGATAGCAAGCCCATTTAACTGGAATCGGATTAGGCTCAATAAATAATTGATGATGCAATTCACTTAGTCGATAATTTAACTTATGCGCTTCGGCATACTTTTCTGATAATGCTAATTTGCATATTTCAGCCATTAATTTGGCGGCAATATTGGCTGTTACTGAAATTACCCCTTGCCCACCTAATTGCATAAATTCTAACGCAGTTGCATCATCACCGCTAAGCAAAATAAAATTTTCATCATTAATTAATCTGCGAATGCGATTCACACGACTTAAATCACCACTAGCTTCCTTAAGGGCAACAATATTACCTAACTTTGCTAATCTGGCAACTGTCTCGGGCAATAAATCACAACCGGTGCGCGAAGGAACATTGTATAAGATTTGCGGTAAATCTGTCTGTTCGGCAATCGCTTTAAAATGCTGATAAAGTCCTTCTTGTGAAGGTTTGTTATAGTATGGTGTTACCGCCAAACAGGCAACAACCCCCGTTTTTTCCAAAGATTTAGTTAATGCAATAGCTTGTTTGGTAGCATTTGCGCCACTGCCTGCAATAATCGGAATTCTGCCATCAGCATACTCTAATGTCGTCAATACCACATCCAAGTGCTCACTATGATCAAGTGTTGCTGATTCTCCAGTTGTACCAACAGATACAATCGCAGTTGTGCCATTATTAACATGATAATCAATCAGTTTTTTCAGACTGGGTTTATCTATTTGCCCTTTTATATCCATTGGGGTAACAATCGCAGCAAGACTGCCACGCAAAAAATTCCGATATTTAATAGAATTATTAACCATAACCTTTTTCCTAAATGAGACATTAAAATTATGGTACTTTTTCAGTCTAAAGAAAAAAACCTTCTTATACACAAAATTTAATGAAATTTATTAATAACCACTCTGTTTTAAGAAAAATACATAATGATTATCATCCTATTTCCAGTTTATTTTTCTCGTTCAATTTATTATTTTATCAGCAAATAAATCTTTTAAAATTATAAAATCAGCAAAAATGTGAACATTTCATTCCATCAAATATCATTTTATCACTACTCAGTATGTAAACTTATTATATTGATATATTTGTTTTTTTATCTTGGCAGGAGCTTTTTTTTATGGTTACCATAAGATATTCAGAAATCATAAATTTATAAGGAAAACGACTTGCCACATAGTGAACAACAATCAATCATTATTATTGTACTTGTTGCAGATCATCCCGGTAAGATTAATACCGTTATCCAACTGGTCAACAAATGTCAATGTAATATTGAAGATAGCTTTATCGCTATATTTGGCAAACAATTCTTCTTTATTATGATGTTATCAGATAGCAGGCAATCAATTTCTTTAATAGAAGCAATGTTGCTTAAGAATGATTCTGAATTAAAATTATTATCTATTATGCAAAAAACCACTTCTGGCGTTTATAAAGAATATTTTTCAATAATAATTGCCAATGTTATTGTTAATGTCGCTCCCGCTATAGTTGAACAATTTACTTGTTTATTTATCACTCATAACTTCAACCTAGCCAAACTGGTTGCAAAAATACAACCAGCGACAAACAAATATGATCAACAACTTGAAATTGATATGAATGCCCAAAGTTTTATTGGTGATAATGAGTGAATTAACAAAAATAGATTTAAACAATTGTGCACAAAATTAAATGTCCAATGTACAATTAGCATTATCAGCAAATCGCAATAACATATAGAATTAAACGGAGAGAATCTAATGAGCCCATTGAAAGCCGGTGATAAGGCCCCCCCAATTTAGCCTTCCTGACCAAGATGGCGAAATAATCAATTTATCTGATTATCTTGGTCAACGAATTTTGATTTATTTTTATCCTAAAGCAATGACTCCTGGCTGTACAATACAAGCTTGTGGATTACGTGACGAAATGGATAAATTAAAACAAATGGGTGTTGAAGTTTTTGGTATAAGTACTGATAAAGCAGAAAAGTTATTACGTTTCACTGAAAAAGAGATGCTAAACTTTACATTACTATCGGATCATAAGCATGAGGTAGCGGAAAAATTCGGTGTATGGGGAGCAAAGCAATTTATGGGGAAAACGTTTGATGGCATTCATCGCATCAGTTTTCTGATTAATGCAAAAGGTGAGATTGAACATGTGTTTGACAAATTTAAAACTAGTGATCATCACCAAATTGTACTGAATTATCTTAATACTCATCCGTGATTAAAATCGATTGTTAATTGCCCCTGCCTGTTTTGGTGGCAATTAACAATTAAAAAATTATTTTTCAGTTACGAGATTATCTTCTGGCCACACATGCATAACGGCTTTAATTAAAGTTGCCAATGGAATGGCAAAAAATACCCCCCAAAAAACCCAAAGCCCACCAAATACTACGACAGATAAAATAATAACTAACGGATGCAAATTAACCGCTTCAGAGAATAAAATGGGCACCAATAAATTGCCATCAAGCCCTTGAACAATTAAATAAGCGATTAGTAAAGTCCAAAAGTCAGGTCCAATACCCCATTGAAAAAGAGCAACTAAAACTACTGGGATGGTAACCACCACCACACCAATATAGGGGATCAAGACAGAAATACCGACTAGTACTGACAAAAATAGCGAGTAGCGCAAACCTAAAAAAACAAAGGCGATATAAGTACAGATACCAACAATAACCATTTCAATAACTTTACCACGGATATAGTTAGTGATCTGTTGGTTCATTTCCTGCCAAACTTGTCCGACCAATAACCGATCACGGGGTAAAATACGTTGTAAACCACGTATTATTTTAGTCTTATCTTTCAGTAGAAAAAATACCATTAGTGGTACTAAAACCAGATATATTGCTATGGTAATAATACCAATAAGCGAAGCAACAGAATACTTAACCACAGATTCACCTAAAGTCGATAAGCGACCGCGTAAATTATCCGCTATCATATCAATAATACCGGCATCAACTAAAGCGGGATAGCGTTCAGGAAATGCTTTGGCATATTCATTAAAGCTATTTACCATTGAAGGTAAATCAAATAATAAATTCATGCCTTGCTGCCAGACAATGGGCACAATAATTAAAAAAACCATGGCACTAATACCCATAAATATTGTCAGTACAATGGACGCCGCCATTAGCCTTGATAAGCCTAACTTACCCAGTTGTTGGGTTGGCCATTCAAGTAAATAAGCCAACACGATAGCAACTAATAAAGGAGCTAAAATATCATGAAAAAAGAATATGATACAAAAACCGATAATCAGGCTGATAAACAATGCAACGACCTGAGGATCTGAAAATCTTCGACGATACCATTGCAAAAACATCTCCAGCATATATTCACTCCTGAATGTGGTAAATTAGTCTTTTAATCCACGAAATTATACCAATTGACAGATTATCCAGTAAGCTTTGCTATCATAAAAAATATCATTTAACAATATAATCAATCGTAAGGGATACTTCCGGTTTATGAATACAAAATTTACTAAACCACTCATTACTCTTGTAATAACAATAATGTTAGCAGTTCCTATGAAGCCTGTTTATACCGCTATTGAAGATAATTTGCCCGATATTGGTACCACAGCAGGTGGTACACTAACTATTGATCAAGAGATCGTTATTGGTGACGCACTAACTCGCCAATTACGTGCTAGCACACCACTTATTTACGATCCCTTGTTAAACCAATATATTAATCATCTTGGCATGCGCTTAGTAAAAAATGCCCACTCAGTAAAAACTCCGTTCCATTTTTACCTGATAAATAATCCTAATATTAATGCTTACGCTTATTTTGGTGGCAACGTCGTTCTCCATTCTGCCCTGTTTCGTTATAGCCAAAATGAAAGTCAGCTGGCCTCAGTGATTGCCCATGAAATTTCTCATGTAACACAAAGACATCTTGCCCGTATGCTAGAAGATCGTGAACGGAATGCACCATTGGCCTGGATAGGCGCCATTGGTTCAGCACTGTTAGTGATGGCTAATCCACAAGCAGGTATTGCGGCACTGACAGGAACATTAGCGGGTGTGCAACAAGGTATAATAAGCTTTACTCAATCTAACGAACAAGAAGCTGACCGAATTGGTATACAGACTTTACGTCGCGCCGGATTCGATCCGCGCGCCATGTCTGATTTTATGCAAATTTTAGCCGATCAGAGCCGTTATATGTCAAAACCACCTGAGATGCTATTAACCCATCCATTACCAGATAGTCGTTTAGCGGATGCACTAAATCGTTCAAATCAATATCCGAAAGTGGATCTCCCACCATCATTGGATTTTATGCTAGCTCGGGTACGCATTCTTGCCATGTATACAGACGGGCAAAAACCGATCCTTGTACAAATTTTATCTCAGTATAGCCAAGGTGATACTAAAGAAAGAATGGCGGCTGATTATGGTCATGCGCTACAACTTAATGAAGATAAAAAATATCAGGCTGCTGGCAACATTGTGCGCTTACTTTTGGCTAAGCAACCTGCTAATCCCTGGTTTATTGATCTAATGACCGATATAGATATAGGGTTAAATCAGCCACTAAAGGCTATTTCTCGTTTACAAAATGCACTAACCAAAACACCAAATGACCCAATTCTACAAATTAATCTGGCAAATGCCTATATTGCTAATAATCAGTATGATCAAGGCAGTCAATTATTGCGTAAATACACCTTCGATAACCCCAATGACTTAAATGGTTGGACTTTGTTGGCAGAAGTTTCAGCTAAGCAAGGTAAGCGTAGTGAATAGTTAGCAGCTTATGCAGAAGGTATGGCTTTGCGTGGTAATTATGGTACTGCCATTCAATATCTTACCGATGCCAGTCGGCTAACAAAAACCGGTAGTTATGATCAAGCAAGATATGATGCCCGTATTGATACACTACGCCAGTTACAAACACGTGATAAACAATTACAAAAACGCTAAGGAAATTACCTTATGTCTCAACAAGTGACGATTTACCATAACCCTCGTTGTTCAAAAAGTCGACAAACCCTACAGCTTTTAGAAGATATGGGGGTTAAACCACGCATCATTGAATATCTTAAAACACCACCAAGTATTAATAACTTGAAAACTTTACTTTCACAACTGGGTTTCACTGAACCGCGTCAATTAATGAGAAGCAACGAAACAATTTATCAAACACTTAATTTATCTGACAGCTCGTTATCAGATGATATCTTACTGCAAGCAATGCATGATAACCCAATATTGATTGAGCGACCTATCGTTGTCGTTGATAACCATGCTCAGCTAGGACGTCCACCAGAACAAGTAAAAAAGCTATTTAAATAACCCTGTATCTTTAAGAGGTAAAATAAGTTTACCTCTTAAATTAAAGTTTAAGAATATCCTTAACAAAGGGAATAGTCAGTTTACGTTGAGCAACAATCGAAGCATGATCTAACTCATCTAACATAGTAAATAATGTGCGGGTTTTCCTATCCAAACGCTTTAAAACAAAACGACTAACCTCTTCAGATAACTCGAAACCGCGTAATTTAGCGCGTAATTGCAGTGCCTGGATCTTATCTTCATCACTCAGTGGATGAAGTTTATAGATCTGTCCCCAATCAAGTCTGGATGCTAAATCAGGTAATGCTAAATCAATCAACCTAGGCGGCCTATCACCGGTTATCAATAAACAGCTTTTGCCGTTTTCCAAGATACGATTATATAAATTAAAAAGTGCTATTTCCCACTCTTCATCATCGGCAATACAATGAGCATTATCAATGCAAACCAGAGCTAAATGTTCCATACCGTCTAAAACATCAGGGACAAAATAGCTACGTTTATCCAGAGGAACATAACCAACTGCCTCGCCTTTTTGTGACAATTCACTACATGCAGCGTGTAATAAATGACTTTTTCCACTACCTTCTTGCTGAGACCAAAAATAAATATAGCTGCTATGGGATTGATTAATAGCAGATTTGATAGCCGCTAATAAAATACCATTTTCGCCAGTAATAAAACTGGCAAAGGTTTCATCATCAGGCGTGGATAAAGGTAATGAAAGCTGCGACGGCGTATTCAGAAGCACCTCTTTCTGTATAGATAAGAAAACACATACAGCTTAACACAAAAGTTGTAATTAGATGAACTTAAACAATATCATCCGATGAAACTAATAATTTACCTATTATTCCAGTAAAAATTAGCTATTTTTTAATCGTCTCTACCGACTCAAGCTTAGTAGTTATATAAGTTTTTTCCGGACGAATAATATTAATCAGGCGAAAAACTAACGACATAATAATACCGATAATGGTAGCAAGCGCCATCCCCTTCAACTCAGCAGCACCAATATGGATAGTCGCACCACTTACCCCAATAATCAGAATAACGGAAGTCAATATTAGATTTTGTGGTTTATTATAATCTACCCGAGAATCAATTAACACTCGGATACCTGATGCCGCTATAACACCATAAAGTAATAGGGAAACGCCCCCCATCACAGGAACAGGAATAAGCTGAATTGCCGCCGCTAATTTACCAACACAGGAAAGCAAGATAGCTAAAATTGCCGCACCACCAATTACCCAGGTGCTATATACTTTAGTTATCGCCATTACACCGATGTTTTCACCATAGGTAGTATTCGGTGTTGAACCAAAAAATCCCGAAATGGTAGTTGATAAACCATTAGCAAACATTGAACGGTGTAAACCAGGATCTTTTAATAAATCTCGCCCAACAATATTCGCGGTCACAACCAAATGACCTACATGTTCCGCAATAACAACTAGCGCTGCAGGCAAAATAGTCAAAATAGCAAACCACTCAAATCGTGGAGAATAAAATGTTGGTAATGAAAACCATGGAGCAGTAATAACTGGAGTTAAATCCACTTTTCCCATTAAAAATGCAAGTAAATAGCCGACAATCACACCAAGCAAAATAGGAATAATAGCTAAAAAACCACGAAAAACTACCGAACATAGAATGGTCACGATCAACGTCACCACTGAAATAATCAAACTGCTTGAATCAACCGGAATATCCGCTTTAGGTAAAAGCCCTGCCATGACAGCCGCCGTTTGCGCTAATTCCAGACCAATAACCGCAACAATCGCGCCCATTGCCGCAGGGGGGAAAATAATATTGATCCAATTTCTACCTGCTATTTTTACAATCAGTGCGACTAAACAAAAAAGTAGCCCACAAATAATAAATCCGCCCAATGCTAACTCATAACCTAGCGGTAATAACAATAAAACTGGTGAAATAAAAGCAAAACTTGAGCCCAGATAAGCAGGAATACGCCCCCGACAAATGATCAAATAGAGTAGTGTACCAATACCATTAAACAATAGAACGGTTGCAGGATTGATGTGAAATAAAATGGGGACTAATACTGTCGCCCCAAACATAGCAAACAGATGCTGAAAACTTAATGGAATGGTTTCTCTTAACGGCGGCCTTTCTGCTACGCCAATTACACGGCTGGTCATGATTAATGTCCTCTTGATAACTCATAATTAATATATTATTACTCATCAAAACTCATCAATAAAGCCCACGTTTTGATATTTTAATTTCATAACAGAAAATTGTATGAAATATTCGTTAAACCATATTAACATAATGGTAATAAAATCCTTAAACTAACTTATCTATAAAAAACAAAAATAGTTATTCATAAAAAATTTTTCTGTCCTCACAGTGCACTGAACTTTATTTTTTATCTATTGATAAAAAATAACTTATACCAAGCATTAAAATTCAATATAAAATATCAATTAATAAAGTTATTTTTTAGGTTATATTAAATATAGATATATAAATAAGAACAAAAAAATAAATCAATCACATGTTGCCTATAATTACATCAGGTAACTTTTATTCTAAGCATTAACTTACAAAAAATGGACATTTAACATCCCAATATAATATACAGTTAAAATACATTAACAAACCCACATTCTTAATTAATTAAATCATTTAGCTTGTGAAAAATAAACCTATAATTATATTTATTGTTTTATTATATTAAAAAACACTCATGCTTATAATAAATATAAATTTTAAGTTATTTTAAAAGCATTTAAAGTAAAAATTATTTTTGTAATGTAAAATAACAAGTTTATATTAATTAATAACCTTCTTAAATTAATAAATAACTTTATTATAATGAAAAATTATTTATTTTTAACTTTACTTTTATTATAAACAAGGCATCTTATTAACCAAATTAAGTAAATTTCTAATTAAGTTAATTCGAGTGATATTTAAACTTTAAATAAGGAATATTATGAAAACGATAGACATGAATACAGAATATGAAAAACTTGCTAATTGGTTCAAAATGCTTAAAGCAATACCAGCACCAACATTCACAGGTTATAATGATTCAAAGATTATCGCTTCTAGCGGAGAAATTATTGGCGCACAGCAAGATGCTGACTTAGCCGTTTCTGCTCTTCTTTACGAAGTGAACAGTAGCGGTGCTTCACCTGATAAAACCGCAGAAGAATTAGTAAAATCACCCGCTAATGCACTAGCAATGATGAGTACAATGGCAATGACGAGTGCTGGATACAATGCGACAAAACCCAACCTAATAGGTAATGTTCATGCTTATGCTAATTATACTAACCTGATGAGAGAGAATCCTTTTTTGATGATTTCATCAGATAGATCTATCGACGTTAATTATCAATACGAGAATTATAATGATTTGATTGATAAGGTCGTTAATATATTTGAGGGAATTTCCGGATTTGATAAAAATAAAATTAAAAAATCAGTAACTGATCTGGCCAAGGCAGCACTATCCCACGCAGAACTGAAAAATACTGATACTACATTTACCCAAGGTGTCATTGATTCCAAAAGTAAAAATGACTTAAATTTTTATATTAATACCTCTAATATCGAATTAGCAAGAAACAGTGGTGGAAACGGTAAAAATGCACCAGCAGATAAATATAAATCACGTGTACAATTAAATAACCTGGTTATGACTTTTCATACTCATATGTTGGATATAGAAATGGCAAAAATGATCGTTGGTGAAACAAGAAACGACCTAAAATGCTGGTTATGTCGGGTAAAAACACCAAATAAAGGAAATAAAGATGATTGTGCAACCTGTTTAGAAAAATAATAATTATTCATCATTAGGACTTAATAAGACAAATTATATTATAAATATATTAATAATATTTACAATCAAAGGAATTAAATTATGTCAAAAAAACAAAATGAAATGCTACATTTGCTGCTAAATAAAGCCTATAATAAAAAATCTGAGGTTATTAATAATATTAAAAATCAAGAAACTAGCCAGCAAGCAAAGTTAGTAACCAGTGGCGCTTTGAGCTTGGGGGACGATATCGAAAAAGCATTAGCGGCAGAATCCCTATTAAAAGATATGTATCGATATAATGATGTTAATCTTGTGACAAAATTACTTGACTACCCACAACATGTGGTAACTTGTTTATTAACCATAGCCAAAGACTATAGCGGTTGGGCGCCTGATGAACCTGATAATGAAGGCAATGAAAAAAAATATTATGAATATATTGCTGCTCTACAAGAAACAAACATGTTTGTCACTGATGAATACACTAGCAGCAATGTCAATTACGAAGCTAATAATTATCAACAATTACTTGAAAAAATAACTGATTTTTATTCATATACTTCTCAAAAAGAATATCAAGAAATTTATTCATCACTAAAAAAATTAATCAAAAACTCTTTAGCTAAAGTTAATGAAGATAATACTACAATTTTATTTACACATACTATTTTAAGTTCAAGAAAAAATATAGTTAAACTACAACTTTACTCCTCAAAAGTAACTTTTAGCTTCGATATAGAAACAGAAAAAAATAAACCTGATGAAGAATATAATTTTGAAATTGATTTATCAAGATTAACACTTCACTTTATGGATTTTAACTTATCATCTGATGATATAAAAAGTCTTTTTCAAGTTGATTTTACGCTACTTTCTGATTGGTTAAAACAAAACAATACTAAAGTAGAAAATAATAACTATTTGCTGTGCTTTAATTAATACACTTTACTACTCAGATTATAAAAACAAAAAATACTAATAATTTTTCTTACATCCTAAGCAATTATACATGATGTATTAAAATTAAATAACAACACAGTGATCTAGTTAATATTTAAAAATATATTTGTTACGATTTTATTTAATAAAATTATAACGATATATTTTAAATTAGTGAATGCAAAACTTTTTAATAAAAATTAAATTGAATAAATTATAAAATCAATTATTTTAATTTAAGGCATCCTTATGATAAATACAAATAAATTTAATGATATTGATAATTTTATTGATACGTCAAAATATAGTGGTGAAAATATTAGCCATTTATTAGGCTGTGCTGAAATATTTGGTCAAGGCAAAGAAAAAGCCATTCAAGATGACAATCAATGGAATGAAAATAGCGATTTAGACACAAATGCCAAGAAACTGGCAGCTTCACCGACAAATTTTATTACTACAATTATAACTAATATCCGTGATGAATCAAAATGGGCGCCAACTAATTCATTAGATAATGCATCGCTTTATTTACGGAACTACCTAGAGTATCTTTATCAAATTAGAAACTGTAACTATATTTCAAATTTTAATAATCGTTCAAGTAGTTTCAAAACTACCAACCCACAGCAATTAGCTGAACACATTATTGCCACGCATAAATTTATTGACAATAATGAACGCGCTAGTTTAATCCATGAATTAACAACTCATCTAACAGATTTTGTAAAATTTAATGAAGAGGATCATAATTTTATTCAATTTATTACCCCTATCATAAAAGCAGATAATCAAGCCAAATTGTTCTATTACAGTCTCTATTCTAATCCCGCTTCCGGCTATAGTTTTAATTATGTCGCTCAAGAGTTTGTTTTTGATCACAACAAACTAACGGTAGAAAATGCCAAAGTTGAATTAAATAAAACCTATGCAGGACTAAAACGTTGGTTAGATAGAAATAGAGTGAAAAAAACACCGAAAAATTAACGCCCTAAATTTAAAATAATATTCAAACTTAATAAGATTGGTATCTCTATCCAATCTTATTAGCTCTCAATAACTATAATTAATAAAAAATAACATAAACAATAAATGTCACTTGGTACCAAATATCTTATCGCCCGCATCACCCAAACCAGGAACAATATAACCATGTTCATCCAAATGATCATCAATAGATGCGGTATAAAGTTCAACATCAGGATGAGCAGCTTCCAGTGCCTTAATACCTTCCGGCGCGGCAACTAGTACCAATATTTTAATAGCATGACAACCCTCTTTTTTAAGTAAATCAATCGTGGCAATCATTGAACCGCCTGTGGCCAACATCGGATCAACAACCAATGCCATCCGTTCATTAATATTTGAAGCCAGCTTTTGAAAATATGGAATAGGCTCCAGCGTCTTTTCATCACGATAAACACCCACAACACTTATACGGGCACTGGGAACATTTTCCAGCACCCCATCCATCATTCCCAATCCAGCACGTAAAATTGGCACGACAGTAATTTTTTTTCCCTTAATTTGCTCGATGTTTACCTGCCCACACCATCCTTCTATTGCAATTGTTTCTGTTTCTAAATTTGCTGTTGCTTCATAAGTTAACAGACTGCCCACTTCTGAGGCCAATTCACGAAAACGTTTAGTGCTAATATCTTTATCCCGCAATAAGCCCAATTTATGTTTAACTAACGGGTGTTTTACCTCAACGATTTTCACGCTACTCTCCTTCAGTACAAACCATCTACAAATAAAAAATTATCAGATTATAGCGCTTTTTCAAACCTGTTCCACTGATAGATTAAGGTTTTTCTTGCAGGGAATTCACTTTTGCTGGCTCTTGAGTTTTATTATGAAAACCAAAATAAGTATCTCGCAAACGTTTGCTTAGGCTGGTAGAATTATTTCTGTTTCCATCTATTTTACTAAATGCAATCGCCTTGGGAGCTTGCTGTGACAGATAAAATTTCTCTCAGCTATAAAGATGCTGGTGTCAATATCGATGCAGGTAATACACTGGTCGAACGTATTAAAGGTGCTGTTAAAGAAACCCGCCGCCCAGAAGTAATGGGAGGATTAGGCGGCTTTGGCGCACTGTGTGCCTTACCACAAAAATATCGTGAGCCAATCTTAGTTTCAGGCACAGATGGTGTCGGAACAAAACTGCGATTAGCAATGGACTTAAAACGCCATGATACAATTGGCATTGATTTAGTTGCTATGTGCGTTAATGATTTGATTGTTCAAGGTGCCGAGCCACTCTTTTTTCTCGATTATTACGCCACCGGTAAACTAGCCGTCGATACAGCGACCAGCGTGATCAAAGGCATTGCAGCAGGCTGTAAACAATCAGGCTGTGCTCTAGTCGGCGGTGAAACAGCAGAGATGCCTGGTATGTATCATGGTGAAGATTATGATATAGCAGGTTTTTGTGTTGGCGTGGTCGAAAAAACAAAAATTATTGATGGTAGCAAAGTTAAAGCTGGCGATACCCTAATTGCGTTAGGCGCTAGTGGCCCCCATTCCAATGGTTATTCATTAATTAGAAAAATTTTACAGTTAAACCAAATAGATCCAGCCACAGTACAACTAGAAAATAAGTCACTGGCTGATCATTTATTAGCCCCAACACGCATCTATGTTAAAAATATTCTAGCGTTGATTGAAAAACAGAATATTCATGCCATTGCCCATATAACCGGTGGTGGCTTTTGGGAAAATATTCCACGGGTTTTACCCGCCAATACCCAAGCGCAGATCGATAGCGCTAGCTGGCAATGGCCGGCGATATTTAGTTGGTTACAACAAACCGGTAATGTATCGACCCATGAAATGTACCGCACCTTCAATTGTGGTGTTGGCATGTTAATTGTTTTACCCGCAGAAGAAGTCTCTGATACATTACAACTACTCAATCAACTGGGTGAAAAAGCCTGGCAAATTGGTAAAATTGTCGAGATCAACGCGGATGAACCGCAGGTAACAATCAGCTAATGAAAAATTTTGTAGTATTAATTTCTGGCAATGGCAGTAATTTACAAGCCATTATTGATGCTTGCCAAAAACAAAGTATTGCCGCAAAAATTAGTGCAGTTTTCAGTGATAATCCAACTGCTTATGGTTTAGAACGGGCCAAGCAAGCCGCGATCCCAACTGTCGTGATGCAAAAAACGGATTACGCGGATAACCATGCTTATGATGCTTCACTGATGACCGAAATAGCACGATATCAGCCAGATCTGATCGTGTTGGCAGGTTACATGCGCATTCTCACGCCACGCTTTGTCAGCCATTATTTAGGTAAAATAATTAATATTCACCCTTCCTTATTACCTAAGTATCCCGGATTAGATACTCACCGTAAAGCGCTAGCAAACGGAGATAAAGAGCACGGTACTTCGATTCACTTTGTCACTGAGAAATTGGATGCAGGTCCAATTATTTTACAAGCTAAAGTGCCTATCTTTGCCGGAGATCAACCGCAAGATATTATTGCGCGCGTTCAAACACAAGAGCATCGTATTTATCCATTAGTTATTAATTGGTTTGTTAAAGGCCGTTTAGCTATGGTTAATAATTCAGCCTTCCTGGATGGCTGTAAACTACCTGAATACGGTTATGCTAATGAAGATTAGCAGTATCTGTCCCTATGTGATGCCAATGGCATCACAATTTTGTATACTGATGCTAACCCATATTGATACAAATTCTAATTGATAATTTTGTAGTAATAATCAACCAATACTTAACTAATTAGTTATCGAAAACTGAGTTTATTGTTAAAATATAATTGCTCTCATTTATCACTCAGCTTGATTCTGCTATTCTTTACTAACCAAACCGACTAAAAATACAGAACATCCATAGTAACTATTTTAATATGCTAAGTTTTACTCCCAATCGAGGTATCCAATGCCTACTGGCAAAAAAAATGAGTCAATTACACTACGACCTTTAGAACGTGAAGATCTCCCATTTGTCCATCAATTAGATAATAACGCCAGTGTTATGCGTTATTGGTTCGAAGAGCCTTATGAAGCTTTTGTTGAATTAAGTGATCTGTATGACAAACACATTCATGATCAGTTAGAGCGTCGGTTTATTATTGAAAATGAAGGCACTAAAATTGGATTAATTGAATTAGTAGAAATAAATTATATTCATCGTCGAGCTGAAATTGGCATTATTATCGATCCGGCCTTTCAAGGTAAAGGATATGCCGCCAAAGCCACCAACCTAGCGATGGATTATGCTTTTTCAGTGTTAAATCTCTATAAAGTCTACTTGATTGTGGATAAAGAAAATACCAAAGCGCTGCATATTTATAAAAAATTGGGCTTTCATATTGAAGGCGATTTGGTTGATGAATTTTTTATTAATGGTAAATATCGTACCGTCATTCGGATGAGTATTTTTCAACATCAATACAGTGAAATGAGAAAAAAATTCTCACCAGAGGCCAATAAAACACCTGAAAAATCATCAGTAATCAGATAAGCTGTTAAGTATCAATATCCTGTATTACTAAATAACAATATTGGTTATGGAGTAAAGATGTCTCAAGATCGGCTCTATACTGAAAAAGAGATCAGTTGGTTATCATTCAATGAGCGAGTTTTGCAAGAAGCAGCAGATAAACGTAATCCGCTGATTGAACGCATGCGATTTTTAGGCATTTATTCCAATAACCTTGAAGAATTTTATAAAATTAGATTTGCTGATGTTAAGCGACGTATATTAATTAATGAAGAACGAGGAACCGCATCCAGTTCACGCCAGCTATTAAAGCGAATTGAAAGCAAAGTTGCCAAACTGGATCAAGAATTTGACTCATTATATAACGAGTTATTACTTGAAATGGCGCGTAACCAAATTTTCCTAATTAATGAACGGCAAATTTCGCCAAATCAACAAATTTGGTTACGACAATTTTTTCGCCAACAACTTCGTCAGCATATTACGCCTATCCTGATCACGCCGGAAACTGATTTAGTTGAATTTTTAAAAGATGATTATACCTATTTAGCCGTTGAAATTATCAAGGGACAAAATATTCAATATGCCTTACTAGAAATTCCAGCAGGCAAACAACCTCGATTTGTTCATTTACCGCCTGAAATGCCAAAACGTAGGAAATCAATGATCCTGCTAGATAATATTTTGCGTTATTGTCTAGACGAAATATTTAAAGGCTTTTTTGACTATGACCAATTAAACGCCTACGCGATGAAAATGACGCGCGATGCGGAATATGATTTAACTACTGAGATGGAATCCAGCATGCTGGAGTTGATGTCATCCAGTTTAAAACAACGTCTTAATGCCGAACCGGTTCGTTTTGTTTATCAACGTAATATGCCTGATGAAATGGTAGAACTACTGAGAAAAAAACTCGGACTATCAAGTGATGATTCAGTCATTGCCGGTGGCCGTTATCATAACTTTAAAGATTTCATTAAATTTCCAAACGAAGGTAATAAAAATTTACTGAATAAACCACTGCCGCGTTTACGTCATCGTCGTTTTGATAACTTCCGTAATGGCTTTGATGCGATCAGAGAAAAAGATGTTCTCCTCTATTATCCCTATTACACTTTTGAGCATACGATAGAATTATTACGCCAAGCCTCTTTTGATCCCAACGTATTGACAATCAAAATCAATATTTATCGTGTAGCCAAGGATTCGCGCATTATTGAATCGATGATCCATGCAGCGCACAACGGTAAAAAAGTCACCGTGGTGGTTGAATTACAAGCGAGATTTGATGAAGAAGCCAATATTCATTGGGCTAAGCATCTTACCGAAGCCGGAGTACATGTCATTTTCTCTGCACCTGGCCTTAAGATCCACGCTAAACTTTTTATTATTTCTCGTCTCGAACAAGGTGAAATTATTCGTTATGCTCATATTGGCACCGGAAATTTTAACGAAAAAACCGCTCGCCTTTATACCGACTATTCCTTATTAACGGCAAATCAACAAATTACCAATGAAGTAAGGCGGGTATTTAACTTTATTGAAAACCCTTACCGACCTGTCAATTTTGAAAATCTAATGGTTTCGCCGCAAAATTCACGCACTCGGATGACGCAACTGATCGATCGGGAAATTAGCAACGTTCAAGCGGGAAAAGCGGCCGCTATCTTGCTAAAGATTAATAACTTAGATGACAAAGAGTTAATTAATCGTCTTTATGATGCCTCCAAAGCTGGCGTAAAAATTCGTCTGCTGATCCGAGGCATGTGTTCGCTGGTTCCCGGCCAAGCTAATTTTAGTGAAAATATTCAAGTTACTAGCATTGTCGACCGTTTTCTTGAGCATGACAGAGTTTATGTATTTAGTAATAATGGCAACGAAGAAGTCTTCATCTCATCAGCTGACTGGATGACCCGCAATATCGATTTTCGTATTGAAGTGGCTGTTAAATTGGTTGATCAACAACTGAAACAACGCGTGCTCGACATTCTTGAATTACAATTTAATGATACCGTTAAAGCGCGTTATATCGATAAAGAGTTAACCAATCGTTATGTACCACGCGGTAATAAACGCAAGATCCAGGCACAGCTTGCTGTCTACGATTATCTAAAATCACTAGAACATCCAGAAACAAGAGCTTAACACTATGCCATTAATAAAACCTTCAGCATCGAGGCCGATGGAAATTGCTGCCATAGATCTTGGCTCTAATAGCTTCCATATGATTGTTGCGCGAATAGTTAATGGTGCCTTACAGATTTTAACCCGCATTAAAAAACGTGTTCATCTGGCTGACGGTTTAGATGAACATAACAAATTAAGCGAAAAATCAATTCAGCGTGCCTTGACCTGCTTAGCGCTTTTTGCTGAACGTTTACAAGGATTTACCGCTGATAATGTTTGCATAGTTGGAACTCATGCCTTACGAGAAGCGGTTAACGTCAAAGAGTTTTTGCAACGAGCTAAAGCCGTTATACCCTACCCAATTGAAATTATTTCAGGCCAAGAAGAAGCGCGGCTGATTTTTATGGGGGTTGAGCATACCCAGTCAGAAAAAGGTCGGAAGCTGGTGATCGATGTTGGCGGTGGCTCTACAGAACTTATTATTGGTGAAAATTTTAAGCCTCTATTAATGGAAAGCCGTAAAATGGGCTGCATCAGCTATGCCCGCCAATTTTTTGCTAATAATCTAATTAATGAAACTAATTTTGCGCGCGCCTATTTTGCTAGCCGACAAAAACTGGAAAATCTTGCTTGCCAATATCAAATGCAAGGTTGGGACTATGCCTTTGGTGCTTCAGGAACCATAAAAGCAATTCATGAAGTACTTTGCCAGTTGGGTGATTCAGATGGCATCATCACCCATGAGCGCTTAGTTAAACTAAAAAAATTAGTACTAAAGTATAAAAATTTTAAGTCACTCGATCTACCCGGCTTATCAGCAGAGCGTGCTCACGTTTTTGTTCCGGGATTAGCCATTTTATGTGGCATATTTGATTCTCTGCAAATCAAGCAGTTAACGCTCTCTGACGGTGCTTTACGTGAAGGGGTTCTCTATGAAATGGAAGGACGTTTTCGTCATCAAGACATTCGCCAACGCACCGCATTAAGTTTAGCTGAACATTATAATATTGACCGAGAACAAACGCAGCGAGTATCAAAAACCATCGAGATCCTTTATCAACAATGGGCAAAACAAAATCCCAAGTTGGTTAACCCACAATTGAAAGTGCTACTTATCTGGGCCGCTATGCTGCATGAGGTTGGATTAAATATCAATCATAATGGCTTACATCGTCATTCTGCCTATATTTTATACAACACCAATCTGCCAGGATTTAACCAAGAGCAACAGTTATTACTAGCGACATTGGTCAGGTATCATAAAAAAAGTATCAAAGCTGATGAATTCCCTAAGTTAAATCTATTTAAGAAAAAACAATATTTACCCATGATCCAACTATTACGGTTAGCTACGCTACTTAATAATCAACGTCAATCGACAACCACGCCAAACTCACTACGTTTGAAAACCGATCAAAATCATTGGACACTCTATTTTCCTCCCCACTATTTACAGCAAAATGCGTTAATGCTGCTAGATTTAGAAAAAGAACAAAAATATTGGCAAGATGTTCCTAGCTGGAAACTAAAAATTAAAGAGGAATCTGCTTGATATTTTGGTATGATTAAAAATAAAATCTAGCAACCATAAATCTAACTTAATTGCTTGTTTTCTATTCAATAACTTATTTATCCTGCTGCTGATAGTAGTTGTTTAAATAATGTGTGCATTTAATCGAAAGTCATTAAAAATGATAATACCTGATAATAGGTTACGACTATTAGTATTTAAGGATAACCATGTCTCAACCAGCCTTTTCATCGAATATTACCTCACTTATTAATCCACATTCACAAAAGCTGGCACAAATTAGGCAAGATATTTTGACGCTTTTCATGGAAAATGAAGAGACGATTAAAATATTAGCCACCCAACACGACAAACAACAAGCCTTATCGATCGTAAAGCACGATAAAAATATCATCCAAATTAAATCACTATTACATGCCTTACATGCAGCCGATATTGCGGATCTTTTAGAAATGTTGCCTTATGATGAACGCTCATCACTATGGTATTTAATTGATAATAATAAACGTGGTCAGGTTTTAGTCGAAGCCTCAACCTCGGTCTGGGAAAGTTTACTCAAGAACATGTCAGATAGAGAGTTGCTACGTGCTGTTGCTAATCTACATGTTGATGAGCAAGCCTATATTGCCGAACACTTACCGCGCGACACAATGCGTCGTTTACTGACTTACCTTGATCCCAGTTTACGTAATCAGATCCGTGAGGTACTACAATATCCTAAAGATAGCGGTGGCCAAATGATGGATTTTGAATTTATTACCGTTAGGCCTAACGTTAGCCTGAAAACTGTTCAACGCTATCTACGCCAGCGCGGTAATATCCCTGAAGCAACCGATAAAATTTTTATTGTCGATATACAAAATCGCTTGCAAGGGGAATTGCCATTAACGACGATTTTAACCTCATCACCAACAAAAACAGTGGCTGATGTGATGAAAACCGCCACGATGAGCTTCTTGCCTGACGAAAAAGCAGAAGACGCTGCAAGTGCTTTTGAACGATACGATTTGATTTCAGCTGCTGTGGTTGATAACAATGGTTTATTAATGGGACGCTTAACCGTTGAAGATATAGTTGATAATCTTAATGAAGAGAGTGATAGCAACATCCGGCGCATGGGAGGATTAAGCCCTGAGGAAGATGTTTTTGCCCCCGTTGGGCAAGCAGTAAAAACTCGCTGGACCTGGCTTGCCGTTAACCTCTGTACCGCCTTCATTGCCTCACGAGTGATTGGTGTGTTCGAAAATACCATTTCACAACTGGTCGCACTGGCAACACTAATGCCTATTGTCGCCGGCATTGGTGGCAATACCGGCAACCAAACTATCACTATGATTGTTCGAGCAATTGCCTTGCATCAAATCCAAACTGGTAATTTCTCATTTCTGTTACTGAGAGAATTAGGCGTCGCGCTGATCAATGGTATTGTCTGGGGCGGGATCATGGGCATCGTCACCTATTTACTCTATGGTAACCTTGAGATGGGTGCGGTGATGACTTTAGCTATGATATTGAACTTAATGATGGCCGCATTAATGGGCGTTATTATCCCATTAATTGGTGAAACTGGGTCGAGATCCGGCCATTGGCTCAAGTGTGATGATAACCGCGATTACTGATACCGGCGGCTTCTTTATTTTCTTAGGTTTAGCCACTCTTTTTCTAATTTAAATCGTCAGCGCTAATCTATCATGGCAACATTAGAATAGCGCCTTAAAACAAAACTTATTACACCTCTTTGCTATCTCAATATATTTAAATTAATAGCCAAATTTTTCTCTATCTATCAATTGAAAAATAGCAGATTAATATATTTATATGGTTAAAATAGAATGCATTACTATCTAAATTTCATCCTTGATTTTGCTAACCATTGATTTAATTAAAAACAAATAACCCAATATTTCTCCGGTTTAAAGGTTATCCAGAGTAGGATAAAATAATATCCGCTTTTTATGTTTATATAGACAATGACGAAAAAAACCAGATTATTGGTTATAACTGCCGGATGATAAACAGATAATTATTATCGCTAAATCAAGATATCATTGTTATTTCATTATTTTTTATTATTAAAAAATAAAATCAATTAACAAATTGCACCTATTGTTTGAATGATTTATTCAGCGAATTAATACACTATTTTGCCTATTAATAAAAAGGATTAAAAAAACATGCCATCGCTAACCAATACGCAAAGTCAGCCTGTTGCCAGGCCACTAAATCGGCAAGATTATAAAACGCTGGGTCTATCTTCGTTAGGTAGTACACTTGAGTTTTACGATTTTGTTATTTTTGTCTTTTATGCCAAAACCATCTCGCTACTTTTTTTTCCGGCTGGTAATCAATTTCTCGCTCTGATAGCAACCCTTGGGTTATTCGCTGCCGGTTATCTAGCTCGTCCATTAGGTGGCATTATTATGGCACACTACGGCGATAAAATAGGCCGTAAGCGCATGTTCAGTTTGAGTATCTTTATGATGGCCCTGCCCACTTTAGTTATAGGAGCATTGCCAACTTATGCCACGATTGGTATTGCTGCGCCACTGTCATTACTTTTGATGCGTATTATGCAGGGAGCGGCAATTGGCGGAGAAATGCCAGGTGCCTGGGTGTTTATCGCTGAACACACGCCAAAACAGCGTTATGGTTGAGCTATTGGAACGCTGACTTCAGGCATTACCGGTGGTATTTTGCTCGGCTCGATTATTGCCATTATCATTGAATATCACTTTACCGAACAACAAATTGTCGATTTCGCCTGGCGCATTCCGTTTATTGTCGGCGGGTTATTTGGCTTTATTGCTGTCTATTTGCGACGCTTTTTACAGGAAACCCCAATATTCAAAGAGTTAGCGGCACAAAGAGCGCTTTGTAATGAGTTGCCAGTTAAGACTGTTTTAACATCACATAAGCAGGCTTGTTTGATCACCGCGCTACTAACCTGGTCTCTATCGACCTCAATTATCGTGATCATTTTAATGACGCCTGACGTTATTTTACGCGGCATCTACCATATCGATCGGAATAGCGCCTTACAAGCCAATTGCTTTGCAGTGTTGATGTTAACCGTTGGCTGTATTTTTTTGGGGTTACTTAAGCGATAAAATTGGCTCCCGTCTCACCATGTTAGTAGCCTATAGCGGCCTGATCATCAGCGCCAGCTATTTCTATTCCATACTATCACCGGCTATTTCATTTTTAACATTAAGTAGTTATTACGGCATTATGGGATTGTTCGTCGGCGCCGTCGTTTTAACCCCGATTATTGGCACTCGGGCATTTCCACCTGCAATCCGTTTTTCTGGCCTGTCTTTTGCCTACAATATTGCCTATGCAATTTTTGGTGGTTTAACGCCGATCATCACGGGCTTCTGGCTACAACAATCTCATCTGGCACCGGTTTATTATGTCAGTGCCGTTGCAGTGCTAGCTATCTTGGTTGGTTTTTTACCGCTAGCATATCAAGGGTGGCAACATCAGCCGGCAAAATAAATCTAACGGGCAATAATATCCGCTTTTACTCGCTGCTAAGTGGTTAATAACTTCTGGCTTAATAATAAAAAAGTACATCATTTATTAGACTGATGCACTTTATACAACCATAAAAAATCTTAATTTCACCAACATCCATCAGCGCCAGGCTGGCGGCATGATGCCGGCAATGATGGTTGGAAAATGGGCCTTAATATAAGTAACCATCATATTTGATAGCACTGCCGAACAGGTGAACTCTCTCTCATGGCCTAATAATCTATTAGTCCAATCTCGATACTGTTCTTCAGAACCCAATGTTGTTGGCGCTAGTCGATATGCTTGCTCCATTAAAGCAAAGGCAAAATATCTCAATGGCAGCGGTGAATCGTATTCAGTGCCAAATAAGGCACTAGAAGAATACTTACAAAATAAAGCTGACAAACATAACAGAACTTCAGCTTGTCTTTGTGGAGTAGCGTCCGTAAGCTGATAGGTAGCTAATAATTGTGTCGCATATTCATCTGTTAAACAATAATAGGTTATATCTTTTTCAACATATTGGTTAAACTTATTGGCAAATATTGTTTTTAGTTTAGCGTCGTTATCAAAACCGATTAATTTAAAGGCAGAAGAAGATTGTTTGGTTGCTGTTTCAAAAGTGGCGCGCAAATCACCCAATTCTAAAGAATCCAGTAATTTAATAAAACACATTTGCTGTTGGCAAAACTGATAGCTGGAGGCAAATAATATAAAATGATGCTGAAAAAGATCATCTAACAGATAATTCGCCGGGCCAATATTCTCTTGCCCTTGATAGAGATAGAAACCATGCCAGTTCATATTCACTTGTTGCGCTAACCTAATATCTAACATCTGCTGTAACTGGTTTTGCGAAACCAACATAGCCCAATCACTACCTTGCTAACTTAAGTCAAGCTAATATGCTTGGTGCTAAACTGAATGGCGCCGATTTAACTGGTGCCAAGCTAGGTAATATCGCTTTACCGTTTTGGGATGAAACTCGATTAGATACTTATCTTAACCATATCAATAATGATTTTAGTTTACTAACAACCATCGACAGTATTGATAATAAATATAATGACAAGAAAATAGAGCTGGTACATCAATTAATCGACTCGTTAGATAAACGCTCCTCAAATACTTCACTATCATCAGTGGTAGAGTTAAGCAATAACCTATTACGCCATTTTCTATGTATTGCTTAAACTTATTGTCAAATATCGCGGCCAGTTTAGCTTGACTGTCAAAATCGATTAATTTAATTGCAGATGAGCTTTGCGTTGTTGCGGTTTGAAAGGTGGTTTGCAATTTACCTAACGCTAAAGTTGCTAATAATTGGCTAAATTTGGCTTGCTGCTGTTGAAATAGATAGTTAGACGCAAATAATTTAAAATGATGTTCAAAAAGATCATCTAAACGATAATCTGCCGGGCCAATATTGTCTTGCCCTTGATAGAGATAAAAGCCATGCCAATTGATATTCTCTGGTTGCGCTGACTGAATACCTAACATCCGCTGTAGCTGGTTTTGCGACATTAACATAGCATAGTGACTATCTGGCTTGGCAGAGAGCAGAATAAAATTATCCGCCTCTTTATTAGACCAATCAGGTTTGCCAGCATAATCACCGAAATCACCTTTAGTATAAGGCTCAACACGGTTATCTTGCAGATAACTGTTATACAGGATTTCAGCCTGTTCTTTATAGTTACTCTCACCCGCCATCGCTTGTGAAATCAACTGAACAAAGGCACCATTATGACTAACCATCATTTGCGGTTGGTGAGTAAAACAGTTTAGCAAGATTGTCAAAACAGGAGCAGTTTGTGCCGGCATCGTGCTGACAGCATATTTCGCCAGATAAGACGGCAATATGTTATTATTAAGCCAGTTAATAATTTTCTGATCCTGGTTATAGGGCGCTTTAGCAAAAGTCTCTAATAAGGAGTTTACTACTGATGATAGTGAAACGTTTGTAGGACGTTTGTCTAATGAATCAATCAGCTGATGAACTAATGCTATCTTCTTCTTATTATAGATGGGCTCAATACTATCGATAGTTTTAAGCAAGCTATTATTATTATTGATATGATTGAGATAATAATCTAGGTTATCATCATCCCAAGTCGGTAAATAGATACCACTCAAATTTGTCCTATCCAGTACAGCGCCAGTTAAATCAGCAGCCCTTATATTAGCACCAGCTAACACAGCCTCACTTAAGTCAGCGCTATTCAATTTAGCACCCACTAAATTGGCAAACATTAAGTTAGTAGCACGCAAATTAGCTTGATTCAAATTAGCACCTTTCAAATTAGCTTTCACCAAATTAGCAAATTCAAACTTGGCGAAGCATAACTCAGCTTTTTCCAAATTAGCGTTGCTTAACTTAGCACTGAATAAATAAGCATTACGCAAACAGGCCCCGGCCAAATTGGCATGACTTAAATCAGCATCACTTAAGGAAGCTCCCTGTAATTCAGCCTGGCTTAAAGTCGCCATATTTAATTTAGTTTTATCCAACTTGGCAGCGGTTAAATTGCATCCTTTTAACTTAGCATACTTCAGGTTCGCTTTATTTAGAGCGACACCCGTCAAATCAACCCCACTCAGGCTAACTTTAATTAAATCTAAGGAAGCATCAACATAACGCTCGCTTGTATCTTGAAAACGGTTTAAAATAGTTACGATTAGATTTGGCAAGGTGCATGCAGCCCGATTCCTCCTAGGGTTTTAAGCCCGTTAATTAGCGACCGGCGCATACACTGAGCCACTCATCTGAAACCCGAACAGTTGTCCGTACTCCATAACGCATTTGCAAGGATGGGTAATCATGAGTCAGCCAAATCCACTTTGTGTGGGTATTGATGTTTCTAAAGCAACGCTGGACATAGCAGCCAGCTGTGATATTGCACAGTTTACGGTCAGTAATGACTCTGACGGTTTTGATGCCATTATCGCCGAATTGAGAAAGCATTCGGTGGTGTTGGTTCTGATGGAGGCAACTGGCGGGCTTGAAGCTACTGTGGCCTGCTCGCTCCAGGCTGAAGGCTTTGACGTCACTGTGATCAATCCCAGACAATCCCGAGACTTTGCCCGCGCTATGGGCTATCTGGCAAAAACTGACCGTATTGATGCCAAAGTGCTTGCACAAATGGCAGAGGTTATTAATCGACATCCGGAGCGAGAGCGCTTTATCCGGACTCTGCCAAATGCAGAACGTCAGGTTCTTGCTGCGATGGTCGTACGCAGACGCCAGTTGATTACAATGTTGGTGGCAGAACGTAATAGGCTGTATACCGCACATCCACAGAATAGAAAAAGCATCATCATCAAGGCGCTGGAAGATGAACTTGCCAGAATCGATGAGGATATGAACAACCACATAAGGAACCACTTTAAGGATCTGGCCGCTAGGCTGAGCAGCATTAAAGGGGTTGGTACCATGACAGTTGCTGCGTTGTTGGCGGAGCTTCCCGAACTGGGCAGCCTCTCGAGGCGAGCTATTAGCGCGCTTGTAGGCGTTGCCCCCATAAACCGGGACTCGGGTACCATGCGTGGTCGGCGAACCATATTTGGCGGAAGGGACGGAGTCCGAACAGCACTTTATATGGCCGCGCTTGTAGCAACTCGCTTTAATCCGGTGATAAAAGCCTTTTACATGCGTCTGCTTGCAGCGGGAAAAGCCAAAAAAGTGGCGCTGGTCGCCTGTATGCGCAAGCTGCTGACTATCCTGAACGCTATGCTCAGAAAGAACGAAGAATGGAATGAGTCGTACCATCACGTTTCTCCATAATTTTAACGTTCAAGACAGTTGCTAATTAATTTATCTAAAATCTCACGTTTCTGCTGTTGCAAATCCTTTTTGTCATCAAGGCTACAATTATCCGGGATAACTTGCCTTAAAATATCTAAGTCAGAAAGCGGTTCTGATGGCGTATCAGTTGAGCGAAAAACGGAATTAGTAGTGTTAATAGAAAGCACTGTCATAATTATTCCTTGATTAATTTATAATTAAAAAGAAGTAATATATGAGCGATTGAAAAAAAATTATTGTAAAAAACCGCTATTTAATTGCGATTAACGATTCTTTTAGGTTATTAGACATTTGTTAAGGCGACATTAATATACAGGTTTGCTAATAATAACTATCTTAAATATATATATAACATTTAGCTAATTTATGCTTATCTCACACTGATTATTACAATTTCCACATTTCCTCCATTTTTTATATTAAATAGTCGCTAAACTATAGTGTATAAATAATTTATTTATGAAATTAAAAATATTTGCTGATACCTGTACAAAAAATGCTAAGGACATGATGAACAATAATAATCACCGCCGAAAAATTGTTATATCTGCTATTGCCATTATTTTTTTATCCCTTAGCGGGATGTTTGTCTGGCGTTATTTTCATTCGCAAACCCCAACGACAGCTGCCTTATCAAGCACGCAAGTATCAAAGCAAAGCTCAACAAAATCGCGTAAAACGCCACTACCGCCGGTGCAAGCGGCATTATCCGTGCGACAAAGTATTCCTCACATTTTGACCGCCTTAGGTACGGTGCAAGCCGCCAATACCGTAATGGTAACCAGTCGGGTGCCGGGGCAATTAATGGCGCTACATTTTACTGAAGGACAAACAGTTAAAGCAGGCGATTTATTAGCCGAAATCGATCCAAGGCCATTTCAGATCTCGCTGGCGCAGGCGGAAGGACAATTGCTCAAAGATCAGGCGCAATTGCATAATGCCCGACAAGATTTAGCCCGTTATCAAAAAGTTAGCTACCAGTAAGGTCATTTCTCAACAAGAGTTAGATAAGCAACGAACCTTGGTTCAGCAAACAGAAGGCAGTGTTAAAATCGATCAGGCGGCAATTAGTAATGCTAAACTGCAACTGACCTATAGCAGGATCACGGCTCCTATTACCGGTCGGGTTGGTCTAAAACAGATTGATATTGGTAATTATATTACCAGCGGTTCAACTTCACCTATCGTTATCATCACCCAAACAACCCCTATTGACGCCGTATTTGCCCTGCCTGAGGTAGATATTCCGTTGATCAAAATTGCTCAACAGCAAAAAACCAAAATTCCAGTGATCGCCTGGGATCGTAATAATAGCGCCAAAATTGCCGCCGGTTACCTATTAAGTACCGATAATCAGATAGATAGCACAACTGGCACATTAAAAATGAAAGCACGTTTCGCTAATCAGGATAATAGGCTTTTTCCTAACCAATTTATCAATATCCAAATTCAAGTTAATACGCTAAAAAATGTGGTAGTGATCCCAACCGCTGCCTTACAAATGGGTAGTATTGGTCACTTTGTCTGGACATTAGATAAAAATAATTTAGTCAAAAAATATAAAGTTACGGTGGGTTTGCAGGATGGTCAAAAAACCATTATTAGCGCTGGGTTAGATGCTGGTGTTTTGGTTGTTACCGATGGTGTTGACCGGCTAGTTGATGGGGTAAAAGTTCAGTTAGTTACCCCAAAAGATCAATTAACATCTTATGCTAATACGACGGAGAAATCTTAATGCAGTTTGAGACTCCGTTAAAAAGTGGTGGCCCATCAAGGTTATTTATTCTACGCCCGGTTGCAACCACGCTATTTATGGTTGCCATTTTATTAGCTGGTATTATCGGTTACCGCTTTTTGCCAGTCTCTGCCTTACCACAAGTTGATTATCCGACGATTCAAGTGGTTACCCTTTATCCTGGTGCCAGTCCTGATGTGATGACATCAGCGATCACCGCACCATTAAAACGCCAACTAGGTCAAATGTCTGGTTTAAAGCAGATGTTTTCCCAAAGCGCAGGCGGCTCTTCAGTAATTACGCTAACTTTTCAATTATCGCTAACACTGGATATCGCTGAACAAGAAGTGCAAGCAGCCATTAATGCGGCCAGTAATCTATTACCGAAAGATCTCCCCTATCCGCCCATTTATAATAAAGTCAATCCAGCTGATCCGCCCATTTTAACCCTAGCCGTGACCACCAACGCCCTGCCAATCACTGAATTGCAAGATATGGTTGAAACACGGGTAGCGCAAAAAATTTCTCAAGTTGATGGCGTAGGCTTAGTCACCCTCGCCGGCGGGCAACGTCCGGCTGTTCGTATTAAACTAAATCCACAAGCCGTCGCCTCTTCGCAACTGGATAATGAAACTATTCGGTTAGCTATTAATAATGCCAATGTCAATTCAGCTAAAGGCAGCCTTGATGGCCCTGCTCGGGCAATTATGCTTTCAGCTAATGATCAAATGAAATCATTGGCAGATTATCGCTCACTAATTATTGCTTATAAGCAAGGTGGCGCAATTCGGCTAGGTGATATTGCTACCATTTCACAAGCAGCGGAAAATACCCAATTAGGCGCTTGGGCCAATAAAAAACCGGCAATTGTGATTAATGTCCAACGCTAACCTGGGGCGAATGTCATTAAAACCACTGATAATATTCGCAAAATCTTACCTGAATTAGTTAAAAATTTACCGAAAGCAGTCAATGTTAATATTCTGACCGATCGAACGACCACAATTCGTGCTTCAGTTAAAGATGTCCAATTTGAATTAGTACTGGCGATCGCATTAGTTGTTATGGTGATTTATCTGTTTTTGCGTAATGGTATCGCAACCTTAATTCCGAGCATCGCCGTTCCCCTATCACTGGTAGGTACTTTTGCCGTCATGTATTTTTGCGGTTTTTCAATTAATAACCTCACTCTGATGGCTTTAACAGTAGCAACGGGTTTTGTCGTCGATGATGCGATTGTGGTGATTGAAAACATTTCCCGCTATCTGGAAAAAGGGGATAAACCGTTAACAGCAGCGCTAAAAGGCGCAGGAGAAATTGGTTTTACCATTATTTCATTAACATTTTCATTAATTGCGGTGCTGATCCCACTGTTCTTCATGAGTGATATTGTGGGCCGCTTATTTCGGGAATTTGCCATTACGCTGGCCGTGGCTATCTTAATTTCTGCTGTTGTCTCACTAACTCTAACTCCAATGATGTGTGCCCGTTTACTCAAATCTGAAGCAAAAACTAAATACAATCGTTTTGAAAAAGGCTGTGAACTGTTTTTTGATAAACTGATTGCTATTTATGGTGTCTGGCTTAAACGCATTCTTAATCATGAATGGCTAGTACTATCTGTCGCCATCAGCACATTGATACTAACAGCATTGCTCTATATTATGATCCCAAAAGGTTTTTTCCCCTTACAAGACAATGGATTATTGCAAGGTGTAATCGAAGCACCACAATCGAGTTCTTTTGCCGCAATGGCTGAAAAACAGCAACAAATTGCTGAACGAATATTAGCCGATCAAGCGGTAGAAAATGTAATCACTTTCGTCGGTGTTGATGGTAGCAATTCAGCCCTTAATAATGCGCGATTACAAATTACCCTTAAACCATTAAATCAACGCCATGAGCGGATAGATGTCATTATCCCTCGGTTACAACAAGCAGTTAATAAGATTCCAGGTATCAAATTATTTTTACAACCGATGCAAGATCTGACTATTAATAGCCAGATTTCCCGCACCCAATATCAATTTACTTTACAAGCGACTTCTATAGAACAACTCTCATTTTGGCTACCCAAGCTTCTCAACGCATTAAAAGCCAATCAGCAACTTACTGACGTAAGCAGTGATTGGCAAGATAAAGGTTTAATCGCCAAAGTAACTGTTGATCGCGACACAGCCAGCCGTTTAGGCATTAGCATGTCGGCCATTGATAACGCATTATATAATGCGTTTGACCAACGAATGATCTCGACAATCTATACCCAAGCTAATCAGTACCGAGTTATTCTTGAGCATGGCGTTGAAGGAGGTGTTGGTCTGGCGGCGCTAAATAATATTCGTTTACGAAGCAACCAAAACACTATGGTGCCGCTAACCATATTAGCTAAAGTTGAACAGAGTTATGGCCCTTTATCAATTAATCACTTAGCCCAATTTCCTTCGGCGACATTTTCCTTTAATGTCGCTAAAGGTAGCTCGTTGGAAGGCGCAGTCAATACAATCAAACAGATAGAAAATCAGCTTGAATTACCCCATGACATTATTACCCAATTTCAAGGAGCAACATTAGCCTTTGAAAAAGCACTGGCTAATATTTTGTGGCTTATTTTAGCGGCAATTATTGCCATGTATATCGTTCTCGGTATCTTATATGAAAGTTTTATCCACCCAATTACCATTCTTTCTACCCTACCTACTGCTGGCGTTGGCGCGCTATTAGCTTTAATGATAGCCGGTTATGAACTGGATATTATTGCCGTGATCGGCATCATATTACTGATAGGCATCGTCAAGAAAAACGCCATTATGATGATTGACTTTGCATTAGCCGCAGAGCGAGAGCAAGGTTTATCACCCGAGGAAGCTATCTATTAAGCTTATTTATTACGCTTCAGACCTATCTTGATGACCACAATGGCCGCTCTGCTTGGCGCTCTGCCTTTAATGTTAAGTACCGGCGTCGGCGCTGAGTTACGCCGACCGCTAGGAACCTGCATGGTTGGTGACTTAATTTTGAGTCAAATATTAACGCTTTTTACTACGCCTGTGATCTATTTACTTTTTGACCGGCTAGCTAGCCATTGGAAATCTGGCCATCACCATAATCAGGCATCAAAGGGAGAGGAGCCGTTGCTGTGAAATTGTTCGCATTATTTATCGAACGTCCGGTAGCAACAACCCTACTTAGCGTAGCAATTACCCTATGTGGTGTTTTAACTTTTATGTTACTGCCTATCGCACCTTTACCACAAGTAGATTTCCCCGTCATTAAAGTAACCGCCTCACTACCAGGTGCATCACCGGAAACCATGGCTTCTTCAGTCGCGACACCATTAGAGCGGGCTTTAGGTCAAATTGCTGGTATTAACAAAATGACGTCCAACAGTTCGCTTGGTAATACTAACATCACGCTGGAATTTGAGCTTGATAAAGACATCAATAGTGCTGCCAGAGAAGTCCAAGCGGCATTAAATGCAGCGCAAAGTATGCTACCTACCGGTATGCCTTCACGCCCACGTTACTACAAAACTAATCCAGCCGATGCCCCAATCATGATCCTAACCTTAACTTCCAGTAGCTATCGAATCGGTGAAATATATGACATCGCTTCGACCCGGCTGGCACAACGTCTTGCCCAAATAGCCGGTGTCAGTGAAGTTTCTGTTAGTGGCGGTTCACTGCCAGCGGTACGTATTGAACTCAATCCCACGGTACTATTTAATCAAGGGATTGCCCTAGATGCAGTAAGAGAAGCGATTAATAATACCAATGTTCGTCGCCCACTCGGCTATTTAAATGATGAACAATCACGTTGGCAAATAAAAACCAATGATGAATTAAAAACCGCTGTCGATTATCAACCCATTATTATTCATTCTCATAATAACGCTGTGGTTAGACTACAGGATGTTGCTAATATCAAAGACTCGGTACAAGACATTCGCACCGCCGGCATGACTGCTGGCAAACCGGCTATTATTTTAGTCATTCGCCGCGAGGCTGGCGCCAATATTATCGCTACCGTCGATCGTATTCGTGCTGAGCTACCTGAACTTAGAAAAATGCTACCAGCAAGTATTGATTTAGCCATTACCCAAGATAGAACCCCGACCATTCGAGCCTCGCTGACAGAAGTTGAGCGAGCATTAACGATTGCGATCGGTTTAGTGATCTTAGTGGTTTTCCTATTCTTACGTTCTGGCCGGGCAACGATTATTCCCGCTATTGTGGTACCCGTTTCACTAATTGGTAGTTTTTCAGCGATGTATTTATGTGGTTTCAGCCTTAATAATCTATCGCTGATGGCATTAACGGTCGCGACCGGTTTTGTTGTCGACGATGCCATTGTGGTAATTGAAAACATTATGCGCCACATCGAAAACGGTTTAACACCGCATAAAGCTGCCATTATCGGTGTTAGTGAGGTTGGTTTTACCGTATTGTCGATGAGTATTTCTTTAATTGCCGTTTTTATCCCGCTATTCTTTATGGGAGGACTAGTTGGCCGTTTTTTCCATGAATTTGCCATTACCTTAGCCACAGCAATTTTGATCTCATTATTTGTTTCACTTACCCTGACCCCCATGATGTGTGCTTATCTATTAAAAGAAAGTAAAAAATTTAGTACCCATAAGATAAGGGGCTTTGGCCGGTTATTATTAAAAATACAACAAAGTTACAGTGTCACATTAAATTGGGTTTTAGCTCATCAACGAAATGTATTGTTAGTTTTACTCGCCACTATCGGTTTAAATATTTATCTTTATATCAGTATCCCAAAAACATTCTTCCCCGAACTGGATACTGGCCGGTTACTAGGTTATGTACGGGCCGATCAGAGTATCTCTTTTCAAGCCATGAAAACTAAAATGACCCGTTTTATGACGCAGTTGGATATGGATCCTAGCATTGACAATGTGACCGGTTTTATTGGTGGCAGCAGAATGAATAGCGGTTTCATGTTTATTACTTTAAAGCCCCTAAATAAGCGGAAAGAAACGGCAAATCAAGTAATTGTGCGATTGCGAACTCAACTGGCAAATGAACCGGGTGCTAACTTATTCCTTATACCCGTGCAAGATATTCGGGCTGGTGGGCGCCAGGCTACTGCCAGTTATCAATTTACTCTTCTTGCCGATGATTTAGATGAGTTACGTGACTGGGAACCACAAGTTCGTAAAGCACTGGCAGCACTGCCCCAACTCGCGGACGTTAATTCTGACAAAGAGGATAAAGGCACTTAAATGGCGATAACTTATGATCGTGACAAAATGGCACAATTAGGGATTAATGTTAAAGAAGCAAACAATTTACTTAACGATGCATTCGGCCAGCGACAAATATCAACCATTTATCAGCCAATGAATCAATATAAAGTTGTTATGGAGGTGGCACCTGAATATACCCAAGATACCAGTACATTAGATAAAATGTTTGTGATTAATAAACAGGGTAAACCGATTCCACTCTCCTTTTTTGCCAAATGGCAACCCACTAATGCGCCATTAAGTGTTAATCATCAAGGATTATCTGCCTCATCAACTATTTCTTTTAATCTTAATGAAGGCTACACCCTTAATGATGCCATTAACGCAATAGAAATGACCATGATCCAATTAAGTGTGCCGTCTACTGTACGTGGTACCTTCGCGGGTACCGCTAAAATATTTCAACAAACCTTAAAAACGCAATTATTTCTGATCATTGCCGCCATAGTCGCGGTCTACCTTGTACTTGGTATCCTTTATGAAAGCTATATCCATCCATTAACCATTATTTCCACTTTACCGTCCGCCGGTTTAGGAGCCTTATTAGCATTAGAATTGTTCAATACCCCTTTTAGTTTAATTGCATTGATAGGTATTATGTTATTAATTGGTATAGTTAAGAAAAATGCCATTATTATGGTGGATTTTGCCATCCAGGCACAAAGAGAAGGTCTACTCAGCGCACATGATGCTATATTTAAAGCTAGCTTATTACGTTTTCGCCCCATATTAATGACCACCATTGCAGCAATTTTTGGCATGCTACCTCTGGCTATAGGTAATGGTGATGGTGCTGAATTACGCCAACCCTTAGGAATAACCATTGTTGGCGGTTTAATTGTTAGTCAAATATTAACACTTTATACCACCCCAGTGGTTTATCTCGCTTTCGATAAGCTGCAGACATATCTACAACAAAAGCGCCTGTTCAATGATTTACATCAGTTATCCCTGTCTGATCGCGGTTCACTGGTTTATCGAAAAAAAAATATCAATTTGGTACAACAAATTGAGTTAGCTATCAATAGCTATCGCGGCAGATTTGCTGATAAAAAAATAATGTTAAATATCACTTTACCTAGTGTGGTAACTTTACATGCTGATCCTGATCGTTTAGCCCAACTATGGCATAATTTACTGGAAAACAGTTTACTTTATACTCATTCAGCCGGCTCACTGAGGATCCAAGGTTATGTTTCACAACAGCGATTTTATCTCATTTGGCAAGATAGCGCCCCAGGCTTATTAGTAGATCAATATCCCTTTATTTTTGAGCGTTTTTATCGGGTTGAAAGTTCGCGTAATCGCGCCAATGGAGGTTCAGGACTCGGTTTGGCCATTTGTTATAATATTGTTGAAGCCCATGGTGGCAAAATTATCGCGCAAGCCTCCTCTTTAGGAGGCGTAAAAATTAGCATAGAATTTCCATTAGATGATAACCATAAAAGCCCAAATGTATGAGTTGCGATAATCACTGCTACCGTATTTTAGTTGTTGAAGATGAACCAAAGTTAGGTCAATTATTAGTTGATTATCTACAGGCCGCTGGTTTTCAAAGCGATTGGTTACTCGAGGGTAATAGTGTCGTTAACCAAGTAAAACATTTTCCACCGGATCTGATTTTACTTGATCTTATGTTGCCAGGTATAGATGGCTTATCAATCTGCCGTCAATTACGTCAATTTTCAGACATCCCTATTATCATTGTGACAGCGAAAACGGAAGAATTTGATCGCTTAGTTGGCTTAGAAATTGGCGCTGATGACTATATTTGTAAACCCTTTAGCCCACGTGAAGTAATCGCTAGAATTAAAACCATTTTACGTCGTTGCTATCGACAAACTACAGCAGAAAATAGTGACTTTAAGTTAATTATTGATGAAAGCGCCTATCAGATACATTATCAAAATCAAACCATTGAATTAACACCGGCGGAATTTCGATTATTAAAATATTTATCCCAACATCCGGGTAAAGTTTTTTCCCGGGATAAACTGTTGAATAACCTCTATGATGATTATCGAATTGTTACTGATCGCACCATTGATAGCCATATAAAAAACTTGCGCCGCAAGTTGCAACAATTAGATAAAGAGCGGCAATTTATCCGCTCAGTATACGGTTTAGGTTATCGTTGGGAATTAGTTTAATTAAATTTTGCTAATCCGCTCGCCGGTTGATTTGGATTTCATCACATAAGGCGTTAGAATTAGCTACTTAAAACTTATCCGATTAAGAATAAGTACTGACTTGTTATCAGATTGAGAAATTATATGTTTACGCCAGAATTACTTTCTCCCGCAGGTTCCCTGAAGAACATGCGTTATGCTTTTGCCTATGGCGCGGACGCTGTTTATGCCGGACAGCCGCGCTACAGCCTACGTGTTCGTAATAACGAATTTAATCATGAAAATTTAGCTAAAGGCATTAAAGAAGCCCATGAAATGGGAAAACGTTTCTACGTGGTGGTTAATATTGCACCACATAATGCTAAATTAAAAACCTTTATTCGTGATCTTACTCCGGTCATCAAAATGCAACCAGATGCCTTAATTATGTCCGATCCTGGCCTAATTTTGCTAGTGAGAGAAACATTTCCAGCAATGGAGATCCATCTTTCTGTCCAGGCAAACGCTGTTAACTGGGCAACAGTAAAATTTTGGCAACAAATGGGATTAAGCAGAATTATTTTGTCTCGTGAGCTCTCTATTGAGGAAATTGCCGAAATTCGTCAACAGGTACCTGATATTGAATTGGAAATTTTTGTTCACGGTGCACTTTGCATGGCCTATTCTGGTCGTTGCTTACTATCTGGTTATATTAATAAGCGCGATCCCAATCAAGGCACCTGTACCAACGCTTGCCGTTGGGAATATAAAGTACAAGAAGGAAAAGAAGACGCAATCGGTAATATTGTTCATCATCATCAACCGATTAAGATAAAAAATATTCAGCCGACATTAGGTAATGGACAGCCTACCGACAAAGTTTTTTTAATTGAAGAAAGCAAACGTCCTGGTGAATATATGACCGCTTTTGAAGATGAGCATGGCACCTATATTATGAATTCGAAAGATCTACGGGCAATCGAACATGTTGAACGCTTAACTCAAATTGGTGTCCATTCTTTAAAAATTGAAGGTCGTACCAAATCCTTCTACTATTGTGCTCGAACTGCTCAGGTTTATCGTCGGGCGATTGACGATACCGTTGCGGGTAAACCTTTCGATCCCTCATTACTAACCACACTAGAAGGCTTAGCTCACCGAGGTTATACCGAAGGTTTTTTATGTCGGCATAACCATGATGCGTACCAAACCTATGAATATGGTTATTCTGTTTCGGATAGCCAGCAATTTGTTGGTGAATTCACCGGCCAACGCAAAGATGGGCTGGCAGAAGTGGACGTGAAAAATAAATTCTGTCTGGGTGATAATTTAGAGTTAATGACACCAGCAGGGAATATTCAATTTACCTTAACTGACTTATTTGATAAAAAAAACCTACCTATTCAAGTTGCACCAGGTAATGGCTATAAAGTTTATCTCCCGATCCCTGAGGATGTTGATCTGCAGTTTGTGCTATTAATTCGCAATTTGGCTGGCACAACGACCAGAAACCCTCATAACAAACAACAGATTCAAACAATAAAGTAAGTTCAAAAACTAAAGTAAACAGTAATATGTTTGCTTTAGTTATAAGCAATTTTAGTAACCTTAAAAATAGGGATAATAACAATACATAATTTAAGGAAAAATTCCATTTTTATGTATTAGATCACAGCAATATGATATTCATTATCATAAGATAGTTAGTGAAAAATGTAGAACTAAAAATTAATAGTAAGACTAGGAACCACCTTCTTTGCTAACTCAATCTCCCTTGAGTTAGCTTTTTCTTTTTGTGGCCGATAAAATTCCACTCTTCTTATCAGCAACTATTGTTAATAAATAACCATAAATAGTTAATAAAATAGTATCCATCACTTTAATAACCAACGCTAAAACTAACATTAAACTGAAGCGATCCATCTCACTTAACTAAAGCAATCGAGCTTGTTTTTCACACTATAATGGATAACAATCAATTACAACGTCAATAAACGGGAGTAAATTATGACCGATATCGAGACACTGCTAGGCGCGGAAGCTGACAATCTATTACAGCATCGCTGCCAAACCATCGCCCAAGAAAAATTATACCTACCCGGCACCGATTTTATTGATCGCGTTATGATAGATAATAACCGTCCAAACCCAGTTTTACGCTCGATGCAAACCCTATTTGATCACGGCAGACTCGCAGGTAGTGGCTACCTTTCAATTCTTCCAGTAGATCAAGGCGTAGAACATTCGGCGGCTGCCTCATTCGCTGCTAATCCACTTTATTTCGATCCTAAAAATATTGTCGAATTGGCTATTGAAGCCGGCTGTAACTGTGTCGCCTCCACCTACGGCGTTTTAGCCGCAGTTTCACGTCGTTATGCACACAAAATACCCTTTTTAGTAAAAATGAATCACAATGAAACACTTAGCTATCCAACTCAATATGATCAGACGCTTTATGCCAGTGTTGAGCAAGCTTTTGAAATGGGAGCGGTAGCAGTTGGAGCTACCATTTATTATGGTTCATTGGAGTCCCGCCGTCAGATTGAAGAAATTGCCGCTGCCTTTGAACGTGCCCACGAACTGGGTATGGTGACAGTACTATGGGCATATTTACGCAATTCAGCTTTTCAGAAAGGAAAAACTGATTATCATACTAGTGCCGATCTTACTGGCCAAGCAAACCATTTGGCGGCAACGATTGGTGCTGACATTATTAAACAAAAAATGGCTGAAAATAATGGTGGCTACAAGGCTGTTGGTTTTGGTTATACCGATGAGCGGGTATATAGCCAATTAACAACCGATCATCCGATTGATTTAGTTAGATATCAATTAGCAAATTGCTATATGGGTCGTGCTGGATTAATTAATTCAGGCGGTGCTGCTGGTTCAAATGACTTAAAAGAGTCAGTTCGTACTGCAGTGATCAATAAACGTGCTGGTGGTATGGGATTAATTCTCGGTAGAAAAGCGTTTAAAAAATCGATGAAAGAAGGTATAGCTCTTATCAATGCCGTGCAAGATGTTTATTTAAATAAAAAAATAACCATTGCTTAATTTTATTGTTTACCAAAATATAATAACGTAAATTAATAATACAACATTAACGGTGATAAACATCTATTTTTATCACCGTTTATAATTTTTATCTTATTAAATAATATAAAATCATCTATACCATATATTGAAATTCTCGCTATCAGTTAATATCGATATGCAACAAAAAAAGCTAATTAGAGTAGATCCTTATAAAATTAATAACAATAATGTTAGAATTAGATAAACAATAATCTAGTTCAGCTAATTAATAGTTTATCAATTAGATGGACAGTAGCCCGCCTGCGTCGGGAGCTAAGACGCTGTAAGTAAATGGCTGTCCTTAGTAACCGCCTCCCGTTATAATCCGGTGTATGTATATTCCCCGACCCGCAAAACTTCTCTTCCAGATAGATGACGGCTGGAACCGGTTACTCATGAAATACGGCTCTTCCGTTCCCGAATGGACTAAACTGGTCGTCGAACGGATGCTCGCCTGTGGCACCGGTGCTATGGGTATCCGTCGTTATTGCTGCGACTCCCCTGACTGCCCGCACACCAAATATTTCTGTCAGAGCTGCAAAAGCAAAGGCTGCAGCGCCTGCGGGATGAAAGCCACCGAACAGTGGATAGCCGAGCAGCAACACATTTTGCCAGACTGCGAATGGCAGCACATCACTTTCACTATGCCCGATAAACTCTGGCCGGCATTTAATCACAACTGGCCATTACTGAATCAGTTGTTTGCCTGTGCCGCTCGAACCCTGCTGAAATGGGCAGAAAAACTCAATATCGAAATCGGGTTGTTTGTCGCCCTACATACTTACGGGCGTCAGCTTAACCAACACCCGCATATCCATTTATCGGTGACCCGCGGCGGATTATGCCGCAAACACGACGTCTGGCGACCGGTTTTCTTCAAAAAGAAAGTAGTAGAGCGGTACTGGCGCCGGGCTGTCATCGCGTTACTTCGAGAGAATTACGGCGGGCTGAATTTACCTGCTGCCGGCTATGTGCATATCCGCGACTACCGGGAATGGTGTCAGTTTCTGGAATCACAGTACCAGCGGCGCTGGAAAATTCACTTTGCGAAAAAAACCAAACATGCCCGACAAAATGTCAATTATCTTGGCCGTTACCTGAAACGCCCGCCGGTTGCAGCCTCAAAACTGCGTCATTATAACGGAGGCACTGTTGTCCATCATTACTATGATCACCGGACGGGAAAGCACCGCACCCAATATCTGAGCCAGGAAGCAATGTTGTTGCGCTACATCAGCCATATCCCGTCACAGCATTTTAAGATGGTGCGGTATTACGGCTTTCTGGCCAACCGGAAACGGGGTATTTTGCTGCCGAAAGTCTATGCGGCACTGGGTATGCAGGTGAAGAAAAAACCGCATAAACCGGGCTTTGCGTCGCTGATGAAACACTTTACGAATGTGGATCCGTATCAATGCATATTATGTGGGAGCCGGATGATTTTTAACAGCGTACAGGTGGGTATCAGAGCAGAAGTATTACTGGAAATGCGCCGTAAGATAGTCAAAAAGGCGCGAGGGTTACGGAAAACCGCGTAGGGAAGATCTAACTAAATTCAATTTATTGTATAAAAAAACCTCTGGTTGACGAAAAGCCAGGCGACTACTTGATGGTGAAACTAGAGATCGGTCATCCGTATCAGCAATTAAGGTCAGAAAAAAAGAAATAATTAACATTCAATTTCCTAACCATCTAGCTAGCCAAAAACAAATATTATTCAGTTAATACATAAAATTAACATTTTATTATCATAATATTGCTTAAAGATGATAATTTATTTTGTAAATTAGATTATTCTATTAGGAGGTAAAAATAATGTTAAAATACCCATATAGCTTTGATATTTTTACTAATTTTTTAACGAAATGTGGTTTAGGTGAAATAGAATTAATTTCAAAAGGATATTGCTTTTGTTATCTACTACCGCAGGGAGTAAGCATCTATTTATATAAGAACGGTACCATACTAATACAAGGCAATCCGGCAATCAAACATGCTATTGAAATGACAATCAAAGAATTGCTACAAAAAACAAATTAATACATTTAGTTAAAGAAGGAAATTTTAGATTACCCATAGATAATGGCCTATTATTAATAGCGGAATTCAATATCGTGATATTAGTAATAATATTCATGAGCAGAATTATTCTTATTTACTTTAATTCAACAACAAAGTAAATCAACTAGCTAAAATAATAAAATTTATTTTCATATTTCAATTTTTTATTAATTATATGAACGTACAATTTCTTATATCAATTAAATTGATACTGCCTAATAGTAATGCTACTTAAATCCAGCTGATAAATAGAACAGATCATTTCATCTAGTCAAATAAGTTTTAGCAATATTTCACCCTTTTTATGCAATAATAAATATAGCATAGCTAATAATAAATATTGCCCACCTGATTCCATTTTGGTTCTGTGATGATTCAACAGAACCAAATGGGTTGCAGTTAACCAGTAATATTATTTTGAAATAACATTTTGTTATAATAGCCTGTTAATATTTTTGATCATTTTTTATATACAAATTTGATCGGTTCATATTTCCATGAAAGATAATCTATTGGATTAAGAAAGATGCTATATGGATTTTCTTTATGAACCGTAAAGGAAAACTTTTCTTTATATATTTTCTGCATTGCATCATAAGATTTTATTCTTTCCGCATCTTTAAAAATATCAGACACCCCTTCTGGAGTAAAATTACCGGTCATCGGTCCAATATAACTTTTTACATCCTTTTTCATCTGTTGACCAAGCCTGTAACCAAAAGAATTTTCTTCGCCTACCCCTGAATAGCAGGCTAATGTTCTAATATTACTATAATTATCAAAATTATAACGTTCAGACTTTAGAATACTAACTAATTCATCAACATCCATATTGCGGAAGCCGCCTGCCGTTTTGATAACCAGTTGTGAACCATTACCAACCGGTTCCCCATGTGCGACAATATTAAAACGGATACCTTTTTTATAGGTGTCTTCAAAGGTATATAAACCATCGATTAGCAGATCCAGTTCCCTCATTTTGCCACCCAATTTGATTGGCGCACTTTTTAACGCACTGATACCTTTTGCGGCACCTTTGCCTAATGAAAATATTCCCATTACTGCAGAAGGGGCACCTAACCCTAATGAAGCCCAGCCATACTGCTCTGATGCTTGTGGATTTTTTTCTTCCAAAGCACCAGAAATAATGGCAGTTGCCCCACTGGCTGCTTCCAAAGCCGTTAATGCTAAAGCCACACCGACACCAAATTTCAGTGATAAGCCAAATGTAAGTGGTGCCAGCAGAAGACCGATGCCACCGACAATAATACTCGCCCATCCCCAACCACTGATATGGCCATTTGGATCACTCAAATTGATCGGATCACCATTACAATATGCATAGGCATTAATCCCCCCTCACCAAATGGACTCCAGCTATCGGGCGCAGTGAAGCGCATTAGCTGGCTACTATAAGCGCGATAACCATTTCCCAGTAGGTAGCTGCCACTGGCCTCATCACAGTGTTCACCATTAAATTGGGGTCCTACACTTCCCTGTCCAGCACCATCCCCCCAAGGACTGTATGATTTAATAGTTGTTTCTTGACCATTGTCAAATAGAGCGAATACGCTGCCCATAGTATCGGTAGCCGTTGCAGTAGATTGTACTGGTTTATTCTTATCATGAAATTCCTGGCGAAATCCTAAACAGGCTTTATCTAGGGTGTTATATCTTATTTGCCCGTCTGAATAAAACTCATTGGTTAATATATCTGACAGATAATAAAACTCTCTGAAACCATCATTAGATTGTTTCATTAATAGCCTATTTAAACCATCATAACCATAAAATGTGGTATTTTGATTTTTGCTAACGGTTTGGAGCCGTCCCATAACATCATAATTCAGGGAACGTCGAACTTCATCAACTGTCATTCTGCCATTGTCGTCATACTGCAATGATATGGATTGCTGTTTATCGAGATATTTAATATCGGTTAACTGGCAGGGATCACTACTATTTAGATATTTATATTCTACTGTTTGATTGGTATTGTCTGCTGTGGTGACGCAGCGTGTTAAATTACCAAACGCATCCCAATGATAATTTTGCTGTTGTATTTTTTTTCCCTCTGGCGTTTCAGGTTGAATATCGCCGAAACATTTATAATCCGTTACTCGGCTAAATAGATCATAAAAATAGTTTTCTTCACGCAGTAAACGTTTATTCAGATATAATTTTTTATTGGCAATTTTATTATTAGCAGGAATATCTTGTTCAATTTCAAACGTCGTTATTTTTGTTTTATTATTTTCAATAACTTCCCGTTTAAATTCCCGTCCAAATTCACCCAAACTGAGTTTGGTTTCAACACTATTTCCGCCTACTTCATAATGGGCAAACTGACCGATATAGCGGCCTAATTTGTCATAATTTAGGTTAACCCTTATCCCTCGATCAATAATGCTATTTAGTTTGCCATTGGCATCATAACTATAGACAGTGGTCTCATTATCAGCACTGCTATAAGAAATTAACTGATTGGCTAGAGAGTAGCGGTAATAATTTGTTTTTTGCCGCTGGTTGGGTAGTATAAGTTGTTCTTGATTAAGCTGACCGGCATCGTTATAAATAAAAGTGTGTGACATATTCAGTGACATTGACAACATCCCATCTACTTGTCGATACGGAAGGCATTATTTACCTCTCTTAATTTTATTAATTGGAATTGAGATATTTTTTACAAATGCTGCAGTAATCAAATATTGTTGTTAATATCGATATTCATGTTTCCCTGGTTTTTTATTAAATTGATAAAATTAATTTTAATTTCACTAAACTAAAATTAATTTAATAAACGTTAGTTATAATTACCCTCCTTTTAATTATTTACTTTCATTGCTACTGAAGCTCGAGGTTTGCATTAATAAAATTATTCGTCAATATAAAATCAGATTAATTTTATTTAAAAAGAATTATTTTAATCAAATTAAGGATAATAATTATTATTAATTTTATAAATTAATAAAAAAAAGTGACATTTTATTTTTGTTAGCGAGACAGTAATAATTTATTTATTATTTAGTTAATATTAAATAAGGGTAGTGTGATCAACATTTACACCACGTTCGGACAGTATCTCTCGAAGTTTGCGCTAACTGATGCACTATATACAATACCAGCGTACCGCCCAAAGGATGATGTCGCTGGTATTGTAATGGACTGTAAAAATATTTATGTTGGACACCATTGATTAAATCATTATGGAAATTATTAGCAACCTTATTTTTACAATGGCACCCTTTAATTTATTTTTTTATAATTTTGATAGTGCATGCTTTCCTTCTATATTCTTAAATGGCAGCCATGGAGCACGACATATAATTGCATCAACCCTTTTGTAAGTAATATTGTTCTTCTTTAAAACTTGAAATAAATTTCTTAAATCAGCGGGATATAGCTCTGATTTTATATTGCTACGTATAGTTAGCACATCAACATTATATGCTTTCACTATAGATCGAGCTAGTTCATCTGAATCTGCTGCATATCTTGCTATGTTGTAATTTCTCCCCATACTGCCACCGAAATGGATTTCGTTTGGGATCACTGTTTCCGCTGCCACTCGACTTAGTCCTGGATCAACCAGCTTAAAACCGTCTTCTACATAATAGCTAAGAGACGTTCCTTTTGGTAAATCGAAATATTTAGGCACTAAACTTTGTTCTCCATGTGCAGTTACCAATAATCGTTCATGATATTTTTTAGGATCTATAAACAGATGGTAATTATCACCAAGCTCTATAGCTCCTTCAGGAACCCCATGAGCATTTCGGGAAGAACTTGCCATACGACCGATTACACCGCCTTTCTTATTTCTCATCGCAACAGAACTTACATTATAACTCCCCCTATTTTTCATTGCGCGCCAGAACCCCTGCCCGATACCAATACCCGCACCTATCAAACCGGTGGCAAAAGAGACCCAACCTAAGGTGGAGGAGGCTTCGGGATGACTGTCCTCCAGTGCCCACTGGCAATCGCGGTCGCATCAGCCACTAACCCAATGCCACCTATCGCTATACTGGTTGCCGTACTGGCCGTTATCGCAGTCTCACCGGCAATCACACCTGGCAGCGCTGCACCCGCCGTCATTACCGTTACCGCCACCCCGACAATACCCATGATGATGCCAAAAATTCCCTGCCAGCTGATATGGCCTGACGGGTCAGTGTGATTTATCGGGTCGCCAGCACAGTAAGCATAAGCGTTGATACCGCCGGCACCAAATGGGCTTAAATCATCCGGGCAGGTAAAGCGCATCAGAACCGGGCTGTAAGCGCGATAACCATTACCTAAATGATAAACGCCATTGTAAGGGTCACGTCGTTCACCATTAAAGCCCAATAACCCTTCACTTGACTCACCACTGCCATACGCCGACCAATGGTGCCGTTTCCCCACCGGATGCTCGCCACCTTGTGACCACAACACACTGGCGTGACTATCGGTTGCCGTTAGTGTCACGCCGCGACCATCACTAACCCCTAAACATTGATGCCCACTCTTGATAAAGCGCCGCTCCTGCTGACTCGTCACTTCATTAACCAGCTCTTGCCCCTGATAATATAAAGCACACGTTGGCTCATCATTGAGCTGTTGGCTGATTAACCGATTAAGAGCATCATAATCATATTGGCTGTGACCTTGCTGACCACTGATTTGCACCAGTTGCCCCAAGGCGTTATAACGCAACTGCCGGCCGGCCTCATCTTTTATCAACCGACCTTCGCTGTCATAATCCAGTGTTATCTGGGCCGGATAGGCCGGATGGCTATGTGTCAGACCGGTTAACTGGGTCGGGTCTTCACGGTTAGTATAAAAATAGTGGCTTTCATTGCGACTACCATCCGCTAAGGTCGTAGTGACTTTTAGCAGGTTATTCAGCGCATCATACTGGTAACCTTGTCCCTTCATCGACTGACCATAGCCATCTTGTGGCAATTCACTGCCGTTTAGCTGGTAATCTATCAACCGGTTACGGTTATCATAACGATACTGCGCTTGCTGTAATAATTGCTGGTTTTGCCTCATCTGCCGTGACGCCAGTAAGCCATTGGCCAGCCAGCTTTGGCTTATCGTCAGCACTTCGCCTGATGCCGTCTCTATCTGCCGGCTTATATCTCGCCCCAAATCATCATAACTTAACCGGGTCGTCACTTGATTATTACCACGGGCACTACGTGTGGTTTGTTGTACCAGCCGATTTAAACCATCGTAATCCAACGCGGTTTGCAGTGTACTATCCGCTATCTTTATCAGACGACCGTGTTCATCATATTGATAACGCGTTTGTTGACCGCTAACATCCGTCACCCCGGTCAATAAACTTAATAAACTGCGTTGATAGTTGGCCGTGCGCGCCTGACCCGCCTGTTGGAACGCCTCCGCTATCACTTCACCATCCGCCCGTCGTTGGTAATTGATGGTCTGACCATTCACCTGTGCCGATAGCATCGCGCCGGTCTGGTTGTCATAACGAAAGGTTTGCTCTATACCCGGTGCGGTGATTTTTCTGACCGCATTGCCTAACGCCGGCAGATAATCATAACTGACTGACTCACCTGACGGTCTGATAATCCGACTGGGCAACGGCGACACACCATCATATTGATATTGCGTCACCCGCCCACCACTTTTCCGACACGTTATCCGACCCAGACTGTCAAACTGCTGCTCACCTAATTGCCACTGGCGCCATTGACCTTGACCATCTAAACCGCTCACACTGATGCTGGCAATTTGCTCACCCGCTAAATGTGGCACATACGTCCGGCTTAAAATCGTACCATCGGGTAGCGTTTGCGATGATACCCGCCCATAGACATCGTAACTGCGCTGCGTAACCTGATTAAGCGCATCTGTCTCGTGGCGTAACCGGCCTAATCCATCCCAACGATACTGTTTACTGGCCTGCACCGTGCCATGATTATCATACCAAATCTCCTGTTGCAGTAACTGGCTTTGCCGCTCCTGCTGTGACCAGTATTTACCACTGCGTAACCCTCCTCCGGTGCTATACGTCGTTTGATTTAATTCAACCGGATTGTTTTCCTGATGTTGCTCATAACCATCGGAAAAACGCGACGCCCGTTGTAAGCCCCAGCCATCATAATCCATCTCACACGCTATTTTTAAACTCGAAGCCTGTGGCGATTGACCATTATTAGCCAATAACCAATCCCGACCACTGCCTTGCTGCTCCTCCCCTAAGGCGTTATAACGTTGAGTGGTTATCTCATGCCACTGTCCCGACTCATAACGGTATTGACCTATCTGGCGGCCAGTGCCATCAAAGCAGATTTTCACCTGCACACCTTTGACATCCGTTTCGATAGTGACCGGGCCGTTTGCCTCCAGACGATACGACTAACGGGTGGTACTTTCATAGCCGCTGCTTACCGCATGGGTTTTACTGACGATGCGGCCCAAATCATCATAACGGTATGCCGTGATAATGCCCTGCACATCCGTTTCCTGTAACAGTTGACCGTTATCCACCTGTTGCACCCGCTGCGCGCTGCTGGTTAATCTATCATGGCCAGTAAAGGAGATTGTCTGCACCAACTGGTCACCAGACAACTGGTTACTAAATTGTTGCCGACTGCGATAAGCCTGGCCGTCCTGATAGCGCGTTTCCGTTATCGCCGTGATCCGCCCCCGTTCGTTGCCGCTGGGTTGATAATCCGTTTCCTTCATCAGCAGTAACTGCTGGTCGCTATATTGCACAACAGTGGCCTGCACAACACCGCGAGTATCACCCAATACTTTATAGCTATACTGCGTTTTCATCATCGGTGTATCGGGATAATCACTGCGTCTGGGGGTGACCACTTTTTGTTTAATAAAGCGCACAAAACCATTTGGCTCGGCCGGGCACGCGCTACCTTCCCCGCCAGCCGGATAATAAACCGTCTCGGTCACCGTGCCGTCTGGCGCCACCTGCCGGCTTGGATTACCATATTCATCAAATTCGGTGATGGTGACGTCTTGCCGTGACGCACCGGCGTTATCAATGTAATATTGCGTGGTTTTTCGCGGTAATAAAAACTGTGCTGGCTGACCCTCAATAAACACCCCGGGTGTGGCATAATATTCAGTCTCGCTGCGTTGAATGACGCCATCGCGTTGAACTTCCTCTTCAATTTGCAAATGGTAGTTATTGTACGTTCGCTTGACCACCACCTTACCCTGTTCACTGTAGGTGGTCGCGGTTGAGTCGTAACGATAATCCGTTAAAGTGGTATACATATAGTCACTGTCTGCCGCCCAGTCACCAAAGTTACCATTAAAACCCAGGAAGTTTTGGCTACTATAACGATATTCGGTTTCACTTTCTGCTTGCCCACCGCCTGGCAGGTGGCGATGCTTTAACACTACCGGTAAATAATTGTTTTGACCCGAGGCAGCCGGAAAACGCAGCCCCTCATCCTGATAAATCACCTCATCACGCATGCCGGTCGGGTAATCTACCACAGACAATAACCGCGTGTCTTGCCCCCTACCGACCTGACTGTAATGCATCTGCCAGTTTAAAGGGGATGCATCCTGACTGCGGCGCATCACATTATCTAACCAGCGACTATTGGTGAGCACAAAATCCAGCTGATAGCGCGCCGTCGTCTGCGGCCAAACGGTCACTGTCGCGCCGTTATCGCGATAATCAATGCTGCATAATTCACCATAATCATCACTGATAGTCCTTAATATCGGGATCTGACCGCCAAAATCCCAGTTTAAATTCACCGCATGGCCCAAAGGGGAAACAATTCGGCTGACGGTAAAAAAACCGTGACTGACTAACGTTAAATACTCGACCTTTCCATCCTTCCAGGCCAGCTGGTAACCCTGGCTATCATCACAACCATTGGTAAAAGTAAAGCGAAGGTGTTTTAGTTTCTGATGACGAATGACATCACTGCCCCGAGCCAGCCGATATTTTTCTCCGCTGCTAAGTGACAACAGATTACTGGTACTATCATACTGGGTTAAGCCTAAAGAGAATCCCTCACCAAATCCCCAATTATCATGAGTTAAAGTTGAATAATTTAATGACAAGGATAACTCGGGGCCAAGGAGTCGATTAGCGGTAAGTTGGGCGAGGGGAAAATTGACCTGAAACTGACCGGTGCGCGGGTCAACCCCTGTTTGCACGGCACTGACAAAGTTGCCAGCCTGCGTAGTAAATGTGTTATTCATATTTTCTCTTCTTACTTGTTAAAGGATTAGCGTGATGAACAAACAAAACCCTATTATTGCAAAATATATTTAATATTTATTTTGCCATACAAGTTAATATCAGCGCTTTAATCCAAATAATACTTTCTTTACCAATAATAGTGCTGATTTGATTAAGTGACGGAGAGAAAGATTATTAAGTTTAATGAATTTTATTAATCCAGAAATGACAAAATAAAAATAATGAATTGTAAAGTAGTGATAATAACGAATAGTACAAATTTCTGTAACTAAGCAATGCTGAAATCTTCCAGTAAGCGCTAGTGTATTCATAAAAGGTTTAAATTTTAATTTTCACTTAGCTAGAATTGGTTTTTTTATATAAATAACACCAAGCCACTACTATTTTTGGCTAGCAATATACCGCTATCGATATCCCATTCTTAATCTGTACTCTCTTTAATAAACTTGCCGACAAAAATAAATTAATACATATCAGTTAAATTTCACATTTAAATAACAATCAACTGTATCATTAAAAATCTTTCTTTATATAATGAAGAGTATATAGGGCGATTTTACTTATTTTTATCATTTTAAATGATAGTTGATAACTTAATGCACCATATAATTTACTTAAATAGTTAGCATTTGATAAGCTAGCGAAGTTAAGCTATAACTGGCATCCCCGGGGTTTTTAACGGCAATTACAACCGTCAAAAAACGATAGCAAAATAGGTTAATATGATTATATGAGAGCAAATTAGCTGAAAAAAGATTAAAAAACATTCATTAAGAATATTGTTATTTTAAAAAATAATAAAAGCAACGACACCCATTTTAAGAAAAAATAATGTAATTTAAATTTAAAAATATAAAAACATTGAGTATTTTCGGTATGCAATTTAACCAGTAAGTATTATATGTATACAAAAGGAAATACTAATGTCTATGATAAATAACAACAATGTTATCTTAATGGTTACATTAATTAGTGACTTGCATGCTGAGGATGAAGATAGTCTTAATACTTTACAGCTAAGTCTACAAAACATAGCAAAAATAGATCAAGTAAATGCATTACTTATCCCAGGAGATCTCGCTGATTATATTGATAAACGCAATCAATGTTTTGATATTATTGAACAGGAGTTTCCTAAAGAATATTTTTCCAATGTAGCCATTATATTAGGGAACCATGATATCCGTTGGTATAATGAAGCGAACGAGATAGATCCTAACGTCCTAATAAACTATAAAAAACGTAATAGTAAATTTTCACCTACCGTTTACCCTGAAACTCATTGTTTTGATCATTGGATTAATGGATATCACTTTATTAGCTTAAACTCAGATAAGGGTTTGAAAGATATGTGTGAGTTATCCGATAAGACACTACAATGGCTTGAAGAAACATTAGCGGTCGATGCAGATATTAATAAACCTATTTTTATTATTAGTCATCAACCTCTGAACAATACACATTGGCGGGCTGGATTATATGGTGGATTTGGAGCACAAGATCAAGAAATAAAAGAAATTCTTTCCCATTACCCACAAGCCATTTTAATCAACGGACATATCCATAACGGTTTTGGTGTTATTGAATTTATTCAACGCCAATTTGGTACGCTAATTGAAGCCCCTTCATTGACTAAAACGCAAAATGGCTTGGGAGATAAAGGAACTGGATGGTTGATAAAAATTTGTCATGATAAAATCATTTTTGAAGCCTGGAATTTTGTTAATTCTAAGATATATGACGAATACAGTCATGATCTTTTGTTACCTTCATTAGCTGTACTAACCGCCGAACTCAAAAAAAGCGCCCTAGATAGCAAAAAACAAGAATTAATAATACAAGCAGAAAAAATAATGGCTCATAAATATGAAAATGACATCCCTGAAGGAGATTCGACTACCCGGGGACAAGCTCACTACGATGTTGATAAAATTTATGATCAAAGTAGGTGGGAAAATATAAATGACCTACGCGAAAAAATAATCGCTATGCTTGATGCCGATAAAAATAACGTTCCCACAAGTGGGCCCTCAGTTACCTCTTATTTTTCTAGTAATAGTGCTGAATTATTGTATGTAGAGCAAAGAGTACCTATTGAAGGCGATAGAGAGCATATTTACTGGTCAGGATGTAATTTTTTCTTTGGCGAACGTGGTGCCTATGCTGGTATTCAACATCAGGCGGATAAGATCATTGAGGGTGTTCCTTTTATTTATAACAATATTTGTTCTATCTGGGATTTAAAAGAGATAGAGCGTGGACTTCCTACTGAAGTAAAATTAATCTATGGTCATGATGATAGGACGTGAGATATTTAAACGGGAAACGTGCGATAAATGTGGATCTACCTGGGACAAACTGGATCTATCTGGGACAAGTCAGGGTAATTAAGTTACACATAGTGAAACAGGAATCATCAATCAAATTAACCGATTATTGAAATAATACCCCTGCCTCTGTTAGGATCCAAGGCTCAATACTGCTACTTATTAGTATGAATAGGAGGATTTCTATGAGCAATAAGAATGATAAACAGGATCGTGTAGAGTATTCAGAAAATCCAAAGAGTGAGGGGATCATCACTGTCGAAATGCCAATCACCAACGAAAAGTCATCCGCTGAACCAAAAGCACCTACGCCATTGGGTAAAAAGTAGTCTTTTTTTCAGTCGGTAGAAGAGCTTGATGGCTTTTCCGCTCTTCTCCTGATATCTATTCTGGCAATTTGATCCGCAGGGATATAAGTAGCGAGAGCACCGTAGTCCTGATGAATAATGTCCCCATACTCTACCCACTCATCGCTATTTGCCGGACTTCTATGCGTGACATAGAGAATGACATCACCATTGTTACCGAGTGTAAAAGGCCCATTTGGAAGTCCCTCAAAACGCCCCGGCAATCGTGATAGCAAGCCCGAACCATCCTTGAGGATCACAAATAATTCAGTCGCCCGATAATTCGTTAGGCCAAACATTTGCTGCCAGGCAGAGTGGGTACTGTCAGACCACGAGATATTATGCTGCCGAAGAAATCCATATAACCGCTTACGTCCATATTTACGCCACAATGCACCCAGGGAGAATGCTAACAATACAGTCGGCAGCGCTGCCGCGTAAGCATTGACGCCACACCAGAGTGTTAAGTGGTATATCGCCGTCGGTAACAGGCTAAAAATCAGTGTGGAAAAAACGATATCAATGGGCTTATGGTGTTCTTTCAAACCGACATTGGCAATAAAGTAGCTCATGTAACCAGAGGTCAATGTTACCAGTGTTGCCCAGGGTAAATCGAGCAGGGTTGAATCAAGCATATTTATCTCCTTTCGTAAGCACTATCGCAATGATAATAGTAACAAAAAAACGCTGACGTATTGACAGTGTGTTTAAATCGTCATCTCGCCTGATTGTCTTCAAACAGACTGCCCTGGATGCGGGCCAGCTCTTCTTTTTTAACCCGTTTGACTACCGAATAAACCCACTGTAGCGAGACTTCATACTTGCGTGCCAGGGCGCGGTGGTTATGCCCATTGAAATCGGCAAATATCTCCCGATCACGCTGATTAATTTTCCACATTAGCCCCATCGGAAAATAGATATTTTGCCCACCCCATTCCGCCATCATTTGACTGGCAACGGCATCGCCTATCTGGCTGGCAACAGCGGGGTCAACATCGATAATCTGTCTGACGATCTGTGCCGTGTGTTCGGCCAGTTCAACCAATAACTCCGGCCCTTTACTGCGAAAGGTATGCTCTAGCATGAGGTTGCCCTCACCACGCGCTTTTGCCACTGCTTGAGTTTCTCGATAACCTGGCTGGCCTGCTGGCTATCTAGCCAGTAAGGCGAATCACAGCCGGTTTCCCGTTTAACAAAGTGGGCCAGGGCTTTTGCTGACGCATCCCGGACAATGCCCTCATCGGCCATTGCCTGCCACAGGGCCTGCATTTTCTGGATTTGCGGACGGTCGGTCTGCTTTTTCGTCGTGGGTTGAGTCGGCTGGATACGAAAGCCTTGTGTCTTCAAGGCGTTTAACACTTGCGCCAGTTGACCGATATTCAGGGCTTTTGCTGATGTTTTCCCCGTTAGCCTGTGCAGCATCTGGCGGTAAGTCGTGTCATCTAGTTTGAGGTGGTGGGCGGCAATATGGATTAACTGCAGGTATTTTTGTCGGGTCATCGGAGGCGTCCTTTATCGTTGTCGTCTGGGTCAGGATTCCTTATGCCATTAATAAAAAAATAATCCTTCGGGTTTTGAAGGATTATAAAATGAATATCTTTATTATTCAATTGAATGCGTAAAATACCGCTTTTCCACTATGACTTCTTCACGCAAATCGCCTTGGCATCGATATCTTTGAAGGTTTCAAATTTTTCTGCGAACTGTTTGGCGGCCTGTTGACAGGCGCTTGCCGTATCAAACTCCTGTGTATGCAGCGTGGAAAAAACATTACCGGCATAGGGACTGGCGTAGAGCGCTAAAATTAATATCCACATCGTGATTTCTCCTCTTTTACTGAATTAAGGTCGGGTGTTCAACAAAACAAAGACTGAACGCAATGAACACCAGGAAACCGGCAAACAGGCGGTTTTGTTGTTGACGGGTTTCGGGCGATTGAAAATAAGGCCGCAAGCGGGCGGCAATGAGCGCGTAAAGCGTCATCATCAGCGCATCGACCATTACCATCGTCAGGGTCATAAGGGTAATTTGTGGCCCTAACGATTGGGACGGATTAAGAAAGACCGGCAGTGTCGCAAGCAGGAAAGCGAGCGCTTTGGCGTTGGTGATGTCGGTCAGAAAACCCCAGCAGAACCGTTGCGCGCCACGGGTCAATGTGACGACATCGTAGACATCCATGATGACTGGCGCACGCCAGGTTCGGTAGACGGCAAACAGGAGCCAGAGTACGCTAATGCCTTTCAGCAACGGCCAGGCGACCGCTGAAGCGCGCAAGGCTTCCGTGCTCAGTGCCACAATGGGCACCATCAAGGCTAATGCCGTCGCCTGACCGGCAATCAGCGGCAGTGTCTTGTGCCATCCCCGCTGGAAGGCATGGTTAAGGGTGAGGATAGCGCCAGCGCCGGGTAATACAGCACTGAGCAAGGCACCCCCTAAAAAAACTAACCAAAGGTCAAGGTTCATGGTTTATTTCCCTCGTGCGTTTGATGATGGGGTAGGGTTGACGTCGAGGGTGAATGTACCTTCGTACCCGTTAAGGGATGAATATCCCAGTTAAGTACCCAGGCGCTATACGGCTGTCCGCAGTGTGGACAGGTCAGTAACAGGTCAATCCCCCACTCGCCGCTTTCCGGTTGTTGAGTGATGTTTGCCTGGATGGGATTGAGGTGGTTTGTTGCCTGATGGCAGCTGATGCAGGTAATGGTCATGATGTAATGTCCTTATCCAGTAATGCCATCAATGCAGTCATATTTTGTTGAACTACCTTGAACTCGTAATAAGCCGCATAAGGCTGATTTTCAAATAGGTAATGCATAGCTAAACTGAAGCTTTTCTCAGCCTCACGGCACATAGGCTTTATCCTCTGATAAAGCCTATTGCAGGATCGACGCTTTTGTTCAGTGATATCATTGATTAACAAGGTGAGTTCGGAAATTTCATCAAAGAATGCATTACATTCGTTGCGGAAACGCTCGTGTGCGATTCCCACCCGTTTAAGCTGAGCGTTAATTTTTTGATCTAAAGAAAACCTGTTTTTCTTTATCATGGTGTCACCTCCTGCTCAAAGGGGGTAATAATGAAATCCTCAAGCTGGTTGCGAAACGTAATGCCGGGAATATTCAGTCGCTGGATGGTGTCCTGCTTTTTAAGCAGGGCATTTTTATCCACCTGTGATTTGCGAATAATGCAGTCGGTCTGTTCGTTTTCTTCCAGTGCCTGCAGGATGTCGTCCATCCCTTTGAGGGACACGGACGGCGGGCGGTTGCGCCATGACACCTCGCCGGTTATCAGGTTAACGGTTTTGGTTTTGCCGTTTTGGGTCAGCCCCTCCCGGTTGGCGTCGCACCAGGTCTGGATACCTTTTTGCAACAGGGTTATCCGGGCTTTCATGGCCTCAATATCAGCCGCATGCTGATGGGTTAACCGTGCGATTTCATCATTAATCTGCGTCTCCAGCCGGGTCATTTCCCGCTGGATATCGCCCATCCGTTTAATATCGTCCATCACCTGTTCGCGGGTTTGCGGCGTGCAGGTACCCGCCGCGGCTTTAAGCCGCGTTATTTTCTTTGCCATCTTTTTTTACCTTTTAATTAACAACGTCGGGAATTAAACGCGCTCGAAAATAATGTCTTCAAGGGCGTCACTGTGTTGAATATGCTCAAATAAATTCATGTGGTATCGGGCCGCTATTTCACCAAGACGCTGGTCTTGTTCATCAAAATCACGGCAGTGCTCGCAAATTGACAAATAGGTTTCATAGTCCTGTTCGGTAATATCCACCGTTTTTTCCAGATAAACCGATTGGCGAGCGGTAATACGGACAGGTCGTGTTTTCATGATTAACGTACCTCCCAGGTTATTCGGCAGTTATCTTGCAGGAACTGGTATTTTTCCCAGCGGCCCTGACGGTCAGTACCCAGGGCATAGCGAACGGCATGGCCCTTTTGATGTAAGGCATCACACCGTCGGTCATGCAGCAGGATAATGGTCGGACGGCTATAGCCATCAACGGTAAACTGACTGACGATAAAACCTTCCTGGCTGAGTTTGTCCATCACCGACAGGCAGTGCCTGAACTGTTGCTGGATAACCTGGTAGGTCATCGCTGACGGGTTTTTAATGGTCACGGCGGGGTTCAACATAAAAACCTCCTTTAATGCACACTGTGAATAATATTGGCGTCGATAACCGGAATGGCGTTTTGCGCGGCCAGGTTCATGGCGGCGGTCACCAGATTGCCGATAGCCAGCGGGTAAAGCAGACTGACCGGCGTGTCTTTTTTTGGGCGCAGCCAGCTTAGGCGTTGACGTAGTGCCGGTATCGCATCCGGGCCAAGGACTTTGCTCGTGTCGCCACCGACGCGTTTAAACTTGAAATCAAGAAAGTCGGTCAGGTGTTCATCCAGCGGCGGCAGGTCAATCACTTCGCAGCGCTGTACCACTTCCCTGACCGCTGACAGGCGCTCGGATAACTTTTCGCTCAGTTCGGGTTGTCCCAGCAGGACGATGGACAGCAGTTTTTTAAAGCCATCTTCCAGCTCAAAGAAGCGTTTGAGGTGCTTTAAGGTCGGGATGGGCAGGCAATGGGCTTCTTCAATCACCACCACCGGGGCGTTTTCCCGATAAATGCGGTCAGTCAGGTCACGTCGCAGCGTGCTTTTACCCGAACCGGATTCACCGATAACCGCGATAAAGCCGCCATAGCGGGCAGTCTGGTACAACGCCTCACGCACATAACGGCTCTCCGGGGTTAAAAAAACATCTTCATTCCCCTGTATGGCCTGGTCATCAAACGGAGCGCGAAACAGCCCAAAATGCTTTTTGGTGGCAGGCAGTAATACCTGTTTTTTGAGTAACATGGTGTCTTCCTCGTTGCTAGGTGGTGTGTTCTTTTCCTTGGCGTCGGGCGTGACCCCGTCAAAGCAGTCGTCCGCCTCTATGCTCTGGTCACGCAGCCAGGCCCGGATACGGTGTTTTAGCGTGTCGGTGTCCTGTTTTGGCCACTGGTGGTGATTGACTATCTGCGCCAGCGTCGCCTCGGAAAGGTCAAGCGCGCGGGCCAGTGCCGCCTGCGTCAGGTTGTGTTGTTGTAACAGGGTTTTCAGTTTCAGCATGATGGCCTCCCGTTAACCGTGACTGGCCAGACTGACCACCACCTCGGTGGACAGGGCCATCAGTTCATCACCCAGTGCGTCGACCTGGTCAGCCGGAATACCGTCCGGGAAGCGCTGGGTCAGCATGGTGTAAAATTCACTGCGCCAGGTTTTGCCTGCCGCCTGAAAACGCGCCCGCAACTGTTGAACCACCACGACCGGGTTTAATCGCTCTTCAAAACGCGGCGCGCAAACCGTGGAGGCCTGCCCCTGTTTGGGGAGGTAAATCGGTGGGGTATCGCGTTCATTGTCAAGATAAGGGTTAAAGCGTCCGCCAAAGGGTAAGGCATTGGCTTTTTGTGCAGCGGCAGTCTCGCTTGGCGTCGAGGTGCCATACAGGGTCTGCTCGACTTCCGCCAGATGGTGTTGCGCCGGGGTATGGGGTAATGCCTTGAACGATTCGCCGAGTGTCGGGCTGTTGAGGGCAAAACCGTAGTCGTCTTTCGCCACTTCCGGCACCCGGCAAAAGACTTCCAGTCCGTCTTCATTCATTATCACCACCTGTGCTTCACTGTCGCGCCAGGGGTTACGCACTATCTGTACGGTGTCGCCCACGCAAACGCCGGGGACTTGCCGTACATCGTATTCGCTGCCCCTGAACGACACGCGAAGATGCGTCGTGACCTTACGGCTTTCCGGCTGACTCACTGCCAGCTCACGGCATACGTCAACGGACGGTGCCTTGATTAACTGCTGCGGGGTGATCCGTAACCAGCATTCGGTGCGGGTCATGCCAGTACGCCGATGCAATGCGGTACGGTTATATTTTTTACGCCACAACCCGACCAGGCGGTTCAGTTCATCAATATGATTGACTTGCACAAACCGCAGGCCGGATTCAAAATGGCACTCGAGAATGTCGCGCGCTTTTTCCACGGAGCCGGTGGCGCGGGCATTACCGGCTTTATGGGCGATAAGTTGAATACCGAGGGTTTGACACAGGTTGCACATCGTGGACGAGACCAGGGCGCAACCGGGGTCGGCATAAAGGATGCGCGGCACGCCATGCAGTACGTCGGCCCCACCGCGTTCTTGCATGGCATTAATCAGTACATCGGTAAAGTTTTGTGTTGTTTCGCCGCCAAAGCGGTACTCGGCATAAATCCAGCCGCTGGTGTGGTCGGTCAACTCAAATGACCAGACGCGGTCGTTAACAATGCGGTCGAGATTTTTGGGTTTGTTGGGGTTAAATTCCGTTTCACGCATCATGCGCAGGCCGGTGTCACGCGTCGTGCGCCGCTTGCCTGGGTTTTTCAGGTAATAGAGCACACACAGCGACGCATCCAGCTGCCAAACATGATTGGGGTGCAGGCTTTTTACCTGTACACAGGGTGCAGGTGCGCCTAACTGGTTGGGGTGCAGGCGATAACGGAACAGCGCCCGGCTGATGGCATCCACCGACAGAGGGAACCACTCGCCGGTCTCGTTATCAATATACCCGGCATTAATCAGGTTGTTCGCCCGCAGGTCATTAACCGCCTGCTCCAGGCTGTAAAGGCGCTTGCCGTTCTTGCGATGCGAGGCCATCATCACGCCGGATATCAGCAGGGCTTCGTCGCGGGTCAGGGCGCTGGTGCCATAATCCACCCGCTGTTTGCGCGGCGGTTTATAACTGACCTGTTTGATTTTTCGCAGCAGCGTGGCTTTGGAAATACCGAGTGCCTGACATCCTGTCTGATACACCGCGTCTTTGCCGCCATGTCCGGCTCTTTCGGCGGTCTGGGCTATTGTTAACAGGCGTTCGGTCAGGATGGGGTTCATGACACCACCTCCTCGACATTATCCTGTCCGGTACTGCGCAGGTGTTCCGGTAACTGAAAATCCGCATCGTCGGCATCCGCATCGGCTTTTGCCCAGTCGGGTACCAACTCTGATACTGCGTGGTGAGGTAATGAAAAATCACTGCGTAACACATTGATTTCAAACTCAATATCATTAAGTAAGCCCGCTAGATAATCGGCGTGGGACGTGATATCACCACTGTGGCTGCTTAGTTTTTCCAGCCCTTCCCGAAAGCGGCCCATTAATATGGCTTTAACATCAAAACCGACCAGGGCAACTTCTTCGCGGAGCTGGCGTATGCCTTCTTCCCCTGATGGGCGATGTTGATCGAGTATCAGCTTGTCACTCAGTTTATTGATTTTTTCTTCTTTTTCTCTGACTCGGTCGCGGCTAGCTTCCAGCATCTTTTCTGTTTCTCGCAGTTTTGCCTTGAGTTCACGCACCGACATACGGTCGACCTCATCTAGCGTCAGGCCCGCGATGGTGCCCCCTTCGGCCAACTGTATAAGGTCTTCATCATCTTCAAACATCAGCTCATAGAGTTTGGTTTTACCCAAAACTGACAGCGATGTCATTTTTGATTGAAGGCTTGGCGATAGGTATTTAAGCGCTGCCTGCATCATTCTATGTGCTGTTTTTGGTACTAGCCCTAATTGCTCTGTAATAATGTTCGTAAATGTCCCATGGGGTTCATTCTCTTTGATGATGATGAGCCGCTTCCCTGCCTCCAGCATGGCTTCGGCACTCTGTGCCATATAGAAGCGCGCTTCATGCACAATGCGCTCCCGCTCATAGGGCAGTCCCTCACCGTACTTCTCCATAATGGCCTGCTGATGTTCAGCCAAGGCGTTAAGGTTGTTCATTAAATCCGGTGCCAAAGGCTGCTGGGGGGCAATTTCAGCCGTCATCGGTAACGCTTTTCTACCCATTATTTTGTCCTCTTACGGTTTTGACGATGAGGCTACGCAGCGACCCCATCTTTCTGCCATCTTGATTTGCGCCCGTTCGGTTTCATCGAAAAAGGCCAGGGCAATCTGTATCAATTCTTCACTCAGGGCGTAATTCCCATTGAGGCGTTTTTCAATCATCCCTTCTTCCACTAAAAATGGCAGGGTGCGACTGATATTGGCCGCAGAGTCATTGATTAGCGCCGCCAAGGCTTTATTGGACAGCCCGTCGCGGTAATGCCCTTTCATGGCTTTCAAAATCCGCAGCGCCCGCCGTGTACGTGAAGAAGGGTGCAGTAATAAGGTGTTTTTCATCGGATGCCTCTTTTTCATTAATGGAAATTGTGTTACCGTCAGTGAAACAGGCGAATGTTATTTTTTATGGCGCTTTTTTCCCGATGGCATCGGCGAACCCATCATCTGTTCAATCGCCTGTTTGATTTTGCGTGCTTCCCCGCGCCAACCTTGGCAGCGGCCATTCAGTAGCATAGATACATGATTGTGGTTAAAGTCGTTGGCCTTGGCCCAAGCCCTCATGGAGCGATAGTGCTGGTAGACACGATTATAAAAACAGCGCTTAAAGTCGGCAGGGTGTTGCAGTGACATGGTGTTACCTCCGTCATAAAAAGTTAAAAATAAATATACATTAACATACAAAATGATGTAAAGTCTTTTTTGTTTGTTTTTGTGTATTTCTTATCATAGTTAAAAATCACGGGCTGTTATCGGCCTAAAGGAGACCTGTATGGCAAAGAAAAAAGCGGCAACTAGCCTATCTGTGAATACGGCGGACAATATCACGATTGCGAGGGGGGGGGGCAATTGCATACCCTGAAAAAAATACAGAAAAAAGTGCCCAACAAGAGGTAATGGCACGTTTTGGGGATGGCCTGCCCTATGAACGCGAGCGCATTGTGCATGAAGCGCGCTTCTATATGGCACAGAGTGCCGAAGCCATGCTGGAGGCAGGGAAGCGGCTCATCATCATCAAAGAGAATGAACCCCATGGGACATTTACGAACATTATTACAGAGCAATTAGGGCTAGTACCAAAAACAGCACATAGAATGATGCAGGCAGCGCTTAAATACCTATCGCCAAGCCTTCAATCAAAAATGACATCGCTGTCAGTTTTGTGTAAAACCAAACTCTATGAGCTGATGTTTGAAGATGATGAGGACTTAGTCGAACTCGCTGAAGGTGGCACCATCGCAGGCCTAACGCTCGATGAGGTTGATCGCATGTCAGTCAGGGAGTTGAAGACGGCATTACGGAAAGACGAAGCAGCCCTTAAACGCAGCCAGCAACTGGTGTCTGAAAAAGAGAAGCAACTGCAACAGCTAAGCCAACAACTGGCTGGCAAAACCGCTACGGCGGCTGCAAGCGATGAACAGACTCCGCTCGATACTCAGCAGTGGGTGACATTAACGCTAGAAGGGGTGGGAGACCGTCTCAAATCAGAGCGCCTGCGGCTCGGTCTTAGCCAGGAGATCTTCGCCGAGCGCTGTGGGGTCAAAAAACTCACCCAGTACAACTACGAAAAAAGCGAACGCCATCCTGATGCAGGCTACTTAATCGCGGCGAAAGCGTTGGGAGTTGATCTCAATTATGTGATGACAGGTGATCGCAGCGATGAAGCCAGTGCGCTCGATGTGGTGCGGGATGAAGAAGAGGCTGAGGTGCTAACGTTCTTCCGGCATATTCCTGGCGAAACGCAAGAGGTTGCAAAACGTACTCTTGCCGCCATGACTGAGAAAAAAGCCTCCCGTCACCGTGCTTAACCTTTCCTCCTCCGTTGCAGCGGAGAGAGTTATTTAACAGTGATAATCAGCTCACGCCGTTGGGTGGGCTGATTGCTATTAAGCGTATAGCGGATCGGGACGCTCTCCATCGCAAAGCCTTGAAACACTGCCCGCATTTCAGGAATATCATTAACTGAAATAATCATCATTCCCGCTAAATCCCGTCCCATACCCGCTAATTTTTCATATTGCTCCAGTCCAAAATCCACGCCATAGCCTTCTGTCCCCCAGTACGGTGGGTCGCAGTAAAACAGCGTGTGCGGACGGTCATAACGGGCAATGCAGCTGGCCCAGTCAAGCTGTTCTATGGTGGTGCGTGATAATCGCAAATGAGCGAGCGACAGCTCTTCTTCCATGCGTAGCAGGTTCAGGCGTGGCCCTGTGGTGGTGGTCACGCCAAAGGTGTGCGCCGCCACTTTGCCGCCGAACGCCTGTTTTTGCAGGTAATAGAAGCGGGCCGCGCGCTGGATATCGGTTAAGGTTTCGGTCGGCGTTATGTTTAACCATTGATACATTGCCCGGCTGACCAGCGCCCATTTAAACTGGCGCATAAACTCTTCCAGATGGTGTTTCAGCACCCGATAGAGATTGACCAGCTCACCGTTGATATCGTTGATGACCTCCGCTTTGCTGGGAGACTTCATAAAGTAGAGCGCCGCTGCGCCACAAAACGGCTCCACGTAGCAGGTGTGCGCCGGGAAGCGCGGTAAAATCTGTTTTGCCAGCCGCCGTTTACCGCCTATCCAGGGCAGTATCGGTAAAAAATGTTGCTGCATTGTCTGTAAGCCTTTTTCACTAATGGAAATTAATGTAGACTCTTTCCTGTTCTCGAGAACGGAAAGCGCCACGGTTGACTCACAGGTCGGTGCTGTGTGTTGACGGCCTGCTCGGTGTTGACGCACCGGGTGGGTCGCGCTTTTTCCCTTGCCCCATTCGGGGCAATTACTGAGGCTAATCTAACAACGCCCTGTTATTCCCACTAGTAAACCGCTTTAAAAGCGGTTAGCGAACTCTCTTGCCACACTGTCGGCCTGATTCTTAGGGAGATGGTGATGAAAATCCGAAAAAAATTGACCTTGACCTCCTTTAAAACCCCGCGCCTCGGCGGTTGGTTGCTCACTGCGGCTGGTCTGTTACTGGTGATTGGCCTGGTCTCACCCCAGCAACTGCCGGTGGTCGTCTATAAGCTGGCTTTGATTACCCTTGCAGCGGTGGTCGGTTACTGGCTTGACCGTTCGCTGTTCCCCAAAGCGCGACCCGGTCAATACCTGCACCACGACCACCCTGAGGTGGCTCAAGGCCGACATCCGGTGCGCGGCGGCTGCCATCAGGTGTTTGCCGCCGCCCAACTGCGGCGCGCGGTGATTGTGGCCGCTGTATGCCTTGCTGTGGCGATGGGGTTGTGAGTATGCATTATCACCAACACCCCGATAACACACCCGGCATTATGCTGTCCTTTTTGCTGATGCTACTGCTGGGTGGTGCTTTTGATGTGAATGCCGCCCGTCCCCCGCAAGCGGCACTCCCGTACCGGACTGACCTGATACGCAATGCCCGTCTGGTGTGGGGCCTTAATGCGCAAGTGGCGGATTTTGCCGCGCAGATTGAGCACGAAAGCAGCTGGCAGCCGGGTATCACCAACCGCATCGGGGCACAGGGGCTGGGGCAGTTTATGCCCGCGACCACCGCCTGGATTGGGGAATTAATGCCGGAGCTGACGGCCAAAGCGCCGCTTAATCCGGGCTGGAGCCTGCGGGCAGTGGTGAGTTTTGACAACTGGCTATGGCAACGCCTGTCGGCGGTGGATCACTGTGAACGTATGGCGATGACCCTGTCGGCCTACAACGGTGGCCTGGGCTGGGTCCAGCGTGACCGCCGCCTGGCGAAACAGCTGGGGTTTGATGGTGGTCGCTGGTTTGACAGCGTTGAGCGGGTCAATGCCGGACGTGGCGTGAGCGCCTGGCGCGAGAATCGTCATTATCCCCGCCGTATTTTACACGCTCTGGCACCGCGTTACCTGACCTGGGGAGGGGCAAGCTGTGTTTAGTGCAGTCAGCATCAAAAGCCTCGGCGGGGTGCTGGTAATGGCGCTGCTGTCGGGCACCTGGTGGCACGGCTACACGCAAGGCGCAGGTCGCTCAACCGAACGGTGCGCGGCAACCCTCAGTCAGCTGCGCGAGACGTTTGCCATGCAGGAAAAACAGCGCGCTGAGCAGGCCGCACAAGCCCTAAATGCCCTGCAGCAGCGTTTTACCCATCAGGTGAAGGTAGCGCATCAGGCCGAACAGAACTACCTGAATCGCATTGCACAACTTCGCACCCAAACCCAACAATTAACAAGGCAGATTGATGATGTTACCCAACACTGGCGGGATGAAAAAGGCCAGGCACATACTGTGGCCTGCGTGTTTACTCGTGGCTTCGTGCAGCACTACAACGCCGCCCTCGGGCTGTCAGACGTTGACGGTTCAGTCCCTGCCGCCGCTGCCGGCGGCACTGGCAACACGACCCGGTCAGCTGAGACCCCTGGCGAGCGACACACCCCGAGTCCAGTTACCCAGCGCGATATCCTCGCCAATATCACCGACAACGGCCAGCAATGCCAGGTCTGGCGGGCACAGGTAAATGGATTACTGGATTATATTGAAGGATCACAACCATGACATTACAGGTCGATTTCTGGGTACTGGTGAGCTATCTGTTTGGGCTGGCGGGCTTTCTCGCGGGGCTGGCACGGTGGTTTATCCGGGAGACCGAAAAGCGTCAGACCGAACGGTTTGCGTCACTCGAGCGGTTGATGCGCGAGGCGTCCGATAAAGGGGTACGCCTTGAGCGCGAGGTGCTGGAGTTCAAAGTGGAGGTGCCGGAGCGTTACGTCCGGCGTGACGAATTTATTCATTATCAGCAGGTGGTGGAGTCACGGTTTGACGCGATTTACCAGAAGCTGGAAACGATACAACTGCGTCAGGTGGCAGGAGGATAAGGATGATAGAGACCGAACAGGCGCGCCGTGAAGGGTTGCGCTGGGTGTTACTGCAGGTGGTCAACAAGGCGCGGCCCTATCCGGCCAATGACCGGCTACTGTGGGATGTGGGCCATTCGCTCTACCCGGACATGACCATGCTGGAGCTGCAAAAAGAGTTGCTGTTCCTTGAGGGCTTAAGTCTGGTTCGCCTGACCCGACCGCCGGCGCGCTCATGGACGGTCACGCTGACGCCGGAAGGGGTGAATCTGGTGGAATACGTCACCGACGATATCCCCGGCATTGCCCGCCCGGCCAAATACTGGAGAGAGTGACGATGGCACCGCGCAGTCATATCGAAGTCTTACCCGTCTCGGTGCGTGAATGGCTCGACCGGGCGCTGACCGAGCGTAATTTCAGTGGCTACCGCGAGCTGGAGACGTTGCTGCGTGAGAAAGGGTACAGCATCGGTCGGGCGCAGATTTCCCGCTATGGCCAGAAGGTACAGCGCCGCTTTGCCGCTATTCGTGACGCGACTGAAGCGGCGCGGCAACTGACCAAGGGTGCGCCGGATGACCAGGATACCCGCTCAGAGTCCATTATGGCTTTGGTGCAGACTGAATTACTCAATAGCCTGCTGGAGGCACAAACCATCAAGGAAGAAGCGGGATCGCCGGTTGAACGGGCTGAACGCTTTGCCCGCATGGCGAAAAATCTGGCACCCATTATTCATGCCAGCGTCAGCCTGAAAAAACTGCAAGGCCAGCTTAAAAAAATCAGCGCGGAAATGGCCACGCTGGAGCAGGAAGCCCAACAGCAAGGCAAAGGACATGTCAGTCTGGATACCCTGAAGCGGGTGCGTGAAGAAATTTACGGGATTATCACATGAGCAAAAACGTGACACTCTACCCGTATCAGCAACACTGGATGTTAGATCCCGCCCGTTTCAAGATTGGCTGTTTTGCCCGCCAGACCGGCAAGACCTTTACCACCACGCTGGAAATTGTCGATGACTGTCTCAGGGTGGAAGCCCTCGGTGGGTCGGCGCGTTGGGTGATTTTATCGCGCGGTGAGCGCCAGGCCAAAGAAGCGATGGAGGAAGGGGTTAAAAAGCATTGTCAGGTGTACGGTCTGGCTATCCGTGAAATTGAAGGCGGTATCAAAGGCCCAGGCAGCGAACGTTACACCATGCTGGAGGCGGTGTTGCCCGGCGGCTCACGCATTACTGCACTCCCGGCTAACCCCGATACGGCGCGCGGCTTTGCCGCCAATGTGTTTCTGGATGAGTTTGCCTTTCATGCCGACAGCCGTAAAATCTGGGCGGCGCTGTTTCCGGTGATATCAAACGGCTACAAGCTGCGCGTTACCTCCACCCCCAATGGCAAAGGCAACAAGTTTTATGAACTGATGACCGACCCGTCGCTGGACAGCGTTTGGTCGCGCCATCGGGTCGATATTTACCAGGCGGTCAAAGACGGCCTGCCACGGGATGTGGCCGCCCTCAAACAGGCGCTCAATGATGACGATGCCTGGGCGCAGGAATTTGAACTGCACTGGCTGGATGAAGCCGCCGCATGGCTTTCCTATGACCTGATTGATGGCGTTGAACACCCGCAGGCCGGCAAACCAGAGCACTATCAGGGTGGCCCCTGTTTTGTTGGGGTCGATATCGGTCTGCGCCATGACCTGTTTGTGGTATGGGTGATTGAGCAGGTGGGCGATGTGTATTGGACGCGCGACATCATTACCCGCAAGCGCGCCCCCTTTGCCGAACAGGATGCGCTGCTCGATGCGGTCTTTGCCCACTACCGGGTGCTGCGGTGCTGTATCGACCAGACTGGTCTCGGCGAAAAGCCGGTGGAAGATGCCAAACGCCGTCATGGCAGTACGCGGGTCGAAGGGGTGTTATTCACGCCCCCCAACAAGCTGACGCTGGCGACACGCGGTAAAGAGGTATTTGAAGACCGCCGCTTGCGACTGCCACAGGGTGATGGTGCATTACGGGCCGATTTGCATAAACTAAAAAAAGTGATGAGTCCGACCGGCGCGCCGCGTTTTGTCGCCGAGAGCGATGCCGCCGGGCACGCTGACCGTGCCTGGGCGCTGTTTTTAGCGCTTAACGCCGCCGACCAACCCCACGGCCCGGTGCGCGCTTACTCCTGTTGCCCACGGCAGGCCTCATCCTTGCTGGAGGGATATTGATGATTATCGATAAAAAAGCGTTGTTCGGTGACATTGCCACCCGCGCCCGCAGTCCGGCGGGCCTGGGGCAACTGTTCGGCCATTTACCCAATCCCGACCCGATATTACGCGCCAGAGGCCAGGCGATTAGCGTCTACCGCCAGTTACGTGCTGAGCCGTTGGTGGGTAGCAGTATCCGGCGGCGCAAATCGGCGGTTAAATGCCTGGAGCGCGGGTTGGAGCCGGGGAAGGCACCTGCGCCTGTGGTGCGCTTTATTGAACAGACCCTGGCGCAGTGGGACATGAACCGACTCATCGGTGAACTACTGGAGGCGGCCTTTTTTGGCTATCAACCCGCCGAACTGACCTGGGCAAAAGACGGTCGACATCTGGTGGTCACCGATGTGGTGGGCAAGCCGCCGGAGTGGTTTACCTTTGATACGGAGAATCGTCTGCGCTTTCAGGCCCAGCAGTTGGGACTGGCGGGCGAGTTATTACCGCCGCGCAAATTTGTGGTGGCGACGCAAGACGCCACCTTTGATAACCCCTACGGCTTTGCCGACCTGTCGCTGTGCTTCTGGCCGGTGACGTTCAAGAAGGCCGGCTGGTCGTTCTGGATGCGCTTCAGTGAAAAGTACGGCACCCCCTGGGTAGTCGGGTATCATCCGCGTGGCCAAGACCAGGCGCATATCAGCCCGCTGCTGCACTCCCTCGAGCAGATGGTGCAGGATGCGGTGGCGGTTATCCCTGATGACAGCAGCATTGAATTCAAGGAGCCCGCCACCAAAGGTGCGTCGAGCAGTCTGTATAAAGACCTGATTGAGATGGCCCGCAGTGAAATTACCATTGCGCTGCTGGGTCAGAACCAGACTACCGAAGCCGAAACCAATCACGCCTCGGCCCAGGCCGGTCTGGAAGTCGCCGCCGATATCCGCGATGGCGATGCGGTGATGGTGATGAGTGCGGTGAATCAGATACTCCGCTGGCTGGTTGAGCTGAACTTTGGTGATGTGCCGGTGCCAACCTGGCGACTGTGGGAGCAGGAGACCATTGATGAGGTGCAGGCCAAGCGTGACCTGAGTCTGGCGCAAACCGCTGGCTTTTTCAGTGCGCAATACTATCAGCGTGAATATGGCCTGCAACTAGGCGATTTGCTGATGGAAAGCGAGCCAGACGCCACTGCTCCCTCCGCACCCGCGCTGACCTTTGCTGAGGACCAAACCAAGACCGCGCCTGAGGCCCAAGCACAGCTTGACCGGGCGCTGGACAGCCTAATGAAAAGCGGCACGCTGGACGACACCCTGCAACCGCTACTGGCACCGTTATTTCAGGCGGTGAAATCGGGTATTTCCCCTGGTGACCTGATAGAAAAACTCAGCACCGTTTACCCACAGATGCAGGCGGACGCGCTCCAGGAGACCTTAGCTCGGGTGATGTTTGTTGCCAACGTCTGGGGGAGATTACATGCCGACACTCAATGATAACGAACTGGCGGCGCTGTTTAGCCTGCCGCCTAAACGAGCGATAGCCTACTTAAAAGCCAAAGGCTTTACCTTTTCCTGGGATTGGCGGGACGTTTGGCAAGCCGCCCATGCCCAGAGCGCGACGGTGGCCAAGGTGACACAACTGGATATTCTGCAGGACATGTATCAGGCGCTGGAAACCACCCTGGCGGAAGGCAAAACCGGCCAGTGGTTTGCCCGTGAATTAACCCCAACACTGCAGGCCAAGGGATGGTGGGGGCAACAGGATACCCACGACCCGGTGAGCGGGGAGCCGGTGACGGTGCAATTAGGCAGCCCGCAGCGACTGGAGACCATTTACCGCACCAATCTCACTACCCTGTACAACGCCGGGCGCTGGGCAGAAATGCGGGAGAATGTCGCGGCCCGTCCCTACTGGATGTATGTGGCGATACGCGATAACCGTACCCGCAAAAGCCATCTGGCACTGCATGGCCGGGTGTTTCCTGCCGATGACCCGGTATGGCGCGCGCTCTATCCGCCCAATGGCTGGCGCTGTCGCTGTAGTGTGATAGCCCTGTCAGCGCGGGATGTCAACGCGCGTGGGCTAACAGTGGAAACATCCGGTGACCGTCTGCGCTGGTCGTTGCAAGTGGTGTCGCGCAAAACCGGCGAAATGCAGCCGGTAGCGCAGCTGACACTCGACAATCATACGGTGTTTTCCCCGGATATCGGCTGGTCGTATAATCCCGGTGAAGGGTATCGACCGGACTTAACCCGCTATCAGGGGCCGTTACACCCATTAGCCCGTCAAACACTGGGAGAACGGAATGACCGCTAATATTCTGTCGGTTGAGATAACCGATAACGACCTTAAACAGGCACTGAAGCAACTGGAGAAAGCCGCTTACGACCTGACCCCACTGATGCGACGCTGGTCTGAAACGCTGAAAACGGCTACCGACCTGAACTTTGAGGCGCAGGGGCGGCCACGCTGGCAACCGTCGGTCGCAGCACTCGCCCGCCAGGGCATGACGCTCTCCAAGGACGGGTATTTACGCCGCAGCGTGACGCCGGAATATGATGCGCATCAGGCGATGGTCGGCACGAATCGCGTTTATGCCCGACTTCATCAACAGGGTGGGAAAGCGGGGCGCGGTGGGTCAGTGACGCTACCACCCCGTCCGTATCTGCCAGTATCTGAGACGGGACGGCTACAGGCTGAAGTCAAACGCCAGCTGCTCGATGATGTCCTTGATTATTTGCAACAGGCTAGCCTCCGCTAAGCGCTCCCTGACACGTTCGGGTGTTTAAATGATACAACGCGATACCCTAGCGCGTTTCCGCCCTTTATAAAGCTTTATAAACCCCTTCCTGACGCGGTTATCTCTGATAGCCGCCTCATCATTCATTTGTCTTCAAAAAAGACGCAAATGAAAATCTTTAAAGCCCTTTAAAAGGGAAATGCGCTGCCCCGGCATACACTGCTGCCATGATAGTCAATGGAGGTGCCATGAAACCCCTGCATATTCTTAAGCCAGGCCACTATATTACCGGAGCCGGTGACCGGGTGACATTTAGTGAAAACGATTTGCATGTCTGTGCGAATGCCTATGATCCGGCTTTGCATGAAGCGCCGATAGTGATCGGTCATCCGACGACCAATGCCCCAGCTTATGGCTGGATCAAACGGCTGTCTGCGCAAGGACGTGATCTGATAGCCGAACCACAACAACTGGAGCCGACATTTGCCGAATCCGTGGTCAGTGGGCGTTACAAAAAACTCTCTGCCGCATTTTATGCGCCGGATTCACCCCATAATCCGGTGCCCGGTATTTACTATTTGCAACACGTCGGTTTCCTGGGTGCCCAGCCGCCGGCGGTCAAGGGCCTTAAGCCGGTGACCTTTAGTGAAGGCGAAGAAGGGGTTGTCGTGTCGAATGAAGACATGCAGTGCGATCACGATCCGCTGTCTGGCAAAGAGCAGGCGTTGACCTTCAGTGAGGGCAGCAAAACCCAACCACTGGTTGATGCCGTCAAGTCTCTGTTTACCAGCGCTACCCCGCTGGTTGATTTTAGTCAGCGGGCGGTGCCGGGAAGATGCAACACGCCGCAAAACAGTCTGACCTTTAGTGAGCGGGCATCCGATCCGGATACGCTGCATCAACAGGCCATGGCGCTTAAGGCGCGTGAGTCCATCCCTTACGAAGCGGCGGTGAAGCGCTGCCTGACAGGAGAGTCCTATGTCTGATTATTTAAAAAGCAAACGGGCCAACGACCCGGTGCTGACCCACATTGCCGCTGAATACCGCAACACCAGCCTGATTGGGGAAAAGCTGTTTCCTCTCGTCAGGGTAGAAAAAGAAGGCGTTAAGGTGCCGACCTTTGGTAAAGGACGCCTGGCGTTGTATGAAACCAAACGCGCGGTCGGGGCCAACAGCAATATCCTGTTAAGAGAAAAACAGGCGTTCACCGATATCGTGCTCGATGAGCATGATTTAGCGGTGCCGGTCGATTACCGCGAACAGGCGGAATCGATGTTCAATGAAGAAATCAAGGCCATTAAACGCGCCACCGACGGTATTTTGCTGCGCCATGAGCAGTATGTGGCGGAGCTGGCGCAATCGACCTCGGTCTATGCCAGCAACGCCACCAAAGCCTTGACGGGAGAGGCGGCCTGGAACAAGAAAAATGGCGATCCGCTGAAAGATATTGAAGCCGGTATGGAAGTGGTGCGCGCCAATATCGGCCTGCGCCCCAATGTGATCACCATGGGGGCCAGTGTGATGGCGCTGTTGCGCTTCCATAAGGTGCTGCAAGACGCACTGGGCGGGAATGAACGTAAGCGTATCACCACCGAGATTTTAAAAGATTTATTTCAGGTGGATGAGGTGCTGATTGGCGCACCGGTCCAGCTAGACAAAGACGGTAAAAGCACCACTGACCTGTGGAAAGACAACCTGATGCTGCATGTGGTCAGTCCCGCCTCCGCGGGCAGTGATAGCGCGGATGAGCATAGGCCGTCCTTTGGCTACACCTTCCGCCGTCAGGGAATGCCGCTGGCCGACCGCTTTGATAGTGTCGGCGGCAAGGTGGTGAATATCCGCTACACCGATATTTACAAGGTAGCGGTGGTCGGCAGTGAAGCCGGTTATCTGATTAGTGGCATTAAAGGAGCGTAAGCATGGTCACGCAACAGACAGTCTTAACCACTACGATAGTGGCAGCTGAAGCATTAACCGCCCATCGTCTGGTCGGTTTTGACGGCAAGACGTACAAGAATAATGGTGTGGAGTTAGGCGTCGCTGAAGTGGCGGCTAAAACCGGCGACAGCGTAGCAGTTAATGTGCTGGGCATTCTGGCGGTGGAAGCCGGTGGGGTGATTAGCGCGGGACAGATTTTAAAATCGGATACGGAGGGGCGGGTAGTGAAAGAAACCCCGCCAACAGATGGTTCGCTGCCGTTTTCGACGGTCGGGGTATCACTGGATGCGGCCACCGCCGCGGGCGAGATTATCCGCATGGTCAGAGGTATCTGATGGCCTACTGCACCCCCGACGATATCGGGCAATTGCTCTCAACCCATACGCTGGTTCAGCTGACGCAGGATGTCTCTGTCGATGGTTTGACGGGGGGCCGGCTGCCCAATGCGATTAACGACAAGGTGCTGGACAGTAGCCCGCCTGCGTCGGGAGCTAAGACGCTGTAAGTAAATGGCTGTCCTTAGTAACCGCCTCCCGTTATAATCCGGTGTATGTATATTCCCCGACCCGCAAAACTTCTCTTCCAGATAGATGACGGCTGGAACCGGTTACTCATGAAATACGGCTCTTCCGTTCCCGAATGGACTAAACTGGTCGTCGAACGGATGCTCGCCTGTGGCACCGGTGCTATGGGTATCCGTCGTTATTGCTGCGACTCCCCTGACTGCCCGCACACCAAATATTTCTGTCAGAGTTGCAAAAGCAAAGGCTGCAGCGCCTGCGGGATGAAAGCCACCGAACAGTGGATAGCCGAGCAGCAACACATTTTGCCAGACTGCGAATGGCAGCACATCACTTTCACTATGCCCGATAAACTCTGGCCGGCATTTAATCACAACTGGCCATTACTGAATCAGTTGTTTGCCTGTGCCGCTCGAACCCTGCTGAAATGGGCAGAAAAACTCAATATCGAAATCGGGTTGTTTGTCGCCCTACATACTTACGGGCGTCAGCTTAACCAACACCCGCATATCCATTTATCGGTGACCCGCGGCGGATTATGCCGCAAACACGACGTCTGGCGACCGGTTTTCTTCAAAAAGAAAGTAGTAGAGCGGTACTGGCGCCGGGCTGTCATCGCGTTACTTCGAGAGAATTACGGCGGGCTGAATTTACCTGCTGCCGGCTATGTGCATATCCGCGACTACCGGGAATGGTGTCAGTTTCTGGAATCACAGTACCAGCGGCGCTGGAAAATTCACTTTGCGAAAAAAACCAAACATGCCCGACAAAATGTCAATTATCTTGGCCGTTACCTGAAACGCCCGCCGGTTGCAGCCTCAAAACTGCGTCATTATAACGGCGGCACTGTTGTCCATCATTACTATGATCACCGGACGGGAAAGCACCGCACCCAATATCTGAGCCAGGAAGCAATGTTGTTGCGCTACATCAGCCATATCCCGTCACAGCATTTTAAGATGGTGCGGTATTACGGCTTTCTGGCCAACCGGAAACGGGGGATTTTGCTGCCTAAAGTCTATGCGGCACTGGGTATGCAGGTGAAGAAAAAACCGCATAAACCGGGCTTTGCGTCGCTGATGAAACACTTTACGAATGTGGATCCGTATCAATGCATATTATGTGGGAGCCGGATGATTTTTAACAGCGTACAGGTGGGTATCAGAGCAGAAGTATTACTGGAAATGCGCCGTAAGATAGTCAAAAAGGCGCGAGGGTTACGGAAAACCGCGTAGGGAAGATCTAACTAAATTCAATTTATTGTATAAAAAAACCTCTGGTTGACGAAAAGCCAGGCGACTACTTGATGGTGAAACTAGAGATCGGTCATCCGTATCAGCAATTAAGGTCAGAAAAAAAGAAATAATTAACATTCAATTTCCTAACCATGAACGACGCTATCCGCTACGCCGATGAGTTGATTGATGCCCATCTGCGCGGTCGTTACGTATTGCCACTGGAAACCGTTCCCACGGTACTGCGCGATATGGCGGTCAATCTGGTCAGCCATCGATTGTACCTGCGTCGTCCCGAAGGCCAATTGCCGGAAGCCATAAAAGAGGTTTATCGCGGCAGCTTAAAAATGCTGGAAGCCTTGCGCGACGGCAAATTAACGCTCGGGATAGCGGGACAGGGGCAAGCGATACCGGAGACAGGGGCCTTTCATGTTCATGCCTGTCCGGCGCGCTTTAGCGGCCCCGGCGGCTTACTGGAGGACTTTGAATGACTCTCGATATCATGCGCGCCGTCCTGGGCCTGCTGACAAAACGCTTACCGCAGCTGGAGGTCACCTTCTTCCCTGAGCAGCCGGAACGCTTTCATCTTAACCATCCACTCGGTGCGGTGCTGCTCAGTTTTGCCCGCTCACGTTTTGGCGACATTCAGGATGTGGGCATGGTATTCCAGCCGCGGGTGCTGCATTTCACGCTGACCCTGGTGATGCGCCAGCTTAACGGTAATGACGGGGCGATTGCCACCCTCGATACCCTGCGTCAGGCCGTGGGGGGCTTTATGCCGCCGGACTGGCGCCGCCCACTGTGGCTGATAGATGAGGTTTTTTTGGGACAATCCGAGGGCTTATGGCAATACGCGCTGACGGTGGCGACCGAAACCTGGTTTGTGCAGGACGCCCCGCAGGAGGCTTTACCGCGTACCCGGGAAGAGTTCATGAAGAAAGAGAATAACGAGGTGGCTTATGGCGAAGTTTCGCTACAACGGTGAATCCCCGAATGGGGCTCCCCTGCGTCTGGCTGATGGCCGTACCCAGGATGTGATGTTTTATCCCGGTCAGGTGGTCGATGTGCCGGTCGATCATCCGTTTATTGTCTCGCTGGAAGCGCAGGGCTATCTGACTTTTCTGGGCTTTGATTATCCCGATGCGCCCCCTGAACCGCCAAAACCGCTGACGGATTTTGAACAGCGCTTACAGGCCGCTCAACACCCAACCGGCAAAATGGCCCGTTATCGTTATGACGGCGAACAGATGGGGGGTGCTTCATTACGTTTACCGGATGGCCGCATCCTGGATGTAATGTTCTGGCCGGGTCAGGAAGTGACCTTGCCGATGGATAACGATTATGTGCTGGGGCTGGAAGCCCAGGGCTATTTAACCTTTCTGGATCAGAAAGCAGAAACCCCCGTCGACTCCATCGTGACGGCACCGTTGTCACAGGCCATCACATTGTCGAGCGACACCGTGACGCTTCCCGCTGATGAGGCCAGGCCCGTCGACGCGCCGGTCAGCACAGCGTTATTGATGCCCGCCAGAAAACGCGGCAAAGGGCCAGCAGACACAAAAAGTAACGAGGTCACCCCATGAGTAGAGAACACCATCACGGCGTTGATACGCTGGAAATTGAACGCGGGTCCCGTCCGGTCAAAACGGGAAAATCGTCCGTGATTGGGCTGGTCGGTACTGCGCCGACAGGCCCGGTCAATACCCTAACCCTGTGCCTGTCGGAAAAAGACGCGGCGCAGTTTGGTGATGAGGTGAGTGGATTTACTCTGCCGCAAGCCTTGCGCGCTATCTATGACCACGGTGTCGGGACGGTTCTGGTAGTCAATGTGTTTGACCCAAAAAGCCATCAGAAAACGATAACCGCGGAAAGTGTCACCTTCGATAGTACGCACCACAGTGCCACACTGAGCCAGTTACCCGTGGGCGATATGGTGGTGAAAAGCATCGATGGGCAGACCACGTTTAAGGCAACGACCGACTATACCGTGGCATCCGCAACGGGCAGAGTCACTCGCGTCACCACCGGCGGCATTGCACAGGGTGGCACGGTCAGTGTGACCTATAACACCCCGGATGTATCAAAAATTACCGCCGCTGACGTTTTGGGTGCCACCAATGCCGCCGACCAGCGTACCGGTATGAAAGCGCTGGAAAATGCCGACAGCCTGTTTGGTTATCGCCCCAAATTACTGATTGCACCGGGCTTCTCGCATTTTAATGCCGTGGCCACCGCCATGATTGCCCTGGCCGACCAATGTGAGGCCATCGCCTATATTGATGCCCCAGCGGGGACGACGTTTGCCCAGGCGATAGCCGGACGGGGGCCACAAGGCACGATTAATTTTAATACCGCCTCTGATCGGGTACGCCTGTGTTATCCGCAGATCAAGGTCTATGACAAGGCAACAAACCAGACTCGCCTGGAGCCTCTTTCGGCGCGCGCGGCGGGTCTGCGGGCCAAAGTTGACCGTGAAAAAGGGTTCTGGTGGTCGTCTTCCAATCAGGCACTGATGGGCATTGTCGGCATTGAGCGCCCGTTAAGTGCGCGCATTGACGATGCCAATAGCGAGGTCAATCTGCTTAACCAGAACGGCATTACCACGGTGTTTAACAGCTTTGGTAGCGGATTACGCCTGTGGGGCAACCGCACCGCGGCCTGGCCGACCGTGACGCACCTGAAGAATTTTGAAAATGTGCGGCGCACCGGGGACATGATTAATGAGTCTATCCGCCATTTCAGTCTGCAATATATTGATCGCCCCATTAATCAGGGGCTGATTGATGCGCTGACCGAATCGGTCAATGGCTATGGTCGTCGGCTGATTGCCGATGGGGCGTTGCTGGGCTTTCACTGCTGGTATGATCTGGCGAACAACACCAAGGATGCGCTCAGTCTGGGGCAGTTGAAACTGAATTACAAATACACCCCGCCGCCGCCGATGGAGCACCTGACCTTTGAGACGGAAATCACTAATGAATATCTCACCTTCCTGAAAAGTGGGGTTTCCACATGAGCGTGACGCACAGGATCAATAAGATAACGATAAGGAGGAGATGATGGCGGGCAATGCACTGCATTTTATAACCAATGCCAACGTCTACCTGGACGGCAATAGCCTGCTGGGTCGGGCAAAAGAAATCAAGCTACCGGAAATCAACGTGGTGCAGCAGGAGCATCAGGCGCTGGGGATGATTGGCAAAATTCAGTTACCGGCAGGGTTTGACAAGCTCGAAGGAGAAATTCACTGGACCAGTCTGTATGAAGAGGTGGCACTGCGTACCGCCAATCCCTTCAAGGCGTATCCGCTGCAATGTCGCGGCAGCCTGCAGCGCTATAACCCGGCACAGGGTCGCCAGGATGAACTGCCGGTGGCGGTGTTTATGACGGTGATGTTCAGCAAAAATAGCCTGGGCAGCTTTAAGCAGCATGAGGTGCCGGAGATGAGCAGCAGTTTTACCTGCAGCTATATCAAGCAGGTGATGGATGGCCAGGTGCTGCTGGAGCTGGATGTGATCGCCAATATTTTTAAAATCAACGGTGAAGATATGCTCACCGATTATCGCGCCAATCTGGGCGCTTAACCTGACAATCCGAGGAGTGATGATGACAGACCGTATTCATTATAGCTTGCAATACCCTTATGCCCTGGGCAGCGGTGAAAGGCTGACCCAGGTCAGCTTAAACCGGCTCAAAGTCAGTGACATCAAGGCGGTACGCCGCTTAAGTGAAAACGTCAATGACTGGGACAGCCTGTTGATTGCCCGCATGACCGGCCTGATACCGGAAGATATCGACAAGATGGACCTGGTGGATTATCAACAGCTGCAAAGCCACTTTCGCCAGTTTGCGGGGCTGGATGCAGTCGCCGAAGGCGCTGCGTCAGGCACAGGCGCTGTTGGCGAGATGGTTCCGCTGGCAGCCGAGTGAGCTGGATGCGCTGACGGTGGTGGAGTTTGAGGACTATTTACAGGAAGCCGCGGCCCAAATCCGGCAGGAACACGGGCAACGCGGGGCAAACCGATAAAGAGTGATCGGGTGTAACAGAGGCAGGTGACGCGGTGTCGAGCATATTTTCGATTGGGGTGGTGATCAAAGGGGCGGTGGCCGGTGCTTTTCGCTCAGCGATGGGCGATTCACGGCGTAGCCTCAATAGCCTGGGTGAAACGACCCGTCGCCTGCAATCCCGCCAGCAGCAACTGACCCAGGCGGTAACCCGCTACGGTCATTTGGGCGCACAGGCCGCCCGTAACCTCAATAGTGAGCTGGGTCGGGTGGGTCAGACACTTTCCCGTCTCGAGCAACAGCATCGCCGTTTGCATCGCACGCTGATGGCCAGTCAGATGGCCGGGCAACAACGCCACGCCCTGATGGGGCAAGGATTGGCGTTAGGGGCCACCACGGCGGCAGCGGTGGGCGCGGTCGCGCCGTCTGTCAAGCAGTCGATGACCTTTCAGGACAATCTGGTCGATATGGGTATCACCGCCGGTTACGACGGAGCCACCCAGGCCGCACTGGGCAAAGATATCCGCGCCTGGAGCCAGCAATACAACCAGACCCAGGCCGATTTACAGGCCGCCACCAGTGCGCTCATTGGCAATAACATTGACAGCCTGGACGATATTCGTGCCTATCTGCCACATATCGCCCGAGGCGCAACCGCCACCCGCACCTCCGCTGAACTGTGGGCGCAGGCGGCGGTGACCACCCAGCAGTCGCTGGGCATTGCGGCAAAAGATTTTGCTGCGGTACAGAACATCATGGCGCAAGGGGGCAAGGCCGGGTCATTTGAAATTGCAGACCAGGTGAAGTGGTTGCCTGAGCTGGCCCCACAAATGGCCAACATAGCCCAGGGTAAAGCGGCGGTGGCCGAGATGGTCGCTGCCTTGCAGGTAGCCAAAATGGGTGCCGGTAGCACCGATAAAGCGGCGAACAATTTTAATAACTTTCTTGAAAAACTGTATGCCCCGGAAACCCAAAAACGTTTTGGGGATGTCGGTATCGATATTGAAAAATCCTTGATGCAGCAAAAAGCGCACGGGATTTCGCCGATTGAAGGGATGATGAATACCCTGCAACGCTATCTGGCGCAGAAGAGTCCCGAGGCGCTGGCACAATTTAAATCGGCGATGGCGCTGCAGGACGATACTGCCCACGATAAGGCGTTACTGGCCCTGCAGCAAAACTTTGGCTTAGGTGAACTGTTTGCCGATATGCAGGTGATGGCCTTTGTGCGTCCGATGCTGGCCAATATGGACAAGTACCGGCAAATCCGCGCACAAGCCCTGGCAGCCGCGGACAAGGATGTATTAGGCAGTGACTATAAAAAACGTCTTGAATCACCGATTGAGCAGATGAAAAAGCTGGGTATCGCCAGTCAGGATTTGTCGCTGAGTCTCGGTGATGCCCTCAAACCGGCGGTAGGGAGTTTAGCCGCGACGGTACTCCCTTATGTGCGCGCCGCCAATGCCTGGGTCAAAACCCACCCGCAACTGATTAGCGGTATCGCCAAAACCGTGGGCGGTCTCCTGCTGTTTAAGGGCGCACTGCTGGCTGTTCGTCTGGCACTTAATTTGCTGGGTTCACCGATACGCCTGCTGTGGGGCGGGTTTACCCGGCTGCGTACCGGCTGGTTATTACTCCAGAGTGCTTTCGGCATGGGTGGACGCTTAAGCCGCCTGGCGGGTGGGGTAGGTCGATTGGGTAAGGTCTTGGCCGGTGGGCTGGTGACGGGCCTGCGCCTGGCCGGACAGGCGCTGCTGTGGCTGGGGCGGGCACTGATGTTTAACCCTATCGGCCTGACTATCACCGCAATTGCCGCCGGCGCTTACCTGATTTACCGCTACTGGACGCCGATAAGCGCTTTCTTTCAGGCGCGTTGGGCTGAGGTGAAACAGGCGTTTTCCGGCGGTATTGCGGGCGTTGGCGCACTTATCCTTAACTGGTCGCCGTTGGGTCTGTTGTATAAAGCCTTCGCCGGTGTGATGGGGTATTTCAATATTGAACTGCCCGCTAATTTTACCGATGCGGGTCGCCAGCTGATTGAGGGTCTGGTCAACGGGATCAAGAGTCGTTTAACCGCCGCCAAAGAGACCATTGTCCATTTTGGTTACAGTGTGTCGGGCTGGTTTAAGGAGACGCTCGGCATACACAGCCCCTCAAAGGTCTTTGCCGGATTGGGGGATAATATTGTGCAGGGGGCGGTGCTGGGCATAACCCGCACCACGCCCGCGTTAGAACGCGCCGTCGGCGGCCTGATGCCGCTGATGCAACCACCGTCCCCGCGTGTGCCCCACTGGCCTGATACCCCGATCTCCCCTGCCGGTCAGGGGAAGGCATTTTCAGGCATACAGATCACCTTTGCGCCGCAGATTGTGATGAACGGTCAGTCGCAGACGACCCCGGCGGCGTTGCGTGATGCCTTGGCTATCAGTGTACGTGAGCTGGAAAAACGCCTGGCGCAGCTGATGCACCAACAACAACGGCGGGGCTTTTACTGATGCTGGCGATCCTGGGTGAGATTGAAGTGCAGTTACAGACCGGCTTTACCGCGCTGGAAGCCACCCTCGGCGGTGAGTTTGCCGAGCAGGCGCGCATTGGCCGTAAACCGGGTCTGCAGTGGGTCGGTGACAAGTGCGATGAATACAGTTTAAGTGTGCGGTTTCATCAGCAGTACTGTCAACCGACCGCGCAATGGCAACGGCTACAGGCCGCCTGTCGTGCCCATCAGGCACTGGCGTTTGTGCTCGGTAATGGCGAGTACCTGGGGCATTTTGTGATCAGCACGCTCACGGGCCGCACGGTGTTGGCGCATGCCGACGGGTTTGCCCAATGCCTGGAGGTCGATATCAGTCTGCGTGAATTTACCGGCGATCTGCGCCAACCACTTAAGCCGCCGGCGATGGCCACGACACTGAACAGAAAAGCCACCGGGCTAACCCGGACGATCGCCACCGGTACACCGCTATCGCGGGCGGTGGGTCTGGCCCGTCAGGCGCAGTCGGCACTGGCCACGGCCTCACAGGCGATCCGGGTGGCGCGCCAGATGAAAGCGGATCCGGTCGCGGCGTTAACGCGCGTCCCTGGGGTCATGAATAGCTTAGGTGAGGTGGCCACCCCCTTGATACAGGCGCACCCGTTGTTGGCCGGCCTAGAAGCCCATTTCCCTGCGGCCAGTCACCTGACCCGTGCGGCGGGCAAGGGGGCGACCACGGCCAGCGAGGCGAAAAACACGCTCAGTGCCCTGACCCCCAGTACCGGCCAGGCACTGCCCGGTGCACTGGATACGGTGGCCGGTCAGGTGGGCGGTGCCCTCAGTACCTGGAACGACGTCGCACCGGTGCTGAGCCGTCTGACGAGCCATCTGGTGACGCGCCGCTAAAGGAGAACAGGACGATGTCTGCAAGCCAACATGAACAGGAACATAACCCAGGCCTCTGGCAACATATTACCCGTGAGGGCGAGCGCTGGGATACGCTGGCCGCCCACTATTACGGTGACGCCTTGGGCTATGTGCGGATCATTGCCGCCAATCCGGCTATTCCGATCACACCGGTGTTGCCTGCCGGCATCACCCTGGCTATCCCGCTGATTAACACCCAGGACAGCGTGGAGGAGACACCGCCATGGTTACGTTAACGACACAACGACAGCAGGCGGTACCGACCCCGACCTGGACCCTGCATTATGGCCAAAAAGACATCACGCACGATATCACCCCGGACGTGCTCGGGATCCGCTTTACCGATCAGCTCAGTGGCCAGTCTGACGAGCTGACGGTCGAACTGGAAGACAGCGCCGGGCGCTGGCGCGGGGCCTGGTATCCGGGTAAAGGCGATACGCTCTCATTGGCGCTCGGCATGGTCGGCGCGCCATTACGTCCCTGTGGCACCTTTTCGATTGATGAAATAGAACTCAGTGGCCCGCCAGATACGGTGTCGCTGCGCGGGTTATCCGCTTCGGTGACCAGCGCGCTGCGCACCCGGAGCTACCGGGCATTTGAGCAGACCACCCTGGCGGCCATCGCCCGGCGGATTGCACAAAAACACCACCTGACACTGGAAGGGCAGATTGCACCGCTGCCCCTTGATCGGGTGACGCAGCAACATGAAACCGACCTGGCTTTTTTGCGCCGTCTGGCGGAGGAATACGGCTATATCGTCAAAGTTACCCCCCACACGCTGGTTTTTTCTGAACGTATCAGATTGCGAGAAGCCTCGCCGGTTAACGTCATTACCCCGCAAGCCGTCAGCCATTACAGCCTGCGCGATACGCTTAACCGTATCTATCAGCAGGGCAAGGTGAAATACCAGGACAGCCAGCGCAAACAACTGGTCACGGTCGGTATCAAGGCCGATGGCACGATAGGCGAAGTGGCGCGAGAAACGGCGCCTCAAAAACAGGGACGTTCAACCAGCGCCGATACCTTAAGACTGCACAGCCGGGCACGGAGCCAGGAAGAAGCGACCGCCAAGGTGTGCGCGGGCCTGAACCGGCATAATGAATATCAACGGGTGGCGACGGTAGCGCTGGCGGGCAATACGGCGTATCGAGCCGGGTTAACCGTGCGGCTTGACGCTTTTGGTCGCCTGTCCGGGGTGTGGCTGATGACGGAAGTTCGCCATGCCCTGTCGCGCCAAAGCGGTTATACCTGTGAACTCACCCTGGGCCAGGGGCCGATGGCGCGCACGAACAGGAAAACGACTCGCGCGGATCAGTCGGCGACCCAACAGGTGATTGGGGTAAACGCCGATGGCAGCGTGGGTCCGCTGAATGAAAAAGAGACGATACGCGGAGAAAAAAACAACGATGAAAGGACTGCAATTGATGTTCGGTACCATCAGCCAGATTGATGAGCAAAACGTCAGGGTACGGGTACGGCTGCCGACCTGTGATAATCTGCGCACCGCCTGGCTGCCGGTATTGCAACGCAATACCCAGAATAACAAGGATTACGGGCTACCGGATTTAGGTGAGCAGGTGAGTCTGCTGCTGGATGCTGACGGCGATGACGGCGTGGTGTTAGGGGCGGTGTATTCCGATGTTGACCCACCCATAGTGGCAAACCGCGATAAACGGCGGGTGGATTTTGCCGACGGGACTTTTGTCGAGTATGACCGCAAAAACCATGCGATGGCTATCGGGGGCGAGATACAGACCCTGACGCTGACCACCCAGGCCTCTGTGCTCATTCAGACGCAAAACGCGACGGTGAAGGCGAGTCACACCCTGTTACTGGATGCACCAAACACCGTCGCGACGGGCAACCTGACGGTGCAAAAGCAACTGACGTACCAGGGCGGCATGAGCGGTTCGGGCGGCAGCGGCGCGACAGCCATCATTGACGGCACGCTCCAGGCCAGTGGTGATATCCAGGCGGGTCGGGTGTCGCTGCAACACCATCAACACAGCAACGGACATGACGGTAAGCCCACCGGCAAGCCGTTATAAGCGAGGGGGAACACGTTTGATGAACATAATGACAGGTCCTGGCACCGCAGACTGGCAACCCGCGCTGCACGCGCCGGGTGAACGGGTCAGCGGCGTCGAGGATATTCAGCAGTGTCTAAGACTGATTTTAGGCACCCCGAAAGGTAGCGACCCGCATCGACCGGATTTTGGCAGTGATCTGCATCGCTATCTGGATATGCCGGTCGAACGGGCCTTGCCGCATGTGGTACGGGAAACGGTGGAGGCCATCAGACGCTGGGAGCCCCGATGCGAATTACATCAGGTCACGCTGGAGGCGCAGGGTGAGCGGGTCAATCTCCTGCTGCGCTGGCGACTGCCGGGCCGTCAGGCTTATCAACAAACGGAGGTGGCATGGCGTTAACCCTCGAGAAGCCGGTTTTTGTTGCAGCGGATGCGCAGGCCATTACCCGCGAGATGATTGCCGCCTATGAAGCGACCAGCGGTAAAACCCTGTGGCCGGCGCAGGCCGAGCGGTTATTGATAGACCTGTTTGCCTACCGGGAAACCCTGGTGCGCAGTGCCATTCAATCCGCCGCCGAACAAAACCTGGTGGCCTTTGCCCGTGCCCCGATGCTGGACTATCTGGCCGAGCTGGTCGGCGTTTACCGTTTACCGGCTCAACCGGCACGCACCACGGTGCAATTTTCACTGGCGGTTCCGCCCTCAGTCACGATACCGATACCGGCAGGCACACGGCTCAGCGCCACCGACAGTCTGATATTTACCACCGACAGCGAGGTCAGGCTGACGCCGACGGCATCAACGGTGACGGTGAGCGCCACCTGCAGCGAGGCGGGGATACAGGGTAATGGCTGGCAACCGGCGCAAATCAGCACCCTGATGGAGGCCATCGATGACGGGGATATCCAGGTGACCAATACCACGCCGAGCGCGGGCGGCTCAGACGCTGAAGACGATGAGCATTTACGCAACCGTATTCGTCTGGCCCCGGCGTCCTTCAGTACCGCCGGTTCACGCGAAGCGTACCGTTTTCATGCCATGAGTGCCCATCCGGGGATTTGTGATGTGGCGGTGACCCGACCCAAACCCGGCACGGTCAACCTGTATCCGCTGCTGACCAGCGGGCTGCCGGACAAGACGGTGCTGAGTCTGGTGACGGCCCTGTGCTCGGAAGAGCGGGTGCGCCCGCTGAACGATACCGTGCAGGTGCTGGCCCCCGAAAAAGTTGACTATGCCATTACCGCACAACTGACCTGTTATGCCAGCCAGCCGGGGAAGCCGGTACTGAAACAGGCGCGGCAGGCCGCCGAGCAGTATGTCGCCCGCCAGGCTAAACAGCTGGGACGGGATATTGTGCCGAGCCAGATTATCGCGGCACTCTCGGTACCGGGCGTTTACCGGGTGCAACTCACGAGTTTCAAGACCCTGGAGCCGACGGTACTGTCTGCCCAGCAATGGGCGCATTGTAGCGACATTCAGTTAACCCTGGGCGCGGAGAGTGCTGATGACCGATAACAGCCTGTTACCGCCGCTGCTGGCGGTAGAGAAACATTTTCAGGCGCTGGCAGCACAGGCCGCACGGTTACAGCAGATTGACCTGACGCCGCTGCTGGTTTATCTGCTGGATATGACCGAGGCGTCGGCCTTGCCCTGGCTGGCTGAACAACTGGCGTTAACCGGGGTCAATGGCTGGCATTTAGCAGAATCGGATGATGCGCGCCGGGCGATGCTGAAATCGGCCATCACGCTGCATCGCTATAAGGGTACCCCCTGGTCGATTCGTGCCATGATACGGGCGCTGGGGTTTGGGGAGGTGACGATAACCGAAGGGGGAGCGGCGCTCAAACAGGAACAGGCAACCGCGTATCCTGATAGCGAGACGCACTGGGCGCTGTATCGGGTGGTACTCAATACGTTGATTACCAATGACCAGGCGGCCAAATTACGCGAGACGCTCGCGGCGTTTGCGCCGGCGCGCAGCGAACTGGTGGCGCTGGATTATACGGCGGTACCGCTGCGCTATAACGCTCAGACGACCTACAGCGGGCGCTATAATCATGGCAGCAGTTAATAGTATGCAAAAACACTTAATCAATAGACAAAAAAAAACTACACTGTGACTAAAAAAACCACCAGGATGGAATCAGACCCTATGGAGAACGATGAAATGAGCTATTTAAAAGAAACGGCTGCCTGGGAAGACGGTATCTACCAGATAGAGACCTCCGACCCGGTATTGGGTGGGCCAGATGGCATCACCAACCGACCCGCGCGTGAACTGGCGAATCGTACCGCCTGGTTAAAGCAGCAATTAGAAGAGGCCGAAGCGGCGTTGACTGCGCATACGCGCTCGAGAAACCACCCGGATGCGAGCGTAAGTGAAAAAGGTTTCGTCAGGCTCAGCAACGCCAATCAGAGCAGCAGTGAAACGGAAGCGGCGACTCCGAAAGCGGTAAAAATTGTCAATGACAGGCTGAACGCGGTGATCGACAGTGCACCCTCAACATTAGACACCCTGAATAAACTGGCAAAAGCCATCGACAATAACCCTAAATTTGCTGAAAAACTCAATCAGCTTCTTGAGCAGAAGTTATCAAAAAATGACAACGGCGCCGACATCCCAGACAAAAATCTTTTTTTAAAAAACCTTGGTTTATTGGAAATAATAAGTTTGGCTAAAAATGCAACACCCAATCAGCGTAAAATTAACGGCAAAACGCTGACTCAGGATGTGCAGCTAACCGCTACAGATGTTCATGCTGTTACTCCCGAAGTATTGCGTGTCGAAATCCCTGTCGGCGTTCCTCTGCCTTGGCCTACTGAAAAACCGCCGATAGGTTGGCGTATCTGTAACGGTGAGCGCTTCGATAAAAAACAATGTCCACTTTTAGCGCTGGCTTACCCGTCGGGAAAGCTCCCTGATTTACGTGGCGAATTTATTCGGGGCTGGGATGCAGGACGAAAAGTGGATAACGGACGCAAAATATTAAGCGTACAAGGTGATACCCTTCAAAATTTCACTGGAAACATAACCGGCATTCAGTTTGTCGGTCAATCATCAGCCAGTGGGATTTTCAAAATGGGAAGAAGAATGGCCAGTAGTAGCATTACTGGAGGAACCAGCGGCGTATTCGCTGTTGATTGCTCAGCCAGTTTTCAGTCTGGTTTGAGAACCGCTTCAGAAACAAGGCCGCGAAATGTCGCGTTTAACTACATTGTCAGGGCAGCATAAAGTTTTTATCTTTTCGGAGCTTCCGGCCACGCAATATCCAGCGTTTTGCTGATATCGACACGGTTTAGCAGCACGCGGTATTTTTTCCAGGCCAACAGTGCCGCTTTTTCGGTTTCTGTCGCCATGTCGAGGTCTACGGCGTCCTGAAGCGGGGCTATAATTTTTGCTGCCTGTTCAAGTAGATAATCTCGCTTATGGGTAGCTTGCTCCATAAGTTCATCTGCGGTATAAACACGTGGAACAACCTCACCATCGATAAAACACCATTTTCGGTTAGGGGCGGCCTCTTTAGGCCATTCGGATACTTCAGATATGCTGCACCCATCGGGACAGAAGGCACTGATATCGTAGCCCATTGAGCGTATAATCCCGTCGGTTTCATACTCAACTTTCATCGTATCGGGCTGAAATAACTTCTGGCACTCATACCAGTCCTGATCATCTTCTGAGATAAGAAAAATCGCACCAACAGCGTATTCTAGACATTTTTTATCAACAGAATCAGGGTGATATCGTTTAAAGTTTTTAATATTTTGCATTATATGCTACTCACATTCATCCATTGACCATTAATATTTTTTTGTAAAGGGCGGCGGTAAAGAGTATCAATATAATGATCGTGATTGAAATTGCTGGCACCCGTTAAGACATAACCGGCCTGATCGTAATATCCGGGGCCATTCCATGCCGCCACACTTTCTAAACTTCCTAATCGAATATCACGCACAAAGGTATTATCAAGCCATCCTCTTAAAGTCCCTCCCCAGAGTGGGCCAGTAATATCACCGTTTTCATGATAAGTGGCCCTTCTGCCGCCCCATGAAATGGTTAAATTTTGCCCTAATGTGACACCTCCGTTGATAGTTCCGCCGGTTCGTTTATCCAGTGCGTTTTTTGCACAATCTACCGTTTCCAATAAACCAAGGTTTTCTGTAATGAAGAGTTTTGCTAACATTTTGACCAAAAGCAGCGATGACAAGGCTTACAGAGGGAGGAGAAAGGGCTAAAATGGCAAAAATAGGCTATATGAGGGTGTCAAAAAATGACCAAAACACCGATTTACAGCGAAAATCACTCATTTGTACAAATTGTGAACAGATTTTTGAAGATAAAATCAGCGGAAAAATAGACCAGAGACCCGGATTAAAACGGGCACTAAACGCACTGAAATCGGGTGACACATTGGTGGTCTGGAAGCTAGATAGACTGGGTCGCAGCATTAAACATTTGATTACTTTAATATCCAAACTGGAAGATGAAGGTATTCATTTTCATAGTTTGACGGATTCCATCGATACTTCTTCGTCAGCAGGTCGTTTTTTCTTTCATGTGATGAGTGCATTAGCACAAATGGAGCGAGAACTAATTGTTGAACGTACTCAGGCAGGTTTAGCCGCAGCGAGAAGCAGAGGACGTATCGGCGGTAGACCTTGCTCATTATCTTCTGCACAGCAAGAGCAGGCTAAAAAATTACTTGAGTCCGGCCATAGTAGAAAGCAGCTGGCGTTACTGTATGGAGTTTCATTGACCAGCATCTACAAATATTGTCCCGTTGATCGTACCACTCAAACAGACCAAAGTGCCTCCGATGAAAAATGACAGTGTAATTTCGTTGCACTGATGGAAACAAAAGTAGCCTGCCATTTATCGCACGTTTTGGCTTCAAATATCGCACGCCGCATCAGATAGCGCATGTCATCGCGCAATTCATCGCTGAAACCAATAACAGTGATGTACTGGACGATGGCAACGTTGATAAACTGAAAGCCGGACTTATCAGTGCATTATCGAAAAACGTGAATAACACCGTGCCAGCCGCCACAAAAACAGTAGCAGGAATAATGAAACTCAGTAGCGCCACGAATAGTGACGATGAAACGCTGGCTGCCACCCCCAAAGCAGTCAAAATTGCTTATGACCTAGCGAAAACAGTGAGTATTGATGCGGTTAATAAAAAATTCGATAAAGCGAGCGTATTACAAACGACGGGTAATGCTACCGATAAAGTCATCAGCCAAAAAGCCTGTACCGATATTTTTGCCAAGAAAAATTCACAAGAAGGATTTACCACGGGTGGGATTATCATAAAATACGGCAATCCTACGTTAAAATTCCAAACCACCCGTGATAATAGTAATTCCATCTTTGAATTAAATTCTGACAAAAAAACATTCAAACTTGATTATCGCAATCCAGACAATACGCTTAAAAATTCGGTAATATTTCCGAATAAAAATGGCACTTTGGCGTTAACGTCTGATGTGGACGCGATTAACAATTATCCGGTCGGCGCGCCCATTCCTTGGCCTCAAGCAAACCCACCAAAAGGCTATTTGGTGTGCAATGGTGATCCCTTTGATAAAGTCAAATGCCCCAAATTGCTAATCGCTTATCCTTCAGGAAAGTTGCCAGATTTACGTGGTGAATTTATTCGTGGACTCTCTGCTGGAAGAGAAAATGTTGACGTAGGAAGAACCGTATTGAGCGCACAAGGTGATGCTATTCGGAATATAACAGGAACATTTAAGGGTTCTGCAGGGCGCTTTAACCCTGAGTATGTCACTGGTGTATTTAAATTAGAAAGTATGAACGCGTTAGGAGCGGGGCATAGTAATAATAACGAACTAGGAAAAGTAAGTTTTGATCTTTCTCGTGTCGTGCCAACTGCCAATGAAAACAGACCGCGAAATGTCACATTTTTATACATCGTGAGGGCAGCATAATGAGATACAGCTTAGAAATAACAAATAAGAATGACATTACTGAAAGTTCGATTACGAAACTTGGAGAAAGCGGTTTTGCTATATCGGATGGATATATGTTGGTTTATGAATATTTGGCGGATTCGACGAGAGAATACTCTGGAGCAAGGTATAGGTACGTCAGTGAGAATACAAGGCCGGGTTACGGCTATGCCCTAGATGCACCTGTGATACCAGATAATGATGAGCTTGCAATTATTCGTAGTGAAGATCATGAAAGGTGGTTATATGTGCCAGATCACAGAGGGAAGACGGTATATAATACCGATGATCAGTCTTACTACACAGTTGATTACCCCGGCGAAATAAAAACGGGTTTTACTCTTTTAGCACCAAAAACGCCTTTTGATTATTGGGATGGTGACAAATGGGTAACCGATAAAGAAGCTGAGAAAAAGGACGCTATTCAATCTGCAAAGTATGAAAAGCGATATCGCATTGATAGAGCGTCAGAAATCATACAACCTTTGCAAGATGCGGTTGATTTAGATATGGCAACAGAGGAAGAAAAAATTCAATTAAGAAGTTGGAAACTCTATCGGTTAAACCTTCATCGAAAGGACATTTCGACTGCACCTGATATTGAATGGCCTGAAAAACCAAATTAATAAATAAAAGGGAGGAGACTCCCTTAAATATTTTTTTGCATAGGTAAATCAAAATAATTTATTATTTCATTATTAAAATTGATAATTTTATTTTGATTGTCACATTTTTCATTAGAAATCATATTACATGTTTTATTAATAATGTCATCATTAATGCCTGTCCATTCAGAAAATAAGGTCATAAAACTAAACGCACTTCTCTTTGCGTTAATGTAAATTTTTTCTTTTGAATCATAAGATGTAATAAAAAAAGGAACTTCAAAATTTTGTCTGTATTTATCATTATGTATCAATCTTAATTTATTTTTATTATTTTCATCGATTATAGAAAGGACATGATCAGAAAAGTACATCATTGTCCATTTCGATTGACTTTCAATTAAATATTCATGAATGGTTGCTAATAAATTATCAGTATCTTTTATACTTTGTATGTAGCAAGATATTTCTTTATTTTCATAAAAATAATCATAATTATCGTTTGTTCTAGCACAAGCGGGTGGATGACTACCCATTAAATGAATGATTACTAATTTATTTCTTTTAGTTTTATTTATTGCCGATTTAATGAATGGTAAAAGATGATTATCATTTTTTTTATTATTTTCAATATCCGAATCACCTTTTTTTATAAAGGTAAATTTGTCTGCTTTTTTACCCACAGAAGCAACAGGGCTATCATGGATACCAATGGAGCCTTGGTTTGATAACCATATGGTATGGAAGCCAGCTTTTTCTGCTAATGAAATCACATTATTTGATAAATTACCACTTATAGCCAGAGTATTAGTTAAAGATAGCTGCGTAGAGCCGGATGCGGAAGTGTAATTGGTGAAAAAGATACCATTTATTGAATTCATAAATGGAGTATTATTAATTTTGAATCCATAAAAATTCATAAAATCACGTCTGGCGCTTTCACCAATAACAAGAACGTAAGTATTATATTTGTTATTGGCTTTGACACTATTAAAATCATCTTTTTTTGATATTAAAGAAATAACTTTACTTTGTTCGTTATTTGATTCTTTTATCGATAAATAAAAATCTTTAAAAAATTTGATTTCTGGATATCCTGAGTTAGAAATATCAATATAATCATTACTGTGTTTATCTTTTATTGGTGAATGCATTAATATTATTAAAAAAACAACTAAATATGTTATGCGTAATTTTTTTGATACGTTAAATTTAAATTTCAGACTGTAAAACGAAAGAGATATAATCAAAATTGATACTAAAAAATAATAATAAGGGATTGTTGATATAAACTCTTTAGCTTCATTTTGATCTGTATAAAGAATAGAAGAGGCGATGTTAAAAGAAGGCTGTCCATACATTATGCTGGCTGGTAAATAAACTGCCGCAATAACAGAAAAAATAATCACAAATAGGTAGTATAAAAAATTTAGCCTGTTTATAGAAACAAGAAAAGCAACAATTCCTACAGTATATATAGGTTTTGTAGCATAACCTAATCCGAAATGAACGAGAGAGAACGTTATAAAAAGAAACATTAATTTTGGTATAAAATAATCACTTCTAGATAATATATTTTTTATTTTGTCTTTCAGCATTGGTTCCCCTGTGAAATTTTTATTTAGAAAAAGTTATTAAAACCCCATCACAGGGGCATCATATTAGCAGCGTTGGAGGAAGTTGTTAACTATTAGTTGTTGGTTGCGTGTAAGTGGTTATGTGCGAGACGGTGGTTTTGTTTTTTGTAGCGTGGAAAAGATAGCACGTCAAGGGTAGAAAAATAATTTGTACATAATTGTGTATATGAAAATAGAATTTGACGCAGCATTGTTGATTAAATTATTGATTAATAGATTAAATTTAATTAAATAATTTATTTGAAGGATGAAGACGGTAGTCCGATTCCTGGTGTGGCAAATCGTTGGACAACCGCCGGTAATCGGATTTGGTTTTTTTATTTAAGACCGAATGCCAAGTGGTCAAATGGTGACCCTGTCACGGCTAAAGATTTTGTTTATAGCTGGCGTCGCTTGGTTGATCCAGTAAATAATTCACCATTTGCTTATTTTGCCACCCTGGCGGGTATCAAGAATGCGCAAAAAATTATTAATAATGAACTACCAATTGAAAAGTTAGGTGTTGAAGCTATTGATAATCATACTTTAAAGGTCACTTTGGAGCAGCCGGCACCCTATTTTCTAAATTTAACTAACCATTTTAATTTCTTTCCGGTTAATCAGAAAATAATCGCCAGATATGGCCAAAATTGGGTCGCACCAACAAACTTAGTTGGCAATGGTGCTTTTATGTTATCTGAGCGTATTGCTGGCGAAAAAATTGTTTTGCAACCTAACCGACATTATTGGGATCATAAAAATACAATTTTAACTAAAGTAACTTTTGTACCGATTAAACAGACAGCTCGCGCATGGCAAAGTTATTTTGCAGGTGATGTTGTCGAAACAGAATTTTTGCCTGAGCATTTAGATAGCAAATTATTGCAGCAAATACCTGATGAGTTTTATTTGGCCGAGCAATTGGCAACTTATTATTATGTTTTTAATACGCAAAAGCCACCAACTAATGATAGCCGAGTTAGAAGAGCATTATCTGTATCAATTAATAGAGAAGTTATCACGAATAAAATATTAGCTGATGGCGAGAAAGCCGCTTATCGTTTTATACCCGATATCATTGCTGATTTTACCCCGGAAAGAGGTTTTTATGATGGCTATGGCCAAAAAGAGTTAGATGAGCAAGCTAGAGTTCTATTGCATTTAGCGGGATTTAGTAGCCATAATCCGTTAAAGCTTTCTCTGGTGTACAATAATTCAGAAAATAATAAAAAGGTGGCTACTGCTATCGCCTCTATGTGGAAAAGAAAATTAGGTGCTGAAATAACTTTGATTAATCAGCAATGGAAAACTTACACTGAAAGTCGTAATGCAGGTCATTTTAATGTGCTGGGTGCTGCTAGAGTTACTGAATATAATGAGCCATCGAGTTTTTTAAATGTCATGACATCTTCCAACGCTGGTAATTGGGCCAAATTCAAAAATAATGACTATGACGAAATGGTTGCATCAGCCATGATGGAAAAAAATAGTAAAAATCGTAATCGATTTTATAATCGAGCAGAAAAAATGTTGTTAACTCAATCGCCTATTGCACCAATTTACTATTACAGTCGCGGCTATTTAATTAAATCTTGGTTAAAGGGCTATCCAGTCAACAATCCAGAAAGTGTAAGTTATAGTCATACCCTTTATGTTATTAAACATTAATTCAATGCTAAATTAGCCTCCATAATGCAGGGCAGTGATGAAATTATGCCCTGAATATCATCTAGTGTGCAAAATTGTAAATTAAACAACTAGAATCGATAACCTAAACCAATATTAAATCCATTCACTGTGGGATTTGACAGATAGTCATCCTTATTTGCCCCTTCATAGCCAAAATAGAGGCTTAGCATGTTGACTGGGTTGATTTTTATGCCGACTCCCCAACTAAGGCCTGTATCATGCTTCATCGAATTCAGTGTTATATTATCGAATTTTTCGCGATGATTTAGGGTAAAACGAGCAAATCCGATAGTGCCATATAAAGTTAAGTAATCATTGAAACGATAACTGGGGCCGGCTTGTAAGCTGAGGTAATCGATATTCACTTTATGTTTAACTGGTTGATAGGAATAATTGTAACTACGCCAATATTGATTGCCTTTATTCCAGCTTATCGACGTTAATACTCCCCAATGGTTGTCTATTTGGTAGTCATAATTAATATTGAAACCAGTAAGCGAATTACCATGATAATAGAGATTAGAGTAGCCTAGACTGAAGGTTTGCGATTGAGGTGAAGTTGAAAATCCTTTTGCTGAAAAAAATAAATTAGTTATTAATGTAAAAATAACGGTTTTTTTCATAACTGTCCCTAGTTTATGTTTTATATGATAAATTATTTTAATCATTTTTCACTTGTGATCAACTTTTTATTAATTTGTTTTTAATTTTAATTCATTGAATTAAAATGCATTATTAATTATTTTAAATTTATTTTATTTTTAATTTTATTATTTTTTATAATGAATAACGGCATACAGAATCGCTTATTGACATGAAAAATAAAATGTCAGACGCAATTAATCCTATAACAATCGAGTAAGAAAGCTTTAATTAAGCAGAAATACGACTATTTTTAAAAGGAAAAGAACAAAAATTGACCGTAATAGGGGGATATTTGTTGTGGCTATTTATGGCTCAATAATTCAGGGCTCTGAACCTGTGCATGCTTACCAATTAGATGGTGAAGGTGGATTTATTGCTATCGATGTTAATGCGGAAGCGACACCACAAATGCCATTTTGGCTTCACTATGATTATAGAAATAAAGCCAGTTATCAATGGATAAAGCATTCTGGATTATTCAATTCAACCATCAAAGATGGACTAACAGGAAATATTAATCGGTTGCGTATAATAAGAACTGGTGAGGGTACATTGGTTAATTTACAAACGATTAATAAAAATATTGGTGACCGGCCTGAACAGCTAGTTGCCTTTCGTATTTATATTAATAATCAGATAATTATTTCTAGTCGACATCGCAAAGTTAAATCTCTTGAGCCTGTTATTGACGATCTTAATCATCATGTTGGCGCAAAAACGAGCGGAGAATGGTTAGTCGAAGTTGCTGATTCGATTAACGATGAAGTGAGTGATTTTACCGATATTTTGCATGATCGTTTAATTAAAATGGAAGAAAAGATCTTAACTGAAGAGATCCCTGAACGAGGAAAATTAGCGTTATTAAGAAGACAGATTATTATTGTGCGCCGCTATATGTCTACTCAACGGGATGTTTTTGCTCGTTTAGCGACAGAAAAATTTTTATGGATGAGCGATGATGATCGCCACCGCATGCAGGAAAATGCCGAAAGGCTTGGACGCTGTATTGATGAATTAGATGGTTTTGTTGCTCGTACCGCTGTAATTACCGATGAAATTAATGCGTTGATATCAGAGGCAACAAATAAACGGATTTATACTATGTCAATGTTAGCGATTGTCTTTCTTCCATCAACCTTTTTAACCGGATTATTTGGGGTTAACCTCAATGGTATACCTGGTAGTGAATTTAAATTTGCATTTAGTGTTTTTTGTTTATTATTAAGTTGCTTAATTAGTTTTGTTATCTGGTGGCTAAAAAGAGGGAAGTGGCTATAAAATAAAACATTTTCCAATATAAAATTTCCAGTTATTTAGTTTAGTAAAAAATAAATTGAGCTATATCAAGAAGTTTTAACCTTAACTAGGGCAGAATTGATTTTGCAGGTGAATGCAACGTTAAGCGATGAACGTTGTGCTCCATAATTGTAGTTTTTCTCATATTGAGTTCTTATACAGAATAATTGACCACTATCAGCCGATGTTTAATACATCGGCTTTTTTTTATTTTATTTCAACTATATTAACCCGATCTGAGGGAGAATTATCTTGGTGGGCGTTGATGATGGGAAACGTTTCTTTATCAAATGCTAAATCGCCACCATTAATAATGTTGCTGGTATGATTAATTTGTTTGAAATTGAATAGGTTGCTATCGCATAAATGCGAAGGAACAATATTTTGCATCGCTTGAAACATAGTCTCAATTCGTCCTGGGTACTGTTTATCCCATTCTCTTAGCATATTGCCGATAACTTGCCGTTGTAAATTGGGTTGAGAACCACAAAGATTGCAAGGAATAATTGGAAATGCTTTAATTTTTGCGTAGTTGGCAATATCTTTTTCCCGGCAATAAGCTAAGGGACGAATAACGATATGTTTACCATCGTCACTCATTAGCTTAGGGGGCATCCCTTTGAGTTTGCCACCATAAAACATATTGAGAAATACAGTTTGTAAAATATCATCGCGGTGGTGGCCTAACGCGATTTTAGTGGCTCCCAGTTCGCTGGCAGTCCGGTATAAAATACCGCGACGCAGACGAGAGCATAGTGAGCAGGTAGTTTTTCCTGCCGGAATTTTCTCCTTCACAATACCGTAGGTATTTTCTTCAACTATTTGGTATTCAATACCGAGTTTGTTGAGATAGGATGGCAAAATGTCGGCAGGAAAACCTGGTTGTTTTTGGTCAAGGTTGACGGCAAATAAAGTAAAATTTACTGGTGCACTTTTTTGTAAATTTTGTAATATTGATAATAGGGTGTAACTATCTTTGCCGCCAGAAAGGCAAACCATAATGCGATCATTTTCTTCAATCATATTGAAATCAGCGATCGCCTGGCCAACGTTACGACGTAACTTTTTTTGTAGTTTATTAAAGTTATATTGTTCTTTTTGTTGATTCATATTTATTACTAATGTATTAAAGGTAATCGATTTTATTATCAAAAGAATGATTTTTAAATCCACAGCGATAAGAAAATGCGACCAGTTTAGGCTAGTTTAAAGCAAAAGAAAACTTTTGCTGGTTATTTTAGTTTTACCTCACATACTGGCAATCAACGCTTCGATTATCTTACCATTGTGATGATTAGTTTATATTTAGCAACTGTCTTGAACGTTAAAATTATGGAGAAACGTGATGGTACGACTCATTCCATTCTTCGTTCTTTCTGAGCATCGCGTTCAGGATAGTCAGCAGCTTGCGCATACAGGCGACCAGCGCCACTTTTTTGGCTTTTCCCGCTGCAAGCAGACGCATGTAAAAGGCTTTTATCACCGGATTAAAGCGAGTTGCTACAAGCGCGGCCATATAAAGTGCTGTTCGGACTCCGTCCCTTCCGCCAAATATGGTTCGCCGACCACGCATGGTACCCGAGTCCCGGTTTATGGGGGCAACGCCTACAAGCGCGCTAATAGCTCGCCTCGAGAGGCTGCCCAGTTCGGGAAGCTCCGCCAACAACGCAGCAACTGTCATGGTACCAACCCCTTTAATGCTGCTCAGCCTAGCGGCCAGATCCTTAAAGTGTTTCCTTATGTGGTTGTTCATATCCTCATCGATTCTGGCAAGTTCATCTTCCAGCGCCTTGATGATGATGTTGATGCTTTTTCTATTCTGTGGATGTGCGGTATACAGCCTATTACGTTCTGCCACCAACATTGTAATCAACTGGCGTCTGCGTACGACCATCGCAGCAAGAACCTGACGTTCTGCATTTGGCAGAGTCCGGATAAAGCGCTCTCGCTCCGGATGTCGATTAATAACCTCTGCCATTTGTGCAAGCACTTTGGCATCAATACGGTCAGTTTTTGCCAGATAGCCCATAGCGCGGGCAAAGTCTCGGGATTGTCTGGGATTGATCACAGTGACGTCAAAGCCTTCAGCCTGGAGCGAGCAGGCCACAGTAGCTTCAAGCCCGCCAGTTGCCTCCATCAGAACCAACACCACCGAATGCTTTCTCAATTCGGCGATAATGGCATCAAAACCGTCAGAGTCATTACTGACCGTAAACTGTGCAATATCACAGCTGGCTGCTATGTCCAGCGTTGCTTTAGAAACATCAATACCCACACAAAGTGGATTTGGCTGACTCATGATTACCCATCCTTGCAAATGCGTTATGGAGTACGGACAACTGTTCGGGTTTCAGATGAGTGGCTCAGTGTATGCGCCGGTCGCTAATTAACGGGCTTAAAACCCTAGGAGGAATCGGGCTGCATGCACCTTGCCAAATCTAATCGTAACTATTTTAAACCGTTTTCAAGATACAAGGAGTATAAATGAACGGATTGGCATATCTATTAATATCGATTGTGGCTGAAGTGATTGCAACCACATCATTAAAGGCTTCCGATGGTTTTACCCGTTTGTTGCCATCGATTATTGTTGTTATTGGTTATAGCATTTCATTTTTTGGTTTATCACAAGTAGTCAAAATGATGCCATTAGGCATTGCCTACGCTATTTGGTCTGGTTTAGGGATCGTGCTGGTGTCTGTGGCAGCGTTGTTTCTTTATCAGCAAAAATTAGATTGGCCAGCCATTTTAGGTATTTTGTTGATTATTTCCGGAGTTTTAGTTATTAATCTGGTTTCTAAAAGTAGTATTCATTAATAATCATTAAAGGAGCATTAGTTAATAATCTTTTAACCCTAATACTTATTTAGCTATTTGACTATTTTCAGCTGAAAACCTGCACTATTTTCATCAAATCGCCATAGCGAAAGCTGGACTGATAACTATTAGTCCAGCTCAAATTGTCTTAATGACTATTTTTTTAAACCATAAAAATTGGCTTAACAAGACAATTATTGCCACCAAGAAATAAGCAATAAAAATAATTAATAACCATACGGGCATTTCAATATTCAAAAATGACCATTGTTTTTGGCTACAGTCACCGTAGGCTTCAAAAACAGTCGGTAACCAGCGGTTAAGTGGCAGCCATGAAGGAAAGTTAACGACAAAATCACATGAATCAAAAGGAGAGGGATAGAGTTGTAGTCGGGTATGTTCGAAGGTTAATTTCAATCCTTCCCAGCTACTATATAACCATAAAATTAGTGCTACTAAGCGAAAAGCACTTTTTGGTGCCATGGCAGCAATTAAACCTGCCGCTAAGATAGCAAATATCGCTATCCGTTCGTAAATGCAAAATACGCAGGGTCTAAGTCCCATACCGTGTTGAAAATAAAGTGCAATAATTTCTAACATACAGGCGCTAATAGCTAGTAGCAACCAGGCTTTTCTGGTTTGAGAGTATGAGTAAAAAAATTTAAACATGTTCATTCTATTCCATTATCTCGATAAGTTAGTTAGGCAAGCATATGATCTTATTTTGTTTACGACAAAAAAAACAGCTAATTTAAATTAGCTAATAAGATAGGATAATGAATTAAATTGTTAAAATGAATTTTCTATTTAGCCGATAGTTTTTGCTTAAAATGACAGGGGAATGCTATTATTTTCAAATAAATAATAGCATTATTAATAAAAAGTTATTTGGCTATATTTATCAAGCCTAATGAAGCGAACCACTCTGTCACCGGGATCAACCATAATTCTACGGCTAGTAAACCTACTAGCGTCATAACAATAGTATAAGGTAAAGCCATGATAACCATTCGACCATATGAAAGGCGAATAAGTGGTGAAAGCGCTGAAGTTAATAAAAACAGAAAAGCGGCTTGACCGTTTGGCGTTGCGACTGAAGGTAAATTAGTCCCCGTATTAATGGCAACTGCCAGATATTCATATTGTTGACGTGATATTAATCCCGCTTTTAACGCACTCATCGCTTCATTTATATAGACAGTGCCAACAAAAACATTATCTGAAATGGCAGAAAGTAATCCATTGAATAAATAAAATAAAACAAGTTGCGATGATTCTGAAGACTGTAATACAAATTGAATAAATGGCGTAAAAAGGTGTTGATCGATAATAACTGCCACAATTGAGAAAAATACCGTTAATAAGGCGGTAAAGGGTAAAGCTTCTTCAAATGCTTTGCCAATGGTGTGCTCATCAGTTATGCCGCAAAATGAGGTTATTAAGATTATTACAGATAAACCAATTAAGCCGACTTCTGCAAGATGGAAAGCTAAAGCAATAATTAACCAAACGCCTACTAATGCTTGCGTTATTAGTTGCAATTTTTCTCGCCGATCTCGTTTTCTGCTGGCTTTTTTATCGTGGATTTGCAGAATATGGCGGACACTTTCAGGTAATTCAGCGCCGTAACCAAATAATTTAAAACGTTCGACGCAATAGCAAATAATTAAGCCACAAACAAATACCGGCAACGTCACCGGGATCATATGTAAGAAAAAATTACTAAAGTTCCAGCCAACATATTTAGCAATAATTAAATTTTGTGGCTCACCAACCATTGTCATTACGCCACCTAATGCAGTGCCAATGCCGGCGTGCATCATTAGACTACGTAAAAAAGCCCGAAACTGTTCAAGGATCTGGCTTTTTTCGGTCATGTCAGCGTTATTTTCCGGCGCAAGAAGCTCTTTCTGGCTGGATACATAGCTATGATAAATAGAATAAAAACCAACGGCTACACTTATCACAACGGCAATAACTGTTAGTGCGTCTAAAAAGGCCGAAAGGAAAGCGCTTGCTAAACAGAAAGCCAGTGAGAGTAACGTTTAGAATGAATTGACAGTAATAATTTTGTGAAAGCAAATAATAGCAATTGTTTCATGAAGTAAATACCTGCAACCATAAAAATCAATAGCAGTATTACTTCAATGTTATTGGCAATTTCATGACTTACTTGTTGTGGTGAAGTCATCCCAATTATTACCGCTTCAATAGCAAGTAATCCGCCAGGCTGTAGTGGGTAGCATTTTAGCGCCATGGCAAGGGTAAAAATAAATTCAGCAATCAATAACCAACCGGCAATAAAAGGGTTAACCAAAAAAAAGCACAGCGGGTTGATTATCAAGAAGAAAATAATGGTCAATTTGTACCATTCAGGGGAATTACCAAGGAAATTTTTTAACATAATTTGTCTGATATTTATATTCATTATTACTTGCTTTCCTTCACTAGTATATAAGTAAAATTGACTAACGTAGCATACTACGTTTTTTATACCAGAAATTAAAAGAACGATTTCCTAATTAACGACAAATTGCATTAAGTCTTTATGGTCAGATTAGTATTTCTTAATAACTCGGCTACCTCAAACTTTTTCATTCTGATATTATCTCGTTTTATTAATGGCAAAAATTTGTTTTAGGTAGATAAAAATATGATTATTAGAGCGCAAAGTCCGGCTAATTTTGCAGAAGAGTATATTGTTGAAAGTATTTGGAATAACCATTTTCCGCCGGGTTCAATTTTACCCGCTGAACGTGAGCTATCGGAGTTAATTGGGGTAACGAGAACAACATTACGAGAAGTTTTACAGCGGCTTGCCAGAGACGGTTGGCTAACTATTCAGCATGGAAAACCAACTAAAGTAAACAATTTTTGGGAAACCTCAGGACTTAATATTTTAGAAACCCTGGCGCGGTTAGATCACAGTGGAGCACCTAAACTGATTGAAGATTTGTTATCTGTTAGAACCAATATTTCAGCTATTTTTATTCGAACTGCCTTTCGTAAAAGTAAATCAAAATCACTAGAGATATTATCAATAAGAGAGAATATAGAAGATTGTTCTGAAGCATTTAGTACAGTTGATTATAATATTTTTCGTGGACTCGCATTTGTCTCTGGTAATCCTATCTATGGCTTGATCCTAAATGGTTTGAAAGGATTATATACCCGTGTTGGCCGTTACTATTTTTCTGATCCTAAGGCGCGTCAGCTTGCTTGCCGTTTCTACCATGATTTAGCCAAAATATGTGAACAAGAAAACAATGATCTGGTGTTAGATCGGGTTCGTAGTTATGGCAAAGATAGTGGTAATATTTGGCGTGAGATGAAAGATAAAGACAATATGATAAATAATTTGTCTGAATTACGTTAAACTCGTTGCTAGTTAATGCGCTATCAGCCTATTTTTATTCCCTCATCAAAAGTGAGGGCGTTAATTGAGATAGCGGTTATTAGTGTAAAATACTAATAAATTTTAACAATCTTGCTTATTATTTCTGCATAAAAATCGCAAAGCTATAACATTACGTCTTGCATCTTGATGCTACGCACACCTAAGGTTAATGACATGCGGGCAGGTTTTTCACCTGCTGGTTGCATTGGTTGGCTAATATGGGCTGTTTCTAAACATAGCATTTTTTTGTAACCATCGCTGGTCATATCTTTTATGGTACTGGATAGTTCAGCGCCCGGATTCCAACATACTATGTCGCTATGATGGTAATGGTGTATTTCTAAAATACGTTGCCAATTTTTATCATACACCAAATTACAATCATCGGATTCAGTATAAATACGATCAGTTCGTGTGGTTATATAAGTTTTTGTCTCTTCTGTGTAAACATCACGATCAGCTACTTTATCAATATAATGTTTGCCTAGACCTTCAATATATATCTTATTTATGTCACTTACTTGTAAATAGGTATGTAATGCACCGGTGGTAGGCTCAGTACCATAATATTCAAATTCAATTTCACAGGTCGCTGCTAGTTTTAAGCGCATTATTAAGGTAAATTCATGTGGCCATATCTTTTTTGTCATTTCATTATCAGAAAGTGTTAGGGTAAGGATCACACTATCTGTAAGCTCACTATGCGCTGTCAATTGCCATTCCTGTAAACGAGCAAAACCATGACTGGGTTGAGCGACCAAGCCAAACCATGGCCAGCAGATAGGAATTCCGCCGCGAATAGCGGTATTTTTTCGAAATAGACTATTTTTACTCAACCATAAATCTGCTTTTTCCCCCTCGGGCTGCCAGCTAAGTAGCTGTGCTCCCTGCAGACTGACTGCGGCACTCACTTTAGGATGAGAAACAATAATGACTGGAATTTCATCAAGCTGTCGAAGTGTAATATAGGATGAAATTGTTTCTTTTACAGGTAAGCTAAACAGTGTCGTGTCATTCATCATTTCGTCCTTTTTATATTTTTTATGATTAGAAATTAGCTAGTTTAAAAATATCGTTGGATTATATGCCAGAATGAAAAAAGCCGCCATTAATGGCGGCTTGAAGCGAGTAATTATGCTATTTATTTAGCAATATGGGCAATTAAATCTAAAACTTTATTTGAATAACCGGTTTCATTATCGTACCAGGCTACTAATTTTACAAAACTGTCGTTTAAGGCAATACCCGCTTTAGCATCAAAAATTGATGTTAGTTTGTCGCCATTAAAGTCTGTGGAAACAACATCATCTTCGGTGTAACCAAGAATGCCTTTTAATTCACCATTTGCTGCCTGTTGGATCGCCTGGCAAATTTCTTTATAAGTGGCAGGTTTATTCAAACGAACGGTTAAGTCAACAACTGAGACATTCGGGGTTGGAACACGGAAAGCCATACCGGTTAATTTGCCGTTCAATTCAGGAATAACCTTACCAACAGCTTTAGCGGCGCCGGTTGATGAAGGAATGATGTTTTGTGAAGCACCACGTCCACCACGCCAATCTTTAGCTGAAGGTCCGTCAACGGTTTTTTGCGTGGCAGTCGTTGCATGGACGGTGGTCATCTGACCTTCAATGATACCAAATTTATCATTGATAACTTTCGCTAATGGGGCTAGGCAGTTAGTGGTACAAGAGGCATTAGAAACAATATCTTGACCACTATAGGTGCTATGATTAACGCCCATTACAAACATCGGGGTATCATCTTTAGAAGGGCCAGTTAAAACGACTTTTTTAGCGCTCGCCGCAATATGTTTGCGTGCTGTTTCATCAGTTAAGAAAATACCTGTTGCTTCCGCAACCACACCGACACCAACTTCATTCCATTTCAAGTTAGCAGGATCTTTCTCTGCCGTGCAGCGAATAGTTTTACCATTAACCACCAGATGACCATCTTTAACTTCGACAGTACCGTTGAAGCGGCCGTGGGTTGAGTCATATTTCAGCATATAGGCCATATAATTGGCATCTAATAAATCATTGATTGCTACGATTTCGATATCTTTACGCTCTTGGGCAGCACGAAAAACAATACGGCCAATACGACCGAAACCATTAATACCTACTTTGATAGTCATAGTATTTCCACCAGCTATATTTTATTTAATTTAAAAGAATTCAATATTGTTTCTATCGTTACCAAAACCTTGCCATCCGTCAAGCGGAATCGTGTCAATTACCAGAAAAATTGACATATAAAGCACCTTTTGTATGTTTGCCAACAAGCTTAAGGTCAATGTTTTGATTCACTATTATCGTTCTGGATAAAGAGATTTAAAGTGAATATTGCTAATATATGTGAATTATATCACAAATCAGACTAGAAAGACCCGGTTTACCGGGTTAAAAATAATTGAGATGGTTTAGTGTTAACTTTTGCTCATCATATGAATATAATTACTTTTACTAGAAAATAAGGAAAGCTTTCTTATGACTGAAAAAGAACATAAACGCATTAAGTCAAATAAACTTAATAAAATGCAACATCATGTCACTCAAGAAGCCGGAACCGAGCCACCTTTTTCAGGTAAATTACTACATAATCAACGAGAAGGTATTTATTACTGTCTCTGTTGCCATGCGCCGCTTTTTCTATCACAAACAAAATTTGATACTGGCTGCGGCTGGCCAAGTTTTTATCAACCAATTAATGATCAAGCCGTCAGTTATATTGATGATTTTTCCCACGGTATGCAGCGGATAGAAGTGCGTTGCCGTCACTGTAACGCACATTTAGGCCATGTTTTTGCCGATGGCCCACAACCGACTGGGCAACGTTATTGTATTAATTCTGTTGCATTAAGTTTTACTGATCAACAATCTGGCGAAGTAACTGAGGGTTAAGTAAGGTTTACACGACGATAAACAAGAGAAGGGATGAAATATGGAACTTAATGATCTGGTTAAGTTAATGACAGTCGACATTTATCAACGATTGCTGACTGCCGTTGAGTTGGGCAAGTGGCCTGATGGTGTTGTGTTAACGCCCGAGCAAAAAGAAAATAGTCTGCAAGCTATTATGCTTTGGCAGGCTAGGCATAATCATGATGCTCAGCATATGACGGTGGGCACCGATGGGAATATCATTTTGAAAACAAAAGATGAGCTAAAGCGATTGTTTGATAGTGAACAGCAGCAATAAGCAAAATTTATTCAATGTTAATAATAGATTGCAGCTCCTTAGCTAAGTGCATTAGTTACAATCATAGATTGCGTCAGCAAATCAGAAGATGTTATTAATTTAGCACCAGCTAATACCATTTCTTGTAATGCGTTATGAGTATCTTCTGGATGAAGATTAACGCCCCTACAACCATCTTGAATAACCGTTACTTGATAACCTAGTTGCACTGCATCAAGGACGGTAAATTTTACACAGTAATCTGTTGCTAACCCCATAATGTATAGATGTTTGATTTTATTTTCTGTTAGCCAACGATCTAACTGAGTTGCATGTTGATGATCATTATCAAAAAAAGCACTATAACTATCGATTGTGGCATTGATCCCTTTTTGAAAAGTTGCCTGAATGGCTGACTGATTAAGTGCTGGATGGAATTGTGCTCCTTTCTGATGTTGCACACAGTGAACTGGCCACCAAATTTGGCGTAGGCCATTAAGATTCCCCTCGGTGCCTACCTGAGTTCCTGAGTTGACAGCAAAACTTAAGTGATCAGCAGGATGCCAGTCCTGGCTGGCAATAACAACGATATTTTGTTGCTGGCAGTAGGTGATAACATTATTAGCTGTACTAATAACACTTTCACTATCTAATACTTCTAGGGCGCCCCCTTTACAAAAGTCATTTTGCAGATCGACCAGCAATAATGCAGTATTAGTCATTATGTCGTCCTTAATAATTGTCACTATAGCTAAGTTCACCGCGCAAATTTTTTTGCATCAACGTACGAATATCATTTGAAGATAAAGATTGACTAAGTAAATAATGAAGCTTGGTAAGGGTTGCCTCAAAAGTCATGTCATAACCACTAATAACACCAACTTTGGCTAATGCGTGCCCGGTTGCATACCCATTCATGTTAACTCGTCCAGAGAGGCATTGTGTCAAATTAATGACGATAATATCGTGTTGACAGGCCTTTTCAAGGCATTTTAACAACTCAGTTTGTGAAGGCGCATTACCAACACCGTAAGAACGGAGAATGAGTGCTTTGGTGGGTTGCAATAAGATGTTTTCGATACTTTGTACTGAAATCCCAGGATAAATAGTAACAACCCCAATGGGTTGAGGGGTGATTTTATGGCTGCTGAAATTGCCGTCATTTTTTGGCAATGGACAGCTTTGTAAACAACGGATATGAATACCCGCATCAATCAATGGTGGACAATTAGGAGAAGTAAAGGCATCAAAACCATCAGCATGTGATTTGACGGTCCGGTTACCCCTAAATAATTTGTTATTAAAAAACAGCGTCACTTCATTGATAGGGTAATTTGCTGCCAAGTACAAGGCATTAAGAAGATTAGTTTGGCCATCTGATCTTAGCGCTTCCAGTGGTATTTGTGACCCTGTCACGATAATCGGTTTATCTAGGTTATCAAACATAAATGAGAGTGCAGAGGCGGTAAATGCCATCGTATCAGTACCATGTAGAATAACAAAACCATCATAGTTTTCATAATTATCACTAATATCATCCGCAATGCACTGCCAATCTTGTGATGTCATATTAGCGGAATCAATTAAAGGATTATGTTCACGAATAGTGAAATTTGGCATTTCAGCGCGATGAAATTCTGGCATGCTGCTCAGTTGTTTTTGTAGATGGCCGGAGGCTGGCACGTATCCATGGGTTGAATATTGCATGCCAATAGTGCCGCCTATGTAAATGACATAGATGGATTTTTTTTCCATTCTCTTTACCTAACGATATGAATAAGTGAAAATTGATAAATTTAAAGAATTATAAAGTAGTTAGCTAATAAAATCTGTGGGATATTAAATATTAATATAAAATAAAGCGCCCATATGCAGGGCGCTAGAGTTGAACAATGATGGCTATTTATTAATAAACTTCACCACAATTTAAACAAAATGCGTAGCGATTTTGTGGATCATTCATATGCTGGTAAAATTTGATTTGTTGCTGCAGGTCGTTAGCCATTTTTTGCGGAAGTAACAATTGCAGTGTATTGGGCATCATTGCCTCAGCGCTTGAAGTTAATTCAAGTATTAATTGATCAATAAAAGAACGTTCAGGCTGCATCCAGTCAAGTGATGGCGTAGTGACTTTAGCTAACTCAGCCGCTTTATTTACAGCATCGTCAAAATCACCCAGTTTATCAACCAAACCGTTTTGTAGCGCGTCTGAACCTACCCACACCCGACCTTGAGCGATTTTATCTATCTCTGCCGGTGTTTTATGGCGCGCCTGAGCAACATATTTTAGAAAGGTGTTATAGCCATTTTCTATGGTGATTTGCATCATGTCAGAAAATTGTTTATTAATCCCTTTTGTAGCTGAGATATCCGCTAATGGCGTGGTAGAGACCCCGTCAGTATAAACGCCAATTGTATCTAAGCTTTTTTCAAAGGTATTTATCACACCAAAAATACCAATTGAACCGGTCAGGGTTGTTGGACTGGCAAAAATATAATTGGCCGGTGTTGAAATCCAATAACCTCCTGATGCTGCCATTCCTCCCATCGAAATTACAATAGGTTTATTGGCCTCGCGGACAGCCACAAGCTCATTCCTTATCGCTTCTGAAGCGGTAACACTGCCACCAGGACTATTAACACGTAATACAATCGCTTTAATATCAGGGTTAAGTCTTGCTTTACGTATTTGCGCTACCGTTGTTTCGCTGCCAACCATGCCAGGCTCTTGTGGTCCATCTATAATGGCGCCTTGGGCAATTATCACAGCGATATTTCCAGCTTGCTCATCGGATTCTTTTTGTCGCATTAGCTGATTTTGCTGGGGTTGTTCATTGGCATAATCATAGATACTGATGTAATTAAAATGTTGCTCTTTATCATTCCAGCCAAATTTTTTGTTTAACTCTTTCTCCATAACTGTGCCGGTAAATATATGATCAATGAGTTTTTGTTTAACCGCATATTGCGCACTATCACCATTGACGCTTTTCATTTCTTCAATCAATTTATCGGCACCAGGGAAGATATTTTCTGGCGTCATTTGTCGGTTTTGCGCCATGGTTGATAAATAATGTTGCCATAGTGAACCAATCCAGACTTTATCGGCTTCACGTGCTTCAGGTGACATATTGTCACGAATAAATGGCTCTACTGCTGATTTATAGGTGCCAACACGGAAAATATGGCTATTGACTTTTAGGTTATCCAGTAGCGTCTTATAAAAGAGTTTATTGGTTGAAAAACCGTAAATTCCGACATGACCCTGTTGTGACATATAGATATGATTGGCAAAACTGGCTAAATAATATTGCGATTGATTATAGCCATTACCTACAGCGTAAATAGGTTTTCCCGCTTGCTTAAACTCTATCAACACCTTACCAATATATTGTAAAGATGGCTGGTCGGAACCAATCAGATTATCCAGTTGTAAAACGATACCGGTAATTTTGTCGTCATAGGTTGCCCGGCGGATAATATTTACAATGTCAAATAAGGAGTTTTCTTGCATGCGTTTGCTTGATGAGCCTAACAATTCGCGGCTCATTTTACCAAGAGGATTAGGGATAGAGACTTGATCAACAATTACACCTTGTAGATCAATAAGTAGCGCACCATGATATTGGCTCGTCGATTTTTTTTCACTTTTATAGGCAAAGTAACTGCTTGCTGCGATAAAGATCAAAAAAAGACAGATAAAACTGGTGACAAATCGTCTGATAAAATTAAGTAATCGCCAACTAAATTTAAAGCAGGTTGTGATTAAATTCCATGGGTTTCGCATGTGATCTCCAATTATATGATTAACATATTTATCTTAAAAGGACATAAGATAATTGTCAGCCATAACTCATAGAATAATTAAAAATATTATTTTATTGCTATTCAAGCTGATTGAAAATGTTACCTTACTATACTAATGCTGATGATAATATTCTATTTTTTAGAAACATACTTATAAAATGGTCATTTCTACGCTATTTGTAGCTATGCAAATAGTTGCAATATAAGTGAATTTCAACAAGGAGGAATCTATGGATGCTTTAACACTATTATTAACCCGTCGTTCCATGAGTCATTTGACAACACCGGCACCTGAAGGTCAATCACTGGATAATATTTTGGTAGCCGGAATGCGAGCTCCTGATCATGGTACGTTACGCCCCTGGCATTTTGTGGTGATCCAAAATCAAGGGCTCGATAAATTTGGACAGTTATTGGAAAAAGCCGCAATTAACGCTAACTTAGGCAAAGAAGCTGAAGAGAAAGCCAAAAAAGCACCTCTACGAGCTCCGTTAATTATTGCTGTTATTGCTAAAATTGTCGTCGATACAAAAATTCCTGCCTGGGAGCAAGTTATTACTGCTGGTTGTTGTGTTCATGCTATGCAGATGGCTGCTGTTGCTCAAGGATTTGGTGGCATCTGGCGTACCGGCTCTTGGACCTCTGATCCGGTGGTGAGATCAGGTTTAGCTTGCCAACAAGATGATAAAATTGTTGGCTTCCTCTATTTAGGAACGCCAAAATTTAATCCTACAATGAAAAGTTCTTCCGCGGATATAAAGGATTTTGTGACTTATTTTTAAAGGAAAAAATATGCCATCGGAAATCAAATTAACCCAATTTAGTCATGGAGCGGGTTGTGGTTGTAAAATTGCGCCAAATATATTGGAGACTATTTTATATAGTGAACGTAAAAAATTTAATGATCCTCATTTGCTGGTTGGTAACGAGACCAACGATGACGCTGCTGTTTATGATCTTGGCAATGGCGTAGGGATTATTAGTACCACGGATTTTTTTATGCCAATAGTGGATTCTCCGATTGATTTTGGGCGTATTGCTGCCACTAATGCAATTAGTGATATTTATGCGATGGGTGGTAAACCCATTATGGCGATTGCGATATTAGGTTGGCCCATTAATAAAATCCCAGCTGAGATAGCCCAGCAAGTGATTGAAGGGGGACGGATGGTTTGTCAGGATGCCGGCATATCACTTGCCGGTGGTCATTCGATCGATGCGCCAGAACCGATATTTGGTCTTGCCGTGACAGGTGTTATTAATACCGCTAAAGTAAAAAAGAATAGTACTGCAGTTGCGGGTAGCCAATTATTTTTAACTAAACCATTAGGAATTGGTATTCACACAACGGCAGAAAAGAAAAAATTATTGTTACCTGAACATCAAGGGTTAGCGACTCAGATTATGTGTCAATTAAATAAATCAGGCTCAGAATTGGCAAATATTGAAGGAGTTACTGCGATGACCGATGTAACCGGTTTTGGTTTGTTAGGCCATTTAACTGAAATCTGTCGAGCGGCTGATTTACAGGCGACGGTGGCTTTTTCGCAAATAGCTAAATTACCTCATATTGAAAGTTATATTGAGCAAGGGTGTGTACCAGGTGGAACCCAACGTAATTTTGCCAGTTACGGCCATTTTTTAGGCCAGATGACACCGTTACAACGCAATGTATTATGTGATCCGCAGACCTCAGGAGGACTACTAATGGCGGTGTTACCAACAGCAATTGCTGAAGTTAAACAAATTGCCTGGCAAAATAATTTATCTCTTAGCGCAATCGGTCAATTAGAGCAATCCAAATCTGGCAGAGCGATGATTGAGGTAGTTGAATAACCTATGCGCCGTCTATTTATTGCAGAAAAGCCCAGTTTAGCGCGTGCTATAGCTGATGTTTTACCTAAGCCACACAAACGACAAGATGGTTTTATTGTCTGTGGTGATTCGCAATATGTGACTTGGTGTATTGGTCATTTATTGGAGCAAGCTGAACCTGAAGCTTACGATCCTCGTTTAGCGCGTTGGTCATTAACTGATTTACCGATCATTCCTGAAAAATGGCAATTAAAGCCTCGGGCGGCAGTTATTAAGCAACTTAATACTATTAAAGCGCTATTAGTTCAGGCCGATGAGATTGTGCATGCGGGAGATCCCGATCGCGAAGGGCAATTGCTGGTGGATGAAGTGTTAGATTTTTTAGCCTTACCCGATGATAAAAAGCAGTCTGTTCAGCGCTGTTTAATTAGCGATCTTAATCCTCAAGCGGTAGTTAAGGCCATTGAACGGTTAAGAAGTAATCGAGATTTTATTCCACTTTGTGTTTCGGCATTGGCTCGAGCCAGAGCAGATTGGTTGTATGGCATAAATATGACGCGGGCTTATACTTTGCTTGGCCAGCGAGGGGGGTATCAAGGGGTATTATCTGTTGGCCGAGTTCAAACGCCAGTATTGGGATTGGTGGTTAGAAGGGATGAAGAGATTGAACATTTTGTTGCTAAAGATTTTTTTGAAGTAAAAGCACATATAATCACGCCGAATAAAGAACGTTTTACCGCTATCTGGCAGCCAAGTGAAGCCTGCATTGATTATCAGGATGAAGAAGGGCGTCTGATTCATCGCCCTTTAGCCGAGCATGTTGCTGCACGAATTACGCAGCAACCGGCCTTGGTTGTTGCCTATCAAAATAAACAAGAATCAGAAATTGCGCCCTTACCTTATTCTTTGTCGGCTTTGCAAATTGAAGCCGCTAAAAAACATGGCTTAAGTGCCAAGGAAGTTCTTGATATATGCCAACAATTATATGAAAAACATAAAGTTATTACTTATCCTCGTTCCGATAGTCGTTACTTACCGCAAGAGCATTTTGCCAATCGCCATGGGGTATTAAAAGCTATTGCTATACATCAGCCAGAACTTACACAATTTGAATTGGCTGAATTAGATAAGCAAAATCGCTGTTGGGATGATAAAAAAGTTGATGCACATCATGCAATTATTCCTACCGCTAAAGCAATAGCGGTGCAGCTTGATCAAAACGAAAGCAAAATTTATGCATTGATTGCTGCTCAATATATTATCCAATTTATGGCTAGTGCAAAATTTCATAAACGGGTTATTGAACTGGAGATCGCAGGTGGAAAATTTATCGCCAGAGCTCGCTTTTTGGTCGAACCTGGTTGGCGAGCAATTTTAACTACTAAGGAACGGGATGCGGATAATGATGGTATGCCACTTCCTGAGGTAAAGGTAAAAGATGAGTTATTTTGCGAGCAGGGTGAAGTAATAGAAAAGCAGACTCAGCCACCAAAACCCTTTACTGATGCCACTTTGTTGTCGGCTATGACCGGTATTGCCCGTTTTGTGCAAGATAAGGCGCTGAAAAAGGTATTGCGAGCAACGGATGGTTTAGGAACAGAAGCGACCCGAGCGGGTATTATAGAACTGTTATTTAAACGTAAGTTTTTGGTTAAAAAAGGTCGTTATATCCATGCTGCGCCAGCAGGCATCGCCTTATATAAAGTTTTACCGCTGGTGGCAGTATTGCCTGATATGACTGCTCACTGGGAGTCTAAATTAACCCAAATCAGTGAAAAACAGTTTCGTTATCAGGATTTTATGTCACCATTGGCAGATACATTGAAAATGTTAATCCAACAAGCGAAACAACAAACTGATTTAACCATATTCCGTACGATATCGGTCATCGAAGAGAAAACGGAGAAAAAGTTATTAGTAAAGAAGAAGAGAGCTAGTCAAAAAAGGCAATCAAATGATAGCTAAGCGTAAAATAGTACTATCATTTGATTTTAACTTAATTTAACTCAAATTTCGCCCAAATAGGGGCATGATCTGAAGGTTTTTCCATACTTCTAATGTCATAATCAATGCCTGTTTCACCACAGCAGGCAAACAACGAACTAGAGGCCAGAATCAAATCAATTCGCAGACCTCGGTTATCGACAAAACCCTTGGAACGGTAATCAAACCACGAAAATTGATCAGTAATTGCTGGATTTTGTTGACGATAAGTATCGATTAATCCCCAGGATTTCAATTTATCCATCCATTCGCGTTCTTCAGGTAAAAATGAGCATTTGCCAGCACTTAACCAACGTTTTCTATTAATTTCACCGATGCCGATATCATGATCTGTTGGACTAATATTCATATCTCCCATAAGAATGATATGCGATTGAGGAGAAAGATTATTTTGCAGATAAAGTTGCAAATCTTGATAAAATTTTGCTTTTGCAGCAAATTTTGTTAGGTGATCACGGCATTCACCTTGTGGGAAATAACCGTTTATTATGGTAATTGTGCCTTTTTCTGTTTCAATATCTGCCATAATAATACGGCGCTGGGCATCAATATCGTCGCCAGGAAATCCCTTTTGAATAGTGATTGGTTTTTGTTTGCAAAATAGCGCGACACCATAATGTGCTTTTTGTCCATGGTAGCAGATATGATAGCCTAACTGATTAACCTGCTCTAAAGGGAATGCACTATCATCAACTTTGGTCTCTTGTAAGCCTATGACATCAGGTTGATGTTTTTCGATGATAGCTTCAAGTTGGTGGATGCGTGCTCTTAGGCTATTAATGTTAAATGAGACAAATTTCATTCGAATTGGTTACCTAATTGAAATATATTTATAAAAATATTTTATCAGATTGAATATATAAATGTAACCCATTATATAAAACATTTTCTTTTATTTATTAATGAGTTATTTTTTATATTTAAATTGTTTAGTGTGATTAGCAGTGATTAAATTTTAAAAAAAATATATAACTTTAAAAAAATAATTAATTTAATTCAAATTAATAAACTATAATTAAAAATGCACTATATGAAAATTTGTTTTTTGTCAGAAAATAATAGTTAGATGTAATGATGTCGTTTGCTAAAAATCAATTTATGAAATTAATTAGCCAGGTTTAATTATTTTTCTTTAAATTATTAGCCTAAGTGCTTTTATCTTAAAGAGCTGTAAAAAGGTATTCTTTTTGAATTTCTGTGTCAGCTATAAATTATTAAATAGATATTTAAATTTTTTCTATTTGATATTTAAGATTGAAGTGGAGTAATCATTATGTTTTTCTCAAGAAAGTTAGAAGCTTTTATGGCAGTTGTTGAACAAGGTTCATTATGTAAAGTGGCGAGAATATTGCACCGCACGGCGCCCCCTGTCGCAAAATCAATTAAAGATTTTGAGGCCGTATTAGGTAAGACGCTGTTTAAAAGGAAAAAATCCGGCATGACTTTAACAAAGGAAGGGCAAGAGCTTTATAATGATTTAAAAAATTTATATTTGCAGGAAAAAGAAATTACCAAAAGATATGTTGGTAATGAATTTCGTAATGTGGTTAATATTTATTATGACTGGGGTAAAAACCATCATTTAATAAAACTTTATCAAACAGCAGGTATTAATAAAATACCAATAAACGTTTTAAAATTTGATTATGATAAAGTAAATGAAATATCAGATTATGATGGCAATATTTTAATTTTAAATTCAGAAAAAATTGTAAGTGAACGTTTTATTTTGTTAAAAAAATTACAAAAAGAGGCTATTGGTATATGTTGCCGCAAACAACTTTACGAACATGCTGAAAAGAATCTATTAAAATTATTGAATCAATTTCCTTGGCTATGTGATCCAGTTTTATATAAGAGTCAATTTATTCGAGATATAGAATCAAAAGCGACGATAGGGGCAAATAGAATCAATATCAGGTGGATGGAAAACAGTGGTTTTTGCGATGGATTAATACAAAATGGTGATTACATCGGTTTAACCGATAAATTACCCGAAACCTGTCAATCAACACCTGACATTATTTTTCTACCGCTAGATGAGCATAGCATGACAAATAGCTGTTATTTTTATAAATCTAAAGCACATGGTAGTATTTTGAATCGATTTATTGATGCAATTGAAAAAATATATTAATCAATAGGTAAAATATGAATTGGGCAAAATTATGGTTGATCTGATGCTAGTAACCACAGGGTTGGTAACTTGCAAGTTTCTGCTAATGAATAGACAGAGCAAGCGTTAACTGCTCTAAGTGCCTATCTATTTGAAATTTAATCGATTAGTCAGAAGTGTTATCCTTGTTCATTGGGTAAAATTTAAATGTAATAACGATGTCAGTTTTTTTTAAATATAGTTAATAATAAATAATCATTTATTATGATAAATAATTAAATAAAATATTTTATAAAAATTAAATTTAATAAAATAATTATGATTGTTTAAAGGTAATATTATGTACTCTGTATAATAATTACCTTTAAAATAAGTCAGGCTATTTTATTAAATAGAGGATAGGTTAAAGAATAATCGTGCGGTTGCCATGAACAAAAACGCGTTGTGCTAATACCCAGTATAAAGCGTGGCTTAAGACATTTTTTTCAACGTCTTTACCTGCTCGCATCATATCCTCAGCAGTATAACTATGATCAACGTTAATCACATTCTGAGTAATAATAGGGCCTTCATCGAGATCATTATTGACAAAGTGCGCCGTTGCTCCAATGATTTTGACACCACGTTGATAAGCTTGATGATAAGGTTTTGCACCAATAAAAGCTGGCAAAAAAGAGTGATGGATATTAATAATTTTATTGGGATAACGTTGAACGAAATTAGGCGTAAGTACGCGCATATATTTTGCTAAAACCACATAATCAGGATCATAATGGTCAATTTGTTCTTTTAATAGATGATCATGTTGTTCTCGCGTTAAATTTTCATGGCTAATGTAGTGAAATGGGATATTAAATTGTTCAACGAGTGATCTTAATGTCTCGTGATTACCAATTACAGCAGCAATTTCCACATCAAGACCATCATAGGCGCTTTTCATTAATAGATCACCTAAGCAGTGTGCTTCTTTGGTTACCATAATAACAATGCGTCGTTGATTTGCTGTACTTAATTCCCGTTTAGACCCTGATGGTAAAGCATCGTCGAGATCAGCTAATAATGTATTATCGTTGAAAATACCTTCAAGTTCAGTACGCATGAAAAAGCAGTTCGTCTGATGGTCAACAAATTCATTATTTTGAATAATATTTAATTGATGTTTATAACAAATATTTGTGATTTTAGCGATTAACCCTTTTGCATCAGGGCAGATGGTGCGAAGAATTTTTTTTTTGTGTCTTGTTGCATGAATGGTCTTTTCCTTCAAATTTTTTTGTTACAAATATCGCAAAATAGGAAATTTTAATCTTGTTACGATAAAATGTGGCAATTCTGACGCTTTTAGGACTGTTATGGCAATGTTTTTTTCAAAATTTCATTAAAATTATTTAAAAAAACATCTTTTTATTATTGTAAATCACATTTTTATCATTTGGAATATTGATTAATTAAAAGCAAACAAGCGCTATAATAGATAAATATGAGTTATTTATGATTAATTTATCTGAAAACTTTAACAAAGGTTCATTTTTATCTTTATATTCACTTTTAATTGGGTAAATAATGTTACTCAATAGTGACTGAATCATCCTCAGTGCTATTGATCATTTATCTACTTTTGTTTACTGATTTGAATTTTAGATATTGATAATAAAGTAATAAATAGTTTTTTAGTTGTTAGATTCAGGATGAAAAAACATAAGATAATTTTGATTTACAATAGGAATTATTTTGATTAAAGAAAAAAGGAACAAAATTAAGAAAGTAATTTCTAATTACAATAACTGTATAAAAGTAACCAATTGATTCCAATAAATGAAAAATAATTATATATTTCAATACAAAAAAATATATAACTTTAAGTGTAAATCCGTAAAATATTTGTTCTATCATAAGTACTATTTTCTAAAAAGATAATATCGTCAATGGCATTTTATGTAATGTAAGGCTGGCATATGAAAGGGAAGAAAATATTAATTGTAGAAGATGAGGTGGTTTTTCGCTCTGTATTGAGAAATTACCTTAAATCATTTGATGTGATTACTTATACAGCCAGCAATGGGCAGGAGGCGTTAGATATTATTAATGCTATTGAGCATCTTGATTTGATTTTATGTGATTTAAGCATGCCTGTGATGAGTGGTGAGACTTTAATACAGAAACTGGTGGAAATGAAGTGTGAAATCCCAGTTATTGTTATTTCAGGAACAAATAGAATTAGTGATTTGGATAGAATGCTGCGACTTGGGGTAAATGATGCATTATTAAAACCGATTGTTGATTTTGATGATGTTAAAGAGACGATTATCCGTAATTTGTATCCAGATATTGTAGAAACAACCACTCGTTTATCTGCTGAGCTTTCTCATATTCAGCAAATGATCCAGCACGAAAAGCATGATATTTTACCAGTTTTACTTGAGCTACAACCCAAAGTAAATCAAACACTGGCAAATTATAAAATTAATTATCGGCAGCTAAAAGATATTAATAAAATTGGATTATTATTTGATTTGGCAGAACTTTCTGATAAACAAATAGGTTTTTATTGCCTTGATATTGAGTATTCTTCGGGTGATGGCGTTATGGCTGCATTATTACTTAGAGTTGCATTTAATGAATTATTGCAAACCTATCTTAATAGCCAATCAAACAAATTATTTAATATTAGTGAAATGCTTGAGCAAATAAACACTTTATTAATGGATTTAGGTATTAAAGGACAATTTCCAATTTTATTAGGTTATTTTCATACTGAAAGTAAAACAATTGTATTAGCTTCAGCAGGACTTAATGTAAAATTAAAAACCGAGAATAAAGAAGTCGAATTGTCATCAAGTGCACCATTGGGTAGCTTACAATCAATTGCTTATCAGCAAATAATGGAAAAAGGAATAGATTGGCAATGTAAAATATGGAATCATAAACATCGAATGACTTTAATGTTTAATTCATTGGTAGAAATATTATAATTATTTACTTTTTACAGGATTGTTAACCTAGGCCAATTTTCTCTAGTTTGCTATTTATTTGGTACATTTTACTGCTATACTCGCCACAAAAGTTGTTGAAAATCTATCTATCACATTTCATTAGTATATTGTATTTAGGTAACTTGGTAGAAAAAATGAAATTAGAAAAAGCGGAAAAAAAAGTTAGCAAAGCTGTTATTCCTGTCGCGGGATTAGGAACTCGCATGTTGCCGGCAACCAAAGCGATCCCTAAAGAAATGTTACCTTTAGCGGATAAACCACTTATTCAGTATGTAGTAAATGAATGTATATCTGCTGGTATTCATGAAATTATATTAGTCACTCACTCTTCAAAGAACTCAATAGAAAACCATTTTGATACCAGTTTTGAATTAGAAGCAATTTTGGAAAAGCGCGTTAAACGGCAATTATTAAATGATGTACAATCCATATGCCCAAGTCATGTCACAATTATGCAAACGAGACAAGGTATCGCAAAAGGGCTTGGACATGCCATTTTATGTGCAAAACCATTGGTAGGAGAGGAGCCTTTTGCTGTAGTTTTACCGGATGTAGTTATTGATCAATATTCTTCGGATTTGAAACAGTATAATTTAACCGCGATGCTGAAGCGTTATCATGAAACATCAGCCAGCCAAATTCTTGTTGAGCCGGTACCAAAGGAGTCTGTATCCAATTATGGTGTTGTAGATTGTGACAGTTATGAATTAAAAGCCGGTGACAGCAAAATTATTAAAGGCGTTGTTGAAAAACCTAAAATTGAACTGGCACCATCTAATTTATCTATCGTGGGGCGTTATGTATTGTCAGAGAAAATTTGGCCTTTATTAGAGAAAACACCAATGGGGGCAGGTGATGAAATCCAGTTAACTGACGCGATTGAAATGTTAATAGAAGGAGAACCTGTTGAAGCCTATCATTTACAAGGTAAAAGCCATGATTGCGGTAATAAATTGGGTTACATGAAAGCATTTGTTGAATATGGTATGCAGCATGAATTTTTAGGTGATGAGTTTTCCGCGTGGGTAAAAAAATATCTTAGATTGCTAATTGTCGATAAATTTGATTCAAATCAATAAAAAAATCCGCATGGTATTTTTATACAAAATTGCCTATTTGTTATTACAAATTTATTTTAACAAGTTCTATTTATGCGTAAAATTAAAATGAGATTTATTAATTATATAAGTAGGCAAGGATGTTGTTTAAATGGAGATATTACAAACTATTTCAAATAATAATAATTTGATTTTGCTGATCATATATCACTTTAGTTGCTAGCTAAAATTTCTTGTGTTGGCGCGTGAGTTTCTATCAATAATATTTACGTTAACACTGATCATAATTATGATAAAAAAGTATAGTAATTATATTTAATTGATTTAGCTTGTATCAGATTAGCCGTTTATTTTTTTGTTTATAAAGTAATCTGTTTATTATTTCTATAGTAAATTTTTTCATAATGAATAGAATGAAATTTAACAACCTCTCTAACAAAATAAAATAGAGAGAAGTCTAATAATGAACATTGAATGCATGACTTTATGGCAATAAAAAACAACGATACTATTTCTTGAAGGAATAATTTGAAATGTTTAGACAACAAAAATTTACATTACATTGTGTATCGCTGATAACAAAATATTTATATTAATAGAAGTTGTACATTTTTATGTCGGCTTCTTTATTATAGGAAAAGGTATGGTTAGTTATTAGTGAAAAGTGGCAGGCATGTAAATGTATTTAGTATTTATCTTAGCGAGCAGAGTTTTACGCTTTGATATATATTAGACCTTATTAAGGTTGGTTATTTATTGTGTAATAAATGTTAATGATATGTGTAATAAAAATACCCTTTATATAAAGGGTATTTTTAAAGTAGGGAAAGGACATTTAGATTAAAAAATCATCCATATTTTTACCCTTCGCTAGTGCCTTTTTGATGACAGCTGGTGTACGACCTTGACCGGTCCAGGTTTTGATTTCACCATTTTCATCTTTATATTGAAATTTAGCCGGTCTTGCTGCGCGCTTAGTACGGTTAGATGTTTTTGAAGGAGTTTTTGCAGTAACTAGATCATCTAGACTGAGTCCTTCTCCTTCCAGTAATTTAATATATTTTGCAATTTTTTGACTATGAGCTTCTAATTGTGCTCTCGCTTGATTTTCATCTTCGCGACGTTCATCTACAACGGTATTAAATTTATCATGTATTTCTTGCAATGATTCTAACGGCATTTCTCTTGCTATCGCACGTAAGGTACGAATGTTATTTAATGATTTAAAATATTTCAATGAATCGCTCATTTTCCTGGTCTCGAATTAAAATGAATGTTGGCTGATATCTACTAATAATAGAATGCTATTTTATTTTCTGCAATAGTGAAGTTACAAAATAAGGTTAAATTTATTGTTTTTTTAACTTAAACTTCTTTGCAAAAGCAATATAAGCTTTCACTGTAAAAATATTATATATCTTATATTAGATACCCTGGATACTTAAAAATCTATACCAAAATGATAGAACTGCTTTTATATTTGAATTTCATTCAGATGTAAAGATGATGTTTTTTATTTTTATTCAACTTTATGGTATGTAACATAAACTAAATTTTAACTTAATATGTGTAAAAGAGTTTGCTTATTAAGCTTTTGTTGAGTTATAACTACTGGGTATCTAAGTTTTTTGATGAATGTTAGCTATTAATAATCTTTTCTTATCACATACTTTGTTAAAATAAAGATGTTGTTTGTAGAGCGTGACATTTAAACATACGAACTTTTTCATGACTATAAACATTACTAAAAAATCTGTTATGTTAGTTATCAATATTTATAATCAAATGAAAAATAATGTTTGATAATGTATGTGGTAAACTTTCAAAATATTTGTCTAAATAGGTAAGAGGAAAGGGCTAATGGCTCAGCTTTATTTCTATTATTCAGCAATGAATGCTGGTAAATCAACTTCACTACTTCAGTCTTCATATAATTATAATGAACGGGGAATGAATACGCTTATTTTCACCGCTGAGATTGATACCCGATTTGTTCAAGGTAAAGTAACCTCCAGAATTGGTTTAGCTGCAGATGCAATATTATTTTCGCAACAGACAGATATGGGGAGATTAATAAAAGAAAAAAATAGCTGTCAAAAAATTCATTGTGTGCTTGTTGATGAGTGTCAGTTTTTAACTAAAGAGCAAGTTAGTCAGCTTTGTGAAATTGTTGATTATGCCAATATACCGGTTTTGTGTTATGGATTAAGAACAGATTTTCGTGGTGAGTTATTTATTGGCAGTCACTATCTGTTAGCTTGGGCAGATAAACTTATTGAACTAAAAACCATTTGTTATTGTGGTCGTAAAGCAAGTAGGGTTTTGCGATTAGATGATAATGGGCTTGCTGTCTATCAGGGAGAACAGATTGAAATTGGTGGTAATGAAAAATATATCTCAGTCTGTCGTAGACATTATATGGATGCAATTAATCACACAAAATGTATTGAGGCGGGTGAAAAACCTTTTTCCGTTGTTCCATTTAAATAATTTTTAACTCCCCATATTAGGTTATTATTCTTAAATGAAAATTAATTACGTAAAATAACTATTTTGGTTTTAAATTATTTTCAAATAAGGATTGGTAAAATATTTTGCGATTAAAAAAGCACCGAATATATTTTCAGTGCTAATTATTAAATAAATGGTTACAAATAAAATGTTTATTAAGTAGATTCTTTTACTAGATGACTTTTTTCCTCTGTTTGCAGAAATATATTTTTCTCTTCAGTAAAATTATTACCATAGTATGAATCTAACATAATTTGTTTTAGTTCAGCGATCAACGGAAAGCGAGGATTCGCACCAGTACATTGATCATCAAACGCATCTTCAGATAAATTATCCACTTTAGCTAAGAAATCCTTTTCTGCGACCCCAGCTTCACGAATAGATTTGGGGATACCGAGCATAGTTTTAAGTGTTGCTAACCAATTAAGCAGTTTTTCAATTTTGTTAGCTGTGCGATCAGCTGGTGAGGTTAGTCCTAAGTGATCGGCAATCTCACCATAGCGACGACGAGCTTGAGGGCGATCATATTGGCTGAATGCGGTTTGCTTTGTTGGATTGTCATTAGCGTTATAGCGAATGACATTTTCAATTAGCAGCGCATTGGCTAAACCATGGGGTATATGAAATTCGGAACCTAATTTATGGGCCATTGAGTGGCAAACACCTAAAAAAGCATTAGCGAAAGCAATACCAGCGATGGTTGCTGCATTATGCACCCGTTCGCGGGCAATCGGATCTTTCGCTCCATTCAGATAACTGGTTGGCAAATACTCTTTTAACAACGTTAAAGCCTGTAAAGCTTGTCCATCAGAGTATTCACTTGCAAGAACTGAAACATAAGCTTCTAATGCATGGACGATAGCATCTAGTCCACCGAATGCTGTAAGTGATTTCGGCATATGCATAACAAGATTGGCATCAACAATTGCCATATTTGGCGTAATTGCATAATCGGCTAAAGGATATTTTTGGCCGGTAGCATCATCAGTAACAACAGCAAATGGCGTGACTTCTGAGCCTGTACCTGATGTTGTGGTGATGGCAACCATTTTGGCTTTAACACCCATTTTAGGGAATTTATGAATACGTTTACGAATATCCATAAAACGTAGAGCAAGCTCTTCAAAATGGGTTTCAGGATGTTCATACATTACCCACATGATTTTAGCTGCATCCATAGGAGAACCACCGCCTAAAGCGATAATCACATCTGGTTTAAAGGTATGCATTAAAGCGGCACCTTTACGAACAATACTCAGCGTAGGATCGGCTTTAGCTTCAAAAAATACTTCAGTTTCAACGTTAAAAGTCTTCAATACATTAACGACTTCATCAACATAACCATTATTGAATAAGTAACTGTCAGTAACAATAAAAGCCCGTTTAGCACCGTCAGTAGCAATTTCTTCCAACGCTAATGGTAGGCAACCACTACGAAAATAAATAGAACTAGGAAGTTTATGCCACAACATATTTTCTGCTCTTTTCGCTACTGTTTTAGTATTAATTAGGTGCTTAGGACCCACGTTTTCAGAGATAGAATTTCCACCCCACGAGCCGCATCCTAATGTTAATGAAGGAGCCAATTTGAAATTATAAAGATCACCAATCCCACCCTGAGATGCCGGAGTATTAATTAAGATACGTGCGGTTTTCATTTTCTCGCCGAAATAATTAACTCGCTCAGTTTGATTGTCTTGATCAGTATAAAGACATGAAGTATGGCCAATACCACCCATCTCAACCAATTTTTCTGCTTTTCCAACGGCATCAGCAAAATCTTTACTATGGTACATGGCAAGTAATGGTGAGAGTTTTTCATGGGCAAAAGGTTCGCTCTCATCTGTGGCTTTTACTTCTCCGATTAAAATTTTAGTGTTTAACGGCACTTGTATGCCGGCTAGTTCAGCAATTTTTACCGCTGGTTGACCAACAATAGCCGCATTTAAATTACCATTTTTTAAAATAATGTTTTGTACTGCTTTAAGCTCTTTACCTTTTAATAAGTAACCGCCATGAGTGACAAAACGTTCGCGCACTTGATTGTAAATTTCGTCCACAATGATAACTGATTGCTCTGACGCGCAAATAACACCATTATCAAAAATTTTTGACATTAAAATTGAAGCAACTGCACGTTTAATGTCGGCAGAACTGTCAATCACGACAGGTGTATTACCTGCACCTACACCGATGGCAGGTTTTCCTGAACTATAAGCTGCTTTTACCATACCAGGTCCACCGGTTGCTAAGATAAGATTAACATCAGGGTGGTGCATTAATGCATTTGAAAGTTCGACTGAGGGTTCATCTATCCAGCCAATGATATCTTTTGGTGCACCAGCAGCAACAGCGGCTTGTAATACGATTTTGGCGGCGTTGTTAGTGGCATTTTTAGCGCGAGGGTGAGGGGAAAAAATAATCCCTTTACGCGTTTTTAGACTGATTAAAGATTTAAAAATGGCTGTCGATGTAGGATTAGTTGTTGGAACAATACCACAAATTAAGCCAATAGGTTCGGCAATGGTGATAGTACCAAAAGTAAGATCTTCGGACAGAATGCCACAAGTTTTCTCATCTTTATAAGCATTATAAATATATTCCGAAGCAAAATGATTTTTAATCACTTTATCTTCTATAATTTCCATACCAGATTCTTCAACTGCTAATTTTGCTAAAGGAATGCGAGAGTCAGCAGCAGCAAGAGCAGCAGCACGAAAAATTTTATCAACTTGATCCTGGGTAAAATTTGCAAATTGTTGTTGTGCTTTTTTTACACGCACGACAAGTTCATTGAGTTCAGTAACATTAGTTACAGACATAAAGATTACTCCTTGTATCTTGAAAACGGTTTAAAATAGTTACGATTAGATTTGGCAAGGTGCATGCAGCCCGATTCCTCCTAGGGTTTTAAGCCCGTTAATTAGCGACCAGCGCATACACTGAGCCACTCATCTGAAACCCGAACAGTTGTCCGTACTCCATAACGCATTTGCAAGGATGGGTAATCATGAGTCAGCCAAATCCACTTTGTGTGGGTATTGATGTTTCTAAAGCAACGCTGGACATAGCAGCCAGCTGTGATATTGCACAGTTTACGGTCAGTAATGACTCTGACGGTTTTGATGCCATTATCGCCGAATTGAGAAAGCATTCGGTGGTGTTGGTTCTGATGGAGGCAACTGGCGGGCTTGAAGCTACTGTGGCCTGCTCGCTCCAGGCTGAAGGCTTTGACGTCACTGTGATCAATCCCAGACAATCCCGAGACTTTGCCCGCGCTATGGGCTATCTGGCAAAAACTGACCGTATTGATGCCAAAGTGCTTGCACAAATGGCAGAGGTTATTAATCGACATCCGGAGCGAGAGCGCTTTATCCGGACTCTGCCAAATGCAGAACGTCAGGTTCTTGCTGCGATGGTCGTACGCAGACGCCAGTTGATTACAATGTTGGTGGCAGAACGTAATAGGCTGTATACCGCACATCCACAGAATAGAAAAAGCATCAACATCATCATCAAGGCGCTGGAAGATGAACTTGCCAGAATCGATGAGGATATGAACAACCACATAAGGAACCACTTTAAGGATCTGGCCGCTAGGCTGAGCAGCATTAAAGGGGTTGGTACCATGACAGTTGCTGCGTTGTTGGCGGAGCTTCCCGAACTGGGCAGCCTCTCGAGGCGAGCTATTAGCGCGCTTGTAGGCGTTGCCCCCATAAACCGGGACTAGGGTACCATGCGTGGTCGGCGAACCATATTTGGCGGAAGGGACGGAGTCCGAACAGCACTTTATATGGCCGCGCTTGTAGCAACTCGCTTTAATCCGGTGATAAAAGCCTTTTACATGCGTCTGCTTGCAGCGGGAAAAGCCAAAAAAGTGGCGCTGGTCGCCTGTATGCGCAAGCTGCTGACTATCCTGAACGCGATGCTCAGAAAGAACGAAGAATGGAATGAGTCGTACCATCACGTTTCTCCATAATTTTAACGTTCAAGACAGTTGCTAATAAATGTTAAATTTTTTTAGTCAATTAGCCTAGATTAGGAGCAATATAATTAAATATGAGGTGTCATATTATATAAGTGCTAATTAGTTTTTAGTAAGCTAATTGACTTAAAAAATTCACATTATAAAAATAAGCAAAAACGCTCATTATATTTATGAGAACTCAATAGATATATAGCTTACCATTTATAAATAGCGCTAAAGTGATCTTTATCAAAAAAAGTGCATACTGAATCAATTCAGTAATAAGTTATATAAGAATAATTTCAATTAGCAATATAAGTAAATATTGAAGAATTAAGTTAGAAAAATTTTGTATGGTATTTAATTTAGAAACTTATTTTGTTATTGGAATTAGTTTTTGAATTTTAGCTAGATAAGTATGCTACGCTAAGATAAAGTGTTTTTCCTGCTAGGCTAAACATTATTTGTTTTGAATAATTAATTTTTAGCTAAGCGTTAATATTTGATTGAGGGACTCAATTGTGGTTGGTACTTTACTGGATCTTCCTAATTATATTAAGTTTTTTTTAGGTCTTTTTGCGTTAGTTAATCCGATAGGAATTTTGCCTGTATTTATTAGTATGACTAATTATCAATCTGTGACAGAAAGAAACCGCACTAATTTAGTGGCTAATTTTTCTGTGGCAATTATTTTATGTATTTCGTTATTGGTGGGAGAGGTTTTTTTAAAATTATTTGGTATCTCTATTGATTCTTTTCGTATTGCTGGCGGAATAGTTATTGCAGCCATTGCTATGTCTATGATTAGTGGTCGAATAGGTGAAGATAAGCAGAATAAACAGGAAAAATCAGAAACTGCCATTCGTGATAGTATTGGAGTTGTTCCTTTAGCATTACCATTAATGGCAGGGCCTGGAGCAATTAGTTCATGTATTGTCTGGTCTTCTCGTTGGTTAGGATGGCAAAATTTAGTTGGTCTATCGCTAACGTGTATCTTTTTTGCTTTGTGTTGTTGGTTACTTTTTCGCTCAGCAACAATTCTCGTTAAATATTTAGGTCAAACGGGAATTAATGTTATTACTCGTATTATGGGATTATTATTAATGTCACTTGGAATTGAGTTTATCATTACAGGCACTAAATCTGTTTTCCCCGGATTACTTTAAACGAGCAATAACATCATAACTCATTGATATTTATAACGTATTCATAAAAATTTGGGATATTGATATTGTCATAAAACCTATATTAATAAATTTATTTATCTAATAATTGTAAGTTTTATGAATTATTAATCCATCATAAAATCAATTTCTATAGGTAAAAAACACTTTTTTACTAAGGACCGCAATAGCAATATCCATTTTAATTTATGGTCTAATAGGGTGATTAATAATTTAAAATTGAAATTTTTCCTGTTAGCTAATCCGCTTGATTATAATAGATAAATGTAAGTTATGGTGCTGGAAATCTGCTCAATGAATTAATTTTGTCATTAACTATGTGCAGCCTAATTTATAAAAATTAGCCTTATTTTTATAAATTAGGTGTATATATGAATATCATTATCTGACAATTATGGGAAATAAATGTTATTGGTTGATTTATTAGTATTGGCTTAATTTAACAAAAATAATTTTTTGGCGCTGATAATTTTATAAAAATATTACAATAATGGACTAAAAAAATAGCAAATACGTTCGATAACACGGTTCCATAATGGACGTTTATTCCAATTCTTCTGCATCAAAGGTGTAGAGCGAGCAATGTAATCATATTGAACTAATATTAGATCGCTACCAAAGCTTTTATCATCAATTACAACAGTAATTTCAAAATTAAGCCAAAGGCTTCTCATGTCTAGATTAACAGACCCAATTAAGCTTAACTCACCATCAACAGATAGGCTTTTAGTATGCAAAAGCCCATCATTGAACTGATAGATCTTAACGCCCGCTTCTAACAATTCAGAGTAAAATGCCCGGCTTGCCCAACGAACTAAAAAAGAATTATTTCGATTAGGAATGACCATTAACACTTCGACACCCCGCATCGCTGCAGTGCAAATAGCATGGATGAGATCATCACTGGGAACAAAGTAGGGTGTGGTAAGGATTAGCTGTTTGCGGGCAGAAAAAATTGCGGTCATTAAAGATTGCTGGATTAATTCTTCCGGAAAGCCGGGCCCTGAAGCAATGACTTGAGTTGTATGTCCAGTAGCTTGTTTAAACGGCATAATATTGGTGTCTGGAGGAGGAGGAAGAATGCGTTGACCGGTTTCCATTTCCCAATCAAATGCATAAACAATACCAAGGGTTGTTGAGACTGGTCCTTCCATCCGAACAACAATATCTACCCATTGTCCCATACCGGCATTTTGCTTAAAAAAGCGAGGGTCAACCATATTCATACTACCAACATAGGAAATATAATTATCAATAATAATTATTTTTCTATGTTGGCGTAGATCCATTCGTCGTAGAAAAAAGCGGAACAAATTTACTTTTAGTGATTCTATTAGTTCTATTCCGGCTTCACGCATTTTTTTTGGTTGATGGCTGTGAAAAAAAGACCAGCTACCGGCAGAATCAATCATAATTCGGCATTTTACACCACGTTTTGCTGCATTGATCAGAGCTTCGGTAACCTCATCAACTAACCCTCCGTCTTGCCAAATATAAAATACCATTTCGATATTGTAATAGGCTGAATTAATATCGCGTATAATGGTATTTAAAGCGTCTTGATAATTGGTTAAAAGTTGAATTTTATTTCCTTTAACGCCGCCAATTCCTTGTCTTTTTTCGCAGAGTTCAAATAAAGGTTCTGCCACTCGGCTATTGCTTTTGCAAAAAATATGTTTAGATTGTTTGAGTTTTTCAAGCCAGGTTTCGACTGAAGGCCACATATTCTTTGCTTTAATTACTCGTCGCTTGCCAAGGTGTAACTCACCAAAAGCCAGATAAGCAATAACGCCAACTAGTGGGATGATGTAAATAATCAATAGCCAGGTTAAGGCAGAAGTCACCGGACGGCGTTTTAATAAAATGCGTATAGTAACCGTGGCAATCATTAGCCAGTACAGAAAAAGCACAGCCCAGTTTAATAGTATATAGAGGGTTGCCATAGGCAAAGATGTTCCTATCTTAGAGTTGGTTCGATATTATTGATTATCTGGTTATTCACTATAGTAAAATAAAATTTGTTATGAATATGAAAAGTACGATTTTTAGCTTAAGTGAAAGTAATTTAATGTATTTTATGAATATTTTAATTATTTTTATATTTTTTTTGCTATATCCATGAATGTTAATTTGTCAGATTAAATAGTCACTTATTATTATACACTTCAAATGCTAAGCTTGGTTACTTTAAATAAATTTAATATGTTAATAATTGGTTTGCTTTTATGGCTTACTATGTTGATATCGTTAATAAAAAACTAGATCATTAGCTAATTTTATCGTCAACAAGATACTTTTTTAAACTTAGCAGGCTATCCTTATTGAATATGATTGCTATTTGCATTTAGAATAGAGCTTATTTAATTTGCTTATTTTAAGAAAGAATTTTCTCATGCGTTGGATCCGTTCGGCATCATTTATTGTCTTATCATTATTCCTTCATGCTTCGTTAGCGGTATCTTGGTTTTTATTACAGCCTACATTATCAGCTTCCTCAGCTGAATCTATGTCAGTAACCATGGTCGCTTTAGCTGCACCTAGTGGTATTAGCCAGTCGGTAAATGTTAAACAGCGAGTAACGGAAATCGCGCCTAAAATAGAGCCTGATGCTGAAGCCAAACTGGCGTTACCTATGAAAAAAAAGGTCACGCCAAAAAAATCGATCGTTAAACAAAATTCTAAATCTAAGCAGTTAGTAGAAAATCATATTAAAAAAACTATTACCGAACAGTCAAATCAATCACAAGATAATGTCGTGAGCAAATTAGCAAGCGATGATCATGTTGGTGTTAATAACAATCAGCAGACTAATCAAATAGCTTCCTCATCAATTGCTATAGATGGCCCCAGAGCATTAAGAATTCAACATCCAGATTACCCTGATCGCGCTCGTAAACTCGGTAAAGAAGGTTATGTTAATGTTCTATATGATATAGATGAAAATGGTAGAGTTGTTAACTTAGAAGTAGTTGATTCATCACCTAGAGGTTTGTTCGAACGTGAAGTTAAGCGGGCGATGAATCGTTGGTATTATGAAAAAATTCCGGCTAAGGGATTAAAAAAGACATTCCTGTTTAAAATCGATGGTTCAATTAATCTTTCTTAAATTGCTTTAGTCATAAAGCTTGCTTAAAGGCCAGGTAAATTGGCCTTTAAAAATAGATTAATTGGGAGATACGTTATCAGAGTTAGATAATTGGTAATGACGTTTTTCTTCAGGTAAACAACGGGGAGAATTATCCTCATTAACAGCAACATAAGTGAAAATGGCTTCGGTGGCTCGATAATGTTGGCCTACTGGCTCACTGGAAACTTTCTTGACCCAAACTTCAATATTGATGGTAATAGAGGTGTTACCTGTTTTAATGCAGCGAGCATAACAACAAATTACATCGCCGACTGAGACTGGTTTTTGGAACGTGATCCCATTGACGGCGACAGTAACAACACGACCAAGTGCAATTTCTTTTGCTAAAATTGCACCGCCAATATCCATTTGTGACATTAGCCATCCGCCGAATATATCACCATTAGCATTTGTATCGGCCGGCATTGCTAATGTACGGAGAACTAATTCTCCTTGTGGTAATTGTTGTTGTGTCATGAAAAATTTACTTCTGTTATTTGCCACAATATACCTGCTGGAAGTAGGTATCCGTTGTTATCATATCAATTACTTTTGTTCTTTAGGTAGATGTTTATAGATATACACCATGCTAAGTATTGTAAATATTAGTGTGACCGCGGTCAAACCAAAAACTTTAAAGTTAACCCAGACATCCTGAGGTAGCCAAAAGGCAACATAAATATTTACTAGCGCACAGATAGCAAAAAAGATTGCCCATGATAAATTTAATTTATGCCAAATCTCATTAGCTAAATGGATCTCTTTACCCAGCATTCTTTGGATTAATGGTTTTTGGGTAAAATATTGGCTGACTAACAGTGCTAATGAAAAAATAGCGTAAATAACTGTCACTTTCCATTTAATAAAAAGATCACTGTGGAAAATCAACGTCAGTCCACCAAAAATGATCACGATGACTAAAGTAATTAACGAACTTTTTTCAATTTTTTTGTAGATAAGATAAATGGCCAGCATCGATAAAGCGGTGGCAATCATTAGTGCGCCAGATGCGTAAAAAATATCTACTTTTTTATATACAATAAAGAAAACAATGAGAGGAATAAAATCTAATAGTTGTCTCATGAGGGCGCTTATCCTGATCCTTTTCGAGTAAATATGAATTTTTATAATTATTTGATTAATAAATTATAAAATATCCTATTGCCAATTTGTTTTATATTATATTACCTTATTTGATAATAATGTTACACAGTGAGTAGGTGTATATTTTTATCAATAAAATTATCTACTGAGCAATAAAATTCACTATTAATATATTGAAGTAATTAACTTGTTATTACGAATACAGTGCAATTTTCAGTCAGCACGTTGGTTCTGTAATTAATCTTTAATTGTTTAAGTTAATAGTAAATTTTTACCACGCCATCTAATGGTAAATAATAGCCGTGGTATTTTTATTTGGTTAATTTGTTGTTTTTCCAACTAACATGTAAAGGCGGAAAAAATAGATCAATGTAAAAGAGGTAAGTAAATTATTCAATGTAAAAGAGATAATATTATTCACCATACTCGGTAAAAAACGAAATTGTCCAAGTAGCATAGTGAGTAACATTTGCAATGCTAGCCAAAGTAATAAAATTGCTAGAATTAACCACCAATGACGAAATGCTATTTTCCAACTTTGACTCATGGCTCGTAGCGGCATAATGTTTTTGACGGTTATTAAGATGATGGGTGATAAGGAAAAACCGATAGCTAAAATGATACCGGGTAAGATGAATAGCATAAAGCCAAAATAAATTATAATTGTGCATATAACTAACAAAATTAACATGTTAGGTAATATACGTAACGAAAGCACAAAAGCTTGCCCTGCACTGATGCTATTGCCGGTACTGAGTTCTGACAAATAAGTAACTACTGAAGAAACTAATAATATTAATCCGATAAAAACCGCAGCCAATGAGAGTAGTGAGACTCTCATCATTATCGATTTTTCTTCATCAGATAATTGACTTACCCAGGTTAAAAGTGAAGTTGAGTCATTTTGACCACCAAGGGTTTTGACAATGGTTGCCATTTCATCGATGGGAACCAGAAAATAATAAAGTATTAGACTGATGGTAGCTGAAATGAATGACAGGATAAAAAGGCCGCTCAGCTGATTTTTAAAAAAATTAAAGCTATCGCTGATAAGTGAGTTGGCCGTAATGGACATGAAAACTGCTCCTATAACTGGTTTTTATCATCACATTTTAATTGTATATTGTAACTGACAGTGAAGAGAGCGTATAGCTTTTCTATGGTAAAGCTATTGCTATATCAGTAAATTTTGTGGTTATTCTATAAGTAAGGATAAAATACTAAAAATAGAGTGATATTTATATTATAGTAATTTTGAATATAACAATGTAATGATTGGTTTTAATAATTGATATGGTAATGACTTTATGGTGATAAAAGCGATTATTTTATTATCTGATTTGAGGGGCCAATGTGATAAATTATATTTATTTCAGCCCCTATATTGGGGCTGAAAAGTAAAACAATCATCGTATTTTCATCGAATCAATGACTGATTGTACACCTGCTACACCTTGTGTTACTTGAATTGCACGCTGAGCGTCGGCACGCGAACTGACAAAACCGCTCAATTGCACACGACCTTTAAAGGTTTCAACATTGATTTGCGTTGATTTCAAGTTTTTTTCTGCCAATAATGCTGTCTTCACTTTAGTTGTAATAACCGTATCGTCAATATATCCACCAGTTCCTTCTGTTTTTGCTGTTGGAGCACAAGCAGAAAGGAATAATGCCATAAATAGCACGGTACAGAGCGCTGTCATTGATTTAAGATATTTCATTATTCAATTCTCCATTAATACGAGGGTTATTTTTATTTATCGTATATGAGTGCTAAATGAAAATTTCATCGCAGTCAATATACTGATTATTGATGAAATATAAATAAATTACAAATGAATAGCTGGTATCGATAGCGACTTGTTAATTACAATAGTTTATTAGAATCGATAATTAGTAATTACAAAATAGCAAGACTAACTACCATTTTCCGCTAGCTTTAAATTGACTATTTTTGCGTAGCCATTTTCATCTGTGAAACAAACTGTTTTAATTTGGCCAGTAATATATCAGATTGCTGATGATGAATTTCAATTAATTTTACAACCGCAGAGCCAGATATTGCGCCAACTACACCATTTTTGATTGCTTCAGTGACTTGTTTTGGTTCAGCAATACCAAAACCTAACAGTGGTGGGGCGGCATGGTAGGTTTGTAGCTTGGTTAATAACTGGCTAGCAGGAATATTGGCTTTTTTTTCTGTGCCTGTTACACCTGAACGCGAGAGTAGATAAGTATAGCCACGACCATATAAAGCAATTTGGCGTAGAAGATCGTCATCAGCATTAGGAGGACAAATAAATATTGGTGCAATATTATGTTGCAACGCTGAAGTGCGAAATGGCAGGCACTCATTCATCGGTACATCGGCGATTAAAACGGAATCGATGCCGGCATTCTGACATTGAGCGTAAAAGTTATCAATACCATAGTTAAAAATCAGATTTGCATAAACTAATAAGCCAATAGGAATCAAAGGGTGCTTTTTGCGGATCTGTGCTAATAACTCAAAACAGGATGTTGGCGTGATGTTCGCATTAAGTGCGCGTAAATTGGCCTTTTGAATCGTTGGACCATCAGCCAATGGATCAGAAAAAGGGATACCAATCTCTAATGCATCGGCTTTTGCTTCAATTAATGTATCAATAATTTTTAATGACATTTCTGCATTGGGATCGCCTAAGGTGATGAATGGGACGAATGCTGCCTGATTTTTAGCATTTAAGGTGTTAAACAGTTGCTGATAACGCTCCATTAGATCTCTCCTTTGACTTGCAAAATAGCCTGTACAGTAAAAATATCTTTATCTCCACGGCCGGAGATATTAACAATCAGTAGTTGTTCTTTTTCCGGTTCTGCTTCAATCATTTTTAAGGCGTAAGCCAGGGCGTGTGACGACTCTAAAGCTGGGATAATACCTTCATGATTAGCCAATTTTTTTAATGCCGATAACGCTTCATCATCGGTAATTGAGACATAATCAGCACGGCCAATACTATTCAAATAAGCATGCTCTGGTCCTACTGAAGGAAAATCTAATCCGGCAGAAATAGAATAAGACTCTTTAATTTGGCCTTCATCGGTTTGCATTAGGTGAGATTTCATACCAAAGTAAATACCAAGCCGACCATGTTTTAATGGTGCACCATGGGCGCCAGAGTCGATACCTAGACCGGCTGGCTCAACCCCAATTAGACGTACATTTTGCTCTGGTTTAAACGCCGTGAATAATCCGATAGCGTTAGAGCCTCCGCCAACGCAAGCAATTACGGCATCGGGTAGTCGTCCTTCTCTAGCTAAAATTTGTGCTTTGGCTTCATCGCCAATCATACGTTGAAACTCGCGTACTAGCGTTGGATAGGGATGGGGCCCGGCGGCGGTGCCAAGTAAATAGTGGGTGTTGCTATAACTGGCTGACCAATCTCTCAAGGCTTCATTGTAGGCGTCTTTTAAGGTTGCTGAGCCATTATTTACCGTAATAACTTTAGCGCCCAATAATTGCATCCGAAATACATTGGGCAATTGGCGTTGGACATCTTTCTCTCCCATATAGATGCGACATTTTAGCCCAAGTAATGCACAAGCCAGTGCTGTAGCAACGCCATGTTGTCCAGCGCCAGTTTCTGCAATAATTTCAGTTTTGCCCATCCGTTTGGCTAATAAAGCCTGGCCTAACACTTGATTTGTTTTATGTGCGCCGCCATGCAATAGATCTTCTCGTTTTAGATAAAGTTTAGTTTTAGTACCGATGGTTAAATTGCGACATAGCGTTAAGGCGGTGGGACGGCCAGCGTAATTTTGTAATAGATCGTGAAATTGTTGTTGAAACGTATCATCTTGCTGGGCTTCGATGAAAGCCTGTTCCAGTTCGTTAAGTGCGGGAATAAGAATTTCAGGCACATATTGACCACCAAATTGGCCAAAATAGGGATTTAATTTACTCATTGCTTTATTCGTTTGATCGTTAAATTGTTAATTTGATTGTTATGCTTATAAATAATCAAACAATTTTTCAAAGGTAATCTGTAACTTATGGCAACTTTTTATGCCAGGCCGCTGTTCAACACCAGAATTGAAATCAAGGCCTAAGCAGCCTAACGCAGCTGCTTGTTGGCAGTTGTCCGCATTTAATCCACCGGCTAACATAATTTTATCAAGTTGTTTCTCAGGTAATTTGGACCAATCAAAAGTTTTGCCTGTGCCACCTCACCATGATCAAGTAAATAGCGATCGATATTTTTTGCGTTGAAACAAGGTGGTGATTGATCCATATTAACTGCTTGCCATATTTCGCAATTTGCGGGTAATAAAGAACGAAGTTGCTGAATGTCAGCAGCTGTTTTATAACCATGCAACTGGACGGCAAATAAATTTAACTGATGACTAATTTCAGCGATTAATGAATTTACCTGGTGTTGAAAAACGCCAACATAGTTAAGAGGGGCTGCGGTTATAACGGCTCTTGCTTGCTCAAGTGTTACTTTGCGTGGCGATTTGTCTGCAAAAATTAAACCGCAATAAATCGCCCCAACTTGATAAGCGCTTTGGGCATCTTGTGGGAGAGTGAGACCACAAACTTTATTGTCACCAATAATTAGCCGACGAATAGCTAACATTAAATTTAATTGCTCAATGCCAACAATCGCCTGATGAACGAAAAAATTTAACTGAATTAGCTAGACTACATGATTTATATGCTTCGGTCGGTTCTGATTTTCATCGCCCCTGCGCCTGGACTGAGCTAGGTAGAAATCTTTGGTTACCCGCGGGTGTTACACCGATTTGGCAAACCTGGCAATAAAAATTTGGGATTATCGTTTAGGCTTAAATATTATATAGTAAGCAGCCTAGGTATATTGATAACTTAATTTTCAAGTTTAATTAAATAATATAGTGATTAAATAAATATATAGAGAACATTCATGGGACAATCTCTCCATATTCACCCACAAAATCCGCAACCTAGATTAATTAACCAATGTATAGAAATATTAAACAAAGGTGGCATTATTGTTTATCCGACTGATTCCAGCTATGCAATTGGCTGTAAGTTAGATAATAAAAACGCGCTTATGCAAATTTGTCGCCTACGTCAATTGGATTCTCGCCACAATTTTACCCTAATGTGTCGTGATTTATCTGAAATAGCTGAATATGCCTATCTAGATAATCAGGTGTTTAGAATGATTAAAAATAGTACACCGGGTCATTACACTTTTATTTTACGTGCAACAAAAGAAGTCCCACGTCGAATAATGAATAAAAAACGTAAAACAATAGGCATACGTTTACCCAATAATCCGATTGCCAGAGATCTGCTTGCCGGAATTGGCGAACCTTTGCTATCGACTAGTTTAATATTGCCAGGTGAAGATTTTGCTCAGTCCTCAGCAGATGAGATAGAAAGTTTAATTGGTCAACAAGTTGACTTGATTATAAATGGTGGTTATTTAAGTGAAAAACCAACCACTGTAGTTGATTTAACAGAGAGTACGCCAAATATCATCCGAGTTGGAATGGGTTCCACGATACCATTTGAATAAAAAAGCTTCAGATGAGGTTAATAGAAAAACGGTGTATAATAACCACAGTTTATTTTTTTAGTTATTTTTATAATTATGACGCCTGTGAAGGTGACACAAGAGGTTTACGCTATGAGCGTTAAAAAGCAGCAAAGTGAAAAGTTACAAAAAGTACTTGCTCGTTGTGGTTATGGATCGCGCAGGGAAATAGAAAGTTTTATTCAATCCGGTAGGATCAGTGTTGATGGTCAATTAGCGACCTTGGGTGACCGAATAGAAGTTAAATCTAACACTAAAATTCGCTTAGATGGTCACCTTTTGAAAATCAAAGAAGCGGAGAAAACTGTTTGTCGGATCTTGGCTTATTATAAGCCGGAAGGCGAACTATGTACTCATCATGATCCAGAAGGACGTCCAACCGTATTTGATCTCTTACCTAAATTAACCGGCTCTCGCTGGATTGCGATAGGTCGTTTAGATGTAAATACCTGTGGTTTATTATTATTTACCACAGATGGGGAACTGGCTAATCGTTTGATGCATCCTCGTCATGAGGTCGAACGTGAATATGCAGTTCGTGTTTTTGGTGAAATTAATGATGCTAAAATTCGGCAATTAACCAAAGGTGTTCAACTTGAAGATGGTGAAGCTAATTTTAAGACACTGAAGTTTCGTGGCGGAGAAGGCATGAATCAATGGTTTAATGTTACTTTAACGGAAGGCCGTAAGCGTGAAGTAAGGCGTTTATGGGAAGCGGTAGGCATACAAGTCAGCCGCCTGATCCGCGTTCGTTATGGTGATATTTATTTACCAAAAGGATTACCCAGAGGAGGATGGACGGAATTAGGTTTAGCCCAGATTAATTATTTGCGTCAACTGGTTGGTCTTACAGATGAAACAGCCAGTAAAATATCGGTTGAGCAAGATAGACGTCGTATTAAAGCAAATCAGATCCGTCGTGCTGTAAAACGGCATACACAAGTTTCTTCGATGCGAGTAACAAATAAACGAGCAACTGGGGCTGCCAGGGGGCGTAATACATCTTCGCGTAAAGGATAATATAAAATTAAAGGCAATATTATAGTCAAATTCAGCTGCCTAATGCTTTTTTAATAGATAAAAATAGTGCTATATAAATACTTTTAATTTAATTGAGATTATCCTTAGAATAGGCTACTTTCATTAGGCTAAGTTTGATTAGAAGGTTGAAATTTTATATGCCACAATTTGGGCAAATTATCGCTAGCAGCATATTTATATTGCTGTTAGCAAGCTGTGATGAGCCGCAATTAACCCATTCTGCTGATGGGAAATTTTACGTTAGTCATAATAATAAAGATGCCCTTTATTTTAAGATTGATAATCAACCTGTTAAACTTGTTCAGGGTGAAATTAAACAACTTGATTTACGAGCTGGCAAGCATACGATTGAATACCCCATTGGCCAAAAAACTGAATTTATCATTTACCCTGGTAACCAGGGTGGAATTATTAATCCTACCCGGCAATATTATTATGCTTATAGTTCGGTTTTTAAAAAAATCATTTCTAACCAATTATTCTCTTTGAAATATAATCAAATTGTTGTTGATGGAATAAAAGTACAGGGTCCAATACTAAGTAGTAATGCCTTATTTATTGATAATAATGTTTTTAAATGTGATTACCCTATAGGCGCATCTTTTCTCAATGTTTTCGCTTTGAATAAAAGTAAACAATCAGACGGTCAAGTGAAAGCAAAATGTTTTACCAAAGAAGAGTTTATTGATTTTTTGTCAGTAGTAGGATCAAAAGTTAATAATATTCATACTGTTGATAAAGGAATAAAGGAACAAAACACGGTAACGCATTCGTTTGAATATGCACTTCCAATTGCAAATTTTAATAATTATTCTTTACAATCTTATGCTAATAGAATTGTTGAAATTGTTGATGACTTTAAAAACATCAGTAATATAGAATCAAAAGCGCAAATCTATGATGAATATTACCACTACATTTACAATATGGCGAAAATTTATAGCACTTTCCATTTAGGGCAGAATAAACATGATCGTGATGAGTATTCTGCTTTTATCAATCAAACAAATATGATTTTTAATGCAGGGATATTAAAGCAGCACCCAGTAAATAACTATAAAGCTCATTAATTGACTAATCACTTTGTTTGATAATTGGTTATATCATTTATTATTAATTTTTATTGCGGTTAGTTTTTATAGCTAAATATTAAATTGCCACACCGGGTTTACGATTAGGCTGTGCATCAAAACTTACTCCTGATTCCTTAATACTATCTTCTCCCATTAGATAAAGATATATCGGCATAATTTCTTGTGGAGTTTTTAGTTGCATAGGATCCTCTGAAGGAAAAGCATTGACTCTCATTTGCGTTCTTGTGCCACCGGGATTAATGCAATTAACACGTAAATTAGTATCTTTATATTCATCAAATAATACCTGCATTAGACCTTCGGTTGCGAATTTGGAAACTGAATAAGCCCCCCAATTAGCACGACCTCGTCTGCCGACGCTTGAAGTGGTAAATATTAAGGAACTATTTGGTGCTTGTAGCTGCAGTGGTAGTAGGGCTTGTGTTAGCATAAAAGTTGCGTTAACGTTTATTTGTATAACTTCATGCCAAAGTTTTATAGGTTGATCAATAATCGGCGCAATTTTTCCTAATATGCTTGCGTTATGTAATACACCATCAAGATAGGGATAATGTTGGCTAATGTCAGTTGCTAATTCATGGCATTGTGATTCGGTTATTGTTAATAAATCAAGGGTATAAATAGAAACTGAAGGGGTAAATTTGCTATTAGAAATAATTTCTTGTTTGACTTGTTCTAGTTTTGCGGTTGTTCTACCGACTAAAATAAGATTGGCGCCATAACGTGAATAAGTTAATGCCGCTTCACGTCCAATGCCATCGCCCGCGCCTGTAATTAAAATGGTTTTTTGCTTAAGTAAATCAGCTTTAGCTTGGTAAGGTAGCATGATATTTTCCTACTTTTGATTATTCAAATTTATTAATAAGAGCTATAAGCACTTTATCAAGTTTTTAGTTACAATACCCTTATTGTTTATATTCTGTAAAGAAGGATAGAATTGTGGAATTTCTTTCATCGTATGGATTATTTGTTGCTATTATATTAATTTCATTGGTTATTTTTAGCTTTGGACAGCGTAAACAGAGCAAAAAAGTGATTTAAAACTTATTGATTTAAGTGAAGCTTATCGTCAACGTCAGCGTGAGATGCAACAGGTTAAGATGAGTGACGCTGAATATAAAGTTTGGTTAAAAACCTATAAAAAACAACGTAAAATTGAAGAAAAAAAGCAGAAATCAGATGCTAAAGTTGGTCAAACAACGTTAAAAAAACCTTGTCTTTTTGTAATTAATTTCAAAGGCAGCATGAATGCTCATGAAGTCAATGCATTACGTGAAGAAATTACTGCAATTTTAGCAATTGCTGATAACAAAGATGAAGTATTGCTTAGGCTTGAAAGTCCAGGTGGCGTTGTGCATGGCTATGGCTTAGCTGCCTCTCAACTAAATCGTTTACGGGAAAAAGGCCTTAAATTAATTGTTTCGGTGGATAAAGTGGCAGCCAGTGGCGGTTATATGATGGCTTGTGGCGGCTCCTTTTGCGATTATTGGCTCTATTGGTGTAGTTGCGCAAGTACCCAATTTTCATCGATTACTGAAGAAAAAGGATATTGATGTAGAATTACATACAGCCGGAGAGTATAAACGTACACTAACTTTATTAGGTGAAAATACCGAGCAAGGACGTAAGAAGTTTGTACAAGATTTAAATGAAACACATCAGCTATTTAAAGATTTTGTAATTGATGAAATAGGCGTTAGTGATGACATTATTATCAATCAAATTGATGCTCGTGAAATTATTGAGGTAACTTATACTCCGGCCAGACGTTTTGTTGATCGTTTAATGGGCAGCATGGTAGAAAATGCAGATAAGTTGTTAATACACTGGTGGCAAAGAGGACAGAGGCCACTGCTTTAAATTATGAATAAGAAATACATACCGGCGTTTTCAGCCGGTATTTTTATAATGTAATAAAATATTAATTAATTACTTAAAAACATGATAAACAATTTTATACAGCACTACTAAGCTATTTTATTTGGAAATTAATTTCTTTCTGAAAATTTTATTTATATATCTGTTTGAACTAGATTTCTGCTACTTTTTATATAATTTTATTGATTTTTTTTATAATCTATTCATAACTTATTGAGGTGGTTTTTGTTGTCATAACAATACCTATGAATAAAATAAGTGGTTGCGCATCATTTTTTATCAGGTAGAGTGTAGGCTTTTTATTACTTACGATGCTTTACTTTTGTCATTGTTTTGCTGACAAAATTGTACTATTGAATCTGATTACAGTATGAATTAACAAAGATTTTTATCTTTATGGCAAAGTATTTAAGCAAAAAAAGTTGATATATTGTGAATCTGACGCAATATAAAAAGAGATTTCATTCCATCTGGCTGGAAAGTCAGTACGCTTAGACAATATTTTAGGTAAAGATAACTATGGGTAAAGCTCTTGTTATTGTGGAGTCCCCGGCAAAAGCCAAGACTATCAACAAATACCTTGGTAATAACTACGTTGTTAAAAGTAGCGTAGGGCATATACGTGATTTGCCAAAAAGTGGTGGTTCCAGCTCACAAAAGAATACAAACTCAGCCAACAAGGTTAAAAAAGTAAAAAAAGATGAGCATGAGGCGCTTGTAAATAGAATGGGAGTTGACCCATATCATGGGTGGAAAGCCAATTATCAAATTTTACCTGGCAAAGAAAAAGTCGTTGCTGAATTAAGATCGCTTGCTTCCGACGCAGAGCATATCTATCTGGCAACGGATCTCGATCGTGAGGGGGAAGCGATTGCCTGGCATTTGCGAGAAGTGATTGGCGGTGATAATCAGCGCTTTAGTCGAGTAGTTTTTAATGAAATTACTAAAAATGCAATTAAGCAAGCTTTTGATAATCCTGGTGAATTAAATATTGTTCGTGTTAATGCTCAACAAGCTCGGCGTTTTTTAGATCGGGTGGTTGGTTATATGGTTTCACCGCTATTATGGAAAAAAATTGCTCGCGGCCTTTCTGCCGGTCGTGTTCAGTCAGTCGCTGTACGTCTGATTGTAGAACGGGAACGGGAAATTAAAGCATTTGTCCCGCAAGAGTATTGGCAGCTGCATACTGAATTACTGACCGTAGATACGGCATTGATTCGAATGGAAGTGACACATGAAAAGGGTAAGCCTTTTAAGCCCGTCACCAAAGCACAAATTGATGCTGCCGTTGCATTATTAAAAAATGCCCATTATCAGGTGTCAGATCGTGAAGATCGGCCCACAATTAGTAAACCCAGCGCCCCTTTTATTACCTCAACCCTGCAACAAGCGGCAAGTACACGTCTTGGCTTTGGCATTAAAAAAACCATGATGATGGCACAGCGTCTTTATGAAGCAGGTTATATTACCTATATGCGTACTGACTCAACTAACTTAAGTCAGGATGCTTTAAGTATGGCTCGCAATTATATTGACCATAAATTTAGCAGCAAATACCTGCCTAAACAGGCGAATGTTTACACCAATCAAAAAAGTTCGCAGGAAGCACATGAAGCTATTCGTCCTTCTAATATTGACGTTGGTGTTGATGCTCTAAAAGAGATGGAAGCGGATGCCAAAAGACTATATCAGCTGATTTGGAACCAATTTGTTGCTTGTCAAATGACACCAGCTGAATTTGATTCAACGACAATAACCGTCAAAGCTGGAGATTTTGAGTTGAAGGCTAAAGGGCGTATTTTGCGTTTTGATGGTTGGACTAAAGTTATGCCCGCATTGCGCAAAGGTGATGAAGATAAAATATTACCTATGGTCAAAGTTGGTAGTCAGCTTGAATTGGATAAATTGTGTCCTAGCCAACACTTTACTAAACCTCCAGCACGTTTTGGCGAAGCTTCTCTGGTTAGAGAACTTGAAAAACGTGGCATTGGCCGGCCATCAACCTATCCGGTTATTATTTCAACTATCCAAGATCGGGGCTATGTAAAAATTGAAAATCGCCGTTTTTATGCTGAAAAAATAGGTGAAATAGTTACTGACCGATTAGATGAAAATTTTAGTGAATTAATGGACTATGATTTTACTGCGCGAATGGAAGATCAGCTTGACTTGATAGCAGAAGATCGTATCGAGTGGAAGAGTGTATTAGATGAGTTTTTTGCTGCTTTTACCGAACAGCTAGAAAGCGCAAATAAAGCACCCGAGGAAGGTGGCATGCGCCCCAATCCGATGGTATTAACATCGATTGAATGTCCTGACTGTCACCGACAAATGGGAATTAGAACAGCTTCTACGGGGGTTTTTCTGGGATGCTCTGGTTACAGCTTACCAGCAAAAGAGTGCTGCAAAAAAACCATTAATTTAATTCCTGAAGATGAATTATCAAATATCCTGGTAGCAGAAGAAGAGGATGTGGAAACGCATGCTTTGCGAGCCCGCCGGCGATGCCCTAAATGTGGTACCGCGATGGATAGCTACCTTATTGATAATAAACGTAAATTACATGTATGTGGGAATAATCCAGTATGTAATGGTTATCAGGTTGAAGAAGGTGAATTTCGCATTAAAGGCTATGATGGGCCAATTATTGAATGTGATAAATGTGGCTCAGAAATGCATCTGAAGATGGGTCGATTTGGAAAATATATGGGCTGTACCAATGAGGCTTGTAAAAATACTCGCAAGATCTTGAAGAGTGGTGAAGTGGCTCCGCCTAAAGAAGATCCTATTCCATTGCCGGAACTAGTTTGTGAAAAATCTGATGCTTACTTTGTATTAAGAGATGGGGCAGCGGGAATATTTTTAGCCGCTAACACTTTTCCAAAATCAAGAGAGACCCGCGCACCATTGGTTGAAGAATTGGTACGTTTTAAAGATCGTCTGCCAGCTAAATTTAGCTATTTAACCCTGGCGCCATCGGTCGATCCTGAAGGTAATAAAACGATTGTTAGATTTAGTCGTAAGACTAAACAACAATATGTTTCCTCAGAAAAAAATGGTAAAGCCACTGGCTGGAGTGCATTTTATATCGATGGCAAATGGATAGAAAAAAACAAATAAAAATTTATCTATTTTCTATAATTAAACAAGGCTACTGAAATCAGTAGCCTAATTTTTAGTTTATATATGGACCTTTATGTTGGGCTGTTTTATTAGGATCAAAATGGCCACCGGCTTTTCCTGCTGCAATTAACTTTCCATCTTTTTGCAAAGCATCACAACTAGGATATTCGTGAACATGGAAACCATGTATTCCAGGCGCTAATCCTTGTAATTTGGGGGTAAATAATAAACCAAATTTTGTTTCCGTAATCTTAATTTCACCTACCGATTGGCCGTTATCTTTTTTAGTAACTATGTTCATTGGAACTATCATTGTATTGGCTAGCGATGTTGCAGCAAAAAAAGTGCCCATAATTAGTAACATTTTCAATTTCATATATTAATCCAGGTTATGATTTGAAATAGCGACGATATATAAACTAAAAATTAGGCTACTGATTTCAGTAGCCTTGTTTAATTAAGAAAATAGATAAATTTTTATTTGTTTTTTTCTATCCATTTGCCATCGATATAAAATGCACTCCAGCCAGTGGCTTTACCATTTTTTTCTGAGGAAACATATTGTTGTTTAGTCTTACGACTAAATCTAACAATCGTTTTATTACCTTCAGGATCGACCGATGGCGCCAGGGTTAAATAGCTAAATTTAGCTGGCAGACGATCTTTAAAACGTACCAATTCTTCAACCAATGGTGCGCGGGTCTCTCTTGATTTTGGAAAAGTGTTAGCGGCTAAAAATATTCCCGCTGCCCCATCTCTTAATACAAAGTAAGCATCAGATTTTTCACAAACTAGTTCCGGCAATGGAATAGGATCTTCTTTAGGCGGAGCCACTTCACCACTCTTCAAGATCTTGCGAGTATTTTTACAAGCCTCATTGGTACAGCCCATATATTTTCCAAATCGACCCATCTTCAGATGCATTTCTGAGCCACATTTATCACATTCAATAATTGGCCCATCATAGCCTTTAATGCGAAATTCACCTTCTTCAACCTGATAACCATTACATACTGGATTATTCCCACATACATGTAATTTACGTTTATTATCAATAAGGTAGCTATCCATCGCGGTACCACATTTAGGGCATCGCCGGCGGGCTCGCAAAGCATGCGTTTCCACATCCTCTTCTTCTGCTACCAGGATATAACCTGGATTAATATATGAAATTGAAAATGTTACTAATTATGGGCACTTTTTTTGCTGCAACATCGCTAGCCAATACAATGATAGTTCCAATGAACATAGTTACTAAAAAAGATAACGGCCAATCGGTAGGTGAAATTAAGATTACGGAAACAAAATTTGGTTTATTATTTACCCCCAAATTACAAGGATTAGCGCCTGGAATACATGGTTTCCATGTTCACGAATATCCTAGTTGTGATGCTTTGCAAAAAGATGGAAAGTTAATTGCAGCAGGAAAAGCCGGTGGCCATTTTGAACCTAATAAAACAGCCCAACATAAAGGTAGTGCTGACTATGCCATTTTAGCGCCGCGGTTAAAATCAATAAGTCAAATTAAGCATAGAGCATTAATAATCCATGAAGGTGGAGATAATTATTCAGATCATCCAGAAACATTAGGCGGTGGTGGTTTAAGGGTAGTTTGCGGTATTATTAAATAAATTAATTTATTTTAGGCCATTCAAAGTTAGTTTAGGAAATCTTTAGTAATAGTAAACGGCGTTGTTTGGCTTTTTATTTTAGCATTCAGTTAATTAATAATCTTGCCAAAATTTATATTCATTATAACTAATAAACATATAATTATTTCTTTTTGTTATAATAAAATTACTAGAAGTTATTAAATAATTAATCCTTTATTCAATTTATGAGGACGCTGAATAAGATGAAATTACAGCAATTACGTTACATTGTAGAGATTGAAAATCATAATTTAAATGTTTCATCAACAGCAGAAGGGTTATACACATCACAACCAGGTATAAGCAAACAGGTTCGTATGCTTGAAGATGAATTGGGAGTGCAAATTTTTGGACGCAGTGGTAAACACTTAACTCATGTTACCCCAGCCGGAAAGGAAGTAATTAAAATTGCTCGAGAAGTGATGACGAAAATGCAGGCTATCCGAGCAGTCGTTGGTGAACATACTTATCCTGATCGTGGCATATTAGCCATTGCTACCACACATACTCAAGCAAGGTATGCTCTTCCTCCGGTTATTAAACAATTTATCGAACATTATCCACAAGTTTCATTACATATGAGTCAGGGTTCGCCAATACAAATTGCGGAAGATGTCAGTAAAGGAAATAGCGACTTTGCTATTGCGACTGAAGCGTTACATCTTTACAAAGATTTAGTGATGTTACCTTGTTATCATTGGAATCGTTCGGTTGTCGTTAAAGCTGATCATCCTCTAGCTGACAAGAAAAATATTACCATTAGTGAACTAGCTCAATACCCGATTGTGACTTATACCCATGTTTTTACAGGCCGCTCTGAATTGGATGAGGCTTTTTATAAGGCAGGTTTACAGGCTAAGATTATTTTTACCGCCACTGATGCTGATGTTATTAAGACTTATGTAAGATTGGGATTAGGTATAGGAATTATTGCTAGCATGGCAGTTGACCCTAATCAAGATCAGGACTTAGTTATTATTGATATGCGGGATAAGTTTAGCTATAGCACTACAAAAATAGGTTTTCATCGTAATAGTTTTTTACGTAGCTATATGTATGATTTTATTTGGCGTTTTGCACCACATTTAACGCCTGATGTTGTTGATAAAGCGATTGCTTTACGTTCAAATGAAGAAATTGAAGAAATGTTTAAAGAGATTCAATTACCAACAATATAATTTTAATAAAAATTAGAGTTTATTTTCTATTCATGATTTTTTATTTTATATTTTTTCTTATGCACTAATTCCACATCAAGCCAGGGCTATTTAGCGTTAATACTTTTAATTTATTTTGAACAAAATCATATTTAATGATCATTATGAGTTACATAACCGAAAAATATTTCTAATATATTATCTTTATAAGATGCGTCATCTTAGTTATCTAGATAAAAAATAATAAAAGGAGGAGTTATGTCGTTAAGTCTAAGAACGGACTGTGCATCCACACTCTCCGCTGGAAGTATTTACAAACACTATGAATATTTTAGCTTACCTATTGCAGCCAAACAGTTAGGTGATATTTCGAATCTGCCAAAATCACTTAAAGTACTATTTGAAAATTTGTTGCGCCATCTGGATGGAAAATCTGTTGTATTAAAAGATTTGCAGGCTATGGTTGATTGGCAGCATACAGGGCATGCTGAGCGTGAAATTGCCTATCAACCAGCCCGAGTTTTGATGCAGGATTTTACTGGTGTGCCAGCAGTGGTTGATCTCGCTGCAATGCGCGAAGCCGTGCAACGATTAGGTGGTGATGTTAATAAGGTAAATCCATTATCGCCGGTCGATTTAATTATTGACCATTCGGTTATGGTCGATGAATTTGCCACTCCTCAAGCCTTTAGTGATAACGTAAAATTTGAAATGCAACGCAACCATGAACGTTACCTATTTTTACGTTGGGGACAAAAGGCATTTAATCGTTTTAGAGTTGTGCCGCCCGGAACAGGTATTTGTCACCAGGTAAATTTGGAGTATTTAGGTAAGGCGGTATGGTATGAAGAACGAGAAGGAAAATTGTTCGCTTATCCAGACACATTGGTTGGTACGGATTCTCATACCACGATGATCAATGGTTTGGGGGTTTTAGGTTGGGGAGTGGGCGGTATTGAAGCAGAAGCCGCAATGTTGGGACAACCGATTTCGATGCTCATTCCAGATGTAGTTGGTTTTAAATTAATTGGCAAACTAAACGAAGGGATCACCGCTACTGATTTAGTTTTGACTGTTACCCAAATGCTGCGTAAACATGGCGTAGTGGGTAAATTTGTTGAATTTTACGGTGATGGTTTAGCTGATTTACCGCTCGCGGATCGGGCTACCATTACCAACATGTCTCCTGAATATGGCGCTACATGTGGTTTCTTCCCGGTTGACGAAATTACTTTAAGCTATATGCGGTTAACAGGGCGTTCGGAAGATGAAATTGCTTTAGTTGAAAATTATACTAAAACACAAGGATTATGGCGCCATCCAGGTGAAGAGCCTATTTTTACCAGTACCTTAGTATTAGATTTAGCATCGGTGGAAGCCAGTCTGGCTGGGCCCAAACGCCCTCAAGATCGGGTTGAATTAAGCCAGGTTCCGCATGCGTTTAAAGATTCAGTCGAGCTTGAATTAAATAAATCAACCAAAGAGCCTGCGCCATCCGTCAGTTATGATGGTAAAAATTTTCAGTTACAAGAGGGAGCGGTTGTTATTGCGGCGATAACTTCCTGTACCAATACTTCAAACCCAAGTGTTTTAATGACGGCAGGATTACTTGCTAAAAAGGCGGTTGAAAAAGGTTTAGTGCGTAAACCTTGGGTAAAATCTTCGTTAACACCAGGTTCGAAAGTGGTTACTGATTATTTAGCTAAAGCGGGATTGACTGATTATTTAAATCAATTAGGTTTTAATCTAGTTGGCTATGGCTGCACCACTTGCATTGGTAACTCAGGGCCACTACCGGCGCCAATAGAAGAAGCAATCAAAAAACATGATCTAACTGTAGGTGCGGTGCTATCGGGCAATAGAAATTTTGAAGGTAGGATCCATCCATTAGTAAAAACCAATTGGTTGGCATCACCACCTTTAGTGGTAGCTTATGCGTTAGCGGGTAATATGCAAGTAAATCTTGCTGATGAGCCGTTGGGACAAGATAAAAATGGTAAAGATGTTTTACTAAAAGATATATGGCCTACCAGTCAGGAAATTGCTGATGCAATACAGTTAGTAAAATCTGACATGTTCCATAAAGAATATAATGCAGTTTTTGATGGCGATGAAGCATGGCAGGCACTTGATGTAAAAAGTTCAGCCACTTATTCATGGCAACCTGATTCAACTTATATTCGTAATCCTCCGTTTTTTGATGGCATGCAGCTTGCGCCGGCGCCGATCACTGATATTCATGCTGCTCATATTCTTGCAATCTTGGGTGATTCTGTTACGACCGATCATATTTCACCAGCTGGAAATATTAAAGCGGATAGTCCAGCTGGCCGTTATTTACAGTCCCATGGCGTACAAGCAACAGATTTCAATTCGTATGGTTCGAGGCGAGGTAATCATGAAGTTATGATGAGAGGCACATTTGCCAATATTCGTATTCGTAATGAGATGCTTCCTGGGGTTGAAGGGGGATTTACTCGCTATATACCAACACAGACTCAGCTAGCAATCTATGATGCCGCCATGCAATATCAGCAAAAAAAGATACCTTTAGCAATTATTGCTGGCAAAGAGTATGGTTCTGGTTCTAGTCGTGACTGGGCGGCTAAAGGAACCCTATTACTCGGGGTAAGAGTGGTTATTGCTGAATCTTATGAACGAATTCATCGCTCTAATTTGATTGGTATGGGGGTCTTACCGTTAGAATTTCCGGCTAATGTAAACCGTAAAACGTTAAAATTGACCGGTGATGAGACAATTGACATTGCAGGCTTGCAATCGATTACCCCAGGCGAGATGATTACAGTAACCATTACTGATAAAAATGATCAGAAAACGACAATAGCGATGCGTTGCCGCATTGATACGATGACTGAATTAGAATATTTTCGTCATGGCGGTATTCTGCAGTATGTTATTCGTCAAATGTTAAAATAAACGGATTTAAACCATCAAAAACTGCTCTGTTAAAAGCAGACAGTTTTTGATAATAATTGATTGATTATTTTTTCGCATTATCAGATAGAATATGACCTAATTTGCTGGCTTTTACATTGAGATAGTCACTATTTTTGGGATTACGACCAACAATGAGAGGAACTCGTTCAACGACATTGATTCCAGCTTCTTTCATAATTTCTAGTTTTTTAGGATTATTGGTTAATAATCTCACTTCATTTATCGCCAATAATTTATACATGTCAGCACAGACAGTAAAATCACGTTCATCGGGTTTGAACCCGAGTTTTAAATTGGCCTCGACAGTATCCAGCCCCTGATCTTGCAGAGCATAGGCGCGGATTTTATTTAATAATCCGATGTTACGCCCCTCTTGACGATGGTATAGTAGTACTCCGCTACCTTCTTCGGCAATTTGATTAAGTGCTGCTTCTAGTTGAAAACCACAATCACAACGTAAACTAAATAAGGCATCTCCGGTCAAACATTCCGAGTGAATACGGGAAAGAACGGGTTTTCCATCAGTAATATCACCATAAATAAGTGCGATATGATTATTACCATTAACAATTTCTTCAAAACCAACAAGTAGAAACTCACCAAAAGGAGTAGGTAATTTGGCTTCAGCTATACGTTTTAACTGCATAGTGTTATACATAATGAACGAAACTCTGGATTTAAAATTAAGGAAAAGCGCGTTAAAAAATAGTTAAATATAGTTATCAAATTATTTTTACCTATATATTTTACTAGGCTAGTGGATATCATCAGTAGATAAGTTTATGTTCATATTACTACAATATGATTATTAAAAAATTAACTATTTTAACTATAAGCACATTTTGTTTATCAATTTAGATTGAGGTTTGCGGATTGAGACCGGTGCCTAATATAAATAAATGTTCTGAGATTTTTTCATTTATTGAAAAAAATAGTCAGCAACACTAGTATTTCGTTAAATGGGATAAATTCAATAAGGAATTTTTTGATTAAAAATATTTTGCACCATTAACATGTTATAGGAAAATTTTTGTGGTAACTCATTATGTTATCTACCATTGAAATGTTTATTTAAATAAAAAGGTGAGTGTTGATATAATTCACTTTCTTTATTGGGTTTAGATGCTAAGTTAAGCAACGAAAAGTGTTTCCAGCGCTTTTCTATCATTAAGCAACAATAGGAAAAAATGTGAAATATTTTTTAATTTTATTACTTGCTGTAGCCATTTTTATTGTTTCCGTGACACTTGGCTCAAGCAATAATCAGATAGTAACATTTAATTATTTGATTGCTAAAGGTGACTATCCAATATCGACATTACTAGCCGTCCTTTTTGCGGTTGGATTCTTGCTGGGTTGGCTTATTTGCGGGATGTTTTACGCTAAGGCATTAATTTCATTATCAAATGCAAGACGTAAGATTAGACGTTTAGAAAGTCAATTAACCGAATCAACTCAAAGTGAACACGATACTAAAGTGGCAGTTGTTACAAATGAAAAAAGGTAATTTTTTATGTTAGAGCTGCTATTTCTGCTACTGCCTATTGCCGCTGCCTATGGTTGGTATATGGGACGCAGAAGTGCTCAACAAGATAAACAACAAAATGCTGATCGTTTATCCCGTGAATATGTAGCTGGTGTCAATTTCTTGCTATCTAATCAACAAGATAAAGCCGTTGATCTGTTTTTAGATATGCTTAAAGAAGATAGCTCGGCGTTTGAGGCTCATCTGACATTAGGCAATCTTTTCCGTTCAAGGGGGGAGATTGAACGGGCTATCCGTATTCATCAATCCTTGTTTGAAAGTAACTCATTATCCTTTGAGCAGAAACTATTAGCCACACAGCAGCTTGGGCGAGATTATTTAGCGGCAGGAGTTTATGATCGGGCGCGAAATATTTTTTTGCAGCTAGTTGATGAGCAAGATTTTCGCTTTAGTGCGTTACAATCTTTACTTACTATTTATCAAGCAACTAGCGATTGGTATAAAGCAATCGAGGTTGCCGAAAAATTGGTCAAAATGGGCAATCCTCAATTTAAACAAGAAATAGCTCATTTTTATTGCGAACTGGCACTATTGGAGCTGAGTAGTGACGATCTTGATGGCGCATTTCTTTTACTAAATAAAGCCGCTCAATCAAATAAAAACGCTACTCGAGTTTCTATTATGAAAGGGCGCATTCATATCGCTCGCGCTGAATATGAAAAAGCCATTTCAGTACTTAAACAAGTTTTTGATCAAGATAGAGATTTAGTCAGTGAAACTTTAACCATGCTTTATGAATGTTATCATCATTTAGCGAATTGGCATGATTGGGAAGCTTATATCCAGCAATGTGTTGCTGGCGATTGCGGAGCAACTGCTCAGCGTTATCTGGCGGAAATAATTGAAAAAAGAAAAGGGCTAGAAAAAGCGCAAATATTTATTAAACAGCAACTTGAACGTCATCCAACGATGCGATTGTTTTATAAACTGATCGATTATCATTTGGCAGACGCAGAAGAAGGCAGAGCAAAAGAGAGTCTGGAATTACTGCGCAATATGGTTGGCGAGCAAATCCGCTCTAAACCTGATTACCGTTGCCGCAAATGTGGTTTTACTACCCATTCTTTATATTGGTATTGTCCTTCATGCCGTTCTTGGGATACGATCAAACCAATAAAAGGCCTTGATGGTCAGTGACAACGTAACATATATTGCATTCATTAAATTTAAAAAGGTTAAAAATGATAGCCAGCACGCAAAATAAACTTCCTGTCTCTACTAATTCCCCGGTTATTGTTGCATTAGATTATCATGATCTGGCTAAGGCATTATCTTTTGTTGACAACCTCAGCCCGCAGGATTGCCGCCTGAAAGTGGGTATGCAGATGTTTACTTTATATGGCCCACAATTTATTCAAACTTTACATAACCGAGGGTTTCAGGTTTTTTTGGATTTGAAATTTCATGATATTCCTAATACGGTGGCGCAAGCTGTTAAAGCAGCGGCGGAAATCGGGGTTTGGATGGTTAATGTACATACTAGTGGTGGGGTCAGAATGATGATGGCGGCTAAAGAAGCACTAGTTGAATATGGTAAAGATGCTCCACTATTGATTGCGGTTACCATATTAACCAGTATGGAACAAGCGGATCTGCACCAGATTGGTATTACACAACTGCCGGCTGATCGCGCCTTGCAGCTAGCAAAATTAGCCAAGGAGTGTGAGTTGGATGGTGTAGTCTGTTCAGCACACGAAGTAACAACACTGAAATCAGCTTGTGGTAGCGATTTCTTATCAATTACGCCAGGCATTCGCCCCATTGGTGCAGAAGCCTATGATCAGCGGAGAATTATGACGCCAGTGCAGGCTATTAATGTTGGCGTTGATTATATGGTTATTGGTCGTCCTATTACCCATAGTGCCGATCCAGTGTTAACGCTGGCGCAAATTAATCGTTCAATTGGATGGATAAAATGAGTGACTCGCGTTTAGTTTATTCGACGGAAACTGGCAGAATAGTTGAAGTAGAAAAAAAATCAGTGCCAACCAAAGGCGACGGTATAGTTCGTATCAGACGTGAAAGCTCAGGCCGAAAAGGTAAGGGCGTTTGTGTTATTACTGGCTTGGATTTGAATAAAGATCAATTAATGATGCTTGCTGCTGAATTAAAGAAGAAATGTGGTTCAGGCGGAGCAATTAAACAAGGCAATATTGAGATTCAGGGTGATAAACGCGAGCTTATTAAGCAATTATTAGAAGCTAAGGGAATGAAAGTTAAACTGGCCGGCGGTTAATTATATTTATAAATAAAGCCAGATAATTAACTGGCTCTATTATAGTTTGTTGGGCGCGACTATTTCTTACCGACTTGGTGACCAATTAGACCACCAATAGCACCACCACCTACCGTACCTAATCCACTACCTTCAGTCAGAATAGCACCACCTACTGCCCCTATGCCAGCACCGATAGCGGTATTTTTGTCGCGTTTTGACATATTAGAGCAGGCTGTAATAGACATGAGGGAAATGACAGATATTAACATCAGTAATGTGTGTTTTTTTGAACTCTTCATTCTTCTATCCTATTGATATAATCAATTAAATTCAAATTAACCTAGATAGCAACTTTCCTTAATCAGATTTTTCGGCAAGCTAAATGAAATTGCAAAAATAATAAAGCCGCTATTCTCTAAAGATAGCTTATTATCAGTAAGCTATCTGTGAAATGTCCTTAGGATACCAGTCGTGCAATAATATTGCGGGTTTCCATTCGAACTTCTTCAAGTTGAACATTAATCACATCGTTAAGTTTATAAACAGCAACACCTTTAATAATTATAGCGCCTGCTTCTTGACTACACTGTATTTCTTCTCGTACAGAATGGATAAAAGGTGCCGGAATAAAGGCATTGGCGCCATTATCGGTTAAACGGATCCGGAGCCCACCTCGCGTAATGTCGGTTATTTCGGCAGCAAAAATAGTGTTAGTTTTGGCGAAAGGTTTTAGATAACGCGCATATAACCAGTCACCGACATCGCGTTCAGCTAAACGATTAGCGCGCTTGCGATCAGTAATTTTTGCCATCAAAGTTTCAGAAGGTTTTGTGATATTATGCTGCTCATTATTGATTATGGCTTTTAAAAAGCGGTGATTGATGATATCTGTATACTTGCGGATAGGGGATGTCCAGGTTGCATAGGCATCAAATCCCAAACCATAATGGGCAGCTGGCGTAGTTTTAATTTCAGCAAAAGCTTGAAAACGGCGTATTCGACTATCTATAAATTGAGTGGGTTGGCCATCTAATAAACGCCGTAAACGACAAAATCCTTCAAGTGTTAACAGTGTTTGGGCATTTTGTTCGATATCATGTTCTTGCAAAATGGCAACAACGTTATCAATTTGACTGGGTTCAATGCCATTATGAACATTAAAAACACAGGTTGCTAATTTATCTTTTAATACTTTTGTTGCACAAAGGTTGGCTGCAATCATCGCTTCTTCGACGATACGATTAGCAATCCTCCGTTTCTCTGCCAATATATTCGTGACATTACCATTCTCATCAAGTACAAAGCGATAATCAGGACGCTCTTTAAATACTAATGCATGAGTTAGGCGCCAGGCAGCACGTTTTTCGCACATTTCATTGAGCAATAATATTTGCTGTTTGATGATTTCATTTTCGGGTTGCCATTTATCTTGTTGCTGTTCTAGCCAGTCAGAGACATCATCGTATACCAATTTATTTTTTGACTCGACCCATGCCAGGCAAAATTGAATATTATCAGCCAATTGTCCATCTTGTTTAATATCAAATTGACAGACTAGTGCAGGGCGGCGCTCATTAGGACGCAGAGAACACAAATTATCTGATAATTCACGTGGCAACATCGGAATATTGAAGCCAGGTAGGTAATTGGTATAGCAACGTTGTTGGGCAATGGTATCTAACTCACTATTTACCGGGATATAACAGGTAGGATCGGCAATAGCAACAAATAGACGCAATTGATCATCGCCAATACGCTCTATATAAAGCGCATCATCCATATCTTCGGTACTGGCACTGTCAATGGTAATAAAGTTGAGGTGAGTAAGATCATGGCGTTCTGCTGTCTGCTCCTCAATGGTACAATTTTGCATTTCCGGCGCTTCGCGCTCTAATTGATGCCGACTCAATGTTACCCACCAAGGGGCAAAATGGTCATCGCCATGGGTAATATATTGGATTATTTCTGCTTGAAATCCGCCTTGATTTTTTAATGGATGACGACGGATTTCTGCTATTACCCAATCATCTTGCATCAAATCATTAGTTAGATGTTGCGCCGGACGACAAAATATATTTTCTTTTAATACTGGCTGATCGGGTTTGACATAAAGCCGATTATCATTATTTCTTTTTTGAATACGTCCTACAAATCGGGTAAGAAAGGGCTCAATTAATTGTTCTGGTTCAACAATTTCACGATCTTTATTTGTGTGAATGGTGGCGATAATTCGATCACCATGCATTACTTTTTTCATTTGTGGTGGTGGAATGAAATAAATTTTCGTTCCATCGACCTCAAGAAAACCAAAACCTTTTTCGGTACTTTTGACAATCCCTTCAACACGAGGCGTTTGGGCATGTAATTGCTGTTTTAGCTGCGCTAGCAGCGGGTTATCTTGAAACATACTATCCGTATTTGCGTCGTTAAATTAAAATTTACCCACATTTTGCTCAAGTTGAGTGCTATGGGCAAGCAGAATAATAATATTTGTCACTTCAATAAATGGCATATATAAAGTTGTCTTGAAAATCCGTTTGTTAATCGTTAGGTTGTGGGGTATTGTTTGTCGTTAAATTCACATAAATCTTCAATAATACAAGAGCCACAGCGTGGCTTTCTGGCAATACACGTGTAACGGCCGTGTAGTATAAACCAGTGGTGGCAATCCACTTTAAATTCAATCGGCACTACTTTGATTAATTTTTGTTCAACCTCGATAACATTCTTACCTGGGGCAAAATTGGTGCGATTACAAACGCGAAAAATATGGGTATCAACAGCAATTGTTGGCCAGCCGAAGGCGGTGTTCAATACCACATTTGCCGTTTTGCGGCCGACACCGGGTAAGGATTCCAAGGCTTCGCGATTTTCTGGTACCTGGCCATTATATTTATCAATTAATATCTGACAGGTTTTAATAATATTTTCAGCTTTGGTATTAAATAAGCCAATTGTTTTTATGTAATGCTTTATTTCATCGATGCCTAGGGCTAGCATTTTTTCAGCGGTATTTGCAATCGGGTAGAGTTTTGCCGTTGCTTTATTGACACTAATATCGGTAGCTTGAGCGGAAAGTAATACAGAAATAAGTAATTCAAAAGGCGAATTAAAAACAAGCTCCGTTGTTGGTGTTGGATTGTTGTCACGTAAGCGAGTCAGGATGTCTATCCGCTTTTGTTTATTCATATTTTATTTGCTCTCGATCCTTGGCTAAATGATTTTTATTGGGGAAAGCCGCCGATTTTACCGCAGATTGCTGTTGTTTGTGACTAATATATTTTTTTACTTTTTCATCGATTAAATATTTACCTGCTAGCATCAAACCTAATCCAATGAAAGCCCCTGGGGGTAATATAGCTAATAAAAAGGGAGAATTAAGATGAATAACTTCAATACGTAATATTTTCGCCCATTCTCCTAACAGCAAATCTGCACCATCAAACAGCGTACCATTACCTAAAATTTCTCGCATGGCACCTAAAAAAAACAGTGCTATCGTGGCACCCGCTCCCATCGTTAAGCCATCAATTGCTGAGTTATAGACATTATTTTTGGCGGCGTAAGCTTCAGCTCGCCCAATAACAATACAGTTAGTAACAATCAGCGGAATAAAAATACCTAAAGATTGATATAAATCAACAGCATAGGCGTTAATTAACATCTGCACAGAGGAGACGACCGATGCGATAATCATTACATAGATTGGAATACGTATTTCGCTTGGGATCCAATGACGAAAAGTTGAGACGGTAATATTAGTGAAAAACAGCACTAATGTTGTCGCCAGTCCCAATCCTAACGCATTGGTGGCTGTCGAAGAAACCGCTAGCAACGGGCACAGACCTAATAATTGAACCAGTGCTGAATTGTTTTTCCATAATCCATGGATAAAAAGTTTCTTAGTTTCATTCATGGTAATTAATTTGCGCATGCTGGATAAGTTGATAATTTTTGCGGCACCGACTGTATAAACCAGGCAGCACGCTTAGTGGCATTAATAACTGCTCTTGGTGTAATGGTGGCACCAGTAAATTGGTCAAAATTGCCGCCATCTTTTTTTACCGCCCAATGGGGACTATGTTCTGAGTCAATTTTTTTACCTGAGAAATAGTTGATCCAATTTGAAATACGAATATCAATTTTATCACCTAATCCAGGTGTTTCATGATGTTCAGTTACACGAACACCAAGCACTTTACCATGAAAATCGGCTGCGACTAGCAATTTTATTGCTCCTGAGTAACCATCTGGTGCGATACTTTCTATGATGGCAGCAATCGGTTTTCCCTCTTTTTTGGCAATATAGAGATGATGGGGCAGTTCACTACCTAATGCTTCATTTTTACTTACTAAGTAACACTCTTTGGTTAAATTATTATCATAAAATTCAGGAGCAATAATTTGATCAAACAGTTTTTGTTGTTGGATAAGTAGCTGGTTATTAATGGTACTTTTGGTGATGGTATAAACCACTGCTGTCAGTCCAGTGGTAGCGGCAGCAAAAACAGCCAATATCAAGCCATGATGTCTAATGGATTTTAACATAACCACTCCTTATTTATGGCCATAAACACGCGGCTGGCTATAGTGATCAATCAGCGGTACAGCGATATTGGCCAGTAATACCGCAAAAGCAGCAGCATCAGGATAACCACCATAAACACGAATGATCCAAATTAATAATCCAATCATTGCACCATAAATAAGACGACCACGCGGTGTAGTTGCCGCCGTAACTGGATCGGTGGCGATAAAAAAGGCACCAAGCATGGTTGCTCCTGAAAAGAGATGTATCATAGGAGAAGCGTATTGTGATGGCATAATAAGCCAGCTCAATAATGAGCAGAATATTAGCGTGGCTAAAAATGCCAGCGGAATTTGCCAACTGATTATTCGGCGATAAAGCATAATAATGCCACCAAACAGATAAGCAATATTAACCCATTGCCAACCGATGCTAGCTAAAGAACCTTGTAAAATAGGTTGTTGCAGTATTTGGCTAATTGAGTATGTTAGTAAACCCGTTTTAAAGCTATCGAGTGGTGTCGCCTGAGTTACACCATCAAAACCTAACGTTAATTGGTTTAAAGTTGCTCCTGTATCGGTATGGCCGGAAAAAATGACTTGTAGGCTAGCTAAAGTATCGGCATGGATCGATTGAAGCTCTGTCGGCGGTAACCAACTTGTCATTTGAACAGGAAATGAGATCAATAATACCACATAACCTACCATGGCTGGATTAAATGGATTTTGGCCTAATCCGCCATAGATGTGTTTAGCTATTAATATGGCAAAGGCCGTACCTAAAACTACCAGCCACCAGGGTGATAATGGTGGAATACTAATAGCCAATAATAAGGCGGTTACTAAGGCGGAATTATCTTTTAAATGGGTTATAACCGGTAATTTTCGTAGCTGTAAAGCTGCCGCCTCACAAATAAATGCGGTTATGATAGCGAGTAAAATTTGGTAAATCGTTCCACTACCAAAAAAGTAAATTTGGCAGGCAATACCGGGAATGGCAGCAATAACAACCCACAGCATGAGTTTACTGGTACTTTGTTTTTCATGCGTAAAGGGTGAAGTCGTCATTTTTAATCGGTTGACCCGACTATTAGTCGATATTGGTCTGACTTTCATTTTTCAGCTCATATATTATTCAATTATTAGGGAGTTTTACTCTGCGCATCACGTTTGGCTTTAGCCCGAGCAATAGCGGCGGCAACGGCCGCTTTGCGTGGATCAGCTGGCTGCGGCTCGCTTGTTGTTTCTGTTGTTACAGCTGATTGGCTTTCTGCTGCTTGTCTGGCAGCTTGAATAGCGCGCAGTTGGGCTTTTCTGGCTTGACGCGCTTCAATCGCTGCTTGGTTATTCAATGATTCAGTTCTACTATTGTCAGCCTGATTTTTTTGTGCATTAATTCGCATTAATGCAGCATTAATTGCGGCTTTGTCTGTTGCTTCAGGCTTAACCGCAGCTTGATTATGCCGCTGCTGACGCAGAATTTTTTCTCGTTCAAGCCGGCTTTTTTTAGCCTCAAACCGTTTCTTAGCATCCGATGTACGTTGCTTTTCTTGAGTAATGGCTTTAATTTCTGCCTTTTCTTGTCGATAGTATTGGACAAGTGGAATATTACTTGGGCAAACATAAGCACAAGCACCACATTCTATGCAATCGGATAAATTATATTGTTCCGCTTTTTCATGCTCCTGTCCTCGACTAAACCAATAAAGCTGTTGTGGTAATAAATTAGCTGGACAAGCTTGGGTACAAAGACCACAGCGAATGCAAGCTTCTTCAATATTAGGTTCACCGATTTCTGCTATGGTAGGAGCAAGGATACAGTTGCTAATTTTAACAATAGGAGTGGTTAAATCAGACAAAGTAAAGCCCATTAGTGGCCCTCCCATAATAACCATTTGCTCTGATTGTGGCACCAGACCGACCTGTTGTAATAGAAAATTGATCGGGGTACCCAAACGAACCCAATAATTACCAGGCTTTTGTATAGCATCGCCGGTTAATGTAACTACCCGTTCAATTAATGGTTCTCCATCGATAATGGCTCGTTTAATCGCAAACACAGTACCAACATTTTGCATCAATATACCAATGAACGAAGAGTGAACGCCGCTGGGTATCTCCTTGCCGGTTAATATCTTAGTTAATTGTTTAGCACCGCCTGAAGGATACTTAGTTGGGATCACCCGTAATTTAATCATAGCTTGTTGGCCTAAAAGTGCTTCTTTTAAGGCGGCTATTGCTGCGGGCTTATTATCTTCAATACCAATCAGGACTTCTTTCGGTCTTAAAATATGTATCAGTATCAGTATACCTTCGATAATTTCATCAGCATGCTCCTGCATTAATCGATCATCGGCGGTTATATAAGGTTCACACTCTGCGGCATTGATAATCAACGTATTAATTAACTTATTGCCATTTTTCAACTTTGTTGCCGTCGGAAAGCCTGCGCCGCCTAATCCTGCTATACCGGCTTGCTCAATATGTGACAATAAGACTTTAGCCGAATATTGTAAGTAGTTGGGTAGAGGTTTGCGCTCACACCATTGATCTTTACTATCTGGCTGTAACCGAATACAAAGCTCTTTTAGGCCGGAGGGGTGTGCGGTTATATGGGGGGCTATGTCAGTAATAGTACCTGAAGTCGTAGCATGGACAGGGATCCGACGATCACAACCTTTAGTTAATGCTTGTCCTTTTAAAACATAGTCATTGGTTTTAACAATGATATCACCCGCTGAGCCTACATGTTGCTGAATAGGAATAATCAATTCATCAGCTAAAGGGAGCGTAACTAACGGAACTTGGCTTGATTGTATTTTCATTTCAGGCGGATGTATGCCACCTGAAAAAGACCAAATTTTTTCTTTATTTGATGTAAGTTTTTTGAAAAAGTTAAACATTTGCTTGCTCCTTGCTAGCAAATGTAACGGTCGTTGTTGAGTTCGATGATGTAGTAATATTTTTTACTGGAATAGTGGTGAGATCCCATTTCCAGTTTTTGATGGTGGTTTTTATTGGTAGCATCGTAATACAGTCTGTTGGGCAAGGGGCAACACAAAGATCACAACCGGTACAGAGATCTTCTACCACTGTATGCATAGCGCGCGTTGCTCCAATAATTGCATCAACGGGGCAAGCCTGAATACATTTAGTGCAGCCAATACAGTTGGCTTCATCAATAAAAGAAACTTTTCGTTCTGGCGTTAATTTATCTTCATCAAGCGCTTGTGGCTCTACATTAAGTAATTCGGCAATTTTTAACATAGCTTGTTCGCCGCCGGGCGCGCACTTATTTATGGTTTCACCATTATTGGCAATTGCTTCGGCATAGGGGCGGCAACCTGGATAGCCACATTGGCCACACTGACTTTGTGGTAAAATATGATCAATTTTTTCTACTATTGGATCGTCTTCTACTTTAAAGCGAAGCGCGGCAAATCCTAAAATAAGACCAAAAATAAGGCCAAATCCGGCAATAACACCGATTGCAATTAATAAAGTACTCATTAGAATTTTACCAAACCACTAAATCCCATAAATGCTAAAGACATTAGGCCGGCTGTAATGAGACCAATCGATGAACCGCGAAAGGGAGCCGGAACATTTGCCACTGCGATACGTTCACGGATGGCAGAAAATAGCACCATTACTAAAGAAAATCCTACTGCAGCAGCAAAACCGTAAACGGCAGATTGTAAAAAATTATGTGATTGATTGATATTCAATAAAGTGACACCAAGAACTGCACAGTTTGTGGTAATTAACGGTAAAAAAATACCTAAAAGACGGTATAGTGTCGGGCTGGTTTTGCGTACCACCATTTCAGTAAATTGAACAACAACAGCAATAACTAATATAAAGCTTAAAGTACGTAAATAGATTAAATCTAACGGTATTAGAACCAATGTATCCATTAGCCATGAACAGATGGATGCTAAAGTCATCACAAATGTTGTAGCAAATCCCATACCAATAGCGGTTTCTAGTTTTTTAGAAACCCCCATAAAAGGGCATAAGCCAAGAAATTTTACCAGCACGAAATTATTTACCAAAACGGTAGCGATAAATAATAAAAAATAATCTGTCATCTGAACGCCTAAATTTTTTATTTAGTCAGTCGAAGTTGTAAACCTAAATGGTCGGCTATGATAGCAACTGATAGTCATATAGGTTATCGATCTTGTGTGAAAGTCAATTTTAGTCAGTTAATGATTTTTAAGAAAATGAAAAATAGTGATTGCAGCTAAAAAATAAAAAGGTACGCTAAATAATATGCATCGGCTGGTCTGGTTGTAATATATGGTTTTAAGTTTGACATGTCATTGTTTTAAGGGGTAGTTATGAATAAACCGATTAAGGTTGGTTTGATTGGTTACGGTTTTGCCGGTAAAACCTTTCATGTTCCTTTTATTACCACAATAGAAGGATTTCAATTATCAGCTATTGTAAGTAGTGATGAACAAAAAGTAAAAAAAGATTGGCCTAATGTCCCTGTTTTTGCTTCACTTGAACAACTTTTGGCTGAGCAGCCAGAAGTCTCTTTGGTTGTTATTCCAACACCTAATAGACAATCTTCAATAACAGTCGTCAACAGCCACTGACAGTCGATAAATTAAAATTAATACTTTGTTTTATAATGCTTTTATTTTTTATCTCAGTATAGAATGACTGTTTTCAGTCACCTATTATATTCCTTGTGTCATCAAATTTATGTACATATTGGTGTACATGAAATATTATATAAAAAAGACGTAAGGAGAAAAAAATATGGCGGTAAGTGATTCTTGGTTAAGAGCGGTAAATGGTAAGCCACAAGCTAAAATGGTGACTAAATCCGACAGAGAGGGTTTATCGGTTCGCGTGACACCAAAAGGTAAAGTCATTTTTCAATATCGCTATCGTTGGCAGGGGAAAGGTGATCGGATAGACATTGGAACCTATCCGGCAATTAGTTTAAAAGATGCGCGTGATAGTGCGCTTTTTTACCGTGGTGAACTAGAGCAGCACAGAAACCCGAAAGTGGTCAAACGCACTCGTAAACAAAAATCAGTTGAAGCGCGAACGGTTGAATCCGTTATTCGTGACTGGTGGGAGAAATCGCTTAAAAATTCACAGGTTAAAGCCGGTGAGATATTACGGTCATTTGAAATTTATGTTTTCCCCAAGATCGGCAATTTACCCCACAACGAAACGCACTTGCATGTCTGGCTATCGCTAATTGAAGAGGTGGTGAAAGCGAAACCGGCGATAGGAGCACGGATTTTACGTTATACCAAAACTGCCCATCGGTGGGGAATTCGCAGGGGGATTATTTCTTTAAATCCACTTATCGATGTTACCTCACAGGATTTAGGGGTAAAAACGCAACAAGGCGAGAGAGTGTTGAGTAGCAACGAGCTCAGGGTATTATTTGCGTTAATTGATGCGCCAGACTATAACCCTAGAAATGCCCTGATAATCAACCTAGCGTTATTGTTTGGTTGCCGGATAGGTGAATTGCTAAAAGCAAAAATGGCTGATTTCGATTTTACTAAAGGAATATGGACAGTGCCACCAGAGAATCATAAAACAGGGTGTAAAAGCAAAAAGCCCATTATCCGGCCTATTATCCCCGCGGCAGAGGAATTGATCAGAACTGCTAAAAAATTGAATTATGGCAGTGATTATTTATTTACCGTCTCAGAAGGGAAACCTTTGTGTGTCAGTGGGCATATTAGTTTTATTAGCAATCTCAACAAAAAAATGGCTCGCAGATTTGAGAACTATACTCACTGGTCAATTCACGATTTGCGTAAAACCATGCGTACGGGGGTTGCGGAATTAACCCAGCCCCATGTTGCTGAGATCATGTTAGGGCATAAACTACCGGGGATTTGGCAGGTATACGACAAGCATACCTACCTAGAGGAACAGCGAGAGGCTTATGATCGCTGGTGGAATAAAGTTAATCAAATCGTTTACCCATCTCCCAATCCAGAATATCCTGCCGGGCAAAATTAAGCTCATCAGATCTAAACCGAGGGCGTGGAAAACCTTCTCGCCGTTGGTATCCGTTACCCGCCCATAGTCTGATAGTTTGAGTTGACACTTTGTACCTTTTTGCCAGTTCACTGGTTTTGACAAAAGGGGATTCATTCATAGGATATTCTCCTTTATTACTGTTAAACGCTTACCTTTCGGTATGGGTAATTTGAGTGGGGTAAATTCAGGTGGGATAATGCTTATTCGCTCTATGCTATTTCTTCAATGTGTCGAGGAATACCCCTAAATAGACAAAGAGTGCTGGCACTATCATAATGCCGATAACCAGTAGCTCTTGCCCGCCTAAATGGATATTGCCTAATTCGCCACGTTTAAACCTGATTTGTGGGTCAATGACGGTATCGGCGTGCGCAAGATGTCCAACTATCAGTTCGAAGGAGAACGCTGCTCTGATAAACAATAATGTCGTGATTAATAATTTGATGATGTTAAGTTTCATGGTTTGGCCTTTGTAAAATTAGCTTATTTCTTAACGCAAATCGCTTTGGCGTTGATATCCTTGAAAGTTTCAAATTCCCTTTCAAACTGTTTAGCGGCGAATTGGCACATGTTCTCAGTGTCAAATTCCTGAGTATGAACACTTGCAAAGTTACTCGATGCATAAGGGCTGGCATACATGCCTAGGATTAAAATCCACATGGTGGGCTCTCCGTTGTTAATGAGAATGGTAATGTTAATGATAACTATTTGATATTAAAATATAAATTTTTGTAAATTTAAGGTTAAGTCTGTTTATATATACAGTCTTGATATACTTTGGCATAGTTATTTGGTTGTGTGTTTGCTATTCACAATTTTTTTACCTGGTGTTGGCCAGCCTTGCGCTGGTCTTTTTTACTTTCTCTTCATCGCTTCCAGTAATAAATCCTGTATTGCCCGTTTTGAATTACGGCGCGCCATCACCACTTCATCGAGTGTATCTTTAGCGACGATATGATGAATAAAGACAGGGCGATTATGTCCGGCTTGCGCTTGACTCGTGGGGCCGATACGCTCGATAATTTGCTGGTACTGCTCCAAGTCCCACCAATGGGAGAAAAAGACCAGAATGTTACCGCCGTCCTGTAAATTTAAGCCGTGTCCACAGCTTGCGGGGTGGGCAAAAAGCAACGGGATTTTGCCACTATTCCAGTTGGTAAGGGTTTGTGGGTTAGCGTCTAACATTTTGCCTTTTGGAAACGCTTTTACTAATCTTTCAAGGTCATGTTTCCAATGGTAAGCGACCAGTACTGGCGTCCCTCCTGATTCATTAACAATACTCTCCAGTGCCTGGATTTTGACATCGTGTATCGCTGTCCAGTTGCGATTGTCATCGCTATAAATAGCACCACTGGCAATTTGCAAACATTTTATTGTTTTGGCCGCGGCATTTAACGCTTCAATCGCACTCTCGCCCAATTCAAGAAACAGTTCTTTTTCCATGGCCTGATAGTGTGCTCGCGCTTTCGCGGGTAGTTCAACGTTAATAACGTTGTGTACGGGTTCGTCGATATCAAACCAATCAGCGGCATTAAGGGATAGCGTGACATCGCTGAGTGCTAACTGAATTTGTTGATGAGCAAACCCTAAAGGCGCAAACCTGCTCCACTGTTGCCCGGGGAACTGGATACGGTTAAACCAGCGAGACGTAAACGCATTATGGGTTCTGCCTAGCCGTTCGCCCTGGTCAACAAACCAGGTTTGCCCCCATAAGTCCATCAGGCCATTCGGTGAAGGCGTACCGGTCAGATTTACCCATCGATGAACCGATTTATGGGCGATTTTGGCGAGTGCAGCGGTGCGTTTACCGCCTTTGCGTAGCCGGAATGATTTTAACCGGGTGCTCTCGTCAGCGATAATCGTGCCGAAAGGCCAGCTGTCACCTAGTGTTTCAACCAGCCAGACGAGATTGTCATAATTGACCGTAAATACGCTGGCATGGGTATTTTTGAGAGCTGTCATCCGCGTTTTTGCAGTGCCAATAATGGGCTGCACTTCAATATTACGCAGGTGGCCCCATTTAAGCGCTTCGTCAGGCCAAGTGGATTGGGCTACCCGTAAAGGGGCTAATACCAGTGTGGGTTTGGTTTCACTGCCTGATAAATAGAGATTTTCTAATGCCGTCAGGGTTGCTGCTGTTTTACCCATTCCCATCCCCGCCCAGACATTTGAGCGTTTGATATCCAGCAGGTGATTGATAATGAGATTTTGGTAAGGTCGAGGGGTGAAGGTTTTCATAAATTGCCTTTTAGCTGTTTTTAAAATAATTCAGCGATATCGATACCGTGTATTTCAAGCCACACATCCCTCGGATAAATCACTTCACGGCGGTTTTGGTCAGGATTGAAACAGGTTGGGTATCTCGAGGTGAGTGCGTCATAAATATCGTGTTTGTCGAGCCAGGCATTTAACACTTTCCAGCCAAACATTTTTCCCGTCGCTCTCCACACTGCCTGTTGAGAAGCCCATTCTTTACTTGCGCCAAATCGGGAGGCCATTTTTTCACGCTCTCGTGTCGCACGATTAGCAATGCGCTGGTAGGCTGAATTACGTTGAAGTGCAGTAGCTTCCCTTTTGCGACTAATATGGGACTTGGTACGGATAGCTTCATTTCTCTGGTCAGTAATAACAGCCTTTTCCTTTTCTGAGATAACCAAGGCTTCAAGCGCTTCGATGTAGTTAGTGGGTAATGAAGGGGTGTTTAATTTCTGTTCCAGTTCTTGCCAACGATCAACCGGGCGAGCCGTAAATTCAGGGCAAAGTTGAGCAACAACAATAATGCTGTCACGTTTACCTTGTTCACCTTCAAAAATAAAAACTTCAGTGAAGCGATTTGGGCTATTTGATTGTTTATTCTCAATTTTCTCAGATTGAGGAAGTTGAATAATCTCACTCTTAGCCAATGTTTCAATAGTCCGTTTTACGTTGTCGTGACGTTTGTTGACCAGTTCCGCAATCTCAAGGCTTGACATAGTTAAACTTTGGAAAGTTATTAAATTTTGCATGTAAAAATTCCTCAATAATGAAATTGATGAAAGATTGCCCCTTAGCAAGGGGCGTTAAGATTAATTAGTGACGTTCTAGGAAATGGGTCAACTCACCTTCGTACCACTGATCGGTGCGGGCGGTGATTATCCCGATTTGTTGATGGTGAAAATGTTCAAAAAGTTGTTTTATTTCCGCTAACACGGTATCGATATTCTCACGCTTGCGTAAAAGCCGTTTGATAACTTGTTTTTCAGCGTCATTAATAATTTGGCGCAATGACTTGGTGATATAGTAAATGCGTCGGCACTCATCAGCCATCAGCGGTATATGCTCCACCTGAAAACGCTCAGGTGATGGCGTGCACGTCACTTCACGTAAAGCCAGCCACACCGCATTACTCCACGAACGCTCAAACCGAAAGCCATTTGTCATGCACCAGACTAAGTGCGTCAGGTTACGGGTGTCTGAATGGGTAAAACGCTCTACGGCTTTTGGTTGGTATTGAGGAGTAAAGTTGGGGCTTTGATTAACGGCTTGTTTATCGAGGATATCTAGCACCCATTTTCTGAATTCTTTTGCTATATGTGTACGGGCAAACATAGCGATTAGGTGTGCACCTCTTAGAGAAAAGATGCGAACTGGCATTCTAACCGTTCCCGTTTTTCTAACGACGCCCAAATTGACCGTCGTTGTCATACATTCGGAAAACTCATCTTTATTGCGATTGAAAATTTTTGTTACTGCATCCGTTTCTGTATATTCCAGTGCTCTAGCAAGTTCAGCAGAAGTAAACCAAATTTCTCTGTTATGGGAAATAGTTTCAAGAATAGTATTACGGAAAATTAAAGTAGTCATAGTAATGATTACCTGTTTAGTTAAGGATAATCACCACCTAGAGGTCTCAAACTCATATTGGCGGTGAACTGAACAGGGTTGAGACTACCGGCTAAACAGGACCCGGCGAGCCTTTCGGCTCCCCCATCCAGCCCACCATTGATTCTTGCTATGGCAGACTGACGCATAAAAAAACACGCTGTCGGCGTGCTATGCGCCTGTTTAGTTACCGGGGTCTCAATCCCGACACCTGATTTATCAGATGCAAATAAACTATAGCGCATGATTTTTGCTTTCGTCAATGGGTATTTAAAATGTCAATATTTTATTATGTTGCTGCAATTCCGTTCATCATGATGCTTAGCAATCTGGGAAATTGGCTATCATAGAAATGGGGCTGAGTCTGACGGGGATGGTTTGGGTCAGTTAAGTTTTTTCCAAACTGTAATCCTCTTTCCGTCAGTGACCAGAATAGTTTTTCCTTGTCAGGATGTTTGCTACTTGGGCGTGATTTACGCTCAACAATACCTAATAATTGCAAACGTTTAAAGCCGGATGGCGGACTGTAAGGCTTACCATGCAGCAGTAAAAGCTCCGTAAAAGAGTGCGTCACTTCGCTTGATACTGTCATGCTTCCTTCAGGTGCATCAACGGCGTAAGCAGGTAGTACATCTGGCATACCAAGGGAAGATTGCAATTTTTTCATTGCACCAAGTAGACCAGAAGGGGCGATACGCAGCTCTTGTTTGTAAAAAGCGATCATGGCTAAACCAGCTTGCACTTTATCGGTTAGCGGTTGTGTAGGTGTAGCGATAACTTCATCGAAAGTACGAATAACTTTAAGATTAAAAGCTGCGCTAATCCAAATGGCGTAGGCGTAAACTAGTTCTTTAGCAACGTAAGTTCCTTGCTCGACACCTCCTCGAATGACCGATACCGGAATTCCGCCCTCGCTCAAAAATTGTTCAATTAATTCTTGAGTTTGTTTATTAGCAAGCCAATATGCAGGACTGTCTTTTTTAAGATCACCAGCGGCTTTATGTAAATCATTTAGACAATAACGCCCGAAAGCGTCTTGACGAACAACGGTATTTTCAATAACAACTAATTTAGACATGGAAACACGCCTCCGTAGTTAAACAAAGAGAATCAATAAGATATAGTGACTTAAAGGGTTCTTAGTCCACAGTGGGTAAGATGCTGCTTAAATCGTGACTGTCCAGTACGATGACCTGATGGCCTAGGGCAAAAAGCCGTGCGTGTTCGCGTAATTGGTAGGGGGTGGGTTTTTCGCCCGGTGCTTTACATTTCACGAAAATAATCTTGCCATTGGGGAGTGCAACTAATCGGTCAGGTACGCCTCGTCGTCCCGGTGAAACAAATTTATAGGCAATGCCACCGATTTTTCGTACTTCACTGACCAAATGTTTTTCAATGCTCTCTTCCCTGATTAACCGCATGGATACATCCTTTTAATATGTTCCCGTTTGATTTGCATCAAGCAAAAATCGCCGCGGTGTTCACTCCAGATACGATTATTGCGATTACGCGCCAGTCGGTTTGCCTGTGACCATGCGCGCGCCGCTTCATGGTATTGGCCTGACTGTTCAAGGTGTACCGCATCCTGTGCTGCCTTGAAATAAAGTGGGCTGTCGTTTTTCATAAAGGCCATGATGTTTATTTTATCCTGTGTGTGTTATTTATTCCTTGCGATAACGATAAGTCTCAAACCCCGCTGCACTAAGCGGTAAATTAAAAGCCCAATCCGGATTAAGACTTAACAGCTTACTTAACCCCTCGGCGGAAAATTGAGGAGTATCCGGCGCTTCGCTGATAATTTCATCATGGACGGTTAAGACAATCGCATAACCCGCCTTTTCAATGCGTGGCATGCTATAGGCCAAGACATCGCGTGCGGCGGCCTGACAGATATTTTCAGTAATTTTACCGCCGTAGGTTTTTAACCGTTCCCATTTTCGGCTGTAGGGATTAGTCCCCATGTAGGTGATTTGTCCATTCTCTATTCGCGCAGAAGGGTAGCAAAGACTACGACCTGATGGTAGACAAATTCTGAGCCAGCCTTTATCGCGACGAAGGCTAAGTTTACGGCACTTAAACACTATCCCCGGTGACTGAATGGCTTGTTTTACAGTGTCTTCAATGTCGTACCAGAATGATACGGTTTGTGGATGGGCATTGCGCCACATGCGCTTAAGGGAATCGCAGGTAACAAAGACTTTTTCGCTGAGGCCATAAGTCTTCTCCGTTTCAACGGATTTTTGATACCAGCGCATCGCCTCTCGCTTAACGTTAGGCGGTATGTTAGGTAATGCGGCTTCCGCCAGTTCATCTAAATCCAGACCGTAGGCGAGGGCAAATGTCAAAAATGCCGCAACCCCACCGCCATAGCCTAAGCCGAGTTCCATCACCTTACCGATTTGTCGTTGAGCTTTAGTGACGTTCTCAGGTAAAAGATTAAATGCGCGCGCATAGGCGAGTTTATAGAGGTCATTGCCTTTGCCGTTATCAAACTCGCTAAAAGCATTGACTTTCCAGTTTTCCCCTGCCAGCCATGCCAGCATGCGGCCTTCGATATTCGACAAATCCGAGATAACCAGTTTTTTACCGGGTGGCGCGATAATACACCCTCTAAGCGCAGAACTGGTCAGTTGCATAATGTCATCACAAATCAGCTCGGCGCAACCGGCTTTTAATGCGTCAATGCCGTTATCAATCGTCTTTTGGTCAAGCGTGGGTCTGGGGAGATTATCCGGCTGAAAAATACGTCCCGCCCATCGTCCGGTGCGTGAGGCACCACAAAATTGCTTGGTTCCTCGAAGTCGTCCATCTGCGCTTACCGATTTTAACAGCGCCTTATATTTACTGGTGCTGCTTGTACACGATTGCAGACGGACTGACAGTAGTTCGCGTAAAGCCGGTGGAATATCAGGGTCATTAACGCGGCGCTGTAGCGTGCTGGCTTGCATATCCGGTAACGTGATGCCAAATGCCGAAACGATATGCTGTAACAGTGCATCGCGTTGGGTCGCGGACTGTACGGCGTTACCCGTCAATTGCTGAGCGACGGTTGATAACCGTTTTTGCTCGTTTTCAACGGTAGTCAAGGCGCTTTTCGCCAGTTCAACGTCCATACACATCCCACGGCGATTAATTTTCTGGTCTAACTGCCATAACGCTTTTTCATCAAAATTCATATTCCAACGTGGTAAATGCTGATAAATCTCGCACATCGCTAAAATATCTGAGCCTGCGTAAGTTTTAAACCGCTGCCATTCTTCAAAATGTGTTAACGCCGTGGCGCGTTGTATTTTGCTATTTTTAGGGCGCGGTTTGCAAAATAGCTGTATAAGCGCTTTACCTTCTTTATCTTTGGCCTTATCGCTATTGACGTTGAAGATATCGCAAAGCGAACCGAGCGCACCGGGTAAGCCATGTGTCAGTGCTTGTACTAATGTGTCGTGAACGCGGGATAACGGTAAGTCAATATTTAACACCTGTTTTAAAATTACCGTATCAAACATGCCGCCGTTGTGCCAGACAGTTAAAATTTCTGTGTCATTAAGATACGCTTTCAAATCTGTCGGCATCGTTTTATCTTGCGTCACATCCCAGACCTTTACGGGGTGATGATTGTAAGCATAAGCAAAAAGTAAAATTTCTGCATTTTCAGCATAGCGATGCGTGCCACAATTAATCGGAATATCGCTATAGGTTTCTAAATCGCAAAATAGTAAATTTTGCATAATCCATCCTTATCAGGCGGTTACGGAAAAACGCCCCATTTTAGGGTGATACCACTGACTGCCGCGTTTCTCAGCCTCAAGCATCATGTTATCCAACGCGTTTTTAAATGCCGCTTCATCAACCACTGACATTTGGGTAATTTGGCCGCCTGGCGCAACATGGGGCACTTTTTTGCAAGGCACCTTCCACGCCATGACTAATTGCCGACATTTGGCATCGCTTAAGCCGTACTTTGTTTTAAGATAGCTATAGCCCTGGAAACCGGCTGGGATAGTGCCTTGTTTGATTTGTTCGATTTCTTCTGAGACTTGCTCTACCTGATGCTCGATACTCTTTAACCGACGCTCCTGTGCAACGTTAGCCAATGCCATTGCTGCAATAATTTCATTGGCGCTTTGTGGTTTGCTTTGCTGCTCCAGTTTATCAATCAGCGAGCGGCGAACCGCTTTAGATTCACGGGCGGCAACGCGGAGGGCTTGCTTAAGCGTCATTTCGATAATTTCAATATCAGCGCCGTTTTTTTGACCTACAAAAATTTTGTAGGTCTCTCCTTCAAGTTCATCTTTAATGCGATCAATAAAGACGTTATTTCTAATAGGTGATTCACCATATTCTTTTCGTGTTTCGTTAACCATTAGCAGTAATTGTTGCGAGTCAATCGTTTCGTTGTTGGAAAGTGTGACATTTGGTACATTCATTAAATTTGACATAAGAAAATTCCTCAATAGTTAAATTGATGAAAGATTGCCCCTTAGCAAGGGGCGTTAAGATTAATTAGTGACGTTCTAAGAAGTGGGTCAATTCACCTTCGTACCACTGATCGGTGCGCGCGGTGATTATCCCGATTTGTTGATGGTGAAATTGCTCAAAAAGCTGTTTTATTTCCGCTAAAACGGTATCGATATTCTCACGCTTACGTAAAAGTCGTTTGATAACCTGTTTTTCAGCGTCATTGATAATTTGGCGTAATGATTCTGTGATGTAGTAAATCCGGCGACATTCGTCAGCCATTAAAGGTATATGCGCTACCTGAAAACGTTCTGGTGAGGGCGTGCCCGTCACTTCGCGCAAAGCCAGCCACACCGCATTACTCCATGAACGCTCAAACCGGAAGCCATTTGTCATACACCAGACTAAATGTGTTAGATTGCGCGTATCTGAATGGCTAAAACGCTCTACGGCTTTTGGTTGGGGTTGAGGTTGAGGTTGAGGTTGAGGTTGAGGTTGAGGTTGAGGTTGAGGTTGAGGTTGAGGTTGAGGTTGAGGTTGAGGTTGAGGTTGAGGTTGAGGTTGAGGTTGAGGTTGAGGTTGAGGTTGAGGTTGAGGTTGAGGTTGAGGTTGAGGTTGATGGCGATCATATCTGCCAGTTTTACGGATCGATGGGAGGACTTTATTAAATACCCAATCCTGAAATTGTTTTGCTTCGGGCTTATTGCTACGGAAAATCACACGATAAAGGTTAGGTTCATTGACATAAACCAGTAATTGGTTTCCGCCTTTTGTGGGGGTTACATGTTTTGTAATCCCTTTATCATCCATTCGGAAACGTTCAGGGCTTGCGACAATAATAGATAAAATTTCACATACATCTTTCAGGCAAAACCAAGGTTCACCGCTGATTATCTGAATACGTACATTATAAGTTTCTTGGAAAGAAAATGAGATGGCTTGTGCGGTAGTCATAATATGACCTCCGATAGTGGTTTGAATTTACTCACCACCTAGAGGTACTAATCTCTATATTGGCGGTGAACTGAACAGGGTTAGTACTACCGGAAACCACCGACCGGCCAACCTTTCGGTTGCCCCATCCAGCCCACCATTGAATGCGGCTAGACTACGACATTAAAAAACACGCTCGCGGCGTGTACATGTCGCGGTAGTTTACGGCGGGGTACTAATCCCGGCATCTGATTTATCAGATGCAAATAAACTATAGCGCATGATTTCTTCTTTCGTCAATGGGTATTTAAATAAGTTCGCTTTTTGCTGCTTCCTGTTCAGCGACAAGAATTTCCCTGAATTTCTTGATTGCGTTGTCGTTGTAGCGAAAGGACTCAACCTCTTTATTGCTGTAAGGGGATTTATCGAGATAGGTATCACCGTATGCTTTAACTTTCATCTTATTGTCATTAGCGATACGCCCAATCTTATTTGCGGAAACATTAAACATTTTACCAATCTCTGTTGCTGTATAATGTTTTTCGGTGATAAGCGGCAAGGGGATCACTTCACTACCCGCAATAGGGTTAATCAGTCCGGCTATGATAGTTTGTCTGGCGTTATCGGAAAGGTTTGTTGCCCATTCAAATATCTTCTTCACATTTTCCATTTGAATTTGTATGGCTTTCGCCTGAATTTCTATTGCTTTTGCTTTACGAAATTCAGGTAATCCGCTACCTTCGTCTTTGTGATGCTTTTTAATGCTATAGCTTCCGTGTTGACGTAATGCTGGTAAAACGTCTTCACAGACCCAATCCTGAACACGTTCAGCGGAAGGAAGTTTGCTTTTAAGTATCAGACGGAAAACATCCCCTTCAGGTACAAGGATGATTCCTTTAGGTCTGAATCCTAAACTTAATTCTGCCGTTTCAGCACAATTAAGTTTAATCAATGACTTACAATGATCATTTAATGCTTTTGCTGGCTGTGCATATCCTAAAGCTTCAGCAACTTTTACGGCAAAGAATACTGGTTTGCCTTGATAAAGGGTTCCCTGTAATTCAATACCTAAATCATCGGTTTTGAAAGTCATTAATTCGGTTTTGGTAATTTTAGACATAAAAATATTTCTCCGTAATGGAACGAATGAAGGTATTAATGTGAAAGATTTTGCAGATTGAACCCTAAACCCGTTATACTTACCTAAACACGGGAGGATAACGTTATGGGTCAGGTTGCATTTGATGCACTACAAGCATCGGAAGAACTAGAAAGTGCTGGCATTTCCAGAGAACAAGCCAGAGCCATTTCACTTGTCGTACGTAGATCGCATGAGGTTGCAGATGTTGCGACTAAAGCGGATATTGTTGAGGTCAACCGCAATATTGCTGATGTCCGCAAGGATTTATCGGCTGAGATAGCTGATGTTCGTAAAGACTTATCGGCTGAGATAGCTGATGTTCGTAAAGACTTATCGGCTGAGATAGCTGATGTTCGTAAAGACTTATCGGCTGAGATAGCTGATGTTCGTAAAGACATGGCTGTTCGTTCTGAGAAAACGGATGCTCAAATCGCTGATGTCCGTAAGGATATTGCTCAGATAGATAAGCGCCTTGATTTTTCAGAAAAACGGTTTGACAGACTGGAACAAAAATTTGACCGGCTGCAATGGTTCTTATTGGCGGGTATTCTCGGTTTACTGTTTAAAGAAATAATCCCTAAATTATGGGGCGGTTAATTTTATCAATATGCCAGTAATAAGTGTGTTGATTGCTTAAATGTTTCTTTTAAGGCAGTTAGCGTCTTGAGCAATGCTGTGTAATAAAACAGCGATTTTCTCTCTGATAATTACTGCAATCCTGATTTTTTCAATAAAAACACCTTGTATTTCTATATGTTTAGCTTTGATTGTTGCTAGTTTGTGTAAGCCATAAATTGCTGTTTTCAACTCCTCAATATTTTTTAATACTGAATCTATAGAGGTTTCTTTTCCGGTAAGATAATTCATCTTTTACTCCTTGATTGAATCTTTAACATCTGTACAGCCCCCAACTTACCGATGCATTTTTGCCAGTCGTTTATTCTCTTTTCTCAGGTATTGATTTTCTTCTGCCAGTAGTTGAATCATATTGATTAATGTCTTGGTTTCCTCATCGGCATAAACGGGTTGCGCTAAGTTAAGTAAATAACGGCCGTTGTTACTGGGGTTAGTGAGCGTAAGGACTTCAGTCATATTATCTAATTTCATTTTTAAGCCTCCTTGAGTTATTTACACTTTACATATCAAATTTCCCGTAAGCTAAATAGAGTAAAAACTACTCATATTTTTAATCGATGCCTGATTATTTAGCCACTTCAGGCCGCAGTGGTTTCTCTGGTGTTTTAAAAGGCGATATCGTCTTCTTCCTCAGCCATGCTCAGGTCGTCAAACTCGTCAACGGAGGCCACGCTTCCACCGCTAAAGGCATCGCCATCCCGGAAAAACTGAACCCCTCTTAAGGAGGCTGAAACCCCTTTACCATTATTGTCATAGGCATAAAATTCAATGGTGGCGTTAACGTAACAGCCAGAGTAGGGACGACCGTCCTGTGCGGTGAGTGGTGTACGATTTACGTCAATGACTAACGGACGATCTTTATTACTGGCGGTGATGTACATATTTCCGGCATAGCCATCGTATTCTTTATTGTCGCCATCGCGGAAGCAAAAACGGTTGTTGGAGTGGCAGATGCTGTTATAAATTTTTTCTACCTCTTTGGCTCCCCATTTTTCCTTAATGACCGCCTTAATCCCCGTTTTGATTTCTTCAATCAGGTCAGTACGGCTTTTGGCGATAAGGAAATTGGCACGGTATTTGAACGCTCCTTGACCACTGACTTGCGTAGGTTCAAATAATTCAGGAAAAGCCAGACGTACGTTGTTTAATTTAATTTTCATCACGTTACCTTTTAATTAGATGGATTTATCAGCGAGTGCCGCTTCGGTCACATCGTCAAAGTCGTTTAAGGGATTAATAACAAGGGCAGGGCGAGGGTCAGATTCCGGTGCGATAACGGGTTTCCCGTCTGCTCGCTCAATAAGCGCTTCCAGTTTTGCCCAGCGACTCGGTTTGTCTTTTTTAAGTAGTTTCTCAGCCTGTGGCGGACTGATAATTTTCTTGTGGTAGATTTGTTCCTGTTTAAGTTTGGCGCCTTTTAACAGTGCTTCGGCTTCACGTTCATCACACCAGGTGCGATTACCCTGTTTGCCCGTAACCAGTTTAAAGCCCGGTACTGATTGCCCATTATGTAATGCCTCAGCGACCCGATTGCGTAAGGCTTTACAAAAGCTCTCTATCAAATCGACATGCGGGTAGAGTGTTGCCATTTGCCCAGGGGTTAGTAACGTAATACGTTTTGGCGCATCACTTAATTGTGGTGCGAGCGGTTGGGTTAAATCGACAAAATCGCTTCTGACTTCATTATGGACAAATTGCGCCTGGGCAAAACACAATCCGCCTTTTGCTTTGCAGAACTGGCATTGCCTGATGCCCGGTGAAAAGGCACTATCCGGTAGCGCATCAAGCCCGTTGCGCTCGGCAAGGGTTACCATCTCCATGGCTTTTTGCGCCCTCAATCTGGCTAAGTCCCCAAAGTCTTTTAAGTCCTCAACCGATAGCGCCCATTCGGACAGATGGTTAAGTCTGGGCTGATGAATAAAAAGACGAACCGTGTTAAAATCATAAATAAGGTCAAACTGATGTAACGCCCCTAGCGCATAGAGCATAAGTTGCGCATTTTGCCTGGCATCGACTTTAACGCCTTTACCGTATTTCAGGTCATGGATTTGTAACTCATCCTCGCTGACAATAATCGCATCGGCGGTACCAAACGAATTCTCTACGTCAATGACGGCTGAAAAGTCAACTCGCTCCTCAACCTGTAAGATTTTCCCGTCCGCAAGCCTCCAGACGGTATCGATATAGGTCTGGACGTGCTCAATCATCTCTTCATCCACTTGTGGCGAATTAGCTTTCAACAAGGGATACGTGCCGATATAGTCTTTCGCATCAAATCCAGATGTTCGTCTACGCCCGTCACTAAACGGGTTTTGGCGCATTGTTAAGATACTTTCCGCTAACGCATGCGCTGCGCGACCTTCTTCCGCAAACGGCGATGTTTTATCGGGTAAGGTGGCTTCTACTGCGAGACTGGCGCTACAATAAAGCCATCGATGCGCTGAGGAGGGGGAAAGTTTTGCATGTTCAGCCATCGCTACCCTCGGCGTTATCAGCGGCTAAAACGCGTTGGGCTTTCTCGATAAACTGAACCAGATTGTCATCGGTAACGTCACCCATCTTTTTAGCGTTGAATGAGGCGAGGATATCCAGCGCTTCATTGCGATATCCGCCTTTGACCAGTTGAGTAATGCAGGCCGAAGCCTCACTGCGAAGTGCCTTAAAATCAATCGGTTTGACTTCTGCTGGGGTAGGCAATTCACGCAGTAATGACAAGGCAAATTCGCGACGATCGGTAATGCCAAAGAGATTATCCCAGTTAGCCAGTATTTTTAGGCATACGTCGAAGGTTTTGGCTTTAGGAAGAAATGTCACTTTAGGTAACCCGTTCAAGGCGCAATAAAGTGCATCAATTTGCCCGGTAACACTATCTGCTTTCTCAGATGCAAGCGTTGCGGTGGCTTTAGCGACTTGCGCATTGTCAGGTTTAACTGCTTTATCCCCAAACAAGACCGACAGGGCGACGATGTGACGCAAATCAAGTGATTCAATATCCACCGGTTCGGGCTTAGGTTCAAGTTTAGGCTCCACTTTAGGTGCTTCAACAATCGGTTTAACGACTTTAGCAGGTTTCGTTTCTACCTTGGGGGTTTGAACCTTTTTCTCGGCAATAACCGGGACTGGCTTGTCTTCCGCTCTAGCGGGCACTTCGATGGTAATTTCAGACTTAATCACTTCTTGAGGCTCAGTCATAGCAGATGGCGCAACAGGTTGTGGCTTAACATCCGGTGTGAAGGGTTTCGGTTTATTTCCCCCTGTTGGTTCATGTGGACCGCTCGGGTCACTCGGGTTATTTTCAGGGTGTCCGACTAACTGACTGATTAACATTTTATGGGCTTCGGCCAGTTGATTATGGGCGATAACCATTTGCGTGTGGTTTTCTGCCAGTCTTGCCAGCAGGGGACTATTTGCGGTAAGCATTTTGCGTCGACCTCAACGATATACAGTGACAGGGAATTGGTGATTGCTATTACGTTTTAGCGCTTCTAATTTTTGTAAATAGCGTAAACGCCGGACGTTGTTGTTCATCGGAAATCGCTCCGATGACAGGATTTTTGCTTTTTGCATGGTGGTTTTTCCGATGGAATGGGCTAGATAGGGTATGCCTGATTGTTTACCGGCAAAAAATACTATTTCAAGAACTTTTGATGATGGCAAAGAATCGCATCATTGAGCTTGAAAAAGAGGTTAATAACAAAGAGCAATGGTTGATTGAAAAATCTAATTATGAACTTTATAACCCTAAACCGGGTACGATAGTCTACCGTAGCAAAATACCTGAAAGTGCTGAGCAAAAACCTCACTATCTTTGTATTCATTGCTATGAGTCTGGCGTGAAATCGATACTTCAATATGCGATCACTAAACCAGTTACTACGTCTTTGCATAGCGCGCTTTTCCATTGTCATAGATGCAATGTCTATTATGATTTCCCTTATGAGTATGTTAGGGATTACAAGTGATCAACTATTTTATTGAGTTGCCTGATATTTCTGGCGCGTCAGGCTCGCCCCCTTTGTGGTTTACGACAACACACAAAACAGGTATATCAATAATGAGTGACTAGCCTGGTTGACGATTGGGAAGCCTGGTTACCGTATACATCATGAATTGGCAAACCCAAAATTCTTATTGTTTTTACCAGGATCTTTACTAGCTCTTTTTTCTAGCTCTTCTGTTTCAAGTGCAATAAAACCGTCTCTGATAGCCGATGCAAGTGCTTTCGCCCTGACATTATCGATAGCGCGATTTGAATCCATTTCTGCCTGTAATGCATACAGTAGCGCTTCGCTGGCTTTCTCTTGAGATTTTTCACTCAATTCTTCAAATTTCATCATTTCTCCTAAATACCAATCGGTTTTGGCGGTGTGTGCCGGAGGTATCCGGATTATATCTACAGCCATATTGGTAGTGCCCTGGTGTTGGTTTTTAACTTAATGGCTGTATTTTGGTTATTCACACACCCCAAAACCGACTGTTTGGCGCATCATCTTTCTTGCTCTGACGCTACAGGGAAATATTTATCCAAGAATGTTTGTAGTAAAGCGAGGAGTTTTTCAGCCTTGGCTTCCCATCTACCAATAAAAAAACTCAAATCAGTATTTTGAACTACACCAAGATAAAAAACGATTGGGAGAGCAAGAATTATAAATAAAAACCTAATCGAAATATTGATATATCTGAGCATTTTGTTCACCGTAAAAAGGGCTAAAGCGCGGTGCTTGTTAACGTAATTTATTCATTGCCTGCTTTTAACCACGTCAGGCGAGGTGGTATCCTTATGGTTCGATTAACTTATAAGGAAAAAGTAATGTCCAATAAAAATGAAAAATTTGTATGCTATAAATACGATGCTCGCGCTTTAGCGGTCGAATACCTTAGACGTTGTGATAAAAAATTTACCCCTGAAGAATATCTTATTGAAGTTCTTAAACTAGAAGATGTTTATCAAAAAATTATTGAGGATGCTGGCAGCAAGAAGTCTTTAGCTATTTGGAAGAAGCTAGGCCAGAAAGATTAAAAACCATTCCAACTACTATCGCCTCGGCGGTAGTTTTTGCAGCATTAATAACGTCTTCTTTTTCTGCACCGTTTTTCACTAAATGTGTCACAACGTCTAAAACAGCTTGCTCCACCGTATCCATACAGTGATGAACAATTTCTTTATCAATTTCTTTCCCGTCAATAATCACGGTTTTCCTACTTAACTGTTCGTTATCCATGTTTGACCTCTTAATTTAATGTAATCCTAAACGTAGTGGTGTTCGTTTGAAATTTAGGTGTGAAGAATGTACTACATGGTTTTACTTAGTGTTATCGGAACATGAAGAAGGGACGAAAATATTCTGGGAGAAAGCGGAGAAGCAGTATGCTCATTACAGACGCATACGGGGATATGAAGATTAAATTAGTAAAACATTCCCGTTCACAACAGGAGCGAAAAAACCATGAGCAGAGACATCAAGAAAATACTACTCCACTGGGGCGGCTGGTGTGCGGGTAATCCGTATGCCGCGGTAAGTTGGTTGCCGGTGGCATCGGGCTTTGATCGCTTCATGCCGTTTACCGGGGCAAATCGTTTATCATGCAGTGATGCAGATGGGTTAGTGATTGATGTGTGCGTCAGTCGCCTTAACACGGTGGGGATGGCGAGAGAGCTGAATTACATCGAGGATTATTATATCCGTGGGATATCCAAGCGTGCTATCGCGCGAAAGTTTGCGGTACGAGAGGATGAGGTGCGAAAAAGAATGCAAATTGCGGAAGGCTTTATTTTGGGATGCTTAGAAACCCTTGATATTCAATTAGATATCGATGTATTGTACAAATATCATACAAACAGTTATCAAACACTGGTGCGGCCGCAAAAGGTATGCTAAAGTGCCCATGATGAATTTTTGCGTCCAGCCGAAATGTACGCTGATAAATAAAACCTCGATTAAGTATTTTTTGCTCACCTCGCTTTTGCGAGGTTTTCTTTTTTGTGGGGTGGGGATGAACAAACTTCCAAGTGATTATTTCCTTGATGTGGATGATGACCTATTGGCATTTCTGGAAAAACAAGGTGAGGAGTGCGCTAAAGAAATTTACAAGTCGAATACGGTTAATAGAGAAAATGCTTATAAACTGCTGAATATCTTGATAGTGGGTATCGGTTCCGCTTTTTTGCTCTTAACGCAAAAGCCAATTTTTGCGTATTTAACGATGGGTTTAGCTACCTTCCTGATGTGTTGGGTGCTCTGTGCAGGGTATCTGGTCTTGTTCTGCTTACGACCAAATATTAGAGGTGCTGTGTTTACTTCGCCAAACAGATTGTATACGCAACCTTACAAAGCCATTTGTGATACCGATTATAAAAATTTAGAAATCAAAGGGTTCAAAGCGCAAAGAAAACCCTTAACGCTCATACGGCGTTACCGGCTAATTGATTTATGTGCTACCGCGGATGAATTGATTGATATTAACATCAAAATTAGAAAACATTTAAATAGAGTGAGGATCGCAACAATCCTCACTCCAATATTATCAATGACAATATCTGCAATTACTTATTACTTTTTTTGATATTTTTCGCTGAATCCCCGACAACCATACGTTTTGTTGTGAAGTCTTTAGCACCTTGTTCTGGCGTGGGTTTTCCGGCGTTAGAAGATTGGGTGTTGTTTTCACTTGGTGATTGTTTTTGGTCAGACATAATTTTCCTTATTTTGACATTGGTTTATTTGACGATTTAACAATATCAAATACGGATATGTGCCGCCAGTCGCTTAACTGGCTTTATTTCGCTTTAGCATTTACGCCACCGCAATACTGACAAATCTAATAATCGAAACGAGTAAGGCGGTTGGCTCCCCTGTTTAATCCAAGCAATGGAACCCTCAACAAGGAGGGTATATGCGCATGCCTGAAAAATACTCAACCCCAACGGCCTATCTCTGGGGCATTATGACGACCATTTTAGGTTTTTTTACCCTTGAGGAGTGTCAAGATATTCAGCAGTTTATAAGCATTTTCTCTATTAACCGTATTCGACTTGTAAATTTCTTTAGCGCACTCCTCACCTTGTTTTTCCAGAAATGCCAATAGGTCATCATCCACATCAAGGAAAGGTGGCTATTGTCGGTATTGTCTGCACGATAGGGACATTTTTAATCAACGTGTACTACCGCACAAAAAGGAGTACAAACTCAAGGAGCGTCAGTATGAAAATATCGAAAAAAATAGTGATGGCAACAGGCGGTAGTGCGTTGTTTCTAGCCTCAAGCATGATAACCCATTTTGAAGGGTTGAGACTCAAACCCTATTTCGATGGGGGTGGTGTGCTTTCCGTCTGTTACGGGCACACAGGCAACGATATTGAGCGTAACCGAACTTACACCAAAGAAGATTGCAACAAGTGGCTTGATGACGATTTGAAAGTGGTTAAACGTTATGTTGACCCGTTGATTAAGGTCAGTATCAATACGCTCACTCAGGCAGCCCTTTACTCATTTGCCTACAACGTGGGCGTCGGCAATTTTGCTAAATCCACCTTGCTTAAAAAGCTCAACACAAATGACCGAACGGGTGCTTGTGACGAGATGAAACGATGGGTTTATGTAAAAGGCGAAGTTTGGAAAGGGTTAATGACCCGTCGAGAAATAGAGAGCGTAATATGTTATGGCGACCTTACGCATTTGTCGTAGTGATTATTGCAGGACTAATCTTATGGGCATCTTGGTTGTTGACATCCTTAAACGAAGTCAGGGCATTAAATAAAAAACTCACTGTTGACCTCAATAAACAGGTAGCCATCACGACTAATGCTTTTCAGTCAATAAGGGTAATCAATGATATTGCACGAATTAATAGTGAAACCCGTCAGCGTAAAGCGGTTGACTCTGAAGCAACACAAGCAGCAATTAAAACGCATGTCGCCAATCGGGATTGCGCCAATCGCATTATCCCTAATGGTGCTGTTGTCGAGTTGCAGCAGCACACAAATCGAATACGTTCAGATTCCTCACATTCCGATACCCTCTCACCTACTCGCTGACTGCTTGCCGCCAGCGATTGCGGGTATGATGACATGACGTGATAGCCTGATACTCAATGAGCAGTTACTGACAGTGATTGAACAGTGTAATCTTGACAAACAGGCAATAAAGCGAATTGAAGAGCAGAGAAATGATAGTTGAGAACGAAAAGCAGACAGAATATTTACAGCAGTACATCAAAACACAGTGTCAATAAATCAGTAAACGTGTTTTCGATTGAAATTAACCAGAATAAATTATATTAACTTAGTAGGAGGGGTAACCAATGGCGGCATTATCTCCAGAGGTTAAGGCCTTCATCGTGCAGTCGTTAGCCTGTTTCGATAGGCCAACTCAGGTGCTCAAACAGGTGAAACTGGAATTTGGATTAACGCTCACCGTACAACAGGTCTCTTCCTATGACCCCACAAAAGCGATTGGAAAAAGCCTTGGTCAAAAATGGGTTGATCTCTTTCACTTCACGCGAGAGCGATTCAAAAAAGAGATTAGTGATATTCCTATTGCCAATAAAGCGTATCGACTGCGTGTGTTAAACCGTATGGCGATTCGAACAGAATCGATGGATAATTTTTTACTCACGGCGCAAATGATAGAGCAAGCAGCTAAAGAATGTGGTGACGCGTATACCAATAAACAGAAAATAGAACATTCAGGAACTTCACATAATCAGGTTGAATTAATCACGCATGAGATGACCCCCGAACAGGCGGCAGAAGCCTATAAAAAATTGATGGGGTAAAGGGCTAAAAATCGCTTACTTATTTTTACTAGAAATAATATTTAGATAAATATTATGTATTAATATCAATATACTACGTTAATTAATTTCCTGTTTTTATTTTTTATGTACGCAGTTATGTGCGATATATTTTTTTGACTCGCTTTTTTCTGGACAAATCCCTATGCCATTACCGTTCCCTTTTGACTTTAAAAAGCCGGATTATGTCCAGGTGTTTAAGTGGCGCGCGGAGCGACTACAACGTCTTCGGGAGCAGCCGGAAAGTTTTGAACTATTAACCCGATTTTACAAGGATAATCCCGCGCAGTTTATTATCGACTGGGGCATGACAACAGATCCGCGCAATATTGATTATGGACTACCGGTGACTATTCCTTTTTTGCTGTTCCCGAAACAGGAAGCCTGGATTGACTGGATAATGACCCGCTGGCGTGGGCGTGAAAATGGCATTACCGAAAAAAGCCGCGAAATGGGCTTAAGCTGGACGTCAATTGCGTTAGCCTGTGCGTTATGTCTCTTCAACAAGGAAATGGTGATTGGCTTTGGCTCCCGCAAAGAAGAGTACGTTGACAGCACCGGTGATCCGAAAGCGCTATTTTGGAAAGCGCGCAAGTTTGTGGAATCGTTACCTCAAGAGTTTAGGGGCGGTTGGGAAGCGAAAAAACACGCCCCCTACATGCGGGTCAATTTCCCAAACACAGGTGCCATTATCAAGGGTGAAGCAGGGGACAATATCGGACGGGGTGACCGCACGACACTCTATTTCGTCGATGAAGCCGCCTTTTTGCCCAGACCGTTACTGATTGATGCTGCCTTATCGCAAACCACCCGTTGCCGCATTGATTTGAGCTCGGTTAACGGCATGGCTAATCCGTTTGCCCAAAAACGTCATAGTGGCCGTATTCCGGTGTTTACCTTTCACTGGCGAAGTGACCCGCGCAAGGATGATGGATGGTACGAGAAAGAATGCCAGAAAATTGATAATCCGGTCATTGTGGCGCAAGAGTTGGATTTGAACTATCAGGCGTCGGTTGAAGGGGTGCTGATTCCGGCAGAGTGGGTACAAGCAGCAATTGATGCCCATACGAAACTTGGCATTAACCCAACCGGAATACGTCTAGGGGCCTTTGATGTGGCGGATGAGGGCAGAGACAAGAACGCCTTTTCTTGGCGGCATGGTTTTTTGCTTGAGGGTATCGAAGAGTGGTCAGGAAAAGGCAGCGATATTTTCGGCAGCGTTGAAACCGTTTTTCAGTTAGCGGATAAGTATCAGCTTGAGAGTTTTCGCTTTGATGAGGATGGGTTAGGTGCGGGCGTAAGAGGGGATGCGCGAATTATCAATGACCAGCGCAGACAAAAAAGCGCCGCACGTATTGACGCCGTGCCGTTTCGCGGCAGTGGCGGGGTGTTTGACCCAGACAAAGAAGCGATCGCCGGATTTGACGGCCAGAATGCGCGATTAAACAAGGATTTTTTTGCCAATGCCAAAGCGCAAAGTTGGTGGCATTTACGCAAACGCTTCCAAAATGTTTACCGAGCGGTAGTCGAAAAACAACCCTTCAAACCGGATGAACTGATTGCCATTAATGGCGCAATGCGACTCAAAGACAAACTCATCGTTGAATTATCGCAGCCAACCTATTCCATTAACGCGGTGGGAAAAATCGTAATAGATAAACAACCCGATGGGACAAAGTCACCCAATCTAGCCGATTCAGTGATGATCAACTTTGCCCCAATGAACACGGCACTTGAAATCTGGACACTACTGGGTAGAAGCGCATGACAAAAAAGAAAAAATCACACTCTCAAAAAACGGCTGACGGGTATGAGAATTTTACCGCCCGTGTCGGGATGCAAACCCCCAATCAACATGCGGATTCAACTTATCGCCCTGACTGGACAAGTCGAAACCGGTTATTACTCGAATATGCTTATCGCTCATCGTGGATCATTGGTGCGGCGGTCGATACCGTCGCCGATGATATGACCCGAAAAGGTGTTCGCATTACTTCACAAATGGAGTCGAGCGACAAAGGGGAAATCGAATCTTTATTTGATGAACTGGAAATCTGGGAGAGTCTCAATTGATGCGGCGTGCGATATTTGAAGCCAAAACGTGCGATAAATGGCAGGCTACTTTTGTTTCCATCAGTGCAACGAAATTACACTGTCATTTTTCATCGGAGGCACTTTGGTCTGTTTGAGTGGTACGATCAACGGGACAATATTTGTAGATGCTGGTCAATGAAACTCCATACAGTAACGCCAGCTGCTTTCTACTATGGCCGGACTCAAGTAATTTTTTAGCCTGCTCTTGCTGTGCAGAAGATAATGAGCAAGGTCTACCGCCGATACGTCCTCTGCTTCTCGCTGCGGCTAAACCTGCCTGAGTACGTTCAACAATTAGTTCTCGCTCCATTTGTGCTAATGCACTCATCACATGAAAGAAAAAACGACCTGCTGACGAAGAAGTATCGATGGAATCCGTCAAACTATGAAAATGAATACCTTCATCTTCCAGTTTGGATATTAAAGTAATCAAATGTTTAATGCTGCGACCCAGTCTATCTAGCTTCCAGACCACCAATGTGTCACCCGATTTCAGTGCGTTTAGTGCCCGTTTTAATCCGGGTCTCTGGTCTATTTTTCCGCTGATTTTATCTTCAAAAATCTGTTCACAATTTGTACAAATGAGTGATTTTCGCTGTAAATCGGTGTTTTGGTCATTTTTTGACACCCTCATATAGCCTATTTTTGCCATTTTAGCCCTTTCTCCTCCCTCTGTAAGCCTTGTCATCGCTGCTTTTGGTCAAAATGTTAGCAAAACTCTTCATTACAGAAAACCTTGGTTTATTGGAAATAATAAGTTTGGCTAAAAATGCAACACCCAATCAGCGTAAAATTAACGGCAAAACGCTGACTCAGGATGTGCAGCTAACCGCTACAGATGTTCATGCTGTTACTCCCGAAGTATTGCGTGTCGAAATCCCTGTCGGCGTTCCTCTGCCTTGGCCTACTGAAAAACCGCCGATAGGTTGGCGTATCTGTAACGGTGAGCGCTTCGATAAAAAACAATGTCCACTTTTAGCGCTGGCTTACCCGTCGGGAAAGCTCCCTGATTTACGTGGCGAATTTATTCGGGGCTGGGATGCAGGACGAAAAGTGGATAACGGACGCAAAATATTAAGCGTACAAGGTGATACCCTTCAAAATTTCACTGGAAACATAACCGGCATTCAGTTTGTCGGTCAATCATCAGCCAGTGGGATTTTCAAAATGGGAAGAAGAATGGCCAGTAGTAGCATTACTGGAGGAACCAGCGGCGTATTCGCTGTTGATTGCTCAGCCAGTTTTCAGTCTGGTTTGAGAACCGCTTCAGAAACAAGGCCGCGAAATGTCGCGTTTAACTACATTGTCAGGGCAGCATAAAGTTTTTATCTTTTCGGAGCTTCCGGCCACGCAATATCCAGCGTTTTGCTGATATCGACACGGTTTAGCAGCACGCGGTATTTTTTCCAGGCCAACAGTGCCGCTTTTTCGGTTTCTGTCGCCATGTCGAGGTCTACGGCGTCCTGAAGCGGGGCTATAATTTTTGCTGCCTGTTCAAGTAGATAATCTCGCTTATGGGTAGCTTGCTCCATAAGTTCATCTGCGGTATAAACACGTGGAACAACCTCACCATCGATAAAACACCATTTTCGGTTATGGGCGGCCTCTTTAGGCCATTCGGATACTTCAGATATGCTGCACCCATCGGGACAGAAGGCACTGATATCGTAGCCCATTGAGCGTATAATCCCGTCGGTTTCATACTCAACTTTCATCGTATCGGGCTGAAATAACTTCTGGCACTCATACCAGTCCTGATCATCTTCTGAGATAAGAAAAATCGCACCAACAGCGTATTCTAGACATTTTTTATCAACAGAATCAGGGTGATATCGTTTAAAGTTTTTAATATTTTGCATTATATGCTACTCACATTCATCCATTGACCATTAATATTTTTTTGTAAAGGGCGGCGGTAAAGAGTATCAATATAATGATCGTGATTGAAATTGCTGGCACCCGTTAAGACATAACCGGCCTGATCGTAATATCCGGGGCCATTCCATGCCGCCACACTTTCTAAACTTCCTAATCGAATATCACGCACAAAGGTATTATCAAGCCATCCTCTTAAAGTCCCTCCCCAGAGTGGGCCAGTAATATCACCGTTTTCATGATAAGTGGCCCTTCTGCCGCCCCATGAAATGGTTAAATTTTGCCCTAATGTGACACCTCCGTTGATAGTTCCGCCGGTTCGTTTATCCAGTGCGTTTTTTGCACAATCTACCGTTTCCAATAAACCAAGGTTTTTTAAAAAAAGATTTTTGTCTGGGATGTCGGCGCCGTTGTCATTTTTTGATAACTTCTGCTCAAGAAGCTGATTGAGTTTTTCAGCAAATTTAGGGTTATTGTCGATGGCTTTTGCCAGTTTATTCAGGGTGTCTAATGTTGAGGGTGCACTGTCGATCACCGCGTTCAGCCTGTCATTGACAATTTTTACCGCTTTCGGAGTCGCCGCTTCCGTTTCACTGCTGCTCTGATTGGCGTTGCTGAGCCTGACGAAACCTTTTTCACTTACGCTCGCATCCGGGTGGTTTCTCGAGCGCGTATGCGCAGTCAACGCCGCTTCGGCCTCTTCTAATTGCTGCTTTAACCAGGCGGTACGATTCGCCAGTTCACGCGCGGGTCGGTTGGTGATGCCATCTGGCCCACCCAATACCGGGTCGGAGGTCTCTATCTGGTAGATACCGTCTTCCCAGGCAGCCGTTTCTTTTAAATAGCTCATTTCATCGTTCTCCATAGGGTCTGATTCCATCCTGGTGGTTTTTTTAGTCACAGTGTAGTTTTTTTTTGTCTATTGATTAAGTGTTTTTGCATACTATTAACTGCTGCCATGATTATAGCGCCCGCTGTAGGTCGTCTGAGCGTTATAGCGCAGCGGTACCGCCGTATAATCCAGCGCCACCAGTTCGCTGCGCGCCGGCGCAAACGCCGCGAGCGTCTCGCGTAATTTGGCCGCCTGGTCATTGGTAATCAACGTATTGAGTACCACCCGATACAGCGCCCAGTGCGTCTCGCTATCAGGATACGCGGTTGCCTGTTCCTGTTTGAGCGCCGCTCCCCCTTCGGTTATCGTCACCTCCCCAAACCCCAGCGCCCGTATCATGGCACGAATCGACCAGGGGGTACCCTTATAGCGATGCAGCGTGATGGCCGATTTCAGCATCGCCCGGCGCGCATCATCCGATTCTGCTAAATGCCAGCCATTGACCCCGGTTAACGCCAGTTGTTCAGCCAGCCAGGGCAAGGCCGACGCCTCGGTCATATCCAGCAGATAAACCAGCAGCGGCGTCAGGTCAATCTGCTGTAACCGTGCGGCCTGTGCTGCCAGCGCCTGAAAATGTTTCTCTACCGCCAGCAGCGGCGGTAACAGGCTGTTATCGGTCATCAGCACTCTCCGCGCCCAGGGTTAACTGAATGTCGCTACAATGCGCCCATTGCTGGGCAGACAGTACCGTCGGCTCCAGGGTCTTGAAACTCGTGAGTTGCACCCGGTAAACCCCGGTACCGAGAGTGCCGCGATAATCTGGCTCGGCACAATATCCCGTCCCAGCTGTTTAGCCTGGCGGGCGACATACTGCTCGGCGGCCTGCCGCGCCTGTTTCAGTACCGGCTTCCCCGGCTGGCTGGCATAACAGGTCAGTTGTGCGGTAATGGCATAGTCAACTTTTTCGGGGGCCAGCACCTGCACGGTATCGTTCAGCGGGCGCACCCGCTCTTCCGAGCACAGGGCCGTCACCAGACTCAGTACCGTCTTGTCCGGCAGCCCGCTGGTCAGCAGCGGATACAGGTTGACCGTGCCGGGTTTGGGTCGGGTCACCGCCACATCACAAATCCCCGGATGGGCACTCATGGCATGAAAACGGTACGCTTCGCGTGAACCGGCGGTACTGAAGGACGCCGGGGCCAGACGAATACGGTTGCGTAAATGCTCATCGTCTTCAGCGTCTGAGCCGCCCGCGCTCGGCGTGGTATTGGTCACCTGGATATCCCCGTCATCGATGGCCTCCATCAGGGTGCTGATTTGCGCCGGTTGCCAGCCATTACCCTGTATCCCCGCCTCGCTGCAGGTGGCGCTCACCGTCACCGTTGATGCCGTCGGCGTCAGCCTGACCTCGCTGTCGGTGGTAAATATCAGACTGTCGGTGGCGCTGAGCCGTGTGCCTGCCGGTATCGGTATCGTGACTGAGGGCGGAACCGCCAGTGAAAATTGCACCGTGGTGCGTGCCGGTTGAGCCGGTAAACGGTAAACGCCGACCAGCTCGGCCAGATAGTCCAGCATCGGGGCACGGGCAAAGGCCACCAGGTTTTGTTCGGCGGCGGATTGAATGGCACTGCGCACCAGGGTTTCCCGGTAGGCAAACAGGTCTATCAATAACCGCTCGGCCTGCGCCGGCCACAGGGTTTTACCGCTGGTCGCTTCATAGGCGGCAATCATCTCGCGGGTAATGGCCTGCGCATCCGCTGCAACAAAAACCGGCTTCTCGAGGGTTAACGCCATGCCACCTCCGTTTGTTGATAAGCCTGACGGCCCGGCAGTCGCCAGCGCAGCAGGAGATTGACCCGCTCACCCTGCGCCTCCAGCGTGACCTGATGTAATTCGCATCGGGGCTCCCAGCGTCTGATGGCCTCCACCGTTTCCCGTACCACATGCGGCAAGGCCCGTTCGACCGGCATATCCAGATAGCGATGCAGATCACTGCCAAAATCCGGTCGATGCGGGTCGCTACCTTTCGGGGTGCCTAAAATCAGTCTTAGACACTGCTGAATATCCTCGACGCCGCTGACCCGTTCACCCGGCGCGTGCAGCGCGGGTTGCCAGTCTGCGGTGCCAGGACCTGTCATTATGTTCATCAAACGTGTTCCCCCTCGCTTATAACGGCTTGCCGGTGGGCTTACCGTCATGTCCGTTGCTGTGTTGATGGTGTTGCAGCGACACCCGACCCGCCTGGATATCACCACTGGCCTGGAGCGTGCCGTCAATGATGGCTGTCGCGCCGCTGCCGCCCGAACCGCTCATGCCGCCCTGGTACGTCAGTTGCTTTTGCACCGTCAGGTTGCCCGTCGCGACGGTGTTTGGTGCATCCAGTAACAGGGTGTGACTCGCCTTCACCGTCGCGTTTTGCGTCTGAATGAGCACAGAGGCCTGGGTGGTCAGCGTCAGGGTCTGTATCTCGCCCCCGATAGCCATCGCATGGTTTTTGCGGTCATACTCGACAAAAGTCCCGTCGGCAAAATCCACCCGCCGTTTATCGCGGTTTGCCACTATGGGTGGGTCAACATCGGAATACACCGCCCCTAACACCACGCCGTCATCGCCGTCAGCATCCAGCAGCAGACTCACCTGCTCACCTAAATCCGGTAGCCCGTAATCCTTGTTATTCTGGGTATTGCGTTGCAATACCGGCAGCCAGGCGGTGCGCAGATTATCACAGGTCGGCAGCCATACCCGTACCCTGACGTTTTGCTCATCAATCTGGCTGATGGTACCGAACATCAATTGCAGTCCTTTCATCGTTGTTTTTTTCTCCGCGTATCGTCTCTTTTTCATTCAGCGGACCCACGCTGCCATCGGCGTTTACCCCAATCACCTGTTGGGTCGCCGACTGATCCGCGCGAGTCGTTTTCCTGTTCGTGCGCGCCATCGGCCCCTGGCCCAGGGTGAGTTCACAGGTATAACCGCTTTGGCGCGACAGGGCATGGCGAACTTCCGTCATCAGCCACACCCCGGACAGGCGACCAAAAGCGTCAAGCCGCACGGTTAACCCGGCTCGATACGCCGTATTGCCCGCCAGCGCTACCGTCGCCACCCGTTGATATTCATTATGCCGGTTCAGGCCCGCGCACACCTTGGCGGTCGCTTCTTCCTGGCTCCGTGCCCGGCTGTGCAGTCTTAAGGTATCGGCGCTGGTTGAACGTCCCTGTTTTTGAGGCGCCGTTTCTCGCGCCACTTCGCCTATCGTGCCATCGGCCTTGATACCGACCGTGACCAGTTGTTTGCGCTGGCTGTCCTGGTATTTCACCTTGCCCTGCTGATAGATACGGTTAAGCGTATCGCGCAGGCTGTAATGGCTGACGGCTTGCGGGGTAATGACGTTAACCGGCGAGGCTTCTCGCAATCTGATACGTTCAGAAAAAACCAGCGTGTGGGGGGTAACTTTGACGATATAGCCGTATTCCTCCGCCAGACGGCGCAAAAAAGCCAGGTCGGTTTCATGTTGCTGCGTCACCCGATCAAGGGGCAGCGGTGCAATCTGCCCTTCCAGTGTCAGGTGGTGTTTTTGTGCAATCCGCCGGGCGATGGCCGCCAGGGTGGTCTGCTCAAATGCCCGGCGCTGTCTTCCAGTTCGACCGTCAGCTCGTCAGACTGGCCACTGAGCTGATCGGTAAAGCGGATCCCGAGCACGTCCGGGGTGATATCGTGCGTGATGTCTTTTTGGCCATAATGCAGGGTCCAGGTCGGGGTCGGTACCGCCTGCTGTCGTTGTGTCGTTAACGTAACCATGGCGGTGTCTCCTCCACGCTGTCCTGGGTGTTAATCAGCGGGATAGCCAGGGTGATGCCGGCAGGCAACACCGGTGTGATCGGAATAGCCGGATTGGCGGCAATGATCCGCACATAGCCCAAGGCGTCACCGTAATAGTGGGCGGCCAGCGTATCCCAGCGCTCGCCCTCACGGGTAATATGTTGCCAGAGGCCTGGGTTATGTTCCTGTTCATGTTGGCTTGCAGACATCGTCCTGTTCTCCTTTAGCGGCGCGTCACCAGATGGCTCGTCAGACGGCTCAGCACCGGTGCGACGTCGTTCCAGGTACTGAGGGCACCGCCCACCTGACCGGCCACCGTATCCAGTGCACCGGGCAGTGCCTGGCCGGTACTGGGGGTCAGGGCACTGAGCGTGTTTTTCGCCTCGCTGGCCGTGGTCGCCACCTTGCCCGCCGCACGGGTCAGGTGACTGGCCGCAGGGAAATGGGCTTCTAGGCCGGCCAACAACGGGTGCGCCTGTATCAAGGGGGTGGCCACCTCACCTAAGCTATTCATGACCCCAGGGACGCGCGTTAACGCCGCGACCGGATCCGCTTTCATCTGGCGCGCCACCCGGATCGCCTGTGAGGCCGTGGCCAGTGCCGACTGCGCCTGACGGGCCAGACCCACCGCCCGCGATAGCGGTGTACCGGTGGCGATCGTCCGGGTTAGCCCGGTGGCTTTTCTGTTCAGTGTCGTGGCCATCGCCGGCGGCTTAAGTGGTTGGCGCAGATCGCCGGTAAATTCACGCAGACTGATATCGACCTCCAGGCATTGGGCAAACCCGTCGGCATGCGCCAACACCGTGCGGCCCGTGAGCGTGCTGATCACAAAATGCCCCAGGTACTCGCCATTACCGAGCACAAACGCCAGTGCCTGATGGGCACGACAGGCGGCCTGTAGCCGTTGCCATTGCGCGGTCGGTTGACAGTACTGCTGATGAAACCGCACACTTAAACTGTATTCATCGCACTTGTCACCGACCCACTGCAGACCCGGTTTACGGCCAATGCGCGCCTGCTCGGCAAACTCACCGCCGAGGGTGGCTTCCAGCGCGGTAAAGCCGGTCTGTAACTGCACTTCAATCTCACCCAGGATCGCCAGCATCAGTAAAAGCCCCGCCGTTGTTGTTGGTGCATCAGCTGCGCCAGGCGTTTTTCCAGCTCACGTACACTGATAGCCAAGGCATCACGCAACGCCGCCGGGGTCGTCTGCGACTGACCGTTCATCACAATCTGCGGCGCAAAGGTGATCTGTATGCCTGAAAATGCCTTCCCCTGACCGGCAGGGGAGATCGGGGTATCAGGCCAGTGGGGCACACGCGGGCGTGGTGCGGGTAATGCCCAGCACCGCCCCCTGCACAATATTATCCCCCAATCCGGCAAAGACCTTTGAGGGGCTGTGTATGCCGAGCGTCTCCTTAAACCAGCCCGACACACTGTCACCAAAATGGACAATGGTCTCTTTGGCGGCGGTTAAACGACTCTTGATCCCGTTGACCAGACCCTCAATCAGCTGGCGACCCGCATCGGTAAAATTAGCGGGCAGTTCAATATTGAAATACCCCATCACACCGGCGAAGGCTTTATACAACAGACCCAACGGCGACCAGTTAAGGATAAGTGCGCCAACGCCCGCAATACCGCCGGAAAACGCCTGTTTCACCTCAGCCCAACGCGCCTGAAAGAAAGCGCTTATCGGCGTCCAGTAGCGGTAAATCAGGTAAGCGCCGGCGGCAATTGCGGTGATAGTCAGGCCGATAGGGTTAAACATCAGTGCCCGCCCCAGCCACAGCAGCGCCTGTCCGGCCAGGCGCAGGCCCGTCACCAGCCCACCGGCCAAGACCTTACCCAATCGACCTACCCCACCCGCCAGGCGGCTTAAGCGTCCACCCATGCCGAAAGCACTCTGGAGTAATAACCAGCCGGTACGCAGCCGGGTAAACCCGCCCCACAGCAGGCGTATCGATGAACCCAGCAAATTAAGTGCCAGACGAACAGCCAGCAGTGCGCCCTTAAACAGCAGGAGACCGCCCACGGTTTTGGCGATACCGCTAATCAGTTGCGGGTGGGTTTTGACCCAGGCATTGGCGGCGCGCACATAAGGGAGTACCGTCGCGGCTAAACTCCCTACCGCCGGTTTGAGGGCATCACCGAGACTCAGCGACAAATCCTGACTGGCGATACCCAGCTTTTTCATCTGCTCAATCGGTGATTCAAGACGTTTTTTATAGTCACTGCCTAATACATCCTTGTCCGCGGCTGCCAGGGCTTGTGCGCGGATTTGCCGGTACTTGTCCATATTGGCCAGCATCGGACGCACAAAGGCCATCACCTGCATATCGGCAAACAGTTCACCTAAGCCAAAGTTTTGCTGCAGGGCCAGTAACGCCTTATCGTGGGCAGTATCGTCCTGCAGCGCCATCGCCGATTTAAATTGTGCCAGCGCCTCGGGACTCTTCTGCGCCAGATAGCGTTGCAGGGTATTCATCATCCCTTCAATCGGCGAAATCCCGTGCGCTTTTTGCTGCATCAAGGATTTTTCAATATCGATACCGACATCCCCAAAACGTTTTTGGGTTTCCGGGGCATACAGTTTTTCAAGAAAGTTATTAAAATTGTTCGCCGCTTTATCGGTGCTACCGGCACCCATTTTGGCTACCTGCAAGGCAGCGACCATCTCGGCCACCGCCGCTTTACCCTGGGCTATGTTGGCCATTTGTGGGGCCAGCTCAGGCAACCACTTCACCTGGTCTGCAATTTCAAATGACCCGGCCTTGCCCCCTTGCGCCATGATGTTCTGTACCGCAGCAAAATCTTTTGCCGCAATGCCCAGCGACTGCTGGGTGGTCACCGCCGCCTGCGCCCACAGTTCAGCGGAGGTGCGGGTGGCGGTTGCGCCTCGGGCGATATGTGGCAGATAGGCACGAATATCGTCCAGGCTGTCAATGTTATTGCCAATGAGCGCACTGGTGGCGGCCTGTAAATCGGCCTGGGTCTGGTTGTATTGCTGGCTCCAGGCGCGGATATCTTTGCCCAGTGCGGCCTGGGTGGCTCCGTCGTAACCGGCGGTGATACCCATATCGACCAGATTGTCCTGAAAGGTCATCGACTGCTTGACAGACGGCGCGACCGCGCCCACCGCTGCCGCCGTGGTGGCCCCTAACGCCAATCCTTGCCCCATCAGGGCGTGGCGTTGTTGCCCGGCCATCTGACTGGCCATCAGCGTGCGATGCAAACGGCGATGCTGTTGCTCGAGACGGGAAAGTGTCTAACCCACCCGACCCAGCTCACTATTGAGGTTACGGGCGGCCTGTGCGCCCAAATGACCGTAGCGTGTTACCGCCTGGGTCAGTTGCTGCTGGCGGGATTGCAGGCGACGGGTCGTTTCACCCAGGCTATTGAGGCTACGCCGTGAATCGCCCATCGCTGAGCGAAAAGCACCGGCCACCGCCCCTTTGATCACCACCCCAATCGAAAATATGCTCGACACCGCGTCACCTGCCTCTGTTACACCCGATCACTCTTTATCGGTTTGCCCCGCGTTGCCCGTGTTCCTGCCGGATTTGGGCCGCGGCTTCCTGTAAATAGTCCTCAAACTCCACCACCGTCAGCGCATCCAGCTCACTCGGCTGCCAGCGGAACCATCTCGCCAACAGCGCCTGTGCCTGACGCAGCGCCTTCGGCGACTGCATCCAGCCCCGCAAACTGGCGAAAGTGGCTTTGCAGCTGTTGATAATCCACCAGGTCCATCTTGTCGATATCTTCCGGTATCAGGCCGGTCATGCGGGCAATCAACAGGCTGTCCCAGTCATTGACGTTTTCACTTAAGCGGCGTACCGCCTTGATGTCACTGACTTTGAGCCGGTTTAAGCTGACCTGGGTCAGCCTTTCACCGCTGCCCAGGGCATAAGGGTATTGCAAGCTATAATGAATACGGTCTGTCATCATCACTCCTCGGATTGTCAGGTTAAGCGCCCAGATTGGCGCGATAATCGGTGAGCATATCTTCACCGTTGATTTTAAAAATATTGGCGATCACATCCAGCTCCAGCAGCACCTGGCCATCCATCACCTGCTTGATATAGCTGCAGGTAAAACTGCTGCTCATCTCCGGCACCTCATGCTGCTTAAAGCTGCCCAGGCTATTTTTGCTGAACATCACCGTCATAAACACCGCCACCGGCAGTTCATCCTGGCGACCCTGTGCCGGGTTATAGCGCTGCAGGCTGCCGCGACATTGCAGCGGATACGCCTTGAAGGGATTGGCGGTACGCAGTGCCACCTCTTCATACAGACTGGTCCAGTGAATTTCTCCTTCGAGCTTGTCAAACCCTGCCGGTAACTGAATTTTGCCAATCATCCCCAGCGCCTGATGCTCCTGCTGCACCACGTTGATTTCCGGTAGCTTGATTTCTTTTGCCCGACCCAGCAGGCTATTGCCGTCCAGGTAGACGTTGGCATTGGTTATAAAATGCAGTGCATTGCCCGCCATCATCTCCTCCTTATCGTTATCTTATTGATCCTGTGCGTCACGCTCATGTGGAAACCCCACTTTTCAGGAAGGTGAGATATTCATTAGTGATTTCCGTCTCAAAGGTCAGGTGCTCCATCGGCGGCGGCGGGGTGTATTTGTAATTCAGTTTCAACTGCCCCAGACTGAGCGCATCCTTGGTGTTGTTCGCCAGATCATACCAGCAGTGAAAGCCCCGCAACGCCCCATCGGCAATCAGCCGACGACCATAGCCATTGACCGATTCGGTCAGCGCATCAATCAGCCCCTGATTAATGGGGCGATCAATATATTGCAGACTGAAATGGCGGATAGACTCATTAATCATGTCCCCGGTGCGCCGCACATTTTCAAAATTCTTCAGGTGCGTCACGGTCGGCCAGGCCGCGGTGCGGTTGCCCCACAGGCGTAATCCGCTACCAAAGCTGTTAAACACCGTGGTAATGCCGTTCTGGTTAAGCAGATTGACCTCGCTATTGGCATCGTCAATGCGCGCACTTAACGGGCGCTCAATGCCGACAATGCCCATCAGTGCCTGATTGGAAGACGACCACCAGAACCCTTTTTCACGGTCAACTTTGGCCCGCAGACCCGCCGCGCGCGCCGAAAGAGGCTCCAGGCGAGTCTGGTTTGTTGCCTTGTCATAGACCTTGATCTGCGGATAACACAGGCGTACCCGATCAGAGGCGGTATTAAAATTAATCGTGCCTTGTGGCCCCCGTCCGGCTATCGCCTGGGCAAACGTCGTCCCCGCTGGGGCATCAATATAGGCGATGGCCTCACATTGGTCGGCCAGGGCAATCATGGCGGTGGCCACGGCATTAAAATGCGAGAAGCCCGGTGCAATCAGTAATTTGGGGCGATAACCAAACAGGCTGTCGGCATTTTCCAGCGCTTTCATACCGGTACGCTGGTCGGCGGCATTGGTGGCACCCAAAACGTCAGCGGCGGTAATTTTTGATACATCCGGGGTGTTATAGGTCACACTGACCGTGCCACCCTGTGCAATGCCGCCGGTGGTGACGCGAGTGACTCTGCCCGTTGCGGATGCCACGGTATAGTCGGTCGTTGCCTTAAACGTGGTCTGCCCATCGATGCTTTTCACCACCATATCGCCCACGGGTAACTGGCTCAGTGTGGCACTGTGGTGCGTACTATCGAAGGTGACACTTTCCGCGGTTATCGTTTTCTGATGGCTTTTTGGGTCAAACACATTGACTACCAGAACCGTCCCGACACCGTGGTCATAGATAGCGCGCAAGGCTTGCGGCAGAGTAAATCCACTCACCTCATCACCAAACTGCGCCGCGTCTTTTTCCGACAGGCACAGGGTTAGGGTATTGACCGGGCCTGTCGGCGCAGTACCGACCAGCCCAATCACGGACGATTTTCCCGTTTTGACCGGACGGGACCCGCGTTCAATTTCCAGCGTATCAACGCCGTGATGGTGTTCTCTACTCATGGGGTGACCTCGTTACTTTTTGTGTCTGCTGGCCCTTTGCCGCGTTTTCTGGCGGGCATCAATAACGCTGTGCTGACCGGCGCGTCGACGGGCCTGGCCTCATCAGCGGGAAGCGTCACGGTGTCGCTCGACAATGTGATGGCCTGTGACAACGGTGCCGTCACGATGGAGTCGACGGGGGTTTCTGCTTTCTGATCCAGAAAGGTTAAATAGCCCTGGGCTTCCAGCCCCAGCACATAATCGTTATCCATCGGCAAGGTCACTTCCTGACCCGGCCAGAACATTACATCCAGGATGCGGCCATCCGGTAAACGTAATGAAGCACCCCCCATCTGTTCGCCGTCATAACGATAACGGGCCATTTTGCCGGTTGGGTGTTGAGCGGCCTGTAAGCGCTGTTCAAAATCCGTCAGCGGTTTTGGCGGTTCAGGGGGCGCATCGGGATAATCAAAGCCCAGAAAAGTCAGATAGCCCTGCGCTTCCAGCGAGACAATAAACGGATGATCGACCGGCACATCGACCACCTGACCGGGATAAAACATCACATCCTGGGTACGGCCATCAGCCAGACGCAGGGGAGCCCCATTCGGGGATTCACCGTTGTAGCGAAACTTCGCCATAAGCCACCTCGTTATTCTCTTTCTTCATGAACTCTTCCCGGGTACGCGGTAAAGCCTCCGGCGGGGCGTCCTGCACAAACCAGGTTTCGGTCGCCACCGTCAGCGCGTATTGCCATAAGCCCTCGGATTGTCCCAAAAAAACCTCATCTATCAGCCACAGTGGGCGGCGCCAGTCCGGCGGCATAAAGCCCCCCACGGCCTGACGCAGGGTATCGAAGGTGGCAATCGCCCCGTCATTACCGTTAAGCTGGCGCATCACCAGGGTCAGCGTGAAATGCAGCACCCGCGGCTGGAATACCATGCCCACATCCTGAATGTCGCCAAAACGTGAGCGGGCAAAACTGAGCAGCACCGCACCGAGTGGATGGTTAAGATGAAAGCGTTCCGGCTGCTCAGGGAAGAAGGTGACCTCCAGCTGCGGTAAGCGTTTTGTCAGCAGGCCCAGGACGGCGCGCATGATATCGAGCGTCATTCAAAGTCCTCCAGTAAGCCGCCGGGGCCGCTAAAGCGCGCCGGACAGGCATGAACATGAAAGGCCCCTGGCTCCGGTATCGCTTGCCCCTGTCCCGCTATCCCGAGCGTTAATTTGCCGTCGCGCAAGGCTTCCAGCATTTTTAAGCTGCCGCGATAAACCTCTTTTATGGCTTCCGGCAATTGGCCTTCGGGACGACGCAGGTACAATCGATGGCTGACCAGATTGACCGCCATATCGCGCAGTACCGTGGGAACGGTTTCCAGTGGCAATACGTAACGACCGCGCAGATGGGCATCAATCAACTCATCGGCGTAGCGGATAGCGTCGTTCAGCACCTTGTCGTTAATCGCATTGGGCAGCCGGCCCCCCGTCAAACCATCGACAGAGACATCCTGCGTCAGCTGAACCAGCGTATGGGTTGAGAGCAATTGCCCGATATCGTCGGGGGTGCAGTAGGCCATCAGATACCTCTGACCATGCGGATAATCTCGCCCGCGGCGGTGGCCGCATCCAGTGATACCCCGACCGTCGAAAACGGCAGCGAACCATCTGTTGGCGGGGTTTCTTTCACTACCCGCCCCTCCGTATCCGATTTTAAAATCTGTCCCGCGCTAATCACCCCACCGGCTTCCACCGCCAGAATGCCCAGCACATTAACTGCTACGCTGTCGCCGGTTTTAGCCGCCACTTCAGCGACGCCTAACTCCACACCATTATTCTTGTACGTCTTGCCGTCAAAACCGACCAGACGATGGGCGGTTAATGCTTCAGCTGCCACTATCGTAGTGGTTAAGACTGTCTGTTGCGTGACCATGCTTACGCTCCTTTAATGCCACTAATCAGATAACCGGCTTCACTGCCGACCACCGCTACCTTGTAAATATCGGTGTAGCGGATATTCACCACCTTGCCGCCGACACTATCAAAGCGGTCGGCCAGCGGCATTCCCTGACGGCGGAAGGTGTAGCCAAAGGACGGCCTATGCTCATCCGCGCTATCACTGCCCGCGGAGGCGGGACTGACCACATGCAGCATCAGGTTGTCTTTCCACAGGTCAGTGGTGCTTTTACCGTCTTTGTCTAGCTGGACCGGTGCGCCAATCAGCACCTCATCCACCTGAAATAAATCTTTTAAAATCTCGGTGGTGATACGCTTACGTTCATTCCCGCCCAGTGCGTCTTGCAGCACCTTATGGAAGCGCAACAGCGCCATCACACTGGCCCCCATGGTGATCACATTGGGGCGCAGGCCGATATTGGCGCGCACCACTTCCATACCGGCTTCAATATCTTTCAGCGGATCGCCATTTTTCTTGTTCCAGGCCGCCTCTCCCGTCAAGGCTTTGGTGGCGTTGCTGGCATAGACCGAGGTCGATTGCGCCAGCTCCGCCACATACTGCTCATGGCGCAGCAAAATACCGTCGGTGGCGCGTTTAATGGCCTTGATTTCTTCATTGAACATCGATTCCGCCTGTTCGCGGTAATCGACCGGCACCGCTAAATCATGCTCATCGAGCACGATATCGGTGAACGCCTGTTTTTCTCTTAACAGGATATTGCTGTTGGCCCCGACCGCGCGTTTGGTTTCATACAACGCCAGGCGTCCTTTACCAAAGGTCGGCACCTTAACGCCTTCTTTTTCTACCCTGACGAGAGGAAACAGCTTTTCCCCAATCAGGCTGGTGTTGCGGTATTCAGCGGCAATGTGGGTCAGCACCGGGTCGTTGGCCCGTTTGCTTTTTAAATAATCAGACATAGGACTCTCCTGTCAGGCAGCGCTTCACCGCCGCTTCGTAAGGGATGGACTCACGCGCCTTAAGCGCCATGGCCTGTTGATGCAGCGTATCCGGATCGGATGCCCGCTCACTAAAGGTCAGACTGTTTTGCGGCGTGTTGCATCTTCCCGGCACCGCCCGCTGACTAAAATCAACCAGCGGGGTAGCGCTGGTAAACAGAGACTTGACGGCATCAACCAGTGGTTGGGTTTTGCTGCCCTCACTGAAGGTCAACGCCTGCTCTTTGCCAGACAGCGGATCGTGATCGCACTGCATGTCTTCATTCAACACGACAACCCCTTCTTCGCCTTCACTAAAGGTCACCGGCTTAAGGCCCTTGACCGCCGGCGGCTGGGCACCCAGGAAACCGACGTGTTGCAAATAGTAAATACCGGGCACCGGATTATGGGGTGAATCCGGCGCATAAAATGCGGCAGAGAGTTTTTTGTAACGCCCACTGACCACGGATTCGGCAAATGTCGGCTCCAGTTGTTGTGGTTCGGCTATCAGATCACGTCCTTGCGCAGACAGCCGTTTGATCCAGCCATAAGCTGGGGCATTGGTCGTCGGATGACCGATCACTATCGGCGCTTCATGCAAAGCCGGATCATAGGCATTCGCACAGACATGCAAATCGTTTTCACTAAATGTCACCCGGTCACCGGCTCCGGTAATATAGTGGCCTGGCTTAAGAATATGCAGGGGTTTCATGGCACCTCCATTGACTATCATGGCAGCAGTGTATGCCGGGGCAGCGCATTTCCCTTTTAAAGGGCTTTAAAGATTTTCATTTGCGTCTTTTTTGAAGACAAATGAATGATGAGGCGGCTATCAGAGATAACCGCGTCAGGAAGGGGTTTATAAAGCTTTATAAAGGGCGGAAACGCGCTAGGGTATCGCGTTGTATCATTTAAACACCCGAACGTGTCAGGGAGCGCTTAGCGGAGGCTAGCCTGTTGCAAATAATCAAGGACATCATCGAGCAGCTGGCGTTTGACTTCAGCCTGTAGCCGTCCCGTCTCAGATACTGGCAGATACGGACGGGGTGGTAGCGTCACTGACCCACCGCGCCCCGCTTTCCCACCCTGTTGATGAAGTCGGGCATAAACGCGATTCGTGCCGACCATCGCCTGATGCGCATCATATTCCGGCGTCACGCTGCGGCGTAAATACCCGTCCTTGGAGAGCGTCATGCCCTGGCGGGCGAGTGCTGCGACCGACGGTTGCCAGCGTGGCCGCCCCTGCGCCTCAAAGTTCAGGTCGGTAGCCGTTTTCAGCGTTTCAGACCAGCGTCGCATCAGTGGGGTCAGGTCGTAAGCGGCTTTCTCCAGTTGCTTCAGTGCCTGTTTAAGGTCGTTATCGGTTATCTCAACCGACAGAATATTAGCGGTCATTCCGTTCTCCCAGTGTTTGACGGGCTAATGGGTGTAACGGCCCCTGATAGCGGGTTAAGTCCGGTCGATACCCTTCACCGGGATTATACGACCAGCCGATATCCGGGGAAAACACCGTATGATTGTCGAGTGTCAGCTGCGCTACCGGCTGCATTTCGCCGGTTTTGCGCGACACCACTTGCAACGACCAGCGCAGACGGTCACCGGATGTTTCCACTGTTAGCCCACGCGCGTTGACATCCCGCGCTGACAGGGCTATCACACTACAGCGACAGCGCCAGCCATTGGGCGGATAGAGCGCGCGCCATACCGGGTCATCGGCAGGAAACACCCGGCCATGCAGTGCCAGATGGCTTTTGCGGGTACGGTTATCGCGTATCGCCACATACGTCCAGTAGGGACGGGCCGCGACATTCTCCCGCATTTCTGCCCAGCGCCCGGCGTTGTACAGGGTAGTGAGATTGGTGCGGTAAATGGTCTCCAGTCGCTGCGGGCTGCCTAATTGCACCGTCACCGGCTCCCCGCTCACCGGGTCGTGGGTATCCTGTTGCCCCCACCATCCCTTGGCCTGCAGTGTTGGGGTTAATTCACGGGCAAACCACTGGCCGGTTTTGCCTTCCGCCAGGGTGGTTTCCAGCGCCTGATACATGTCCTGCAGAATATCCAGTTGTGTCACCTTGGCCACCGTCGCGCTCTGGGCATGGGCGGCTTGCCAAACGTCCTGCCAATCCCAGGAAAAGGTAAAGCCTTTGGCTTTTAAGTAGGCTATCGCTCGTTTAGGCGGCAGGCTAAACAGCGCCGCCAGTTCGTTATCATTGAGTGTCGGCATGTAATCTCCCCCAGACGTTGGCAACAAACATCACCCGAGCTAAGGTCTCCTGGAGCGCGTCCGCCTGCATCTGTGGGTAAACGGTGCTGAGTTTTTCTATCAGGTCACCAGGGGAAATACCCGATTTCACCGCCTGAAATAACGGTGCCAGTAGCGGTTGCAGGGTGTCGTCCAGCGTGCCGCTTTTCATTAGGCTGTCCAGCGCCCGGTCAAGCTGTGCTTGGGCCTCAGGCGCGGTCTTGGTTTGGTCCTCAGCAAAGGTCAGCGCGGGTGCGGAGGGAGCAGTGGCGTCTGGCTCGCTTTCCATCAGCAAATCGCCTAGTTGCAGGCCATATTCACGCTGATAGTATTGCGCACTGAAAAAGCCAGCGGTTTGCGCCAGACTCAGGTCACGCTTGGCCTGCACCTCATCAATGGTCTCCTGCTCCCACAGTCGCCAGGTTGGCACCGGCACATCACCAAAGTTCAGCTCAACCAGCCAGCGGAGTATCTGATTCACCGCACTCATCACCATCACCGCATCGCCATCGCGGATATCGGCGGCGACTTCCAGACCGGCCTGGGCCGAGGCGTGATTGGTTTCGGCTTCGGTAGTCTGGTTCTGACCCAGCAGCGCAATGGTAATTTCACTGCGGGCCATCTCAATCAGGTCTTTATACAGACTGCTCGACGCACCTTTGGTGGCGGGCTCCTTGAATTCAATGCTGCTGTCATCAGGGATAACCGCCACCGCATCCTGCACCATCTGCTCGAGGGAGTGCAGCAGCGGGCTGATATGCGCCTGGTCTTGGCCACGCGGATGATACCCGACTACCCAGGGGGTGCCGTACTTTTCACTGAAGCGCATCCAGAACGACCAGCCGGCCTTCTTGAACGTCACCGGCCAGAAGCACAGCGACAGGTCGGCAAAGCCGTAGGGGTTATCAAAGGTGGCGTCTTGCGTCGCCACCACAAATTTGCGCGGCGGTAATAACTCGCCCGCCAGTCCCGACTGCTGGGCCTGAAAGCGCAGACGATTCTCCGTATCAAAGGTAAACCACTCCGGCGGCTTGCCCACCACATCGGTGACCACCAGATGTCGACCGTCTTTTGCCCAGGTCAGTTCGGCGGGTTGATAGCCAAAAAAGGCCGCCTCCAGTAGTTCACCGATGAGTCGGTTCATGTCCCACTGCGCCAGGGTCTGTTCAATAAAGCGCACCACAGGCGCAGGTGCCTTCCCCGGCTCCAACCCGCGCTCCAGGCATTTAACCGCCGATTTGCGCCGCCGGATACTGCTACCCACCAACGGCTCAGCACGTAACTGGCGGTAGACGCTAATCGCCTGGCCTCTGGCGCGTAATATCGGGTCGGGATTGGGTAAATGGCCGAACAGTTGCCCCAGGCCCGCCGGACTGCGGGCGCGGGTGGCAATGTCACCGAACAACGCTTTTTTATCGATAATCATCAATATCCCTCCAGCAAGGATGAGGCCTGCCGTGGGCAACAGGAGTAAGCGCGCACCGGGCCGTGGGGTTGGTCGGCGGCGTTAAGCGCTAAAAACAGCGCCCAGGCACGGTCAGCGTGCCCGGCGGCATCGCTCTCGGCGACAAAACGCGGCGCGCCGGTCGGACTCATCACTTTTTTTAGTTTATGCAAATCGGCCCGTAATGCACCATCACCCTGTGGCAGTCGCAAGCGGCGGTCTTCAAATACCTCTTTACCGCGTGTCGCCAGCGTCAGCTTGTTGGGGGGCGTGAATAACACCCCTTCGACCCGCGTACTGCCATGACGGCGTTTGGCATCTTCCACCGGCTTTTCGCCGAGACCAGTCTGGTCGATACAGCACCGCAGCACCCGGTAGTGGGCAAAGACCGCATCGAGCAGCGCATCCTGTTCGGCAAAGGGGGCGCGCTTGCGGGTAATGATGTCGCGCGTCCAATACACATCGCCCACCTGCTCAATCACCCATACCACAAACAGGTCATGGCGCAGACCGATATCGACCCCAACAAAACAGGGGCCACCCTGATAGTGCTCTGGTTTGCCGGCCTGCGGGTGTTCAACGCCATCAATCAGGTCATAGGAAAGCCATGCGGCGGCTTCATCCAGCCAGTGCAGTTCAAATTCCTGCGCCCAGGCATCGTCATCATTGAGCGCCTGTTTGAGGGCGGCCACATCCCGTGGCAGGCCGTCTTTGACCGCCTGGTAAATATCGACCCGATGGCGCGACCAAACGCTGTCCAGCGACGGGTCGGTCATCAGTTCATAAAACTTGTTGCCTTTGCCATTGGGGGTGGAGGTAACGCGCAGCTTGTAGCCGTTTGATATCACCGGAAACAGCGCCGCCCAGATTTTACGGCTGTCGGCATGAAAGGCAAACTCATCCAGAAACACATTGGCGGCAAAGCCGCGCGCCGTATCGGGGTTAGCCGGGAGTGCAGTAATGCGTGAGCCGCCGGGCAACACCGCCTCCAGCATGGTGTAACGTTCGCTGCCTGGGCCTTTGATACCGCCTTCAATTTCACGGATAGCCAGACCGTACACCTGACAATGCTTTTTAACCCCTTCCTCCATCGCTTCTTTGGCCTGGCGCTCACCGCGCGATAAAATCACCCAACGCGCCGACCCACCGAGGGCTTCCACCCTGAGACAGTCATCGACAATTTCCAGCGTGGTGGTAAAGGTCTTGCCGGTCTGGCGGGCAAAACAGCCAATCTTGAAACGGGCGGGATCTAACATCCAGTGTTGCTGATACGGGTAGAGTGTCACGTTTTTGCTCATGTGATAATCCCGTAAATTTCTTCACGCACCCGCTTCAGGGTATCCAGACTGACATGTCCTTTGCCTTGCTGTTGGGCTTCCTGCTCCAGCGTGGCCATTTCCGCGCTGATTTTTTTAAGCTGGCCTTGCAGTTTTTTCAGGCTGACGCTGGCATGAATAATGGGTGCCAGATTTTTCGCCATGCGGGCAAAGCGTTCAGCCCGTTCAACCGGCGATCCCGCTTCTTCCTTGATGGTTTGTGCCTCCAGCAGGCTATTGAGTAATTCAGTCTGCACCAAAGCCATAATGGACTCTGAGCGGGTATCCTGGTCATCCGGCGCACCCTTGGTCAGTTGCCGCGCCGCTTCAGTCGCGTCACGAATAGCGGCAAAGCGGCGCTGTACCTTCTGGCCATAGCGGGAAATCTGCGCCCGACCGATGCTGTACCCTTTCTCACGCAGCAACGTCTCCAGCTCGCGGTAGCCACTGAAATTACGCTCGGTCAGCGCCCGGTCGAGCCATTCACGCACCGAGACGGGTAAGACTTCGATATGACTGCGCGGTGCCATCGTCACTCTCTCCAGTATTTGGCCGGGCGGGCAATGCCGGGGATATCGTCGGTGACGTATTCCACCAGATTCACCCCTTCCGGCGTCAGCGTGACCGTCCATGAGCGCGCCGGCGGTCGGGTCAGGCGAACCAGACTTAAGCCCTCAAGGAACAGCAACTCTTTTTGCAGCTCCAGCATGGTCATGTCCGGGTAGAGCGAATGGCCCACATCCCACAGTAGCCGGTCATTGGCCGGATAGGGCCGCGCCTTGTTGACCACCTGCAGTAACACCCAGCGCAACCCTTCACGGCGCGCCTGTTCGGTCTCTATCATCCTTATCCTCCTGCCACCTGACGCAGTTGTATCGTTTCCAGCTTCTGGTAAATCGCGTCAAGCCGTGACTCCACCACCTGCTGATAATGAATAAATTCGTCGCGCCGGACGTAACGCTCCGGCACCTCCACTTTGAACTCCAGCACCTCGCGCTCAAGGCGTACCCCTTTATCGGACGCCTCGCGCATCAACCGCTCGAGTGACGCAAACCGTTCGGTCTGACGCTTTTCGGTCTCCCGGATAAACCACCGTGCCAGCCCCGCGAGAAAGCCCGCCAGCCCAAACAGATAGCTCACCAGTACCCAGAAATCGACCTGTAATGTCATGGTTGTGATCCTTCAATATAATCCAGTAATCCATTTACCTGTGCCCGCCAGACCTGGCATTGCTGGCCGTTGTCGGTGATATTGGCGAGGATATCGCGCGGGGTAACTGGACTCGGGGTGTGTCGCTCGCCAGGGGTCTCAGCTGACCGGGTCGTGTTGCCAGTGCCGCCGGCAGCGGCGGCAGGGACTGAACCGTCAACGTCTGACAGCCCGAGGGCGGCGTTGTAGTGCTGCACGAAGCCACGAGTAAACACGCAGGCCACAGTATGTGCCTGGCCTTTTTCATCCCGCCAGTGTTGGGTAACATCATCAATCTGCCTTGTTAATTGTTGGGTTTGGGTGCGAAGTTGTGCAATGCGATTCAGGTAGTTCTGTTCGGCCTGATGCGCTACCTTCACCTGATGGGTAAAACGCTGCTGCAGGGCATTTAGGGCTTGTGCGGCCTGCTCAGCGCGCTGTTTTTCCTGCATGGCAAACGTCTCGCGCAGCTGACTGAGGGTTGCCGCGCACCGTTCGGTTGAGCGACCTGCGCCTTGCGTGTAGCCGTGCCACCAGGTGCCCGACAGCAGCGCCATTACCAGCACTCCGCCGAGGCTTTTGATGCTGACTGCACTAAACACAGCTTGCCCCTCCCCAGGTCAGGTAACGCGGTGCCAGAGCGTGTAAAATACGGCGGGGATAATGACGATTCTCGCGCCAGGCGCTCACGCCACGTCCGGCATTGACCCGCTCAACGCTGTCAAACCAGCGACCACCATCAAACCCCAGCTGTTTCGCCAGGCGGCGGTCACGCTGGACCCAGCCCAGGCCACCGTTGTAGGCCGACAGGGTCATCGCCATACGTTCACAGTGATCCACCGCCGACAGGCGTTGCCATAGCCAGTTGTCAAAACTCACCACTGCCCGCAGGCTCCAGCCCGGATTAAGCGGCGCTCTACTTTATGAAGTCTCCCAGCAAAGCGGAGGTCATCAACGATATCAACGGTGAGCTGGTCAATCTCTATCGGGTGCTGAAACACCATCTGGAAGAGTTTATGCGCCAGTTTAAATGGGCGCTGGTCAGCCGGGCAATGTATCAATGGTTAAACATAACGCCGACCGAAACCTTAACCGATATCCAGCGCGCGGCCCGCTTCTATTACCTGCAAAAACAGGCGTTCGGCGGCAAAGTGGCGGCGCACACCTTTGGCGTGACCACCACCACAGGGCCACGCCTGAACCTGCTACGCATGGAAGAAGAGCTGTCGCTCGCTCATCTGCGATTATCACGCACCACCATAGAACAGCTTGACTGGGCCAGCTGCATTGCCCGTTATGACCGTCCGCACACGCTGTTTTACTGCGACCCACCGTACTGGGGGACAGAAGGCTATGGCGTGGATTTTGGACTGGAGCAATATGAAAAATTAGCGGGTATGGGACGGGATTTAGCGGGAATGATGATTATTTCAGTTAATGATATTCCTGAAATGCGGGCAGTGTTTCAAGGCTTTGCGATGGAGAGCGTCCCGATCCGCTATACGCTTAATAGCAATCAGCCCACCCAACGGCGTGAGCTGATTATCACTGTTAAATAACTCTCTCCGCTGCAACGGAGGAGGAAAGGTTAAGCACGGTGACGGGAGGCTTTTTTCTCAGTCATGGCGGCAAGAGTACGTTTTGCAACCTCTCGCGTTTCGCCAGGAATATGCCGGAAGAACGTTAGCACCTCAGCCTCTTCTTCATCCCGCACCACATCGAGCGCACTGGCTTCATCGCTGCGATCACCTGTCATCACATAATTGAGATCAACTCCCAACGCTTTCGCCGCGATTAAGTAGCCTGCATCAGGATGGCGTTCGCTTTTTTCGTAGTTGTACTGGGTGAGTTTTTTGACCCCACAGCGCTCGGCGAAGATCTCCTGGCTAAGACCGAGCCGCAGGCGCTCTGATTTGAGACGGTCTCCCACCCCTTCTAGCGTTAATGTCACCCACTGCTGAGTATCGAGCGGAGTCTGTTCATCGCTTGCAGCCGCCGTAGCGGTTTTGCCAGCCAGTTGTTGGCTTAGCTGTTGCAGTTGCTTCTCTTTTTCAGACACCAGTTGCTGGCTGCGTTTAAGGGCTGCTTCGTCTTTCCGTAATGCCGTCTTCAACTCCCTGACTGACATGCGATCAACCTCATCGAGCGTTAGGCCTGCGATGGTGCCACCTTCAGCGAGTTCGACTAAGTCCTCATCATCTTCAAACATCAGCTCATAGAGTTTGGTTTTACCCAAAACTGACAGCGATGTCATTTTTGATTGAAGGCTTGGCGATAGGTATTTAAGCGCTGCCTGCATCATTCTATGTGCTGTTTTTGGTACTAGCCCTAATTGCTCTGTAATAATGTTCGTAAATGTCCCATGGGGTTCATTCTCTTTGATGATGATGAGCCGCTTCCCTGCCTCCAGCATGGCTTCGGCACTCTGTGCCATATAGAAGCGCGCTTCATGCACAATGCGCTCGCGTTCATAGGGCAGGCCATCCCCAAAACGTGCCATTACCTCTTGTTGGGCACTTTTTTCTGTATTTTTTTCAGGGTATGCAATTGCCCCCCCCCCCCCCCGCAATCGTGATATTGTCCGCCGTATTCACAGATAGGCTAGTTGCCGCTTTTTTCTTTGCCATACAGGTCTCCTTTAGGCCGATAACAGCCCGTGATTTTTAACTATGATAAGAAATACACAAAAAAAAACAAAAAAGACTTTACATCATTTTGTATGTTAATGTATATTTATTTTTAACTTTTTATGACGGAGGTAACACCATGTCACTGCAACACCCTGCCGACTTTAAGCGCTGTTTTTATAATCGTGTCTACCAGCACTATCGCTCCATGAGGGCTTGGGCCAAGGCCAACGACTTTAACCACAATCATGTATCTATGCTACTGAATGGCCGCTGCCAAGGTTGGCGCGGGGAAGCACGCAAAATCAAACAGGCGATTGAACAGATGATGGGTTCGCCGATGCCATCGGGAAAAAAGCGCCATAAAAAATAACATTCGCCTGTTTCACTGACGGTAACACAATTTCCATTAATGAAAAAGAGGCATCCGATGAAAAACACCTTATTACTGCACCCTTCTTCACGTACACGGCGGGCGCTGCGGATTTTGAAAGCCATGAAAGGGCATTACCGCGACGGGCTGTCCAATAAAGCCTTGGCGGCGCTAATCAATGACTCTGCGGCCAATATCAGTCGCACCCTGCCATTTTTAGTGGAAGAAGGGATGATTGAAAAACGCCTCAATGGGAATTACGCCCTGAGTGAAGAATTGATACAGATTGCCCTGGCCTTTTTCGATGAAACCGAACGGGCGCAAATCAAGATGGCAGAAAGATGGGGTCGCTGCGTAGCCTCATCGTCAAAACCGTAAGAGGACAAAATAATGGGTAGAAAAGCGTTACCGATGACGGCTGAAATTGCCCCCCAGCAGCCTTTGGCACCGGATTTAATGAACAACCTTAACGCCTTGGCTGAACATCAGCAGGCCATTATGGAGAAGTACGGTGAGGGACTGCCCTATGAGCGGGAGCGCATTGTGCATGAAGCGCGCTTCTATATGGCACAGAGTGCCGAAGCCATGCTGGAGGCAGGGAAGCGGCTCATCATCATCAAAGAGAATGAACCCCATGGGACATTTACGAACATTATTACAGAGCAATTAGGGCTAGTACCAAAAACAGCACATAGAATGATGCAGGCAGCGCTTAAATACCTATCGCCAAGCCTTCAATCAAAAATGACATCGCTGTCAGTTTTGGGTAAAACCAAACTCTATGAGCTGATGTTTGAAGATGATGAAGACCTTATACAGTTGGCCGAAGGGGGCACCATCGCGGGCCTGACGCTAGATGAGGTCGACCGTATGTCGGTGCGTGAACTCAAGGCAAAACTGCGAGAAACAGAAAAGATGCTGGAAGCTAGCCGCGACCGAGTCAGAGAAAAAGAAGAAAAAATCAATAAACTGAGTGACAAGCTGATACTCGATCAACATCGCCCATCAGGGGAAGAAGGCATACGCCAGCTCCGCGAAGAAGTTGCCCTGGTCGGTTTTGATGTTAAAGCCATATTAATGGGCCGCTTTCGGGAAGGGCTGGAAAAACTAAGCAGCCACAGTGGTGATATCACGTCCCACGCCGATTATCTAGCGGGCTTACTTAATGATATTGAGTTTGAAATCAATGTGTTACGCAGTGATTTTTCATTACCTCACCACGCAGTATCAGAGTTGGTACCCGACTGGGCAAAAGCCGATGCGGATGCCGACGATGCGGATTTTCAGTTACCGGAACACCTGCGCAGTACCGGACAGGATAATGTCGAGGAGGTGGTGTCATGAACCCCATCCTGACCGAACGCCTGTTAACAATAGCCCAGACCGCCGAAAGAGCCGGACATGGCGGCAAAGACGCGGTGTATCAGACAGGATGTCAGGCACTCGGTATTTCCAAAGCCACGCTGCTGCGAAAAATCAAACAGGTCAGTTATAAACCGCCGCGCAAACAGCGGGTGGATTATGGCACCAGCGCCCTGACCCGCGACGAAGCCCTGCTGATATCCGGCGTGATGATGGCCTCGCATCGCAAGAACGGCAAGCGCCTTTACAGCCTGGAGCAGGCGGTTAATGACCTGCGGGCGAACAACCTGATTAATGCCGGGTATATTGATAACGAGACCGGCGAGTGGTTCCCCCTGTCGGTGGATGCCATCAGCCGGGCGCTGTTCCGTTATCGCCTGCACCCCAACCAGTTAGGCGCACCTGCACCCTGTGTACAGGTAAAAAGCCTGCACCCCAATCATGTTTGGCAGCTGGATGCGTCGCTGTGTGTGCTCTATTACCTGAAAAACCCAGGCAAGCGGCGCACGACGCGTGACACCGGCCTGCGCATGATGCGTGAAACGGAATTTAACCCCAACAAACCCAAAAATCTCGACCGCATTGTTAACGACAGCGTCTGGTCATTTGAGTTGACCGACCACACCAGCGGCTGGATTTATGCCGAGTACCGCTTTGGCGGCGAAACAACACAAAACTTTACCGATGTACTGATTAATGCCATGCAAGAACGCGGTGGGGCCGACGTACTGCATGGCGTGCCGCGCATCCTTTATACCGACCCCGGTTGCGCCCTGGTCTCGTCCACGATGTGCAACCTGTGTCAAACCCTCGATATTCAACTTATCGCCCATAAAGCCGGTAATGCCCGCGCCACCGGCTCCGTGGAAAAAGCGCGCGACATTCTCGAGTGCCATTTTGAATCCGGCCTGCGGTTTGTGCAAGTCAATCATATTGATGAACTGAACCGCCTGGTCGGGTTGTGGCGTAAAAAATATAACCGTACCGCATTGCATCGGCGTACTGGCATGACCCGCACCGAATGCTGGTTACGGATCACCCCGCAGCAGTTAATCAAGGCACCGTCCGTTGACGTATGCCGTGAGCTGGCAGTGAGTCAGCCGGAAAGCCGTAAGGTCACGACGCATCTTCGCGTGTCGTTCAGGGGCAGCGAATACGATGTACGGCAAGTCCCCGGCGTTTGCGTGGGCGACACCGTACAGATAGTGCGTAACCCCTGGCGCGACAGTGAAGCACAGGTGGTGATAATGAATGAAGACGGACTGGAAGTCTTTTGCCGGGTGCCGGAAGTGGCGAAAGACGACTACGGTTTTGCCCTCAACAGCCCGACACTCGGCGAATCGTTCAAGGCATTACCCCATACCCCGGCGCAACACCATCTGGCGGAAGTCGAGCAGACCCTGTATGGCACCTCGACGCCAAGCGAGACTGCCGCTGCACAAAAAGCCAATGCCTTACCCTTTGGCGGACGCTTTAACCCTTATCTTGACAATGAACGCGATACCCCACCGATTTACCTCCCCAAACAGGGGCAGGCCTCCACGGTTTGCGCGCCGCGTTTTGAAGAGCGATTAAACCCGGTCGTGGTGGTTCAACAGTTGCGGGCGCGTTTTCAGGCGGCAGGCAAAACCTGGCGCAGTGAATTTTACACCATGCTGACCCAGCGCTTCCCGGACGGTATTCCGGCTGACCAGGTCGACGCACTGGGTGATGAACTGATGGCCCAGTCCACCGAGGTGGTGGTCAGTCTGGCCAGTCACGGTTAACGGGAGGCCATCATGCTGAAACTGAAAACCCTGTTACAACAACACAACCTGACGCAGGCGGCACTGGCCCGCGCGCTTGACCTTTCCGAGGCGACGCTGGCGCAGATAGTCAATCACCACCAGTGGCCAAAACAGGACACCGACACGCTAAAACACCGTATCCGGGCCTGGCTGCGTGACCAGAGCATAGAGGCGGACGACTGCTTTGACGGGGTCACGCCCGACGCCAAGGAAAAGAACACACCACCTAGCAACGAGGAAGACACCATGTTACTCAAAAAACAGGTATTACTGCCTGCCACCAAAAAGCATTTTGGGCTGTTTCGCGCTCCGTTTGATGACCAGGCCATACAGGGGAATGAAGATGTTTTTTTAACCCCGGAGAGCCGTTATGTGCGTGAGGCGTTGTACCAGACTGCCCGCTATGGCGGCTTTATCGCGGTTATCGGTGAATCCGGTTCGGGTAAAAGCACGCTGCGACGTGACCTGACTGACCGCATTTATCGGGAAAACGGCCCCGGTGGTGGTGATTGAAGAAGCCCATTGCCTGCCCATCCCGACCTTAAAGCACCTCAAACGCTTCTTTGAGCTGGAAGATGGCTTTAAAAAACTGCTGTCCATCGTCCTGCTGGGACAACCCGAACTGAGCGAAAAGTTATCCGAGCGCCTGTCAGCGGTCAGGGAAGTGGTACAGCGCTGCGAAGTGATTGACCTGCCGCCGCTGGATGAACACCTGACCGACTTTCTTGATTTCAAGTTTAAACGCGTCGGTGGCGACACGAGCAAAGTCCTTGGCCCGGATGCGATACCGGCACTACGTCAACGCCTAAGCTGGCTGCGCCCAAAAAAAGACACGCCGGTCAGTCTGCTTTACCCGCTGGCTATCGGCAATCTGGTGACCGCCGCCATGAACCTGGCCGCGCAAAACGCCATTCCGGTTATCGACGCCAATATTATTCACAGTGTGCATTAAAGGAGGTTTTTATGTTGAACCCCGCCGTGACCATTAAAAACCCGTCAGCGATGACCTACCAGGTTATCCAGCAACAGTTCAGGCACTGCCTGTCGGTGATGGACAAACTCAGCCAGGAAGGTTTTATCGTCAGTCAGTTTACCGTTGATGGCTATAGCCGTCCGACCATTATCCTGCTGCATGACCGACGGTGTGATGCCTTACATCAAAAGGGCCATGCCGTTCGCTATGCCCTGGGTACTGACCGTCAGGGCCGCTGGGAAAAATACCAGTTCCTGCAAGATAACTGCCGAATAACCTGGGAGGTACGTTAATCATGAAAACACGACCTGTCCGTATTACCGCTCGCCAATCGGTTTATCTGGAAAAAACGGTGGATATTACCGAACAGGACTATGAAACCTATTTGTCAATTTGCGAGCACTGCCGTGATTTTGATGAACAAGACCAGCGTCTTGGTGAAATAGCGGCCCGATACCACATGAATTTATTTGAGCATATTCAACACAGTGACGCCCTTGAAGACATTATTTTCGAGCGCGTTTAATTCCCGACGTTGTTAATTAAAAGGTAAAAAAAGATGGCAAAGAAAATAACGCGGCTTAAAGCCGCGGCGGGTACCTGCACGCCGCAAACCCGCGAACAGGTGATGGACGATATTAAACGGATGGGCGATATCCAGCGGGAAATGACCCGGCTGGAGACGCAGATTAATGATGAAATCGCACGGTTAACCCATCAGCATGCGGCTGATATTGAGGCCATGAAAGCCCGGATAACCCTGTTGCAAAAAGGTATCCAGACCTGGTGCGACGCCAACCGGGAGGGGCTGACCCAAAACGGCAAAACCAAAACCGTTAACCTGATAACCGGCGAGGTGTCATGGCGCAACCGCCCGCCGTCCGTGTCCCTCAAAGGGATGGACGACATCCTGCAGGCACTGGAAGAAAACGAACAGACCGACTGCATTATTCGCAAATCACAGGTGGATAAAAATGCCCTGCTTAAAAAGCAGGACACCATCCAGCGACTGAATATTCCCGGCATTACGTTTCGCAACCAGCTTGAGGATTTCATTATTACCCCCTTTGAGCAGGAGGTGACACCATGATAAAGAAAAACAGGTTTTCTTTAGATCAAAAAATTAACGCTCAGCTTAAACGGGTGGGAATCGCACACGAGCGTTTCCGCAACGAATGTAATGCATTCTTTGATGAAATTTCCGAACTCACCTTGTTAATCAATGATATCACTGAACAAAAGCGTCGATCCTGCAATAGGCTTTATCAGAGGATAAAGCCTATGTGCCGTGAGGCTGAGAAAAGCTTCAGTTTAGCTATGCATTACCTATTTGAAAATCAGCCTTATGCGGCTTATTACGAGTTCAAGGTAGTTCAACAAAATATGACTGCATTGATGGCATTACTGGATAAGGACATTACATCATGACCATTACCTGCATCAGCTGCCATCAGGCAACAAACCACCTCAATCCCATCCAGGCAAACATCACTCAACAACCGGAAAGCGGCGAGTGGGGGATTGACCTGTTACTGACCTGTCCACACTGCGGACAGCCGTATAGCGCCTGGGTACTTAACTGGGATATTCATCCCTTAACGGGTACGAAGGTACATTCACCCTCGACGTCAACCCTACCCCATCATCAAACGCACGAGGGAAATAAACCATGAACCTTGACCTTTGGTTAGTTTTTTTAGGGGGTGCCTTGCTCAGTGCTGTATTACCCGGCGCTGGCGCTATCCTCACCCTTAACCATGCCTTCCAGCGGGGATGGCACAAGACACTGCCGCTGATTGCCGGTCAGGCGACGGCATTAGCCTTGATGGTGCCCATTGTGGCACTGAGCACGGAAGCCTTGCGCGCTTCAGCGGTCGCCTGGCCGTTGCTGAAAGGCATTAGCGTACTCTGGCTCCTGTTTGCCGCCTACCGAACCTGGCGTGCGCCAGTCATCATGGATGTCTACGATGTCGTCACATTGACCCGTGGCGCGCAACGGTTCTGCTGGGGTTTTCTGACCGACATCACCAACGCCAAAGCGCTCGCTTTCCTGCTTGCGACACTGCCGGTCTTTCTTAATCCGTCCCAATCGTTAGGGCCACAAATTACCCTTATGACCCTGACGATGGTAATGGTCGATGCGCTGATGATGACGCTTTACGCGCTCATTGCCGCCCGCTTGCGGCCTTATTTTCAATCGCCCGAAACCTGTCAACAACAAAACCGCCTGTTTGCCGGTTTCCTGGTGTTCATTGCGTTCAGTCTTTGTTTTGTTGAACACCCGACCTTAATTCAGTAAAAGAGGAGAAATCACGATGTGGATATTAATTTTAGCGCTCTACGCCAGTCCCTATGCCGGTAATGTTTTTTCCACGCTGCATACACAGGAGTTTGATACGGCAAGCGCCTGTCAACAGGCCGCCAAACAGTTCGCAGAAAAATTTGAAACCTTCAAAGATATCGATGCCAAGGCGATTTGCGTGAAGAAGTCATAGTGGAAAAGCGGTATTTTACGCATTCAATTGAATAATAAAGATATTCATTTTATAATCCTTCAAAACCCGAAGGATTATTTTTTTATTAATGGCATAAGGAATCCTGACCCAGACCACAACGATAAAGGACGCCTCCGATGACCCGACAAAAATACCTGCAGTTAATCCATATTGCCGCCCACCACCTCAAACTAGATGACACGACTTACCGCCAGATGCTGCACAGGCTAACGGGGAAAACATCAGCAAAAGCCCTGAATATCGGTCAACTGGCGCAAGTGTTAAACGCCTTGAAGACACAAGGCTTTCGTATCCAGCCGACTCAACCCACGACGAAAAAGCAGACCGACCGTCCGCAAATCCAGAAAATGCAGGCCCTGTGGCAGGCAATGGCCGATGAGGGCATTGTCCGGGATGCGTCAGCAAAAGCCCTGGCCCACTTTGTTAAACGGGAAACCGGCTGTGATTCGCCTTACTGGCTAGATAGCCAGCAGGCCAGCCAGGTTATCGAGAAACTCAAGCAGTGGCAAAAGCGCGTGGTGAGGGCAACCTCATGCTAGAGCATACCTTTCGCAGTAAAGGGCCGGAGTTATTGGTTGAACTGGCCGAACACACGGCACAGATCGTCAGACAGATTATCGATGTTGACCCCGCTGTTGCCAGCCAGATAGGCGATGCCGTTGCCAGTCAAATGATGGCGGAATGGGGTGGGCAAAATATCTATTTTCCGATGGGGCTAATGTGGAAAATTAATCAGCGTGATCGGGAGATATTTGCCGATTTCAATGGGCATAACCACCGCGCCCTGGCACGCAAGTATGAAGTCTCGCTACAGTGGGTTTATTCGGTAGTCAAACGGGTTAAAAAAGAAGAGCTGGCCCGCATCCAGGGCAGTCTGTTTGAAGACAATCAGGCGAGATGACGATTTAAACACACTGTCAATACGTCAGCGTTTTTTTGTTACTATTATCATTGCGATAGTGCTTACGAAAGGAGATAAATATGCTTGATTCAACCCTGCTCGATTTACCCTGGGCAACACTGGTAACATTGACCTCTGGTTACATGAGCTACTTTATTGCCAATGTCGGTTTGAAAGAACACCATAAGCCCATTGATATCGTTTTTTCCACACTGATTTTTAGCCTGTTACCGACGGCGATATACCACTTAACACTCTGGTGTGGCGTCAATGCTTACGCGGCAGCGCTGCCGACTGTATTGTTAGCATTCTCCCTGGGTGCATTGTGGCGTAAATATGGACGTAAGCGGTTATATGGATTTCTTCGGCAGCATAATATCTCGTGGTCTGACAGTACCCACTCTGCCTGGCAGCAAATGTTTGGCCTAACGAATTATCGGGCGACTGAATTATTTGTGATCCTCAAGGATGGTTCGGGCTTGCTATCACGATTGCCGGGGCGTTTTGAGGGACTTCCAAATGGGCCTTTTACACTCGGTAACAATGGTGATGTCATTCTCTATGTCACGCATAGAAGTCCGGCAAATAGCGATGAGTGGGTAGAGTATGGGGACATTATTCATCAGGACTACGGTGCTCTCGCTACTTATATCCCTGCGGATCAAATTGCCAGAATAGATATCAGGAGAAGAGCGGAAAAGCCATCAAGCTCTTCTACCGACTGAAAAAAAGACTACTTTTTACCCAATGGCGTAGGTGCTTTGGGTTCAGCGGATGACTTTTCGTTGGTGATTGGCATTTCGACAGTGATGATCCCCTCACTCTTTGGATTTTCTGAATACTCTACACGATCCTGTTTATCATTCTTATTGCTCATAGAAATCCTCCTATTCATACTAATAAGTAGCAGTATTGAGCCTTGGATCCTAACAGAGGCAGGGGTATTATTTCAATAATCGGTTAATTTGATTGATGATTCCTGTTTCACTATGTGTAACTTAATTACCCTGACTTGTCCCAGATAGATCCAGTTTGTCCCAGGTAGATCCACATTTATCGCACGTTTCCCGTTTAAATATCTCACGTCCTATCAGCTATCACCGATGCCTGTCGCCAGACGGTGTTTAGCTCCTGTGAGCGAGCGACACCAGCACTAAAGCCGTTATTACGCGCAGGGAGTTTCTGATACTCATCTGCCGGCAATACGTTAGCCCCGTCGGCTATACCAAACGGTAAAATTTCATTTTTTGCCATGATTATTCCTATAATTTTACTGACCAGCTACCGACGTCAAAGCCGTCGATGTAACGATTATTGACATCAAACCCAAAAATACCGTTATCCCCTTCGGAACCGGTGTAGGCGTTAAGTCTTACGCCTTCTGGCTTGATATTGAGATATCCCTGTTTGATAACGGCTTTTGTCACTTCCGGTATGACGCCACCCGTTAGATACACATCCATTAACATGTTTTGATTGTCAATAAAAAAGATTTTTACGGTTTCATCGGGGATAACGCCCTGATAAATCTCTGAAAGCATCTCGCTTGTACCATCCCAGTGATTCGCGCGTATTTTTGCCCTCAGGATAAAGCGGTAGGTTTCATCATCCAGTTCGGTAAAACCCCTGTCAGCATCAAAGCGCCGTTTCCAGCTCCCCTGGTCAAAGCCCACCTTTTTGGTATCCAGTGAAAAATAGACACCTTTTATCGGCGTTTTGACAAAACGTGATAAGCCTATCCATTCGCCGACAGCATCCAGTTGTTTACCCGTTGCCGTATCAATACTGAAAAAGGCATTAAGCTGTGAGGCCAAAGCTGAAATATCACTTAGCGCGCGCGTCATCAGCGCAATATGTTGCGTAAACTTTTCCGCTTGACGATGTTGCGGGGTAATGTATTCGGTGTAATCTCTCATGAGGTCACCACTAGTTTGACGTTATTCTCGCGACAACTGACGGCTTCGTTAAACGCAACAAGTAAATTGGCTTCTGTAACTGTTCCTTCCTTCCGTCCGATTTTTATTGCGGTGATATCAAACGTTTTTCCTTCTTCATCACCAGCTAGATTAGCCGGTGAATAAAGACGGGTCAGATAGAGATTATCGCCAATCAGTTGCTGATTGATATAGTCTGAGACTTTCTGCCGGATTTTATCGCCAGTTAACGTGGTAAATCCTAAAAACGCCGTTAAGTCAATTTCCACATGCACATCAACCGTTTTGGGGCGTGAAAAGCGAATCGTAATTGGCATATCGTAACGGTCTTTGACCGTAATTGACGTGTCGCCAAACGTCCCTGCACCGGGGGTTTTCTTTTGTGCTATGGCGTTGGCAATCGTGGTGACATCGCCACCATCGACTATCATGGCGATTGAATGCGGCGGAATGCCATTTTTATCCGTTTCATTAGTGTCATTTTCAAAACCGCGCTGCCTTGTCACCCCTGATATCAAGCTAATCGCGCCCTGTATCCCTTCTAATACGGTACGTGATGGCAGTGAGACCGATTTTCGTTGCCGTTCACGCAATTGGTTATCCGTTTCAATCGGTCTGCCTTGTGTTGCGGGTTTGGGATTGCTCACCGTCTGCCATCCTCGCGTGGGGGTGGCTATCTCGGTAATTTCTTCGGACAATGCAGTAACACTCCCTGCAACCAGACAAACTGCCGTCACCGTCGCTTCGCCGTGCGTATCGAGCATAACCGTTTCCGGTAACCGCCAGATATTGCCGTTTTTATCGCACACACGGCCATTTTTTATCACCGTACCCACTTGCCCCGTTAATACGACATCCACATTCGAGTACCCCGATGCATGACGGGAAATGCCGTTAATGGCGACATTATTTGATAGTGCAGCACCTTTACTCGTATTAGGGCTAAAACTGTTGTAGGTAGCGATTATCGCATTATTGGCATCATGGATGGCGAGCGCGTAAATGGCTATCATCTGGCCGTCTTTGCTATCCGGCGTTAAATACGCATCTTGCCCATAAATTTGATGAAAAAAATCGGTTAATCGCATCAGTAGGGTCTGATAATCCGGCGCACTGATGCCGTCGTCAGTCACTTTCGCTGACAACGCTAACGTATCAAGATTTAACATTATGCCTCTTGGATAAAAGAAGTTTCGCCGTATTGGGTTTGTACTTTTGCGCTAATAGTCAGTTTTCGGGTCGTTGGATTTTGGCTGACATTGAAATCGGTTAACATGGTTACGCCCTGCGTATCCAGTATGCGCTGTTTGATAGTCATACCGTAGGCTTCCAAATAAGACTTACCTAATACCGATTGCAACCACGGCATCCCTTCTTCGCTGTCTAAAAACCATTGCCCCTGCCAGAGGGACAATCGCGTTTTAATCGCCAAGGCGACTGCATTAGGCGTATTGGTTAAAAATGTGTTATCCCCCTGACCAAAGCTGTAGTCGCCCTTACTCGTTTCTCGTCGGTAACGCATCAATTCACCTCGCCTGAATTATCCCCACCGGCTTTGACACCTTTGTGGGTATGTGTGTCGTCAATCCGTTTGCCGTTGGCGGTCAATGTGCCCAAAAACTCAATCGCACCGGTGATTTTTGCAGCCACACCGGAGGCCGTTGAACCTACCATGCCACCTAGCCAACTCAATAGTCCTTTTACGGTAATTCTCTCCGAAAAAATAGCTTCCGGTGTGATAATTTCAAGCCCCCCAGGGGCGACAATTTTCATTTTTTGCGTTGTCGGGTTTACTTCAAAATAGGTTGCGCCATCGTCACTTCTTAACTGCATCGCATCGGTGCTAATTTGGCTTATCTTCTGTTTTTGTAATTGCACACCGACGAAAGCGAAGGCATCTGATAAATCATGCTGTCTGGGGTCGATCGCTTCTTGTATCCCGCCATTTTGCCACCAAAAATCAATACATCTATCTGCAAACACCACCAGACACTCATCACCGCTTTTAATGGGGAAGGTCATTGTGACACCGCCACCGCGCGGGAACACAACCGGTACATCAACTAGCAGGGGCAAATTCACCGACTGGCTATTCCCTTTGGTATCCGTCAAGGCTCCCTTTATCGCTGGTTGTACAACACAAGTGACTTTGCTGGCATCGAAGGATTGAACAATAGCCGGCATCGCGACGCGAAGTTGTGACGAAATCGCATGGCGAAAGACTTCAAGCAGTTGTTGTTGGTCGCCGGTGCGCGCTGATACGGAAATCGCCATCATCCCACCTTCTTGATATCGATTTGGTCATTTGATCCCTTGGCAATACACACCAAATCCATATACCACGGCTTGCCGCGCGTATCGCCGGAATACGTGATGTTTTTCACAATATAATCCCCATCGGTGGAAAGACTGGCCGGTTGTGAAACAGCGCCTTGGGTTTGCTGTAAGCCGCCGTCATCGTTTTCGCTTAACTTGCTGTACCCCAAAGCGATATCGCTGTTGGGCAACATCGTGCGATAGATTAACGCCTGGTCAAGACGAATAAGCCCATTGATTTGAATGTTTGGGTTAATCAAACAACGCACATTCACCCCCGCCTCAATCGTTTGTTGCGGTAAGCCAATCAAGCCCGTTGCGCTATTCAGGACAATCGCTTCATGGATATAATTCTTCTCCGGCACCATCACGAGCTGGCCGTTAATGTATTGCCACGAGGCAAGGCATTGCCCTGCCAGATTATCAGCGGCGTCCCTAACCATACCAAAATAGACTTTACCCCTTGGAAAGCGGATACTATCAAACTCAGGCGTCACGCCTTTGACAATCCCGTAAGGGGTAAGCCCTGTCAGTAACGTATTGTGTTGCTCTGCCTGAGTATGCCCTGCGCTTAAGGTAGTATTTAGCGTGGCGTAGTCATAGGCCTCATGAGAATCAATCGCCTGAACAATAACAAACGTGTCAGTAGGATTATCTCTACCTGAAATCGTGTAGCGGATTTTTCCAGTAAATATCAGACCCGTATTATCCTGATAGCCTGCCATGAGCTGAATGTTAACAAACTCCTTCGCCTGAATTTGACTGACGGTTTCTTTTCTCAGATTCCAGACTTTAAACACCCCCGCACGAGGGTAACGCGTATCTGGCCACGTGATATTGAACGTGGCGCGAAAATCCGATAGCTCAATACCTTCCCCGTTTTTATCAGAAACAATCAGTGAGCATTTTCGTATCCAGTTTTTTGACATAACAATCAGTCCGTGATCCAGTATAATTTTACGGTTGCGCCCAACGTATCCGCGTTGATATCGCTTTCTTCATCTGATAGCAAAACGAGATTTCCTTTACTGATAAGGTGACTATATTGAGCCAGTAGATTTTCACCCACGATCAGCGGAATACCCTGTATCACCGGTTGATTGTCAACCGTGAGCATATCCAGCACCCAGCCCGCACTATCACGCCAGATAAGGCGAAACTGCCAAACAGTATCAGATAGCTTAATCGTAAATTGCTGGTTGGTGGGGGTAAGCGGTATTTCGTTAATTTCCATTGAAAAATGCGGCTCCTCGCTGTAATAGGCTGCGATTATCAACGGGTTTTGGCGTTTTCATACCGGTATTACTCACGCCACTCGTTGTATTCCCTTCCCGCATATTTTTTGCATCGGTAGATTTGATATTAACCGTTTGGGTTTGGGTGATGTTAAGCTCCCGCAAGGTTAATATCGCCATCAACACGGTTTCTGTGTGCTTATCCGTGGTCACCTCGATAGCGCGAATGAGCATATTCTTATACTTGCGCTTACCTGTTATGACATCAAACGGTTGACGGCTGGCTTGAAGCGCTAAAATTTGCTGGTAGATTTCCGGTGCGCTTAACCCTGCGCGAATAGCCACTTTTGCCGTGTCCCAAAAATCCAGTAGAGATCCACCACTTGAAAAACCCACCTCCATGGTCACTTCCGCCGGACGTTTGTAAGCGTGATCGGCAATTTCCGCGCCCAGTTCAACCGGATGTTCTGTGATTTCAAGGGTGTCGTGATGTTTTTCTGAGATAATGACATCCGGCACCAGCAAACCGATTTTGCGCGATCGTTGTGAAAAAAGCGTAGAAAGGATATCCATCAGTAGGCTCGCTGGGTTAATTGTCCAATCAGTCTGGCGTTAACGCCCGTTTGTTTATCGGCAATCGCATTGGCGGTAGCGTGGGGGTCTAATGCGCCTTCAACATTGATCGTGATATTCTGGTCAATATTATTTCGCATACCCGCATTTGCGGCATGATAGAGCATTGCCTGACTATACGGCTGTCTGCCATTTTCGTGCTCAACGATGCCAGACATGAGCGATGTCATGACCGTCGGATTGGACAGATTCAACACGGTGTCAGGGGAAACCCCTAATTTACCGGATATTTTATCAATGTAGGCACGAGTATTATTTTCACTGGCGGGAGCCCAGGTGCTAATAATTTTTTCAACGGTATTTAATCCCCTTTCAGCGTAGCGATTAAGCTGTGAAGAAAGTGCTTGTAAGCCCTCAAATGCGGTATTGAATTTGGCGAATCTTCCGTTAGGTGATTCACGTACTGCACCGCGTTGTCCAACAAAATTCAAATTACCCGGATTGTTATTACGAATACCCCGTGGAATATCGCCGGTAGGCACATCAGCGATATTATCCGGTATATTGCTGCCTTGATTTTTGTTTGCCCAGTCATTATCAATACCAAAAAAACGCAAACCGTTACCGATCGCACGTTTGACTTGACGGGTGTTGTAATCCCATGATGCGCTTGCGCTATCACTAATATTATCTTTATCTGAAATCAGATACCCCGCATAGAGACTCCACAATTTCAGCCAAGGTGGGATAGGTAACTTCGCTATTTTACTAAAAGCGCCCAATACCTTACTTACCCACGCGCCCGCAATAAAAATTGCTAAGATTTCAAGTGCATTTTTCCACCCACCCACCAGGTCAACCAATCCCGTTAATTTTTCACCTAACCATTTAAATGCCGCTTTTGCCTGGTTGATTTCACCTTCCCACTTAGACCAGTTGATAAAGGATTTTCCACCTTCTTTCCACGTCTGGTAGTCTTCCCAAAGTAACAATAAGGCCGCGATAAGACCGGTGATAATCCTGATGGGCGAAGCAAAGAATGCCCGATTGAGCCCCCAGATAGCCACTGCCAATCCGCTAAAGGTAGTGATGAGTTTTTTAGATTTTCCGTCTAAATTGCGCCACCAGTCAAAAATCTGCTCGATCGCCTGACTCATTCGCCAGATAACGCGCCCCACCATTTCACCGGCTCGAATAATGCCACTAATGAGAAGGGTTAATACTCTCTCAATTTTAGGAAAATTATCCAGCAGTCTTTTGCGCAGATTGTCTATCTCTTTAGTCAACCCCCCTGCTAGGTTTGATCCGACTTTATCGCGTAAAATACCAAATAACCCGGTCAATCCTTTCATCGAGGTCATAAACTGGTTGGACTGTTTGGCAGCAACGTCTGCGTTAAATCCGGTTTGTTTAAGCATACGCTGGTAATCAGCAGAAAATTTGTTCAACCCTCTACGCATGGCCATTAGCGTATTTTCATCAATGCCTAACAGTTGGGCATATTGATTGGCGCGGTAATAGGGCATTGAGGCCAGTTTATTCCCCACACGGGTAAAAATAGCGCTCATATCCTGCAAATTGCCATTGGCATCACGGGTCTGCACCCCAAGACGATTTAAAAACCCCTCAGCACCCGGACTGTTTCTCAAAAATCGTGCCAGATTTTCAAGTGAACCTCTTGCCGCTTCTGCGCTACTGCCGGTGAGACTGGCGGCATACCCTAATGCTTTCATGCCGTTAACACTAGCGCCTGTACGCTGTGACGCCCAGTACATCTTATCAAGACCGGCGGCAATTTGTGTGGTAAATCCCACGACGGCAAGCGCTGCCCCCTCAACCGACGCACCTAGTTTGATAACATTGGCACTCACCCCCGTAACAACGGACTGAAATTTTCGCAGGCCACTGTCATCAACCTTAAAACCTAAGCTGATGAGAAAATCTTGCAACGTTTCAGCATTCGCCATGGCGATTTCTCCAACGCGCAATTCGCGCTTCGTTATCCTGTTCGATATCTATCCACTCATTCATTTCTGCTAAATCTGCCAAATCGATTGAGCCATCTTTTAATTTGTCGAATTTTATGTACCCATACTTAACAGGAAGGCGTAAAAAGTCTTTACCATCCGGCATTGAATCCAGGGTTAATCCTGCGACAGGAGGCTGGCTGTCTCGTCGCCTTGGGGTGCGTGAAAAAAATTACCGAGGGAATCTCCAATCACCTGCGCCACAATCTCAAGCAGGGTTTTTAAGTCAATATCATCAAACATCAATTCGCCCTGGCGAAAAATCGGCGTCCATGCCTTGGCATTTTTGCGTGAAACCACGGCTAAACAAGGGTGCAAAATCGCGTTACAGTCTTCATCGCTCATTTGGGCAATGGAATTTGCCATAATGGGTAACACCGCTGCCATTGGCATTTCCCCTTGCTGTAATTTTTGCAGTTCACCCGTTAAACCGGATAACACCGGCAATAACTTTCGCGTCACCTTAAGCTGGTCAAACACATTGAGTTTTTGACTTCGATATTCATGACCGTTAATTTCAATTTCCACTAGAATTCTCCTAATAAGGCGTCGATCTTAATGCAGTCAAAGACCCAGGCTAAAACATTCACCTTTTTTGCATTTTGCAAATCCGGTATTTTTTGAAACGCACAACTGCGCGCGGTGATCATATCGCCAGATACCGGATTACGGATCACAATCACGTTATTACCCCAAAGGGTAGATGACACGCTTTGCGCGTTATAGGCGATCATCAGTTTTTTGTTAACCGGTGAGGCTTTAATCAGACTGACCGTAACGGTGCCGGATTTTCCGCCATGTCGGGTATGCATCCCTTCACCATCAGCACCAATGGTCATGGTGTTTTTGGCTTCGGTCATTGTCACCACTATTCCTTCTTCAGAGTTCGCCGAGCCAGAGCCCAAATCTATCACCCCCGTGGGGCCGGTTAGCGTGGCGGAAACATCAGCAAAACTATAAGCGGCCATTTTCTCTCCTTATCGAACAATGGTGATTAAGACATCCGCGAAATGCACGGCACCCGCTAACTTACAGGCAACCTGAATCGGCGGCGCCTTGCGTTTTTCGCGCTCAGATTGCGCCTGCTCTGCCAGCGGTTGAATATAAACGTAATATCCTTTGGTGAGCGTATCCCCGCTTGTTAATTGACCTATACTGCCACCGTTCCATACCCCCGGTGCCAGTAGCCCATTAGTGACCACCTGCGCTAACGATTGCTCAACATTGGTCAGAAGCTGCGTGCTGCCTTGCTCCGTTTGAGGGACTTTGGTGGGGCTGGTATACAAAAGATTATACAGATTGGTTTGCACAAAGTTTTGCAACCAGTCCAGCCCATGGCGTTCATCGAAAAAATCACCATTGGCCATCACGCCTTCTTGTATAATGGCGGTGTCGTTATCGTAATTGACAAACACGTTGCAGTTTTTGGCCGCCAGCGTATTCGCCTGTGACGTAGTCAACGTCTCCGCTTTAACACCTGGTTCCTGTTTGAATTTGAGGGTGATCGTGGTGTTATTGCCGTTGAAATTCACTGAAAACGCCCGTCCAAAAGCAGAGGCTGCTGCATAGGGGGTTGATGAAGAATATTGTGTAAAGACCCGTTGATATTTCGCTTTTTTCAAAACAGAAGCGATATCATCCGCTTTCGTACTATCCAGTACGGCGGTATCTTGGGTGGTAAACAGCCCCCGTTGTCGCCGAGAAAAAGGTTCAAACCCCCAAGGTAGAAACGAAACCTGCTAAAGCCGTTAAACCAATTGAGCCGATTATTGAAGCGCCTGAAGTAGCGCCTAAGCCCGAACCGGTGGATATTGAATCACTTGATTTGCGTCACGTGGTCGCCCTGTCTGTCTTGTTTGGGGATAAAGCGCTTAAACCTGACAATACGCAAATCGCTAAAGCCAAAGCGACTTTTGCGTCCGAAAAAGCAGATAGTGTTACCGGGCAAATTGATGCACTTTATTGCGCCTTAAACGGGTTACCTAAAGTGACATTTCTTCCTAAAGCCAAAACCTTCGACGTATGCCTAAAAATACTGGCTAACTGGGATAATCTCTTTGGCATTACCGATCGTCGCGAATTTGCCTTGTCATTACTGCGTGAATTGCCTACCCCAGCAGAAGTCAAACCGATTGATTTTAAGGCACTTCGCAGTGAGGCTTCGGCCTGCATTACTCAACTGGTCAAAGGCGGATATCGCAATGAAGCGGTGGATATCCTCGCCTCATTCAACGCTAAAAAAACGGGTGACGTTACCGATGACAATCTGGTTCAGTTTATCGAGAAAGCCCAACGCGTTTTAGCCGATGATAACGCCGAGGGTAGCGATGGCTGAACATGCAAAACTTTCCCCCTCCTCAGCGCATCGATGGCTTTATTGTAGCGCCAGTCTCGCAGTAGAAGCCACCTTACCCGATAAAACATCGCCGTTTGCGGAAGAAGGTCGCGCAGCGTATGCCTTAGCGGAAAGTATCTTAAAAATGCGCCAAAACCCGTTTAGTGACGGGCGTAGACGAACATCTGGATTTGATGCGAAAGACTATATCGGCACGTATCCCTTGTTGAAAGCTAATTCGCCACAAGTGGATGAAGAGATGATTGAGCACGTCCAGACCTATATCGATACCGTCTGGAGGCTTGCGGACGGGAAAATCTTACAGGTTGAGGAGCGAGTTGACTTTTCAGCCGTCATTGACGTAGAGAATTCGTTTGGTACCGCCGATGCGATTATTGTCAGCGAGGATGAGTTACAAATCCATGACCTGAAATACGGTAAAGGCGTTAAAGTCGATGCCAGGCAAAATGCGCAACTTATGCTCTATGCGCTAGGGGCGTTACATCAGTTTGACCTTATTTATGATTTTAACACGGTTCGTCTTTTTATTCATCAGCCCAGACTTAACCATCTGTCCGAATGGGCGCTATCGGTTGAGGACTTAAAAGACTTTGGGGACTTAGCCAGATTGAGGGCGCAAAAAGCCATGGAGATGGTAACCCTTGCCGAGCGCAACGGGCTTGATGCGCTACCGGATAGTGCCTTTTCACCGGGCATCAGGCAATGCCAGTTCTGCAAAGCAAAAGGCGGATTGTGTTTTGCCCAGGCGCAATTTGTCCATAATGAAGTCAGAAGCGATTTTGTCGATTTAACCCAGCCTTTAGCACCTCAATTAAGTGATGCGCCAAAACGCATTACGTTACTTACCCCTGAGCAAATGGCAACACTCTACCAGCATGTTGATTTGATAGAGAGTTTTTGTAAAGCCCTGCGAAGTCGGGTCGCTGAGGCATTACACAACGGGCAATCGGTACCGGGCTTTAAACTGGTTACCGGCAAACAGGGTAATCGCACCTGGTGTGATGAACGTGAAGCCGAAACGCTGTTAAAAGCCGCCAAACTTAAACAGGAACAAATCTACCACAAGAAAATTATCAGTCCGCCACAGGCTGAGAAACTACTTAAAAAAGACAAACCGAGTCGCTGGGCAAAACTGGAAGCACTTATTGAGCGAGCAGACGGGAAACCCGTCATCGCACCGGAATCTGACCCTCGCCCTGCCCTTGTTATTAATCCCTTAAACGACTTTGACGATGTGACCGAAGCGGCACTCGCTGATAAATCCATCTAATTAAAAGGTAACGTGATGAAAATTAAATTAAACAACGTACGTCTGGCTTTTCCTGAATTATTTGAACCTACGCAAGTCAGTGGTCAAGGAGAGTTCAAATACCGTGCCAATTTCCTTATCGCCAAAAGCCGTACTGACCTGATTGAAGAAATCAAAACGGGGATTAAGGCGGTCATTAAGGAAAAATGGGGAGCCAAAGAGGTAGAAAAAATTTATAACAGCATCTGCCACTCCAACAACCGTTTTTGCTTCCGCGATGGCGACAATAAAGAATACGATGGCTATGCCGGAAACCTGTACATCACCGCCAGTAATAAAGATCGTCCGTTAGTCATTGACGTAAATCGTACACCACTCACCGCACAGGACGGTCGTCCCTACTCTGTCTGTTACGTTAACGCCACCATTGAATTTTATGCCTATGACAATAATGGTAAAGGGGTTTCAGCCTCCTTAAGAGGGGTTCAGTTTTTCCGGGATGGCGATGCCTTTAGCGGTGGAAGCGTGGCCTCTGTTGACGAGTTTGACGACCTGAGCATGGCTGAGGAAGAGGAATTATTGGCAAGTTAAATCAGAGAACCACTGCCGCCTTAAGTGGTTAAATAATAAGGCATCGATTAAAAATATGAGTAATTTTTACTCTAGTTAGCGTAAGGGAAATTTGATATGTAAAGTGTAAATAACCCAAGGAGAGTTAAAAATGAAATTAAATAATATTGGTGAAACCATTGCGCTCACTAATCCCATCAATAATAGCTATTATCTACTTAACCTGGCGCAACCCGTTTATGCTGATGAAGAAACTAAAACATTAATCAATATGGTTCAGCTAATAGCAGAAGAAAACCAGTACCTGAGGAAAGAGAATAAGCGACTGGCAAAAAGCCATCGGTAAAATGGTGGGCTATGTAAATGTTAAAGGCTCAATCAAGGAGTAAAGGATGAATTATCTTACTGGAGAAGAAGCCTCTATCGATTCAGTATTAAAAAATATTGAGGAGCTGAAAACAGCAATTTATGGCTTACGCAAAATATCAACAATCAAGACTAAACATATAGAAATACAAGGTGTTTTTATTGAAAAAATCAGGATTGCAGTAATTATCAGCGAGAAAATCGCAGTTTTATTACACAGCATTGCTCAAGACGTTGACTCCCTTAAAAGAAACATTTAAGCAATCAACACGCTTATTGCTGGCATATTGAGAAAATTAACCGCCCCATAATTTAGGAAGTACTTCTTTAAATAGTAAACCAAGAATACCCGCCAATAAAAACCATTGCAGGCGATCAAATTTTTGTTCTAATCTATCAAAACGTTTTTCTGAAAAATCCAGGCGCTTATCTATCTGAGCAATATCCTTACGGACATCAGCAATCTCAGCTGATAAGTTTTTATGGACATCAGCAATTTGAGCTTCGTTTTTTTCAAAACGTACAACCATATCTCTACGAACATCGTCTAAATCTCTTTTGGTTGCTACATCAACCGCTTCATGTGATTCACGCACAGCCAGAGATATAGCTTTAGCCTGATTTTTAGGCAAGCCTTCTTTTTCTAACGTTTCAACAAATTTTAATGTATCAAATGCAACCTGACCCATAAGAAAAATCCTCCTATTTTGGTAAGTATAACGGGTTTAGGGTTCAATCTGCAAAATCTTTCATCAATTTCATTATTGAGGAATTTTTACATGCAAAATTTACTATTTTGCGATTTAGAAACCTATAGCGATATTCCGATTAATTGTGGCACGCATCGATACGCTGAAAATGCAGAAATATTACTTTTTGCGTATGCGTACAATCACGGCTCTGTCAAGGTCTGGGATGTAACGCAAGATAAAACGATGCCCACAGATTTAAAAGCTTATCTTGATGCCCCTGCGATTTTAACCGTCTTGCACAACGGCGGCATGTTTGATACGGTAATTTTAAAACAGGTGTTAAATATTGACCTACCCTTATCCCGCGTTCACGATACCTTGGTGCAAGCACTGGCACATGGCTTACCTGGCGCACTTGGTTCGCTTTGCGATATCTTCAACGTCAATAGCGATAACGCCAAAGATAAAGAAGGTAAAGCGCTCATACAGCTATTTTGCAAACCGCGTCCTAAAAATAGCAAAATACAACGCGCCACGGCGTTAACTCACGCAGAGGAATGGCAACGTTTTAAGCAATACGCAGGTTCTGATATTTTAGCCATGCGCGAGATTTATCAACATTTACCGGGTTGGAATATGAGTGTGGACGAAACCCAATTATGGCAGTTAGACCAAAAGATTAATCGCCGTGGGATGTGCATGGATGTTGAACTGGCGAAAAGCGCCTTGACTGCCGTTGAAAACGAGCAAAAACGGTTATCAACCGTCACTCAGCAATTAACAGATAATGCCGTGCAAAACGCAACACAACGCGATGCTCTCTTACAACACATCGTTTCAGCATTTGGCATCACATTACCGGATATGCAAGCCAGCACGCTACAGCGCCGCATTAACGACCCGAACATCCCCCCTGCTTTACGCGAACTGCTGTCAGTCCGTTTGCAATCGTGTACAACCAGCACCAGTAAATACAAAGCATTGTTAAAATCGGTAAGCACAGATGGACGACTTCGAGGAACCAAGCAATTTTGTGGCGCTTCACGCACCGGACGATGGGCGGGGCGTATTTTTCAGCCGGATAATCTCCCCAGACCCACGCTTGACCCAAACACCATTAATGACGGGATTGAAGCGTTAAAAGCTGGATGCGCCGAGCTGATTTGTGATGACATTATGCAACTGACCAGTTCTGCGCTTAGAGGATGTATTGTCGCGCCACCCGGTAAAAAACTGGTTATCTCCGATTTATCAAATATTGAAGGCCGCATGCTAACATGGCTAGCAGGGGAAAACTGGAAAGTCAACGCTTTTAGCGAATTTGATAACGGCAAAGGCGATGACCTCTATAAACTCGCCGATGCGCGCGCATTTAATTTTTTACCTGAGAACATCACTAAAGCTCAACGACAAATTGGTAAGGTAATGGAACTCGGCTTAGGCTATGGCGGAGGCGTTGCGGCATTTCTGACATTTGCCCTCGCCTACGGTCTGGATTTAGATGAGCTGACGGAAGCCGCATTACCTAACATTCCCCCTAACGTTAAACGAGAGGCAATAAGCTGGTATCAAAAATCCGTTGAAACAGATAAAACGTATGGTCTCAGCGAAAAAGTCTTTGTTACCTGCGATTCCCTTAAGCGCATGTGGCGCAATGCCCATCCGCAAACCGTATCCTTTTGGTACGACATTGAAGATGCGGTAAAACAGGCCATTCAGTCACCGGGGATAGTGTTTAAGTGCCGTAAACTTAGCGTTCGTCGCGATAAAGGCTGGCTCAGGATTTGTTTACCATCAGGACGGAGTCTTTGTTACCCTTCTGCGCGAATAGAGAATGGACAAATTAGCTACATGGGGACTAATCCCTACAGCCGAAAATGGGAACGGTTAAAAACCTACGGGGGGAAAATTACTGAAAATATATGTCAGAGCACTGCACGGGATGTATTAGCCTGTAACATGCCGTCTATTGAAAAGGCGGGTTATGAGATTGTCTTAACCGTCCATGATGAAATTATCAGCGAAGCGCCCGATACCCCAGAGTTTTCAGCCGAGGGGTTAAGCGCACTGTTAAGTGCCAAGCCTAAATGGGCTTTTGATTTACCGCTTAGCGCAGCGGGTTTTGAGATTTATCGCTATCGAAAAGAATAAATAACACACAGGATAAAATAAATATCATGGCCTTTAAAAAAAACGACAGCCCACTTTATTTCAAGGCAGCACAGGATGCGGTACACCTTGAACAGTCCGGCCAGTACCATGAAGCCGCGCGCGCATGGTCACAGGCAAACCGACTGGCGCGCAATCGCAATAATCGTATCTGGAGTGAACACCGCGCCGATTTTTGCCTGATGCAAATAAAATGGGAGAATATTAAAAGGATGTATTCATGCGGTTAATCAGGGAAGAGAGCATTGAAAAACATTTGGTCAGTGAAGTACGAAAAATCGGCGGCATTGCCTATAAGTTTGTTTCGCCTGGGCGACGAGGTGTACCTGACCGATTAGTTGCACTCCCCAATGGCAAGATTATTTTTGTGGAGTGCAAAGCACCGGGCGAAAAGCCTACCCCCTATCAATTGCGCGAACACGCCCGGCTTTTTGCCCTTGGCCATCAAGTCATCGTACTGGACAGTCACGATTTAAGCAGCATTTTACCCGCTATCAGTTAAAAATTAACTTATTGACGAAAGAAGAAATCATGCGCTATAGTTTATTTGCATCTGCAAAATCAGGTGCCAGGTCTGCAAACCTGCCGTAACTAACAAGGCGCACAGCACGCCGACAGCGTGTTTTTTTATGCGTCAGTCTGCCATATCAAGAATCAATGGTGGGCTGGATGGGGGAGCCGTAAGGCTCGCCGGGATCCTTGTTAGCCGGTTTTTGCAGCCCTGTTCAGTTCACCGCCATATTAAGAGCCTGCAAACTCTTTGGTGGTGATTATCCTTAAATAACAAGGAAATCATTACTATGACTACTTTAATTTTCCGTAATACTGTTCTTGAAACTATTTCCCATAACAGAGAAATTTGGTTTACTTCTGCTGAACTTGCTAGAGCACTGGAATATACAGAAACGGATGCAGTAACAAAAATTTTCAATCGCAATAAAGATGAGTTTTCCGAATGTATGACAACGACGGTCAATTTGGGCGTCGTTAGAAAAACGGGAACGGTTAGAATGCCAGTTCGCATCTTTTCTCTAAGAGGTGCACACCTAATCGCTATGTTTGCCCGTACACATATAGCAAAAGAATTCAGAAAATGGGTGCTAGATATCCTCGATAAACAAGCCATTAATCAAACCTCCAGCTTTCCCCCCCAACCCCAAACGAAAGCCGTAGAGCGTTTCACTCATTCAGATACGCGCAATCTAACACATTTAGTCTAGTGTATGACAAATGGCTTTCGGTTTGAGCGTTCGTGGAGTAATGCGGTGTGGCTGGCTTTGCGCGAAGTGACGGGCACACCGTCACCGGAACATTTTCAGGTAGAGCATCATATCCCGTTAATGGCTGACGAATGCAGACGTATTTACTACATCACAGAATCACTACGCCAGATTATCAATGAGGCTGAAAAACAGGTTATCAAACGACTTTTACGTAAGCGTGAAAATATCGATACCGTTTTAGCGGAAATAAAACAGCTTTTTGATCACTTCCACCATCAACAAATCGGGATAATCACCGCACGCACCGATCAGTGGTACGAAGGTGAGTTGACCCATTTCTTAGAACGCCACTAATTAATCTTAACGCCCCTTGCTAAGGGGCAATCTTTCATCAATTTAAATATTGAGGAATATCCTTTATGTCAAATTTAATCAACATCGAAACAAAAAACATCAATGGCGGGTTAATTCAAACGGTTAATGCCCGTGATTTACATGCGTTTTTGGAAAGTAAGCAGGAGTTTGCTAATTGGATAAAAGATCGCATTCAACAATATGGTTTTATTGAACATCAGGACTTTTTGATAAATTTATCAAAAACCCCAAATGGAGGCCGTCCAGCAAAAGAATATCATATTTCCCTCGACATGGCGAAAGAGCTATCAATGGTTGAGCGCAATGAAAAAGGGAAACAGGCCAGGCAGTACTTTATTGAATGTGAAAGACGGATTTTACAACCTCAAACATTACTACCAACAGCCAAAGAACTGGCACTGATGGTCGTTCGTGCCGAGGAAGAGAAAGAAAAATTATTACTGGAAAATAAAAGTCTTTCAACCGAAAACGATTGTCTTAAAAATCTCTTTAAAGAAGGCATGACCCCTACCCAATTTAGCAAAATGCTTAACGGCGTGAATAGTCAACAGATAAATCATTATCTTGCAGCGAAAAACTGGCTCTATAACGAAAGTAAGTCCGGCAACAATTTACGCTGGCGTGTTGCCGCTACCGCTCGGGATAAATATTTAACCGAAAAACAAAACGAAATAAGCCCACATGGTGCGAATAGTTTCATTAGTTATCGCCCTGTTTTGCTGAGAAAAGGCGCGCAGCGACTTTATGACCAGTATTTGGCTGACAAACTCCCCATGAAAAAGAACTGGAACGGATTACATACTCATGACAAAATTATCCAGATTGTCGCCTGAACAAAAGATAATCGCTAAAACCTTCACCCCTCGCCCTTACCAAAATCTCATTATCAATCACCTGCTCGATATTAAACGCTCAAATGTCTGGGCGGGGATGGGAATGGGTAAAACAGCAGCAACCCTGACGGCATTAGAAAATCTCTATTTATCAGGCAGTGAAACCAAACCCACACTGGTATTAGCCCCTTACGGGTAGCCCAATCCACTTGGCCTGACGAAGCGCTTAAATGGGGCCACCTGCGTAATATTGAAGTGCAGCCCATTATTGGCACTGCAAAAACGCGGATGACAGCACTCAAAAATACCCATGCCAGCGTATTTACGGTCAATTATGACAATCTCGTCTGGCTGGTTGAAACACTAGGTGACAGCTGGCCTTTCGGCACGATTATCGCTGACGAGAGCACCCGGTTAAAATCATTCCGGCTACGCAAAGGCGGTAAACGCACCGCTGCACTTGCTAAAATCGCGCATAAATCGGTTCATCGCTGGGTAAATCTGACCGGTACACCTTCACCCAATGGCTTGATGGACTTATGGGGGCAAACGTGGTTTGTTGACCAGGGCGAACGCTTAGGCAGAACGCATAGTGCATTTACGTCTCGCTGGTTTAACCGTATCCAATTCCCTGGGCAACAGTGGAGCAGGTTTGAGCCTTTAGGGTTTGCTCATCTACAAATTCAGGCAGCACTCAGTGATGTCACCTTATCCCTTAATGCCGCCGACTGGTTCGATATCGAAGAACCGATACACAACGTTATCAACGTTGAACTACCTGCTAAAGCGCGAGCACACTATCAGGCGATGGAAAAAGAACTGTTTCTTGAGTTAGGCGATAGCGCTATTGAAGCGTTAAATGCCGCTGCCAAGACAATAAAATGTTTGCAAATTGCAGCAGGCGCTATTTATAGCGATGACAATCACAACTGGACAGTGATACACGATGCCAAAATCCAGGCGTTGGAAAGTATTGTCAATGAAGCCGGAGGGATGCCAGTACTGGTTGCTTATCACTGGAAACATGACCTTGAGCGTTTATTAAAAGCCTTTCCAAAAGGCAAAATGTTAGACGCTAACCCACAAACCCTTACCGACTGGAATAATGGCAAAATTCCAGTGCTTTTTGCTCACCCCGCAAGCTGTGGACACGGCTTAAATTTACAGGACGGCGGTAATATTCTGGTTTTTTTCTCCCACTGGTGGGATTTAGAGCAGTACCAGCAAATTATCGAACGTATCGGCCCTACGCGTCAAGCGCAAGCGGGACACAATCGCCCTGTCTTTATTCACCATATCGTCGCTAAAGATACACTCGATGAAGTGGTTATGAAACGCCGCAACTCAAAACGAGAAATTCAGGATTTATTGCTGGAAGCGATGAAAAGGAAATAAAAAAGACCAGCGCTAGGCTGGCCAACACCAGGGGAAAAATTGTGAATAGCAAACACACAACCAAATAACTATACAAGAAAAATAAAGAATTAACCTTAAATTTACAAATATTTATATATTTAAATCAAATGGTTATCATTAACATTACTATTCTCATTAACAACGGAGAACTCACCATGTGGATTTTAATATTGTCCATGTACGCCAGCCCTTACGCATCCAGTAACTTTGCAAGTGTTCATACTCAGGAATTCGACACTGAGAATATGTGCCAATTCGCCGCTAAACAGTTTGAGCAGGAATTTGAAACTTTCAAGGATATCAACGCCAAAGCGATTTGCGTTAAGAAATAAGCTAATTTTACCGAGGTTTAACCATGAAACTTAACATCATCAAATTACTAATCACGACATTACTTTTTATCAGTGCAGCGTTTGCCTTCGAACTCATTGTTGGTCACATTGCGCACGCCAATGCCGTCATTGACCCGCAAATCAGATTTAAGCGTGGCGAATTAGGCAATATCCATTTAGGTGGGCAAGAGCTAATGGTTATCGGCGTCATGATAGCGCCAGCACTCATTGTTTATTTGGGTGTATTCCTTGATACCTTGAAGAAGTAGCATAAAGAGAATAAGCATTATCCCACCTGAATTTACCTCACTTAAATTATCCATATCGAAAGGTAAGCGTTCAGCTATTAAAAAAGACCAGCGCAAAGACCAGCGCAAGGCTGGCCAACACCAGGGAAAATTACGTTGTGAGTTTTTCAATGAGGACATAAACGTGAATAATAATTCTATGTTTATTACAGATGAACAAATGAAAGAGTTAACAGGCTATCAGAAACCATCCAAACAATGCAAAGTTTTGGAAGAAGCGGGAATATTTTTTATTAAGAGGCCTGATGGTCGCCCCAAAACGACATGGGAGCATTTCAATAACCCCTCTTCAAAAAAATTTGATATTAATTTTGCTGAGAAACCAAATTTCGGAGCTATGTAGTTATGTCTGGAAAACGAAAAAATCCTGCGGATAATTGGATGCCCCCACGTGTATTTCGTGGGAGATCTGCATACGAGTTTAAACACCCAAATGGTCGTACAATTCGTTTATGTGCTCTAAATGTAGATAAATCTGTTGTTTGGAGTCACTATGAACAATACGTTAATGACGAGAAACATATTTTTAATTATGAATCGCTGATTAATCAATTTCTATGTTCAGCAGATTTTATCGAATTATCGAAAGACACGCAGAATGATTATCAAAAATATTCCAAAAAAGTTATTCCTGTTTTTGGCAAAATGAATCCGGATAATATTAAACCTGAACATATTAGAAAATATATGGATAAAAGAGGATTAAAGAGTAGAACACAGGCCAACAGAGAAAAATCGTTTATGTCCAGAGTATTTCGATGGGGATATGAGCGAGGATTAGTAAAAAATAATCCGTGTAAAGGCGTTAAACAATACAAAGAAATAGCCCGTGATCGTTATGTTACAGATACAGAGTATCACGCATTATATTCTATTTCACCGGTTATTGTTCAGATCGCCATGGAATTAGCCTATCTTTGCTGTGCTCGGCAAGGAGATATTTTAGCATTACGCAAAGATCAACTCATGGAAGCAGGAATTTATATCAAACAAGGGAAAACCGGCAAAAGCCAGATAAAAGGTTGGTCCGAAAGATTAACTAAAGCTATAAAATTAGCTAAACAATTACCATTAATAGAAGGTGTTAATAGCTTATACGTTTTACATCAAGCAAATGGAAAACTATATACCAGAGATGGCTTTAATAGTAGATGGTTAAAAGCTAAAGAAGAAGCCGCTAAAAAATACCCTGAATTGGATTTCAATTTTACCTTTCATGATTTAAAAGCAAAAGGTATATCTGATTTAGAAGGAACACTACAAGAAAAGCAAGCCATTTCGGGCCATAAAAATATTGGTCAGACTGCCAGATATGACAGAAAAATAGAAGTCGTACCGGTCGTAGGTAATCAGAAGAAATGAATAAATATTCAAATTAACTCAATTTATCTTCTGAAAGCATCTTCTGAAGATGTTCTGAAAGGTGATCTTGGTCACAAAAATTCGGTCTTAACCGACTAAGCTTTTACTTACTAAGGTATTGATAATAAACAGAAAATTTCATGGTGCCCAGGGCGGGACTTGAACCCGCACAGCCTTAAGGCCGAGGGATTTTAAATCGCGCTTTTTATCCTTAATTTTCAATAAGTTACTTTCATTTTTCGTAATAAAAATAGAATTTTCACTCTATAAAATTCAAACGGTTACGTGTTTTTACGTAGCCGTTTTACGAACATTTACTATAGCAATAACAAAGCTGAAATGAAACCATTAATTAAGAACAAAACCGCTATCTCACACAAAGCCACTTACACTCAACCAACAACTAATAGTTAACAACTTCCTCCAACGCTGCTAATATGATGCCCTTTGGGTGGAGCTGAGTTGTTTACGGGTGAATAATGATTAATAAAAACGAGTTTGAAGCTACTAAATTGGTAACGAAAGTTATTAATCTGTCTGAAAAAGAATTAAGATATTCAAACGATGTCTTTAATGTAGCTTATGGAGTAGACAAAAACTTTCTATTTGGTACTGGAGTCTCTATCGCCTCGATACTAATGCATAACGAAAATATGGATTTTCATTTTCATGTTTTTACTGATTTTTTTGATGACGAGCAAGAAAGTTTATTCTCAAAGTTAGCCAAACAATATAACACCAAAATAACTATATATCTTCTAAAATGTGAAGATCTGAAAAAATTACCCACAAATCATTGCTGGTCTTATGCTATTTATTTTAGATTGATAATTGCAGATTATCTGAAAAATAAAATAAAAAATGTTTTATATTTAGACTCGGATACCTTTTGTAAAGGTAGTATGGTTGATTTAAAAAAATTGAATTTTGAGGATGATATAATTCTATACGCTGTTCATGATAGCGAAGCTAAAGATAAATCTAAACTAAAAATAAATACTAATAAATATTTTAATTCAGGATTTTTATATATTAATTTAATTAAATATAACAAAAGTAAAATCACAAAAAAAGTTCTCAAAGAGTTAAATGAAAAAAATAGTCTAAATTACCCAGATCAAGACGCGTTAAATATTTGTTTAAATAAAAATGTAAAATTAATAGATGTAAAGTATAATACTTTTTTCCCGATTGATGCGTTAATAAGAACAAAATCAAAAAATAAGTTTTTTATTTATCACCAATCGGTAATAGTTCACTTTGTTGGTTTATCGAAGCCTTGGCATGATTGGACTGCTGACTACATAGAAACAGAAATTTTTAGATTGGCTAAATCAAAATCACCATGGAGTAGTTATCAGTTATTAAAGCCAAAATCTTATAAAGAAATTTCAAGAAAAAGTAGACATCTTAAATATCAAAAGAAATATCTAAAAAGTTATATGTTTTATATTAAGTATATTTTAGCTAAAATTTCGAGAAAAAAATGAAAAGGTTATTATCAACATGCAATTCCTCATTGAGGGAAAACTGGAATAATTTAATAATATTTCTCTATATTAATACGTATTTTTTTGATGATATAACAAGATATAAACATGCAATATCAATATTACTTTTTACATCTGCCTTATATCTAATGTTTAAAAACAAAAATAATGTATTAAAGTTATTTAATAACTATCTTTTCTTTTCATTATTAGTATTCATATTATCAATATTTTATACATTATTGATTAGTTATGATATTAATATAACTCTCAAGTTTATTTATAAAAATGTTTTTGAAAAGATGTTGTTGGTGAGTTTGGCTATACCAATTTTGCTCCAAAATGAAACAAAGGAAAATATTGAGAGATTATTTTTTATTTCTTTCAGTTTCTTGTTTTTTACTTTGACATTCAAAGAACTAATGCAATATTATCAAGAATATATCGAAAACATAAAGATATTATCGACTTTCAATCACCGAAAAATTAGTGATTGCTTGATGTTTTTAATACCTATTTTTCTTTTCTCAATTGATCTAAAAGATATAAAATATAGATACTTTTCAATTATATCTTTACCAATCTTGTTTTTTTTTATCAATTGCAACGTTGCAACGTGGTTTTTGGTTAGCTGTTATTTTTGTAATTTTACTATGGTTCGTTTTATACAGAAAACCCATTGTAATAATTTCTATTATTACACTATTTTTTTGCTGTGTTTTTTTGTCAAAATACACCTTAAAATCAGATCTTTTAATTTCAAAATTAACCCAGACAAGTTCAAGTGCTAGATATGGTAATGGCACACAAGGCGCTGCTTGGGATTTAATTAAAATGAACCCTATTAAGGGTTATGGGTATGGAGGTAAAATATATGATGAAATTTACAATAAGGAATCAATCTACCATCCTGAATGGATCTTTAAAAAATCAATTGGCCCACACAATGTTTTATTATCTATTTGGTTTTCATCAGGTATATTTGGTTTAATTTCATTTTTGTACTTCATATTTGAAATTGTAAAAACGATAATTACAAATTTAAAAAAAGAAAGTGACAATTATATATTCAAAGTTTCACTAGCAATATTCATTGGTAATATATTAATAATGGGACTTTTCGAAGATATAAACATTATGAATATTGCTATAATTTTAGGTTTTTCTTTTAGCCTTATAAATAAAAATAGTTAATAAAATTATTTAGGTATAACAGGCCAAACTATATTATCTGTGGTTGATGTTTCTATACGATTAACTAATACCCGATATTTTTTCCAGGCTATCAATCGTTTTTTCTCTTCTTCGGTCGCCATATCTAAATCTATGGCGTCTTGAAGAGGGGCAATTTCACGAGTGGCATCATATAATTTTTGTTGTTTGATGCCTTCCAATTTATGTCTTTTTGCTAAATTTTCAGCTTCAACATCCTTGACCCATTTTTCACCGTTCCAGATATCATATTCACTTTGAGGGGCTAATGGTGTAAAGTCATTCGGCACTTTCCCCAGTTTTTCAAGGGTGACAGATTGACGGTTTTTCGTATCAAACAAAACCAAGCCTCGATGATCTTCCTGATATTCCCATTCCTGATTTTGTTCGTTAAAAACAACGGCAAAACCTTGCCTTTTATCAAGCGGTTTCTTCTCGGTATGAAAAGGCAGTATCTCATGAAATTCATCCGTGTAAGCATCGCAAGAACCAATCAACTCACAGGTATCACTCGTGTAATTATAGGCTTTAAAAATTCTAGACATTTTGATTCCTTAGCTAATTCTGTACCAACCCATTAGCGTAACAAAAGCATTGGTGATATTAATTTCGCTACCATTTCCCATCTTTCCGGTTGTACCTGAAACAGTATGTGAATGTGGGCCAAGAGTAACAGTATGGTAGTGGTTACCGGCTTGGGTGGTTGTTTTAGTACCAACTTCCCATTGATTCCTAGAACCACTTTGTCCGGCAGCTTTCCAGTTATCCGGTACTATTCCCTGAAAATTATGTGAATGATTACCTGTTGTATTGGTATTTTTATTACCATAATCATAGCTGCTGGTAGTTGCTGAAAAAGCGTGCCCATGAGCGGGTAATTGGGCTTCTGTTAGCTTAATAGTGTCAGACCCACCGGTAGTGAATACATTAGAGCCATCTGTTTTTGCTAACCGAATGGTTTTATTTTCACCGATGTATTGCCACTTCGTTTTAGGAAATAAGGTATTGGGATTTTTATTTTGGGCAAACCAGACAACAATTCCTACCGGATAAATCCCGTCAATACTCACCGTTTTCGCCAAGTCATAAGCAATTTTGACAGCTTTAGGGGTAGCTGCTAGCGTTTCGTCATTGCTGTCAGTTGCGCTACTGAGTTTCGTTATTCCTGCTACGGTTTTTGTGGCGGCGGGTACGGTGTTATTCACATTTTTCGATAAGGCACTGATGAGTCCGGCTTTGAGTTTGTCAACGTTGCCGTCGTCAAGTACATCACTGTTATTGGTCTCTGCAATAAATTGCGCGATCACATGCGCAATCATTGCTGACTGACGCCAGACAGTATTGAGTTCCTGTGAACGTGCCACCCCCGCACTAAAACCATTGTTGCGCGCGGTGAGTTTCTGATACTCCTCTGCCGGCAACACGTTAGCCCCGTCTGCAATCCCAAACGGTAATATTTCATTTTTTGCCATGATTATTCCTATAATTTGACCGACCAGCTACCGACATCAAACCCGTCGATATAACGATTATTGACATCAAAACCAAAAATACCGTTATCCCCTTCGGAACCGGTATAAGCGTTGAGTCTTACCCCTTCGGGCTTGATGTTAAGATACCCCTGTTTGATAACCGCTTTTGTGACTTCCGGTATCACACCGCCCGTCAGATACACATCCATTGACATATGCTGATTGTCGATAAAAAAGATTTTTGCCGTTTCATCAGGAATAACGCCCTGATAAATTTCTGAGAGCATCTCGCTTGTACCATCCCAGTGGTTTGCTCTGATTTTTGCCCTCAGGATAAAGCGATAAGTCTCATCATCCAGTTCCGTAAAACCACTATCGGCATCAAAGCGCCGTTGCCAACTCCCCTGGTCAAAGCCCACCTTTTCCGTATCCAATGAAAAATAGACACCTTTAATCGGCGTTTTAACAAAGCGGGATAACCCTATCCATTCACCCACGGCATCCAGTTGTTTACCCGTTGCCGTATCGATACTGAAAAACGCATTAAGCTGTGAGGCCAAAGCTGAAATATCACTTAGCGCGCGCGTCATCAGCGCAATATGTTACGTAAACTTTTCCGCTTGACGATGTTGCGGGGTAATGTACTCGGTGTAATCTCTCATGAGGTCACCACCAGTTTGACGTTATTCTCGCGACAACTGACGGCTTCGTTAAACGCAACAAGTAAATTGGCTTCTGTAACTGTTCCTTCCTTCCGTCCGATTTTTATTGCGGTGATATCAAACGTTTTTCCTTCTTCATCACCAGCTAGATTAGCCGGTGAATAAAGACGGGTCAGATAGAGATTATCGCCAATCAGTTGCTGATTGATATAGTCTGAGACTTTCTGCCGGATTTTATCGCCAGTTAACGTGGTAAATCCTAAAAACGCCGTTAAGTCAATTTCCACATGCACATCAAACGTTTTGGGGCGTGAAAAGCGAATGGTAATTGGCATATCGTAACGGTCTTTAACTGTCACGGCGGTATCGCCAAATGTTCCAGCGCCAGGGGTTTTCTTTTGCGCAATGACGTTGGCAATCGTGGTGACATCGCCTCCATCCACAATCATCGCAATGGAATGCGGCGGAATCCCATTTTTATCGTTTTTGCTGGTATCATTTTCAAAACCGCGCTGCCTTGTCACCCCCGATATCAAGCTAATCGCACCCTGTATCCCTTCCAATACGGTGCGTGACGGCAGTGATACCGATTTGCGTTGCCGCTCCCGTAACTGGTTATCCGTTTCAATCGGTCTGCCTTGCGTGGCGGGTTTGGGATTATTCACCGTCTGCCAGCCTCGCGTGGGGGTAGCTATCTCGGTAATTTCGTCTACTAATGCGGTGACGCTCCCCGTAACCAGACAAACGGCAGTGACAGTAGCTTCGCCGTGCGTATCGAGTGTGACGGTTTCAGGTAATCGCCAGATATTGCCGTTTTTATCGCGTACACGGCCATTTTTTATCACCGTACCCACCTGCCCCGTTAATACGACATCCACATTCGAGTAACCCGATGCATGACGGGAAATGCCATTGATAGCCACATTATTTGATAGTGCAGCGCCTTTACCCGTGCTTGGGCTAAAACTGTTATAGGTATCGATTATCGCATTATTGGCATCGTGAATGGCGAGTGCGTAAATGGCTATCATCTGGCCGTCTTTGTTATCCGGCGTTAAATACGCATCCTGCCCATAAATTTCATGAAAAAAATCGGTTAATCGCATCAGTATGGTCTGATAATCCGGCGCACTGATGCCGTCGTCAGTCACTTTCGCTGACAACGCTAACGTATCAAGATTTAACATTATCCCTCTTGGATAAAGGAAGTTTCGCCGTATTGCGTTTTAACTGTTGCGGTGATGGTCAGTTTTCGGGTGGTTGAATTTTGATTGACATTAAAATCGGTTAACGTGGTTACGCCCTGCGTGTCCAGTATGCGTTGTTTGACTGTCATACCATAAGCATCAAGATAAGGTTTACCTAATATGGATTGTAACCAGGGGGTACCTTCTTCACTGTCTAAAAACCATTGCCCCTGCCAGAGGGACAAGCGGGTTTTAATCGCCAGGGTGACGGCATCAGGGCTGTTGGTTAAAAATGCGTTATCCCCTTGCCCAAAGCTGTAGTCGCTCTCATTTGTTTCTCGTCGGTAACGCATCAATAGAACCCTTTTACTGTTGCCTTTTATTTTTTTCAACTACCTCGATATCTTCTAACTTTAAGGATGTCTCTTCATTGATGATTAATAAAAAAATCACACCCAGAAGTCGCCATGCGGTTTTTAGTTTGTGTAAATAAGAACCGCCAAAAAAAATGTTAATATTTTCTTTCATTTACTTTACCTCGCCTGAACTATCCCCACCTGCTTTGACGCCTTTGTGGGTATGTGTTTCGTCAATTCGTTTACCATTAGCGGTCAATGTACCTAAAAACTCAATGGCACCGGTGATTTTTGCTGCCACACCGAATGCCGTCGAGCCAACCATTCCGGCAAACCAGCTGAGTAATCCTTTAATGGTCACTCTCTCCGAAAAAATAGCATCGGGTGTTACTATTTCAAGCCCATTTGGTGCAACAATTTTAATCTTTTGGCTTGTAGGATTTAATTCAAAATAGGTTGCGCCATCGTCACTTCTTAACTGCATGGCATCCTGATTGATGTTACTTATCTTTTGCACTTGCGATTGTGGGCCAATAAAAGCGAAGGCATCCGATAAATCATGCTGTCTTGGATCAATCGCCTCTTGTATCCCGCCATTTTGCCACCAGAAATCAATGCATCTATCCGCAAAGACCACCAGACACTCATCACCGCTTTTGATGGGAAAGGTCATTGTGACAGCGCCACCGCGCGGGAAAACAACCGGTACATCAACTAGCAGGGGCAAATTCACCGACTGGCTATTCCCTTTGGTATCCGTCAAGGCTCCCTTTATCGCTGGTTGTACAACACAAGTGACTTTGCTGGCATCGAAGGATTGAACAATAGCCGGCATCGCGACGCGAAGTTGTGACGAAATCGCATGGCGAAAGACTTCAAGCAGTTGTTGTTGGTCGCCGGTGCGCGCTGATACGGAAATCGCCATCATCCCACCTTCTTGATATCGATTCGGTCATTTGATCCCTTGGCAATACACACCAAATCCATATACCACGGCTTGCCGCGCGTATCGCCGGAATACGTGATGTTTTTCACAATATAATCCCCATCGGTGGAAAGACTGGCCGGTTGTGAAACAGCGCCTTGGGTTTGCTGTAAGCCGCCGTCATCGTTTTCGCTTAACTTGCTGTACCCCAAAGCGATATCGCTGTTGGGCAACATCGTGCGATAGATTAACGCCTGGTCAAGACGAATAAGCCCATTGATTTGAATGTTTGGGTTAATCAAACAACGCACATTCACCCCCGCCTCAATCGTTTGTTGCGGTAAGCCAATCAAGCCCGTTGCGCTATTCAGGACAATCGCTTCATGGATATAATTCTTCTCCGGCACCATCACGAGCTGGCCGTTAATGTATTGCCACGAGGCAAGGCATTGCCCTGCCAGATTATCAGCGGCGTCCCTAACCATACCAAAATAGACTTTACCCCTTGGAAAGCGGATACTATCAAACTCAGGCGTCACGCCTTTGACAATCCCGTAAGGGGTAAGCCCTGTCAGTAACGTATTGTGTTGCTCTGCCTGAGTATGCCCTGCGCTTAAGGTAGTATTTAGCGTGGCGTAGTCATAGGCCTCATGAGAATCAATCGCCTGAACAATAACAATCGTGTCAGTAGGATTATCTCTACCTGAAATCGTGTAGCGGATTTTTCCAGTAAATATCAGACCCGTATTATCCTGATAGCCTGCCATGAGCTGAATGTTAACAAACTCCTTCGCCTGAATTTGACTGACGGTTTCTTTTCTCAGATTCCAGACTTTAAACACCCCCGCACGAGGGTAACGCGTATCTGGCCACGTGATATTGAACGTGGCGCGAAAATCCGATAGCTCAATACCTTTCCCGTTTTTATCAGAAACAATCAGTGAGCATTTTCGTATCCAGTTTTTTGACATAACAATCAGTCCGTGATCCAGTATAATTTTACGGTTGCACCCAACGTATCCGCGTTGATATCGCTTTCTTCATCTGATAGCAAAACGAGATTTCTTTTACTGATAAGGTGACTATATTGAGCCAGTAGATTTTCACCCACGATCAGCGGAATACCCTGTATCACCGGTTGATTGTCAACCGTGAGCATATCCAGCACCCAGCCCGCACTATCACGCCAGATAAGGCGAAACTGCCAAACAGTATCAGATAGCTTAATCGTAAATTGCTGGTTGGTGGGGGTAAGCGGTATTTCGTTAATTTCCATTGAAAAATGCGGCTCCTCGCTGTAATAGGCTGCGATTATCAACGGGTTTTGGCGTTTTCATACCGGTATTACTCACGCCACTCGTTGTATTCCCTTCCCGCATATTTTTTGCATCGGTAGATTTGATATTAACCGTTTGGGTTTGGGTGATGTTAAGCTCCCGCAAGGTTAATATCGCCATCAACACGGTTTCTGTGTGCTTATCCGTGGTCACCTCGATAGCGCGAATGAGCATATTCTTATACTTGCGCTTACCTTTTATGACATCAAACGGTTGACGGCTGGCTTGAAGCGCTAAAATTTGCTGGTAGATTTCCGGTGCGCTTAACCCTGCGCGAATAGCCACTTTTGCCGTGTCCCAAAAATCCAGTAGAGATCCACCACTTGAAAAACCCACCTCCATGGTCACTTCCGCCGGACGTTTGTAAGCGTGATCGGCAATTTCCGCGCCCAGTTCAACCGGATGTTCTGTGATTTCAAGGGTGTCGTGATGTTTTTCTGAGATAATGACATCCGGCACCAGCAAACCGATTTTGCGCGATCGTTGTGAAAAAAGCGTAGAAAGGATATCCATCAGTAGGCTCGCTGGGTTAATTGTCCAATCAGTCTGGCGTTAACGCCCGTTTGTTTATCGGCAATCGCATTGGCGGTAGCGTGGGGGTCTAATGCGCCTTCAACATTGATCGTGATATTCTGGTCAATATTATTTCGCATACCCGCATTTGCGGCATGATAGAGCATTGCCTGACTATACGGCTGTCTGCCATTTTCGTGCTCAACGATGCCAGACATGAGCGATGTCATGACCGTCGGATTGGACAGATTCAACACGGTGTCAGGGGAAACCCCTAATTTACCGGATATTTTATCAATGTAGGCACGAGTATTATTTTCACTGGCGGGAGCCCAGGTGCTAATAATTTTTTCAACGGTATTTAATCCCCTTTCAGCGTAGCGATTAAGCTGTGAAGAAAGTGCTTGTAAGCCCTCAAATGCGGTATTGAATTTGGCGAATCTTCCGTTAGGTGATTCACGTACTGCACCGCGTTGTCCAACAAAATTCAAATTACCCGGATTGTTATTACGAATACCCCGTGGAATATCGCCGGTAGGCACATCAGCGATATTATCCGGTATATTGCTGCCTTGATTTTTGTTTGCCCAGTCATTATCAATACCAAAAAAACGCAAACCGTTACCGATCGCACGTTTGACTTGACGGGTGTTGTAATCCCATGATGCGCTTGCGCTATCACTAATATTATCTTTATCTGAAATCAGATACCCCGCATAGAGACCCCACAATTTCAGCCAAGGTGGGATAGGTAACTTCGCTATTTTACTAAAAGCGCCCAATACCTTACTTACCCACGCGCCCGCAATAAAAATTGCTAAGATTTCAAGTGCATTTTTCCATCCACCCACCAGGTCAACCAATCCCGTTAATTTTTCACCTAACCATTTAAATGCCGCTTTTGCCTGGTTGATTTCACCTTCCCACTTAGACCAGTTGATAAAGGATTTTCCACCTTCTTTCCACGTCTGGTAGTCTTCCCAAAGTAACAATAAGGCCGCGATAAGACCGGTGATAATCCCGATGGGCGAAGCAAAGAATGCCCGATTGAGCCCCCAGATAGCCACTGCCAATCCGCTAAAGGTAGTGATGAGTTTTTTAGATTTTCCGTCTAAATTGCGCCACCAGTCAAAAATCTGCTCGATCGCCTGACTCATTCGCCAGATAACGCGCCCCACCATTTCACCGGCTCGAATAATGCCACTAATGAGACGGGTTAATACTCTCTCAATTTTAGGAAAATTATCCAGCAGTCTTTTGCGCAGATTGTCTATCTCTTTAGTCAACCCCCCTGCTAGGTTTGATCCGACTTTATCGCGTAAAATACCAAATAACCTGGTCAATCCTTTCATCGAGGTCATAAACTGGTTGGACTGTTTGGCAGCAACGTCTGCGTTAAATCCGGTTTGTTTAAGCATACGCTGGTAATCAGCAGAAAATTTGTTCAACCCTCTACGCATGACCATTAGCGTATTTTCATCAATGCCTAACAGTTGGGCATATTGATTGGCGCGGTAATAGGGCATTGAGGCCAGTTTATTCCCCACACGGGTAAAAATAGCGCTCATATCCTGCAAATTGCCATTGGCATCACGGGTCTGCACCCCAAGACGATTTAAAAACCCCTCAGCACCCGGACTGTTTCTCAAAAATCGTGCCAGATTTTCAAGTGAACCTCTTGCCGCTTCTGCGCTACTGCCGGTGAGACTGGCGGCATACCCTAATGCTTTCATGCCGTTAACACTAGCGCCTGTACGCTGTGACGCCCAGTACATCTTATCAAGACCGGCGGCAATTTGTGTGGTAAATCCCACGACGGCAAGCGCTGCCCCCTCAACCGACGCACCTAGTTTGATAACATTGGCACTCACCCCCGTAACAACGGACTGAAATTTTCGCAGGCCACTGTCATCAACCTTAAAACCTAAGCTGATGAGAAAATCTTGCAACGTTTCAGCATTCGCCATGGCGATTTCTCCAACGCGCAATTCGCGCTTCGTTATCCTGTTCGATATCTATCCACTCATTCATTTCTGCTAAATCTGCCAAATCGATTGAGCCATCTTTTAATTTGTCGAATTTTATGTACCCATACTTAACAGGAAGGCGTAAAAAGTCTTTACCATCCGGCATTGAATCCAGGGTTAATCCTGCGACAGGAGGCTGGCTGTCTCGTCGCCTTGGGGTGCGTGAAAAAAATTACCGAGGGAATCTCCAATCACCTGCGCCACAATCTCAAGCATGGTTTTTAAGTCAATATCATCAAACATCAATTCGCCCTGGCGAAAAATCGGCGTCCATGCCTTGGCATTTTTGCGTGAAACCACGGCTAAACAAGGGTGCAAAATCGCGTTACAGTCTTCATCGCTCATTTGGGCAATGGAATTTGCCATAATGGGTAACACCGCTGCCATTGGCATTTCCCCTTGCTGTAATTTTTGCAGTTCACCCGTTAAACCGGATAACACCGGCAATAACTTTCGCGTCACCTTAAGCTGGTCAAACACATTGAGTTTTTGACTTCGATATTCATGACCGTTAATTTCAATTTCCACTAGAATTCTCCTAATAAGGCGTCGATCTTAATGCAGTCAAAGACCCATGCTAAAACATTCGCCTCTTTTGCATTTTGCAAATCCGGTATTTTTTGAAACGCACAACTGCGCGCGGTGATCATATCGCCAGATACCGGATTACGGATCACAATCACGTTATTACCCCAAAGAGTAGATGACACGCTTTGCGCGTTATAGGCGATCATCAGTTTTTTGTTAACCGGTGAGGCTTTAATCAGACTGACCGTAACGGTGCCGGATTTTCCGCCATGTCGGGTATGCATCCCTTCACCATCAGCACCAATGGTCATGGTGTTTTTGGCTTCGGTCATTGTCACCACTATTCCTTCTTCCGAGTTCGCCGAGCCAGAGCCCAAATCTATCACCCCCGTGGGGCCGGTTAGCGTGGCGGAAACATCAGCAAAACTATAAGCGGCCATTTTCTCTCCTTATCGAACAATGGTGATTAAGACATCCGCGAAATGCACGGCACCCGCTAACTTACAGGCAACCTGAATCGGCGGCGCCTTGCGTTTTTCGCGCTCAGATTGCGCCTGCTCTGCCAGCGGTTGAATATAAACGTAATATCCTTTGGTGAGCGTATCCCCGCTTGTTAATTGACCTATACTGCCACCGTTCCATACCCCCGGTGCCAGTAGCCCATTAGTGACCGCCTGCGCTAACGATTGCTCAACATTGGTCAGAAGCTGCGTGCTGCCTTGCTCCGTTTGAGGGACTTTGGTGGTGCTGGTATACAAAAGATTATACAGATTGGTTTGCACAAAGTTTTGCAACCAGTCCAGCCCATGGCGTTCATCGAAAAAATCACCATTGGCCATCACGCCTTCTTGTATAATGGCGGTGTCGTTATCGTAATTGACAAACACGTTGCAGTTTTTGGCCGCCAGCGTATTCGCCTGTGACGTAGTCAACGTCTCCGCTTTAACACCCGGTTCCTGTTTGAATTTGAGGGTGATCGTGGTGTTATTGCCGTTGAAATTCACTGAAAACGCCCGTCCAAAAGCAGAGGCTGCTGCATAGGGGGTTGATGAAGAATATTGTGTAAAGACCCGTTGATATTTCGCTTTTTTCAAAACAGAAGCGATATCATCCGCTTTCGTACTATCCAGTACGGCGGTATCTTGGGTGGTAAACCCAAAAACGCGGGAACTTCCGGCCGCGCCAATAAAGTTGGCGATACCTTTCACTTCATCGGTAGAAAGCGCAGCGGTTACCACCAGTCCATACCAGCCGCTCGAAAAATCCGCCAATGTTGAAACCGCATCAACGATAGTTTCACCGTCCATACCTAAAACAGGGGTTGCGCCACTCTCTTGGGTTAGTTTCAACAACGCCGATAAATCGGTACCTGATTCCGGTGCGGAAGCAAAACCCACTGCGCTTGTTTTACCTGCCGTATTCGATGTCATCACAAATCGACTATCGTTATTATTCCACGTTATTGTAGACGTGCTCATTTTTTCACCAATTCGGGCGGCAACACCGTTTAAATTGGTTTCTTGCGAAAAATCAATGGCACTTAACTTAACCGTTCTTCCGTTTACACTGATATTCATCGCGCCATCGGTAATCGCCTTAAAATTGTTAATTTTTGTCTCTTCTTCGGACAAAATGCCACCGCGCAATAATGCGGGTGAGGCTGCTTTTACCCAGCGTCCCACGTATAAATCGACGGGTTTTGGTGACTGCTGGTAATAGAGTGAAGCCGCCTGATACTCGGGTGCGGTTGTACCAAAATCATTGGCGACTTCCTCAATATTGGAATACGCCCGTAATCGCTCAAGCGGATCGATAACGGGTGAATCACCTAAAATGAGTAGTGAACCAAAATTACGGCTACTTGCGGCACGCGGTGACATATCAAGCGTGACCTTAACCACCCTTGAAACGGGTAAACCTGTTGACATTATTTGTCTCCCAAAAACGTGACGTGGGCATCTGTCACTGATTTTATGTGATAGCGACGCACCACTTTGCGACGTAGATGAACGGTTATATCAAACCGGTTCACCCACTGATTGTTGATAAGCTCAGGAAACGCGGTAATTTGGCTGTGGCTACCGAGGGTAAGATTGGACTTATTCAGTTCGGCGTTATTTTGACTGAGCATAATGCCATCCCGAAATCGGGCGGCGTAAACCATACCTTCTCTTCCGTAGAAAGAAGCCATACAGGTTAAGGTTTCGTACTGCCAAAGTTCGCTCGATTCATCGCTTTGTTTTACCAAAGCGGGATTTGGCTCACTGGTAATATCAATGATACCGAAGGCACACCAGTTAGTATCAGGGGATGGGGATGGCAACGGTGCCGGATCGCGTTGCCAGCGGGGTAAAACGTGTTTCGCTGGCAATCCAGAAACGCCACCAACCCAAAGACTTAACATACGATTTAAGCCTTCATTATACAGGGCATTATCATCAAAGGGCGTTAGCCATCCCGCCTCCGTACTGCTGTTATTGCTCATGAGCGATGCCTCCGTCAAACGGCATCAGTTCACAATGCGCCTGAACAAATCCCGCGCCATAAGCGGTGTAAGGATCGACGGATTTCACCAGATATTTGCGCCCCTGATAGGTGACAATATCGCCAATATGATGGTTTTCACCGGCTATTAATCGGGTGGTGGTCACCACCAATATTCGACCACTGACCAGTTGACCAGACGTTCTTATTTGTGCCTCAATTGAACTATCCACCGTTACTACACCTGAAAAAGGATACGTACTTTCTTTTGTCGAAGTAATACCTTCATCATCAATCAAAATTTCCCGTCGAGTATACGTGAGTGTAGAGTCATTAAAACGGGGATTGAGTAATACCCGCGTAACATCAAGCATTGGCATTTTTCTTCCTCACAACATAGGTGATCGCCCGACGATAAATGCCGGTGTCAATCAGGGGTCTCGCGTTGGCATTATCCGGCGCTAAACCGGCTTTTCGATTTTCAAGCTCTTGTGCCGCGCCTTTGCGCCCACGTCTTGCTCTGGCAGCTAATGTACTGTCCGCCAGTGGCACAAATTTGCTTTGAGTAATGACGGCTTGCACGCCTTGAACGGCGATCTGACCTGCTCGATTTAACGCTTGCTCTGCTTTATCCGGCTGATCATCCAAAATGGCTTTAGCGGCAGATTTCAATTCAGCAGTGGTTTTGGGTTCCACTGAACGAATACCCGGTATCAAATGCGGTCTTGCCGGAATGTTTTTTGCCGGTGAGCCAAACTCATTGATATAACCAATCGCCGCATTGCTAAAGAGAATATCCTCCCGTTCGCTATTTTCAGCCGGAATACCAACCATTACGTCTTGTTTGGTCAGCTGGTGTAGGGCAGCAAATAACTGACTCGTTTTATCAAGACGTATCGCTACACCACTTTTCATAATTGCCGCCCTCCTGCGCCAAACATCAGTATCCACTGATAAAATTCCGCGCCAAAACGGGTGTTATTCCAAAATCCGGCGTTGGGGTTGAGTGTCATACCGTTGTCATAACTGACACTCACCTTATCGACCGATTCCGAAGCAGCGACACCCGAACTTGAGCCCGCAAGGCCACCAACCTTTAAATACTGTGCATCCATGGCATAAAGCGCCAGATAATGCGCCACGAACAGCCCCGCCCAGTAAGGAAAAACTTCACTCCCTGAGACATTTTCGCTCAGGAATTTGTCGGCTAAATTCAAGCGAAACTGAATTTGTGCATCAGGAAATTTAACCTCATCGTTAAACGGGGGAAAATCATTGCGAAATCGTTGTACCGTTGGCAGGTGTTTGTTCCGTTGGCTCATCGATACCCTCTTTATTTTCAGTTTCCTGGTTGATTTTTTCTTTCCCTTTTTTCTCGGTCTTGGCATTCCCGTTTTCTTTAGTTTGCAGCTGAACGGGAGTCCATCCCAGCTCCATTCCCCAATTTGCCTGAATTCGCATAATTAGATTCCAAAAATGAAGCCCCAATAAGGGGCTTAGATACCATCGCAGTAAGCAAGTGTTTCCGGATAAACCGCTTCAACCGCACCCAGACGACCATAATAAGTCACCAATTGATACAATCCGCGGTATTGGATAGGGATACTCTGTAACGGCACCATCGGGAAGCGAACATACTGTTTATCATTGGTATAAGCGATCATGCGATCTTTGTTGCTGACACCTCGCCCTTTTAACCATTTCACCGCGTAAATATTGAGTGGCACCCCGTTTTGGTGATAGGCAATGGTATTGGTCTTCAGATACGTTAACAGTGACTGATTACCTGCGCTCGAAACGATAATACTGGATATGTGAGCAAACTGTTCAGGCGGAATAAGTAAGTCGGTGGGAACCATCGAGTAGGCCGATGCTGCCCACGCATCACTGAGTATTTTATTAATACTGTCACGGATTTCATCAGCGGTGGACTGGCTCCAGGTTTTGGAGGCATTATTAGTCTTGATATTGTCAAGATTCAGCAAGCCTTTAATGCCCAATCCGGTATCACCAATATAGACTTGTTCGTCCATATCCATATTCCACTTCAGACGCATCCCTTCATGTTTCTGTGCATCCACGGGGCGACCTGCTTGTCTGGCGGATTGTAATTCGACAACCGTCCAGCCCAACTCCATTCCCCACAGTGGCAGAGGGAAACCCTTTTTTTGAATATCGATATTGATGCCCGCTAATGCGGTGGAATCCATGCTAATCCAGTTTTTACCGTTAGGATTAGCGCCACTGCCTGCTGCTGCAAATCCGGTACGGGTAAAGCTCGAAATTTCATCCGCAATCGAGACATCTTCCCTGCGCTGCACATCCCGACTGTTGGTGTATTGCACCAAAGGCATATTAATTGTAGGGTCTAAACGCTCAAGCTCACCGATTAAAAACGCACCCGTTGAATCAATCGTGCGTTGGTCAAAAGTTAACATAGTCATTCCTTAAATTTTGTACGAGATTTCAACGTTGCCGTCAGCATCACCGTGGCCGGTAAACTCAGCATTATTCAATATCACGGTATTGGTTTTTTCTGATGCCCCTGACCCTGTTTTTTCTTCGGCAATCAAAATAGCACCCAGTGGGCTCTTATCCGTTGCCCCTGCCACTCGCACATAGACCTTGGCGCCTTTTTTAACCTGTTGACTATCCACGCCAACATTCACCAAGACATAGCCTCGCTTTAGCGCATCACCAGTAAAGTTCTTCTCGGTGCCAACCTGCCGGATAAAATCCTGCGCCTGCGTCGTTGGATAAGGGCGAATATAAATGCCTTTGATGACGTCTGCCGTGTCATTTTCAGCAAGCGGCACAAAATAATCGCCGTCATATTTACCTGCTAGTCCATAATCCGGAAAACCGTCTTTAGATTTTAGTAACACCGGTTCGGTGGTTAAATCACGGTAACGGGAGATTGCACCGGCGATACCAACTGGCATCCGGTATAAATAAGGTTTCATCATCATAGATTTTTACCTCGTGTCGCCCAAAATTCGGCATTTGACTTGTTTAAATCCGCAATCGCATTGCCGGATTTTCGGATTGAATCGATAGTGGGGGTATTGGCGGTATTGCGGTTTTTCGAAAGTTCTGCGACCGCATTAAACGCCATATCCACAGTGCGTTTGGGTAATCGGTTAATTTCCGCATCGCCGACAATAGAGCGCACAATAGTTTGGTCTGCATTGGCTAACACCTGACGTTTAAAGGCCGTGGGTTTTACCGGTGTTGAAAGGGCTACCCCTGGCATAATCAACTCTGCTTTATATGCCGCATCGCCGGTAATGGTTTCTGCCTTTTCGTTTTTTTCCTCGTCATCAACAGTACCGTCTGTTTTATCATCCGGTTTATCGCCACTATCAGCGGTTTTACCCTCAAGGGCATCTAACCTTGTCAAAATGGCTTGAATGTAATCCGGTACCCCCTCATCACTGGTCACGACTTCGGGTTTTTCGGCTGGCATCGGGTTTTGAGGGCTGATAGTAATATTAATCGCCTTCGGTAACTCGCCGGTGCCTTCATCACCGGTGAGGGATTCAGGCGGATTATTTAGGACTGATTCCATTGCCACGGCGTCTTTCGTGCGATGGGCACTTAGCAGCCGTTTGAACCAGGTTTGTGTTTTGTTTGACATACTGTCTCCAATTGCACATCGTATTCCCGCTCTGCCTTTAGGTACCAGAGCGACATGATTGCCAACGATTTCATACTGACGTGCGATGCCAGGCGCAATCTGTTCGTATTGCGCATCATAGCCACACGAGACTTCGTCGTTGCCGTTGTTAATTTCCTCGATTGCGAGCGCATCTTTGATAATTAAATCCGCGATTATCAAATCCGCCTGTTCACCTTCTCCGCGCCTCACATTTTGTACATGCCCCTGCGCCAAATCGCGCCAATTGTCGGTATCAACAAAAATGACATTGCCTTCTTCATCTTCGGGATGCAGTAGTGTGACACTCATCCCTTCAAACGAGGCCAGCGTTTCGGGACGAAAGACGTCACTTTCCTCTCTTTCTACCAGGATTTGTCCGCGGCTATCCGGTTTGACCTTCGGCAAATCCAAGGCGGAATAAACCTGCGTGCCCGTTCGGGCAATCGGTACGTTTTTACACAATAGCGAGCCGTCCGCCATCTGGTAACGGGTGTTACCAAGACGGGTTTCAAAATAATATTTCATGGGTTTTATCTGTCAGAAAAAGAGACTTCACAGTAGCAACGGCAATTGGGTAATGCGCCCGCGTGCCCTGTCATACCATCCAGGGTAGGTGGGTTGTGCCAATCGATAAATTGACCTTCCAGTTTTTTGTGTGATGGCCTTACATCACCATCATGGGCGGTACGCCAAATATAGCCGGTTGAGCCAATTGCCAATGCTCTCGCTTGAGTTAAGGCTTGCGTTGCTCGGCCTAGTTCGGTACGGGCTAGCATCTTTGCCCGCGATGCCGCCACCTGACCGGATTGCGCTATCATTGTGGTAAAATGTTCAGGTCTTTCGCCGTTCACTACCGCTTCAATCGCTCTGTTTTGGATATCGTAGACTCTATCAGCGGCATCCATTGGCAGCGATTTAATGTACTTGATTTGCTCATGGACAATAGACTGCATGACATGCCCCACGGGTGCTTGAGCAATTAACTGTTTGAGTTCCCCGCTCATTTCATGGCTATTTTGTTGCCACAATTTCGCGTTATCTTGTGATACCGTGTCGACAAATTTTGTCGCTACCCGCCTTGCCCAACTCTCGATAAGTTCGCTGTAATCCTCTAATGCTTGCTGAATGTCCAGCACTGAATCATTCGAACCGTCGTAGCGTTGGTTGATAATAGCGCCAATTTCGCGGGCAACCTTACTCAGGCTCGTTCGATATTGGGTTTCCGCCCGTTTTGACCGTCGCTGCGTGGACAGCACTGAGCCTTGGCGGCGGTTCGTCTTCCGCATGATTGATGTCCTCATCGGTGATGGTACTGCCAATACTGATAACATCGGACAAATCCCGTAGCGAGGACATGGCCGCTTTCATTGACAGCATGCCGCCATCCTGCGCGGCATTGAGCGCATTAATCATGTTAACCGCGACGGTAGACTTATCCATGTCTGACATTTGCCAAAGGGGATTAAACGCAAAACTAAAATCATCGGGTAAGGGTTTACCTAATGCCGATTGATGCGCTATCTCAAATAGCTTCCTTAACGGTTGCTTTAATCGCCTTGATTGTTGCGTGGCGATATTGTCGTAGTAATTGGCTAAATCGGCATCGCCAGTATTGAACCCTGACGGGGATTGACCAAACAGCCGGACTAAGGGAATACCTGTCGCTCCGCTAATCTGTTCAGCAAACCGCGCCAGCACGTTATCTAATCCTGAAAACGAATAGCTATGCGTTTCAAAGTCATCGTCCGTATCCATGAGCGTCATCCCTTCGTTGCTCTGGTACTGACGTATCATGTCCATGTGCTTCATCAGCGATTCGTATGGCTTGCCGCCAAAACCGATGATTTCACGGAGCTTATTCACTTTGAATGTTCGTAAATGCGCTTTATACACTAATTGCGCAATACCGGTTGTGGTGCTATCAAAGGCGGTTAACCGGTCAAAAATACGTTCAATGACCGACATGCCCCACTCATTCTCGGTTTTGGCTTGCTGGTAAGGGAGTGTCACCCCATCAAAACGGATTAATCGACTATGATGCACTTTCCAGGCGGGAATGCCGTTCTCAACGGTCACAATGTCGTAGAATTCTGGTCTACCTAGGTCCTTGCTTAACGTTTTGATACGACGATTCAAATCCGGGTTAACCTGCCAACGGTCAAGCGGTAAAATACCTTTGAATTTACCTTGTCCTATCGTCTCGATACGTAATGGTGTAAAAGGCGCTTGCCCTTCTATCATAATAAGCCCTAATGCGCCGCCGTAAAGCCGTGACCACTTGATCGCGTTATTGAGACTCTCCCAGATTTCCAGTTCATCAAATAAAGATTCGATTTCCCCTTTGTCGCTCGACTCCATTTGTGAAGTAATGCGAACACCTTTTCGGGTCATATCATCGGCGACGGTATCGACCGCCGCACCAATGATCCACGATGAGCGATAAACATATTCGAGTAATAACCGGTTTCGACTTGTCCAGTCAGGGCGATAAGTTGAATCCGCATGTTGATTGGGGGTTTGCATCCGACACGGGCGGTAAAATTCTCATACCCGTCAGCCGTTTTTTGAGAGAATGATTTTTTCTTTTTTGTCATGCGCTTCTACCCAGTAGTGTCCAGATTTCAAGTGCCGTGTTCATTGGGGCAAAGTTGATCATCACTGAATCGGCTAGATTGGGTGACTTTGTCCCATCGGGTTGTTTATCTATTACGATTTTCCCCACGGCATTGATGGAATAGGTTGGCTGCGATAATTCAACGATGAGTTTGTCTTTGAGTCGCATTGCACCATTAATTGCAATGAGTTCATCCGGTTTGAATGGCTGTTTTTCCACCACCGCACGATACACATTTTGAAAGCGTTTGCGTAAATGCCACCAACTTTACGCTTTGGCATTGGCAAAAAAATCCTTGTTTAATCGCGCATTCTGGCCGTCAAATCCGGCGATCGCTTCTTTGTCTGGGTCAAACACCCCGCCACTGCCGCGAAACGGCACGGCGTCAATACGTACGGCTCTTCTTTGTCTGCGCTGGTCATTGATAATTCGCGCATACCCTCTTACGCCCGCACCTAACCCATCCTCATCAAAGCGAAAACTCTCAAGCTGATACTTATCCGCTAACTGAAAAACGGTTTCAACGCTGCCGAAAATATCGCTGCCTTTTCCTGACCACTCTTCGATACCCTCAAGCAAAAAACCATGCCGCCAAGAAAAGGCGTTCTTGTCTCTGCCCTCATCCGCCACATCAAAGGCCCCTAGACGTATTCCTGTTGGGTTAATGCCAAGTTTCGTATGGGCATCAATTGCTGCTTGTACCCACTCTGCCGGAATCAGCACCCCTTCAACCGACGCCTGATAGTTCAAATCCAACTCTTGCGCCACAATGACCGGATTATCAATTTTCTGGCATTCTTTCTCGTACCATCCATCATCCTTGCGCGGGTCACTTCGCCAGTGAAAGGTAAACACCGGAATACGGCCACTATGACGTTTTTGGGCAAACGGATTAGCCATGCCGTTAACCGAGCTCAAATCAATGCGGCAACGGGTGGTTTGAGATAAGGCAGCATCAATCAGTAACGGTCTGGGCAAAAAGGCGGCTTCATCGACGAAATAGAGTGTCGTGCGGTCACCCCGTCCGATATTGTCCCCTGCTTCACCCTTGATAATGGCGCCTGTGTTTGGGAAATTGACCCGCATGTAGGGGGCGTGTTTTTTCGCTTCCCAACCGCCCCTAAACTCTTGAGGTAACGATTCCACAAACTTGCGCGCTTTCCAAAATAGCGCTTTCGGATCACCGGTGCTGTCAACGTACTCTTCTTTGCGTGATCCAAAGCCAATCACCATTTCATTGTTGAAGAGGCACATCGCACAGGCTAACGCAATCGACGTCCAGCTTAGGCCCATCTCGCGGCTTTTTTCGGTAATGCCATTTTCACGCCCACGCCAGCGGGTCACTATCCAGTCAATCCAGGCTTCCTGTTTCGGGAACAGCAAAAACGGGATCGTGACCGGTAGTCCATAATCAATGTTACGTGGGTCTGTGGTCATGCCCCAGTCGATAATAAACTGAGCGGGATTATCCTTGTAAAATCGGGTTAATGGTTTAAAACTTTCCGGCTGCTTTACCTAATAGCTCAAGGTTTTTGATTTTGTCCGGCCACTTGATTTTTTTAAGCAACGCTTCTGCGCCCTCAAGGCGTATGGCTGCAATGTTCAAACCGCTTAATGTTGTTCGCCACACTTTAGGCCACGCTTTAATCGGTCTTAAATCACCTGACTCATCCAAAATATCTAATACATCCATCTGGTCGATATCAACCAGTCGTTTGAGAACGTAGTCAGCATTAACCTCAATGCGATTTTTGCGCTCCTCCATGAGGGCTTGTATGCGTTTTTGGATGTTGAGTTTTGCTAAGTTTTGACATGCGATATCTTTTGCGGTTTTTTCACTGTACCCTGCTCTTATTGCCGCCTGCGTCGCATTTAAATCAATTAGATACTCTCGACAAAATGCTTCCTGCTTGTTTGTGAAAGTCATAACATCTACCTCAATTAATAATTATCGTTTTTTTGTTAATTTCGCCCATCGTTTAGCCTGATTGAGACAATCCGCTATCATCTTTCCTCGTCTGCTAGCTGGCTGTTTGCGGTAATAGCGAATCGCTTCACTTGTGGCTAAACTTGCTACAGATAGAGAAAAGCCGAGCTTTAATAACTCGGCCTTGACATTCGCTTCGATGAATTGTTCTGGGGTCATACTGAATTATCTCCATTTGGCGTATCATCAAATCCTGGTAGTCTTAATTGAGAAAGTGCCATAATGGTTTTTTCTGCTTTACGTATCTTATTCAGATGACGCTTACGTAAGTTCATTAAGTCGCTTCCTTTTCTACCAAAATTGTCAAAAGACCATTTATTCGCAGCAACCAACCTGTTTTGCATTTCGCCAATGGTTAAATCCTTCAATTCATTAATATCGAGAGAGGCTAAAGTTGTTTTATCAATCTCTTCTTTTTCTATCAAATTAAGTACCCATTTACGTATCTCTTTAGCAACTGGCGTATCAGCAAGCATGCCTAACAAGTGAAGACCGCGCAGAGAAAATAAACGTACTTTAGTTTGAAGATTGGCTCCTCGCTTTGATTTATTCGAGGTCACTGTTGTGATGACCTCGGTCATCGCAGAAGTAAATTCATCAGCATTAGCATTGTATAAATTCGTTACCGATTTAGTCTTCGAATAAGCCAGCAATTCAGCTACTTGTTTACTTGTAAACCAAATTTTGTTATCTCCCTTGTCAAAGGGAGTAATACTTTTCTCTTTAAAAGTTAAAACGCTATTCATCGTGCTTTTCCTTATAGAAAATCGAACCTGCTCACACAGAAAAGCCGCCCACAGAAAAAGTACCATTTTAAACGGCGATTCTCAGGCTCGACTTTCTGTAAGGTTCTGTGTTTGATTAATGCGCGGTGAGGGTGCAGTGAGTGTTAAGATTTAAATGCGCCAATTAACGATTCATTGACACATATCTCATTGTTTTTATTACAAGAGGTCAAATTGACCCCTAGGATATTATTGATTTTCTTTTTAATGAAATTGACACTGTGATTTGATGTACTGCTGTAAATACTCCGTCTGCTTTTCGTTCTCCACTATCATTTCTCTGCTCTTCAATTCGCCTTATCGCCTGTTTGTCAAGATTACACTGCTCAATCACTGTCAGTAACTGCTCATTGAGTATCAGGCTATCACGCCATGTCATCATACCCGTGATTGCTGGCGGTAAGCAATCAGCGAGTAGGTGAGATGGTATCGGAATGTGAGGAGTCTGAACGTATTCGATTTGTGTGCTGCTGCAACTCGACAACAGCACCATTAGGGATAATGCGATTGGCGCAATCCCGATTGGCGACATGCGTTTTAATTGCTGCTTGTGTTGCTTCAGAGTCAACCGCTTTACGCTGACGGGTTTCACTATTAATTCGTGCAATATCATTGATTGCCCTTATTGACTGAAAAGCATTAGTCGTGATGGCTATCTGTTTATTGAGGTCAACGGTGAGTTTTTTATTCAATGCCCTGACTTCGTTTAAGGATGTCAACAACCAAGATGCCCATAAGATTAATCCTGCAATAATCACTACGACAAATGCGTAAGGTCGCCATAACATATTACGCTCTCTATTTCTCGACGGGTCATTAGTCCTTTCCAGACTTCGCCTTTCACATAAACCCATCGTTTCATCTCATCACATGCTCCCTTTCGGTCATCAGCGTTGAGCTTTTTGAGTAACGTCGATTTAGCGAAATTTCCTACGCCCACGTTGTAGGCAAATGAGTAAAGGGCTGCCTGAGTGAGCGTATTGATACTGACCTTAATCAATGGATCAACGTAACGTTTAACCACTTTCAAATCGTCATCAAGCCAGTTATCACATTCCGCTTTGGTGTACGTCCGGTTACGCTCAATATCGTTGCCTGTGTGTCCATAGCAAACCGAAAGCACACCGCCACCGTCAAAATAGGGCTTAAGTCTCAACCCTTCGAAATGCGTTATCATGCTTGACGCTAAAAACAACGCACTACCGCCCGTTGCCATCACTATTTTTTTCGGTATTTTCATACTGACGCTCTTTGAGTTCGTACTCCTTTTTGCGGTAGTACACGTTGATTGAAAATGTCCCTATCGTGCAGATAATACCGACAATAGCCACCCACTGCTCAAGGGTAAAAAAACCTAAAATGGTTGTCGTTATGCCCCACAGATAGGCTGTTGGGGTTGAGTGTTTTTCAAACATACGCATATACCCTTCCGTTGAGGGTTCCATTGCTTTAAATTAAAAAGGGAGACAGCCGCTTTACTTGTTTATGTTGCTGGCTTTGTGAGTATTGCAGGGGTACAAATGATGGCGACTTATAGCCTTATTTGATATTGTTAAATCGTCAAATAAACAATACTAAAGTAAGGAAAACCATGTCAGACCAAAAATAATCATCAAATGGGAACAACGCCCAACCTTCTAATGATAAAAAACTTGAGTTAGAACAAAACGTTAAAGACTTTACCACTAAACGCATCAAATTTGGCGACTCTGCTGAAAGAGTCAAAAAAAATAATAAGTAATAGCAGATATTGTCATTGATAATATTGGAGCGAAGATTGTTGTGGTCCTCGCTCTATTTAAATGCTTTCTAATTTTGATATTAACACCAATCAATTCATCAGTTGTTTCGCACAAATCAATTAGCCTGTAGCGCCGTATAAGATTTAATGGTTTTCTTTGTTCTTTGAACCCTTTGATTTCTAAATTTTTATAATCTAAATCACAAATGGCTTTGTAAGGTTGCGTATACAATCTGTTTGGCGAAGTAAACACAGCACCTCTAATATTTGGTCGTAAGCAGAACAAGACCAGATACCCTGCACAGAGCACCCAACACATCAGGAAGGTAGCTAAACCCATCGTTAAATACGCAAAAATTGGCTTTTGCGTTAAGAGCATGAAAGCGGAGCCAATGCCTACTATCAAAATGTTTAGCAATTTATACGCGTTTTCAATATTAACCGTATTCGACTTGTAAATTTCTTTAGTACACTCTTCACCTTGTTTTTCAAGAAATGCCAATAGGTCATCATCCACATCAAGGAAATAATCACTTGGAAGTTTGTTCATCCCCACCCCACAAAAAAGAAAACCTCGCAAAAGCGAGGTGAGCAAAAAATACTTAATCGAGGTTTTATTTATCAGCGTACATTTCGGCTGGACGCAAAAATTCATCATGGGCACTTTAGCATACCTTTTGCGGTCGCACTAGTGTTTGATAACTGTTTGTATGATATTTGTACAATATATCGATATCTAATTGAATATCAAGGGTTTCTAGGCATCCTAGAACAAATCCTTCCGCTATTTGCATTCGTTTTCGCACCTCATCCTCGCGTACCGCAAACTTTCGCGCAATGGCACGCTTGGATACCCCCCTGATGTAATAATCCTCGATGTAATTCAACTCTCTCGCCATCCCCACCGTGTTAAGACGACTGACGCACACATCAATCACCAGCCCATCTGCATCACTGCACGATAAACGATTTGCGCCTGTAAACGGCATGAGGCGATTAAAGCCCGCTGCCACTGACAACCAGCTCACCGATGCATACGGATTACCCGCACACCACCCGCCCCAGTGTAGTAGTATTTTCTCGATGTCTCTGCTCATGATCTTTTGGCTCCTGTTGTGAACGGCAATATTTTTACTTTATCCCTCGCAAGACAACCTAGACAACCTCCGTATTTAGGTTGTCTAGTACCTTGATAAAAACGCGCTGTTGTTTTCCTTCGATAAATAAACGGTCAGATTTATACCCACAATTTTGCAAAACATTGCCAATGCGCATTTGTTCCCGTCGCGATATATTTTTTGGTTCAAGGTTCAGAGCTTCACGCAAAATATCCGCTGACCGTAAAAATTGCCGTGCCCGTGGTTTTTGCCCGGTCATTAAATCCGGTTCATCTAACCAACGTTCGATAATTTCCTGCCATGCATCTTTGATAAAATATTTTTCATGTACCTGATTAGCCAATTGCTCTGCTTCTTCAAATTGAATACCCGTTTTGTTAAAAACTTCTCGCGCTTCTGCCCAAAGCTGAATCACATCCTTTCTGACACCTTCTACATCCATTTTTCCAACTTCAACAGGCAGCCAACGCCGATTACCGGTTTTATCACCTAAAAATTCATCTTCATTCGTGGTACCAATACTCAATGAGCGTCTGGGAAATTGGGTGGCGAATTCTTTAAACTTGGGGATCCACTTTTCATGTGTCCGCGTGACAAAGGCTTTGATGGATTCCAGTTCTTTAGTATTAAGTCCACGTAATTCGCTAATTTCTGCCACCAGACAGCCTCGCATCTTACGCGCCAAATCATCATCTTTTTCAGCAAATGAAATTTCAGTGAAAAAAGCCGGATCAGGGGATAACGCAGCCACACCTGAAGATTTTCCCGAACCTTGCGCACCCACCAAGATCGGCACCATATCCGCTTTGATACCTGGCTTTAACACACGTCCCGCAAGGGCTGTCCACATGTAGCGCGATACCGCTCGCGTATAAGCACTATCTTCAGTACCAAAATGGGTATGATAAAACTTTTCGATACGTGGTATGCCGTCCCATTCGAGGCTTTTTATCCATTCAATGGCTGAATCAAAGGGGTTTTCATCCGTGGCCAGTAATACCACATCACGAATTAACTCTCGCCCAACCGCTTTAAACCCTCGTTTTTCCATTGTGATACGCAATCGGGAATAATCGGCATCAGTAAAGGTTTGCCACTCTTTAGTGCCAACAGGGGCAAACATGATCTCACCACGGAAAGTATCAAACCGAATTTCTACCCCGACAAAATCAGGGCACATAACCGCTTTAGCCGCGTTGTCAATGGTGGCTTCAATTTGGCCTGACGTTTTATTGCGTTTAAACGTAGGCCATTTTGAATTTTCAGTAGGGTCTGTTAGATCTTCGAACTCATCAATTGTAGCAACCGCCGTTTTCAATCGCGCTGCCCCGGGATTTACCCATCCTTCTTTTTGCTCTAAACTGAATATCGCTTGATAGCCTGTTCTTTCGGCACGTAGTTCAGGCCATTTGGCTTCTGCCGCGGATATGTCTCCTTTATCGGCGGCAGAAGACCAATCAAGCCACATCTTTTTAGCTTCCTGCTCAAAGGGTGTGTCTTTAAACCAGGCGAGGCGATTGCCCATATCCACCCATGAAGGGTAGTTCTCCGCCTGGTTTAATATTTTCGGATACCATAGTGCAGAACGTAAATCTTCGAACGTCTGGTCATTAATATTTTGCAAATCGACTAGACGGGTTAGATCGTCATTATCGGGCTTAGGGAGATCAACCTGCTCAATAACAGGCGTATTATCGGAAGCTAAAAGTGTAGCAACATCAACCACTGTGCCTTCAAAACTTTCGTATTTAGCTCCTTCATGTGGTGCAAAAACCATATGCGAAGGCTCATAGACTGAACGGTCCCACTTAATCGCCAAATCGCTGAGCAATTCGAAACAATCCATCAACTCCTGCTCAATCCGTGGTCCTAGTTGTGCATATTCGGAGGCAGTCACCTCACGAGATAACAAAAAACCAATACGCCAGCGTTGCTCACCCTGCACAACGGGATGTTCATGACTGGCAGTGGTATAGGCAAAACATTGATAAAAACTGAGAATGCCTGTAAGCATTTCCCACGCATCTAAGGTACAACCATCCATGTCAAGCCATAACACGCTGCGGCTACCCGCATTAAGCGCGTTACGCCCTTTCTTGGCATTTTTCATCGCGCCCCAGATATAATTAAGGGCTTTTTTCTTTTTGTCGAAAATGGCTTTTGGATCGGAGGGACTAATATTAATATGCTTGGTTAATTTTTTGATTGCCTGCTGATACTCGGCAAAAGAGCCAGCAACAGCAGGACTCGGGCGCTGATCACTCACACTACGCCCGACGGAATAATTGATTTGCATGGGTTATTTGGCCTTTATGCTATAATTTTCACTCTTGTCATTAACTAATTTTTCAAGCTGTAATGCGCGTAATTCTGGGATATCATCACTCCATTGTGATACTGCGCTTTTTGTGATTTTTAATAAATTCGCTAACTTAGTTATATTACCTGCCAAATAAATCGCTTCACTTTTCTTCATAATTATGACCTCCGAAAGATATATCAATCATGTTAAGAAAGCTAAACAAATAAGTTAAGATAACATAACATCAAAAGAGTTAAGCTATCTAAACTCATTTTGGAGATAAAACCATGCAATCTGAAAGAATTCGTCAAGCTCGCAATAACAACAAAATTACTCAAGAATCTTTAGGGAAGCGAATTGGCGTATCAAAAGCAACTATTTCACAATGGGAATCCGGTACTACAGAGCCAAACGGAAAAAATCTTGTGAGTTTGGCTAAAGCTCTTGGAGTAACTGTCGAATGGCTGCTTAATGGGAGTGAAAAAAATCCTGAGGCAAACATTCCACTGGCAAACGCAAAAATTATTGGTACTTTTGCACCGTGGGATGCAAATACACCACTTAGTAAAGATGAAGTTGAACTCCCGTTCTTTAAAGAAATATCGCTATCCGCGGGTAAAGGTTCTTTTGTTGAGCTAGATCATAATGGATATAAATTACGGTTTGCGCTTTCAACTTTAAAAAAAGCAGGCGTTGATCCTCAAACCGCTGGTTGTGTAACCATAACAGGTAACAGCATGGAACCTGTTGTTCCTGACGGTGCTGTCGCAGGAATAGATTCATCAAATAAGGATATAAAAGATGGACAAATGTATGCTATAGAACAGGAAGGAATGCTACGCATCAAAATCTTATACCGTATACCTGGAGGTATACGACTAAGGTCTTACAATAGAGATGAATATGCTGATGAAGATTATACAGGATCTGAAGTATTTAATATAAAAATTATTGGCAAAGTTTTTTGGTATTCTGTTCTCATTTAAAATATTTTCCCCACTCAATTCTCTCGCTAAAAATCTAAATTCAACTTAGGTTTTTAGTTTTCTTTTTAAAAAAAAATTCACATATCTTAACTTAACCCTTGACAGCAACATTTAGCAAACTTAACATTAGGAAAGAAATCTTATCAGATGTGTATTAAGAATAAAACTCACGCTCTTTAACAATTTAGAAAGTCGGAACCGCACAGATTTTTCTGTATAGACCCCTACGCATAAAATGCGATGTACCGTCAAACGCGATCCGGTTGGCGAGAAGATTAGCCCCATTTGATAAAAATGGTCGTGAAAGGGCAACACTGACAGAAAAAGAAATGCAAACGCAAAAAACACTAATTATAGGTCATTTTGCGAAGTGGCCTATGGTGAGTGACGACATTTGCACATCAGATACCAATATCAAGAGGTCAAAAATGGATAACGAACAGTTAAGTAGGAAAACCGTGATTATTGACGGGAAGGAAAGCGCGAGCATCGTATTTATAGCATACAAATTTTTCATTTTTATTGGACATTACTTTTTCCTTATAAGTTAATCGAACCATAAGGATACCACCTCGCCTGACGTGGTTAAAAGCAGGCAATGAATAAATTACGTTAACAAGCACCGCGCTTTAGCCCTTTTTACGGTGAACAAAATGCTCAGATATATCAATATTTCGATTAGGTTTTTATTTATAATTCTTGCTCTCCCAATCGTTTTTTATCTTGGTGTAGTTCAAAATACTGATTTGAGTTTTTTTATTGGTAGATGGGAAGCCAAGGCTGAAAAACTCCTCGCTTTACTACAAACATTCTTGGATAAATATTTCCCTGTAGCGTCAGAGCAAGAAAGATGATGCGCCAAACAGTCGGTTTTGGGGTGTGTGAATAACCAAAATACAGCCATTAAGTTAAAAACCAACACCAGGGCACTACCAATATGGCTGTAAATTTGACTTGTTAGCTTTATCACACACCACCAAACCCCATTGTCAGGAGGTCATATGTGTAACTTTCATGGTTATGATAATGCTCGCCGTCGTCGACATGAGCGTAGAAGCGCCAAGCAAGCAGCCTATCACTATAACAAAGCGCTTAATATGGCATTAAAAGCAGCGTTAAATCCAAACAACGCCAAACACTAAACGCCCTATTCTTTCACTGAAAAGAAAAGTGATAAATCGTGTAGAAAAAGCTATATCAATTCGTCCTACTAAAGTTTATGACGCATTTGATAATTGCTGCTTGCCTAAAGTAGCTTTGTACAGCGCTAAAGAGTTTAACAATAAACCTAAGTCACATTTTGGAGTTAGTGCAAATGCTTGATAATGACGGAAAAGAGCGTAAAGAATGTGAATGGTCTTGGATTGATTCAGATTATTATTGGGACGCATCTTGCGGATTTACATTTCAATTCATGGATGGTGGCCCGAAAGAAAACGACATGAACTATTGCCCAGAATGCGGAGGTAGGTTAATTGTAGAAAATACATAAGTTTCGCACTGACATATTACATTCTAATTTAGGAGAAATGATGAAATTTGAAGAATTGAGTGAAAAATCTCAAAAGAAAGCCAGCGAAGCGTTACTGTATGCATTACAGGCGGAAATGGATTCAAATCGCGCTATCGATAATGTCAGGGCGAAAGCACTTGCATCGGCTATCAGAGATGGTTTTATTGCGCTGGAAAGAGAAGCATCAGAAAGAGATGCTGGTAAAGATTGGGGCAAAAATAATATGAATTTTGGTTTTGCCAATTCATGATGTATACGGTAACCAGGCTTCCCAATCGTCAACCATGCTACAAACTATTATAGATGGACTACCGTAAGATAGAGGATGGGCAATACGATTAACTTGATTGCATATATCTTTTGCAGTGATAGATGTATCACCTTGATATGTGGCATCTGGTAATTTGAGCAGTCTGTTATTATCGCTCATGAGTGTTCGATAAAATCCAAGTGATTCCATCCTTTCATGAAGAATTTCATATTGTTTTGAATCAGCATCATGCAGTTCAACTCGCACCATATATTTAGCCATTGTTAATATTGTTTCTCTTTTATGTGTTGTCGTAGGCACATATTAACCTGATTTGTGTGTTGTCGTAAACCACAAAGGGGGCGAGCCTGACGCGCCAGAAATATCAGGCAACTCAATAAAATTATTGATCACGGGTAATCCCTAACATACTCATAAGGGAAATCATAATAGGCATTGCATCTATGACAATGGAAAAGCGCGCTATGCAAAGACGTAGTAACTGGTTTAGTGACCGCATATTGAAGTATCGATTTCACGCCAGACTCATAGCAATGAATACAAAGATAGTGAGGTTTTTGCTCAGCACTTTCAGGTATTTTGCTACGGTAGACTACCGTACCCGGTTTAGGGGTATAAAGTTCATAATTAGATTTTTCAATCAACCATTGCTCTTTGTTATTAACCTCTTTTTCAAGCTCAATGATGCGATTCTTTGCCATCATCAAAAGTTCTTGAAGTAGTATTTGTTGTTGGGATACCGCACCTAATTTATTTAATAAATCTATCGTTTTTGATTTGACTTCATAATCGATTTTCATACTGAGAATAGCCCGTCCAGCACTAAAAGCCTGACCAACAGATGAAGTCGTATTTGTTAACACCTCAGTTATTTTAGTAATAATGTTTTTATCTTCTGACATAAAACTCTCTCACTCTGTAAGGGTGAAATTATTTTAGCCAATTTCTCTCTGTAGGGGTACAAGAGAAACCACTGCGGCCTGAAGTGGCTAAATAATCAGGCATCCCCTATTTAACCCATTCCATCGGAAAAACCACCATGCAAAAAGCAAAAATCCTGTCATCGGAGCGATTTCCGATGAATAACAACGTCCGGCGTTTACGCTATTTGAGAAAACTTGAAGTGCTAAAACGGAATGCCAATCACCAATTCCCGGTCACTTTATATCGTTGAGGTCGACACATCATGCTTACCGCAAATAGCCCCCTGCTGGCAAGACTGGCAGAAAACCACACGCAAATGATCATGGCGCACAATCAACTGGCCGAAGCCCATAAAATGTTAATCAGTCAGTTGGTCGGACATACTGAAAATGACCCCAGTGACCCAAACGAACCGACAGGGGTGAAAAAGCCGAAACCCTTCACACCGGATGTTAAGCCACAACCTGTTGCGCCATCGGTTACCATTGAACCTCAAGAAGCGATTGAACCTGAGCCTGTTGTCAAAGCACACACTAAAGCCGAAGACAAACCAGCCCCCGTTGTCGCCGAGAAAAAGGTTAAAGCCCCTAAGACCGAAACGAAACCTGCTAAAGCCGTTAAACCAATTGAGCCGATTATTGAAGCACCTGAAGTAGCGCCTAAGCCCGAACCGGTGGATATTGAATCACTTGATTTGCGTCACGTGGTCGCCCTGTCTGTCTTGTTTGGGGATAAAGCGCTTAAACCTGACAATACGCAAGTTGCTAAAGCCAAAGCGACTTTTGCGTCCGAAAAAGCAGATAGCGTTACCGGGCAAATTGATGCACTTTATTGCGCCTTAAACGGGTTACCTAAAGTGACATTTCTTCCTAAAGCCAAAACCTTCGACGTATGCCTAAAAATACTGGCTAACTGGGATAATCTCTTTGGCATTACCGATCGTCGCGAATTTGCCTTGTCATTACTGTGTGAATTGCCTACCCCAGCAGAAGCCAAACCGATTGATTTTAAGGCACTTCGCAGTGAGGCTTCGGCCTGCATTACTCAACTGGTCAAAGGCGGATATCGCAATGAAGCGCTGGATATCCTCGCCTCATTCAACGCTAAAAAGATGGGTGACGTTACCGATGACAATCTGGTTCAGTTTATCGAGAAAGCCCAACGCGTTTTAGCCGATGATAACGCCGAGGGTAGCGATGGCTGAACATGCAAAACTTTCTCCCTCCTCAGCGCATAGATGACTAAAATGTGCCGGCAGTCTCGCATTAGACGCTACCCTACCCGATAAAACATCACCGTTTGCGGAAGAAGGTCGCGCGGCGCATTCGTTAGCGGAAAGCATCTTGCGTATGCGCCAGAACCCGTTTAGTGACGGGCGTAGACGAACATCTGGATTTGATGCGAAAGACTATATCGGCACGTATCCATTGTTAAAAGCCAACTCGCCACAAGTGGATGAGGAGATGATTGAGCACGTCCAGACCTATGTTGATACTGTCTGGCAACTGGCGGACGGGAAAATCTTACAGGTTGAGGAGCGAGTTGACTTTTCCCAGGTCATCGGCGTCGATAATTCATTTGGTACCGCCGATGCGATTATTGTCAGCGATGGTGAACTGCAAATCCATGACCTGAAATACGGTAAAGGCGTTAAAGTCGATGCCAGGCAAAATGCGCAACTTATGCTCTATGCCCTGGGGGCGTTACATCAGTTTGACCTTATTTATGATTTTAAAACGGTTCGTCTTTTTATTCATCAGCCCAGACTTAACCATCTGTCCGAATGGGCAGTATCGGTTGAGGATTTAAAAGACTTTGGTGACTTAGCCAGATTGAGGGCGCAAAAAGCCATGGAGATGGCCACCCTTGCCGAGCACAGCGGTATCAATTCCCTCCCGGATAATGCCTTTTCACCGGGCATCAAGCAATGCCAATTCTGCAAAGCAAAAGGCGGATTGTGTTTTGCCCAGGCGCAATTTGTCCATAATGAAGTCAAAGGTGATTTTGTCGATTTAACCCAACCGCTCGCACCACAATTAAGTGATGCGCCAAAACGTATTACGTTACTAACCCCTGGGCAAATGGCAACACTCTACCCGCATGTCGATTTGATAGAGAGCTTTTGTAAAGCCTTACGCAATCGGGTCGCTGAGGCATTACATAATGGGCAATCAGTACCGGGCTTTAAACTGGTTACGGGCAAACAGGGTAATCGCACCTGGTGTGATGAACGTGAAGCCGAAGCACTGTTAAAAGGCGCCAAACTTAAACAGGAACAAATCTACCACAAGAAAATTATCAGTCCGCCACAGGCTGAGAAACTACTTAAAAAAGACAAACCGAGTCGCTGGGCAAAACTGGAAGCGCTTATTGAGCGAGCAGACGGGAAACCCGTTATCGCACCGGAATCTGACCCTCGCCCTGCCCTTGTTATTAATCCCTTAAACGACTTTGACGATGTGACCGAAGCGGCACTCGCTGATAAATCCATCTTGTATCTTGAAAACGGTTTAAAATAGTTACGATTAGATTTGGCAAGGTGCATGCAGCCCGATTCCTCCTAGGGTTTTAAGCCCGTTAATTAGCGACCGGCGCATACACTGAGCCACTCATCTGAAACCCGAACAGTTGTCCGTACTCCATAACGCATTTGCAAGGATGGGTAATCATGAGTCAGCCAAATCCACTTTGTGTGGGTATTGATGTTTCTAAAGCAACGCTGGACATAGCAGCCAGCTGTGATATTGCACAGTTTACGGTCAGTAATGACTCTGACGGTTTTGATGCCATTATCGCCGAATTGAGAAAGCATTCGGTGGTGTTGGTTCTGATGGAGGCAACTGGCGGGCTTGAAGCTACTGTGGCCTGCTCGCTCCAGGCTGAAGGCTTTGACGTCACTGTGATCAATCCCAGACAATCCCGAGACTTTGCCCGCGCTATGGGCTATCTGGCAAAAACTGACCGTATTGATGCCAAAGTGCTTGCACAAATGGCAGAGGTTATTAATCGACATCCGGAGCGAGAGCGCTTTATCCGGACTCTGCCAAATGCAGAACGTCAGGTTCTTGCTGCGATGGTCGTACGCAGACGCCAGTTGATTACAATGTTGGTGGCAGAACGTAATAGGCTGTATACCGCACATCCACAGAATAGAAAAAGCATCAACATCATCATCAAGGCGCTGGAAGATGAACTTGCCAGAATCGATGAGGATATGAACAACCACATAAGGAACCACTTTAAGGATCTGGCCGCTAGGCTGAGCAGCATTAAAGGGGTTGGTACCATGACAGTTGCTGCGTTGTTGGCGGAGCTTCCCGAACTGGGCAGCCTCTCGAGGCGAGCTATTAGCGCGCTTGTAGGCGTTGCCCCCATAAACCGGGACTCGGGTACCATGCGTGGTCGGCGAACCATATTTGGCGGAAGGGACGGAGTCCGAACAGCACTTTATATGGCCGCGCTTGTAGCAACTCGCTTTAATCCGGTGATAAAAGCCTTTTACATGCGTCTGCTTGCAGCGGGAAAAGCCAAAAAAGTGGCGCTGGTCGCCTGTATGCGCAAGCTGCTGACTATCCTGAACGCGATGCTCAGAAAGAACGAAGAATGGAATGAGTCGTACCATCACGTTTCTCCATAATTTTAACGTTCAAGACAGTTGCTAATTAAAAGGTAACGTGATGAAAATTAAATTAAACAACGTACGTCTGGCTTTTCCTGAATTATTTGAACCTACGCAAGTCAGTGGTCAAGGAGCGTTCAAATACCGTGCCAATTTCCTTATCGCCAAAAGCCGTACTGACCTGATTGAAGAAATCAAAACGGGGATTAAGGCGGTCATTAAGGAAAAATGGGGAGCCAAAGAGGTAGAAAAAATTTATAACAGCATCTGCCACTCCAACAACCGTTTTTGCTTCCGCGATGGCGACAATAAAGAATACGATGGCTATGCCGGAAATATGTACATCACCGCCAGTAATAAAGATCGTCCGTTAGTCATTGACGTAAATTGTACACCACTCACCGCACAGGACGGTCGTCCCTACTCTGGCTGTTACGTTAACGCCACCATTGAATTTTATGCCTATGACAATAATGGTAAAGGGGTTTCAGCCTCCTTAAGAGGGGTTCAGTTTTTCCGGGATGGCGATGCCTTTAGCGGTGGAAGCGTGGCCTCCGTTGACGAGTTTGACGACCTGAGCATGGCTGAGGAAGAAGACGATATCGCCTTTTAAAACACCAGAGAAACTACTGCGGCCTGAAGTGGCTAAATAATCAGGCATCGATTAAAAATATGAGTAGTTTTTACTCTATTTAGCTTACGGGAAATTTGATATGTAAAGTGTAAATAACTCAAGGAGGCTTAAAAATGAAATTAGATAATATGACTGAAGTCCTTACGCTCACTAACCCCAGTAACAACGGCCGTTATTTACTTAACTTAGCGCAACCCGTTTATGCCGATGAGGAAACCAAGACATTAATCAAGATGATTCAACTACTGGCAGAAGAAAATCAATACCTGAGAAAAGAGAATAAACGACTGGCAAAAATGCATCGGTAAGTTGGGGGCTGTACAGATGTTAAAGATTCAATCAAGGAGTAAAAGATGAATTATCTTACCGGAAAAGAAACCTCTATAGATTCAGTATTAAAAAATATTGAGGAGTTGAAAACAGCAATTTATGGCTTACACAAACTAGCAACAATCAAAGCTAAACATATAGAAATACAAGGTGTTTTTATTGAAAAAATCAGGATTGCAGTAATTATCAGAGAGAAAATCGCTGTTTTATTACACAGCATTGCTCAAGACGCTAACTGCCTTAAAAGAAACATTTAAGCAATCAACACACTTATTACTGGCATATTGATAAAATTAACCGCCCCATAATTTAGGGATTATTTCTTTAAACAGTAAACCGAGAATACCCGCCAATAAGAACCATTGCAGCCGGTCAAATTTTTGTTCCAGTCTGTCAAACCGTTTTTCTGAAAAATCAAGGCGCTTATCTATCTGAGCAATATCCTTACGGACATCAGCGATTTGAGCATCCGTTTTCTCAGAACGAACAGCCATGTCTTTACGAACATCAGCTATCTCAGCCGATAAGTCCTTGCGGACATCAGCAATATTGCGGTTGACCTCAACAATATCCGCTTTAGTCGCAACATCTGCAACCTCATGCGATCTACGTACGACAAGTGAAATGGCTCTGGCTTGTTCTCTGGAAATGCCAGCACTTTCTAGTTCTTCCGATGCTTGTAGTGCATCAAATGCAACCTGACCCATAACGTTATCCTCCCGTGTTTAGGTAAGTATAACGGGTTTAGGGTTCAATCTGCAAAATCTTTCATCAATTAACTTTGAGGAATTCCTACATGCAAAATTTACTATTTTGCGATTTAGAAACCTATAGCGATATTCCGATTAATTGTGGCACGCATCGATACGCTGAAAATGCAGAAATATTACTTTTTGCGTATGCGTACAATCACGGCTCTGTCAAGGTCTGGGATGTAACGCAAGATAAAACGATGCCCACAGATTTAAAAGCTTATCTTGATGACCCTGCGATTTTAACCGTCTGGCACAACGGCGGCATGTTTGATACGGTAATTTTAAAACAGGTGTTAAATATTGACCTACCCTTATCCCGCGTTCACGATACCTTGGTGCAAGCACTGGAACATGGCTTACCTGGCGCACTTGGTTCGCTTTGCGATATCTTCAACGTCAATAGCGATAACGCCAAAGATAAAGAAGGTAAAGCGCTCATACAGCTATTTTGCAAACCGCGTCCTAAAAATAGCAAAATACAACGCGCCACGGCGTTAACTCACGCAGAGGAATGGCAACGTTTTAAGCAATACGCAGGTTCTGATATTTTAGCCATGCGCGAGATTTATCAACATTTACCGGGTTGGAATATGAGTGTGGACGAAACCCAATTATGGCAGTTAGACCAAAAGATTAATCGCCGTGGGATGTGCATGGATGTTGAACTGGCGAAAAGCGCCTTGACTGCCGTTGAAAACGAGCAAAAACGGTTATCAACCGTCACCCAGCAATTAACAGATAATGCCGTGCAAAACGCAACACAACGCGATGCTCTCTTACAACACATCGTTTCAGCATTTGGCATCACATTACCGGATATGCAAGCCAGCACGCTACAGCGCCGCATTAACGACCCGAACATCCCCCCTGCTTTACGCGAACTGCTGTCAGTCCGTTTGCAATCGTGTACAACCAGCACCAGTAAATACAAAGCATTGTTAAAATCGGTAAGCACAGATGGACGACTTCGAGGAACCAAGCAATTTTGTGGCGCCTCACGGACCGGACGCTGGGCGGGGCGTATTTTTCAGCCGGATAATCTCCCCCGACCCACGCTTGACCAAAAGACCATTGATAACGGGATTGAAGCGTTAAAAGCCGGTTGCGCCGAGCTGATTTGTGATGACATTATGCAACTGACCAGTTCTGCGCTAAGAGGATGTATTATTGCACCCCCCGGTAAGAAACTGGTTATCTCCGATTTATCAAATATTGAAGGCCGCATGCTTGCATGGCTGGCAGGAGAAAACTGGAAAGTCAAGGCTTTTAGCGAATTTGATAACGGCAAAGGCGATGACCTCTATAAACTCGCCTACACGCGCGCATTTAATCTTTTACCTGAGAGCGTCACCAAAGCCCAACGGCAAATCGGTAAGGTAATGGAACTCGGCTTAGGCTATGGTGGAGGCGTTGCGGCATTTCTGACATTTGCCCTCGCCTACGGCCTTGACTTAGCGGAACTGGCGGAAGCCGCATTACCTAACATTCCCCCTAACGTTAAACGAGAGGCAATAAGCTGGTATCAAAAATCCGTTGAAACAGATAAAACGTATGGTCTCAGCGAAAAAGTCTTTGTTACCTGCGATTCCCTTAAGCGCATGTGGCGCAATGCCCATCCACAAACCGTATCATTCTGGTACGACATTGAAGACACTGTAAAACAAGTCATTCAGTCACCGGGGATAGTGTTTAAGTGCCGTAAACTTAGCCTTCGTCGCGATAAAGGCTGGCTCAGAATTTGTCTACCATCAGGTCGTAGTCTTTGCTACCCTTCTGCGCGAATAGAGAATGGACAAATCACCTACATGGGGACTAATCCCTACAGCCGAAAATGGGAACGGTTAAAAACCTACGGCGGTAAAATTACTGAAAATATCTGTCAGGCCGCCGCACGCGATGTCTTGGCCTATAGCATGCCACGCATTGAAAAGGCGGGTTATGCGATTGTCTTAACCGTCCATGATGAAATTATCAGCGAAGCGCCCGATACCCCACAATTTTCCGCTGAGGGGTTAAGTACACTGTTAAGTTTTAATCCGGATTGGGCTTTTGATTTACCGCTTAGTGCAGCGGGGTTTGAGACTTATCGCTATCGCAAGGAATAAATAACACACAGGATAAAACAAACATCATGGCCTTTATAAAAAACGACAGCCCACTTTATTTCAAGGCAGCACAGGATGCGGTACACCTTGAACAGTCAGGCCAATACCATGAAGCGGCGCGCGCATGGTCACAGGCAAACCGACTGGCGCGTAATCGCAATAATCGTATCTGGAGTGAACACCCCGGCGATTTTTGCCTGATGCAAATCAAACGGGAACATATTAAAAGGATGTATCCATGCGGTTAATCAGGGAAGAGAGCATTGAAAAACATTTGGTGCGTGAGGTGCGAAAAATCGGCGGCATTGCCTATAAATTTGTTTCACCGGGACGACGAGGCGTACCTGACCGATTAGTTGCACTCCCCAATGGCAAGATTATTTTTGTGGAGTGTAAAGCACCGGGCGAAAAACCCACCCCCTACCAATTACGCGAACACGCACGGCTTTTTGCCCTAGGCCATCAGGTCATCGTACTGGACAGTCACGATTTAAGCAGCATCTTACCCACTGTGGACTAAGAACCCTTTAAGTCACTATATATTATTGATTCTCTTTGTTTAACTACGGAGGCGTGTTTCCATGTCTAAATTAGTTGTTATTGAAAATACCGTTGTTCGTCAAGACGCTTTCGGGCGTTATTGTCTAAATGATTTACATAAAGCCGCTGGTGATCTTAAAAAAGACAGTCCTGCATATTGGCTTGCTAATAAACAAACTCAAGAATTAATTGAACAATTTTTGAGCGAGGGCGGAATTCCGGTATCGGTCATTCGAGGAGGTGTCGAGCAAGGAACTTACGTTGCTAAAGAACTAGTTTACGCCTACGCCATGTGGATTAGCGCAGCTTTTAATCTTAAAGTTATTCGTACTTTCGATGAAGTTATCGCTACACCTACACAACCGCTAACCGATAAAGTGCAAGCTGGTTTAGCCATGATCGCTTTTTACAAACAAGAGCTGCGTATCGCCCCTTCTGGTCTACTTGGTGCAATGAAAAACTTGCAATCTTCCCTTGGTATGCCAGATGTACTACCTGCTTACGCCGTTGATGCACCTGAAGGAAGCATGACAGTATCAAGCGAAGTGACGCACTCTTTTACGGAGCTTTTACTGCTGCATGGTAAGCCTTACAGTCCGCCATCCGGCTTTAAACGTTTGCAATTATTAGGTATTGTTGAGCGTAAATCACGCCCAAGTAGCAAACATCCTGACAAGGAAAAACTATTCTGGTCACTGACGGAAAGAGGATTACAGTTTGGAAAAAACTTAACTGACCCAAACCATCCCCGTCAGACTCAGCCCCATTTCTATGATAGCCAATTTCCCAGATTGCTAAGCATCATGATGAACGGAATTGCAGCAACATAATAAAATATTGACATTTTAAATACCCATTGACGAAAGCAAAAATCATGCGCTATAGTTTATTTGCATCTGCAAAATCAGATGTCGGGATTGACCTCTCGCTGTAACTAACAAGGCGCATAGCACGCCAGAAGCGTGTTTTTTTATGCGTCAGTCTGCCCCATATCAAGAATCAATGGTGGGCTGGATGGGGGAGCCGAAAGGCTCGCCGGGTCCTTGTTAGCCGGTAAGGTCAACCTCGTCCAGTTCGCCACCCAAGATTGACCTCAAAGGTGGTGATTGTCCTTAACTAACAAGGAAATCATTGCTATGACTACTTTAATTTTTCGTAACACCATTCTTGAAACTATTTCCCGTAATGGCGAAATCTGGTTTACCTCTGCCGTACTTGCAAAAGCGCTTCAGTATGCAACTAGTAATGCAGTAACTATGCTATATAAACAAAATTCCGACGAGTTTTCTGTAGGAATGTCCGAGATAGTCGAATCAACTCTCTCGGGGAATTTAAAGGCTCGAACCCGTATTTTCTCTCTACGTGGTGCTCACCTGATCGCCATGTTTGCCCGTACACCTGTAGCAAAAGAGTTCAGAAAATGGGTGCTGGATATTCTCGATAAACAAGCTGTTAATCAAACCCCTAACTATAATCACCCTCAACCCCAACCAAAAGCCGTAGAGCGTTTTAGCCATTCAGATACGCGCAATCTAACACATTTAGTCTGGTGTATGACAAATGGCTTCCGGTTTGAGCGTTCATGGAGTAATGCGGTGTGGCTGGCTTTGCGCGAAGTGACGGGCACGCCCTCACCAGAACGTTTTCAGGTAGCGCATATACCTTTAATGGCTGACGAATGTCGCCGGATTTACTACATCACAGAATCATTACGCCAAATTATCAATGACGCTGAAAAACAGGTTATCAAACGACTTTTACGTAAGCGTGAGAATATCGATACCGTTTTAGCGGAAATAAAACAGCTTTTTGATCACTTCCACCATCAACAAATCGGGATAATCACCGCGCGCACCGATCACTGGTACGAAGGTGAACTGACCCACTTCTTAGAACGTCACTAATTAATCTTAACGCCCCTTTTTAAAGGGGCAATCTTTCATCAATTTAACTATTGAGGAATATCCTTATGTCAAATTTAATCACTATCAAAACAAAAAACATTAATGGCGCATTGATCCAGACGGTTAATGCCCGTGATTTACATGAATTTTTGGAAATAGGTAAAGATTTTACCACATGGATAAAAGACAGGATTAAGCAATATGGATTTGCTGAAAATGTCGACTTTATAGTTTTCACCAATTCTGGGGAAAACCCCTTCGGAGGCCGTCCAGCAAAGGAATACGCAATTTCCCTTGATATGGCAAAAGAACTATCAATGGTTGAGCGCAACGAAAAAGGGAAACAGGCCAGACAGTATTTTATTGAATGTGAACGACGCGTTTTGCAAACTCAATCATTACTACCGACGGCAAAAGAACTGGCACTGATGGTTGTTCGTGCCGAGGAGGAGAAAGAAAAGTTATTACTGGAAAATAAAAGCCTATCAACCGAAAACGATTGCCTTAAAAATCTCTTTAAAGAAGGCATGACCCCTACCCAATTTAGCAAAATGCTTAACGGGGTAAACAGTCAACAGATAAATCATTACCTTGCAGCAAAAAACTGGCTCTATAACGAAAGTAAGTCCGGCAACAATTTACGCTGGCGTGTTGCCGCTACCGCTCGGGATAAATATTTAACCGAAAAACAAAACGAAATAAGCCCCCATGGTGCAAATAGCTTTATTAGCTATCGCCCTGTTTTGCTCAGAAAAGGCGCACAGCGACTTTATGACCAGTATTTGGCTGACAAACTCCCCATGAAAAAGAACTGGAACGGATTACATACTCATGACAAAACTATCCAGATTGTCGCCTGAACAAAAGACAATCGCAAAAACCTTCACCCCTCGCCCTTACCAAAATCTCATTATCAATCACCTGCTCGATATTAAACGCTCAAATGTCTGGGCGGGGATGGGAATGGGTAAAACAGCAGCAACCCTGACGGCATTAGAAAATCTCTATTTATCAGGCAGTGAAACCAAACCCACACTGGTATTAGCCCCTTTACGGGTAGCCCAATCCACTTGGCCTGACGAAGCGCTTAAATGGGGCCACCTGCGTAATATTGAAGTGCAGCCTATCATTGGCACTGCAAAAACGCGGATGACAGCACTCAAAAATACCCATGCCAGCGTATTTACGGTCAATTATGACAATCTCGTCTGGCTGGTTGAAACACTAGGTGACAGCTGGCCTTTCGGCACGATTATCGCTGACGAGAGCACCCGGTTAAAATCATTCCGGCTACGCAAAGGCGGTAAACGCACCGCTGCACTCGCCAAAATCGCCCATAAATCGGTTCATCGCTGGGTAAATCTGACCGGTACGCCTTCACCGAATGGCCTGATGGACTTATGGGGGCAAGCCTGGTTTGTTGACCAGGGCGAACGGCTAGGCAGAACCCATAATGCGTTTACGTCTCGCTGGTTTAACCGTATCCAGTTCCCCGGGCAACAGTGGAGCAGGTTTGAGCCTTTAGGGTTTGCTCATCAACAAATTCAGTTAGCACTCAGCGATGTCACGCTATCCCTTAATGCCGCTGATTGGTTTGATATCGACGAACCCGTACACAACGTTATTAACGTTGAACTACCCGCGAAAGCGCGAGCACACTATCAGGCCATGGAAAAAGAACTGTTTCTTGAATTGGGCGAGAGTGCGATTGAAGCGTTAAATGCCGCGGCCAAAACAATAAAATGTTTGCAAATTGCAGCAGGCGCTATTTATAGCGATGACAATCGCAACTGGACAGCGATACACGATGCCAAAATCCAGGCACTGGAGAGTATTGTTAATGAATCAGGAGGGACGCCAGTACTGGTCGCTTACCACTGGAAACATGACCTTGAAAGACTTTTAAACGCGTTTCCAAAAGGCAAAATGTTAGACGCTAACCCACAAACGCTTACCAACTGGAATAGTGGCAAAATCCCGTTGCTTTTTGCCCACCCCGCAAGCTGTGGACACGGCTTAAATTTACAGGACGGCGGTAATATTCTGGTCTTTTTCTCCCACTGGTGGGACTTAGAGCAGTACCAGCAAATTATCGAGCGTATCGGCCCCACTCGTCAAGCGCAAGCAGGACACAATCGCCCTGTCTTTATTCACCATATCGTCGCTAAAGATACACTCGATGAAGTGGTGATGGCGCGCCGTAATTCAAAACGAGAAATTCAGGATTTATTGCTGGAAGCGATGAAAAGGAAATAAAAAAGACCAGCGCTAGGCTGGCCAACACCAGGGGAAAAATTGTGAATAGCAAACACACAACCAAATAACTATACAAGAAAAATAAAGAATTAACCTTAAATTTACAAATATTTATATATTTAAATCAAATGGTTATCATTAACATTACTATTCTCATTAACAACGGAGAACTCACCATGTGGATTTTAATATTGTCCATGTACGCCAGCCCTTACGCATCCAGTAACTTTGCAAGTGTTCATACTCAGGAATTCGACACTGAGAATATGTGCCAATTCGCCGCTAAACAGTTTGAGCAGGAATTTGAAACTTTCAAGGATATCAACGCCAAAGCGATTTGCGTTAAGAAATAAGCTAATTTTACCGAGGTTTAACCATGAAACTTAACATCATCAAATTACTAATCACGACATTACTTTTTATCAGTGCAGCGTTTGCCTTCGAACTCATTGTTGGTCACATTGCGCACGCCAATGCCGTCATTGACCCGCAAATCAGATTTAAGCGTGGCGAATTAGGCAATATCCATTTAGGTGGGCAAGAGCTAATGGTTATCGGCGTCATGATAGTGCCAGCACTCATTGTTTATTTGGGTGTATTCCTTGATACCTTGAAGAAGTAGCATAAAGAGAATAAGCATTATCCCACCTGAATTTACCTCACTTAAATTATCCATATCGAAAGGTAAGCATTCAGCTATTAAAAAAGACCAGCGCAAGGCTGGCCAACACCAGGGAAAATTACGTTGTGAGTTTTTCAATGAGGACATAAACGTGAATAATAATTCTATGTTTATTACAGATGAACAAATGAAAGAGTTAACAGGCTATCAGAAACCATCCAAACAATGCAAAGTTTTGGAAGAAGCGGGAATATTTTTTATTAAGAGGCCTGATGGTCGCCCCAAAACGACATGGGAGCATTTCAATAACCCCTCTTCAAAAAAATTTGATATTAATTTTGCTGAGAAACCAAATTTCGGAGCTATGTAGTTATGTCTGGAAAACGAAAAAATCCTACGGATAATTGGATGCCCCCACGTGTATTTCGTGGGAGATCTGCATACGAGTTTAAACACCCAAATGGTCGTACAATTCGTTTATGTGCTCTAAATGTAGATAAATCTGTTGTTTGGAGTCACTATGAACAATACGTTAATGACGAGAAACATATTTTTAATTATGAATCGCTGATTAATCAATTTCTATGTTCAGCAGATTTTATCGAATTATCGAAAGACACGCAGAATGATTATCAAAAATATTCCAAAAAAGTTATTCCTGTTTTTGGCAAAATGAATCCGGATAATATTAAACCTGAACATATTAGAAAATATATGGATAAAAGAGGATTAAAGAGTAAAACACAGGCCAACAGAGAAAAATCGTTTATGTCCAGAGTATTTCGATGGGGATATGAGCGAGGATTAGTAAAAAATAATCCGTGTAAAGGCGTTAAACAATACAAAGAAATAGCCCGTGATCGTTATGTTACAGATACAGAGTATCACGCATTATATTCTATTTCACCGGTTATTGTTCAGATCGCCATGGAATTAGCCTATCTTTGCTGTGCTCGGCAAGGAGATATTTTAGCATTACGCAAAGATCAACTCATGGAAGCAGGAATTTATATCAAACAAGGGAAAACCGGCAAAAGCCAGATAAAAGGTTGGTCCGAAAGATTAACTAAAGCTATAAAATTAGCTAAACAATTACCATTAAAAGAAGGTGTTAATAGCTTATACGTTTTACATCAAGCAAATGGAAAACTATATATCAGAGATGGCTTTAATAGTAGATGGTTAAAAGCTAAAGAAGAAGCCGCTAAAAAATACCCTGAATTGGATTTCAATTTTACCTTTCATGATTTAAAAGCAAAAGGTATATCTGATTTAGAAGGAACACTACAAGAAAAGCAAGCCATTTCGGGCCATAAAAATATTGGTCAGACTGCCAGATATGACAGAAAAATAGAAGTCGTACCGGTCGTAGGTAATCAGAAGAAATGAATAAATATTCAAATTAACTCAATTTATCTTCTGAAAGCATCTTCTGAAGATGTTCTGAAAGGTGATCTTGGTCACAAAAATTCGGTCTTAACCGACTAAGCTTTTACTTACTAAGGTATTGATAATAAACAGAAAATTTCATGGTGCCCAGGGCGGGACTTGAACCCGCACAGCCTTAAGGCCGAGGGATTTTAAATCCCTTGTGTCTACCGATTTCACCACCTGGGCTAAATTCTGGAGGCGCGTCCCGGAGTCGAACCGAGGTAGACGGATTTGCAATCCGCTGCATGGCCACTCTGCCAACGCGCCCTACTCAATCTAGCTTATATGTAGGGCTGATATTGGAGCGGGAAACGAGACTCGAACTCGCGACCCCGACCTTGGCAAGGTCGTGCTCTACCAACTGAGCTATTCCCGCATTCTCACAATACTTAGTTAGTTTGTTAAACCCAGCATCGTTTGATGCGCTGCATTCTACTTGTTTCATGTATTGAGTCAATACTATTATTAATTAATTCGGTTCGTTTGCTGATTTTTCAATCATTTCGATCAAGCTTCATTCAAATTCTTCCAGGCGCCAGATAAATATTGAAACATAGACCAAAACGTTAAAATAGCCGCAAAATAAAGTAATATGAGAGCAATTACCTCAATTTGAATATTAGGATGCCACAGTAATCCAACTAATGAGAGCATCTGGGCGGCTGTTTTAAATTTTCCAATCCAAGAAACAGCTACACAACTACGTTTTCCTACCTCCGCCATCCATTCCCGTAATGAGGAAATAATGATTTCACGCGCTATCATAGTCACTGTCGGTAATGTAACCCACCAAGTATGATAATATTCGGTCACCAATACTAATGCCGTTACTACCATAATTTTATCAGCGACCGGATCTAAAAATGCACCAAATCTGGTTGTTTGCTGCCACAATCTGGCAAGAAAACCATCAAACCAATCCGTTAACGCAGCAATGACAAAAAGAAACGCACAAACAAAAGGCGCCCAGTAAAAAGGAAGATAAAAAAATAACACAAAAAACGGAATCAATATGATACGAAAAAGTGTTAACCAAGTTGGAATATTTAATTGCATCATGCTCTATAATTGTCTGGCCAAAATAAAATATATATACAATTCCACTACGCTTATTGTTTTAACGCATTATAAATTTTTTCTGCTAGTGCATATGAAATCGTTGGCACTTTTGCGATTTCATCAAGACTCGCATTACTTAAAGCTTGTAAGCCCCCCATATATTTAAGTAGCATCTGCCGACGTTTAGGACCTACCCCTTCAATAGACTCTAAGGTGCTGGTATTTCTAACTTTCGCCCTACGCTGACGATGTCCTGTAATCGCGTGATTATGTGATTCATCACGAATATTTTGTATTAAGTGTAGCGCTGGTGAATCAGGCGGTAATGAAAGACCTTCTTCATCAGGTTTAAAAAACAATGTTTCTAAGCCGGCTTTGCGATCATGTCCTTTAGCTACCCCTATCAATTTGGGTCGCGTTATGTCCCAATCAACATTTAATGCCTGGAATACACCGATTGCTTGAGCCAGTTGTCCCTTGCCACCATCAATAAAAATAACATCCGGTACTTTATTTTCATCTACATGTTTACCATAACGTCTCGTTAAAACCTGATACATAGCAGCATAGTCATCACCAGGCGTAATATCAATTATATTATAACGACGATATTCAGAACGTAAGGGCCCATTACTATCAAAAACAACACAAGATGCTACAGTTTGCTGCCCCGATGTATGACTAATGTCAAAACATTCCATGCGATAAATATTTTCTAGTCCTAGCAAGTCAGCTAATGCCTCTATTCTTTGGTGAATAGTTGATTGTTGTGCAACTTTGGTTGTCAATGCTGTCGCTACATTAGTACGAGCCAGTTTTAAATATTTAGCTTTTATACCTCGCGGTTTCACTTGAATGTTAATTTTACGTCCCGCTATTTTAGTCAATAAATTAGCAAATAGCGCTTTTTCCGGTAATAAAAAATCCAATAATATTTCTGCTGGTAAAGAACGAATTTCACTACCCTGTAAATAAAATTGACCTAAAAATGTTTGCACAACTTCACTTAATTGCGTATTTGCAGGGATCTTTGGATAATAACTACGGCTACCAAGTACTTTCCCTTGGCGAATAAAGAGCACCTGAACACAAGCAATACCTAAGTGATAAGCAACGCTAATTACATCTAGATCTTGCGTATTACCAGTGACAAATTGTTGCTCTGTAACCGCTCTAACGGCTTGTATTTGATCGCGATAACGCGCTGCACTTTCAAATTTAAGAGCTTGACTGGCCTGCTCCATATTTTGGATTAATTGATTAAGAACTTGCTGATCCTTACCCGATAAGAATAAACGAACATATTCTACTTGTTGATGATATTCTTCATCAGCAACCAGCCCCTTAACACAGGGCCCAAGACAGCGATTAATTTGATATTGGAGGCATGGTCTGGATCGGTTACGATAGACACTGTCTTCACACTGACGCAATGGAAATAACTTTTGTAATAAAGCCAGCGTTTCTCTGACAGCATGAACACTTGGAAATGGGCCAAAATAGTCATCCTTTGCTTTCATAGCACCACGATGCATAGCCAAACGTGGATGTTTATCCGCACTTAAAAAAATATAAGGATAGGATTTATCATCCCTTAACAGAACATTATAACGAGGCTGATAAAGTTTAATATAGTTATGTTCAAGTAATAAAGCCTCGGTTTCTGTATGTGTTACAGTAATGTCAATCTGAGCAATATTTTTAACAAGTTGTTCGGTTTTACGGCTCGTTACTTGCCCTCTAAAATAACTCGCTAACCGTTTTTTTAAATCCTTAGCTTTGCCGACATAAATAACCACCCCAGATGTATCGTACATACGATATACACCTGGTTGATTGGTTACTGTCTGCAAAAATACTTTCGGTTCAAATAGTTCAGGCACTATAATAAAAACTCTCTGTTTGAATCAATCCATTCGTTATAGCTATATGAGTTAATTCTACATCACTACGCACTTTTAGTTTACTAAACATTCTATATCTATAGCTATTTATTGTTTTTGTGTTTAAGTTGAGCTGTTTTGCTATTTCGCCAACCGGTATACCACGCGTCACCATAAGCATAATTTGTAATTCACGATCAGATAATAGGTTTAAAGGATTGCTCATTTCTGTATCTAATTGATACAATACCAGCCATTGTGCAATATCCGGCGACAAATATTTTTGCTTTAATTTAACGACACGAATGGCATGCAGTAAATCGCTTTCTTTCGCCTTCACACTCAGTAAACCTCGTGCTCCAGCTTCTAGCGCCTCCATTAAATAGATATTTTTCTTTTCAGTAGAATACATAATTATGCCTATATCAGGGATCATCCTTGTATCTTGAAAACGGTTTAAAATAGTTACGATTAGATTTGGCAAGGTGCATGCAGCCCGATTCCTCCTAGGGTTTTAAGCCCGTTAATTAGCGACCGGCGCATACACTGAGCCACTCATCTGAAACCCGAACAGTTGTCCGTACTCCATAACGCATTTGCAAGGATGGGTAATCATGAGTCAGCCAAATCCACTTTGTGTGGGTATTGATGTTTCTAAAGCAACGCTGGACATAGCAGCCAGCTGTGATATTGCACAGTTTACGGTCAGTAATGACTCTGACGGTTTTGATGCCATTATCGCCGAATTGAGAAAGCATTCGGTGGTGTTGGTTCTGATGGAGGCAACTGGCGGGCTTGAAGCTACTGTGGCCTGCTCGCTCCAGGCTGAAGGCTTTGACGTCACTGTGATCAATCCCAGACAATCCCGAGACTTTGCCCGCGCTATGGGCTATCTGGCAAAAACTGACCGTATTGATGCCAAAGTGCTTGCACAAATGGCAGAGGTTATTAATCGACATCCGGAGCGAGAGCGCTTTATCCGGACTCTGCCAAATGCAGAACGTCAGGTTCTTGCTGCGATGGTCGTACGCAGACGCCAGTTGATTACAATGTTGGTGGCAGAACGTAATAGGCTGTATACCGCACATCCACAGAATAGAAAAAGCATCAACATCATCATCAAGGCGCTGGAAGATGAACTTGCCAGAATCGATGAGGATATGAACAACCACATAAGGAACCACTTTAAGGATCTGGCCGCTAGGCTGAGCAGCATTAAAGGGGTTGGTACCATGACAGTTGCTGCGTTGTTGGCGGAGCTTCCCGAACTGGGCAGCCTCTCGAGGCGAGCTATTAGCGCGCTTGTAGGCGTTGCCCCCATAAACCGGGACTCGGGTACCATGCGTGGTCGGCGAACCATATTTGGCGGAAGGGACGGAGTCCGAACAGCACTTTATATGGCCGCGCTTGTAGCAACTCGCTTTAATCCGGTGATAAAAGCCTTTTACATGCGTCTGCTTGCAGCGGGAAAAGCCAAAAAAGTGGCGCTGGTCGCCTGTATGCTCAAGCTGCTGACTATCCTGAACGCGATGCTCAGAAAGAACGAAGAATGGAATGAGTCGTACCATCACGTTTCTCCATAATTTTAACGTTCAAGACAGTTGCTAATTAAACTTTGTAATTTTTTAATTAATTCATAGTCGCTTGTTCTGCCATTTAATAAAATAATTTCCGCCGTATGTTTTCGGCACCATTGTATGGCTTGATTCAAAGAGACAACATGCCCAGCTATTTTCATACCTTTTGTTTTATCAAAAATAGACTGCATTCCCAATCTAATAAACTCATTATCTTCCACTAATAACACACTGATCAAAGAAATCTCCCTCTTCTTATAAGTAATGAAAATGTCATTATCATTAATATATAAATTTATTTATGCTAGACAATCACTATATTTTATAACTAAAAATAGAAAGTTAATAAAATAAAAATAATATTAATTATTCAAGATACTATTTATAATCAATATAAAATAATTTGAAATATAAATTTATACTATTGTTCGCACTTTATTTTTTCAGTATTTGCAAAACATAAAGCCAAAAACAATAACAACAGCACTCCATCATAAATAATAATATCGACAGCAGATTTATGAACAATAATAATCAAACTGACAACAAATATAGTGCCAATATAAATAAAATAATGTAAAGAAAAATGATAATCTGATTGGAAATATTTAATGAATAACGAAATAAATACAAAATAAAGAAAATAACTGAAGATAGCTGCAAGTAAACAGTAAGATGATTGTGCTAAATTAATACTAAATAATAATAATGCTAACGGATAAGTTTTACTAGCTAAAAAAATACCAGTAATATTGCTAAGATCAGCGAGTTAAAATTCAAAGTGAGCTGTAACAACCTTGATATATTGATATTATATTCAGTTATTTTCATTGAATCTCCTCAATACCATCAACTAAAATTTTACCAAGATACTGATGATTATAGAATTATAAATCTAACAAAAACTGGTTTAATTTATTTTTAAGTATTAAGGATATGTTGCTCTGTAAACAATGCCGTTTTTTCAATAAGGTTATAATGCAAAGGATTACAACCAACATAAAATTGAGTAACTAGAAAACCCATTTTACTCTTTTCAAATAAAACAGCATTGGCATAATAACTTTCAGATTTAAACATCTTAGAAAAAAGATGCGTACCACATTTATGGCAAAATATTCGCATTAGCCATATAGAATAGCGACAATAACTAACATAGTACTTACCTTCGATGGACAAACCATTTTCAACAATAAAGGTCATTAACAGATCACCATTCCATTTTTGACATATCATACAATTACAGACAGAGATTTCATAACAAAGTTGTTCTGTTTTTAATATAACTGGCTGATATAAAGATTGATCCTGATACTGCATAAACATGCCCTTTTATTATTAAAAAACAAATAAAAACATAGCAATTTTTTAAAATCAATAACTATTTTTTAACCAAAAGGTTTGAGTAATATATATGTGATCCGGCTCGTTATTATGCTATTTGACTATCTCAAAAACGATAATTTTTTAACAAAAAATTGCTTAATCAAATCAATGCTGACTTTCCAAAAATTTCTGTTTAAATTGATACGGAAAGGTAAAAGCACTCAATTATTTGAAATTATAATAATAAAAAAGCTATTGAAAATATCTTCAATAGCTTCTTATGTATAAGATATCTAATTTATACTTGAGTCATACGATTAAGTAATGGCGCAGTAAGTAACATAATTAATGCAATAACTGCTGTTACAATACCTATCTTCATGAAAACATCACTATATATGCCCAATGATACTAAAGGACTTAATGATTCACCTTGAGGAGTTGCCGTCATAGAAGCAATAAAACCTGCAATAAAAGCAGCAGCTGAGCTGGTTAAAAACCATGAACCCATAATAAATCCCATCAAGCGTTGAGGTACTAGCTGCGCAACCATTGCTAGTCCCAAGCCAGAAATCATCAACTCACCAATACTTTGCAATCCATAAGAGAGTACTAACCATTTAACAGAAACAATACCTGCTTCATTCGCAAACTTTGCGCCTAATGGTAATATAAGAAATGCAGTCGAACAAAGTACCATTCCGATCGCAAATTTATAAGGCATAGGCAAATTATCACCCATTTTATTATATATCGATGCAAGTATCGGACTAGCAAGCATGATCCAAAGTGGGTTCAAAGCTTGGTATTGGGCGGGATCAATACTAATACCCAAAATATTATGCTCTACATTGTGTATAGCAAAGAAATTTAATGATGTTGGCATCTGACATATAGTACAAAAAATACAACTGCCTCTATCATTAAAATAAAAGCCACAATCATTTTTCTGCGAGCGGTACCCTTTAATGCAATAGTTTCCTTAACAAAAATAATTACAATAAAACATGAAATGATCGCCAGGGCGGCTCTTGCCACAGCCATATTATGCAATAACCAATTAGACAGTATAATAAGTGCTACTATACCGACAATAGTAAAAAATATTTAGACAATTCGATTGGTCGAAAATCAGGTTTAGAGCCATAGTCTTTAACCCAATTTCTGCATACTAAGAAATTAACTAAAGTAATAATCAGGCCAATTACACTCAATGAAAATGCAATATCCCAGCCATAGTGCTTTGCCAGCCAGGGGGTCTCCAACATGGAAAAGAATGAACCAATATTGACAGCCATGTAGTACATTGTAAATGCACCATCGAGACGCTGATCATTTTTATCATAACAAGTGGAAAGTAACGAAGAAGGATTTGCCTTAAATAAACCATTACCAACAGCAATGGTTGCTAATCCAAGATACACTAATAAAACATCGTGACTAGAATAAGCAATAAAAGCATAACCAAAAACAAGTACGATAGCACCTAGTATAATAACCCTTTTTGTACCTAATACCTTATCACCTAACCATCCACCAATTGCAACAAAACCATAGACCAGTGCAGTAAAAGCAGAAAATAATATAAAAGATTGAGCTTCAGACATTCCTAACATTTGAGTTAAATAGATTGTCAAAATCCCCTGCAAACCACTGAAGCCAAATCTTTCCCATAGTTCAATTGAAAAAATGAGATAAAAAGAACGTGGTTGTTTGAAAGCATTCAAACTGATATTCTTGGTATTATTCATTGTGGACACAAGTTACCTCTATACAGCTAATACGTTTATATGCACATGCATGCAACATTGCCGTTTACTTTATAGTTATAAGTTAAAATATCAAATAAAAGCTAAATAATCCCAACTAGTGATCACGGTTAGTTTGTCAATTACGACATAATCATGCGATCACCATCATTTATAACACGTTGTTTTCATGCTTATAACAACGCGGGAAGAGAACCAATATAGCAAATATATTCAATAAGTTAAGATTTTTGAATACATTCCATATTCTGTTTTCAACATCTAACTTTTACATAAGTAAATGAAGCATATATAGCAATATACGCCATTTATGCATAAAAAATAAAGAATTAATTAGTAGTAAAGTATAACAACAGGCAAAATTTAGAAGATATATGACTATCAACTGATATTTTAGTTTCCTTTTGAAATTAAAATTTAATGTTAAAAAATCTATATTATGTAATAATAACTTCATATTTTGTAAAAATGTCATTTAATCTAAAACAACACATTGATCAATTGGAATGTAATACCACAAAAAATCAACATAATTATTTCCAGCAAGTTATAAGCCAATAATGCAATTACTAAAAATTTATAATAAACATTTGATAATATAAAAATGAATGGAAAATATCGGATTCAAAAAAAATAAATCAGTATAAATTGGATATCTTATGCTCAAAACAAAACTTAATTGCTAAACCTTATTTTACCCAACTACTCAATTCTAGGCCAAAATCCGATTATGTAATTTTTTAATATTATATGAAAATTAATTATAAAAAGGTGTTACTGACTAAGTATAGAAGAGTTATGAATCAATCAAAATACTAGAGTTAATTTTAATGATTGGATATTTTATAAAAAATAGAATTTCAAATAAGTGCTAAATTAGATAAAAACATACCATCTAAAGTAAAATTATTAGTTTAAACTTTAGTAACAAAAATTATATTCATTAATAATAAAATAAGGTAATGCCAGCACGAAAAATATGAATTAATTATTAGCGTTAAAAATTTTTATTACAAAGAAGAGAGCATTAAATTTATTTATATTTTAAAAATAATCATACCATTTTTATGAAAAAATAAATTTATTGTTATTGTAAAATTTTATCACTTTTCTGCTTTACGCTTTCTTGCTGAAATTTAATTATTTCTATACACATTGGCAATATTCCAGCCAATTCTGCCAATAAGTCATTAGAATTCCACGAATGAGATGTTTTAGAAACTATTTGAATAGCAAGATAATAAGCCATTGACTCTAATGTATATTCTAGATTTTGATTATGCTTCATTATCAATGATTATCCACTTTAGTTAATTTATTAATTATAAGCATAAGCTATAAATTTCAATTTTAAAAATTTTATTTCAAAAAAAATAGATGTACTTTTTTTTAAATTAATATTAACAAAACAAAAACAATCTATATAATATGAAATATTTATCTAAATCTAGCAGAAAAATTTTTTCTAATTCATATTTGCAATAATTTTAAAATTAACAATGGAAAATAATATGGGATTTTAAAAATAGCTAGAATAAATTTAATGTCATTAATTTTTATATTTAACTTAATTTTTATAAAAGCGCTGATTAATCAAAATGATATTAACAGCGCCAAGATATAAAATTAATGTGTGCTTTCCTTTAACTCTGACAAGAAAAACTTAACAATATTTACCATATCTTGCTCAACTTCTGGGGGACTATAACCATTATCCTTCAATTGTTTATCTAATTGTATAAACTTATTCATACCATATTTTTTAACTATTTTATCAAAGGCACAATTACACACATCAGTAATAGTATTTATTTTATCTTCAGTACCACTTGCAGAATTTATGCAATGCTTCACAAAATTATTTTTGTATGCTTCAATCTTAGACTTCTCATCAGAACATCCTGAGGAGAATAAAACTTGCATCATAATTAAAACCCATAAAAATTTTTTCATAAAATAGTTAAAACTCCAATTTCTTTTTAACGCTAGTGCTATTTTTATAATTAACTAACAAATATTAGTTATTTTTTTACTTAAGTGCATTTTAATCATATACGTTATAGTAAATACTCGATATTAAATTAAATTTTTGTATAATAACAATTTCTTATCTTATTTGCTACCAATTATAGCTTCACATTTCTTTTTTTAACATGTCCTCAAAAAAACAACATGACGAAAAAATAGAAAATTATGAATTCAAATCAATGAGTATTAAATAATGAATGACGATTAAATTGTTTTATTTAACATGACTAGTATTTATATTAAACTTTACATTTCGCTAACAATAATAATGTAGTACAAAAAATTTATTAACAATAATAAAATAATACACATAATATACAATATAGCAAAATTCAATTTATTATTAGCTATAACACTCATGCTGTTATATTCAAGATTAATAAAATATCAATATAGCCAATCAAATAAATTATTTTACAATTGAGTAACTCATAACTTATCATCTTAGTAATAATCAAATAATCATTACATTATTAGCAGCGAAACCCTTACAACTTTCTTGAATATCAAATGCTACCTTCTGACCTGCTATCAATGTTTTATAACCATTACCAAAAATAGCAGTATAATGAACAAAAACATCGTTGCCACCACATTCAGGTGTAATAAAACCAAAACCTTTTTTTTCACTAAACCATTTTACCGTACCTGTGATCTTTGCCATTTTTTTTCCTTTGAGACCATAAATTGATTTTTTAATAACGCAAATGGATATTAAGCAATATATTATTACCGCTTATATTTATGCTATTACATACTTTATTTACAATAACAAACTATTTTATATTTTAGTGCTATTAGTCACTTTAAAAAAGTTAACAGCGAAAAACCTTTTTCTCTATTTTCTATCAAAAAAATAAAAAAATTACAATAAAAAATATATAGGTCCCCTTAACTATATCAATTACTAATTTAATAATTTTAATAACTTATACATTATCCATCCTAAAATAGCTTGATATAAAATTATATTTATAAACTTCCTATATCAATCGGTAATAATTAATTCTATTTTTAATATTGAGTAAATTACTTTACTATTTTCATTTTTACTTTATTATTAGTTATAATACTAAAATAAAAAAATTTAATTATATCTAATCAATTCTACATTTTTAACCATATTAGAGGAATATGGATATTGTCACACAATAACTGAATTTTGGACTTTAGAATGAATCAAAAACTATTTATTAATATTATCAAAGTTAGTATATTAGTTTCCAGCTGCATATTTACAGCTTATACAATAGCAATATCTAAATATTCTAACCCCATTGATACAAAAAGTAATAAACCTTTCTCTCTTAGCGAAAGATTCACTTATAATATTAATAAAACTTGGAATTCTAATCAGTACGAAATTTATCTACCTTTTTTAATTTGGCATAATCGATTAACTTATGATAATAAAAAAATTTCCGGATATAATGAAACTCCTTGGGGATTAGGTATTGGAAAATACCGCTTTGATCAAAATAGAAATTGGCATTCTATCTATGCTATGGCTTTTGCTGATTCCCATAATAAAGTACAACCCATAGTCGGATATGGATTTCAAAAAATTTGGTGACCAAGTGAGCTTGATGAATTTCGTATAGGAGCAGGTTTTACACTAAGCGTTACGGCCAGAAATGAATATTGGTATATACCGATCCCATTACCACTTCCGATTGCTTCTATTGAATATAAACAATTCTCAATCCAAGCAACATATGTTCCTGGAACATATAATAACGGTAATGTATTTTTTGCTTGGATACGCTGGCAATGGCAATAAATTTTTAAGTTTTATACTTATACCCTGGTTTAAACCAGGGTAACTAGTTACTATTTTATCAATTTGCTCTATTTTGTTTTCTAAATTTTGTGAGTAAAAATCCTATCCATAAAAACAGAACCCAAAATGGCATAAGAATAACTGAAATACGAATTCCATTAGTCAGTAAAATGATAACCAAAATAAGAAAAAAAAAAATTAAACAGAGATAATTACCAAATGGATACCATAATGCTTTGAATTTAGGTTCAATACCTTCTTTTATTTTTACCGCTCTAAATTTTAAATTAGATATACAAATCATAATCCAATTAATTACTAAGGTTGTCACAACCAATGACATTAGTAATTCTAGTGCTTTACCATCTAATAAATAATTAATTAAAATACCACCTGATGTTGCTAAAGCTGAAATAGCAATTGAGACAATAGGCACACCACGCTTAGTCACGATATTCAAAAAATGTGGGGCGTTACCTTGTTTTGCTAAACCATAAAGCATACGACTATTACTATATACTCCACTGTTATAAACTGATAATGCTGCAATTAAAACGACAATATTCAAAGAATTAGAAACAAATTTATCGCCTATGTCATGAAAAATAAGCACAAACGGGCTTTCGCCACTAACTACATTTATCCAAGGATACAGTGAGAGCAATACAAATAAAGAACCAATATAAAAAATTAAAATACGATAAACAACTTGATTAGTCGCTTTAGGAATACTTTGTGTTGGATTTTCCGCTTCCGCCGCTGTTATGCCAACGAGCTCTAATCCACCAAAAGAAAACATAATAACTGCCATCGCCATTACCAATCCAGCAATCCCATTAGGAAAGAATCCTCTATATTGCCAAAGATTTGATACCGATGCTTGTGGGCCACCTTTTCCACTGATTAACAGATAGTAGCCAAAAATAATCATCGAAATAATTGCGAACACCTTGATTATTGCAAACCAAAATTCTGTTTCACCATATAAACGTACATTGGTCAAATTGATAAAATTGATAGCGATAAAAAAGATTGCAGCTGAAATCCAGGTTGGGATATCCCACCAATATTGCACATAAATACCTGCTGCAGTCAGCTCAGCCATACCAACCAAGATAAACATTGCCCAATAGTTCCAGCCAGATAAAAAACCAGCAAAAGGGCCCCAATATTTATAAGCAAAGTGACTAAAAGAACCAGCTACAGGTTCTTCGACAATCATCTCTCCTAATTGACGCATAATCAGGAAAGCAATAAATCCACCAATTGCATAACCTAATAAAACAGATGGCCCTGCCATGTTTATAGTTTGTGCAATTCCTAAAAAAAGGCCTGTTCCAACAGCCCCACCAAGTGCAATCAATTGAATATGTCTGTTTTTTAATCCGCGCTTAAGCGTTTGCCCAACTTCTTCCGCCATAATTAAACCTTCATTTTATTCTAATTTCCTAATATTTTTATCGATGCAAGCCTTAACTAAAGCGCATGTCAAAACTGTTAATTAAAACATTAATTTTTCTTTAAGCCTATATTAAATCATTAAATAAAATTAAAACCCTATTAATTTTAGTTAAAATGGCAAATAACCAGTTATTTTACAGATGCCGATGGTGAAATTCCCACCATTTTGATCCTGGTCACAAAAACTGTCTAATGCGACTAAATATAAAAATAAGCAGAGTAAAACGATCAGTGTCGCAATTACTATTTTTTTTATTTTCAATATCTAACCCTTTTCATATTTTTAATACCACATGATAAAAAACAATTAATATGTCACTGTATAAAAATCAAGTCACTTACTAAAGTAACCATAGCGTCATTGCTGAAATCAATAAAATCTTTTTATTAATTTATGGTACATGCTGTTTGTCAGTTAGCTGTAAAAGTTAAAAAAAATTATTATAGATAAAAAATGGTTTAAACACCCACTTATAAAGAGATAAACTGATCTTTTTTAAAGATTAACATAAATTTTTATATAAATTATTTAAACATTAAGCTTTAGGACTTTGTCATCCCTAAAAAAAGTTGTGTATACTTCTTTAACCAATAACTAGTATGATATCAGAATGCTACAAGATACCCACTTAGCACTTGTTTACGAATTAAGTAAATGGATCGAAGAACACATAGGAAGAATAATCTACCTGGAAGAGCTTGCCGCCTACTCAGGTTATTCTCTTTGGCATATGCAAAAAATTTTTAAAGAGATCACCGGAATTTCACTTGGTAAATACATTCGGCAACGTCGACTTGCCAAGGCCGTTAATCTTCTGAGAAATAGTTCCAAAGCCATTTTTGATATTGCGTTGGATTTTGGCTTTGGCTCGCAATCTCATTTCACCTATATGTTTCGTAAAGAATTTGGTATCACACCTTACGATTTTCGGCAAAACCCTAATATTAAATTAGAAATCAAGGAACCACTACATTTAATTTACCAAAAGTCATCAAATAGTTAACCAGTGGAAATAATATGTTAATCAAACTAGTGATAACTAACCAAAACTGTAATCAATAATGCATTAAAAAGGAGGGTAATTTTAGATGCTAAGGTAAAATGACATAAATCTACAGCTACTTTATTTTAATTTAGCATCTTTTATTAATGCTCAATATGAGCTCTGTCTTAAATACAAATAATTACCATACTATTTATAATAATAAATATGTAATAAACTATAAATATAAAAAATATATAAGATTCTAACAAAAATATACCAATCCTTGGACAATAATAAATCGACACTAATATTATAAAATTAACTATAATACAATGCGGAATAAACCAGCGTTTGACAGATAATGATTTATAAAAAATATACTATTTTATTTTATCAAACTATTGCATTAGATGCATTCCATTTTAATTTTCACTCAAATAGATTTATTAATAAAAAAGTAAATAAAGGTTTAGATATATATAGCAATAAAAACCTTCTTATACGAAGGTTTTTATTATATTAACTAACTGTTAATTTCTCGTTCATTCCATTGCTTTAAATTGTCCTTTTCCCAAATACCATCTTCTACCTGTTTTTTAATCTCAGGATAAGCATCTATATCAAATGTGGTTAATTTGCCAGCTTTACGTTGTTGATTGTAATCTTTAGTAAGTTTAAACGCGATACCTGAGAGCATCAATATTGCAATTAGATTTGTTAACGCCATCAAACCCATCGAGAGATCAGCTAATTTCCAAACTAAGGGCATTTCTGCCATTGAGCCAAAAATAACCATTCCCAAAGTAGCAAGTCTGAGAATATACAATCCAGCAGTATGGTTATTTTCTAAAAATACCATATTACTTTCTGCATATGCATAATTTGTAATAATTGAAGTAAAAGCAAAGAAGAAAATAGCTATTGCAATGAAAATTGCACCCCAATCGCCAACAGCTGAAGAAAGAGCTCGCTGTGTTAATTCAATTCCACTAATAGTGGCATCAGCGCTATCTAATGCACCAGAAGAGATAATAATAATTGCTGTTGCGCTACAGATCACTAAAGTGTCCATAAAAACACCTAGCATTTGTACATATCCTTGCGATGCCGGATGAGGTGGATAAGGTGAAGCAGCATTCGGCGCTGAGCCCATACCTGCCTCATTTGAAAATAGGCCGCGCTGTATCCCTTGTGTCATCGCTTGCGCAACCCCATAACCAACTACGCCGCCAACTGCTTCCTGTAAACCAAAAGCATGTTTAATAATTAGTAAAAAAACTTCTGGTAAACGTTCAATATTATTGCTCATTACCCAAAATGCTAATATCAAATAAGCGATTGCCATTATAGGAACAACGAATTCTGCCACTCGAGCAATTGAACGTAGACCACCAAAAATAATAATGCCACAAATTATTGCAAGCACAATTCCTACGTAAAGAGGGTTAAAACCAAAAGCTACTGCTGTTGCCTGTGCAATTGAATTAGCTTGAACAGAATTGAATACTAGGCCAAAAGCGATAATAAGAAAGATAGAAAAAAGTACCCCCATCCAACGCATTTTAAGGCCCTTTTCCATATAGTAGGCGGGGCCGCCACGATAATTCCCTTGATCATCTTTTGTCTTATATAATTGTGCCAAGGTGCTCTCAGCAAAAGAGGTTGCCATACCAATTAAAGCAACAAGCCACATCCAAAAAATAGCACCTGGTCCTCCAGCAGTTAATGCAATAGCAACACCCGTTAGATTTCCAGTTCCAACTCTGGCTGCTAGACTTGTGCATAAAGCTTGAAAGGAAGATATACCTGAACTATCTGATTTATTACTATTCTTCAGTATAGTAAACATATGCCCAAAATGGCGGAATTGAATAAGACCTGTGCCTAACGTAAAATAGATACCTACTCCAAGCAATAAATAGATTAATACACCACTCCAGAGAATATTATTAAAATTGTCTATCAGTTCCCTCAAAACATTTCCCCTTATCTGTATTAATAAAAACTGTCCAATAAATCAAATACACTAATAAATAATACTAAACCTTTTTTAAAAACAACCCTTTTATTTGTATAAATTTCACTCTTTTACTAAAAAATAATAACATTACTAAGCAGCAAAACTCCTTAAAATGTAACATAAACATCCTGTTTAGGTAACCTTTTTATTTTAAAAGTGAGAATTATGATTAGCTACAAACTGCAATATAGCAAAGAGATAAAAAGATATTTGTCAATTCATTGAGATTTAATGCACATGATCAATTATGTCAGTATCCAGTAAATCTTAACGATAATAACCACTAATAATCAAATTATCTTCATATTTTGATAGATGATAGTCGTTATATTTAATATTAACTTTGTAACTGTGGAAATCATTTACCCTAAGTTTCAGCTCAAGAAAAATCATATAGAATAATCAACTAATTAATTATAATTACTAATATAACTTGATATGTTAGCTAAAATAAATATAATGCTTAACTGTAATATAAATTTCACTTTCCGCAACTTCTGCTTCAAGTTTATTTTTATACTTTTATTTTCTAAATGTATTTTTATATTTAGCTGTATAAAACCATTAATTATATATTTAAATTTATAATAATTACTTTATTAAATTATTAATTTATTTTTTCATAGAAAAACCGTTAAATATTTATTATTTTATTAATAAGTTTTTAATTTATATTATCAATACATTATTTATTTAGTATTAGTAATAAATTTCTAAAATATCAGGAAAAAATATAATCCTTTTGGTAATCTTTTATGAACTAGTTTTATCTATTGTAACTATTATTTCTAGCGCAATTTAATTTAGTTACCCCCCACCACAACATGATATTACTTCGATAACAGGAATAAACAGTATTTATCACTAAAAGCATCTAATTAATCACATAAAGAGGGTGACTCTGAAATTTTGTACCACCAAATTCTTTGTTAAAACGAAAAAAATTAAATGAAACCTCAACAAAATCAAATAACTTATGTTTTAGGTACAATACTACTTTTTATCTTGTCACTATTTGACTAGAATTACTCGGCCAAATAATGGCATTTAACTTTCATTCTAGCGAGGTATTTCTATCGAAATGCATTAACTAAAAATAAGGAGAATATCATGTTTTTACTAATTCTCGGCCTGATTTGCGCATCTGGCATTTTCGCCGCAATGATGAGTCCAAAATGGGATGATTAAATGAATACTGAAGAGTATCCACCGAGTAATACGCCCCTTTATTAGATTATTATCTGAAAAAGGGGCGTTATCTTATATCTAAAAATCAAATTTAAAATATTCTATAAAATCCTCAATCCAAAAAATCTAATTTTATTCAAACCAAACGTCTATTATTTCAATATTTATAGAAAAAAATTAATATCAAGCCTAATTCAATTTTTTGTTAATAATATCATTTTTTATAAGGCGTGAATCGTGGTTTTAATGGCATTCTTTCATCTATCCGAGCCTTATTAATCATAATGTCTAGCTCAGTAATTTGATAATTTTTCCATAAATGAGAATAGTTTTTCACCTCTTCAGGCCATTTATTGATAACAGAAAATCCCCGCTTAAGACATTCCTGATGTAGTGATGTATATCGCAAATGTAAAAATAGCAATTTATCCCTAAAAAATATGACATGTCCCTTTCCTAAGGTATATGAAGTTAACGTAGACAATGTAACATTGCCTTCTTTTTTAACAATATAATTTGGTATACGAGTTAATTCTCTATGTTCAGCTAACAAGTGCTGATCGCATAATTCACTAGGCGGGATTACATTTATTCTCGTCATAATTAGCTAATAATCAAAATTTTCATGTTAAAAATCTTATTATATCTCTATTTACTAAATTTATATTAAAAATTATTTTATCTTATATTTTTACTATGCATAACCAATAAATTACCTGAACCTGTAGGTGTATTTTTTGTCATGGGAGAATTTATTATTAAGCTTGATTGTGGCGATATTATTTGCTGCAATAAATCAACTCCAGCTATAGCAAACAGTTTTACAGCTTAAACATCAACCTTGTACACGTTAGCTACTTCAAAATTAGCCATGTTTTTTATCAACCAAAGACATTATTATATTTAGCATTACAGAATACTCACTATGCGATTTAAATTAGATAAACTTTAAGTATTTTGACAGTCATATATAGTAAAAGATGATATAAAATTCTAATAAGACAACTCAATAAATAAATCGGTCATTATTTCATAAAATATATTGTAATATCATTTGGTTAATTTAAAATTGCGGTTTTATATCTACTAAAAATAACCATGAAATATTTATTTAAAATTTTGACTATTATATCCGTTTTAAAATTTAATCTAGTTAATATTTGCCATGCGATGACCAGTCCTACTGCCATATATGCTTGCGAGAAAATTGTCGTGGGAGTTGAAGATGGCAAACGCCATTGCTTAACACATGATGTTGAAGGTAATACACATAATATTATATTAAATGATTGACTTGACCATTAATTGTTTCATTTATTGCCAGTCTCATTTTGTTAATTATTATTAACCATATTAGTAAAAAATAATCACTCTATTTTAATGGTGAGATGCAGATTAAATTTATAAAATCAGCCAAATGTTAATTAATTGTTAAAAATAAACTATGCTTGATAATGATTTTCATTCTCGAGGATATAAACTATGAAACCATTATTAAAAACATCTACTATTATCACAATACTAATCGGACTTAATTCTACCGCTACTATAGCTGACGTTACCTCACAAAGAAACCCAACGCCTAACAATAATGAGCATCTTATAAACCCAGTTCTTCAAACTGGTTCAAATGTCGCCAATAATGCGATAAAAGCAAGTTATAACACAGTTCAAAAAGCAAATACCGCTGCCAATCAGTTCAGTCAGTCAGTTGTTAATAATGGCTCCCGGCTTATAGACAATGTTGCTAAAACAGGTTTAAGTGCTAATCAAACAACGACCGAAAGCGGTTTGAATTTGGCCCATGACACTACGCAAAGAGGGCTAGAAATAGCCGCAAATATCACTAATAAAACGCTTGATATGGTTGGTGCTGCGGCTAGTGGCGGTTTAAAATCAGCCAGTGATGTTCTTGATAAAACAACCGCATTTTCCGCTAAAGTTTCACAAATAAAATATGGAAATAACTCACGTCCTCAAGGGTTAACCGTGGCTATCAAAGCCATTGACGCGGGGTTAAATTCTGCCAATAAAACGATAGATAAGACCTTAGGAATGGTGAAGGATACCGCTGACGGTAGCTTAAATACGGCTAATCGTATTATCGACACGACATTTCAGGCAGCGGACACAGCGCTCAGCGAGACTTTTGATTCAAACAAAACTATTTCACAAAAAGCGATAGATGCGGTTAAAGATACTGTTAATCATGGTATAAATATGGCTGGTAACACCGCCAATGCCAGTTCAGAACTTGTTAATTCCACTACTAATCAAGGTCTTAATTTGGCAAATTCTGTAACTAACCGCGCTCTTACGATTGCTGACCCAGCCAATAATGCTGGAGCTATTATTAACAATAGCGCAGGTACAACTTCCACCAATAATAATCGTGATATTGATAGTGTTACAGAAGATGAAATTGCAAATAGATACCAAGGATAGCCATTATTATTAAGCACTATTTATCGATTTATAACAAATGTGCATCATATCTCTCTTTCATATTGCTGGTTATGAAAGAGAGATATTATTATGAATATGGTTATCTTTAGTTAGCTAACTCTATTTAAATAAAGTGTTTTATTAACCATAACAATCAATAGCCAAAATTTGTTACAAAATTATTTGTCTATTAATTGGTTACATTATTCTATTCAGGGTAAAAATCAAGTAGCCAGACTGTTTTTTGAATAACAGGCCAATATGTTAAATAAATGTCAAAATAAACTATACTTAATAATAATTTTTATCGTGAGGAGATAATTTATGAAATTATTATATAAAGCATTCATTGTTATTGTCTTATTGAGTTGTCATTTGATGTCAGCAATAGCCGACAATACTCATTTATCTCCCACATCAACAATCACTGACACTTCTAGACATAATAACAATCAATATCATAGTTACGAGGATATAAACGCGATTCTCGACAAAAATTATTTTCAAGCTTATGTTATGGCACAACAAAATATTGACTTCGCTAAATATGCTTTTCACGAAAGTACAGATTTAATGAAATATACTGTCCAAGAAAGTTTAAAACTTGCGCATAACGCTCTTAATAACAGTACAATAACACATAATGATCAATTGCTAACACCCACCCTGAATTTTGCTAATAATATAACCAATAAAACCTTAGAAACCGGGGTTACTAACATTGATAAAATTTTGACTACTGCACAAAATGCTAACAACGAGGCTTACAAAACAACAAATATGGCAATCAAAAAGAGTTTGGACACTTATGCCGCAATAAATGTCCATAATGGTACCAACCTCACTGATCCTATGGCGATAGATAACACTGACATTACCCCCAAAACCTATAATTCAGGCAGTCCAGTTTATAGCCATAATGATACCAACTTAGAAATTGATGATGAAGATCTGACCGATTTAAATAGAGATTATCCATAATATAAAGTAATAATTGAGCCGACTTGGTAACCAAAAGCATAATCATAATACAAAAAAACCAGCCGCTAGGGCTGGTTATCAAAATAAAGTAACAACTTAAATCATAAAATATAAGAGCATATTATTACGGTGGCTAATTAGCATACATTTTATTGAGTACAAGAATGAAAGTTTAATGAATTTACCGGTAAATATAGTTTAATAAACGGTATGTTACAGATAAAATATTAATAGTTAGTTCTAAAAAAATAATTATTATAGTAAAAGAATATTTATATTAAAATCCAATCAGAACTTAACTGACCTATATCGGTTTAGCCATATTTTAAAACTCTCAAAATTAACATAGCATTTGTTTTAATAAAAATTTTCACTTATTTTCAATGGGTTGTTATGTTTAAATATAAAAAACCATCAGAATTAAATGATAGTTTTTTATAAGCTAAATCTTAATAAACGATTAAGGAAAATACTTTTCTACTAAAGCATAAAGAATAGCCACGGTTTCAACGTCTATTATGCCTTCATAATTTGATTGCCGAAAATGTAGCTGAAAAGCTCTGATCAATTTTATATAGTCATTATTATTGGCTTCCTGAGATACATCATAACCATAGGACTTTAGTTTTTTAACAATCTCCGCCTTTGCCGGTATTTTATTTTTGAATTGCTCCATATACTTCTGTTTTATTTCTTCTTCATACCAGGCACCAATTCCGGCGTCATAAAGTTTTTTCCATGGAAAGGCAGCGCCTGGATCACTTTTACGACCAATGGCAATGTCTGAATGCCCAACAATATTCGTTGGTGACATATCTGGATAACGTTGAATAATATTTAATGCTAATTCTTTTACTGCATCAATTTGTTTATCATTAAACGGCGGAAAAATCATTTTTCCATTAGCATAACCCGCTTCATTGACGATTTCGATTCCTATCGCCGTATCATTTAAATTTGATCGTCCAGCCCATAAGCTAACACCCGCATGCCATGCTCGCTCATTTTCATCTACCAAATTTAAAATTCTGACATCATTAAAACCAGCAGCCTGATAAGTTTTATCAGTTGGATCTGGTACTAAATAATGCGCACTAACACTATTACCCGTTAATGCAGTAACTGAAGCTTGAAAATTTAAAGCCGTATAATGCATAACAAGAAAACGAATCCTACGGTTAAAACTTTTGACTGAACGATATGAGTTATAATCGATGAAGTACATGTTTTTTTCCTCTGTTCGTTTAACTATTTTCAACAATAAATGAAACGGTTTTTCAACTCCTTATTTAATATGTAACAATTAATTTCAAAGCAATATTAATCACAAACGATGCAATCATGATTGAGCACATGAATAACAAATTTATCACTATTTATAAATTTCCTGCACTCTTACTCGTAATCCCAAAAATTGGGCTTCTAATGTTTCAAGTTGACGTCTGAGACGAAGATAATTTCGTCCAGCGTCTGGCGCCAATTCGGTGGATCTGATAGCATCCAAGCCGGTGGTGGTGGCAACATTTTGATCTGGGGGACACACTGCTTTGACGAACAAGCGCTTATGGTTATTACGCAAATCATCACTAAGCTTATGTATTTCCATTTTCGCATTATTAAGTTCCTGAGTACGTTTAACATCAATTTGTTGCAACGACTTTATTTCGTATAAATAATTATTTTTAAGTTCTATCTGTTGTTGTAATTCATCTTTAAGTTTTTTGTATTGATACTTTAGATGAGTGTAATTGTTATAAACCACCGCAAATATTGCGGATATTAAAGTTGCTATAATTATTATGATAGAATTTAATTTCATAATAAAAGACGTTTTTTCAAACGTTTCCTCGTATGTTAACTGCCGTGTTCTTTACCAATAAAAGCGGTTTTTATTATTCGACTTATTAATCAATAAACCATTAACTATCAATGAAAATACAAATTTAGATTAAGTTTTAAAACAACCTAACTGTCGCTAATTTGTAATAAAAAATCAAAATAAAAAAGATAACAAATGATTATTTTTCTTTTTAGAAAATTAAATTTAATTAAAATTAAAAAAAATATTTAATTTATTTCTTATAATGGATATTATTTTAAATATAATAACCGTTGTTTAAAAATAGTCGCGAAACTCCTGCTTTACTTGTTATAGCGACCACAAATTGCCGAACACAATTCAAAGTCACAAACTACAATCAAATAGCCAGCTGCAAAAACAACCGTCATGTGCGCCTCATAAAAAAGGGTAGCTTATTGCCACCCGTAATGATTGGTAATCTTGTTACCCTATTTTGATTTCTCATATTAAACTGTAAATTTTATAACTTCGGGTAAAATTCTGATTGTTATATTTTAGAATTTACCATTTACATAGGGTTGCAACATTATCAACCGCTTTGGTAGCTCTAAGTCACGATATCCTCTATCGAATTAATTTCGCCGATAATTTCGATTAGTAAGTCCGCTTTTCCATTTCCATCATAATCAAGCATTAGGCTGGTTAAATTTTCTGATTGATTATAGTGAACTATCGTGCAGATCGTCAGTAAGCCTGGTAATTTCAACTTTCGCATGAGTAAGTTCCTGTGTCCGTTTAGTATCTAGTTGATGCAGTAATTTTACTTTTTTTAAATAGCTGTTTTTGAGCTCTGTCTGCTTGTCTAATTCAGCCACCATCTGGTTATATTGATCTTAAGTTGGGCATAGTAGTTATATAAAATTACAAGCGACGTAGAAGCCAATATGGCAATAAAAAATGGCAAGCTATTTAATTTCATATATTGCCTGCACATACGGCTGACTCAATTTCACGACGCGTCATCAGTCCCTGCCATTTTTCCTTACCGACATAAACCCACTGCTTCATTGCTTCATTGCTTCACATGCACCATCCAGATCGTTGGCATTAAGTTTTTTGAGTAATGTAGAACGCTGAAAATTGCCAATGCCAACGTTATAAACAAAAGAGTAAATAGCCGCCTGAGTTAAGGTATTTATTTTGAACTTAATTAGCTGATCAACCTGTTTTTTAACCGTTTGTAAGTCACTATTAAGCCACTGTTCACACTCTTCCTGGCTATAAATGGTGTTGGGTTTGATATCTTTTCCAGTATGGCCATAGCATACTGAAAGCACCCCACCGCCATCAAAATAAGGTTCAAACCTTAGCCCTTCAAAATGCATTATCATGCTAGAAGCAAGTATCATTACTCCGCCGCCCACCGCCACTACTATCTTTTTAGGTATCTTCACCATAATGATATTCCTTCAATTTATATTCCTTACGCTTGTAGTACTAATTAACTAAAAAAGTGCCTATCGTGCAGACAATACCGACAATAGCCACCCACTGCTCTAAAGTGAAAATACTTAAAATGGTGATCAGAATGCCCCACAGATAGGCTATCGGGCTGGAGTATTTTTCAGGCATACGCATATCCACTCCCTACAGAGTGTGTCCATGAGTTTAGTGTGATAAGTTAAAAGTTATGCGTTAAGCTAATCGCTTAACACACCGAGTTACCTTAACGCATTAGTTTTCAAAACTGGAATGACGACATCAATATAAACAAAATGAATAGAAAAATAAGAGATGAAAAACAACGATGAAAAACAATGATAAAATTACAAAGCTAAAAACCATACTCCCAAAGAGTAAGGTCTTTTATTCTTGATTTCTTGTTACTAATTTTATTAGCTATTGAGGACAACAACATTAGTTGCTGTATTGCCTTTCATGCCCTGAAAAGGTGTATAACTAACTTCCTGTCCTTCATAAAGAACTTGATAATGAGTGTTTTTGATTTCAGAATAGTGTACAAAAACTTCTTTACTACCATCACTTGGAGTAATAAAACCAAATCCTCTATTACCATCAAACCATTTAACCAATCCGTGAATAATATTTGACATTATGAATCCTTATAATTGTTTATTTTTTGTTTCAATAAAAGTAGATTTGAATGCTTATTGTAGTTAAATTAAAAGGAATCCATAGAATAGAGATGTTTCGATAATATTGGTACTCTCTGAATTAATTTAAATTTTTTATAACAAAAGATAATTCCAAACCAGGAGTACATTAAGACATACTTTTTAATGTTAAACAACATTTATTTAATTAAACGTTTAGTATTGGCTATATATAAGGCTAAAATCATCACTAAAATTGATACTGAATAAACTAACACGCTTATTGGTTCTTTGTGTTCGACGATAATTAATCTAATGATTGCGGTGATACCTATATAAATAAAGTATTGTAGTGGGAAATGGTAAACTGAATGAAAGTATTTGATTATCAAAGCAATAAATTCAAAATAAAGAAAATAAGTAATTATCCCTTCAAGTAAAAGGTAAGATGGCATAGTTTCTGAATTTTTGAATAGCAATGCTGATAAGACGATAGTTTCTTTGATTAGGAAAATAATTAATATTATTGCGATTATTAACAAACTACAGCTAATTATCCATTGCAATAACCGTGCTATCAATTTTGATTGAGATAAGCCAGACAAATAAACCTCCACACAATTTTAGCTTTCATGTCGGCTTATTTCTCAACTAAAAACAAGTCTTGCTAAAGTAGGATTCAATATTTATCCCTAAATATAGCGACATGAGATAATATTTTAATACTAAACATATTAATTTATTTCCCTTTTAATATTTCCGTAATTTTCAATCCTAAACTTTACTATCATAAGAAAACTAAAGACAAACTACTTACAATATTATTAATATATATAAATTAATAAAATTATTTAGTATAAAAAATGAATTTACACATAAAATAAACTAATATACTAAATTGCTTTTAAATATCTCCTATTTTGTTCATTTTTGCATGCTAAATCAAAACCCTTATTTTTTACTCTTGTTTTACTTGTTTCCAAGCGAACTTCTATCTAATCCTCAAACAAAGAAGAAAAATGATGAAAAACACTAAAAATTAAAAACCCCACTCTAAACAAGTGAGGCTAAGCATTATCTATCCGGATTTTTCAATGAGATGACTCATTTATTCCGAAAGTTTTTTAATCAACTCATCTTTGTGAATAATCACATAACCAGATCGGCGACCAATTTCAAATAGCGTATCGAGAGAAGAAACATACTCATTGTCATGCACGACTCGTGCACTATCCACTTTACCATTAGGAAGTAGAGTCAGCAGGATCTTATTAGCTGTTACAGTAATAGAATTATGTAACTGAGCTTCTATACGGTTGACCTCAGAAATATATGCCTCTTTGAAGGCAGCTGCTTTTTTGCCGGTGAAACCCATTACCAAGAACACAAACCCGTCTTTGGTCATGTGGTAAATTTTAGATTCACGAGCTGCTCCATTACCAATATCAATTTTTTGAACATGAGCGTAAAAATTCGCTGATGTAAATTCAATCGAACATTCTAACGATTCTATTTTTCTTAGGACATCCTTATGAAGTTTACCAAAGTAGTTTGCAACATCTTGAGATGTAGTGATAGCTTTGCCATTCTGAAGGGTAACATTTGGATTAATAGCAGATAATTGAAGTGTCACAATGACCTCCGGTGATAATCTGAATTTACCACCACCAAAGAGGTTCCAGACTCTATATTGGTGGTGAACTGAACAGGGTTGGAACTACCGCGATTATCAAACGGCCAACCTTTCGATTGCCCCATTCAGCCCACCATTGAATATGGCTAGATTGCGACAAAAAAACACGCTCGCGGCGTGCATATGTCGCGATAATCACATCGGTGTTCCAATCCCGACATCTGATTTAGCAGTTGCAGGTAAACTATAGCGCATGATTTGCTTTCTCGTCAATGCAAAAAGAAATAGGTTTGTTAAATTAGAGATAGAACAAGATTAAAGTAATTAAGCTAGGGTGGCCAGGCGCTCAAAACCGCAAACAGACGGCGGGCATATTTCCCTTGCGGGTGTTTTATTAGCCGCACGCCCGACCATATCAAAATTCTATGGACATAAAAAAACCCCAATTCTGTCGGGTGTGGAGGCCGCTGTTTGAGGTGTTTTGAGCACCTGATTTAAAATATAACTTATGACATCATTCTCGTCTAGCGTTATCATCACATCCTTTAATAACAAAAAACCTCATCAAAGAGGTTTTATACAATTCTGGCAAGATATCAATTTACCCTAAAATATCACCTATTTTGTTGACTTTTGCAAGATGTAGAAATGATTTTTTTGATATTTTTCCTATTATTAGACACATTATGCCAGATGCGATAATGCCTCTCTATCCAATACCCTACAAAGTGAAACCATCCTTAACCAAAAATGGTTATAATTCTTTTTCCAATTGTCCCTCTTAACCCCCATTAACCTAGCAAGATCAGATTGACTATATCCCCGACTAGCTGAATCGACAAAACTTTCTGCGCATTTTTGAGCACACAGCCAGACCAGTATTTTTAATCTTTCTTTGACCTTTTTAGTTATTTTTATATCTGCAGTCTGATAAGTAAATTTTCTCCACAAATATGAACATATATTCACTTGATGTTAAAAATTCATCTCATGACAATAACAATACAATATCCATGAGCGTTGATGATCCGCTAATCGTCTAATTGCTCTTCTACGATCACAAAAAAGATACGCCAAAGGGTGAATCAGTGGTGTCTCTCTACCTGAACGATGCGTTATAGTGACTTTCACGGGATCGGTTATTCGACAGACTGAACGATCCTCTAATTTTACGTCACGGTTTTTTAATCTTGAATGCCATTTCGTTTCCGTCGCACTAGTGTGCATGAATGCTTCTAATTGTCCTTTTGTGGCAGGAAAATAATAAAAAGCTTGCTTAACCATGTTCCTTAAATAACTTAAATCATGCTCTCTCATAAACTGTTCCTTAACTCAATGCTCCAAGCCCCAATGACTCATCAAGAAAACGAAATAGTAGCGCTAACTGACTACTGTGTTTTACTTCCCATGCCTTAGTATCGTGATGCAATTCACTGTGATGTCCCCTACATAGTGGAATACAAATAAATCATGCGCTTTTACGCCTATACCGCCGTAGCCATAACCGATAATATGATGGGCATCATCCGCTGGTTTCTGGCAAACACAACATGGACGCGACTTAACCCACTGCAGATATTTTTGATTTTCCCAGCGTTTCAGTTTCGGGATTTTCATTAAGCTTGCTGGTGGGTTAGCATCAATGAGTAGATTTAGCACCTGTTTATCTATTTCACCTATCTTTGCGTCACTTAATTCGGATGGCGCTGGCATAAGTAACATCCGGCCACTGAAATATGGCAACAGGTTGTTACCCGGTTTAAACATCACAATACCAAGTGCCTGAACCGGAATTGCAGTAAGTAAAAATCCGGTGCTCATGCTACAACACCCTGCCATTTTTGGACTAACCTAATCCGCCATCAGATATTTCCCCTTGCCTGTTCGGTTTTTATCACCAACTTCAACAACTGATATTTCTGCTCAAAACCGGAAAATGTTAACGCTCTATCTTGCCAAAAGCCTCTCAGCTCACGGATCAGCAAATAGCGACACAAACGACGCACCAAACAGAGCAGCGGTAACACTTCCAGCCCATAAATTCGTTTTGCAGCTAAGCGCATGTTTCCTCCTTCGCGACCTGCTCCGCCGCTTTTGCCCAAATTCCTCGCCATGCGGCCTGTGCGGAAAATTCAGTCATTCGCTTGATCCCTGATTTGCCAGCTAATTGGGCAGCAATTTCTTCAAGTCGATTTTTTGGTTTTGAACTACTGCAGATCAATCGTCGAAACGCTTCATCGCGAGCAACAGTATCGACACTCACCGCCACCTCACCCGGTTTTAACCAGCGCCCATCGATACAAGCGGGTCGTCCAGCCTCCTGCCATTTCCTGGCTTTGTCAAAATACTCAATGCAATTCTCAGGGCTAAACAAGGTTTTTGGCCGTAAGTAATCTCTCATCCGTGGGTCTTTCGACCATTTGGCCACTAGGTAATCAGTGACTAAAATCAGATCATCAGCGACATAATCCTCCGCCAAACGCCCACGGATATACCCCATGGTGGTTTTCCCTTCACGGTAGTTTGAGTTGGTCACTCGATTGAAATGATTTAAAACCTGCAAGGCGGGATTTGTCTCGTCGGGTTCGTCATGAACCTGACAAGAGATATCTGTTGTACTCTCTGTAGTAATCTCTGTTGTACTCTCTGTAAGAGAACGGGTCATTTTGACCTTGTCCATCGGGTCATTTTGACTCTGTCGATCAGGACAATTTGACCCTGTCGATGAGGTCATTTTGGCCTGTTCGATCGGGTCATTTTGACCTATTCGAATTTTACTAGGTTTACGCGCTTGTTTTGCCGGTTTTTCATCTACTTCAAAATGATTGATTAGCACTTCATGCTCATAATTGATGGCGTAATAATTTGTTCTATCATGATTACACTTATTAAGCTGCTCAATGTACAAGACGCCGATTTTTTTTAATGACGTGAACGCTCTCTTTAACGTTTTCTCTGAAAAATACGGGAATTGTTCTAACCATTTTTCGAAAGTATTATAAATCCAGCGACGACCATCATGCTTAATGCCTGAGTCCGTTTCTGTCAGCCAGTATTGAACTTGCTGGAGTACCAAGGACTCATTCAGGCCAATACGCGCGGCAAGTTCAGGGATCACAATCTGAGGCCGAGTTTTTAACAGCAATAAACTCATTTATCACCTCGCTTTTGACTGTTTATTGTTAGCAATGATGACATTATTGACATCATGACAATAGTGATGTTATAATTGTCATCAATATGGAGATCTGGTATATGCCGTCTGAGATAATGATGTTTCAACGATTCGATTTTCCTGAAGAAAATAACTTTATTCGTATTAAAGTCTGGAAAGTTGATCCAAAAGTTAGGGCCAGCCGGCATAACTACAAATACAGTCTGGTTTATGTTGTTAATGGTGTGTGTGCTTTGCGCTACGATAATGAAGCAGGCAAAGGCGATCATAAACACATCGGCGACGCTGAATATCCAGTGATATTTTCTACTCTGGAAGAGTTGATCAGCCAATTCCAGACTGACGTCAATACACTGAAGGGGTAATATGATGAATACACTTATTGTTAAAGTGATGTCTGAACAATCGGCCTGGGAAAAAATGACGGCTGACTTCAAAAAAACGCTGTCGGGAAAACAGATAGCCGAACCTTTCGTACATATTTTTCCCAGCATTGAACAGCTCACAAAAGTGATGTTGCAACCAAATCGGTTGAATATCATCAATGCTATGGCGGGAGCGGAACCAATGTCGATAAGAGAGCTGGCTCGCCGCTTAAATCGTGACTTTAGAGCTGTCCACCGTGATGTACAAATGATGCTTGAATCAGATATTATTGAACGTGATGGCGATAAAATTGTGTTCCCTTTTAAAGCTGTACATTTTGATTTTACTATCGAAAACAAAGCCGCCTGAGCAACTATATCACTACTCCACTTTGTGTCAGTTCTATCAGCCCGAATTAATGGGCTGATAGCATAAGTCGGTTTATTCGCTATTAAATCATACGCCATAACTGTACAGCTAAATAACCTTACCATCATGACGTCACCTCAATACGCTTATAGTCCTGATGGAATTTTCTTATCGGTGAAAAGCATTGCGAACCATCTTCATAGGTAAACAATATCCAGCCTTTTTTAGAGTCATAGCCAGTAAAACGCACAATACGACCCCGTTTATCACGAAAATATTGGCCGAAAAGCTTCTGTTTTCGGTACAAATGATTGACATGATCAATTGCCCACTTAGCAAATCGGTGACTAACGGGTATCCAGCGATCCACCAGCCTGATTTCATAGCAATAAAACCAATTTTTAGCTGAAATTGGCCGACAACGTAGTTGCGAAATACCGTGATTTTTAGTTAAACTAGTCATGCGTTGAATACTCCACACTCGTGTTTTTGACGCACGAAGCCTCAGACCCGAATTCTGAGGCTTCACCTTTTTTAGACTTGCAAAACAGCATGATAATGGCCCTGATTTCTGCATCACGGGCGGCAAGATGTTTACGGTGATATTTCACTATCTCTTGTGCTTCATGATCGGTAATAACGCCATTTTGTAATCAGTTATTGATAATTTGATCGACATAACCGCCATGGGCTGCGGTGCGAATGCTTTTAGTAAATAATTCAACCTGATCTAATTCATCCAGTTTTGGCGTTTCCACCAGCAAGCAATCTCTGCGTAACGCATAATATTCGGCTAAATAATTTGTGCCGGACAAATCCTCAATAGCCTCTAACTCATCAACCTCAAAAAATCGACAGCCGTTTTTTTCGTATAAATTGTTATTAAACGTCTCTAATGACATGCCCAATGCGCCCGCCATCGCCGATCTGCCACCTGGCATTGATTTACACATCTTTTTTACCACTTCTTTTAACGATGCTTTACTCATGACTACCTGCCCGAACTTTAATTAGTAGTTAATTAACTCGCTGTTTTCGTGTATTTTTGTCTCAAAGTTTTAATTGGATTTGGTTGATTCTCTTTTTTATATAAAGAGGTTGGGTTGTGAAAGAGTGGTTTTTATTGAGACAATATTTTTTTACTTAGAGCGAGTAAATCTTTTGCCTTATATTTTCCATTTGAAATGGATTGAATTTTTTCTGCATAGTTTGTTTTTTGAAAAAATTCTGTTTTTGGTAAAAAGCCATTTTTTAGCCATTTATAAACAGCCCTTCTGCTAACACCGCATGCGTTAGCAACCTTTGTTATTCCGATATCTTTTATTGGTTCATGCAAATCATTCATTTTCACCCTCAAATCCGTACTTTTAGTACACATTATTATCGTACTGAAAGTTTTTTTCAAGAGGTTTATTATTGTACCTATGGTACACATAGAAAAATTGCGCGAAGAATTTTCCCAGCGGCTAGCGCAGGCATGTAATAATGCTGGTTTAAATGAAAGAGGACGTGGGGCTGCAATAATGAAAGCCCTGGGAGTCTCGTCGAAAGCAGTTAGCAAATGGTTTAATGGGGAAGCTCTACCAAGACAAGATAAGATTGATGCCCTTGCTAAATTTCTAAAATGTGATGTTGTGTGGTTGCAGCACGGAAAAAATTTTGATTCCAAAAGCGATGAACCATATCACAGGCTAACAAAAACCGAAGAAATTTTACTAGAAATGTTCAACGAATTACCACAAAAAGAAAAAGACAGTTTCATGAAGGCAATTAATACGCGTAAAAACGAGCTTGATCAGCTTTATGAAGAAATGAAAGCGGTCAAGGAAAGAAAAGGTAAAAGAGCATCGTAATGTGGGTGGAGAGCAGTAAAAAAGGGTAATTACAATAATGGATGCAAATTTATTGGTTTTAATATGGAATTAATAGGTTATCACGGTACAAATGCTGAAAATGAAGATATGATTCTGAGTGGTAATTTTCGCGTCAGTACAAAGGACGACGAATGGCTAGGAACTGGAGCATACTTTTTTATCGCCGGCATAAGTGATCCAATTAATGACGCTGAACGCTGGGCAATAGTTCAGGCTTATGACCATAATTTAAAAATAAACAAATAAATAAATATATTGTGTTACAAGCTAATATAACACTAAAAAAACCTATTGAGTTAGATACAGAAGAAGGTTTATTGGCTTTCAATTACTTTAGAAATAAAGTAATTGAAGAAATGAAAAAAAGAAGATTAAAAATTAAAAAAACTCTATTACAAAATGATTGTTATATATGCAACCTTCTGATGAGAGTATCTGGATTTGATGCTATCATTAGGAAAGAATTTATAAAGTTTGATCCTAATATTAGGAAAATTAAATACTATTCCAGAATTCCTAACTGTAGAATTATATGTGTCAAAGATCCTATGTCAGCTATAGGTAACAGAATTTCAGTAGAAAAAAAAGGTGATGTATGAAAAAATCACAATTAGATATAGTCAAAGAAGCTCTCACAGAACTTGGCCGTATGAGTGATGATGAATTTATCACCATTCTTACAGAAGTTGGCTTGCTTGATAATGAGAACAAAAAGAATCAAATGAATCGCTTTGTATTTTCACTATCAAAACCTAATCGCAAGCAGGTTAATGGAAAACCGATATGGATTGAATGTCAATCTGTTACTCATAACACTATGAGAATGTCTCTTTGAGGTTTAAATGGAATTTACAATAACTAAAGCAAACGTTTCAGAGATTAAGCTTGAAGAAAATACATCTCATACTAAAAGCAACATAACTATATCATCGTTTTACTTTGTTGATCAGAAAGATAAAAAAAACATTAAAGCAACCATGGAAACAGTACTATTAATTGCTGGCACATTAGAATTATCTTTCAAATATAATTTTTTCTTAAAATTTAAAAAAGAAATTTCAAGTAGTAAATTAAATGATTTTATGGCTGAGGTTAACTTTCATCGATTAGCTTATCCTTATATTAGAACATATATTGTAAACCTACTAAATATGTCAGGATTAGATATGCTCAATATAAAAGATCTACCACTAACACCTAAATTTTAATAAACCCTCCCCGAGGGTTTTTTATTGCCCTCTTCTCTCCTTCGCTACCTATCTTTCCACCTAAATCTCCCATTTTATCTTTCTAAGAAATTTACAAAAAATAATTCTATTTAAATCATAAAGTTGATCTGGCAAAAATCAAAAAAATAAATTTGCGTACTTATAGCACCTGAAAAATGAGCACTTTTGGTTCAGCTTTATGGTGAACACAAAGAATCGAAATTAATTAAAATTCAGTTTCAGGATGTACGAACGCTACTAGTATAGTTGCATAGTTAAGCTATCCTCGCAAGCCAATCCGTAATGACTGTATCGGACACTGAGAGGCATCACTAAAGCTGATTTAACAAGCAGTTAAAATAGCGGAAGGGAGGATTTATGAATAAACAAAAAATACCAATATCGCTATACATGGATGACAGTATTGTCGAAGAAAAACTAAAAAAATTATTTGACGCCCTTCCCAAAGATATCCCTGACGATATCAGCAGCATGATCAGTGGCTTGCTTGACAATATCATCCTTAAGAATAGTCCGGCTACAGTGAGTGCAAATGGTACCTTCAATGTCATCTACGTTCCTGATTTCGAGGAAAGTTTTTACAATCAGGTTATGGCCGCAACCAGGGCACTTAAATCTGATATTACACATTGTTAATTATCCTTCTTGGTTGTTTGGTACTCCAAGAATACCACCGAGCCTGAAGTGGCAAAAAGACAGGCATCAAATAATTTTGATGTCGTTATGTAATATGCTCTTTAACAATACGAAACCCATGTGAGTGCTATGTGATATGGCAGATAAATGCTTTTAATTACATTAAGGTAATTTTTAATGTTTTAATAACTAATATCAAAAAGCGCTTTTGGCTAGCTCAGAAAGAACCTGCGTGACAGCACCAATGTTTGTAAACAAAGTATCAACACATTTTCCGACAATAGCTTCTGCGCCTTTTTCTTTTACTAGTTTTAATAGTATTTTCTTTTCTGATTCTGGCAAATTAGCTAACTTGATAATCGTCTCAATATGTTCAAGTGTATTTTTGTGAATTTTAATTGTGACAGCATTTAGGTCGTTTCCAATTGTATCGATATTAGCATAATCATAACCTTTTGCTGTTAATGCCATAAGATGAGGATAAAATAGTGAATTATTATTTTGACCTAAAACAACCGCACCCTTTTTTACCAAGCCAATAGAAATTAAATAATCAAGATCTATTGCTAATTGATTTTCGCCTAGTGTCTTCCTTAAAAACTCAAATTTTTCACGGCTTATCGGTTGCATAGGTCTGTCAGGTATATTCAATTCTCTAATTAGCATTTCATGCCTCTCTTTTATTGATGTCACTACACTTTTCCTTATTTCTATTGGGGAATCATAAAAATACCAAAATTCTTTCTATTGGGGAATAGAAGGACCACTGCAGCCTGAGGTGGTAAAACATGCAGGCATCAAAAACCGTGTGGAGTAACGCACAAAAATAACAATGCTGTTCGTTAGTTAATTTTCTATGTAGTAGCAACCAGCGGTTAACTATTGTCACACTGGCCAGGGGAGTGATGATAATGCTGTTAGTTAACCGCTTTTTATTCGAACTGATGGGTGGGTTCACTCCCTCCCTTAACGGGTGACCTAATAGTTAGCAACTGTCTTGAACGTTAAAATTATGGAGAAACGTGATGGTACGACTCATTCCATTCTTCGTTCTTTCTGAGCATCGCGTTCAGGATAGTCAGCAGCTTGCGCATACAGGCGACCAGCGCCACTTTTTTGGCTTTTCCCGCTGCAAGCAGACGCATGTAAAAGGCTTTTATCACCGGATTAAAGCGAGTTGCTACAAGCGCGGCCATATAAAGTGCTGTTCGGACTCCGTCCCTTCCGCCAAATATGGTTCGCCGACCACGCATGGTACCCGAGTCCCGGTTTATGGGGGCAACGCCTACAAGCGCGCTAATAGCTCGCCTCGAGAGGCTGCCCAGTTCGGGAAGCTCCGCCAACAACGCAGCAACTGTCATGGTACCAACCCCTTTAATGCTGCTCAGCCTAGCGGCCAGATCCTTAAAGTGGTTCCTTATGTGGTTGTTCATATCCTCATCGATTCTGGCAAGTTCATCTTCCAGCGCCTTGATGATGATGTTGATGCTTTTTCTATTCTGTGGATGTGCGGTATACAGCCTATTACGTTCTGCCACCAACATTGTAATCAACTGGCGTCTGCGTACGACCATCGCAGCAAGAACCTGACGTTCTGCATTTGGCAGAGTCCGGATAAAGCGCTCTCGCTCCGGATGTCGATTAATAACCTCTGCCATTTGTGCAAGCACTTTGGCATCAATACGGTCAGTTTTTGCCAGATAGCCCATAGCGCGGGCAAAGTCTCGGGATTGTCTGGGATTGATCACAGTGACGTCAAAGCCTTCAGCCTGGAGCGAGCAGGCCACAGTAGCTTCAAGCCCGCCAGTTGCCTCCATCAGAACCAACACCACCGAATGCTTTCTCAATTCGGCGATAATGGCATCAAAACCGTCAGAGTCATTACTGACCGTAAACTGTGCAATATCACAGCTGGCTGCTATGTCCAGCGTTGCTTTAGAAACATCAATACCCACACAAAGTGGATTTCGCTGACTCATGATTACCCATCCTTGCAAATGCGTTATGGAGTACGGACAACTGTTCGGGTTTCAGATGAGTGACTCAGTGTATGCGCCGGTCGCTAATTAACGGGCTTAAAACCCTAGGAGGAATCGGGCTGCATGCACCTTGCCAAATCTAATCGTAACTATTTTAAACCGTTTTCAAGATACAAGGAGGAATCGGGCTGCATGCACCTTGCCAAATCTAATCGTAACTATTTTAAACCGTTTTCAAGATACAAGGAGGAATCGGGCTGCATGCACCTTGCCAAATCTAATCGTAACTATTTTAAACCGTTTTCAAGATACAAGGAGGAATCGGGCTGCATGCACCTTGCCAAATCTAATCGTAACTATTTTAAACCGTTTTCAAGATACAAGGGGGATCGCAATCTGGTGACGACTGGGTATTTTGAGAGAAATACCGACGTAACAGTGGGAGTGATGACAGCCGGAAAGACGGCACCTTAACACATAAGGCCATTAACACAAGGGTTTCGTTTGTTGTCCATGCAGGTAAATAAAGTAAGTGTTAGTGGCCTTATCTGTAGTAAATACTAAAGAGGATCTAAGCATGAGTGAAGATAGAAAAACAGATGTTCCAGAGTTTCTTTCTGAATTAGATGCTGGCGTATTCCAAAATAAAATATCGGCTGCATTAAATCTTGTCGGTAATGGTGTTAATAAAAATGGTGGCACGGGTGAGATCCATATTGTTTTTAAATTAACCCAATTTGATGAAAATCAGGTAAAAATATCCCATAAATTGAAATTCATCACGCCTACTCGTCGCGGTAAACAATCGGAAGAAGATACAACAGAAACACCAATGTTTGTTGGTAAAGGCGGTAAATTAACTATCTTGCAGGAAGACCAGGGACAACTCTTTACGCTTGCAGGTCAAACTGACGGAAAATTAAAGTCCGTTAATTAATCATTATTCGTTAAATAACCTTTTATTCATGCTTTATTAAAAAAGTAGGAGCTTTTTTATGTCTCAATTAGATGGAACAGCCATTTCACAAATTCAGGATCTCACCATTGCCGGTATTTATTTAGATCCGATTAAAAAAACGGATTGCCCAGCTGTTATTATGCCTGAAAACCATGAAATCAGATCACTTGAGGGACTTAATTTAACCCGTTATCGCTTTCGTGGTGTTATGAAGACTATCAGCATTGTCGATTTTGTTAATTATAGTATGCGGTATGCACAAACTGACGGTGTCCGTTGCTTTATTGATACAGAGAAAATGACAGCAAAAACGATTTTTAATATTGGTACACTCGATGAGCCCGGTCATGCTGATAATCAAGCGCTTATTAGTCTTAAAAAGACCGCACCTTTTAGAGATCTTCTTATAATCGATGGCTATAAACAAAGTCAAAAACAACTTGCAGAATGGTTGGAGGACTGGCGAGATTATCTCACCGCGTTTGACGCTGAAGAAAATGCGTTAGATATCAAAAAAGCGATTAGTGCTGTTCGTCGCATCACTATTGAAGCCACCCACTCATCTGAGCATGAAGACAGCGATTTTAGCGCTAAACGTTCCGTGCTTGAAAACGTCGAAGCGAAAAGCAAAGACGTGATGCCCGCTTATTTCGAGTTTACTTGTGTGCCATACGAAGAATTAAGTAAACGTCGGATAAAACTACGTTACAGCATTCTGACCGGTGGTGAAGTTCCTGCCTTTGTCCTGCGTATTGTTCAACTTGAAAACCTGGAAGAAAAAATAGCGCAAGAATTCAGTGATTTATTATCAACCTATTTTATTGATTCAAAAATAGAAACATTTATCGGCTCTTTTTCCGCAAGTTAAAGTTGTTTAATAGAGCGGTCTAGTTGTCAGCTATTTGTTGCGCATGACGCACTCGATGATGCACTTCATCAGGTTAACTATGTGTCAGCTATCCATCAGCATTTAATTAAACAAAAGATTATGTGATTAACATACAAAATGATTTGGGGTAAGTTATGTCAAGAATGGTGACGTTAGAAGAATGGGGAAAAATTGAGTTTGGCGATAACATACCAAGCTGCCGTGTTCTGCAAAAATATGCCAAATCAAGCATGATTTTACCTCCAGCTATAAAAGTTGGTCGTAAGTGGATGGTAGATCGTGATGCTCGTTATGTCGGTGTTTTAGCTAAACCTCAACTAGCCAAAAGCGCCAATGAGAAACTTTGCAGGATAATTCTAGATGGCAGCTCGACCACGTACTCATAAAATCACCGTGCCAGGTCTTTATCGAAAGCTTGATAAACGAAATGGAAAAGTCTACTGGCAATACAAACATCCATTGACGGGTAAATTTCACAGTCTTGGTACAATTGAACAAGAAGCAATAAATATTGCGATTGAGGTAAATACCATCATTGCTGAACAACATACACGTCAGCTAATGAGCATTAATGACAGACTGGCAAGAATAAAAAATACTTCATCGGGTATTTCAGTTGCAATCTGGCTGGATAAATTTCTCGAAATACAACAAGAACGTTTAGATGCTGAAGAAATAAAAATAAACTCTTATAAACAAAAAATAAAACCAATTAAATTATTTCGCCAGTACTGCGGCATGAAAGCATTAAATGATATCACCGCGCTTGATATCGCAGAGATCATTGAGTCAGTAAAAATCCGTGGGCGCAACAGAATGGCACAGGTTGTGCGTATGGTATTAATTGATATTTTCAAGGAAGCACAACACGCAAGTCATGTTCCACCGGGCTATAATCCAGCACTGGCAACAAAACAACCTCGCAATCGCGTCAAAAGAGAAAGGCTTTCTCTTGATGAATGGAAGGTTATTTATAAGCAGGCTGAAAATCATCCGCCCTACTTACAGTGCGGAATGTTGCTCGCTATTGTAACCGGACAACGGATAGGAGATATCACTAAAATGAAATTCTCTGATATCTGGAATGACATGTTACATATTGAGCAAGAAAAAACCGGCATTAAAGTTGCCATTCCTTTATCAATACGTTGTGACGCAATTGGATTTTCATTACGTGAAGTTATCTCTCTGTGCCGTGATGCGGTTGTAAGTCCATATTTAGTTCACTATCGACACACTACATCACAAGCCAAAAGAGGCGAAAGAGTTACAGCAAATACATTAACTACCACATTCAAGAAAGCTAGAAAAAAATGTGGATTAATATGGATTGATGGGAATGAACCAACTTTTCATGAACAAAGATCTTTATCTGAACGTTTATATCGAACGCAAGGAATCAATACGCAAAAATTACTTGGCCATAAATCTAGAAAAATGACAGATAAATACCACGATGATCGTGGAAAGGAATGGCAAATTATTGCTGTTTAATTGTTCAGTTTTGGGGAAGAGTTTTGGTGGAGTTTTGGGGAAGAAAAAACAGCGCATAAATTAAACGGGAACAGTTAAGCTCCCGTTATCAATTAAGTAAAACAGGCAATTACATATGGCTGATGACCGCATCGCCAAACTCACTACATTTCAATAGCTTAGAACCCGGCATTAAACGTTCAAAATCATAGGTGACGGTTTTGGCGGCAATCGCCCCTTGCATGCCTTTAATGATTAAGTCGGCTGCCTCTGTCCAGCCCATGTGGCGTAACATCATTTCAGCGGAAAGGATAATCGAGCCTGGATTGACTTTATCTTGACCTGCGTATTTCGGTGCTGTTCCATGGGTTGCTTCAAATAGTGCACAACTATCGCCTATATTGGCGCCTGGGGCGATACCGATGCCCCCAACTTGGGCCGCTAATGCGTCAGAAATATAATCGCCATTGAGGTTCATACAAGCAATAACGTCATATTCAGCTGGCCGCAACAAAATTTGCTGTAAAAACGCATCAGCAATCACGTCTTTGATAATTATATCTTTACCCGTCTCTGGATGCTTAATTTTCATCCATGGGCCACCATCAAGTAATTCACCACCAAATTCTTGTTGTGCTAACTGGTATCCCCAATCTTTAAAGGCACCTTCAGTGAATTTCATTATATTGCCTTTATGCACTAAAGTGACCGATTTACGATTATTTTGGATAGCATACTCAATTGCTGCTCGTACTAGCCGCTTAGTTCCTTCTTCTGAACAGGGCTTGATACCGATACCACAATTGGTTGGAAAACGAATTTTATTTACTCCCATCTCATCTTGCAGAAATTTAATTACTTTATCTGCCTCAGAGCTGCCTGCTTTCCATTCAATACCTGCATAAATATCTTCAGAATTTTCGCGAAAAATCACCATATCAGTCAATTCTGGCTGTTTTACTGGGCTAGGAGTACCTTGATAATAGCGCATTGGTCGTAAACAAATATAGAGATCGAGTTGCTGTCGTAAAGCAACATTTAAGGAACGGATCCCGCCACCAACAGGTGTCGTTAATGGCCCTTTAATAGACACATAATATTGTTGGATCAAATCGAGTGTTTCAGCGGGTAACCATACATCCTTACCATAAATTTGAGTTGATTTTTCACCAGTATAAATCTCCATCCAAGAAATCTTTTTATCACCGTGGTAGGCTTTTTTTACTGCTGCATCAACCACTTTTAACATCACCGGAGTAATATCAGCACCAATACCATCCCCTTCAATATAAGGAATTATTGGATTATTAGGGACATTAAGCTTACCTGCTGCAAGTGTAATTTTTTCACCTTGTTGAGGAACAACTACTTTGCTTTCCATCAATCTCTCCTTTTATTATCTTAGCGCAATACCTGTTAACTTATGGTAAGAATATTGCATGGTACTTGAATAATTTTTCTACGCCAATGTTTGCTAATTTAAGGTATAATAGGGATCTCATTTTTTATTAATCATTGCTATGACAAATCTGCAGCATAAAAAGACCAAATCAAAACAATATCATGACAAAAATAGCACAAATTTTGTCAAACATATGATTAGTTCACGTAAAATATTACTCTTTAATAAACCGTTCGATGTATTGTCACAATTTACTGACCAAATTGGTCGCCAGACATTAAAAAATTATATTCCTATCACCAATGTCTATGCTGCTGGGCGTTTAGATCGCGATAGCGAGGGTCTGTTAATACTCACTAATGATGGCAAATTACAAGCCAAATTGACCCAACCAAACAATAAAATGGAAAAAATTTACTATGTGCAAGTTGAAGGTATACCGGAATCAACCGCATTACAAAAATTTTGTCACGGTTTACTATTAAAAGATGGTATGACCAAGCCAGCAAAAGCTGAGCTTGTGGCTGAACCCGACTGGCTTTGGCCGCGTAATCCTCCTATACGCCCAAGAAAAAATATTCCAACCTGTTGGCTAAAAATTACCTTATCAGAAGGCCGCAATCGACAAATACGTCGTATGACCGCCAACATAGGGTTTCCAACCTTACGATTGATTCGCTATAGTATGGCTAATTTTCAATTAGGTAACTTACAGCCAGGTGAGTGGAAGGAGGTCGATTTTGTTTAAACCACACGTTACGGTTGCTAACGTCGTTCACGTTAAAGGTAAGTTTTTAATTGTAGAAGAAATTATTAATAATAAATCAGTCTGGAATCAACCAGCTGGACATTTAGAAGCTAACGAAACTATTTTTGCTGCCGCGAGCCGCGAGCTATATGAGGAAACCGGTATTAATGTACTTCCCCAGCAATTAATAAAAATTCATCAATGGATAGCCCCTGATGGCTGTGCTTTCCTGCGGTTTCTTTTTCTGATTGAACTGGATGAGATGCCTAAAACCTCCCCACAAGATAATGATATCCACCAATGTTTATGGCTTACTGCTGATGAAATATTATCCAGTCCATGCCTGCGCTCGCCTTTAGTAGCAGAAAGCATCCGCTGCTTTATCAGTCGAGAATTTTTCCCGTTAACATTAATCGACCCTTATCAATTTCATACCGGCTAATAGAGATTAATCCTTATGCTACTATGGTGCAACTTGCCACTGCATGTTAAAATATTTGTGTTTATGTTTACCCGCAATGAGATTTATTCATGTCAGATAGCCAGTTAAAAAAAGTCATCGTTGGTATGTCCGGTGGCGTTGACTCATCCGTATCCGCTTACCTATTGAAACAGCAAGGTTATCAGGTTGCCGGTTTATTCATGAAAAACTGGGAAGAAGACGATAATGATGAGTATTGCTCAGCAGCTACCGATCTTGCCGACGCGCAATCGGTATGCGATAAACTCGATATAGAACTGCATACCGTTAATTTTTCCGCCGAATATTGGGACAATGTTTTTGCCCATTTTCTTGCTGAGTATAAAGCTGGCCGCACACCGAATCCCGATATTCTATGTAATAAAGAAATTAAATTTAAAGCATTTCTAGAATTCGCAGCGCAAGATCTGGCAGCAGACTATATTGCCACCGGCCACTACGCTCGACGCAAAACTGTTGATGGTCGCCATCAATTATTGCGTGGTTTGGATAACAACAAAGATCAGAGCTATTTTCTTTATGCGTTGGATCAAGCTCAACTAGCACAAAGTCTTTTTCCAATCGGTGAACTGGAAAAATCAGCCGTTCGCCGTATCGCTGAGGACGTTGGTTTAATTACCGCCAAAAAGAAAGACTCAACAGGAATTTGTTTTATTGGTGAACGAAAGTTTCGCGACTTCCTCGCTCGCTATCTGCCGACTAAACCAGGTACAATTATAACAGTTGATGGCAAAATTTTAGGTGAACATACAGGTTTAATGTATCATACGTTAGGTCAACGTAAAGGATTAGGTATTGGTGGTGTAAAAGAAGCAAACGACGATCCGTGGTATGTTGTCGATAAAGATATTAAAAATAATCAGCTAATTGTTGCCCAAGGCCATAACCACCCACGTTTGATGTCCACAGGACTTATCGTCCAACAAATCCATTGGATTAATCCACCAGCGTTAAACGAAGCCAATCAATGTACAGTTAAAACCCGTTATCGACAACCAGATATCCCCTGCACAATTAAGCCACTTAGTGACAATAAAATCGCTGTGCAATTTGACTACCCTATTGTAGCCGTTACACCTGGCCAATCAGCAGTTTTTTATCAAGGTGAAATTTGTTTAGGCGGTGGCGTCATTGAAACACGTATTCAGGAGTCAATGTGAGCAAAAATTTTTATGATATTACTCTTGCATTTGCCGGTATTTGCCAAGCATGTCGTCTAGTTCAACAATTGGCTCATGAAGGTAAAATTGACGATAATACGGCAGAAGTAATGATTAATAGCACCCTAAATATTAATCCAACATCCACATTAGCGGTTTATGGCAATAGCGAGGCAAATCTTCGTGTTGGTTTAAATACTTTACTTGCTATACTTACCGCTTCAAGTAATACGCTTTCCTCCGATTTAACCCGCTACTTATTAAGTCTCATTGGCTTAGAACGCCGACTAAGAAAAAATCTATCGGCTAGTGATGAACTTAAACGACGTATTGAATTACTTCAACAGCAAAAAAATTATTTTGAACCTATGTCCAGCGGTATTTTTAATGCGCTGGCAGGGATTTATGTCGATGTTATTAGCCCTATTGGCCCACGTATTCAGGTAACAGGTTCTCCTGACATGCTGCAAAATAGCTCGATACAAGCTAAAGTACGCGCATTACTTTTTACTGGCATTCGTAGCGCCGTTCTCTGGCAACAAGTCGGTGGAAGCCGCCTACAATTAATGTTTTCGCGACAACGTTTGATCACTCAAGCAAAAGAAATTCTTGCTCATTGTTAATAAATTTGGGAGTCACTACCAATGGAATTATCTTCACTGACTGCTGTATCGCCAATTGATGGCCGCTACAGTGATAAAGTCAGTCTATTACGTCCAATTTTCAGTGAATTTGGTTTACTGAAATATCGTATACAAGTAGAGGTACGCTGGCTACAAAAATTAGCAGCATGTGCTGACATTAAAGAAGTACCTGCATTTAGTGCCGAAGCAACGGCTTATCTTGAGCAAATTGTCGCTAACTTCAATGAAAATGACGCCATTCAGATCAAACAAATTGAACAAACAACTAACCATGATGTAAAAGCGGTTGAATATTTTCTAAAAGAAAAAATGGCAGCCATGCCTGAACTTGAAAAAGTGGCTGAATTTATTCATTTTGCCTGTACCTCTGAAGATATTAATAATCTTTCCCATGCCTTAATGCTAAAAATCGCCCGTGACCAAGTGGTTCTCCCTCAATGGCGAAAAATCATTAATAGCCTAAAAGAGATGGCGCGTCTTTATCGCGCATTGCCGCTACTATCAAGAACCCATGGTCAACCCGCGACGCCGACGACGATAGGTAAAGAGTTTGCTAATGTGGCTTATCGTATGGAGCGGCAATATCAGCAACTTGAGCAAATCGAAATTTTAGGCAAAATTAATGGTGCGGTGGGTAATTATAATGCCCATTTATCCGCTTATCCTGATATAAACTGGCATCTGTTTAGCGAACAGTTTGTTACTTCGTTAGGTATCAAATGGAATCCGTTCACAACCCAAATTGAACCCCACGACTATATTGCTGAACTCTTTAATTGTATTGCTCGTTTTAATACCATTTTGATCGATTTTGATCGAGATATCTGGGGTTATATTGCCCTTAATCATTTCAGACAAAAAACTGTCGCTGGTGAAATTGGTTCATCAACCATGCCACATAAAGTTAACCCGATTGATTTTGAAAATTCCGAAGGTAATCTTGGACTAGCCAATGCCTTATTAAATCACCTGGCGAATAAGTTACCGATTTCACGTTGGCAACGTGATCTCACTGATTCAACGGTATTACGTAATTTAGGGGTCGGTATTGGTTATGCATTGGTAGCCTATCAAGCGACATTGAAAGGCTTGAGTAAATTAGAAGTCAATGAGCAGAATTTACAAACTGAATTGGATGCTAATTGGGAAGTGCTGGCTGAAGCTATTCAAACGGTTATGCGCCGTTATGGAATTGAAAAGCCTTATGAAAAACTAAAAGCTTTAACCCGCGGCAAACGCGCTACAGCAGGCGACATCAAAGCATTTATTGATAGCTTAGATTTACCACAAGCAGAAAAAAATCGTTTAAAAACAATGACACCAGCCAACTATATTGGTTATTCAGTCAATCTGGTGGACCATTTAAAATAACATTAATAGGTGAGTAATATTGATTGCTCACCCTACTTTTTCGTTTAATTAGCCAATCAAACCACATAATTATTTTCTTTTCATTCAGTAATATCTTGCCGTCATCCAGCTATCCTTCTAACATAGGATTTATTACTACTTTTTCTAGTAGATTTATTCAGAAATTGAGGTTGTTATGCGGATATTAATTGTAGAAGATAATGCGCTTTTACGTCACCATCTAACTGTCCAGTTAAAAGAAGACCGGTCATCAAGTTGATGCAGCAGATGCTAAAGAAGCCGATTATTTTTTACAAGAGGGTAATCCCGATATTGCAATTGTTGACTTAGGATTACCGGGTGAAGATGGATTAAGTATGATCAGGCGTTGGCGGCAGGACAACATTAAATTGCCTATTCTAATATTAACAGCTCGTGAACGCTGGCAAGAAAAAGTGGTTGCCTTAAATAGTGGTGCCGATGATTATGTGACAAAACCTTTTCATCTGGAGGAGATTTTAGCACGGGTTCAAGCATTAATGCGCCGTAACAGCGGACTTGCTTCGCAAATACTTCAACTAGGTGATTTTATTATTGATATGTCACGTAAAGAATTCACTATTAAAGATAAAAATATCAAACTCACCGCATTTGAATATACTATTTTAGAAACCTTAATGCGTAATAATAGTAAAGTAGTGAGTAAAGAGTCATTAATGCGCCAGCTCTATCCGGATGCAGAATTACACGAAAGCCATACTATTGATGTTTTAATGGGACGATTAAGAAAAAAAATTATGCAAGCGTGGCCTAATGATGTCATTGTGACCGTTCGTGGGCAAGGTTATCGCTTTGACGCAGAACATTCAGATGACGCAATTTAATTTTTTAAAACGCAAAAAACCCTTTTCGTTGCGAACACGTTTTTTACTCGCAACTTCGGGGATAATATTAGCATTGACACTTTCATATGGTGCCGTTGCAATCGTTGGCTATTTAGTTAGTTTTGATAAAACAACCTATACCTTACTACGTAGCCAAAGTAATCTATTTTATAGCTTGGCGCAATGGCGTAATAATAAGTTAGATATCCATGTCCCAACTGATTTTACCTTAAATGCCCCAGCCTTTATTTTAATTTATAATCAACAAGGTGAAATTTTGTGGCGACAACGCCATATTCCTGCGATTGAAAACGCCATCGAAAAAGAGTGGTTAAAAAAGGATGGATTGTACGAATTAGATACCGATTTAAATACCACTCGTGAATTAATTAAAGTCTCACCTAACGGCAGTAAACCGGCGCAAAAAGTGACTGATATTAAAGATAAATACTCCTCTTTAACTCACTCAGTTTCTGTCAACCACTATCAGGCAACTAAAAATCTGCCACAACTTACTATTGTTGTAATAGATACTTTACCTTTAGATCTACAGAAAACTGGATTAGTTTGGGAATGGTTTGGTTATGTTATATTAGCCAATTTTATTCTGGTTATTCCGATGCTTTGGCTAGTAACTTCCTGGAGTTTATACCCAATAGAATCATTAAGTTCACAAATAAGTGGCATCGAAAAAGGTGAGCGAGAAGCGCTGGATCAAAATCCGCCATTAGAGCTCAACGGATTAGTGCGTAACTTGAATAATTTACTAGTAAATGAACAAAAACGCTATACCAAATATCGAACTACACTTGCTGATTTAAGCCACAGCCTAAAAACCCCATTAGCGGTATTACAATCAACCCTCCGTTCTCTGCGCTCAAGCAAACAAATGACCATTGAACAAGCCGAGCCTATCATGCTGGAACAAATTGGCCGAATTTCACAACAAATAGGCTATTATTTGCATCGTGCAAGCATACATAATGAAGATCATTTCGCAATCCAAGAAATTTCTTCAGTTTCTGCCTTATTAGATAATCTATGCAGTGCCTTAACCAAAGTATATCAACAAAAAGGCGTCAATTTGACTCTCGATGTCTCGCCTGAAATCACTTGGATAGGTCAACCGATAGATTTTATGGAGATTATGGGTAATATTATTGAAAATGCTTGTAAATATTGCCTTGAATTTGTCGAAGTTAGCGCTAGTAGCACTGAAAATTCATTAACCATTATCGTCGATGATGATGGTCCTGGTGTTGCTGAAGATAAACGAGATTTGATTTTTTTACGCGGTCAACGTGTTGATACTCTACGGCCAGGACAAGGTTTAGGGCTCTCTATTGCAGCTGAAATTATTGAACAATATGACGGAGATATTGCTATTACTCATAATCCATTAGGTGGAGCACGCGTGATTGTGACTTTTAGACAGCAATCGCCCATGACAGATAGCTAATAGCACTAATACCATTTTCTTATTTTTAATCTGACAAAATAAATATGCAAAATAAAATAATAAACTATCAACTTAACATCAATTGGCCAGATTTCATCAAAAATTATTGGCAAAAAAGCCATTATTAATTAAACAAGGATTTACTAATTTTATTGATCCTATTTCAGCTAATGATTTAGCTGGATTAGCAATGGAAGATGAAGTGGATAGTCGATTAGTTAGCTTCCAGGATGGAAGTTGGAATGTCACTCATGGCCCTTTTGATAGCTATGATCAATTGGCTAAAACAGGATGGTCACTGCTAGTACAAGCCGTTAACCATTGGCATTATCCATCGACTGCTTTAATAGCGCCCTTTCGTGTTTTATCTGATTGGCGAATTGATGATTTAATGGTTTCTTATTCTGTTCCAGCAGGTGGCGTTGGCCCCCATATTGATCAATATGATGTTTTTATTATTCAAGGTCTTGGCCGCCGTCATTGGCGAGCAGGTGAAAAAATTGCACTAAAACAGCATTGTCCACATCCAGATCTACTCCAGGTAGAGCCTTTTGCTGCCATTATTGATGAACAACTTGAGCCTGGCGATATCCTTTATATCCCGCCAGGCTTCCCCCATGAAGGCTACTCCATTAAGACTTCATTTAATTACTCAGTCGGTTTTAGATCACCGACTAGCCGTGAATTATTTAGTAGTTTTGCCGATTATCTTATCGCTAATGACTTAGGTAAATATCATTATAGCGATCCAGATATAGCGACACGTGACAATCCTGCTATGATCTTGCCAACAGAATTAACTGAAATACAACATATAATGCAACAATTGCTTGCTCAACCACATATTTTTAATCATTGGTTTGGCACATATATCTCTCAGTCTCGTCATGAGTTAGATATTGCGCCGCCCGAGCCATCCTATACTGTTGAGCAAGTTATCCAGCTTCTTTGTCAAGGAAATACCCTTTACAAACTTAATGGCTTACGTACCCTGAATGTTGCGGATCAATACTTTGTTAATGGTGAACAATTAATATCGCCTAAATTAAACATAACAGCTATCAATATACTTTGTGAAAAACAGGAAATTCACGCTGATATGCTAGGCAACGCATTGAATGACAAGGATTTCATGCAATTAGTCACTAAACTAATTAATGATGGATATTGGTATTTTAACGATTAGAATTGTTTAACCTGTATATAATAAAACATGTTGGCTTAACTAGTTGATAATTTTATTTTGCAGGTTAATTATCATTGGTTCGCAGCAACTCGATCAAATTTAACATATTGCGCCGTTAATGCCACAATGCGAACAATCACATCAACTGCCTGCTGCATACCTTATAAACAGATAAATTCATATTTACTATGAAAATTATATCCGCCAGTAAAAATATTAGGACAGGGTATGCCATAATCGGCTAACAATTCCCCATGGGTAATATCTCGATTCAGTTGCACATTAGGTTTTATATAGCAGTCAATCATTGCTTGCTTGGCAATATCAATAACATGTGGATACTTGCAAACCACTTTATTCATGTTGTAACAAATGTCATCAACCGTCAATTCAATGTAACAATCAGGATGCAGCTCTTTTCCCTGTTCTTCCGCTATTTGGAACATAGCTCGCTTACGTTTGGCAAAGTTTTGTTCATCAAAATCACAAATAATATAATTCATTTCAGTCTTTTCTACTGTGCCTTTAATACAACTCAGATGATAAAAACCTTGATCCATTATTGAATACGTTGCTATTTCTTGGCTTGGGATCTGATTATGAATGCGGGTAGCCAATGTTAAGGCATTTACCATATCCTCTCTGGAGCTCTCCTTTAGCATCCCTTTACCGATAATTTTTATCCTCACATTCGCGATATTAAAATTTTCATATTCAAGTCCACCAATCCCCCTACCAACCAAATTATAAGCCCACTGAGCATTAAATTTTTTTAAATCGATGTTATTTGCTCCGCGACCTATTTTGGCATCGGGTGTAAACACAATATAAATGTCACCATGAGAAATATTTTGCTGTATTAGATGAGTTATCGCCGTCATAATTTCAGCAATACCTGCCTTATTTTCTGCCCCTAATAACGTTTTACCATCACTAGTAATTATCGTTTTACCTATCATTTCATGCAAAATGGGAAACATTACTGGCGATAACACCACATTGCCAATACCCAATGCGATATCACCGCCACGATAATTTTCAATCAGTTGTGGCTTAACATTTTTACCAACAAAATCGGGTGAAGTGTCAAGATGGGAAATAAAGCCAATCGCAGGAACCGAATGTTCAATATTGGCAGGCAGCTTCGCCATTAAACAGCCGTTTTCTAGCAACTCGCTAGTAGAAACTCCTAGCTCTGTCAGTTCAGTCAATAATAACTTTGCTAATTTTGCCTGGCCTATACTGCTGGGCTTAGATTTAGTGTAGCTCTTTGATTGAGTATTAATCGCACTATATTCCCAAAAACGCTCTAAAAGCCTATCCATTTCTCTTCCCCCAATGAGCTATTACCGCATTATGCGAAAGGAATTAATGACAATTATTGCGTCAAATCAGTTTTAGCAGATATATTAATAAAATGCATTATTACTTAATCATACTTTGAGCTCTGCAAGTAGCCCGCTAATATATTTTTCAACAATTTTTGTGGCAGCACCATAATGTTTTTCATCAAACTGGCTTTCAACCTGACTGGGTTCAAGATTCAATTCAACGGTATGTGCACCAGCAAGTTTAGCTTCATGTACAAACCCAGCGGCAGGATAAACATGTCCCGATGTACCAATTGCGACAAAAATATCCGCTGATGATAAAGCCTGATAAATCACCTCCATACCTAGTGGCATTTCACCAAACCAGACAATATGGGGACGCAAAGGTTGAGGAAATTGGCAACAGTGACAACGATCATCGGTTGTTAGATCTCCTTTCCATTCAATAACCTGACCTGATTGACAGCAGCGAGCTTTTAATAATTCACCATGCATATGAACAATGCGTCTATTACCCGCTTTTTCATGTAAGTTATCGATATTTTGCGTAACTAATAAAAAATTATCACCCAGGAAATGTTCTAATTTTGCTAAAGCATGATGGGCTGCGTTGGGTTTTATATCCGCTTGCTGTAATTGATAACGCCGCTGATTGTAAAAACGTTGTACTAATTCTGGATCTCTAACAAAACCTTCAGGTGTTGCAACATCTTCAACCCGATGTTCTTCCCATAAACCATCCGTTGCGCGAAAAGTACGAATTCCAGACTCAGCTGAAATCCCGGCGCCGGTTAACACGACAATTTTTTTTGTTTTCATCTTATCAATCAACTGTTTGTCTCGGTAAAAAAGGCAACAACGAAATCTTTGTCGATGTAAGTTTTTCTTTTTACGTAACTTTCTAAGTCGACAATAAAACCGCATCATTGGACAGTATCCTTTTTCATGCTAAACGACCCATTACTTTCAATCAAACCATCGCCTCTTTTAGATAATGACAGCAAAAACAACAACGGTTATTGCCCACTTAAAATTCGCGCCGGATCTATTTTTGTTGCCCGTTTAGCTGGATACCAACTTGCGAGTAAACTTAAAATTAATGTTGTTAACATGACATAAAATATATCGGTAATATGGAGCTCAGAGGGTAAAAAATCGATAAAATAAACATCACCTGATAAAATAGGATGACCAACAATACTTTCTATACATTTAATGATAGTCGTTAAATTTAGTGATATAAAAATCCCGACTAACATACCAATAAAACAACCAACCATTCCCGTTATTAATCCATACCATAAAAAAATAGCACGAATAAAACTATCTTTAGCACCGAGTGTTCTCAACACCGCAATATCGGTGCTTTTATCTTTCACTGCCATTACCAGCGTAGAGACAATATTAAAACAGGCGACACCAATTACCAAAATCATGGCCAGATACATGATGCCACGCACCATTTGAATATCGTTATACATATAACCATAATCCGCTATCCAACTTTTAATAGTGACATAATGGCCAGTATTTATTCCGGCATCGTAAACCACTTTATTGGCAGCAAAAACATCATTCACACTGATCTGAAAACCAGTAACACCATCACCATAGGCTAAATATTGCTGCGCATCTTGCAATGGCACAATTGCCAGCTGATGATCTAACATACCATTTAATTTGAATACGCCAATAACCGTGACACTAATTCGATTCGGTTGCTGAATACGTAATTTATCATCATGATTAGGGATCATGATGGTAATATGATCCCCAGGCGAAACTTTTAATGTTTCTGCCACACCTTGACCTAAAATAATTTCGTTATTACCTGGTTTTAATTTTTGCCAGGCATCATTCAAGATAAAATCAGGTAACGAACTAACTGATCGCTCTGACGATAAATCAACACCGGCTACCTGGATCGCCTTCAATGCGCTCCCCTTTTCGAGCAACCCAGTAAAATTAATATAGGGTGATAGACCAACAACCCCTGGTGTTTGTCGAACCTTAGCTAAATCAGCTTGCCAATTTAAATAAGGCTGATTGACTGCCGCAATTTGTCCATGAGGGACAACTGAAAGTATGCGATTTTTTAATTCACGTTCAAAACCATTCATTGCACTTAAGCCAATAATCAACACTGCAACGCCAAGCACAATACCCAGTGTAGAAATAATCGAGATCAGTGAAACCAAACCAGCTCTTTTTTTACCTCGACTAAAACGAAGTGCAATTTTTAACGCACGGGGTAATTCCGCCATGATCATTGCACTCCTATTAAGCTCGGATCATCCTGTAAATAACCATCCCGCATTTCCAGCTGACGAGTTAAACGACCGGCAAGTCGCAAATCATGAGTCACAACTAAAAATGCCGTCCCTTTTTGTCGATTAAGATCCATTAATAAATCAAAAATGACATCTGCATTGTGTAAGTCCAAATTACCGGTCGGTTCATCCGCCAGTACTAAAGCAGGTTCATTAACAATTACCCGAGCAATTGCAACTCGCTGTCGCTCACCGCCAGATAATTCAGCGGAGCGATAATTAACTCGATGAGATAAACCTACTGCTGCTAACACCTCACTCGCTTTTTGCTGCGCTTTCACACGTGTCATTCCGCCAATTAACAATGGCATCATTACATTTTCCAACGCAGTAAAATCCGGCAATAGATGATGAAATTGATAAATAAACCCCAACTTCTGATTGCGTAGTTCAGCTCGCCCATTGGTAGAAAGTGAGCTAATTTTTTTACCATCAAAAATGACATCACCACTAGTTGGCGTATCTAATCCACCCAATAAATGCAGTAGCGTACTCTTGCCAGAGCCTGAACTACCCAGAATTGCCATCATTTCACTTTTTTTGATTGAGAAGGAGATATTTTTAAGTACATTAGTCGAAATTTTGCCATCTTGATAACATTTACAGAGGTCCTGGCAAACTAATAGCGGAGAATTATTCATAACGTAAAGCCTCTGCAGGTTGAACGGTGGCTGCACGCCAAGATGGATAAAGGGTGGCCAATAATGAGATAGCGATTGAAAATAAAGCGATTAATATAATACGAGCAGGATCAATAGATATCGGTAATTCGATTCCTTTAGCCAACAAACCTAACATAGGCATAATTATATTAAGCTGGCTTGCGATAAATAGACCTAATAATGTTCCAATGATGGTACCAATGATGCCTGCTCCTGCTCCCTGTAACATAAAAATAGCCATAATCTGGCCCCGCTTTAAACCTAATGTTTGCAAAATAGCCACTTCAGACTGTTTTTCCATAACCAATAATGAAAGTGAAGTAACAATATTAAAGGCTGCCACGGCAATAATGAGACTCAATAATAATCCCATCATATTTTTTTCCATTCTCACTGCCTGAAAAAACTCACCCTTTCGTTCGCGCCAATCCTGCCATACCATACCTGCTGGTAACGTCTGTTGATTCAAGCTATCAACGGTTAAAGGTGCCTTAAGATAAAGTCGCCAACCCGTAATATTACCGATCGGATAACGCATTAATCTTGCCGCGTCCTGTTGATTAACCAATAATTCGCTATTATCGGCTTCACCTTCGGTAGCAAAAAAACCGGCTACCGTGAATAAACGCTGACTGGGTATTCTGCCCATTGGCGTAAGTTGACTAACACCTGGGACAATTAATCTCAATTGATCCCCCCTCTTTAGCTCAAGCTGTTCAGCCAACTTTACGCCTAAAATAACGTGGTAACTACCGGCAGTTAATACTGAAGGATCAACATCTTGCAAATGATTTAACAAAGGCTCGGTTGACTTTTCATCAACGCCAATCATGACCGCAACCCCCACATTTTGGCTGCTTTGCAATACAACATCACTTTCTACAATTGGGGCAATGCTTTCGATTCCTTCTAGATAGGTTACATTTTTTGCTGGATATTGATTGGGATTGAGATTACCTTTAGGTGTCGTTAAAATAGCCTGTGGCATATATGCTAAAATACTCTGCTGTAATGAACGTTCAAAACCATTCATAACAGCAGTGACGGTAATTAATGCCATAACGCCTAATGCAATGCCAATCGTAGATAAACTCGATACGAACCGACCAAATCGGTCGCCTGTTCGTCCACGCATGTAACGTAGACCAATATAAAAGATAACAGACTGAGACATGAAATCCGATATACCTCTGTTGCCAAAGCAAAGTGTTTGGCGATAATAAAGGGTAGCGTCACTGAATGGAACCACCCTAAGCCAAAGTTTTACGATTTTTTATATCTAACTTAACAGATTAGACTATTTTTCGTTTGTTTTAGTGTCAACAAAACAAGTATTACAATTTCTATCAATGAGAATTAATTAATCCTTATGCCGGCAAAATATTATTACCAACTACCCAAAAAGCAAGGTGATACACGCCATTTGGGGTGTCTAATTGGCGCGGCAGCCGCTGTTGAATATGCTGATATTGTCGAACACCATCAGGGTCTTGTCGTTTTGATCACTCAAGATACGCATAATGCCTTAAAATTATGTGATGAAATACAACAATTTTCGCAAAATTCAGTGACAATGCTTTCGGATTGGGAAACACTACCTTATGATAGTTTTTCACCACATCAAGAAATTATTTCTGCGCGCTTAGTCAATCTTTATCGACTACCAACCTTAACAAAAGGTTTGTTAATTGTTCCGGTTAATACATTAATGCAAAAAGTTTGCCCTGCTGATTTCCTAATCAGCAATGCACTGGTCATGCATAAAGGCGACAAGCTCTCACGTGAAAATTTGCGTAACAATCTTGATAAAGTCGGTTACCGACATGTTGAACAAGTACTCGAACATGGTGAATATGCTACTCGTGGAGCGTTACTTGATCTCTTTCCAATGGGCAGCGATAATCCATACCGGATTGACTTTTTTGATGATGAAATTGATAGCTTAAGAACTTTTGATGTTGATAGTCAACTGACTATCAGCGAAGTTGAGCAGATAAATCTACTGCCCGCTCACGAATTCCCAACAGATGATAAAGCTATTGAGTTATTCCGTAGCCAATGGCGTGAACATTTCGACGTACGGCGTGATCCTGAGCATATCTATCAACAAATTAGTAAAAAAATAATGCCAGCGGGAATTGAATATTGGCAGCCTCTTTTTTTCAATCAACCACTATCTTCTTTATTTGACTACTTGCCTGCTGATACTTTATTGATCACGCAAGATTTAACAGCGGCGGCTAATAGATTTTGGGCTGACACTTATCAGCGCTATGAGAGCCGAAATGTTGATCCCATGCGTCCGCTACTACCGCCTGATACACTTTGGCTAAATAGCGAGCAACTTAATCACGCCCTTAAAACTTGGCCACGTATCAAAATTTCAGTTGAGCTGGTCGGTCAAAAAGCAGGCAACACTAACCTGCCCTACTTAGCTTTACCTGATTTAAGTATCAGCCAGCAAAATAAAGCCCCACTTGATAAACTGGAGCAGTTCAGCAAAAATTTTGCTGGCCGAATTATTTTTTCTGCAGAAAGTGCCGGACGGCGTGAAACTGTACTAGAGCTATTAGCACGGATAAAAATCAACCCTATTAAGATTAAAATGCTGCGTGAAGCCAATAATCCAGGCTTTTATATCACCATGGGGGCAGCTGAACAGGGTTTTACTAATCAGGATCAACAAATAGCTCTTATTTGTGAAAGCGATATTTTAGGTAAACGGGTTATTCAACGTCATACTGAACAACGTAAACCAATTAATACCGATTTATTGATCCGTAATCTGGCAGAGTTACGCCCCGGACAACCGGTTGTTCACCTTGAACATGGGGTTGGACGTTATCAAGGTTTAACCACTTTAGCCGCAGGCGGTATTCAAGCTGAGTACTTAATGCTGACTTATGCAGGCAATGATAAACTTTATGTTCCGGTTTCATCGCTAAATTTAATTAGCCGTTATAGTGGCGGCGGTGATGAAAGTGCACCACTACATAAATTAGGTGCTGATGTTTGGACTAAAGCAAAACAAAAAGCAGCTGAAAAAATTCGTGATGTGGCGGCAGAACTGTTAGATTTTCATGCTCAGCGTAGCATAAAGCCAGGTTTTGCTTTCAAGCACGATAAAATGCAATATCAGCTTTTTTGCCAAGGTTTTCCCTTCGAAACAACCGTTGATCAAGAACAGGCAATTAATGCCGTTTTAAGCGATATGTGTCAACCCATTGCCATGGATCGCTTAGTTTGTGGTAATGTCGGCTTTGGTAAAACTGAAGTAGCAATGCGAGCAGCATTCCTGGCAATAACCAATAATCAACAAGTTGCCGTGTTGGTACCTACAACGCTATTGGCGCAACAACACTTCGATAATTTTCGCGACCGTTTTGCAAACTGGCCAGTACGGATTGAAATGCTGTCACGCTTTCGTAGTAACAAAGAGCAGCAACAGATTATCAACGCAGCGGCTGAAGGAAAAGTGGATATCTTAATTGGTACCCATAAATTACTGCAAAATGATATCCGTTGGAAAACACTTGGGTTATTAATTGTTGATGAAGAGCATCGCTTCGGTGTTCGCCATAAAGAATTAATTAAATCGATGCGAGCTAATGTTGATATTCTAACATTAACGGCAACACCTATTCCTCGAACCCTTAATATGGCAATGAGTGGCATGCGTGATCTGTCGATTATTGCCACTCCGCCTTCTCGTCGATTATCGGTTAAAACCTTTGTTCGTCAATATGATGATTTAATTGTGCGGGAAGCAATTTTGCGTGAAATATTACGGGGTGGACAAGTTTACTATCTGTTTAATGATGTAAAATATATTGAGAAAGCCAAAGAGCGTTTAGAGTCGCTGGTACCTGAAGCGCGTTTTGTAATTGGCCATGGTCAAATGCGCGAAAGAGAGCTGGAGCGGGTAATGACCGATTTCCATCGACAACGGTTCAATGTATTAATTTGCACCACCATTATTGAAACCGGAATCGATATTCCTACCGCTAATACTATTATTATTGAACGGGCAGATCATTTTGGTTTAGCGCAATTACATCAACTGCGTGGCAGAGTTGGCCGCTCTTATCATCAAGCTTATGCTTATCTTTTAACACCACACCCGAAAGCTATGACGGGTGACGCGCAAAAACGGCTTGAAGCGATCGCAGCACTAGAAGATCTTGGCGCTGGCTTTGCATTGGCTACCCATGATCTAGAAATTCGCGGTGCTGGCGAGTTGCTCGGTGAAGAACAAAGCGGACAGATGACCACCATCGGATTTACACTTTATATGGAACTGCTAGAAAACGCCGTTGAGGCTTTAAAGCAAGGCAAGGAACCTTCTTTAGAAGAACTTACCAGCCAACAGACTGAAATTGAGTTAAGAATGCCGGTACTACTGCCGGATGACTATATTCCCGACGTAAATCTCCGATTATCGTTTTATAAAAGGATTGCCAGCGCCAAAAATGACAATGAGCTGGATGAGTTAAAAATTGAACTTATTGATCGTTTTGGTAGCCTGCCTGATGCAGGCAAGCAGTTACTACAATCTACTGCCATCCGGATGCATGCACAAGCATTAGGCATTAAACGAATAGAAGCTCATGAAAAAGGCGGATTTATTGAATTTAGTGAACAAAATAAAGTAAACGCGACTTTTCTTATCGCGTTACTGCAAAACTCAGCTGATATTTATCGGCTAGATGGGCCTAATAAATTGAAATTTGTTAAACCACTAATCAATTATGCTGAAAGGCTCGCTTTCGTCAGACAATTAATAACTGATTTTCAGTCACACCAAGTATAAATTAACTCATCGCTTCTTATTTTGATTACAGTAAGAAGCGATGGTTAATATCAAATTTGCTATTATTAATGGTGATCGGCATAAATTAATGTAATTTTAATCTAGGTCGAATAATACGATTAATACTACCCACTAACATCATCAATCCGGTTTTAATATAACCATGTAACGCTATTTGATGCATACGATAAAGTGAAATATAGACGATACGAGCGATTTTCCCTTCAACCATCATATCACCGCGCACTAAATTTCCCATTAGGCTGCCAACCGTACTAAAACGAGACAATGAGACTAAAGATCCATGATCTTTATAAACATACTCTTGCAACGCTTTATGATCGAGTAATGCCAGGATATTTTTATAACACAAAGTGGCCATTTGATGTGCAGCTTGGGCGCGAGGAGGCACAAATCCACCCTCTTTTTTAGGGCAAGATGCGCAATCACCAATAGCAAAAATAGCATTATCTAGCGTCGTTTGTAGTGTTGGTTTAACGACTAATTGGTTAATTCGATTAGTTTCTAAGCCACCAATTTGGTGCATAAAATCAGGTGCTTTAATACCCGCAGCCCAAACCATAAGATCGGCGTTAATTTTTTCTCCCGATTTAGTGTTAAGGCCATCTCTATCCGCACTAGTTACCATGGTCTGTGTTAAAACACGAACACCCAATTTGGTTAATTCATGATGTGCAGCTGTTGAGATCCGTACCGGTAATGCCGGTAAAATACGTTCTCCCGCCTCAACCAGGGTTACATTAAGCGCTTCCTTATCCAAGCCTTCAAAACCATAACTGGTTAATTGCTCGATAGCATTATAGAGTTCAGCAGAAAGTTCCACCCCAGTTGCGCCACCACCAACAATGGCGATATTAATCTTATCATCCGGTTTATGTCGCACCGAATAACTGAGAAATAAATTTAACATTTCGTCATGAAAACGATGTGCTTGCTGTGGGTTATCCAGGAAAATACAATGATCTTTTACGCCGGCGGTACCAAAATCATTAGATACACTGCCTAACGCCATCACTAAAATATCAAAATCTAATTGCCGCTCAGGAACTAATAATTGGCCTTCCTTATCATGTATCTCTGCAAGCGTAATGGTTTTATTTTCACGATTAATATTTGTCAAACAACCTAATTGAAAATGAAAATAGTGATTACGGGCATGCGCCAAATAACTCAGAGCATCTACTCCATCATCTAAAGAGCCGGTCGCAACTTCATGCAGTAAAGGTTTCCATAAATGGCTTTGATTGCGATCAACTAATATAATCTCAGCTTTATTCTTGCGTCCTAATTTATGCCCCAACTTGGTTGCGAGTTCTAATCCTCCTGCCCCACCACCGACAATGATAATCTTGGTTTTTGGCGTCATAATAACTACCCTATCCTAAAATAATTTTTTGTTATTTAAATAAATTTAACAATTAGCTTCAAATAGCATAATTTTTCAAAAAAAGTTTATTTTGCCAACAGAATAACATAGTTGATTATTTGCTCATACCTAAATTAATTAAAATCAATTTAGCTGGTTATTTTTACATCATTACTATTAATAATAAGTGAAACAAAATACTGCGATTATTTACAATAACCAATACTCACTATCTAATTTCTATTTATCAATAATAGTGTTTATATGGTTGTCGCAACACTAAAATCTGCCTCAACATTAAAGGTAGATAGATAAGTGATTAAATCGATACTGCTATTTTCGCTTTTATTATCAAACGCAGCCATGAAATCAATTAAACCATTAATTTGTTCATTATTAAGCGGTTCATTACGTCCAATTCCAGTTTTAACAGTAATATTTTGTTGCTCATAATCTTCAATCAATATGCCAGATAAACTATCCGAAGAGAGATATGAGCGATTGCCGTTGTGATCAATAATCTGATAATCAGTGATCTTTTTATCCTGCAAAATAATGGTATCTTTGCCACCACTGTTAATAATTTTAATATAGCCATTAAGCTGATTAATGAAAATAATATTGTTACCTTTTCCTGCCGTTAAGGTGACATTTCCACCGGTCGTGATAAGAATATCATCACCATCACCACCATAGAGTGCATCATTGCCTTCACCATCAAACAGAATATTATTACCCGCTGTAACCGTAATAATATCATTACCTTTTCCTCCCTTAATAATATGTCCCCTTCGACTAATATCGGTGACAATATCATTACCATCACCGGCATCAAGTAATTTTTCATTCAGACGATAATCTAATGGCAACACAATAATATCATCTTGTTCTGTTGCCATTTGAATAGGAGCCAGTGGCTTAATAAAGTTGCCCTGTTCAGACAAAATTATATTAAATTTTTGCTGATTTTTATCCTGAATTAGAATATTTATTGATGCTAACTGCTGCCAATTTACAAATTTTATTCTGGCTATATCATTTTTTTTATCTTTATGTACCAGCTCATTATTTTCAAAGAAAAAGTCATACCCACTATATTCAGCTAAATAAATAATTAATCTATCATTTTCAGTATAAAGCTCACTTACTGCGCCATAATCAAAAGTAATATAAATAGCCACTAAATTAGGAATTGACATATCATTAATATAAAAATGATCTATACCTTTTGTTAGATAAAAATAGCTATTACTTTTTATATTATAAAAGTGGTTATCAAATTGATCGCCAGAAAACTTTGTTTCCACTGCCTCTAATGCGGTTTTCATTGGTCTAATATTATTTGGTAAGTAATATATTTTTTTATATGTCTCAAGGGTATTTTCTCGCAGATCAATACCAACATAATAAGATCTGGCCGCGCTGACATGACGTTCAAACTTTCTAACATACATAATCTCAAATAAAACATCTTGATAAGAGGTGGAGTCCAACAATTGAGATAAATAAGGGGTTAATAAAAAACCATCCTGAGTAAGTATATTATATTGATGAGTTAAAAAACGTTTGCCATCACTATGATAATTATAGGCATTTTTTAGTTTTATTTGAATAACACTTTTTGCTGTTTTATTCAGCTCAGATGAAGCATCTATTTCAATTTTCAGAATAATATCACTATTAATTAATTCAAGTGATTTTATTTCATCTAACTGATACTCCAGTCCGATAATAGATTCATCACTGTTGCTCATTTCATCTATTACTACATATGAATTATAATTAAACAGTCGATTAAATTTAAATCGCTGCTTTTGTGAGCTGGGATTGATAAAAATTTGCTGTTCTGGATGCCACTGATTAAAAAAGCGATAGTCAGGTAAGATTTTTATATGATCGGTCCAGTTATAACGTTGAATAACATATCGATCAACGCCATTACCGCCGTTAGCATAGCCCTTTGTTAATAAAAGGGTATCATTACCGTCCTTACCATATAAAATTACATGCCCATTGCCACCTGCTAAAATATTATCTTTGGCATTACCAATGATAATATTATGTGCTTTATTCGGCCCACTGGCATTTTCTAAATCATTAATAGATGCAACAAGTTGTGAAGTATTGTTACTACTACTAACAAAACTTGTCATTCTATGATGAGAATAGTCAAAAGTGCGAAAAGGTCGCGTTAAATATTTTACGGTACTATTTTCTAAATCAATATAACAACCGCGAAAACTGGTATTGTTATGTTTATTATAAATAGAAAAATCTGGCCCTATAAGACCAATATTTTGTTGAATAGGTAATGTATTAATAATAATAATATCATTACCATCTTTACCGTAAAGATATTTTATTTTACTAATTTCAAATTGCTTATTATTAAAGATAAAAATATCATCGCTATTACCCCCAATAAATATTTTTTACCATCATATATTTCAAATCGGTTGGCTACATCCTTCAATCCAATAATAATATCATCGCCATTACCTGTATTAAAACTTATGCCAGAAATATAAGCCTTGTTATAGGTATTTCCAAAAAAACTTTCAACATAATCATAGGAGTGTGTTAATCTAGGCCACAATGATGTTGTATAAATGACCATTGATTTTTGACTATCCGATGCAAACAATTTATGCCTATTAGAATAATTATCTGTAAAGTCTAAAAATATATTATCTGAATTTTCCTCTAATAAAATCGTATCATTAGTTGCTATTTGTGAATGTGGAATATATTCTTTAATTTTGACAGGTTCAATATCATAACGGTCTGGAAATTGCTGTAAAATTAATCTGACTTCCTGTTCGGAAAAACGTCTTTTATTCTGCTCTATCTCATGATTAATAGATTCATTTATCCATAAGGTGATGGCTGAATTTGAAAATATATTGAGATATTTTGCTATCATATGATGTTCAATGTCTTGATAGACCAGATATTTATTTGTCTGTTTATCTATTAAATGAAAATAAGGTAACTCTTCTGCTTGCTGCATTTCTTCAATATAAAAATGTAAAGTATAACCAAATGGTTGTAATTCAAATTGAAATTGATTGCGCTGTTTTTCAAATAATGCTTGTTTAAAACTATCTGCTACCTGATATTGCTGTAATATTAATAAATATAATTTCAGCTATATTATCATTTTTACTATACAATAACTTATTCTCATAAAAGAAAAAATCATGACCACTATAATTTTTTATCGCAATAATAATAACATCTTCATGTGTATAGCCTGCTATGATCTCTTTAAAATCAAAAACAATACTTTTATTATTACTAAAGTCTTTAATCTCAAGATCATCAATAATATAAGTATCTATGCTATGAGAAAAATTAATATATGAATTATTTTTAATTGATAAAAATTTATTATTAGCATTATTACCATAAAATAAGGAATTTTCTGCATTATGAGTAGCCAATAATGGTTTTATCATAGGGGGTAATAGATAATTTTTTATACTATTATGGTTTAAATCAATCTCAATCTGATTATTAATTATAGCACTCTTATTTTTATCTAATTCACTAATGTATATAGCTTCAAATATATTGTTTGGTGGTATTGATATTTTTATTTTGTCAGTTAAATCCATCGATAATAAAAAACCATCTGCTGTTTGTAAAATATATTCATGGTTAACCATTAAATTATTATTATCAAAATTTCTATACGCGTTCTTTAAAACCAAATTAATATTATTTATATTTAGACTACGTTGAACACTAATATTCCTTTGATTATCAAAGGCAGAAATATTAATGCTAATATCATTACCAGTTATTGCTAATTCTTTAATTTCATCTAAATAATAATCAAGATTTACGATACTTTTCGTTTGAAATTCATATTCATCAATAATAATCTTCGCATCAATATTATCTGTTGCTCTATTTATGGCAATGTTTATCCATGTTTGATTTTCAGCATCCCAGATATAATCTACACTTCGCCAAGTTAAACTTGCAACATACTCATTCCAACTATAACGCTCTATAATATAAGTATCTTGTTCTTCGCCACCATTAGCATAACCATTATTCAGTATAATAGTATCTTTTCCACCCTTACCATAAATAATATCTAAACCTCCATTACCATTTAAAATATTGTCTTTTTCATTGGCTAAAATAACATCTTGATTATTTTTTATTCCAATAATATTTTCAAAACTGACTAAATCAGCATGAATATCGGTTTTATTATTACTATTAATCAACAATTCAATATTTTCAAAACCAGCATAGATAGATTGGTGAAGAAATCTTAATGAACCTTGCTCTAAATTAATAAAAGTTCCTGTTAATGAAAGAGTTACATTATCAGATAGAATTCCATCACTACTTAACGATACATTACTATAATATCGAGGCAATTGAGCAATAATTAAAGTATCATTTCCTTTATCACCATTAAAATATTTATATTCTGTAGTACCCAACATTTCTCCTGATAAAATAAAAACATCATCCTGTTCGCCACCAATAAATATTTTATGGCCATTATAGGAAAGGAAACGGTTTTTTACTGCTACTAAGCCAACTGCAACATCATCACCATGGCCTAAATTAAAATTAATACCAGTAATTTGTCGTTTTAAACTACCTTTCATCAAATAATCATGTAAACCTTCATAAATAAATTCTGGCTGATTTTTTTCTGCTAATGAATAAATAGCGTATGCATCAGAAAATCGATAGTTATCCAGGTAAGGTTGATTTGTTAATACTTTAATTATATTATCCTTCTCTCGGCTAAACATAATAACTTCATTTTCACCTTGAGTGTTAATCGGAATATAGGTTTTAATTTTTGCCGGTTCTACCAGATAACGTTCAGGGTATTGTGCAATAATTTTTCTGACCTCACCAGCAGTAAATTCTCGTTTAGCCACTTCAATTGCTTCGCTAATTTGTTGTTGTTTCCATAAATCGAGAGATAAAGTAAGAATATTTAAATCATTTTTTAAATATTCATAATCATATTGAATAGTTAGATTTTTATTCTATAAGCTTTAACCGCATTTTCTGTCTGTTGTTTTAATAACTTATTGCGCACTGAATAACCAGCTGTTAGCCCTAATGCAGCATTGAAACCTGTTTGAAATTCTTCCATGGCTGTTAATTGCACATTTTTTTAATTCTTTCAACAGTACTATAGGCGTTATAAAACATACCTACTACCATTAAACCGGTACCGATCGCAATACTTACTGGACCCGCATACGAACTACCAGCTAACATAGTTAATGCACTGGTAATACTTACGCCAGCCCCTAGCAAAGATAACGTACCATTAACAATTAAATCCTGGCGTATTACCGGATCAGTCTCATAGTTTAGTTGATTAAAGTTTTCATAGGCATAATAAAGATCAAATCCACTAGCGGCGATATTAATGCCAATAGATAATCTGGCAGCAAACAAATTAGCACTATATCTGGCTCCTGTTATGTGATACGCAGCTTTTACTAGTAAAGGTTGTAAAATTTCATTGCCCCAATTTACGATGCCAGCACTCCAGGCTATAACCAGACTTTTTTCAATCTGCTGTCGTTCATTTACTGAAATATCAGGATTATTTAAATAGTTTAAGCTTGATTGGGTTGATGAAACCAATTGTATAAGACTTGTTAACTGAGTAATATTAGAAATCTTATTCAGAATATGTGCGTAACGTGGTAATTGTGCCATATTCAGTTGTAAATTTTTCCATAATTTTCTGTTTATTAAATGTGGTTCAACATAGTTATTAATGTCTGTTAAACGCTCCATCGCTACAGAATAATCATTTAAATTGCCATTTTCCAATAAAAAACTTTTATGATCAGGTAAAAGTTTTATTTTTTCTTTAATTAATTTAATAATATTAATATTTTCTCTAGTACCCGAAAATAAAGTTAAATAATCATTAAGTTTTTCAGCATCAAATCTTATTTTTGTTTGCCAATTAGCAATGTTTCTAATAGCAAATGATGAAATAGGAATATCCTCTATATGAGCACCAGCTTGCTGTAAGGTTAATAATGAAATATTATATTCTCCTATCTTAACATTTACATTAGCTTCGAATATATTTTCATTAATTGGTATTTTATCAATTAAATCTTTCCCCCTGGTTTTAATTATCAAATTATCAGAAATTTTTTGTAGCTTAAATTGATAATTTTCACTCGGATCCTTTTCTAATCCCATCAATTGATAGCGCTTATAACTATTATTATCAATAACAACATCACTATTAAGATAATTTCTAATATATGAAATAATTTTTATATCTAAATTTTCTTTTGCTATCTGATTTATTTTTATTTCACCCATGCCTGGATCAAAGATTTTACATTGATAATAACCATATCCTTTATCTTCAATAAGAATAGTGAAAACAATATGATTAATACTTAATTGATATTTGACAATAGGATCATTAGCTAAGCTTTCAGATAAAATTAAATTTTGCTGATCATAGAGTAACGATTCACTATCAGCAAAATAGACAATCCAATCAACAACTTCATTAAAGTTATTTAAAAACTTTTGCTCATTAGTCAATAATTTTCTCCTGGTGGAAACTTCGATTAAATCACGGTGATATTGCCATATTCTATTTATATCACTAGTATTATTAGAAGTTAACGCATAAAAGAGGCCTATATACTTAGCTAAATTTACATTTTTTTCAAAATAAAAAGCATGTGACAATGGTTTTATGGTTAAGTTAGGATCTTGATTACCTTTTTTAGTTAATGAGATGATATTATTAAGATAATATTGATGCCATTGCTGACTTCTAAATAATGACTCTTGTAACGGCAATTCGCTAAGTCCACTTCTTTCATCAATCCCAGCAAGCTCTGTCAAAGACATATGTAACTTATTTAACTGTGGTGGTTCATTAATTAAGATCATTAAACTAGCCACATCAAGTGCTCCATCGGAGCGTGAATATAATTCTGTGAGTAAATTTTTTGAATAATCACTAAGATAATAAATAATTTCTGGTCGATAACTGATATTTTCTAATAATAGATCAATATTTCTTATTTTTATATTTAATGCTTCATTATTATCAATTGAAAATATTCTTTGCCATTGTTCAAGCGCATTTGGTAATTGATTTATATTACGTAAAAAATAATTATTCACTTTACGACTAATAATTGGATCATAGATAATGGTTTTTATTCTATTAGTAATTAAATTACCATCTTGATCAAGTAGGTATTGATTTAAATAATAAGGATAACTTGCAAAGTCTAAATCAGGATCAATATTACCTTTAGCTATATCCATAAATAAAGCATGAGAAATATTAAAATCATTATAGAATAGTTGTTCAGTGGCTTGATCATATCTAAATTTACTAAATTTATTATTTTTAATCAAATCAAAATATTCAGCCACTCCATCTAATGATGGTAATGGAAAAGGATCAATGTTTGCCTGGTAAGTAGTTATATTGGTTGTTATATTTTTCTGCGCTAATTTTATTGCCAGCTGACAGGCAATTGCTGAAGTATCATATGGGTTTGACAATCGGCCTAATGCTTTTTTATTAAAAAAACTAATTTCACCAGGGATAGCTAATAAATGCTGTTTATGAATGTCATTCATTACATCGACTAAATCTTCTGTCGTCATTCCTTCAAATAAAAAAACAGTATCTTGCAGTTGAACATCTCCCAACAATATCCATTTATCAATTGAGGTAGTTTGTAAATTATCTAATTTACCATATTCTAAAATAATCGTATTTGAATTTTTATCTACTTGAAAAATGAATGTATTTTCTGGGTTTTCACTAGCTAATAACTCAGCTTGTTGACGATGTTTTTTCTCATCAGTAAAACGAAAAATAATTTTGTTTATATTATTTTTATCTACTAGATATGAGTTATTTTGTATTGCTTCATTATTGACTGTTTTCCATAACGGGGTGTCAAAAATTTTTTCTTCATATAATTTCTCTAGCAAACCATTTACATTAAAATTACCATAAATAGCTCTTGTTTCATAAATATAATCAACAAATAGATTATATGCTCGATTATCTAAAGCAACCAATTTTAATAAATTAATATCTAATTTACCATTTGGAAGATAAAAATATTGCTTTACATAATCACTATTTTTAATAAAATCACTATCCAATGAAATATTACCAAAATTAATTTCTCTTAAAATATAATTGATTAATATTTCATGATTAATTTGTATTCCTACCGGAGAAATTTCTTTATTAAAAATAGTTTTGTAATATCTGGCATCTTTACGGCTACTTTCATATTCATTTAAATAAACTATTTTTCTGCCATTATGACAAATATGCAAATCTTGTGTATAAGCAGTTATTATTGAATTAAACCCTTCATGCCAAAGTTGCTGGCTAATATCTAAAGCAAAATTATCTTCTATTCTTGCTTCTCCTAATTTGCCACCCAACAAAGCTATTTTCTCAGGATCGCTATTCTTAAATTCAGTCTGTTTTAAATATTTTAATTTAGTGACAATATGTTGCGCAGTTTTCCTGGCAAAGGTTCTTTTTTTAGTTGCGCTATCAATTCTACCATGGGCAATAAGAAACCATCTTGCTCGCTCGCCTGACACTTTGTTAATATCACCATAAGCCACTCTATAACGATCGAGCTCAAGATCATACTGAATTACTGTGGTCATATCTGGATGCTTACTAATTAATTTGGCAACTGATTTACTAACAATTTCGTCACCTTCAAATTGAATAATTAAATTATGGCGATAATTGGTGTCTGCTAACCTTTCTATTTCAATATCAGAATGAGATGGAATTTTTTCTGGGTTAACTTTAGGATCCCACCATGCATCAAGAATAACTGCTATATCGTCATTTAAAGATTCATTTTTATGTATTTGCAGTGTATCGTTTAAAAAATTTTCTAATAAAAATTCAGCGATGGCTTCTGAGTCTCCAGCATAATTAATTCTCGAAACAATACATTTATCATTGTCTATATTTAGATAGAGGTTGTTATTATCCAATGCTAAGAAGTTTTTATATAGTTCCGTTATAGTTTCTAAAATTATATCGGAATCAATAGAATTAATAGTTAAATTAATTATTTTTGAACTTTCATTTTCATCAATTAAGGCTATTGTTGTCATTCCAACTGGTGCATTAAATTCCTTAAATAGTAATTTAATATTATTAGTAAGATAAAAAATACTTTGTTCTTCACAAAGTATTTTAGTAGTTGTTATGTTTACTAAATCACGTTCAATAGTTGGAAAAATATTCGTTTTGTTAATTACATCATTATTTTCTAATTTTATAATTGAAGTAATATAAGTATTATCATCATAAGTCAGAAAACTATAAATATCCTGCCGTTCTTTAATGACATAAGTTAAAAACTGTTTAAATTCTTCTCGACTGTCAAAATAAATAATTCCATAATTGGGATCAAAAAAGGCATATTTTAATAATCCAGTATCATTATTTTTTTCTATCACAATTGCCATCATATGATTTTCAGATGATAATTCAAAATAATTATTACTATTAATATCATCTTTATCAATAAAATTTTTTATAAATTCTTCAAATTTTATATCATTAGCTATGGCTTTTTCATATTTTTTATTTATTTTTATCCCCCTATCATTGTAATAGTCAACATAGGCAGTAAGATATTTTTTCTTTAAATCCAGATAAGTTCTTTGTACTATTAATTTGAAATTCATAAGATCGTTATCATGTATATTAATTCTACGCTGAATTTCTATCATTAATTCTTTAAACCAAAATCTTTCAACAAATTCATTATTTTGATTAGCTTCAAATTTAATTATCTGAGTAAAATAATCTTGAATATTCTCATTTTGTTGTATTTGTGGCCACATTGAGTAACTAGGTTGATAATTTACCATCTCATATAAATCAAATGATAGTCTTTGTCTGCCAATTAAATCAATAAATAAAAGATTCATTTTCTGTTTAGCATGCAATTGCCTTGCTTTATGCCTGGCCTTAATATAAGGTGGATCATTAATTTCTGCTTCTGAATCAATTATTTTAACTAAACTCTGGATACCTTTAATATATTTTTCTCCCTGCTCTAATCCACCTTCCCGTACCTGTGTTAAATAAGCGGCAGTTAATGCCAAACATATGCCTGTTATTTCTTTTGCTACACTAGGATCGTTATACGAAATAAATTTATTAGCAATATGCTCGAAACGTTCTTTAGACGCATCAAATATATATTTCTGTTGAGAAAAACCTGGGTTGAAATGATATTTTTTAGGTTTTGGCATCATAAGCTTCCTTATAAATAAATTTTTATAAATAAAAATTATATTAAAATAATAATTTTATGAATGATAAAAAATTTAGGATGTTATTAATTTAATAGTGAATTATATTTATTGTTATATTGATTAAATATTATTGAATCATTAAAATTAACTTAATTTATTATAATGATATATTTGATTAATGAGACTCTTTTCATTTACGGTAAAATTAGAGAGTAACGAATTAATATCTCCCTGTTGAAAAGCTGATGCCGCATTAATTAATAATTCAATATCTTTATTAGCCAATAATAAACCATTATTCAATGAGCTACTAATTTCTACACAATCTTTATATTTCTCATAATTATAAATAATAATTTTATTATTATTATCTTTTGATGATAAAATTAAATTATTATCTGAATAATTAAAAATAGCATTACTCGTCAAACCCTGAGTAAAAATTTTATTATTTCCTGACTGCAAAAAAATTTCTACATTACCAGTACTATAATTTACCACAATAACATTATTACCTTTACCGGCATCAATAACATTATTACCCTGTGTTGATATAATAATGTCATTACCTTCCTGTGTTGATATAATAATGTCATTACCTTCCCCCGTTGAAATAGCATCATTACCATCACCATCAATAATGATATTATTACCGCTACTGGCAGTAATAATATCATTACCTTTACCTTCTAAAATAATTTTTCCAGTTTCACTCATATCCGTTAATATATCATTACCAGCTGATAAATTAACTTTTATAATCTGCGAATAACCTTTTGGATAAAAAATAATATCATCAAATTCTGATGGTTGTGCTACAGTTATACAAGGCGTAATTTGGTAACAATTCTCTTGATATTCTATCGAAAAATATTCATTATTTTTATCCAGTAAATAAATTTTGCCATAAAAATTACCAACATTATTGATAAATTTAATTTCAGCTAGTTTTATTGAACCTTGATAAAATAAACCATTTTGATTAAAATTAAAATCATAACCACTATAATCTTTTAGCACAATAATAAATATATCTTCATTAGTATATGAGGCGGTAATTTCTTTAAAATCAAATGTAATGCTATCTTTAATATTATCTGTTATAATTAAATCATCAAGTAAATAAATATCGATACCATGAGAAAAATAAATATAGCTGTTTTTCTTAATTGAAGTAAAATAATTATTATATTTATCACCATGAAAAACTGTATGTGGATTATTATTAACGCTAATCATAGGTTTTATCATATCAGGTAATAAATAATTTTTTCGGGTGGTTTTTATACTATTTTTACTCAAATCAATTTCAACTTTGTTAATTGGTACACCTTTATTAATTTTATCTAATTTTTCAAAATACATTGCTTCAAATATTTTTTCTGGTATGGTTTGTTTTTTTAATTTTTGTGGTAAGCACATTGTTAATAAAAAACCATCCATTGTTTGCAGTAGGTATTGATGATTAAGCCCATACTCATCATTAGCTAAACTGATATAAACATTCTTTAACCTTAAATTGACTTTATCTGATTTAATTTCACTATCGATTAGCTTGTTGTCTAATAATATTTGTAGATAAATATCACCATCAATTAATTTAACCTCTTTAATTTCATCAAGTTGATAATTTAGATTGACAATACTTCTACTCTCTTTTTCTACTCATCAATAACAATATTGATAGCAAAATCATAGTCTGGTTTAAGTTCAGTTTTTATTGTATTAAATGTTTTCCATTGTTAATTATCCGCATCCCAAGAATAGTTCTGCTCGAGCCATGGGAGTGCATCTTGATTAAAATACCTATTATAACGTCCGATAACATAAGTATCTTGTCCTTCACCACCATTGGCATAACCATTATTTAATATCAAGGTATCTTTACCGGCCATACCATAAATAATATCTTCCCCACCATTACCATTTAGTATGTTATCTTTTTCATCACCTAAAATTAAATCTTGGCTATTTTTACTAGCTATTACATTTTCTATACTAATAAAATCAACACAGACGTCTGTTGCATATTTTTTTCTTATTAGTGAGGATACACTAGCAAAATCATCAATATAATTGTTGGTTAAATACCTAAATTCGCCTTGTTGTAAATTAATAAATGTTCCTACAGTTATTATTAGCTCATCAGTTTGCTGTCGGTCATTATCAGTTATAACTATTTGATAATAGGGTAATTGCTCAACATATAAGGTATCATTTCCACTATTGCAGTCAAAAAACTTATTTTCATCCATTTTAAGCTTGCCAAATAATAAGATAAATACATCATCTAATTCGCCACCAATGAATATTTTTTTTCCATTAGCACAAATAAATTGATTCTTAACGGTCTGAGATCCAACGATAGTATCGTCACCATTAGCTAAATTAAAACTGATGCCGGTTATGTAATTTTTTATACTGTCCTTTGATAAATAACTGCTCAAACTTTCATTTAAATATTCGCTTTGATTATTTAATTGTAAGGAATAAATCGTGTTAACTTGCTCTATATTTGATAAGTTGTGTCGTATATGCGGCTGATTAATCATTTGCTTAACAACATTATTGAATTTGCTACTCAACAATATCATTTCGTTTATTGGTTCTGAGGAAGCTGGAATATAAGTTTCTATTTTAGCAAATTCTATCTGATAACGATTAGGGTATTGCACTATAATTTTCTCAACTTCTCGTTTCGTAAATTTCCGTTTTATTAACTGTTGTGCTTCATCAATTTGTTGTTGCTTCCATAAATTAATAGGCAGTGTCACAATATTTAAATCATGTTTTAAAAACTCCAGATCATATTCAAATTTTTTATATTTTTGCTCTACTAAATAACAATTATTTTTGTTATCAAACAGATGATACAATGGTAACGCGACAATATTTTCTTGTTCCTCGCTAATAATGCTTAAATTATAACCAGCTGGTTGTAATACTTGTTTAAAAAAATTCTCTTCACTTTGTCGGCGATAAAGCTTTAATTGACTTTCAGTTTGCTGTTGCAATAATTTATTTTGTATTAATAGGTCGGATGCAGTCCAAAGATTGCACCGATGCCTAGCTGTAACTTTTCAGGTGCGGTTAGTTCGACTTTTTCCTCTACTCGTTCAACAACCCGATAAGCATTATAAAACATACTACCTAACATTAGTCCATTTCCGATCACCAACCCTAATGGTCCTGCAGTTGATGAACCAGCTAAAATAGCCAAAGCGGTAGAAACCGTCACACCGGCATTAATCAATGATAATGTGCCATTAACAATTAAATCTTGTCTAATTGCTGGATTATGTTCATTATTTAACTGACTAAAATTCTCATAGGCATAATAGAGATCAAAACCGGCTGTCGCTAGGGTGATCCCTGCATTTACCCGGTTAGCAAATACACCTAACTCGCTTGGCTTGGCTTGCCTTCCACTCGATAAGCGGCTTTTAATAGTAGCGGCTGTAAAACCTGAGAACTGAAATTGGTTAGTCCTGCCGCCCAAGTAACAATTAGATTGTCTTCCAATATTTTTCGTTCGTTATCAGCTAAATTAGGGTTATTTAATTGCATAACTATGGATTGAGTTGCAGAGACTAATTGTGTTACAGCTACTAACTGCAAGGAATGAGAAAGCTTATTAATTAAGGGGGCATAACGTGGTAACTGAGAGATACCCTGCTGTAATTTTTGCGGCAAATTTCTCGTAAAGTATGGTTGGTTGTTATATCGATCAATATAAGCGAAACGCTGTATAAGAACAGCCAAATCGTTTAAGTTATCGCTATTCCATAAGTAGGCATCCAGTGGCTCTTGCTATAACGTTCATCACGCTCTTCAGCACCTGTTTCAATATTATAATTTCGAAGTTCTACTAGCTGGTGACGCGCCGCAATCAAAAACTGTAATTTATCATCAAAAGCACTCAATGTATCACTTAATAGCCAACCCTGAGTATAGCTGCGCACTGTTGTTAATGGATCGGAATAGTTGCCACCAAAAATAGCATTATCCGGCATAGCAACATCACGTGTGTGATAAATGTTGGTAAACGGATCATTACTGGACATTCGCCATGCCATTTTATTACGTTTATTCTGTGCAGAATATCCCATATTCAAGCGATGGGAGACAAAGCCTGTCGTAAACTGCCCACGTACTCCCGCCATAGCACTAAATGTATCGGTAAAGAATTTTGTATCCAATCGGCTTACTGTGGCATCACCCTTGCTATTTATGATCTTCGGTGAGCTATATGTGCCTATTTCCTGACCATGTTGACCACCTGCGCCAGCATACAGTACCCAGTTGTTTGTCAGATCATATTCAGCTCGTGCCAGACCAAACTGATTCTCAATATTACTATAGCCCCACTTTTAACTATAATTATGTGTGTTATTCGGTACTAGTGGAATAAAGTCGACACCACTAATATCCCCCCACATTGTACCACCGTGAAGAGTTTTCTTTTGATAACCTAAATCCAATGAACTTCTAACTCGATCGCCATGATAATCCAAAGCAAGCTAGGCCAACGTGGTTCGACGCTTATCATTTTTTACCGCAGTTTCTCCCTCGCGGTGAACTAAATTGATACGCGCCCCAAACTGATTATTTTCACCAAAACGGCGTCCAACGTCTAATGCTCCCCCCACTTGCGACATTGAAGTATAGTCGAGGCCTAAATGAGTAATGGGTATATCTTCTGCTCGTTTGGGTTCAAGATTAATAACGCCGCCAACACCTGAAGAAGCTGCACCATTGACTAATGCGTTAGCACCCTTAAAGATTTCCACCCGCTCGATCATTGCGGTATCCACCATCTGACGAGGTAGAATGCCAGGCAATCCACCTAGCGTCATATCATCGCCATCTAACTTAAAACCTCGGATACGATAAGTTTCTGCAAAATTACCATATCCTTGTACATTCTGAACACCCGCATCGTTATTAACAACCTCAGCAACGGTTTTTGCCTGCTGATCCTTTACCATTTTCGCTGTATAACCAATTACATTAAATGGAACATCCATGGCATTTTGCGCGCCCAACATACCAAGACGGCCACCATATGCAATATGGCCATCTAAATAGGCTGGAACAAGGGAATCACCACCAGGCAGAAAGTCATTTTGCGACTTTGCGTGCACGACGATTGTATCCTGTTGATTATTTTTATTACCGATTTCAGCAGTTGCTGTTTGCGCTGCAGTACTCATTGTCAGCATCAATAACGAGCCACAAAATGGTACCTTCATATATTTGATATTATTCAAACAAAAGACTGGTGTTATAAACAATGACCGATGGGAAAGTTGATTTGCTATAAATCAGTAGAAACTGAACTCAGGGAAAAAGCAGCCAATATCCATTTCATACCAAAGATTAATTGAAAACAACTTGCCATTATTGAGCCATAATAAAAAAACAGAAATCCTATATAATAAAAAATATTTTGTTTTATCATATAGTTATTTATACGAACTCTTTACGTTTAACATTTTTATCTAAAACGATATAAATTCCCTGTCAAATATAGAAAAGCTATTACTGAAATAGGAATTTCCTCAAACGCAAATGAGAATTATACTCATTTGTTTGTGGTAATCAAGAATATATACAAGATATTAATAACCAAATAAATGTATATCTTAGGTAATCTTTTAACTAATAATAATTTTTATTTATAAAACTCAACATGTTAAATCATTTAAATGCCATATTTAAAAAGATGACTCATTATTGGTTTAATTAAAATTAATTGTTATAAAATATGATAATATATTTCAAATGCAACTTATTTTTAATATTAAATATAAGAAAATAACAAATATAAAAAATCATATGAAAACTTAATCAATATAAATAATGCTTAATAGAAAAACCACCAGTATTAACCAGTGGCTATTAATAAAAATGCTTTTCAATAATAAATCTATTATCTAATCGATTGGTTACAGTAGAAAAAACATTAATTTTTCATATCTATTTATTCTAAGCTTTTTATTATCAAAACAGAGAGTTGAAAAATAACCAGCATCAAATTTAATATATTAATTTAAATTTATATTTTCTTGCATCTGGCAAATAAATTTTAAGAGCCCCACTTCCAAAGATTTTACTTGATGATTACCATGATAATATTGGTTAATAAATCCTCTTGATTTATTTAATTTTGATAATTCAATAATACCAATCGTGGTTGATGTTCCATTAATTTAATTTTAACCAAGTATAATTTAGTAACAATTAATATCTAGGTTGAATTATACTACAACCCATTTTCTCAACTAATTTTCCTGGTTTTGATTTTATTGCTAGTTGAATATTCGCTGGTAAGCGACTCCAAATAATTAAACCCGTTCTCTGTTCAATTTCTTTTACTGTTACCTGATATTGACAAAAACTCCTGCTCTGCGATGCATTTTGTTCCATAATAAATGCTGCATAAGAAGATTTTTCAGGGCTCTCGTTTATATATGTCACTTTCCAATATCCACTGGGGATAAAATGATTTTTGTCGCTATTAGGTAGCTTACCAATATTTTTTTCATACAAAGGACCTGTTACTGAAAATACCTTATTACCTGCTTTGGCTAAAGCTCTTTCCTGATCTTCTAAACGTGCCCATGGGCCTTGATTAAGCTCAGCAGCTTGCGGTGTGATATTAGATAAATAATTAAGTGCCGGCCAGTCCACCAAACCAGCCAGAGAAGCTAATGGCGCCTGATGTCCTCTATCTACTTTTAAAACTTTATTAGCACCAATATAATCAGCTGGAGATAAAGTTTCATCATTACTTAGGTCAGGATCTTTTTTCCAATTTCTCTGCTTGCCAGAAGCTATACTGTCGATTATTATTAAGTAGGCAACCCAATTAGCAAATTTGGTATTACTATTATTATTTAGCGTATAAACCTCACGGTATATTGTTGTATTACTCCCTCCCAATGGACAACCTATTCCACAATTTTGTCTTACCGCCGGCGTAATTTTTTCAATAGACGTATCAGGTGCTGGTTCATGTTGAATAATATTACAGCCAGAAATAAGTAAAAATAAAAAAATTAATGGTAAAAATATTTTCATATGATAATTTTTCATCTTTATAGTCAATCCCTTCAAATAAACTTTACTATAATATTTAAACCAGCAAACACGCTATTTGTTAATAAGATAAAACAGCAAAATAGATATAAAATACAATAAATTCCTTTATATAAATCAGATTTATAACACTTCATAAATGTTATTGCAATGTTAAAAAAATGGCGCATAATTAATCATCATTTTCATTTATCATTGGAGGATAATTTTATGATAGGGTTATTGAAAACTTTAGCAATTATCTCTATTTTTAGTATTAATTTTGGCCATGCCACAACTGATATATCAAATGACAATACAAAAGACACAGATATAACTACTAATACAGGTTTAAACTCTGCTATTGAAAATATAATGACAGATATCCTTGATACCACCCTCGAAATCACAAATAATGTTCCACATTTATCTAACTAAGTTAGAGATGACTCTTGAATAAGAAAAAGTATATTATCTCTGTTTTAATAATTACGATTATTTGCTAATCGTCGCAAAATTATATTTTAAATAACATTAATAAAATTTGATAATAACATAATTTATTAATACAAATAATTTTATTAAAAAATTTATTTACTCATAGTTTTAAATAAAAAATTTATATTAATTTTTATATTGTGTAAATATTACTCTAACTGCTAGATGTTATTCCAATATGGAATAAAGTTATTCTATAATGTTTTATTGATTTTCAATTATTACCCCTTAATCATTAATAATCAGTTTTTATATCTGTAAATGATAAAAACGCCACTTATAACCAAGTAACTTGAAAATTCTATAGATTGTTAGTGACAACTGTATTATAGATATCTCAATATCCTCTTTCTAATGAGATTGTATCTATTCTTATTAATTAAAAAATAGGATTGATATTATCATAAATAACAAATATTCCTTAGTCCTAACTATCAATAACCAAATAATTTAGAAAACACTATATAAGTAACAAAATTTCAGATTAATATACTATGATAAATATTGCTATTTAATTTATAATCGATAGTGAATTTCACAAAAATAAAGGTTAAAAATGAATAGATTAAAATTAACGATCGCTCTTTCTTCCTGTTTATTATTAGCTGCTTGTGATAAGCAAACAGAAATAACTATGTCAGATAATGAAAATAAACCAATCCCATTAGCAATTAAAATGATGGGAAATAATTTCCAGCCTGATGTTAGTAATGTTGTTATTACTCAACGTACTAATCGTGTTGAATCTCCAGATTCAGTGGAAGTGAGCATTGTAGAGTCTGGCCTTTTAGATGATTCTGTCGAAGCAATCAAAACCATTTTTACTTTTATCCTTAAAGATGACAAATGGATCTTAGAAAAACCTCAAGATGTATTAATTAAATGCTATGAAGGTAGAGGACATAAAGATTTTTCACCCGAAACATGTGGCTAATTTACAGTTACATTTAAGCCAAAATAAGATAAAATCGCATAAAGTACCGTAATAGATTACGGTACTTTATGGGACGCGATTAACAGACAAAATAAATAAAATTGATGTTTATGGCAACAGCTAGTAAATGACAATATTTTAACCCTGGTTAATGTTATCTATTTTATTTCCTCAATATGACAGGGAGAATAGGTCATAAGTATTTTTACAATAAAATTCAATATTAAATTATCGCCATTTTGTTAATATAAACAGTCTCCAGTTTTCATTTATTAGTATATTATGCCAATAAAATTTTATTTCGCTAATTTAGCGGAAATCACATAATCTGCCCCATGTTTTAAGCTTCCTTGTTGAGCAATACATACCAGTGCCTGTTGTTCTAATTGATTAATATGCTCAAGCATAGTCATCGATAATTGTCGATCAACGAGCCTACCGATCCGCTGGCGACACATTTCCATTTGACCTATCAACCAATTGTGACCGTAATTAATTGGATAATGTTTTAGATCTACTATTTCAAATCCCATTTGTTGTAAATGATAGATCACCCAATCGGCTGGATATTCTCGATACGGACGTTCACCAGCAAGTAATAAACACGCGTCACGTAAACGGCCAATACTTACCACAAGATGCCCCGCTCGACAACTTGCATTGTAAGGCACGTAAGGCTCTAAGCCAGTAAAATATAGCCGATTAAGGGTTAATGATTTTAAACGGTACAATAAAGGTATTTGCCAGTAAGGCACAAAACCGTCTACCGCACCTAATAAATAGTCAGCAATAACGGTATCAAATCGCTCATTAACCATAAAATCACTATCAGCCCAATTACCTAATAAAAGACGATCCTGAGGTCTTTGCTTAGCTGAAATAATTTGCTGAATATCAGCTTTCATATTAATTGCACAAGTTACTGCGGTCCAACTTTCACTCTTAAGCTGGCTTATCCAGCTTAGTGAATTAATGCCTGTACCCGCATCTAATACTTTGCCCCAAGGATTATTGCCTTGGATCATTTCAATATGACTAAATAGTGTTGATACCAAACCAATTCCCCCTGAAATTTAGAAAGATAAACTTGCCCCGATGACAAAATTACGACCAGGCAAATACATTTCATTTTTAATATACGAGGTATGATCCCGGGCTGCGCCATTAAATAGATTCTCAATGCGCCCATACAACATATAATCCAAGTCATTTAAATGATTTTGCCAGGTCAAACCAACATCAACTCGATTATAACCGGCTGTTGGTGTTTCATATTGCGCTGTTTTATGTTGGCTACCAACATGAGTAAATCGTAATCTTCCAGTTAAAGATTCAAACCATTGATGTTCAATGGTAGCCGGAATACGCGGCAAATAGCCTCCACTACGAAGCTTGGCGTTAACAATATCCCCTTGGACCGTGAACTTGGTATTATCAGTAAGTTGATAAGATGCTTCAGCTTCTAGCCCATTAAAAACGGCATCTTGCTGAACATAGTGTAGATGGCGATAACCGGCGCCAGGTGAATAACCTGCATCTTTGCCATAAATATATCCATCAATATAGTTATAGTAAGTATTTAGGCCAAATTGGAAATCACCAGCAAATTTGGTAAACCCAATGTCAATATTAGTTGCTGATTCAGCCTTAAGATGCTCATTACCGGTTTCAATCGTTCTTGTTGCGGCATGGATCCCATTGGCATAAAGTTCTTCAGCAATAGGTAAACGTTTAGAATGGGATAATGAAGCTGTCAATGCATACTCAGGTGCTAATGTCCATGTTACACCTGCCGATCCGGAAGTGCCACCATGTTGGCGAGAACGACTGCCTTTTGTTACATCAATTTTTTGCACTCATGACGAACGCCTAATTCATAACGCAACGGGCCGGCTTCAAATTCCTCAATTAAAAAAAGTGCCTGATTTCGCGTTAAAGTAGCAGGAACATAAGCTTCTAAGCCTTCAGCTGAAAAATTGCGCTGAGTAAACTGTCCACCCATTACCCCACGCCAACCCCAAATGGGTGCATGGGTTAATTCTAACCGCCCCTCTGTTGCTTTATTATCAAATGTCGTTTCAACTGTTCGACCTTCAATCTCATCATGAGTATAATCCGTATGTGCTGCACGTAGTCGGATACGTTCAAAACCGCTAAATGGATCCTCATATTCGCCACGAATTTCCCAACGTTGCTGTTTCATATTCACAAAAGGAACACCATGACTATGATGATGATGATGATGATGATGATGCTGATGATCGTGTGCATGAGAGTGCCCATGAGAATGTCCATGATGATGCGTATGATCATCTTTCTCACAATGCCAATTGCCTGAAGAGCTATGTTCATGGCAATGAGCATGGCTATGTCCCGGTAAACCATATTCATTATGTTGAATACCGTAGGCCAAGCCAATATAGCCTTTGTCCCCAATCCAACTGGCACCGATATTAAAATTATTAGTTCGATTATAGGAACCCTGCAAACGATAAGAATCTAGTTCACCGGCTCGCTTTGGCATACGATAATCTTGAGTATGACGTTTTAATCCTTCCAATCGTAACGCAAAATTCTCTTTACCTAATGTTAACCCGACAGCTCCAGTATTTTCATTAGCGACACTATTCGCCCGTAGATTGATTTGCCCTGCATAACCTTTATCTGGTACTGAAGTCGGGATCCGAGCATCTAGCACATTGATAACACCACCAATCGCACCACCGCCATAAAGTAATGTTGCCGGCCCTTTTAAAACTTCAATTCGATTAGCTAATAGAGGTTCGCTGGTGATCGCATGATCAGGTCCAGCAATCGAAGCATCGAGTACATCAATGCCATCATTCAGTACTTTAACGCGTGCGCCCGACATGCCACGAATAATCGGTTTTATTGCAGGACAGTAGCCCTCCTGCGTCGGGCGCTAAGACGCTGTAAGTAAATGGCTGTCCTTAGTAACCGCCTCCCGTTATAATCCGGTGTATGTATATTCCCCGACCCGCAAAACTTCTCTTCCAGATAGATGACGGCTGGAACCGGTTACTCATGAAATACGGCTCTTCCGTTCCCGAATGGACTAAACTGGTCGTCGAACGGATGCTCGCCTGTGGCACCGGTGCTATGGGTATCCGTCGTTATTGCTACGACTCCCCTGACTGCCCGCACACCAAATATTTCTGTCAGAGCTGCAAAAGCAAAGGCTGCAGCGCCTGCGGGATGAAAGCCACCGAACAGTGGATAGCCGAGCAGCAACACATTTTGCCAGACTGCGAATGGCAGCACATCACTTTCACTATGCCCGATAAACTCTGGCCGGCATTTAATCACAACTGGCCATTACTGAATCAGTTGTTTGCCTGTGCCGCTCGAACCCTGCTGAAATGGGCAGAAAAACTCAATATCGAAATCGGGTTGTTTGTCGCCCTGCATACTTACGGGCGTCAGCTTAACCAACACCCGCATATCCATTTATCGGTGACCCGCGGCGGATTATGCCGCAAACACGACGTCTGGCGACCGGTTTTCTTCAAAAAGAAAGTAGTAGAGCGGTACTGGCGCCGGGCTGTCATCGCGTTACTTCGAGAGAATTACGGCGGGCTGAATTTACCTGCTGCCGGCTATGTGCATATCCGCGACTACCGGGAATGGTGTCAGTTTCTGGAATCACAGTACCAGCGGCGCTGGAAAATTCACTTTGCGAAAAAAACCAAACATGCCCGACAAAATGTCAATTATCTTGGCCGTTACCTGAAACGCCCGCCGGTTGCAGCCTCAAAACTGCGTCATTATAACGGCGGCACTGTTGTCCATCATTACTATGATCACCGGACGGGAAAGCACCGCACCCAATATCTGAGCCAGGAAGCAATGTTGTTGCGCTACATCAGCCATATCCCGTCACAGCATTTTAAGATGGTGCGGTATTACGGCTTTCTGGCCAACCGGAAACGGGGTATTTTGCTGCCGAAAGTCTATGCGGCACTGGGTATGCAGGTGAAGAAAAAACCGCATAAACCGGGCTTTGCGTCGCTGATGAAACACTTTACGAATGTGGATCCGTATCAATGCATATTATGTGGGAGCCGGATGATTTTTAACAGCGTACAGGTGGGTATCAGAGCAGAAGTATTACTGGAAATGCGCCGTAAGATAGTCAAAAAGGCGCGAGGGTTACGGAAAACCGCGTAGGGAAGATCTAACTAAATTCAATTTATTGTATAAAAAAACCTCTGGTTGACGAAAAGCCAGGCGACTACTTGATGGTGAAACTAGAGATCGGTCATCCGTATCAGCAATTAAGGTCAGAAAAAAAGAAATAATTAACATTCAATTTCCTAACCATCCAGCACCAAAATGGCTACCACTAATACCGGGTATTTCCTCTAATGTTTCGGCAATAGAAGCTTTACTTTGCTGCGTTAATTCCTCCCCTGACAAAACCTTAGTTGGCGTTGTCATCAATAAAGAAGAACGATTTAATGGATTTGTTTTTACAACAATAACATCCTTGTTCATTTTTTCCGTACTTAGTTTTTCATCTGCCATAACATCAGATGAAATAGCCATCCCAATTGCTGTTGCCAAACTGGACAATAAAATTTTCTTCATTTTGTTTACATTTCCTATAAACGAGTGCTATTTAATCCCACCAAAATGTTATGTTATAATGTAATATTGGTTTTGGTGAAAAAATAGCCCTTTTATAACAAATGAAATTATTGATAACTATTTTAGGAAGGTTTCAACTAAGATAATGGCGATATTAATTTGTTATTCAATATTTATAGAATTTTATATAACCAATTATTAGACATACCATATATCATATTAAAAGTACTAACATCACTACCAATTCCAAGTTTTAACCACGCCGATTAGTCGCCCACTTTGATCCCGCTCAATCCAGAAGTATGATGAATTATTAAAATCTACATACCTCCATTAACGATTTACCCACTGAGGAAAAAATTTTGTCTATCGTACGCCGCACGTTAATTATCTTGCTTAGTTGTACTTCGCTATACATCTATGCGGCTTCCAATAAAGAATTAAATATTGCCTGGCCAGTTAATGTAGGACCACTTAATCCACACCTCTACACCCCAAACCAGATGTTTGCCCAAAGTATGATTTATGAGCCCTTGGTTAAATACCAAGCTAATGGGCAAGTAAAACCTTGGCTTGCAAAAAGTTGGCAGCATTCCTCAGATGGCAGAGTGTGGATTTTTACCTTACGCGATGACGTCAAGTTTTCTAACGGTGAACCTTTTAACGCGCAGGCAGCCGAAAAAAACTTTCGGGCTATTCTCAATAACCGCCAACGTCATGCTTGGCTAGAATTAACTAACCAGATAACCAATGTTAAAGCGTTAAATAACACTGAGTTACAAATTACGCTGAAAAGCGCTTATTACCCTTTCCTACAGGAGCTATCTTTACCTCGCCCTTTCCGTTTTATCGCACCTTCGCAGTTTAAAAAACATGAAACTATGGATGGTATCATAGCGCCAATTGGTACTGGACCATGGAAGTTACAGACATCAAAACTTAATCAATATGATATTCTGCTACGTAATGATCGATACTGGGGCAAAAAACCGGCTCTAGAAAAAATAACCATCAAAGTGATTCCCGATCCAACTAGCCGCGCCGTCGCATTTGAAGCTGGCGATATCGAATTACTATATGGTAATGAAGGGCTATTACCACCCGAAACTTTTGCACGATTTAGCCATAATCCAAAGTACCATACCCAGCTTTCTGCGCCAATTGAAACGGTGATGCTAGCTCTAAACTCCGCTCGAACACCAACTAAAGAGTTAGCGGTACGGGAAGCACTTAATCATGCTATTGATAAAAAAAAGCTGATCGCCAATACATTTTATTCTACCCAAAAAGTAGCCAATACCCTGTTTGCCCCATCGGTACCTTATGCGAATATCAAGCTCACGGCCAGAGAGTATGATCCGCAGAAAGCTAAAGCAATATTGGATAGTGCTGACTGGATATTACCGGTAGGTAAAACAATCCGCGAAAAGGAAGGCAAACCGCTAACAATTGAACTTGCTTTTATTGCAACCGACTCCCTCAATAAAACAATGGCTGAAGTTATTCAGGCTAACTTATGGCAAATTGGGGTAGATACAAGACTAATTGGCGAAGAAGAAAGCAGCTTTTATGCCCGTCAACGCGATGGCCGTTTTAGCATGATTTTTAATCGCACCTGGGGTGCGCCTTACGATCCATACGCTTTTATGAGCTCGATGCGGGTTCCTTCACATGCTGATTATCAAGCTCAATTAGGTTTGCCCGACAAAAAGATAATTGATAGTGAAATCACCCAGATCCTGACAACAACAGATGAACAACAGCGTAAAATGCTATATGCCGATGTACTGACTCGATTACATCATTCAGCTGTTTATCTGCCAATTAGTTATATATCACTAATGTCCATTTCTCGTCCACAATTGGGTTATATTCCGTTTTCACCTATATCGACAGAAATTGCATTTGAGCAAATCAAGCCCAAGAAATCATAATGTTACGTTATATTTTACGGCGTATTTTACTACTAATACCGTTGCTATTAGCAGCTTCAGTGATTGTTTTTGTCCTACTGCGTTATGGCACCGGTGACCCAGCCATGGACTATTTGCGGCTGTCAAATCTGCCGCCTACGCCAGAAATGTTGGCATCAACACGAATAATGCTTGGTCTTGATCAACCGCTCACTGTGCAGTATGGAACATGGTTATGGCAAGCTCTGCATCTAGACTTTGACACTTCATATGCAACGCAACGTCCTGTACTAAATGATCTTTTACAATTTATGCCAGCAACACTGCAACTCGCTGGATCAGCATTACTGATTATTTTATTTACCTCGATACCCTTAGGGATATGGGCGGCACGTCATCGTAATCGTTTACCCGATTTTGTCGTACGTATTATCGCATTTTTAGGCGTTTCAATGCCAAATTTCTGGCTAGCCTTTCTATTAATCATGTTATTTTCAGTGTGGCTAAAATGGCTACCTGCTTTTGGTTATGGTAGCTGGCAACATATTATCTTGCCGGCATTTTCTATTGCTTTTATGTCACTAGCCATTAATGCCAGATTGCTACGTGCCAGTATGTTAGAAGTTGCAGGACAACGACATGTTAGCTGGGCAAGGTTACGGGGACTAAACAAGCAACAAACTGAAAGACGACATATTTTACGTAATGCATCATTACCGATAGTAACTGCACTTGGAATGCACATTGGTGAGCTCATCGGTGGTACCCTGATTATTGAAAGCATATTTGCCTGGCCCGGTATAGGTCGCTATGCCGTATCGGCAATTTTTAATCGAGATTATCCGGTGATCCAATGTTTCACCTTAATGATGGTTGTAGTTTATGTGTTATGCAATCTGCTGGTTGATCTCCTTAACGCCATTCTTGACCCAAGGATCCAACGTCATGAAAGAGGAAATGCATGAATTTTTATCTTTCAACTCGTTGGTCTGTCCGCTTAGCGATCATCATTATTGTACTACTGGTTATAACAGCCATTACCAGCCACTGGTGGCTACCTTACGATCCACAAGCGATCGAGTTAACACAGCGACTACTACCACCAAATCAGCAACACTGGCTTGGCACCGACCATTTAGGCCGCGATATTTTCTCTCGTTTATTAGCAGCTACGCGTGTTTCGCTAGGCTCCGTCATACTCTGTCTTATTTTGATACTGTCATTAGGATTAATCATTGGTGGCAGCGCTGGGTTATTGGGTGGCAAAATAGATCAAATCCTGATGCGTACCACTGAGCTTTTTATGACGTTCCCTACTTCAATTTTATCATTTTTTATGGTCGGCGTTTTAGGAACAGGGCTAACAAACGTAATCATTGCTATCGCTTTATCACATTGGGCTTGGTATGCACGTATGGTGCGAAACATTGTTATTTCTCTGCGTCAACGTGAATTTATTCTAATAGCAAGGATGTATGGCGCCAGCAACAGCCGTTTATTCATTGATCACCTAGCCGGTGCAATTATTCCATCGTTATTGGTTTTGGCAAGCTTAGATCTTGGTCATATGATGTTACATGTGGCAGGCATGTCTTTTCTTGGACTGGGTGTTAGTGCGCCAACGGCTGAATGGGGAGTTATGATCAATGATGCTCGCCAATATATCTGGACTCAACCTCTACAAAAGTTGTGGCCGGGTTTAGCCCTATTTCTAACGGTGATGGCTTTTAATCTACTTGGCGATGCCCTACGCGATCACCTCGATCCTTATCTGCTAGCGGAGCGTAACGGCTAATGTCACAGAAAATTGAGCTACAAAATATAACACTAAAAGCACAACGACTGCTGGTTCAAGATGTATCACTCACCATTAATAAAGGCAAAGTGTTAGCATTAGTCGGTAGCAGCGGTTGTGGCAAGCCATTAACATGCGCCGCCATGCTCGGAATATTACCTGCGGGCGTAAATCAGACCGCCGGAAGCTTACTACTAGATGGAAATATTACCTCCGCTCAACAATTACGTGGTAGCCACATCGCAACCATCATGCAAAATCCACGCAGTGCTTTTAATCCGCTTAATACAATGGCTAGCCATATTCAAGAAACCTGCCGGGCACTTGGCAAACCTGTCGATATCGAGAGGATTAACATAACATTACAGTCAGTTGGATTAGAAAATGCTAGCCATATACTTTCACTTTATCCTTTTGAAATGAGTGGAGGGATGTTACAGCGCATGATGATAGCAATAGCGATACTCAGTGATGCACCATTTATCATTGCTGATGAACCAACGACTGATCTTGATACGGTTGCCCAAACACATATTCTTGATCTACTAGAAAACACTATCCAAACTCGAGCGGTTGGTATGTTATTAGTCACCCATGATATGGGAGTAGTAGCGCGTTTGGCTGATGACGTCGCTGTCATGCACGATGGTAAAATTGTCGAATATAGCAACGTTAACACCATCTTTAACACACCTAAACACCAAATTACGCATAATTTAGTAGCCGCGCATCTGGCATTATATGATCTGAGGTTCTCTGTATGACATTGCTTGATATTGATAGAGTCACTTTTGGCTATCCCGATCAACCCCTGCTTTTAAACCAAATAACGCTAACACTAAAGGCTGGAGAAACCGTTGCTTTATTGGGTCGCAGTGGTTGTGGAAAAAGTACGCTAGCACGTTTATTGGTGGGTCTTATCTCGCCTAGTTGTGACGAGATCCGCTGGTGCGGAACTTCTCTAACCAAGCTGAAAGGAAAAGCAATTAGCCAATTTCGTAAAGATGTTCAGATCGTATTTCAAGATCCTATAACTGCCGTTAACCCACGTAAAACCATAGACGAAATTATTCGTGAACCCATTCGTCACCTTTTATCGCTAACTAAAAAGGAACAGCATGCGCGCATAACTAAAATGCTAAATGCTGTTGAATTGGATAGTTTTCTACTCAATCAACGTCCACCTCAACTAAGCGGTGGTCAGTTACAACGTGTATGCCTGGCACGCGCTATGGTTGTGGAGCCTAAATTGCTGATCCTTGATGAGGCAGTTTCTAATCTCGATCTGATACTCCAAGCTGAAATCATCCAATTACTTAAAAACCTTCAACAACAATTTCACACTGCCTGTTTATTCATTACACATGACTTACGGTTAGTTGAACGTCTCTGTCAACAGATTATGATAATGGAAAATGGTCAAATTGTTGAAACTTCGATAGTAAAATCACCATTGATCTTACATTCTAAGACCGGTCAGGCACTACAGAATGCTGTTTTGCCAGCATTTCCTGTACGTTATGACAATTGCAGCGCAGAACTATTTTTCTAATTTAATCACATCCTGTTCAGATAAAGTTTGGCAAATCAGCGATGATTTGTTGAAGAACATTTTTTTATTTCCCAACTTTTATTATTTATTCCCCTTACTGATAAACAACAAGCTAATTTATTTAATAATAGACTTTGACAAAAATTAGCATATTTTTAAATAATAATATTTTACATTCAGTTAACCTTTAAGGGGGGAATATGGCTTATTATGGATGGGTTCTTGTCAAATTTATCATTGGATTTGTCATTGTTATTACCCATTTAAACCTTTCAGGAAAAACACAACTATCGCAAATGACGCCGATTGATTTTATAGGCAATTTTGTTCTAGGAGGCATAATTGGTGGGGTCATTTACACAGATTCTATTCCACTATATCAATATATTATTGTTTTGCTTATCGGTGTTTCATTGGTTTCCTTATTGAATTTTATTAGCAAGCATATCCACTGTATTCGTTCTGTTACCATTGGTGACCCAATTCCAATTATTAAACACGGCAAATTTTTAATGGAAAATATTCTGCAAAACAAAAATAAAATAGATATTTTAAAAATCTCCTCACAGCTGAGATCAAAAGGAATACATTCTTTTCAAGAAGTTGTTTATGCGCAAATTGAACCAGATGGACAGATGACCGCTGTTTGCGAGGGAGCAAAAATGCCATCAGTGATCTTAATGAAAGATGATAAAATAAGAAAAGCGGGCCTTATTGAAATTGAAAAAGATAAGGATTGGTTATTAAAAAAAATGAAAAAAATAAAAATCCAAGAAAAAAATGTATTTATTGCTGAATTTTGGCAAGGTAATTTACTCTTTATATTAAAAAATAGTGATATTAAAAAACTACCTGCTGACTTGCTTAAAAAAGATTTAGAATAATTTATTAACACTATAATAAGCAACCAGATTAAAATTTTAACTTTCTAATCAAGATGTTGCAAAAATCCAATCACTCAGAGGCCGGCAAATATTTTTTAATTAATAGACTGATTAAAATCTTTCTGGTTTACAATTTAGCTAGCTAAAAAATAGTTACAAAACACGTAGCTATTTTTAATATTTTCATTAATTACAATTTGTATCATGATTATAAAATTTAGATTTATCATAATCATGTTAATAAAAAACAGCAAACAAAATTAAATGAAAAGTTTTTTTTCATCAAAATCTATAGTTAAAATAACCTAAGTAACAATAAATTTAATTATTTAACCTTGAAACAATATATGTTGAAAGAAAAAATTATGTTGTTCTCTATTAATTACAATTGATGAACTTATGCAAAAAAACCTGATAAATTTCATTTAGTAAACCAGTAAATAAAAAATAAATATAATATAAAAAATAGAATATAATTTTTTAAATTATTTTTATTATACATGTATCACTCTCTCTGTTAAATATATCTAGCAAATAGATTTCACATCATTATTTATATTAAATATTTGCATATATAAAAAATTAAACAGCAATAGATATATTTATCTTAATAAGAGGATTTATTAAATAAATCCTCTTATTATAAAAAAGGAGATGTTTGATTATGTCTAATTTAGTTATTCCTATTATGAGTGTAACACCAGACAAATATGAACAAATTTAGATGAAGTCATAAAAATATTAGACGCAGCGGCAAACCAATACCCTATTGATGAAAAAGAAAAACGTGCCAAAGTGGCAATGGAAGCATTAGTGACAATATTTAGCAGTGGAGATTTAGGTTACGCGTGGATAATTATTTTTAATAGTGATAAAAAAGGAAATTATACCAGCTACACATGTCATGGAGATCTCGGATTTGTTAAGAACGCAGACTCAGAAGAAATTAATGATAGCCCTGAACGTAAATTTTATATTCAGCGTTGCATACGCTTAACAAACCCAGACCATTGTCCTGATAAATTAGAGCAAACTATTATTCCCAGTTTAAATAGAAAAAGTTATCTAATGGCCAAATTAATGGAGATGGCGGTAAAAAATCCTGCTAATGGCGCCTATACCAAAATTAACAACTGCACCTGGTTTGCCGGATATTTATGGAATAGTATTACTAACGAACAGCTAATCTATGAACAAGATTTTAATGGTGCAGCATATGCTGAAAAATGGGGGATTGATTATCTTGCGCTAGTCTCAAAGATTGCTGATCCCGGCATGCTAGCCGAAAGTCTCAGTAAAATAAAACAAATAGATTAAAAAACAAACAGCGAAAATATGATTAAGCATATGGTTTGTTCTTATTGCCACCTTTAAGGTGGCATTTAGCTCTATCAAATTAATGTTTTGTCAAAAAAAATGACCGATAGTGAAAAATTTATTTAGCAACTAAGTGTCAACAACATCCATCTTATTAATATCGTTTAAATACTACCACTCTTGCCTTGAAGCTATTATTGATAATATTTATCAATAGATTAATGCTATTTGATTGGCTATGTCTTTTATTAATTAACTAAATTCGTTGACACAGTTCACTCGATATAAATCTATAAGCTAATTATTCTTTCACCTTAGCACTGAAATATTATGCCCATAAGCCGATAACAACGCTGCAATTAATTTAGTATCACTTTTTCTTAAAACTAAAAAAAGCCAGCATTCAAGCTGGCCAACACCAGGGAAAACAACAAATTCGACAATAATTTATGTAATTATAATACAACACAAAATTATTAAAAATAATGAATATAAGCTTTAATGTTCAAATAATAACCATTCTATTAATTACTTTGATGTTAATCAAAATGTAATATGTGGTAATCCAAAAGTGAATAATAAATAATTTTATTTTAAATGATAAAAAACAACCAATTACATAGCACTGCTCTGGTTGAGATAAGGAATTCAGCCGAATATCTAGGCTAATTTGCAGATATAATCAGTATTAACTATCGCATTTAACTAAATATGTGAAATAAAACCTATAGCGAACACTAAACAGTAACCATTATGTCAGCGCTACTTTGATTGGACTTAGCACAATGAAAAATACTATCCGTCAGAAACTAAAAAGTATTGCCAAAATCAAGGAACATTTTAGATATATCGTTAAAGAACTAAACAAATACTGCATTATGGGTTAAAGCACCCAAGTGGTGCTTTTATATCCATTTATAAGCAAAAGTAAATCTTGTTTTTTTACAAGCAAGGTTGTTTTCAGTATGATAACTAAAGTAATAATGGATTATAGCTTTAGAGATATTTTTGGCTAAAATATGTTCTAATCTATAACTAAGAGAATAATAGTTATACCTAAAAGGAATTTTTTGTATAAAAAGCGTTCTAAAATATAACTATAGTAATAATGAGCAAATAACGTTCATAATGTAATAAATAGTTATTTAAAAATCTACTTGTTAACAATAGAATCAGGCTAAAGGTTAACAAGCAAAACTTGAATAGCGTAAGATGACAAATCGAGGTAGACTATGTCACAAGTAGCGAAAAATAAAAAAGTTCGAAAAACTATTCGAACATTGCCAGAAGAAAAAAAAGCTATATCCGAAGCTTTTAAAAAGCTGGCAAAGGAAATGGATAAAGTGAGATAGGGATAAATGGGGTTAAAAATAACTCGAAGTGTAGAAGTATGTAATTCAGTTAATAATCTTATTAAAAATAATGGTCCGTACGCTGAAACACCAATTATAAAATTCGAAGAATACAAGCAAATGTGCATTGAATTCGGCGACATACCCATTACTCCTTATCATATTCAATTAAAACATCCTTCCCATAGTGATACTATAGGTAGAGATAAACCAATGGATAGACCTCGTAGTGCCAGATATGAAGAACTTCATCATATACATTTTTGGCAGGAAGGATGTGTATGGGAAGATGATGATGGATACCAGGTACAGTGGAACAGTACCAGTGATGCATTTATTATTTATTATTATTTATTCTTATTTTATCGACAAAGATGGCGACCATCATTTTTATATAATCGACCTGCTCCTTAATAATGCACATAATATTATAGAAAATAACAGCCAAATCCTAAAATGGGTCGCTATCGCTAAAAAATTTCGGCTACAAAATATCTGATATAGTGTAATAACAACACTAAAATTCCATGCTTACCTTAATCTACTGTGCGATAAAAGAGACTGGATTTTGTTATACTAATTGCAATAAAATTACACCTATCCGTTATTGACTATTGTATCAATACTCAAAGCGGGCCATACAGTTACCTATTTTAATAAGAATAAATTCATGCGCACATCCTCTTTGTCAAAGTCAGAACGTATATTCTTTCCGTTAAGTTTAACGTTATTTGAATTTAGCGTGTACATCGCTAACGATATGATCCAACCCGCCATGTTAGAAGTGGTAGCAAATTTCAATGCTGGCGTAAAATGGATCCCCACCTCCATGACAGCATTTCTGGCCGGGGGCGTCTTCTTACAATGGTTGTTTGGCCCATTATCAGACAGACGTGGTCGACGTCCAATTATGCTTATTGGCGTCTTGTTCTTTATTATTAGCTGTTTAGCCATTTTGCTCGTTTCGAATATTGAGCAATTCATTGCCATGCGATTCTTACAAGGCATTGGGCTGTGCTTTATCGGTTCAGTCGGCTATGCAACTATTCAAGAGGCTTTCAACGAAACCGTCTGCGTCAAAATTATTGCACTAATGGCCAATGTGGCTTTGATAGCACCATTACTGGGGCCATTGGCCGGAGCTACCTTAATCAATATCCTTCACTGGCAAGGCATATTTATTATTTTTGCTATTTTAGCTTTGATCGCATTCGTCGGCTTATTCTTCTTCATGCCAGAAACCGTAACGCAAAAAGAGGAAACATTATCTTTTCCCCATTTATGGCGTGATTATAAACAGGTACTGAAGAATCAGCATTTTATCAGCGGCGCACTTGCAATAGGATTTGCCGCCGTACCGCTACTAGCTTGGATAGCACTCTCCCCTGTTATTATCATAAGTGGAGAACAGCTCTCAATGCTGATCTATGGATTATTACAAATACCAGTTTTCGGTGGATTAATTATTGGGAACCTAACATTAAGCCGTCTAACTGGAAAAAAAACTTTAGTTCAGTTAATCAAATTTGGTGGTAAGCCGATAATCATTGGTCTGATAATAGCTGCCAGTTCAATATTTTCCTCATCAGGCGCTTACCTATGGATAACTGCGGGTCTAACTGTATACGCATTCGGGCTTGGAATGACGAACGCCTGTTTAATCCGATTAACCTTATTTTCCAGTGATGTCAGCAAAGGCACTGTTTCTGCCGCTATGGGCATCATTAACATGGTAATATTTATTTTAGGCATAGAGCTTGCCAAAATAGTTTATCTATGGAGAGATGAAGGTGCCTTTAATTTGCTAAATTTATTTTGCGGGTTATGCTGGTTGCTTTTAGCTACGTTTTTTACTTACAAACTCCCCCGAAAAGAAGAAGCATCCACGATTAAACAACTTTGACAATTTCTTTCTTATCATCCGAACAGCCACAGCTACCAGCTGTGGCTAATGAAACTTATACATCCAACCATTCCCGCTAGCATTTTTATCTTAGCCCCACCTCTTTTACGACAGGAAAAGTGGATGCCAAATAATATGAGATTTACCCTTTATTTTATATTTAGTATTAAGAAAATTTTTATTGGTTAACTACCAAATAGTCTCTCACACTGGTAGTGTAAAAAGTTATATAAAAAATACAATACTTACATCTTGATAGAATTTTATTGCCTTTACACTAATGCTATTGAGTTAGCATATAAGTTGCGTATTATTGGTTAATAAATTTTATTTATCTATGGAACGTAAATTATGCAATCATTGTACAAAATTCTTATTGTTACGTTTTTTTATCCTTTAGTTATTTATTATTAGCTGAAAATGGCAATATAACTAAAGATACAAATAGAAAATCAAGCGCTAAATGTTTTATACGTTTTGACGACCCTGATAATTGTATTCCTATAAACACAATCAACGACAATTTAGCTAATACGCAGTGATTTTTAATTTTAACAGTAAAAAAAGTATTCTGTGATTAAGTTTAAAAATGTTTTATTTAATAATGAGAGGATGAATTATCAAATTATTACTTAAAATATTCACTGTTTCTTCTTTTAGGAGAACTTAACTTTCTTTAGCAAATAATAACAAGTCAGACTAAACAAACCTAAAAAGATAAAGCGACAGGCAATGTATGTTATACCAAAAAGAATATCCGGTTTGTGTTATACACATATGCCCTGCAAAATGAATTTACCGCTCGGCTTCTATCGCAACACCTCAGTAACAAAAATAGACTTCTCCTAATTTTCTGCAGTATTAGCCAATTATTTTTTATCTATAAACCTCTGCCGTTTTATTGCTTAAATAGTTAATAAAAAATTGCCGCTATAATCAATTAGATTTAGCGACATGATTAAGTCATATCATTTTAAGCCAGAAATAGTTTTTGAATTTATAAGTTAGTTATTTTTATATCTAAAATTTGATATGAAAAAAAATCTCCATCACTTGAATATGAAAATTTTATTAAAGTATTCCAACTATCGTCTTTTAACTCAAAAATTTTTATTTTTTCGCAAAAATTATCATGATAGCCGTATTCTAGAAAGTGATTTTTATGTCCTTCAGATGCTAAAGATTTTAATTTTAAAAAATTTTTTGTTGCTTCTTTAGAATTTAATTCTGCTAGAAAGTTATTTAATTTTGCCACACAAGAATAAGCTTCTTCTTTTCCCGTGAAAAAAAAGAAATCTTTTATTTTTTCCCATAATGTTAATTGAATAGACGAATTATTTTTTTGTATTTCTTTAATATCGCCAATAGTTATCTTTTCTCTTATAAAAAAACTATTTCCAATAGATAAACTCATGATTAAATTCCTACTGATTCTCTGATGTTAAAATTATATTCTTCATAATTTAAAATAAATTAATTTTAATTAAAAATTTTGATACATAGGTACAGTATTACTGTATCTATGTTCTATTTGGTGAACAACCAAAATTGGTTTTTATTGTACTATTAACATCCTCTCCAAGATAAATAACAAGGATTTGCGGCGTTTTTTAGTAAAAGCAGCAACAACAAGTTATCAAAGAATTTAAATAGCTCTACTTTATACAGATTGTCTTCATTCTTTAGGTAAATACAAAAGTATAGAAGAAGACTAATTTAATATTTTCCCATTTTTTATTGCAAAAATATAAACCAATTAGTATATTTCACTTTGGCAAATCATATATGCACTAACAACAAAAAAGTAATACACAACTAAAATCCAAAATTTCAACTTAACTATAAGTAACCGTTAAATATATTCTAGACACCACTTTTATGATATTTTTTATATTAAAATATTTATCTTAATTGTTATAAATTAATTTAAAACTTGCTTTAACAGCATATAAACCTATTTAAGTATAGAGAAAATAAAATACTCAAAACAAATTTTTTATTATCAATAAAAAATTATCAACATCTAAATAATAAGTAATAAGTAATAAGTAATAAGTAATAAGTAATAAGTAATAAGTAATAAGTATTAAGTATTAAGTATTAAGTATTAAGTATTAAGTATTAAGTATTAAAATCTTATAATACTTTAACTATTGATATCGCTTAAATATTTTGCATCACATACTGAAATTAACAGCTACTATTAAATTTAATTGTATAATTATGAAAATTTACATACAAATCATTATTATACGTCAATTGCAATAATATTAGTTAATAAAATAAACTTGTTTCATAAAAAACATTTGTTATGATTAATCCTCATTAAAATAACATAATTATGTAAATGGTGAATATATGCCAAAAGAAATATTGAGTGTTTTTAATCATAATCAGTTCAGCATATCTGCCGCATTACAAAAAGAAAATGATATAGAAAATAAAAATATAAAACTAGGAGAACTAATCGGAGAAGGACTTCACGGAAAAACATATTTTGATGCCAATAATAAAAATTTCATATTAAAAAAACTATATAATTTAATTGATAGACATAGAACAGAATCCTGCGCCAGAGAAGAAGTAAACTGTTTTAATAAATATTACGGAGAAGGAGCTGCCGCGCTAATAGAAAGTGGTGATACATTTTATATTAGAATGTATAAAGTACCTGGAGTAACAATCACTAGCATTAAAGATAAAATATTTCCGCTGAGTGCACAGGAACGTTTTCGACATATGATCTGTGATTTAGGCGATAAAGAGATAATACATGATGATTTACACTGTAATAATATTCTATATGATAAAGAGACCAACACATTTTATCCAATAGATTTTACTAACAAATATACAGAGTACTACTCTGGAGATAATGACACCAAAGACTCACTAGATGATAAAATAGAAATGATGTATGATTGGGCGCTTAAACATATTATTAAGCACACATATTATTAAACTTACATACTAACTTGGCAAAAATCAAAATAACTAACTATCAATTTCGCTGAGTATAAGCGATAGTAGAACTTATCGCTCAGCGTTCTATAATATCAATTCAATCAACTCTCATATTAAAGTGTAAAACCACCGCCAACAACAATAAAACCTAACAATATCCAAACCATTGACATCCCCGCAAAACTAGGCGTTACATCCCTACGACCTCTACCAATAGATTTAATTAAACTTTTTATTAGCTTTTTTCCATTCTGCACAAATAGCCAACTGAAAAATATTTTTGCAGTTGATTAAAAATCAAGTGAGCACAGCGACTACTTTTGGATGAGTGTTGATTCTAACACTGCCTGGAGAACCGCACTAAACCGAACCGGTATAGAAAACTTTCGATTTCATGATCTGAGACACACTTGGGCTAGCTGGTTAATTCAGTCAGGTGTTCCGCTTTCAGTATTACAAGAGATGGGCGGTTGGGAATCTATCGAGATGGTACGTAGGTACGCTCACCTGGCGCCTAATCATCTCACTGAACATGCAAAACAAATCGACGATGTTTTCAATAAATTCAAAAATCATGTCCCAAATTTGTCCCACTTAAAAAAACTGAAAAGTTAAATTTGATGTAACCCATTGAAATAACTGGTACGCCCTACAGGATTCGAACCTGTGACCTACGGCTTAGAAGGCCGTTGCTCTATCCAGCTGAGCTAAGGGCGCTTAGAAAAACGCTTATTCAATAATAAAATAATGTCGTTGGATTATACGGTTGCTGAGCACTGAGTCAACGTCTTTTCAATGACAAATTATCTATCTGCTCATTTTCTGACTACTAATAAAACTGACAGCATCGCTTTCTTCTGACAAAATAGCAGTATCACAATGTTTTTATGGATTAATGAAATAAATGTCAGCAAAAATTATTGACGGAAAAATGATTTCCGAAACAATCAAACAGGAAATTGCCAAAAAAGTTAAATTGAGACTTTCACTAGGCAAGCGAGCTCCCGGACTTGCAGTCATTTTAGTCGGTAATGATCCGGCTTCACAGATCTACGTAAACAGTAAACGTCGTACTTGTGAAGCGGTTGGTTTTGTTTCTCGCTCATATGATTTAGCGGAAAAAACCACTGAGTCTGAACTTTTACAATTAATTGATCAACTTAATAATGACAAGGCAATTGATGGCATCCTGGTTCAATTACCACTGCCCAAAACTATTGACTATATCAAGATACTAGAACATATACATCCAGACAAAGATGTTGACGGTTTTCATCCTTATAACATAGGCCGTCTTTGCCAACGAGCCCCAAGACTACGCCCTTGTACACCTCGCTGCATTATTACCTTACTTGAGCGCTACCAAATTAATCTACTTGGTTTAAATGCAGTTATTGTTGGTGCTTCAAATATCGTAGGTCGCCCAATGAGCCTGGAATTGTTACTTGCTGGTTGTACAACTACTGTCACCCACCGCTTTACTACTAATTTACGTCAACATATAGAGCAGGCTGATTTATTAGTTGTCGCTGTTGGTAAACCAAATTTTATTCCCGGTGAATGGATAAAACCGGGTGCCATTATTATGGATGTGGGAATTAATCGGCTTGAAAATGGCACAGTTACTGGCGATGTCTGCTATCAAGAAGCACAACAACGCGCTAGCTGGATCACTCCTGTGCCTGGTGGCGTTGGCCCAATGACAGTGGCAACACTTATGCAAAATACCTTACAAGCTTGTGAAGAATATCATGATATTCAAAATACTAACCAATAGGCGATAAAATGGAAATCTTTCATCTAAATGGGCAGCCTTATATTAAATTATGTGATTTATTGAAATTGCAAGGTTGGGTGGATAGCGGCGCCGCAGCCAAAGCACTTATCGCCCAAGGTGATGTAAAAGTTGATGGTGAAATTGAAACCCGTAAACGCTGTAAAATTAGCAAAAATAATATTGTCACTTTAATTAATAACAGCGTAATAGTTAAAGAGTAATCATCAATTATAAAAAAATATTTAACAATGCCCCTTATAACGGGGGCTAATCTTCTGCTTAATTTTTACTCATTTTTAAGTAATGATTTACAGCTTTTAAAGCTAATGAGTGAATATTTCATAATATTATTCTTATCAGGTAACAATAGTAAAATTTTCTTCTGTCTCTGGAGCAGAAATTATTCTGGCTAAACTTTCTAATGTTTTAAAGGTACAAGAACATCTTATATTTTGACATTGATGATAAGATTCCTTAGTTTTGTTAGTTAAGTAACGGCTCGTTCTAGTATGAGCGGTATTTTTACAAACAGGGCAACGCATCATATACACCTCCTAAAACTTAAGATTGAGTAATTTATATAGAGGTAAAATGATCTGTTTTCGTTATAAATCTCTACCTTGTACTTCAGTACTAGCGCTATTTAAATCAATATCCATTGAAAATGGAACATCAACTCGTTATACCAAGGTTAGATAGCAACAACCATCTATTTTTTGTTATTTTTTGTTGATTATTTGATATTTCAATATATTTACCACTACCTACATCACCACTCGCTTTTCTTTTTTAAGCCGCAACGCGGCGTTTTATCCTTTTTGTTGTGTGGTTGACGACAGATTTTTTTAACGTTAAAAATTTGTTTTTTTATTGTTAGATTAAAGACTCCTGTAAAGATAAGGAGATTAACTTAAATCATGGACATACTAAGAGACAGAGTTATTACTAGTTGTTGGACGCGAGCTGATGCACTTAAGGTTCATTTCGATGATCCAACAACAACGCAACCCAAGGTCAATATTGACTTCCCCGTTATGAGTGAAAAGTTGTTTATCTGGGTGAAACAACCCGACCGATTTAAAGACAAAAATGGTAATTACGATATTGTTAAAGACTGGAATGATCGACATGGCCGAGCCCGCATGTGCTTTTGGTACGCCAGAAATAGTAAGAGTTGGCAATACGGTGGCCGAGTAATGAATGATGGCGTATCACCAACAGAACGTGAGTGGGCCGGTACTCCTATTTTACTAAATGATAACGGTGACATTGATCTTTATTATACTTGTGTTACACCTGGCGCTACTATCGCTAAAGTCAGTGGTAAAGTGCAAACTGACAATAATAGTGTAAAACTAAGTGGCTTTGACAAGGTTATCCCGCTTTTCTCTGCCGATGGCGTTTATTATCAGACAGAAGAACAGAATGAGTATTGGAATTTCCGCGATCCTTGCCCTTTCATTGATCCCAATGATGGCAATCTTTATATAGTCTTTGAGGGTAATGTTGCCGGTGATAGAGGCTCCCATATTATTTCTAGCGCTGATATGGGCGATGTACCGCCAGGTTTTGAGGATGTAGGCGGCGCTAAGTATCAAGTTGGTTGTATTGGTTTTGCAGTTGCAAGAGACAACACGGGAAATAATTGGGAAATACTTCCTCCATTGCTCACCGCCGTAGGTGTAAATGATCAAACAGAGCGTCCACATTTTGTATTTAAAGATGGTAAATATTATCTTTTTACCATTGTCATCAATACACTTATGCCGATGGTTTGAAAGGCCCAGATGGGGTTTATGGTTTTGTCAGCGATTCATTATTCGGCCCTTATACACCACTTAACGGTTCTGGTTTAGTGTTAGGCAATCCATCTTCCCAACCGTTTCAGACTTACTCACATTATGTTATGCCTAACGGTCTTGTCACTTCATTCATCGATAATGTTCCCGGTCGTGGTGACAAATTTCGTATCGGAGGTACCGAAGCACCGACTGTGCAAATTAAAATTGTTGGTAATAGAACTTTTGTCGTCAAACAGTTTGATTATGGCTTTATTCCACCGCTAAAAAACATAGTTGTCAGATAAATAAATTATCTTGATATTGAGCGATATTTTTGATTTCATTATAAAATATCGCTTAAAACACATAATGAAGAGTAAAAAATACGCTTGATTATTCAACTCAAATGTCAATCAATATTCTGAGTGACACCTATATAAACTAAAAGAATATTAGCAATTATGAAGAAAATATTTTTGTATTTGATTCTACTATTCCTTTATAAAATCGGTTTCTGTTATGCATTAACAAATAGTAATAAAGGTAATAATATGAAAGATACGGTACGATTAGTTACTATTGAAGAAGACGATCATAATATATTACTCAAGTCAGCAACATCTGTAGTATTCCCGCTAAATAGCAAGCAAAAAAAATTTATTTCTACTTTGCAAAAATTTTTCCATAATTTAAAAAGTCCTTTAGGAAAACCAGCCGGTTTAGCCGCACCTCAAATTGGTTATCCATTTAAAATCGTAATTATTCAGATACCTCCAGAGGCAAAAGAAAAACGTAAATATGTTTATGATACTTTATCACCGACGATACTAATAAATCCGGTTTATACCCCTATATTAAATGCCGGTCAAATTAAAGATTGGGAAGGTTGTTTTTCAATACCAAATAAGATCGGCGAAGTTTATCGCTATAATGAAATACATTATGAGGCTTATACATTAGAAGGTAAGAAAATAAGTGTTCACGCAAAAGGATTTTTGGCTAGGCTTATTCAGCATGAAATAGATCATTTAAATGGTAAATTATATATTGATTATTTATGTAATGATTGCCGATTTGTTTCAACCTCCGAAGCTTTAAACATAATGAAAATAGAAAAATAAAGGTAATGTCGTATTAACAGGAAAAGCTTTGGCAAAACATGAGGCTATTTAGAAATAATTCATGCTCAATCAAATTCACTTATTAATGAAAACATGACGAACTATCAAAGCAATATTTGTTTTTAACACATTAATAATAAATTAAGCTTATAAGTTACCAAACTTAAAGAATCTCTTAAGTACCAGTGTAAATAAATTAGAATCGATACCAACAGGAATATGGGCTGATCATTCACTTGCTGCTTTACTGGATATTCAACAAACAGCCTTACGATCACAAAAGAGTGTATTAATCACATAATAATATCATTAGGTAAAGAGGAGCCTATATGGATTAATAATAGCGGAATATAGTTGGCAAAACTGCCGGCTTGTAAAATTATTGGTACAGCCGGCGCTATCGATCTCATGGTGGCTGAATTGATTTATAGTTTACTGATGAAATAAATCCTATAAAGAAACATTCCGTTTAACCACGCTATTTACACAACAAACCAAAACTTAGCTAAAAACAATCAATCTAACAACCATATATAGACTAAAATTTGAACCTGTTTTTTACTTACGACGCCATACGGTTCCTTGCGAACTATCCTCTAATATAATGCCCATTTTAGTCAGTTCATCACGCGCTGAATCAGCCTGCGCCCATAATTTGTTTTCGCGTGCATCATTACGTTGCTTAATTAATGCCTCAATTTTTTCTATGTCAGCACTGTGAGAAACTTGTGCTCGACTTTGTAAGAATTGTTCAGGATCCTGTGTTAATAACCCCAAGACATTGGCTAATTGGCGTAATTGTACTGCTAATCCATTCGCCATTGCCATATCATCGACTTTCAGTCGATTAATTTCTCTTGCCAAATCAAATAGAACTGAATAAGCCTCCGGCGTATTAAAATCATCGTTCATTGCTTGCATAAAACGCCGCTTAAATATTTCATTATCAGTAGATATAAAATTATTAGTATCAGTATCTCGTAAAGCGGTATACAGACGCTCAAGCGCGGTGCGAGCCTGCTTTAAATTTTCCTCGGTATAATTTAATTGACTACGATAATGTCCTGATAATAAGAAATAACGCACTGTTTCGGCATCATAATGTGTCAATACATCACGAATGGTAAAGAAATTATTTAATGATTTTGACATTTTCTCCCGATCTACCATAACCATTCCAGTATGCATCCAATAGTTTACATAGGGGCCATTATGGGCACAGGATGATTGAGCTATTTCATTTTCATGATGAGGAAACATCAAATCTGCCCCACCACCATGGATATCAAAATGTTCACCCAGTTGTTTACCATTCATGGCTGAACACTCTATATGCCAACCTGGTCGCCCATCTCCCCAAGGAGAAGACCAACTGGGCTCATTCGGTTTAGACATTTTCCATAGCACAAAATCTAATGGATTACGCTTGGCATCCGTGACTTCAACCCGCGCTCCAGCTTGTAATTGCTCGAGATCTTGGCGGGATAATAGTCCATAATCAGGATCGCTATTAATAGCGAACATGACATCACCATTGTCTGCAATATAAGCATGGCCACGCTCAATTAGGCGCGCAGTCAAATCAATAATTTCTTTAATATGGTCAGTTGCTCTTGGTTCAAAATCGGGGCGCAAAATATTTAACGCATCAAAATCCTTATACATTTCAGCCAACATGCGTGATGTCAAAGCGTCGCATGTTTCATTATTTTCAGCTGCCCGTTTGATGATCTTATCATCAACATCAGTAATATTACGTACATAAGTCAGGTCATAACCAAGATAACGCAAATAACGGCTAATAACATCAAAAGCGACAAAGGTTCTGCCATGACCAATATGACATAAATCATAAATAGTAACACCACACACGTACATGCCAATTTTGCCTGGGGTAATTGGTCTAAACTCTTCTTTTTGACGACTTAGTGTATTATAAATTTTTAACATTGAGACTTTTTCCATCATCAGCCGGTACATGCGGTAAATGGTTTATTTTAATTACAAGATTATGCAAGAGGCCATTGCTACCAATAAACACAACTATTGGAGCCCTATATTCTGAGTTATGCAACTACAAGGCGCAAGAAAATTATTCAATATTCCACAAATACTGACGCAATTAGCCCAATATGGTATAAAATAGTTGATCTACTTTAAATTGATTACTTTGCTTTTTGATTTTTACATTACTTATAACGATTTATCAGGATAGTGATTATGGTAACTTTTCACACCAATTTAGGCGATATTGTCATTAAAACTTTTGATGAGAAATCGCCCATAACGGTAAAAAATTTTTTAAACTATTGTCGTGATGGATTTTACGATAACACGATTTTTCATCGCGTTATTAATGGATTTATGATCCAAGGTGGCGGTTTTCAACCCGGAATGCAGCAAAAAACGACCAAGGATCCAATCAAAAATGAAGCAAATAACGGATTAAAAAATAACCGTGGTACGCTCGCGATGGCTAGAACCAATGACCCACATTCAGCCACAGCACAATTCTTTATTAATGTTGTCGACAACGACTTTCTAAATTTCCGTTCAGAACAGCAAAATGGCTGGGGTTACTGTGTTTTTGGCGAAGTAGTTGAAGGAATGGATATTGTTGATAAAATTAAAGGAGTCGAAACAGGTCGTAGTGGCTTACATCAAGATGTACCAGTTGAAGATGTTATCATCAAACGCATAACGGTTAACGAATAATTACAAACTATGGCAATCTTATTTATTGCTGACTTACATTTAAGTGAAAAAGAGCCGGCTATCACTGCCGGTTTTCTGCATTTCTTACGCGGACAGGCGAGCCAAGCTAAGGCTTTGTATATTTTAGGTGATTTTTTTGATTATTGGATCGGTGATGATGATCCCAGCCTGCTACATGAAGCTATAGCGCAAGAACTTAAGGAACTGCAAAGTAAAGGTGTTCCCTGCTACTTTATTCATGGTAATCGTGATTTTTTACTGGGTAAGAAATTTGCTAAAGAAAGTGGCATGATTTTATTACCAGCAGAGAAAGTATTAACGCTACATGGCCATAATATCCTCATTTTACACGGTGATACACTTTGTACTGATGATATTTCCTATCAGCGTTATCGAAAACGAGTATATAATCGCTGGTTGCAACGGCTATTTCTAGCGCTTCCATTATCTACCCGCCACCGCATCGCTGAAAGAATGCGTAAGAATAGCCAATCTGCCACCCGACTTAAGCCAGAGTATATTACCGATGTTAATGAACAAACAGTAATTGAAAAATTTCGAAAATATCAAGTCGATTGGATGATCCACGGCCATACGCATCGACCTGCTATCCATGAAATTAATGTTAATGGTAAAATATTACACCGAGCGGTGTTAGGTGCCTGGGATCAAAATGGCTCAGTGATCAAAATAACGCCTAAAACTATCGAACTGCTTCATTTCCCTTTTTATTAACGTTTCCCATCTCAGCTTAATCCTGTGATGAAAAATTTAGGCAAACGTTTTCCTTCTTTATCGGCCATGATATGATCTCTCTTAATTTGCCATCAATAAATGACTTAAATCCAGGAGCAACAAATTAATGATCGCTCAATTTGATGCACAGAAACCGTCACATTCTAACGCCAAAATTGCCATAGTAATGGGCTCCAAAAGCGACTGGAGCACGATGAAATATGCAGCCGATATACTTAATGAACTAGAACTACCCTATCAAGTAGAAATTGTTTCTGCTCATCGCACGCCAGATAAACTCTTCACCTTTGCTGAACAAGCAAAAGAAAAAGGATTGCAAATTATCATTGCCGGTGCTGGTGGAGCCGCACATTTACCCGGTATGCTAGCAGCTAAAACGTTAGTTCCTGTTTTTGGCGTTCCTGTTGTAACAGCGACACTTAATGGTATTGATAGCCTTTATTCGATTGTTCAAATGCCAAAGGGCATTCCGGTGGCTACCTTCGCAATTGGTAAAGCTGGGGCAGCCAATGCAGCATTACTGGCAGCCCAATTTCTTGCTGGTACAGATAATGAACTTTATGAGCGTTTATCAATCTGGCGTTTAAAACAAACTAATGACGTCTTAAGCAATCCCGATCCGCGGGAGGTGGAATGAAATCGATTTGCATCCTTGGTAATGGCCAGTTGGGCCGCATGTTACGCCAAGCAGGAGAGCCGTTAGGTATTAGTGTCTATCCTATCGGTATCGATGATAAATTAGAAACTATCCCCTATCAACACAGCATCATAACAGCCGAAATTGAGCGCTGGCCCGAAACGCCGCTTACCTGTGAATTAGCTCGCCAAGCTAGCTTTATTAATCGCGATATCTTTCCGCGACTGGCCGACCGGTTGCCACAAAAGCAATTGCTAGATTCTTTAGCCTTAACAACGGCTCCCTGGCAACCTCTTACCAATCAAACACAATGGCCACAATTATTTACCGAGTTAGGCGATTTTGTTATTGTTAAATGTTGTACTGGTGGTTATGACGGCCGTGGACAATGGCGTATCACACCGGATAACCTATCAATACTGCCAGCTGAGATTTATGGCCAAGCAATTGTTGAAAAAGCCATTCCTTTTTTAGGAGAAGTTTCACTCGTCGGTGCACGTAATATAAATGGCCAATGTGTTTTTTACCCGCTAACATACAATCTGCATCAAGAGGGCATACTACGGGCAAGTATCGCTTTTCCTCAGCCAGATAAAAAATTGCAAACTCAGGCAGAATTGATGCTGTCGACCATTATGACAAAATTAAATTATGTGGGTGTGATGGCAATGGAATGTTTTATTTTAAATGATAAACTGCTAATTAACGAATTAGCGCCACGTGTTCATAATAGCGGTCACTGGACGCAAAATGGCGCATCTATTAGTCAATTTGAACTCCATCTGCGAGCCATTTCAAATCTACCAATTCCTACCCCTAATATAGACACTACGGCAGTCATGATTAATTTGATAGGTACAGCATTAAATCCTGCATGGTTGTCATTACCTTTAGTTCACCTACATTGGTATGAAAAAGACGTTCGTCCAGCGCGCAAAGTAGGCCATCTAAATTTGTGTAGTAACAATCGGCAAGCGATAAAAAACTCATTAAATACAATACAAACCTTACTTCCTAGTGAATATAACGATAGTATTGGATGGCTAAACACAAAATTAATGCATTCCCCACGACACGATGAGTGAAAATAAAAACAACTACCATGTTGAATAAGCCAGTTTATTGTTAAGCTTACTGTTTTCATGCAATATTTGTCTGCTTAGGAGTCATAATGCCTGCACAACAACAAATATTTGGTCCTATTTACCCATGGTATATGTTAGTTTTATTGGGATTAATTTACTTCTTATCAACAGCCACCACTTTCACTTCTCTAGGTGTCGTACTACCTAGCATGATTAATGAATTCAATTGGAACTGGGCAGAAGCAGGACTGGAGTTCACGATATTAGGATTAACCTGTGGTTTATCAAGCTATCTACCCACCTTAATGATCCTTAAACTGGGTCTTCGAATAACATTATTATTCGGCCTTACTATTTTTATCCTTGGCTTTTATTGCCTCTATTCTACCGCCAGTTTATTTGATTACTTTTCTGGTACTGCCTTGTTAGGCATTGGCTTTACTTTTTTAGCAACGGTACCAGGTACTTATGTTATTTCGCGATTGTTTGAAAAACAATCACTCGCTTTTGGCTTCTACTTCACTATTGGTGGCTTAGGCGGTGTGGTCGGCCCTTGGATCTATTTTCTGGCAACACGTGTCTGGGGTTCATGGCGCATACACTGGGTCATTTCAGCGCTTTGTTTGGCCATTGTTGTTTTTATTACACTATTAACCTTACGCGAAGGCCAACGTGAAATTTCACATGCCAAAACGATCGCTGACAAATTGACACAACACTCTTCAGAAACAATTTACAAAACGAAAGAAATATGGACTGCCAGTGGTGCCCTACGCACCTGGCAATTTTATATCATTGCTGCTAGCTATACCGCCTTTCTTTGGTGTGGTATTACCGTTAATAGCTTTGCCGTTGCCCACATTATAGAACAAGGTTTTAGCGAAACAATTGCCGCAGGTTCCTTAAGTGCAATGGCGTTTATCAACGCCTTCTCTCGCCTGGCTGGCGGTGCAGTCGGCGAGCAGCTAGAGCCCAAAAAATTATTAATAATCAGTCTAATAATTATTATTTGTGGACTTATTGCCCTCAGTTTTGCCACAACCTGGCTGTGGCTAATCTTATTTACTATTGGTGTTGGAGTCGGTTATGGCATGACCTTTCTAGCCTCAAGTGTTTTACTGGCTAACTATTTTGGTCGAGATCCATACCTGGAGCTTTTTTCTGTCATGAACTTACTCTCTACTTGCGCCTGTTTTGCCCCATTCTTCGGCGGAATAATAAAAGATTATACAGCGAGTTTTACTCCGGCATTTTTAATTATTACTATTCCTGTTTTCATCATTTTATCACTAACATTATTCATGAAACCGCCAGTACAGCGATTGCCACAAAATTACAAATTGTAATTAAAAACAGACTTATTTTACTTATTTAGCGCTTTATCTGTTGGCATTAAGAATCAATACTAATACGTAGAATGATAATTTTATTGAGATCAAAACTATGAAAAGAGTGATTTTTATTACCGGAACCTCAAGTGGTATTGGATTATGCGCTGCCAAAATTTTGCTAACCAAAGGTTATCGAATATTAGCGGGTTGTCGTAAAGAAGCCGATTTAATTACCATGAAAACACTAGGCTTTGAACCGATTAAAATCGATATGGATAATGCAGAAAGTGTAAAACAAGCAGCCCAACAAGTTATCGAATTAACTAATGGCCGATTATATGCCTTATTTAACAATGCCGGTTATGGTGTCTATGGCTCACTAAATACCATCAGCCGACAACAACTAGAGCAGCAGTTTTCCTCTAATTTTTTTAGTATCCATCAGCTCACCACTTTATTGCTACCGGCCATGCTACCTTATAACGAAGGGCGTATTATTCAGACCAGCTCTGTGTTAGGAATTGTCTCTTCTGCTGGTCGTGGAGCCTACGCGGCCAGTAAACATGCTTTAGAGGCTTGGTCAGATGCACTTCGTCTTGAACTAAAAGGCTCGGGTATACAAGTTTGTATTATCGAACCTGGCCCAATTAAGACACGTTTTACTGACAACGTCGATCAAACCAACAAAGATAATCCGGTTGAAAATCCAACTATCGCTGCAAGGCTAGCATTAACGCCAGAACACGTTGTCAAACGACTACTCCATGCATTAGAGAGTCCCAAGCCTAAAATTCGCTACCCAGTAACACTATTAACTTACGCTATTGCCTTTATGAAACGTCTATTACCTGATCGGTTAATGGATAAATTTTTAACATAACAAATATCTTTTTCCACTTGAAATAACCAAGTTTGAGCTTATTTTATAGGGATCACCGAACATAATTTAAGAGAAACATCATGCTAGCAGCTGCTTATGCCATCGACGTAAACGAATCTAATCTGCAACAAGTCATCGAACAATCAATGACGCAACCGGTTGTTTTCTATTTTTGGTCACCACAAAGCCCTCATTGCCAAACCTTAGGTACCACGCTGGATAAATTAGCGGCTGAATATGCTGGCCAATTCACGCTAGCAAAAGTCAATTGTGATACCGAGCAAATGGTTGCCGCTCAGTTTGGATTACGTGCCATTCCAACTGTCTATTTATTACAGCAAGGTCAACCGGTTGATGGCTTTCAAGGACCTCAATCTGAAGAATTTATCCGCGAAATGTTAACGCATGTCCTACCAACAGCAGAAGAATTAAAAATTGCTCAAGCGACTGAATTAATGGCCGCTGGAAAAACCGCCGAAGCTTTGCCCTTGCTAAAAGAAGCTCATCAACTAGCGCCTAAAAATAGTGACATTAGCCTAACTTATGCAGAAGCATTAATTACCCTCAATCAGTTAGATGAAAGCCAGAAAATTTTGAACACCATTGCTATTCAAGATCAAGATAGCCGTTATCAAGGTTTATTAGCCCAAATTGAACTACAAAAGAAAGCCGCAGATACACCGGAAATTAAGCAACTACAAGAAACCTTCGCTCAACAGCCAGAAAACGCAGAACTAGCGGTACAACTGGCACTTAAACTACATGAAGTAAATAGAAATGAAGAAGCATTAGAAATTTTGCTAACATTTCTTAAGAAAGATTTGTCGGCAGGAGACGGTTCTGTGAAAAAAACGATGATGGATATTTTATCTGCCTTAGGCTCTAGTGATCCCTTAACAAATCGCTACCGTCATCAAATTTACTCACTACTTTACTAACATCAAACAGGAAAAACGCGATGGACTTATTTTCTTTTGGTGCCATACCCATCATTATTTTTGTTGCTATTGTCATTGTTTTAACTTGTGTGAAAACCGTGCCACAAGGTTTTCAATGGACGGTTGAACGTTTTGGCCGCTACACCCGTACACTACTACCGGGTTTACATTTCATTGTTCCGTTCATGGATAAAATTGGAAGAAAAATCAACATGATGGAGCGAGTTTTCGATATTTCATCGCAAGAAGTTATTTCTAAAGATAATGCCAATGTCACTATTGATGCCGTTTGCTTTATTCAAGTTGTTGATCCCGTTCGTGCCGCATACGAAGTGAATAACCTTGAATTATCTGTAATTAATCTCACCATGACCAATATTCGTACGGTATTAGGTGCAATGGAACTGGATGAAATTTTGTCTCAACGAGATGTAATCAATGGTCGTTTACTGCATATTGTCGATGAAGCTACCAATACCTGGGGGCTTAAAATCACCCGGATTGAAATCCGTGATGTTCGGCCGCCGAAAGAATTAATTAATGCCATGAATGCGCAAATGAAAGCAGAGCGAACTAAGCGCGCTGACATTCTTGAGGCTGAAGGGATACGCCAGGCAGCTATTCTAAAAGCTGAAGGTGAAAAGCAGTCACAAATTTTAAAAGCGGAAGGTGAACGTCAATCAGCATTTCTACATGCTGAAGCGAGAGCGCGCGGCAGAAGCCGAAGCCAAAGCAACCCAAATGGTCTCTAATGCCATTGCCAATGGTGATATGCAGGCGATAAACTATTTTATTGCACAAAAATATACCGAGGGGCTAACCAATATTGGTAAAGCTGATAACAGCAAAGTGATTATGATGCCGCTTGAAGCAAGTAATTTAATGGGTGCTATTGGTGGCATCAGTGAACTATTTCAAGACAACAAAAAACACGATAGCCAAAAAAGCAATCAAACATAACTAGAGGTATTAAACGATGCTTGAGCAAATAATTGCGCAACCAGCCTGGTTTTGGCTCTGTTTAGGTGGATTACTGCTAATTGCTGAGCTACTCGGTGCCGGCGGTTATCTACTCTGGTCTGGTGTTGCTGCCGTTATCATGGCGCTTATTACCTGGCTTATACCTGAAATGAGTTGGGATTGGCAAGGTCTATTATTTGCCATTATGATCATTCTTTCTGTATTGGGTTGGCGTAAATGGCTTAGCATACGTAATAAATCAATGCCCGATGAACCTAATCAAAAGCAACATCAATTAATTGGCACAAAAGCACGTTTAATCTCAGATACCAATAATGGCTATAGCAGAATACGACTGGCTGATGGTAGCTGGCGGGTTTATTGTTCTCAGCAATTATTAGCTAACACTGAAGTCGAAGTGATTGATGTCAATGGTATTACGCTAACCGTCAAACCGGTTTGGTCTAATCAACATGATGACCAACCAGATGATCAATAATCGGGCATTATTGCATTGTCATCCCCTGGACACGATGCAACCAATGAAAGCAAGCTATCGCGGATCAGATTAAGTTCGGTAATGGTTTTTTCAATTTCACTAATTTTATTTAACGTCGCCGCTTTTATATCCGCACTGTGGCGACGTGGATTACGGAAAAGTTCAAGTAATTTCCGACACTCTTTTAACGTAAATCCAACCTCTCTGGCTTGCTTTAATAATGTTAATTCTTCCAAGTGAGCAGGTTGATAATGGCGATAGCCATTTTCACTTCTCGCTGGCGGAGTAATTAATGACTTTTCCTCATAAAACCGAATTGTCTTGGCACTTAATCCCGTTTTCTCTGCAACTTGAGTAATATTCATTATTTCTCCTTGACCTTACCCTTACTAGAAGGTTTAACCTTTATCATAATCCAGGTTATTTCAGCCATAATGTTAGGACGTAATTAGCATTATACCAATTAATTTATTGTATGCATTAGGAGTGTCAATCATGCCTAATATCACCATTCTAGCACTACAAGGACTGACTTGCTCCAATTGTATTAGCAAGCTAACTAAAGCGCTGGAAGCACTGCCAGACATACAACAAGTTGCCGTTACACTTAATTATGCCAAAGTTACCGGTTCTGCTTCAGTACAAGATATAATTAAAACCATCGAACAAGCCGGTTACCAAGGGAAAGTGGCAACACAACCTGATATTAAGCTACAGCTTACAGGGCTCAATTGCCGCAACTGTGTCAATAAAACACAACAAACATTGGAAAATATCAGTGGTGTTGCCGCCGCCATAGTAACCACTCAAACAGCTCAAATTTTTGGTACTGCCAAGCCCACAGAGCTAATTGCGGCGGTTAAATCGGCCGGCTACCAAGCGACATTGGAAACAGCAAGCAATCCTTCCATTCGCCAACAATCAGCCACACTATCACCCGAGACAACCCAAACAGTTAGCAAACAAACTGCATCAGATAGACTTGAGAAAGTAAATATTGATAGTGAGACAATACAATTACTCATCAATGGTATGACATGTGCCAGCTGCGTTAATAAAGTACAAAAAGCGTTACTTAGTATTCCAGGCGTACAAAACTCTCAGGTTAATTTAGCCGAACGCAGTGCTCTAATCACCGGACAAGCTAAACATCACGCATTAATTCAAGCGGTGCAAAAAGTGGGTTATGACGCCGAAATCATTGACAATGAAATGGAACATCGAGAAAAACAACAGCAGCTAACCAAGGACACTATACGCAAATTTCGTTGGCAAGCCGCTTTAGCACTACTAATTGGTATCGCCGTTATGATTTGGGGCATGATTGGCAACCATATGATGTTAAGTGAAGAAAATCAATTTAGCTGGCTGCTTATTGGTCTGCTCACTCTGATTATCATGGTTTTAACTGGTGGCCATTTTTATTATAACGCCTGGAGAAGTCTAAAAAATGGCAGTGCGACAATGGACACCCTGGTCGCACTTGGAACCGGTGCCGCCTGGCTATATTCAATTAGCGTTAATTTGTGGCCAGATAAATTTCCTTTCCAGGCTCGTCATCTTTATTATGAAGCCAGTCTAATGATCATTGGTTTAATTAATCTTGGCCATGCATTAGAACAAGGTGCCCGTCAACGTTCATCAAATGCACTAAGGCGGTTACTTGATCTCACGCCACCCACTGCACTGGTTATTAGTGAAAAGGGCGAAAATAGAGTGCAACTGTCACAAGTTGAACAAGGTATGGCATTACGTCTAACTACCGGTGATCGCATTCCCGTTGACGGTGAGCTGACTAGCGGTGAAATTTGGCTAGATGAATCCATATTAACTGGGGAAGCTATTGCACAATATAGGACCGTAGGTGAAAAAGTACATGCAGGAACGGTGGTACAAGATGGTACTGCATTATTGCGGGTTTCGGCAGTCGGCCAATATACCACCTTAGCACGCATTATTAAATTAGTGCGCCAAGCACAAAGCAGTAAACCAGCAATAGGACTACTGGCTGATAAAATCGCCGCTATTTTCGTCCCTACTGTGATCATAATTGCCTTAATTGCCGGAACTATCTGGTATTTTTTTGGACCATCACCTCAAATCAGCTATGCATTAATAGTTACCACCAGCGTACTCATCATCGCCTGCCCATGTGCACTTGGTCTAGCAACGCCAATGTCAATTATTGCGGGTGTTGCTCGCGCTGCAGAATACGGCGCTCTAATACGCGATGCCGAAGCCTTACAACAAGCTAGCAACCTAGACACCTTAGTTTTCGATAAAACCGGAACATTGACGCTAGGTAAACCTGAAGTCACAGAAATTCATACTTTTAATCAATTTGAACAATCCCAAGTACTAGCCATTGCTGGCGCCCTTGAGCAAGGTGCTAATCATCCATTAGCGAATGCGATTTTAGCGAAAAGCGTTGGGTTATCGTTACCAGAGGTAAATCAGTTCCGCACTTTAGCCGGCGCCGGAGTGAAAGGTGAAATCGACAATAAAACAATTTTGTTAGGCACCCAGGCCCTGATGTCACAATACTCGATTAGCAGCCAACAAGTTGATCAATTAATTGCTAAACAAGCCAGTAATGGGATCACTCCGGTCTTACTGGCCATTGATAATCAATTAGCTGCTTTATTTTCAATTCGAGATCCACTACGAGAAACCGCCATTAGCGCTTTACAGCGGCTACATAAGCAAAAATATCAATTGATCATGTTAACCGGTGATAATCCAATCACTGCCAATGCCACTGCTAAAGAATTGGGAATCGACCAAGTGTTTGCCGGTGTATTGCCCGATAAAAAAGCAGCCGTCATCGCACAACTACAAAAGAGTGGTCATAAAGTTGCCATGATTGGTGATGGCATTAATGACGCCCCTGCTCTAGCTCGTGCTGATGTTGGTATTGCCATGGGGAGCGGTAGTGATATTGCAATTGAAACAGCCGCTATCACATTAATTAATCATAACTTACATAGTGTTGCTGATGCGGTGCAAATTGCCCAAGGGACTTTGCATAATATGAAACAAAATCTGTTTGGTGCGTTTATTTACAACACGCTGGGCATCCCCATCGCAGCAGGTCTATTTTATCCATTTACTGGAACCTTACTTAATCCGGTTATTGCTAGTGTCGCTATGGCATTGTCATCAATTACTGTCGTTAGTAATGCAAATCGTTTATTGCGATTTAAATCTAAGTAATAAATTATCATCCACCAGTTAACAAAACGGTGACTAAAATTCAGTTACCGTTTTTTATAAAGCATAGAAAATCTTGTACTCAATGATTAAAAACAGTTAACCTATTAAACTGGCAATGAGCAATTTTTGTGTTAAGGGGAAATGAAGAATGGTAGAGCCTGTATTATCTAGGCTAAAAAAATATTTGATTGCCAATAAGACTAAGCATTATCCTTATCCTGCTTATGATGTTAGCCTGGCCGGAAATATTCATCTGCATCTCGTTGGTAGTATTCATATGGCTAGCAAAAATATGTTCCCGCTACCTCAAACTCTAATAAACAAACTCAATCAATGCGATGCTTTGATTGTTGAAGCCGACATTACTGATACCGTGCCTCCCTTAACTAACAATCCTGATATCCCTTGCCCACCGGTCAAACAACGGCTTTCACCTTCACTATATCTGAAATTTAAACATTATTGCCAAGAAATCAAACTGCACTACGAACAATTAGATGCTCTTGCTGACTGGCAAATTGCGTTGTTCTTACAAGCCAATCAAGCGCAGAGCCTAGGATTATTTCCTCAATACGGGATAGATTATCAACTGCTGCAAGTTGCACAGCAACAGCAGAAACCGATCATTGAACTAGAAGGTGCCGCCTCTCAAATCGAGCTCCTCATGAATTTACCTAATAATGGACAATCTTTATTGGAAGATACCTTGACATATTGGCGCTCTAATGCTCGTTCGCTACAGATAATGTTGAGTTGGTGGATAAACTTCAAACCTGAGCTGAATTTAAAATTACCGAGAACCTTTCGTGATGATGTTTATCAGTTATTAATGCAAGAACGTAATTTATTATGGTGTCAAAAGTTAAAAAAATTGTCAGCGGGTCATTATGTCGTGGCCGTTGGCGCTTTACATTTATATGGCGACAACAACCTTGCTAACTTATTTAAACGACAAATCGATTAATTCAATTCCAGTTTTTATTTAAGCGATATTGCCAATCAAAATAATAAAATGGCAATTTAACCACCCGCTATAACATTACCTAAAATAAGGTTTTTATATGACCCCCCGCTATTAACTTATTGCAAAAAAACAGAATCAAATATGTGCTACATAGCTATAAACATGACGCTCATCTACATCATTTCGGTCAAGAGGCGGTGGAAAAATTGGCGCTTGATGCCAGGCAAGTATTTAAAACGCTACTGGTAGCATTAAATGGAAATAGCAAACATCTCATCGTTGCTATCACACCGGTATCTGGACAACTTAATTTGAAACGCGTTGCCAGCACATTTAACGTCAAAAAAGCAGAAATGGTTGATCCTCAAATCGCCCAAAAAATAACAGGCTATTTATTAGGCGGAATTAGTCCATTAGGACAAAAAAAATGTCTGCCAATCATTATTGATGAACAAGCCAAGCAATTTGCTACTATTTATATTTCAGGTGGAAAAAGAGGACTTGAGATTGAACTTGATCCCAACGATTTAGCTCATTTATTAAATGCAATTTTTGCCAATATAAAAAGTGATAAATAATACCGAATTAATCAATGATTAATAATTTCTTTACCGGGCGCATAATCATTAACTTTTAACGGCGCATGTTTTTCAATAAAATGCTTTAATACCTCAGTGTTGACATAATTTGGATGATGGCTAATTTTCGGGTAACCATCACCACCAAAAGCAATAAAATCTAGTGTTGCCATCCGATAATGCTTTTTAATATCTAGTGGCTGACCGCTATTTTAATATCTGTAATCGTGCCATCTTTATGACGAATTAAACTGATATTATAGAATTGGGCATAAGCCCCCGAACCTGGCGTCATACTAGCAACGGCGGCCAAATAATTTTTCACTTCCTGACCATTAAAATCAACATAGGCTACATGATTAGCAAAAGGTAAAACCTTAAATACTTGTCGATAACTGATCTCACCTCGTTCAATAGAATTACGGATCATGCCACTGCTCATAATGGCAAAGTCGGCATTTACACGTTCCACTTGCGACGCTAAAATCAGCCGTGCCAAATTAGTTTGCTCAAAACGTATTTTGTTGCGGGAACCTTGTAATCGACCATCAACGAAACCTAATTTCATATCTAATTGTTGACGGCCTTTTGTCTGAAACGGAGAAAGTAATTTTACCATATCAACATCGGGCGGAATTTCTCGTGTATAAAGAGTTAACTCTGTCGAACCATCTTCATTAAGCCGTTTCTTTTTTAAATTAATAGGAATAAGTCGATACCGGGTTAAAATAAATTTGCAATTTTTAAATTCAAAATCAGCCCGCCCAACATATTTTCCCCATTCATGAGCCTGCACAATCCAAGTTCCATTTTGGCGATCTGGGATACATAATGTACCAGGCACATAATCAACTTGTTTGTAATTTGTCCTGCTGACGGACATACAAACGGGATCTTGAGAATGACCGCCCACTATCATATCCAAATATCCAGTCGGTAAACTACGCGCCTTTCAACATCACCAGGAGCATTAGAACCATGTTCACGTATCGTCGGTAGTTAAACCAATAACGGCAATTTTAATGCCCTGTTTATTAAAAATAAGATAGGGTTTGAATAATCTCTGGCCAGTACTGGTTTGATAAATATTGGCTGACAAAAAAGGAAAAGTTGCCCATTGTTGTTGTTTGCGTAAGATCGCCAAAGGTTTATCAAACTCATGATTACCAATTGCCATTGCGTCATAACCAATCATATTCATGCCTTTAATATCTGGTTTAGCATCTTGCAAATCGGATTCAGGCACACCTGTGTTAATATCTCCACCGGAAAGCAGTAAAACAATTCCCCCTTTTTTTGCAACTTCATGGCGAATTTCTGCAACTAATGTTTTTTGCGCTGTTAACCCATATTCTCCGTTTTTGTTATGCCAAAAATGGCCATGATGATCATTGGTATGTAATATTGTGATAGAGTAAGTTTTATCTTTTTGCCATGCAATTGCGGTTGGACTTAATAACAACCATAAAAATAACATTATCCCACCCAGGGAAGTCTTAAGTGACAATCGCATATCTGTCTCCACACCATTAAAAATTTATACCCTCTGTATTTCATCAAATAATTTATTTTATATCCTATAAAAATAAGTCTCTATTTTGTTATTTACTAAATATTTTATTTGATTATTACAACATAAATCGTTCTGGCCATTACGCAAGATAAAAGTATTGCTAGTCATAATCTCAATTAAATAACAAAATAGAGACTGAATCGCTATTGCTAAAGGAATAGTGGATAATGATTATTTTAATTCAGTTAATTCACTGAAAAACATAATAAAACCATATGAAAAACATTAGATAATCGTTGTTATTGTTAGCCTAAATGGCAATAAAAATGCTCAGTCAAAAAATAATCAATCAATTCATTTTGATTTTTGCAAATTTTTTTATTTTATGAGCATAAATAACTACTATACTTGTTATTTTATACATCATTTTGCTAATTATATCCAAAATGTAAAAGTATCAACCTAATGATTCTATTGCTGAGATGATTGATAAATACCCTTTGCATTAACCTTTGGAGACAATTGACATCGTTTCAGCAGTTAAAATTATATTACACAGAAAGTGTATTGGATTAATTAATTCAACCTGGATTTTTTATCATTATCATTTTTTTTGACCACATCATTACCAAATAAGAATAAAAAAAAGAATAATAGTTTATATTATAATATATTATAAAATAATAAATTATAGTTATAATAGTTAATATGGTTATTTACTTGGCATTTTTATAAAAAAAACAAGCTATTTGTTTTCTTTTTATCGTTAACTGCTTTTTTATTATTTATAACGTAATTTTTTAGCGCTTTTTTAGTCTATAGCAGATAAAATAAGCTTGAATTCTACATGACGTATTTTGTCATCCCAAAAAGAGGAGATTTAATGGATCATTCAGCATCATCCCTCATCACAACAATTGTTGGTGGTTTAGCTCTTGCCTATCTATTTGGTATGATTGCACAACGGCTAAGAATATCACCGTTAGTCGGCTATTTATTGGCCGGTGTTCTTATTGGTCCATTTACGCCAGGTTTTGTTGCAAATACAAATTTAGCCAGTGAACTCGCCGAAATTGGTGTTATATTATTGATGTTTGGTGTTGGCTTACATTTTTCCTTAAAAGATCTTTTAGCCGTAAAATCGATTGCTATTCCTGGTGCTATCGCTCAAATAATTACTGCCACCTTATTAGGTCTTGGTTTAGCCATGCTATTTGGTTGGGGTATATTTGCTGGTATTGTTTTTGGTCTTTGTCTCTCAACAGCCAGTACTGTAGTGCTATTAAGAGCATTAGAAGAACGTCAACTGATCGATAGTAAACGAGGCCGAATTGCCATTGGCTGGCTGATTGTCGAAGATTTAGTCATGGTCTTGACCCTGGTATTGCTGCCAGCAATTGCCGGTATTCTCGATAGTAATAATGCCAGTTTTAGTGAGCTCGCCATTAAATTAACCATTACCGTTGGTAAAGTGGCTATTTTTATCATCATTACTCTTCTCATCGGTCGCCAACTTATTCCATGGATGCTAGCCCGTACTGCGGCAACCGGTTCTCGTGAATTATTCACACTAGCGGTTTTAGTACTAGCACTCGGTATTGCCTATGCCGCGGTAACTCTATTTAATGCTTCTTTTGCCCTTGGCGCATTTTTCGCCGGTATGATCCTAAATGAATCTGAATTAAGTCATCGAGCTGCACAAGATACACTACCTTTGCGAGATGCATTTGCAGTTCTGTTTTTTGTATCGGTTGGTATGCTTCTAGACCCTATCATATTAATAAAACATCCACTCGCGGTATTGGCGGTTTTAGCAATTATTACTATTGGTAAATCACTCGCCGCATTACTGTTAGTGAGACTATTTGGTCATAGCCGCCGAACCGCCTTAACTATCGCAATAAGTCTGGCACAAATCGGTGAATTCTCTTTCATCCTGGCCGGAATGGGAATAACTCTCAATGTATTTGATAGTCAAGCGCCAAACCTGGTTTTAGCTGGTGCTATCGTATCTATTATGATTAATCCATTACTATTTAGCTTACTTGACCGTTATCTGAAAAAAACCGAAACAACAGAGGAAGAATTATTAGATGAAACGCAGGAAGAAGTCGCACAAATTCCTGTCGATATTTGCGGTCATGCAATTATTGTTGGTTATGGTCGTGTTGGTACTATTCTGGCTGAAAAATTACGCCAAAAAGATATCCCGATTGTCGTTATCGAAAATACACGCGCCCGATTTGAAGAATTAGCTAAAAATGGCTTCCGTTCACTAATTGGCAATGCTGTAAATAAAGCACTAATGAAGCTGGCTCGCATAGATTGTGCCCAAACACTATTAGTCACCGTTCCAAATGGTTATGAAGCTGGACAAATTATTGAAAAGGCTAGGTCATTAAACCCTGATATCACTATTATTGTTCGTGCCCACTATGATGATAAAGTTAGATATATTCGTGAACGTGGCGCAAATCACATCGTTGTTGGTGAACATGAAATAGCCAAAACCATGGCACATTTCCTGTCTAAAAAGAAAACAGTAGGCTGTACCATTAATAATGACGATAATTTATTATCAGGCACTAAAGATTTAGATAAATACTTAAAACCTGATGCTTCTAACTAGCCGATAAAAATAAATCAGGGGAAATATTGGCTTTCTCCTGATTTTATTTAATTACCTTTCCCAGTAAGATTCCTCTAAACTATCTTCTTTTTCAGGCAAACTTCGCGTTAAACGTGGTGAATGTTGAATAAGTACCTGATAACTTACTCTATTAGCATATTTACACACCTGTGCTAAGGAAGAATATGTCAGGTAGGGCAAAAAATGTTTTGTTGAATTAGGTATATTTAAACGATGAAAACGATTGGCGGTAATATCGTGTAATAAAGCAGACAGTGCACCATCACCAGCTCCATTGGTATTCATGATTTTTTCTGGCCCACCCATATAAGGCTCAATATGTGAATAGATCCTAAAAGGAAGCTGACACTCTTTTTTCCTCATCGCCCGGCTAAATTCATAACGATTAAATTGCTCAATCGCGCCAGACAATAGAGGATGCTGAGTTTCTCTTTTATAGGTTGATTCGGTATAACCAGCCATGTAGAGTCCATCAGCACCGGCGGTACAAAGCACCAGATCAACCCAATCAAGCACTTTATCGGCAGCTAATAAGGGATCTTTGATCCCCGTCAACTCTAACGCTTCATCTTCATTCATTGCCACAACAGAAACATATTTAGCGAGAAAATCTTGCCAAAAGGAGGGATCATCGGCAATAACAAATTTAGTGCCCAATGTCAGTACCACCGGCACATCATGTTTTTTAGCATATTCTATTGCTTGCATTGTTGCGGCAGGCATCGGTTCACCAGGTTGGCAGCGGACAAGATAAGCAGTAATAACCAGTGCTGATGCTTCTGCAATAATTTGCTCTGGAATACTATCAGGACGCAATTGGTTCATTAACCCTGGACAATTGCAAATGTTCGTTCACCATTTTCCGTAATTAAGGTAAAACAGCGACCAATCGGACCATCAACACCCTGTAAATAATTTAAATCCATCCGGCTCGAAGTATGGCATAAATAACGATAGGCATAGCTGCCAATTTGAATGTTATTACACATCGTACCCAATAACACAGATCTATCATCAGCTAATAACGAGTAATTATGTAAAGTATTCCCTATCGTGCCACCAGCAAATTCATGACTAATAAGATTGCGCTCCGTTAACTCACGATAAAGCTCTTCAGCAGTAGTCTCTTCAATAACGAGTGAGTGCCCCTGACTAAGTTGATAACGCTGAATAAAATCATCATCAACTTTTGCTTCAATATCAACCAAAGTTTGATCTATACCAACTATATATGCATGATCACTGTCACTATTGATTAACTCTTGATTGGATAATAAGGGATCTCGGAGACTAACAGGAAAATAGTGCTTGGACTTACGTTGACCAGGGAATTTCATAATAGGTAGATTAGTAATAACGAAAGGAGCAAGTCTAACATAACTAACATTATTCAGCAGCAGGAAAATTACCTGCCGCTTATATAAAATTATCTTATCAGACTTGTTGCTTGCGGCTATTTATCATATGACGTAATAAAACATAAACACAACCCAAAATTAAACCGGCTAGTCCAGCTAATACAACCATATACATTTGCTTGGGTGCCTGTTTAGCAAGCGGTAAAGTTGGCTTTTGTATATATTTCACCGGCTGGAACCAAATATCTTTAGTGTTTAACGCCTGTAATTGTTGGATATATTGTTGGCTATTTAAAAGTTCAGGATCTAATGGTAGCTGATCATTATCCTGTTCAATAATAGCTAACTTTTTAGCTAAAGCTTCTGAACCTAATGCAATAGGATAATCTAAATCATCCTGAATAAAGTTATGAGTAGTTGAAACCGGTTTTTTAACTCCAACAGATTGAGCTATTGTTAACGAATTCTTCAGCCGCTGAACCGCAACCCGATTAGCATTTTTTAAAGCCGTCAACTTAATAGCATATTTACCTTTAGCATAAACAATTTATTGAGCTATTTTTTCATTTAACTCGGCTTTAATTTCCTGCCGTACATTCGAGCCAACATAACGCAGATGACCAGACAATAAATTCTGGGCATCTTGAGCAGTTGCCGCAGAAAACTCTACGCTTGCTTCTATCGGCTGCGTAATATCATCTACATTATTATTTGCATTTTTACTAAAAATGACGTCGCCAACAGTAATATTATTTATCATATCACGTAAAAGCTGTTGTTCTCTCTCTAAGAATTGTGACTCTGTTGATTTAACTAACTGCTGAAAATAGTCACTACTTTTCAGAAAATTTTCCTGTAACAACTGAGAGCAATAAGCATCAAGAAATTTTGCATAAACTTGCTCAGCATCGATATTTGTTTCAACATCCATTACTCTTAATTGACTAAGGAACTCATTCAGCTTAAACGTTTCTTGAGCGGTAGGTTGAACAATCATGGCTTTGCTTGCCCATTTTTGTGGTAAAAATAACGACCAACAAAAAGCGGCTGCGGACAATACGGCAACAAAAATCGCAATCAACAATTTAGATTGATAAAGAATAGAAAAAAGTTCAAATAAATCAATTTCATCATCTTGTTTCGTATCGGCAGAATAAAAAGAGGGGTCGAGTTCTGTAGTTGCATCTAATAATGGTCTATTTGTCATAGTTTATAGCTTCTAACAGTTATGTTGTTAATAAATAATTATAAATGTTCATCTACTTTTATCTTACACAGGCTTGAATAACTAAATAATCAAATAATTATCATTGAACTAGAAAAGTTTAGTCATTATATTCTATATTGCCAACCTTAATGAAACAAATAACTCATATTTATCAATAATGTTTTTATTTTTGCAATCACTATATTTCAACTAATTAGCATACTAAAATAATCAAATAAAATTTAACCAAATACTAATTATTCTTAAATATAAAAGTAAATAATAAAAAATTGCTTAAAACAGACTAAATGTCATAAAAATTATTTAATATTTTATACAATAAATAATTAATATTACTGGATTCAATATAGATTTTTATAAGCATTAATTAAAATTAATCATTTAAAACAATTTGTTATAGCGATAAATTTAAATATGTAATAGCATTACAATCATTAAAATAACTTTTAGTTTTAGCTAGATTTCCATTTAAATAATGGCTAAATCTGTGACTAATTCAGCCATTAACATAATATGACTGTCAGAGGCATTAAGCGCAGGTATATAATGATATTTTTCGCCACCAGCAGCATAAAATAATTTCTTATTCTGCTCAGCAATCTCTTCTAGAGTTTCCAAACAGTCCACCGAGAAACCTGGGCACAACAGCTGAACATGTTTTATTCCATGCTTTGCCAACCTTTTTAAGGTAATGTCTGTATAAGGTGTAAGCCAAGGCTCACGGCCAAAGCGTGACTGATAAGTCATGATGATTTTATCAGCAGGGAAATTAATTAATTCACTGAGTAAACGGGTTGTCAGTTCGCATTCCTGCGGATAAATATCACCTGTTTCTGCATACCGTTTAGGAATACCATGATAAGAAAGCAATAATCTCTCTGGTTTACCATAGCGTTCAAAACTTAATTCCACCGACCTTTTTAATGCATCAATATAAGAAGGGTGAGCAGCATAACTACGAATAAAGTTAAGACCGGGTATCGTTCGATATTTTTTTAACGCTCGGCTAATCGCATCAAAAACTGCCGCTGTGGTTGAACAAGAATATTGTGGATAAAGCGGTAACACAATAATATTTTCAACCTGCTGAATTAATAGTTTATCAATTGCTTCGGCAATAGCAGGCGAACCATAACTCATACCTAATTCCACAGGAATATCGGGCAGTTGTTTTGCCAGCGCAGCCTGCTGTTGCAAACTATAATTTAGCAATGGGGAACCAGCTTCGGTCCAAATTGACCGATATAATTTAGCTACTCTTGGCGAGCGTATTGGTAAAATAACCAAATGTAATAGTGGCTTCCAAATTATCCTCGAAATATCAATAACTCTTACATCACTAAGAAATTCTGCCAAAAAACGTTTCACTGCTGTAGGCGTTGGTGCATCAGGCGTCCCTAAATTAACTAATAAAACACCATACTTCTTAATGCTCATGCCACTTGGCTCCATTTTATTTATCGCTAATTATTTATAACTTTATCATAACTTATTAAATATTTTTATTTCCACTAATTAGCCATAAATAAAAAATAGGCACCCAAATTGGATGCCTATTTTATCAACTAACAACTAACCTAAAATGTTAGCCAGCTCTTCACTGACTTCAGTAACCTTACGGGTACCATCCAATTTAAAGTACTTAGTATGACCAGCAGCAGCTTCTTGACGATAATAAGCAATTAAAGGCTCAGTTAACTGATGATATTCCACTAATCGCTTGCGGACCGTTTCTTCTTGATCATCTTTGCGAATACTTAATTCTTCACCGGTAATATCATCTCTGTTTGCTATTTTCGGTGGGTTAAATTTAATATGATAAACACGCCCCGAAGGCGTATGAATTCGACGACCAACAATGCGTTCAACAATAATTTCATCGGGTACATCAAACTCCAACACATAATCCACCGCAATACCCGCATTTTTCATTGCGTCTGCTTGTGGGATAGTGCGAGGAAATCCATCTAGTAAGAAACCGTTTCGGCAATCATCCTGGGCTATACGCTGTTTAACTAAAGCAATAACTAATTCATCAGTAACAAGCTTACCATTATCCATTAATTCTTTCGCTTGTAGACCCAACTCTGAACCCGCCTTTACGGCAGCACGTAGCATATCACCGGTAGAAATTTGTGGAATACCATACTTTTCCATGATGAATTGTGCCTGAGTCCCCTTACCTGCGCCTGGCGCGCCGAGCAAAATAATACGCATTGCGTAAACCCCTTGCTATTTCATTTTTATAATTTGAAAGAAAAGTTACCTTATCATTAGGCATACCTATAACTCAAGAAAACAGATAACCATTGAATAATCAAATTATTTTCGTTAAAAAAACAAACCACGTCTTAAAATAACTAAAACGTGGTTTTATGAACAACTTGGTTAATTAAATAAATTTTAGCCCAAAAGTAACTTATTCATACGGCGAATAAATTGATTAGGATCTTCTAGGCTACCTTGTTCAACAAACAACGCCTGATCTAATAATACTTCTATCCACTCAGAAAATAAGCCATCATCAGTTAGTTCTGTCGCTTTTTTAACTAATGGATGTTCAGGATTAAGTTCAAAATTATATTTTACTTCCGGCGCTGATTGACCCACTGCAGCAAAAAGTTTTGCCATCTGAGTACTCATATCATTCGCATCGGTCGTCACGATTGCCGGCGTGTCTGTTAAACGGTGTGTTAACTTCACTTCCTTCACCCGCTCGCCTAATAATTTTTTTACCCGCTCAACGAAAGGCTCCAGTTTTTTATCTGTCTCTTCTTGCTCTTTCTTATCTTCATCAGCCAGTTTTTCTAGTGACTCATCTGTCTTACTAACAGATTGAAAGGATTTGCCTTCAAACTCTGGCAAATAGTTCATCATCCACTCATCAATCCGATCAGATAATAATAAAACTTCAATCCCTTTTTTACGGAATAGTTCTAAATGCGGGCTATTTTTCGCAGCGGCATAACTATCTGCAGTAATGTAATAGATCTTTTCCTGCCCTTCAATCATACGACTAACATAATCTTCTAAAGAAACATTCTGTAAATTACTCTCATTATGCGTTGATGCAAAACGTAATAATTTAGTAATCGCTTCTTTATTAGTTGTATCTTCCGCAGGCCCCTCTTTCAACACTAGTCCAAATTCCTGCCAGAATTGTTGATACTGTTCAGGTTCACTTTTGGCTAATTTTTCCAACATTTGCAATGCGCGTTTGGTTAATGCACTGCGCAAACTACGGGTGATATCACTATCTTGTAAAATTTCGCGCGAAACATTTAATGGTAAGTCATTGGAGTCAACTAACCCACGGACAAAACGCAAGTAATTTGGCATAAATTGCTCTGCTTCATCCATAATAAAAACACGATGAACATAAAGCTTTAAACCATGTTTATTATCACGATTCCATAAATCAAAAGGCGCTTTAGTCGGTATATAAAGTAGGCTGGTATATTCTTGTTTACCCTCTACCCGATTATGACTCCATATTAAAGGATCTGCATAATCATGGGAAACATGCTTATAAAACTCTTTATATTCTTCAGCCGTAATATCGTTTTTGTTACGTGTCCATAGCGCCTGGGCTTTATTAATTTTTTCCCAAATAACAGTATCATCTTCTTCGTTCTTAGCTTCAATTTCCACTGGCAGGGCAATATGATCTGAATATTTGCTGATCACTGAACGTAAACGCCAGTTATCTAAAAATTCCGTTTGGTCTTCACGTAAATGTAAGGTAATTTCAGTCCCACGCTCTGCTTTTTCAATATCAGCAACGGTATATTCACCCTCACCCTGAGATTGCCAGAAAACCCCTTTATCGGCGGCTACGCCCGCTGCCCGAGTACGCACTGTCACTTTATCTGCAACAATAAAAGCTGAATAGAAACCAACACCAAACTGACCGATTAATGGGCTATCTTTCGCTTGTTCGTTACCTAAAGACTGTAAAAAAGCCTTGGTACCAGATTTAGCAATCGTCCCTAAATTATCAATAACCTCTTCGCGCGTCATGCCAATGCCGTTATCACTAATTGTTAAAGTTTTTTTGTCTTTATCAATAGCAATTCTAACTCTTAAATCACCGTCATTTTCATAAAGATCAGATTGTGATAGTGCTTTAAAACGTAATTTATCCGCTGCATCAGATGCGTTTGAAATCAGCTCGCGTAGAAAGATTTCTTTATTGGAATAAAGAGAATGGATCATCAATTGCAATAACTGTTTTACTTCTGATTGAAATCCAAGAGTTTCTTGTCCTTTCATACTCATTAAATAGCCTCAATTTTAGAATAATTTTATTAGGTTGAATGGTTATGAAACTCAGATGGGGATATAACTTGAAAATTTCAAGTTCACCGTCGTGAAAAGCGTGCTTGATAGCCGATATGATTAACTTTTTCACAAAAAAATAAGCAGAGTCTTTAACCTCTGCATATGTTTATTTTATATTACGCTTATACTATCAATAATTAATTTTCTGACGGCCAATAATTGAATGTGATAGCGTGGTTCCGTCAACCATTTCAAGCTCACCGCCAACAGGAATGCCATGAGCAATACGACTGGCCATCACCCCATATTGAGCACATATGCCAGCAATATAATTAGCGGTTGCTTCCCCTTCAATTGTTGGATTGGTCGCCAGTATCACTTCTGATACCGTCTCAGTCGCGAGTTTATCGGCTAAGCTTTCCAGGCCGATATCCTTAGGTCCAACACCATCTAATGGCGACAAATGCCCCATTAAAACAAAATAACGCCCGGCAAACTGCCCTGTTTGTTCAATTGCATAAATATCAGCCGGACTTTCAACTACACATATTTGGCCAGTTTGTTGACGCCTCGGATTAGTACAAATAGAACAGTGATCTTTTTCAGTAAATGTTCGACAACCCTGACAATGGCCAATTTCCGACATTGCACGTGTTAATGCCTGAGCCAATTGCATGCCACCACTACGATTGCGTTGCAGAAGATGGAAAGCCATACGTTGCGCTGATTTTGGTCCTACACCAGGTAAACAGCGTAGCGCTTCCATTAAAGATTCAAGAAGAGGGCTCGTTTGCATCAAAATGGCATCTTAAAGCCTGGAGGTAATTGCATGCCATTAGATACATTGGCCATTTTTTCTTTTTGGGCTTCTTCTATACGACGCGCAGCATCATTAAATGCAGCAGCAATAAGATCCTCTAACATATCTTTGTCATCTGCCATTAAACTAGGATCAATTTCAATCCGACGACAATTATGCGCGCCATTAATGGTTACTTTAACAAGACCTGCACCCGATTCGCCGGTAACCTCCATGTTAGCAATCTCTTCTTGAACTTTTTGCATCTTTTCTTGCATTTGCTGAGCCTGTTTCATCAGGTTACCCAGCCCACCTTTACCAAACATAATATTCTCTCTTTCTGATCTGTTACAAAAATAGATTTTAACATTGCAACATTATACTTAAAGGTATGCATTCGGCTACACCGGCCGAATACTTTCTTCATCTAACTGCGCATCAAACAGCGTGCGCAAAGTCTGAATCGTTTTATCCACTATAATAGATTGACGGGCCTGTGCTAGCTTCTCTTCATAAATTACTTGCCGCCATTCCAAAGGTGTCTTGACGGCTGAATTATCATCTTCAATGATAACCAGTTTTATCGGCTTACCATATAACTCACTCAAGGCTTTTGTTAATGTTTTATGCGCCGGTTCAGTATTCAAATGCCGTTGCGTTGAGCGTAAATGTAAACAAATTTCCGTTTCACTTAACGCTTCCTTATAAGCATTTAACGCAAGTTGTTCTATCAATTTTGGCATTTTTAACTGACAAATTTCTGCCGACCAGTGGTCACGTTCTCGAGCTTCAAGCGCAATTTTATTGGCAAGTTCCGGCGTCCTTTCATATTCCAAAGCTTGTTTAATATTGCCAGGCGTGGTTACTCGCTCTACTTTTTGTTCAGAAACATTTTGCGGGCGCCATTGATAAGATTTACCCTTTTGATTTTTTTCATTTTTATTAGCTATTTTAGGCTGATTTAAAACAGAGAGCTGATGCTGTGCCGAAACGGTAGCTAACCTTTCTAACGCCGACATCGCTAGTGGCGTTTTTGTCTTTGGTGATGCTGTTTCAGACTTTTTTAACGGCGTCTTCTCTTGCTCTTTATTTAGCGATTCTTTTGCTTGCAATAATTGCAATGTAGGCGTACTAATTAATTTTTCATCCGATGAGCTTGTGGCTTTATTGATGATTTTTTTTTTATCTTTTAAGTTAACAGAAATATCGACATGATTATCAATATCATTGGCTATAGTAGTTGTTTCAGAGAGACTTGGTGATGACACCAATGGAATTTCAATATCATTAACAGACTTAGGATGAAATGCTAATGCACGTAACAATGTCATCTCAACTCCCATCCGCCTTTCTGGCGCATAGGGAAGCTCTTTACGTCCGACTAACAAGGTTTGATAATAGAGCTGTAAATCCGTTGGCGTAATCAAGCGCGCAAGTAAACGTAGACGCTCGTCTATGGGTGATGCAGTATCTTGCATCTCCACAGGTAAAAGCTGGATCATCGCAATACGATGAATTAATGATAACATTTCAATCAATACGCTTTCCCAGTCACCGCCTCGCAAAGCAATATCTTCTACTAAAGCCATCATTTTTGGACCATCAGCATGCACAATCGCTTCAATGATCGCTAGCGGCTGTTCATCATCTAATATGACTAGCATTTGGCTAACTGAATCTGCCGATACTTGCCCTTGCCCCATAGCAATAGCTTGATCGGTTAAACTTAATGCATCACGTAAACTACCTTCGGCAGCTCTAGCGATTAATTGGCGGGCACGTTTATCACTCGATATTTGCTCAGCCGCTAAAATACGTTCAAGTTGACTGCTTATTTGGTCAATATCAAGTGATCTTAAATGAAATTGAAGGCAACGTGATAAAACCGTTATCGGTAATTTCTGTGGATCTGTCGTTGCTAATAGAAATTTCACATGTTCTGGTGGTTCTTCCAGCGTCTTGAGTAAAGCATTAAAGCTATGACGAGATAGCATATGAACTTCGTCGATTAAGTACACTTTAAATCGACCGCGTGCCGGTGCATACTGGACATTATCTAGTAGCTCGCGGGTATCCTCAACTTTAGTGCGCGAAGCGGCATCAATTTCAATCAAATCAACAAATCGCCCATCCGCTATCTCTAGGCAGTTAGCACATTTACCACAAGGGTTTTGGCTTATCCCTACCTCACAGTTAAGCCCTTTCGCAAACAGCCGCGCAATGGTCGTTTTGCCAACTCCACGTGTACCAGAAAATAAGTAGGCATGATGGAGCCGCTGCTGATGCAAACCATTTGCCAGCGCGGTCAAAACATGTTGTTGCCCAACAACATCGGTAAATGTTTGTGGGCGCCATTTACGGGCAAGTACCTGGTAGCTCATGATTCCTATTAGACGTTAAGTATATAGATTTGCCAACCTATCGCTGTTCGCTAGTCAGCACATTTTGCTAGAAAATTTTGCGCATTAACTCCCTGGGAATTCAACCAAATTAAAACAATTGACCCCTTGCTTTTTTAAACGTTCAATACCACCCAAATCAGGCAAACAGATAATAAATGCCGCTTCATTAACTTTACCACCAAGCTGCCGGATCAAGCGTACTGTCGCTTCAATCGTTCCACCTGTAGCGAGTAAATCATCAACAACTAAAACATTGTCTTTGGCTGAAATACTATCTTTATGGATCTCTAGTGCATCGGTACCATATTCTAGCTCATAATTTTGTCGTAATGTGGCGCGCGGTAATTTTCCTTCTTTACGCACTGGTACAAATCCTACACCTAAACGCAAAGCAAGCGGCGCCCCAAATAAAAATCCTCTCGCTTCAGTGCCAACAATTTTAGTAATACCTTTATTTTTATAATGCTCAACGAGTAGATCAATTGTGGCCTGATAAGCGTCCGGATTATCCAATAAGGTTGTAATATCACGAAACAATACACCTGGTATTGGATAATCTGGAATTGTTTCAATACTATCTTTTATAAATTGTATTTTTTTTTCATTAACCATCATAATTATCATCATAGATAAAATAATCAAACGCTACAATCTATGAAAACTATTATAAAAATGCAATAACTAGCTTACCAATATGCGCGTTTTTACTGTAAGAAGTCAAATCGCAATTACATATTTTATTATTATGGCTTAATATATGAAAACACAAAAGTTGCTAAACGCGCTTGAAGAGCAAATTGAAGCATTGGCAGAAAAAATAAAACCAATTGCACACTCTTCTTTTATAACATTACGTTTTGATCAAAAATTATTTCATCGAAAAAGCCATCAATTAAGCGAATGTTTATTTGAAATCAAGCAACATTTTAATCAATTAAAACATGCGGTTATTACGTCACGTTCAGAACAAGTTACTTTTTTGACAGAAAAAATCATTGCCCAAATTGGTGCTATAACGCGAGAATCTGCAACCCAAACTTTAAGAGAACAAGAAAGTCAACATAGCCAAAAAGAAAAAACCATAGATCTTTACGAACGTTTAGTTCAACATCAAGATTATGAACGCCGCCTAATCGCAATGATAAATGATCGAGAGCAAAAATTAGATAAACAGCAGTCATACGTTGCTTGCCAGAAGCTGCAACAAGAAATAGCTGCATTAACTGGAAGATTAGTGAGATGCCGTCAGGCTCTTTCACGCATAGAAAGGGCAATTGAACGCTATGAAAATCAAAGTATTGAATAAAAAATAATATAGGTGATATTTAATGAATTTAGAGAATGCTTCAATAGAAATCCAAGTTGCCATTGATTTAATTTATATTCTAGAAATTAATCAAATAGAACCCACTACCGCACTCAAAGCACTTGATATTGTAAAAAAAGATTATGAGAATAAAGAAGCCATTTTATTATTTGCCAATGCAACTAAAAAGCGTTGATAAAAATAATTCAATGATTATTCCACAACATTATCTCGATTATTTTTATCCTGCTGTTTCGATCGCTTTTCATCACCTAGCGTACGCTCAACTTCTTGCACAGAATCACCTTTGCTATTATGAAGGTGAACTTCTAACTGATTAAAAGCAATACTGATATTTTGTTCTCGACATAAGCGATCAATCAGTCGATTAACTTCGTCCAAGGTTGTACTTCTATCCGCTATCTGGCGAACATAAAAACGTAATTCATGATTGAGAGTACTGTCGCCAAAATCAGTAAAAAATACTAATGGCGCAGGATCTGACATGATCTTATTATTACTTTGCGCTGCCTGTAATAAAATCGCCTTCACTTTATCAAGATCAGAACCATAAGCAACGCCTAGCTTGATAATAATACGGGTAATAGTATCTGTTAACGACCAATTTATTAAACGTTCAGTCACAAATGCTTTGTTGGGAATAATGACTTCTTTGCGATCAAAATCAGTTATGGTGGTTGCTCGAATACGAATTTTACTCACTGTGCCTGAAAAATTACCAATCGTAACGGTATCACCAATTCTGACCGGCCGTTCAAACAGAATAATAATACCCGAAACAAAGTTGGCAAAAATTTTTTGTAGACCAAAACCTAAACCAAATGTTAATGCTGCCGCTAGCCACTGTAACTTATTCCAGGTGACACCTAACATTGCTAATACAATAATTGTACCAATACCGATGATAATATAGGTCAGCATCGTGGTGATCGCATAGCTTGATCCCTGCCGCAGCTTAAGCCGGGACAATACTAAAACCTCTAACAAACCTGGTAGATTTCGTGTCATCACTAAAGCGACAATAAAAATAATAATCGCCAAAATTAAATCAGCGAGGGTAACTGCTTGTAAAGTATGACCAGCCTCATTTTGTACATTCGTATGCCAAAGTTGAATACCATCTAAAAATGAGAAAATAGTAATGAAATCTGACCAAATCCAATAAAAAGCGACGATAAAGATCAAAAACAGTACCATACTGGTTAAACGTAGAGATTGTTGACTAATCAATTCAATTGACATTGGTGGTTCGGTGATCGGTTCATTTTCTTGTTCTTCTCGCGTCATATTATGACGACGCTCTAACACCCTTTTATATGCAAGCTTGCGCGCTGCAATCGATAATCCACGAATACAACTATGGTAAATAATATACCAAAGGAGTAATAAATAGAGACTATCAATCCAACGACTTGAAAGCCGAAGAGTAGTGTAATAATAACCGACCATCATTAAACCAATTAGCACTAATGGAGAAAAAGCCAGTATGGTAATAACAATCGTGCGAGTTAAATGCCCACCTTTTAGTTGCCAGATCCGACGGCAAAACGGCAAAGTAAATAGAAAAACTAAAAACAGGAATATTAGAACAATCAATTGTCCAATGACATCATCCGCCAACCGCAAAGGATACATGACGCCATAACTTGACCAATAAATCAACACAATCAACGGCAGCATCAAATTTATCAAATGTTGGCGTAACCAGGTATTCTCTTTTTTAGCAATTAAAAAATGATTTTCTGCAATACCATCAGGCTTAAGAATATTAATACACCAGCTAAATAAAACCCAAAATAAAGCCAATTGCAGGGCAAAACTCCAAACAAAATCACCATGAGGATTACCTGTTTTTAAAAACCAGTAACCGACAACGAGTACAATAAAAGCACCAGGAAACGTCATCATTAGGGTTAAAATTAACGCTACAGGGGTATGTAATTGGCTATCTTTTTTGAAGACTCTAACTTCCTCATTGATTTCTTTTAAACGCTGTTTAAACTTGCGATTCATCCAAAAAAAGAACAGACAAGCCAACAAAAGAGGAATCGTGACAACAGAAGAGTTAATTAAGCCTTTGACTATGCTAACTAATGGTAATTTAAAATTAAAAGTAGTAATTTCAGCTTTCGCCGCATCAGGAAAAGAAGTTAGCCATGTCAGATCAATCGGTTTATTACTATTCACCCAAAAAATTTGCTGAGCTAATGTCTGTTCTAAAGAATCAATGACACCCAGTAATTGTTGTTGATCTAACTGTAAATTAATCGCCTGAGAAATCTGATTACCCAGTTGAATATTTAACTGATCTAAAAGGTCACGGCGTATATCAATCAGTGACTCCAAAGCCCGCCAGACTTCCTTCGAAAGTGGCATGGTCTTAGTCTTATCTACCATTGAGTCATTTATTGTATCGGCCAACTTATTAATATAATTAGAAGACTGATATAACTGATCACGCTCTTGGTTAATATCAAACTGTTCCAGCCGTAAATCGGCAATTAAGGTGGGCAGATTTTTTGTCAGTATATTCGGTGGCAAATTAATCTGTTTTTGAAAAAGGATGCGTGAAAGTAATAGACTTCCTCGTAAAACAGTAATTTGCTCTTTTAAATTACTCTCTACTTGTATGGCTCTTTCTAGCCAAGATTTAATCCTTATTCCTTTTTGTACTAATTGGTTACTATCTTGAGTTACTGAGATCAAACGTTCACTCAGTGCTTTATTAATCGCTTTTTCATGTTTAATTACCGGATATTCTTCCACTTCCTGACTATTTATCGTTGAGCGTTGCGCTTCTTTAGCGGTTTCCTCAGAATAATTTAAGCGTTTATTATTAATAGTAGCCTGAATATATTGTATATCACTTTGAATTAACTCAAGATAAGTTGCTGTATAATCACGTTGCTTCTGTAGCACATCCTGTAATTGAGTATTAGCTTGTAATGCGTGTTGTTGAAATTTATTTTGCTGCTGCAGGTATAATTGTTCCACTTGTAATAATACTTGCAAAGAAGGCCGAATATCGTCATTGGAAGAAAAATCATTATTTAGTTGGTAACGAATATCTTGTAGCCGCCGAGCATTTTCTAGCATTATATTCATTGCTCGCTCTGGCTGGGTTTGTAATGCAACTAAGTTGTTATTAATATTGGCTAGATTTTCCTGCTGGTTTTGTAATATTTCTAATTTATTTTTTAACTGGCTCTCTAGTTGCGATAACGATAAATGCTGATATTCAGTTTTAGTCTGCTCACTTTGTTGTTGCTCACGTTTAATTCTAGCTAAATTATCAAGTGCATATCGCGCTTCTCTTGGCGCTTGCATCACTCTTTTTTGCATTAATTCAGCTTGTTTTTCTAATCCAGCTAATTCATCATAAAATTGGATGGCTTTTTTGTAGTCAGATAAAGCTAGCGTTTCATACGCAGTTAAATTGCTACGATTACTTAAGGCATTTAATTGGTTTTGAATAGTTTGCCTTGAGGTTATATTGGTTAAGGTGGCACTCTCAATTAACGTAGCATTAAAAAGAAAGAATAAACCACAAGATAAGGACAAGAAAGAAACTAACCACTGGCAACATGTTCTGCTTTGCAACCTTCGACTAAATGAAAACATAGTAGTATCCACTAAGTTAGATTAAAAATAAAAAAACAGTTAAAAATCTCTCCTTAGGATTTCTTTCCTTGCCTCAAATATTATTATATCTAAAAAGTTAAAACTTTATTGGCTACTAATGTCCACTGAGCTAACTCTACCAAAGTGCCGATGCTGACCCCTTTAATTAACGGTAATTCACTGATACCTCGTGCATCAGTACAAGTCTTACATAATTTTATTTCCACTTGCTGCGCAAGCAAAATTTCTAACATCTGTTTTAAATTATAACCATCAATTGGCTTTTGATTATCAAGACCTGCAACAACCGCATCAGACATTAAAAAAATTTTCATTGCAGTTGTCGCTGCCTGTTCCTTAACTGCAATCGCCAAACGTAGCGCATTAAAAAGATTTTCATCACCATAAGCGGCACCATTAGCAATAATCAAAAATAGTTTTTTTCTGGCATCAAATTCTCCGTAATTATGTAATAAAACATTTCAATTGTTTCTTATTGATGGACTGTATTTCATCATATCAATCATCGTATCCACATAACGAATCGCATTTTCTTTGATACTAAAACTATCTGGTACACATAACCAATTTTCAAACAGGCCAGTAATCGCTGCACGTATCATAATTGCTGCGCACTGGGCATCGATATTGGCAGGCAACTGTTTTTTTTCCACACAGGCACTTAACAGAGTGACTAGTCGTTGATGGTTAATCATATAAATTTCACGCCGTAATTCAGCAAACTGCGCCATTTCACCTATCAATTCACATTTATGAAAAAAAATCTCAGTTAGCTCCCTGTTTTTAGTATCGTCAAAAAAAGTAAATAAAATATAATGTAATAATTTTCTCAATACAAAAAGTGGATCATTGGGGTATTTTAACTGATACTTTTTCTGAGTTTCAGCTATTTGTTCATCAGTGAATTTACAAGCTTCAGAGAAAAGATCGACTTTATTTTTAAAATGCCAATAAATAGCACCACGAGTTACACCTGCAACCTCTGCTATATTAGACAATGAGGTAGATGAAACACCATACTTAGAAAATGTTCTAATTGCTGCATCAATTATTTCTTGGCGAGTTATTTTCGCTTGTTGCTTAGTTTTTCGTGCCATTTTAACTTACTTTCTTCTTATTGAAGTAAATTTACATACATTCATGTATGTTTGTGCAATAAAATAGGAGACTTATAACATAATAATTCACTAGGTTTCAGATTTGAAATTGATATTTGAATATTGAGGTTTATTTATGCAAAAAAACAGAGGGGTCTTACCTCTGGTAATATTACTACTCTCAAGCTGTTTGATCTTGACAGCATGTGGCGATAATTCCCAGCAAGGTAATATTGCACCTCCAACACCTGAAGTTGATGTCGTAACATTGGAAGTAAAGCCATTGACAGTTACAACTGAACTGCCTGGCCGTACTAATGCTTTTCGTATTGCCGAGGTAAGACCTCAAGTAGAGGGTATTATATTAAAAAGAAATTATAAAGAAGGTAGTGATGTTGAAGCTGGAGCTTCTTTATATCAAATAGATCCTGCAACCTATAAAGCAAATTATGACAGTGCAAAAGCTAATTTAGCAAAAGCAAAAGCCAATGCAGAAATTACTCGTTTAACTGTAAGCCGTTATAAGCCTCTATTAGGAACAAATTACATCAGTAAACAAGAGTATGATACTGCAAACGCTAATTATGCTCAGGCATTAGCTTCTCTTAAGGCTGCTGAGGCGGCAGTTGAAACCGCGCGTATCAATCTTGATTATACCAAAGTAGCAGCACCTATTTCAGGCCGTTCCGGTAAATCCAGCGTCACAGAGGGTGCATTAGTCACGACCGGACAAACTACTGTGCTAACAACCATTCAACAGTTAGACCCTATCTATGTTGATGTTACCCAATCCAGTGACGATTATCTGCGTTTAAAAAATGAGATTGCTAGCGGCAATTTATCTAAAGAATCACAGCAAGCACCTGTTAGTTTAAAAATGAATAATGGTGAAGTTTATGCACAAAAAGGTGTTCTTCAATTTTCCGATGTAACCGTTGATGAAAGTACGGGTTCTATCACAATGCGGGCTATTTTCCCAAATCCAGAAAAACAATTACTGCCTGGTATGTTTGTTCGTGCTGTTTTAGAAGAAGGCGTGAAAAAAAATGCGATCTTAGTGCCACAACAAGGTGTAAGTCGGACACCTCGTGGTGAAGCCCAAGTGATGATTGTTAATACCAATGATGAAGTCGAAACCCGTACGGTAATTACTGCGCAAGCAATTGGTAATCAATGGCTAATAGCTAAAGGACTAAAAGCTGGAGAGCGTGTCATTGTTATTGGGCTACAAAAAGTCAAGCCTGGCATGAAAGTGGTAGCTAAAGAGACATCATTAACTCCAAATACAACAGAAAAATAAATTTTCTCCGCAAAAGTCTTAATCTTAAATTAAGGGAGTCGATAATTAATGCCTCAGTTTTTTATAGAACGGCCAATATTCGCGTGGGTAATAGCCATTATTACCATGCTTGCTGGTCTATTGGCAATTATCAAATTACCGGTGGCGCAATATCCAACCATTGCACCACCTGCTATATCGGTTTCAGCAACCTATCCTGGAGCTGACGCCACCACTGTACAAAATACCGTTACTCAGGTTATCGAACAGAATATGAATGGGATTGATAATCTGGTTTATATGTCGTCAACCAGTGATGCAATGGGTAACATGTCACTGACACTTACCTTTGAAGCTGGAACAGATCCCGATATTGCACAAGTACAGGTACAAAATAAATTACAATTGGCCATGCCATTACTGCCCCAAGAAGTACAGCAGCAAGGCATCCATGTTAATAAATCTACCGGTTCTTTCTTGATGGTAGTCGCTTTTATTTCTAAAGATGGCTCTATGAATCAAGAGGATATCGCTGATTATGTTAACTCTCACATTAAAGATCCTATCAGTCGAGTAAAAGGGGTCGGTGAAACCCAGCTGTTTGGCACTCAGTACGCTATGCGGATCTGGTTAGATCCAGATAAACTTGTTAAATACAATATGGCCACTCAGGATGTTATCAATGCCATAAAAATTCAAAACAACCAAGTTGCTGCCGGTCAGCTAGGTGGCACACCACCGATCGCAGGCCAACGACTGAATGTTTCGATTATTGCTCAAACGCGGCTAAATAATGCCGAACAATTTGCCAATATCCTGTTACGAGTTAATCCGGATGGTTCTCAGGTTCGTTTAAAAGACGTTGCCGTCGTTGAGTTAGGTGCGGAAAACTATAGCATCAAAGCAAAATATAATGGCACGCCGTCAGCCGGTATTGGTATCAAATTGGCTACCGGTGCCAATGCCTTAGATACCGCAAAAGCCGTACGTGCTACGCTCGCTGAAATGGAGCTGTTTTTCCCTAACGGATTAGAGATTGTTTACCCTTATGACACCACGCCGTTTGTAAAAATTTCAATTAACGAAGTAGTGAAAACGCTGATCGAAGCTATCATGCTAGTCGTCGTTGTTATGTACTTATTCCTGCAAAACTTCCGTGCAACCTTGATCCCAACGATCGCAGTTCCTGTTGTTTTGCTTGGTACATTCGCTATTTTGTCTGCGATGGGTTATTCAATTAACACGCTTACCATGTTCGCAATGGTGCTCGCTATCGGACTCTTAGTCGATGATGCGATTGTGGTAGTAGAAAACGTCGAACGTGTAATGCAAGAAGAAGGATTATCACCTAAAGAAGCTACCAAAAAGTCGATGGGGCAAATTCAAGGGGCACTTGTCGGTATAGCCTTAGTATTATCGGCGGTATTTATCCCTATGGCTTTTTTTGGTGGCTCAACGGGCGCAATCTATCGTCAATTCTCGATTACTATTGTCGCCTCAATGGTGCTCTCCGTTCTGGTCGCGTTGATCCTAACTCCCGCCCTGTGCGCCACAATATTAAAACCTATCCCTAAAGGTACTCATGGTAAACAGACTGGCTTTTTCGGTTGGTTTAACCGTACATTTGAAAAAAGCGCGCATCACTATACCAATAGTATTGGCCATATGCTTAGAGGCACGGGCCGTTACCTGGTTATTTATGTTATATTAGTTGCCGGTATGGCATTTTTGTTCCTAAAGTTGCCCTCTTCATTTCTTCCCGAGGAAGATCAAGGGGTACTTTTGACTATGGTTCAGCTACCACCTGGTTCAACCCAGGAACAAACAGTCGCAGTGCTTCATGATATTGACCAATATTATCGCACCAAAGAAAAAGCGAATGTTAAATCTGTCTTTACCGTAAGTGGCTTTGGCTTCGCAGGACAGGGACAAAACATGGGGCTTGCTTTCGTCGTACTACAAGATTGGAAAGAACGTCATAGTGCTGAAAGCCATGTTTCTCAAATTATTAATCGTGCCAATCTTGCCTTTTCAAAAATACAAGAAGCTATTATCTTCTCTTTCAATATCCCTGCTATACCTGAACTAGGTACTGCCAGTGGTTTTGATTATGAACTTGTTGATCAGGGTAATTTAGGCCATGAGAAATTAATGGCTGCTCGTAATCAACTACTAGGGCTTATCGCTCAACATCCTGATATATTGCAAAATGTCCGTCCTAACGGGCAAGATGATACTTCTCAATATCGTTTTTATATTGATCAACAGAAAGCGGAAGCATTAGGTGTTTCTATCAATGATATTAACGCAACGTTAAGTACCATGTTTGGCGGCATCTATGTAAATGACTTTATTGATCGTGAACGCGTTAAAAAAGTTTATGTACAAGCCAATGCCCCATTCCGGATGTTGCCCGCTGATATTGAAAAACTTTATGTCCGCAATAATCAAGGAAAAATGGTACCTTTTTCTGCATTGATTGATCATAGCAAAGATCCATGGCTATATGGTTCACCACGTCTGGAACGCTATAATGGTTTACCTGCAATGGAAATCCAAGGTTCTGCGGCACCAGGGAAAAGTACCGGTGATGCCATGCTATTAATGGAGCAACTTACTGAAAAATTACCTGAAGGTATTGGTTATGAATGGACCGGTATGTCTTACCAAGAACGTCTTTCTGGCAATCAAGCACCTGCTTTATATGTAATTTCTCTTATTGTCGTCTTTCTCTGTTTAGCCGCTTTATATGAAAGTTGGTCAATTCCTTTTTCTGTTATGCTAGTTGTACCATTAGGAGTTATTGGGGCATTACTCTTCACTTCAATTCGGGGATTAGAAAATGACGTTTACTTTAAGGTAGGTTTATTAACAACTATTGGTCTATCTGCCAAAAATGCCATTTTAATTGTTGAGTTTGCTAAAGACTTAATGGAAAAAGAAGGAAAAGGATTGATTGAAGCGACGCTAGATGCTGTCAGAATGCGTTTACGGCCTATTTTAATGACATCATTAGCATTCATGCTTGGCGTTTTACCGCTCGTTATTAGTAACGGTGCAGGTTCAGGCGCGCAAAACTCTGTAGGTACCGGTGTACTTGGAGGAATGATTGCAGCAACCACATTAGCAATCTATTTCGTTCCAGTATTTTTTGTCGTTATACGTAGACGTTTCACAAATAAATATTAGCTTAGTTAGATTATTAGTAATATTTCCATTAAAAGGCCAGATATTCTGGCCTTTTAAGTAAACATGTTTTTTAATAAATGAAAAATAACTCTAAATATATGACTAGAACTTATTTTTTAATAAAAAAATAAATAATAATAAAATAACACAGTAATACTGTAACTTTTTGTATATATTTGATATTTTGCTCTAGATTAGTTCCTTGATTAACATCATATAACAAAAAACTTTATACAGAGATAGTGACTTATGCGATAATAGTGCTATATTAATATCCAGTAGGTTGTTTGCTTTACTTTTGCTATACTCACACAAGTATAAATTTTATAAATTATCTACATTCTTCTGATTGTTTATCGACACCCATTTATAATTTTGGTAACAATCATAATTAATAGTGTTTTGATTTTACAAAAAATAAAACAATATATTAATTCAATGGTAATTTCTTCATCTTTAGCAGTATTATGCAATAAAAATGAGTAATAACCCGTAATCTGTGGTTTAAATGGAGGTGATTATGGATGAGTACTCACCAAGGAGTTATGATATCTTAGTGCTAAAGTATTTATGTGATGCTCTATATCGTGAAGCGATGTTAACTTTGCATAGGACAAAAAGCCATTGGAAAAATGATCTTGGTTCCGATCAAAGCGTTAAACTTAATGTATTAATTGATCATATCACAGATTTTATTGGTCAATTTAAATTAAAATATCCGAATAACGTAAACCTTTTTATTTTTATTGACGAATATTTGGATGAAACTTATAACCTATTTGGTAAACCTGTAATGAGCCTAACAGATATTTCTGATTGGCAAAAAATGAATGAGCATTTGGCTGAAATATTAACAAATGATATAAAATATTCATTAAGTAACACTTGACGCAACAGCCAATAACATTCATATTTTATACATCTATAATTTAAAGAAAGGAAATTATGACTAAAATTGACTATCTGAGGCGCTTAAGAAGATGTACGACTATCGAAACATTGGAGCGCGTAATCGAAAAAAACAAATATGAATTATCTGAAGACGAACTTGAATTATTTTATTCTGCCGCAGACCATAGGTTAGCAGAGCTCACAATGAATAAACTTTATGACAAAATTCCTTCGTCAGTTTGGAAATATGTTCGTTAATAAGTAAGTCTTTCCTTTATCAGATAGGATATGGTTATAATTTTAGCCGATAGACGTTATCGGCTTTTATTAATAACTATATAACTTAAAATATTCATTCATTGCACGGATAATTATATCGTGGTGTTGCTTACGTTATTAGATTAAACAATGAACCATATTTATATTTTCACTTAATCAAAAAATAACCCTATAATTATCCTCACTCAACCATAGCTCTTTTTCATTAATAAAAACCATACCTAAACAATAACTATTTATGAAAACAATCAATGCAATGCTATTTATTTTTTAATTAATAATTCAATTGCATCATTAATCAAAATTCTTAATTTCACATAATCTTATTTTTCTATAAAAACTAAACCAAAAACTGGCATTTAGATTAAAATGAAAATTCATCAAATTAATTGAAATTTTTCTCTATGTAAAAAACCAACCATATTGAATTAATTTAGCAATTTTCAACATAAAAACAATTTTTGTTAACTGGATTAATTTTATCTGAAAAAATATAAATATCTTAGAAGTGTTAAACTGGCGGAGTCCTGTCAGCGACATCCCGGCACATACACCCCTTGCTATGGCTGCTTCTTTCCAGACCTGACCAAGTTAACAAGTTAGCATTGCGGGAGAACCAACAGGACCCCATTGAATGGCTCTATATGAACAATAGAAGCACGCATTATGCGCTATTCATATTCAAATAGCAAGAAAACAGAAATCAAGTGTTGTTTTCTTATTCAAATAGATAATATTAAACATACAAATAGTTTAACAGTATATAAATAATAACAAAAAAGATTAAAGTTGACCTTATTTACAACAAAATAAGTATCTAATCTAGTATAATCTTAATTTACCAATCCTCGAAGTGATGAAAAAACAATTTTCAATATGAAATGTAAAAATATATTAATAAAAAATCCACAAATAAGTAAGAATAAAATAGAAAAAAGATTAATTAACCACATCTAGATGTTCTACGCTATCAGTATGTAATAAATTACCAATTTGTTGCAATTGGTACATCTGAGCATAAAGCCCCGAGTGTCGTAATAATTGATTATGTTTGCCTTGCTCAACGATTTTTCCACGATGTAAAACAAAAATTTTATCCGCGTCTATAACGGTAGAAAGTCGATGAGCAATAACGATTAATGTTGTCTGCCGACGAATTAACTGTAAAGCTTTTTGGATCGCTCTCTCAGTTCCCGAATCGACATTGGCCGTTGCTTCATCCAATATTAAAATTTTCGTCGTTCGTACTAAAGCACGCGCTAATGCCAATAATTGCTTCTGCCCCGCAGATAGCATGTTACCTTGCTCACCTAACAGCGTATTTAAGCCATCAGGCAATTTATATACCCAATCAACAAGCTGCACAGTTGCCAAAATATGCCAAACCTTCTGTTCTGAAATTTTTCTTCCCAGAGCGATATTGTCAAACAAAGTCGTTGCTAAAATAACCGGATCTTGCTGCACTATAGTAATAGAATTACGCAACACATGGTGAGAAAGTGAGCATAACGGGCGTCCATCGAGTAATATTTGTCCTTTTTGCCATGGATAGTATCCCATTAATAAGTTAGTAATCGTGCTTTTTCCACTACCTGTATGCCCAACTAATGCGACAAATTCGTTATCCTCTATCTGCAGATCAATATCGTACAATACATATTTATCATCACGATAAGCAAAAGAAAGCTTTTTCATATCCACGCGCCCTGACAATAAAGGTAATTGATCACAGCCATAACATTGTCGAGGGTTATCTATCAATTCAAAAATTCTTTCTCCTGAAACTACCGCTTGTTGTAATACAGATTGTTGTGAGGTTAATTTAATTAATGGCTCATTTAAACGCCCAAGATAATTAATAAACGCATACAATACTCCAACACCAATAACATCTATTCCCTTAAATCCAAATAATAGAATTAATCCACAAAGAGTTAGTGCAGAAAATAAATTCAATAGTGGGCGTAAAAGAATACTATCTAACTTTAATGCCTGCATCCGGGCTATATAGTGTTGGCGATTCACTGCTAACATTTTCTCACCAAATCGGGCTCGTTGCCTAAATTGTTGAATAATAGTCATGCCGTTAATTATCTCATTAAAACCATCGTTAATATCAGCTAGGTAAGTACGTACTCGACGAACAATTGGTGTACTTAAACGCTGATAAACTACCATGACCAAAAATACTACAGGGAAAATTAAGCTAGCAACTATTGCCATTCTCCACTCTAAAAAAAACATCGCTACTAACATGGCAATAATTAGCGCTACACTACGAAATATAGTCGGAATAACGGTTACAAATAGATCCTTAACCACTTCAGTATCATTTGTCACTCGAAAAATCAGTTGTCCTACTGGTTGATTATCAAAAATACTCAATGGCTGCCTGATAGCGGCACTCATCACATCTGTACGTAATGTTTGAACAACTCCGATAGCGGCTTGATTAAATAAGATTGTTTGATAATAGTGTGAAATGGCAGCAATAATTTGTGATGCAAAAAAAATTATTATTAATATGACCGTGCTTTTCAACGGCATGTAACCTGTTGCTAACATATTATCAATAAAGTAACTCACCAAAAGGGGCCCACAAATTTCTGCCCCAGCTGCTATCCAGGATATCAAAACGGCAATAATTATCGGTTTACGAAATGAATTTCCATAAATTAGTAAGCGTTTTAAAGATGGCCATAAACGACGACGATTATTCATGCTCATTTTCCAATGAGGCTTCAATTTGCTGATAGCTATGCATATCTCGATACCAACCAGGTTTTGCAATTAATTGCTGATGAGTACCTTGAGATAAGATAGTACCTTGCTGCAATACAAGTATCTGATCTGAATCCACTAATGCAGACAATCTGTGGGCACTAATGATGATAGTATGACACCCTTGCCACTGGCGTAAATTTTTTAAAATTCTATTTTCAGTCTTTCCATCTACCGCAGACAAAGCATCGTCTAATATCAAAATTTCAGTATTTAATAATAGTGCCCTTGCAATAGAAATACGCTGTTTTTGTCCACCAGACAACATAATGCCACGCTCACCAACTTGTGTGTTATACCCATTAGGTAAACGCAAAATATCTTCATGTACATCAGCTAGTCTCGCCGCTTCCTCTATTTCTGTTTGGCTAGCAGTCAGTTTACCTAAAGGAATGTTACCCGCTATGGTATCGGAAAATAGAAATGGTATTTGGTTCACCACTGCCAGTCTGGTATGCCATTCTCCCTGCTGAATATCAGTCAGAGAAATAGATTGGAACAATATTTCACCATCAATAACATCAAAATGGCGCTGTAATAATGATAATAATGTTGTTTTTCCTGCCCCGGTTGGACCACAAATTCCAACTAATTGCCCTGGCTGTATATGAAATACAATATTATGTAAGGAAGATATTGCCGCACCTGGATAATTAAATTGCCGAATATTCACCTTCAATTGACCAGCTCTTTGCTGTAAACACTGTTTTCCATCAATAATTGATGGGCGTTGTTCAAATAAAACACAAATCCTACTATACGCAGCGCTTCCACGCTCAACAATATTAAACATCCAAGCAATTGCTAACATTGGCCATATCATAAGTCCTAAATACATAACAAAACTGGTCAAATCACCTAATGTCATTTTATTATGCAAAACCATCCAGCTACCACCAGCTAGCGCCAAAAAATTTGCAGCACCTATCGCAATATAGATTGTAGGGTCAAATTTCGCATCAACTTTAGCAACATGCATATTTTTACGTCCAGCCTCTAATGCGGCAATCTCAAACTGATGGGATTGGTGATCTTCGATACCAAACGCTTTAATCATACGGATACTAGTTAAATTTTCCTGGGCATGGTTATTGAGAGAAGAAAATGTCGCTTGAGCAGATTTAAAGCGTGTATGCAGTTGCTCACCATATCGCTTAATAATGACTGCCATGATTGGCATTGGTAGCAATGAAAGCAGGGTCAGTTGCCAACTAATCTCTATGCTCATGACAATTAACACAGCACAACCCATCACCAAAGAATCGACTAGTGTCAGGACACCTTCTCCCGCCGCAAAGACAACTCGATCAACATCATTTGTTGTACGTGCAATAAGATCGCCTACTCGATGTCGTAAATAAAACTCGCGAGTTTGGCGACTAAATTGTTGATAAAATTTTTGTCTTAACTGTACAGCTAATTTATAAGAAGCGCCAAATAACCATAACCGCCAAATATAACGCAATCCATAAATAATAAATGCAATAAGCACCATCACACTTATCCAGCCCAAAAGTTGTTTAATACTCATGGTTTGCTTACTAATACCATCAATAATAAAGCCAACAAGCCATGGTGGAATAAGTTGTAACCCTGCAATAAAAATTAATAACATGACAGCACCAAAATACCGGCGCCACTCAGTTAAAAAATACCAACGTAATTGAGAAAATAATCCCACATTTTTTTATCCTGATATTGAAAATTGCATCAAAAAATATAATAAAATACAGCTCAATAAATTAATCAGATACAAACAAAATTGTGATATATTTTATTTTCTCAATCAAAAATAAAAATGATCAATTCAATTAGCTATATTGTTGACTATATGTTTATAAAAACTATCGTAACCCACAAAATCTCATAATGTTATATAAAATATTTTTAACAACCTGATTTTATCAGCTTTATAAGCAATGTAATATCAGGATGTATTCAACAAATCATGGCATTTTTATCGCATAATTACATAAAATTAATATGCTACCGATAATAAATAGTCAGAATAAAATAATTCATATTTTATAATTTAAACAAATAATATAATACTATGAATATTTCTTCCCAATTAAGGCTATCTAAACTAGATTAAACTCGGTAACATAACGTATCATCTTCACTAGCAAAATTTTTTACTTGTACTTTATCGATGGATAGCATTAAGCATGACGAAACGAGCAGTTATTGTATTTAGTGGCGGACAAGATTCGACCACTTGTCTTATACAAGCAATAAAACAATATAACGAAGTTCATTGTATCACTTTCAATTATGCTCAACGTCATAGTGCTGAAATTGTTGCTGCTCAAAAAATATGCCAGCATTTTAACATCGCAGCACATAAAATACTGGATGTCGGATTATTAAATGAACTTGCTATCAGTAGCCTAACTCGCGACAACATTCCAATACCTTCCTATGAAAAAAGTATTGAAAGTGAATTACCCAATACTTTCGTTCCAGGACGTAATATTTTATTTCTAACACTTGCTGCTATTTATGCTTACCAAGTTCAAGCTGAGGTGGTTATAACCGGTGTCTGTGAAACAGACTTTTCTGGTTACCCTGATTGTAGGAATGAATTCGTTAAAGCGCTCAATCAAGCTATTTGTCTGGGTATAGCTAAACCAATTCGCTTTGAAACCCCTCTTATGTGGCTAAATAAAGCCGAGACTTGGGCACTAGCCGATTATTACCACTCATTAAAATTAGTACAAAATAAAACCCTTACTTGTTACAATGGTATTATAGGCAATGGTTGTCAACAATGTGCTGCCTGCCATCTGCGTGCAGAAGGATTAAAATATTATCTTAATCATCGACAAGCAATCATGTCCTCTTTAAAACAAAAAATGCACCTTAAATGATTTTAAATAGATACTATTTAACGATATTTAAACAATAAGCCAATTTAACTTACAATCAATGCCACTATATTAATTAATACAAGATACAATAAATTATTTTTAGTACTTTTGGCTTAAATATAATCTTACACTTCTAGCGTATACTGGTGTAATGAATAAGGAACTGAGATTAATAATTCCCTCTCAGCTCCTATTATGTATTAATAGGTTAATTTCTCACGATTCTTTTCAATAAAACCCAAACCAATACCTGGCACATCTTGAAGATGTTCGATTGACTTAAATTCTCCAAATTTCTTACGATGTAACACGATTAACTGTGCTTTTTTCAATCCGATCCCATTTAATTTCTCCGCCAACTCCTCTTCAGATGCAGTATTGATATTAACTTTATCATCCATCAACTGTCGCTTGACTGTTTTATTTATAAATGATTTCGTTCCAGTTTGCGTTTGATCATTAACTACTTTTAGCTGATCAGATTGGGCAAATGCGGTATGAGAAAATCCTATCGCAAAAATTAAGATCCTAGTTGTATATATTAGTTTCTTTTTTATTATTAGAAACATCTTATAACCTCCTTGTATCTTGAAAACGGTTTAAAATAGTTACGATTAGATTTGGCAAGGTGCATGCAGCCCGATTCCTCCTAGGGTTTTAAGCCCGTTAATTAGCGACCGGCGCATACACTGAGCCACTCATCTGAAACCCGAACAGTTGTCCGTACTCCATAACGCATTTGCAAGGATGGGTAATCATGAGTCAGCCAAATCCACTTTGTGTGGGTATTGATGTTTCTAAAGCAACGCTGGACATAGCAGCCAGCTGTGATATTGCACAGTTTACGGTCAGTAATGACTCTGACGGTTTTGATGCCATTATCGCCGAATTGAGAAAGCATTCGGTGGTGTTGGTTCTGATGGAGGCAACTGGCGGGCTTGAAGCTACTGTGGCCTGCTCGCTCCAGGCTGAAGGCTTTGACGTCACTGTGATCAATCCCAGACAATCCCGAGACTTTGCCCGCGCTATGGGCTATCTGGCAAAAACTGACCGTATTGATGCCAAAGTGCTTGCACAAATGGCAGAGGTTATTAATCGACATCCGGAGCGAGAGCGCTTTATCCGGACTCTGCCAAATGCAGAACGTCAGGTTCTTGCTGCGATGGTCGTACGCAGACGTCAGTTGATTACAATGTTGGTGGCAGAACGTAATAGGCTGTATACCGCACATCCACAGAATAGAAAAAGCATCAACATCATCATCAAGGCGCTGGAAGATGAACTTGCCAGAATCGATGAGGATATGAACAACCACATAAGGAACCACTTTAAGGATCTGGCCGCTAGGCTGAGCAGCATTAAAGGGGTTGGTACCATGACAGTTGCTGCGTTGTTGGCGGAGCTTCCCGAACTGGGCAGCCTCTCGAGGCGAGCTATTAGCGCGCTTGTAGGCGTTGCCCGCATAAACCGGGACTCGGGTACCATGCGTGGTCGGCGAACCATATTTGGCGGAAGGGACGGAGTCCGAACAGCACTTTATATGGCCGCGCTTGTAGCAACTCGCTTTAATCCGGTGATAAAAGCCTTTTACATGCGTCTGCTTGCAGCGGGAAAAGCCAAAAAAGTGGCGCTGGTCGCCTGTATGCGCAAGCTGCTGACTATCCTGAACGCGATGCTCAGAAAGAACGAAGAATGGAATGAGTCGTACCATCACGTTTCTCCATAATTTTAACGTTCAAGACAGTTGCTTGTTAATTAGTAAAAATCAATATTTATTTACCAAAATTGATATTATATTTCCCTGATGTATACGCTTTATGACAGTTTGCTAAGCAATGAATAAGATACAAGAATAAAAAAACATTACGACAATAAAATGATATAACAGCAAGAGGCTGCACAAGCGCAGCCTCTAATTTATGTAATTGTATAAAATTATGTGGAAGTCGATCGCAAATTACTCAATTCGGCCTAAATCGACTTTAGCCTTATCACGTAAATTCAACATCAGTGATTCCATCATCACATCGCCAAGTATCATTTTATAGCGTTGCGAAAAGACTTTTAATTCATCTTCCGTCGGTTGCCCCTGAGTAACTTTGACCAATTGAATAATCACTAAATTATTTTTGCTATCTTTGCTACTGAGATAAGTCGGTGTATTTTCTTTAGGAATTGGCATCTGAAAAATTTGCTCAGCCAATGAGTCATTTTGATCAAAACGTTTGATAATCTTTGCCTCATCAAAGGTAATACCCTGTTTTGCCAAAGCCGCTGCACCTGTCCCTTGTTTTAATGCGGTCAGCAATTTATTGCCCTCTGCTTCCATCTCTTTTGTAGCTTTATTAAGCTTGACTAATTCAGCTACTGATTTTTTCACCTCATCGAATGGTTGTGTTACCTCTGGTTTATATTTTTCAACTCGAATAACAAACGCACGATCACCATCGACATTAATAACATCTGAGTTAATACCTGTTGGCCCATTTTTATCTAATAAGTTGCCGTTAAAAAAAGAATCAGCCACTTTATCAAATCTTATTTCTTCAGGAAGATTATTACGACTAAACCAATCTGTTGTTACCGCTTTAATACCAGTAACTTTTTCAGCTGCTGCTAACGATTCGTTATCATCCATCGCCGCGCGACTTGCAGTTTGTTGTAATGAATAAAATGCATTAATCGCTTTTTCATTTTTTAGGCTATCGGCAATCTCAGTTTTTACTGACTGAAAAGGTTTTATTACTTCAGGTTTAATATCATCAAGACGAAATATAATATAATTGCTAGCCGATTTTATTACGCCAGAAACCTGTCCTTTTTTAGTTAGATTCGCAGCAATAATTTCACTTGGCGTTGAAGTCGCCTCCATCCAACCAAGAGCACCATGATTTGCTGCACTAAATTTATCTGTCGATTTTTCGGCAACTAATTGCTTAAAATCAGCCCCACCAGCCAATTCTTTAGCAACGGAATCGGCTTCTTTTTCTGTTGACAATTGGATCATGCTGTAATGTTTTTGCGCAGGCTGCGTAAAATTAGCTATATTTTGCTCATAATAGCTTTTCAGCTCTTCATCTTTGACTGCCACATTTTCACGTTGAGAAGCGGCATCTAACTTAATATAACTAACCTGTACCTGTTCGGGTGAAATAAAACTGTTCTGATGTGCATTATAGTAATCTTGTAATTCTTTATCTGTAACCGTTTGTTTAGATTGATAGTTAGCAAGCGATATAGTTGCTGTTTTCACTTCACGTTGCTGTAAAAGTAACTCAGCATAGGACTTAATTTCTTCAGGTAAGACAAATTCATCTGTCATATACATTTTAGTGAGTTGACGGTTAATCAAATTTTGTCGTATTTCTTGGGCAAGATCATCGGCATTAACATTATGTTGAGATAAAATAGCCCGATATTTTTCACTATCAAAATGCCCGTCAGTCTGAAATATCGGCATGTTGTAGATATCTTGCTTAATTTGCTCATCACTCGCCGTTAAGCCCAATTGATTTGAATATTGATTAAGCAATGTCACACCAATTAAACGTTCTAAAGCTTGACGACGCAACATCTGGATCCCTTGCTCGCTGCTGGCAATTTCAGCAAATTGATCACCTAGTCGTTCTTGTAATGCTTGCTTTTCTTGCTGAAAAGCTTGCTGTAATTGAGCTTGACTAATTGCTGTGCCATTCACTTTCGCCGCGTGATTACTTGAACCGCCAATCAGGTAACCACCAACGCCGGTAAGCACAAAAGATAGGATAATAATCACAAATACTATTTTTAGCACAGGACTATTCGCCGCCGTGCGTAGGTTGTCCATCATAAAGAGGCTACTCTCCGTTTTAGTCAAAGTAAATAGACGCATAATACGCTATTTTAGCGTAAAAGAAAAAAGCGCATCACCTTTATGATGCGCTCGATCCTAACTTACTAAAACAATTGATTCGGTTTTAGTTTATCCGTTAACAGTATGCCGCAATCCTTATTTTTTCTTGTGGCCGTTAACAGCATCTTTTAATCCTTGGCCGGCTTTAAATGTCGGTACCTTTGCCGCAGCTATCTTAATAGCCTTACCTGTTTGAGGATTACGTCCAGTACGTGCTGGGCGATTTTTAGTTTCAAAAGCTCCAAAGCCTATTAACTGAATTTTATCTCCTTTTTTGAGAGTTTGAGATACAATTTTGAGAAATGCATTTAACACGCTCTCAGAGACTGATTTAGCAGCCTTTGACTCTTTAGCAATTTTTTCTATTAGCTCTTTCTTTTTCACGCTTATCATCCCCATTTTATTAATTATGGATTAAACAAACATATTGCTAACGGTTCACAAAAAGATGACACCGTCGTATCAATACTACAAAAGTATGGCAAGAAAACATATTACAGCCAAATAATTATAGATTTGTTTACTTAATTTATTTAGTAGATAAAAAAACTGATAAATCATTTAAGATTTATCAGTTTTAAGTTTATGTAAAATTTTTAATTTAAATCAATGCATTAAGAGCATTTTTTAGTCACTATCTCCATCCCAAAGGGTGGATTTTGTAGTGCAATGGAAAAAACCTCTTCAATGGTCTTTACCGGGTAAATTTTTAGATCTGCGATAACATTTTGGGGTATTTCTTCCAAATCTCGACGATTTTCATCGGGAATTAGCACGATTTTTATACCACCACGGTGAGCGGCTAACAATTTTTCTTTTAAACCACCAATTGGTAACACTAATCCTCGTAATGTTATCTCACCTGTCATCGCTACGTCTGCTCGTACAGGATTACCGGTCAAACAAGAAACTAACGCTGTGCACATTGCAATTCCTGCACTGGGACCATCTTTTGGTGTTGCCCCCTCAGGTACATGCACATGAATATCCCGTTTTTCGTAGAAATCAGCATTAATACCTAGCTTTTCTGCTCGCGCCCGAACTGCAGTTAACGCCGTTTGAATCGATTCTTGCATAACCTCACCTAACGATCCGGTATAAGTGAGTTTACCTTTGCCAGGTACACAAGCGGTTTCAATAGTTAATAAATCGCCACCAACTTCTGTCCAAGCTAAACCCGTCACTTGACCGATACGATTTTCGGTATCTGCACGACCGTAATCAACTTTACGCACACCAAGATAGTCTTTTAGATTATCTTCATTGATGACAAGGTGTTTCAATGATTTATCCATCAGTAGTGCTTTTACTGCTTTACGGCATAATTTGGAAATTTCACGTTCTAAACCACGAACACCAGCCTCGCGGGTATAATAACGAATAATACCAATAATTGCGCTATCGTCGATCGTAAGCTCGCCTTTTTTCAATGCATTTCGCTGAATCTGTTTAGGTAACAAATGTTTTTTGGCAATATTAAGTTTTTCATCTTCGGTGTAACCTGAAAGACGAATCACTTCCATACGATCTAATAACGGTGCTGGAATGTTCATCGAATTTGAAGTCGCAACGAACATCACATCAGAAAGGTCATAATCAACTTCTAAATAGTGATCATTAAACGCAACATTCTGTTCTGGATCAAGTACTTCAAGTAAAGCCGATGCCGGATCACCACGCATATCCGAAGACATTTTGTCAATTTCATCTAACAAAAATAAGGGGTTCTTAACACCCACTTTTGCCATTTTTTGAATAAGTTTCCCGGGCATAGAGCCAATGTATGTTCGTCTATGTCCACGAATTTCTGCTTCATCACGGACACCACCAAGTGCCATACGAATATATTTACGCCCTGTCGCTTTAGCAATTGATTGACCCAATGATGTTTTACCAACACCAGGCGGCCCCACCAAACATAAAATTGGCCCTTTAATTTTACTCACGCGACTTTGCACAGCTAAGTATTCAAGAATACGTTCCTTAACACGCTCTAAACCATAATGATCGCTATCCAGTGTCTCCTGAGCTTTCAGCAAATCTTTTTTAACTTTACTACGAGCATTCCACGGGACCTGCACCATCCAATCAATATAGCTCCGTAAAACTGTCGCTTCAGCAGACATAGGTGACATCATTTTCAATTTTTGTAATTCTGCCTCCGCTTTTTGCCGAGCTTCCTTAGGCATTTTAACTTCTTCGATTTTGCGCTTGAACATTTCATATTCATCAGGCGCGTCTTCCATCTCACCTAATTCTTTCTGAATTGCTTTCATCTGCTCATTCAAATAGTATTCGCGCTGACTTTTCTCCATCTGCTTTTTAACGCGATTACGAATACGTTTTTCAACCTGCAGTAAATCAATTTCAGACTCCATCATTGCCATCAAATATTCAAGGCGCTCAACCACATCAGCCATTTCTAATACACGCTGTTTATCCGCTAGTTTTAACGGCATATGAGAAGCGATTGTATCAGCCAATTTGTCCGATTGTTCAATAGAATGCAATGATGTTAATACTTCAGGTGGGATCTTTTTATTCAGTTTAATATAGCCTTCAAACTGATTAATGGTTGTCCGATTTAAGACTTCTTGCTCTTTTTCATCAACAGTCGGAGAACTAAAATACTCAGCCTGGGCAATGAAATATTCTCCATTATCCGTTAGCGTAGTGATTTTTGCACGACGCAGACCTTCAACTAAGACTTTAACCGTACCATCTGGTAGTTTTAGCATCTGCAAAACAGAAGCAACTGTCCCTACAGAGAAAAGATCATTTACTCCTGGCTCATCAGTCAATGCTTCTTTTTGAGCCACCAACATGACCTGTTTATTCTGATCCATTGCAGCTTCAAGACAGTGAATCGATTTCTCGCGGCCAACAAACAATGGGATCACCATATGTGGATAAACCACGACATCTCGCAGAGGCAGTACAGGAATTTCAATGCGTTCGGAACGCTCAAGATTCATAAGGTTCTCTCTTCGTTTAGCTTATGCCAATTTTAGGGTTTCCTTAAAAGTTTTGAGAAACCTCAGTTTAAATATAGAGTTACATGGGGACAAAATTTTGATATTCAATAGCCTGATTCGGTATTAAACACAATATGAGGGGAAAACCCTCATTTTGCATTACACAATTCAACTAAGAAAAGCATTAAGATTTATTTTTCACCTGATGCTTGTATATCAGGTTGACTATAAATCACTAAAGGTTCTGATTGACCGGCAACCACCATTTCATCAATCACTACCTTCTCAACATGCTCCATTGATGGCAAATCATACATAGTTTCTAGCAAAGCGCCTTCCACAATAGAACGTAAACCACGTGCTCCGGTTTTCCTCGACATGGCTTTTTTTGCAATTGTTTTCAATGCTTCTTCACGAAACTCAAGATTAACGCCTTCAAGTTCAAAAAGTGCTTGATATTGTTTAGTCAGCGCATTTTTAGGCTCTTTCAGAATCTGAATTAATGCTTCTTCACTTAATTCGCCTAAAGTAGCTACGACAGGTAAACGACCAATAAATTCAGGAATCAAACCAAACTTAATTAAATCTTCTGGTTCCACTTGAGAAAGTAACTCACCTTCAGTCGCTCGCTCGGATTCGCTTTTGACCTCAGCAGAGAAACCAATACCTGAACGTGTATTTAACCGTTGGCCAATCACTTTATCAAGACCTGCGAATGCACCACCACAAATAAATAGAATTTTAGAAGTATCGACTTGCAAAAATTCCTGTTGTGGATGTTTACGGCCTCCTTGAGGGGGCACTGCTGCAATTGTACCTTCAATAAGTTTAAGTAAAGCTTGCTGAACGCCTTCACCTGAAACATCGCGTGTAATTGACGGGTTGTCAGATTTACGCGATATTTTATCAATTTCGTCAATATAGACGATACCACGCTGTGCTTTCTCTACATCATAGTCGCATTTTTGTAGAAGTTTCTGAATAATATTTTCTACATCTTCTCCAACATAACCCGCTTCCGTTAATGTTGTCGCATCAGCCATGGTAAATGGTACATCCAGGTAACGAGCCAAAGTTTCAGCCAATAGTGTCTTACCACTGCCCGTCGGCCCAATAAGCAAAATATTACTTTTACCTAGCTCTACCCCTTCACCATTCATCCCTTCGTTAGAAATATTACGTAGGCGTTTATAATGGTTATAAACGGCTACCGCCAATACTTTCTTGGCATTTTCCTGGCCAATAACATAATCATCAAGATGATAACGAATTTCATGGGGTGTCGGTAATGCGCTGCGCTCACGATGTGGTGCAATCTCTTTAACTTCTTCTCGAATAATATCGTTACAGAGCTCAACACACTCATCACAGATATAAACTGACGGACCAGCAATTAACTTACGAACTTCATGCTGGCTTTTTCCGCAGAAGGAGCAGTACAGCAACTTTCCTGAACTCTCTTTGCGTTTATCTGTCATTCAGATAACCTCACTTTTTTAACCATCACCCTAATTTCAACAAAGAGGGTAACAGAAAACTGTTACTAATTAATCATGTATATAACTATATCAGGCATGCCATACATTTATGTAAATTAATTACGATTAGTATAAATTTTATCTACCAAACCATAACTAACTGCTTCCTCTGCAGATAAAAAACGATCCCGTTCGGTATCGTTCTCAATCTCTTTTATTTTTTTACCCGTATGTTTAGCCATTAATTCATTCATACGCGATTTAATTTTTAAAATTTCTTTGGCGTGAATTTCGATATCCGACGCTTGTCCTTGAAATCCGCCTAAAGGTTGGTGGATCATGACACGAGAATTGGGCAAACAATAACGTTTTCCTTTAGTACCGGCGGTAAGCAAAAAAGCGCCCATCGAACACGCTTGCCCCATACAAATTGTACTAACGTCAGGTTTAATAAATTGCATCGTGTCATAAATTGACATACCTGCCGTAATGACGCCACCCGGTGAATTAATATAAAGATGAATGTCTTTATCAGGGTTTTCAGCTTCTAAAAACAGCATTTGAGCAACCACTAAATTTGCCATGTGATCTTCGACCTGACCTGTTAAAAAAATAATTCTTTCTTTAAGTAGGCGCGAATAAATATCATAAGAACGTTCACCGCGTGAAGTCTGCTCGATTACCATTGGCACCAATGCCATATGCGGCGCAAGTTGATCTTGATTGTTATGATATGACATTTCCATCTCCTTGTATCTTGAAAACGGTTTAAAATAGTTACGATTAGATTTGGCAAGGTGCATGCAGCCCGATTCCTCCTAGGGTTTTAAGCCCGTTAATTAGCGACCGGCGCATACACTGAGCCACTCATCTGAAACCCGAACAGTTGTCCGTACTCCATAACGCATTTGCAAGGATGGGTAATCATGAGTCAGCCAAATCCACTTTGTGTGGGTATTGATGTTTCTAAAGCAACGCTGGACATAGCAGCCAGCTGTGATATTGCACAGTTTACGGTCAGTAATGACTCTGACGGTTTTGATGCCATTATCGCCGAATTGAGAAAGCATTCGGTGGTGTTGGTTCTGATGGAGGCAACTGGCGGGCTTGAAGCTACTGTGGCCTGCTCGCTCCAGGCTGAAGGCTTTGACGTCACTGTGATCAATCCCAGACAATCCCGAGACTTTGCCCGCGCTATGGGCTATCTGGCAAAAACTGACCGTATTGATGCCAAAGTGCTTGCACAAATGGCAGAGGTTATTAATCGACATCCGGAGCGAGAGCGCTTTATCCGGACTCTGCCAAATGCAGAACGTCAGGTTCTTGCTGCGATGGTCGTACGCAGACGCCAGTTGATTACAATGTTGGTGGCAGAACGTAATAGGCTGTATACCGCACATCCACAGAATAGAAAAAGCATCATCATCAAGGCGCTGGAAGATGAACTTGCCAGAATCGATGAGGATATGAACAACCACATAAGGAACCACTTTAAGGATCTGGCCGCTAGGCTGAGCAGCATTAAAGGGGTTGGTACCATGACAGTTGCTGCGTTGTTGGCGGAGCTTCCCGAACTGGGCAGCCTCTCGAGGCGAGCTATTAGCGCGCTTGTAGGCGTTGCCCCCATAAACCGGGACTCGGGTACCATGCGTGGTCGGCGAACCATATTTGGCGGAAGGGACGGAGTCCGAACAGCACTTTATATGGCCGCGCTTGGAGCAACTCGCTTTAATCCGGTGATAAAAGCCTTTTACATGCGTCTGCTTGCAGCGGGAAAAGCCAAAAAAGTGGCGCTGGTCGCCTGTATGCGCAAGCTGCTGACTATCCTGAACGCGATGCTCAGAAAGAACGAAGAATGGAATGAGTCGTACCATCACGTTTCTCCATAATTTTAACGTTCAAGACAGTTGCTAATTAAACGCTTTATGGTGCCCAATCTATCTAATTCTACTCGAGATAAATAAGAATGACTATAATTACAAACTTAACCATTATTCATAAAGGGATATTCGCCCTTATGAAGAAAGTCATACAACAATATAGAAAATTATTTGGGGTTATTCTTTTCTTTTTTCAAGAAAAAAGAAAAGTTTTTTAACGATAAAAAACCCGTAGCATAAAACCACGGGTTTTCACAAAACCAGATAATAGCATTTCACTACTCAGCAATTACCTCATCTGAGCTTGATTCATTAACTCTTGGAATTGAGTTTCTTTATCTGTTACTTCCGCTTTTTCTAATAATATTTCAATGGCTTGTTCTTCTAGCGCCAAATTACGGACACTATCCATTAACTCTTTATTTTTGCTATAGTATTCGATCACTTCAGAGGGATCTTCATAAGCTGAAGCCATCTCTTCAATCAGTGACTTTACACGAACATCATCTGCAGTTAGCGAGTTTTTATTGATAACTTCACCTAATAATAAACCAACAATAACACGATGTTTAGCTTGCTCTTCAAATATTTCACGTGGTAATTCTAACGCTTGTTTTTCGTTGCCACCAAAACGTTGTGCAGCTTGTCGACGTAGTACATTTATTTCACTGTCAACAACAGCAATAGGCACCTCAATTTCGTTTTCCTTAACTAAACCATCAAGTACTTGCGTCTTAATTCGATTACGAACAGCTGTTTTTAGTTCACGTTCCATATTTTTGCGTACTTCTGCACGTAAACTCTCCATCGAACCGTCAGGAACACCAAATTGTTTGATAAATTCTTCAGTCAGTTCTGGTAATACACGTTGTTCCACTTTCTTCAAAGTGATAGCAAAGTTAGCCGCTTTACCTTTTAAATTTTCTGCGTGATAATCGGCTGGAAAATTGACATCGATAGTAAATTCTTCACCTTCCTGATGACCCATAATACCATCTTCAAAACCAGGTATCATACGACCTTCACCCATTACCAGCACAAAATCGTTCGCATTACCACCTTCGAACACTTCACCATCAATTGTGCCTTTAAAATCGATAGTCACTCGCGAATCTGCAGCAACTTTTTCTTTTATCTCTTGCCAAGTAGCTTGTTGCTTGCGTAATGTTTCCAGCATGGTGTCAACATCTTCATCTTTTACCGCAACAATAGGTTTTTCAACCTTGATATTTTCTAAACCCTTTAACTCAATTTCTGGATAGACTTCGAATTCAACGGTATAAGTAAAATCTTCACCCGTTTTAAATTGTTCAGGTTGATATTTTGGTGCCCCAGCTGGATTAATTTTTTGTTCTATGATTGCACTGACAAAATTACGCTGCATTATATCGCCCAGCACGTCCTGCAATACAGAAGTACCATAACGTTGTTTAACGATATTCATTAGCACTTTGCCTTTACGAAAACCATCAATGCGCACTTTTTTTGACACATTAATTAATTCACTATTCACCGCTTTTTCAATATCAGCATTAGGAACGGTAATTGTTACACGACGCCCCAGGCCTTGAGTTGTTTCAACAGAAACTTGCATCTTGTTACCTCAAAAGAATCTTAGTACTCGGACAACTCCAGAGTGAATGTTATCAGACATCTCCTAATAACATACTGCTCCCCAAACCCGGGTTTACCCTCTATTTTTTGAGGCTCCCTGTTAAGTAGAAGCGTTCCGAAACCTTATAGAAAATTAGACGCGACATTATACAGATGCATATGGGGTGAGTCGAGCAAAGGTGAATAATAAATAGTAAACGTTCTAAATACTGGCTTTTGTAGCAAAATTGATATGACTAACACGGTATAAGATATAACGATAAAAATATTTTATACCAGCAATTACTGCTAAATAATATTTGGTTAAGTCAGCAAATTATCTATTTCTTAACCTCGATTGACCTACTCTCCACCACGGCAAGCTGGTGAAGAAAAAGCCTGCTGTTGGCGCTGTTGCCACTCAGTTGGAGTATAAGTATGTAATGCCAATGCATGAACACTATTAGATAATTCATCTGCTAATAATTGATAAACAGCTCGGTGACGAGCAACCATCCTTTGTGCTGCAAATTTTTCTGTCACTAAAATAACTTTAAAGTGACTTTCCTTACCTGGCGGAACATTATGTTGATTACTTTCATCTAATACCATCAAATATACCGGCGAAAAAGCGTATTCCAGTTTTTCTTCAATTTGCTTACACATGGTTTGCATAAGTTTAGTTACCATATTAATAGACTCTTTCGACTTAATTTACTAAGTAAATATACATGCCAGCAAAAATGATTAATCTGTTTTTTATTATGACTCACTACGATTTATCCAATATCGGTTAGAAATAGGATTAGATATTACTAAATTACGATTAAAGCATAATCCAGACCAATTTTTTAGTAGGTTTCTTCACCAAATGCCGATAACTTTCTGGCATACTAACAGTAAAATACCAAAGTATGGTAACGATTAAATCAAGTAATACCAAAATAGGTTGAGAAAACATGTTAAAAAATACCTTTCATCTAATCATTGCTCTGTTAATCTCATTGAGTTTAATAGGATGTGTTGCCCCAAGTAACACCCTGTCTATCGAGCCAAATATTACCCTGCCAACTCAAGATCCAACCATAAGAGCAGTTTCAATAAATATTACTAGCATTGATAAAAGAAGCTCAACGGCACTTGCCGAAGTTAATCGTAATGCAGCACTAGCGGTATTAAAACCCTCTCGCGATTTACGCTATCTTTTACAAGAAGCATTAGAAAAACAGATGATCGCCAGAGGTTATACGGTTAGTGCACCGGCTAATATTAATTTACAAATTGCGCTAAATAAGCTGTATGCCGATGTACAAGAAGGCAGCTTACGTCATAATATCACTGTCGATGTTGCGATTAGTGTCGTAGCTATGGCATCTAATGGGTCAACCGGTACACGTACCTATACGCGTAGCTATAATGAGCAAGGGCCTCTTGATGCTAGTAACGAAAAAATTGCTTCTGCTCTCAATAAAGCGTTAACCGACATTATTGCTGATATGGCTAATGATCCTGAAACAAGCCAGTTTATAAAACAAAACGCACAATGAATTTTTCAGCGTGTTAAGTGAGAGTGCTGCCAGCAATAGCTCAGTCTGACAATAACAGAGCAACAGGACGACTATGAAAAAAAACTACCTGACCGTTTTTACCCAACATCGTTCCCGAGTGCTGCTTTTGCTAGGTTTTGTGTCAGGGTTACCGCTGGCACTTACCGCAAGTACTTTGCAAGCCTTGTTAACCGTCGAAAATATTGATATTAAAACGATCGGGTTTTTTCATTAGTCGGCCAGGCTTATGTATTAAAGTTTCTTTGGTCACCATTAATGGATCGCTACACCCTGCCCTGGCTAGGTCGCCGGCGTGGTTGGTTATTAACCACTCAGATTTTACTGATTATCAGCATTGCGGCGATGGGATTTATCGATCCCAAAGAGCATCTTTGGTGGTTGGCAGCTGCTGCGGTGCTGGTCGCTTTCTGTTCCGCCTCACAAGATATTGTTTTTGATGCTTATAAAACCGATTTATTGTCAACAGAAGAGCGCGGCGCCGGCGCGGCAATATCCGTTATGGGTTATCGTATTAGTATGTTGGTTTCAGGCGGATTAGCTTTATGGTTGGTCGACCATTTTGTTACTTGGCAGCAACTCTATCTACTGATGGCCAGCCTAATGCTAATTGGTGTCTATGCAACACTGTCCGCTAAAGAACCACTAATAAAATCGCCACCACCCAAAACACTGTATGAAGCTATCTATGAACCCTTTGTCGAATTTTTTAGTCGTAATAATGCCTGGATCACCTTGTTATTGATCATTTTTTATAAAATGGGTGATGCATTTGTTATGGCACTGAGTACCAATTTCCTATTAAATAAACTTGGCTTTTCGCTGGCTGAAGTTGGCACCATTAATAAAACTTTTGGGCTATTTGCAACTATTCTTGGCGCTTTATATGGTGGCTATATTATGCAAAAAATGTCGTTATTTAAAGCCTTACTTATTTTCGGTATTTTACAGACTATTTCTAATTTTGGTTATTGGTTTCTGGCAGTAACTCCCGCCAATATTCATACCACCAGCGGCGTTATCTTTATTGAAAATATCTTTTCTGGCATGGGCACTGCCGCTTTTGTCGCACTACTAATGACGCTTTGCAATCATTCGCTTTCTGCAACTCAATTTGCTTTACTATCGGCCTTATCGGCTATTGGGCGGGTCTATGTTGGGCCCATGGCAAGCGCGCTAGTGAGCAAATATGATTGGCCCACTTTTTATCTTATTTCTGTCGTTATTTCATTACCGAGTATTTTTTTAATATTGATATGCAAACAATCGTTATCTTATATCCAACAAACCGGCAAATTTATGCGTCGGACTTATTTTAAGCAATCCTATAAATTAGCTATTGTGTGTCTTGCCGTCTCAGCAGGTATATTTATATTTTGGTTAATAATAACAATTTTAAGTTATTTTTCGGCAGGCAAGATCAATTTATTTACACAACCGATTGAACTATGGTTTAAAATGTTAATTTATAAAGATCAACTGATTAATTTAAGTATCATAATTGGGACTGTTGGTTTTATTTTAGGCGGAACCCTGGATTATCTGGCGATACGTAAAACAGGCATACCAAAACAATGCCACAATAGCCATTAGAATATATATAAAATACAAATAGTTATATTACAAAATATTTATATTAATGATTTGTTATTGACTGCTATAAAATAATCATTGATACAGAGTGATCTTTATCACTGTATGCAAAAGATCAGATTTCTATTTACAAAAACAAACTCTATCATCTCGCAGCTTTCACTTTCGCATTTCATTATATTAAAATACGTTTAAATTTATTTAAAATTAAGTTAACAAATTTTATGAGTAAAAAGTTTTTACCTATTGCGATATTGACGTCGCTAACTCCGTTTACCATGGCTAGTACTACAACAGAAAATTCCCTTGGTTATCAAAATGGTTTCGCTAATATCAGTCTAAATTATTTTAACTGGTCACAACGAGCAGAAAATAAATCGGCTCACACTACCGGTAAAAAAGATTTTGTCTATCTTGAACTGGAAGGAGGCGCTAACTTTAATTGGGGTGAACTCTATGGTTTCTTTGATGTTGAAAATCCATTTCATCAACGTAAAACAGAGCCCAGCAAAAACCAACGCTACGCCGTTAAAACAACCGGTCGTTTCTACTTAGGTGACAGTGGCTTTAATCTCTATGGGCATCTTTATGGTATTTGGTCTTTACCCGGTTATAAATACGGTGGTAATTTCCACGAAATTAATACACTTTATGGTTTTGGCTACAATTTCTCACTAGGCGATTTTTGGCTAAAACCCTTCTTAGCCTTACATTATGTTGATCAAATTTTCTATCCTGGCAACAATGGCTATGTCATTGGTTGGGTTGCCGGCTATAGTTTTCAATTATGGTCACAAAACTTTTCTATCACTAATTGGCATGAGATGGAATTTAATCGCGCAAAAGGCTATGGCAATGGCGGCAAAGAAGGTATTAACGGTGCGATAGCCTTATGGTGGACACCTTTTGAAACCTTATCTGCAGGTATTCAATATCGCTATGCTGATAACAAACTTGGTGATGATTTTTATCACGATGGGATCATTTATACCATCAAATATAATTTTTAATCACGTAAGCTAACGTAAAGCCAGCTTATTTGAAAATAAATACCATTTTTTAACTAATGCTAAATAATAAATATTTAAAACTAACTATTATTTAGCATAATAATTAATTTTCGATCTATAAAATCACATTTTGATTTCCTTTTATCTGCTTCTTTTTATTAATAATAAAATTATTTAATGTAAATAATTGTGAACCAAAAAATAATCATTTAAACAGTTCTATAATGAATTCAATTTTACTTGTGATCACTTTAACAGAAAGTAATAACAATTATATTTGTGCGCCTTACAATTGTTTACACTAATATAACCTTACCGTAAAATACCCACACTGAACAAAACGACAATAACCATCTTTGTCATTTGGGGTCGCTAAATGAGACTTATAAAATATAAAGGAAGTATTGGAGTCATCTCACTGCTTGCTATTGTTTTCCTGCTAACTGGTTGCGATATGGTATTAATGGATCCCAAGGGCGCCATTGGTGTTGAACAAAAAAGACTGATACTGACTGCGCTTGGTTTAATGTTAATTGTTGTCATTCCAGTCATTTTTATGGCAATTATCTTCGCCAGAAAATATCGAGCAAGCAATAAACAAGCAACCTACCGGCCAGATTGGGCACATTCAAATAAAATTGAGTTAGTTTGCTGGACAGTTCCTATCATCATCATCATCATTCTTGCCGTGATAACCTGGAAAACAACGCATCAACTGGATCCTTATAAACCATTAGAAAGCGATAAAAAACCGATTACCATTCAGGTCATTTCTACCGATTGGAAATGGGTGTTTGTCTATCCAGAAGAAAATATCGCTACCGTTAATGAAATCGCCATTCCTGTCGGTGTGCCAATTAACTTTAAAGTGACAGCCGAGTCAGTGATGAATTCTTTCTTTATCCCTGCACTTGGTGGTCAAATTTATGCGATGGCTGGTATGCAAACGAAGCTTCACTTAATCGCTAATGAACCTGGTACCTATAAAGGCTTCTCATCAAGTTATAGCGGTCACGGATTTTCAGACATGAAATTTAATGTAATTGCAACACCTGATACGGCAAGCTTTGATAAATGGGTGCAAAAAGTAAAAACATCTACCAAAACGCTAGATAGCATGGCTACATTTAATCAATTAGCTAAACCTAGCCACAATGTCCCTGTTACCTATTTTTCAAGCGTGAAACCAAATCTCTATGAAGAACTGATATTAAAATTCGGCCATGAACATCATATCAATCATGCTAACAAAACCGAACATGAAATGTCTGGCAATCAAATAATGCATATGAACCACTCTGCTCATGTCGATGCTAAGGAATAAATAGTATGTTGGGTAAATTAACGCTCGATGCAATCCCTATTCACGAGCCAATTATTGTCATCACTGTGATCTGTATTTTATTAGCTGGCATAGCTATTTTAGGCGTTATCACCTATTTTGGTAAATGGAAGTGGCTGTGGAGCGAATGGCTAACTAGTGTAGATCATAAAAAAATTGGCATTATGTATATTATCGTTGCCATGGTAATGCTACTACGCGGTTTTGCTGATGCCATAATGATGCGAGGTCAACAAGCATTAGCGTCAGCCGGCGAGGCCGGTTTTTTACCTCCTCATCATTATGATCAAATCTTTACCGCTCACGGTGTGATCATGATTTTTTTCATGGCAACACCTTTCGTGGTTGGCTTAATGAATTTAGTTGTGCCATTGCAAATTGGTGCTCGCGATGTAGCCTTTCCGTTTTTAAATTCTCTCAGTCTTTGGTTATTTGTCGTTGGTGTTATCTTGATTAACCTATCATTAGGTGTCGGGGAATTTGCGCAGACCGGTTGGCTAGCTTATCCCCCATTGTCAGGTAAAGAATACAATCCTGGTGTCGGGGTAGATTATTGGATATGGAGTTTACAAATATCAGGCATTGGCACCACCCTAACCGGAATAAACTTTTTTGCCACCATTCTACGGATGCGGGCGCCTGGTATGTCAATGATGAAAATGCCTGTTTTTACTTGGACAGCGCTTTGTACTAATCTACTGATTATTGCAGCATTTCCTATCCTAACCGTTACTATCGCACTACTCACACTTGACCGATATTTAGGCACCCATTTCTTCACTAATGATATGGGCGGCAATATGATGATGTATATCAATTTGGTCTGGGCTTGGGGACATCCTGAAGTTTATATATTAGTGTTACCTGTTTTTGGCGTATTTTCGGAAGTCACAGCGACATTCTGTAAAAAACGTTTATTTGGTTATACGTCTCTGGTCTGGGCGACCATTGTTATTACTGTAATGTCGTTTGTCGTCTGGTTACATCACTTCTTTACCATGGGAGGTGGGGCAAATGTCAATGCCTTCTTCGGTATAGCTACCATGATTATTGCTATTCCAACTGGAGTAAAAATATTCAATTGGTTATTTACCATGTACCATGGCCGTATCGAATTTAAAACACCAATGCTCTGGACGATTGGTTTTATTGTTACCTTTTCGATTGGTGGGATGACTGGCGTACTATTGGCCGTTCCCGGTGCAAATTTTGTGCTGCACAATAGTTTATTTCTGATTGCCCATTTCCATAATGTCATTATCGGTGGAGTGGTCTTTGGTTGCTTTGCTGGTATGACCTACTGGTTCCCGAAAGCATTTGGCTTTACATTAAATGAAAAATGGGGCGTTCGTGCTTTTTGGTTTTGGATCAGTGGTTTCTTTATTGCCTTTATGCCACTTTATATACTGGGCTTTATGGGAATGACTCGTCGTTTAAGTCAAAATATTGATCCACAATATCATCCAATGCTGATGGTCGCTTCACTCGGTGCTGCGCTTATCGCTATCGGAATTCTCTGCCAAGTCATTCAAATAATTGTCAGTATTCGCGATCGCCACAAAAATCGCGATTTCAGCGGCGATCCATGGGATGGTCGTACATTAGAATGGTCAACATCGTCCCCTGCACCTTTTTATAACTTCGCGAAAGAACCACAAATTGATACGCGTGATGCTTGGTGGGATATGAAAGAAAAAGGGATTGCATATCAACAACCAACCAAATATGAACCCATTCATATGCCACAAAATACTGCTGCCGGAATAATTATTTCAGCGTTTTGTTTAATCTTCGGTTTTGCTATGGTCTGGCATATTTGGTGGCTAGCGATTATTGGTTTTGCTGGTATTATCGCCACCTGGATTGGTAAAAGTTTTGATGACAATGTTGATTATTATGTCCCTGTAGAAGAAATTAAACATATTGAAAAACAGCATTACGATGAACTGAAAAAAGCAGGTATCCATCATGTCAACTAATTCAATAGCTAATCAACATATTGCCCATGAAAATCATGGGCATCATGACATAGGCGCAACAAAAATATTTGGTTTTTGGATCTATTTAATGAGCGATCTGATCCTGTTTGCTTGCCTTTTTGCTACCTACGTTGTTCTAGTTCATGGTACTGCCGGAGGCCCGACAGGAAAGGAGATTTTCAACCTCAATTTTGTCTTGGTCGAAACCTTCCTGTTATTGTTTAGTAGCATCACTTATGGATTTGCCATGCTTGCGATGCATAAGCAGAAAATAAATCTGGTGAAATTATGGCTACTGATTACTTTTTTATTCGGATTCGGCTTTGTTATCATGGAAATTTACGAATTTCATGAGCTCATTTCTGAAGGTTATGGGCCTGATCGCAGCGCTTTCCTTTCCGCTTTCTTTACGTTAGTTAGTACTCACGGTATTCATGTAAGCTTTGGTTTAGCCTGGATCATCACCATGATAATCCATATCTCACGTCATGGCCTCACTGCCGTCAATCAAACCCGTTTAAGTTGTTTAAGTCTTTTTTGGCATTTCTTAGATGTTGTTTGGATCTGTGTATTCACCGTTGTTTATCTGCTGGGGGCACTTGCATGAGTTACACAAATACACCGCACTCTGGTGCTAGCCACGGCAGTATGAAGACTTATTTAATTGGCTTTATACTCTCGGTCATTTTAACGGTCATCCCCTTTTGGATGGTAATGAATAGTACTGCATCCCATGACACTATCTTATGGATAGTTGTTGGTACGGCAATTAGCCAGATTCTGGTACATCTTGTCTGTTTCTTACATATGAATACCTCTTCAGATGACCGTTGGAATCTGGTTGCCTTCCTGTTCACAATGCTAATTATAGGCATTATCGTTATTGGCTCGCTGTGGATAATGTATAACCTGAACATCAATATGATGCTCGACTAAAGAGTTGTGGATCTAATGAAGCAATATCTACAAGTGACCAAACCAGGCATTATTTTCGGTAATCTAATTTCTGTTATTGGCGGCTTTCTGCTCGCAGCTAAAGGTATAATAGATTACCCACTATTTATTGCCACATTACTCGGCGTATCTCTGGTTATCGCTTCCGGTTGTGTTTTTAACAACTATATTGACCGAGATATCGACCGAATGATGGAGAGAACCAAAAATCGACCTTTAGTTAAAGGACTTATTGCGCCGAAATTTTGCCTAATTTATGCCACCCTACTGGGTATTGCTGGCATAGCTTTACTTTATATTGCCACCAATGCCTTAGCGGCACTACTGGCCGTTATCGGTTTTATCATATATGTCGGTATTTATAGTCTCTATATGAAACGTAAATCGGTTTATGGCACCCTGGTAGGTAGCTTGTCCGGCGCTGCGCCGCCAGTTATTGGTTACTGCGCTGTTGCTGATCAATTTGATATGGGAGCATTGATTCTGCTATTGATCTTTAGCTTATGGCAAATGCCACACTCTTATGCAATTGCTATTTTTCGCTTCAAAGATTATCAAACCGCCAATATTCCCGTATTACCAGTGATTAAAGGAATTTCGGTCGCCAAAACTCATATCTTTTTATATATCCTTGCTTTTATGGTAGCAACCATTATGCTCACCATTAGTGGCTATGCCGGCTACAAATATCTTATTGTTACCGCCGCGGTGAGTTTATGGTGGCTTGGTATGGCAATTTCTGGCTTTAAAAATCAGAATGATGATCGCCTTTGGGCACGGAAACTGTTTATATTCTCTATCGTGGCAATTACTTCTCTCAGTGTCATGATGTCGATTGATCCAACTGTTACCGCTGAACAGATTTTTGTCTATCTCAAATAATAATTTATCTTAAATAGTGGCAGATAATTGCCACTACCTTCACGGTTAAAACATCCAATATGCGAATGAATTCCCCACTTTTTTATCTATATCTTGCTAATGCTTACTCGACAAATAGATTAACTAATCGATTAAACCATTTTACAATGTTCACTTGTAAAATTTCTGAGATAAACCATGAATGATAGTAAAATGACGCCTACTGAATTAAAGGCAACTTGGGGGTTAGGGGCGGTATTCACATTACGTATGTTAGGCATGTTCATGGTATTACCCATCTTAGCCAGCTATGGGCGCGAACTGAAAGATGCCAATGAATTGTTACTTGGTCTGGCTATTGGCATTTATGGTATCAGTCAGGCTATCTGCCAAATCCCATTTGGTTTAATGTCCGACCGATTTGGTCGTAAGCAATTAATTATCGCCGGCTTACTCATTTTTATTGCCGGTAGTGTGATTGCCGCGATGACAGATTCTATCTGGGGTATCATTATCGGTCGCGCGTTACAAGGCGCAGGGGCTATTTCTGCTGCAATTATGGCGTTGCTGTCCGATCTGACTAGTGAACAAAATAGAACTAAAGCGATGGCTTTTATGGGAATAAGCTTTGGCATCACTTTTGCTATTGCACTCGTTTTCGGCCCAATTATCACCCATGCTATCGGTTTACATGGCCTTTTTTGGGGAATAAGCTTACTTGCCTTTGGCGGGATATTAATAACTCGCTTTGCCGTACCAGATAGCCGATATCATAGCGTTAATCGCGAAACCCATTTTATAAAAAATAGTGTACAAACAGTCATTAATAATCGCCAACTAGTTAAACTTAATTTTGGCATTTTTTGTTTACATACGTTGTTGATGGCAAATTTTGTTGCTTTACCGTTAGTGATGATCGATTCAGGTCTGGCAGCTAATCAACATTGGAAAATATATTTACTAACTTTACTTCTTGCTTTCATTACGGTGCTACCTTTTGTTATCTATGCTGAAAAGCAGCGTCGAATGAAACAAGTTTTTCTATTATGCATTGGCATCTTATTTATCTCTGAATTAACATTTTGTTTTTCCAAACAACAATTTTGGTTAATCGTATTAGGTCTTCAGCTATTTTTTATTGCCTTTAATGTTATGGAGGCATTATTGCCTTCACTTATCAGTAAAGAAGCGCCTGCCGGATATAAAGGAACCGCGATGGGTCTCTACTCAACCAGTCAGTTTCTAGGCGTTGCTTTAGGCGGGATCTTAGGGGGATGGTTTTTTCAATTAAATGGTGCTTCCTTGGTCTTTATGGCTGGACTGATACTTTGTACATGTTGGTTTTTTATTAGCTTAAATATGCATCAACCTGCTTATACCAGTAGCATTCGTTTACTTTTACCCCAACAGATCAAAGATGTTAATTTACTACAAAGCCAATTAATGAATGAGCCCGGTGTGTGCGAAGTGATGTTCGATCTTAAAGCGCTTAGTGCCTACATTAAAATAGATAAAAAAATTATCAGTCGGCAACAGTTGGAAACTATTATTAATAACCAATAACACACTACCTGCTGTAGGATACAGCAGGAATGATAAATTTAGTCACGAAAATTAGTAAATTGAAAAGGTTGCCCAAGTTCAGCCTCTCACACTAGCGCTATCACAGATTGTAAATCATTGCGTGACTTACCGGTCACTCGCACTTGTTCTCCCTGAATTTGCGCCTGAACCTTCAATTTACTTTCTTTAATTAGTTTAATGATCTTTTTTGCCATTACCGAATCAATGCCTTGCAGTAACGAAGCCTCGAGGCTATAAGTTCTGCCACTATGAACAATATCGTCAGGTATATTCAAGACAGCACCATCTATTCCACGCTTAGCTAATTTCTCGCGTAAAATATCTACCAATTGGTTTACTTGAAAGTCGGACACGCTCGTTACTTTAATCGACTCATTCTTTTCATTGAGTTCAAAACTGGCTTCAACATTGCGAAAATCCCAACGACTAGCCAATTCACGTTGCGCATTTTCAACGGCATTACTCACTTCATGCATGTCAATTTCAGAAACTATATCAAATGATGGCATATTTCATGACCTCCTTATTACTCATAAAATAGCATAATACTACTTTTTATTATCAGCAAAAGCTCTATACTTAATGTTAAATAAATTTCCCAAAAAGCATAATTGATTCAGTCAGATAAAAAACAATAGCGATCTTTAGTGCTGGCGCTGTTAGCAAGTTATGGCTGACATCATGCTAAATCCGATTATTTATCCATTAATTAGACCGAGAGAAACTCTAATGTCACCAACCGTTCTCGTCTGCCTGGCGCATGGTAGCGAAGAAATAGAAGCCGTAACAGTGATTGATCTGTTAACTAGAGCCGAGATCCCAGTAACAACTGCAAGTACCGCAGATAATGGCGAATTGGTGTTAACTTGCTCACGTGGAGTAAAAATTGTTGCTGACACTCAGTTAGTCAATATCATTGAACAGGATTTTGCTGCTATTGTATTACCTGGTGGATTAAAAGGCGCGGAGGCGTTTCGTGATAATCCGCTGATCATTGAAAAAATTCGCCAATCTCATCATCAGGGTAAAATCATTGCCGCTCTTTGTGCCGTGCCGGCACTCGTACTAGAACACCATAATTTATTTCTAATTGGCAATATGACCGGTTATCCGGCTTTACAAAGTAAAATTGCCAGTCACAAACGCGTTGATTGTCGTGTCTACTATGATGAACGGGTAAAACTACTTACTAGCCAAGGGCCTGCCACAGCTATTGACTTTTCACTTAAACTTATCGAGCTATTAGTTGGCAAAAAAAAGGCAGCGGAAGTTGCTTCGCAGCTTGTCCTGCCGCCTGGTATTTACAACTATGCCAACTAACGGTGATATGGCAAATTGTGCATATTCACTTGAAACTCGCCTATCCTTGAGACGAAAAAGTCAATAGATTACCACTAAGGACGATACACTTTTACATTTTTAAAACCTTGTTCATGTAAATAAAGTGCCTGTAAGCGGCTCATAACACCGCGCTCACAATAAAGCAAATAGGGTTTTTCTTGTGGTAACTCACCAAATTGGTTATTTAACTTATAAAATGGCAGTAACCTTACTTTAACACCTTCAAGCTTGAGTGGACGCGCTTCCTGTTCATCAGGGGAACGAATATCCAGCACAATATCATCGCCTGAAAATGTAGTGACAATTTCCACTTCTGGCGTTTTATCTTCGCTATCATTCATTATCTGACGAATATCAATATTTTGTGCTGTACTAACAACATGATTAAGCAGAGAAAAATCAAAATTAGTTTCCTGCGCTTCAATTTTAGCTTTTACTGCTTTCACAGTTGGCTTTTTCGAAATCACGCCACAAAACTCAGGCATAGTACGGGCAAAATCTGCCGTTCCTATCTCGCGAGCAAGGTTAATAATATTTTCTTTATCATGTGAAATTAATGGCCGCAAAATTAATGTATCGGTAACATTATCAATTACACGTAGATTGGTTAATGTCTGGCTAGAAACCTGTCCTAACGCTTCTCCTGTTACTAAAGCCTGAACCCCATAACGTTCTGCTATAATAGATGCGGCGCGAACCATCATCCTTTTCAATACCACGCCCATCTGGCCATCATCAATCTTTTCAAGAATTTCGCTTACAATCGGAGCAAAATCTATCGCGACAAAACGCACTTTATGTGAACGACCAAAACGATGCCAAAGATGGTAAGCAACCTGCTTGACGCCAATTTCATGACTGGCGCCACCCAGATTAAAAAAGCAATAATGAACTCGGCAACCACGCCGCATTAACATGTAGCTAGACACACCTGAATCAAAGCCACCCGATATCAACGACAAAACATCTTCTTGAGTACCAATAGGAAAGCCACCAATCCCTTGAATACGGGATTTAACAAGCATGACTTTATCCTTTTCAATTTCAAGATTGATGGTGATATCAGGCTGATTGAGTTTTACCTTAGCTGATGAAATATGTTGATTTAATCCCCCACCAACATAACGTTCTACTTCAATTGAAGTAAAGTCGTGCTGACCACGACGCTTAACGCGTACACAAAAAGTTTTATTGGTTAGCCATTCAGCATAAGTTGCATAAGCTAACTCAAAAATATGATGGAGATCGCGGAATTGATATTCTTCAACTAACAGAATATGGTGGATGCCAGGAATTCTGGTTAAGGCATCGCAAATTTCATCATGATATGTGTTTTTTTTGGTGCGAACTTCGATATTATCCCAATGGCGAATAACGGTTATTTCCGCATCTAACACCTTCAATATATTAAGAATATTGCTAGCCAAGATCTTAATAAAGCGCAAGCGCACTGATTGGCTTTTAATGGTAATTTCAGGAAATAGTTTAATAATAAACTTCATAATTTTATATAAAAGTCGGTTTTTATTTTTGCGAATAAACGCATATTATGCATATTTATTAGCAGAGCATTTGATTTTAAGACGGGAAGTATATCACTATATTGCTGTTCGTCGCTAAAAATCACAAAAAGAATAAATTGTCTGCATAAATGTAGTAAAATAAATCGCCTGACGCGCATATTCACCTGATATTAAGGCAAGTAAAACGATTATGGCTAAAAAGAAAATATCTGATAGACAAGATCCGCTATCTTTTGAAACTTCTCTGACAGAATTAGAGCAGATAGTCACACGCTTAGAATCAGGCGAACTTCCGCTGGAAAAAGCATTAAGTGAATTTGAACAAGGGATCCAATTAGCCAGACAAGGCCAGAAAGCGTTGCAACAGGCAGAACAACGCGTCCAAATTTTGTTACAAGCCGATGACCATGCACCACTAGACAACTTTACGCCGGAAGATAAATAAATCATGTCTGAAATAGTGACACTTTCTTTTGCGGATCAACGCCAATGGGTACAAGATCGCGTCAATAAAACACTACTAAAGCAATTCCAGCGCCTACCGTTTAATCAAAGTCAACTGGTCACAGCGATGAAATATGGCACATTACTTGGTGGAAAGCGACTAAGGCCTTTTTTAGTTTATGCTATAGGTGATATGTTAAATGTTGCCGTGGAAAACCTGGATGTACCTGCTGTGGCCATTGAATGTATTCATGCTTATTCATTAATCCACGATGATTTACCCACAATGGATAACGATAATCTACGTCGTGGCCAGCCTACCTGCCACATTTCCTTCGGTGAAGCTCATGCCATTTTGGCTGGTGATGCCCTGCAAACACTTGCCTTTGACATCTTGTCTCGTTCCGCTATGCCTGATGTTAGTGATACTAATCGGCTGGCAATGATAGCTGAGCTGGCTACTGCTAGTGGAGCAGCCGGCATGTGTGCTGGTCAAGCACTCGATATGGAATCAGAAGGTCAACAAATTGATATAGCAACCTTAGAATCTATTCACCATCATAAAACCGGCGCTTTAATTCGTGCCGCCATCAGAATGAGTGCACTTGCGGCTGGCAGCCAAAGCTACAAATTACTACCATTATTAGATAATTATGCCAATGCGATTGGACTGCTATTCCAAGTCCACGATGACATTCTCGATGTTACTGGTGATACAGACACCTTAGGTAAAAATCAGGGATCTGATGAAAAACATAAAAAAAGCACCTATCCATCATTAATCGGTGTTGAACAAGCACAAAAAAAAGCCAACAATTTATTTGAACAAGCACTGGATGCGCTTTATAGGTTAGAACAACAGTATGGATTAAATACGGAAACACTACAAAATTTAACACACTTTATTATCGAACGAAAAAGCTAATTTTCTTGATTAAAAAACAGAATATTTTACCAGTAATAAAAAATTCAAAATAATCTTTTGGCGGCCTACTACAGCGTCATGGGTATAAACAAAAAACAATTATTTAATGGGCAGACATGAGCATTGATATCACTTCCTATCCAACTTTAGCATTAATAGAAACGCCGGAAGAATTGCGACTTTTACCAAAAGAAAGTCTGGTCAAATTATGTGAAGAGTTGCGACAATTTTTATTAAATAGTGTTAGCCGTTCCAGTGGACATTTTGCTTCTGGATTAGGAGCCATTGAACTCACTGTCGCTTTACACTATGTCTATAAAACCCCATTTGATAATCTTATCTGGGATGTCGGTCACCAGGCATATCCACATAAGATATTAACTGGCCGCCGCGACCGGATTGATACCATACGACAAAAAAATGGCTTACATCCTTTCCCCTGGCGAGCAGAAAGTGAATATGACATTCTCAGTGTCGGTCATTCTTCGACTTCTATCAGTGCTGGACTTGGTATGGCGGTAGCTGCTGAATATGAAAATAAGGATCGTAAAACGGTTTGTGTTATTGGTGATGGCGCTATTACCGCAGGTATGGCTTTTGAAGCAATGAACCATGCGGGTGACATTCATAAAGATATGTTAGTGATCCTCAATGATAATGAAATGTCAATTTCAGAAAACGTTGGGGCGTTAAATAATCATTTAGCGCAACTGTTATCGGGCAATCTATATACTAGTTTACGTGAAGGGGGGAAAAAGGTATTTTCCAATATTCCCTCAATCAAAGAATTGTTAAAGAAAACCGAAGAGCACCTTAAAGGTATGGTGATCCCTAGTACTATGTTCGAAGAACTAGGCTTTAACTACATTGGTCCTATTGACGGCCATGATGTACTCACATTAGTACAAACATTAAAAAACATGCGTAAGTTAAAAGGCCCGCAGTTTTTACATATCATGACCAAAAAAGGCAAGGGGTATGAGCCCGCCGAAAAAGATCCTATCAGCTGGCATGCGGTGCCTAAATTTGATCCAGCAACTTTTAGCCTTCCAAAAAACAATAATAGTCAATTAACATTTTCACAAGTTTTTGGCGATTGGTTATGCCAAGAAGCAGCCGATGATCCTAAACTGATGGCTATCACACCAGCCATGCGAGAAGGATCGGGAATGGTTGAATTTTCCAAAACCTATCCCAAACAATATTTTGATGTTGCTATTGCAGAACAACACGCTGTGACTTTTGCTGCTGGCCTTGCCATTGGAGGCTATAAACCTGTCGTTGCTATTTATTCTACTTTTTTACAACGCGCCTATGATCAAGTGATCCATGATGTCGCCATTCAAAAATTGCCTATCCTGTTTGCTATAGATAGAGCAGGCATTGTTGGTGCCGACGGACAAACCCATCAAGGTGCTTTCGATCTATCGTTTTTACGTTGTCTACCGGATATGATCATTATGTCGCCGAGTGATGAAAACGAATGCCGGCAAATGCTACATACGGGTTATCACTATCAGGATGGCCCTGTTGCGGTTCGTTACCCAAGGGGAACAGGCTCTGGCGCCACTCTACAACCTTTAGCAAAAATTCCAATCGGTAAAGGAATAATTCGCCGCCAAGGAAAAAAAGTTGCCATCCTAAATTTTGGCACATTACTTAGTGAAGCGATGAAAGCCGCAGAATTACTCAATGCCACCGTGGTCGATATGCGGTTTGTAAAACCGTTGGATGAAACATTGGTATTGGAAATAGCTCACAACCATAAGCTATTAGTAACATTAGAAGAAAATGCAATTATGGGGGGAGCCGGTAGCGGTGTTAATGAATTTTTATTAAAAGCCCATCACATTATGCCTATCATTAACCTCGGCTTGCCTGATCACTATATCGCACAAGGAAATCAAACAGAAATTCAGGCTGAATTAGGACTTAATGCGGAAGGAATTGTAAAATCAATTAACAACTATTACGCCAAATAAATTAATAAATATGTTGAAAATCAAAAGCAGCGGTTTACCAAGCGCTTTTGATTTTTAGTAATTCACTTACATTATAAAACGGGTAACCAGTGTGCAAGCGCAGCCACGATAACCATAGCAAAAATAGCCGCGATAATATCATCTAACATAATACCTAGCCCGCCACCTACTTGCCGATCAAACCAACCTATAGGCCAAGGTTTTAGCATGTCAAAAAAGCGGAAAAGCACAAACGCTATCAATACCCATTGCCAACTAACTAACGGTATCACCATCAGAGTCATCCACATGCCAATAAATTCATCCCACACAATACTACCGTGGTCGTGAGCTTGCATATCATCGGATGTCCGTTGACAAATAACAATACCAACAACAAAACCAAATAAAATAATAAACCAACATAACCAAACGGGTAATAACCAATACATCAGTAGCCAGAATGGAATAGCAGCTAACGATCCCATTGTTCCAGGAATGATGGGTGATAAACCACTACCGAATCCGGTTGCCAATAGATGCCAGGGATTTGATAGCTTTAAACGAGATTTTGCATCAATCATAGCAAGCTTCCACAATAAAATGATCAAAACCAGTTAAATTAGGTGAAACCTCTTTATTCCCATAAAAATAGCGGATCCCATCTGATTCTGGTGTTATCTGGCCGATACAATGAAAATTTGCCCCAGTATGCGCTAGTGCTGACTCTAATGCACCACGATTTATCTCAGGCACTGTAAAGCACAGTTCATAATCTTCTCCACCACTTAACGCCCAGGTTAACGCCTGTTCTGAGGTAACTTGTCTGCGCAATGCCTCTGATAGTGGCAAAGAATCTAATTTAATTTTAGCGCCACGGCCACTGATTTTGAGAATATGTCCAAGATCAGAAATCAAGCCATCAGAAATATCTATCGCCGAAGAAGCAAGATGACGTAAAGCCTGCCCTTGCAAAATACGAGGCTGTGGCCTTAAATGACGCTGGATCAACCAATGACGATCTTTTACATCATCGACAACCAGCTGTGATTGTAAAATCGCAAGACCTGCAGCACTATCACCCAATGTTCCAGTAACATAAATCCAATCACCATTACAGGCTCCAGACCGGGTTAGTGATTTTCCTGTCGGAATCAAAGCATGGGCTGTATAGGTTAAACTCATTGGCCCTCGTGTTGTATCGCCACCAATAAGTTGCATTTCATAGTAATTAAGCCGTTCAAATAGGCTAGAGCTAAATCTTGCCAGCCAATCTTCATTGATTTGTGGCAATGTCAACGCCAGAGAAACCCAGGCAGGATCCGCTCCCATAGCGGCTAAATCACTTAAATTAACCGCCAAAGATTTATAGGCTAAATCTTCAGGTGAAATACTATCAAGAAAATGGATACCTGCAACTAGTGTATCGGTAGTAATCGCTAATTGCTGTCTTTCCGGTATTGTTATCAATGCACAATCATCACCAATACCGATATTAACGTCATGCCGATTTTGCTGTTGACGATTAAAATAACGCGCGATGATATCAAATTCGCCACAAACCATAATAATATTCCAATATACCATGCTCCGATTGCTATAAGGCTATCACTGCACCTTATAATCAAAATGAACATCAGATTATTCGAAAAGCCTGAACACCATTACTTCTTACGCACAGTAGCAACAACTTTGTCGAGCGCACCATTGATAAATTTGTGACTCTCCTCGGCACCAAAAACTTTTGCTAATTCAATCGCTTCATTAATAGCAACTTTATAAGGTACATCATCGCGATAACAGAGTTCAAACATCGCTAAACGTAAAACCGCTTTCTCTACCTGACCAAGCTCCCCAAGCTGACGAGAAAGATAAGGAGCCATTTTTTTATCCAGTTCTAACACATGAGTTGAAACGCCATTAAGTAGTTCACGGAAATAAGTTACATCAACATCTGACATATCCTGTTCAGATAAAAATTCCACTTCAACATCAGCAATACTATTACCCGATAATTGCCAAGAATAAATCGCCTGAACAGCACACTCACGCGCGCGATGACGAGCAGCAGGTTTCACAAAATTCCCCTTAAATAAAATAGTTAGCCTTTAATGGCTTGAATTACATTAACCATTTCTAGTGCAGCTAATGCAGCATCTGCACCTTTATTTCCCGCTTTTGTACCTGCGCGCTCAATTGCCTGCTCAATATCCTCGGTGGTTAATACACCAAAGGCAACAGGAATATTACTTGTCATCGCAACATTAGAAAGTCCAGCACTACACTCACCGGCAACATATTCAAAATGTGAGGTTGCACCACGTATAACGCTAGCAAGTGCAACAACTGCATCATATTTTTTGGTTTCTGCTAATGTTTTAATCGTCAAAGGCAGTTCATAAGCACCTGGCACCCAAACTACCGTAATATTTTCCTTTGCAACTTGGCCAACACGTTCCAAGGTATCAATAGCGCCTTCCAGCAAGCTATTGTTGATGAAATGATTAAAACGTGCAACAACGATTGCTATACGAGCTTTGGGTGCTGCTACCGTACCTTTTATTACCTTCATAGCCTTCCTTAAATACTAATTATTCTTTACAGAAACGACAATTTTATCATATTCTTTTCTATACTGCGCTGCTGAATTTAGCTAACTTTAAAACAGTCATTAGGAACGCTAAATTTAATCAATTAAATGTTACATTACTTTAACTATACTGCTTTACTATATTAAGCTAACCAGTTAATGAATATGACATTACAATGGTCGAAGTGTTAAACGTAAATCAGGTCCAATAAGTTCAATATTAATAAATTCAAATGCAGGTGCATCTTTCAATTTTTGTAATGCTGGAATATTAATTAATTCTTTTGCGGTTCCACCTAAAATTTTAGGCGCAATATAAACAATCAATTCATCAACTAATCCTAGTGTTAACAAAGCACCGGCAAGTGTTGGACCGCTTTCAACCCAAACTGAATTAATATTACGTTTAGCTAGCTGCATCATCAGCAAAACTAAATCAATGCATTTTTCGTAGGTTGGGATGGCGATTTGCTCAACATCACCACACCAATTTTGCGATATGGGATTAGGGCGAATAAGCCAACATTCACCATCTGATTTTGTTATAATATGTTCTGATTTTACTTGATTCTCACTATCCAAAACAATTCTTATTGGTTGTCGAAGACATTCTTTAGGATAAATATTTTGTAGCTCAGGCGTAAAATCTGTCCAACGAACATTCAAAGCTGGATTATCAGCTAAAACAGTAGCACTGGTAGTTAAAATTGCGCTCGCCTGAGCCCTGAAACTTTGTACATCTTGGCGAGCTACTGGCGAAGTGATCCATTTACTTTCACCTGATGCAAGGGCCGTCCGCCCATCAAGTGATGCGGCTAACTTAAGTTGAACATAGGGGAACCCTGTTCGCATTCTTTTTAGAAAGCCTTGATTTAATTGTTCAGCTTCATCCATCAGTAAACCATGTAATACTTCGATGCCAGCCTGCTGTAATTTAAGTAAACCACGTCCTGCAACCTGTGGATTTGGATCTTGCATAGCCACAACAACTCGCCGAATACCTGCTCTAATTAACGCATCTGCACAAGGTGGGGTTTTACCATAATGACTGCAGGGTTCTAATGTGACATAAGCAGTTGCTCCGTTCGCTTTTTCACCCGCCATTTGTAAGGCATGAATCTCAGCATGCGCCTCGCCTGCTTTGCAATGAAAACCTTCACCCACAACTTCACCGTTGCGTACAATGACACAGCCTACATTCGGGTTTGGTGAGGTAGTAAATCGTCCTTGCTTGGCCAATGACAACGCACGGCTCATAAACTGCTTATCTAACGTGGTCATTTTTACTATTAATCCTGTAACTTAGCAATTTCTTCGCCAAATTCACGAATATCTTCAAAACTACGATATACCGAAGCAAAACGTATATAAGCAACTTTATCCAGCTTTTTCAACTCATCCATGACAATTTTTCCAATCATCTTCGCCGGAATTTCTCGCTCTCCGGTTGCGCGAAGTTGCGATTTTATATTGTTAATAGCTGTTTCCACATCATCGGAACTTACCGGGCGTTTTTCTAATGCTTTTTGCATACCTCGTCTAAGTTTGTGTTCATCAAATGACTCACGTACATCATCACTTTTTACCACACGCGGCATGACTAATTCAGCCACTTCAAAAGTAGTAAAACGTTCATGACATTCAAGACATTGTCGACGACGACGAACCTGCGAACCATCGCCAACCAGACGTGAATCAATCACTTTGGTATCTACAGCGGTGCAAAATGGGCAATGCATAAAATTTCCTGATTTTAGGGTTCGGTTTTTCAGTTTAACTCAGCTATCAATGAAAAACACCCTGCTAGCGCAATCTAACAGGGTGTGAGTTAACAAAATTCGCCTTTACGGCAGCAGAGAATGTTGATCCGCTCCCTCTTTTTCTACTTTAGGAGGAAGCAAATGCTCTCGTTTCATTCCCATCTTTAATGCTAGAGCAGAAGCAACATAAATAGAAGAAACGGTTCCAATCGTCACGCCAATTAACATAACTAGAGAAAATCCTTTCAGTATTGACCCACCAAAAAGATAGAGCATCAATACCACTAACAAAGAAGTTCCTGATGTAATAAGTGTTCGACTCAATGTTTGGGTCAATGAAACGTTAACTATTTCGTAAGAAGTACCGCGGCGGATCTTGCGGAAATTTTCACGAATACGATCAGAGACAACAATGCTGTCATTTAATGAATAACCGATGACCGACATTAATGAAGCAACGATAGTCATATCAACTTCAATCTGAAAAAGCGATACAATGCCTAATGTAATAATCACATCATGCGCTAATGATATTACTGCACCAGCAGCCAGACGCCATTCAAAGCGGAAACCTACATAAATCAAAATACAGATCAAAGCAGCTAACAGTGCCATTGCACCGGTTTGAGCTAATTCACTGCCTACACTCGACCCGACAAATTCGATGCGCTTAACCGTTGCTTGATCATCAACATTTTTGTTAATGACTGAAATAATGGACTTACCGATTTCTTGACCTGCCACGCCTTCAATAGGAGGCAATCGGATCATAATATCTCGGCTACTACCAAAATTTTGAATCAACGGCTCTTGATGGCCATTATTCGCTAAACTAGCTCTAATTTTATCAAGATCCGCAGGTTGACTGAGATTAATTTCAATAACAGTCCCGCCGGTGAAATCCAATCCCCAGTTAAATCCTTTCAATGAAATAACCGTAACCGAAAGAATAAATAAAGCAATTGAGATACCAAAAGCTAAATAATCCCAACGCATAAAATCGATAACTTTACGGCCATGATTTAACTGTTCTACTGTGTAATCTTGCGCCACAACCACGCTCCTTAAATAGACAGCTTTTTAATACGTTTACCACCATACAATAAGTTCACGATAGCACGTGTTCCTACAATTGCAGTAAACATGGAGGTGGCAATACCAATCGCCGTAGTAATGGCAAAACCCTTAATTGAGCCGGTGCCTACCGCATACAAAATGGTTGCCGTGATCACAGTTGTCAAATTCGCATCTAAGATACTGGAAAATGCCCCCTTGTAACCTTCATGTATCGCTTGCTGTATTGAACGACCATTCTTTAATTCTTCTTTAATACGTTCATTAATCAACACATTCGCATCAACGGCAACAGCAAGCGTTAAAACAATACCAGCAATTCCCGGCATGGTTAAAGTAGCCCCCGGTAATAGCGACATAATCCCCATAATGAGGATCAAGTTTGCTAATAATGCAGAACTGGCAATCAGACCAAACTTGCGATAATAAATGACCATAAATAGAACTGAAGCTAGCAAACCGGCTAATGATGCTTTCATTCCTTGCTCAATATTTTGCAATCCTAATGTTGGCCCAATTGTGCGTTCTTCAACAATTTGAATAGGTGCAATTAATACGCCAGCACGTAATAATAAAGATAATTGACGAGCTTCAGTTGGATTACTGATACCAGTAATACGAAATTTGCTACCAAAGCGGGCAGAAATTCTGGCGACATTAATGACTTTCTCATCTTTTACCAAAATAGCACGACCATTGGCATCCTTTCGCCCGCTATCTTTATATTCAACAAATAGGGTTGCCATCAATTTATCCTGATTATCACGGGTAAAATCAGACATAATTGAGCCACCAGCGCTATCCAGACCAATGCTTACCTGCGGGCTGCCCATTTCATCCAAATCCGATGTCGAATCAGTAATATGATCGCCTGTCAAAATAACGCGTTTATAAAGAACAACAGGCTCACCATCGCGAATATATTTTATCTCAGAATCACCCGGAATATGGCCACGTTGAACAGCCGAGCTGTCTATGCCGACATTAACTAAGCGAAATTCCAGCGTTGCAGTAGCACCAAGGATCTCTTTTGCTCGTGCCGTATCTTGAATACCCGGTAATTCAACGACAATACGATCAGCGCCCTGACGCTGTACCAATGGTTCAGCAACGCCTAATTGGTTAACACGATTACGGATAATATTAATATTTTGTGATACTGCATAATTACGTGCTTCACGGATCCGCTCATCTGTCATTACTGCCGTTAATAGATTGTTGTTGCCAGCAGTAAAAACCAAATCGCGATAACGTGGTGTCAAATAAGATTCCGCTTGCGAACGCCCACTATCATCACGAAAACGAATTTCAACACCGTAATTGTCTATTTTACGTATAGTTGAATATGGGATCCCTTTTTCACGTAAATCACTACGCAGGCCATCCATATTCTGTTCTTGCAATTTACCTAAGGCTGTTTCCATATCCACTTCCATTAAGAAGTGAACGCCACCACGCAAATCTAACCCTAATTTCATTGGTTCACCGCCCAATGCTCTTAACCAATGAGGGGTTGCAGGTGCCAGATTTAACGCTACGATATACTGCTCTCCTAAACCGGCAACTAAAGTTTCGCGTGCATGTAGCTGGACATCTGGATTATTAAAACGAGCAAGAATTACACCACTTTCTAGTGCAATTGATTTACTTTCGATTTTCTCTTTCTTTAAAATATTGCGAACTTGATCCAAAGTCTGTTCATTGGCTGCGGTTCCCCGCACGCCAGTAATCTGAACAGCCGGATCCTCTCCATAAAGATTGGGAAGCGCATACAGCAGACCGATGAGCAACGCAGCGATCAGCATCAAATACTTCCACAAAGGATAACGATTTAGCACGGCAATTCCCTTCGGGAAAATCAGAAATTAGATAGATTTCATTGTACCTTTTGGAAGTACAGCAGCAACGAAATCACGTTTAATGGTTACTTCATTGGTGTCATTTAATGCAACAACAATGTAACCCGTTTCAGATACTTTAGTGACGCGGCCAATTAATCCACCGGTTGTTAGTACCTCATCACCTTTAGCAATAGAATCCATTAATTTTTTGTGCTCTTTAGCTCGCTTCTGCTGTGGGCGTAAGATCATAAAATAAAAAATCAATCCGAAAACAACCAGCATGATGATCAAAGAATATGGGTTTCCTTGCGCTTGACCACCAGCTGAAGCGACTGCTTCAGAAATAAACAAACTCATCAAAATTTCCTCATTGTGATTAAAACAATATTTCTAGCTCAAAAAATTAATCCAAGCCTATAAATCCTACACTGATTTGATTCAATTAGCACGACTGAAATTATACTCTAGTTTGATGAAATCGATTTATTGATCCGTCGATAAAAATCTACTGCAAAAGCCTCAAATTCACCTTTTTCAATCGCTTGTCGAATTTCAGCCATTAGCCGTTGATAATAACGCAAATTGTGTAAGGTATTAAGCCTGGCACCAAGAATTTCATTACATCGGTCAAGATGATGTAAATAAGCACGGCTATAGTGAGAGCAAGTATAGCAGTCACAATGGGCATCTAACGGCGAAGTATCCGATTTGTATTTAGCCTTACGGATTTTAATTACACCTTCAGTGACAAATAGATGGCCATTTCGAGCATTCCTGGTTGGCATTACACAATCAAACATATCAATACCGCGCCGAACCCCTTCAACCAGATCCTCCGGTTTACCGACCCCCATTAAATAGCGTGGTTTATTGTGCGGGATTTGTGGGCAAACATGCTCTAAAATACGGTGCATATCCGCTTTAGGTTCACCGACAGCTAAACCACCAACAGCGTAACCATCAAAACCAATCTCGACCAGGCCTTTTACGGATATATCACGTAAATCCGGATAAACACTGCCCTGAATAATGCCAAACAACGCATTTTTATTAGCTAACTCATCAAATCGTTGGCGACTACGTTTTGCCCAGCGAAGAGACATTTCCATCGATTTTTTGGCATAATCCCACTCAGCCGGATAGGGTGTGCACTCATCAAAAATCATGACAATATCCGAACCAAGATCGTACTGAATTTCCATCGACTTTTCAGGGCTCAGGAAAACCTTTTCGCCATTGATTGGATTGCGAAAATAAACACCCTCTTCTTTAATTTTACGCATGGCACCAAGGCTAAAAACCTGAAATCCACCGGAATCAGTCAAAATTGGTCCTTGCCATTGCATAAAATCATGCAGATCGCCATGTAATTTCATTATTTCCTGTCCAGGACGCAACCATAAATGAAAAGTATTGCCTAACAGGATTTGGGCCCCGGTTTGTTTAACTTCTTCTGGCGTCATCCCTTTGACTGTACCATAAGTGCCAACCGGCATAAAAGCAGGCGTTTCTACAATCCCACGCTCAAAAATCAAGCGACCACGACGAGCTTGGCCGTCTTGGCTTTGTAATTCATATTTCACTTTGCCTCTCTAACATCAGAAAAACAGTCTGATGGGTTAGTTACATATTCAGTTAAATAAATTGCTGATATCAATTTAATAGTTAACAACTAGTTAGCCACTTTTTCACTTTCTGCTTTAGGATTGTGCGTGATAAACATGGCATCACCATAACTAAAAAAACGGTACTTTTCTGCGATTGCTTGTTGATAGGCATTCATCGTATTTTGATAGCCAGCAAAAGCAGATACCAACATAATCAAAGTAGACTCAGGTAAATGGAAATTAGTAATTAATGCATCAACAATTTTAAAATGAAAGCCTGGGTAAATAAAAATTCGAGTATCATCAAAAAAGGGGCCAATAATACCTTCTTTACATGCACAAGCCGCGCTTTCTAATGATCGAATCGAAGTTGTGCCAACTGCAATAACCCGTTTACCTCTCGCTTTACACGCCAATATTGCATCAACAGCCTGTTGCGATACTTCAACATATTCTGCATGCATGGTATGTTCAGCGACATTCTCCACCCGCACAGGTTGAAATGTGCCGGCACCAACATGTAGCGTCACAAACGCCATTGCTACCCCTTTTTGCTGCAGCGCCGCTAGTAATGATTCATCAAAATGTAATCCTGCCGTCGGCGCAGCAACGGCACCAGGCCGTTGGCCATAAACTGTTTGATAAAGTGTTCTATCAACCTCTTCATCAGGGCGGTCAATGTAAGGTGGTAATGGCATATGACCAATATCATTTAAAATAGCTAACACATCTCGCTTATCCTGAAAATCAATTTCAAATAGCGTATCGTGTCTTGCCAACATAATGGCTTTAACACTTTCATCATCACCTAATAATAATTCGGTTCCTACCTTGGGTGCTTTAGAAGCACGAATATGCGCCAACACCCGATGACTTCCCAATATGCGTTCAATCAATACTTCAATTTTGCCGCCAGACATTTTACGACCATAAAGACGAGCCGGTATAACCTGAGTATTATTGAAAACCAGCAAATCACCTGATTCTAATTTATCAACAATATCAGTAAATATACCATGTGCCAGTTCACCTGTTGAACCGTTCAAAGAAAGTAGCCGGCAATGACTACGTTTGGCTAAGGGATAATGGGCTATTAACTCATCAGGTAATTTAAAAGCAAAATCAGAGACACGCATTTCTTTACACTATTTGATCAAAACAAGCGCACTAGTCTAGTGCGGCGATAAAAACAGTGCAACAAATAAGCATCACGAAAATTAAAAATTCACTTATAATGACACTATGAATTTTCTTGCACACTTACATTTAGCTCAACGAGCACAAAGTTCCTTATTAGGAAATTTAATGGCGGATTTCGTTCGCGGTGATCCTGAAGGCTTATATTCACCAGATGTTGTGGCCGGGATCAGAATGCATCGTCAGGTAGATAAATTCACCGACCAGCACCCCATTGTGATTAATGCCAAGCAACTTTTTCGACCGCCATACCGCCGAGTCGCAGCGATCACTCTCGATTTAGTTTGGGATCATTTTCTCGCTTTATATTGGGATCAAATCGAAGCAAAACAGACTCTACCCCAATTTGTTCATTATGCTCGCCAGCAAATTGAACCAAACCTATATTATACCCCAGAAAAATTTCAAGAATTAAATGAGTATTTATGGTCACAAAACTGGCTGATCCATTATGCAGAACCTGAATATATTAATAATGTATTAAACAGCATGGCGCGCAGGCGTCCTAAACTGGCTAATTTAATCGGCTCCTTTGATGATTTTATTCTGCATTACCACGATTTTTCTGCTTTTTTTGGCAACTTTATCCAGCAATGATCGCTTTTGCCGAAACTCTATCAGAAAAAAGAGCGCCATTAATGAAAACAAATAAACCCTAGCTGATTAGAGGCTAGGGTTTATTACCGATTAAATAACACTCTTTAGGTAGCTCGCTTTATATCAGTGTTGTTTAGTGCTAATACGATCATAGAGTGCAAAAATCACTAAAACGATTAATGAAGGTACCAACCAGGCTAAATCATGAACATAAAGTGGTAATTTCTTCGCAACATCAGGAATAAATGCTTGCAAAAGCTCAGAAGATTTCATCGCACCTAATAAGCCAAAGATTAGACTGGTCAGCATAGTTGGCGCAACCACCCTGGATGGGCACTTCCACCATTTCAAGGTAAAACTCATTAAAATCAATATAATACATGGTGGATAAATCGCGATTAATACAGGAATAGAAAATTCAATCAGTTTACTCAATCCTAAATTCGAGATCACCATAGAAAAGATGCCAAGTATCCAGACTAATTTACGATAAGAAATCGGCACATAAAGCGCAAAAAATTCCGCGCAAGCGCAAGTGAGTCCAACCGCAGTTACCAGACAAGCAACAAAAATGAGTATCGCTAAGAAAAAGCTACCAAAATTACCAAAAGTATGTTGCACATAGGCATGCAAAATATCAGCACCATTGCTGGCATTAGGTAATAAGGTGCCACTATTCTCACCCAGTTTAAACAGTGAAACATAAACCAATGTTAATAACACGCCGGCAATTAATCCAGCCCACATGGTATAACGGGTTAAAAGAGCAGAATTTTCGACACCACGTGAACGGGCAGCATTAACAATAACAATGCCAAACACCATCGCACCCAAGGTATCCATTGTCAGATAACCATTAATAAAACCATTAGAAAATGCCATTTCAGTATATGATGGCGTTGATATAATGGGTTCACCTGCCGGCCAAAGTACCGCAGCAATGCCCAAAATAGCCAATGCAAGCATTTTTATTGGCGCTAAGATATGCCCTACGCTATCGAGTAGTCGTCCTGGATAGAGTGAAATAGCTATCACCACAGCAAAATAAACTAGGCTATAGATAAACAATGAAATTGATGAAACACCGCCTACTAGTGGGGCAATTCCGACTTCATAAGAAACTGTTGCCGTACGAGGTGTGGCAAATAATGGCCCAACAGATAAATAGGCGACAATAGCTAACAATAACCCCGCACATTTACCAATTGGAGCACTAAGCTGTTCGATGCCACCACCTACTTTTGCTAGCGCAATAACTACAATAACAGGCAAACCGACACCTGTTAGCAGAAATCCAGCTGCCGCTGTCCATACTTGTTCACCAGCTTGCAATCCAACCATAGGAGGAAAAATAATATTTCCTGCCCCTACAAATAACGCAAAGGTCATAAACCCTAACGCTAAAATATCTCGAGATGTTAAACGATATGCCATAATTATTTGTTAATTTGTTGTTATTTATAATTCAGCTTAAGTAGAACCAAAACCTAAACCACTTATTATTTATTGACGCTGATCTCTGCTGATTTTTAATCAATAAGAATATTTAATTAACCTGATAAATTTAGTAAAAACAGAAAAATCCGCCAATAACAGGCTACAAGTAAAACTTTTATAATGATAAAAGGCAATAGTAAATCGAAAAAGCAGAATAAACATCTGAAATAAATTTTTTATTTAGTGATTGGTTTTAGTGTTTACTCAATATACGTTATATGATTTGCATAAAATTTAATCAACACTAACATCTATTCATGCAAATGCATTATTTAGCTAAATCTGTTTAACTAAAATTCAGCAAATGAAATTTAATTTTGGCCATTTTTTGTTGTTACAATTAAACTAGACGGTAAAATAAAACTAAACACCGCCCCTTACCTAATTGACTTTCAATATCTAATTGGGAATGGTGGTGTATTAATGCATGTTTGACAATTACCAATCCCAATCCGCTACCCCCCCATTCGACGTGAACGCGATTTATCTGCTCGATAAAAACGTTCGGTTAACCGAGTCAAATGCACTGAAGCAATTCCCGGACCATTATCGCGAATAGAAAAAAGTGCTCCCTGTTTAATTTGTTGCCAACCAATATGAATAGATGTTCCAACCGGTGTATGGTTAATCGCATTATAGATAAGATTTGAAATGGCGCTTCTCAGTTGCTCTTCATTACCATAAACTTGTAATTTTTTATCCACATCAAAAATAACTTCATGCTTTCCCAAACTTAAATTTATTACATCTTGTTTTATTGTATTTAGCATTGCCGGAATATTTATCTGCTCATTCAAATTAATATGTGGTGCTATTTCAATGCGGGAAAGCTGAAGTAATTGATTAATTAAACTATCCATGCGTGCCAATTGTTCACGCATTGAGTGTAAAGCTTTTTTGTTAGCCGAATGACTATCGATTTGCTCATCCATGATTTCCAAATAACCTTGTAAAACAGTTAATGGTGTACGTAATTCATGATTAGCATTAGCAAAAAATTCGCCGCGTAATTTTTCCAATTTCACCTTTTCCGTTATGTCTTTTGCAACCATTAATAATTGGTCGTCAACATAAGACATAATTTGAAATTCAACCATCGCACCGTTATTTAATGCTATCGTAAACGGCACAGAATAGTCGGCTAACATAAAATAACGGTTGAAATCAGGATAACGGAGTAAATTGAAAATAGATTGCCCACTATCCTCCGGCCAACGAAACCCCAATAAATATTCAGCTAAACGATTACACCAAACAATATTACCTTCTGCTGTCATGATAATAACGGCATCAGGCAAAGATTCTGCACCACTCCGAAATCGCCTAATAATCTGTACCAATTCACGCCGACGTTTACGATTGCGTTGCTGTAATTGATAAATACCATAAAAAATCGGCTCCCAAACACCTTGTCCAGTTGGTGGCAGTAAACGACGTTCAAGCCAAAGCCAATCAGATAATTTCAGTAAATGATAACTATGCCAACACAAAGCGGCTAATAGTGAAATCACGAGCAACCAAGATAGATGACCAATAAAAAGTGATAATCCACATGCCGGTAAACAGAATAAAATCAGAACAACCACTAATTTTTTCCACGACAAACGTTCAAGCACGCCGACTTTTCCTTATAACCAACAATCAATAACGGACAGAGAAACGATAGCCTGTACCTCGAACTGTCTGGATCATTTTATCATGACCACCCACAGCAAGTGCTTTACGTAAACGACGAATATGCACATCTACTGTCCGATCCTCAACATAAATATTCACACCCCAAACATAATTTAATAATTGCTCACGATTATAAACTCGTTCTGGATGGGTCATAAAAAAATGCAGTAATTTGTATTCTGTCGGCCCCATTTCTATCGACGTTGTATCACTCGTTACCCGATGAGAGGTAGGATCTAGCTTCAATCCCTTCATTTCAATAACATTGTCGCTAACCATAGCTGAAACACGACGCAAAATTGCATTTACTCTAGCAATCAGCTCTTTAGGTGAAAAAGGTTTTGTCAGATAATCATCTGCCCCAATTTCTAAACCTCGCACCCGATCTTCTTCTTCTCCCCTTGCAGTTAACATCATAATCGGGATATTTCGGATCAGTTGATCACGCTTTATATGGGCAATAAGCTGGATACCCGAACCACCCGGGATCATCCAATCTAGCAAGATGAGTGCCGGATAAGGCTCTATGAGCTGCGCAATAGCTGAATCATAATCATCAGCCTCAATGGTTTGGAATCCATTCTGTTCTAATACAAAGCAAACCATCTCACGGATCGCGGTTTCATCTTCGACGACCAGAATACGTCTTACCATGATTGATCCTATCATTATTTCATTATCAAATTAGTAGGCGCCATTATTTCATATTTATGACCATTTTATGAAATATTGTGGCGAATTTCGTCAAGTTGCAAATTTTCAGGCTAAATATGAGATATGAGATTTGATATCTAATTCACAAAATTAATTAATAACTGAATTTTTGAACGATATGGTTAAAATTTTTATCTATGATTTTTTATCGACCAGATTATAGTTATCAATAACCTATCTACCCATAATTAATTTATGACCTTATTAATATAAGGAGTATATAATGCCAAACAAATTTATTGAAATGATGAAAAAAAGAAGAACTATTTATAATATAGATAATTCATTACCTATCTCTGAAGAAAGACTTATTACATTGGTTAAAGAAACGCCCTCTTCATTTAATTCGCAAACATCGCGTGTAGTTATTCTATTTGGTGATGAACATAAAAAACTGTGGCATAACATTACCAAAGAAACACTAAAAGAAATTGTGGCTAAAGAGATATTTACCACCACAGAGAAAAAAATCGATAGTTTTACTGCCGGCGCAGGTACGGTATTATTTTTTGAAGAACAAAATGTTATCGAACAATTACAGCAAAAATTTCCACTTTATGCCGATAATTTTCCAGTTTGGTCAGAACAGAGTAGTGGTATGGCACAATATGCGGTTTGGACTAGCCTGGCGCAAGAAAAAGTGGGTGCATCACTGCAACACTACAATCCATTAATTGATGAAAAAGTGCATGCTAGTTGGCATATCCCAAACTCGTGGAAATTACGCGCTCAATTAGTTTTTGGTGCAATTAAACAACCAGCCAATGAAAAAACATATATTGACGATGACGTGCGTTTCAAAGTCTTTGGAAAAAATTAACTCAATTTGCGGCAAAATTTATTTTGCCCATAGTCACAACTATTAGCAAAACGGCATTAGGGTAACAAAACTAAATGTTTTTTTAGTGCCATTCTTATAATAATAAGATATCAATTAATAAGATAAAGTTTGCCAAATATATTAACTCTGGTCATTGAATCGAAAATAAAAAATAACAGCCAAAATGGCTGTTGTTATTAATTTTTACTTTTATGTAATAAACTAAATCGCTTTGACCAATAAGGTAAATATTTACCGATTTGACTAGAAAAAGAAACGTAGACCGGTCTCAACCAAAAGCCAATTATCTTTTTCGTAAGCGTGATTTTTATTATGAACATGGTTATAGGCCATCTCCATATATAAAAGTAATTGCGAACTTTTTATTACTGCAAAGTCTTTATCTATCCCTAACGTATAAGTCTGCTTTGTATAGTCAAAGGTTTTTTTATCGCCCGATCTTAGTCCATAACCAGCATATAAGCCTGTCTCGGATTGAGGCCAGTACCACTTTGCAGTAATGCCATAAAGGGGAGCCGCCCAATCCCCGGTAACAGCAGTTGGCGATAGTTTTTGTCCTGCAACCACAACATTAGTTGATTGTAATCGACCATAATCAACTCCGATCGAAGCGGTTTTATCAGGAAAAACATATTTGACACCCAATGCAAACATATTGTCTTGCGGTTTTTTTCACCTACCGCTTCTGCCCAACCAGTAGCCAGTTCGAAACCTAAAGCGTTCTGATAAAAAATTCCCAATGAATATGCATGAATAATATCACCGAAATCACGTTCAACACTGCCTTCTGCGGGTCTAGAATAACTACCTGCTAGCGTAACGCCTTTAAATGCCGGTGTTTCTAAAAAAATTGTATGAGGTAAACGTAGGGTAAAATTATCCTGTCCAGTACCACGATAGATGGTATTACCATTTTGTTGCGCTACAAAACCGAAAGATATACCGGTATTACGACCAAGGACATCAGCAAAATAAAGCACTCCAGTATTGTTATAACCTAAATTAGATTTTGCAACGGAATCGATAGGCATATAAGTACGGCCAAATTGTGCTTTACCATATTCTGCATGGGAAACACCAATATATCCAACGCGATTATAGAGCTCAAACCGACTGTTGGGATTATTACTATTCGATTTTTGCGTATCTAAACCTAATTCAATATTGCCAAATACTTTAACCTCATGAGGCAACTTATGCTCGGCATAAAAACCAATACGGCTTCCATCATCACCAATAATGGTTTTATTCTTTTCAGTATCCCAACTATTTATTAATCTAATGTGCCCATAAATATCAAAACGTGTATATTGATCATCATAAATACTTGTTGCCTGTGTAATCTGTGCTAAAGAGAAAGTAACAATAAATGTTATGATGGGTTTTAATTTTCTTACCATAAGAACACCCATTAATTTAAGCTAATAAAATAATTTAAAAATCTCATTTCAAATAATAAAGTTAATCCATTTGCTTTAAGGTAATTTAAAAATTCACACTGAAATAATAAATAGAAAATATTTTGAAAAATAAACAAAGAATAAGGGTTTATTAAAATATCACCACTAGTTAAATGAGAAACTAACAAATAAAATCAGCAAGTTACTAATAAAGCAAATGTGATAATACAATAAAAAAATTATTTTTATGTTTAAAATAACATTATATTTATATTCTATTTGTTGGTATAAAAGCTTATATTATAATTAATCAATCTATTTATTAAATTTAATCAGTAAAACAAGATATTGTTTTTATTCTTTTTCTTATTATTAAAATTATCCTTTTATTGTTAGAAGTTTATTTTAATCATAATGGATAAAAAAATATTACCTTATATTGCAAAAGTTTAATTTTAAAATCAATTTATCACTATAAATACATTATTATTTAAGATAAGAGTGACATATCCAGATGGTTAAAACCCATTAAAATTGACTTAAGCAATAAAAATTGCAATTGAAAACTAGGGTAGAAGTGTGTGATCCGTTATTATATCCACGATTTTTTGAAATGGAATAGCGAGGAAGCCTTGAGATGTGGTTTAAAAATTTAATGATCTACCGCTTAAATCGGGAATTTACATTATCCGTCGATAAGCTTGAAAAACAACTTGCCACACTGGCTTATAGCCCATGCGGAAGCCAAGATATGATGAAAATAGGTTGGACATCACCGATGGGACCTCACAGTGAAGCGCTAATACACTCGGTTAATAATCAAATTCTACTTTGTGCACAGAAAGAAGAAAAACTGTTGCCAGTACAAGTTATCAAACAAGAGTTACAAGCAAAAATTAAAAAACTAGAAACAGCTCAGGCGCGAAAACTGAAAAAAAGCGAAAAAGATCCATTGAAAGACGAAGTAATTCATGCGCTTTTGCCCAGAGCTTTTAGTAAAATCAGTCATACTTATATCTGGTTAGATATAATCAATAACCTGATTATCGTAGATGCAGCCAGTACTAAGCGTGCTGAAGATAACCTGGCTTTTTTACGTAAAACATTAGGTTCGCTACCAGTTGTTCCTTTAAGTTATCAAAATCCGATCGAACTGACATTAACTGAGTGGGTACGCTCGGGCCAACCAGCCAATGGTTTTAGTTTATTGGACGAAGCTGAATTAAAAGCACCTGTTGAAGAAGAGGGCGTGATCCGTTGTAAAAAACAAGATTTATGCTGCGATGAAATTATTGCCCATATTGAAGCTAAAAAACGGGTAACAAAATTAGCATTAGAATGGGAAGAGCGTATTCAATTCATTCTTTCGGACGACGGAACTGTTAAAAGACTAAAATTTAGTGATCTAATAAAAGAACAAAATGATGATATTGATAAAACAGATTTTGCCCAATGTTTTGATGCTGATTATATCTTGATGACAAACGAAATAAGTGCGTTGATAAAATGCCTAATTGATGCTTTAGGTGCAGAAATGAATACTTAATGTAATTGGCTTGTTAATGCACTAAAATCACTGGGAATGGCGATTTTTAATCGCCAATTTAATTTTATCGACTAGGTAAATTCCCCCTTATGGGCTGAATGATAAATAAACTCATATCGCTATACCTTTACTTGTTTAAATGAATAAATATAATTATTTGTAATAACTTATATATTTTTTATTACAAAATTGCCAACTATATAGATTATTATTTATGGTTCTCAGATTAGGATTTTATCGCTAAAAATAATAGCAATAACTGTTTTAGTTATATAAGGCCGGCAGTTTTATTAAAATCAATAATATAAATATATTAAAAAGCAAATAAGAATTTTTCTTATTTACTTAACAGAGAATTGAATATACCAATTTTTATATTGAAAATATTAAATAGATTAAAAAAAACGTTATCTTGGCTAGATAACGTTAATACTAATATAGTTAAATATTATTGATATACTTTGCTGTATGTAGTGATTAAACAGTCAGCCCATTAAAATTTCTAAAAAATAGCTGTAAATCATAGCTAGCTTAGGAAATGCTTATATTAATTAGCTAATAAATACAATTAGATATAAAATCTATTGTAAACATAACTATATTATTTACACAAATGATTTATAAATACAAAGATTCTACTATCAATAGTGATTATCCGCAGTATTAATAATATATTATCTAATATTTATAATAATTATTCTATAATTAAAATCTATTTTGATGCAAGTGTTTTTTGTTAAATTATTTTGTCAATTTATAACGCAATTAAATTACCTTATTTTTTATAGGTAATTATACTGTACATTAAACTGATCTTACTTAGTGCATTCATTAGAATTATATATATTATGAATAGAATTTAACTAGTATATGAATAAAAAATTGCTAATGTTTACTTCTCATTTATTAGCTTAAGAAAAATGAAATTAATAACCTTAAATAATATAAAATATGAATGTAAATTTTTTGTTGTGGTATTTTAACTTCAATTAATAGTTTATTATTTTGCTACATTAATAAATTTGGAATTATTAATTATATTACTTATTAACCATATAACTAACATGGATATGAAATATAAAAATATATAACTCTATTGATTTATTAATAACATAATTGAATAAATACTGGGTATTTAATTACCCAGCTTTGACATTATTAGCAATACTCTATTTTGTACTCTGTGACATTTCCATGCCAACTAATCCCACTTTAAGATAGCCAGATTTACGTAATAAGTTCATTACATCCATTATCCTTTCATAATCTACTGTTTTATCTGCTTGAAAAAAAATAGTGGTCTCTTTATTTGTACCGGTTATTAGATCCAATGCTGATGCCAATTGTTCTTGAGAGACATTTTGCTCTCCAACATACATTTGACCATTCGCTTTCACTGTCAAAAATAACGGTTTTTCCGGTCTAGGTTGGGGTTTAGCTGCAGAAGCCGGTAAATCAACTTTAATATCTACTGTCGCTAAAGGTGCAGCAACCATGAAGATAATCAGTAAAACCAACATTACATCAATAAATGGTGTAACATTAATTTCATGCATTTCACCATTATCATTTAAATCATCGTTTAAACGGATCGCCATAAGCACTTACCTTTCTTTTTTACTATCAGCTAAATCCAAATCTCTACCTAATAATACCGTCGCTTGAGCAGCTACATCACCCAGTTGACCACGGTAAGTATTAATCATGCGTGCGAATAAATTATAAATAACCACCGCCGGTATCGCAGCTACCAGCCCTATTGCTGTGGCTAACAAAGCTTCTGCTATACCAGGCGCAACAACTGCTAAATTTGTCGTCTGAGAATGGGCTATACCAATAAAGCTATTCATAATTCCCCAAACCGTACCGAATAAACCGATAAAGGGAGAAATTGCCCCTATAGTTGCTAAATAACCATTACCTCGTCCCATGTAACGACTAATTGAAGCAACCACTCTTTCAAGGCGAAAACTGGCGCGATCTTTGGTTCCATTTAAATCATGACTGCCAGCTGATAATGTTTTTTCTGCCACGACTTCATCATATAATTTTCTAGTAACACTAGTTTTTTTAAATGTTACAGCAATTTCTACCGCATCATCGAGTGATTTTACTTTAGATAATTTTTGCTGTTCTTTTCGTAGCTGTCGGTATGCTCCAATCAATTCGATGCCTTTTGAGAAAAACAGTGCCCAGGTAATGATTGAAGCAACAATTAATCCTAGCATTACTACCTTTACAACCATGTCAGCATGCTGATACATACTCCAAATCGAAAGATCTTGATCAAATCCTCCTTGTGCGGTTAATAAATTAGGCTCCAGCTGTAGACTCACTAAATTTTTTTTCGCAGCAAGCTGTTTCTCGCTCGATTGCTCTTCATTAGCTGAAGTCGTTTGGATTTGATTTGTAGTGGATATATCTTGCTGATTAGGTGTATTAACAGGCTGAAACTGCTCAGACAGACCTGCCGGATTTGTCTCGGCGAATGTTATATTTATCAAACTCATTGCCAATAAAATAGAAGCTATCAATTTACGCATCAGTTGGCTATCACTCTTCGGTTATTTAATGTGATCCTTTTAGCTGATCATAACTTATGCCAGCTAGTCTATCGGTAGTAAATTTTGATTTACCACGCTTACATTATGAAAAACTGAGTGATCATACCAGACATTAAATCATTTGATAGTAATTATCATTACTATTTGATGAATTTTTTATTTATTTAACTGCTATCAATAAGTTTTGCTGCAATTTGACTTGTTCTAATAACTGATAATCGCAACAGATATTTGCCATTTTTAATACTTCCTTATCTCAAATAAACATTTTTTATCTAACTGGCTTTTATACTTAACGCTTGAATAAATCCAACATAATTCAGTTTTTTAAGGTAAACTGGCAACTATATCGATTTTTCATTTGGTTGTTCCTAACAGGGTAAGCTATGCAAGTTCTCAATGAGATCGTGATGGCAATTTGGCATCATGATTTTGCTAAACTAAATAATCCCAATATTTTATGGATTATTTATGCTGTACTTTTTACCATTATTATATTAGAAAACGGTATTCTTCCTGCCGCATTTCTGCCAGGAGATACGTTGCTTATTCTTTCCGGTGCTTTGATTGCAAAAGGTGTTCTTTCTTTTATTCCCACAATTATTATTTTAACTATTGCTGCTAGCTTAGGTTGCTGGTTAGGTTTTTTACAAGGACGCTGGCTTAGTGATACCCATTTAGTAAAACAATGGTTAAAACAGATCCCACAAGAGTATCACGATCGTGCAAACCGATTATTTAACAACCAAGGCTTGTATGCGCTTTTGATCGGTCGTTTTTTAGCTTTTGTGCGAACACTATTGCCAGTTTTAGCAGGACTTTCGACTTTAAGCCACCGGCGCTTTCAATTATTCAATTGGCTTAGCGGCCTATTATGGATTGGGATCATTGTTTCTCTGGGTTACGCAATAAATCAAATTCCTTTTATAAAACGCCATGAGAATATCGTTATGAATATTTTAATATTTTTACCGATACTGCTACTCATTAGCGGATTTATCGGCTCACTTGTCGTATATTGGAAACATAAAAAAAGCAGTTAAATATTATGGATTTTATTCGCCCAGAATAAGAAAATGGCCCGGTTAAACAGGCCATTTCAAATAGTCAGTAATAGTTAATGCTGGATCATTTTATGCATCTCTTGGACAGATATAACCTGCTCTGTAGGATCAGCATTGAGAGAGATCGCGGTCGCAAAACCGCCATTGATAGTGGTATCATAATTTACTTTATATTGTAATGCACTACGACGAATCAGCTTAGAATCTTCTATTGCACGACGGCCCGCGGTAGTATTGACAATATAACTGTATTCACCATTTTTTATTCTATCCTGAATATGAGGCCGTCCCTCATGCACTTTATTAACTAAACGCGGGTTAATTCCGCCCTCACCCAGTACAATTGCGGTACCATGAGTTGCATCTAACTCAAAACCATGCGCAATTAATTTAGCCGCTAAATCAACAACCTTGGCTTTATCATTCTCTCTTACTGAAAGTAATGCGCGGCCAGATTTTTTCATAGTAGAAGAACAACCAAACATAGCTTTAGCAAATGCTTCGGCAAAAGTGCGACCAATACCCATAACTTCACCGGTGGAACGCATTTCTGGCCCTAAAATAGGATCAACACCAGGGAATTTATTAAATGGTAATACGACTTCTTTTACCGAATAATAAGGTGGGATAATTTCTTTCGTTACACCCTGTTTAGCTAAGGATTGCCCGACCATGACACGAGCGGCTACTTTTGCCAGTGGTATTCCTGTTGCTTTTGATACAAAAGGCACTGTACGCGCAGCACGGGGATTCACCTCGATTAAATAGACGTCATTATCTTTAACCGCAAATTGAACATTCACTAATCCTCGAACGCGTAGTTCAAAGGCCAGTTCTTTTACCTGTTCACGCATGACATTTTGTATATTCTGACTCAAGGTATAAGGTGGCAAGGAACAGGCCGAATCACCAGAGTGAACGCCCGCCTGTTCAATATGCTCCATAATACCACCAATTAATACGGTTTCCCCATCACAAATGGCATCTACATCAACCTCAATGGCATCATCCAGGAAATGATCGAGCAATACTGGTGCATCATTGGAAACCCTTACCGCGGTCTGAAAGTACCGACGTAAATCAGTTTCATCATAAACAATTTCCATTGCTCGCCCGCCTAAAACATAGGAAGGACGTACAACTAATGGATAACCAATACTGTGAGCCTTTTCTATAGCCTGTTCAATTGTCGTAACCGTGGCGTTTTCTGGTTGCTTAAGTCCTAAACGGGCCACTGCTTGTTGAAAACGTTCTCGATCTTCAGCGCGATCAATCGCATCCGGGCTAGTGCCAATAATTGGAACCCCCGCTTCTTCTAAGGCAAGCGCCAATTTTAAAGGTGTCTGGCCACCATACTGCACAATTACACCTTCAGGTTGTTCGACCCTGACTATTTCTAATACATCTTCTAACGTTACTGGTTCGAAATAAAGACGATCAGATGTATCATAATCAGTAGAAACCGTTTCAGGATTACAGTTTACCATTATTGTCTGATAGCCATCTTCACGTAACGCCAACGCAGCATGAACACAGCAATAATCAAACTCTATTCCTTGACCAATACGGTTTGGTCCACCACCGAGTACCATAATCTTAGATTTGCTATTGTCAGGGTTGGCTTCACATTCATCTTCATAAGTGGAATAGAGATAAGCGGTATCTGTAGCAAACTCTGCTGCACAAGTATCAACTCGCTTAAAAACAGGATGCAGTTTATAATTTTTGCGTAATTTACGGATTTCAGCTTCAGAAACACCGACTAATTTAGCCAAACGAATATCAGCAAACCCTTTTCGTTTCGATAGCCGCAAGAATTCTGCTGATAAGCCATTAATGCCAAATTCAGTAACTTTCTCTTCTAAACGAACAAGCTCTTCAATTTGTACCAAGAACCAACGATCAATATTGGTTAGATTAAATACACCATCCACAGACATACCTGCGCGGAAAGCATCGGCTATATACCAGATACGTTCAGCACCAGCATCTTTCAATTCACGGCGAATTTTTGTTAACGAGTCGAATTCATCCAAATCTACTTTAGGATCAAAACCCGTTGCGGCAACTTCTAATCCACGCAATGCTTTTTGCATTGATTCTTGAAAAGTTCGCCCAATAGCCATTACTTCACCAACAGATTTCATCTGTGTTGTCAGACGATCATTACTACCCGGAAATTTTTCAAAGTTAAAGCGTGGGATCTTAGTCACGACATAATCAATAGAAGGTTCAAAAGAAGCAGGTGTCCGTCCTCCGGTAATATCATTCATTAATTCATCAAGTGTATAACCTACGGCAAGTTTTGCTGCAACCTTAGCAATAGGAAAACCGGTTGCTTTAGATGCCAAGGCCGAAGAACGTGATACTCGTGGATTCATTTCAATAACAATTAAGCGGCCAGTTTTAGGATTAACGGCAAATTGAACATTTGAACCACCAGTTTCTACACCAATTTCTCGCAACACTGCCATCGATGCATTGCGCATGATTTGATATTCTTTATCAGTTAATGTTTGAGCGGGTGCGACAGTGATAGAATCTCCCGTATGGATCCCCATTGCATCGACATTTTCAATAGAACAGATAATGATGCAATTATCATTTTTGTCACGCACCACTTCCATTTCATACTCTTTCCAACCAATCAGCGATTCATCTATCAATAATTCGTTGGTCGGTGAAAGATCTAAACCTGTCAGACAAATATCTTCAAACTCTTCACGGTTGTATGCAATACCACCACCCGAGCCGCCCATGGTAAATGAAGGGCGAATAATACATGGGAAACCTACTTTTGCTACTACGTCTAACGCTTCTTCCAGGGAATGAGCAATTCCTGAACGTGCTGTTTCAAGGCCGATTTTCTTCATTGCTTTATCAAATCGCTGACGATCTTCTGCCTTATCAATTGCATCAGCCGTTGCGCCAATCATGGTAACAGCAAATTCTTTCAATACGCCTTTACGCTCTAATTCTAAAGCACAGTTTAAAGCAGTTTGCCCTCCCATCGTAGGCAAAATCGCATCAGGACGTTCTTTTTCAATAATTTTGCGTACCATTTCCCACTGAATTGGCTCAATATAAGTCGCATCAGCTAGATCCGGATCCGTCATGATTATCGCCGGATTGGAATTAACTAAAATAACTCGATAACCCTCTTCTCGTAGTGCTTTACACGCTTGTGCACCTGAATAATCAAATTCACAAGCTTGGCCAATAACAATTGGACCTGCACCTAAAATCAGGATGCTTTTGATATCTGTCCGCTTCGCCATTTTTCGCTCCTGATCAATCAACTTGAGTATCTAAATTTGTTTGACGATATTTTTTAATCAATTCAATAAAATAATCAAATAGGGGTTCTGCATCTTTAGGGCCTGGACTTGCTTCGGGATGCCCTTGAAATCCAAATACAGGCTTCTCGGTATGATGTATGCCTTGTAAACTTCCATCAAACAGTGATTTATGGGTCACGCGCAATTTGTCAGATAAGGTTGCTTCATCGACTGCAAAACCGTGATTTTGTGCAGTGATCATAACGCGATTATTAACTAAATCTTTTACTGGATGGTTACCACCATGGTGGCCAAATTTCATTTTAACGGTATCAGCCCCACTGGCTAATGCCAGTAATTGATGACCTAAGCAAATACCAAAAATAGGTATTTCTGTTGTTAAAAACTGTTTAATTGCTTTAATTGCATAATCACAGGCTGCTGGATCACCCGGACCATTAGAAAGAAAAATGCCATCAGGTGCCATTTTTAATACTTCATCAGCCGCTGTTGTTGCTGGCACAACCGTCAAATAGCAGCCACGATCAACGAGTAAACGTAAAATATTTCGTTTAACACCACAATCATAAGCAACGACATGATAAGGCAGTTGCTCGCGTGCCTTAGTAGCCGATAATCCATCGGCACCAAGATGCCAACTCTGTTGCTGCCAAGTATAAATGTCTTTAGTAGTAACTTCTTTAGCTAAATCCAGCCCTTTTATTCCACCAAATAATTTAATTTTTTCTAATGCTAAATCGATGTCTAAATTTTCACCAGTAATAATGCAACCATTTTGCGCGCCTTTTTCCCTTAATAGCCGCGTAAGCTTACGGCTATCAATATCAGCAATGGCGACTGTTTTATGGCGTTTTAAATAATCAGATAAACTCTCTTTTCCACGAAAGTTACTATAAATTAACGGTAAATCACGTATAACAAGCCCTTGAGCATGAATGATGGCGGACTCTTCATCATCTGGGTTAATTCCTGTGTTTCCAATATGGGGATAAGTAAGTGTAACAATTTGGCGGGAGTAGGAAGGATCAGTGAGGATTTCTTGATATCCAGTTATTGATGTATTAAAAACTACTTCTCCAACAACAATTCCTTCAGCCCCAATGGAATGACCATGAAACTGGGTTCCGTCTTCCAGAACCAATATAGCTGGCTTAATCAAAATACCCTCCAGGAGAATAAAAAAACATTTATTGAGCATATTTATTCATGCGTAAGCCAATAAATTCGTGCCAAAATGGAATTTAAGCAAATTTTTGGCAAATTGCGCGCAATCTAATGATGAGAAGAGTGATTGTCTAGTAAAAAATAATTTTTTATTACTTTTTTAGTTAATTTATAATGAAAAATCAATGTAACTAGTAAAATGATAAATTATCTTAGCAAAATAATCGATTGCATAGCATGATAATTGTAAAAGTATGGTTTAGATAAATTTCATTATAGTAAATGCGCAAAAAATCATCTTAAATCAATAAAATTTTTATTTTAAATAATAGAAATAAAAGTTATCAAATAAAAAACTTAATAACCGCCAAAAAAATCACGATCTTAAAATTAACCTTTATTTATCAAATAGATAGATATATAAAAAATTAAATATTTTCTAAATTTAATACATCTTTCATGCTATATAAACCACTTTTTTTTCCTTTTAACCACAAACAGGCCTTCACAGCCCCATTTGCAAACGTCATCCGACTTGATGCTTTATGAGTTATCTCTATTCTTTCACCTATATCAGCAAAAATCGCCGTATGCTCGCCAACAATATCGCCAGCTCTAATCGTTGCAAAGCCAATGCTGTTATTTTCTCTTTCACCAGTAATACCTTGGCGACCATACACTGCACAATCTTTTAAATCACGGCCAATTGACTTGGCAATAACATCACCCATTGCTAAAGCTGTTCCTGAAGGCGCATCGACTTTATGCCTGTGATGAGCTTCAATAATTTCAATATCACTATATTCGCCCATCACTTTTGCGGCTTTTTCTAATAACTTCAACATCAAATTAACGCCAACACTAAAATTGGCTGCTAATACAATAGGGATCGTTTTCGCCGCTTCTTCAATCGACTTCTGTTCAGTTTCATTAAAACCTGTAGTGCCAATAATCATCGCTTTGGCATATTTTTTACAAACTGACAGGTAATATTGCGTACCTTCGGGACGGGTAAAATCGATCAAAATATCAAATTTATCTAAAACATTAATTAGATCATCACTAATTATAACATTTAAACCGCCAATACCGACTAATTCACCAGCATCAGTACCTACTATACTTGAACCTTTTCTTTCTAACACAGCCCCTAAAACAACGCCATTCTGTTGTGAAACTGCTTTAATTAGTTCACGTCCCATGCGGCCACCCGCACCAACGATGGCAACACGAATATCTGAATTAGTCATGTTTATCTCTCTTGATTAAAAGCAGATTAAGTATCCTGAGTTCGATAAGGTTAACAATCATCCTAGCTTAACGCATACAGCAACCGTCAGTGACAAAAAAAGCCATTAGAGTTGGCTTAATTAATAGATAAATTGCTGCGCTAAAAAATTCATTTAATAAAATGCCCAAATAGCTATTATTATATTTGCTTGATTTCAACACGTAGCTCTTTTGGTACTTCAAAAACAATATTTTCTTCATGACCAGCAAGTTCGATCATTTCACTGGCACCTAAAACCATTAAGCGTTCAATAACCTGACGAACAAGAATATCTGGTGCAGATGCGCCAGCAGTAAGACCAATAATCTGCATATTTTCCAGCCAATGTTCTTGAATATCATCAGCAGAGTCAATCAGGTAGCCCGGCTTGCCTGCTCTTTGAGCCAATTCAGCAAGACGATTGGAATTAGAAGAATTTTTAGAGCCGACAACTAGTACAATATCAGCCTTATTAGCTAATTCACGCGCTGCTTCCTGACGATTGGTTGTCGCATAACAGATATCATCTTTACGCGGCCCGATAATATTTGGAAAACGAGTATTTAGCGCGTCAATAACATGAGCAGTATCATCAACCGATAAGGTAGTCTGGGTCATAAAACAGAGGTTATTTTCATCTTTTACTTGTAATTTCCAGACATCCTCCGGCGATTCAACCAGATACATACCTCCAGCCGGATTATTATATTGCCCCATTGTGCCTTCTACTTCAGGATGCCCAACATGACCAATTAAAATCGCTTCTTTACCTTTACGACTGGCACGCGCAACTTCCATGTGCACTTTAGTCACCAATGGACAAGTTGCATCAAATAACATGGTCAGATGACGTTGCTTAGCTTCCTGTCGAATTGCTTGAGAGACACCATGAGCAGAAAAGATCAAAATAGCACCATCAGGGACTTCAGAGATTTGTTCAATAAAAATCGCACCACGTTGCCGTAAATTGTCAACCACATAACGGTTATGAACAACTTCATGACGAACATAAATCGGCGCACCATAAAGCGCCAGTGCTCTATCAACAATACTAATTGCCCGATCAACACCTGCACAGAAACCCCGAGGGTTAGCCAGCAATATTTGCATTTGATTCCTCCCATTTCGGGTCAATTTCCAACACTTCAATGTTAAAAATGATATTCTGAGCCGCTAACGGGTGATTAAAATCAACAGTGATAGACTCTTCCGTCACTGCTGTTACGATCCCTGGCATTTCACTGCCATTTATCGTGGTAAATAATATGATGGCACCGACTTCAGGTATACCGACCTGAATAAAATCTTTTGGCATAAAGTATTGGATCATATCTGGGTTTGGTTTACCAAAAACGTCCTCTCCGCCTAAAGTAAATGTCTTTTTTTCACCAACACTTAAACCAATTAATTGTTTTTCAAGTGCTCGCGATAGGCTTTTATCGCCAAGGCGAAAAAGTGCCGGTTTATCCTGATTATAGGTTGAATCAGCAATTGAACCATCCTCAAGTTTGATCGTGAAATGCAGCAACACGGCACTATTTGCTTGTACTAAGGTTAACATGACAATAAAAACCCACTGTTAAAAATAAATCAACCTGTTATCAACGTAAACGAACGATAATCTAAGACCCACTCGCTTTTTTATCTGTATTGATGAAACTGTCAAGAATGATGAGTGTCGCACCAAGACAAATCGCCATATCCGCAATGTTAAATGTTGGCCAATGCCAGTCACCAACATAAAAATCAATAAAGTCAACTACGAAGCCATGGACTAAGCGGTCGCACAAATTCCCTAGTGCTCCACCAATAACTAATGCATAAGCAATATTACTCAATTTTTTATTCACGCTTTGGCGATACATCATTACGATAAGCACCACACAAATGACAATCGCAACCAAGGCAAAGAACCAACGCTGCCATCCCCCTTTATCAGCTAGAAAACTAAATGCTGCACCAGGGTTTTGAGCATAAGCCAAATTGAAATAAGGCATTAATGGTATCGACTCATATAATTGAAAATTATTCAAAATGAGTTGCTTACTACCAAGATCAACAATTAATATCACAACCGTTAACCATAACCAGCGTAAGCCAGTAGAGCAAATAGGATTTTTCATTAGGCAAACTTACGTATTTCACCGTTACCGGCTACATTAGTAACACAGCGGCTGCATAATTCTGCATACTCCGCCTCCCGACCAATATCCGTTGCATAATGCCAACAACGAGGACATTTATCACCTTCCGCCTGCTGGAGAGCAATTTTCAATCCACTCAGTTCACTATTCTGTGCCTGAACTGGGGCTTGGCTAATATCAATTACTTTAGCTTGCGAAGTTAACAATACAAAACGTAACTCATCACCTAAACGATTAAGTATTTCAGCCAGTTCTGTATCAGCATATAAAATCACTGCGGCCTCCAACGAGCTACGGATAAGTTTGTCTGCACGCGCTTGTTCGAGAACTTTATTAACCTCACTACGGATAATTAATAACTTATTCCAAAATTCATCATTAAGCGTTTCATTAACATCCAAGCCAAACAAGTCAGCATAATATTCATCAGTAAAGACATATTTGCTCTGTCTAGCAGGCAATTGCTGCCAAATTTCATCGGCCGTAAAAGAAAGGATCGGCGCAATCCAGCGTACCAAGGCCTCTATGATATGAAATAAGGCTGTCTGACAACTACGACGTGCCAAGCTATCACTTTTTGCCGTATATTGACGATCTTTTATAATATCTAAATAGAAAGAACCCATTTCAACTGAACAAAACTGCATCAAACGCTGAACGACTGCATGAAAATCATAATTAGCATAATGCATAGCGATTTCCGCTTGAGCGGCTTTCGCCCGCCCTACTGCCCAGCGATCTAATATCACCATATCTTCTGGTTTAACTTGATGTGAAGCAGGATCAAAACCGTTCAAATTGGCTAATAAAAAGCGTGCTGTATTACGAATACGCCGATAGCTGTCGGTAGAACGTTTTAAAATCTCATTTGAAACAGCAATCTCACTAGTATAATCGGTTGAAGCAACCCATAGCCTCAGAATATCAGCCCCTAAATCATTCATGACGTCTTGTGGGCTAATGGTATTACCCAAAGATTTTGACATTTTACGGCCTTGTCCATCAACCGTAAAACCGTGGGTTAATACTTCTCGATAAGGCGCTTTTCCTTTCATCGCAGTTGATAGCATTAGAGACGACATAAACCAACCACGATGTTGATCAGAGCCTTCCAAATATAAATCAGCAGAATGGCCTTTAAATTCAGGGCGAACATCTACAACCGCATAGTGTGTAGAACCAGAATCAAACCAGACATCAAGCGTATCCGGGACTTTAACATAATCAGCTGCATCACTTCCTAATAGGGCAACGGGGTCAAGATCCCACCACGCCTGGATACCTGCTTTTTCAACATGTTTAGCGACTTCTTCAATCAATTCTAACGTCCGTGGATGTAATTGTTCTGTCTGCTTATGCACAAATAATGCCATCGGCATACCCCAGGTGCGCTGACGAGAAATACACCAATCTGGACGATTTGCAACCATAGATTCAATCCGGCTTTGTCCCCAATCTGGGATCCATTTAACCCCGTTAATCTCTTTTAGCGATTGTTCACGTAAACCATTTTTTTCCATACTAACAAACCACTGAGGTGTAGCACGAAAAATAACCGGTGTCTTATGCCGCCAGCAACAAGGATAACTATGCTGTAATATTTCTTTATGTAGCAATGCCCCTTTTGCCGCTAAAAGTTCGATAATTAATTCATTTGCTTTAAATACAAAAACACCGTCCAAACCAGGATAAGTATTATGTAAATAACACCCATTTGGACCGACGGGATTTGCTATTTCAAGTTTATATTTCTGCCCAACAATATAATCATCCGGACCATGGCCTGGTGCCGTATGTACAATCCCGGTACCCGCGTCTAAAGTAACGTGATCACCTAAAATAACAGGCACATCGAAATTCATAAATGGGTGATGAAAGCGCAGTAATTCCAATTCAGAGCCATTACATTGTGCTAAAATTTGCCACTCTGTTGCTGCAATACGCTGCATTACTGTTTCAACCAGTGATTTTGCCAAAATTAAACATTCATTATTATTGACTTTCACTAATTGATATTCAAAATCAGCGTTAACCGCAATCGCACGGTTGGCGGGTAACGTCCAAGGTGTGGTCGTCCAGATCACGGCTGAAACCGGCAAAGCCGACGATTTTACGTCAAATTTACTATAAACAGCGTTAGCATCCACCGCGCTAAAGCGTACATCAATGGAAGGTGATGATTTATCATAATATTCAACTTCCGCTTCCGCTAAGGAAGAACCGCAAGCAGTACACCAATGAACCGGTTTAGCACCTTTCACTAAGTGGCCATTTTCAATCGCTTTACCTAACGCACGAATAATATTGGCTTCGGTACTAAAATCCATGGTTAAATAAGGCTGTTCCCAATCACCAAGTACGCCCATTCTGATAAAATCAGCTTTCTGGCCCTCAATTTGTTCTTTGGCATATTTGCGACATTCTTCACGAAAAACAGCTGCAGAAACCTTGTCACCGGGTTTACCGATAATTTGTTCAACTTTATGTTCAATTGGCAAACCGTGGCAATCCCAACCAGGAATATATGGCGAATCAAATCCGGCCAGTCCTTTAGATTTAATGATAATATCTTTGAGAATTTTATTAACTGAGTGACCAATATGAAGACTACCGTTTGCATAAGGAGGACCATCATGCAATATAAACATCTGTTTGCCTGTTTTGGCCTGGCGAATAGCTTGGTACAAACCTTCTTTATACCAACGGGCTAACATTTGTGGTTCTCGTTTAGCGAGATAACCGCGCATAGGGAACCCTGTTTCCGGTAAATTCAGGGTATTTTTATAGTCACTCATCTAAATTCTCAGTTCCAATTTTCTGCTAAATATCTAAATTATGACGACTGGAAGAATTGTCTCGCAGCCATTATATCCTTACCGATTTGCTGTCTTAATTCATCAATAGAAGCAAGTCGCTGCTCGTTACGCAATTTTTTACGCAATACAACATCAATATGACGTCCATATATATCCATATGCACATCTATTAAATGAACTTCAATTTGCTGATCAACCCCATTCACGGTTGGGCGTGTGCCAATATTTGCCACTGCCTGCAAAGGGTGATCGGCTAATCCATATACTTCTACCACATAAACGCCTTTAACAGGCATAACTAAACATTTAAATGGTATATTCGCGGTTGGGAAACCGATCGCACTACCAAGCTGGCGACCATGTACCACTCGACCACTCAATCGGTAGGGGTGTCCCATAAGATTCTCAGCAAGGGTAAGATTATCACTTAATAGTGCTTGCCTGACAGCCGTACTACTAACTCGCTGGCCGGCGTCACAAAAACTTTCAGTATTGGCCACTTCAAAACCATATTGTTTTCCTGCCTCACGAAGATATTTAAAATCACCCTGTCTATCTTTGCCAAAACGAAAATCATCACCTATCGCCAAAAATTTAACCCCCAATTTTTCCACCAGCAATTGTGAAACAAAAGCCTGCGGTGTCAATGAAGCAAATATTGGATTAAATTTAACACACAGTAAATAATCAACGCCATATTCGGTAAAGTATTTTATCTTATCACGTAAACGCGTTAAACGTGCTGGCGCATTTGCGCCCAAAAAAAACTCCAATGGTTGAGGTTCAAAAATCATGACCATCGTTGGCAGCCCGAGACGCTGACTCTGTTGTTTTAAATGTTTCAATAATGCCTGATGCCCTCGATGAACAGCATCAAAATTGCCAATAGTCAACACACAACCATGATGATATGCGCGAATATTATGTATACCACGTACTAACTTCATAATCGGCTCAATATAATAAAAATTGCTGGATTATACCGCTTACTACCTTGAAGGTTAAGTCACCATTTGATTAATATTTATAACAAAGATAATAAATGGTTGTTTGTCAGTAAAAAAATACTTAATCTAACCACTTTCCTACAATTTCATCCGGTTTTTCACATTTAAAACTGTATTCTCACTCAGTAAACTGGTAAAATCCCGGGTCATCACAACAGATCGCATTGCTGTACACGATGCTTATTTACACAAATTCATTGACAAATGAAGGCTAAAAAGGCATATTCCTCGGCCTTTAGATTGTCCTCGATAGAATAAATATTTGGGAGTTGGACCTTGGCTAATATCAAATCAGCTAAGAAACGTGCCATACAATCAGAGAAACGTCGTCAGCATAATGCTAGCCGTCGTTCTATGGTGCGTACTTTTATCAAAAAAGTTTATGCCGCTATCGCTACTGGCGATAAAGAAGCAGCACAAAAAGCATTTAACGACATGCAACCTATTGTTGATCGCTATGCTAGCAAAGGCTTGATCCACAAAAATAAAGCTGCACGTCATAAAGCAAATTTAGTAGCGCAAATCAAATCAATGTAATTTATTTTGATTTTGCTAAAAAACCGGCTTCAGCCGGTTTTTTTATTATTATTAAAAAATGGCTCTTATTGTTTATAAAAGCTTTGATCAAATAGACCAGAAAAATCCTTATTACAAACACGTTGCACTGCTGGATGCTGGATCATACGTTCAGCAAAAATAACATAATATTCTTCTTTTACTTTATCCATATGACCAATTTCAACTACTTCATTATCTAAAAAAATCTCACTAGCATAGAGCGATGGCGCAACAAATATTGCGTTATGATACATGCCAAATGCTTTCATCAATGCAGCATCATCAAACTCGCCCAGGATTTCTACCTGCAAATTATTATTTTGGATCCAAGAAAGCAGGTGACGACCTAACATAGAACGCCGACCTGGGATCAATAATCGCCTCTCTTCTAGACACAGTGGAAAAGGTTTCTCCGGTATTGGTTTGCGACAGAAAAAACTAACGCCACATTCTCCAAGCTTGACGGAAAATAACCCCTCTTGTTGGGACGAATCAACCGGGCAATCAGATAAGATCATGTCTAACTTATGTTGACTTAATTGCTCCAATAAAAGCTCGTGTGTCGATTCAAAACAGCGTAAATGGATCCGCTCATGCTCAACAATAGCTGTTTCAAGGACACGGCTTACCAGCCGTTTCGATAAAGCGTCAGCAACACCAACATCAAATAGCAAATTCGTTTCACTACTATAATTAACAATATCTAGCATTTCCTGGCTTAGCACAAACATTTTATCAGCATAACGAAAAACTAGTTGCCCTAGTTCCGAAGGAACCAGCCCTCTGCCTTGCCTTTTAAATAATTTACCATTCAAACGTTCTTCTAATGCCTTAATCTGACCCGTTATTGTCTGAGGCGTTAAATAAAGTTCTTCAGCGGCGCCAACAACCGATCCCTCTTTACAAACATACCAGAAGTAATAGAGATGATTAAAATTGAGATGCGACACTCTCATATCGATTCCTTTTTGTACCACCGATAACTGTTTATATTCGTTATTTTCTGAACATTAGAAGATAAACGATTCATATCATTTTACCTAAATAAGATACTCTCGCTACAAAAATAAAATATTGTATTGCGAACACAAAAATACTATTTATTTCACGCAAATATAACTTAAAATTAACGTTATCCTGCCTGATTAGCTGCTTTAGTGCTAATTGGCTTTTTAGGTAATACACTATTCAATAATAATAATCCTAAGATAGCCGCTAGCGTCGAACCGATTAGGATCCCCAACCGTGCATAAGTACTAAAATTATCTAAACCTTCAAATGCTAAACTGGCAATAAAAATTGACATGGTAAAGCCAATACCACAGAGTACTGAAACAGCAAATATCTGCTTAAGGTTAATTTTGGCGGGTAATTTTGCAACGCCTAATTTTAACGCTAGCCAACTAAACAGAAAAATACCTGTTGGTTTACCAATTAATAAGCCTAACGCGACACCGATCGGTAAAGCACTGGCAAGATTAGTTGGGGTAACACCATCAAGTTGTATGCCTGCATTAGCAAAGGCAAATAGTGGCAAAATTAAATAAGCAACCCAAGGATGTAAAAGATGTTCTAACTGTTCAGAGGGTGAATTATTTTGTCCCCCTTTAAGCGGTATCAAAAAGCCCACTATGACACCAGCTAACGTTGCATGGATACCTGATTTTAAAATACAAACCCATAAGATGACACCAACAACCAAATAAGCAGAAGTATTTTCAACTTTACGCCAATTCATCCATATTAATACCAATAGAGAAAGCATAGCTAACCCTAATGCCATGATAGAAACAGATTTAGTATAAAAGAGAGCAATAATGATTATTACGCCAAGATCATCAATAATCGCCAACGCCAGTAGAAATACTTTTAACTCTGTTGGTACACGTTTACCTAATAGCGCCATGATACCCAATGCATATGCAATATCTGTCGCCGCTGGGATCGCCCAACCCTGCCGGGCAATTTCATCATTCAAATTAAAAAATAGATATACCAAAGCGGGTAATAACATACCGCCTACCGCAGCAACAGCAGGAAATATTGCTTTATCACGACCGGCTAACGAGCCTTCTATCAGTTCTCGTTTAACTTCCAGGCCAACAACCAAAAAGAAAATGGCCATTAAACCATCGTTGATCCACAATAAAAAAGGTTTATCAATATCTAATACGCTGATTTTAACCGCAATGGGAATATTAAGAAATTGCTGGTAAATACCTTGCAATGGGGTATTAGCCATAATCAAAGCTAAGATGGCAGCAATAATTAACAGCACCCCACTTGCTGCTTCTAATTTTAAAAACTGTCGTATAATTGCTGTCATTACTATAACCTCAGTGTTAATTAGCTTAATTAATTTTACGCTAATCCATACAATTCGGAAAACCATTTTTTTTAACGTAAATAATTCGTTTATACCGAGTAGTTACTAACTATTTTGACGCTATTTAGCCGATTAGCTGTTTAAAATTAGGCTAGCATTGAAAAACAATTAGTTAATCTTGGTACTAAAAAAAGTAGGTAATAAAAATCCGATAAGTTTAGTTTTGATAAAACTCCATGATGTTGCAAATAATTGGCTGGTTTTTTGGCTTAATTTTTGCCAAAAAGTTGAACCTACGGCTTCTTTTGTCCCTATCTTATTATTTTGCTTTAATTCCACACTCGCTATATTTTGTCCTATTTCTTTATCTACTACCAATTCCATTTTTAACTCTGTCGTTCCGCTTTGCAATGGCTGGCCGGTTTGATTAGTAACAATTAATTGTTCATTTTTCTTATCCCTATTTTCTTTTATTTCTTGATAAACCCTAATAAAATATTCTGATTCTTTACCCTCTAATTCTGCGAGTGATCGATTTTGTTCAAGATAACATTCTATTCGATTGAATTCAGCTGCTGTTAAACCTTCTTCTTCATCTCCCTGTTGATATTCTATTGTTGTATGACCAATTTTATTCTCAATATTTGGACTCTTATCATCTATATTATTATTTTTATCTCTATTTACATAGATAGATTTTAGTTCTATTAAATCACTAATATTTTTAGATACTGAACAACCCAATTCTCCTGTATTTTTTACACCCTTAATGCAATCTAATAAATGCTGAAATTTTTGCAAATTTCCTATATCTACCTTATCCAAATTGAGTGCAATAAATTTTCGATTAAAAATCGCTTCTAATTCACTGTTATCTACAGAACAATATAGATTAGCCGCACTAATAAGTCTTTTATCAATTCTATGAACGTAGTTACTATTTTTTAATTCAGATTCAAACCTGCTAGTTAATTTATTTGTCAAATATTCTTCACAATTTTGTGTAGTGATAGCGGGTCTGTTAAAAGAAAATTGTCTAAACGAATCTCTGATTATCATTCCAAATGATGCTGACATAACTATTTCCAATCCAATAAATTAATTAAAAATAAAACTAAATTGTATAGAAAGTTTTGTTAAGCTCACGTTTAACTTGTTGGAATTAATCTTAATTTATTTTTATATAGAAATTTAAGCAGGAAACTTGCATAAAACAGGCAAAATTAATCTTGAAAATTAAAATTTTTAAATATAATTTGCATAAATTGAACGAATTAAATAACTTACATTAATTAAATAACCACAATTAACCTGCGATTTTATAACTACCTCTTCTATTCCGTAAATCAAATTGAATGTTCTTATTTTTAATCAATAAAAAAAGCACCGATCACTGACTATCGATGCTCTATCTATTTAGCTAAATATCGTTACTTGGTCAGATCATCAAAAAACTTTTTCACACTATCTAAGAAACTCTTTGAACGAGGGCTGTTCCTGCCATCACTTTCGCCATTCAAAGATTCACCAAATTCCTTCAACAATGCTTTTTGTTTTTCATTTAGTTTAACCGGCGTTTCCACCAGGATACGGCACATTAAATCTCCCGTCATACCACCACGAACAGGCTTCACACCTTTTCCTTTCATGCGGAAAATTTTTCCTGTTTGTGTTTCAGCTGGAATTTTGAGACTTACCCGACCATCAAGTGTCGGTACATCAATTTCACCACCTAGAGCCGCAATCGCAAAATTAATGGGTACTTCGCAATATAAGTTATTGCCATCGCGCTCAAAAATAGCATGTCTTGCGACATTGACCTGAACATATAGATCACCGGCTGGCGCGCCGTTTTCTCCGGCCTCACCTTCACCATTTAAGCGAATACGATCGCCTGTATTAACCCCTGGTGGAATTTTTACTGATAAAGTTTTGTATTTCTCTACTCGGCCATGACCATGACATTTAATACAAGGTTCTTTGATGATTTGACCACGACCATGGCAAGTTGGACAAGTTTGTTGAACTGCAAAAAATCCTTGCCGGATTTGAACCTGACCTGCCCCATGACAAGTTGAACAAGTTTCTGGTTTAGTGCCTGGTTTAGCGCCACTGCCGTTACAAACATCACATTTTTCTAAAGTCGGGATACGGATCTCTTTGCTGACACCGCGAACTGCTTCCTCTAAGGTTAAGGTAATTTCGTACTGGAGATCAGCCCCACGAGCCGATCGCTGACGCCTACCACCACCAAAAATATCACCAAATACATCACCAAAAATATCACTAAAATCAGCGCCCGAAGCAAAACCGCCGCTAAATCCACCGCCCATGCCACCTTGTTCAAAAGCTGCATGTCCATATTGATCATAAGCAGCGCGTTTTTGCGCATCAGTTAAAATTTCATAAGCTTCTTTAATTTCTTTAAACTTACTTTCTGCTTCCTTATCACCCTGATTTCGATCTGGATGATACTTCATTGCCAGACGTTTATACGCTTTTTTGATCTCTTTCTCGTCAGCGGTTTTAGTAACGCCTAAAACTTGATAATAATCTCTTTTTGCCATATTTATTTTACCCTTAACACACGGAAACGGGCGTAGAGTTCCCCCAACGCCCGTACTCGGTTTTCAGTAACAGAGGAAATGATCCTTAACACCATTACTGTGCCCGCTAAGGGCCACTATTTTTTATCTTTATCCTTGTCGTTGACTTCTTCAAATTCAGCATCAACAACATTATCATCCTGTTTAGGTTGGGCGCCTGCGCCAGCATCAGCGGTGCCTGCTTGAGCCTGCTGTTGAGCTAACTCGAGTAGCTTGGCCGAAGCTTGAACTAAAGCTTGAATTTTCTCTTCAATGATGGCTTTATCTTCACCTTTCACCGCAGTTTCCAACTCAGAAATGGCTTTCTCTATGTTAGCTTTATCATCAGCAGGTAACTTATCAGCCGCTTCTTCAATTTGTTTACGCGTACCATGAATCAATTGATCAGCCTGATTACGTACCTGAACTAATTCTTCAAACTTACGATCTGATTCCGCATTTGCTTCTGCATCGCTTACCATTCTTTGGATTTCATCTTCCTTCAGACCAGAAGATGCCTTGATGGTAATCTTTTGCTCGCGGCCAGTATTCTTATCTTTAGCTGATACATGTAAGATACCATCAGCGTCAATATCAAAGGTAACTTCAATTTGTGGCATACCACGCGGTGCCGCTTGAATACCATCCAAATTGAACTGCCCTAATGATTTGTTATCACCTGAGCGTTTACGTTCACCTTGCAATACATGAATGGTTACTGCCGACTGGTTATCTTCTGCAGTTGAAAACACCTGACTATGTTTAGTCGGAATAGTGGTATTTTTGGCAATTAACGCTGTCATTACACCACCCATGGTTTCAATACCTAAAGATAGTGGAGTTACATCAAGTAACAAGACATCTTTCACATCACCAGCTAATACACCACCTTGCACCGCCGCACCCATAGCAACCGCTTCATCAGGGTTAACGTCTTTACGAGGTTCTTTACCGAAAAAGTCAGCAACCGCTTTTTGCACCATTGGCATGCGCGTCTGACCACCAACCAGAATGACGTCGTTTATGTCATTAACATTTAAGCCGGCATCTTGCAGTGCAACTTTCAGCGGCTCCATTGAGCGCTTAACCAAATCTTCCACCAGTGATTCAAGTTTCGCTCGAGTCACCTTAATATTCATATGCTTAGGACCACTTGCATCTGCAGTAATGTAAGGCAGATTGACATCAGTCTGCTGAGCAGAAGAGAGCTCAATTTTGGCTTTCTCTGCTGCTTCTTTTAAGCGTTGCATTGCTAGTGGATCATTGCGTAGATCAAAACCTTGTTCTTTCTTAAATTCATCGACCAAATAGTTGATCAGACGATTATCAAAGTCTTCACCACCTAAGTGAGTATCACCATTAGTGGCCAGCACTTCATAGGTTTTTTCACCATCAACTTCATCAATTTCAATAATTGAAATATCAAAAGTACCACCACCTAAGTCATATACCGCAATGGTACGGTTACCTACTTCACGATCTAAACCATAAGCAAGCGCCGCTGCCGTTGGTTCATTAATAATACGTTTTACATCTAAACCAGCAATGCGACCTGCATCTTTAGTTGCTTGACGCTGAGCATCATTAAAATAAGCCGGTACAGTAATAACAGCTTCAGTAACGGGTTCACCCAGATAATCTTCAGCCGTTTTTTTCATTTTTTTCAACACCTCAGCGGAAACCTGAGGAGGAGCCATTTTTTGCCCCTTAACATCCAACCAAGCATCACCATTATCTGCAGCAATGATTTTATAAGGCATAATAGAAATGTCACGTTGAACTTCTTCATCTTCAAAGCGACGTCCAATCAGACGCTTAATGGCAAAAAATGTATTTTGTGGGTTTGTCACGGCCTGACGTTTTGCCGGCTGCCCCACAAGAATTTCACCATCTTGAGTATATGCAACAATAGAAGGTGTGGTACGATCACCCTCACTGTTTTCCAATACCCGCGCATTTGTGCCATCCATAATAGCTACACAAGAGTTAGTTGTACCCAGGTCAATCCCGATAATTTTACCCATCTAAACAGCCTCCAAAGGGAATTCTTAACCAATCTAGTTACCAACCTATATGAGGCTCAATGAATTTTTTTCAAGGGATTTTTTCCCTGACCTCAAAAAAAATCTACCTAACGAGACACCTTGTGACAGGTTGATAGATTGACCATTGGTAACTACGCTATTCATTAAAGTGGGGACATAAAAATATTCATCAAGGGGAAAGTAAAAAAATATTTTTTAAATGAAAAGTCATTTTAATCTTTGTTTTGAACCAAACACTACCTATTATACTTGCTTTATGTAAGCCCTGATAGCATATAAAAATTTATATCCTATTGAATATTATATATTTAATGACATTTAGAGGAATGTATGAGTTCAAATAATATTGCCAATCCAGGCCCATTAGGTTTGATGGGTTTTGGTATGACAACAATTTTATTAAATATTCACAATGCTGGATTTTTTCCATTAACTTCAGTAATACTAAGTATGGGTATCTTCTATGGTGGTATTGCCCAGATTATTGCCGGTATTTTTGAATATAAAAAAGGAAATACCTTTGCCGCAACGGCATTCTCATCTTATGGCTTGTTTTGGCTCAGCTTAGTTGGTTTATTAATGCTGCCTGAAATAGCGTCGGTGCAAGTAACATCCGCAGATTTTCTGGCAGTTTACTTGGCATTGTGGGGTATCTTTACCTTATTTATGTTTGTTGGCACGTTAAAGGCTAATCGCGCACTACAATTCGTTTTTGCTAGTCTGACCGTACTTTTTGCGCTGTTAGCAATCGGTAATATGTATGGAAATCAAACCATTCTTACTATTGCTGGTTACGAAGGTATCATTTGTGGCGCCAGCGCTTTTTACCTTGCTATGGCAGAAGTCATTAATGAACAATTTGGCCGTACAATATTACCTATTGGTAATAGGTCTTAAACAGCATCCTGCCACATTAATAAAGCAGTTTTATACTGCTTTATTAACACCCTGCTCTATTCGCCACTATGACGACACTAGAGAATTTTTGGCTTTAAAATTGACGCTAATTGATGGCAGCGCAATTTAACAACGGCTTTAATCATTACTAAAGTTATTTCCTAATGCCGAAAATAGCCAGATTAATCCATTTTATCGCATGGCTGATTTAGGTCTAAATGCTTTAATCACGTTGGGATCGGTTTCAACATAGGGACCCTCTAGTAATTGGATACAATAAGGCACGCTAGCGAAAATTCCGGTAACAATTTCACGTCCCTGTTCATCTTTTAAACCGGCTAATGTTTCTGTAATTGATTTTGGTTGTCCAGGTAAATTCAAAATCAATGTTTGCTTGCGGATCACGCCAACTTGGCGTGAGAGGATCGCCGTTGGCACAAAATACAAACTAATTTGCCGCATTTGTTCACCAAAACCAGGCATTTGCCGATCAGCAATCGCCAGTGTCGCATCCGGTGTTACATCACACAGCGCTGGGCCAGTGCCACCGGTGGTTAAAATTAAATGACAAGCAAATTCATCAACCAGCTCACAGAGTGTAAGTTCAATAATTTTTTGTTCATCAGGGATCAAACGTGGCTCAACCGTAAAAGGGGTTTTTAGTGCCATTGAAAGCCAGTTTTTAAGTGCAGGGATCCCCTGATCTTGATAAATTCCATTGGCTGCCCGATCTGAAACAGAAACTAAACCTATCCGCAATTTATCCATGAGATCCTCAAATTCGATATTGAAAACAAGATGTTTAATACTAAATCTATTCAACTTATGCTGTAGCGATAAAAAGGCAAATAATATTGTTTACTGCCCTTGAGCACAATCAGACCAGCAAGTAAAAGCAAAAAGCCCAGTACGATAATCCACTAGGCTTTTAGGTTATAACAGAGAAATGTTAATTACAGCTGCTGGGCAACCATTTTTTCCAATTTTTCCTGATCAATAGCAAATTTACGAATACCATCAGCCAGTTTGTCCGTTGCCATGGCATCTGCATGATGTTGCCAATAGAACTCTGCTTCTGTCATCGGCTTAGGCGGTGACTGAATTTGACCATTAAATGCCAATTTGCGGGGCACTTCACCTTGGGCTTCAGAAAGCTCTTTAAGTAATGCTGGAGAAATTGTTAAACGATCACAGCCTGCCAGTTGCAAAATTTCACCGCTATTGCGGAAACTTGCCCCCATGACAACCGTTTTATAGTCGTGCTGCTTATAATAATTGTAAATTTGTGTAACAGAAATAACGCCAGGATCTTCTTGTGGCGCATACTCTTTTGTATCGGTATTCGCTTTATACCAATCAAGAATACGACCGACAAAAGGTGAAATCAGATAAACACCGGCTTCAGCACAAGCTCGTGCCTGAGCAAAAGAGAATAATAGCGTTAGATTGCAGTTAATACCCTCTTTTTCCAACTGCTCTGCCGCGCGGATCCCTTGCCAGGTTGAAGCCAATTTTATCAAAATACGCTCATTTTTAATGCCGGCACGATTATAAAGCTCAATAATATGCCGCGCTTTATTAATACAGGCTTCGGTATCATAGGAAAGGCGCGCATCAACTTCCGTTGAAATTCTTCCGGGAATTAATTGCAGGATTTCTAACCCAATATTAACAGCCAATTTATCACACGCATCAATAATTTGTTGCTCACGTGATTGACTTTGTTGCCGTGCCCATGAGATCGCTTCATCAATGAGTGCCTGATATTCTGGGATCTGAGCCGCATTAAGGATCAAAGAAGGGTTAGTTGTTGCATCTTCAGGTTTATAAAGCTTTATTGCGCTTATATCACCTGTATCTGCTACAACCGTCGTTATTTTTCGTAAAGAGGTTAATTTATCGGTCATTTTTTAATCCCGTTGTTATTGAGATGAAGCCGAGGCTCAAAATCCTATCTTGCTGTGATAATATCATTCATTGATATTACAACAAATAAATTCACCACCATTGTTTTGTTGTCGATAACAAATTTTGTTAGCTTATTTTCACACCCTACTATCGTTTAAATAGCAATAATTAACGTTAAATGCTACAAATAAGCCTAATGATAGCCATTTACTATTTTGATTAAAGTTGTTTATTTATGAATTTTACTAGGTATTAATTATGCTTATCACGATTTCACCCGCCAAAACACTTGATTATGAAAGTCCGCTTGCCACCACAGAATATAGTCAGCCAACCCTATTATCACAGGCTGAGCAATTGATTCAGATATGTCGTAAACTGACACCGGCAGAAATTGCCAGTCTAATGCATATTAGTGATAAATTAGCCGGTTTAAATGCAGCACGTTTTGGACAGTGGCATGCTAATTTTACCCCAGAAAATGCCCGACCTGCTATTTTAGCTTTTAAAGGTGACGTCTATACCGGCCTGCAAGCGGAAAATTTTAAGCCAAAAGATTTCACCTTTGCCCAAAAACATCTTCGTATTCTATCAGGCTTATACGGTGTATTACGGCCACTTGATCTGATGCAACCTTACCGATTGGAAATGGGAACTAAACTCAATAATAAACAAGGAAAAGATCTTTATGCCTTTTGGCGGGATATCATTACTGAAAATCTTAATCAGGCCTTAAGCAAGAAAGGTGATAATATTCTGATTAACTTAGCTTCAGATGAATATTTTAATGCCGTTAATAGCAAAAAACTGGATGCTCATATTGTGAAACCTATTTTTCTAGATGAAAAACAGGGGAAATATAAAGTCATCAGTTTCTATGCGAAAAAAGCGCGCGGATTAATGAGTCGCTTTATTATTCAAAATCAACTAAAAAATATTGAACAACTGACTGAATTTAACTTAGCCGGTTATCAATTTGATAACGCCGCTTCCAAAGATAATCAGCTAGTGTTTAAACGATCACAACATGGTTAACAATGGAAGCTAACGCTTCCATTTCAGATCATTGTTATTAAGTCGCATGCATAAATAAAAATTTACGCAACAAAGCAAAATCAGCGGGTAATTGATGGGAAAATATCGGTAAATTAGCTCGTTTTGCTAAAGCAGCTGGTAATGGTAATGTTTTAGCAAGAATACGATCGACACTCTGTTTAAATTTTGCTGGATGTGCGGTACTTAAGAACAGCCCATATTCATCATCTTGCAACTGATCACGTAAAATACGATAAGCAACTGCGCTATGTGGCTCAGATATATAGCCTTTACTAGCCAGTTGTTGAACGGTTTTTTCGGTCATTCTATCATCAACAACACCATAACTAAGCTCATCAAGTCCCCATTTTTGGCGCTGGAAAAGTGTCTCTATCCGTGGCCAATTATTGGGTTGGCTGACATCCATTGCATTTGACAGAGTCGCTATCGTTTGATTAGGCAACCATTTGCCCTCAGACAGATAGCGTGGAACAGTATCATTAACATTAGTAGCAGCTATAAAACGCTTCACCGGTAGCCCCATTGCTTTGGCAAATAAGCAGGCGGTTAAATTACCAAAATTTACCACTGGGTACGGAAATAACTAACTGTTGACGGTTTTCAACCGCTAACTGTGCAACAGCCTCAAAATAATAACAAATTTGCGCCAATAACCGGCTAATATTGATAGAATTCGCGGAGGTTAAACATAATAGCCGTTTTAATTCTTCATCATCAAAAGCCTGTTTTACCAGCCTTTGACAATCATCAAAGTCACCCTTGATTGCGATAGTGTGGATATTTTCCCCTAGTGTACAGAATAATTTCTCCTGTAAAGGCGTGATCTTATTTTCCGGATAGAGAATAATAACCTGAACATTTTTAAGACGATAAAAAGCATGGGCTACGGCGGCGCCAGTATCACCTGAAGTAGCGGTTAAAATAGTAATGGGTTGGTTACTGGCAATTTGTGCCAATATTTGTGCCATAAATTGGCCACCAAAATCTTTAAATGCTAAGGTTGGGCCATGATACAACTCCAGGCTGGCAATATTTTCTTCTATTGGTCTAACAACTAACGGAAAATTGAACGCCTGTTTAACACACTCTGTCACTTGTTCTAACGGCATTTCATCGCCAATATAGGCTGATAAAATATAGCTACTACGGGTGATAAAATTGCACTGTAACCATTTAGCTAGCTGTTCATCATTCAGTTTTGGTACATTAAGCGAGAAAAAAAGGCCCTGCTGCTGACCAAGCCCTTGTTTAACTGCCTGCACAAAACTGACCTGCTCACTTTGATTTTTTAAATTATATAATTTCATTTTTAGCCTATCACTCTTGCACCAACTTGATCTAAACGACACATGTGCACAAAACCTGTTCCATTTTGTAGGTAATATTGTGTCAGCCATTGCATTACTTTTTCTGCTGTCTTTTTTTCATAGCAAATTGCAAATAATGTCGGCCCAGAGCCAGAGATACCACAAGCGACTGCGCCGATATTTTTTACTTTTTCGCGGGCTGCGATAAAACCGGGCAATATTTGAGCACGATAAGGCTCAGCGATCACATCCTGTAACATATCGATCGCTAAATCAGTTTGCTGGGTATGGCAGGCATGAATAAAACCGGCTAATAATCGACCATGATTAATCGTATCCTGCCGTTGATAATGGCTCGGCAGAATCGCCCTCGCTGCTGCTGTGGCAACCTTGATTCCTGGGTAAGCCATTACCCAAATCCAATCCGCAAAAATAGGGATTGATTGACTCAGCACATTATTTTGTTCGACTATCAGTTGCATACCGCCCAAATAACAGGGCGCAACGTTATCATAATGAATACTACCAGCGACACGCCCTTCCAATTGTCCCATCATTAATAACAAGCTGTTTTTATCAAAAGGGCGACCGCTATATTCATTTAATGCCATCAGCGCTGCTACCACTGAGCAGGCACTAGAGCCTAATCCAGAACCAATCGGCATATTCTTTTCTAATGTCATTTCAACATTGAGAGATTCACCCAATTCTTGACAAAACAGTTGCCAGGCCTGATAGACAATATTTTGCTGCGGCAGCTGGGGCAATTTGCCAACAAAAGATCCGCTATTTTTCAAATTAAACTTATCTGCCTTCACGACCGAGACACAATCACCTAATTGCCTATTATCTATCGGAGAGATAGCCGCACCTAATACATCAAACCCAACACTGACATTACCTATCGATGCGGGTGCATAAACCTTGACCATTTTATGCTCCTATTTTCCTTGTTAACGTCCGTAATATATCGGCAAATACCCCTGCGGCAGTAACATCATTACCCGCACCTTAACCTCTTAATACTAATGGAATAGGCTGATAATAGCGGGTATAAAATGCTAAAGCATTTTCACCATTTTTAACTTTATAAAGTGGATTGTGTTCATCGACTGCTACCATTTTTACCTGACAACAACCGTCTTTAATTAACCCGATATAACGAAGAACCTTTCCCTGTGCCGTTGCTTGGCTAACCCTTATTTTAAAATCTTGATCTAATTGTGTTAATTGTTGAAGAAAATGGTTAACGTTACCACTAACATCAAAAGAGGCGGGCAATATAGGTTCAATTTCAATATCATTAAGTTCAAGACAATAACCGGCTTCACGCGCTAGGATCAACAGCTTACGAGCAACATCGATACCAGAAAGATCATCTCGAGGATCTGGTTCAGTAAAACCTTTTTCTTTTGCTAACAGCGTCGCCTGCGATAAAGACACCCCTTCATCGAGTAAACCAAAAATATAGGAAAGTGAGCCAGAAAGAATTCCGCTAAACTCTAGCAATTCATCACCGGCATTGAGTAAATTCTGCAAATTTTCAATAACCGGTAAACCAGCACCAACATTCGTTTCATACAGAAATTTACGTTTTGATTGCTCAGCAACCAATCGGAGCTGGTGATAATAATCCATACTATCTGTATTGGCTTTTTTATTTGGCGTAACAATATTAAACCCCGCCTTAAGCAAAAAAGCATAGTGCTTCGCTATTTGCTGATCAGCAGTACAATCAACGATGACTGGATTGAGAAAACAGTGTTTATCCTGTAATTGGCACAGATCACTTAAACTAAAAGCTTGTTTAGATTGTGATAATGCTATTTGCCAATTATCCAGCGTTAAGCCTTTAATATCAGTTAACATCACCCGCGAATTAGCAATTGCACAAACTCGCAGATCAATATGTTTCTTTTTCAACCAATTTTGTTGCCGATAAATTTGTTCAAGTAAAGCATTGCCAACACCAACAACACCAACAACAAAAACATTGATAATTTGAGCGGTATCAAACAACATTTGGTGACATAATTGCGCAGCGATTGTAGTCATATTATTATCAATCACAGCAGAAATTGAACGCTCAGAAGAGCCTTGTGCAATAGCGACAATGTTAATATTACCAAGCGTCAAGGCAGAAAAAAAACGGGCTGATATTCCCTTGAAAGTTCGCATTCCATCACCAACGACTGAGATAATAGCAAGCTGCTCAATGATATCCAATGAGCTAAGCAAACCTTCCTTTAATTCCAAATAAAACTCTTCAGTCAGTGCTTTATATACCTCAGCTAATTGATCCTGATGCAGACAAAAACTAATACTATATTCAGAAGAAGATTGCGTGATTAATACAATTGAAATTCCCTTATACGACATGGTGGAAAAGATGCGAGCAGCCATACCTACCATACCCTTCATACCCGGCCCAGAGACATTAATCATCGCCATATTATTTAGACTGGTGATCCCGTTAATTAGCATACACTCACGGTTTTCAACATTACCAATCAAAGTGCCATTGCCATTAGGCACTGAGGCATTTTTAATTAAACATGGGATCTGAAATTGGGCAATCGGAGCAATTGTTCTAGGATGGAGGACTTTAGCGCCAAAATAGGAGAGCTCCATGGCTTCTTGATAGGATATTTCTGTTAGCAAACGAGCCTCTGGTACAATACGGGGATCACAAGTATAAACACCATCAACATCGGTCCAAATTTCACAATAATCTGCCTGTAAGCAAGCAGCAAGAACAGCGGCTGAGTAATCTGAGCCATTACGTCCTAATATTACTGGTTCATTGTGCAAATTACCGGCGGTAAAACCCGCTAACAAAATAAGATGATCTTTAGGTATATTCAACGCGCTAATGCGCTGGCTAGATTCACGGATATCCACTGTCGCGCTAAGATAGTGCCCTTCAGCGAATAAATTTTCTACTGGATCAATAATCGTTATTAGATAGCCACGGGCACGCAGTATCGATGCCATAATAGCAATCGAAATTTTTTCGCCGCGACATATTAATCCGGCATGAATACTTTCTGGGCATTGTCCCAATCCTAATAGCAAAATGCCATGTAAGATTTGCTCAATTTGAATAAACTCATTTTCAATCATTTGCCTGACTTTTTCATATTCAAAATCAGATTGCTTATTCTTCAAACCGGACAGCAAGGTAGAAAAAATGTCCTTCGCCGCCTTGATATGCACAGTAATATCAGCGCCCGACGTCGCCGCATCGATCATAGCAACAAGATAATCCGTGATCCTCGCTGGTGCCGATAAAACTAAAGCCACCGGCCCTTGTGTAAATTTATCCGCGACAATATTAGCAACGTTGAGCATTTTATTATCATTAGCAACCGACGTTCCACCAAATTTGAGCACACGCACTGGTTTTTTCCTCCTGAAATTGCGTTAAAAAAAAACCCGCATCATTTGCTTGGATGCGGGCTTTATGTTCGATTTTGATTTTAGTTATGAGTCAGCCCGCCCCATAACCAATGGTTACGGTAGTGGTAATAATAGTGGTAATAATAGTGGTAATAATAGTGGTATTGAAGCTGGTCTTACGCATCACTGTCCTAAGTTTCTATTAAAAAATATTTAGCTATATACTGGTTAAAACAATTTTAATGCAAAGTCAAATAATTTGTTCTTTAATTACTAAAACTAATTAAACATATTCATTTCTTTGTTAAGTAACTATTACCAATAGAATACATTTCACTTTAAGCAGATAAAAAAACAAACATAACCGAATAAATGAGAATTTTTATCTATTTACAATCAGCAACGCTTGTATGTTAACAGATAAATAATAATATGAAGCTTGGCGTTTATATTTTTCATATAAATTACATTAGTGCCTATATTAATTTAAATACAATATTTTATGACACAAAAAATCATATAATTTAAGTAATAATCTTTATAATAGCTTTATTTCGATTTTGACGTGTATCAACAAAAGTCATTTTTTTAGGTGGTAAATAGGCTTTTAGCTGTTATATTGCTGTTAACATAAAATGAGAAAAGAATTGTTTAGTAAATTTCTTTTAGGTTCGGCATAATTGTTTTTTTTGTTACAAAAAAATTATATGAACTTTAATGATATTCGCTAAGCTTTCATTAGTATTATAAAACGAAATTAGAGAAAGCATGCTCTTGAAACATTAGTGTGTAAATCTGGTAATTTATATTGTAGAGAGTTAGGTAGCACATATGCAAACCCCACATATTTTGATTGTTGAAGACGAGATTGTCACACGCAATATCTTAAAAAGCATTTTCGAAGCAGAAGGCTATATTATACATGAAGCTACTGATGGAGCCGAAATGCACAATATTTTATCTGATAATGATATTAACCTGGTCATTATGGATATTAATTTGCCAGGCAAAAATGGTCTGCTACTTGCGCGCGAATTACGTGAGCAAGCTCATGTTGCGCTGATGTTTCTTACCGGGAGTGATAATGAAGTTGATAAGATATTAGGATTAGAAATTGGGGCCGATGATTATATAACTAAGCCTTTCAACCCTCGCGAATTAACAATTCGTGCCCGAAATTTACTTTCGCGCACAATGAATCTTTGCCAAATCAGTGGTGAACGCCGCCAGGTAGAAAGTTATAAATTTAATGGCTGGGAACTGGATATTAACAGTCGCTCTTTAGTCAGCCCGATTGGTGATCAATATAAATTACCACGTAGTGAATTCAGAGCTATGTTACATTTTTGTGAAAATCCAGGCAAAATTCAAACACGTGCAGAACTATTGAAAAAAATGACCGAACGTGAATTAAAGCCCCACGATAGAACTGTTGATGTGACTATCCGCCGTATTCGTAAACACTTTGAATCGATAGTCGATACACCAGAAATTATTGCCACCATCCATGGTGAAGGTTATCGCTTCTGTGGTGATATTGAAGAATAAATATAACATATTAAACCCCTTTTTTTAGGTGTTGGGGGGTTTAATAAATATATTAATGCCATGGCATAATTGGCACAGCACTAATAGCATTTTTAGGCGATCCATCAATTATTTTGTCTGAATAAGTTAAATAAATAAGTGCATTCCGTTGTTTATCGTAGAAACGTACTACTTGTAGTTTTTTGAAAATCAATGAAGTAAATGAAGTACGTTTTTGAAAAACAACTTGCCCCTTTTTATTATTTAATTTAATTTTGTCATCTATAATTATTGGCCCAACCTGTTGACAAGAAATTGCCGAATCAGCAGTATCTTCTGCCAGGCCGAGACCTCCTTTAATACCGCCTGTTTTTGCTCGACTCAGATAACAAGTTATATTATTAATATCCGGATCGTCAAATGCTTCAATAACAATTTTATTATCAGGACCAAAAAGTTTAAATACCGTATCAACTGAACCGATTTCTTCTGCCAATATTGAATTTGGTAGAAAAAATATTATTAAAATAGATAGTAATTTTGATAAATTTCGCATGATATCAATTTTCCTTAATAACACTCATTAAATAATAAAATTATTTTTACATTATTAATATCCATAAAAATAATAAAATAGCTATATAAAGCAATTTAGTATTAAATGGATGTTTATTATAAATTCTTTATACTATTTATAGGTGATTATTTAAACCAGGTACTTCTATGGATCAAAGCAATATTATCCGCGATTTACTGTATTGGATAGACACACATCTAGATCAGCCGCTATTTCTCGATAACGTCGCAGCTAAAGCTGGTTATTCAAAATGGCATTTACAGCGGATGTTTAAGAACATTACTCAGCAAGCTATTGGCTCTTATATCCGTGCTCGCCGACTTTCCCGTGCGGCTGTTGCTCTTAGGCTGACTAGTCGGCCAATTCTTGATATTGCACTGCAATACCGTTTTGATTCACAGCAAACCTTTACTCGTGCGTTTAAAAAACAATTTGGCATTACACCAGCTCTCTATCGTCGCAGTGAAGAGTGGTGTGCTACAGGTATGCAACCACCAATCACTCTAGAAGAACAAAAATTACCAAATGTGTCCTTTGTCACACTAGCACCGAAACATTTAATGGGAATAGAACAAACTTGCTCATATATATTAGAAAAATGGTCTACTGCCTGTGCGGAAATGCGCCAACATTTCTGGCAATATTATCAAGATAAAACAAAAATTATACCTAATGAAGTTTATGGATTATATCGTGTCGTGCATAGCTCAGAAAAGGATGATGAACAAACGGTTTCATATATCACTGCAGTCGAACCGCAATATGCTGATAATGAAAATAATTTATACCATTCAGTTATCATCGAAGGCGGTGATTATGCCCGCTTTACTTTTGAAGGAAAACCAACAAAAAGTGATCTACAACAGTTTTTATATATGATTTATGGTGTTTATATGCCTAATCTCAATCTAACCCGTCGCTCGGGACACGATATAGAACATTATCAGCTGAAAGATCCTAATAATCCTGAATGTAACTACAATAATCCAGAAAACCATATGGTCTCATTTGATTATTTTGTGCCGATTAAAAGAACGCCTTCCACCAGCTAAAATGAATTGATTATAATAGTTACTCCCTAATCAAATCCAGGGGAATATTTCCCTTGGCAAAATTATTCTTACATTATTTAATTATTACCAGAGTTAAATTTGCTGTTCATCTAATGCTGGCTCAACTAAATGAGAGATATCCCCTGCGGTTTCTACTACCCAGCCATTGGCCAACCAAGGCGTTTCCTGAAAATCTACCTTTGAAATAGAGCAGTTACGTAAACGTAAACGCCTTTCAGCGTAAGTCGGCACACCCAGTATGCGATTAAGTAGTGCTCCTAACCCTATCCCATGACTAACCAATAAAGGTATACTCCCTGCTGGTAAAGAACGACACTTCTCTAGCGCAGTAAACATGCGTTCTGTTATCTCTCCCATAGATTCACCATCGGGAATACGTGCTCCAGGAGAGCCATTAACTAAATTTCGACGCCAACGCTCTTCTTCGTCACTTAACGAACTAATTGCCCGCCCTTCAAGGATCCCCATGTTCAATTCTCTTAACCGTGGCTCAAGAATAATGTTACAATGGCAAGCTTGCGCGATAATTTCTGCCGTTTTCTGCGTGCGCCCTAAGTCGCTGGATATAATGTGAGTGATGCCAATTGATTTCACTCTTTCAGCAACCAATTTAGCTTGTCCAATGCCAACTTCAGTGAGTGGGCTGTCAGATTGTCCCTGAATACAGTGAGCCACGTTCCATTCAGTTTCTCCGTGGCGAACAAGATAGACCTGTAACATAATAATTTTCCATTATACTTCACAAAATAATATTTTAAAGGATACTAATTAATGTATAAAGTAATCGCAGCAACCGCAAATCCAGCCAAAATAAACGCTATTCATTTAGCATTTGAAGCTGTTTTTGGTGCTGGCAATTATCAAATAGAAAGTATCAATGTTAGTAGTAATGTAGCCCAACAACCAATTGGTAATACGGAAACCCGCACAGGTGCACGCCAGCGTGTTATGGCTTCACGTCAAGTTAGGCCTGAAGCCGATTTTTGGGTAGGTATTGAAGCTGGGGTTGAAGATGAAATGACTTTTGCCTGGATAACCATTGAACATAAACAAATTCGCGGTGAATCGCGTTCTGCCAGTATTATGTTACCGGAGCAAATTTTGTTTAGTATTCAACAAGGCCGCGAGTTAGGCGATGTGATGGCGAATATCACTGGTATGGCTAATATTAAACACAACGAAGGCGCAACTGGTTTTTTTACCAATGGTTTACTCAGCCGTACCAGTGTCTACCAACAAGCGCTTATTTTAGCATTAGCACCTATCCAACATGAAATTTATAAATAACTTAATGTGCTACATGACGGCTAACTCATGTCAGCGTAACCAAATCGTATAAAGAGTGGCTAAAGGTGTACATTTTACAATTTAATAAAAGATGTTTATGGCTTGAGTAACTGCTGTTCCAACCAAACTTTCACCTCTTTAGTCGCACTCTTCAGACTATTAGAACCCCGCGTGATGGTTGCAATTCCGACACCTAACTCACTTTTAAGCTCTCGCTGACTCATTTCACCGTCCATTAATGCCTGAATAATCCGAACTCTAGTCCCCAATGCCACACGTTCATCTGGGGTTAAAAATAATTGTAAAATGGGTTGCTGTAACTCTTGTTGGAAAGCACTACGCAATAATTCGACAAAGCGTTGCCAATCACTATTTTCTTCTGGTTGAAGAGCTGGATCAATAAGATAGTTTTCCATAATATATACCGCCATACTATTTAACTAGTACAATAGCATAACATAAACAGCTCGGTGATGGACATAAAGAGCACTAATAGTTCATCATCCATTCGCTTTTTGTTAAAATTTTAACTGATTTAGCGAGAAAATATTGATAAAAAAGATTGTAGACAAGTACATTTTTAACATAACGTCGCGTTTCAGAAAATGGGATACTTTCAATAAAAGAGATAACATCTAATTTTCCGTTACTGATTGCTAACCAACGCGCCACTCTGGCAGGTCCAGCATTGTAAGCAGCACAAGCTAATACCCGGTTAAATCCAAATTGCTGAAAAACTGTCTCCAAATATGCGGTACCAAGCTCAATATTTTTTTCTGGATCAATTAACTTACTACTATCGGTATAATCTGCAATGCCATTCAATTTTGCCACTTGTTGTGCTGTCTGTGGCATTAATTGCATCAAACCAATCGCACCCGCAGCAGAACGCACTTGTGGATTCCAACCACTTTCTTGTCTGGCAATCGCCATGGCAAAACTTTTATCAATTTTTTTATCTTTTGTGTGCCGTTCAAATTCACGTTCCCAGGCAATAGGAAAACGCTCTGTTAAATGATCCCATAGTTTGGCAATAATTGTCGCCTGTACACTCAAATCAGCCCACCGATGTTCAAATGCATAGCGTGCTAGTTGCTGTTGGCGGATTTTTTTCTGTCTGATAAGCAGATTAATCCATTCAGTGCGGGCTAAATTTTCCTTTTTCCAAAACAACAATTCACCTATTCGCTGTACCTCAGGCAATAAATCGATATCATTTTCAGGTTTAGCGGCAACCGCAATATTTATAGGATACGGAATGTTCAATTTTTGTGCCGCAACCATAGGATAAAATCCGCGCCGTTTCACCAAGTTGAATAATATCTTTTTACCTTGTTTAGGCTTACCTTGAGCGATTAGGGTAATAGCCTGCCAATATTGCCACTCTTCCTTATTTCGGCTTTCTTTAGGTAATCGCTTTAACCATTGCGCAAGCGAAACCATATCATTGCTTGCTAGAGCTAAACGCACCCTTCGTTCACGTAAAGAAATTGAAGATGAGTGTTGAATAACAGTATCACGCCACTTAGCTTGTTGTAGCGTCACCTCTCCGAATAATTGCCAGGCGATATCATCCTTCAATTGCTGCTGTTGTAAAGGGCTCATTTTCTGTGCTTGGATAATAATCGGTATCGCAGCCTTAGCCTTCTCTACCGACTGGCTGGCAAAGCGGTTAAAAAACAACAATATCACTTGTCGATTAAACGCCGATGGCTTGACCAGGCTGGCAAATTTCACCACTAAAGAGGGATCTTGCTGTAATTTGGCCAAGCGCTGGCCGATAATTTGATCTTTAGTTGGCAACCGATTGACTAGGCTGGTAACCAGAGCAGCATCATTGCTTTTAATAGCTAAAAAAATACGTTGCAAAATCAATTCAGTGGTTAATTGTCCAGCTTGTTGCCAACGGGTAAAAAGCTGTTCGCACGCTTGGGGTAGTAGATAGCCGTGTAACCAAATCTGTTTCGCTCCCTGCCACGCCGCTTGCTTATTACCTGTTTGCCATTTGGCATAGTAATAATTACAACGAGCAATAATCGGCCTCGGCGGTGAAGGGCTAAAAGCTAGCAAGCTATGCCATTCTTTACGCTGGGCAAGCTGATTGACAAAAAGGGTAGACAACTTTTGATTGAGGGGAAAATGGGGATATTGTTTGATAAAAGTCTCAACTTGCGCTCCAGAAATGGTATTAAGCTCTTGCGTCAATCGCCGATATGCCAGATAAGGATAAAGCGGATATTCGGTTAATGTTGGCATCAAACTTGCGACTCGATGATTATCATTAGCATCCCAGGCTTGCTTAATTGCCTGATAACGCTCACGTTGAGCGGCTAATGAATCACCCAGAACATGGAAAGGTAACCAGAGTATTATCAGCAATATTATCTCTGGCCACCATTTTCTCGACGCCATTATTTACTCCTGTCTAAGATAACTATATCTATATAAAATATTATTATCCAAAACAAATATAATTACTGAACTAATTTAAGAAAATAGATCATAAAAATATAATTCCTTAGGATTGCAAAATGATTGCCAGTACGCTTGATGAACAATATCCTACATAAAAATTAAACTTTTAATATTAGTAAATAGGATCGTGTATAATAACCACTCAGCAACCTACCCGCTTAATTACATGGCTCATTACAATGTGAATAAGGTAATCATTTATTTTAATAAAACTTTATGCTAAAGATCTGCAATAAATTTTTGATTAGATCTTATTAATATTATTAATCGTAATTTAGGCAGAGTTTAATTAAATGCCTGAATATTTTCTTCAAATGAGATAAGCAACCCGTTGATATCTAAAATTATTCAATTAGCTAAAAGGTAGAATAAATTGGCACAGTTCATCTATTCCATGCATCGAGTGGGAAAAATTGTCCCACCGAAAAGACATATCTTAAAAAATATCTTTCTTAGTTTCTTTCCAGGTGCCAAAATTGGTGTTCTTGGCCTTAATGGAGCGGGTAAATCAACATTACTTCGTATTATGGCTGGTATCGATACTGAAATTGAAGGTGAGGCACGCCCCAATCCAGGGATCAAAATTGGCTATCTCTCCCAGGAACCAAAACTTAATCCTGATCATACCGTACGTGAAGCAGTCGAAGAGGCAGTTAGTGAAATAAAAAATGCTCTTACTCGCCTTGATGAAGTCTATGCGGCCTATGCTGAACCTGATGCTGACTTCGATAAACTGGCAAAAGAGCAAGGCCAGTTAGAAGCCATTTTGCAATCACATGACGGACACAATTTGGATAACCAGTTGGAGCGTGCAGCCGATGCATTACGCCTACCAGCCTGGGAGACAAAAATAGAACAACTTTCAGGTGGAGAGCGGCGTCGGGTAACTATTTGTCGTTTATTGCTGGAAAAACCCGATATGCTATTACTTGATGAACCAACTAACCATTTGGATGCAGAATCCGTCGCCTGGTTAGAACGGTTTTTACATGATTACGAAGGCACTGTTGTTGCTATCACTCACGATCGCTACTTCTTAGATAACGTAGCAGGTTGGATCCTGGAACTTGATCGCGGAGAGGGTATTCCATGGGAAGGTAATTATTCCTCTTGGTTAGAACAAAAAGAGACTCGCTTAGCACAAGAGGCTTCCAGCGAAGCTGCTCGCCGCATATCGATCGAAAAAGAACTTGAGTGGATCCGACAAAATCCTAAAGGCCAGCAAGCAAAAGGAAAAGCCCGTTTAGCCCGTTTTGAAGAGTTAAACAGTGTTGACTATCAAAAACGTAATGAAACCAGCGAGCTCTTCATTCCGCCAGGACCTCGTCTAGGAGACAAAGTTTTAACGGTTGAAAATCTCAGTAAATCCTATGGTGATCGGGTTTTAATTGATAACCTTAGTTTCTCGATCCCTAAAGGGGCTATCGTGGGTATTATCGGCCCAAATGGCGCGGGAAAATCAACCCTTTTTCGCATGATTTCAGGTCAAGAACAACCTGACTCTGGCACAATAACCTTAGGTGAAACCGTTAAAGTTGCCTCAGTTGAACAATTTCGTGACACCATGGACAATAATAAAACCGTGTGGGAAGAGGTTTCCGGCGGACAAGATATTATGCGTATCGGTAATTTCGAAATTCCAAGTAGAGCTTACGTCGGACGCTTTAATTTCAAAGGAGTTGATCAGGGTAAGCGAGTTGGAGAACTCTCTGGTGGTGAACGTGGCCGTTTACACTTGGCAAAACTACTTCAGGTTGGTGGTAATATGCTACTACTTGATGAGCCAACTAACGATTTGGATGTCGAAACATTACGCGCGTTAGAAAACGCATTACTGGAATTTCCTGGCAGTGCATTAGTTATTTCCCACGATCGCTGGTTTCTTGACCGTATTGCCACTCATATTATTGATTATCAAGATGAAGGAAAAATCACTTTCTTTGAAGGTAATTTTAGTGAATATGAAGATTATAAAAAACGGACATTGGGCGCTGATGCGCTAGAACCTCATCGCATCAAATATAAAAAGATGAGCAAATAAATAGGCCAAATAAGATAAGGCTTGCTAAAGCGAGCCTTATCATTTAAAAATTCGGAGATTTTTCATCCATCATAAGCAGTTGCTGAACCAACTCAATACAACGTAAAAAACGCTCATCATAATTAGGCGAATCAACCACCACAAATTCCACTTGATTTTCAATCAGTAGTTCAATCAATAAATTTTGAAATGTTATACGTTCCTCATCACTACCCAAACTGCGTAATCCATCAGCAACCCATGGGGTATTATTTTCTAATAAAATAACCAGATCAAAACGATATTCATCAATTAATGCTTGCACAAAAGGATGTGGTTTCCCCTCATATCGTTTACAAAAAGCTTGGGTGGTAATGAAATCAGTATCGATAAAGGCAACTTTATTGGCATATTTAACGGCAAAATCAATATATTTTGCATGACCCAATGCTATCTTGTCATAGTCAGAATATTGTAACGCCATCTCATCGCCACCTAAATGAGAGAAAACATAATCACGACCATATTCCCATGCACTGGTGGTGTTAAAATATTCGCAAGCTTATTAACTAAAGTCGATTTACCACTTGATTCCCCACCTAATATGGCTACCTTACGCACAAAAAATGGTTTTACTTCCGTTGGAATATATTCCCAATACCGAAATGGCGCTTGCCTAATTTGATTGCCACTAATATTCATAAATGTGCGCTCAGGATCAATAAGCACCACTTCTGCACCAAGATATTTTTTATAATGCGCAATATCATCCACTTCGCCAGAATAAATAAATTGTGGTTGAATATTTTTTGCCATTAAAAATTTTTTCATTCCTTCGCTCCATACTTGCCAGCCATGTGGGTATGGTTCTATGCCTTGCTCATCAAAGGAATGAATATAAATATTTTTTTGATATTTGAAAGTTTGTAATAACCATCGTAGCCGATCGCTCACTGTCGGTTGCTGTGACATCGAACTGTCGATAAAAAGCGCCCGATCACGAGGTTCATCATGACAAAGAATGACATATAATTCATCAACTTGACTACACGCACGCTGTATCAGGTAAATATGGCCTGTATGCAATGGATAAAACTTACCAAATACCACACCAATACGTTTAGGCTTTAATGGATATTCAATATTTAAAAAACGATGCAATGTGGCAATTTTGCGCGCGCTAGGATTATTAATTTTTTCATTAATTAATTGGCTTAAATAACCTTTTGTCATGCCGCAAGCAGTCGCAATCTGTTGTAAAGTACAACCTGTTTGTTTAATAGCCTGTTTCAAATAATCAAACTGTTTCATCGCTTCTCCGGTTAATCAAAGTTTTCCATAACCGTTAATGCCTCTGACAGTTTTTTCACACCAAATAACTGCATATTGGGTAATGGTTTTTTGGGCACATTAGCATAAGGAACAATCGCTCGTTTAAAACCATGTTTTGCCGCCTCAATAATCCGCTCTTGGCCACTAGGTACTGGACGGATTTCACCCGCCAATCCAACCTCACCAAAAACCACAACATCACGCGGCAATGGACGATTACGGAAACTGGATACTAAAGAAAAGAGTAAAGCAAGATCAGCACTGGTTTCCGTCACTTTAACCCCACCAACAACATTAACAAAAACATCTTGATCCGACATCTGTAATCCACCATGCCGATGCAAAATAGCCAGCAAAATCGCTAATCGATTCTGCTCTAAACCGACAGCAACGCGTCGCGGATTAGCTAGCATTGAATAGTCCACTAACGCCTGAATTTCCACCAGCAATGGTCGCGTTCCTTCCCAAACAACCATCACCGAGCTGCCCGAAGTGATCTCTTCTGCTCTACTGAGAAAAATAGCCGATGGGTTACTCACTTCCTTTAACCCTTTTTCTGTCATGGCAAATACACCCAGTTCATTAACCGCACCAAATCGATTTTTATGACTTCTTAAGGTACGAAATCGTGAATCTGCTTCACCATCGAGCATTATCGAACAGTCAATGCAGTGTTCAAGTACTTTCGGGCCGGCCAAAGAACCATCTTTTGTGACATGCCCTACCATAATAATGGCGATCCCTCGTGTTTTGGCAAATCGGGTAAGATAAGCCGCAGTTTCTCGGACTTGTGCCACACTACCAGGTGATGACTGTATATCCGCGATATGCATGACCTGAATAGAATCAATCACCATCAATTTTGGCTGTTCCTGCTCTGCAACCAAACAAATCTGCTCAATACTGGTTTCAGATAACATATTGAGATTATCGGACGGTAACCCTAATCGATGCGCTCGCATCGCCACTTGCTGTAAAGACTCCTCACCGGTGACGTATAAAGTTTTCATCTGTGATGAAAGCCGACATATAGTTTGCAAAAGCAATGTGCTTTTACCAGCACCTGGGTTACCACCAATTAAAATCGCGCTACCAGGTACCACACCACCACCGAGAACACGATCAAATTCTTTGAAATCAGTAGAAAAACGTGGCAATGCTTCTAAACTAATGGCAGACAATTTCTGTACTTGGTTATCTGTAGCACTACCGGCATAACCATTAAGGCGTTCTGCTCGCGAGGTAGAACTGGCAGCTAATCTTACCTCGGTGATCGTATTCCAGGTATGACAAGCGATACATTGGCCTTGCCAGCGTGGATAATCTGCACCACATTCATTACAGACAAATGCTCTTTTTATTGCTTTTGCCACCGTTATTGCCTCTTTTATTTATTGATTTGATCGTTAACGCTCTTCATGCTTTAAGCCACCACTTAAAGCAAAAAGTACACCCATCAAATCTGCATGTTGAATCGCTACTTTTGCCCTGGCCTGTACTTTAGATTTAGCATGATAAGCAATACCCAATCCCGCCTTACGGATCATTTTTACATCATTTGCGCCATCACCAATAGCAACGGTTTGCTCGATTGGAATAGAGAATTGTCTAGCTAATTTTATTAAGGTTTGTGCTTTGACTTTAGCATCCACAATGTTGCCATTCACCTTACCGGTCAATTTGTTATCTTTAATTTCAAGTTTGTTAGCCACCGCAGCGGTTAATTTTAATTTTTCCTTCAAATAATTAGTAAAAAAATTAAATCCACCTGAAACAATAACAACATGCCAATCAAATGCCTGCAACTTACGGACAAGACTGGTTAAGCCTGGTGTCAGTGGCATATGCTCTAATACATTTTGCAAAATTTGCATGTCGGCTCCAGCAAGTAACTTAACCCGAGCTTTTAAACTTTCACTAAAATCAATTTCCCCTTGCATTGCGCGTTCTGTAATTTCAGCAACCTGCTGGCCAACTCCCGCCAAACGAGCAATTTCATCAATACATTCGATCTGAATTGCCGTTGAATCCATATCCATCACCAACAAGCCTGGCGCACGTAAACGGGGAATATTACCCAGCGGTACAACATCTAAACCACACTCTTCAGCTATTTTCTTTATTTTTGCGCTTAAGCTACCCGCGATACGAACGACTTGATAATCATCAATACGCCAAGAAGAAACAATCACAATCGCATTACCAGAGCGTTGTTGAAATTGACTGATACGTTGCTTATTCAGTCCTCGTCCATAAAGCAACCAACCACTATCTCCAGCCCGATAATCCAAAGGCATAACCTCTTCACCACTTAGTGAAAGCGGTAATCCAGGCCATTTTTGGATCTCATTAGGCAAATAACAATAGGTTAAACTCGTCGACATTAATTCATACTCCTGTCATCCAATCACGACAATTAGCCAACAAAAAAACGGCTTTTCAAACTATCCTATCATCTTAACCTCTGGCAATATGATAATGAACTAAGTTTAAAAGAGCCGATTATGATTAAAACGAAATTAAAGTTTCGATTACATAAAACTGTTATCATTTTAATTTGCCTCTTCTTACTCATTATTCTAATCCAAAAGGTTAGTTATTTTAGTCAGTTACATCAGAAAATCAGAGTCGAGCAGTTTAAAGAATTGGCTCATACACATGCTGAACAAGTTGCTTTTAGCTTATCCAATTATATACAAAGTGATGGTAAGAATTTTAATAATAAACAGATCCTGGCCATTCTTAATCAATTAACTATTAATGAACATATTCTCGATGCAAGTGTTTATCTTAATGATGGAACCAAAATTCAGCATGCAGGTGAAAAAGTTGCTTTACGAGAGCGATTATCCCTTAATCACCCTCCATGCCACAACTATGTTAACTATCAATTGGTTGTTCCAATCTTCGATACCAAAAAACCAAAAGGCTTTTTACGTTTAACCATTGATGCGCATCAATTTAGTATAGGATCTAAACAAATAGATAATATGGCTAATTTATTAAGGATTATGTTACTTTTAGCACTCACTATCGGTTTTGTTCTGGCTAATATTTTATCTAGATCAATTTCAATACACTGGCCAAAGTTACCTTTTTTATCAATAAGCAATAGTCGCTCGGCAAACAATCAGCAAAAGAAATAAAAATTGCTAAAAAGAAAGCAGATTAAAATCTGCTTTCTTGCTTGATTTAAATTTAATGATTTATTTTTAATCCAGTAATAATACTGATTCTAACGCAATTTCAACCATCTCATTAAATGTCGTTTGCCGTTCTGCTGAAGTTGTCTTTTCACCTCGACGAATATGATCAGAAACCGTACAAATAGTTAGTGCTTTGACACCATATTCCGCCGCAATGCTATACATACCAGCAGCTTCCATTTCCACCCCCAAAATGCCATATTTTTCCATTGTATCAAACACTTGCATTTGAGGCGTATAAAAAAGATCAGTAGAAAAAATATTACCTACCAGAACGTTGAGATTTTTTGCTTTAGCCGCAGTTACAGCATTATGAACCAGCTGATAATCCGCAATAGCCGCAAAATCATTATCATCAAATTTTAGTCGATTAACTTTAGAATCGGTGCATGCTCCCAGGCCGATAATAATATCGCGTAACTTTACTTGATGGCTAATAGCACCACAGGATCCTACTCGTATTATTGTTTTAACACCAAAGTCACTAATTAGCTCTTTCATGTAAATTGAACAGGAAGGGATCCCCATACCATGCCCCATCACAGAAATGCTACGACCTTGATAATTACCAGTAAAACCTAACATACCACGAACATCATTTACCTGACGGCTGTCGGTCAAATAATTTTCTGCAATATGTTTTGCGCGTAGAGGATCGCCTGGCATCAGCATAACTTCCGCAAAATCGCCCATCTCAGCATTAATATGTGGGGTGGCCATAAATAAATTTCCTTTTATTACTTATCGATAAAATCGGGAATATGAACAAATATTTCCCATCATACTTAAAATAGCGTTTTGCCATATGCCATTGGCGATAAACCAAAGTATTGCGCAACGGTTTGACCAATATCAGCAAAGGTCTGTCGATGACCTAGTGCCCCAAGTTTTACTTTCGGACCATAAATTAAAATAGGAATATTTTCCCGCGTATGATCAGTTCCTGGCCAGGTCGGGTCACAACCATGATCTGCGGTAATAATCAAAACATCCTCATTCTCAATTAATGCCAGCATTTCAGGTAAAAGACTATCAAATAACTCTAATCCTGCCGCATAACCCGCAACATCACGACGATGTCCATATGAAGAATCAAAATCAACAAAATTAGTAAACACAATGGTATTGTCGGCCGCTTTTTTGATCTCCTCAAGGCTTGCCGCAAATAGCGCTTCAATACCGGTTGCTTTCACTTGCTTAGTAATGCCGACATTGGCATAAATATCTGCAATTTTGCCAATTGAAACCACCTGGCCGGCTTTTTCTTCAACCAGTTTTTGCAGGATGGTTGGTGCAGGTGGTTCAACTGAATAATCTCGACGATTACCGGTACGCTGAAAACAGCCAGCTTTATTGCCGATAAAAGGACGAGCAATAACACGTCCAATATTATAAGCACCTTCATCTAGCGTCTTTCTCGCTATTTCACAAAGCTGATAAAGATTTTTAACCTCAAAAGTCTCTTCATGGCATGCTATCTGAAAGACTGAATCGGCTGAAGTATAGAAAATAGGTTTACCTGTTTTCATATGCTCTTCACCTAATTGATCCAAGATCACGGTGCCTGACGAGTGACAATTTCCCAGATAACCGGGCAAATTAGCCGCTTCAACTAACTTATCCAATAATTGTTGCGGAAAACTATTTTTTTGCTGTTTAAAATATCCCCATTCAAATAAAACCGGTACCCCGGCAATCTCCCAATGACCTGATGGGGTATCTTTGCCGGAAGATAACTCACTCGCATAACCATAGGCACCGATAATCTCAGCGTCTTCATCCAGGCCGATTGGAAATGTTCCTGATGACCCCTCAGCGGCTTTTGCTAACCCTAAACGCGATAAATTGGGCAAAAAGAGTTTACCTTTACGACCCTTATCAGCCTTCCCTTGCGCACAAGCGGTCGCAATATGGCCTAAAGTGTTCGCCCCAGCATCACCAAATCTATCCGCATCCTGCGTAGCGCCAATACCGAAAGAATCAAGCACCATAATGAATACACGTTTCATAACTACCCTTGGTTAGTCCAAATTCAATTAATCCATTATTAAACAAAAAATAACGCATTCCATAATTCGAGCTCATAATAACTATTTACTATCGTCAATAAATACAAAATACTAATCGATGCTATTATCTAAAAACTTCTTTTATTAACGATCATTTATTAACAATCATTTTCATAGATTATTAAAATAGACATTTTCATTTTTCTGCCAGCCAATAATTACTGAAACAGTGCATAAAAAGATCAATAAAAATTAATAGTCGCCAGTAAAATTATCTATTGGGCATCCTAATGTATTTAATAGACTAGACAATAAGCTTGACGCCCCAAAACGAAAATGACGAATATTTACCCATTCTTTTCCCATGATTCGATCGGCTAAAACCAGATATTGGGCAGCTTCTTCTACCGTACGAACGCCACCTGCCACCTTACAACCCACCTGACTAGCGACGTCCATATCTCGAATAACTTTAAGTATAATTTCAACATTCTCTAGGGTGGCATTTATCGCAACCTTACCCGTTGATGTCTTAACAAAATCAGCGCCGGCAGCAATAGCAATTTCTGCTGCCTGTCGAATAAGATCAGGCTGTTTTAATTCACCGGCTTCAATAATAACTTTCAGTAAGACACCTCTCGGTAGACAAACTTCTTTACACGCTTTAACCAGGTCAAAACCAATTTGCTTATTACCGGTTATTAATGCTCGATAGGGAAAAACAACATCAACTTCGTCTGCCCCATAAGCAATAGCAGCTTGTGTTTCAGCTGTAGCAATCGCAACATCATAGCCACCAAATGGAAAATTAGTTACCGTGGCAATACGAATATTCGGGGTTTTTTGTTCGGTTAGCATCTTACGTGCTAATGGAATAAAGCGAGGATAAATACATATCGCGGCAGTATTTCCTTGTGCAGTTTTGGCTTTATGGCATAAAATCTTCACTTTTTCATCAGTATCGTCATCATTTAGCAGAGTTAAATCCATCAAATTTAATGTGCGTTGTGCAGCAAGTTTTAATTCCATCATATAATTCTCAAAGCTACTGACATTATTGCTTTAGCGATTAAACAATCGTTCAATGTTTAATATACCAAGCAGATTAAGTTACATAGTCGCTAACGATAAAAAGAAGCCAGCAATAGTGGCACTCATCAAATTAGATAACGAACCGGCTAATACCGCTTTCAAACCTAATCGAGCAACATCTTTACGACGGTTCGGGGCAATTCCACCTAAACCACCCAGTAATATGGCTACTGACGCTAAATTAGCAAAACCACACAATGCAAAAGAGATTATGGCTTTAGTATGTTCAGAAAGTACTTGCTTACCAGCGGCAATAACTTCACTATCAGGTTTTAAGTATTCGCCAAAATTCATATAAGCAACAAATTCATTGACCACTAACTTTTGCCCAATAAAAGAACCGGCAATTGTCGCTTCATGCCAGGGTATACCAATCAAATAGGCAATTAGCGCAAAGATCCAGCCTAAAATCAATTCTAATGATAAGCCTGGTATATGGATCCAGCCACCAATCACCGATAAAATACCGTTAAGTAACGCTATCAATGCAACAAATGCCAGCAACATCGCACCGACATTTAGAGCAAGTTGCATGCCGGAAGAAGCGCCAGTGGCGGCAGCATCAATAATGTTAACTGGGCGTTCTTCGCCGCTCGCCACACTGACCATATTCACTGCATCGTGTGTTTTCTCTGTCTCCGGTACCATCAATTTGGCAAATAACAATCCCCCCGGTGCTGCCATAAAAGATGCTGCGATCAGATATTCCATTGGCACCCCCATTTGCGCATAGCCGGCCAATACCGAGCCAGCAACCGAAGCTAATCCACCACACATAACAGCAAATAATTCAGAGTTTGTCATGGTGGCAATATAGGGTCTGACAACCAAAGGCGCCTCTGTATGACCGACAAAAATATTAGCGGTCGCTGATAGTGACTCAGTACGTGAGGTGCCTAATATCCATTGCAAAAGTCCACCTAAGATTTTGATAAAAAACTGCATAATACCAAGATAATAAAGTACGGCTATCAATGACGAGAAGAAAACAATGACCGGTAAGACACGTAAGGCAAAAATAAAACCACCACCGCCAAACAGTTCAAACATTTTATTAGAGACTAAACCACCAAAGACAAAATCCATGCCAACTTGTCCATAACCAATCACACTAGAGACTGCATCTGATACAGTTTCCAAAGTGCGGCGACCGGCAGGGATATAAAGAACAAATGTGCCAATTGCCATTTGAATAACAAAAGCACCAAATACGGTACGGAATTTAATTGCCCGACGGTTACTGGAAAAAATGATAGCGATGAAAATCAATACTACCATCCCTAGCAGGCTCATAATGAGTTGCATGAATAATATCCCTGTGTATTATATAACAAATGAAAATTTATATAGTTTAAAAAATAAACTGCCAGTTTAATGCGCAGACATTATAACGATTTCTCATTAATAACTGACAGTCGGTATCACAAATAATCATAACGAAAAATCACGAAAAAATAAATTTTGCGACACATATCACTTACGAAAAGCGATATTGCCGGCAAAAATTATCTAAAAAATACCATAATTATAATTAAATAACTTATTGGTATGATTATTTAGCCATATTAGTCTGCTCTTTTTTAATATTAAAGAGTTGCAAACTATTGTTATAAAGCTGTGTTGCAATTTCCTCTGCTGACTCTTGCCGAAGGTTACATAGTGCCTCAAATACCAAACCTATTCTTTCAGGACGATTAACCTGCCCCTGAAATCCAGCTAATGGCATATCAGGGGCATCAGTTTCAAGTACTAATGACGACAGCGGCAATTGCGCAGCTACTGCTCTGGTTTTCTTAGCCCGTTGATAGGTGATAACGCCACCAATACCGATAAAATAACCTAAACGGATAAAAGCATTCGCTTGCGACAAACTGCCTGCAAATCCATGAATGACTCCCTTTTTCGGCACGTCAAATCGTCTTAATAAAGCAGCTAGTTGATCATGACTTTTACGCGAATGAAGAATAACCGGTAAATCATACTGTTTAGCCAGCTGTAATTGCTGGATCAGCAATGCTTGTTGTTGCTTAACCGCAGCATTAGTAACAAAATAATCTAAACCTATTTCACCAATAGCAACACATTTATTGCTGTTTTGCTGCAATAATGCCACTAATTTAGCAAAATGATCAGATAAAAAATCTGCGATATACAAAGGATGAAAACCTAATGCGGCATACAAATGCGGATATTGTTGTGCCAGTGAATATACTCGCTCAAAATTCTCAATACCAACCGCCGGGACAATGATATCAGTCACGCCAGCTTTCACCGCGCGTGAAAAACTATCTTCAATATCATGGATAAAAGGAGGAAAATCAAAATGACAATGGGTGTCAACGAACATCAATGGCTAATCCTTCATCACCTGATTTTGGTTCTTCATCTTGTTGATTCGAAATTATCTCCGCAGACAAAGATGCCGAATTAGCAACCTGATTATTTTCAATAGAATACGGGTAAGATGCTAAATTATCAGTAGAAAAATAGTGTTTTAAACTAGTTAAAAAATAGCTGCCACATTGACGCCCAATATGATAATCAGTCTCTAAGGTTGAAGCACGGCTACCTAATGCACAACTCATTAAAGGTTTCGGTGGATAAATTTCAAAAATTTGGATACCTGGTGGTGGCGCAGCAATAAATTTTTGTGTCTGTTGATAGCTTTTAATATGTACTTTTATCATCTTAGCCATCCGCCGTATATTGCGGTGTTCCAACCAGCGAGTCATCCTCTTTAACCATTCAGATGTATAATAAATTCCCGAAGGAACCGTTCTAATTACCACAATTGTTTTGCCCCACGACGATAAGCTTCTTCAACAGGAATTGAAGCCGTTATACCACCATCATGATAAAGCTCCCCATTAAATACTGCTCCCTGGCGATAAAAGCCGGGGATAGCACTTGACGCCCGAATAATATCTAGCCAACTATCTTGTGTTGGTTGAAAATAAACCGGACTAAAATCCTCGTAGCGACATGCACTGATTAAAAATTGACGCCCGCTGTCTAAGTAAGACAATCCAGTAGAGAGAAATCAAGGGGTAATTCACGGGAGGTAATATCAATTAGCCAATCTAAATCAATCATATGGCCACCACGAATAAAACGTAGTGGATTAAAAAATTGAGATTTAGTGGTATAATCAGTAATCACCTTACGGGCATAACCACGCTGTTGGCAAAGATAGGCCGATAAATTTTGTGCGCCGGCCGATGTCCCTATCATGATGTTAAATGGGTTGAAACCAACACGGAGAAATTCATCCAATACACCGGCAGTAAAAATACCACGCTGTCCACCCCCCCTCACAGACTAATGCTATTTTACCGAGATCAAATGCATTATCCTCGAAGGCTAAAGGCTCAATATTACCCAATGTGACTGATATATGTCTTCCCATATTGCTTTCCCCCCTTAAAACTGATAGTAGACCCTCTAAATACAATCTGCTATTCAAAATCTACTATTGGGTTTAATAGTGAGATTTTTAGCGGCTTAAAAATTTGGGAGAAACCAATAAATACAGCAATTGAAAAATAGTCATACCCCCACTAATAACAAGTGAGGGTAATGTAATAAAAAATCAATATGCCATAAATTAATGCTCTCGCGTTTTGCAGAACCGAATTTCAGGGTAGCGTTCGCGGGTTAGATTAAGATTTACCATCGTTGGGGCAATATAACTGAGGTTATCGCCACCATCTAAAGCCAGGTTTTGTTCATTTTTACGTTTGAACTCTTCTAATTTTTTTACGTCATCACATTCGATCCAACGTGCGGTTGACACATTTACTGGCTCATAAATAGCTTCAACATTGTATTCACTCTTCAAGCGCGCTACCACCACATCAAACTGAAGCACACCAACAGCACCAACAATAAGATCATTATTGGCTAAAGGACGAAATACCTGAACCGCACCCTCTTCGGATAACTGAACCAATCCTTTAAGTAACTGTTTCTGCTTTAACGGATCACGTAAACGGATGCGTTTGAATAGTTCAGGCGCAAAATTAGGAATACCGGTAAATTTTAACACTTCTCCCTGGGTAAAAGTATCACCAATCTGAATAGTGCCATGATTATGCAAGCCAATGATATCACCTGGAAACGCTTCTTCAACATGGGAACGATCACCGGCCATAAAAGTAAGCGCATCTGAAATAACCACCTCTTTTTTATTTCGTACCTGATAAAGTTTCATACCCTTTTGATAACAACCTGACACAATCCGCAAAAAAGCCACCCGATCACGATGTTTGGGATCCATATTGGCTTGTATTTTGAACACAAAACCAGAAAATTTTTCTTCCTCGGCATTAACGATACGACTATCAGCCTGCCGAGGCATAGGAGTTGGCGCCCAATTGACCAAACCATCTAACATATGATCAACACCAAAGTTACCTAAAGCGGTGCCAAAAAAGACGGGTGTTAACTTGCCTTGTAAAAATGCGTCTAAATTGAATTCATGAGAAGCACCCTTTACTAGTTCAAGCTCTTCTCGTAGCTGAGCAGCAAAATCGTCTCCAATAACTTTGTCCAATTCGGTATTATTTAATCCTTTAATAACAACAACGTCTTGAATAGCATGCCCTTGCCCACTCTGGTATAAAATAGTTTCATCACGATAAAGATGATAAACCCCTTTAAATAACTTGCCACAACCAATTGGCCAGGTAATCGGGCTACAAGCGATACTCAATTCACTTTCAACCTCATCCATTAATTCCATTGGATCGCGAATATCGCGATCCAATTTGTTCATAAAGGTTAAAATAGGTGTATCACGTAACCGTGTTACTTCCATCAATTTACGCGTACGATCTTCAACGCCTTTAGCTGCATCAATCACCATCAAACAACAATCGACCGCCGTTAAGGTCCGATAAGTATCTTCCGAAAAATCCTCATGCCCTGGGGTATCAAGCAAATTAATCAAGCAATTTTGGTAAGGAAATTGCATTACCGAAGTGGTAATCGAGATCCCGCGCTGTTTTTCCATTTCCATCCAGTCAGATTTTGCATGTTGATTCGAACCACGCCCCTTCACTGTGCCCGCTTTTTGAATAGCTTGGCCAAACAACAGTACTTTTTCTGTGATCGTGGTTTTCCCTGCATCAGGGTGAGAAATGATAGCAAAGGTTCTGCGCCGCGCTATTTTCTGACAAAAATTATTCTCTTTCATTATAACTACCCAACATACACAACATGATGTATAAAAAATTGGTAAAAATTCTACACTGACAAAGCCATTTTGAAAACAATTACTAACTCATTAAAAAATATTTTTTAGTTAGCCGATAAAATTAAATATAAAAAAAGTAAAGAAAATTGTTTTTAACTAAATATAGATTATTTAATTAAATCAGAAAATCTATTACTGATTATATTAAAGTCACTAATTAAAATATTTATTAGAATAAACAAGACGATTAAATGAAAATTTTTTACATAATATGTCAGATATTAACATATTACTCTTATAATATATATGATTAATAGCTATTAAGAATAAATTTAATAAATAATCGATTAATATTATTACCAAATGGTGTTCTTTACTATTTTATTTTATAAGCCTCTTTTTGCTAATATTTATGCATGATTGACATAAATTTGAGGGACATCATATTTATTTGAAACAAATCCAGCAATTTGATTAACGATATCAAAATGATCCATATTATAATCATCACGGATTAATTTACCTAACCGCATACTATAACGTCCTACAAGCCCATCTTTTTCTTTTACAAAAAGTTTATTCAACTGTCGCAATGGTAGATGAGAAATATCAAACATATTTATTCCTATATCAAGCAATGAATTTTTAATAAAACTGCCGTATGAATAGTAATGCACGCCATTAACAACCTCATCACCTTCCCCTCCCCATACTGTTGGCAAACCTTGCGGATATTTTTTATTAAATTCATTGACCACTTTTGTCGTCAATGATTCTAATGCCTTGACACCGTCTTGCGGTTTCAATGTACCCGATGACAAAAGAGAAATAAATTTGAAAAATACTTCAGCAGTAGTAGTAACCAATCTTTCTGCTAACATGCCTGGTAGCAAAATTTTTCTAAGCAGATCAGCGATTTCAGAACCATAATTGACTCCATTCATTGTTGTTACTGAAGCAATATTGGCTGGATAATTTGCAGCAACATAACGTGCATATAAAGCCCCTTGACTATGAGCAATCAAATTGACTTTTTCACAGCCTGCTTTTCTTTTGATCTCATCGATGAATTCCCAAAGTTGCTCTCCATTTACTTCATTTGAATTAGCTCCAGACAACGTAGGTATATATACATTATAACCTTGTTCTTGCAATCGACTTTCAATAGAAAAAAAATATGGATAGCCAACTATTCTATCGAAACCAAAGAATCCATGAACTAAAATAATAGGATATTTCGTCGACATAATCTCTCCTTATTAAGGTAGTTTAATATTAAAAATAGATTCTAATACTTTATAAAAATAATTAATTACAAAATAGGATTATCACATTAGACAATTTATGCTGATAAAAGGTAAGCTAAATAATATTATATAACAAGCAACTTAAACTCACTGGTATAAAAATTTAAATTAATATTTGATAAGTTAATATTATTTATGAAAGTGAATAATATAAATGTAATCATTACCTAATAAAAATATGAAATAATATAAAAATGCCATCAATTTAAGATGGCATTGAAAAAACATTTCTAAAAAAGGTAATTAATTTAATAACAGCAAACAAGATAAATCATCACCATAATTAAGTTTATCAATTAACTCATCAAGCTGTTGGTGTAAATTAAAAGTATGCTGAGTTACGGTCGAATAATGACAAAACATTAATTGAATACTCTCCATTGACACCTCAATATCATAAGCTGACTGGACAGACAATAATGTTTTAATATAAAAATAATCAACAATATAATAGTAAAGTGATCGTAAACTCTTTTTTAAATCATATAAACCAAATTTTTCATTATATATTCGATAAAGAAAATAGTTCTTTAATACATATGGTTCAGCTAAGCAACTAGTTGATAGAATTTTTTGTCATTAACTATCCAGTTTTTCCCAATTAACCGCCATATTTTCATTTAGTGATTCTGACTCTAAATCAAAAAAATGCATAGTTTTGCTAAAAGCCGGTAATAAATAATGTTTAGAGCGAGCTGTGGTAGTAAAAAAACGTGACATAATCAATAATAAAGAAAACTTTAACTGATGCCTAACTGAGGATGTTAGCTGTTTTCTCTGTTGATATATTTCTCCATTAATTAATCCTTCCACTAATGACATAAATATATTTTCAACTTTTGGATAATTTGCTTCTATTTGATAATCAATTGATTGTAAAAACACAATAAACTGCGTAAGCGCATAAAGATTATCTTCAATAAAAGGACTTTCAGCCATAATTAAATGACTACAAAATAGCTGTATAATTTGATGCTCTTGCGTCATTACTCTACTTTGATCAATAACTCGCTTTTCAGTAATTCTAACTTTTTCAATCACCATGTTCTCTTCATATTTCATCGAATCCGGCTGAAATAACACTAAACGAACTACCTCTGGGCAAGAAAAACTCAACGAATGTTGCGTATAACCATCAAATTGCGTTTTTAATCTTGGATAAGTCTGGCAAGCATGGCTTAATGCGCTGGGTCCTAATGTTTTATAAATCCCACACAATTTGTCACGACCAAAAAATGGACATTTGCCATCTTCATCATATGCAATAAAAGAGTACTGGTTAGTACCACTACCTTTAGGATATTTAATCAGATGTTTATCAGTGATCTCTTTGATCTCAATTTGATGGGCAGTTTTATATTTTTTATAAGTCTTCTTATCAATGTTAATCGTCCAACCACGACAACAATGAGACAAACACTGATCACCTATACATTTAAATTTTTTATAAAAAAGCGGGATAATTTCTCTATGTTGTTTCATTACAAATAGGCCTATTAAGCGAATATTGATACACAAATTACCACTCAATAGCGCCTATCAATGGTACTATTATCGAATCTAAACTATTTTTTTTATCTTAATTAAGTATTTAAATTTATAAGGCAGGCATACTATCAGGCAAAATAGTTAACGCCATAACCACTGCATCTTCACGTTTTTTTGCCGCCGGATAATAATTTTTTCTTATTGTGACAATATGAAAACCCAGTTTTTCGTATAGCTGAATTGCCGCATGATTTAATTGCCGGACTTCCAACCACAAAGTTTTGATATTTTTGGTTGCCAAATGTTCGATCAAATAGCGTAGTAAACACTCACCATAACCTTGTCCTTGATAATCAGGATGAATAGCAATATTAAAGAGGGTTGCCTCATCAAGCAAATATTGTGTGATAACGAAACCAACCAATTGATTTTCAAGACTGATTTTTAAATTAATATATTGCTTTCCTTGATTACCGTAGAATACCTTTTCACTCCAGGGAAAAGCATGACTCAAGTTTTCAATAGCAAAAGCAGAGACTAAATCAGTTTGTTCTAAATTCGAAATTATTTTCATGCTGGCATATTTGCGCCCACAAAGCGCGTTTTGACTGAGGATCAGAATAAATTTCTGGCAATGGTAAAGTATGGATAACCCATGTTTTTGAACTAACAGGTAATTGTTTGCCTATGATCCAACAAGGCCAAAGAATTTCTTTTGGTAACAGCGATACCTCTTTAGTTAATAAACAGCATACCTGACGACTGTCTATCATCATCGCTCGTAAAATATCTTTGACAAAAAGGTTACCTAAATCAATGCGTTCATCAGCGATGATAATTAATTGGGTAGCGTCAGGAATACACACTGCATGTTCACCACGCAGTAGCGCAGGATCGCGTAATGTCCATTGCACAATTCCCATCTGCTTTAGTAATTGATCTCTAATCGTCATCAAACTACTCCACCACAATATATACCAAGCCACCATATCAAACCGAGTTATATAAATCAAAATAATAACATTGCAAAACCTAGCAATATAAACACAATTACTCTTTCTCTCTAACTATATTTATTTGCTGAATCTAAACTGCAAATAAATAGGGTAAATAGACAAATTATTAAGTTATCAAGAAACAATATGATCACTAAATAGTAGATAACAAGTAACCATTGGATTGAAATCTAATAATAGTGATACAATCGCGATAATAAGTTCATATCTCACAAATTTATCAAAATTTACGATCCTATGAGCGATATTTTTACGCTTACTGCGAATATTTTCCTTTTATAGTTGGTAAAAGGAAACCTAATCTAATACAGGAGCCAACATTTATGTCTTCACTGATGCCCGCAAGTGAAGTGATTTTACGCCATGATGAATACTTTATCGGCCGTCGTGTTTTAATCGCTGGTAACTTACAAGATAATATTAGCGCTGAAATGAGCGCTGAAATTTTACATATTTTAACTAATCAATATCACTACTGGTTATCATTTAACAAAGCGCTAGGCGAAAAAGCCCATTATGACTTAACGCTTGAAAAAACAGTGGCGAGACAATTTAATACACTGATCTATTTTTGGCCTAAAAACAAGCAAGAAGCCCATTTTCAACTACACAATATTTGCTCAGTTTTACCAGTAAGTAGTGATATTTTTATTGTTGGTGAAAATCGTAGTGGTGTAAATAGCGCCAATAAAATTCTAGAAGAAATAGGCAGTGTACGCAAAATTGATGCAGCACGGCGCTGTAGCCTCTATTATTGCCAGCTAGAAAAACAACCTCACTTTCATTTAAATGATTGGTGGAATATCTATAAGGTCGCTGATATAACTATCAAAACCCTACCTGGCGTATTTAGTCAACAAGCGCTGGATGCCGGTAGTCAACTACTTCTTTCTACATTTGATAAACCTATCAAGGGTAAATTATTAGATATCGCATCCGGCTCTGGTGTGCTTGCAACGGTTATTGGCAAGAGAAACCCTGGCATAAAATTAACTCTCTGCGATACTCACGCTGCGGCGGTCACATCCTCTATTGAAACCATAAAAATAAATGGCTTAACTGGCGATGTTATAGCAAGTGATATCTACTCTGCGATTGAAGATAGTTACGACTGGATAATTTGCAACCCGCCGTTTCATGATGGATTAAAAACGGATTATTCAGCCGCTGAAGCAATCATCAAACAAGCATCAAATCATCTAAAACCAGGTGGAAAATTTAGAATGGTTGCCAATGCCTTCTTACCTTATCCAGATTGGTTAGATAAAGCGTTTGGTCGCCATGAAATACTTGCCCAAACAGGTAAATTCAAGGTTTATCAAGCCAGCAAATTTCGTTAAATCTGATACGATAAGTTTTTAGCAAAATAATTAATTATTTAAATAACATTGTTACCACTTTCGTTTTAAGTGAATGAGAGATGAGAATGGAAGTCAGTAACAATATTTAATTGCAACTTTATTTAGCATAAATAAATAATTCATTTTCAAATGACAAAGTCTGATGAAGATAACGATTTAAATCATCTCTCTGTCATTGGCGTTTCAATTATTATTTAATGAATAACTAATTATATATTTTTATCACTTTCAGGATTAATTTGTTCAGCACGGTTTTCACTTACATCTTCTAATACATGATAAGCGATAGCACAAAAAAGCGAATTTAATCTTTTCATATCCCCAAGTAAACTAACATGTAAGTTGCTGGTATCGAGACTTTGTACATTTAGCTTATGTAGGCGCTCAACATGCGCATAAGCATAACCTTGATTTAATAATCGGAATCGATGTTTAGCCCTTCGTAATCGACGCGCATTATCTATGTCTCCAGATACGAATACCGACATAGCTAAACTCAAATTATTCTGTAATCGTTCCATCAGAGTATTCAGTTCTTTAGTACCGGCAGGGGAGAAAAAATGTTGCTTATCAAATATTTTTTTAACCACTTCTGTTGCCATACGATTAATGATGGTGGCTGATTGCTGTAAATTCAAAGCAGTATCAATAATTTCAGCCCAGCGACGAGAATCAGCTTCCCCTAGTTGATTTTGCTGAATTTGAGCCAAATAGAGTTTAATGCTACTATGTAGCATATCGATCTCTTCTTCCAGGTGTGCAATATAACGCCGCTGTATTTTATTGCCTTTTAGAACTTCAGCCAAACGTTGAACCATTTGCTCAACAATATCCCCCATACGTAGTGTCTCTCTTACCGCATTGGCAATCGCTAATGAAGGTGTCTCCAACGCCGCTTTATCTAAATAACGAGGTGCAAAAACCTCGACCTCTACAGGGGAAATAGGAATAAGACGTTAGCATAAACGCGACATGAATTCGACAAATGGCAGCATTACTAAACAACGCAGTAAATTATAAAATACATGAAAATAGATCACCACTTCAGAGGCATTAAAATTATAATGACCAATCCAGTCAGCTAATGGTTTAATCCAGGGTAAAATTATTATTGCGCCAATAAGCTTGAATAATAAACTGCCTAAAGCCACTTGCCGTGCCGATCCGCTTTGCTGGCTACTACCTATCATAGCTAATAAACCACTACCGATATTAGAGCCAATAACAATCGAGAGGCTGATATAAAGCGGTACGAGTCCGGCCACACTTAATGTTGCTGTCAACAAAACCGCTGCCAGACTGAAATAGGTGAGCATAGCAAATACCGCACCAACTAGTAGTGCTAAAATGGTATCACCGCTTAAAGAGGTAAAAATTGCTTGGATAGCGGATGCATGAGTAATTGGTGTTGCTGAACCAACAATAAGCTTTAAAGCTAATAAAATCAGACCTAGGCCAATCGCAACTCGCCCTAATTGACCAGAACGATTTTTTTTCTGACTAAGAAAAGTAATAACACCAAATAAAATTAACAATGGTGATAACCATGCCAAATCAAAAGTTAACACCCGGGCCATTATCGCAGTACCGACGTCAGCACCCAACATAATAACCATAGCTGGCGTGATAGAAATTAACCCTTGTGTCACAAAAGAAATAACCAATAATGCCGTCGCATTACTACTTTGTACTAAAGCAGTGACACCAATACCCGCCAAAAATGCGCGCGATTTTTTACCGATACTTTTGCCTAATATTCGGCGTAAATCGCTACCGAAAACCCGCATAATACCAGTTCGGACAATATATGTGCCCCATACCAATAAAGCCACTGATGATAATAATTCAATTAATGTTAACATTAATTATCCATGCTATTTGTCTACAACTCATTATATTCATATTGACTCTTTTATATTAGCATTTGCAACCATTTGTTCACTTTATTTAAATGCTTTATTAAAAAATGTTATTTTTTTCTTTTAATAAAAATGATATCAACTTTCTTTTAATGCTGATACAAAAAATTGCCACTGTTTGTTTAAACAAACAGTGGCAAACATTATTCATTACTTGGGAAATTTATTTAATATCCATAGAATATTTCATTGTAAAGCAAAAAACTATTTGATCCATTAAATGCATCACATTTGTCGAGTAAGAATACTAAACTCTGGTATAAGTTTAACATCTAGATCATCGATTTATTTTAAAATAATAATGAGCATTATGATATTTTCTCATTACTAAAGCTTTTTTTACATAATACTACGTTTTGTATTTAAGTAACGATTTTAGTTTTAAATAACGTCGGCTCAGTCGCCATTTTAATTTTAGCGTTGTCGCATGTTGCCAGGTAATGTGCCAATATCCTTCGTCAAAAAAGCGCTTAACCATCTCATATTTAATTTTTGGCGATTTAATCGCTTGAATAGACAATACAACACCAAAACCTTCCTTACTAATTTGCCACCAACAAGCTGGAGTTTGATTTACCGCATTAGGATATTTTTTATATATATCCATTAACATATCAATAATTTTCAAATAAGTATTAACCTTACGTACTCGTAAAGCATCACCGCATAATGAATGTGAAACTGATTTACTATGAATAAAATAATCATAATAAGATTCATTAATAAACTGAACGCGTTTTGCATTAAGTAATATTTCTGTTGTCCAAGGGATATCTTGATGATGGAGTTGCGGCTCAAACTGATACTGATGTTCACGAATAAAACTTAACTTATAAATATTCAGCCAAGTCACGTGTAAAAATTTACCTGAACTTAAACCTTTTTGTAACCATTCGGTTCCTGAAATTATGCCTGTCGATGGAACTTTTTTTAAGGGAAAAATTAATTTAGAGGGTGAGCCATCCATATAAACATAAGTACCATTACACATCGCAACATCTAAATTACCCAATTTTGCCAACGTTAATAAACGGTTATACATACCTAAATGAATAATATCGTCAATATCAGGAAAGGCTATATATTTACCTGTAGCAATATTCATTCCCACATTACGTGCGACAGATACGCCGAGATTTTCCTGATGTAAAATCTTAGTATTCGGAAATCGCTCTATACATTCCTCTAATAATAAAGTGCTATTATCCGTTGAACCATCATTGACTAAAATAAGTTCCCAGTTTTCTAATTTTTGTTGTTCAAGACAATTAAAAAATTTTGGTAAGAATGGTTCGCCATTAAATACAGCAACAACAATACTTAGCATCGGTTCAGCTAACATATGTTTACCTTAATCATTATCCTTTTTTTGAGGTTATTTAATCTTATATCAAATATTCAATAGATAAATGTTTATAGGCTCAATTTTGTTAAAAAAATAGAATAATAATGTCGCTAATATCAAATAAATATATTACAAGATAATTCGCGTAATTAATTATGAACAAATGAAATTATTAAAATTAATATAAATATCACTTTTATTATTGATATAAAAAATTGCATTAGTATTAAAGTTGTTATGCAAGTTTTATATTGAATATAGCTATTTTTCAGATAAAAAAAGCTACCTTAATTAGGTGGCCTTAATATTTTAAGCTTAGAGTTCCCTACTCTCACATGGGGAGACCCCACACTACCATCAGCACTACGGCATTTCACTTCTGAGTTCGGCATGGGATCAGGTGGAGCTACCGCGCTATAGCTACTAAGCAAATTCTTTGCTATTTATATTTTAACGAACGTTTAAGCAGCCTATCCATCATATTAATAATTAAAAGTATAGATAAATAACGACTAGCCAAACTGTTCTATCACAGATCCATTTCGCTAACGGTCTTTCCCATTAGCCTTAAATTAAAGTCTGGCAGCTCCCTACTCTCACATGGGGAGACCCCACACTACCATCGGCGCTACGGCATTTCACTTCTGAGTTCGGCATGGGGTCAGGTGGGACCACCGCGCTATTACCGCCAGACAAATTCTTTTCTATTTATCCCGTCTTATTTCGCTGCCTTACAGTCTGCTCACCTACCTCAGTAGCGAACACACCTCGGCCTTCAGTAAAATTCGACCAGATTCAATCTCAAAACAAGCTAAAATTCTCTCTCTCAAAACACCTTCGGTGTTGTCAGGTTAAGCCTCTCGGGTCATTAGTACTGGTTAGCTCAACGTATCGCTACGCTTACACACCCAGCCTATCTACGTCCTCGTCTCGAACACCCCTTATAGGACATTACTGTCAGGGAAGACTCATCTTGAGGCAAGTTTCCCGCTTAGATGCTTTCAGCGGTTATCTCTTCCGCACTTAGCTACCAGGCGATGCCATTGGCATGACAACCTGTACACCAGTGGTGCGTCCACTCCGGTCCTCTCGTACTAGGAGCAGCCCCCCTCAATCTTCCTTCGCCCACGACAGATAGGGACCGAACTGTCTCACGACGTTCTAAACCCAGCTCGCGTACCACTTTAAATGGCGAACAGCCATACCCTTGGGACCTACTTCAGCCCCAGGATGTGATGAGCCGACATCGAGGTGCCAAACACCGCCGTCGATATGAACTCTTGGGCGGTATCAGCCTGTTATCCCCGGAGTACCTTTTATCCGTTGAGCGATGGCCCTTCCATTCAGAACCACCGGATCACTAAGACCTACTTTCGTACCTGCTCGCGCCGTCACGCTCGCAGTCAAGCTGGCTTATGCCTTTGCACTAACCTCACGATGTCCGACCGTGATTAGCCAACCTTCGTGCTCCTCCGTTACGCTTTGGGAGGAGACCGCCCCAGTCAAACTACCCACCAGACACTGTCCTCAGCCCGGATTACGGGCCTAAGTTAGAACATCAAACATTAAAGGGTGGTATTTCAACGTTGGCTCCATGCAGACTGGCGTCCACACTTCAAAGCCTCCCACCTATCCTACACATCAAGGCTCAATGTTCAGTGTCAAGCTATAGTAAAGGTTCACGGGGTCTTTCCGTCTTGCCGCGGGTACACTGCATCTTCACAGCGAGTTCAATTTCACTGAGTCTCGGGTGGAGACAGCCTGGCCATCATTACGCCATTCGTGCAGGTCGGAACTTACCCGACAAGGAATTTCGCTACCTTAGGACCGTTATAGTTACGGCCGCCGTTTACTGGGGCTTCGATCAAGAGCTTCGCCTTACGGCTTACCCCATCAATTAACCTTCCAGCACCGGGCAGGCGTCACACCGTATACGTCCACTTTCGTGTTTGCACAGTGCTGTGTTTTTAATAAACAGTTGCAGCCAGCTGGTATCTTCGACTGGCTTCAGCTCCGGATGCAAGACCCTTCACCTAATGCCAGCGAGCCTTCTCCCGAAGTTACGGCACCATTTTGCCTAGTTCCTTCACCCGAGTTCTCTCAAGCGCCTGAGTATTCTCTACCTAACCACCTGTGTCGGTTTGGGGTACGATTAATGATTACCTATCGCTTAGAGGCTTTTCCTGGAAGCTGGGCATCAACTACTTCACCACCTTGGTGGCTCGTCATCACGTCTCAGTGTTGTAGCAGTGCGGATTTGCCTGCACTACCCACCTACTCGCTTAAACCGGGACAACCGTCGCCCGGATAGCCTAGCCTTCTCCGTCCCCCCTTCGGAGTAACCCTTAGTACGGGAATATTAACCCGTTTCCCATCGACTACGCTTTTCAGCCTCGCCTTAGGGGTCGACTTACCCTGCCCCGATTAACGTTGGACAGGAAACCTTGGTCTTTCGGCGAGCGGGTTTTTCACCCGCTTTATCGTTACTTATGTCAGCATTCGCACTTCTGATACCTCCAGCAGACCTCTCAGTCCACCTTCTACGGCTTACAGAACGCTCCCCTACCCAACAACATCTAAATGTCGCTGCCGCAGCTTCGGTGCATGGTTTAGCCCCGTTACATCTTCCGCGCAGGCCGACTCGACCAGTGAGCTATTACGCTTTCTTTAAATGATGGCTGCTTCTAAGCCAACATCCTGGCTGTCTAAGCCTTCCCACTTCGTTTCCCACTTAACCATGACTTGGGGACCTTAGCTGGCGGTCTGGGTTGTTTCCCTCTTCACGACGGACGTTAGCACCCGCCGTGTGTCTCCCGTGATAACATTCTTCGGTATTCGTAGTTTGCATCGGGTTGGTAAGTCGGGATGACCCCCTAGCCGAAACAGTGCTCTACCCCCGAAGATGAATTCACGAGGCGCTACCTAAATAGCTTTCGGGGAGAACCAGCTATCTCCCGGTTTGATTGGCCTTTCACCCCCAGCCACAAGTCATCCGCTAATTTTTCAACATTAGTCGGTTCGGTCCTCCAGTTAGTGTTACCCAACCTTCAACCTGCCCATGGCTAGATCACCGGGTTTCGAGTCTATACCCTGCAACTTAACGCCTAGTTAAGACTCGGTTTCCCTACGGCTCCCCTATGCGGTTAACCTTGCTACAGAATATAAGTCGCTGACCCATTATACAAAAGGTACGCAGTCACACCCTTTCGGGTGCTCCCACTGCTTGTACGTACACGATTTCAGGTTCTATTTCACTCCCCTCGCCGGGGTTCTTTTCGCCTTTCCCTCACGGTACTGGTTCACTATCGGTCAGTCAGGAGTATTTAGCCTTGGAGGATGGTCCCCCCATATTCAGACAGGATAACACGTGTCCCGCCCTACTCTTCGAGTTCACAACACTTACCGTTTCAGATACGGGGCTATCACCCTTTATTGCCGGCCTTTCCAGACCCTTCTCCTGCGGTAAATATTGATGTTGACTCTGGGCTGCTCCCCGTTCGCTCGCCGCTACTGGGGGAATCTCGGTTGATTTCTTTTCCTCGGGGTACTGAGATGTTTCAGTTCCCCCGGTTCGCCTCATTTGACTATGAATTCATCAAACGATAGTGCATTAATGCACTGGGTTTCCCCATTCGGACATCGCCGGCTAGTACGCTTCATATCTGCTTACCGACGCTTTTCGCAGATTAGCACGTCCTTCATCGCCTCTGACTGCCTAGGCATCCACCGTGTACGCTTCATTCGCTTAACCTCACAACCCGAAGGTGTCTTCTACTGTCTTTTTGTTGGGTTATGGCTGCGCGTCCACCAATTCTTTGTTGGGCAGTGCGCGCAATGCTCACGTACTTTAGTACGCTGCGCTTGCTGTGCGCTGGCCGCCTCGAATTGCTGACTGCTCGCTCATAACGCTTCATCATGACAACAAAAACCCAACTGATTGGAGTTTTGAGAGTTCTCCACACTATTTTTTCAATAATGTGTGTTTCAATTTTCAGCTTGTTCCAGATTGTTAAAGAGCATAATTGGTAAACCAACTCACTAAATTGGTTTAATCATTATTGCGTAAAGCACAAACAGTGCACAACACTAAAAGCTTGATGCACCGCCTTTCTAAATCACTAAAGTGGCGTCCCCTAGGGGATTCGAACCCCTGTTACCGCCGTGAAAGGGCGATGTCCTAGGCCTCTAGACGAAGGCGACTTCAAGCTCTTTAGTCAATCTTAGATTGGCTTTACGCGCTATTTCATCAGACAATCTGTGTGAACACTCACATTCCATCTATCTAGGTAAGGAGGTGATCCAACCGCAGGTTCCCCTACGGTTACCTTGTTACGACTTCACCCCAGTCATGAATCACAAAGTGGTAAGCGCCATCCAAAAGGTTAAGCTACCTACTTCTTTTTCAACCCACTCCCATGGTGTGACGGGCGGTGTGTACAAGGCCCGGGAACGTATTCACCGCGACATGCTGATCCACGATTACTAGCGATTCCGACTTCATGGAGTCGAGTTGCAGACTCCAATCCGGACTTCGACGTACTTTCTGAGTTCCGCTTCCCATCGCTGGCTCGCCTCTCTCTGTATACGCCATTGTAGCACGTGTGTAGCCCTACTCGTAAGGGCCATGATGACTTGACGTCATCCCCACCTTCCTCCGGTTTATCACCGGCAGTCTCCTTTGAGTTCCCGACTCTACTCGCTGGCAACAAAGGATAAGGGTTGCGCTCGTTGCGGGACTTAACCCAATATTTCACAACACGAGCTGACGACAGCCATGCAGCACCTGTCTCAGCGCTCCCGAAGGCACTCCTCTATCTCTAAAGGATTCGCTGGATGTCAAGAGTAGGTAAGGTTCTTCGCGTTGCATCGAATTAAACCACATGCTCCACCGCTTGTGCGGGCCCCCGTCAATTCATTTGAGTTTTAACATTGCGGCCGTACTCCCCAGGCGGTCGATTTAACACGTTAGCTCCGGAGGCCACAGTTCATGACCACAACCTCCAAATCGACATCGTTTACAGCGTGGACTACCAGGGTATCTAATCCTGTTTGCTCCCCACGCTTTCGCACATGAGCGTCAGTCTTTGTCCAGGGGGCCGCCTTCGCCACCGGTATTCCTCCACATCTCTACGCATTTCACCGCTACACATGGAATTCTACCCCCCTCTACAAGACTCTAGCTAACCAGTCTTGAATGCCATTCCCAGGTTAAGCCCGGGGATTTCACATCCAACTTAATTAACCGCCTGCGTGCCCTTTACGCCCAGTAATTCCGATTAACGCTCGCACCCTCCGTATTACCGCGGCTGCTGGCACGGAGTTAGCCGGTGCTTCTTCTGTCGCTAACGTCAATTGCTAAGGTTATTAACCCTAACACCTTCCTCACGACTGAAAGTACTTTACAACCCGAAGGCCTTCTTCATACACGCGGCATGGCTGCATCAGGCTTGCGCCCATTGTGCAATATTCCCCACTGCTGCCTCCCGTAGGAGTCTGGGCCGTGTCTCAGTCCCAGTGTGGCTGATCATCCTCTCAGACCAACTAGAGATCGTCGCCTAGGTGAACCCTTACCCCACCTACTAGCTAATCTCATATGGGTTCATCCGAAGGTGTGAGGCCAGAACGGTCCCCCACTTTGCTCCTTAGAGATTATGCGGTATTAGCCACCGTTTCCAGTGGTTATCCCCCGCCTTCGGCCAGATCCCCATACCTTACTCACCCGTCCGCCGCTCGCCGGCAAGGAAGCAAGCTTCCTTCCGCTGCCGCTCGACTTGCATGTGTTAGGCCTGCCGCCAGCGTTCAATCTGAGCCATGATCAAACTCTTCAATTAAAAGCTTGATGCTCAAAGAATGTTTTACTGACCGTAACGCCCTTTTGTTCAACTCGCTTTGCCAGTATTTGACCGCCTTCGCCGCTGCCGACCAAAATAACGTTACTGCATATTAGTTCATATATGAATTAACTGTTTTGTCACTCTTCAAGACTTTAAAATCAAATATTTTTTGATGATGTCTTGTGAGTGCCCACACAGATTGTCTGATTAATTGTTAAAGAGCGTGCGACCCAGGCCGCGAGGTGGCGTATATTACGCTTTTCACCTTAATACGCGTTTATTCTTTTATTGATGACATAAGTCGCGATAACGGGTCAGCATTATAGGGGCTTTTCTGAAACTAACAACTATTATTTACATTTTTTCTGTTTAAGTGCTCATTTATTGCTCTAACCTTAAATTAATAGTATCTATGCTAGTTGCTAATAATGATCTTTAATCAAGGCGATTGAGTTCTTATAATACTATTGAAGAGGCAAATATTACCTCTTCAAATAAGATTAATAATTTAATTTTATTTATTGCTTAGCAACAATAACACCTTTTTTAATATCTAAAGTGACTTGTTTGCCTGGCACTAATTTGCCTGATAACATCTGTTCAGCCAATGGATTTTCTATCTCTTGTTGGATCGCTCGTTTCAAAGGGCGTGCACCAAATACCGGATCAAATCCCGCTTCGCCTAATTTTTCTAACGCCGCTGGCGTGATTTTTACTTTATAGCCTTGCTCTTCCATTCGCTTATATAAACGCGATAGTTGGATCTGCGCAATTTCTGTAATTTGCTCTTTATCGAGTGGATGGAATACTACTACTTCATCAATACGGTTTATAAATTCGGGTCGGAAACTACGGCTGACAACTTCCATGACGAGCTCTTTCATTTCGTCATAACCCAAACTACCAAAACGCTCTTGGATTAAATCCGAACCTAGGTTTGATGTCATAATGACAACTGTATTACGAAAATCGACCGTTCTTCCTTGCCCATCGGTCAAACGTCCATCATCCAGAACTTGTAATAAAATATTGAAAACATCGGGATGTGCTTTTTCAATTTCATCAAGCAAAATAACAGAATAAGGGCGACGTCGGATGGCTTCCGTTAAATAACCGCCTTCTTCATATCCTACATAACCTGGAGGTGCACCAACTAGCCTGGAGACTGTATGTTTTTCCATAAATTCGGACATATCAATACGTACCATTGCATCGTCACTATCAAATAAAAAATTTGCCAGTGCCTTACATAGCTCGGTTTTACCAACACCCGTAGGACCTAAAAATAAGAATGAGCCAATAGGCCGATTTGGATCTGATAAACCAGCACGACTACGCCGAATAGCATTAGATACCGCATCAACAGCTTCATTCTGACCAATGACACGCTTATGAAGATCCTGTTCCATATGGAGTAACTTTTCACGTTCACTTTCTAACATTCTTGAAACGGGAATGCCTGTCCAGCGCGCTAATATTTCTGCAATCTCTGCATCAGTTACTTTATTGCGCAATAACTTCATGGTGTGACTTTCCGCCTTAGTGGCAGCTTCAAGTTGTTTTTCTAATTCAGGAATTTTACCATATTGCAATTCTGACATTTTAGCTAAATCACCGCTACGCCGAGCCTGCTCCATACTTATACGTGCGTTTTCCAATTCCGCTTTTATATGCTGTGTACCGGTAAGCTCTGCTTTTTCCGCTTTCCACTCTTCTTCTAGCTCTGAATATTCCCGTTCTTTTTCCGTTAGTTCTTCCTCTAACATTTTAAGCCGCTTTTTACTGGCGTCATCAGATTCCTTTTTTAGCGCTTGTTGTTCAAGTTTTAATTGAATAACTCGACGTTCTAAACGATCAAGCGCTTCCGGTTTAGAATCCATCTGCATCCGTAAGCTAGCGCCAGCTTCATCAATTAAATCTATTGCTTTATCAGGAAGCATACGATCAGAAATATAACGATTTGATAAACTGGCAGCAGCAACAATGGCAGGGTCAGTTATTTGTACATGATGATGCAGCTCATAACGTTCTTTCAGTCCCCTTAATATTGCAATGGTGTCCTCAACGGTAGGTTCAGCAACATAAACTTTCTGGAAACGACGCTCTAATGCCGCATCCTTTTCAATATACTGACGATATTCATCAAGTGTAGTCGCACCGACGCAATGCAATTCTCCTCGCGCTAGTGCTGGTTTTAACATATTACCAGCATCCATCGCTCCTTCAGCTTTACCTGCGCCAACCATAGTATGTAATTCATCGATAAACAGAATCACACTTCCTTCTTGTTTGGCCAGATCATTTAAGACAGCCTTTAAGCGTTCTTCAAATTCGCCCCGATATTTAGCGCCAGCTAGCAAAGCACCCATATCTAAAGAGAGAACGCGTTTATTTTTCAGCCCTTCGGGTACTTCACCATTAACAATTCTTTGAGCAAGACCTTCAACAATCGCGGTTTTACCTACCCCTGGTTCACCAATTAAAACCGGATTGTTTTTTGTTCGGCGCTGGAGAACTTGTATCGTTCGGCGGATCTCTTCATCACGTCCAATAACAGGATCGAGTTTGCCTTGTTCAGCTCTTTCAGTTAAATCAATTGTGTATTTTTTAAGTGCTTGACGCTGCTCTTCAGCACCTTGGTCATTAACATTATCACCACCACGCATTTGTTCTATCGCCTTTTCTATATTTTCTATATTTGCTTTATTCGCTCCCATCGTTTTAAGTGTATCTGCCAGGGAGGTTTTGGCATCAAAAATTGCCAGAAGAAATAGCTCTGAGGATATAAACGTATCACCTCGCTGTTGCGCCAACTTATCACACAAATTTAAGTGCCGAATAAGATCGTTTGATGGCTGGATATCACCAGCAGTGCCATGCACTTGCGGTAAGGTATTGAGAATATCGTTTAATTTGTTACTAAGCTGACTAATATTAACCCCTATCGATGTCAATAAAGGACGTAATGTACCGCCTTCTTGATCTAGCAAGGCAACCAGCAAATGTACTGGTTCAATAAATTGATTATCTTGTCCAATTGCTAAAGATTGAGCATCAGCTAGTGCTTGTTGAAATTTGTTGGTAAGACGATCCAAATGCATAATACCTCCAAAATACAATTGCAATCATTTATGCAGATTAAATGAGGTTTTATTTCATATTATTCAAGTTACTTACGATAAAAATCAGCTATTGATATAAAAAATAATAATTAATCTGATTAAAGATTTATTTTAATCAGATCAATGATGCCATTCGTCCTGTCACGCCATCACGTCGATAGGAAAAAAAACGCGTTGGCTCACTAACCGTACAATAGGTTCCACCATAAATATTTTTGACACCCACTGCATTTAATTTCAAACGCGCTAGCAAGTAGAGATCAGCGAGATATTTACCATTATCATAAGCTTTAAAACCTTGCACTAATTCTGCATCATGTTGAATAAAAGCATCCCTGACTTCACTACCTACTTCAAATTTTTCCGCACTAATTGCCGGTCCCAACCAGGCCATAATAGAGGAACCCGGTGATTTAAATTGTTTTATTGCCTTTTCCAGGATCCCGTCACACAAACCGCGCCAGCCAGCATGTACGGCAGCAATTTCCGTGCCTTGTTGGTTACAGAGTAAAACAGGCAAACAGTCTGCCGTCATCACGACACATACCTGTCCTCGCTCGCTACTATATGCAGCATCCGCTTGCCGATTACCATTTTTTTCGTTAGCCAAATCGATAATATGCGTGCCATGTACCTGATTAAGCCAGTAAGGCTGCGTTGGTAGTTGGGCAATTTTCATTAAGCTACTGCGATTCTGTTCCACTAATCTCGTTTGATCTCCGACATGTAACCCTAGATTGAAACTGTCATAAGGTGGCAAACTATCGCCACCAATACGGGTTGTACTGCAAGCCATGACTGTTTTAGGTTGCGGCCAGTCCGGATATATTAAGCTATCCATTTACCAATCCATCTCATCTTTGTGCATCATGGCATCTGCTTTGAGTATATTAATTAGTATAACCATATCTGCAGGAATATCTGCGTGCCACTCCATTTCAATACCTGTACGAGGGTGATATAAACTTAACATCGTGGCATGGAGAGCCTGACAATCAAAATTGTTCATAACTTGACGAAACTCTTCCGAAACACCTTTTAATGGGCGTGGACGGCCACCATATACCGGGTCGCCAACTAAAGGATGATTAATATGCGCCATGTGAACACGAATTTGATGCGTTCTACCCGATTCTAACCTTAATCTAAGCCTGGTATGAGCGCGAAAATGCTCCATTACTCGATAATGGGTAATAGCGGGTTTGCCCAGCGGGTGAATGGCCATATGTGTTCGCTTAGTTGGGTGACGAGCAATAGGTTCATCTACCGTTCCTCCAGCAGTCATACGACCATTTACTACCGCTTCATATTCACGCGTAATCTCTCTTAGCTGTAAAGCTTCAACCAGATGAGTCTGGGCAGGAATCGTTTTTGCAATAACCATTAACCCGGTAGTATCTTTATCAAGCCGATGAACGATCCCCGCTCGTGGAACATTAATAATCTCGGGATAGCGATATAAAAGCGCATTTAGTACCGTTCCGTCAGGATTCCCTGCACCAGGATGAACCACTAAATCACGAGGTTTATTAATGACAATTATTTCGTCATCTTCATAAACAATATTTAATGGAATATTTTGTGGCTGCCAGCGCATATCTTCTTCAATAAGTACATCAATGGCAATTTGTTCGCTACCAAATACTTTTTCTTTCGGCCTATTTATAATTTTGCCATTTACCTGCACTCTATTATCTAAAATCCACTCTTTTATTCGTGAGCGAGAATAATCAGGAAATAATTCAGCTAATGCCTGGTCTAAACGTTGGCCAAGTTGTGATTCTAGAATTTGCGCCTGGAGTTGTAATTGTTGAGCCATAAAATTATCTACAGTAAAGTTTACATTTTGACGGCAGTGCCGTTTTAATTAAAATATGTGCTATTGTAACTCATATTCCGTTTGGGGCTTTATGGAGATCGCCCCAAAAACATTCAGAGGAAATAACCACGTGATTAGAAGTATAAAATATCTGCTGGCAGCAGCCACATTGAGTTTACTTGTTACCGGATGCTCCAGCAATAAGGATACTGTACCAGAAAGCTCTCCCACTGATATCTATACCAGCAGTCAAGAGAAACTACAAAACGGTAATTATAAAGGGGCAATTAAATTATTGGAAACCCTTGATAATCGTTATCCATTTGGCCCTTATGCCCAACAGGCTCAATTGGATATGATTTATGCCTACTATAAATCAGCGGAGCTGCCATTAGCGATAGCAACCATTGACCGATTTATTCGCCTGAATCCAACACATCCCAATATTGACTATGTTTTGTATATGCGCGGTCTTACAGCACAAGCGTTAGACGATAGTGCTCTACAAGATTTTTTTGGTATTGATCGCTCAGATCGCGATCCTCAACATGCAATTGTAGCCTTTAGAGACTTTAGCCAATTGGTTCGTTTTTATCCAAATAGTCTGTATGCAACAGATGCTAGCAAACGTTTAGCCTTCCTAAAAGAGCGTTTAGCAAAATATGAACTGGCTATTATTAAATATTATAATAAACGTGGTGCTTATGTTGCTGTTATTAATCGCACTGAACAGATGCTAAAAAATTATCCCGATACCCAGTCAACACGCAATGCATTAAAATACATGGAAATAGCCTATAATAAGTTAGGTTTAACACAGGAAAAAAATAAGGTTGCAGAATTAATCGCAGCTAACCATGCCTAGAGGCGAAATAATCGTTAGAAGCTATTGATTAAAAACAGCAAAGCTATTTTGCTGTTTTTAACTTTAATAGTAAAAAGAGTTTTAGCCAGATGTTAAATTTTTAAACCGATAAAAATAGCACAATCGAGTAATAATGCAAAAAACCAGTATCTTATGCAAGTAGCAAGCATCTTTTTTTGATAATGCATCACAATCTCACTATTACTTTAACTAGAGACCAAATAAAACCGATCAAGATCACTTTTTTTCTATTAATTATCGCTATTCTGAAAATATCCATAACTCAATGACAAGTGAGGTAGCGATATGATAGTTAGTATAACAAGCAAATGCATAGAAATTACACCTGCTATACGTCACCACATTGAAGAACGTTTGAATAAACTTAGCAAATGGCAAGTTTCTTTAATTAATCCTCACATTGTGCTGTCAAAAGAGCCTCAAGAGTTTATTGTCGACGCCAATATTCACACACCTAATGGAAAATTATTTGCAAGCGCAAAACATAGTAATTTTTATATTGCAACCAATGAATTAATAACTAAACTTGAGAAACAACTTAATAAGCGTCAACATAAAAATGAGGCCAGGCGTGCTTATCCAGCCGCAAAAGAGATAGATCTTGCCGCCTTGTAATAACTATTTCGCCATTTAATCTTTCTCCAAGCGCACTTTTAATAGTGCGTTTTTTATTATGTTATTTGTTTTGCCTAACATAAAAATAAGCTTCATAATTCATACTGATTGAAAACAGGATTAATAATTAAGCTTAATCGTTATACTCACTGAGTTTTTGTTGGCTTCTTGATAATTATCAGAAAGGCGTATTTTTATTATCATTCATCACCCAAAAATAAAAAAATACAACCAGAGAAAATCATTATGGATAATAAATCTAATCTATTAAATATGCAGAAAAAAATAAATGAACTTGATAGTTTGTTATTAAATTTACTGGCGGAAAGACATCATTTAGCAACTAATATCGCTGACGCTAAATTAAAAATAAATCAGCCTATTAATGAGGCAAACGATGAACAGCAATTGCTAAATAGATTAATCGCTGAAGGGAAAAAACAAGGTCTAGATAGCTTTTATATCACGCGGCTTTTTCAAACAATCAATCAAGATTTCGTGTTAACGCAGCAGGCTGTTTTTCAGCAACACTTAAATCCGCTACCAAATAATTCTGGCCGAATTGCTTTTTTAGGCCCTAATGGATCCTATTCTCATCTTGCAGCACGTCAATATTCAGCCCACCATTTTAGCCAATCAATTGAATGTAGTTGTGATAAATTCGAAGATATCTTTGCTTTAGTCGAGACAAAGCAAGCTGATTACGGCATTTTACCTATAGAAAATTCTAGTTCAGGTGCAATTAATGATGTATATGATTTACTGCAAACCACTCCACTTTCAATCGTAGGCGAAATGCGTTTACCTATTAATCACTGCCTACTAGCAATAACTAAAGTACCATTAGAAAATATTGAGACGGTATATAGCCATCCACAACCATTTCAACAATGTAACCAATTTCTACAACAATATCCTAATTGGAAAATTGAATATTGCGATAGTAGTTCCAGTGCTATGCAAAAAGTGGCTAAAATTAATTCAGCTAAAGTGGCTGCATTGGGTAGTGAAATTGGCGGCACGTTATATGGCTTGACCATTTTAGAACATAATATAGCCAATCAATCGAATAATATGACCCGTTTTATTATTATCGCACGTGATGCAGTACAAGTATCAGAGCAAATTCCCGCTAAAACTACATTGTTGATCGCGACCAGCCAACATGCCGGTGCTTTAGTCGATGCATTATTAGTATTGAAAGAACATAATATTGTTATGAGTAAATTAGAATCTCGCCCTATCGATAACAAACCATGGGAAGAAATGTTTTACATTGATGTACAGGCAAACTTACGCTCATTAGATATGCAACATGCTTTAGAAAAGTTAACTGCAATGACACGCTCAATAAAAATTTTAGGCTGCTACCCAGCTGATAATTTAGTATCTACCGGTGTTGCTAACTAAAAAACCGGTTGTATAACCGGTTTTTAAAAAGTATTAATAACAGTAAATTAACGGCTAATATCATTAGCTTGTTGTAATAATGTATTACTTTCTTGCATGAACCGTTTAGCATCTTGACCAAACCATTGGCTAATTCTCTCAAATTGAGAAATAAACTCTTCCTTATCTTTCTCTTTAAGCAATCCAACAGAATGACCAAAACTTTGGTAATATTTAGCAATTAAATCAATGTTTTGATCGGATGCCATAATAATATCTGCATAAAGTTGTGGATCCTGAGCAAACAGACGTCCAACCATTGCTAACTCTAATCGATAAATAGGCGATGAAAGGGTTAACAATTGTTGCAGATCGACTTTTTGTTCTGATAAATATTGTCCATAAGCAAAAGTAGTAAAATGACGAAGTGCCTGGATAAATCCCATACATTTATCATGTTCTACAGCATTAATTTTATGTAATCTGGCTCCCCAAACAGTCAATTGTTCTAATAACCATTGGTATGCTTGTGGATTTCTCCCTTCACAATAAATAATAACCTGTTTAGCAATACTATTTATATCTGAGCCAAACATGGGATGTAAGCCAACAACAGGCCCATTATGCACTGATAACATAGCTTCAAGCGGTTGCTGCTTAATAGAAGAGATATCCATCAATAATGTATCTTCAGACAATTTTGGCAATTTATGGATAACTTCTAGCGTTGAGTGAATGGGAACACTAATCATTACTAGCGCCGCATTAGCCAATAATTCATCAGCTCTATCCCAATCTTGTTCGCTCAAACTATAAACTTCATAGTCCGAGAGTCTAAATAAGCGACTAAATAATTTTCCCATCCGACCTTGGCCGCCTACAATGATAATCGGCCCTAGATCAGCATTTAATTTTTTAAATCCTTGATTATTTTCATGTAGGTAAGATTCTCTCATAATGCGGCGTAAGATATCTTCAATCAGATCAGGAGCAATACCTATTTTTTCCGCTTCTTTGCGACGCGCCTCCAACATTGAAGCCTCACGCTCTGGCACATAGATAGGTAACCCTTGTTAGCTTTTTACCTCACCAACTGCCGTCACTAATTGCATTCTTTTTGCTAATAAAGCTAGTAATGATTTATCGATTTCATCAATTTGTTGACGTAATTGTAATAATTCTGCTGACATCAATTTACCTTGAATTAACTTGCTTTTTCTAGGGTCTTAATACGCTCTTTAAGTACTGAACGAATTTTAGTATGTAATTTTCTTAATACTGCCTCTGTTGTTTCCCAACTAATACAAGCATCAGTGACAGAAACACCATATTTCATTTTAGAACGTAATTGCTCAGAAGATTGACTTCCTTCATTAATATGGCTTTCCAGCATCATACCGGTAATTGACCGATTACCATTTGTAATTTGTTCAATAATAGATTCAACAACTTGCGGTTGACGGCGAAAATCTTTTTGAGAATTACCATGGCTACAATCAATCATTAAAGAGGGTGATAAATTAGCATTGCGCATCTGTATTTCACAATTTGCAATATCTTGCACACTGTAATTTGGCTTTTCCCCTCCTCTTAAAATGATATGACCATCAGGGTTACCTTGCGTTTGTAATAAACAAACCTGACCTGATTGATTGATACCCATAAACCGATGTGGCATTGCAGCAGCTTTCATTGCATTAATTGCTGTAACTAAATTACCATCAGTACCATTTTTAAAACCAACCGGCATGGAGAGTCCTGAAGCCATTTCACGATGTGTTTGCGATTCAGTTGTTCTAGCACCTATAGCGGACCAACTGAATAAATCACCTAAATATTGTGGGCTATTTGGATCAAGTGCTTCTGTCGCTAATGGCAATCCCATATCGACAAGCGATAATAGTAGTTTACGGGTTCTGTCGCATTAAAAATGTCAGCCTGATAAAATGAATATTTGAATATTGTTTTCAGATATGAGTAGCTTCCATGTGTATTGTTAAACAAAGCTTTAAACGTCTCCATTATCCCGTCGATGTCATTTTAGTGTGTCTACGTTGGTATCTGGCGTATTCCTTAAGCTTGCGCAACCTTGAGGAGATGATGCAGGAAAGAGGTATTTTTGTTGATCACTCCACCATTCATCGCTGGGTTTTACGACTAACGCCAAAACTCGCCAGGGTTGCCAGAAAGAAACGAAAAATCTATGGCGGCACCTGGTATCTGGATGAAACCTATATCAGGATAAAAGGGAAATGGCATTATCTTTATCGTGCCGTTGAGGCTAGCGGTGAAACGATAGATTTTGTTCTCAGTCAAAAGCGAAATAAAAAATCTGCATTACGCTTTTTGAGGAAAGCTATCCATCAAAATACCTACCCTATGGGGGTGAATATTGATAAAAGTGGTGCTAATCTGGCGGCATTGATGTCACTTAATCAGCGTGAACTGGGGATGAAAATAAGACAGTGCCGTTATAAAAATAACATGGTAGAGCAAGATCACCGTTTCATTAAAAAACGCTATCGAGCTTGCTTGGTTTTAAGACGTACCGAACGGCAAAAGTTTTACTGGAAGGAATAGAAATATTGCATATGCGCCATAAACAACAAATCCCGATCAATGGCCTAATTCTCTGTCCAGCCGATGCTTTTTACACCTTAGTCGCCTAACAATTCTTCTAACTACCACAAATTAAACTTTCAACATTAATGCGACAGAACCCTTAATCTGTCGGTGTTCAACATCAGACGGACATTGGCCTTCACGTTTGAGCTGAGCAAGCGCACGAGCATATGTCGGAGACTTATCTGTATTGATAACGCGTGGGATCTGTCCCTGTTTTACATTATTTAAAATTTTACCCAGAAACCGGTATGCCGCTTTGCTATTACGCCGTGGTGAAAGGTAAAAATCCAGAGTACGCCCCCTGTTGTCTACAGCGCGATACAGATAAGCCCAGCGGCCATTCACCTTTATATACGTTTCGTCAATGTGCCACGGGCAAAGAGCGGAAGGGTTACGCCAGTACCACCGCAGCCGTTTTTCCATTTCAGGTGCATAACGCTGAACCCAGCGATAGAGGGTAGTGTGGTTAACATGCACGCCGCGCTCGGCCAGCATCTCTTGCAGCTCACGATAACTAATGCCGTATTTACAGTACCAGCGTACCGCCCACAGTATGATGTCGCGGGTAAAGTGTCGACCTTTAAAAACATTCATGTAGGGCATCATTGATTAAATCGTCAGGAATGATTATCAGCGATTCGATTCGATCTTTGCAACAGGGCCGTAAGTCTGGATGCAGTAAAATCATTAAATCAATATTCAATCGAGAATGATTTCAAAAAATAATCGAAATTCTCAGTTTCAATCACCGTGCTAGGAATGTGGTGCCCGGAGGAGGAATCGAACCACCGACACGAGGATTTTCAATCCTCTGCTCTACCGACTGAGCTATCCGGGCAACGCCGCGCATTAAACCCTATTCCACACAACTCGTCAATGTATTTCCGGTAAAAAACGCGAAATCATGCTTATTTGCTGTTTTTTTGAACCACGAGATAATGACTATCTTTTTTGTAAATTATTTTTTTAATTTAATGCATCATTCTTTCTACATTTAGCAATAGTTAAGATATCTTCTGCTAGTAGTTTTGCGATCAAAACATTTTCAATATTTCTCTTAACCACTAATTTGCTTAGACAACCTTCTAAAATTAACTCCATTTGCTTAGCAACTTGCTTGCTGTCGTCTATATCTAGTTGCCTTAGCAGCTCAAGACTAAAATTAAATGACAATTTTTTTTGCTGTTCACTCAGTTGATGAATTGGATGCTCTGGATCTGGAAAAATACTGCATGCAGCAATAAATAGGCAGCCTGGAAAGCGATTATCGCTGACTTTTTGAGCTAACTGGTTATAACGGGCTAATAGTTTTTCTTCCGGCGAAAGTTGGTCATTGAGTTGTATCTGCCGCTGCCAGGTCTCAATTTGTTGACTATGGTGACGTAAACAATCATAAAGCAACGCTTCATTATTTGGCCAAAATTGACGCGATTTATTGAATTCTACTTTAAGTTTATTAAGTAATATTTCAATATTACAGCCAAGGCCATGTTGTTCTAACAGTTGTAGTACAGAGTTCAGTACTTGCTCACGTGCATGTTTATTTCCCTTGCCGTTGCGTAATTTGTTCTAAATGCTGATAGAACATTTTGCTATTCATAAAACCATAAACCCGTGAATTAGGTAATTCGATGCCTTTATCATCATAGAAAATAATGGTGGGTAATCCATAGACATCGAGATATTGTAAAAGAGATTTTTGTTCAGCATTATTTTCTGTCACATTGGCTTGCAGTAATAACATATTATCCAGTTTACTTTTGACCTTGGGATCACTAAAGGTATATTTTTCAAACTCCCTGCAGGCGACACACCAATCAGCATAAAAATCAAGCATAACTATTTTGCTAGTATTATTGTTTATTGCTTGTTTGATTTCTTGCCAATTTTTTACCTGTTTAAATTTTAAATCCATATGGCCTTGTGGTTTTGATATGGCTGGTATTTGCCAAATTCCATTTTGTAGCGGCTGGGCTGCTATGATAGCCAACAGTAAAAATAAGATCTGACCAATCCGCGCCCAGCCGTTATGTTTCTTAAGTAATAGAATGAACACCCATATACAAAATGCAGTTATTAATAAACTGCTTAACCTAAGACTCCAGATCTCGCCAAAAATCCGCTCGAGTAAGAAAATGGGTAACGCTAAGATCACAAAGCCAAACGCTTCTTTAACATATTGCATCCAAGGGCCGCTACGAGGAAGTAGTCGATGGCCAAATAATATTATGCCAATAAGTGGCAGCCCCATACCTAATGCATATAGGTAAAGTGTTAGACTTCCGATTGACAGATTTCCGCTTTGGGCAATATAAAGCAAAATAGCACTGAGTGGCGCTGTGGTACAGGGAGAACAGATAAGTCCGGCCAGTGCGCCCATAATAAATACACCAAAATAAGATCCTGCTTTTTGGTGGTCGCTCCAATTAATCAGTTTTGTTTGCAGTGAAGATGGTAGCTGTAGGTTATAAAAACCAAACATCGAAAATGCCAGCAGAATAAACAGAACGGAAATTATGATCAAAACATAGGGGTGCTGAAGTGTGGCTTGAAATGATAAACCGGCCGCTGCAACAATTAGCCCCAATAGGGTATAAGTGAGAGCCATTCCTTGAACATAACTAAAAGCTAACCAAAAAATTTTTATTAAACTTTTGGGTCTTTGCTTACCTAATATAATACCTGAAATTAAAGGGTACATCGGTAAGACGCAAGGAGTAAATGCAACACCAATACCGAATAGCAGTGCCCACAAAGGTGAAAAAGGTTGCTCTGTTTTTCCGCTAGTCGCTTTTTTCGCTGACGAGTTAGCGTTTGGTTGAACAAATTTACTGGTGGCTAGAGATTTTTTGGTGGCAATGACGGAGCTAAGTGGAATAATTTTTGTTTCTGGTGAATAACAGTAGCCGGCAGCTGCACACCCTTGATATCTCACTTCAATATTGGCTTGGTCTGTGGCACTGATAATAGGAATATTAATAACTAAATTATTAAAATAAACAACTGTTTTACCAAAAAATTCATCTTCATGATATTTTCCTTTTGGTAATTGATATTTACCGAGCTTGGCATGATTGGGAAGGAATTTTATCTGTTTTTGATAGAGATAATAGCCGGGCTGTATTTGCCAGTTCACTATCAATTTGTTCTCTTTTTGTTCAAAATCAAACACGAAGGCTTGATCAGCAGAGAGCAATTGATTCATTCCTCCTTTTTCAAAAATAGCATATGCTGCGGTTGATAAAAGGAATGTCCCACACAGTATTAGTAATAAGCCTAAAACATAAACACGTCTCTGCATAATAGATTTAAAAATAGCTGTTAAGTTTAAAATAAGATAATTATTGAACTATAACCTACTGTTTATCGATTGTAAAAGTTTTAGTGGCTAATTTGTTTAAAGAATATTGATTGTTACGATAAAAATTCAAGGACTTTAGGTCCTTGAATCAGATTTTTCTAACATTAAAGGATGATGCTACCAAACAAAAAACCGAAAAGGACAGATAGGCAAACACCAATAGTGCCAGGAATAAAAAATGGATGATTAAACACAAAGCGACCAATGCGAGTCGTACGGGTGTCATCCATTTGAACAGGGGCAACTAATGTTGGATAGGTTGGTAAAACGAAGAGACCCGAAACCGCAGAAAAAGAGGCAATCGCGGTTAATGGACTGACGTTTAAAGCAAGAGCCATGGGCATTAGCGCCTTAGCCGTTGCAGCCTGAGAATAGAGGAGTGCAGAACAGATGAAAAATATCACCGCTAGCATCCATGAATGATTATGAATAAGTTGACCGGCAGTGGCTTTTATCCACTCAATATTAGCCTGGACAAAAGTATCGCCTAACCATGCTACGCCTAAAATACAGATACAGGCACTCATACCTGCTTTAAAGGTACTAGAATTTAAGATAGCATCTGTTTTAACATGGCAACTTAGTGTAATTAAGGTCGCTACACTTAACATAATAATCAAAATTGCATTGGTCGTATTCATTAGTGGTGTTTCAATTAGACCAAGACTGGGGCTATTAATCATGGCATAAATAACCACACATATGACACCTAGCAGAAAAAATAACACTGACTTTTTCGCGCCAGCTTTAATTTTTTTAGACTGACAACCTCTTAATTCAATTAATCCGGCGGCTAAACGTTGTTGATAAATGCGATCATCAGCCAGTTTAGAATCAAAGCACCAAGAAATAATGAATGACATAAGTAAAATAGCTAAAAAAGTTGCCGGTAAGAGAATCGCTAGTAAGCTAATATAGCTAATGGGTTTACTAACCATGGCAGGATTTTCCATAACCGAAGCAATATAGACCACAGCCGCTGAAATCGGTGATGCAGTGATGCCGATTTGTGCCGCAACAACAGCTGTTGATAAGGGCCGGCAGGGTTTAATACCATTTTCTTTAGCAACTTCTGCAATAACCGGTAAAGTTGCCAATGAAATATTACCTGTACCTGCAAATAAAGTCAGAAAATAGGTAACGATCGGTGCTAAGATGGTAATGTATTTAGGATTTTTACGAAGTAATTTTTCTGTTTGATCAATCAAATAATCTAATCCACCGGCAATTTGCATGGCCGAGATAGCGGCGATAACAGCCATAATAATGGAAATAACATCATAGGGTATTGTTCCTGGTTTAACGCCTAAAATTGCCAGCATCAAGACGCCAAGACCGCCAGCAAAGCCTATACCGATACTTCCTAGTCGTGCTCCCAGAAAGATGGCCAGCAGAACAATAATAAATTCTACGGCTAACATAATGTTTACTCCTTAAAGTAATTGATAATATTTTGTTTGTTTTTTGTATATGCATAAAGTAAAAGGCACGCTTCTTTGCAGAGAGCGTGCCTTAAAAATTAAGACGAATTAATTTTTATTGTTAACATGCTAATTTAGTCATCAAAGCGTTTCGCTTTATACTGAGGATTTTTTAGATTTTCAACAGAGAAAATATCGTCTAATTGTTCTTCTGTTAGTAAACCTCGCTCTAATACTACTTCTCTAACATTTTTACCTGTTTCAGCGCATATTTTACCGACGATATCGCCATTATGATGACCGATAAATGGATTAAGATAAGTGACAATACCAATCGAATTAAAAACATATTTTTCGCATATTTCTTTATTGACGGTAATACCGTTAATACATTTTTCCAGTAAATTACGGCAAGAATTATTCATTAATGAAATAGATTCAAAAATTGCCTGGCCGATTGCCGGCTCCATCACATTTAATTGCAATTGTCCTGCTTCCGCTGCGATAGTAACACAAGTATCGTTGCCAATAACTTTGAAGCATGCTTGATTAACCACTTCAGGGATAACAGGATTGACTTTAGCAGGCATAATAGATGAACCCGCTTGTAGTTCGGGTAGATTGATTTCTTTTAAACCAGCACGAGGGCCGGAAGAGAGTAGGCGAAGATCATTACAGATTTTTGATAGTTTAACGGCTAAGCGTTTTAATCCTGCATGTACTGTAATATAAGCACCACAGTCGGAAGTTGCTTCAATTAAATCTTCTGCCGGAATGCAGGGCAATCCTGTTACTTCAGCTAATTTTTTTACCACCAATTCTTGATAACCGGCAGCGGTATTTACTCGGGTTCCGATTGCGGTTGCACCAAGATTGACTTCAAGTAATAATTCACTAGCGCGGTGTAAATTTTTTATTTCTTCTTTTAATAATGTAGCAAATGCATGAAATTCTTGCCCTACTGTCATAGGAACCGCATCTTGTAATTGGGTGCGACCCATTTTAAGAATATCTTTAAATTGGTTGGCTTTTTGTTCAAAACCTTCTTGAAGTAGGGTAATTGATTTAATTAGGTTAGTAATAGAGTTATAAACCGCAATTCGAAAGCCGGTTGGATAGGCATCATTAGTTGATTGACTCTTATTTAAATGGTCATTGGGATCTAAATATTGGTATTCACCTTTTTTATGTCCCATTAATTCAAGACCAATGTTAGCCAGGACTTCGTTAGTATTCATATTTAATGATGTACCGGCTCCCCCTTGAAAGACATCTACTGGAAACTGATCCATGCACTTGCCTTTATCTAAAATTTGGTCACAGGCATTAACAATCGCATCTGCTTGTTTTTGTGGAATGGTTTTTAGTTCTTTATTTGCCATTGCCGCTGCTTTTTTTACCATTACCATTCCACGAATAAATTCGGGTACATGATTAATAGTTCGGTCGCTAATATAGAAATTCTCGATCGCACGCAATGTATGAATACCATAATAGGCTTCAGCAGGTACATCTCGTTTACCTAATAGGTCTTCTTCAGAACGGATACTTTTAGACATACAAACCTTCTTAAAATTAAATAGCGATTTACTAACTGAATATGTAATGTAATAGTAAAAATGGATTATATTAACGTCAGATTTGAAATTAATAATTAAGATTTTAATTATAACCGTGATATATATTCCGAAATAGTGGTATTGTCATAAATATGGAATACTATATATGCATCTTAGTGGATTAAATATGATATGTGTGATCACATTCACATAACCCATTAAAAACATTAAAATTTTTTATCATTGAAAAATGTATGATAGATCTGCATCATATAGGTATTATCGGCTTATAAAGCAAATATTGTGATATTCATTTTTTTAAGCCAATTTATCTTGCTAAGTCAAGAGGCTAGCGTTTTATTAGCAAATATTAGGAGAATTGTATGCGTTGGTTTCCATTCATACTTTTATGCCTGTTAATTTATATCGAAGCAGTTATTTTTGTTAGAGTTGCTGAGAGCATAGGTGTATTAACCACTTTAATATTGGTCGTTTTAACTTCATGCCTTGGAATTTCTTTAGTAAAAAGTCAGGGAATTAAGAACTTATTGTTAATACGTCAAAAATTAGCTGACGGTGAAAATCCGGCCGAGGAGATGATTAAGAATGTGGCCTTAGTGATTGCAGGTATTCTGTTAATCATACCTGGTTTTTTTACGGATTTTTTAGGTTTGTTACTACTATTTTCTCCGATCCAAAAACTGATAGTCGTGAAGCTTATGCCACATATTCATTTTTATTCTGCCGGGGCAGCTAACGATAATTTTAACCGTTCTTCAAAAGGGCATACCTATGAAGGCGAATTTGATAGAAAATCTGATTCTCCATCAAACAGCATTAAACATGAAGACAAATTTTCTAAAAAAGAAGATCATGATGATAAATAATACTAACGATTTTGTTTTTAAAGTAGAAAGAAAAAATGAAAAATTTTTTGTATACCCCCTTGAACTGATTTTAATTGACCCCATTTCGTCAAACAGGGTACTGGTTTAATAAGACATACTAGTATCATCCTTATTTACCTTATATGGATTTTATTTATAGGAGATCTATTAATGAAGATACGTCCATTGCATGATCGGGTTATCATCAAGCGCGAAGAAGTTGAAGCTAAATCTGCTGGAGGCATTGTTTTGACGGGCTCTGCTGCTGGTAAGTCAACTCGAGGCAAAGTGCTAGCTGTTGGTAACGGTCGCATTTTAGAAAATGGTGAAAATAAACCGTTAGATGTGAAAGTTGGCGATACTGTTATTTTTAACGACGGCTATGGCGTGAAGACAGAAAAGATTGATAACGACGAAGTATTGATTATGTCAGAAAGCGATATTCTGGCAATTGTTGAAAAATAATTTCTCGCTTAGATCTTCAGAATGAATGAATTTAAAGGAAAGAAACAATGGCAGCTAAAGACGTAAAATTTGGGATTGACGCCCGTGCAAAAATGCTTCGTGGAGTGAGTATTCTTGCTGATGCAGTTAAAGTTACTTTAGGTCCGAAAGGCCGTAATGTAATTCTGGATAAATCTTTCGGAGCACCTTCAATTACTAAAGATGGTGTGTCTGTTGCGCGTGAAATCGAATTAGAAGATAAATTCGAAAATATGGGTGCCCAGATGGTAAAAGAAGTTGCATCTAAGGCAAATGATGCAGCAGGTGATGGCACAACCACAGCAACAGTACTCGCTCAATCGATTGTTAGCGAAGGTTTAAAAGCGGTTGCTGCCGGCATGAACCCAATGGATTTAAAACGCGGTATTGATAAAGCGGTTTCTGCGGCAGTTGAAGAATTGAAAAAATTATCTAAACCGTGTGCTGATAATAAAGAGATTGAACAAGTCGGTACGATTTCGGCTAACTCTGATAAAACCGTCGGTGAATTAATTGCTAAAGCAATGAAAGCAGTTGGCAAAGAAGGTGTTATTACCGTTGAAGAAGGTTCCGGTTTAGAAGACGAACTAGCTACTGTTGAAGGTATGCAATTTGATCGCGGTTATTTGTCTCCTTATTTTATTAATAAGCCAGATGCGGGCTCTGTCGAATTAGAAAATGCCTATATCTTGTTAGTAGATAAAAAAGTTTCTAATATTCGTGAATTGTTACCTGCATTGGAAGCTGTCGCTAAAGCAGGCAAATCGTTGTTGATTATTGCTGAAGATGTTGAAGGTGAAGCCCTGGCGACATTGGTGGTAAACAACTTACGTGGTATTGTAAAAGTTGCTGCGGTAAAAGCCCCTGGTTTTGGTGATCGCCGTAAAGCCATGTTGCAGGATATTGCTATTCTAACCAAAGGTGCTGTTATCTCTGAAGAGATCGGTATGGAGTTGGAGAAAGCGACGCTAGAAGATTTAGGTCAAGCGAAACGTATCGTTATTAACAAAGATAACACCACTATTATTGATGGTATCGGTGAAAAAAGCACGATTAAAAGCCGTATCGAACAAATTAAGCAACAACGTGATGAAGCAACCTCCGATTATGATCGTGAAAAATTACAAGAGCGTATTGCCAAGTTATCAGGCGGTGTTGCGGTGATTAAAGTAGGTGCTGCGACTGAAGTTGAAATGAAAGAGAAACGTGCCCGTGTTGATGATGCGTTGCATGCAACTCGTGCAGCCGTAGAGGAAGGTATTGTTGCTGGCGGCGGTGTTGCTCTGGTTCGTGTTGCAGCTGCATTAGATAAGTTGAAAGGTGACAACGAAGATCAAAAAGTTGGTATTGATATCGCCCTTCGCGCGATGGAATCACCTATGCGCCAAATTGTTGAGAATGCGGGTGAAGAATCAGCTGTGGTTGTTAACAATGTTAAACAAGGTAAAGGCAACTACGGTTATAACGCTTTAACTGAAGAGTATGGCGACATGCTTGACATGGGTATTCTGGATCCAACTAAGGTTACTCGTTCGGCTTTACAATTTGCTGCCTCAATCGCCGGTCTTATGATCACAACTGAAGCTATGGTAACTGATTTACCAAAAGAAGATAAAGCTGATCTAGGTGCTGCTGCTGGTATGGGTGGTATGGGTGGTATGATGTAAGGTATTAAAATCCTAACATCGTTATCCTTATCACGAGAAGAACCCTGAGTTTAACTTTTGACTCGGGGTTTTTCATTATCAAATTTTTATCTGTTTGCAATTTGATTTCATTAAGGGTTTGCTAGCGGCTGGTTATTGGCTTTAAGTCTATTTTTTCACATAAGATGATTTAATTTTGCGATAATATGATTTAACCGAGTATATTTACTAGAATAGGGTAAAATGTTGTTAACACGCTGGTATAAAAGATTGATGGCCAAACTATTTGGCTGGATATTATGTTGTTATTGATAATAAGCTTAATTTGGCAAAAAAATTCGGTAATGTAAGCGTTGATATTAATATATAGCTAAAAGTAAATGAGGAACAACATGCGAATTAAAGTATTGCTTAGTGCCACACTATTTGTCTTGGCTGGCTGTTCAACAACCAATAAAATTACCACCGCGGGTGAAAAAGTTCGTTTCGTTAATGCCCAGCCAGGAAGTGAATGTCGGCATTTAGGGTCGGTTACCGGCACCCAAAGTAATTGGCTTAGTGGCGTAAATAATGAGTCTAGTTCACTGCGTGGCGCAGCAAATAATTTACGCAATAAAGCTGCTGAGATGGGAGGTAATGTTATTTATGGCGCTAATAGCCCAACGGAAACGTTACTCTCGAGTTTTATTCCTACTGACAGTAAAATGATAGGACAAGTTTATAAGTGTCCATAACGCATGCTAAGCATGATCCTGAATAATATAGGATCATGCGTTTTATCATGTAGCTAAATTGTAATTGTAAGTCAATCGGTGTTTTACTCAATTTTCCACCTATTTCTCTGGTTAATCTCGGTACCAGATAGCCTGAGATACGGGTAAGCAGTTCTTTCATTATGATGCGAGCCTCTTCATCCGTTACCATAAAATGGGCGGCACCTTGGACTTTATCTAATAGATGTAAATAATAAGGTAGTATGCCGTTTTCAAACAGTTTATTACTTAATTTAGCGAGACAGTCAGCATTATCATTCACACCGCGCAAAAGTACACTTTGATTTAATAAGGTAACACTTACCTGTTTTAACTGTTCCATCGCGCGACTAAACTCACTGTCAATTTCGTTGGCATGATTGATATGAGTCACCATAATAATCTGTAATCGAGAAATATTGAAACGTTGGCAAAGTGTTGTGGTAATGCGAGCAGGAATAACCACCGGTAATCGGCTATGGATCCTAAGCCGTTTGATATGAGGGATAGTTTCTAACTGTGACATCAGCCAATCTAACTCATGATCTTTTGCCATCAAAGGATCGCCGCCTGAAAAAATAACTTCATTAAGCTCAGTATGGCGTTGAATATAATTTAATGCAGTCTGCCAATTTTGTTTGTTGCCTTTGTTTTCTTCATACGGAAAGTGACGCCGGAAGCAGTAGCGGCAATTAACGGCACAACCTCCTTTCACTAATAGTAGGACGCGATCCTGATATTTATGTAATAATCCTGGAATTGGACTATTTTGCTCATTTAACGGGTCAGTCGAAAATGTTGGCGTAAGATTAAATTCAGATTTTAGCGTAATAACTTGCCGTAAAAGGGGATCATTGGCATCACCGATCCGCATTTTTGCAATAAAAGGGTGAGGTACGCGCAGCGGAAATAAAGCACGAGCAGCACTTCCAGCACGCAATTCCGGATCATTTTGTAGTGACAGTAATCGTAGCAATTCGTCAGGATCAGTGACAGCTTCTGCAAGTTGTTGTAGCCAGACTTCTCTGGCAGGGCTTTTTTGAGTTACAATATTAAACATTTTTTGGCTATGCCATTTTTACTTAAAAAATTTAGAGGATTTCTATGGCTACCTATAGTACCAATGAATTTCGCTCAGGTCTTAAAATCATGTTAGATGGCGAGCCTTGTGCAATTGTGGAAAGCGAATTTGTCAAACCAGGCAAAGGGCAAGCGTTTGCTCGCGTACGGATCCGTAAATTAATTTCTAATAAGTTATTAGAAAAAACATTTAAGTCAACTGATTCTGTCGAAAATGCTGATGTTATGGATCTGAACTTGACCTATCTATACAGTGATGGTGAGTTTTGGCATTTTATGAATAATGAGACTTTTGAGCAACTAGCTGCTGATGAAAAAGCGGTCGGTGATAATGCAAAATGGTTAATCGATCAAGCTGATTGCATTGTTACATTATGGAATGGACAGCCTATTGCTATCACGCCACCGAATTTTGTTGAACTGGCAGTGGTTGATACCGATCCGGGTTTAAAGGGGGATACAGCAGGTACTGGCGGAAAACCGGCAACATTAAGTACCGGTGCGGTGGTAAAAGTTCCGCTATTCGTTCAAATTGGTGAGGTAATTAAAGTTGATACCCGCTCCGGTGAATATGTTTCTCGGGTGAAATAATATTTAGCTAATCTATCGCTTTTAATTAAAGGTTGTTTGTTAACAATGAATGGAGTGATAGGAGCATTATTTTTTATTGCTAATAATAGCCTGAAAATTTCAGGCTATTATTGTTTCCGCAATATTTTCTATTATCTTAGCTATTGATTTATCTGTTTGTTATTAGCCATTAGTGATTTAGGACTTAGGTATTAATAATTCGCTGTGGATTCACAATAATGTTCTCATCATTTGCCGCTATTGCTAAGTAGGGTGTTTCACGGCTGATCGGGATGGCTGATTTGAGCGCGCTTAAAATCGTTCTGATTGAAAACAATGCTAAAATCACCACCGTGATCATAAAAAAACTGGTCAATCCTGCATCGACACGATTATTAAAAACTAATTGCACTAACTGAGATTGGCTATATTGTGGCGGAATATTATCGCTGTTAATTAGCGACTGAAATTTGTTGGCAATGGCCAAAAAACCGATACTAATATTTTTACTAAATACTTTCTTCCAAGCCGCTGTCATCGTACAAATGATCAGCCAACTGGTAGGTAATAGGGTTACCCAAGCATAAATATGTCGTTTCATTTTGAATAAAACGACGGTGCAGAGCATTAACGCCATACTTGCTAGCATCTGATTGGCAATACCGAACAGTGGCCATAATGTATTGATACCGCCTAATGGATCTACTATACCTTGATAAAGAAAATATCCCCACGCTAACACACAAAGTATTGTGGCAATAACATTGGCAAGTAATGAATCGGTTCTTTTTAGCGGTGGTGATATAACACCTAATAAATCTTGCAACATAAAGCGTGCAGCTCTTGTTCCAGCATCGACAGCGGTTAAAATGAATAACGCTTCGAACAAGATCGCGAAATGGTACCAGAACGAGACATTGAGTAAGCCGCTAAATGCACTATGTAGTAGATAAGCCATCCCAACAGCCAGGGTTGGTGCCCCACCGGCTCTTGAAATAATAGATTGTTCTCCAACTTCGTTAGCAATGTTGATTAGGGTTTCTGGTGTAATATGAAATCCCCAGCTACTGATTATTTGCGCCGCGGAAGCCACCACGTCAGAGGTTCCAACCGGCGCTAACATTGACATTGGGCTATTCATTGCAAAATAGACCGCGGGATCGATGATGCAAGCCGCAATTAATGCCATGATAGCGACAAACGACTCCATTAGCATGCCACCGTAACCAATCAAACAGGCCTGATTTTCATTTGCTAACATTTTTAGTGTTGTACCTGATTCAATCAAAGCATGAAAGCCCGAAACGGCACCACAGGCGATGGTAATAAATAGGAAAGGAAATAGTTCACCAGACCATACTGGTCCGCTACCATCAATAAATTGGGTCAGTGCTGGCATTTGTAACGTAGGACGAGTAATGATAATGCTGATAGCCAGTCCGATAATGGTACCAATTTTTAAGAAAGTTGATAGATAATCTCGTGGCGCCAATAGTAACCAGACAGGCAGCACTGCAGCGATAAAGCCATAAATGATCAGTAGCCAGGTTAGCTGAATACCATCGAAATCGAAATAATAGGCCCAACTTTCATTTTTGCTAACCCATTCACCTGAAACGATAGCAAAGATTAAGAAAGTAAAACCAATAATTGAAATTTCACCAATTTGGCCAGGGCGAATATAACGGATGTACACCCCCATAAAAATGGCTAGCGGGATGGTAAAGGCTACCGTGTAAGTTCCCCAAGGGCTATGCGTTAAGGCTTTTACGACAATCATGGCCAAAACAGCAAGAATAATCACCATAATCATAAAGCAAGCAATAAGGATCGTGATCCCTGCGATATTTCCCATTTCGGTTTTTACCAATTCACCAAGTGAACGTCCATCACTGCGAACAGATACAAACAGTACCATCAGATCCTGCACTGCACCAGCAAAAACAACTCCCGCTAATATCCACAGCATACCAGGCAAATAGCCCATTTGGGCAGCAAGCACTGGCCCAACTAAAGGACCCGCTCCGGCAATGGCAGCGAAATGATGACCAAATAGGATTTTTTTATTGGTTGGTACATAATCTAAGCCATCATTATAGCGAAGAGCGGGAGTCATGCGAGTCGGATCGATAGCAAGAACCTGATTGGCGATATAGCGCTCATAGTAACGATAGGCAATTAAGTAGATACAAACTGCCGCAACAACAATCCATAATGCGTTAATTTGTTCACCTCGATTGTGGGCAATATAACCCAATGAAAAGGCACCTAGCAGAGCAAAAATAACCCAGCTCAGAGGTTTAATAACGTTATTCATATTAGCTCCATCTAATGTTGTTATTAGTAAAAAAGTGATGATCTCCATTCTTATAATCTATTTTGCTTAAAGCTCAACTAGCTGAAACGTGCTAACCGATGAGATGTAAAAATTATTTTGCATAATTGTTAATTAGGTCACTTTCCTATTTGCTGTGAAACAGGCTAGTTGTATCGTTTTTTATTTGTAACTAATAATTATTTTCTGTAAAAGAGCATGATTAGAAATAATTAATTTTTCTATGTTTAAATGGACTATTCATTTTGCTTTATTAATTTAGTTTGAGCGGGATTAAATAGCATTTTTTATTTTTTTTAATAAATAATAAGAATAACGCCAAATAAAAGCAGTAAGCACAGAAGTTATTTTTTAATAAGGGGTATTGTTTAGTGCATCAACTTGCTATTTTCCACCAAAAAGTATCATTACTTTTTAATCATATTGGTCTTGAACCAATAGAAAAAACATCCAAACAGGAAACTTTCAGTTTAACTATTGATAATAAATTTGACTTTTATTTGGGGTTAATTGATCAGTTTGATTGATATATTTTTACTGATTTAGGTCATGTAAATGAGTTAACGCAAAAAAATATTACTTTCTTATCTTTATTGCATTTTAATAATTTGACCCAGCTACGTTGGCAACCAATTGCCGCACTTAATGAAGAACAACATCTTATATTATGGGTGTAATTGCCTTTATATGAGATCAACACATATGAAATTATTGATACTTTTGAATTATTGCTTGAAAAATCAGAACAATGTGTAGCTGAAAAGTAATAGATTAACTTAAAAATAAGGGGTTTTATGATGCCTAATATTTTACCGATTTATAATAATGTAATACCTAATACCAATTATGCCTCAGATGAGGCATCTGGCGGCCAAAATGGGACGCAAAAAACTGAGTATCAAGGGCGTAATATTATCAAGAATAGCGAATCGTCGTCCATTTTGTTACGGCACAAATCCCATTTTGATACTGAAACGGATCTAGACAGTAATCAAACGCGGCGTCATGCTGGTATGAATTTTGAGATTGATGTAACGCCACCGGAAATTCCAGCAAAACCTACTGTGGCGGAAAAAAAGTTAACCAACCCACCGCAGCTTCCTCCTAAGCCAAAGTTAGGTGCGACAGAAACCCTGAATATACCATCAGAAAAAGCGGTTGCTGGTGAAGTATCGAGTGCGGCAAGCATAATTGGCGATGATGGTATCCTTCTCAGTAACCAACGAAATAATAAGCTTTTGCTGGCTGAGGCAACTTTAGTTAAAGCGCCGGATGGTAAGTTATTACCCGCAAATCGCGTGCAAATTGCGGATCGGAATGTGGCAATGATCAGTGAGTATTCTAAAACAGAATATTTAGAAAGTTATTTTAAAATGCTATCTGATAATCAAACGCCACTTCTGGTTGTCTTGGCATCAAATAAGGACATTGAGACTGGAGGCTTACCTGAATATTTTAAGCAAAGTGGAAAGTATGGCAGTGTGTCAGTTAAGGTTGAAAAGGGTGTGGAAAATCGATCTGCTGGCAAATTTAACTATGACGAGTATCAAATAGAAATTAAGGAAGGTAAGCATTCATATCAAGTGCCTGTTATTCATATTAATAATTGGCTAGGAAAAAATAGCATCAATAATGAAGGGTTAAAGGCTATCGCTGATCGTATTAATCTGGCAAGCCATGATCATTCGACTGAGCTTTACCAAAAAATAGTAAAACAGTACATGATCTCAATAAAGTATTACCAGTAATACATGGTAGTAAAGGATATGACCGCTCGGCTTTTCTGGTTGCCGCAACTCAAGTATCTAAACCTAGTAATAAATTGAGTGCTGAAAAAATTATTAACGAAATAAAAAATTCCACTAGCGCAAAAATATTAGATAAAGCATCACCGCTGGAGTTACTTAAGCAATTTGAAGAAACGAAGGGCAATTACATTCGTGATAAAAGATCATCCGCTAAGATGGATGAAGGTACGACTAAATTAGAAAATGCTACTGATACAGATATACTACCAACAAAATTAAAGAGAATGTTAAGTGATCCAGAGGTACCCGCACCGCCATTACCGCCACGTAGAATGTCAGCAGAAGACCAACAGCAAACCGCTAAGTTAGCTGAAAATTTATTTAAAAAATTAACAGACGAATTTAGCAATACCAACATAGACAAATCACAATATATTGAGAAAGTTGAGAATCAACGATTTGGCAATATCTGGACCGCAAAAGCAACGGCTGTGACAGCCCCGAATGGTCAGCCTCTATCCGCCAATCGGGTACAAATTGCTGGTCAGAATGTGGCTATTGCTTGCCAATATCCAAAACCAAAATCAATGGAAGATTATTTTAAGATGTTGGTGGCTAATCGGACACCTGCGCTGGTTGTATTGGCATCAGAAAAAGATATTAATCCAGAATTTGGCGAGAAATTGCCCGAATATTTTAGAAAAAGCAATCAATATGGTGATGTTTTAGTCACTGCAAAAGGTAACGGTGAGGGCAAATTAGCTGACGGATTAGATTATCATCAATATTTATTACAAGTCATTGATAAAGGTCAAGATGCTAAAGTTACCATACCTGTTATTCATGTTCCTAATTGGCCGGATCGAACTGCCTCTGGTAATGAAGGATTAAAAGAATTAGCTGAGCATGTTAATGCCGTTGTTAATAAAAAAAATGATATGTATGAGAAAAAGGGAAGCAGAGCGATAGGGGATAAAAATAAATTATTACCAGTAATACATTGTCGAGCTGGCGTTGGGCGTACTGGTCAACTACTTGCCACAAGGGAATTAATAAACCCAGAAAGTAATCTAAGTTTAGAAAGTATTGTTAGAGAGATGCGTTCCACACGTGATCGACAAATGGTTCAAACACCAGCACAAATGCAAGCGTTGGCTATGTTAGCTGCTGAACAAGGTAAACCAATTTCCGATAAAAAAGCATGAGCTATATTTTAAGTCACTAATCTATATAGTATAAATTGGTTTTTCTTTTCCTGATAATTGCCTGTACATATGCTGCTGCTGGTTTGTCTTTAGAGCCCTTCAGTAGCGTTTAGTACAGGCCTATTTTTTGCTGTCAATCGCATATTCGGTATAAATTCAATGTGGTTACTTGTTAATAACGTTATGGTAAATATGCTGGATAAAGCCAGGCGGCTCGTGGTATTAAAATATACAACTATCCTCAGTAACGCTTGTTAGCTTTATTAGTCTAACATTCATTTGTCTCCACCATTCTCAATGTGACAGGCTCATTTTAACCTGCTTTAAGCCATCACGTTAGATTATGATCATTAACTCGCTATGAAAAAATATATACTATTCAATCAGTATCAACGGCTAGTCAGACCGATTATTATTCCTGACTAAAATAGATATCTACAGAATGTAGCAACAGTAACAAACTGCCAAAAGTACCGTTGCCATTACCCTGTTAGGTAAGTATGAATAATTTATTATCCTGAATGCGATAGAACTCAGCAAGTTAGCTAATATTTATGACATTATCAGGGAGTGCAGTAACAGAAATGGAACGTCTAATTTTTTTAACTAAACTAATCTTCAATGGTAATTAAGTAAATATACATAGTGTTGCAGTTATTATATTGCCTAGTTATAATTTTTTCAGTTTGATCTGTTGCTCAGGACGACCTGAGAAATATCATTTTGTTGGGGACGACCCTAGTTGTTAGCAACTGTCTTGAACGTTAAAATTATGGAGAAACGTGATGGTACGACTCATTCCATTCTTCGTTCTTTCTGAGCATCGCGTTCAGGATAGTCAGCAGCTTGCGCATACAGGCGACCAGCGCCACTTTTTTGGCTTTTCCCGCTGCAAGCAGACGCATGTAAAAGGCTTTTATCACCGGATTAAAGCGAGTTGCTCCAAGCGCGGCCATATAAAGTGCTGTTCGGACTCCGTCCCTTCCGCCAAATATGGTTCGCCGACCACGCATGGTACCCGAGTCCCGGTTTATGGGGGCAACGCCTACAAGCGCGCTAATAGCTCGCCTCGAGAGGCTGCCCAGTTCGGGAAGCTCCGCCAACAACGCAGCAACTGTCATGGTACCAACCCCTTTAATGCTGCTCAGCCTAGCGGCCAGATCCTTAAAGTGGTTCCTTATGTGGTTGTTCATATCCTCATCGATTCTGGCAAGTTCATCTTCCAGCGCCTTGATGATGATGCTTTTTCTATTCTGTGGATGTGCGGTATACAGCCTATTACGTTCTGCCACCAACATTGTAATCAACTGGCGTCTGCGTACGACCATCGCAGCAAGAACCTGACGTTCTGCATTTGGCAGAGTCCGGATAAAGCGCTCTCGCTCCGGATGTCGATTAATAACCTCTGCCATTTGTGCAAGCACTTTGGCATCAATACGGTCAGTTTTTGCCAGATAGCCCATAGCGCGGGCAAAGTCTCGGGATTGTCTGGGATTGATCACAGTGACGTCAAAGCCTTCAGCCTGGAGCGAGCAGGCCACAGTAGCTTCAAGCCCGCCAGTTGCCTCCATCAGAACCAACACCACCGAATGCTTTCTCAATTCGGCGATAATGGCATCAAAACCGTCAGAGTCATTACTGACCGTAAACTGTGCAATATCACAGCTGGCTGCTATGTCCAGCGTTGCTTTAGAAACATCAATACCCACACAAAGTGGATTTGGCTGACTCATGATTACCCATCCTTGCAAATGCGTTATGGAGTACGGACAACTGTTCGGGTTTCAGATGAGTGGCTCAGTGTATGCGCCGGTCGCTAATTAACGGGCTTAAAACCCTAGGAGGAATCGGGCTGCATGCACCTTGCCAAATCTAATCGTAACTATTTTAAACCGTTTTCAAGATACAAGGAGGAATCGGGCTGCATGCACCTTGCCAAATCTAATCGTAACTATTTTAAACCGTTTTCAAGATACAAGGAGGAATGATGGCCTGGTTAATTTTATTAATAGCCGGTTTACTTGAAATCGTTTGGGCAATAGGATTGAAATATACCCAAGGATTTACCAGATTAACCCCCAGTATTATTACTTTAGTTGCCATGTTGTTTAGTGTAGTGTTATTAGCTTATGCAATGAAAACATTGCCGACGGGCACTGCATATGCGGTTTGGACAGGTATTGGTGCAGTTGGTACGGCGATAATTGGGATTATTTTTCTTGGTGAATCAGCCAGTTTATTCCGCTTATTAAGCCTGGGGCTAATTTTTGCTGGGATTATTGGGCTAAAACTGGCACATTAATTTTAAAGTTATTTATTATAGCCAAATATTTATTTTGTCATGGCATATTTAATACGGGGTATGGATATTTATTCATGCCCTGATTAATTTAGTACTGAATTCCGCTAATCATAAGTAAAATTTGTATGGATAATAAGTGAGTTTAGTTTATTTATATATTGTTGCTAGTGGTGTTTTATGCAAAAAATCGGCATGGCAAATTGGAAATATAAGCAGAATAAAATAAATTAATAAACTATTTAGAAAATATTATTTATTTTATTACTAAATTTGGTAAATGTCATTTTCACATCATAAAAAAGATAATATTAATTAATAATAAAAATCTTATTATAATTTTTTTACTACTAGTTAAATTTGGCTATATTTGAAAAATAATTTCCTCGATTAAGTGATTAAATTAGTGCCTATCTGCTGATAAATTATTATATCAATATAGTGAACGGTTAAGAAAAAGTTCTCTTTTCGGTTTTTCTTGATAATTATCTCATCATTGGTATGACAAAAATAACCGGTTCGGTTAAACCCGTTGTTTATCCATTTTTGGGATAGCAAAGCATGATCAAATAATTATTGAGATTAAAAATAAAACTTATTAATTAATTTTATCGAGGTTTTTATGACAATATTAACGGTCTATTTTTGTGGTACAGGAGTTACTAAATTTGAGGATTCAAATAAGCAGTATTGGCAAGGTGAATTAGTCTCGATGTTGGCATCAAATAATTTAGGTCGTGAATTTGCAGAATGGATTATTATTGATGGTCCTGGAAGTGGAAATCTTCAGCAAGATGAACTCTGGGTAAAAGATGGGGGTTATTATAATTGGACTGGAGTAGGTTTTGGTAAGGGCTGGAAAGAAAATGTGCAGCATGCAATCCATATTATTAAAGGTAATTTTGATTGGCAGCGAGAGAAACTGACTGAAAAACAGTATAACCTGCTCAAAAAAGCCAATATAGCCATTGATGACGTAGAAGTATCAGGTTCTTATTTCTGGCGGCATTATGATTATGGCAATCGAAAAGTTTCTCAGCAGCAATTGCAACAACAAATTATTAAAATGTATCGCAAAGGCGGGGTTATACCCAGTCAGGTTAATATAGTAGGTTGGAGCCGAGGAGGAATTAGTTGTCATATGCTCGCCAATGCAATGTTAGAAGATGAGCTTTTAAAAGAAATTCCAGTAAATATTTTTGCTATTGATCCTGTGCCTGGCCCATTAAATTTCCAAAATGAAAAGGTTTCGTTAGGTAAGAATGTTAAAGAATATGTTGCTTTTTATGCTAAAGACGAACGTTCGAAGGGTTTTTGCTGTGTAATTCCGAAAACGGATAGTGCAACGATTGTTCGTATATTTCCGATGCGTGGTCGGCATGCAACTCTTGCCGGTAATGCATCTCTTGATAGTGTTAGCGAAGGCAAAGTTTTATATGAGCCAGGGTTAATTGTTCGTCACTTTGCCGAAGTCTGTTTAACTCGATGGGGTGTCAAGCTAGATAAAAAGTTGGAATTGAGCGATCGAGATTTATTAGAATTACATCAGTCGATAGCAAAAAATAGTGATCTCTATCAAGACATACAAAATTATTCCTATACGCAACTCACTGAAAAAAATGGCAATGAACGCAATGTTTCCTATGGTGATGAAGGTAGTCAATTTTCTTTAATTAGAGGTAATCAATTTTTGCCAGAGTCAGGGTTAATTTCTGATTTCTTGGTTGATCCTTTGATTTATGATGGTATTAAATAAAAAATCAGTGAATAAAGCTCAATTAAATAAATACTTGTTTATTAGATATTTTTATTTAGAAGTGTATTTACATTGTAATAAATAAGTGGAAAAATCTGCAGTAACTCCTATAAGAATAATAGAGAACAAAGTTCTCCATGCTTAATTAAGCTACATTAGGAGAGGTCTATTATGATTCGTCCATTAAGGTTATTTCCAACTTTAACAAATGATTTATATTCTGACAGATTTGATAAGATAGATAAGTTATTTAGTCACTTAACTGGTGTTAAGCCGCTATCATTACCAAGTGAGTCCTATAATTTAAAGAAAATTGATGATACCCATTATGAACTAATAATCAGTGTTCCAGGTTTTACTGAAAATGAATTAGATGTTTCGTTTTCTAATGGGCAATTGTTTGTTGTTGGTGATCATAAAGAAGAAACTCCAAAAAAAGGTGAATGGCTTCACCAAGGTATTTCTCATCGATCCTTCTCTGCCCAATATTCATTAGGTAAAAATGCCAAAATCCAAAATGCTGAATTATGTGATGGCTTACTTAAAATTCATCTTGAATATGAGATCCCTAAAGATGAAAAGGTAAAAAAAATTACAATCAAAAAAGGCAAAAAAAATGAGTCTAAAAAATTAAAAGCCACTAAAAAACCAGCAGTGGCCAAAAAAACAAAAAAAGCTAAATAATCTGCTGAAATTTAGGTATTACCTAATTAACTTGAATTGTAAAAAATAAAAGCCTCGCCAATATTATGCGAGGCTTTTTTTTAATTGTTGCATTATTGGAATCAATATAAATTCTTTCTTTCAACACTAATAATTTTTTTTAGTAGTAAAATTTGATTTGTTCTTAATTTCAGGTTTGTAATAAAAATTATCGATCTGAAATATTAAAATAATAGTGTAGTAGGAATTATATTATGAATAAAATTCTTGTTTTAAAATCCAGCATCATGGGAAATAATTCTCAAACAAATACTTTGATAGATACTTATCTGACGGAAAGACAATTAAAAGGATTAAACGATGAAGTCGAGATACGTGATTTAGCTAAGCTTAATCTTCCTGTATTGAATAATGAACTATTTAATTCGATGCGAGGAGCGAGTGATTTCAGTGAAAAAGCCTTTAACGCGGTCGCCCTATCAGATAAATTGATAGCCGAACTGAAAGGGAGTGATATCGTTGTTATCGGTGCACCCATGTATAATTTGAATGTGCCAACTCAGTTGAAAAATTGGTTTGATCTTGTTACCCGTGCAGGCGTTACGTTTAAATATACGGAAACTTATCCGATGGGATTAGTTGAAGGGGTACGTGCGGTTGTTGTCAGTTCTCGTGGTGGTATCCACTTGGGACAAGAGACGGATGCAGTGACTCCTTATCTGAAATCGGTTTTAGGATTGATTGGTATCACTGATGTGGAATTCATTTATGCCGAAGGGATGGATATAAAACCTGATGGGCAAAAACAAGGGATTGCTAATGCTAATGCTAAAATTGCGAGTCTTATAGCGTAAGCATGATGATTTGCTTACTGGCATGTAAAATGCCAGTAAACGCAAATCTGCTCAGTTTGGCGCTGCTATTTTTTCCATATAAGCGGGTAAATCGTTAACTAAAGTATCAACAATGAGTCGGACTTTTCGCGAAAGGTAAGGGGTTTTTGGCCATACCGCATAAATAGAGAAGGTTATTTCAACCGCATGAGGCATAATTTCTTTCAGGCTCCCGTTGATCAGTTCTTCTCTGACTAACCAGTCAGGAAGCCAGGCAACACCTGCATCTGAAATAATCGCATCTTTTATTGCTTGCATGTCATCCATTATTAATCTTGTTTTTGGTCTGAATTCGTATATACCACCGTTATCGCCTTTGAGGCGCCATTTTTGTATTTGATTTGAACGGCTATAAGCGACAGCAAAATGTTGAGCCAACTCTTTAATTGTGCTTGGTTCACCCATTTGAGTAAGATAAGAGGGGGAAGCGCAAATCGTCATACGATGTTGGCCGATTTTTCTCGCGACTAGATTACTGCTATCAGGTAGTGTGCCAATATAGATTGATAAATCAATTCCTTCTTCGATACGATCGTTGAATGACATTTCTAGCTCTAGCTTGGGGTACTGTTTTATTAAAGCAATGAGTAGGGGGGCTATACATAAATGGCCAAATAATACCGGCATCGAAAAGCCTAAATTTTCCACAAGCTTCATGCTTACCGCTGTCAAGAATGTCTTCTATCTTTTCTATCTCATCGAGTGCACGTCGGCAATATTCATAATACAGCATTCCTTCCTCTGTTAAACTTTGCGTGCGGGTTGTTCTATGAAACAGGGTTACACCCAGTCTTGCTTCTAATTGCGCAATTTTTTTTGCTACCGATGAGCGCGTTAGATGTAATTTTTCCGCTGTTTAAGAGAAGCTGTTAGCTTCAGCAGCAGCAACAAATACCGGAAGGCTATTTAGTATACTTTTCATTCGATTATTGCCATTCAGACATAAAATTATCTTTATAAATAATAGACAGAAACATTAAATGTTAGAAATAATAAAAAATTTAGTAAATTTAATGATGCTTAAGCAGGATAGGATTTTTATTATCAATATAAATAAAATGGAAGCTTCAATAACAGTCGTCAACAGCCACTGACAGTCGATAAATTAAAATTAATACTTTGTTTTATAATGATTTTATTTTTTATCTCAGTATAGAATGACTGTTTTCAGTCACCTATTATATTCCTTGTGTCATCAAATTTATGTACATATTGGTGTACATGAAATATTATATAAAAAAGACGTAAGGAGAAAAAAATATGGCGGTAAGTGATTCTTGGTTAAGAGCGGTAAATGGTAAGCCACAAGCTAAAATGGTGACTAAATCCGACAGAGAGGGTTTATCGGTTCGCGTGACACCAAAAGGTAAAGTCATTTTTCAATATCGCTATCGTTGGCAGGGGAAAGGTGATCGGATAGACATTGGAACCTATCCGGCAATTAGTTTAAAAGATGCGCGTGATAGTGCGCTTTTTTACCGTGGTGAACTAGAGCAGCACAGAAACCCGAAAGTGGTCAAACGCACTCGTAAACAAAAATCAGTTGAAGCGCGAACGGTTGAATCCGTTATTCGTGACTGGTGGGAGAAATCGCTTAAAAATTCACAGGTTAAAGCCGGTGAGATATTACGGTCATTTGAAATTTATGTTTTCCCCAAGATCGGCAATTTACCCCACAACGAAACGCACTTGCATGTCTGGCTATCGCTAATTGAAGAGGTGGTGAAAGCGAAACCGGCGATAGGAGCACGGATTTTACGTTATACCAAAACTGCCCATCGGTGGGGAATTCGCAGGGGGATTATTTCTTTAAATCCACTTATCGATGTTACCTCACAGGATTTAGGGGTAAAAACGCAACAAGGCGAGAGAGTGTTGAGTAGCAACGAGCTCAGGGTATTATTTGCGTTAATTGATGCGCCAGACTATAACCCTAGAAATGCCCTGATAATCAACCTAGCGTTATTGTTTGGTTGCCGGATAGGTGAATTGCTAAAAGCAAAAATGGCTGATTTCGATTTTACTAAAGGAATATGGACAGTGCCACCAGAGAATCATAAAACAGGGTGTAAAAGCAAAAAGCCCATTATCCCCGAGGCAGAGGAATTGATCAGAACTGCTAAAAAATTGAATTATGGCAGTGATTATTTATTTACCGTCTCAGAAGGGAAACCTTTGTGTGTCAGTGGGCATATTAGTTTTATTAGCAATCTCAACAAAAAAATGGCTCGCAGATTTGAGAACTATACTCACTGGTCAATTCACGATTTGCGTAAAACCATGCGTACGGGGGTTGCGGAATTAACCCAGCCCCATGTTGCTGAGATCATGTTAGGGCATAAACTACCGGGGATTTGGCAGGTATACGACAAGCATACCTACCTAGAGGAACAGCGAGAGGCTTATGATCGCTGGTGGAATAAAGTTAATCAAATCGTTTACCCATCTCCCAATCCAGAATATCCTGCCGGGCAAAATTAAGCTCATCAGATCTAAACCGAGGGCGTGGAAAACCTTCCCGCCGTTGGTATCCGTTACCCGCCCATAGTCTGATAGTGTGAGTTGACACTTTGTACCTTTTTGCCAGTTCACTGGTTTTGACAAAAGGGGATTCATTCATAGGATATTCTCCTTTATTACTGTTAAACGCTTACCTTTCGGTATGGGTAATTTGAGTGGGGTAAATTCAGGTGGGATAATGCTTATTCGCTCTATGCTATTTCTTCAATGTGTCGAGGAATACCCCTAAATAGACAAAGAGTGCTGGCACTATCATAATGCCGATAACCAGTAGCTCTTGCCCGCCTAAATGGATATTGCCTAATTCGCCACGTTTAAACCTGATTTGTGGGTCAATGACGGTATCGGCGTGCGCAAGATGTCCAACTATCAGTTCGAAGGAGAACGCTGCACTGATAAACAATAATGTCGTGATTAATAATTTGATGATGTTAAGTTTCATGGTTTGGCCTTTGTAAAATTAGCTTATTTCTTAACGCAAATCGCTTTGGCGTTGATATCCTTGAAAGTTTCAAACTCACGCTCAAACTGTTTAGCGGCGAATTGGCACATGTTCTCAGTGTCAAATTCCTGAGTATGAACACTTGCAAAGTTACTCGATGCATAAGGGCTGGCATACATGCCTAGGATTAAAATCCACATGGTGGGCTCTCCGTTGTTAATGAGAATGGTAATGTTAATGATAACTATTTGATATTAAAGTATAAATTTTTGTAAATTTAAGGTTAAGTCTGTTTATATATACAGTTTTGATATACTTTGGTATAGTTATTTGGTTGTGTGTTTGCTATTCACAATTTTTTTACCTGGTGTTGGCCAGCCTTGCGCTGGTCTTTTTTACTTTCTCTTCATCGCTTCCAGTAATAAATCCTGTATTGCCCGTTTTGAATTACGGCGCGCCATCACCACTTCATCGAGTGTATCTTTAGCGACGATATGATGAATAAAGACAGGGCGATTATGTCCGGCTTGCGCTTGACGCGTGGGGCCGATACGCTCGATAATTTGCTGGTACTGCTCCAAGTCCCACCAATGGGAGAAAAAGACCAGAATGTTACCGCCGTCCTGTAAATTTAAGCCGTGTCCACAGCTTGCGGGGTGGGCAAAAAGCAACGGGATTTTGTCACTATTCCAGTTGGTAAGGGTTTGTGGGTTAGCGTCTAACATTTTGCCTTTTGGAAACGCTTTTACTAATCTTTCAAGGTCATGTTTCCAATGGTAAGCGACCAGTACTGGCGTCCCTCCTGATTCATTAACAATACTCTCCAGTGCCTGGATTTTGACATCGTGTATCGCTGTCCAGTTGCGATTGTCATCGCTATAAATAGCACCACTGGCAATTTGCAAACATTTTATTGTTTTGGCCGCGGCATTTAACGCTTCAATCGCACTCTCGCCCAATTCAAGAAACAGTTCTTTTTCCATGGCCTGATAGTGTGCTCGCGCTTTCGCGGGTAGTTCAACGTTAATAACGTTGTGTACGGGTTCGTCGATATCAAACCAATCAGCGGCATTAAGGGATAGCGTGACATCGCTGAGTGCTAACTGAATTTGTAGATGCGCAAATCCTAAAGGCTCAAACCTGCTCCACTGTTGCCCGGGGAACTGGATACGGTTAAACCAGCGAGACGTAAACGCATTATGGGTTCTGCCTAGCCGTTCGCCCTGGTCAACAAACCAGGTTTGCCCCCATAAGTCCATCAGGCCATTCGGTGAAGGCGTACCGGTCAGATTTACCCATCGATGAACCGATTTATGGGCGATTTTGGCGAGTGCAGCGGTGCGTTTACCGCCTTTGCGTAGCCGGAATGATTTTAACCGGGTGCTCTCGTCAGCGATAATCGTGCCGAAAGGCCAGCTGTCACCTAGTGTTTCAACCAGCCAGACGAGATTGTCATAATTGACCGTAAATACGCTGGCATGGGTATTTTTGAGAGCTGTCATCCGCGTTTTTGCAGTGCCAATAATGGGCTGCACTTCAATATTACGCAGGTGGCCCCATTTAAGCGCTTCGTCAGGCCAAGTGGATTGGGCTACCCGTAAAGGGGCTAATACCAGTGTGGGTTTGGTTTCACTGCCTGATAAATAGAGATTTTCTAATGCCGTCAGGGTTGCTGCTGTTTTACCCATTCCCATCCCCGCCCAGACATTTGAGCGTTTAATATCGAGCAGGTGATTGATAATGAGATTTTGGTAAGGGCGAGGGGTGAAGGTTTTTGCGATTGTCTTTTGTTCAGGCGACAATCTGGATAGTTTTGTCATGGGTATGTAATCCGTTCCAGTTCTTTTTCATGGGGAGTTTGTCAGCCAAATACTGGTCATAAAGTCGCTGTGCGCCTTTTCTGAGCAAAACAGGGCGATAGCTAATAAAGCTATTTGCACCATGGGGGCTTATTTCGTTTTGTTTTTCGGTTAAATATTTATCCCGAGCGGTAGCGGCAACACGCCAGCGTAAATTGTTGCCGGACTTACTGTCGTTATAGAGCCACTTAATCTCAGCAAGATAATGATTTATCTGTTGACTATTCACGCCGTTAAGCATTTTGCTAAATTGGGTAGGGGTCATGCCTTCTTTGAATAGATTTTTAAGACAATCGTTTTCGGTTGATAGGTTTTTATTTTCCAGTAATAACTTTTCTTTCTCTTCCTCGGCACGAACAACCATGAGCGCCAGTTCTTTTGCCGTTGGTAGTAATGTTTGAGGTTGTAAAATTCGTCTCTCACATTCAATAAAGTACTGTCTGGCCTGTTTCCCTTTTTCATTGCGCTCAACCATTGATAGCTCTTTCGCCATGTCGAGGGAAATATGATATTCCTTTGCTGGACGGCCTCCATTTGGGGTTTTTGATAAATTTATCAAAAAGTCCTGATGTTCAATAAAACCATATTGTTGAATGCGATCTTTTATCCAATTAGCAAACTCCTGCTTACTTTCCAAAAACGCATGTAAATCACGAGCATTAACCGTTTGGATTAATCCGCCATTGATGTTTTTTGTTTCGATGTTGATTAAATTTGACATAAAGGTATTCCTCAATAATGAAATTGATGAAAGATTGCCCCTTAGCAAGGGGCGTTAAGATTAATTAATGACGTTCTAGGAAGTGGGTGAGTTCACCTTCGTACCAATGGTCAGTGCGCGCGGTGATTATCCCGATTTGTTGATGGTGGAAGTGTTCAAAAAGCTGTTTTATTTCCGCTAACACGGTATCGATACACAAAAACTGCTGGGGGAAAATCGGCGTTGAATATAAAATTTGATTAAAAATCTATAACATCAAAATCATCAATAATATTTCTAACCGTTCTTGCGATAAAAAGCCCTATTATTTGAACATCTGGAATATGTTGCTTAATAACGGTTTTCATCGCCTTATAGTGACTACCAGCGGTTAAAACATCATCAAAAATAATTATAGTAGATCTAATATTATTGGCTAAAGAGCCATGGAATTCATAATTATTTGCTAATTCTTCACAAGATGGTCTATTTGAAGAATTATGTGATGCTATTAACGTTTCTCTTTGTGTTATTAGCTCTCTAAAGTCAACAGTGGAATTTATTTTTTTACATTCATCAAGGATGTTAATTAATCTATCATCATATTTGGGGTCTAATTTACATCTAGATGGTGGGACAGGTACAACTGTACATTTAAGTAAATAATCACGATATTCAGATAAAAAAGAAGCTATTTGTTTAATCGCTCTTTTCTTGTATTTATATTCAGGTTTATCTTTTTTTAAAACATCCTTTTTTAAATTAAGAATCAAATTGTTAGTATTACTGAAAGCAAATCCTTTTTCCGCTGTATACTCTCCAAAATAAAGACAGATATCATCTTCAGTTAAATGAAAATGATGACCAAGAGTAAGCTCATCTATCTTTTGTAATAGAAATGTCACAGATTATCCTTAATATCTTGGTAGTTCTTAACTCTAATTGCACCACGAGCTTCATATTTTGCAGGCCAAGATATTGTACTATTTTGGAAACAGCTATCCAGTATAAATAATTTTCTACCCTGATCCAAAGCTGCTCTGGCTTGAGTCAAAGTTCCTGACGTATCGGATGCTTCTACAATAATTGTCGCTTCCGATAAAGCAGACATAGTAGCATTGCGCTCAGGAAAAAATAATCTATTAGTACGATAATCTTGATCTAGATAACGTTTGAACGGTACCTGACTGATCAATAAATAATTTTCTCTAATCCGTTGTTGTAACTCAATATTCTGTTTTGGATAAAAATGTGATAACGGCGTGCCAATAACTGCTATAGTATTCCCTCCAGCATCCAATGCTGTTCTATGAGCCTCAGTATCAACACCTTCAGCAAGACCGGAAACTATGGTAAAATTATCTTCTATAAGGCATTTAACAAGCTTTCTTGTTCTTTTCTTACCTTCTTCAGATACCCTACGAGAGCCAACAACTGCAACGTTGCGAGTATTTATTAGATCCCACCATCCCTGATAATAAAAAACTTCTATCGGATGTTTAGCATCCCTTAATTTCTCGGGATATTCATTAGCTCCATGTATTCTAATTCCAAAATGCTTAACCTGAAATCGGTCAAAAATATCTTTTAAGATCTCCTTAAATTCTTTTCTTACATTCTCAGTAACCATTCTTGATGGAATGGTATCAGGATATTTTCTAAATCTGTCTGCAATAGACCTGAATGTAGCTCCATTTTCAGACCACAAAGCTTCATAAGCTGCCATTTCTTCAAAAGGAGATATGACATGATCAAAAGAATCTAACGAACTGAAATTAAGCTGCATGTGTAACTGCTCTCCTTATGCAAAAATAATTAACTAAAAAATAATAAAAATATGTGGATTCTACAAGAAATAAATTGTTTTTAAGGTTATCAACCAAAAGCAGGTAAAATGCTGCTTAAATCCTGACTGTCCAGTACGATGACCTGATGGCCTAAGGCAAAAAGCCGTGCGTGTTCGCGTAATTGGTAAGGGGTGGGTTTTTCGCCCGGTGCTTTACATTCCACAAAAATAATCTTGCCATTGGGGAGTGCAACTAATCGGTCAGGTACGCCTCGTCGCCCGGGTGAAACAAATTTATAGGCAATGCCGCCGATTTTTCGCACCTCACGCACCAAATGTTTTTCAATGCTCTCTTCCCTGATTAACCGCATGGATACATCCTTTTAATATGTTCCCGTTTGATTTGCATCAGGCAAAAATCGCCGCGGTGTTCACTCCAGATACGATTATTGCGATTGCGCGCCAGTCGGTTTGCCTGTGACCATGCGCGCGCCGCTTCATGGTATTGGCCTGACTGTTCAAGGTGTACCGCATCCTGTGCTGCCTTGAAATAAAGTGGGCTGTCGTTTTTCATAAAGGCCATGATGTTTATTTTATCCTGTGTGTGTTATTTATTCCTTGCGATAACGATAAGTCTCAAACCCCGCTGCACTAAGCGGTAAATTAAAAGCCCAATCCGGATTAAGACTTAACAGCTTACTTAACCCCTCGGCGGAAAATTGAGGAGTATCCGGCGCTTCGCTGATAATTTCATCATGGACGGTTAAGACAATCGCATAACCCGCCTTTTCAATGCGTGGCATGCTATAGGCCAAGACATCGCGTGCGGCGGCCTGACAGATATTTTCAGTAATTTTACCGCCGTAGGTTTTTAACCGTTCCCATTTTCGGCTGTAGGGATTGGTGCCCATATAGCTAATTTGTCCATTCTCTATTCGCGCAGAAGGGTAGCAAAGACTACGACCTGATGGTAGACAAATTCTGAGCCAGCCTTTATCGCGACGAAGGCTAAGTTTACGGCACTTAAACACTATCCCCGGTGACTGAATGGCTTGTTTTACAGTGTCTTCAATGTCGTACCAGAATGATACGGTTTGTGGATGGGCATTGCGCCACATGCGCTTAAGGGAATCGCAGGTAACAAAGACTTTTTCGCTGAGGCCATAAGTCTTCTCCGTTTCAACGGATTTTTGATACCAGCGCATCGCCTCTCGCTTAACGTTAGGCGGTATGTTAGGTAATGCGGCTTCCGCCAGTTCATCTAAATCCAGACCGTAGGCGAGGGCAAATGTCAAAAATGCCGCAACCCCACCGCCATAGCCTAAGCCGAGTTCCATCACCTTACCGATTTGTCGTTGAGCTTTAGTGACGTTCTCAGGTAAAAGATTAAATGCGCGCGCATAGGCGAGTTTATAGAGGTCATCGCCTTTGCCGTTATCAAACTCGCTAAAAGCATTGACTTTCCAGTTTTCCCCTGCCAGCCATGCCAGCATGCGGCCTTCGATATTCGACAAATCCGAGATAACCAGTTTTTTACCGGGTGGCGCGATAATACACCCTCTAAGCGCAGAACTGGTCAGTTGCATAATGTCATCACAAATCAGCTCGGCGCAACCGGCTTTTAATGCGTCAATGCCGTTATCAATCGTCTTTTGGTCAAGCGTGGGTCTGGGGAGATTATCCGGCTGAAAAATACGTCCCGCCCATCGTCCGGTGCGTGAGGCACCACAAAATTGCTTGGTTCCTCGAAGTCGTCCATCTGCGCTTACCGATTTTAACAGCGCCTTATATTTACTGGTGCTGGTTGTACACGATTGCAAACGGACTGACAGCAGTTCGCGTAAAGCCGGTGGAATATCAGGGTCATTAACGCGGCGCTGTAGCGTGCTGGCTTGCATATCCGGTAACGTGATGCCAAATGCCGAAACGATATGCTGTAACAGTGCATCGCGTTGTGTTGCGTTTTGCACGGCATTATCTGTTAATTGCTGGGTGACGGTTGATAACCGTTTTTGCTCGTTTTCAACGGCAGTCAAGGCGCTTTTCGCCAGTTCAACATCCATGCACATCCCACGGCGATTAATCTTTTGGTCTAACTGCCATAATTGGGTTTCGTCCACACTCATATTCCAACCCGGTAAATGTTGATAAATCTCGCGCATGGCTAAAATATCAGAACCTGCGTATTGCTTAAAACGTTGCCATTCCTCTGCGTGAGTTAACGCCGTGGCGCGTTGTATTTTGCTATTTTTAGGACGCGGTTTGCAAAATAGCTGTATGAGCGCTTTACCTTCTTTATCTTTGGCGTTATCGCTATTGACGTTGAAGATATCGCAAAGCGAACCGAGCGCACCGGGTAAGCCATGTGTCAGTGCTTGTACTAATGTGTCGTGAACGCGGGATAACGGTAAGTCAATATTTAACACCTGTTTTAAAATTACCGTATCAAACATGCCGCCGTTGTGCCAGACAGTTAAAATTTCTGTGTCATTAAGATACGCTTTCAAATCTGTCGGCATCGTTTTATCTTGCGTCACATCCCAGACCTTTACGGGGTGATGATTGTAAGCATAAGCAAAAAGTAAAATTTCTGCATTTTCAGCATAGCGATGCGTGCCACAATTAATCGGAATATCGCTATAGGTTTCTAAATCGCAAAATAGTAAATTTTGCATAATCCATCCTTATCAGGCGGTTACGGAAAAACGCCCCATTTTAGGGTGATACCACTGACTGCCGCGTTTCTCAGCCTCAAGCATCATGTTATCCAACGCGTTTTTAAATGCCGCTTCATCAACCACTGACATTTGGGTAATTTGGCCGCCAGGCGCAACATGGGGCACTTTTTTGCAAGGCACCTTCCACGCCATGACTAATTGCCGACATTTGGCATCGCTTAAGCCGTACTTTGTTTTAAGATAGCTATAGCCCTGGAAACCGGCTGGGATAGTGCCTTGTTTGATTTGTTCGATTTCTTCTGAGACTTGCTCTACCTGATGCTCGATACTCTTTAACCGACGCTCCTGTGCAACGTTAGCTAACGCCATTGCTGCGATAATTTCATTGGCGCTTTGTGGTTTGCTTTGCTGCTCCAGTTTATCAATCAGTGAACGGCGAACGGCTTTCGATTCACGGGCGGCAACACGAAGCGCTTGCTTAAGCATCATTTCGATAATTTCAATATCAGCGCCGTTTTTTTGACCTACACTTTTTGTGTAGGTCTCTCCTTCAAGTTCATCTTTAACCTTTTCAATAAATTTGTTGTTTCTAATTGGTGGTTCGCCATGTTCTTTTCGTGTTTCGTTGACCATTAGCAGCAATTGTTGTGAATCGATGGTCTCGCTGTTGGAAAATGTGATATTTTGTGCGTTCATTAGATTTTGCATATAAAAATTCCTCAATAGTTAAATTGATGAAAAATTGCCCCTATAAAAAGGGGCGTTAAGATTAATTAGTGGCGTTCTAAGAAATGGGTCAATTCACCTTCATACCACTGATCGGTGCGTGCGGTGATTATCCCGATTTGTTGATGGTGGAATTGCTCAAAAAGCTGTTTTATTTCCGCTAAAACGGTATCGATATTCTCACGCTTACGTAAAAGTCGTTTGATAACCTGTTTTTCAGCGTCATTGATAATCTGGCGTAGTGACTCGGTGATATAGTAAATCCGTCTGCATTCGTCAGCCATTAACGGTATATGCTCTACCTGAAAACGCTCCGGTGATGGTGTGCCAGTGACTTCACGTAAAGCCAGCCACACCGCATTAGTCCATGAACGCTCAAACCGGAAGCCATTTGTCATACACCAAACTAAATGCGTTAGGTTACGTGTATCCGAATGAGTAAAACGCTCTACGGCTTTTGGTTGATATTTTGGGGTAAAGTTACTGGTTTGATTAATTGTTTGCTTATCGAGAATATCCAGCACCCATTTTCTGAATTCTTTTGCTACTGGCGTATTCGCAAACATAGCGATCAGGTGTGCGCCACGTAAGGAGAATATACGGGTCTTTTTGTGCTGTAACCCATTGATTTTACCGCTGACGGTCAAATTGACCGTCTGTGTCATACATGATGTAAATTCGTCTTTATTACGGTTAAATATTTTGGTAACAGAGTCAATTTGTTGATACTGCAAAGCTCTAGCAAGTTCAGTAGAAGTAAACCAAATTTGGTTTTTATGAGAAATAGTTTCAAGAGCAGTACTGCGGAAAATTAAAGTAGTCATAGTAATGATTTCCTTCTTAAATTAGGATAATCACCACCAAAGAGTTTGCAGGCTCTTAATATGGCGGTGAACTGAACAGGGCTGCAAAAACCGGCTAAGAAGGATCCCGGCGAGCCTTTCGGCTCCCCCATCCAGTCCACCATTGATTCTTGATATGGCAGACTGACGCATAAAAAAACACGCTGTTGGCGTGCTATGCGCCTTCTTAGTTACGGCAGGTTTGCAGACCTGGCACCTGATTTATCAGATGCAAATAAACTATAGCGCATGATTTCTTCTTTCGTCAATGGTTATTGTTAGGTTATACTTACCCAAAAGGAGGATTCCCTATGGGTCAAGTTGCATTTGATACATTACAAGCATCAGAAGAACTTCAAACCGCTGGACTTACTAGTCAGCAAGCTAAGGCTATTTCGCTTGTTGTACGCAAATCACATGAGGTTGCTGATGTAGCGACAAAGCGCGATTTAGAAGACGTACGTAAAGATTTAACTACTCAAATCTCTGATGTCAGAAAAGAAATCGCTGATGTACGTAAAGATTTATCTGCTGAAATCGCTGATGTACGTAAAGATTTATCTGCTGAAATCGCTGATGTTCGTAAAGACTTATCGGCTGAAATAACTAATGTCCGCAAAGATATGTAAATCACCCGTAAAGACTTACAACTTGAGATGTCAGGTATTCGTGCTGAACAAAAGTTAATGCGCTGGATGTTAGGCGCGGGTATTTTAGGTATCCTCTCTCTGGTGGTAAAAGCCTTTTTGATGCCTGCACTATAATTACTATCATGAGTTATTAGCTCAGTGGGTAGAGCAGTGGACTCTTAATCCATCGGTCGCAGGTTCGAACCCTGCATAGCCCCCAACTTACCGATGCATTTTTGCCAGTCGTTTATTCTCTTTTCTCAGGTATTGATTTTCTTCTGCCAGTAGTTGAATCATATTGATTAATGTCTTGGTTTCCTCATCGGCATAAACGGGTTGCGCTAAGTTAAGTAAATAACGGCCGTTGTTACTGGGGTTAGTGAGCGTAAGGACTTCAGTCATATTATCTAATTTCATTTTTAAGCCTCCTTGAGTTATTTACACTTTACATATCAAATTTCCCGTAAGCTAAATAGAGTAAAAACTACTCATATTTTTAATCGATGCCTGATTATTTAGCCACTTCAGGCCGCAGTGGTTTCTCTGGTGTTTTAAAAGGCGATATCGTCTTCTTCCTCAGCCATGCTCAGGTCGTCAAACTCGTCAACGGAGGCCACGCTTCCACCGCTAAAGGCATCGCCATCCCGGAAAAACTGAACCCCTCTTAAGGAGGCTGAAACCCCTTTACCATTATTGTCATAGGCATAAAATTCAATGGTGGCGTTAACGTAACAGCCAGAGTAGGGACGACCGTCCTGTGCGGTGAGTGGTGTACGATTTACGTCAATGACTAACGGACGATCTTTATTACTGGCGGTGATGTACATATTTCCGGCATAGCCATCGTATTCTTTATTGTCGCCATCGCGGAAGCAAAAACGGTTGTTGGAGTGGCAGATGCTGTTATAAATTTTTTCTACCTCTTTGGCTCCCCATTTTTCCTTAATGACCGCCTTAATCCCCGTTTTGATTTCTTCAATCAGGTCAGTACGGCTTTTGGCGATAAGGAAATTGGCACGGTATTTGAACGCTCCTTGACCACTGACTTGCGTAGGTTCAAATAATTCAGGAAAAGCCAGACGTACGTTGTTTAATTTAATTTTCATCACGTTACCTTTTAATTAGATGGATTTATCAGCGAGTGCCGCTTCGGTCACATCGTCAAAGTCGTTTAAGGGATTAATAACAAGGGCAGGGCGAGGGTCAGATTCCGGTGCGATAACGGGTTTCCCGTCTGCTCGCTCAATAAGTGCTTCCAGTTTTGCCCAGCGACTCGGTTTGTCTTTTTTAAGTAGTTTCTCAGCCTGTGGCGGACTAATAATTTTCTTGTGGTAGATTTGTTCCTGTTTAAGTTTGGCGGCTTTTAACAGCGTTTCGGCTTCACGTTCATCACACCAGGTGCGATTACCCTGTTTGCCGGTAACCAGTTTAAAGCCCGGTACCGATTGCCCCGTATGTAATGCCTCAGCGACCCGATTTCGCAGGGCTTTACAAAAACTCTCTATCAAATCGATATGCGGGTAGAGTGTTGCCATTTGCCCAGGGGTTAGTAACGTAATACGTTTCGGCGCATCGCTTAATTGTGGTGCGAGCGGTTGGGTCAAATCGACAAAATCGCCTTTGACTTCATTATGGACAAATTGCGCCTGGGCAAAACACAATCCGCCTTTTGCTTTGCAGAACTGGCATTGCCTGATGCCCGGTGAAAAGGCACTATCCGGTAGCGCATCAAGCCCGTTGCGCTCGGCAAGGGTTACCATCTCCATGGCTTTTTGCGCCCTCAATCTGGCTAAGTCCCCAAAGTCTTTTAAGTCCTCAACCGATAGCGCCCATTCGGACAGATGGTTAAGTCTGGGCTGATGAATAAAAAGACGAACCGTGTTAAAATCATAAATAAGGTCAAACTGATGTAACGCCCCTAGCGCATAGAGCATAAGTTGCGCATTTTGCCTGGCATCGACTTTAACGCCTTTACCGTATTTCAGGTCATGGATTTGTAACTCATCCTCGCTGACAATAATCGCATCGGCGGTACCAAACGAATTCTCTACGTCAATGACGGCTGAAAAGTCAACTCGCTCCTCAACCTGTAAGATTTTCCCGTCCGCAAGCCTCCAGACGGTATCGATATAGGTCTGGACGTGCTCAATCATCTCCTCATCCACTTGTGGCGAGTTGGCTTTTAACAATGGATACGTGCCGATATAGTCTTTCGCATCAAATCCAGATGTTCGTCTACGCCCGTCACTAAACGGGTTTTGGCGCATTGTTAAGATACTTTCCGCTAACGCATGCGCCGCGCTTCCTTCTTCCGCAAACGGCGATGTTTTATCGGGTAAGGTGGCCTCGACTGCGAGACTAGCTGCGCATCTCATCCACCTATGCGCTGAGGAGGGAGAAAGTTTTGCATGTTCAGCCATCGCTACCCTCGGCATTATCATCGGTTAAAACGCGTTGGGCTTTCTCGATAAACTGAACCAGATTGTCATCGGTAACGTCACCCGTTTTTTTAGCGTTGAATGAGGCGAGGATATCCACCGCTTCATTGCGATATCCGCCTTTGACCAGTTGAGTAATGCAGGCCGAAGCCTCACTGCGAAGTGCCTTAAAATCAATCGGTTTGACTTCTGCTGGGGTAGGCAATTCACGCAGTAATGACAAGGCAAATTCGCGACGATCGGTAATGCCAAAGAGATTATCCCAGTTAGCCAGTATTTTTAGGCATACGTCGAAGGTTTTGGCTTTAGGAAGAAATGTCACTTTAGGTAACCCGTTCAAGGCGCAATAAAGTGCATCAATTTGCCCGGTAACGCTATCTGCTTTTTCGGACGCAAAAGTCGCTTTGGCTTTAGCAACTTGCGTATTGTCAGGTTTAAGCGCTTTATCCCCAAACAAGACAGACAGGGCGACCACGTGACGCAAATCAAGTGATTCAATATCCACCGGTTCGGGCTTAGGCGCTACTTCAGGCGCTTCAATAATCGGCTCAATTGGTTTAACGGCTTTAGCAGGTTTCGTTTCGGTCTTTGGGGCTTGAACCTTTTTCTCGGCGACAACGGGGGCTGGTTTGTCTTCGGCTTTAGTGTGTGCTTTGACAACAGGCTCAGGTTCAATCGCTTCTTGAGGTTCAAAGGTAACCGATGGCGCAACAGGTTGTGGCTTAACATCCGGTGTGAAGGGTTTCGGCTTTTTCACCCCTGTCGGTTCATTTGGGTCACTGGGGTCATTTTCAGTATGTCCGACCAACTGACTGATTAACATTTTATGGGCTTCGGCCAGTTGATTGTGCGCCATGATCATTTGCGTGTGGTTTTCTGCCAGTCTTGCCAGCAGGGGGCTATTTGCGGTAAGCATTTTGCGTCGACCTCAACGATATACAGTGACAGGGAATTGGTGATTGCTATTACGTTTTAGCGCTTCTAATTTTTGTAAATAGCGTAAACGCCGGACGTTGTTGTTCATCGGAAATCGCTCCGATGACAGGATTTTTGCTTTTTGCATGGTGGTTTTTCCGATGGGATGGGTTAAATAGGGGATGCCTGATTATTTTGCCACTTCAGGCCGCAGTGGTTTCTCTTGTACCCCTACAGAGAGAAATTGGCTAAAATAATTTCACCCTTACAGAGTGAGATATTTTTATGTCAGAAGATAAAAACATTATTACTAAAATAACTGAGGTGTTAACAGACACGACTTCATCTGTTGGTCAGGCTTTTAGTGCTTGCCGGGCTATTCTCAGTATGAAAATCGATTATGAAGTCAAATCAAAAACGATAGATTTATTAAATAAATTAGGTGCGGTATCCCAACAACAAATACTACTTCAAGAACTTTTGATGATGGCAAAGAATCGCATCATTGAGCTTGAAAAAGAGGTTAATAACAAAGAGCAATGGTTGGTTGAAAAATCTAATTATGAACTTTATAACCCTAAACCGGGTACGGTAGTCTACCGTAGCAAAATACCTGAAAGTGCTGAGCAAAAACCTCACTATCTTTGTATTCATTGCTATGAGTCTGGCGTGAAATCGATACTTCAATATGCTGTCATTAAACCAGGTGATACTTCTCTTCACGATGCGCTTTTCCATTGTCATAGATGCAATGCCTATTATGATTTCCCTTATGAGTATGTTAGGGATTACAAGTGATCAACTATTTTATTGAGTTGCCTGATATTTCTGGCGCGTCAGGCTCGCCCCCTTTGTGGTTTACGACAACACACAAAACAGGTATATCAATAATGAGTGACTAGCCTGGTTGACGATTGGGAAGCCTGGTTACCGTATACATCATGAATTGGCAAACCCAAAATTCTTATTGTTTTTACCAGGATCTTTACTAGCTCTTTTTTCTAGCTCTTCTGTTTCAAGTGCAATAAAACCGTCTCTGATAGCCGATGCAAGTGCTTTCGCCCTGACATTATCGATAGCGCGATTTGAATCCATTTCTGCCTGTAATGCATACAGTAGCGCTTCGCTGGCTTTCTCTTGAGATTTTTCACTCAATTCTTCAAATTTCATCATTTCTCCTAAATACCAATCGGTTTTGGCGGTGTGTGCCGGAGGTATCCGGATTATATCTACAGCCATATTGGTAGTGCCCTGGTGTTGGTTTTTAACTTAATGGCTGTATTTTGGTTATTCACACACCCCAAAACCGACTGTTTGGCGCATCATCTTTCTTGCTCTGACGCTACAGGGAAATATTTATCCAAGAATGTTTGTAGTAAAGCGAGGAGTTTTTCAGCCTTGGCTTCCCATCTACCAATAAAAAAACTCAAATCAGTATTTTGAACTACACCAAGATAAAAAACGATTGGGAGAGCAAGAATTATAAATAAAAACCTAATCGAAATATTGATATATCTGAGCATTTTGTTCACCGTAAAAAGGGCTAAAGCGCGGTGCTTGTTAACGTAATTTATTCATTGCCTGCTTTTAACCACGTCAGGCGAGGTGGTATCCTTATGGTTCGATTAACTTATAAGGAAAAAGTAATGTCCAATAAAAATGAAAAATTTGTATGCTATAAATACGATGCTCGCGCTTTAGCGGTCGAATACCTTAGACGTTGTGATAAAAAATTTACCCCTGAAGAATATCTTATTGAAGTTCTTAAACTAGAAGATGTTTATCAAAAAATTATTGAGGATGCTGGCAGCAAGAAGTCTTTAGCTATTTGGAAGAAGCTAGGCCAGAAAGATTAAAAACCATTCCAACTACTATCGCCTCGGCGGTAGTTTTTGCAGCGTTAATCACGTCTTCTTTTTCTGCACCGTTTTTCACTAAATGTGTCACAACGTCTAAAACCGCTTGCTCCACCGTATCCATACAGTGATGAACAATTTCTTTATCAATTTCTTTCCCGTCAATAATCACGGTTTTCCTACTTAACTGTTCGTTATCCATGTTTGACCTCTTAATTTAATGTAATTTAGCGTTTAACTGTCGTCACCCACCATAGGCCACTTCGCAAAATGACCTATAATTAGTGTTTTTTGCGTTTGCATTTCTTTTTCTGTCAGTGTTGCCCTTTCACGACCATTTTTATCAAATGGGGCTAATCTTCTCGCCAACCGGATCGCGTTTGACGGTACATCGCATTTTATGCGCAGGGGTCTATACAGAAAAATCTGTGCGGTTCCGACTTTCTAAATTGTTAAAGAGCGATGGTTTGGTTATATTATAAAATTAATACATTTTGTTTTATAGAGAATATAAGTATAAAAAATCACTGTCAATACAAAATGTATTTTATTTTTATGCGGGTAAGAAAAAACCCACATATTTGTGGGTCAGATTAGGGATGATTAGTTTTTTGTTATATAAGATCTAGATATCGCGAAGATTTGACAATAGCGGCTACAAAATATACGACTTCAATCTCTTTTTCGGACATAGTTAACGGCGGATGTTGTTGATTTATACTGAGAAACTGGTAAGTTCCTTCTCTGTTGTAACCTAATCTTTTAATCATATTTTTACCTTGTTCTGTGCGAACAAATACATCGTCACCTGCGGTGATAGATGTGCTTGGTTCTATAACAACAAATTCTCCTGAATTTATCCGAGGAAACATACTATCGCCTTTTACTCTAACTGAAAAAGCTCGCGGATCAGCGCTGAATATTTGCAAATAACCAGACAAATTTTCAGACATATCAAATTCACCATCAATTCCCATCATAGCTTCTCCTACTACAGGAACTGAACCTTCTTTGAGTACCCCTATAAATTCTATCTTATCTTGTTTGATTTCTTTTACATTAGCATCTGAATTCAAATTGATTTCAGATATTCCAAGTACTTTCATAATTTTAGCTATATCTTCAATACTCGGTTCTCTTCTCCCGTTAAGCCAATGAGCGATTGCTCCTTGTGTTTTTCCAAGTATTTCTCCCAGTTTCTCCTGAGAGAGCCCTTTTTCTTTCATTTTGGTTTTAGCCAAAACGTTCCACTTTTGTCTGATATTCATGTTCATATAATTATTATTACACTCCGTAATTTTTATGGAAGTGACAATATGTAATATTTATTTACGATTTTAAATTACGTAATGTATTTTTGTGGTATTCTAGCCAATTGAATATAGGATTTTTAAGATGAACAACCTAAAAAAATTAAGAAAGCAAGCTGGTATGACCCAAGCGAGACTTGCTAATGCCTTAGGGTTAACTCAAGGAGCTGTTGCGCACTACGAAAAAGGTATACGTAGGCTTAATATTGATATTGCGAAAAAAATTTTATCTGAATTTAATAGTCGAGGGATTTTTTGTACCTTTGAGGATGTGTTTAGTTCGAGATCATATAGCGTTAATAAAACTCTAACTCCGTCTAACACTAAGGCCAAATAACCCATGCAAATAAATTATTCTGTCGGGCGTAGTGTTACTGATCAGCGCCCGAGTCCTGCTGTTGCTGGCTCTTTTGCCGAGTATCAGCAGGCGATCAAAAATTTAACCAAACCTATTAATATTAGTCCAACCGATACAAAAGCCATTTTCGACAAAAAGAAAAAAGCCCTTAATTATATCTGGGGTGCGATGAAAAATGCCAAGAAAGGGCGTAACGCACTTAATGCGGGTAACCGCAGCGTGTTATGGCTTGACATGGATGGGTGTACCCTGGACGCGTGGGAAATGCTTACAGGCATTCTAGGATTTTATCAATGTTTTGCCTATACCACCGCAAGCCATGAACATCCTGTTGCGCAGGGTGAACAACGCTGGCGTATTGGTTTTTTGTTATCCCGTGAGGTGACTGCCTCCGAGTATGCACAACTAGGGCCACGGATTGAACAGGAGTTGATGGATTGTTTCGAATTGCTCAGTGATCTGGCGATCAAGTGGGACCGCTCAGTCTATGAACCTTCGCATATGGTTTTTGCTCCTCATGAAGGGGCAAAGTATGAAAGTTTTGAAGGCACAGTGGTTGATGTGGATACGCTTTTAGCCTCCGATAATACGCCTGTTATTGAGCAGGTTGATCTCCCTAAGCCCGATAATGACGATTTAACCCGTTTAGTCGATTTGCAAAATATTAATGATCAGACGTTTGAAGATTTACGTTCAGCTATGTTTCATCCACTCGTGTTGGCTGATGCAGCACCAAGAAGCGATAAACACGATGCCTGGGCAGCAATGGGGTGTCGTCTTGCATGGTTTATTGGGACGGAATTTGAAGAATGGGCGAGATCGATTTGGTTAGAATGGTCTGCCAAAGGTGGCGGAAGTCAAGATGATGTCGATATAGCAGCAAAGCGGTGGGATGACGGTAAACTAAAGGCTGAACGCACGGGTTATCAGTCGATTTTTGCCCTTGCACAGAAAAGAGGATGGGTAAATCCCGGTGCCGAGCGATTGAAAACGGCGGTTGCTACAATTGATGAGTTCGACGATCTAACAGACCCTACTGAAAATTCAAAATGGCCTACGTTTAAACGCAATAAAACGTCAGGCCAAATAGAAGCCACCATTGACAATGCGGCTAAAGCGGTTATGTGCCCTGATTTTGTCGGGGTAGAAATTCGCTTTGATACTTTCCGAGATGAGATCATGTTTGCGCCTGTTGGCACTAAAGCGTGGCAAACCTTTACGGATGCTGATTATTCCCGATTGCGTATCACAATGGAAAAGCGAGGGTTTAAAGCGGTTGGACGTGAATTAATTCGCGATGTGGTATTACTGGTCGCGGACGAAAATCCTTTTGACTCAGCGATGGAATGGCTAAAAAGCCTCGAATGGGACGGCATACCGCGTATCGAAAAGTTTTATCATACCCATTTTGGCACTGAGGATAGCGCTTATACCCGTGCGGTATCGCGCTATATGTGGACAGCCCTTGCGGGACGCGTATTAAAGCCAGGTATCAAAGCGGATATGGTGCCGATCTTGGTAGGTGCGCAAGGTGCTGGAAAATCTTCTTGCGTGGCGGCGTTATCCCCTGATCCGGCTTTTTTCACTGAAATTTCCTTTGCTGAAAAAGATGATGATCTGGCGCGTAAGATGCGCGGTTGTCTGGTGGCAGAAATTAGCGAATTACGCGGACTTAATACTAAAGAACTGGAATCCATCAAAGCCTTTGTCACGCGGACACATGAAAAGTGGATCCCCAAGTTTAAAGAATTCGCCACCCAATTTCCCAGACGCTCATTAAGTATTGGTACGACAAATGAAGACGAATTTTTAGGCGACAAAACCGGTAATCGGCGTTGGCTGCCTGTTGAAGTTGGGAAAATGGATGTAGAAGGTATCAAAAAGGATGTGATTCAGTTTTGGGCGGAAGCGCGAGAACTATTTAACGAAACGGGTATTCAATTTCAAGAAGCAGAGCAATTGACTAATCAGGTACATGAAAAATATTTTATCAAAGATGCATGGCAGGAAATTATCGAGCGTTGGTTAGATGAACCGGATTTAATGACCGGACAAAAACCACGGGCACGGCAATTTTTACGGTCAGCGGATATTTTACGTGAAGCATTGAACCTGGAAGCAAAAAATATATCGCGAAGGGAACAAATGCGCATTGGTAATGTTTTACTAAATTGTGGGTATAAACAAATTTTGCGTCGCGTTGATGGAAAAGTTTGCAGGGTTTGGGAGCAGTGTAACAACCTGCAACGGCCTGTAACGACCTAAAATCCATTAGGTTGTTACGCTATTAACTTATTTAATATCAATAGGTTAAAGTTAGTGTAACGACCGTAACAACCTTTTTGTTATTAATATCCTTAGGTAAGTATATAGCGTACAAAACAGTACATAGAAGGTTATAGGTATCTTATATATATATGTATTTAATAGAGAAAAGGTTGTTACGGTTGGTACGGTTGTAACATTCATTTAAAATCAATAAGTTAAGATGTAACAACATAACGCTTGTGTGTCGTTACGGTTGTTACACCTATGAATGCCAAAAACATTGCCGTTCACAACAGGTGCGAAAAGATCATGAGCAGAGACATAGAGAAAATACTACTCCACTGGGGCGGTTGGTGTACGGGTGATCCGTACGCATCGGTGAGCTGGTTGCCGGTGGCATCGGGCTTTAACCGCTTCATGCCGTTTACAGGCGCAAATCGTTTATCGTGCAGTGATGCGGATGGGCTGGTGATTGATGTGTGCGTCAGTCGTCTTAACACGGTGGGGATGGCCAGAGAGTTGAATTACATCGAGGACTATTATATCCGTGGCATATCCAAGCGCGCCATCGCGCGAAAGTTTGCGGTACGAGAGGATGAGGTGCGAAAAAGAATGCAAATTGCGGAAGGCTTTATTTTGGGATGCTTAGAAACCCTTGATATTCAATTAGATATCGATGTATTGTACAAATATCATACAAACAGTTATCAAACACTGGTGCGGCCGCAAAAGGTATGCTAAAGTGCCCATGATGAATTTTTGCGTCCAGCCGAAATGTACGCTGATAAATAAAACCTCGATTAAGTATTTTTTGCTCACCTCGCTTTTGCGAGGTTTTCTTTTTTGTGGGGTGGGGATGAACAAACTTCCAAGTGATTATTTCCTTGATGTGGATGATGACCTATTGGCATTTCTTGAAAAACAAGGTGAGGAGTGCGCTAAAGAAATTTACAAGTCGAATACGGTTAATATTGAAAACGCGTATAAATTGCTAAACATTTTGATAGTAGGCATTGGCTCCGCTTTCTTGCTCTTAACGCAAAAGCCAATTTTTGCGTATTTAACGATGGGTTTAGCTACCTTCCTGATGTGTTGGGTGCTCTGTGCAGGGTATCTGGTCTTGTTCTGCTTACGACCAAATATTAGAGGTGCTGTGTTTACTTCGCCAAACAGATTGTATACGCAACCTTACAAAGCCATTTGTGATACCGATTATAAAAATTTAGAAATCAAAGGGTTCAAAGCGCAAAGAAAACCCTTAACGCTCATACGGCGTTACCGGCTAATTGATTTATGTGCTACCGCGGATGAATTGATTGATATTAACATCAAAATTAGAAAACATTTAAATAGAGTGAGGATCGCAACAATCCTCACTCCAATATTATCAATGACAATATCTGCAATTACTTATTACTTTTTTTGATATTTTTCGCTGAATCCCCGACAACCATACGTTTTGTTGTGAAGTCTTTAGCACCTTGTTCTGGCGTGGTTTTTCCGGCGTTAGAAGATTGGGTGTTGTTTTCACTTGGTGATTGTTTTTGGTCAGACATAATTTTCCTTATTTTGACATTGGTTTATTTGACGATTTAACAATATCAAATACGGATATGTGCCGCCAGTCGCTTAACTGGCTTTATTTCGCTTTGGCATTTACGCCACCGCAATACTGACAAATCTAATAATCGAAACGAGTAAGGCGGTTGGCTCCCCTGTTTAATCCAAGCAATGGAACCCTCAACAAGGAGGGTATATGCGCATGCCTGAAAAATACTCAACCCCAACGGCCTATCTCTGGGGCATTATGACGACCATTTTAGGTTTTTTTACCCTTGAGGAGTGGGTGGCTATTGTCGGTATTGTCTGCACGATAGGGACATTTTTAATCAACGTGTACTACCGCAAAAAGGAGTACAAACTCAAGGAGCGTCAGTATGAAAATACCGAAAAAAATAGTGATGGCAACAGGCGGTAGTGCGTTGTTTCTAGCCTCAAGCATGATAACCCATTTTGAAGGGTTGAGACTCAAACCCTATTTCGATGGGGGTGGTGTGCTTTCCGTCTGTTACGGGCACACAGGCAACGATATTGAGCGTAACCGAACTTACACCAAAGCAGAATGTGATAAGTGGCTTGATGACGATTTGAAAGTGGTTAAACGTTATGTTGACCCGTTGATTAAGGTCAGTATCAATACGCTCACTCAGGCAGCCCTTTACTCATTTGCCTACAACGTGGGCGTCGGCAATTTTGCTAAATCCACCTTGCTTAAAAAGCTCAACACAAATGACCGAAAGGGCGCATGTGATGAGATGAAGCGATGGATCTACGATGAGGGTATAAAACAAAAAGGGTTAATGACTCGCAGGGAAATAGAGAGCGTAATATGTTATGGCGACCTTACGCATTTGTCGTAGTGATTATTGCAGGATTAATCTTATGGGCATCTTGGTTGTTGACATCCTTAAACGAAGTCAGGGCATTAAATGCAAAACTCACCGTTGACCTCAATAAACAGGTAGCCATCACGACTAATGCATTTCAGTCAATGAGGGTAATCAATGATATTGCACAAATTAATAGTGAAACCCGTCAGCGTAAAGCGGTTGACTCTGAAGCAACACAAGCAGCAATTAAAACGCATGTCGCCAATCGGGATTGCGCCAATCGCATTATCCCTAATGGTGCTGTTGTCGAGTTGCAGCAGCACACGAGCCGAATACGTTCAGACCCCTCACATTCCGATACCCTCTCACCTACTCGCTGACTGCTTGCCGCCAGCGATTGCGGGTATGATGACATGGCGTGATAGCCTGATACTCAATGAGCAGTTACTGACAGTGATTGAGCAGTGTAATCTTGACAAACAGGCAATAAAGCGAATTGAAGCGCAGAGAAATGATAGTTGAGAACGAAAAGCAGACAGAATATTTACAGCGTTATATCAAGACGCAGTGTAGTGGCTAATTTTAATTGACCATGACAAAAGTAGAGGAAAGGGAAATGGCACTCACAGACAAACAGGAAGCATTTTGTCGAGAGTACCTGATTGATTTAAATGCGACGCAGGCAGCAATAAGAGCGGGGTATAGTGAAAAAACAGCACATGAACAAGCTAGTAGGTTGTTAGCAAATGTTAAGGTTGAAAAAAGAATTCAGGGGCTTATGGAAGCGCGAAAAAACCGCATGAATATTGACGCTGACTACGTTCTTAAGCGACTGGTTGATATCGACCAGATGGATGTGTTGGATATTATTACCGAATCAGGTGATTTAAAACCGATTAAAGACTGGCCTAAAGTGTGGCGAACAACATTAAGCGGTTTTGACATTGCAGCCATACGAGTTGATGGCGCAGAAGCATTGCTCAAAAAAATAAAGTGGCCTGACAAAATCAAAAACCTTGAGCTTTTAGGTAAGCATATCGCTGTTCAGGCTTTTCGCGAACAGATCAGTAATGAGCACACCGGAAAAGCGGGTAATCCTATTGAGCATATTACCCATGACATGACCCCTGAACAGGCGACAGAAGCCTATAAAAAATTGATGGGGTAAAGGGTTAAAACAGCTAACCTATTTTTATAAAAAATAATATTAAATTAAAAATATTGATTTAATATCAATTAATTATATAAATTAATTTTAGTAAAAATATTTCATATGTACACATATATGTGCAAAATATTTTTTTGACTCGCTTTTTTCCCCGGACAAATTCCTATGCCATTACCGTTCCCTTTTGACTTTAAAAAACCGGATTATGTCCAGGTGTTTGAGTGGCGCGCTGAGCGATTAAAGCGTCTTCGGGAGCAGCCGGAAAGTCTTAAGCTATTAACCCGATTTTATAAGGAAAATCCCGCGCAGTTTATTATTGACTGGGGCATGACAACAGACCCACGTAACATTGATTATGGACTACCGGTGACTATTCCTTTTTTGCTTTTCCCGAAACAAGAAGCGTGGATTGATTGGATAATGTGCCGCTGGCGTGGACGTGAAAACGGCATTACCGAAAAAAGCCGGGAAATGGCTTAAGCTGGACGTCAATTGCGCTGGCCTGTTCTTTATGTCTCTTTAACAAAGAGATGGTGATTGGCTTTGGTTCACGTAAAGAGGAGTATGTCGACAGCACAGGTGACCCGAAAGCGCTGTTTTGGAAAGCGCGCAAATTTGTGGAAACGTTACCTCAGGAGTTTCGAGGTGGCTGGGAAGCAAAAAAACACGCGCCTTATATGCGGGTCAACTTTCCAGAAACCGGCGCTATCATCAAAGGTGAGGCGGGGGACAATATCGGACGGGGTGACCGGACGACACTCTATTTCGTTGATGAGGCTGCCTTTTTATTTCGTCCATTATTGATTGATGCTGCCTTATCGCAAACCACCCGTTGCCGCATTGATTTGAGCTCGGTCAACGGCATGGCCAATCCGTTTGCCCAAAAACGCCATAGTGGCCGTATTCCAGTATTTACTTTTCATTGGCGCAGTGACCCGCGTAAAGACGAAGAATGGTACGAGAAAGAATGCCAGAAAATTGATAATCCGGTCATTGTGGCGCAAGAGCTGGATTTGAACTATCAGGCGTCGGTTGAAGGTGTCTTAATTCCGGCCGAATGGGTACAGGCAGCAATTGATGCCCACACGAAACTTGGCATTAACCCAACCGGTATCCGCCTGGGCGCCTTTGATGTGGCGGATGAGGGCAGAGACAAGAACGCCTTTTCTTGGCGTCACGGCTTTTTACTTGAAGGTATTGAGGAATGGTCGGGAAAAGGCAGTGATATTTTTGGCAGCGTTGAGACCGTTTTTCAGTTAGCCGATAAGTATCAGCTAGAGAGCTTTCGCTTTGATGAAGATGGATTAGGGGCAGGTGTGCGAGGGGACGCTAGAATTATCAATGACCAGCGTAGACAAAAAAGCGCCGCACGTATTGACGCCGTGCCGTTTCGTGGCAGTGGTGGGGTGTTTGACCCAGACAAAGAAGCGATCGCCGGATTTGATGGACAGAATGCACGATTAAACAAGGATTTTTTCGCTAATGCCAAAGCACAAAGTTGGTGGCATTTACGCAAACGCTTTCAAAATGTTTACCGAGCGGTAGTCGAAAAACAACCCTTCAAACCGGATGAACTGATTGCCATTAATGGTGCAATGCGACTCAAAGACAAACTCATCGTTGAATTATCGCAGCCAACCTATTCCATCAATGCCGTGGGGAAAATCGTAATAGATAAACAACCCGATGGGACAAAGTCCCCCAATCTAGCCGACTCGGTGATGATTAATTTTGCGCCGATGAACACGGCACTTGAAATCTGGACACTACTGGGTAGAAGCGCATGACAAAAAAGAAAAAATCATTCTCTCAAAAAACCGTTGATGGGTATGAGAATTTTACCGCTCGGGTCGGGATGCAAACACCCAATCAACATGCGGATTCGACTTATCGCCCTGATTGGACAAGTCGAAACCGGTTATTACTCGAATATGCTTATCGCTCATCGTGGATCATTGGTGCGGCTGTCGATACCGTCGCCGACGATATGACACGAAAAGGCGTGCGTATCACCTCACAAATGGAGTCGAGCGACAAAGGGGAAATCGAATCTTTATTTGATGAACTGGAAATCTGGGAAAGCCTGAATAATGCCATTAAGTGGTCACGGCTCTACGGCGGCGCATTAGGGCTTATTATGATAGAAGGGCAAGCGCCTTTTACACCATTACGTATCGAGACGATAGGACAAGGTAAATTCAAAGGTATTTTACCGCTTGACCGTTGGCAGGTTAACCCGGATTTGAATCGTCGTATCAAAACGTTAAGCAAGGACCTAGGTAGACCAGAATTCTACGACATTGTGACCGTTGAGAACGGCATTCCTGCCTGGAAAGTGCATCATAGCCGCCTTATCCGTTTTGACGGTGTGACGCTCCCTTATCAGCAAGCCAAAACCGAGAATGAGTGGGGCATGTCGGTCATTGAACGTATTTTTGACCGGTTAACCGCCTTTGATAGCACCACAACCGGTATTGCGCAATTGGTGTATAAAGCGCATTTACGAACATTCAAAGTGAATAAGCTCCGTGAAATCATCGGTTTTGGCGGCAAGCCATACGAATCGCTGATGAAGCACATGGACATGATACGTCAGTACCAGAGCAACGAAGGGATGACGCTCATGGATACGGACGATGACTTTGAAACGCATAGCTATTCGTTTTCAGGATTAGATAACGTGCTGACGCGGTTTGCTGAACAGATTAGCGGAGCGACAGGTATTCCCTTAGTCCGGCTGTTTGGTCAATCCCCGTCAGGGTTCAATACTGGCGATGCCGATTTAGCCAATTACTACGACAATATCGCCACGCAACAATCAAGGCGATTAAAGCAACCGTTAAGGAAGCTATTTGAGATAGCGCATCAATCGGCATTAGGTAAACCCTTACCCGATGATTTTAGTTTTGCGTTTAATCCCCTTTGGCAAATGTCAGACATGGATAAGTCTACCGTCGCGGTTAACATGATTAATGCGCTCAATGCCGCACAGGATGGCGGCATGCTGTCAGTGAAAGCGGCCATGTCCTCGCTACGGGATTTGTCCGATGTTATCAGTATTGGCAGTACCATCACCGATGAGGATATCAATCATGCGGAAGACGAACCGCCGCCAAGGCTCAGTGCTGTCCACGCAGCGACTGTCAAAACGGGCGGAAACCCAATATCGAACGAGCCTGAGTAAGGTTGCCCGCGAAATTGGCGCTATTATCAACCAACGCTACGACGGTTCGAATGATTCAGTGCTGGACATTCAGCAAGCATTAGAGGATTACAGCGAACTTATCGAGAGTTGGGCAAGGCGGGTAGCGACAAAATTTGTCGACACGGTATCACAAGATAACGCGAAATTGTGGCAACAAAATAGCCATGAAATGAGCGGGGAACTCAAACAGTTAATTGCTCAAGCACCCGTGGGGCATGTCATGCAGTCTATTGTCCATGAGCAAATCAAGTACATTAAATCGCTGCCAATGGATGCCGCTGATAGAGTCTACGATATCCAAAACAGAGCGATTGAAGCGGTAGTGAACGCCGAAAGACCTGAACATTTTACCACAATGATAGCGCAATCCGGTCAGGTGGCGGCATCGCGGGCAAAGATGCTAGCCCGTACCGAACTAGGCCGAGCAACGCAAGCCTTAACTCAAGCGAGAGCATTGGCAATTGGCTCAACCGGCTATATTTGGCGTACCGCCCATGATGGTGATGTAAGGCCATCACACAAAAAACTGGAAGGTCAATTTATCGATTGGCACAACCCACCTACCCTGGATGGTATGACAGGGCACGCGGGCGCATTACCCAATTGCCGTTGCTACTGTGAAGTCTCTTTTTCTGACAGATAAAACCCATGAAATATTATTTTGAAACCCGTCTTGGTAACACCCGTTACCAGATGGCGGACGGCTCGCTATTGTGTAAAAACGTACCGATTGCCCGAACGGGCACGCAGGTTTATTCCGCCTTGGATTTGCCGAAGGTCAAACCGGATAGCCGCGGACAAATCCTGGTAGAAAGAGAGGAAAGTGACGTCTTTCGTCCCGAAACGCTGGCCTCGTTTGAAGGGATGAGTGTCACACTACTGCATCCCGAAGATGAAGAAGGCAATGTCATTTTTGTTGATACCGACAATTGGCGCGATTTAGCGCAAGGGCATGTGCAAAACGTTAGACGTGGAGAGGGTGAACAGGCGGATTTAATAATCGCGGATTTGATTATCAAAGATGCGCTCGCTATCGAGGAAATTAACAACGGCAACGACGAAGTCTCGTGTGGTTATGACGCGCAATACGAACAGATTGCGCCTGGCATCGCACGTCAGTATGAAATCGTTGGCAATCATGTCGCTCTGGTACCTAAAGGCAGAGCGGGAATACGATGTGCAATTGGAGACAGTATGTCAAACAAAACGCAAACCTGGTTCAAACGGCTACTAAGTGCCCATCGCACGAAAGACGCCGTGGCAATGGAATCAGTCCTAAATAATCCGCCTGAATCCCTCACCGGTGATGAAGGCACCGGCGAGTTACCGAAGGCGATTAATATTACTATCAGCCCTCAAAATCCGATGCCAGCCGAAAAACCCGAAGTCGTGACCCGTGATGAGGGGGTACCGGATTACATTCAAGCCATTTTGACAAGGTTAGATGCCCTTGAGGGTAAAACCGCTGATAGTGGCGATAAACCGGAGGATAAAACAGACGGTACTGTTGATGACGAGGAAAAAAACGAAAAGGCAGAAACCATTACCGGCGATGCGGCATATAAAGCAGAGTTGATTATGCCAGGGGTAGCCCTTTCAACACCGGTAAAACCCACGGCCTTTAAACGTCAGGTGTTAGCAAATGCCGATCAAAACATCGTACGTTCAATTGTCGGGGATGCGGAAATTAACCGATTACCCAAACGCACCGTGGATATGGCGTTTAATGCGGTGGCAGAACTGGCGAAAAATCGCAATACCGCCAATACCTTCACGACAGATTCACGCCAAAAATCCGGCAATACTATCGCCGATTTAAACAAGGCAAATGCCGAATTTTGGGCAACACGAGGCAAATAAAAAATGATGAAACCTTATTTATACCGGATGCCAGTTGGCATTGCCGGTGCTATCTCACGCTATCGAGATTTAACAACGGAGCCCGTTTTGCTGAAATCTAAAGACGGTTTTCCCGCCTATGGATTAGCCGGGAAATATGACGGCGATTATTTTGTGCCGCTTGCCGAAGGTGATACCGCTGATGTTATCAAAGGCATCTATATTCGTCCTTATCCAACAACGCAAACGCAAGATTTTATTCAACAAGTCGGGAAAGATAAAAATTTCACCGGTGATGCGCTAAAGCGAGGCTATGTGATGGTGAATGTGGGTGTGGATAGCGAACAGGTTAAAAAAGGCGCTAAGGTCTATGTGCGAGTGGCAGGGGCAACGGATAAGAGCCCACTGGGTGCTATTTTGATTGCCGAAGAAAAAACAGGGTCAGGGGCATCAGAAAAAACCAATACCGTGATATTGAATAATGCTGAGTTTACCGGCCACGGTGATGCTGACGGCAACGTTGAAATCTCGTACAAAATTTAAGGAATGACTATGTTAACTTTTGACCAACGCACGATTGATTCAACGGGTGCGTTTTTAATCGGTGAGCTTGAGCGTTTAGACCCTACAATTAATATGCCTTTGGTGCAATACACCAACAGTCGGGATGTGCAGCGCAGGGAAGATGTCTCGATTGCGGATGAAATTTCGAGCTTTACCCGTACCGGATTTGCAGCAGCAGGCAGTGGCGCTAATCCTAACGGTAAAAACTGGATTAGCATGGATTCCACCGCATTAGCGGGCATCAATATCGATATTCAAAAAAAGGGTTTCCCTCTGCCACTGTGGGGAATGGAGTTGGGCTGGACGGTTGTCGAATTACAATCCGCCAGACAAGCAGGTCGCCCCGTGGATGCACAGAAACATGAAGGGATGCGTCTGAAGTGGAATATGGATATGGACGAACAAGTCTATATTGGTGATACCGGATTGGGCATTAAAGGCTTGCTGAATCTTGACAATATCAAGACTAACAATGCCTCCAAAACCTGGAGCCAGTCCACCGCTGATGAAATCCGTGACAGTATTAATAAAATACTCAGTGATGCGTGGGCAGCATCGGCCTACTCGATGGTTCCCACCGACTTACTTATTCCGCCTGAACAGTTTGCTCACATATCCAGTATTATCGTTTCGAGCGCAGGTAATCAGTCACTGTTAACGTATCTGAAGACCAATACCATTGCCTATCACCAAAACGGGGTGCCACTCAATATTTACGCGGTGAAATGGTTAAAAGGGCGAGGTGTCAGCAACAAAGATCGCATGATCGCTTATACCAATGATAAACAGTATGTTCGCTTCCCGATGGTGCCGTTACAGAGTATCCCTATCCAATACCGCGGATTGTATCAATTGGTGACTTATTATGGTCGTCTGGGTGCGGTTGAAGCGGTTTATCCGGAAACACTTGCTTACTGCGATGGTATCTAAGCCCCTTATTGGGGCTTCATTTTTGGAATCTAATTATGCGAATTCAGGCAAATTGGGGAATGGAGCTGGGATGGACTCCCGTTCAGCTGCAAACCAAAGAAAACGGGAATGCCAAGACCGAGAAAAAAGGGAAAGAAAAAATCAACCAGGAAACCGAAAATAAAGAGGGTATTGATGAGTCAACGGAACAAAAACCTGCCAACGGTACAACAATTTCGCAATGATTTTCCCCAGTTTAACGATGAGGTTAAATTTCCAGATGCGCAAATTCAGTTTCGATTAACTTTAGCCGACAAATTCCTGAGCGAAAATGTCTCAGGGAGTGAAGTTTTTCCTTACTGGGCGGGGCTGTTCGTGGCGCATTACCTCACGCTTTATGCCATGGATTCGCGTTATTTACAGGCGGGCGGTGTGGGCGGTTCAAGTTCAGGGGTGGCAACCTCTAAGTCAGTGGATAAGGTGAGTGTCAGCTATGACAACAGCGTGACGCTAAACCCCGATGCCGGATTTTGGAATAACACCCGTTTTGGCGCAGAGTTTTATCAGTGGGTGTTAATGTTTGGCACGGGAGGAAGGCAATTATGAAAAGTGGCGTTACGTTACGTGTTGACAAGGCCAGTGAATTTTTTGATGCCCTCGTTCAACTTGGCAAAAAAGAGGTACTGGTCGGAATTCCGGCTGAAAATAGCGAACGGGAGGATATTCCCTTTAGCAATGCGGCGATTGGTTATATCAATGAGTTTGGCTCACCGGCAAAAAACATTCCGGCAAGACCGCATTTGATACCGGGCATTCGTTCAGTGGAACCCAAAACCACTGCTGAATTGAAATCTGCCGCTAAAGCCATTTTGGATGATCAGCCGGATAAAGCAGAGCAAGCGTTAAATCGAGCAGGTCAGATCGCCGTTCAAGGCGTGCAAGCCGTCATTACTCAAAGCAAATTTGTGCCACTGGCGGACAGTACATTAGCTGCCAGAGCAAGACGTGGGCGCAAAGGCGCGGCACAAGAGCTTGAAAATCGAAAAGCCGGTTTAGCGCCGGATAATGCCAACGCGAGACCCCTGATTGACACCGGCATCTATCGTCGTTCGATCACCTATGTTGTGAGGAAGAAAAATGCCAATGCTTGATGTGACTGATGTGCTTTTTGATCCGGATTTTTGCGATACCACACTCACTTACACGCGGCGTGAAATTTTGATTGATGATGACGGTATTACTTCGACAAAGGAAAGTACGTATCCTTTTTCAGGCGTGGTAACCGTGGACAGTGCGCTTGAAGCACAAATACGAACTTCTGGGCAACTGGTCAGTGGGCGAATACTGGTTGTCACCACAACCCGATTGATCGCCGGTGAGACCTATCATATTGGCGATATTGTTACCTATCAGGGGCGCAAATATCTGGTGAAATCCGTCGATCCTTACACCGCTTACGGTGCCGGATTTGTGCAGGCGCATTGTGAATTGATGCCGTTTGACGGGGGATCCTACTTTGAGCAATAACAGCAGTGCCGAGGCGGGATGGTTAACGCCCTTTAATGATAATGCCCTATACAATGAAGCCCTCAATCGCCTGTTAAGTCGTTGGGTTGGTGGTGTTTCTGGCTTGGTTGAAAAACAGGTTTTACCCCGTTGGCAAGCAAAGCCCGCACCATTGCCACCACCGGATACCGATTGGTGCGCGTTTGGTATTATCAATATTGAAAGTGACGCCAATCCCGCTTTAGTTAATCAAAGTGATGAATCGAGCGAGCTTTGGCAGTACGAAACCTTAACCTGTATGGCCTCTTTCTACGGAAAAGAGGGCATGTATTACGCCGCCCGATTTCGGGATGGCATTATGCTCAGTCAAAATAACGCCGAACTGAATAAGTCCAATCTTACCCTCGGTAGCCACAGCCAAATTACCGCGTTTCCTGAGCTTATCAACAATCAGTGGGTGAACCGATTTGATATAACCGTTCATCTACGTCGCAAAGTGGTGCGTCGCTATCACATAAAATCAGTGACAGATGCCCACGTCACGTTTTTGGGAGACAAATAATGTCAACAGGTTTACCCGTTTCAAGGGTGGTTAAGGTCACGCTTGATATGTCACCGCGTGCCGCAAGTCGCCGTAATTTTGGTTCACTACTCATTTTAGGTGATTCACCCGTTATCGATCCGCTTGAGCGATTACGGGCGTATTCCAATATTGAGGAAGTCGCCAATGATTTTGGTACAACCGCACCCGAGTATCAGGCGGCTTCACTCTATTACCAGCAGTCACCAAAACCCGTCGATTTATACGTGGGACGCTGGGTAAAAGCAGCCTCACCCGCATTATTGCGCGGTGGCATTTTGTCCGAAGAAGAGACAAAAATTAACAATTTTAAGGCGATTACCGATGGCGCGATGAATATCAGTGTAAACGGAAGAACGGTTAAGTTAAGTGCCATTGATTTTTCGCAAGAAACCAATTTAAACGGTGTTGCCGCCCGAATTGGTGAAAAAATGAGCACGTCTACAATAACGTGGAATAATAACGATAGTCGATTTGTGATGACATCGAATACGGCAGATAAAACAAGCGCAGTGGGTTTTGCTTCCGCACCGGAATCAGGTACCGATTTATCGGCGTTGTTGAAACTAACCCAAGAGAGTGGCGCAACCCCTGTTTTAGGTATGGACGGTGAAACTATCGTTGATGCGGTTTCAACATTGGCGGATTTTTCGAGCGGCTGGTATGGACTGGTGGTAACCGCTGCGCTTTCTACCGATGAAGTGAAAGGTATCGCCAACTTTATTGGCGCGGCCGGAAGTTCCCGCGTTTTTGGGTTTACCACCCAAGATACCGCCGTACTGGATAGTACGAAAGCGGATGATATCGCTTCTGTTTTGAAAAAAGCGAAATATCAACGGGTCTTTACACAATATTCTTCATCAACCCCCTATGCAGCAGCCTCTGCTTTTGGACGGGCGTTTTCAGTGAATTTCAACGGCAATAACACCACGATCACCCTCAAATTCAAACAGGAACCGGGTGTTAAAGCGGAGACGTTGACTACGTCACAGGCGAATACGCTGGCGGCCAAAAACTGCAACGTGTTTGTCAATTACGATAACGACACCGCCATTATACAAGAAGGCGTGATGGCCAATGGTGATTTTTTCGATGAACGCCATGGGCTGGACTGGTTGCAAAACTTTGTGCAAACCAATCTGTATAATCTTTTGTATACCAGCCCCACCAAAGTCCCTCAAACGGAGCAAGGCAGCACGCAGCTTCTGACCAATGTTGAGCAATCGTTAGCGCAGGTGGTCACTAATGGGCTACTGGCACCGGGGGTATGGAACGGTGGCAGTATAGGTCAATTAACAAGCGGGGATACGCTCACCAAAGGATATTACGTTTATATTCAACCGCTGGCAGTGCAGGCGCAATCTGAGCGCGAAAAACGCAAGGCGCCGCCGATTCAGGTTGCCTGTAAGTTAGCGGGTGCCGTGCATTTCGCGGATGTCTTAATCACCATTGTTCGATAAGGAGAGAAAATGGCCGCTTATAGTTTTGCTGATGTTTCCGCCACGCTAACCGGCCCCACGGGGGTGATAGATTTGGGCGCTGGCTCGGCGAACTCGGAAGAAGGAATAGTGGTGACAATGACCGAAGCCAAAAACACCATGACCATTGGTGCTGATGGTGAAGGGATGCATACCCGACATGGCGGAAAATCCGGCACCGTTACGGTCAGTCTGATTAAAGCCTCACCGGTTAACAAAAAACTGATGATCGCCTATAACGCGCAAAGCGTGTCATCTACCCTTTGGGGTAATAACGTGATTGTGATCCGTAATCCGGTATCTGGCGATATGATCACCGCGCGCAGTTGTGCGTTTCAAAAAATACCGGATTTGCAAAATGCAAAAGAGGCGAATGTTTTAGCATGGGTCTTTGACTGCATTAAGATCGACGCCTTATTAGGAGAATTCTAGTGGAAATTGAAATTAACGGTCATGAATATCGAAGTCAAAAACTCAATGTGTTTGACCAGCTTAAGGTGACGCGAAAGTTATTGCCGGTGTTATCCGGTTTAACGGGTGAACTGCAAAAATTACAGCAAGGGGAAATGCCAATGGCAGCGGTGTTACCCATTATGGCAAATTCCATTGCCCAAATGAGCGATGAAGACTGTAACGCGATTTTGCACCCTTGTTTAGCCGTGGTTTCACGCAAAAATGCCAAGGCATGGACGCCGATTTTTCGCCAGGGCGAATTGATGTTTGATGATATTGACTTAAAAACCCTGCTTGAGATTGTGGCGCAGGTGATTGGAGATTCCCTCGGTAATTTTTTTCACGCACCCCAAGGCGACGAGACAGCCAGCCTCCTGTCGCAGGATTAACCCTGGATTCAATGCCGGATGGTAAAGACTTTTTACGCCTTCCTGTTAAGTATGGGTACATAAAATTCGACAAATTAAAAGATGGCTCAATCGATTTGGCAGATTTAGCAGAAATGAATGAGTGGATAGATATCGAACAGGATAACGAAGCGCGAATTGCGCGTTGGAGAAATCGCCATGGCGAATGCTGAAACGTTGCAAGATTTTCTCATCAGCTTAGGTTTTAAGGTTGATGACAGTGGCCTGCGAAAATTTCAGTCCGTTGTTACGGGGGTGAGTGCCAATGTTATCAAACTAGGTGCGTCGGTTGAGGGGGCAGCGCTTGCCGTCGTGGGATTTACCACACAAATTGCCGCCGGTCTTGATAAGATGTACTGGGCGTCACAGCGTACAGGCGCTAGTGTTAACGGCATGAAAGCATTAGGGTATGCCGCCAGTCTCACCGGCAGTAGCGCAGAAGCGGCAAGAGGTTCACTTGAAAATCTGGCACGATTTTTGAGAAACAGTCCGGGTGCTGAGGGGTTTTTAAATCGTCTTGGGGTGCAGACCCGTGATGCCAATGGCAATTTGCAGGATATGAGCGCTATTTTTACCCGTGTGGGGAATAAACTGGCCTCAATGCCCTATTACCGCGCCAATCAATATGCCCAACTGTTAGGCATTGATGAAAATACGCTAATGGCCATGCGTAGAGGGTTGAACAAATTTTCTGCTGATTACCAGCGTATGCTTAAACAAACCGGATTTAACGCAGACGTTGCTGCCAAACAGTCCAACCAGTTTATGACCTCGATGAAAGGATTGACCGGGTTATTTGGTATTTTACGCGATAAAGTCGGATCAAACCTAGCAGGGGGGTTGACTAAAGAGATAGACAATCTGCGCAAAATACTGCTGGATAATTTTCCTAAAATTGAGAGAGTATTAACCCGTCTCATTAGTGGCATTATTCGAGCCGGTGAAATGGTGGGGCGCGTTATCTGGCGAATGAGTCAGGCGATCGAGCAGATTTTTGACTGGTGGCGCAATTTAGACGGAAAATCTAAAAAACTCATCACTACCTTTAGCGGATTGGCAGTGGCTATCTGGGGGCTCAATCGGGCATTCTTTGCTTCGCCCATCGGGATTATCACCGGTCTTATCGCGGCCTTATTGTTACTTTGGGAAGACTACCAGACGTGGAAAGAAGGTGGAAAATCCTTTATCAACTGGTCTAAGTGGGAAGGTGAAATCAACCAGGCAAAAGCGGCATTTAAATGGTTAGGTGAAAAATTAACGGGATTGGTTGACCTGGTGGGTGGATGGAAAAATGCACTTGAAATCTTAGCAATTTTTATTGCGGGCGCGTGGGTAAGTAAGGTATTGGGCGCTTTTAGTAAAATAGCGAAGTTACCTATCCCACCTTGGCTGAAATTGTGGAGTCTCTATGCGGGGTATCTGATTTCAGATAAAGATAATATTAGTGATAGCGCAAGCGCATCATGGGATTACAACACCCGTCAAGTCAAACGTGCGATCGGTAACGGTTTGCGTTTTTTTGGTATTGATAATGACTGGGCAAACAAAAATCAAGGCAGCAATATACCGGATAATATCGCTGATGTGCCTACCGGCGATATTCCACGGGGTATTCGTAATAACAATCCGGGTAATTTGAATTTTGTTGGACAACGCGGTGCAGTACGTGAATCACCTAACGGAAGATTCGCCAAATTCAATACCGCATTTGAGGGCTTACAAGCACTTTCTTCACAGCTTAATCGCTACGCTGAAAGGGGATTAAATACCGTTGAAAAAATTATTAGCACCTGGGCTCCCGCCAGTGAAAATAATACTCGTGCCTACATTGATAAAATATCCGGTAAATTAGGGGTTTCCCCTGACACCGTGTTGAATCTGTCCAATCCGACGGTCATGACATCGCTCATGTCTGGCATCGTTGAGCACGAAAATGGCAGACAGCCGTATAGTCAGGCAATGCTCTATCATGCCGCAAATGCGGGTATGCGAAATAATATTGACCAGAATATCACGATCAATGTTGAAGGCGCATTAGACCCCCACGCTACCGCCAATGCGATTGCCGATAAACAAACGGGCGTTAACGCCAGACTGATTGGACAATTAACCCAGCGAGCCTACTGATGGATATCCTTTCTACGCTTTTTTCACAACGATCGCGCAAAATCGGTTTGCTGGTGCCGGATGTCATTATCTCAGAAAAACATCACGACACCCTTGAAATCACAGAACATCCGGTTGAACTGGGCGCGGAAATTGCCGATCACGCTTACAAACGTCCGGCGGAAGTGACCATGGAGGTGGGTTTTTCAAGTGGTGGATCTCTACTGGATTTTTGGGACACGGCAAAAGTGGCTATTCGCGCAGGGTTAAGCGCACCGGAAATCTACCAGCAAATTTTAGCGCTTCAAGCCAGCCGTCAACCGTTTGATGTCATAACAGGTAAGCGCAAGTATAAGAATATGCGCATTCGCGCTATCGAGGTGACCACGGATAAGCACACAGAAACCGTGTTGATGGCGATATTAACCTTGCGGGAGCTTAACATCACCCAAACCCAAACGGTTAATATCAAATCTACCGATGCAAAAAATATGCGGGAAGGGAATACAACGAGTGGCGTGAGTAATACCGGTATGAAAACGCCAAAACCCGTTGATAATCGCAGCCTATTACAGCGAGGAGCCGCATTTTTCAATGGAAATTAACGAAATACCGCTTACCCCCACCAACCAGCAATTTACGATTAAGCTATCTGATACTGTTTGGCAGTTTCGCCTTATCTGGCGTGATAGTGCGGGCTGGGTGCTGGATATGCTCACGGTTGACAATCAACCGGTGATACAGGGTATTCCGCTGATCGTGGGTGAAAATCTACTGGCTCAATATAGTCACCTTATCAGTAAAGGAAATCTCGTTTTGCTATCAGATGAAGAAAGCGATATCAACGCGGATACGTTGGGCGCAACCGTAAAATTATACTGGATCACGGACTGATTGTTATGTCAAAAAACTGGATACGAAAATGCTCACTGATTGTTTCTGATAAAAACGGGGAAGGTATTGAGCTATCGGATTTTCGCGCCACGTTCAATATCACGTGGCCAGATACGCGTTACCCTCGTGCGGGGGTGTTTAAAGTCTGGAATCTGAGAAAAGAAACCGTCAGTCAAATTCAGGCGAAGGAGTTTGTTAACATTCAGCTCATGGCAGGCTATCAGGATAATACGGGTCTGATATTTACTGGAAAAATCCGCTACACGATTTCAGGTAGAGATAATCCTACTGACACGTTTGTTATTGTTCAGGCGATTGATTCTCATGAGGCCTATGACTACGCCACGCTAAATACTACCTTAAGCGCAGGGCATACTCAGGCAGAGCAACACAATACGTTACTGACAGGGCTTACCCCTTACGGGATTGTCAAAGGCGTGACGCCTGAGTTTGATAGTATCCGCTTTCCAAGGGGTAAAGTCTATTTTGGTATGGTTAGGGACGCCGCTGATAATCTGGCAGGGCAATGCCTTGCCTCGTGGCAATACATTAACGGCCAGCTCGTGATGGTGCCGGAGAAGAATTATATCCATGAAGCGATTGTCCTGAATAGCGCAACGGGCTTGATTGGCTTACCGCAACAAACGATTGAGGCGGGGGTGAATGTGCGTTGTTTGATTAACCCAAACATTCAAATCAATGGGCTTATTCGTCTTGACCAGGCGTTAATCTATCGCACGATGTTGCCCAACAGCGATATCGCTTTGGGGTACAGCAAGTTAAGCGAAAACGATGACGGCGGCTTACAGCAAACCCAAGGCGCTGTTTCACAACCGGCCAGTCTTTCCACCGATGGGGATTATATTGTGAAAAACATCACGTATTCCGGCGATACGCGCGGCAAGCCGTGGTATATGGATTTGGTGTGTATTGCCAAGGGATCAAATGACCGAATCGATATCAAGAAGGTGGGATGATGGCGATTTCCGTATCAGCGCGCACCGGCGACCAACAACAACTGCTTGAAGTCTTTCGCCATGCGATTTCGTCACAACTTCGCGTCGCGATGCCGGCTATTGTTCAATCCTTCGATGCCAGCAAAGTCACTTGTGTTGTACAACCAGCGATAAAGGGAGCCTTGACGGATACCAAAGGGAATAGCCAGTCGGTGAATTTGCCCCTGCTAGTTGATGTACCGGTTGTGTTCCCGCGCGGTGGCGGTGTCACAATGACCTTCCCCATTAAAAGCGGTGATGAGTGTCTGGTGGTGTTTGCAGATAGATGTATTGATTTTTGGTGGCAAAACGGCGGGATACAAGAAGCGATCGACCCCAGACAGCATGATTTATCAGATGCCTTCGCTTTCGTCGGTGTGCAATCACAAAAACAGAAGATAAGCCAAATTAGCACCGATGCAATGCAGTTAAGAAGTGACGATGGCGCAACCTATTTTGAAGTAAACCCGACAACGCAAAAAATGAAAATTGTCGCCCCTGGGGGGCTTGAAATTATCACACCGGAAGCTATTTTTTCGGAGAGAATTACCGTAAAAGGACTATTGAGTTGGCTAGGTGGCATGGTAGGTTCAACGGCCTCCGGTGTGGCTGCAAAAATCACCGGTGCGATTGAGTTTTTGGGCACATTGACCGCCAACGGCAAACGGATTGACGACACACATACCTACAAAGGTGTCAAAGCCGGTGGGGATAATTCAGGTGAGGTAAATTAAATGAAAGAAAGCGTTAATATTTTTTTCGGCGGTTCATATTTACACAAACTAAAAACCTCATGGCGACTTCTGGGCGTGATTTTTTTATTAATCATCAATGAAGAGCCATCCTTAAAGTTAGAAGACATCAAGGTAGTTGAAAAAAATAAAAAGCAACAGTAAAAGGACTCTATTGATGCGTTATCGACGAGAAACGACTAAAGGCGACTACAGCTTTGGTCAAGGGGATAACACGTTTTTAACCAACACCCCTGATGCCGTCGCCCTTGCAATTAAAACCCGCTTGTCCCTCTGGCAGGGGCAATGGTTTTTAGACCGTGAAGAAGGTACGCCTTGGTTGCAATCGGTATTGGGTAAGCCTTATCGGGAGGCTTACGGTATGACCCTCAAACAGCGCATACTGGACACGCAGGGTGTAACCACATTAACCGATTTCAATGTCAATCAAAATTCAACGACGCGAAAACTGACTATCAGCACAAAAGTACAAACCCAATACGGCGAAACTTCTTTTACCCACGAGGCATAATGTTAAATCTTGATACGTTAGCGTTGTCAGCGAAAGTGACTGACGATGGCATCAGTGCGCCGGATTATCAGACGATACTGATGCGATTAACCGATTTTTTTCATGAAATTTATGGGCAGGATGCGTATTTAACGCCGGATAGCAAAGACGGCCAGATGATAGCCATTTACGCACTCGCTATCCACGATGCCAATAATGCGCTTATCGCCACCTACAACAGTTTTAGCCCGAGTACCAGTACAGGGGCTGCACTTTCAAATAATGTCGCCATTAACGGCATTTCCCGTCATGCATCGGGGTACTCGAATGTGGATGTCGTATTAACGGGGCAAGTGGGTACGGTGATAAAAAATGGCCGTGTGCGCGATAAAAACGGCAATATCTGGCGGTTACCGAAAACGGTTACGCTCGATACGCACGGTGAAGCGACGGTGACAGCGGTTTGTCTGGTTGCCGGAAGTGTTACCGCATTGACCGGTGAAATTAACGAGATAGCCACACCCACGCGAGGCTGGCAAACGGTGAGCAATCCAAAATCCGCAACACAAGGCAGGCCGATTGAAACGGATAATCAGTTACGGGAACGGCAGCGAAAATCGGTCTCACTCCCTTCACGCACGGTACTGGAAGGTATACAGGGCGCGATTAGTCTCATATCAGGGGTGACGAGACAACGCGGTTTTGAAAATGACACCAGTAAAACGGATAAAACCGGTATTTCTCCGCATTCCATTGCGATGATAGTCGATGGTGGCGATGTCACCACGATTGCCAACGCAATCTCACAAAAGAAAACCCCAGGTGCAGGCACGTATGGTGATACCGCCGTGACAGTAAAAGACCGTTACGATATGCCAATTACGATTCGCTTTTCCCGGCCTAAAACGGTTGAGGTACACGTTGAAATTGACTTAACGGCGTTTTTAGGATTTACCACCTTAACCGGTGATAAAATCCGACGTAAAGTTGCAGACTATATTAACCAGCAACTCATTGGCGACAATCTGTATCTGACCCGTCTTTACTCCCCGGCAAATCTGCCCGCTGATGAAGAAGGGAAAACGTTTGATATTACGTCGTTAAAGATTGGTCGAACACCAGAAAGCGTGAAAGAAGAAAATTTAGTCGTTGCCTTCAACGAAGCAGTCAGTTGTCGTGAGAATAACATCAAACTGGTGGTGACCTCATGAGAGATTACACCGAGTACATTACCCCACAACATCGTCAAGCAGAAAAGTTTACGCAACATATTGAGTTAATGACGCGCGCGCTAAGTGATATTTCAGCTTTGGCCTCACAGCTTAATGCCTTTTTCAGTATTGATACGGCAACGGGTAAACAACTGGATGCCGTGGGTGAATGGATAGGCTTATCACGTTTTGTCAAAACGCCGATAAAAGGGGTCTATTTTTCACTGGATACCGAAAAGGTGGGCTTTGACCAAGGGAGCTGGAAACGGCGCTTTGATGCTGATAGTGGTTTTACTGAGCTTGATGACGAAACCTACCGCTTCATATTAAGAGCAAAAATCCGCGCAAATCACTGGGATGGCACAAGCGAGATGCTCTCAGAAATTTATCAGGGCGTAATCCCTGATGAAACAGTAAAAATCTTTTTTATCGACAATCAGAATATGTCGATGGATGTGTATCTAACCGGTGGCGTCATACCGGAAGTGACAAAAGCCGTTATCAAACAGGGATATCTCAATATCAAGCCAGAAGGCGTAAGACTTAACGCCTACACCGGTTCCGAAGGGGATAACGGTATTTTTGGGTTTGATGTCAATAATCGTTACATCGACGGCTTTGACGTCGGTAGCTGGTCAGTAAAATTATAGGAATAATCATGGCAAAAAATGAAATTTTACCGTTTGGTATAGCCGACGGGGCTAACGTGTTGCCGGCAGAGGAGTATCAGAAACTCACCGCGCGTAATAATGGTTTTAGTGCGGGGGGTGGCACGTTCACAGGAACTCAATACTGTCTGGCGTCAGTCAGCAATGATTGCGCACGTGGTGGCGCAATTTATTGCAGAGACTAATAACAGTGATGTACTGGACGACGGCAACGTTGGCAAACTGAAAGCCGGACTCATCAGTGCCTTATCAAAAAACGTGAATAACACGGTGCCAACTGCCACAAAAACAGTAGCAGGTATAACGAAACTCAGTAGCGCCACTGACAGCAATGACGAAACGCTAGCAGCCACACCTAAAGCGGTTAAAATTGCTTATGACTTGGCGAAAACGGTGAGTATTGATGAAGTCAATAAAAAACTCGATAAAGCAAGCGTCTTGCAAACAACGGGGAATTCGACCGATAAAGTGCTGAGCCAAAAAGCCTGTGACGATAATTATGCTAAGAAAAGTTCAGAAGAAGCTCTCAAAGTTGGAAGACTGAACATTGAATCACCAACGGGTGATACGGTTTTCAATTTAGGTGGCACTAATGGTTCTAGCGGTGCTGAGTTTGCTTACGTCAGAAATTCAAAAAGAACCCAGGTTCACGATACAAACACAAAAACAACGGTTTTGTTTCCGCAAAAATCCGGTGAACTTGCTTTAACGTCTGATGTGGACGCGATTAACAATTATCCGGTCGGCGCGCCCATTCCCTGGCCCCAGGCGACACCCCCTAACGGTTATTTTGTCTGCGATGGCAATAACTTCGATAAAGCCAAGTATCCCCAATTAGCATTAGCTTACCCTTCTGGGAAATTGCCCATTTTGTACGGTGAATTTATTCGCGGGCTGGATTTAGGCATAGGAGTTGACCCAGGCAGAACAGTATTAAGTAATCAAGGTGATGCTATTCGAAATATCACCGGACGCATTGGGTATGCCAGACATGGCGGAACCGAACCACCGATTGCAGGGGGTGATGGCGCATTCCGAAAAGACAGCAATCACAACAGTAATATCGGTAATGGACGAAATGACGATTGGGGCAGCGTCATGTCTTTTAATGCTTCGCGGGTCGTTCCTACCGCAAACGAAAACCGACCGCGAAATGTCGCATTTTTATACATCGTGAGGGCTGCATAATGAAATACAGTGTAGACATAAAAACCACCGAAATCGGTGAAAACGGTTTCGCGAAAAACCGAGGCTGGATAAAAACGTTTATTTGCATGAAGGACGCACCCCATGAATATATCGGTGCAACAATGGAATTTTTGCATGATGGTCTCAGCGTGGGAGAATGTTCTTATACGGATGCGCCAGAAATACCGAACAATGACGAAATCGCCATTATCCGGAGTCTTGATGGTAAACAGTGGCTATATGTTCCTGACCACCGCGGCAAGACGGTATACGATACCAATAATCGTGCTTCCTATCCCGTTGATTATCTCGGCGTGATAAAAACCGGCTTCACCTTGTTAGCACCGGTAACGAAATTCGATAAATGGGATGGCAAAAAATGGGTAACGGATAATCAGGCGATGAAAGCAGACCAAATCAACACCGCAAATCAGACAAAATTACATTTAATCGACGAAGCGGAAACAAAAATTACCTTGCTTGAGCGTAAAGTGCGATTAGGGATGGCCACCAATAGCGAGAAAACCGCGCTACGGGCTTGGGAAATGTACAGCGTAAAACTCAATGATATTGATACCGCCACCGCACCCGAGATTGACTGGCCTAAGAAGCCCGAATAACAAATTAGCCCCATTTCAGGGGCATGATATTAGCAGCGTTGGCGGAAGTTGTTAACTATTAGTTGTTGGTTGAGTGTAAGTGGCTTTGTGAGAGATTGCGGTTTTGTTTTTGGTATTATGGCAAAGATAACACGGGGGTATGAAAAATAATTTGTACATGACTGTGTATATAAAAATAAATTAAGATACATATTTTTTAATTAACCTTTTGACTAATATAATTTATTTTATCTAACTTATTATTTTTTATATTAATAAAATCATTGATTAATACGTAGTTAACTATTTTTACTCAATTGTTAGCATAATGGCAAGTATTTAAATATTACATAAATGTTAATGTTATATCATTAATCGATCAAATAATTATAAAAAAAAGAGAATATTAGTAATTTTTGTAGTTATAAGACAAATAGAGTTAGCTGTCAGCATTAGTTGATAAATTAGCTATCAGTACAGAGTTTTTATTTAATTTGGATGACTTTAATTATTTGTTCGCTCCTGAGAGGCTTTATTATGAGAATTAATATCAGATACTTTGCCAATTTGTAACAGACGGAATAAGCATGACTCGATTGAAAATTTTTGGGTTACCTGAAGTTGTCCTCGTTGTGCCATTTCTTGATATTTTTTAGGTTGTTGTAGAAAATCATTAATAGCTGCTACCCAATTGTTGATATCAGATGGTGGTAGTAATAGTCCATTGCTCTTATGTTGGATAATATCAGGTAGTCCACCCAGATTACTAGCAAAGACGGGCACAGCAAAGAAAAGTGATTCAACCGCTACCATACCAAACGCTTCCTTAGTAGAAGGAATTACGGTTAAAGATGCATATGAATATATGGCAGAAGAAGGAAAAACAATACCGGCTAGCAGTGTTTCAGGCTCTAAATCATAGTCGATAATTTTTTTCTGTAATTTAGCCTTACAAGCGCCATCACCAATAATTAAATAACGAAATGAACGGCCTTGACGCTTTAATTGGGCGAGCGCTGCTAAAATAATATCATGTCCTTTTTCTTCTCTTAGCATACCGACTTGAATTATTATTGGTGCTGTTCCATCGTTTATCCAAGTTAAAATACTATCAGCGACAGGTGTATGATTTTCGGCAACCATTTTAGAAAAATCAAATCCAGGATGAACAACCTTCACCTTTTGTGGCATACAACCAGATTGCAATAATGTTTTTCGCATTGGTTCGCTGGGTACAATGACGTAATCGAATAAGTAATTCATACTGAAGGCTTTTATTTTACCCGACAGATAGGTTTTTTGTCGCAGTACACATGGTCGTTGTTTCTTAGCTAATGTTTTTACTGCGATGGCAAGGTTATTCGCATCATGGCCACTGTGACAAACGGCTAAAATTGTTTGCTGCTGGCGTATTAGTCTGCGTAGACGTATGATTGACGTAGGATGAGCACTATTAGTAAATGAAACATGATAGATAGGAATGTTGTTTTTTTTGCTTCATGTGCAATTTGGCTGTCAATATGGCAAGCTAAAGTTACGTTAAAGCCTCGATGTATTAGGCCTTTCATTTGTAGTAAAGCTTGAGCTTCTTGGCCACCAAAGTTCATCGAAGATTCGGTATAGATAATGGATGTATTCATGATATACCCTGATAATTAGCCCGTTTGTTAATTGACTTGCTATTCAATTAACAAAATAAATAAATGACGTAATATTCTAATTTTTATGTTATTTTGCCAAAAAATTTAGCGTTAGGAATTAGTCATCTGTAATAAAACAGTTCCGCACATAATGTTATGACTTTGTTAAATTAAGGGCGCTAAAGCATAATGTGTTAACTATGCTTACTTTAACTAATTGTAGTATTTTTTTTATAGTAATTTTCCCTCTTATTTTTTCGTAATGTAGATTTTATAGGATCATTTTCTACATTTTGTGATTATTTGTTTATGATTATAAAAATAACAGAGATAAAGATTGTAATGAGATGATGTTAACACTATTTTTTACATAATTAATGCTCATTTTGCTAAATTTAGACAAGTATTATAGCCATCATGCAATTCATTGATAATAAATATAAAATTGTTAAAATATTTAATATAATAGCTATCTGAAATGGTTAAATCGATAATTTTATCATCGTATGGTATTTTATATTTGATACATAATTTAATTAAATAAGCTCAATGGATTAATTGTAAATAACATTTTATTACATTAATGTTAAATAATCGTTCATGTTGTGCCATAGCTCTATTTTTACTCGGGAAAAGGTAAAATAGAAATTTATGTGTATCTTTATCAGTTTTGTATTAGATACTTTATTTATATTTTTTAGTTAGAGGTTAAATGAAGAATATTTTTATGAAAAATTTTATATTATTGTTACTAAGTGTGGTTTTATATTTCTATTCAGCTTTTACTTTGGCCATATCACCAAAATTACTTACTTCACCAGCACCTAATGTATTGTGTGATAGATACATATGTGCTGATAGAATTGAAGGAGTATCGGCCAGTTTAACAGAAAAATATTTAGGCAAAATACAAGCTAAGCGCATATTGTCTCAAGGTTCATTTGATAAAACCGCCTTTACATTTGATAATGGAGTTTTTTGTGACATAAAGGATAAAAAATGCTACGTTGATAGATATTTTAATGAGAAAGGTGTAAGAAGCAAAGTGTGCCAGCAGTACACAAAAAAATTATTTAGTAATTAAATATCAGTAAGAATAGCAAATGGGGTTGTATTTGCTTTTTTATAAATTTAAATATGGCTTTAAAAACGATCTTGTAAAGTTAAAATTTACTTGTTTAATTTAGTATTTTATTAGTTAAAAATCGCTTACTCTTTTTAAGTAAGTTGTGATATTTTTATGGTTATCGAGTTGTAAAATAGAAGCATGAGTTTTAAAAATAGAAAATTTATCATAAAAATTTTTATTTTAATATAAATTCAGCGTAAATTATTGATATAAACGATCGATAATTGCATTACAATAGTTTAAGTCTATCATATATGCAAGTATTGATCGTTTATATCAATTTTTTTTATATGACTATTTTAGGTATGATTTATTCCATAAATTTTGTTTTGGTTTAATTTATAATGATTACGTTAACTAAGATTTATATTTTCTTTTTATGTTTATTACTTGAGGTATTAAATTTTACTCAACTAGAGGACAATGAAAAATGTACCGCTAACACGTTTAAGCAATATGGTATCTGCATTGTTAATAGTGTTAAATCGTCAGCTGTTCTGAGCTATGATTTTTCTGATTATCGGTATTTTATGTTTACCATAATTAGAAAAGTTATAGATAAATATTTTATTAGCATAATTTTTACTAAAGCATATTAAACAATAAAAATAGCTTTAGTCTAAACCAGCATTATTTTTATGGCATGATTGGCGCCAACACTTAGGGATTATTACATCATGGTTTTTTGCAATATGAGTATTTTTTGTGAAAATTTAATAATGATTAAGGCACAGATATAAAAGATAATTTGAAGTCAATTAATAGATTTGTAATATTTTTGGTTGCTAATTTATCGCTCATATAATTTATTATTAATTAATAGTGAATTATATGCTTATAGATTGATTAAAATAAACACTATTTAAAAATACTGATTTTTTTACTCTCGTTTATGAGATTAAAACAAGTAATTTTATCAAAAAATATTTTTTTTCCTTGTGTGTTTAAAGCCAGTCATTTTGGCGATGATGGCTTTTTTTTTGCAATTATGTAAAAGTTAAATTTTATTAATTTAATAATCGAGAATTTTTATTTTATATAATAATAGATATTATATAGACTTTTATTTTTGTAATATCAGTCTTGTAATTAGCACGTTGTAATTGGCGGAAGGTTTTAGTTTTTTTCACTAACATATTACCATAATCAGTATATTATTCTGATTGCAGTGCCCGCTTGTTAAAGGTACGTAAGTAATCATCCGATATTAAATAAATATTAATTATGTTAATGATTATGTTGTTTGTAATATAAGCAAAATTTATTACCAGAAAATGTATTATCAAATACCATCTTATTTCATGTAATTGAAGTGGAAATTAATAAATATTCTTAAAAACAAGCAAAGTCAAAATTTTATGGTAAATGAAATTTATTTTTAATTGACTCCATCTAAATAAAGTTTTATTAATAAAATAAATTATAATGAACTTTAAAGGAGCGTTGAAAAGATGAAAAAAAGATTAATGATATGGCTTCTTTTAGCTTTAATATCGCCAGTTAGTTATATTAAATTAACTATTGATTAAATGCTAAAATATCACCCTAATATGTGATTAAATGATGGCTTTATCGTTTTTTTTACTTCAAATTAAATTTATTATAAACAATATAATAACAATTAGAAAATGAACATTTATCTTATTGATTTACATGATTTTTAAATTTAATTATTATTAAATTTAAAAATTTATATTAACTATATTTTCTGTTTTTAATCTATCTAAGATAGGAAAAATAATATTTTTGTTGACTTTTTTATAAAAAATGGTTTAAATAAAAGTAAATATAGTTTTCTAATAATTAAACATAAAATAATATTGCACGATATTGGATTAACAGCAATATTTGAACTGAAAAAGATAATATTTTATAACTTAAGGCTAATATTTTTTACTTTTATAATTTCACTGGTAGAGTATTGATGGGGAATATTTAGATGCAACGCACAGTAACTAAAACCTTCTTTGGTCATCCCTATCCTCTGAGCTCTCTCTTCTTAACTGAGATGTGGGAACGTTTTTCATTTTACGGCATGCGGCCACTGTTGATCCTCTTTATGAGTGCAACCTTATTGCAAGGAGGAATGGAATTAACAATCGAGCAAGCATCAGCTATTGTTGGTATTTTTGCCGGTGGAGTTTATATTACCTCACTCCCTGGCGGATGGTTAGCTGATAACTGGCTTGGGCAGCGTAAAGCAGTTTGGTATGGATCACTAATTATTGCATTAGGCCATCTCTCCATCGCGTTTTCTGCAATTTGGGGTAATAGCCTATTTTTTATCGGATTATTATTTATTGTACTTGGAACGGGTTTATTTAAAACCTGTGTTACTGTTATGGTTGGCACTCTGTATAGAAAAGATGATACACGCCGTGATGGCGGATTTTCACTGTTCTATATGGGAATTAACATGGGCTCATTTATTGCACCGTTAATTATTAGAAAAATGCTACAAAACGCCGATCAACAAACTATTTAGGCTAAATAATGAACTCCTTCCCCTCGATCGAAAAATTAAGGGGAGCTATTAATAACGGATAAAAATCAAAATGTTGACTATTTTCAGCATCAAAACTATAAGCTAGCCACTTAGAATAGCTATCAACCTAAAACTATATTACAGTAATAAACTAGGCTTAGACGACTCATTTGATATGACAAAAATAGCTATCATCTTTTTTGATAAATCGTATTAATTGATTCTAATTCTATTTACCAGCTTACAAGGCAATCACTATGACTATTGAATATGCAGTAATTAGTGGTGGATGTTTTTGGTGTACGGAAGCGATATTTGAACAGGTAATTGGTGTAAAATCGGTAGAAAGCGGATATACCGGTGGAACTGTAGAAAACCCCACTTATGAACAGGTTTGCTCCGGTAATACAGGACATGCAGAAGCTATTCGCATCGCTTTTGATCCACAGCAAGTAAACTATAATGAGTTGCTAGCTATCCACTTTGCTACCCATGATCCGACTCAGTTAAACCGACAAGGCAATGATATTGGTAGCCAATATCGTTCCGCTATTTTCTTCACCTCTGCGCAACAAAAACAGGCCGCCGAAATAGCGATAAACAATGCCCAACAAACCTATGCAGCACCGATAGTAACGACCTTAGAGCCTTTTAAAAAATGGTATCCAGCAGAAAAATATCATCAAAATTTTTGGCAGAATGAAGGTCAACATAACAGTTATTGTTTAGCTATAATCCCTGCCAAATTACAAAAGCTACGCTCACTTTTTGCTAACAATTGCCGCTCACCATCGTAAGCAAACAGTGAACTTTTAACAAAAGAAATAATTAGCATGGTATTGGGAATTTTTGCTGCTATTTTAATATTGGCAATTATTAATTTTTTATAAATGCTTATTAAAATAACTGCTATTTAATCACTATCGCCTACTAATTATTATCTTTTATCTTCTAAGTGATAATTTCGCGATTCAGCTATGTTTGTTACCTATACTGCGATGCAAGACTTTTAATTCGCCTAAAGTTGTGACTTGTTTTTTTATATCATAATAATTAACGTCATTACGATTCATTTTATCAATTAGTTTATTTAAATCTTTTTTATCAATATTTATTTTATCAGAATTAGAAACCACTTTATAAAGCTTAGTTATTGCCATTCTCATTGTATCCTTACCATTATCCCGAGTACTACGTCCATAGTTTTCCATGTTAGGATTATCTGGTTGATAGTTAGCAGCGGCACTATTTTTTACACTAGCCAATTGATCCGATAATACGTTAGTGTGGCTAATATCACTAACTGTAGCATTCATAGAACTGTCACTTGATAATCGAATATAACCATGTTTATTACCAATACCGAAATTATTCATACACTATTACCTAATAGAAATTAATTATTAATAAATATATGGAAGCGTAAAATCTATACTATTTCATATTAGGCTAAAACCAAAATCCGCTTAATAGAACATTTAGCCTTTATTAATTAGCTTCTTTTTTTAAACAGTATTGACGCTTTCGACTAAATTAAAAATAAAGGTTCCGATCCAATAAAACAGATACCCAATAAAATCAATAGCTGTTTACCATAAAACTGCTATCTGTTGCTTTGAACAAATTGAAGCAATCTTACTGGGACAGAACCAAAAAATTATTCTTTAAAGGATATTTTAATGATCAACTGTAAATATACAATTCTCTGGCGCAGTTTTTTCACAGGCATCATAAATAAGTCCAAAAGGCCCATCTTCTTTTTTCCATAGGTTACCTACAGTTTGGATGGTAAACTCTCTTTCAATTTCATTTTCATTTTCATTCTTTAAAACAAACTTCATATCTAGGGTTTTATCATCACCAACTAAATAGGTACAATGCTGAAACTTGCTAGGAGCCGTCTGACTTTCCTGTATTGCAAGTGCCATTTCAAAAGATTGTACCGCTGCTTTTTCTGCAATAATGCCTTGCAACACCCCACGCCACTCTCCATTTATTCCATCTGCGCGGAAAACACCGCTAGCACCTGCAATTTTATTTAATGCCGGACAATTTTCAGTGGTCTCAGATGTTATAGAAAAACTAATTAATGATACTGCTATTATCAGGGTTACTATTTTTTTCATGTCAAATCCTCCTTATTTATATATTTGTACAAATTACTATTTATATATTTAAGCAGATCATGATTTGTATACCAGAAATACATTAATACAAGATTATATTAACTAAGATATGATTTGATTAATTTACAGTAACAATTGTTTTACAAAATTTTCTGTGATATTAAAATAAAGTCCTAACGGTCCAAATACAAGTGGCTGTTTATCGGCATTAATAATCATCTTATTGGGGGTACTAATCAGATCACACAACTTGTCTTTTTTACATAGTGTTGAATTTTTAAAATCCAAAATAGTGGAAATTTGTTTATAAGCATCTGCTAAATCTAAATGTACTAATTTTTCTGTCATAGCGGTTATGGCTTGCTGTTTAAATTCTGCAATAAACAATATAATAACAATCAGAAAATGAACATTTATCTTATTGATTTACATGATTTTTAAATTTAATTATTATTAAATTTAAAAATTTATATTAACTATATTTTCTGTTTTTAATCTATCTAAGATAGGAAAAATAATATTTTTGTTGACTTTTTTATAAAAAATGGTTTAAATAAAAGTAAATATAGTTTTCTAATAATTAAACATAAAATAATATTGCACGATATTGGATTAACAGCAATATTTGAACTGAAAAAGATAATATTTTATAACTTAAGGCTAATATTTTTTACTTTTATAATTTCACTGGTAGAGTATTGATGGGGAATATTTAGATGCAACGCACAGTAACTAAAACCTTCTTTGGTCATCCCTATCCTCTGAGCTCTCTCTTCTTAACTGAGATGTGGGAACGTTTTTCATTTTACGGCGTGCGGCCACTGTTGATCCTCTTTATGAGTGCAACCTTATTGCAAGGAGGAATGGAATTAACAATCGAGCAAGCATCAGCTATTGTTGGTATTTTTGCCGGTGGAGTTTATATTACCTCACTCCCTGGCGGATGGTTAGCTGATAACTGGCTTGGGCAGCGTAAAGCAGTTTGGTATGGATCACTAATTATTGCATTAGGCCATCTCTCCATCGCGTTTTCTGCAATTTGGGGTAATAGCCTATTTTTTATCGGATTATTATTTATTGTACTTGGAACGGGTTTATTTAAAACCTGTGTTACTGTTATGGTTGGCACTCTGTATAGAAAAGATGATACACGCCGTGATGGCGGATTTTCACTGTTCTATATGGGAATTAACATGGGCTCATTTATTGCACCGTTAATTATTGGACCACTTTATGAAAAATATGGTTGGCATATCGGCTTTGGCCTTGGTGGAATTGGGATGCTGGTTGCTCTACTTATCTTCCGATTTTATGCCGTCCCCCAAATGCGTCGCTATAGTAAAGAAACAGGTATTGATGCTAGTTGGGAACAACCAACCACCGTCAAGCGTAAAAACATTGGTAAATGGATCACATTTGTAATGGTATTATTGGCCGCTATCGTGATATTTATTGCGACCGATATCGTGCCATTTAATGCTACCATTGTGGCCAAAAGCTTTGCTTATATCATTGCCGCCTTTGTTAGCCTCTATTTTATTTATATGTTTTTCCTGGCAGGATTAAATCAAAATGAGCGGATGCGATTATTAGTCTGCCTCATCCTACTTATTTCAGCGACATTTTTCTGGTCAGCTTTTGAGCAAAAACCGACCTCATTTAATATTTTTGCTCGTGACTATACTGATCGCTATCTTAATAATGGCTTCGAAATTCCAACTATTTGGTTTCAATCAATTAATGCGCTTTTCATCATCACTCTTGCCCCGCTATTCAGTTGGCTATGGCCAACAATGGCTAAGCGCAATATAAACCCGACTAGTACCACAAAATTTGTCATAGGTATCTTATTTGCTGCTGCTGGGTTTGCCGTTATGATGCTGGCCGCAAACATAGTTATCATGCATAATGTCAATGTTTCACCTATTTGGTTAATCAGCAGTATATTATTATTAACCTTAGGTGAATTATGTTTAAGTCCAATTGGACTAGCAACAATGACATTACTGGCGCCTAAAAAAATGCGCGGACAAGTCATGGGGCTTTGGTTCTGTGCTAGCGCGTTAGGTAATCTGGTTGCAGGAATTATGGGCGGAAATATCAATAAAGAACAGTTACAGTCTATGCCGGCCCTCTTTTCCCACGTTTCTATTGCCCTAATAATTTGCGCTGCAGTGTTGGCAATCTTAATTATTCCTATCAGAAAAATGCTACAAAACGCCGATCAACAAACTATTTAGGCTAAATAATGAACTCCTTCCCCTCGATCGAAAAATTAAGGGGAGCTATTAATAACGGATAAAAATCAAAATGTTGACTATTTTCAGCATCAAAACTATAAGCTAGCCACTTAGAATAGCTATCAACCTAAAACTATATTACAGTAATAAACTAGGCTCAGACGACTCATTTGATATGACAAAAATAGCTATCATCTTTTTTGATAAATCGTATTAATTGATTCTAATTCTATTTACCAGCTTACAAGGCAATCACTATGACTATTGAATATGCAGTAATTAGTGGTGGATGTTTTTGGTGTACGGAAGCGATATTTGAACAGGTAATTGGTGTAAAATCGGTAGAAAGCGGATATACCGGTGGAACTGTAGAAAACCCCACTTATGAACAGGTTTGCTCCGGTAATTAGGACATGCAGAAGCTATTCGCATCGCTTTTGATCCACAGCAAGTAAACTATAATGAGTTGCTAGCACAAATGTGATCCATTTACCAATGTTTTTACGCTTGACGGTGGTTGGTTGTTCCCAACTAGCATCAATACCTGTTTCTTTACTATAGCGACGCATTTGGGGGACGGCATAAAATCGGAAGATAAGTAGAGCAACCAGCATCCCAATTCCACCAAGGCCAAAGCCGATATGCCAACCATATTTTTCATAAAGTGGTCCAATAATTAACGGTGCAATAAATGAGCCCATGTTAATTCCCATATAGAACAGTGAAAATCCGCCATCACGGCGTGTATCATCTTTTCTATACAGAGTGCCAACCATAACAGTAACACAGGTTTTAAATAAACCCGTTCCAAGTACAATAAATAATAATTCGATAAAAAATAGGCTATTACCCCAAATTGCAGAAAACGCGATGGAAAGATGGCCTAATGCAATAATTAGTGATCCATACCAAACTGCTTTACGCTGCCCAAGCCAGTTATCAGCTAACCATCCGCCAGGGAGTGAGGTAATATAAACTCCACCGGCAAAAATACCAACAATAGCTGATGCTTGCTCGATTGTTAATTCCATTCCTCCTTGCAATAAGGTTGCACTCATAAAGAGGATCAACAGTGGCCGCACGCCGTAAAATGAAAAACGTTCCCACATCTCAGTTAAGAAGAGAGAGCTCAGAGGATAGGGATGACCAAAGAAGGTTTTAGTTACTGTGCGTTGCATCTAAATATTCCCCATCAATACTCTACCAGTGAAATTATAAAAGTAAAAAATATTAGCCTTAAGTTATAAAATATTATCTTTTTCAGTTCAAATATTGCTGTTAATCCAATATCGTGCAATATTATTTTATGTTTAATTATTAGAAAACTATATTTACTTTTATTTAAACCATTTTTTATAAAAAAGATTAGCAAAAAATTGTCTGGATAAGCCTAGTGACTGGTCAGATAACACAGTCACTGGTAGTTTTATTAATCGTGTATGTTATCAAGCTCACCATAAAGCGATGGCATATCTTTGGGTCTAGTTTTAAATCGACGATGTAGCCACATATATTGCTCGGGCGCTTGCATAATCTGTTTCTCAATCAATTTATTCATAAAAGCTGCAGTAGAAATTTCATCCTGCTGTGGCAAGTGGGTTATTGCCGGTTGGATAAGCAATTCATAACCTTTTGCGTTAGTTAATCGCCTGGGGGTAAAAGGTATTATGGCTGGATCGGCAAGTTTTGCCAGAATATGGGTACCGATAGTGGTAGCGGTATGTTTGACAGCGAAAAAAGGCACAAAAACACTTTTTCTTGGGCCATAATCGTGATCTGGCGCATACCACAAAATTTCTCCGTGCTTTAGGCTGCGTATCATGCCCTTTATATCTTTGCGATCAAGCATAAATTTATTAGAGCGCAACCGTCCTCGGGTTTGCAACCAATCCATTACTGGATTGTCGTTTGGGCGATAAACACCAATACCAGGATTTAATATACCAAAGATACGAGCGCCTAATTCGAGCGTTAGAAAATGAATTCCTACTACGATGATCCCTTGCCCTGTCTGCTGAATTTTTTCAATATTATTCTGCCCTTTAATCGTAAACCAGTGTTGTATTCGTTTATCAGACCAGAACCAGGCCATACCTGTTTCAAATAATCCCATACCTACAGACTCAAAATTTTTATCGATCATTTGCTGGCGTTGCTGCGCACTCATAGCCGGAAAGCAGAGTTCTAAATTGCGCTCTGCAATCTGTAGGCGTTTTTTTAGAAAATATTTGGCTAACCGTCCAAGGCGAGTTCCTAGCCAATAGATAACAGGATAAGGCAGTAAAACCAGTAAATAAAGGAGCCCAATTCCTAACCATGTTAGCCAATATTGGGGATGTAAATATGAAATTTTAAAAGGAGTTACTTTTATCATCTGCGTTTTGTTTAGTCAGTATTAATATTATCTATTGTGACACCTTTTTAGCAAAGCTAAAACTATAATTGTATATTTAACCGCCATTCACTACTTAACATTGGTTTGCTTCAAGAGGGGGTTACTATACGTTTTTCCGTTGATGAGGGTGATATGCTGCAATTTAATATGGTCTTTCTTTTTAGCAGTTGGTATAACTTATTAAAGATCATATATTGAAGTATTTTATCAATGATATCAGATGTAAATGAAATAAAAGATAGTGAGCACGAGAATGATTGGTCGTACTCATTTTAAATAAATGCAAAGCAAGAAAATTGATATAAATTAAGAATAAAATTAATTATATTATTTATAATATGATTAAGTTGTATTCCTTTTGTAAATAGAAAATATTTTAATCATTTGAATATATATATTTAAAAATATTATAAACAAAAAAAAGTTCAATTCGATTATTAACAAAAATTTTTTCAGTAATGTGTCTTTTATGGGAATACACAGTGCTATTACTAATTCCAAGTTTTCTGGCAATAACGTGATTAGGTACTGCATTCATCCAATTTTTAATAATTTTTTGCTCTTGATAACTAAAAATAGATGCATTGTCATTGGATAAATAAGTGATATTTTTTAATATGCTATTGGTTTCTATTAAACGTTCTAATACGTGATTTAATATTTTTTTAGACATAATAAAACATTGATTTTTTAGTAAGATGGGCCGATTCGTGAAAGGATAAGGAGAATCAAGATAAATATAGAAACGTACATTATGTAATTTTTCAATAAATGTTTGTAGTTGATTACAATACTCTGCATGATGACAATAATGTGTTAAATTGGCTAAAACAACATCAGGAGAAAAATTATTAATATGATTAATGGCAGAGTTAATATTATCTTGACTAATAAACTGTAGTTTATTGATTTTTGATAAATATTCACTGATGCTAATCTTGTATAATAACATTCGTCAACGATTAAAACTTTCATTACAAAACATCCTTGTCTAAGTAATAGATAAACGATAAATTTCTTATTGATTTCTTGCTATAAGTAAAATAAGAAATAACGATAAAATTTTGTAAATGTCTTAGTTATATAATTAAAATATCATAGTAAGTATTTAATTGAATACCCATATTAGCTTAATATTGTTTATTTATTGATTTAGTTTATTTATATAATTTAGCTTTATTAATAACACTTTTCAGAAAGTATATTCATTATCTTTCTGGATTTTTATTAGTTTTATTGTTTATTTTATAGAATTTTTTTGCTAAACAGATTAACTAATGTATGATCTTATATTGATTATAAATAATATATTGTTAGTAAAATAAACCTCGATAATAGCGTTATTTTTAATGAAATAGCTGTTTTTAAAGCACAAATCATATGATAAAAGATGGCCGTGGTTGATAAATTAATAATCAACCATTGCCATGGTAACTTTATAGTAGAGAATTATAGTACATTGATTTCCCAATTAGCATCTTCATTTGCTAAAAAAGGAATTAAATGATTTTCACCTTGGGAAATTTTGTCAGGGATAATTACTTTTTTACGTTTAAGTTCAATAAACCCTTCATTAACAGGTAAGCCATAAAATTTAGCGCCGTTTAATGAACAAAACGCTTCAAAGTTTTCCATCGCATTCATTTCATCAAAAACGGTAGCATAAGCTGCAAGGGCAGTAGGTGCATTAAAAACACCGGCACAACCACAGGCAGACTCTTTTCTATTTTGTGTATGGGGTGCACAGTATCTGTGCCAAGGAAAAAGCGTTGACAACCTGTTGTTATTGCTTCACGTAATGCTTTTTGATGGATGTCGCGCTTTAGAACAGGTAGACAATATAAATGAGGTTTGATGCCACCAACTAACATATGATTTCTGTTAAACATTAAATGTTGTGGTGTGATGGTCGCAGCCAGCTTTTCATTACCAGCCAGTACATATTGAACGGCTTCTTTAGTGGTAATGTGTTCAAACACAATTTTTAGGCTGGGGAAATCTTTTCTAATAGGCTCCATCGTTTGATCAATAAAATAGGCTTCGCGATCAAAAATATCAATATCACTGTTTGTGACTTCACCGTGAACTAATAGTGGCATACCTATTTTTTCCATTTTGGCAAAAACGGGATAAATATTGGCTATCTTTGATACCCCATATTTAGAGTTAGTCGTTGCGTTGGCTGGGTAAAGTTTACAGGCAGTAAATATCCCCTGATTGAAGCCTTCTTCTACTATTTGGGCGTCAGTGGAATCGGTTAGGTAGCAGGTCATTAATGGTGTAAATGAATGTTCTGCAGGGATCGCATCAAGGATCCTTTCTCGATAAGATTTTGCTTGATCAATATCAGTAATTGGCGGTACCAAGTTTGGCATAACAATAGCTCGACCAAAAAATCGGCTAGTATAAGGCATAACAAGTTTTAATATATCATCATCTCTAAAATGAACATGCCAGTCGTCTGGGCGGCGAATTTTAATAGTTGTCGTGATTTGGGTCATTAAATTGACTCCATCTTAAAAGTAGATAATGAAAAAGATGAGTTGTGAGTATGTTAACTAGAGATGATAAAGTGAAAAAAGCAAAATAGCTATATTAAATAGCAGATTAACCTGTATCAAACTAATAAGTTATAAAAGTAATAACAAAAGTATAAGTTAAGATTGTTTGGCTCCTCCAACTGGACTCGAACCAGTGACATACGGATTAACAGTCCGCCGTTCTACCGACTGAACTATGGAGGAATAACATTAGATGAGCACTGAATGTTATCGATAGAAAGTCAATTTGTCAAAGACCAAAAGGAGTAATATTAATCAGCAGTGCGGAGTTTTGAATATAACAATATGTTGGCTAGCGAGAGGTTGCGTTATAGTAAGCATAACGGTTGATTTTTAATCTATCTAATTTGCCTATGAAAGCAAAAAACCTGCCAACTAGGCAGGTTTTCTTAAGAATCTGGCTCCTCCAACTGGGCTCGAACCAGTGACATATGGATTAACAGTCCGCCGTTCTACCAACTGAACTATGGAGGAATTGGCTGTGCGCTTCACAACGAGCGGAATAATAGCGGGGCTTATCTTAGTTGTAAAGTGTAAAAATGAAAATAATCACTGTTTGGTCATAAGGTAATCAAGAACCAAGATTTTAGATTTAAAAATCCGAGTTTTATATTGTAGAAGTTTAAAAAATTGACCAAATTGAGTGGCGTATTTTGTATTAGCTAAAAGAATTGGATGAAAAACAAGTAAATTTTGGCGGCGTATAATTATGGTATGTTAACTAAAAAGTAAAAGCCCGCAAGATTGCGGGCTTTAAGTATTTGGCTCCTCCAACTGGGCTCGAACCAGTGACATACGGATTAACAGTCCGCCGTTCTACCGACTGAACTATGGAGGAATTAAGCTAGCTAAAAAAGCTGGCTGCATACTAACGATGTCCTGCACCACTGTCAACGTTAAAAATATAATATTTTTACTGTTTGTTTATACTGTAATCACATTGCATCAAAAATAAACTATTTATCTGATATTATATGAGTTTTATATGAATTATGAGCGATTTTTTATTGAATTAGGCGGGTATGCAAGTAGATATATATCATAAAATGTTATTTTGTTTTTTTGCTTGATAAGACGTTTTAACTCGGTTTTGATTGCATTGTTGATAGTTGGCTCAGCAAGTATTTTATTAATCGCAGCATCTGATACTTTTTCAGTAACAAACCATTCACCATTGTAACATACACGTAAATCCAGTATCCCAATATCCTTAAAGCGGTATGTTGGTTTGATATCAAACAGTAATGCAGCGGCGAGCAAAAGAAAAAAAAGTGTAAAACCGATTGTCCAGTACAAACCAAAGTACGAGGTATGATAGATTAGAATCGCTGTTAGCAAGTAAGTCATGACCATTCCTATACATAGGTATGGATGGGCAGTAATAAACTGCCAATTTAGATAAGGCCTATTATTACGATTTTGCTGTTTATTTATTTGGCAGAGATTTTCATTCAGGATTACTTTTATCATATCCATGATATTTACCTTAATTGATTAGATTTATAGATGAATCTAAACCCTGAGACTAGTATATTAAATTGCTTGAGTTATCGACATATCTTTTTTTCTCTTATTTTAAACAAAATTTCTATTGATTAGGAATCGTCCCAAACAGAAAAAAAATTTATATTTATGGATTTATTTAGATCATTTTGATTTTTTTATTAATTTATTGGGTTAACGAAGAATATTCTTGAAAAAATTCGATTTTTTTCTTAAACAAAAGCATAAAACTATTGATATTATTAACTACTCGTGCGTTAATGGGAGGAAGCCTAATAAACAGATCTATTTTATTTACGACATTTAAGTTAATGTGTTATGAGTAGCGTTATCCTTGATAGCCTTTCGACCGTTTCTTGCTGAGTGCTTCCATGAATTAAATAGTGATGTAGGCTTTTATATACCTGCCGAAAGCGGCAATGTTTATTAGTTATATAGGAAAAGGCACATGTCTGACAAAATGAAGGGTCAAGTGAAGTGGTTTAACGAATCTAAAGGCTTTGGTTTCATCACTCCTTCTGATGGTAGCAAAGATGTATTCGTTCACTTCTCTGCCATTCAAGGAAATGGATTCAAAACCCTGGCTGAAGGGCAAAATGTAGAATTTACTATTGAAGATGGTTCGAAAGGCCCAGCTGCAGCGAATGTAACTGCTCTTTAAGATTAGTTAAATAAATGGATTTCTTGAAGCCTGTCGTGCAAGCGGCAGGCTTCTTTATTATTTTGTAGTAAAATTTTTTGGTACAACATTCAATTTTTTGGCATAACCGATGAAAATCAATGATAGCGTTTTAGTAAAGACTGATGGCAAGCAGATGCGAGAAGGTATTATTCGATTAATAGAGCCTTTTAATGAGGGAATAATGTATTTAATTGAGTTGCCTGAATATACTACTGGTATTTGGTTTTTTAATGAGAATACGGCAGGTGCAGGTATTTATGTGATACCAAAAGAGAGTGACTAAATATAAATTAACATCTTCCTAACCTAGTGAATTATTATTTCTGCACTGAATATCTTTGCCATGGGTAAAGGGTTTTTAAAGCTGATTAAATTGATAATTGTTTTAATAAATAATTTATAACTAAATATGCTTTATAAGCCTATAAGACCAGGTATAATTTACTAAAAAATTATTATTTTTATATTATATTTTTAAAAATATTTCTTTTATTATTTGTATTATATATTCTAAATTTTAAATAAAAAAATCTCTATTAAGAATATCTTTATTTTATAAAAACCTGTTTATATCAAGAATAATATATTTTTAATGCCGGCTTGGTTGATGAAGCGGAAGCGAAAGCACGACGGAAAGAAGTTACCCAAGAGTCTGATTTTTATGGCTCAATGGATGGTGCTAGTAAATTTGTGCGTGGTGATGCCATCGCCGGACTGATGATTATGGCGATCAATATCATTGGCGGGTTAGTGGTTGGTGTTGCTCAACATGGTTTAACGTTGGGTGAATCAGCGAGTATCTACACCCTGTTAACCATTGGTGACGGCCTGGTGGCACAGATCCCGGCATTAATTATTTCTACCGCTGCTGGTGTGATTGTTACCCGGGTCGCAACTGATGAAGACGTCGGCGAGCAGATGTTGGGCCAACTGTTTGATAACCCAAGGGTATTGATGTTAACGGCGGGAGTATTAGGTTTGCTTGGGCTTGTCCCCGGTATGCCAAATATTGTTTTTTTGCTCTTTACTTTGGTATTAGGTTTTATTGGTTGGAAATTGATGAAACGCTCGGCCAAACCGGTAATTGATGTTGAGCAACAACAAAAGATTGAACAGCGTTACCAGGCGGTAGAGGTTAGTTGGGATGATGTTCAGCCTGAAGATCCATTGGGTATGGAGGTTGGTTACCGTTTGATCCCATTGGTTGATCAGGGACAAAATGGCGAGCTGCTTAATCGAATTGGCGGCATCCGCAAAAAATTTGCCAAAGAGATAGGTTATTTACCGCCGGTGTTACATATTCGCGATAATATGGCGCTGAAGCCCGAAGTCTATCGTATTTTAATGAAAGGGGTAGAAATTGGTCGGGGGGAATCCTATCCAGGGCGTTGGTTGGCAATTAATCCAGGTGGTGCCATCGGGGAATTGATCGGTGATGCGACCCAAGAGCCTGCTTTTGGTTTACCGGCTATCTGGATCGATGAAGCATTACGTGAACAGGCGCAAGTGCAAGGTTATACGGTGGTTGCAGCTAGTACGGTAATCGCGACGCATTTTAATCATCTGTTAAGTCGCTTTGCTAGTGAATTATTTGGTCGTCAAGAAGCGCAGCAGCTTTATGAACGGATCAGTAAAGAGTTACCAAAACTGACGCAGGATTTGATGCCTGATGTGATCAATTTAACGCTGTTTCATAAAGTATTACAGAATTTATTAAGTGAGCAGGTGCCGATACGTGATATGCGCACCATCATTGAAACCTTAGCAGAGCATGCGGCAGAACAAAAAGAGGTAACGGAACTGACCAGTTTGGTTCGTATTGCGTTAGCCAGGGCGATCACGCAGCATTGGTTTGGTGATAAACTAGAGATCCAAGCCATTGGTCTGGATGTTAGCCTTGAGCGAGTTTTGATCCAGGCGCTACAATCGGGCGGTGGATTAGAGCCGGGGCTGGCGGGTAATATTGAGCAACAAGCTGTTGGTGATTGGTAATCGGTTTATAGCAGCGTTATATCGTATTGCTTAATCGCAAATAAGGCATTGTTGGTCAATGCCTGAGGATTAAATTTTGATTCGGTAACCGCTGGCGACGACATTTTCTGTCTGGCCATGCTCACCATACAGTGCTGGACTATGACGTTTTTTAAGGAAGGTTAATTGCTCTTGATTGATCTGCATATGCTGCTTAAGCAGCAGCCCATTTTGGCTATTATGTTGATAAAGATGTTTAATTTGCAGTTCGATTTTTTGCCAAATAGGAGCCAGCGTTTTATCTTGCTGATAGGGCGGCAAACAATTGCCTTGTTGACTGCAAGTAATGCGTTTTTCATCACTATGGTGTAGTGCGGTTAACCAATACTGTTTTTTTTCGGTCACTTCATTTAAACGCAGTAAATTAACTTTACCTGCAATCAGTAATTGATATTTAATATTGAGTAGCTCATTGAGCGTTTCCAATTGGGAAAGTTGCTCAATGAGGATCTCCTGTAGCGTCTGTTGGATCATCGATTTAATCACGTATGCTGGTATTTAATTGGATCAGGGCATCAGCAATTTTTTCTGCATTGACGGTTAATTCGCCACGTTCAATTTTTTGTCGTACCTGTTCAACTAAGGGCTGACGAATATCTTTGTCGTTGGCTTGCAATAGTTTTTCTGGTGATCCACTCAAACTTAAGGTAAAGATAGGGTCTTTTTCGTCGCTAGTGACTGATGGTTTTACTTTTTTAGGTTGTGGTTGTCGCTCTTCATGGTGCGAAAGCGCTGCTATACCACTGAGTGGGGTGGTTTTTTCAATGCTCATGAGTTACATCCTGTTATTTAATCGGCTTAGGTGTGATAGCTATCATTAAGGTTTACTATCATGTTTTATAGATCATATAACGGCTTAGCGACCAAAAACTTTAATTTTTTAGCGTAATTTTGGCATTACCCTCTTTTTGTGCAATCGTAGTGATAATTTGGCCGGCCGGCATTCTGATCCACACAGGCTCATTTTCGGCAGCATTATTAATCGCCTTGCCTGCATATTTCACTTGAAAATGGTGACCTTGGGCATAAACAATCACATTTTTACCGGCCTGAATAACCCAGACAGGGCGTAACATATTCTGCGTAATGGGCTGTCCGGCAGCAATATCACGTAAACTAAAGTTATCCTTTAAGCTACGCATATCACGGATAATGCCGTGTGGTAATTTTTCTAACATACCGCGTTTAGCCATCACATTATGCTGATTAATAACCGAATTACGTTTTATCGGTTTATTAGCTACCCAATAAGTGCCTTCAACACTAACGGCTAAGCGAAGATAATATTTTTTTCATCACAACTAACAGGTAGGGTTAATTTCCCCCAGTATTGTTGGGAAGGCGCCGGTTTAATTTGTAATTTGTGACAGCTAGGCAACTGCTCTGCAGGGGTAAGAATAGTAATTGTCACCTTATCTTTCTTTAGATACTGCGGGTTAAAATAGTTCTGTAACGTCTTTGGCAGACTAACAGCTGCGCTGACGCTAACGGGTAGCAAGAGTAGTAGTAAAACAAATATTCGATTAACCACAAATTTTCTCTTCATTTTTATTTAATAGCCACTATTTAACCAACCATTATCTGTATAGCCAGCAGTGTAGAGCATTATTTCGCTGATAATGTGATAAATAAACTATTAATAATCGTTTTTTCCCGCCTTTGACTTTTTATTCTGCCTATAAGCTATTGCCCTAAAATATTGTCAAAATTGGATCTCTATCGTTAACAGAGGAAAGTTATGCTCGATAAACTCGATGCAACGCTGAGTTTTCAGCAACAGGCACTGTCATTAAGGCACCAGCGCCAGTCTATTTTATTAGCCAATATTGCCCATGCTGATACACCGGGCTACCAGGCACGTGATATCGATTTTAGTGCCCAATTAGAAAAAAAACTGATGGCAAATTCAGTCAGCGGTAAACAGTTATCGCTGGCGGTAACCTCCGCCAAACACATTGCGGTACAGCCAGTGAATTCACTGACGGTCGATCTGCTTTATCGTGTTCCCCAACAAGCCGCTATGGATGGTAATACCGTTGATATGGACATAGAGCACAGTCATTTTGCGGATAACAGCGTTAAATATCAAACCGATCTGTCGATATTAAATGGGCAAATAAAAAGCATGATGGCGGTTATGCAATAAATAGAAGGAATAGATGATGTCACTTTTTTCGATTTTTGAGATCAGCAGCTCTGCTTTATCTGCCCAATCTCAACGTTTAAATGTCAGCGCCAGTAATATGGATAACGCTGATAGTGTTACGGGCCCTGATGGTGAACCTTATCGTGCTAAACAAGTGGTCTTTTCTGTTTCTAGCTTGTCAGCTGATGGTATTGGTGGTGTTAGCGTGGCTCAGGTAGTAGATGATCCGTCGCCTTTTGGTTTGGAATATCAGCCTTCTCATCCTTTAGCCGATGAACGCGGCTATATTCGTAAACCTAATGTTGATGTGACTGCCGAGATGATCAATACCATTTCTGCTTCTCGCAGTTACCAGGCCAATATTGAAGTGATGAATACCACCAAATCCTTAATGCAAAAGACATTAACCCTAGGCCAATAGTAAAGGAAGATAAATGGGCGTTGTAAGTTCAATCAATGAATCGCTGGACAATACCAGAGTGGGTTCAGCGGCTTCACCACAAAATATCAAGAAAAAAGGCAGTGATGATATTCAGAATAATTTTCTGACGCTATTACTGACACAGATGAAAAATCAAGACCCGACCAACCCGATGCAAAACAATGAACTGACTACCCAATTAGCCCAAATCAGTACGGTGCAAGGGGTGGAAAAACTCAATGAAACGGTGGGTAACTTAACTGGCCAGCTTAATGAAAATCAAAAATTAACCGCCGCTAAACTGGTTGGTCAGGGGGTGATGATCGAAGGTAATAAAATCAGCTTATTTGAAAAGCAAAATGCTCAGGCCACAGCTAGCAATGAGTTGACTGCTACGCCATTTGGTTTTGAGCTAATTGGAGCAGCAGATAAGGTGGTACTTGAGATCATAGATAAAGCTGGCAATGTGCTAAAAACCGTCGAGATGGCGCAAGGGATGAAGCCAGATGTTTACCGTTATGAATGGGATGGTAGTGATACCGCGGGTAATAAACAGCCTGCAGGTAGGTATCGTTTTTCTGTCAACGCTTATTCTCAACAGGGCCAAGTACCGGTTAAGCCACTTAATTACGCTTTGGTTAATGGCGTTTCAAATGGCCCGCAAGGTATTTTGCTCGATGTTGGTTTAGATAACAGTATTTCATTAGAAGAGATCCGTCAGGTTTTGTAATTGGAACAATAAAAATTAACATGGAGGGCGTATGGCCTTTTCACAAGCAATTAGTGGATTAAATGTGGCATCCAGTCATCTGGATGTGATTGGTAATAATATTGCCAACTCAGCAACTTTTGGTTTTAAAAGTGCGATAGCTTCTTTTGCCGATGTTTATGCTGGTTCAGGTGTTGGCTTAGGAGTAAAACTTACCGCCATTCAGCAAAATTTTAGTAATGGCTCGATTACTAAAACGAATCGGGTGACCGATTTAGCCATCTCTGGCGGTGGTTTTTTCCGCGTGCAAGATACTAATGGCGATATTTTTTATACCCGTAATGGTCAGTTTGATAAAAATGCTAAAGGCCAATTAGTTAATCCCCAAGGAATGGTCGTCACTGGCTATCCGGTAGCAACGATAAATGGTATACCGACAATCCAACCTGGTGCATCACCAGCCCCGATTATTATCCCGACGGATATGATGAATGCTAAAGCAACCGACAATATTTCGATGACGGCCAATTTAGACTCAGGAAAAGCGGTAATTCCTGCTACTACTACATTTAGTCCAACGGATAATAAAACCTATAGTTATAGCTCCAGTGTGACTGCCTTTGATAGTTTAGGTAATGAGCGCGCACTGAATGTCTATTTTGTTAAGCGTGGCCCTAATGCAGCTCCGTCTACTGATGTTAAATGGGATATCTATATAGTTGATCCTAGTCAGACAGTGCCAACGACAGCAAGCCTAAGTCTCAATTTTAATCAACATGGCCAATTAAATCCGGAAACTGCCGCAAGTCCGTTAGCCGCTAATTTTGATTATAACTTAGCCGCTCATAACGGTAGTGCTGCCAGTGTGATTAATTTTAATTTTGCCGGTTCACGCCAACAGCGACTAGCTGAATCGAATATTTCTCATATAGAAAAAAATGGTTATCAGGCTGGTGAATTTACCAGTTTCAACTTTGAAGAAGATGGTTCTATTAGCGCTTCTTATTCCAATAGCCAACAGCAATTAGTCGGCCAGGTAGTGTTAGCCAATTTTGTTAATCCTACCGGCTTAATAGCGAAGGGCAACAACGTATGGGCCGAAACCAGTAGTTCAGGAACAGCGCTGATTGGTACGGCTGGCACGGGTATTCTCGGTAAATTAACTTCTCATGCGTTAGAAGCTTCTAATGTCGATATGGGACAGGAGCTGGTAACCATGATCCTGGCACAACGCAATTATCAGTCTAATGCGCAAACCATTAAGACTCAGGATCAGATGCTACAGACTCTGGTCAATTTACGTTAATGATGGGTGATTAAATGAATCATGTCATTTATACCGCCCTAAATGGTGCGCGTCATGCATTAGAACATCAAGCGGTCATTACCAATAATTTGGCTAATGTCTCAACCCATGGTTTTAAAGCTCAGTTAGCTGCCACCCGCTTTGTGCCGATTGAAAGCACAGTGGGGCACCAAACTCGCACACTAGCTATGGCATCAACACCGGCTACTGATCAGCGAGCCGGTGCGATGAACTATACCAGCCGTTCGTTGGATGTAGCCATCAGTGAGGGTGGTTATTTAGCGGTGCAATTAGCGGATGGGCGCGAAGCATACACCCGCAACGGCAATATTCAAATTTCCGCTGATGGTGAATTAGTGATCCAACATCGTCCATTGATGGGCGATGGAGGAGAAATCAGGGTTCCGCCCCAGGTACAACTGACGATTGCGGCCGATGGCACCATTACTGGTTATATTCCAACCGATCCACCGACCGATCTTGGCAAGGTTGGTAGGATCAAGCGGGTAAAAGCCAGCGAGCAACAATTGGTACGTGGTGAAGAGGGTTTATTTCATCTAGCTGAACCTAATGCGCAGCCGTTAGCGATCGACAATAGTGTCAAATTACTGTCCGGTGTACTAGAGGGGAGTAATGTTAATCCGGCACAAGCCATGGTGGCGATGATAGCCAATGCACGCACTTTTGAGATGCAAATGAAGGTCATCCATAGTGCTAATGATAATGCCCAGCGTGCTAATCAACTGTTAGCCATTAGTTAAGTTATTAAGGGAGAAAACAGATAATGATCCGTTCTTTATGGATTGCAAAAACTGGGCTGGATGCTCAACAAACTAACATGGATGTAATTTCTAACAACCTGGCTAACGTCAGCACCAATGGTTTTAAGCGTCAACGGGCGGTATTTCAAGATCTAATGTATCAAACCTTACGTCAACCGGGTGCACTGACTTCAGAGCAAACCTTACTACCCTCAGGATTACAGATAGGAACAGGTGTCCGACCGGTTGCTACTGAGCGATTACATAGCCAGGGTAATTTATCACAAACTAATAACAGTAAAGATGTTGCCATTAAAGGACAGGGATTTTTCCACATTCAATTACCCGATGGTAGTGATGCATACACCCGTGATGGTTCTTTTCAAAGAGATCAACATAACCAGTTAGTCACTGCCGGTGGCTTTGCGGTGGTACCGGCAATTGTGATACCGGAAAATGCACTTAAATACACCATCAGCCAAGATGGTATTGTCAGTGTGGTTACGCCGGGTAATTCTGAACCGCAGCAAGTTGGCCAATTAACCTTAACCACCTTTATTAATGAGACGGTTTTGGAAAATATTGGTGAAAATCTTTATTTGGAAACTAACAGTTCAGGTGTGCCGGTTGAAACGGCGCCGGGGGTTAATGGAGCAGGGCTACTCTACCAAGGTTATGTTGAAACATCGAATGTTAATGTGGCGGAAGAGTTAGTCTCCATGATCCAGACTCAGCGTGCTTATGAAATTAATAGCAAAGCGGTGTCAACTTCCGATCAAATGTTACAGCGCTTAATGCAACTTTAATTCATCCCGCCATCACCCTAGCAATAGACTGTGATGGTTGATCATAAAGAGTTTTTAACATGAATAAAAAGAGCATGGCCAATTTGCTACCGCTTATTTTTACCGCGATTCGCCAGACAGGAAATAGCCGATGGTGGTTGGCGATTATTGGCTCAGCATTGGTAATGTCAGGGTGTGCTTACGTACCGAAAAAGCCATTGGTTTCAGGTCCAACAACGGTTGAGCCGCAGCGATGCCAGGTGCCAAAGTAACCGGTTCGATTTATCAAGCTAGTCAACCGGTTAATTATGCCTATCAACCGCTATTTGAAGATCGGCGTCCCCGCCATGTTGGTGATACATTGACCATCATCTTACAAGAAAATGTCAGTGCCAGTAAAAATTCTTCTGCTAATGCCAGTCGTAAAGGGAAAAGTGGTTTTTCTGCTGGCGCTACACCGAAGGTGTTAAATAAATTAGTCGACGTTGATAAATTACAGTTTGATATGGAAGGCGAAAATGAGTTTGGCGGCAAAGGTGGCGCCAATGCCAATAATACCTTCAAAGGAACCATAACCGTGACCGTCACTAAATTATTGGCTAACGGTAATTTGCAGGTTGTCGGTGAAAAACAGCTCGCTATTAATCAGGGCACCGAATATATCCGTTTCTCGGGCGTGGTCAATCCAAGAACCATTAGTGGTAGCAATAGCGTCAATTCAACCCAGGTTGCTGATGCCCGTATTGAATATGTCGGTGATGGTTATATTAACGAAGCGCAAAATATGGGCTGGTTACAGCGGATATTGTTAAATATTTCGCCATTCTAAACAGAGGGTGCTTATGGTTGATTCATTATTAGCTAAGTTACTATTTTGGTTACCATTGCCAATGTTATTGTTATGTTCGAGCATGGTATCAGCAGAACGTATTCGTGATCTAACCAGTATTGAAGGCGTGCGGGAAAATGCGTTGATCGGCTACGGTTTAGTAGTCGGTCTGGATGGAACGGGGGATCAAACTATGCAAACCCCGTTTACTACCCAAAGTATGAATAATATGCTGTCTCAATTGGGGATCACGGTGCCAGCGGGTACCAACATGCAGTTGAAAAATGTGGCGGCGGTGATGATCACCGCCAAATTACCCCCTTTTGTCCGTGCTGGACAAACCATTGATGTGGTAGTTTCTTCATTGGGTAATGCCAAGAGTTTGCGTGGCGGTACTCTTTTGATGACCCCGTTAAAAGGCGCCGATAATCAGGTGTATGCCGTTGCCCAAGGTAACATCATTGTGGGTGGCGCCGGCGCCAGTGCCGGTGGCAGTAGTGTCAAGGTGAACCAATTAGCGGGTGGCCGCATTAGTGGAGGAGCGGTAATCGAACGTGAATTGGCCAGCCAATTTGGTAAAACCAACATCCTTAATTTACAGTTGAATGAAGAAAATTTTTCACTGGCACAGACTATTTCTGATGCAGTTAATCGTATCAAAGGTTTTGGTACTGCAACGCCATTGGATGCCCGAACAGTTCAACTCAGATTACCGGCTATTCAAAGTGAACAAGTGCGTTTTTTAGCGCAAATTCAGAATTTATCTATTAAATCAGTACCAATTGATGCCAAAATTATTTTAAATGCGCGTACCGGTTCGGTGGTGATGAATCGTAGTGTGATGTTAGATAATTGTGCCATTTCTCAAGGTGGGCTTTCGATTACGGTGGATAGATAAATTAACGTCAGTCAGCCTGACACCCCTTTTGCCGGTGGTAAGACGGTAGTGACCCGTAACACCGATATCACCTTGAATGAAAAAAATGATGGGCTACATAAAGTGAATGCCAGTGCCAATTTAAATGAAGTGATCCGCGCGTTAAATGTGTTAGGTGCTACGCCAATGGATCTCATGTCAATTTTACAGGCGATGGAAAGTGTGGGATGTTTGCGCGCTAAGTTGGAGATCATTTAATGCAAGATCTTGCTACACTGGTAGGAGCAGCCTACGACGCCAGATCATTGAATGCCTTGAAGAATCAAGTTAGCCAGCAGCCCCAACAGGGGCTGCGTCAGGTCGCTGAGCAATTAGAAAGTGTTTTTGTCCAGATGATGCTAAAAAGCATGCGGGCTGCTTTACCACAGGAAAGTTTGTTCAGTAACCAACAAAGTCATCTTTATACCTCCCTTTATGATCAGCAATTAGCCCAAGATTTGTCGCACAAAAGCTTAGGTTTTGCTGATATTATGGTTGAACAGTTAACTCGTCAGCATAGTGAACCGCAAGATGTTCAGTCTGCGCCGCCACTTAACCACCATCTACCGGAACAGATAGTTAGTACATTTCGCCGTTTTTTACCTGAAGAAGCAGCGGGAGCCCTAAAATATCTATCAGAAAACAGTGCTGATTTCCTGGCTAAGTTGTTTATACCAGCCAGAATAGCCAGTGAAAATAGTGGTATTCCGCATTTACTGATTATTGCCCAAGCGGCCTTAGAATCTGGCTGGGGACAGCGTCAAATTATGACTGTTGAAGGAACCCCTAGCCATAATTTATTTGCTATTAAAGCCGGTAAAAATTGGCGTGGCAAGGTGACCAATATTGTCACTACTGAATATATTGATGGCCAGGCAGTCAAAATACGCGATGATTTTCGGGTCTATCCCTCTTATTTTGAGGCGGTTACCGATTATGTTAATTTGCTGACGCAAAACCAACGTTACGCTAAAGTGGCGGCTGCCAACACCCCAGAACAGGCGGCAATTGCGTTACAAGCAGCGGGTTATGCTACCGATCCGAGCTATGTGCAAAAACTGATCCAACTTATTCAACAGTTGAAAACTACCACTCAACAAGCAAAGCAACTCTATCAGCATGATTTAAGAGATCTTTTTTGATGCTCACTACTTAAGTTTCGTCTTTCAAAGCCGATATTTTATTGGGTAAAACCATTATCTCACTGTCGGTTAGCTGGCAGTATTAGAATTTGTTAGGAGACTGACTATGTCTGGCAGTTTAATGAATACCGCAATGAGCGGCTTAAAAACAGCGCAAACTGCGTTGGAACAATTAGTAGTAACATAGCCAATGCTAAAGTAGAGGGTTATCACCGTCAAACCATTACCTTAGCAACGGATGGCAGCAGTACAAACAATGTGAATGGAGTAAAAGTGGCTGGTATTCAACGTGAATACGATGAATTTATCAATACCAATTATAACAAGTCATTAACAAAGCAGTCTGAGTTAAAAGTTTATGCTGACTATGCATTGCAATTGGATAAATTAATGTCGGCTTCTGATACCGATTTAGCTTCATCGGTGACTGAATTCTTTAGTAGTTTGCAAATGCTGTCAACGGATGCTGCTTCTGAACCGTTGAGAAATGTCGTGGTTAACAAATCTCAAGCTTTAGTTAATCGGTTTAAATCGGTTGAGCTACAATTTAATGCCATGGAACGGCAGTTAAATGGCAACATTGGCATGATAGCGGATAAAGTTTCACAGTTGGCGCAACAAGTGGCCAATTTAAATGGTGAGATCACAAAAGTCAAAGGCCTTCAGGGCGATGTACCGAATGAGATATTAGATAGGCGTGATCAACTGACACGCGAACTGTCAGCAGTGGTTGGCATTAATGTTGTTGCCCATGGTGAGACTATCAATATTAACCTTACTAATGGTTTATCACTGGTCAATGGTAGCAAAGCGAATAAGATCTTTGCGCAGCCATCAGCCGCTGATCCTAACCATATCACACTAGGTTATGATGATGGGATGACCATCCGCCGTGAAATTGATTATGCTTCTGTCACTGGCGGTCAATTAGCCGGTGCATTAGCCGTGCGTGATGAGGTACTGCAACCTAACCGACAAAAAATTAATCATCTGGGTTTGGTGTTGGCTGAAAGTGTCAATCAGGTTCAGCAGGGCGGCTTTGATTTACAGGGCAATGCTGGTCAAGCACTGTTTAAGACTGGCCAACCGACTATTGTGGCCGATCAACAAAATCAGGGTAGCAGTGATTTTTCTGCTCAATTTACCGATACCACTCAGGTTAAAGGCATTGACTATGCCATGACCTTTGATGGTAACAATTGGCAGGTCACTGAACTGGCAACAAAGCAGTAGGTAACTGTCAATGTTACACCTGCATCTGGTACTAACGGCACAAAATTGACCTTTGCTGGCATGGAAATTGAGGTTGCTACGACTTCAGCACCACAAGCGGGTGACCAGTTTATTATCAAGCCGGTTGAGGGTGTTATTGATGGATTATCGGTTGTGATGACCAATCCGACAGGTATTGCGGCTGCCGGCCAGGCGGGAGCAGGGCAAGCAGATAATAGCAATATTAAGAAAATATTAGCACTACAAGATAAAAAGTTGATTGATGGCACGTCAACTTACAGCAAAGCTTATACTTCGGTTGTTAGTGATATAGCGACTAAAGCAAACCAGGCTAAAGTAGACGTAAAAGGACAATCAGTGATAACCGATAGTTATTACCAGAAGCAGCAGTCAATTGTGGGTGTCAACCTGGATGAAGAATATTTGGAAATGGCCCAAATGCAAGAATTTTATATGTCAAACGCCAAAGTTATTCAAGTGGCAAATAACTTGTTTGAGACTTTAATGCGTATTTTCTGATGTTGATAATGTAATTAATTTAAAAGGAAAGAGTGATGATAACACGTTTAAGCAATCAATTGATGCATTATCAGAAGATGAGTAGCATGATGCGCTCCCAGTCAGACTTAGCAGAAAAATATCAGCGTATAACAACCAAAGAACGGCTGTTACAAGCAGCGGATGATCCGGCAGCAGCGGCAGAAAGCCTACAAATTAAGCAGACACAAGTCCGTTTAGCTCAATATCAAAGAGTGAATAATATTGCTCAACATCAGATGCAATCACAATTGCAGGTTGTAGACAAAATGGCGGATGTGACGCGTAACATCAAGGAAACCTTGGTGGCAGTTTCTAATCAATCGATTCTGAATGATAAAGAACACCTGGCTTATGCCACTAAAATTGAAGATTTAAAATCTCAATTGTTTGTTTTAGCCAATAGTAAAGATGGTTCAGGCAATTATATGTTTGCTGGTTATAAAACCGATACCGCACCGTTAGAGATGAATAACAGTGGTACGGTTAGTTATCAAGGTGGCGCCGATGTGGTTAAGCAACATATTGATGCTGATCGTGAAGTAACGGTGTACTTTACTGCCGAACAAGTTTTGTTGCCGACAGCTGGGTCAAATATTTTTCAATCATTAGATTCGGTAATTACTACTTTAAAAACACCTTATCAATCAGCGGCTCCTCAGGATCAAACTGCTATGTCCGCTGTGATAAGTACGGCTACTAGAGGTTTACAAGATACCACCAAAGCCCTCTCTACTATTACTAGCCAGCTTGGTTTACAATTAAAAGAGGTTGAAAATTTAAATAGCCGTCATGAAGAGACTTCAGTATTATTAAAAGAGCGGCAAAGCCAATTAATGGATACAAATTTGCTGGAAGAAATAACGGAATTTAAGCAGTTAGAAGAAGTGATGCAGGCTTCTTATAGCATATATGGTCAAATGAAAGATTTATCGCTATTTAAAATTTTGCGTTGAGTGATTTTGTTAATACTTTTTTAGATTACAAAGTAAACAACAAAAAATCAGCTGATAATTAAATAAAAATTTTACCAGGAGATATTTTTCTCCTGGTTTTTTATTTTTTTTTCATCTACGCTATTTTTATTTCTATCTTACTTATTTTAATTAATAGCTGAAAAATTATTTTTATTATTCAATAATAGTTAATTTTTTATATTAAATATTGAGCCAATATTATTGCAGGATAATAGAATTCGATGGATAGCTATTGAATTAACTATCAAGTTACTATATATAATATAACGTCAAAAATTATAACGTAATATCAAAAAATAACAGTTTCATAGTGTTGAAAAAATAGTAATATTGAACAAATTTTACTATTTTTCATTTTCATAATTGAGGGTAATTTTGTTTAGCTGGATTTTTCTGCGATAAACAATTTCCTGAGATAAAGGAAGGAACAAGCATAACGAAGAAATTGACAGTAGTCAGCCTGGTTTTCTTGAGCGCAGCAGCACAGGCGCAGTCTCATCTTGATCGAGTGATGAAAACGAAAACATTAACGGTTTGCGCAACGTGTGATTATAAGCCTTATACTCATTTACTGCAGGATGGTAAATATGAAGGGATTGATGTGGCACTGATGGAAAATCTGGCCACCAGTCTGGGAGCAACAGTTAAATGGCAAAAAAACACCTGGAAAACTTTAATGGAAGATTTTCGCAATAAACAGTGTGATATTGCGGTTGGTGGTATTTCTGTCACCTTAAAGCGTCAACAGACGGCTTGGTTATCTGCCCCAATCGCGGTTGATGGTAAAATCCCATTAGTACGGTGTGATGATAAAGCAAAATACCAAACTATTGAGCAACTCAATAAACCAACAGTACGTTTAATTGCTCCGTTTGGTGGTACTAACGAAGCTTTTGTGCACCGTTATTTACCGAAAGCACAGTTACAGCTGACTCATGATAATGTGGCAATATTCCAGCAAATTATTGATAAAAAATTTGATGTTATGGTTACCGATGCATCAGAAGCGCTTTATCAACAAAAGCAGTATCCAAAATTGTGCGCGCTTAATCCGAAAAGACCTCTGCAATACATTGAGAAAGCTTATATGCTGCCACGTGACGATATGAGTTGGAAACTATATGTAGATCAATGGTTACATCTAAATAAAAAGACTGGTGTTTATCAGGATATTGTTGCTGAGTGGATAGCGATACCTAAATAAACTCTATTACTTATCGGGCAAAGTGGCTTTATTAATTTAAAAATAAGCTAAATTTATACCGGTTATGGCATAGAATTAAACGGATTTAGCGATCTAGTATTAAATAAAGAATTAAAGTTATCGGAGAAAGCGATTTTAAAACTATTATTTTCCAGCTAATGTAAGCAATATCAGCGTTAATTGACCGAGAATATCATTAAATATTTTCTCGGCATATTTGGTCACTATGGTTGTTAACAGCGGTAATAGATAAATACCAATTAAAAGTGTCAGTGGGAAACCGACAACAAAAATAGAAAGCTGGGGGGTCATTCGATTTAAAATCGCCAAACTGATATTAATAATTAATAATAAGGTTAAAATAGGTAAAGCCAATAATAAGCCATAATAAAAAATAATTCCGGCTGATTGGGCAACTAATATAAAACTGTTGCTATTTAATGATGATGATAGCAACGGAATGGTTTGAAAACTATCTGCCAACAGTGACAATAGCCAAAGATGAATATCGAAAGAGAGAAACAAGAGTAGTAATAATAGATTCATAAAACGCGCTATAATTGGCATATTGGGGCCGGCTGACGGATCAACAAATAATGCAAAAGAGAGCCCCATTTGCATGCCTAATATTTCCCCTGCATAACGAACGATGGCAAAGGCAATTTGCATCGTCAGTCCCATTAATAAACCGATTAAAACTTGTTGTATTAATATCCAACAACCCATGGCAGAAAAGAGCGGAATTTGCGGTAAAGGCAATGCCGTTGAGATTAAAATCGTGATCATCAAGGCGAGGGCAATTTTGCTTTTTTTAGGAATTTGTCTTTCAGCAAAAAAAGGTGCAATACTAAATAGGGCTAATATTCGCACAAATGGCCAAAATAGTTGGTTAACATAAGTATAAAAAAAATCGGTGGTAAAAGTGATCATCATTAACCAATAAATTGCGGTAGTTGAGTGATTAACTGACGGGTATACTCAATAAATAGTTCTAACATCCATGGGCCGGCTACTATCCCAGTTATAAAAACCGCAATAATTTTAGGAATGAAAGACAGGGTCATCTCATTAATTTGGGTGGCTGCTTGCAATAAACTAATAATTAAACCGCTGATCAACGCCGCCAGCAACAGTGGTGCTGCTAATGCAATAGCAACTTTCATCCCATCAATACCAAGCCCCATCACTGTTTCCGGTGTCATTTTTACTCCTTGTATCTTGAAAACGGTTTAAAATAGTTACGATTAGATTTGGCAAGGTGCATGCAGCCCGATTCCTCCTAGGGTTTTAAGCCCGTTAATTAGCGACCGGCGCATACACTGAGCCACTCATCTGAAACCCGAACAGTTGTCCGTACTCCATAACGCATTTGCAAGGATGGGTAATCATGAGTCAGCCAAATCCACTTTGTGTGGGTATTGATGTTTCTAAAGCAACGCTGGACATAGCAGCCAGCTGTGATATTGCACAGTTTACGGTCAGTAATGACTCTGACGGTTTTGATGCCATTATCGCCGAATTGAGAAAGCATTCGGTGGTGTTGGTTCTGATGGAGGCAACTGGCGGGCTTGAAGCTACTGTGGCCTGCTCGCTCCAGGCTGAAGGCTTTGACGTCACTGTGATCAATCCCAGACAATCCCGAGACTTTGCCCGCGCTATGGGCTATCTGGCAAAAACTGACCGTATTGATGCCAAAGTGCTTGCACAAATGGCAGAGGTTATTAATCGACATCCGGAGCGAGAGCGCTTTATCCGGACTCTGCCAAATGCAGAACGTCAGGTTCTTGCTGCGATGGTCGTACGCAGACGCCAGTTGATTACAATGTTGGTGGCAGAACGTAATAGGCTGTATACCGCACATCCACAGAATAGAAAAAGCATCAACATCATCATCAAGGCGCTGGAAGATGAACTTGCCAGAATCGATGAGGATATGAACAACCACATAAGGAACCACTTTAAGGATCTGGCCGCTAGGCTGAGCAGCATTAAAGGGGTTGGTACCATGACAGTTGCTGCGTTGTTGGCGGAGCTTCCCGAACAGGGCAGCCTCTCGAGGCGAGCTATTAGCGCGCTTGTAGGCGTTGCCCCCATAAACCGGGACTCGGGTACCATGCGTGGTCGGCGAACCATATTTAGCGGAAGGGACGGAGTCCGAACAGCACTTTATATGGCCGCGCTTGTAGCAACTCGCTTTAATCCGGTGATAAAAGCCTTTTACATGCGTCTGCTTGCAGCGGGAAAAGCCAAAAAAGTGGCGCTGGTCGCCTGTATGCGCAAGCTGCTGACTATCCTGAACGCGATGCTCAGAAAGAACGAAGAATGGAATGAGTCGTACCATCACGTTTCTCCATAATTTTAACGTTCAAGACAGTTGCTAATAAACGCTCTGCATACTTTATATTTTTAGAGTTAACTTCTAGATTTGATAAAGGTTCTCTACATCTCAAGCCTTTATATGTAAAAGATATATTAATTGTAGAGCCAGCTTTATGTTTACGGATCATTATTCCTCTGGGAATATTAATTTCATTTTGTTTTTTCTGGCCCATTTGTTTACCTCCCTAATATCAATCCAACGCTCTTTTGAACCTTCAACTTTTAAAACTTGAACACCTTCTTGCCAAAATTGCCTTTGTAAACGTTTATTTATTGCTTCGGTTGATTCACCAAATAACTCACAATATTTTGAGATTGGTACGCATTCGTAAAACATATTCACCTCTGTACATTTTCAGATGTAGATTATTCAAAAACTCACACTATTCTCAGGTGCTTCATTGCCCCACACATCCCACCCCTGCACTTTGTCACGAGCAAAAAGTTCGATACGTTTCACGTCACCGTAGAGTTTTTCTAATCGGTAATGGACTTCCTTGGGTTTTTGGCTATGTTCACCGAGACAGGCGTAGATAACTTGTTTGATGGAAGCGTCCTTGCGTTCTAGTCCTTTCCCCTTGATGGCAATTAAGCAATCTTCTGAATTACTGCGGGTATAATTACCGCCATTCATGCGTGTTTCAGCATTGAGTAATGCCAGAAAGTCATCAGCATCAGACAGCTTGGCTTTTTCGATAGCTTTAGAAATCCGCTCTTTGGCTAACTTATTCAACTTGACCCAAGTAAATCCCTTCATGGTTTTGACTTTAAATCCCCATGCTTCTGCTAACCGGATAGCTTCCAGCGCAAAGTTCCCCGTGTACCACATGCAGAGTACGGAGTTATCATTAACGATGGTTTCTATGGGTAATCGGGTGAGGGCGTAAAAGTCAGTGGTGTTGTAGTGATTGTGTGCTGCGCCGTTTGATGCTTTGTTTTGGTATTGCCAGGGTGGGTCTGCGAGTATCAGGTCATACTTCACTTCATCTCCTAAACATACCAACTTTTACTTTTATGCAAGTCGTCTATTTTTTCTAACACAGTGATTTTATTACCGCCATTTCCGGTTAATGTTCCACTTTCTCCATCGGTATCAAATTGATATATCAATCCTTTGTTTGTTAATTTCTTCTCCCGCAACCTGATTATTGTCATCATCTCACCATGATAAATAACCTGCATCCCTGCTTTGACATGATGTAACGTTGTTCTGTATTCATGGATGTTATTCATAGTATTTCTCCGGTTATTGATTACATGAATGTAAATGTTGATCAAAATTTGATCAAATTCAATTATTTATGGTAGTCTTGTTTCTGTTGTGTGTTGGTTAACAGCAACATTTTCCCTGGTGTTGGCCAGCCTTGCGCTGGTCTTTTTTAAAGTTGCTCGGAAATACCAAATAGCGGTTGATTTCTTGAGTAATTGCTAGTGAACCATGACAGGTAATGGTATACCTTCATCTTGCAGCATCTTTAAATAGTCTTCATGGAGCGTTGTCAGACTTTCACGACCAAAATCAGATAAAATCATCCCGTCTTCAGGTGTAGTCGTAATAAAACCGTTATACATCCTGATGGCCATTTCCAGCCCTTGCTCTCTGCCATACTTCTCAATAGCAATGCTTTCAACATGATTAGCTAAAGCAAAGCGTTCAGCCGCAGGGTAAATGGTTATTGATGATGTGTCGTTCGCGTAAAGCGCCGCAATATCGATGCTACCCTCCTCATTTTGAACTTCAACTATCCCGTTCTTTTTGGTTTGCTCGATAATAAAGCAAGTGGCCACTATCCAGCGCCAAATACTTACACGTTGGTCTACGGTGGGTGAAAAGTAATTATGCTCCCATCCCTTGGATATGGCTCCTACAAGCGTGCATCCAGATTTTAAATCGTTATCAAATTTACCAGAGTCGAGCATATTGATAGCATCGGCATAAGTGAAACATCCTTGTTTCTCGTTAAAAATACCGGTTGATATCGGCACAAAATCAGTCATTATTTAGTTTCCTATTCTGAAATAGCAAAGCGCCCCATTTTGGGATGATACCACTGACTGCCACGTTTCTCAGCCTGAAGCATCATGTTATGCCGTGCACTTCTAAAGGCTGCTTCATCAACCACTGACATTTGGGTAATTTGGCCGCCTGGCGCAACATGGGGCACTTTTTTGCAAGGCACATTCCACGCCATGACTAATTGCCGACATTTCGCATCACTCAAGCCATACTTTGTTTTCAGATGGCTATAGCCTTGGAAACCGGCTGGGATAGTGCCTTGTTTGATATGTTCGATTTCTTCTGAGACTTGCTCTACCTGATGTTCAATACTCTTTAACCGACGCTCCTGTGCAACGTTAGCTAATGCCATTGCTGCAATAATTTCATTGGCGCTTTGTGGTTTACTTTGCTGCTCCAGTTTATCAATTAGCGAGCGGCGAACCGCTTTAGATTCACGGGCGGCAACGCGGAGGGCTTGCTTAAGCGTCATTTCGATAATTTCAATATCAGCGCCGTTTTTTTGACCTACAAAAATTTTGTAGGTCTCTCCTTCAAGTTCATCTTTAATGCGATCAATAAAGACGTTATTTCTAATAGGTGATTCACCATATTCTTTTCGTGTTTCGTTAACCATGAACAGTAATTGTTGCGAGTCTATTGTTTCACTGTTAGGAAGCATAACATTTTGTATATTTATTAAATTTTTCATGTAGTTATCCTTCAATATTAAAATTGATGAATGAGTATTAATTAAGTGGAATAAGCTAGGTGGGGTAATGACTTCTTGTTTTGTGACTATTTCTTCAAGGTATCAAGGAATACCCCCAAATAAACCATAAGAGCTGGCACTAGCATGATGCTAATAACCAGTAGCTCTTGCCCGCCTAAATGGATATTGCCTAATTCGCCACGCTTAAACCTGATTTGTGGGTCAATGACGGCATCGGCATGGGCAAGATGTCCAACTATCATTTCAAAGGTGAACGCTGCACTGATAAACAATAATGTCGTGATTAATAGTTTGATGATGTTAAGTTTCATAGTTGAACCTTTGTAAAATTAACTTATTTCTTAACACAAATCGCTTTGGCGTTGATATCCTTGAAAGTTTCAAATTCCCACTCAAACTGTTTAGCGGCGAATTGACACATGTTTTCAGTGTCAAACTCCTGAGTATGAAGGCTGGCTACGTTACTTGATGCGTAAGGGCTGGCGTACATGGCTAAGATTAAAATCCACATGGTGGGGACTCCTTGTCTAAAAAGGGGTAAACTCATTATTTACTTGTTCAGTGCTTACTGGCGTATTAGTTGGTCTACGCTCGTCTCTATCTTTCAGAGTGCGTAATAGATTTTTAACAGCTTGAGCGGGTTTGTTTTCAACTTTTTCTAAAAGCGTTTGCCCAGTGTTTGCTACAAATGGCATACGGATATCAAAGCTGTAACTTTCATCACCATTTTTCTTTGTTCTCAGAATTTTTTGTAAAACAAGTCCTACTTTCTTGCCATGAAATTCTGGCGCAACCAGGTTATTGTTGTGAACAACCGAGGTGACTCGCTGAATACCGACGCATCCCATAATGGCATTGACCATATTCTGACCAAAATTGTTGACTGTGCCGTCATTTTTCTTACAACAAATACTCAGATAGTTAACTTTTTTCCCATCCTCAGATTCACCCGAGAATTCAATAAACTCAGCGCCTCCTTCACTCCTTGTTAATTTAGCTTCCGTAATAGTGATTACATATGCGCCTGTTTCATTAATGAAACCTCCCTGATAAGCAGCAAGGGCAGATTCTTCTGTATAAGTAAAAATAACGTTGTGATTCATACTTTATTTTCCTCTTGTTGTGGCGTGATGCCATAATAGTTGCAGATAACTTTATCTATCTCGTTCAGGTCATTCTCAATGAGCTGAGAATCAAACATTCCCATAGGGCTTTTGCAGCAATCACTGCCATTTGATTGAGTTGAGAAAGAGTAAGAGCCGTTTGATACATGTGTTCGCAAAACGATAGTAAAATACCCTTCGGGTACGAGTGTTGAGTCAACTAATTTACCGACCGTTTTCATCCGAACGCTGCCGAAGTCATCGGTTTGAGTGTGGGACAAGATGTAAACACGCCGACGCGCTGAACCCTCGCCAGCAGCTCTAAACACATCCCAGGCATTCTTACCAATAGAAGTGAATTTGTCATACCCTCGCTCATTACATTTAGCCATGAGTTCATTAACCATCACAGCCTGATAGTCATCAATAACAATAATTTCATGTGGCGCTTTTTTAAGAACGGCTACGATATTATCGGTTTGGTCAGTGCGATATACATTGCCATCAGGGTTAGCGCTATTTCTTAATTTCCATTGTTTAGTGGGAAATGGCAGCGGTTTATTTATGCATTGAACGATTAACGTTTTACTTGTATCAAGATTTCTTAAGCTGGTACTTTTTCCTGTTCCTGACTCACCTAATATTAATGTTGCTGTTCCCATATCTAATCACCTCTGATTTTTCCACCGAACGGTCCATCTCTTAGTTCTTGACCAATGAAAGGGTTGTATTTTTTATTTTCTGTATTTATCGGTTGGTAATTTGTCGATGTTTTGGTTATTAGTTTTTCTATTTCTTTTGCTTCTTTATCGTACATTTCCATTGCTTGACGTTTTTCTTTCATTGACGGCGATAAGGGTTCTTTACCTTGTTTGATAACCTCTATTTGTTGCATTGCATAAGCAATAGCTTCCTCTTTCGACTTACATCTCTTATCATCAGTCAATCGTGGCATTTTCATGTAAAATCTCCTCGAAAATCCTGCCAGCTGATAGGGACGTTTTGTTGTCCAAGCACTTCACGTTGATGTTCATATTTGTTATGCTCCTTAAGCTCATTGCTTTTTCTTTGCTCCTTGAGCAACTGAGTCAATTCAAATAAAGTCATGGGTTATTCCTATCTTGCTTACAATAAAACGAGGCTTGCCAACGCGATGATTAGCAAGGTGGGGATAATTTTTATGGATTCTTTCCGAGAGAAGCTGTCACTATTTAAGATATAGCGAAGCTCCTGCTATTTAAGCTGGTTCATGTTTTTAAACCTTAATTGATATTTAGATGTGATTAATTTGTAGAATCCGGTCTTTATTCGTCCGTTTTCTTTGATTGATATTTGAGTAGTGTCTGTGTTGCTCTGCGGTGGCGGCGATGCGCGTTATAGAGTTCACGCTTTTTCTTCATTAACGCTCTATAGTGAGGCTTTGTATATTTGATGACCCCTTCGTATTCCGGTTTTTCTGGGCTAAGTGAACCACAATTCGCTCTAGGGTCACCATTTTTGAGTAAATATTGGCGTATAGCAGAATGATAAATATCTTTCAGCGTCACAATGGATTTTTCACAGGTAAAAATATCTTTGGATGCCGCAATGATACGAGCAATAATAACGTCCTGATTCATCGTCATCTTATGCCACCTGACTATATTTGTCGTGGGTGAATTCACCGTTCCAGTCTTTCTTCATTGGTAGCTTACCTTTGAGGTATTGGTTATATAGCCATGCAGCGCCTTTTTTTAGCAGAACAACTTTGTAACACTGGCGTTGCCCGTAATCGTTTGTCATGATAAAAGGTGATTCGGTTAGATACGTATCTCTCGCATAGGAGTGAACACGCCAAACATGGGGCTTGCAGATATCCTTTTCTGCGTCGTAGAGAAAATGACGCGATTCTAGAAATAGATTTATCTGGTTGATGTTCACGCCATTAAGTTGTTTGCAAAACTGAACTGGTGACATGCCAACCTGGAACAGGTTTTTAAGACTATCGATTTCGGTTTTTTGCTCTTTGTTAACTAACGACAAGTGTTGAACTTTCTCTGCCATTTCAGCGGCAAGCCGTAGTGCTTCAGGAAGTGTTTGTGGAATAACATGTGTAGCAGTTTTTGCCTGTCTTTCGCATTCAATAAAGTACTGTCTTGCCTGTTTCCCTTTTTCATTGCGCTCAACCATCGATAGTTCTTTCGCCATGTCGAGGGAAATATGATATTCCTTTGCTGGACGGCCTCCATTTGGGGTTTTTGATAAATTTATCAAAAAGTCCTGATGTTCAATAAAACCATATTGTTGAATGCGATCTTTTATCCAATTAGCAAACTCCTGCTTACTTTCCAAAAACGCATGTAAATCACGGGCATTAACCGTTTGGACAGTTTCGCCATTAATACTATTAGTTTCTATTGCAATCAGTTGATGTAATTTTGACATAAAAATATTTCTCCGTAATGAAACGAATGAAGGTATTAACGTGAAAGATTTTGCAGATTGAACCTGAAATCCGTTATACTTACCAAAAAGGAGGATTCCCTATGGGTCAAGTTGCATTTGATACATTAAAATTTGTTGAAACGCTTGAAGGTGCTGGTTTACCTAAAGACCAGGCAAAAGCTATATCTCTGGCTGTTCGTGAATCGCACGAAGCGGTTGATGTAGCAACCAAGAGAGATTTAGAAGATGTCCGTAAAGACATGGCTGCTCGCTTTGAGAAGAACGAAGCTCAAATAGCCGATGTTCGTAAAGATTTATCTGCTGAGATTGCCGATGTTCGTAAAGACTTATCTGCTGAAATAACCAATGTCCGCAAAGACATGGAAATAGTCCGCAAAGATTTATCTTCTGACATAGCATTAGTCCGCAAAGATGTCGAAGCGTTAACTAATAGTCTTCTTATAAAACTAAGTGCTGTTATGCTAGGGATTGTTAGTGCTGCAACGGCAATACTGAAATTCTTCTAATTCTTGCACTATAATTATCATTGGGCTGTTAGCTGAATGGTATAGCAGGGGATTTAATTCTTCGGTTGCAGGTTCAAGTCCTGCACAGTCCGCCAATTTCACGATATATCTTCATCAGCCTTCGATTCTCTTTTTTAAGACGCTCATTTTCTTTTGTTAAGCACTGTATAATTTCCTTGAAAGTTCTTGTTTCCATGTCGTCGTCATTCCATATATCAATGCTGCTTAAGTATTTTGCATCGCTCAAATGACGACTACCATTAGTTACTCCAACCAAATTGCCCATATTGGGATGTTTCGCTGTTACAATGCGTGGATTATCGAGCTCCATAAGCAGACTCCTTCTTATTGCTCTGTTTGGTTTAACCAGTCAGGGCGTTCACCTTTACCCAAGTAAAAATCCAGAATGTCAAGTAAACGAGGGTAGAATTCAAGTGCTTTTCTACCGTCCATCCCTGAGATTTCTTCTTTGGTAAATTGCCGCCATTTCTCTACCGAATGATGCTGACATCCAGCACGCAGATAGTTTCCATTTGTGATTGTGATTGGATAGGTTTCACCGATGATCATAAATGTAAACTCTGGCAGGTTGGCTCCATATAGGTCGGCTTCACGTAGTTTGGCTCTACACAGGTTGGCTCCATATAGTTTGGCTCCACGTAGGTCGGCTTCACGTAGTTGGGCTCCATATAGGTCGGCTTCACGTAGGTTGGCTCTACACAGGTCGGCCTTAGATCCATCCTCGCCAAGCGACTCTACCCAAACTTTATGTTCATCAAGTATTTTTCTTAATTCATCGCTGTTCATTTTTTACCCTTAATTTCGGCAATAAAAAAGACCTGATTAGGTCTTATACATTTGTGTGAGATAGGATGTATGCCGAGTGCCTCTCGGTGTCCGCTTACAGTCATGACGGACGGGTAAACGCAATCAAACGCTATTAGCTATTTGAAAGATAATTTATAGTGTTGACTGTCCCACGAGCGCAGAGCCGTATTCACACATCCTTAAATTGATTAGATTGCCTGAATGTTTAACCACCTCAGGCGGCAGTGGTTCCTTGCTTTCCACAGTCAAGGAAATTTGATATATTGACTTTTCCACAGTCAAAGAAAATATATTTAACATGGATATTAATTTATTTATCGGCACGATTAAAAATGCTATTGGGGCGCTTTCTAGCGTTCAAAGCAATGAAGTCCTTCGAGAGAGAATCGTTTTCATCCATGAGCAGCTGGAGGTAGTTCGAAAATCCAATGAAGCTACCATAAAAGAACTGTCCGAAGCAAAAGCAAAAATAATAGAATTTGAGAAGCAAATAGCGAGTTATAGGGAAAAAGATGAGTTTGTCGAGCATATGGGAGCGTCTTTTCGAAAAAATCCCTCTGGCGGCTACATCACATCGGTGTATTGCCCCAATTGTCTTAAACAGGTCGGCGCTGGATTCCCCCATTTCCCCTTTCAGTGTCGAACTTGTGGTTGGCTTTCTTCGTTTAAAGGTAGAGAGCTTAAGCATATAATGAGTTCCTTACCTTAAAGGTAAATTTTAACTAAAAATTAAGAGAGAATTCTTCTAGATTACTTAATTTCTTTAACGACGAAAAATAGAGGTCATGCCTTCTACGATCGCCTCGGCGGTCGTTTTTGCTGCTTCGATGACATCCGCTTTTTCACACCGTTCTTTGACTAAATGTGTCACCACCTCATAAATAGCGGGCTCCGCTTTTTCCAAACAGTACTTGGCAATTTCCCTATCAATTTTCCTGTCGCCGATAGTGACCAATTTCTCAGTTGAATTAACTTTGTTTTCCATAGAAACCTCGTGTTTGTTATTGAATTTTCCGGCGGTAGCTTGACCGGAGGCGTGAATTTTAGGTTGAAACGCCTGTCTTTTCACCACATCAGGCTCGGTGGTTTCTCTTGTACCCCTACAGAGAGAAATAGGCTAAAATAATCTCACCCTTACAGAGTGAGAAAATTAAGCCTATGAACAACACTTGGTGGCAGGAATTTGTTCGTTTCTTCCTGCAAGGAATAACACTAAACCGATTGATGTATATGCTTATTATTTTTGTACTATTGATATTAATTACACCCTCATCAATAAAAGACTGGATTAATTCCAGTAGTCCGGATATTTTTTTATCTTACTGGCTTTATTTCTGTTTGTTTCTTGTTAGTTATGTGACTTCGCAATTAATCATGCTCTTAATAGCTGGTGTTAAACGAAGATTCAGGTCTCGTATTAAACGCTCAACAAGGCAAGCAATATTAAATACATTAACTAATGATGAGATCAGTTTAATTAAATACATGATTGACTCAGGCGAAATCGTTGAATTACCAACAGAAAACAGAATAGTCAACAAATTGAGGCAAAAAGGCATAATTGAACGCTATTATCCCCCTACGGAATCCTTGCTTATATTTTTTGTGGGTGACAATGAAAAAGAACTTTTTAAGATAGCTGATGCTTATAAAAGCGATTTCCTTTATTAACTCCTGATATTTCTGGCTCGTCAGGCTCGCCCCCTTTGTGGTTTACGACAACACACAAAACAGGTATATCAATAATGAGTGACTAGCCTGGTTGACGATTGGGAAGCCTGGTTACCGTATACATCATGAATTGGCAAACCCAAAATTCTTATTGTTTTTACCAGGATCTTTACTAGCTCTTTTTTCTAGCTCTTCTGTTTCAAGTGCAATAAAACCGTCTCTGATAGCCGATGCAAGTGCTTTCGCCCTGACATTATCGATAGCACGATTTGAATCCATTTCTGCCTGTAATGCATACAGTAACGCTTCGCTGGCTTTCTCTTGAGATTTTTCACTCAATTCTTCAAATTTCATCATTTCTCCTAAAATAGAATGTAATATGTCAGTGCGAAACTTATGTATTTTCTACAATTAACCTACCTCCGCATTCTGGGCAATAGTTCATGTCGTTTTCTTTCGGGCCACCATCCATGAATTGAAATGTAAATCCGCAAGATGCGTCCCAATAATAATCTGAATCAATCCAAGACCATTCACATTCTTTACGCTCTTTTTCGTCATTATCAAGCATTTGCACTAACTCCAAAATGTGATTTAGGTTTATTGTTAAAACGTTTGCTGTTGTACAAAGCTGCTTGAGGTAAACAGCAATTATCAAATGCGTCATAAACTTTAGTAGGACGAATTGATATAGCTTTTTCTACACGATTTATCACTTTTCTTTTTAGTGAAAGAATAGGGCGTTTAGTGTTTGGCGTTGTTTGTTGCTGAGAGGGTTTAGATGGATTTAACGCTGCTTTTAATGCCATATTAAGCGCTTTGTTATAGTGATAGGCTGCTTGCTTGGCGCTTCTACGCTTATGTCGACGACGGCGAGCATTATCATAACCATGAAAGTTACACATATGACCTCCTGACAATGGGTTTTGGTGGTGTGTGATAAAGCTAACAAGTCAAATTTACAGTCATATTAATAGTGCCCTGGTGTTGGTTTTAACTTAATGACTGTATTTTGGCTATTTCACACACCCCAAAACCGACTGTTTGGGTGTTTTATGGTTACGCTTTTTCAGCGAAAGAGTGTTAAAGAGCGGTAAAGAGCGGTAAAGAGCGGTAAAGAGCGGTAAAGAGCGGTAAAGAGCGGTAAAGAGCGGTAAAGAGCGGTAAAGAGCGGTAAAGAGCGGTAAAGAGCGGTAAAGAGCGGTAAAGAGCGGTAAAGAGCGGTAAAGAGCGGTAAAGAGCGGTAAAGAGCGGTAAAGAGCGGTAAAGAGCGGTAAAGAGCGGTAAAGAGCGGTACGGCTTAACTGTCGTCACTTGCCTTCATGTTCATATGCCTCAGGCTGGCTACTTAGCAACGTCTGGCAAGGTTTCAGATAACTCGGAGTCTTGTCTGGCGTTTGCCTGTTGCAGTGAGTTGATGTAATATAGTTTATATAACAAAACTAATTGTGTCAATGTTTGTTTTGTTATATAAACTTTAGGCAGGCAGTTTATGTTAAAAGAATTTTAGATTTGACTTTTTAGTTCAGCGAGTTATTAAAAAGAATGGATTAGACAAGATCAAACTCAATACGAGTTCCAACACCAATGATACAATCTAAAGTATCAATCTGGATAGGTCTGTAATTGGGATTTATAGAGATAAGATAATTATTTGGTCCGTCTATAATTAATCTTTTTATTATAATGGCATCAGAACTAGGTAAATGAGCAGCCACTATCAGATCACTACTAACTTTATATTTAGGATCAATAATTAACAAAGCTCCTTCAGGAAGTGAAATCCCTGATCCAGCTGTACTTACCATAGAATCTCCTCTAATTTTAACTGCAAAACAGGAATTATTGGTATTAAACGAAGTTTCTATCCAAGGATTATTATTCATAATACTATCACTCCATGTTACTGCCTGCTCTAGCGATAGTAGTGGTATTTTTTTCATTTTATAATGATACGGTTTTACTTCATCATTTAACTCACCTTCTAATAACCATTTTTCACTTACTTTAAGTACGTGGGCTAAAGCAGCCACATAATCTGCTGACGGTTTATTCCCGCCATTGATCCATTGACTCACTGCTCCTTTAGAAGCTTTAGTCGCTTTCACAATGTCTTTGTGTTTTAGCTTTAATTCTCGCATGCGCGAGATGATACGTTCATTAATAGTTGTTTTTTTCATGTTTATATTATTAAACATTTTAAGTTTTGAATGTTGATCATATTTGTTTTGTTGTGTAAACTTCCTGACATGGTTAAATCTCCTATGGATGGAAATAAGTTCATGCTTAAGAAAAATGTGATTAATTATTTTGGAGGTACAGTTGCTACAGCAAAAATTCTTAATATTTCCAAATCTACAGTTAGCCTTTGGGAAGAGGTTATTCCTTGGAAATATTCTCTTCTCATTGAAAAATTGACGAAAAAGAACCTAATGCTTGATGTTAACCTTTATCAAAATAAGACAATAAAAACTCTGAAAAATAATTCGATTTAATTTTTTATTAATAGATTGTTCTAAACAATTACCGCTCTTTAACAACCTGGGCTCCCTGAAATTGGGAGATTTTACATTCCCAGCCCATCGGGAGGGATAACTATTATCTGAAACTTATGGAATTAAGTATAGACATGGAAACCACAATTACACGCAAATCAAATGCAAAAAACATTGAAGCCATAATACGCAATGGCATTCAGGCGCATTCAGCAATACGAATTGCTCAGGCTATTGGTGTAAATTCATCTCAAATCACGAGATGGCAGTCAGAGGATGGGATAATTCCGAAGATGGCAAAATTGCTTGATTACATTGGCTACGATTCACCGAAGCAGGATTTAGTCATAACGAATATATCAGGTGAAGAGATACGCAAGCTGATAGACATGCTGGAGCATTTGAGATTGCCAAAAAAAGAAGCTTCAAGGTTAAAAAACGATGAAGCCTCTAAATGTCAAGTCGAGGGTTGTATTTAATTAGTATTTCAAGGAGAAGGGAAACACCGAATTTCCCTTTTTTCTTTCAATTTCAGCGAGGTCATTATGCCAAAAAAACGACGATTTTACCAGCCAAATATCCATAAAAACATTATTCGAGAGAGCTTCAATCACTCTTTCACAGAATTAGCCGCCAAGAAGCTTAAAGCTGCATTAGAAGATGCGAAATTAACGCTTAAACACCGTCAAGAATCAATTATGAGGGAATCAAAATGAAATCGTTCAATAATTACAACACGCCATCAGACTTTGCGATGTCATATCCATTTACTAAACCAATTCATAGATTAATTATGGTAAGAATTGTAATGGCTGGTAGTCATGACGGTACAGAAGAAAGGATTATTGATGACAGTGCATTTTCTGATTTCTGTTGTTGTAGCAAGCACGCATTCTACCGGGAACGTAACGCACTGGCAAGGCAGGGGTATTTAAAAGTTCGAAAAATAGGCTCCCTTGATAATAACTCTAAGCTACAGGTCGAATCCGCTCGTGGATATACCATTTTAAGTGAGGGAAAGTAAATGAAACATCTTACTCCAACCGAGACCGTTAACCAAATTGGGCGTCTAAATCTGTCTGGTAATGTTATCCCTGCTAACTGGTGGCATCATATCAAAATGCCAAGTGGAAAGCCTGATAGCACCGCTATTGTTCTATTGTCTGAAATTATTTACTGGTATCGTCCAACTGAAATCAGAGACGAATGTACGGGCGAACTGAAAGGCTGGCGCAAGCGTTTTCAGGGTGACAAATTACAGCGTAGTTATCAATCTTTTGCTGATCAGTTCGGATTTACAAAACGAGAAGTGACTGATGCCTTAAAGCGATTGAAATCGCAAGGTATTATTACCCTAGAACTCCGTACAATTAATACTTCAACCGGGGCTTGTTGTAATGTTTTGTTTATTGAACCTGTTCCTGCACGCATTGATGAGATAACTAACGCCACACAATGGGTTAATAATCACCCTGAACTAGAATCAGTTTCTGTAATAGCTCCTACGAAAAAATGCAATAGGGGTTACGTTGAAACGGAATACCCCCTACGTTGAAACGTAAGACGTATACAGAGACTACTACAGAGATTACTACAAAGAATAAAAACATATTGATCGAACCCGTTCGATCTGAGGTTAAAAAAACAGACTCTGAAATTGCAAAAGCAAATCAAAATCCAATTGATTTAGCGTTTGAAGGCATATTCTGGCCACAGGTTCAGCGCAAAGTGGGTAAGCAATCCGCCAAATCCGCATTTAAAACTCAATTCAAGTTGTGGCGGAAGGAGACTGGAGAAACACCTGAGCAGTTTGCAGAATTTCTTGTGGCTGATATCCGTTCGAGGTTACAGGCTAAACAATTTGGCTTTGAAAAGTTACATCCTGCCACTTACCTCAATGGCAAACGCTGGCTGGATGACAAACCGGTAATACAATCCCATTCAACCAAACCTCAAGCAACAACCACATCAACGTTTACCGTTAGTAACGGCTTGGTATTTTTCTAACAAAATCATCATGAAATCAATTATCAAATCAATACTCATCCGTGGGTATAACTACGGCTGGCTGAGTGCTGGCATTGTGCAATACGGTTTTGATAAATTTAATCTGAGGGAAGCATGATAACGATTACGGAATTATCTGAGCGCTTATGGCTTGATGTTGTCAGAGTGGCTAAATATCTCTTACCTGAAGGCAAAAAAGAGGGTCATGAGTGGGTGGCTGGCTCTGTGCATGGTGAGCAGGGGAAAAGTTTAAAAGTTAATCTGTCTGGCAAAAAGGTTTGGTCAGATTTTGCTGAGGGAACAGGGGGGATTTACTCGATTTATGGATTCAGGTCAGGGACTGTAGTTTGCATCAGGCGATGGCAGAGGCAAAACAGTTTCTAGGGATAGCGGATGAATCCGGTGCATTTGAAGCAAAACGGAAAAAACAGTTTAAACGCCCACAACCCGCATCATTGAAAAAAACCGTCCGTAAACCACAAGACTGTTACGAATATCTTCAATCACGAGGCATAGACCGCAAAACGGCAGAAGAATTTCAGGTCAGTGATGGGATTGTCTGGTCACCTGAAGATAACAGGGAATTACCCGCTATAGCGTTCCCTTACAAGCGAGAAGGCGAGCTGATGCAGGTTAAACGTATTAGCACAGTAAGACCTAATGGGAAGAAGGTCATTTCAGTTGAAGCAGATTGCGAGCCTTGCTTGTTCGGCTGGCAGGCGTTACCTAAAGCAACCCGTGCAGTAATTTTATGCGAGGGTGAAATTGATTGCATGAGTTATCATCAGTACGGGTTAAGCGCATTGTCGGTTCCCTTTGGCGGCGGCAGTGGGGCAAAACAACAGTGGATTGAGTATGAATTTCATAATCTTGACCGCTTTACTGAAATCTGGTTGTCAATGGACAATGACGAAGTGGGGCAACAGGCCGCCTTGGAAATTGCTCGTCGATTAGGGGAATATCGGTGTCGTTTAGTCAAATTGCCCCACAAGGACATTAACGAATGTTTACAGGCTGGCCTGACACAACAGGAAATTGTACACTACCTTGAAACAGCCGCTTATTTTGACCCTGAAGAACTCTGCACAGCGAGAGATTTTTATCAGAGTACGCTGGATGCATTCTACGGTAGAGAGGAATATTTGTTCAAGACACCTTGGGAGTCATTAAATCGCCATTTTAGTTATCGTGAATCTGAGTTAACGCTACTCAATGGGGTCAATGGACACGGTAAGAGTGAAATATTGGGGCATATTCTGTGTGAAGCGATGCGCCAAGAAATCAGAGCCTGTGTTGCTTCGTTTGAGTTAAAACCCGCAACATTTCTAAAGCGTCTAACCCGTCAAGCAACATGCACTAAATTACCCTCACAATTAGAAATTGAGTCCGCTTTTAAGTTTTATGATGATAGTCTCTGGTTATTTGGCTTAACAGGGACAGCGAAATCATCACGATTACTGGAAAAATATTTAGATATGCTAACCGCCGATATGGTATCAATCTGTTTATCATTGATAGCCTGATGAAGTGTGGGCTTGCCGATGATGATTACAATGGGCAAAAAGCCTTCATGGATGCATTGTGTGATTTTAAAAACAAAACTTCAAGCCATGTTATTTTAGTGACACACAGCCGTAAATCGGAAAGTGAAGAAAAACCCACAGGAAAAATGGACGTAAAAGGCTCAGGTTCAATCACTGACCTTGCCGATAACCTTTTCATCATCTGGCGAAATAAACGCAGAGAACGAGCGTTACAGAAACTAGAGGCTAGTCAAATACTAACTGAAAAAGAGCAGGAATATTTAAAAGAGCCTGCTTCCATATTGTGTCTGGAAAAACAGCGAAATGGGGAAGGGTGGGAAGGAAAAATCTCATTGTATCTGGATAAACAGGCGCATCAATTTTTACCAGAAGAAAATACAAGTCCATACAATTACATCGCCAACATGCCAAACAGTGACTATGACCAGGTATGGATGAACAACAATGTATCTAGAGATTGAACCCAGTTTCAACATCTTCAAATAATCAGGACACCCCCAATGAAACACCAAATCGAAGTCACCGTGGCTAAGAGTGGTATTTAGCTTAACGTGTAGTGGTTGGTCTGTTTTCTTGGTTCAACCATCGCAGGAAGCGTGAATGCGTACAACAGGAATAACTCTGTGAAATTCAGTATTTCTTCCGCTTCTTCTTGAGTAAACTCTTCATCTGAATGAACAGCGCCATTTGAATCAATTCGAATAATATGTGCCCAGTTTTTCATTTGTTCAGTGATTCTATCTTTTGCCTGTAGCATGGAAATGCATTGAGATAATTTTTCATTTTTCACTTCATCCCCCAAAAGTTCTTTGGTTGAAATATCGATAACCTTTCGACAATTCATCACACAGGTTTCATAGCGCTGACGCTGCAAATCGTCTTTCGATTCAATGAAGAATTTTGCTGCTCTATCAGGAGTATCTTGAGGGCATATATTGATTTTCGGTTCAGGATAAATCTTATCCAATATAAAAATTGAATTATCACGAGGTAAGACAATATTTATATTTTTACGCATGCAATATGAATAAGGACCTTCGTTAGTAGAGGAATCCACAACAGCAATACCTGCTTGTTCACAGCTTCTACAATAAAATGGAACATCATAAATATATTTATCATTTTTATGATGTTCACTAAATCCTTCCAGCACGGCATTGTCTTTAAGGCAGTGTGGGCAGGTAATATCAAAAGAGAGCATTCCCATGAGTAATTTAACTCCCTATTTAAACGATATATCGTCAATATTAAAAAATTCAGAAAGACCGGAGTTGGCATTGTTACAACGTTATGAAACGACATCCGATAACCAAAAAATTAAATTTATCCTATCGATGATAGGCAAGCTCATTGAACAGGACAGAATGTTGAGAGTCAAGCATAAGGGAATTTAGGTCAATAATCATGAAATACCAAATCGAAGCAACCCTTGTTAAGGATGGTGGCGAACCTGTCTATTGGTATCGCTTTAGCGACAAAGCACTCTCAGAACAGGATGCCTGGAAATGTTATCCCAGCCGTCCATGTTCAAAATGCAATTTATGAAGACGGATTACTACTGGACTGTTGGCAATGGCAAAGCTGGAAAGCGTGATAAATTGCCAAAAGTATCAATAGAAAATTTCACCTGTACTTCGCTAAACCTACCCCAATAAAAATCAAATAGGCAAAAATATGAAAATTCAAAACATGGCAAATCGCTGTGAGGGACATTTTTGTGCCCAAAGTGAGGACTTCAATATATTTAACCGCCGAAAAGCGGTGATTACGGGTAACTGGTCAGCCATTAACAACGGTATCTGTACATTAACGGATTTAGGACTGAGACACAATGGAAATGGGTTAGTCTGGCTAAACTCTGGAATTTCCGTTCATGAGGCAGATAGTGATACCGGATTCACCGGAGGATATAAAAAATCTTATGAATATCAAGCATCGTTATGTCCAGATAGGCCATTGGAAAATAAGGTTTTTTCACGTGGCGTGCATTCACATAAAGTTGATGATTACTGTCTTTTGATACTTAACCGCTCTGATTCATGGGTTGAATATTGGAATCGTAAAAATGGAAAAGCGTTAAGAACTTTTGCAGTGCAGATATTAACAAATGAAAGGCAAGACGCTTTTGATAATTGGGTTATCTATCGACATCCTAGACAACATGATAAATATACAGTGATTAACATTGAACACAATAAGGCATTGGTCAAAGAGTATGTTCGTCATGGCTGGTTATGTGAATCAACCTATGAACTTTCTTTGTTGGTAAAAAGTAATAATGAGTTTAGTCGATTAATGGCACGGCTTGGTTATATTAAAGTTCGTACACGTAAAATTACGGGCCATAAAGAAACATTCTGGATATACAGGGGTGCAGAGAAGGAAATTAAAGAATCGAAAGCAAGAAAAACGTTACGTCCATCTAATGTATTGATATATAAAGATAATAATAAATTTGTGCAGTATGCAAAACAACCAATGAAAGCTTTTAAACACATCCTTGTCGATGGTGAATACCGTTATGTTTATGAAGACCATATCCATTTTTTGACGAAAAAGCGTCAGCGGATAGCGGGGAAACAGGTAACCGGTTATGCCGCTAAAGGGGTGGAGATGAGAGAAGTTAAGTGATGGAAGATAACTTACTCTTCCACGAATCAACGAAACAATCCGTCTGGCAAACCTTAAAAGCTGTCCTCGCAACAAACTGGATATCGACGATTCCATTGAGGAAATCGGGCCTGTATACCTGCAGGTAAAGAGAAAACATTCTAACTAGCCATGTAATACTTGCTGTATTAGAACTGACAGCATGATTCCTAAAGAAAAACTCAACCCTACCATCTATCATATGGGATTTTTTAAATATTTTGTCGTTATTAACAATAATTCCTTCTCTTAAAGCGCCATCATTCGTTTCAAACGGACTGTCTTTACCGTTTATCCAATGTAAGTAATTATAGAAACAGGAAATTGCAGGTTGTTCAGCGTGAGGAATAAAGTCCTCCAAGACTAAAGCTATTTTTTCAGGATAATCTATAAAGTTAGTGTAGAAACCCATATTTTCTTTATAAGCGGTTTTCTCCCAAGGGTGATTCCTATAATCATTATCTGTATTACGCAGAGGATCATAATTAATTAGCATCTATTGATCTCATGTAGGTTTATTTTCTTATAGACTTTTTTATTTTATCCAAATCAATAGTTAACAAATGTTCGCCTTTATTTCCTATATTAATGGCAATAAATTTTACCGTATCTTCAGAAAAATTAATTGGATCTTTATTATCTAATGTGTCTTGCAAGATTTTGATTATCTCTGAATTCATTGAACGTCCGTTAGCTTCGGCTCTTTTAGCTATAGCATCTCGCATTCCATCAGGAAATCTGACTGTAAACTTATCTTGTATTTGACTTGGAAATCGTTTCATTTTGTTACCTAATAATATTTTACTAAATTAATTATGGTGGCTACTTGACTTTATTGTCAATCGTGTTAAATTGACTTTAGCGGCAAATAGCCTCTAAAAAGGAAAATTAAATGAATGATTCACTATATACTCAAAGAGCAACAGAAAAGTTAACATTACGGTTACCAAAAGGAGTGAAAGCTCAAATTGAAAGAAAAGCAAAAGAAGAAGGTTTATCTTTAAATTCAGCAATTATTCAAAGACTTGTTTGGAGTATTAATTATGATAAAAAAATTTTTGGGTAATAAAGCAAAAACCCCAACTGCGGGAACAGTTAGGGTTTCAAATGAGTTAACCATTTACAGTGAGATTAACAACATGAATACTTTAGCAGTTACAACACCAAATGTCACTATGTCAAGTATTGACTTTCTCAACAACATTATAAATCCGGCGCGCCTATTAGCTATTAGCTATTAGCTGGCGAACCTCAGATAGAAAATCGTCACTTTATTACCCGCATCGAAGACGAGATTGATGATTTAGGTGTCGCGAAAAAATTTTACGTGACCACTTCTCAGGGGGCAAAACGAGCTGTTAAAGGGTATGTTCTCAATATGGAACAAATGACTTTAGTTGGCATGCGTGAATCAAAAGCTGTACGTCGTGCTGTATTACAAAAACTAAAGGCGTTTAATAAACCCATTATAGCACTTGATGATCCCGAATTTCTTCGTAGTACACTTCTGAGTTACACTGAAAAAGTTCTCGAGCGTGATCGTCAAATAGCCGAAATGAAACCTGATGTAGCAGCTTTGGAACGCATCGCTAAATCCGATGGTGCTATGTGTGTGACTGATGCTGCTAAACAGTTGCAATTACGTCCCAAAGACCTGTTTGATTTCTTGAGTGGAAATAAATGGATTTACAGACGATTAGGCAGTCCATGGATTGGTTATCAGGACAAGATACGGTCTTAATATTTACAATCAAAAAGGAACAGTGAGTTATTCATCTAATTATTTACCTTTTCTGGTTGGTGCTAATATCACACTGACTCAACAGGGTGTAACAACCCCATTTGCCAGGCCTATGTTACAAGCAAATGAATGCGCAGAAATGATAGATCGCGTTTATCAAGACTGGACATATTGCAAAGCGGGTGGTTATCGTTTTCAAGGAAATAAAATAACTATTCAGCCTGGCAGAAATTTGGAGTGGGTCTTTGTAGATACTTCAGCAATTGATTATATCAGTTACAGCACGCCATCTTACGTTATTGATTTCGACCTTTATTTCTAGAGAAAAATTATGATATACAACACAGGCACAATTACAATAGTGTCAGGTTCAACTATTGTCAAAGGCACAGGCACGAAATGGAATAGTAATAATCCATTAGTATCACCTGGCATGTTAATGCTAGTTAAAAACGGGGATATAAATTATCTTTACATGATTAAAGCCGTTAACAGTGATACGGAATTAGTACTTGCTGAAGAAGCTACATTCTCAGCTACCGACACAACTTACACCATTAATCTCACTGAACCCAATAATAATTCTGATGCGGCAAGAGCGCTTGTCGCTGCTAACACTTACATCCTCTATTTTTTGCAAAACATGGATACCTGGATGGGGGATAATGGTGTCGTTGAGCTTACTTTACCCAGTGGAAAAACGATTAAGTTAGAGTCAATTAAGGCATTACAGGAATTAGTAGAGGGTAAAGCAGATGCAAGTAGTGTTGAAGAAATAAAAGATGCATTAGAAAGTAAAGCAGATGCAAAAAAGGTTGAAGAAATAAGTAAATCAGTTACTGAAGTCAGTGAGACGATAAAAAATAAACTTGATGAAACTGATATTGTACAGGTGGTAGGCGATGCTGATAACAAAGTCATGAGTCAGAAAGCTAGCACCGATGCTTTTGCGAAAAAAGATTCAACTGAAACGTTGAAATCTGGCAGACTAAACGTTGAATCAGCTAGGGGAGATACAATCTTCAATCTTGGCGGCACAAATGGCTCTTCTGGTTCTGAATTCGCCTATGTTAGAAGTTCAAAACGAACTCAAATTCATGATGTTGGAGCAAAGACAACTATACAAATTCCTCAAAAAAGCGGAATTATGGCACTAACCTCTGACATTCCAAAAATGAGAGCAGATTCAAATGGTTTTTTCAAAAAAGCATCGCCCATCATAAAAATTTACGCTAATGGAAATTTTGAAACGAATGAGGAATCAGAAGGCGCAACGGTTCAACGACTCGATACAGGAAAATATTTAATTTCTGGCATCCTGGGCTATAACGCAGACGGTGCATGGGGCATAAATGGTGGCGTATCAATACCTAAAGATATTAACGGATTAGAACTTATCTATGTCAAAGACAAAATTCTATCTAATGGTAGCATCGAGATTCAAACATTTCACCGACAACACACCCATTTACCTAAAGATTTTCAAAATTGGCGAGTTAAAGAGATTATTGACGGCATGCCAATTCATTATGCTGACGGTGAACGAGTTGATATTCCGATGTCGACATGGTTGGATGTTAGAGTTGAAATGCCACCAAATTCTGTGTGGCATCAAAAGCAAGAAAATTAAAATTTATAACCTATCCCGACCGTCCAAGCGCTTGTTTTCCAGTCACCACTGCCTGATTGTTCATAGCCAAGATCAAGAGTTGCATTTTGCCAGAAATTAACTTGCATACCAACACCATAAGCTATTTCTGTTTTATTATCTGACTGAGAACTTCTTGAGCTATTAATTAATGAGTTATTTTTAAATTCTTGAGAAATAGATTCATAAGAAACTTTTTTATAAGCACCGCCAATTAAACCATAAACGCTAACATATTCATTAAATCGATAAGTTGGGCCGATCATCAAAGAAATGTAATCACCAGAAACTTTATTTTTTGTTGACATTCTGTCTTTTTCTTTATTTTTAGTGGCACTTGCATTGGCATTATAATCTTTTGTTGAATAAGCAAGAGAGCTAATAATCCCCCAATCATCAGTTAGTTCATATCGGTAACGCATAAAAGCACCGCCCAAGTTTGAATAACTGTCCAAAGACAAAGTGGCTGGCACTCCAAAACTATTTGTTATTGTATTTCCGGCCTCTCTTACATCATTACGCATTAAATTAACGTTATCTTTAATGCTATTAGAGTTAACATTCAAATAGCCGAATAATAGAGTTTGATCGCCTTCTTTTGCTATAACAGCACCAGAAAATAGACAAGAAATTAATAAAATTGATGTTTTATTCATAAATCCTCACAAAAAACCCCTGTTTACAGGGGCATGATTATAGTTAACTGATTATTGTTTTTTGAGTATTAATTGGTTTTTCGTTTAAGTTAGGTTTAGTATTCATTTTATTGAGCTAACTTTTCCAGTAGCTCTTTTTGGCTTACAACGATATATCCAGCTTTTCTTGCTATTTGCATAAAGTGTTCAATGCTTGCCACAATTTCACCTTTTTCTAATCGTTGGGTTCTTACCACTTTCCCTTTATCGACATATATTACTTCTGTATAAGTCATATTGTCTTGTAAATTTGTGTTAAGTTCTGTTTCCATGCGGCTGAATTCAGCGATGTAAGCCTCTTTAAATTGAGCAGCTTTCTTTCCTGTAAATCCCATAACCAAGAACACAAAACCGTCTTTGGTCATTTGGTAATATTTCTGGGGCTTTCCATTTTGTAACTCATTGTTTTTAAAGCAAACCTCAAAATTGAGGTTAGTGAATTTTTCCGAGCAATCAATGTTATCAATGGCACGCAAAACATTATCATGTCTTTTCCCAAAATAATCAGCTACCGAAAAGGATGTGGTAATTGCTTTTCCATTGTGAATAGTAACTTTTGGGTTAATGGTAGACAGTTGGTTATTCATTTTCAATGTCCTTCTAGATTGTTCATAAATCCCATTGTTCAGATGGGCGGTCGGGTACTTGAACACCGCTAGAAGACGGCCAACAGTTTTCCCCTAATAGGAGGGTGTTGTATATTCTGTTCGCTACCCGACCATAACAAATTTTGGACATAAAAAAGCCGCTAGACTATCGGGAGCGGTATCCGCTTCTAGAGTGTGTTCAGCACCTTAGAAGGACTATAGCGCATGATTTCTTCTTTCGTCAATGGGTATTTTTCAGGAGAAGACGCGTGTCATTTGCGTATCTTTTCAAGTCCTATTGTTGTCATATCGAAGTCCGCTTAATTTTTATAACTTGCTGTTTTTAAAGCTATTGTCCTACTGCTGACCAGGTAAAATTGGTGGAGCTGGCGGGAGTTGAACCCGCGTCCGAAATTTCTACATCCTCGGTACTACATGCTTAGTCTAGTCTTTACATTCGCCAGCTAGCTGTGGACAGACACACTACTAACAGACTAGCCTGATTAAGTTTAACGCTTCAACCCCAGGCTAGGCATCCACGCGATCTCTTTTAGGTTTGACCTCTCTTGATCCCCGTCCTAAGAGCGGAGGCTAGGGAGAGAGGGCTCTGCGCAGGTTATTAAGCTGCCAGTGCGTATTTATCGTCGTTTGCGACTATTTTTTTGCGGCTTTTTACGAGGCCAACCGCCCCTCGGCATGCACCTTGGGTTTCGCAAATCCCGTCGAATCCAGAATCAGCCCCAAGTTGATTACTTCAATTATATCAGAAAAAAACTTAATAATGCTAGCACTTAGGTCATTATCGACCTGCGTTTTTCATAATTCTCGCTTTGTCTAACTTCCATTCGCGATCTTTAATGTCAGAACGCTTGTCGTGCACTTTTTTACCCTTGGCGACACCAATTTTGACTTTACACCAGGCATTTTTCCAGTAAAGGGATAATGCTACCGCTGTGTGGCCTTCGCGATTGATTTTACCAAATAGCGAATCTAGTTCACGATGATTTAGCAATAACTTTCGGGTGCGCATTGGATCACAAACCACATGGGAGGAGGCTACATTTAGCGGGGTAATTGTTGCACCAAAAAGATAAGCTTCACCTTCTTTCAGTAAAACATAACTGTCGCTAATATTGGCTTTACCTGCGCGTAGTGCTTTGACTTCCCAACCCTGCAAAGCTAAGCCCGCCTCAATTTCTTCACTGATGAAGTATTCATGGCGTGCTCTTTTATTTAACGTAATCGTTGCCGAACCGGGCTTGTGTGCTTTTTTCTTTGTCATAATTGGCGATTATACTGTATGTATAAATAAATGGCACGGTAAGGATCTATTATTTGGTGTTAAGTGAGCATTTATTAGACTAAGTTGTCGTGCAGAATTTTTATTTAAGTGTATATCAATGTTATTATTGTCTCTGATTTATTTGGTGAGAATGGTTATGCCGCAAATTAGTCGATCTGCATTAGTGCCTTATAGTGCGGAGAAAATGTACAATTTAGTTAATGATGTAGATTCATATCCACAATTTTTACCAGGTTGTGTGGGCAGTCGGGTGCTGAATCATGTTAATAATGAAATGACTGCGTCGGTTGAGGTTGCTAAAGCGGGTATTAGTAAAACTTTTATTACGCATAATATACTGCAAGATAATAAGAGTATTCAAATACAGTTGGTAAAAGGGCCATTTCGTAAATTAATGGGTAATTGGTTATTTACACCTTTAAATGAAAATGCCTGTAAAGTGGAATTATATCTTGATTTTGAATTTACTAATAAATTGATTGAGTTGGCTTTTGGTCGGATTTTTAAAGAGCTGGCTGGAAATATGGTACAAGCTTTTACTCAACGTGCTCACGAGGTTTATCGTGGTTGAAATAAATATTGAGGTGGTTTATGCATTGCCGGATAGGCAATTTCTGTTGCACGTCAAGCTAGCAGAAGGTGCGAGTGTTGAAGAGGCAATTATGCAATCAGGTATTTTGTCACTTCGAGATGACATTGATTTGAGTAAAAATAAAGTCGGTATTTATAGTCGACCCGCTAAATTATCCGATATCTTATCTGATGGTGATCGGGTTGAAATTTATCGTCCATTACTTGCTGATCCGAAAGAGATACGTCGTAAACGGGCAGAAAAAGCCAAACAAAAATCTTAATAGCCTGTTTGTAATGAGATAGGTTGACCGCCAATTTAAATGTCGCCTAATTGGCAGTCTATTAATATTTATTTAAATAAATATCAATAACGTGATGTAGCATCTATATAAGTGTTGATGCTTTTTGTGCTGCTAAGGTATCGTTATTTTTAATGTCAACTAAAATCCCATTGCGATCAAAAGTGAGTGTTAGTGTTTGCTGTTTAACTTTTTCATGTCCAGGCTGTTGACGGAAAATATAATACCAAACTTGCTGGCCAAACGGTTCCTTTAGCATTGGTGTTCCTAATGTATAGGCTACTTGCTGTTGCGTCATTCCTTTTTGGATTTTTGCAACATCACTGGCAGAAAGATAGTTGCCTTGATTAATGTCAGGACGGTAAACAAGTCGTTCTGCTATAGAACAACTCGCTGTTAAAACAACAACAGACATAGCAGCAGCAATTAACAGTTTACAACGCATGGTCATATATTCCTTTAAGAGTCAGAATATCGATAATAATCGACATTGATGAAATTGAAAACCTTTCCTCATTTTTCTATGACCTATACTATACAATAAAGTTGAGGATGTTTTTAAGCAGCAAGTAGATCTTTTGCGCTAGCCAGGATGTTTTTTGTTACTTCACTACCACCCAGTAAACGGGCAATCTCTTGTAAGCGAGTTTTTTTATCTAATAATTGCATTTGTGTTTCTGTTTCACAGCCATTGGTCTGTTTACTCACATAAAAATGGTGATGTCCACAGGCTGCAACTTGAGGTAAATGGGTAACACACATAACTTGAGTTGAATTGCCTAATTCACGTAACAATTTTCCAACCACCGCGGCGGTAGCACCGCTAATACCCACATCAACTTCATCAAAAATAAGTGCGGGAATATCCATTTTTTGGGCTGTAATGACTTGTATGGCCAGCGCGATGCGTGATAGTTCTCCACCTGAAGCAATTTTTATTAATGCTTGATGTGGTTGCCCAGGATTGGTTGTCACGTTGAACTCTACTTGGCTTGCTCCATCAATTTGTAAATGTTCAGGATTAAAATTTACATCAACCGTAAAATAGCCATGAGGCATTGAAAGTTGATGCATACTGTTGGTGATTAATTGACTTAATTCACTGGCATATTGTTGCCGTATTTGGTGGAGTTTGCCGGCTATTTCTAATGCATATTGATGTTGAACTTCGACCTGACTAGTTAAGTGGTCACAATCATCTTGCTGCTGATTTAGTTTTTCTTGTTCTGCCAGTAGTTGTTGGTGTAATTCAAACAATAATTCGGGCGCAACCCGATGTTTACGGGCTAAATTGACATATTTCGCGATGCGTTGTTCTAATTCGAATAGTTGGCTAGGATCTAGCTCCGTTCGATCACCATAATGACGCAATTCATTACTCACTTCATTAATTTGGATCGATGCCTCTTCAAGCATATCAAGTAAATGACTGAATTGATTACTAACAGAAGCAAGCTCATTAATTTCTTGCTTTGCATGATTTAGCATACTGATAATATTTTGTTCCTCATTGTCATTAAGAATTTGTAATGCATTTTGACTCAAGGAAAGAAATTGTTCACGATTTGCTAGCTGTTTATACTCTTGCTCTAATTTTTGATATTCATCAGCTTGTGGTATCAATTCACCCAATTCTTTAAGATGATATTCAATAAGTTGTTGGCGCGACAGGCGTTCAGTTGCTTGTTGTTGAAATTTCGTTAGTTCTTGGCAGCTTTGATGCCAATTTTTCCACGCCGATTTCATTTCAGCCAAGGAGTGATTTGGTTAGCGTAAGTATCCAACAGAAATTTTTGATGCTGATTATCTAATAATAATTGGTGAGCGTGCTGGCCATGTATTTGAATAAGTAACGTCCCTAGTTCGCGCAATTGTGATAAGGGAACCGCTGTGCCGTTAATAAAACCACGTGATCGTCCATCAGCAGTGATGGTTCTGCGTAGCAAGCATTCATTATGGTTATCTAACTGATAATTTTTAAGCCAATCTTGCGCTGAAGGAGTATCAGTAAGAGAAAAATAGGCACAGATATCGGTACGAGAAGCACCAGGGCGAACAATATTGGTATCCGCTCGGTTGCCTAAACATAAACCTAATGCATCAATTGCAATTGATTTGCCAGCCCCTGTTTCACCGGTAATAGCACTCATACCAGGATGAAAATCAATTTCTAGTTTGCGGACAATGGCAAAATTATTGATGGTTAATTGAATAAGCATGTGCTTTTCCTGTATGTAAAAACACAACTGTTAATAAATACAGTATAAACTGGTTTTTTATACAGTAAAGTGGTAATTAAAAAAAATTAAAAGGTTTTCTTTGACCAGCCTAATTTTGAACTTAATGTATTGAAATAATTATAATCTTTTGGGTGGATGAGATTAAGTTTTTTATTACTTCGTTTGATTAATACTTCATCATCATCTTGGATAGGTAAAATAATTTGGCTGTCACAGCTGATTTCATAATTGATGTTTTTTTGTCTAAATTTTAATTTAATACTACTATCGCTTCTGATGACTAATGGACGCGATGAAAGGGTGTGAGGGAACATAGGGACTAGCGCGATAGCCTCAAGATTTGGAGTGAGTATCGGGCCACCGGCAGAGAGTGAATAAGCGGTTGAGCCAGTTGGTGTAGTAATAATTAGTCCATCGGAACGTTGAGAAAAGGCAAAGCGATCATCAATATAAACTTCAAATTCAATCATGTGAGCCACTTTGCCGGGGTGTAAAATGACCTCATTAATTGCCGTACTCATGAGAGGTTTGTGATTTTTTTTGCTGATTTGAGTTTCCAGTAAGAAGCGTTGTTCTTCATAGAAATAGCCAGCTAATACTTCTGTTAGCTGTTGTAGCGCGTTATCTGGCCCAAGATCAGTTAAAAAACCAAGGTTACCGCGATTGATGCCAATAACTTTATTTTCATAGCGTGATAGAACACGAGCAGCGCCGAGCATATTACCGTCACCGCCAACAACAATAATTAAATCAGCTGTTTTACCAATTTCTGTTAATCCACCAATGGTGGCATTTTTTAGTTTAAGCTGTTGAGCAATTTGTCGTTCAACAATAACTTTATATTTTTGCGCTCGAAGCCAATTATAAAGTTGTTCATGAGTTGCCAATGCCTCTGGATGTCGAGGATGACCAACAATACCAATATATTCAAATAATGTCTTTTTTGCTGCTTTTCCGGTCAGCATGGTTTATTTCCTCTTATCAAGTTGGCGTGTTCTCTTGAATCCCAAACTTTTATCCCCATAATAAGCTAATAATCTGGATTAATGCTAAAAAGAATGTGGAGATACTCATGAGTAGTAAAGATCATAAAGTGCATGATGAGCAAGCCTCTAAACAAAAAGAATTAAAAAAATCACAAAAAAATGAGGCAAAAGAACAAGCAATTGAGACCGAACAACCAGTGAGTTCTACTGAAGAAGTATTAATTGATCCACGCATTACTGAATTAGAGCAGCAGTTGCTTGAAGCGCAAAAACGTGAGCGTGAAGCGTTGCTACGCGCTAAGGCTGAAGTGGAAAATATTCGCCGCCGTACTGAGCAAGATGTTGAAAAAGCACACAAGTTTGCCCTAGAGCGGTTTGCCAATGAGTTATTACCCGTTATTGATAATTTGGAAAGAGCAATCGAATTTGTTAATCGGGAAAATGCTGAATCGATGTCAATGCTTGAAGGACTTGAATTAACTTTAAAATCTTTTTTAGCTACTGTTGGTAAATACGGTATTAAGGTGGTAGCGGAGAAGAATGTTGCTTTCAATCCAGAACTGCATCAAGCCATGACCATGATCGATTCAGAAGAACATGAACCTAATCAAGTTATTGATGTTATGCAGAAAGGCTATACTTTAAACGGTCGCTTGCTACGCCCGGCGATGGTGATTGTGTCAAAAGCAAAATAAACTGAAATAATGCCACCCATATGGTGGTGGCATTTAGTTTATTGTTCTGGAATGAAAGGTGTCCAGTCTATCGGGCTTAATCCTTGTTTTATGAGTATTTCATTGGTTTTGGAAAAATGTTTGCATCCAAAGAAACCTCTATGGGCCGAGAGTGGTGAAGGATGGGGCGCTTTAAGCACAAAATGTTTTTGGTTATCGATAAATTGGCCTTTTTTCTGCGCATGGGATCCCCACAATAAAAAAACCACGCCAGCACGGTGTTGATTAATTGCCGCTATAACCTTATCCGTAAATGTTTCCCAGCCAAGATGGGCGTGAGAATGAGCTTTGCCTTGTTCAACGGTTAAAACCGTGTTTAATAATAATACCCCTTGTTGTGCCCAACTGACGAGATAACCATGATTGGGGTATTGGAAATCGGCAATGTCTTTTGCCAGTTCTTTGTACATATTAACCAGTGAAGGCGGTGCAGGAATACCTGGCCGAACTGAAAACGAGAGTCCGTGCGCTTGATTCGGTCCATGGTATGGATCTTGTCCTAGGATCACAACTTTTACTTCGCTGAGTTCGGTGTAACGGAAAGCGTTGAAGACATCTTTTTGTGGTGGATAGATTGTTGTGCCATGTTGACGTGCTTTGGCAACATAAGCCAGGGTGTTACGGAAGTAATCTTGTTCTTTTTCTAGGCCGATGACATCGTGCCAGCTGGGCAAAGAGGGCATAACCATTCCTTTAGATTTTGATTAATATCATGTTTAACTTAACATCTACGTTATGTGAGGTAAATTTTAAAACGGAAATCGCTTATTTTTCATTATATATTTTGATATTAAAAATATTTTCTAAAAATTATAAATTTTTTTAAATGAAAAATTGATTTAAAACAGTAACCTGTCGATAATATTATTAATAACGCTTTGAAATTATTGATTAATGTCAATGAATTGCTGATATTTAATTGATATATATTTTATAGAAATAATGGTTATAGCAAATAGCCAATTTGAAAATAATTTCAAATTGTTATTTCAATCTTGTTCGAATTTGGAGGTCGACATGGTTATTGGAATTCAGATTACTAAGGCAGCTAATACAGCACTATTAAATTCCTTTTGGTTATTAGACGACGAAAAAAATGAAGTTCGCTGTATTTGCGCTAAAACTGATTTTAATGAAGGACAAATTGTTGCCAAGGAGTTGTTAGGTTCGTTTGAATATCGCGAAATTCCCCTTGAGGTTAAACCGCAGGTGTCAGTAGAAGGCGGACAACATTTAAATGTTAATGTTCTGACTCGGGAAACATTAGAAGATGCGATTGAAAACCCAGAAAAATATCCTCAATTAACCATTCGTGTTTCAGGCTATGCGGTGCGTTTTAATTCTTTAACCCCTGAGCAGCAACGCGATGTTATTACGCGTACTTTTACGCAAAGTTTATAATAAAGTAGCGCTCAATTAATTGATGGATAATTAATAGCCTGATAATTTTATCAGGCTATTAATTTTGGTTATTTCACCAAATAAATCAATAAATAGTTTAAATATTTATTATTTGTTATTAGTTTGCTTTACTGATGGTTGACGACGTTTGCCAATATTTTTACTGTCGCGATGGCGTTCTTTGGTTTTTTTCTTTTTTTGTTGGTCAATTTTTTTCTTTTCTTGTCGTTTTAGCTGAATTTTTTTCGACGGTTTGGGTTTACGTAGTGAACCTTCAGCCGGTGCTTTGGTGGTGGGTCGAAGACTATCAATGACGCGTATTTTTAATGGCTCTTTAAGATAACGGTTGATTTTACCTAATAGCGGTTGATCATGGGCTTCTACTAAGCTAATTGCAATCCCTTTTCGCCCCGCGCGTGCGGTTCTACCAATTCGATGCAGATAAACATCAGCAGTACGCGGTAAGTCGAAATTGAATACGTGACTAATATCGTCAATATCAAGGCCACGTGAGGCAACATCGGTCGCGACTAAGACGTTAATTTGCCCACTATTTAGGCGTTTAACCGCTTCAGTCCGCTTTGCTTGAACCATTTCTCCTTCAAGTAACCAGGTTTTTATTTTGGCTTGCTGTAACCATTGAACTAACTCATGTGCTCTTTCGCGTTTACGGACAAAGATAATAGATTTAGTGGCATCGGGTTGTTTTAACAGATGGCAAAGTAGCGCAGTTTTATGTTCGAGGTTATCAGCGCGATAATAGTATTGTTGGATCTTTTTTCGTTCACGCCTTGAAGGGTCAGCATCAATTTCATAAGGATTATTTAGTAATCGATTAGCAAAATTGTGAATGACATCACCGGCTAGTGTTGCTGAAAATAGCATAGTTTGTTTGCGCCAGCGTGTTTCACCGGCAATGGTTTCAATGTCGTTGGCAAATCCCATATCAAGCATTCGATCAGCTTCATCTAAAATTAACGTTTCGATCGCCCGACAATCAAAATTTTCTTCTTTGATATACTGTAGTAAGCGTCCTGTGGTTGCGACCACAATATCTTGGTTTTCACTAAAAATTTCAGCGTGGTTAATATAAGATACCCCGCCAGTAATGGTTGCGATATCAAGATGGGTATATTTGGCTAATTCTTTTGCTTGTTCAGCTACTTGCATTGCCAGTTCACGGGTTGGCGCTAATATGAGAATACGCGGTGGTCCAGATCGTTTACGTGGAAAATCAAGTAAATGTTGGATCACCGGCAGTAAGTAAGCGGCAGTTTTTCCTGTTCCTGTAGGCGATGAACCTAAAATATCGCGTCCTTCCATAGCGGCAGGGATAGTTGTAAGCTGAATGGCTGTCGGGCGGTCATAGCCTTTATCATCCAGTGCATTGAGAAGACTTTGGTCTAACTCAAGTTCAGAAAATGTGGTTGCAGTCATTGTATACCTCTGGTTAGGCAATGGATTATAAACAGAACGCCCAAATTGTTCATCTATTAAAATGTTTTGTTGAATGTTTGAGTGATATATAAATAATTATTAGTAATTAATGGCAATTCGGTAGTATTTTCTCCGTCATATATGAAAGAGGGTTAATTATATTCCCCTCTCTAGTTATTTAGTTGATGGGGTCAAAATAGTCGGTTTAGCATCTGGTTGCTGTTGCGGATAATCTAATGTGTAATGTAATCCACGGCTTTCTTTACGATCAAGCGCACAGCGGATCATCAATTCAGCTACTTGCACAAGGTTACGCAGTTCCAATAAATTATTTGATAAACGGAAATTTGAATAGTATTCCTCTATTTCTTGTTGTAGTAAATGGATGCGCCGCAATGCGCGGGTCAGTCGTTTGGTCGTTCTGACAATTCCCATATAATCCCACATGAACAGTCTTAACTCATGCCAGTTATGTTGAATAACAACTTTTTCATCTAAATTATGACATTGATTTTCATTCCACTTGGCGAGTGTAGATGGCATATCAATTTGTTCGATATGTTGTTTTATCTGTTTTGCCGCAGACCATCCATAGACGACACACTCTAATAATGAATTGGATGCTAGTCGGTTGGCGCCATGTAACCCGGTATAACTGACTTCACCAATAGCATATAGGTGTCGAAGATCGGTTTGACCATAATGATCCACCATAACACCACCGCATGTATAATGCGCCGCTGGTACAATCGGAATTTGCTCATTGGTAATGTCGATACCTAATGTGGCTAATTTATGATAGATAGTTGGAAAATGTCGTTTTATCTCGCTTGCCGGCTGATGGCTAATATCAAGAAACATACAATCTGCCCCCAAGCGTTTCATTTCATGATCAATAGCCCGGGCAACTATATCACGAGGGGCGAGTTCCGCTCTTTTATCAAAATCAGGCATAAAGCGGCTGCCATCAGGTCGCTTAAGATAGGCTCCTTCACCTCGTAACGCTTCAGTTAGTAGAAAATTGCGCGCTTGTGGATGATAAAGACAAGTCGGATGAAACTGATTAAATTCAAGATTGGCTACACGACAACCGGCTCGCCAGGCCATTGCAATTCCATCGCCTGATGAAATGTCAGGATTGGTAGTATATTGATATATTTTTGCGGCTCCTCCGGTTGCTAAAACTGTCACTTTTGCATGGCAAATAACGATTTGTTGTTGATTGAGATCCCAAATGTAAGCACCGATAATTGTTGCTGGATCTTTATCTGAGCGGATCAAATCGATGGCGTTATGCTGCTCCTTAATCGTGATATTCGGATGCTTGATGGCTTTTTCAACCAAGGTGGTTTCTACTTGCTTGCCTGTTGCATCGGCATGATGAAGAATACGGCGATGGCTATGGCCACCTTCTTTTGCAAGATGATATTGTTCTTTACCGGCCAAATTTAGCTCTTTATCAAATAAAACACCTTGATTAATAAGCCATTGGACAGAATGGCGGGCATTGCAGGCGACAAATTCAACGGTTTTTTTATCACACAGCCCGGCACCGGCAATTAAAGTATCATTAACGTGGGCTTCTATACTATCGGTTTGATCAAAAACCGCTGCAATTCCACCTTGAGCATAGTAAGATGCGCCTTCAGTTGAAATGTTTTTACTAAGTATCGTTATTTGGTATTGTGGCGCTAATCGAAGTGCTAACGACAGACCGGCGATGCCACTACCAATGATTAAAATATCCGTATAATGTTGTGTTGATGGCATAATATTTTATTACTAAGGTTTCGGAATAGAGTAAATTACCATGTTAGCCTATTCTTTTATTTAGAGTAAATACGATGGCCTTGAAAGAACTTTTCTTATGGTTTAGCTTAGATTAAATATAAATAATTTAAATTGACTGGAACTTTGCGAGTTTTTGTCACTCAAAAAAATGCTTGCTTACAAATGAGAGAAAACATGGCGGGTTCAAATAAGGAAAATATGAGGCTTATTTTCGGGAGAAGTGACCTCGAATGAGCGAGCAGTTAACAGACCAGGTGCTGGTTGAACGGGTGCAAAAAGGGGATAAAAAAGCTTTTAATTTACTGGTTATTAGATACCAGAATAATGTTGTGAGCCTTATTTCTCGTTATGTGCCGCAGGGAGATGTACCGGATGTAGCTCAAGAGGCATTTATTAAAGCTTATCGCGCTATCAGTTTATTTCGTGGTGAAAGCGCATTTTATACTTGGCTTTACCGGATCTCTGTAAATACAGCAAAAAATTATCTTATATTCCAAGGACGTCGACCGCCATCGAATGATTTGGATGTAGTTAATGCAGAGAATTTTGAGGCTTCTAATGCATTAAAAGAAATTTCGAACCCTGAGAATTTAATGTTGTCAGAAGAATTGAGAAAAGTAGTCTTCCGGACTATAGAGTCACTTCCTGAAGATTTACGTCTGGCAATTACGCTTAGGGAGTTAGATGGACTAAGTTATGAGGAGATAGCGCTTATTATGGATTGTCCTGTTGGTACAGTTCGTTCGCGCATTTTTCGAGCAAGAGAAGCTATTGATAATAAAGTGCAACCGCTAATACGAAATTAAATGTGGTTCACATTTTACTGAAGGGTACTTTGGCATGCATAGAGAGAGACTTTCCGCTTTAATGGATGGAGAGATCTTTGATTCAGAATTGATCCATACCATTTTACAAGATGTTTCGTTACAGAAACGATGGGAGAGCTACCATCTTATCCGCGACAGTTTGAGAGGCGATATCAATGAAGTTATCCATCTTGATATTACCGACAAAGTAGAGCAGGCGCTGGCAAGTGAGCCTATCCAAATTGCGCCTAATGCAATACCGGAGTCACAACCTGTGCCTGCTAGCTGGTGTTTAATGCCTTTTTGGCGTAAGCTTCGCCCTTGGGCTAACCAGATGACACAAGTTGGTGTCGCAGCGAGCGTTGCCGTAGCTGTTATTGCAGGTGTTCAGAATTATAATATGTCTAGCATAGAAACTGATGTCAAATCTGACTCACCCATATTTAATACGGTACCTATCATGGGGGCTGCGTCGTCTGTGAGTTTAAATGTATCTAATGATCAATTGTTTGCTCATCCACAAACCGAGCAGCTAGAACAACGTAATCGCCGACTTGGTCTGATGTTACAACAATATGAGCTTGAGCGTCGCTCAATGCTGAATCAAAGTGTAACATCATCTTCACCAGTAGCAGAAAAATCTTACTCAGGAGCAGAATAGTAGTAATGAAGCATTGGTTATCCGCCCTCTTTTTTTTGCTGGGCGGTTTATTGTTGCCTTTACATTCCTATGCGAAAGAATTATCGGCTGAAACTTTATTAACTGATATGGGTAATGCAGTAAAGTCTTTACCCTACGAATTATCATTTATTATTGTCAATCCACAAGGTATAACGCCGATCAGATATCGTCATGTCATTATTGACAATAAACCAATTGCTCAAATGATGCAGATGGATAATTCTCGTCGTGAAATTATTCAGAAAGGTAATCAAGTTAGCTACTTTGAGCCAGGATTTGATTCTTTTAGCTTAGAGGGCGCTTATATCGTTGATTATTTGCCGTCGGTAGTTTTTGCTAATTTTACTAAACTGCAATCCTATTATAATTTCATTAAGTTAGGTAGAACACATATTGGTGATATAAGCTGTCAGGTTATTCGTGTTATACCGAAAGATAATTCACGTTTTAGCTATATCTTATTAATTGATGAAAAAAGCAAGTTACCATTGCGCATTGATCTTTTAGATAATAAGAATGAAATATTAGAGCAATTTAGAGTTGTTTCTGTGGCTTTTAATAGTCAAGCGTTGCTGAAATCAATGCATGTGATCGCATCGTTGAATATGCCTCCCTTATTACTTATTCCCAAATCGATCACTAAGCGATTTAACTGGCAAATAAACCAACTGCCGTTGGGATTTGAAGAAATTTCTCGTAGTTGTAAAGAGATTGCTGCTAATGAATCTTTAGAGGCCATGTTATTTAGTGATGGGTTATTTAGTTTTTCTATTAATGTTACTAAAGCAGGTGAGCGTCAACTTAGTGAAAAACCATTTCGTAAAGGTGGTTTAACTATTTATACGGTGATAAAAGGACAATACGAAGTGACGGTTATTGGCCAGTTACCATTGTTAACCGCTAGCCAGATTGCAGCTAATGTTAGTTTTAAAGAGGCTAGTAATGGTTAAAGAGTGGGCAACGGTTGTGTATTGGCATAATGGTCGAGCTGTGTTGCGATATGGTTCTAATTCCGGTTGTGGTAGTTGTGCTGCTCGCTCAACTTGCGGATCTTATATTCTCAATAAAATAGGACCGAAAACTGAGTATCAATTAGAACTTGAGGTCAGTCAGCCTCTGATAGTTGGTCAGAAAATTGAAGTCGGGATCCCTGAAGCCAGTTTATTACGTTCAGCAATGCTTGTTTACCTTACCCCATTACTTGGCCTTTTTATCGGCAGTGGGGTTATGCAATTTCTTTTTTTAAATCAATTTATTATCTTTTTAGGTGCAGTTATTGGTGGCAGTGTTGGCTTTTTTCTGGCAAAAAAAATTGCGCAATATTGGGAAAAAGAGACGCTATATCAACCGATCATTTTACAAATAGGTTTACCGCCTGATGAATTAAAACAGCAAGTATGAATGACATAGTAAGCCTAAATGCCTATCATTAGTAATTACATATCGTCACTAATCTATGCCTATAACCGCCTTATTCATAAAAACGACTTTTTCATTATCAATGATTCTTTGAGTTGTTTGTCGCTTATATGTAAAATGCATTCCCAAGATTGTTATAACAGCTTTTATTAGTTTTAGCTTTGTAGGGCTAAGCTATCGCTAAAACTGATTTTATAAGGCCATTTAGAAGAAGATATAACCTTGAAAATCAAACATATAAGAAATTTTTCCATCATCGCTCACATTGATCATGGTAAATCAACTCTGTCGGATCGTATTATCCAGATCTGTGGTGGCCTTTCTGATCGTGAAATGGCAGCCCAGGTATTAGATTCTATGGATTTGGAGCGGGAACGAGGGATCACAATAAAAGCGCAGAGTGTTACTCTGAATTATAAAGCCAGTGATGGTGAAACTTATCAGCTTAATTTTATTGATACACCTGGCCATGTTGACTTCTCTTATGAAGTATCCCGTTCATTAGCTGCTTGTGAAGGGGCATTACTGGTTGTTGATGCAGGGCAAGGTGTGGAAGCGCAAACCCTTGCTAATTGCTATACCGCTATTGAAATGGATTTAGAAGTTGTTCCTGTACTTAATAAAATCGATTTACCTGCTGCAGAGCCTGATCGGGTAGCTGAAGAAATTGAAGATATTGTTGGCATCGATGCTCATGATGCTGTTCGATGTTCGGCAAAAACTGGATTAGGGGTACAAGACGTAATTGAGCGGCTGGTTAAAGAGATCCCACCACCAGAAGGTGATCCGGCAGCGCCTTTGCAGGCATTAATTATTGATTCGTGGTTTGATAATTATTTAGGTGTTGTTTCGCTGGTACGGATTAAAAATGGTACGCTTTGTAAAGGTGATAAAATTAAAGTGATGAGCTCTGGCCAACTTTATAATGTTGATCGCTTAGGAATTTTCACACCCAAACGAATTGATCGTCAACAACTAAATTGTGGTGAAGTCGGTTGGCTGGTCTGTGCCATAAAAGATATTCACGGCGCGCCGGTTGGCGATACATTAACTGGTGCTCGTCATTCTGCAATACAGGCGTTGCCTGGTTTTAAAAAAGTAAAACCACAGGTTTACGCCGGTTTATTCCCCGTTAGCTCTGATGATTATGAAGCATTTCGTGACGCTTTAGCTAAATTAAGCTTGAATGATGCTTCGTTATTTTATGAACCAGAGAGTTCAACTGCATTAGGTTTTGGATTTCGGTGTGGTTTCCTTGGCCTACTTCATATGGAGATTATCCAGGAGCGTTTGGAACGTGAATATGATTTGGATCTTATTACAACCGCGCCTACAGTTATTTATGAAGTTGAGTTAACAAATGGTGATGTCATCTATGTTGATAGTCCCTCTAAATTACCAGCACTTAATAATATAAATGAATTACGCGAACCAATTGCAGAATGTAACATGCTAATGCCTAAGGAATATCTTGGTAATGTTATTACGCTCTGCGTAGAAAAACGCGGTGTTCAGACTAATATGGTTTACCATGGTAATCAGGTCGCATTAACCTATGAAATTCCTATGGCTGAGGTGGTGTTAGATTTCTTTGATCGCTTGAAGTCTACTTCTCGAGGATATGCTTCATTGGATTATGGCTTTGTCCGCTTCCAGGCGGCTGATATGGTGCGTGTAGATGTGTTAATTAATGGCGAAAGAGTGGATGCCTTAGCATTGATTACCCATCGTGCAAATGCACCATATCGTGGTCGTGAGCTAGTTGATAAAATGAAAGATCTGATCCCGCGCCAACAGTTTGATATTGCAATCCAGGCTGCAATTGGTACCCATATTATAGCGCGTTCAACGGTGAAACAATTATGTAAAAATGTATTAGCTAAATGTTATGGTGGTGATGTTAGCCGTAAGAAAAAATTACTACAGAAACAGAAAGAAGGTAAGAAACGTATGAAGCAGGTTGGTAATGTTGAACTACCACAGGAAGCGTTCCTTGCTATTCTTCACGTAGGTAAAGATAACTAACCGTTGTAAGGAGTCATAATGGCTAACACTTTTTCTTTGATCTTGACGCTGGCGACCTTGATTACAGGGATTATCTGGGGTATTGATCGTTTTAAATTAGCACCTGCTCGTAAGAAAAAAATAGCGCAGCAGCAAAAAGTTACTGAGGGAAGCGTAGAGCAGACGCATTTAGCTGAAAGTATTCATAAACCATCATGGGTTGATACGTGTTCATCTATTTTTCCGATATTAGCGATTGTATTAGTGATACGTTCGTTTATTTATGAGCCATTTCAAATCCCGTCAGGTTCAATGATGCCTACCTTATTGGTCGGTGATTTTATACTAGTAGAAAAGTTTGCTTATGGATTAAAAGATCCTGTTACCCAAACGACATTATTGGAAACAGGAAAACCTAAACGTGGTGATATTGCGGTATTTAAATATCCTAAGGATCCTAGTGTAGATTTTGTTAAACGTGTTATTGGTCTACCTGGTGATAAAATTGTTTATGATCCTGAACAAAAAGAGTTACGTATATATCCGAATTGTTCAATTTCAAACTGTGTTCGAGCGTTACCAATTATCTATTCTTCATTAAAAGAGAGTGAATGGTCTTTATTTTTTAATATTGACTCTATGGTCGAAAGTCAGAAAGGAAGTTATCAAATTCCATTGGGCGAACTAGTACCAAGTAACGCATTACGTCAAGCGGAAAGAATCGAAAAATTAGATGATACTAGCCATGAAATCTTAGTGATCCCACAAGTATATACCCAGTCACGTTACCAACAGCCCGGTTTACCAGACAATGAATGGATTGTTCCCCCTAAACACTATTTTATGATGGGAGATAATCGGGATAATAGTGCAGATAGTCGTATGTGGGGTTTTGTGCCAGAAGAAAATTTAGTTGGGCGTGCAGTTATTATCTGGTTTAGCCTTGATAAGCATGAGGGTGAATGGCCAACTGGAGTGCGTTTAAGTCGTATTGGTGCAATCAACTAATAAAATAATGAGATAAACTAATCATTAATGCTAAATTGATTTATATCGTAATCGATATAGAATATAGCACGATAATCAAAAATGATGGTTTCTTGAACGATATCAGGAAACCTGCCAACGCAACAGTTTTGTAAAAATTTATTTTGCAGATCTGTTGCGTATGTTTTTTGTAATTTGATAATGAAATAATTGGTAGCACATGAATTCTTCTTTAATTGAGTGGTCAGAGCGACAAGAAATTAAACAGCTACAGCGTAAGCTTGGCTATACTTTTAAACAAATTGAATTATTAAAGCAAGCGTTAACTCATCGTAGTGCCAGTAGTAGTCACAATGAGAGATTGGAGTTTTTAGGCGATTCAATTCTTAGTTTTGTGATTGCCAATGATCTTTATCATCGTTTTCCTAAGGTTGATGAAGGCGATATGAGTCGTATGCGAGCAACATTAGTCAGGGGTAATACACTGGCTAAGCTTGCACGAGAGTTTGATTTGGGAGAATGTTTGCGTTTAGGGCCAGGTGAATTAAAAAGCGGTGGTTTTCGTCGAGAATCAATATTAGCAGATACTATCGAAGCGTTAATTGGCAGTATTTTTTTAGATAGTGATATTCAAACGACTGAACAAATTGTTTTAGCTTGGTATGACACTCGATTAATAGAAATTAGCCCCGGCGATAAACAAAAAGATCCTAAAACACGTTTACAAGAGTATTTACAGGGACGCCATTTACCTTTACCAAGTTATTTGGTAGTTCAAGTTCGCGATGAAGCGCACGATCAGGAATTTACTATTCATTGTCAGGTTAGTGGTATAAATGAACCGGTTGAAGGAGTGGGTTCAAGTCGTCGTAAGGCTGAACAAGCCGCAGCTGAACAGGCATTAAAAATATTGGAGCTTGAATGAGCAAACAGAATACCTATTGTGGATTTGTAGCCATTGTAGGACGCCCAAATGTGGGTAAATCAACATTATTGAACCAATTACTCGGGCAAAAGATTTCTATTACTTCACGTAAACCACAGACAACCCGTCATCGCATCATGGGCATTGAGACAGAAGGTAATTATCAAACAATTTATGTCGATACTCCAGGATTGCATGTAGAAGAAAAGCGCGCAATAAATCGTTTAATGAATCGGGCAGCAAGTAGCTCAATTGGTGATGTGGAACTGATTATTTTTGTTGTTGAAGGCACACATTGGACAAGCGATGATGAGATGGTAATAAATAAGCTGCGTCATTTGCCTTGTCCGGTATTATTAGTGATCAATAAAATTGATAATGTGGTGGATAAAACCCGTTTGCTGCCCCATATTGAATTTCTTAGCAAGCAAATGAATTTTCTGGATATTGTGCCAATTAGTGCAGAAAAAGGTACCGGTATCGATATTATTACTAAAATTGTCCGTCAACATATGCCAGAAGCAGCACATCATTTTCCAGCGGACTATATCACTGATCGCTCACAACGTTTTATGGCTGGTGAAATTATTCGTGAGAAATTAATGCGTTTTCTCGGCGATGAGCTCCCTTATTCGGTCACAGTTGAAATTGAGCAATTTGTGGTAAATGAACGCGGTGGCTATAACATTCATGGCCTGATTTTGGTTGAAAGAGATGGCCAGAAAAAAATGGTTATTGGCAATAAAGGTAGCAAAATTAAGAAAATTGGCATTGAAGCTCGGATGGATATGGAAAAACTTTTTGCTACTAAGGTTCATCTTGAACTTTGGGTGAAAGTTAAAGCCGGATGGGCTGATGATGAACGTGCACTGCGTAGTTTAGGCTATATGGACGATCTTCATTAAGGCGGGTTTCCGTGGACGGTTGGCAACGTGCATTTGTACTTCATACTCGCCCTTATAGTGAAACGAGTTTACTGTTAGATTTTTTCACCGAAAATGAGGGCCGTATTCGACTATTAGCCAAAGGTGCTCGTAGCCGTCGATCTAATTTAAAAGGCTGCTTACAACCTTTTACGCCATTGCTGATCCGTTGGGGAGGCAAGGGAGAAATGAAAACGTTGCGTGGCGCAGAACCTATTTCTCTAGCGCTACCATTTACCGGTACCGTACTGTATAGCGGTCTATATGTTAATGAATTGCTTGCGCGAGTTTTAGCCCAAAATATCCCTTATCAAACCCTATTTTTTGAATACCTGACCTGTTTGCAGGTATTGGCTGGTAGTGAATATACGCCGGAACATGCATTGCGCCGTTTTGAATTATCATTGCTATCTCATTTAGGTTATGGTGTTGATTTTTTACACTGTGCCGGTAGTGGTGAACTGGTGGCAGATAGCATGACTTACCGTTATCGAGAAGAAAAAGGTTTTATTGCCAGTTTGGTTATTGATCACTTAAGTTTTACCGGTAAGCAGCTTAAGGCATTTGCCGTTCGTCAGTTTCCTGATGTCGATACATTAAGAGCAGCCAAGCGTTTTACGCGTATTGCGCTAAAGCCTTATCTGGGGGGAAGTCCATTAAAAAGCCGTGAGCTTTTTTACCAGGTCATATTGCCTAAAACGCGTTGAAGCGAGCTTATTAAAACCTCTTTGAATATATTATGATTGCATGGATAAACGAAATTCAAACTATGAAATGGATAACAGGAGTTAAATATGGCAGAGTTATTATTAGGCGTTAATATTGATCATGTTGCCACGGTGCGAAATGCGCGGGGAACACAATATCCTGATCCACTACATGCAGCATTTCTTGCTGAACAAGCTGGGGCAGATGGGATCACTGTTCATTTGCGTGAAGATCGCCGTCATATTACTGATCGTGACGTTAAGTTACTTCGCCAGACGTTACAAACCCGGATGAATTTGGAGATGGCAATAACGGATGAAATGGTCAATTTTGCCTGTCAGATCAAACCTCAATTTTGCTGCTTGGTACCAGAGCGACGTAAAGAAGTTACGACGGAAGGTGGGCTTGACGTTGTTGGACAACAAGCATTAGTCGCAACGGCGGTCAAACGATTAACCGAAGCAGGTATCACGGTTTCTTTGTTCATTGATGCTAAAGAACAACAAATTGATGCAGCAGTGGAAATTGGTGCGCCCTTTATTGAAATTCATACTGGTGCCTATGCTGATGCTAAGAGCGAGTTAAAGCAGCAAGAAGAGTTTAAACGTATCAAGCAGGCGATAAGTTATGCCACTGCAAAAAAACTTAAGGTCAATGCCGGTCATGGGTTAACTTATCATAATGTTCAACGTATTGCTCAATTGCCTGATATATATGAACTTAATATTGGCCATGCGATTATTGGGCGAGCACTTTTTAGTGGCATGGCGACAGCTGTGAGTGATATGAAGAAAATTCTTCGTGAGACGCGTTGTTAATGGCGATTATTGGATTAGGTACTGATCTGGTTGAAATTGTACGTATTGAACAAATTATCAAGCGTTTAGAGGAACGTCTAGCGAAGCGTATATTGTCCGCGCAAGAGTGGCGACAATATCAACATCATTCTCAGCCAGTCCGTTTTTTGGCTAAGCGTTTTGCGGTCAAAGAAGCAGCAGCAAAAGCTTTAGGCACGGGGATCCGAAACGGTTTAGCGCTTAATCAATTTGAAGTTTTTAATGATCAATTAGGTAAGCCAGGGCTTAATTTATTAGGACAAGCAAAAATATTGGCTGATTCTTTAGGTGTACAACATATCCATGTATCATTATCTGATGAACAAAATTATGCTTGTGCCACTGTGATTATGGAAAGTTAAATTTTATCGGCATGATGTAATAGGACAAATTTATCCCATAATTGTTCTTCTGTTTCAGGATTATCAGGATCTTTTAAAATGGTATTGTTGATCGGACAAACGGATTGGCAAGTTGGCTTATCATAGTGGCCAATGCATTCAGTGCAAAGATTGGGATTGATTTGGTAAAATTCTTCTCCCATTGAAATCGCTTCATTTGGGCATTCTGGTTCACACATATCACAATTGATACAGCGTTGAGTAATTAATAAAGACATAGCAATATGTTATAAGTAATTTGAGTAAATTATGCATTAAAAACATAATGTTATCTGTAACTGATGATTTTGTACAGTATATATTCTATTGAAAAACCCAATTCAGTAATACAAAGCTGCAACCCAGATCGATTTTACTCTCTTTACAATGATAAGGGTATGAGCATTACGTTGACTGTTTGTTCAAAAAGCAGTTCAATAGCAGCTAGAACAGTACACCACAGACAAAAAAACTGAGTGTTGGCGGTTTGATGTAAACTCATAGCTAAAATCTGTGTTGCAGCAGCTAAATCTATTTTAAAACACTTTGCTAAATCGTGTCGATCTAAAAACCCAAAAGAATATAATCTAAGGCTGGATTTTAAATTGAAATCCAGCAATATTATTACTAAGTAATTGTTATTCTATCAAGGAAAAAGGTAAAATATTTTCATTAGCTGTTAGCACTCGATCATATTCTCTTTCGCTTCTAAGAATATTTTTATCAATGTCATAGCCAAGCAGTTCGGATAAAATATACTTATTCATCAAACCACTCAAGTATCCGTCTTTATTACGAAAAGATTCGATAAAAGCACAATTAAAATGTTTATTGGTCGATTTATACATAAAGGGGATCAAATATTGTTCTCTTCCTTTTTCCAATCCATGACCAACATTGACTATCTCGCCGTGATCTGCGGTATAAATTAAATTAAAATCTATTTTTTTGCATTAATGATATTCATTATATCATTTATGATTCTGTCAGTATGATGAATAGTGAGATCATAATCCGCTGCTTTTGGTAAAGCTTTTTTATCTATTGCATCATAGTTGTCATAGGGTAAATGATTACCATAAAGATGAATAATGATAAATCTCTTTTGTGCATTATCAGATAACACTTTTGCTAGCAGGTTGGCTAATTTATTATCGTTATAATTGGTTAGCCTTAAATCATCACTTTTTTGAGCGATAAAACCATATTTTGAACCATGCAGACCTTTTATTTCTTGGGAACCTAACCAATATGTTTTATATCCATTGGCTTTTGCCATTTCAATAATAGATTTATTGTTGAACAGGTTTTCTTCATTTTCCGGTGTGTGAAAGGCTAGTGTCATTGACACTGAATCTCGGGTTATCGGTGAACTGGAATGGGCATTATTTAAGATGCAGCTATCTTCGGTTGAAAATATTTTTGTCATATGTGGCGTTGTATCTAAATGATAGCCATATGCACTATAACGGGAGTAGAGTGAGGCTTCTCCCATGATTAATATAATATTTTTATTATTATTGTCTTTTTTAGATAATATTGCATGATTAAATTTTTCAATTTCGGCTGTATTTGCATATTTATTATTTTCATATGATGAAATTAATAAATAAACCACGTCACCAAATACTAAAGGGATTTTATGATGAAAAAAAATCCCGAGCTGTTTTTTATCTTCTTTGATATTAGAAATTAATCTGTTTTCATCTTTGATATCTAAAACAACCAGGATCATCGAAAGTGCTGTAAACGATAATGCTGAATACAATAATAGAGAGGTATTTTCTAAATTTTTCTTAATTCTTGTTATTAGATAAAATAAAAAAGCAGTAAAAATCAATGTAGGAAAAATTAACTTTAGCAGTAAACTGCCTGACATAAATAGAGCTTCATTTATGTTGGTTTCAAGGATGGAATGTAGAACAGAGGTTGTTATATTTCCGTTAAAATTTAACGAATATATAACTTTTATATTTATAAAGAATAAAAAAAGTAATCCAATTAGTTTTGGTAATTTATTCTTACTTATTATTAATAAGAAAGTAATTAAGAGAATAATAAAACTAGATATATGCGATAGTCTTGAATCTTCTTTGAAAACAAAAACATTTAATAGAAGTGAGAATATAAATAATAATAATATTATTATATAGTTAAAGTATTTTTTGCGGTTTTCATATAATTAATTTATTAATCTGCAATAAAAATGAAGATATATAACTTTTCAGCTAGCGGTATTGAATATATCTTTAATTTGTTTTAATAGCAGGTTGGTATTTCTATGTATGCTTGGTATTTTTTTGTGTTGATAAATAGAGCGAAATTGCGAATAAGTAACGCCAATTCAAAAAATTAAAAGATAATACAAAACTATATTACAATTATTTTAAAACTATTTAAAGTTATTTTATATCACAATTGATACAGCGATAAGTAATTTATAGTGACATGTTAAGCTCTATTTAAAATATTACTTATATCATTAAATTAGTCAAAACTGCATTTATTATTAAGCTAAGGCCATGAATAAACGCAGTATATTTTATACCTCAGATAACAAATTATCATGCTATAATCACAATATTTGCCTTATTCGCTGTTTGCTATTTGGCATAATGTCATGGCGCCATATCTGACGGTAATTTTGTATAGTCAATTCGTTTATTATTAAAGTCAATAACACTATTTTGTTGATGACAAATATCGTTTGAAATCATATGACAGGAATGGTCAATACTGGCATCGTCAATGCCTGACCATTCAGAAAATAGAGTTAAAAAGTTAATTCCACTTCTAGCAGCAGTAATGTACTGCCGTTCGTTAGAATTATAAGAACTAATAAATAGTGGTACTTCATAATCCTGACGGTATTGATCATTATGGGTAAGTTTTAGGTCACTCGGATTATTTTTATTGACGAAACCGAGGCCATGATCAGAAAAATAGATCATTGTCCATTTTGATTGGCTGTCGGTTAAATATTGATGAATTGTTGCTAACAGTTGATCAGTATTTTTTTATGCTCTGTATATAGCATGAAATTTCTTCACTTTTGTAAAAAGTTTCATAGTGATCATTAGTCCTTGCGCAAGCGCGAGGATGACTACCAATTAAATGAACAATAATGAATTTTTTGGCCTGAGGAGCTTTGATTGCTGTTGCGATTTGTGGCAGTAATTCATCATCATTGGTCTCTTTACTGTTATAACTTGCTCTTTTCAGAAAAAACGAATGATCTGCTTTTTTCCCCATAGAGGCAATCGGTGTGTCGTAGATACCAACAGCTCCCTGATTTGATAACCAATAGGTAGTAAATCCCCATTTTTTTGCCAGCGCAATAACGCTATTGGCTAATTTGGGCGCTTGAGTCAGGGAGCTGGTTAATGATGGAATAGTTGATGAAGCGGCTGAAATATAATGGTTGAATAGAATACCATTAGCGCTATCCATAAATGGGGTATTATTAATTGGAAAGCCATAAACGTGCATAAAATCGCGTCTAGCGCTTTCACCAATCACCATAACATAGGTATCAAATGGCGTGGCACTATTGTTTGGCTGGAAGTCATCTGTTTGCGCAAGTAAACTAAAAAGTTTATTGGTTTCTTCCTTGGCACTATTAAAGTCTTTGACAAATTTGATTTCTGGATAACCGCTATTTAAAATATCGAATTCACCCGTTTCTTTATAATCTTTTATTGGGCCATATAGAAGAAACGCCAAAAAGGTAATAAAAGCACCAATCTTTGTTTTGTTACCTGTTTTAAGCTTAAATGTTGTACAGAAAAAGCCGAACAGTAAAATAAATAATGATCCAGCATAAAGATAGTATGGAATATTACTAATAAATTCTATTGCTTCATTTAAATTGGTATAAGTAACTGATGTTGCTATGGTTAGTGAGGGAGTACCATAGAGTAGCCTAATCGGAAAATATAGCGCTGCAATAATGGTGAATATAATAATGAATCCACTATATATTATTCGTAACTGATTGATAACGATTAGCAATGCGACGATACCAGCTGTATAGTTTAATCTTGGAGGGTAACCCATAGCGTAATGAATTAGGCTGAATAATATAATAAGTAGCGATATTTTCAGCAAAAAATTTCGATTATCATTTATTAATTTTTTTATCATTTATTATATCCGATTTAGATCAGTGACTACCCTTAATGCAACAATACACAAAGTTAAATTAGTTAATTTTATTAATAACATAAGTGATTTTTTGGGTGGTTTATTTATGAGATGGCTATTAATTAGTATTAAAGAGTTATTAAATCATAAGTTGATATTATATTATAACTATTTTTGCGATTTAAATTAATATTTGAGGTTTTTATTCGTGGATCAAGCCAAAAAAGATGTTTATTGGATGCGAAAAGCTATTTTACTAGCCAAAAATGCTCAAGAAAAAGGTGAGATTCCTGTTGGCGCGGTATTAGTACATGAAGATGAATTGATTGCAGAAGGTTGGAATCATCCTATTTTGTCTCATGATCCATCTGCTCATGCGGAAATTTTAGCTTTGCGGGCAGCGGGTCAATCTTTACAAAATTATCGCTTACTCAATACGACGCTTTATGTGACACTCGAGCCTTGTATTATGTGTGCCGGAGCTATGATCCATGCGCGCATCGGTCGTTTGGTATATGGCGCCTTTGATCAAAAAACTGGTGCTGCTGGTTCAATTATTGATGTTTTTAATCATCCGGATATGAATCATCGTATTCTGGTATTGGGAGGGGTTTTGGCCGATGAATGTTCGACGATGTTAAGTGTTTTTTTTCAACAACGGCGAGCAGAAAAAAAATTGGCCAGGAAAGGGCAGCGTTGATAAATTAAATCTGCCTAAGTCGCTTAGTAAGGCGGCTTAGGCAGAAATAGAAGCTAATACTGTTTGTAATGATTAGCTAAATTAGTCACTACTTTTTTCTTTGCTGCTGGTTCTAGAGAATAATAGCGGCTCCCTTGCAGCGAGCTGCATATTTTGATTAATTTCCTTATTCTGTAGGTAACCCACCAAACTTTGGTGATAACGGCGGATATTTTCCACATAGCGATAGGCTTCATAGCCACGTGCATAACCGTAGGTTAATTTAGCAAAATATTTTTTCTTGCTAAGTAGCGGCAGTCTGGCTTTTACATCTAACCAACTGTCCGGATCTCCGCCTTGTATGCGTGTCAGTTTCCTGGCATAAAGCATATGTCCCAACCCCATATTATAGGCCGATAAGGCAAACCAAATACGATCATCAGGCGCAATAGTAGTTGGTAAGCGCGAAATCAGATATTGCAAGTAAGCGGCGCCACCTTTAATACTTTCCTCTGGATCCAGCCTATCTGACACACCCATAGTTTGTGCAGTAGGTACTGTTAGCATCATTAAACCACGAACACCAGTGGGTGATGTGGCTAGTGGATCCCAGTGTGATTCCTGCCAGGAAATTGTTGCTAGTAGACGCCAATCTATATCTTCTGCATATTTTTTAAATAGATGCTTATAGGTTGGCAAAGTTTTATTAATTGCAGTAATAAAAGAAAGCGTATCAAAATAGTCAAAAGTAGCAACATGGCCAAAATATTTTTCATCTAAACGTGTTAAAAGTTCTTCTTCATTACTTTTATTGAAGAAGTCTAACATTGCTGCATAGCGACGACAATAGAATTTTCTAAGGTATAATCAATTTTCCCTTCGGCTAGCAGTTGCAATAACTCAGTCGCATTATAATGACTGGTTTCTTCCCATTGAAGATTTGGATATTTTTGCTTCAACTGTTGCAGCGTATTAGCGTTTACTGAATCAGTGGCAACGACAAACTTTCCTTTTACATCGTTCAAAGAGCGTGGACGACTTACCCCTTTGCGATAAATTAGCTGCTGGGAAACGGTATAGTAGACAGGGCCAGGCTGTGCTTTATCGAGGCGCTTCTCATTATAAAGAAGTCCTGCAGTAATAAAGTCACTATTACCGTTTTCAAGGTCATTAAAAAGTTGATTGATATTTGAACGTACATTGATATGTAGCTTTACGCCAAGGTAATCGGCAAAGCGTTTAGTCAGTTCGTAATCAAATCCGCTTGCTTCTTGCTTATCGTTAAAGGACATAAGGGGTGAATTAATGGTACTTACACGTAATTCACCGCGAGAAATAATTCTCTTCACCTGGTCTTGCTGCTGGTTGGGCCACTCAATATTAAGTGTAATGACACCAACAGAAATTATAGAGACAATAACGATAACAAGATAATTAATTCTAATATTAATCAAATGGTTATATCTCGTTAGTTAAACATATTTTCTTAATTAAAATGACCAAATTATGGCCAATTTTTTAAGAGCCCGACATTCTGCTTAACAAAAGTAGAATTTGCAACTTAATTTAATCTATTTTACATATCTTTAACATTTGCGAGTGCGTGATAAATGTGCACGCAAACGGTTTCGTATTGGTTCATGATGATTTATAATAGCCTTCCAGTTTTCCTGATACATATCCTTCAGGCCAGCTTTATAAGTTAAGAGAATCTATTACTATGGAAATTCTGCGTGGCTCACCCGCTTTATCGACATTTCGCATTACTAAGCTTCTTTCCCTATGCCAGCAGCAGCAACTACCGGTTACTGACATTTATGCTGAATATGTACACTTTGCTGAACTTGGTGCGCCATTAAATCAGGATGATCGACAAAAACTAAGTCAATTGCTTCATTATGGTCCTTCATTAACTGAGCAACAGCCTGCTGGCCAGTTACTCTTGGTTACTCCTCGACCAGGCACTATTTCACCCTGGTCTTCAAAGGCAACGGATATTGCTCATAACTGTGGATTACAGCAGGTTATCCGGCTTGAGCGTGGAATTGCTTATTATATTATTTATTCCTCGCCATTGGATATATCACAATTGGATGATTTATTTGTCATTTTGCATGATCGGATGGTTGAAACTGTTTGGACTTCTTTCGAGCAAGCAGAATCACTCTTTATGCACCATAAGCCGGCACCGATGGTGACGATAGAAATATTAAAAAACGGTCGTCGTGCACTTGAATTGGCAAATATTGAATTAGGGTTAGCGTTAGCTACAGATGAAATTGATTATTTAATGGATGCCTTCCAAACATTAGAACGGGATCCAACGGATGTTGAACTCTATATGTTTGCGCAAGCTAATTCAGAACATTGTCGGCATAAAATATTTAATGCCAGTTGGGTTATTGATGGTAAATCACAACCTAATTCTTTGTTTAGTATGATAAAAAATACTTATCAACAAACGCCAGATTATATTTTATCAGCTTATAAAGATAACGCTGCCGTAATGGAAGGATTGAATATTGGGCGTTTTTTTCCTGATCCAGTAACCAGCAAGTATGATTATCATCATGAAAATGCTCATATTTTGATGAAAGTAGAGACCCATAACCACCCAACAGCTATTTCTCCTTGGCCTGGTGCTGCCACCGGTTCAGGTGGAGAAATACGTGATGAAGGGGCAACAGGGCGTGGTGCAAAGCCTAAAGCCGGCTTAGTTGGATTTGCTGTTTCTAACTTACGTATTCCAGGTTTTAAACAACCTTGGGAACAAAATTTTGGCAAACCACAGCGTATTGTTAGTGCGCTTAATATTATGCTTGATGGGCCATTGGGTGGCGCCGCTTTTAATAATGAATTTGGCCGACCCGCTTTATTAGGTTATTTTCGCACTTATGAAGAGCTAGTGAATAGTCATAATGGAGCAGAATTACGTGGTTACCACAAACCGATTATGCTAGCAGGCGGTATAGGTAATATTCGGGCAGAACATATTAAAAAGGGCAATATTCCAGTTGGCGCTAAATTAATCGTATTGGGTGGCCCATCGATGAATATTGGGCTGGGAGGTGGCGCAGCTTCATCGATGACTTCAGGGCAGTCTGATATTAATCTTGATTTCGCTTCGGTACAACGTGATAACCCTGAAATGGAGCGCCGTTGTCAAGAGGTTATTGATCGGTGCTGGCAGTTGGGTACTGATAATCCGATCCTATTTATTCATGATGTTGGCGCTGGTGGACTTTCTAATGCTATGCCTGAGTTAGTGAATGATGCTGATCGAGGCGGAATATTTGAACTACGTCAAATATTGAATGATGAACCAGGCATGGATCCTCGTGAGATTTGGTGTAATGAATCTCAAGAGCGCTATGTATTAGCTGTTTTACCTGAACAACTTCCCCTATTTGAGTCTATCTGTCGTCGAGAACGCGCGCCATATGCTGTTGTTGGTGAAGCGACGGAAAATCGCGATCTTGTTCTTAATGATAGTTATTTTACTAACCAGCCTATTTGCATGCCGCTAGATATTTTGTTAGGTAAAACGCCTAAAATGCTACGTGATGTTAGTTCTCAATTTGCTGCCGGTAAGCCGATTAATCGAGAAATGATAACCTTAACCGAAGCAGTTAAACGGGTATTACATTTGCCAGCAGTAGCAGAGAAAACTTTTCTGATTACAATTGGTGATCGCAGTGTTACCGGAATGGTGGCCCGCGATCAAATGGTTGGCCCTTGGCAGATCCCGGTTGCTGATTGTGCGGTCACGACAGCTAGTTTAGAAAATTATTATGGCGAAGCTATGTCGATCGGTGAGCGCTCACCCATTGCGCTATTGGACTATGCGGCATCTAGCCGGATGGCGGTTGGAGAAGCGTTGACCAATATCGCTGCTGCTTATGTTCAGGACTTAAAACGGGTGAAGCTTTCCGCTAATTGGATGGTAGCAGCGGGACATCCTGGTGAAGATGCCGGTTTGTATCAAGCGGTGAAGGCTATTGGAGAAGAGCTATGTCCGGCATTAGGTTTAACCATCCCAGTTGGTAAAGATTCGATGTCAATGAAGACCACCTGGCATGATGGCGAACAGATTTGTGAAATGACGGCGCCGCTTTCTGTGGTTATTACCGCTTTTTCCCGGGTTGAGGATGTTCGTCTGACGGTTACACCTGAACTGAAAATTGATCAAAATAATGCATTATTATTAATTGATCTCGGGCAAGGTCATAATGCATTGGGAGGTTCAGCACTTGCACAGGTATATCGGCAAATAGGTGATCATGCCCCGGATGTTCGTGATGCTAAATTATTAACCGGTTTCTTTAATGCAATTCAGGCGCTTATAAAAGAACAAAAATTATTAGCTTATCATGATCGTTCCGATGGTGGCCTATTTGTTACATTAGCAGAAATGGCATTTGCCGGTCATTGTGGGTTAGATATTGATATCGGTCATTATGATAAAGATATTCTTGCTGCTTTATTCAGCGAAGAATTAGGGGCAGTCATTCAGGTCAAGCAAGCGGATAGGGAAATGGTGGAAGCATGTTTGGCCGAGCATGGATTGGCTGGGTGTGTACAGTATCTTGGTACAGCAATTAAAGACGATATTGTTACTATCAATAGTCACGGTAGAGAAATTTATCGTGAAAAACGTAGCCAATTGCGTTTATGGTGGGCTGAGACTACCTGGCAAATGCAACGTTTACGTGATAATCCTGCGTGTGCAGATCAAGAACATCAGGCTAAACAAGATCTGACAGATCCTGGATTGAATATAAAAATAAACTTTGATCCAGCAGATGATATTGCTGCGCCTTATATTATGACAACCCCGTCACCTAAAGTGGCTGTTTTACGTGAACAGGGTGTCAATTCTCATGTTGAAATGGCGGCCGCATTTCACCGTGCAGGTTTTACTGCCATTGATGTGCATATGAGTGATTTGTTAGCAGGCAGGGTAACACTCGCTGATTTTCAGCTATTAGTTGCCTGTGGCGGCTTTTCTTATGGTGATGTATTGGGGGCGGGAGAAGGCTGGGCAAAATCAATTTTATTCAATTCACGCGTACGTGACGAATTTGCAGGCTTTTTTACTCGTTCTGATACTTTATCATTAGGCATATGTAATGGCTGTCAAATGATGTCTAATCTCAATCAGTTGATTCCAGGTGCTGAGCATTGGCCACGATTTGTACGTAATCGTTCAGAACGCTTTGAAGCGCGTTTTAGTTTGGTCAAAGTGATGGAAAGTCCTTCACTATTTTTACAAGATATGGCTGATTGTCAGCTACCAATAGTGGTATCTCATGGTGAAGGTCAAGTTGAAATGCGAGACACTGCGCATCTTGACCAGTTGGAAAAAAATCATTTAGTTGCGCTACGTTTTGTTGATAATTATGGTCAGGTTACTCAACAGTATCCAGCAAATCCAAATGGATCGATTAATGGTATTACTGCAGTGACCAGCTTAGATGGGCGGGCGACTATCATGATGCCCCATCCGGAGCGAGTATTTCGTACAGTTACCCATTCATGGCATCCGCCAGAATGGGGCGAAGATAGCCCCTGGATGCGTATTTTTCGTAATGCGCGGCGGCAGCTGGGTTGATATTGATATAAATATTTTTCCCTATGGCTAATTAAAGTGATAAAAACTTGGTTAGTCATAGGAGATAAAATGTAGTTTTTGCGCGGTTGATTGAAAATAAGTAAAAATAAATTTCATTATGAGCTAAATTTAGCTGAAATTTGATGTTGATTATTATTAAAATTATTTAAATTTGCTTATTAAATCTTATAACTGTCGTCAATTAGCTAAGTGATAAAAATAAGTTGTCTCTAATTGGAGACATTTAATTGTATGATTTTTTGTTAATATTTTATTCACTCAATGAAATATCGCTAATAGGCGACATTTTTATTAAAAATCATGGCATTAAATTTAATGAAAAACCATTTTAAATGCTTAAAAAATTTATTTTATATTAAATTTCAATAAGTTAATAAAATTTTTAAAAAGTTGGCATATAAGGTGCATATTATATTGGGTAGTCGCTCATTCAACTTTTTATGTTGGTCCCAATATAGAGGGATGCACACCACATAAGCCAGGAATGATGCCAAAAGTCAGGTGCCTACCGTCCAGCAGCATGATATTTGCTTATAAACAAGCTTTATCAAACATCGGGTGACACGTGGAGTGAGGCACCATCTATTAAAAATTCTCTGCTCTCCTCGCCAATATCGGTGGGGCGCAGTGAATTATTTAATAAAGTATTTGTTGCTGCTTAAGCGCATGAATATTATTTACTCTCCTTGCCTTATTCCCTTATTAATTAAAATGTTACCCTCGATTTTGGTGATTAAAAGACTGTTTTTCACATAATAATCAAATTAGAAATTTTTTATTAAATCGGCAGGCAAATTCACTATCGAATATAAGTTCTGTTACCATAATAGTATGAATAGGTAATGAGATGATTTCTTTGAATAAGTGGCATTCTTTTCCGCGTTCACTACGCCAACTGGTGGTGATGGCTTTTTTATTGGTTCTTTTGCCATTATTAATATTGGCATACCAGGCCTATCAAAGTTTAGATCAATTGAGTAATCAAGCGGCTGATATCAACCGTACCACTTTGCTTGATGCTAGGCGCAGTGAAATCATGACGAGTACTGCGCTTGAAATGGAGCGTAGCTATCGTCAATACTGTGTGTTAAACGATCAAACTTTTGCTGCTCTATATAAGAAAAAACGGCAAGAATATAGTGAGATGCTAGCTCGCCAAATGACTATTTTGCCTGATAAAAACCAAATCACGACTATTCAAACCTTACTGGAAGATCTCTCCGATTTAAAATGCGAAAATAACTCACCTATCCCGGCAATAGCGACGGCACTTGAACGTTTTTCGGTTACCAACAATCAGTTAGTACAATTAACACGTGATGTTGTATTTGGACGAGGTACGCAATTGCAGAATGCAATTGCTGAAAAAGGTCAATATTTTGGTTGGCAAACGCTAATTGTGTTTTTATTGAGTGTATTATTAGTTGTGTTGTTTACTAGAATGATTATTGGTCCGGTTAAAGCTATTGAGCGTATGATTAATCATCTTGGGGCAGGAGGAACACTTTTCACCAGACTTGAACGTTTTAAGGGCCCTAGTGAGTTACGTTCATTAGCTCAGCGTATTGTTTGGTTAAGTGAGCGACTGAGCTGGTTGGAATCACAACGGCATGAATTTTTACGTCATATTTCTCATGAATTAAAGACACCTTTAGCCAGTATACGTGAAGGGGCTGAACTATTAGCTGATGAAGTAGCAGGGCCTTTGACTTTAGATCAACGAGAGGTTGTCGCTATTTTGGATAATAGTAGTAAACATTTGCAACAACTCATTGAGCAATTATTAGACTATAATCGTCAGTTAGCCGATGGGCCAGCACTGATTCAGCAAATTGATTTAACCAAGTTAGTGGCAAATGTCGTTTCCTCACATAATCTAACGGCTAGAGCTAAAAATATTCAAACTGAAATTGAGTTAAATATTACTCATTGTTGTGCAGAGCCAACTTTTTTGGCAAGAGTGATCGATAATCTCTATTCTAATGCAGTGCACTACGGTTCTGAATCGGGTAAGATCTGGATAATAAGCAATGAAACTGATGATAAACTCCAAATCGATATCGCTAATACAGGAACACCTATCCCAGAATCTGAACAAAATATGATTTATGAACCTTTTTTTCAAGGATCTTTATTGCGTAAAGGGGCAGTAAAAGGGAGCGGGTTAGGATTAAGCATTGCCCAAGATTGTATTAAAAGAATGAATGGTCAATTGTTGCTTATTGATTGTCAGTTTGCTGATGTCTGTTTTCGTATTGAGCTACCACTAACCACAGAGTATGAATAATGCCAAATTGGTCTAATTACAACACCCTAATAGCCGCAGGGATAATGCGGAAAACATGGCATATTGCATTTGCGAAGCTAAGTTGTGGGGGATCTTTTTCCACTAAATGGAAAGTAAAGTTAACAACACTTCTTTTACCTTTTTTATTAATAGCTTGTAGTAAATATCACCATCCATTACCACTGGATATGATAAATGAATCGATACCAATAGAAGAACGTATAACAGATTATCGCTATGTTACTTGTGAAAAAATATGGAATATAGATAGTGAGAATGCTTCAGATAATCCGCTTTACTGGTTGAGAATTGTTGACTGTGCTAATCGATTGAATAAAGAGCAAGCGGCTTTGATGGCTAAAACGATTCAGTTAATTAATTGGCAAAATGTTTTTCGACATAGTATTTTACTCGATGTCGCAGAGCCAACCGTCACTGCCCGGCGTAAAATAATTGATAATTTGAATAGTTATAGTTTGCAGTTCCCTTCACCTATTCGCCCACTGTTAGAATTATGGCGTGAAAAGCAAATTCAGATTGTTAATGTTGAAGAAGCAAATGCTAAATATTTACGTTTACAACAAGAGAGCGATAATAAACTAGATCGTTTAGCTGAACAAAACGCTCATCTAACCTATGAATTAAATATTGTCTCACGTAAGTTGGAAAATCTGACCGATATTGAACGACAACTTTCTTCACGCAAACAGCAGGAACAAGCTGTTTCAAGTGGAAAAATGGATAAAAGCAGTACCAATTCAACAGCAAATAGCGCAGAGCCGAAAACGACAGATGTGATTAAAGAGTCTCATCAGGTTGATAAAAGCGGAGAAAATCCCCAATGACAGTGCATAAATCAGCCAATCTATTATTGGTAGATGATGATCCCGGTCTATTGAAATTATTGGGTATGCGTTTGACTAGTGAAGGATTTAAGGTGGTTACCGCAGAAAATGGTGTGGATGCCTTGAAAATTCTAGCAAAAGATAAAATTGATCTGGTTATCAGTGATTTGCGTATGGATGAAATGGATGGCATGGCACTTTTTGCGGAGATACAGAAACAGCAGCCAGGCATGCCGGTCATTATTTTAACGGCGCATGGTTCAATCCCTGATGCGGTAGCGGCAACACAAAGAGGGGTATCGAGTTTTCTCACTAAACCGGTTGATCGTGATGCCCTCTATAAAGCGATTGGTGAAGCCTTGGCTATGTCAATTTCCGTTTCTGATGAAAATTGGAGTGAGGAAATTGTCACTCGTAGCCCGATAATGCTTCGTTTATTAGAACAGGCACGTATGGTGGCGCAATCTGATGTTAGTGTATTAATAAATGGGCAAAGTGGTACTGGTAAAGAAGTGTTGGCACGAGCAATTCATCGTGCTAGTCCTAGAGCTAAAAAAACCTTTATTGCAATTAACTGTGGGGCTTTACCTGAGCAGCTTTTAGAATCGGAGCTGTTTGGTCATGCCAAGGGCGCTTTTACCGGTGCGGTTACACATCGTGAAGGTCTATTTCTCGCTGCGCAAGGTGGGACACTATTTCTCGATGAAATTGGTGATATGCCTTTGTCTCTTCAAGTGAAACTATTGCGGGTTTTGCAAGAACGTAAAGTGCGGCCTTTAGGCAGTAACCGTGATTTGGATATTGATGTTCGAATTATTTCAGCGACCCATCGTGATTTACCAAAGGCAATGGAAAAAAATGAATTTCGGGAAGATCTCTATTACCGTTTGAATGTGGTAAATATCAAAATTCCTACCCTTAATGAGCGTTCGGAGGATATCCCTTTATTAGCAAATCATTTGTTAAGGGAATCAATAAAGCGTCATAAACCTTTTGTGCATAGCCTATCGAGGGATGCAATGAAATGTTTAATGGCGGCAAGTTGGCCGGGTAATGTAAGGCAATTAGTGAATGTTATTGAGCAGTGTGTTGCATTAACAACCGCGCCGGTTATTAGTGAAGCATTAGTCATTCAGGCGCTGCAAGGCGAGAATACTGCATTACCTACTTTTGTTGAGGCTCGCAATCAATTTGAGCTTAATTATTTGCGTAAATTGTTACAAATGACAAAAGGTAATGTTACCCATGCCGCGCGTATGGCAGGTCGAAACCGAACGGAGTTTTATAAGTTATTAGCCAGGCATAAACTGGATGCTAATGATTTTAAAGAATAATTTTTATTATGTCTGGAGAGTGAAATTTTATGAACCGAACGCTGAATATTGCACTAGCACAATTAAATTGGCTGGTAGGTGATATTGAAGGCAACTGTGAACGCATGTTGCAGGAAGCTAAGGCTCAACAGTTACAGGGGGCAGATCTTATTCTGTTTTCGGAATTAGCTTTAACTGGCTATCCGCCCGAGGATTTACTTTTTCGGCCGGATTTTTACCAACGCTGTAGCAAACAGCTTGATCGTCTGAAAGACGCTAGTCAAAATATTGCCATTGTTGTTGGTCATCCATGCTGGCAAAACGAAAAATGTTATAATGCATTGTCATTTTTCTGGCAGGGGCAGTTAGTGGCGCAATATTTTAAGCAACAATTGCCTAATTATGGTGTTTTTGATGAAAAGCGTTATTTTCATTCAGCTAACGAAACTTGTGTAATACCTTTTAAAGGTTACAAGTTAGGTTTTTTAATTTGTGAAGATGTCTGGTTTGATGAGCCAGTTGATGCAATTAAAGCCCAAGGCGCTGATGTCCTCATTATCATTAATGCTTCACCTTACAATCGTGAAAAGCCACATATTCGTTCAACATTATTAAAATCACACTGCCAAAGAACCCAATTACCAATTGTCTATTTAAACCAGGTTGGTGGACAAGATGAGCTCATCTTTGATGGCGGCTCAAAAGTATTCAATGGCAAGGGTGAGATAACGCATTATTTAGCGCAGTTTGCTGAGCAAGTTCTCCAGTGTAAATTTAATGATGATGAACCACTGCCAGTGGCTAATTCAGCAAAAACTTTATCACCGATAGCCCAGGTTTATGAAGCATTAGTCATGGCAACCCGTGACTATATTAATAAAAATGGATTCTCTGGCGTTATTTTGGGATTATCAGGCGGAATTGATTCAGCTTTAACCTTGGCTATTGCAGTAGATGCTTTAGGTAAAGATAAAGTTCAGGCAGTAATGATGCCTTTCAAATATACCGCTGAAATGAGTATCCATGATGCCAAAGAGCAGGCAGCATTGTTAGATATTGAATTTGCGATAATATCTATTGAAGCTATGTATGATGCATTTATGGCAGGTTTGTCACCATTATTTATCGGCATGGCGCCCGACACAACCGAAGAGAATTTGCAGGCTCGCTGTCGGGCTATCATTCTGATGGCAATATCGAATAAGCGTGGCCGTTTAGTATTAACGACCAGTAACAAAAGTGAGTCCGCCGTTGGTTATACCACTCTTTATGGTGATATGGCCGGCGGGTTTGCGGTGCTTAAAGATGTACCAAAGATGTTAGTATTTGAGCTAGCAAAGTATCGAAATACGATTTCACCAATCATCCCTCAGCGCGTGATCGAACGGCAGCCTTCTGCTGAGCTAGCGCCAGGGCAGCTCGATCAGGATAATTTACCCCCTTATCCTGTATTGGATGCGATCCTGGAAGGTTATGTTGAACAGGATAAATCGGTCAGTGAATTAGTTGCGGCTGGATTTGATGAAGTAACAGTTCGTAAAGTGATCAAGTTAGTTGATATTAATGAATATAAACGGCGTCAGGCACCGATAGGTCCGCGCGTTACAATGCGAAATTTCAACAAGGATAGGCGTTACCCAATTACTTCGGCTTTTGGTCGTAAAAACTGGTGATAATAGGATAATTTGATGAAAAAAATTGATGCAATTATCAAACCTTTCAAGTTGGATGATGTAAGAGAAGCTTTAGCAGATGTCGGCATAACCGGAATGACAGTGACGGAAGTAAAAGGGTTTGGCCGCCAAAAAGGTCATACAGAACTTTATCGTGGTGCAGAATATATGGTTGATTTTTTGCCTAAAGTAAAAATTGAAATTGTTGTTCCGGACGATATTGTTGACAGTTGTATTCAAACGATAATACAGACGGCACAAACAGGAAAAATTGGTGATGGCAAAATTTTTGTTTATGATATTGCTCATGTGATCCGTATTCGAACCGGCGAGCAGGATGAAGCGGCTATTTGATTTTAAAGGGTAACAGATGGTTGAAAGTTAAAAAGGAGTTGATATGGAATCTGTAACTTTTTGTTCCACCTGTTACCACTTACCCTGGTTTTAGTGAGGGTTTTAATTATTATTGTTCATTTCCCTCAATAACTTTATGTGGTCCAAAACACTCATAGTGGATGTGACTGGTATTTACACCCATGGCGAGCAACTGTTTGGCAATAAATTGCATAAAGTTGACTGGACCACAGAAGTAATAATGCATATTTTTAAGATTAAGCTGCTCTTTTACTTTTGACAGCTCCATTAACCCTTGGTATTGGTACTGTTCTTGTGGTCTGTCTTGCTCTCGCGGATTGTTATACCAAACGGCACTGAAGCCATGAGTAAAATCGGTTAATTTATTTTTTACTTCATTAGCAAAGGCGTGATGTCCACCATGCTCTGTCGCGTGTAGCCAATTCAGTGGTGCTTTATGTTGTTGCTGATGTAACTTTTCCAACATACTTATCATCGGCGTTAAGCCGACACCGGCTGAAATTAGTGTTACTGGTGTATCGGCATTAACGGCGAGAAAAAAATCACCGCAGGGTGGTGCCAGTTTGACGATGTCACCTTCTTTTATCTCATTATGAAGATAGTTTGACACACTTCCTTTTTCTTCACGTTTTACAGCGATACAATAACTTTTGCCATTAGGTGCATTGGTTAATGAATATTGCCGAATTTGTTGATTAGTGAGTTTTTCATTATCCTGTAGGTAAATAGTTAAATATTGTCCTGGGCGGAAATCGACTACTTCATTACCATCTTCTGGAATAAATTGAAAACTGGTGATCGTTTCGCTGCGCGGGATCTTTTTAGCCACTTTGAAATGACGTAAACCTCGCCAACCTCCGATACGCTCTTCATTTGTTTGGTAGATCTGCTCTTCACGGTTAATAAAGATATCGGCTAGCACGTGAAAAGCTTTAGCCCAGGCATCAATAATTTCTTTTCCAGGCTGAAATAGCTCATCAATGGTATGCAATAGATGTTGACCAACAATCGAATAATGTTCAGGTTTTATATTCAGACTGGCATGTTTTTGGGCGATTTTTTCAATGGCAGGCAGTAAGGCTGAAACATTATCAATATTGCTGGCAGAGAGGCAAATGGCATTGAATAAAGCTTCTCTTTGTTCACCATTAATTTGATGACTCATGTTGAAAATATCTTTTAATTCAGGGTTATGTTGAAACATACGCTGATAAAAATGAGCGGTTAATTTAGGGCCGGTGGAGACAATAAGAGGAATAGTTGATTTGACGGTCGCGATAGTTTGAGTATCTATCATATAAAGTTCCTAAGTTTTGGCCAGAGTTTATAAGTTGCATTTCATATGAAACTTAAATTGTTTAATGTTAAAAGTAAATAATTAATTGTAAAACTGAGATTGAATTAGCATATTTAATTGGCAATAAAATCGCTATTGAGAAATGTTTTTATTTGATAATTCGGATGTGGCAATCGTTTGCGTAATTTTTTATTTTTGGGCTATCTCAGTGAGCTAAAAGAGTTTACACTGTGTGATATTCATTTAGTTGAATAAAGATTTAAAATGTGGCTGAGTCAGGAGAAGTAAATGTTAAAGCGCGAAATGAATATTGCAGATTATGATCAAGAACTATGGCTGGCAATGGAAAATGAAGTTAAGCGTCAGGAAGAGCATATTGAGTTAATCGCTTCAGAAAATTATACCAGTCCAAGAGTTATGCAGGCTCAAGGTTCTCAACTTACGAATAAATACGCCGAAGGATATCCTGGTAAACGTTATTATGGTGGTTGTGAATATGTTGATATTGTTGAACAACTCGCTATAGATCGAGCAAAAACTCTATTTGATGCGGATTTTGCTAATGTTCAGCCACACTCAGGTTCACAAGCTAATACCGCTGTTTATATGGCTTTATTGCAACCTGGTGATACGGTATTAGGCATGAATTTGGCACATGGTGGACATTTAACCCATGGCTCACCCGTCAATTTTTCCGGTAAGCTTTATAATATCGTTCCTTATGGTATCGATGAAGAGGGTAAAATTGATTACGACGATATAGCCACTCAGGCACAAAAACATAAACCTAAAATGATCATTGGCGGTTTTTCTGCTTATTCAGGCGTGGTTGACTGGGCTAAAATGCGTCAAATTGCAGATAGTATTGGTGCTTACTTATTTGTTGATATGGCACATGTCGCTGGCTTGATCGCTGCTGGTGTTTATCCTAACCCTGTTCCTCATGCACATGTCGTGACCACCACTACCCATAAGACTTTGGCTGGCCCTCGTGGTGGTTTGATCTTGGCTAAAGGTGGTGATGAGGCGTTTTACAAAAAACTAAATTCTGCCGTATTCCCTGGTGCTCAGGGTGGTCCGTTAATGCATGTTATTGCTGGTAAAGCGGTTGCATTAAAAGAAGCGATGGAGCCTGAATTTAAAACTTATCAACAGCAAGTGGCTAAAAATGCGAAAACGATGGTGGAAGTTTTCATCAAACGTGGTTACAAGGTTGTTTCTGGTGGAACTGAAAACCATTTATTTTTATTAGATTTAGTGGATAAAGGGATCACAGGTAAAGAGGCAGATGCTGCGCTGGGTCGCGCTAATATTACCGTCAATAAAAATAGTGTACCGAATGATCCTCAGAGCCCATTTATTACTTCAGGTATTCGTATTGGTTCACCCGCCATTACTCGTCGTGGTTTTAAAGAAAAAGAATCGGCTGAATTGGCCAATTGGATATGTGATATTTTGGATAAGATTGATGATGAAAGCGTGATCCAAAATGTAAAACAAAAAGTATTGTTGATTTGCCAACAGTTTCCTGTTTATGCATAAATAAGTTAAAATTTAGTCATCCGTTTCGGCCCGTTTTAGTTGTTAACTGAAACGGGCTTTTTACATCGATAATCAAATGGGAATAAATAATGATTATTCCATCAACACGTTGGCTTGCTTTAGATTATTTCACTTATTTTTTTGCTTATGGCATTTTTTTGCCTTTTATCGCGATTTGGCTAAATGGTGAAGGACTTGAGGCTGATATAATTGGTATCTTGCTAGCCGCCGGCCTTACCGCTCGTTTTATTGGTTCTTTAATGATCGCACCGATAGTGAAACGAGCCTATCACCTAATTACGACTTTGCGTCTATTTGCTGGTTTAACGCTGCTCTTTGCTGTTCGATTTACCGTAAGTTCACATTGGTTATGGTTATTATTTATCATGTTGGCTTTCAATCTCTTCTTTTCACCGATGATACCTTTAACCGATGCGTTAGCCGCGACTTGGCAAAAACAGTTAACATTTGATTATGGAAAATTAAGGGTTTGGGGTTCGATTGCATTTATTATTAGCGCTTCTTGGATCGGTTATTTAGCGAATAGCGGGGGACATAAAATAATTATTTACGCATTACTTGTCAGTATAATCATTATGCTGTTGACGATGTTATTACAACCTACAGTTATGCCTAAAGCCACTTATCGCCAAATAGCTAATACAACTATATCATTGAAGCAATTATTAGCCGATAGCTCAGTCTGGCGTTTTTTACTGTGCATTACCTTATTACAAGCTTCTCATGCTGCCTATTATGGTTTTTCTTCAATTTATTGGCAAGAAGTGGGTTATTCCGATGGTATCATTGGCCTGTTATGGTCTTTAAGTATTGTTGCTGAAGTGATTGTGTTTACCTTTAGCCATGTCCTTTTCCGTCATTGGCAGGTAAGTGGATTATTATTGTTATCAGCTAGTTGCGCGGTTGTTCGTTGGGGATTAATGGCCTATTTTACCACTTTACCAATACTGATAGTTAGCCAACTTTTACATAGTGGTACTTTTACTGTTTGTCATCTAGCGGCAATGCGTTTTATTAGTGCACGTAGCGAAGGTGAAATTATTCCGCTGCAAGCATTTTATTCGGCATTTGGACTAGGAGGTGGTTTAGCGCTAGTGACAATTGTGGTAGGTTTTGTTTATGAACATTTACCTTTTCACCATAACTGGGTATTTTGGTTAATGGTATTGATTGCCATTCCAGCACTATTTATTCGCCCGAATAAAAAAATAACATCATTAAATTCGATGGAATAGCCAAACAATTAAGTTAAAGTTGTTCATTTAATTTGAATAACAGATAAATATTAACCAACTATGCAGATAAAAATTTTTATATTAAAACTAAACAAGCTGGCCAATCATTAAAATACCCCTTAATGCCTGAAAAGGAATAGGGGTTTTATATCCAATTAAGCAATAAAGCACCGACAACAAGAGTAAATATTGAAAATATTTAGCGGGTTTATTTAACTAATTAAAGCCATGGTGAATTTTTACCATTTGCAGCCTTCACCAATTAGTAAATGACAAAGTTACGCCATCAAGACATTATTAACTCAATATAACTTTGGCTATTGCTTTTTAAGCGCATTGTTTAGCATTTCAATGGATCGCTTAACTCGGTCTGCATTTCTAGCACCATTTTTTTCACTATCCGTGGACTGCCAGCTAGCAGATTGCCAGAGGTGAGATAATTATGTCCGCCAACGAAGTCAGTTACAATTCCACCGGCTTCACGCACCAATAGTTCTCCAGCCATAAAATCCCACGGTTTTAAGCCAATCTCAAAAAAGCCATCGACACGATCAGCAGCAACATAAGCTAAGTCCAAAGCCGCTGAACCTGTGCGGCGAAAATCGGCGCATTTTTTAAATAGTTTAGCGACAATATTAATATATGCAGCTGAATGTTGTTTCGCTTTGAAAGGAAAACCCGTGGCAATAATTGCCCCTTCTAATTCATTATTATTTTTAAGACGAAGGCGGTAACCATTTAATTGTGCACCTTGCCCACGTACCGCAGTAAATAGCTCATTAAGCATAGGATTATAAATAGCGGCGATTTCTGTACGGCCGTTAATACGTACTGCGATGGAGACGGCAAAATGGGGTAAGCGTTTAGTGAAATTGGTTGTGCCATCCAAAGGATCAATAACCCACTGAATATCATTTTTTTCACCAAGTATTTGACCACTCTCTTCGGTAATAATGGTATGAGTAGGATAAGATTTTTGAATGACTTCAATAATAATTTGTTCTGCTTTTTTATCAATATTGGTCACGAAATCATTTTGGCCTTTTGCCATTATTTCGATAGAGTCAGGTTTTTCATAGCTTTTAGCAATAAAGTTACCTGCTTGGCGAGCTGCCCGTATAGCAATAGTTAGCATTGGATGCATGGGTTATTTCCACTGGAATGTTAAAGAACAAGGTTTAAGCAAGTTCGGCAGTATAACAGAGATTCGTCAACATGACTATGATTGTGGTAGAATAGCCTGATTATTAACACCAAATAAAGACAATCATGCTAGAAAATATTCGCATTATTTTGGTTGAAACCTCGCATACCGGAAATATGGGATCAACTGCCCGTGCGATGAAAACGATGGGACTAACTAATTTGTACTTAGTTAATCCACTCATATTGCCGGATGCACAGGCTATTGCATTATCAGCTGGCGCCAGTGATGTTATTGGTCAAGCGACTATCGTGAAAACATTAGATCAAGCTTTGCTTGGATGCAGCTTGGTAATTGGAACGAGTGTGCGCGATCGTACGTTATCATGGCCACAAGTAACGCCTCGCGAATGTGGCGAAAAAACTGTCCGCCAGGCAATAAATTCTCCGGTGGCTATCATTTTTGGCCGTGAACGAGTTGGTTTAACAAATGAAGAACTACAGAGATGCCAATATCATCTTCATATTCCAACCAACCCTGAATATGGTTCACTCAATTTAGCAATGGCTGTTCAATTGATCAGTTATGAAATTCGTATGGCATACCTAGCAATAAATGAAAAAAATCCTCGGTAGATAATGAAGATAGGGTACAATATCCGCCATTTGAGGATATAGAACGATTTTATAACCATCTTGAAGCAGTGCTTAATGTATCTGGATTTATCAGAAAGCGTCACCCTGGGCAAATCATGAATAAATTGCGACGTTTATTTACTCGAGCGCGTCCCGAAGTGCAGGAACTCCATATTTTGCGTGGCATTCTCACATCAATTGAAAAATGGCATAAATAATAGTTGAGTAAATTACTAGGTTAAATAGTTGATTAAAACACTCTGGAATGACACAATTTTCGTCACATTTAACTATGGGGATATATTATGAGACTCACATCTAAAGGACGCTATGCAGTAACAGCCATGCTGGATGTGGCATTGCATTCAAAGACAGGGCCTGTGCCATTGGCTGATATATCGGAACGTCAAGGCATTTCTCTTTCTTATTTTGAGCAACTTTTTTCTCGACTTCGCAAAAACGAACTGGTTTCCAGTGTTCGTGGCCCTGGCGGCGGATATTTATTAGGTCGGGAAGCGAAAAATATTTTTATCGCTCAAGTGATTTCTGCTGTTGATGAGTCTGTTGATGCCACTCGTTGTCAAGGAAGAAAAGAAGGATGTCAAGGTGGAGAGCGTTGTTTGACCCATGCACTGTGGCGTGATTTAAGTGACCGTATTACAGGTTTTCTTAGTAATATTAGCTTAGAAGAATTGGTCAATAATCAAGAAGTACAAGAAGTTGCTGATCGTCAAGATAACGATAAACACCATGTGAGAGCGACTCATCAATCCGAACCCATTATTAATATACGAGCATAAATTGCACGGTTCTACAAAATAGAATAATTGCAAAGTGATAAAATTTTGAGACGTTTTTCGTCTTATGGAGCTAGTGAGTTAATGAAACTACCGATTTATTTAGACTACTCGGCGACTACACCAGTTGATCCTCGTGTTGCTGAAAAAATGATCCAGTGTATGACAATGGATGGCAATTTTGGTAATCCATCATCGCGCTCTCATGGTTTTGGCTGGCGGGCTGAAGAAGCTGTTGATATTGCGCGAAATCAGATTGCTGAATTAGTCAATGCGGATCCGCGTGAGATTGTTTTTACTTCAGGAGCGACTGAATCAGATAACCTGGCAGTGAAAGGGGTTGCCAATTTCTATCAGAAAAAAGGTAAACATATCATTACCAGTAAAACCGAGCATAAAGCGGTTTTGGATACTTGCCGTCAACTTGAGCGTGAAGGTTTTGAAGTGACTTACCTTTCACCACAAAATAGTGGTCTTATTGATTTACATGAACTTGAAGCGGCTATGCGTGATGATACAATTTTGGTTTCTATCATGCATGTCAATAATGAGATTGGAATCATTCAAGATATTGCCTCTATTGGCGAACTTTGCCGCAATCGAGGAATTTTTTTTCATGTTGATGCTACCCAAGCGGTCGGTAAATTACCGATTGATTTGAGTAAACTAAAAGTTGATTTAATGTCTTTCTCAGCACATAAACTGTATGGACCAATGGGAATAGGTGCACTTTATGTGCGTCGTAAACCCCGTATTCGACTTGAAGCCCAACAACATGGCGGTGGTCATGAACGAGGCATGCGCTCAGGAACATTACCTGTCCACCAAATTGTAGGAATGGGCGAAGCTTATCGGATTGCTAAAGCAGAAATGGCGGTAGAATCTGATAGATTAAATGCCTTACGCCAACGTTTATGGAACGGCATTAAGAATATTGAAGAAGTTTATCTTAATGGCTCCCTGGTAAGTGGCGCACCTCATATTCTGAATGTCAGTTTTAACTATGTAGAAGGTGAATCATTGATGATGGCACTCAAAGATTTGGCTGTCTCATCAGGTTCCGCGTGTACATCGGCCAGCCTCGAACCTTCATATGTACTAAGGGCATTGGGAATGAATGATGAGTTAGCTCATAGCTCAATTCGTTTCTCCTTTGGTCGATTCACCACAGAAGAAGAAATCGATTATGCCATCCAGCTAATCCATAATGCGATAGGTCGGCTGCGTGATCTTTCTCCGCTATGGGAGATGTATAAGCAGGGTGTCGATCTTAATAGCATTGAATGGGCTCATCATTAATAGACGGATTAAGGAGTTTACAATATGGCATATAGTGAGAAAGTAATTGATCATTATGAAAATCCACGTAACGTAGGTTCGTTTGATAATGATGATCCAATGGTGGGCAGTGGGATGGTAGGGGCACCTGCATGCGGTGATGTCATGAAGCTTCAGATCAAAGTTAATGACGCAGGCATCATCGAAGATGCGCGTTTTAAAACTTATGGTTGTGGTTCGGCCATTGCTTCTAGTTCATTGGTAACGGAATGGATGAAAGGTAAGACATTGGATGAAGCGGAGACTATCAAAAATACGGCTATTGCAGAGGAATTAGAGCTGCCTCCGGTTAAAATTCACTGTTCTATTTTGGCAGAAGATGCGATTAAAGCCGCCATTGCAGACTATAAAAATAAACGGCAAAGCAAATAATTAATTAATATAAAAATCCCTTTTAGGCGTGATGCTATTTTATTTTTGTTTATAGTATCCGCCTGCACTGGTTTTGATTGAGAGGTGTTGTATGTCAATTTCTCTAACAGAAAATGCTGCAGAGCGTATTCTGACTTTCTTACATAACCGAGGAAAAGGTGAAGGATTACGTTTAGGCGTTAGGACTTCTGGCTGCTCAGGCATGGCTTATGTGCTTGAATTTGTTGATATCATTAATGAAGATGATACAGTATTTGAAGACAAAGGCGTAAAAGTTATCGTTGATGGTAAAAGCATTGTTTATCTCAATGGGACAGAATTGGATTTTGTTAAAGAAGGTCTTAATGAAGGTTTTAAGTTTAACAATCCTAACAGCAAAAATGAGTGTGGCTGCGGTGAAAGCTTTAACGTATGAGAATTTATTTGTTAAGTCTAAAACTAAATAGACGACGTGATAAATTTTTTAACCGTCTATTTAATATTTTCAACTTAGAGCATTTATGGATTATTTTACCCTTTTCGGTCTGACATTTTCATATTCTATTGATCTTGAGCAATTAACTTACCGTTATCAGGAATTACAGCGCCGGTATCATCCTGATCGCTTTGCTAACCAATCTGAAAGAGACAAAGTATCTGCACTGCAACAGGCTGCGACAATTAATGCTGCTTATCAAGCCTTAAAACACCCTTTGAAACGTGCTGAATATATGCTCACTTTATATGATATTGATATCAATAATGAGCAATATACTATGCATGATACGGCTTTTTTGATGGAGCAGCTTGTGCTACGTGAAGAATTGGAGTGTATCGAAACCAGTGTTCAAGCAGAAGAGGCATTAGCCTTGTTTTCCTCTAGTTTAGTTAAAACAATAAAAAGCTACTTACAGGAAATGGAAAAACAACTAAATAGTGAACAGTGGATAAATGCAGCTGATACTGTTCGGAAACTTCGTTTTCTTGATAAGTTGCAGCAACAAGTTGAACAATTGGAAGAGCGCTTATTCAATCGTTTTTAGAGTAAATTTTATGGCATTATTACAAATTAGTGAGCCGGGCATGTCGTCGATGCCACATCAGCACCGTTTAGCCGCTGGTATTGATTTAGGTACCACAAATTCGTTGATTGCAACGGTTCGCAGCGGAAAAGCGGAAACACTGCCTGATCCAGCAGGATATGAATTGCTACCCTCAATAGTTAGTTATCAACCAACGGCTATTACAGTAGGTAAGCAAGCACAAGCAAAAGTAGAACAAGATCCGGCTAATACCATTATTTCAGCTAAGCGTTTATTGGGTCGCTCACTGGCTGAGATCCAGCAACGTTATCCTAATTTACCCTACCAATTGACAGCAAGTAAAAATGGCTTACCGCTGATCCAGACAGCTATAGGGCAAGTTGATCCTATTCAAGTTTCTTCTGAGATATTAAAGTCGTTGGTGCAGCGGGCAGAAGAAACATTTAATGGTAGATTAGAAGGTGTAGTGATCACTGTGCCTGCTTATTTTGATGATGCGCAACGTCAAGGGACTAAAGATGCGGCGCGGTTGGCCGGATTACAGGTATTACGTTTATTGAATGAACCCACTGCGGCTGCTATTGCCTATGGTTTAGATTCACAACAAGAGGGTATCATTGCTGTTTATGATTTGGGTGGTGGTACTTTTGATATTTCCATTCTTAGGTTACAGCGTGGCGTATTTGAAGTATTAGCAACAGGAGGAGACACGGCATTAGGAGGTGATGATTTTGATCATCTGCTGGTGGATTGGATATATCAACAAGCGGGTATTACTGATCGCCAAGATCATCGCCTACAGCGACAGATTTTAAATATAGCCAGCCAGGCTAAAATAGCATTAACGAATTGTAGCCATACTGAGATTGAAATCAATGGTTGGCGAGGGGTTTTGTCAAGGGAGCAGCTAAACACATTAATTTGGCCATTGATCAAACGCACTTTATTAACCTGTCGTCGCGCATTGAAAGATGCAGCGCTTGATATCGATGATGTTTTGCAGGTCGTCATGGTGGGTGGTTCGACGCGTGTACCGTTGGTGGTTTCTATGGTTGAAGAATTTTTTGGCCTTACACCATTAACTTCAATTGATCCGGATAAAGTTGTTGCTATTGGGGCGGCTATTCAGGCAGATATTTTAGTTGGTAATAAACCTGATAGTGAAATATTGCTACTGGATGTTACTCCTTTGTCCCTTGGCTTAGAAACCATGGGGGGCCTGGTTGAAAAAGTGATCCCACGCAATACGACACTGCCTATCGCTAAGGCACAGGAATTTACTACCTTCAAAGATGGGCAAACAGCCATGACATTTCATATTGTCCAAGGAGAACGTGAAATGGTTAATGATTGTCGTTCGTTAGCGCGTTTTACCCTACGTGGAATACCGCCACTAGCTGCCGGCGGAGCGCATATTCGGGTCGTTTTTCAAATAGATGCAGATGGATTATTGAGTGTCAGCGCAGTAGAAAAGTCAACCGGTGTTCGTTCTTCGATTCAAGTTAAACCTTCATATGGTTTAACCGATGAAGAAATTGCCAATATGATCACTGATTCAATCACTAATGCTCAAGATGATATGGTAGAGCGTCGTCTTGCTGAGCAGAAAGTTGAAGCTGCTCGGGTAATAGAAAGTTTAATGGCTGCATTAAAACAAGATGCGCATTTATTGAATAAAGAAGAAAAAACAGCAATTGATAATGCTGTAAATAAATTAGTTAACTGCACACAGGAAAGCTCCTCCCCTGTTGCGATTGAAAATGCAATTAAACAACTGGATAAGCAAACACAGGATTTTGCTGCCAGACGTATGGATATCTCTATTCGTCAGGCATTATCAGGTCATTCTGTGGACGAGATATAATAATGCCGAAAATAATTTTTTTACCGCATAAAGAGTTATGCCCTGAAGGGGCGGTTGTGGAAGTCGAGAAAGGTGAATCAATTCTTAATGCTGCTTTACGTAGTGGTATTGATATTGAACATGCTTGTGAAAAATCTTGTGCTTGTACCACATGCCACTGTATTGTTCGTGAAGGTTTTGATTCACTGGAAGAAAGTTCTGAGCTAGAGGATGACATGCTAGATAAAGCATGGGGGTTAGAGCCTGAAAGCCGCTTAAGTTGTCAGGCTATTGTGACCAACGAAGATCTGGTAATAGAAATTCCTAGATATACGATCAATCATGCCAGAGAGCATTGATCCTTATATTTAATTGCAGGAGGGGATGGTGAGTTTAAAGTGGACTGATAGCCGTGCAATTGCAGAGGCACTCTATGATAAATATCCTAATATTGATCCGCAAACGGTTCGTTTTACCGATATGCATCAATGGATTTGCCAATTAGATGATTTTAATGACAATCCGCAAGCTTCAAATGAAAAGATCCTAGAAGCCATTCTATTAATATGGCTTGATGAGTATCAATAATGACTGATTGAAGCAATCAATTACATATAAAGCTGGGAATTGCCAGCTTTTTTATTGCTATCACTCATCGTGCAATGTATTAACTCATGATAACCTCTATGATTAATATCTTATATTTATCAATTATTCCATAAACACAATATGACAAACTAAGGTGGGAAGAGGGAATGGAAAAGCAGATCATGCAAGTCTCGCTATCTTATCAAGCAGCGGCGCCTTGTTGGGGAAAGAATGCATTAATCAGTTCTAGTGAACAAGGGATAGTCATTCATCTGAAGCCACAAGCAAAACTGTGTGCTATCCAGAGTGCTGGTCGTAGATTGGACAGTCAAGGCATTCATCATGTGCTGTTAGCAGGTAATGACTGGGACTTGGAAAAAAGTTGGGCATTTTGGCAAGGTTTCAGAGCACCTAAGGGAGCGCGTTCGATTGAATGGCCAAATTTATCTGAAAATGAAAAAAAAGAGCTACAGTATCGCATCCGAATTATTGATTGGGTACGAGATATTATTAACGCACCGGCTGAAGAATTATCGCCTGAACAGCTGGCTCAGCGTAGCGCTGATTTATTATGTGAAACAGTAAAAGATAATATTAACTACCGTATCATTCAGGGTGAAGAGTTAGCCAAACAGAAATATAGTGGAATTTATACTGTAGGCCGTGGCTCAAGCCGTCCACCCGCATTACTAGTGCTGGATTATAATCCAACTGGCAATTTAAAAGCACCGGTATTTGCTTGTTTAGTAGGAAAGGGAATTACGTTTGATTCTGGTGGTTATAGCATAAAGCCATCTTCATCAATGAATTCAATGAAAGCCGATATGGGTGGGGCAGCTATGCTAACTGGAGCGTTAGCCTTAGCAATAAGCCGAGGTTTAAAACAACGAGTAAAACTTTTCCTCTGCATTGCCGATAATATGGTTAGTGGTAATGCCTTTAAATTAGGTGATATTATTCGCTACCGTAACGGCAAATCTGTTGAAATTATGAATACCGATGCGGAAGGAAGACTGGTTTTAGTAGATGGATTGATCGATGCTTGCAAAGAAAAACCAGCATTAATTATTGATGCTGCTACGTTAACTGGCGCTGCCAAAATCGCGGTAGGTAACGATTATCAATCGGTATTGAGTTTTGATGACAAATTGGTGGCTGAATTGATGTCAGCAGCAGAAATGGAGAATGAACTCTTTTGGCGATTACCTTTAGCTGAATTTCATCGCCGCCAATTACCTTCTGGATTTGCTGATCTCAATAATATTGCATCACCTTCTCATACTGCGGGCGCCAGCACCGCTGCTGCTTTCTTATCTCATTTTGTTGAAAATTATCATAAGGGGTGGTTACATATCGATTGTTCGGCGGCTTATCGTAAATCTGCTGTGAATTTATGGGCGGAAGGTGCGACTGGCATTGGCGTCAGGACGATTGCTAGTCTATTGCTAAAAAAAGCAAAATAGCGGTTATTTGGTATGATTATTTACCCAGAAATATTATTTCCACGGGTAAATAATTAGTTAGCAAAAGAGTATTAGTTAGGAAAGAAGCTAAAATGGCAGCTAATAAAATTAATCAAGCCGCGCTGATGACTACCATTACAGTGCCAGGCGGTAGTGTCATTAAATTGCGCATACCTGAAACTATGCCGCAACAATTAATCAATGTGCTATGTCAATTTTTCCAACAACATAAAATCATACGCCGTGCTTTTTTACTGCAAGCGGAGGATGATACTGTAGTAGAAGCGTCGGTTATGCTTATTGCTTTAGAAATTAATATTGGCTATGAAAAAGAAGGGCAACTATTAATTCCGCAGTTAGGAAGCATGGCGCTTGATTATCTGGAAGCTAATCAGTCAGTTGATTTTTATTTTTTGCAACCGAATAGTACAGGTATCGATCATTTTATTGTGTGCCATACGCAGCCATTTTATCAACGTAAAATAGGGGGCTGGTTGCGCAGCACCATTGCTGTTAAAAATTGTTAAATTATGTCACCCATTATTCCCTTATTTATACCCCGCTTTTTTATATTTAAATTTGTTTATGCCTAAATCCTAAAGAGAATTGGGCAGATTATTGTTTGTGATCATGGCTGGTGTTTTAAGTTTTATAAAAATGTGATTTAAGCTAAAGAAATAAAAAAATTGTATAAAAAAAAATTAACAAAATTTATCGTTAAGTGGGCAATTGAATTGCCAATATTTATAATAGCTAGCTATTTTGCCTTAATAAAATGATGATAAATCTTTTTCTTGGCGGGCAGAATGGATGCAAGGCAAAAATATCCTGATGAAAAATAACAGCTAAGAGGATTTCTAATGACAATACAACGCACGTTTTCCATTATTAAGCCAAATGCAGTTAAGAAAAATGCTATTGGTGCGATTTATGGCCGGTTTGAGCAAGCTGGATTTGAAATTATTGCTGCTAAAATGGTGCATTTAAGCGAAGAACAGGCAGCTGGATTTTATGCTGAGCATAAAGGTAAGCCTTTTTTTGCAGGATTAGTCGAGTTTATGACCTCAGGCCCCATAATGTTGCAAGTTTTAGCTAGTGACGATGCTATACAGCGCTATCGTGATTTGATGGGCGCAACGGATCCCGCTAAGGCATTGCCTGGGACATTACGTGCTGATTATGCTGATAGTTTTACCGAAAATGCAGTCCATGGTTCAGATTCTGTCGCGTCAGCAGAGCGAGAAATTGCTTTTTTCTTTACTGATGACGAAATTTGTCCGCGTTAACAAACAGAAATAGGATATTATTAGCAAAATATTAATAAAGTTTGTAAAATACCATGCCTTGTTAAGTGATTTATTGACAAGGTTATGGCATATAAAGCTATTAAAATAAGATTTAATGCCAATAAATATAGTTAATTATTAAAAATCTACAGTTTTCGCCGAAAAGTGTAATAACGAGGCAATAAAAATGTTTCAATCTAAAACAACAGCGCAGTGTGTGCCCTCTTTTTCTCCTGTTACCAAATCAACAAAAATTAATTTGTTGGATATGGATCGTAAACAGATGCGGCAATTTTTTAGTGACATGGGTGAAAAACCATTTCGAGCCGATCAGGTAATGAAATGGATTTATCACCACTGTTATGATGATTTTGATTTGATGACTGATATCAATAAGGTGTTGCGGACTAAATTAAAAGCAGTTGCAGAAATTCGGGCGCCTGAAATTGCGCAAGAGCAGCGCTCTGCTGATGGCACTATCAAATGGGCAATCACGGTAGGTGAGCAACAAGTCGAAACAGTCTATATTCCTGAAGATGATCGAGCGACACTTTGTGTCTCTTCTCAAGTTGGCTGTGCCCTTGAATGTAAGTTTTGTTCAACCGCTCAACAAGGTTTCAATCGTAACTTACGCGTTGCAGAAATCATAGGCCAGGTGTGGCGGGCAGCTAAAGTCATCGGCTCTTTAAAATCTAGTGGCCGGCGGCCAATTACCAATGTTGTGATGATGGGAATGGGAGAGCCCCTATTAAATCTAAACAATGTTATTCCAGCAATGGAAATTATGATGGATGATTTTGGCTTTGGATTGTCAAAACGACGGGTGACTTTATCGACGTCTGGTGTTGTGCCTGCGCTTGATAAATTGGGTGATATGATCGATGTTGCTTTGGCAATTTCCTTGCATGCTCCGACTGATGAAATTCGTGACCAGATTGTACCTATTAATAAAAAATACAATATTGAAACCTTCCTAGCTAGTGTTCGGCGTTATCTCACTAAATCTAATGCAAATCAGGGACGTGTTACCGTTGAGTATGTGATGCTAAATGGTGTGAATGATAGTATTGAACATGCACATCAGCTAGCTGAATGTCTTAAGCATACGCCTAGCAAAATTAATTTAATTCCTTGGAACCCATTTCCTGGTGCGCCTTACAGCCGTAGTTCTAATAGTCGTATTGATCGTTTTGCAAAAGTATTGATGAAATATGGTTATACTACTATTGTGCGTAAAACACGTGGTGATGATATTGATGCGGCCTGTGGTCAATTAGCGGGTGATGTTATTGATCGAACAAAACGAACATTGAAAAAACAGCTTGTTGGTGAACCAATTATAGTAAAAGCAGTCTGAATATTAATTATGTAAATAAAGAGAATTAGATATCATAATTCCTTTTATTACCAGCTATATAAACAAACGAGAGTGATATGATAAGGATATCTATCATTAATATTCTATTGTTAGTGGGTTTATTAATAGGATGTATTAGTATTAATAAAGACGTTGATATTGCGATTGTGACACGGACACAGCTAGGCATTGCTTATTTATCAGCAGGGAATTATCCAGCAGCATCTTATCATTTTAAGAAGATAATGCTGGTAGAGCCAAAAAATGGGATAGCAAATTTAGGCATGGCGGTCATTATGCGTCAGCAAAAGCAACCAGATTTAGCATTAAAATATTTTAAAGTGGCAATTCGTTCATCAGCAATCAATAATACAAGTATGCGATATTATTATTTAGACTTTTTATGCTCTGAAAACATATCTGAGGAGATAATTAAATTGAGGAAAGAGGAAGAGCGTAGTGGGCTGAATTGTCAAAATATTTCAAAAGTAAAATAAGAAATATTATCGGTATGAAGGTTTTTTATTAACTTATAGATGAAGTTTTTTAAAAGCCTTCATGATGTTAAAACTCAAAAAAGACCAATATTTCCGCGAATGAATAGCAAACCTAAAACAGAAAAAACAGAAATCACCGTTGGCCAACGTTTATTGCAGGCACGGGAAACGCTTGGTCTTTCCCGAGAAATCGTTGCCGAGCGACTTTGCTTAAAAGTGTGCACAGTACGTGAGATAGAAGAAGACAGCAATTCCCATAATGTTGATCCTATTTTCTTGCGTGGTTACATTCGTTCTTATGCAAAATTAGTGAAAATTCCAGAAAAAGAAATTCTTGAATTATTGGATAAACATACACCAGCAAAAGCAGCTGTAGTTTCTCCTATGCAGAGTTATTCTCTAGGAAAAACCCGTAAAAAACGCGAAGGCTGGTTAATGAAATTTACCTGGCTAATTATCATTATTTGTATTGCCATGGTAGGTATTTGGTGGTGGCAGGGTTATAAAGTACAAAAACAAGAAATTGCCACGATGGCTGAACAGAATCGCTCGAATACTGCTCAAATGCCGGCAGATCCAACTTCTTCTACTCCTGGTGAAGTAGCAGAGACTGAACAGAATAATTTAAATACATCGTCGACAGAAACTACTGTACAGCCGGTAACCTCATCGATAGCTAATAATGTCGTATCACCGGCTCCTAAAACGCCATTAACTTCTGAAACACCAAAAAATAGTGATATAAATGCTAATATCGAGTCAGTAAATCCAGCAGAAGTAAAAACAGTACCATTGCCAGGCAGTATGAATAATAATAGTAATCCAGAACGAGATAGAACAGCAGAGGTTTCTACTGATACTGATGCTGCTAATATAGAATCTGGTGATGGAGTTGTGATGAACTTTAAAGGGGAGTGCTGGTTAGAAGTTCGTGATGCTAAAGGTAAGATTTTATTTAGTGGTATTAAAAATGCAGGCCAGAAACTTGAATTAAATGGTGAACTTCCTTATCAATTTAATATTGGTATACCCGCCAATGTTAATCTGTTATTCAAAGGTAATTCCGTTGATCTAAATCGCTTTATTAAAGCTAATCGTCCAGCCAAGTTTAAATTGCCTGGATTGTAAATGAATATTGTAAGACAACATCTATAAATAATGATAAATTGTGAACAAATAAGAAGCCATCGTCAATTCGATGGCTTCAATTATAGAAATAGCGCAACTTATTAAACATGGATGTTGAAGGAGAGTAATATGCATAATCAATCACCGATAAAAAGGCGTAAATCAACGCGCATTTATGTAGGAAATGTTCCCGTTGGTGATGGTGCACCCATCACAGTACAATCTATGACAAATACGCGGACAACGGATGTTGAAGCGACAGTTAAACAGATTAAATCTTTAGAACGAGTGGGCGTTGATATTGTGCGTGTTTCTGTGCCTACAATGGATGCAGCAGAAGCGTTTAAACTTATTAAGCAACAAGTTAATGTTCCTGTGATTGCTGATATCCATTTTGATTATCGTATTGCACTAAAAGTAGCTGAATATGGTGTGGATTGTTTACGTATCAATCCAGGTAATATTGGTAATGAAGAACGTATTCGTCAGGTTGTTGACTGTGCACGTGATAAAAATATTCCTATTCGGATCGGCGTTAATGGTGGTTCATTAGAAAAAGATATTCAAGAAAAATATGGGGAACCCACGCCAGCAGCGTTAGTTGAATCGGCTATGCGCCATGTGGATATATTAGATAGATTGAATTTTGATCAGTTTAAAATTAGCGTTAAAGCTTCAGATGTTTTTTTGGCTGTAGGCGCATACCGTTTACTAGCTGATAAAATTAATCAACCTTTACATTTAGGTATTACCGAAGCGGGTGGAGCGCGAGCCGGTTCGGTGAAATCTGCTATCGGATTGGGAATGTTATTGTCTGAGGGGATTGGTGATACATTACGTATTTCATTAGCCGCTGATCCGGTTGAAGAAGTTAAAGTCGGTTTTGATATTTTGAAATCTCTGCGTATTCGCTCGCGAGGTATTAATTTTATTGCTTGTCCAACCTGCTCACGTCAAGAGTTTGATGTCATTGGTACCGTTAATGCATTAGAAGAACGGTTAGAAGATATTATTACCCCGATGGACGTTTCAATTATTGGTTGTGTTGTTAATGGTCCTGGTGAAGCCGAGGTTTCTACCCTTGGCGTCACAGGGGCAAGAGCAAAGAGCGGATTTTATGAAGACGGCGTTCGTCAAAAAGAACGTTTAGACAATGTTGATATGATCTATCAGTTGGAAGCTAAAATTCGGGCAAAGGCCGTTATGTTGGATGAAAATTGGCGGATTGATATTGAACAATTAGATAAATAATTTAATCATATTGGCTCATAAAGTAATGAGCCGATTTTGTTTATGGATTGCACCCTGTTAATATTCACTTTTATAATCCATATTATGGTAGATTTTTAAATAGAGAAATAACGTGGCTAAAAACATTCAATCTATTCGCGGTATGAATGACTGTCTTCCTGCCGATATTCAATTCTGGCAAAAAATTGAAAGTAAATCAAAACAAATCCTTGCTAGTTATGGTTTTAGTGAGATTCGAACTCCCATCGTAGAGCAAACCTCATTATTTTCTCGCGCAATAGGTGAGGTCACTGATGTGGTTGAGAAAGAGATGTATACCTTTGATGACCGGGATGGTGACAGCTTAACACTGCGTCCAGAGAATACAGCTGGTTGTGTACGCGCTGGGATCGAACATGGTTTATTGTATAATCAGCAACAACGTCTCTGGTATTTAGGCCCGATGTTTCGTTATGAGCGGCCACAGAAAGGGCGTTATCGCCAATTCCATCAGTTAGGTGCAGAAGTTTTTGGTTTAGCCGGGCCCGATGTTGATGCCGAACTTATCATGATGACAGCACGTTGGTGGCGAGAATTGGGGATCGCTAACCATGTTTCACTGGAATTAAACTCGATTGGTTCATTAGCAGCGCGCGCAAAATATCGTCAGGCATTAGTCACTTTTTTGCAACAGTATGAAGATAAATTGGATGAAGATTGCCGACGTCGACTGTTGACTAATCCGTTACGCATCCTTGATTCAAAAAATCCTGACGTGCAAAAACTGCTTAATGATGCGCCATTACTTGCTGATTATCTTGACGATGACTCGAAACAACATTTTACTGGACTTTGTAAATTACTTGATGCAGCAGGCGTTCAATATCGAATTAATCAACGTTTAGTTCGTGGTTTAGATTATTATAATCGTACTGTATTTGAGTGGGTTACTGATGCATTAGGTGCGCAGGGTACGGTATGTGCCGGCGGCCGCTATGATGGTCTGGTCGATCAGCTCGGCGGGCGGGCGACCACCGCGGTAGGTTTTGCGATGGGAATGGAGCGCATGGTGTTATTGGTGCAACAGCTTAATCCAGGTTTTGTTGCTGACTGTACCTTAGTTGATGTTTATTTGGTTGCTTGTGGTGAGGCAAGTCAACAGGCAATATTAGTCCTGGCGGAAAAAATTCGCGATAAATTGCCAACTTTGAAATTAATGACTCATCATGGTGGAGGTAACTTTAAAAAACAGTTAGCTCGCGCAGATAAACACCAGGCGAAAATTGCCCTAATTTTAGGTGAAGATGAGTGTCAATCGGATGAAGTCACAATAAAAGATTTGCGTACCGGCGAACAGGAAAAAATTTCTCAGCAGAATGTTGCTGTACGTTTGGTTGAACTTTTAGGTTAAAGGAGACTCTGTGGAAGTCTATACCACTGAAAACGAGCAGGTAGATGCTATTAAACGCTTTTTTGTTAACAATTGCAAAGCGTTAGTAATTGGGTTAGCTGTCGGAGTTGGCGCGATTATTGGTTGGAATTATTGGCAATCACATCAGGCAAATCGTTTGCAAGAAAGTGCTCAAGCCTTTGAACAAATTTCATCTCAATTGCAGACAGGTTCAAAACAAGCACTGGCTGCTGGCGAACAATTTGCTAATGAAACAAACAATATTTATGGTGTATTGACCAATATTGAACTTGCCAAAATTGCGGTGGAAAAGAGTGATATTGCTGGTGCAGAAAAAGCATTACTAAAGGCATTAGCAGTAGCAAAATTAGATGATCTTAAAGATTTGATCAATGTCAGATTGGCACGCGTACAGTTAACTTTGAACAAGACAGATCAAGCACTGATTACTTTGACTCAAGTACAGGATAAAGGATGGAGTACGATTGTTGAAGATATTCGTGGCGATATATTATTGAAAAAAGGTGATGTTGCTGGCGCTCGTGCAGCTTATTCTAAAGGAATTGAATCAAGTGGAGCTGAAATGATGAAGACAATATTAAAAATAAAAATTAATAGCTTGCCAAACTAAGAGGAATATTAACATGCAATTGGCTAGAACGCTCTTGGTTGGTTTGTTGGCAATGACTTTATTAATGGGATGCTCAACGGAAAAAGATTCTATCGTAATGTCTCCTTTACCTGAGGTTGACAATCAATTTACCCCTTCTATCATCTGGCATCGCTCGATAGGGGATGGTAGTGGAAAATATTATTCTCAACTTTCACCGGCTTACGATGATTCTGTTGTTTATGCAGCCGATCGTAAAGGAACGGTGAAAGCAATGGATGTTGATTCAAGTGAGATACTATGGTCAATTGATTTATCAGAACATGTTGGTTTTTTCACGGCTAATTTGCCGGCCTTACTTTCCAGCGGATTAACGGTTTCAGGAGATAAGCTTTATATAGGGACAGAAACTGGCAAAGTTATCGCATTGAATAAAGCCGATGGAGAAATGGCATGGGAAACAGATGTTGCCGGAGAAGCACTTTCGCAGCCAGTAGTGAGTGACGGTTTGGTATTGATCCATACCAGTAACGGTGTGTTACAAGCGTTAGATGCACAGACTGGACAAAGTAAATGGAGTATTAATTTAGACACCTCGACATTATCAGTAAGAGGAAAGTCAGCGCCAGCTACTGCTTATGGCGTCGCGATTGTTGGTAGTGATGGTGGTCGTATTAGTGCCATAATGCTTGCTCAAGGGCAGATTGCCTGGCAACAATATATTTCTCAGATCCGTGATGCAACGGAAATTGATCGTTTGCACGATGTTAATATGACGCCGGTTATTGATACTAATTCAGGCGCTATCTTTGCTATTGCGTATAATGGTGATTTAGTTGCAATGGATATGCGCTCTAGCCAAATTATCTGGAAGCGTGATCTAGGCACGGTGAATGATATTATTGTCGCTAATGATATTATCTACTTAGTTGATCAAAATGATCGTGTGCTGGCCATTCGTAAAAATGATGGTGTCACTTTATGGACACAAGATGCTTTATTACATCGCAATTTGACCGCACCGGCTATTTATGATGGTTATTTAGTAGTTGGCGATGGTGAAGGTTATCTTCATTGGTTAGATACCCAAGATGGTCAATTTGTGGCACAAAATAAAGTTGATAGTTCGGGCTTACGCAGCCGTCCGATTATTGCCAGTGATAAATTACTTATTCAGGCAAAAGATGGAACTGTATATCTGATTGAACGTTAATTGCCTGACATTTTCTTATTTTCCAGATAGAATTAACGGCTGCTGATTTCCGCAGCCGTTTTATTTTTTAGTATTCTGAAGATTGGAATCAGAATACCGATTTTAATTTTTATGAGGCATCTTAAAAATGATACCTGTCATTGCGCTAGTAGGGCGTCCAAATGTAGGAAAATCTACCTTATTTAACCGATTAACTCGAACTAGGGATGCGCTGGTTGCTGATTTTCCTGGTTTAACCCGTGACCGAAAATACGGCACAGCAGAGTTTGCAGGACAGGAATTCATTATTATTGATACCGGTGGTATCGATGGTTCAGAAGAGGGGATAGAAACCCATATGGCTTCTCAATCCTTACTAGCGATTGAAGAAGCTGATATTGTTTTTTTTATGGTTGATGCTCGTTCAGGATTGATGCCGGCAGATTATGAGATTGCGAAACATTTGCGCAGTCGCAAAAAGGATAGTTACCTGGTAGCAAATAAAACTGATGGTTTGGATATCGATACAGTTTTAGGTGATTTTTATGCACTTGGGATCAAGGATATTTATCCCATTGCCGCATCTCATGGACGTGGTGTTACTCAACTGATTGAAAAAGTGGTTTCTCCCTATTCGCCGCAAAAATCAGCCAATGATATTGAATTGTCGCCAGAGGAGGCTAATGCAGCTTATTGGCTTGCTCAGGAAGAGAAAGAGGCGCTTGATAATAATAGTGAAGAAGAAGCCTTTGATCCGCGTTCACTACCGATTAAGTTAGCGATTGTTGGTCGGCCAAATGTTGGTAAATCAACCTTAACTAACCGTATTTTGGGCGAAGATCGAGTAGTTGTTTATGATATGCCAGGTACAACGCGGGATAGCATTTATATTCCGATGGAACGGGATGGATGTGAATATATACTGATTGATACAGCGGGTGTGCGTAAGCGCGGAAAAATAACTGAAACGGTCGAAAAATTTTCGGTGATCAAAACGTTGCAATCAATTGAAGATGCTAATGTTGTTTTACTGGTTATTGATGCCAGAGAGGGTATTTCTGATCAAAACTTATCATTATTAGGTTTTATTTTGAATGCAGGGCGTTCTCTGGTGATTGTAGTCAATAAGTGGGATGGCATGTCGCAAGAGGATCGTCAATCGGTTAAAGATATGCTGGATTTGCGATTAGGTTTTATTGATTTCGCTAAAGTGCATTTTATTTCAGCGTTGCATGGTAGTGGTGTTGGTAATTTATTTGAGTCTATCCATGAAGCTTATGAATCGGCAACACGGCGAGTAAGTACAGCCTTATTAACACGTATTATGAAGATGGCAGAAGAAGAACATCAGCCACCCCTGATACGAGGTCGCAGAGTGAAAATGAAATATGCTCATGCCGGCGGTTATAATCCACCGATTGTGGTCATCCATGGCAATCAAGTTGCTGAATTACCCGATTCTTACAAACGTTATTTAATGAACTATTTTCGTTGCACATTACAGGTTATGGGGACGCCGATTCGTATTCAATTTAAAGAAGGCGCTAATCCTTATGCCGGCAAGAAAAATAAATTGACACCAACGCAGCTACGTAAGCGTAAACGTCTAATTGCCCATCTTAAAAAACGTTAATAACAAATTGCACACTTAAAAAATAAGTGTGCTGCTAATATTTATACCCACTCTTTTTCGATTAAAAAATGATTATAAAGTTTTTCTTCATCTGAATTGGACTCAGGATGATAGTTATATTCCCAGCGTGCTAGTGGTGGTAAGGACATTAAAATTGATTCTGTTCTACCGCCAGTCTGCAGCCCGAACAGGGTTCCACGATCGCATGCCAGATTAAATTCTGCATAACGTCCTCGGCGGTATAATTGAAATTGGCGCTCGCGTTCACTCCAAGCTGTCTGTTTTCTTTTTTCAACAATAGGTAAATATGCCTTAAGAAAACCATTGCCAATATCCTGTGTAAAGTGAAAGCAGGTAGTAAAATCGGGCTGGTTTAAATCGTCAAAGAAAAGGCCGCCAACGCCGCGTGGCTCATTGCGATGTTTGATAAAAAAATAGCGATCACACCATTTTTTATAGTTGGGATAAATTTCTTTTCCATAAGGTAAACATAGAGACTGCGCAATCTTGTGCCAGTGTATTTTTTATTGGTATTAGTGGGTTATTTTTAAACTGTCAGATTAATAAAAGTTAATTTCATCTTTATTTGGAAAAAACTTGTTTTACTTACTTTTTTGTAGATTATTAACTTGTATTCTATCACGCTGCTAATTTCACACATTATAAACAAATTTTAAATAAAATTATTAATATTTTTACTTTTTTTATTATATTGTAAATTAATTTTAAGGGGTTTTTTATGCCACAACTTTTTGGCAACAGCCGATTATTTTGGTTAAAAGTGTCATTTGCAACAAGTCTATTATCACTAACCGGATGTAGCAGTATTTCATGGTCAAGTTTATATCCAATGAATTGGTTTGCCAGTTCAGTTAAAATTTCCGCTACCGGAGTTGGTCAGATTAATAAAATGACCCCGATGGAAGAGCAGATTATTGCAGCAGCGTTAAATAACCGATACCATTTTCGCTCTGGAATGCAAATTGAGCAGGGGCAATTAATGTCTCTTTTCCAAGGTATAAATAATTTTCAAGAAAAGATAGTTATTTATGGTGTTGAGAATGGGGAAGTTAAGCGAATCGAAATCGTGGATGAAGATATTAAAACAGTATGGGATACAAAAATAGGAACACTATTCTCGCAAATCTATCAAAACGCAGTGCAAGGTAGTTGTTACCCTGATTCAAAGCAAACCAATATGTTAACTATCAATTGTGTTTCTCCTCAATCTAGCCATGTTACTTATCGTTTTACTGGCAAATGGAGTGGTCCCAAAAATCTAGTGCCATCAAATGATGTTTTAGCTAATTGGAAAGTAAGTGGTATTATTTGGTCTGCACAATAATGATTTAATTTAGTAATAAATTATATCAAGATATGACATAAAAATTGAATTGTTTAAATCCTTTAATCAAAGTTGCATATTATAACTTTGTTGCAAGGATTATCAGCTATTTTTGTTGTTTATATTGCTATTAGCGTTGTTTTATTCTTTATAATAAAAATAATTAGGTAAATAATGTGGATTATTTGGAAAAATTTATTGGTAATACGCCACTAGTTAAGCTAAAAAGATTGGCTAAAAATAGGGATGCTGAAATTTGGGTAAAACTAGAGAGTAATAATCCTGCCGGTTCAGTCAAAGATAGTGCTGCCCTTTTTATGATCCAGCAAGCAGAAAAACGAGGTCAAATTACACCTGGTGATACCTTAATTGAAGCAACTAGTGGTAATACAGGGATCGCATTGGCAATGATAGCCACCATAAAGGGATATAAACTAAAATTATTAATGCCGGAAAATATGAGTGTTGAACGTCAGTCAGTGATGCGAGCTTATGGTGCTGAAATAGTTTTGGTTAGTGAAGCGGAAGGGATGGAAGGGGCTCGTGATCGTGCATTAGAGATGCAATCTCGAAATGAAGGTAAAGTGCTTGATCAATTTAATAATTTTGATAATCCATTAGCCCATTTTATGACGACAGGCCCTGAAATTTGGCGTCAGACAGCAGGGCGGATCACGCATTTTGTCTCAAGTATGGGGACAACTGGGACAATTACCGGTGTCAGCCAATATTTAAAATCTAAATCAAATAAAATAGAAATAATCGGTTTGCAACCAGCGGAAAATAGCTATATTCCAGGGGTTCGGCGCTGGTCTCAAGATTATATTCCAAGTATATTCAGATCTGCACAAGTTGATAGAATATTGGATATCACTCAGATAGAAGCAGAACAAATGATGAAGAGCCTAGCAATAGATGAAGGTATCTTTTGTGGTGTTAGTTCAGGAGGCGCTGTGGCAGGGGCATTACGCGTTGCTAAACAGAACCCTGGGGCAGTTATTGTGACTATTATTTGTGACAGAGGGGATCGTTATCTTTCCACCGGATTATTTAATTGAATTAAATAATATCAAAGATAAATAGTTGTTTATAGTAAACAATCATTGTTATTAAATAGCGAAATAGAGAAGAAGTTCCCTTCATTAATTATTAATGAAGGGAAGAATGGTAGTTTATTTTTTGATCTGCATAATAACGGTTTCACCTACAACAACAGAGCCACTAAGTTTAGTTAGCTCTTTTATTTCATCCATATTAGAAATGACCACAGGTGTTAATGTCGATTTTGCTTTTTCTTCTAATAGAGGAAGATCAAGTTCAAGCACTAAATCTCCTTTTTGTACTTTTTGTCCTTCCTCTCCTATTCGGGTGAATCCTTCACCCTTTAATTCAACTGTATCAATACCGCAATGGACAAATAACTCAATACCATTATCTGATTCGATAGAAAATGCATGGTTCGTTTCAAATATTTTACCAATAGTTCCATCAACTGGAGCAACAATTTTGTTACCAGTAGGCTTGATAGCAATGCCATCACCAACAATTTTCTCGGCAAAAACAACATCTGGAACATCTTCTATATTAACAACTTCACCTGAAATTGGCGCAATAATATCAATATTACCAGTGCTATTTTTATCATCTGAAACCAGTGATTTGAGTTTGTCAAACAGACCCATGGATCTTCTCCTTGTATCTTGAAAACGGTTTAAAATAGTTACGATTAGATTTGGCAAGGTACATGCAGCCCGATTCCTCCTTGTATCTTGAAAACGGTTTAAAATAGTTACGATTAGATTTGGCAAGGTGCATGCAGCCCGATTCCTCCTAGGGTTTTAAGCCCGTTAATTAGCGACCGGCGCATACACTGAGCCACTCATCTGAAACCCGAACAGTTGTCCGTACTCCATAACGCATTTGCAAGGATGGGTAATCATGAGTCAGCCAAATCCACTTTGTGTGGGTATTGATGTTTCTAAAGCAACGCTGGACATAGCAGCCAGCTGTGATATTGCACAGTTTACGGTCAGTAATGACTCTGACGGTTTTGATGCCATTATCGCCGAATTGAGAAAGCATTCGGTGGTGTTGGTTCTGATGGAGGCAACTGGCGGGCTTGAAGCTACTGTGGCCTGCTCGCTCCAGGCTGAAGGCTTTGACGTCACTGTGATCAATCCCAGACAATCCCGAGACTTTGCCCGCGCTATGGGCTATCTGGCAAAAACTGACCGTATTGATGCCAAAGTGCTTGCACAAATGGCAGAGGTTATTAATCGACATCCGGAGCGAGAGCGCTTTATCCGGACTCTGCCAAATGCAGAACGTCAGGTTCTTGCTGCGATGGTCGTACGCAGACGCCAGTTGATTACAATGTTGGTGGCAGAACGTAATAGGCTGTATACCGCACATCCACAGAATAGAAAAAGCATCAACATCATCATCAAGGCGCTGGAAGATGAACTTGCCAGAATCGATGAGGATATGAACAACCACATAAGGAACCACTTTAAGGATCTGGCCGCTAGGCTGAGCAGCATTAAAGGGGTTGGTACCATGACAGTTGCTGCGTTGTTGGCGGAGCTTCCCGAACTGGGCAGCCTCTCGAGGCGAGCTATTAGCGCGCTTGTAGGCGTTGCCCCCATAAACCGGGACTCGGGTACCATGCGTGGTCGGCGAACCATATTTGGCGGAAGGGACGGAGTCCGAACAGCACTTTATATGGCCGCGCTTGTAGCAACTCGCTTTAATCCGGTGATAAAAGCCTTTTACATGCGTCTGCTTGCAGCGGGAAAAGCCAAAAAAGTGGCGCTGGTCGCCTGTATGCGCAAGCTGCTGACTATCCTGAACGCGATGCTCAGAAAGAACGAAGAATGGAATGAGTCGTACCATCACGTTTCTCCATAATTTTAACGTTCAAGACAGTTGCTAATTAATTGTTTTCTTATGGGGTCAAGAGTTGGTTGATGATTTTAGCAAAGTGTTTTTTCTTTAATAAATGTTTCAACCAAATCCATCAATTCCTTCGCTGTCGGTTGATTAAGAGCTTGTTCTGCTAATGTTTTTGCATCTTTGAAATTTGCATTTCGGATAATTTTTTTAATAGTTGGGATTGAGATTGCACTCATACTAAATTCATCTAATCCCATACCAAGTAATAATAGTGTAGCACGTTCATCACCAGCAAGCTCACCACACATACCTGTCCATTTCCCTTCTGCATGAGAAGCATCAATAACTTGTTTAATAAGTTTTAACACTGAAGGAGACATTGGATTATAAAGGTGAGAAATCAGATCATTTCCGCGATCAACCGCTAAGGTATACTGTGTTAGATCATTGGTTCCGATGCTAAAAAAATCGACTTCTTTTGCTAAATGATGCGCAATAACCGCAGCTGCTGGTGTTTCAATCATAATCCCAACTTCAATCGACTGATCGAAAGCGTGCTTTTCCTCGGTTAATTGCTGTTTAAGTATAGCTAGCTCTTCTTTTAAGGTGCGAATTTCTTCCACAGAAATGACCATGGGAAACATAATACGTAGATGGTCGAAGGCAGAGGCTCTTAAAATAGCACGTAATTGAGCGTGCAGGATTTCTTTGCGATCAAGGGAAATACGAATTGCTCGCCAACCAAGAAAAGGATTTTCTTCTTTCGGTAGGTTCATATAGGGAAGATCTTTATCCCCACCAATATCCATGGTACGAATAATAATAGCCTGTGGCCCCATAGCTTCTGCAACCGCTTTATAAGCTTGAAATTGTTCTTCTTCGCTAGGTAAATTATTGCGATCCATAAACAGAAATTCAGTACGGTACAGACCCACACCTTCAGCACCATTACGCTCAGCACCTTCTACATCACGTACAGTACCAATATTTGCGCAAACTTCAACTTGATGACCATCTAAAGTTATTGCGGGCAAATCTTTCAATTTTGCGAGCTCACTTTTTTCACGTAAATACTCATCTTTAATTTGTTTAAGCTTGTCAATCTCACTATCAGATGGATTTTGATAAATATGATTATTGAGAGCATCTAAAACAAGATAATCGTTTGGTTGGATGTTCTTCGTTGCATTGCTTGTGCCAACAATAGCCGGAATTTCCAGCGATCTGGCCATAATTGAAGTATGAGAAGTGCGTCCGCCTATATCAGTAATAAAGCCAAGCACTTTCTTCAAGTTTAATTGTGCGGTTTCAGACGGGGTAAGATCTGCCGCAACCAAAATGACTTCTTCTGTAATTGAACCAAGATCAACAATAGGCAACCCTAAAATATTTTTTAGCAGGCGTTTACCAATATCTCTGACGTCAGCGGCACGTTCCTTGAGGTATTCGTCATTTAATTCTTCTAATGCTGTGGCTTGTTCTTCAATCACTTTTTGGGCTGTAGCATCCGCAGTTTTGTGCTCTTTTTTGATGAAAGAAAAAATTTCCTGCTCAAGTTCTTCATCTTCAAGCAGCATTATATGACCTTCAAATATTTCCGCTTTTTCTTCACCAAGATTTTTTTCTGCGGTTTTTTTTATCGTTTTTAATTGTGCTATTGCTTTTTCGCGTCCAGCAATAAAACGGTTAATTTCACTGTCAATTTGGTCGTCAGAAATTTTCTTTTGATTGACAACAATTGGCGCTTCTTTAAGAATTAATGCCTTGCCGAAGGCGATACCTGGTGATACTGAAATTCCTGAAATCATAAATGTTACCTTACTACCAATGGGCGAAAAATAGCTAGCTCATAGGACTGGCTTTGATACTTATGGTTAAATAGATATCCCCAGATAAAGATATTCAGGGATAAAAAATAGAAAATAAATGTTATATTGCCCGTATGTCATTACTCCAATTCGGCCATTAGTTTAACTAGATGTTCTACTGCTTTCTGCTCATCTTCACCTTCAGCAGAAATAGTGACAACAGTTCCTTGAGTCAGGCCGAGTGTTTGTAGTTTAAATAAACTTTTAGCGCTCGCAGATTTGCCGTTATAGGAAAGTGTAATTTCAGAAGAAAAACTTTTTGCCTCTTTGACAAACTGAGCCGCCGGGCGAGTGTGAAGACCATTAGGTGCTGTGATGGTGACTTCTTGTTGGAACATATTTTTTCCCTCAACAAACTTAATATTTTTTATTAGTAAATCTAAAATATTTTAGCTGAAATAATCTGGATTTGCGTATTACTTTTCAGTGATAATAAAAGAAAAACGTTTTTTTTCCATTATCAAACATAAATTTTATGTATATCGACATTATAGAGCCAGACATGTTAATTTGCCTAGTTTATGCCTTATTTGTAAATTTTCACTGCTTATTTTTTGATTAATTTCGATTGTCGAAATAATTAATGACTTAAATACTAAACTCGTTTCAAGAAATCATCTTAATACACACTAAACTTTGATCTACGACACAAAAAAAGCACTTTTAAAGTGCTTTTTTAGCTAATTGTGCGCAAAAATAGTCATTAGCTTGCATTGGCAGCAGAAAATAAATCTGTACTCAAATAACGTTCACCGGAAGAAGGTAAAATAACCACAATATTCTTATTTTGAAATGCCGGTTTTGCCGCTAATTTTACCGCTGCGGCAACTGCAGCGCCTGATGATATACCGGCTAAAATACCTTCTTTTTGCATAATTAGACGAGCGGTTTGTATCGCTTCGTCATCGCTAATAGCAAACACATCATCAATAAGATCAAGATCCAGGTTATCAGGGATAAAACCAGCACCTATGCCTTGGATTTTATGTGGACCAGGTTTTATTTCTAGGCCAGCTAATGTCTGGCTTATTACTGGCGATGCGGCTGGCTCGACAGCAATCATTTTAATGGCTTCACCGCCTGCTTTCTTTTTTAGATAACGGCCGATGCCAGTAATTGTACCACCGGTACCAACTCCAGCCACGACAGCGGCTATCTCACCATCAGTATCTTGCCAAATTTCAGGTCCAGTTGTTTTTTGGTGAATTTCAGGATTGGCTGGATTATTAAACTGTTGCAAAAGAAGATAACGATCGGGAGCAGTGGCAACAATTTCGATGGCTTTTTCAATGGCGCCCTTCATGCCCTTAGCACCTTCAGTTAGGACTAAATTAGCGCCAAGCGCTTTTAATAATTTACGCCGCTCAAGGCTCATAGTTTCAGGCATGGTCAAGGTAAGCTTATATCCACGCGCAGCGGCAACGTAAGCCAGGGCAATTCCGGTATTGCCACTGGTCGGCTCGATTAAAGTTTTATTGGTTGTCAATTTGTCTAGTTTAGGGGTTAACAGACCTTTTTTTTCTGCGTCCCAAATCATATTGGCACCAATGCGGCATTTTACGCTAAAACTTGGGTTACGTGATTCGATTTTTGCTAACAAATTTCCGTTACCAAAGTGTTTCAAACGAACTAATGGAGTATGACCAATAGTTAGCGAGTTATCTTCAAAGATGTTGCTCATCGATCGTCCTTACTATTTTTCAGAAGCTATAAACATGCTCAAATATAGTACTAATCACCATACGCTAAGCGAATTATTTTGGAAATAAAAATTTATCCTATCGTTATATCGCACAGGTGTTTATCGTCGCTTTGATTAATTTTTACTAACTGATATAACGGGATATTTGGTGGTAACTAATAACTATTTTTTAGTAAATTAAGCTTAATTTTTATGTTGACTGTGGATACTAACATCAAATATGCCACAATCATTTATTTTGATTATTATTACTATCTGAGAATAGCTGAAGTTAGGGTAAGAAATTTTAGCTAACTTCAGCGTTTGAGTTAATGACGGTTATGTTTCAGACGGTAGAGATCAACCCACATTGCTGTTGCACCACAGATTGCGACGGGCATGATAACCAGATTGATAATAGGGATCATCGTCAGCAAATTGACTATTGCACCAAACTGGATACTGGTTGTTCGATTATTGGCAAGTGCCAACTTCATTTGATCAAATTTTACTTTATGGTTATCAAAAGGATAATCACAATATTGAATTGCCATCATCCAGGCACCAAATAAAAACCATAAAATCGGTGCGATTGTCTGAGCAATACCGGGAATGAAAAACAGGATCAGCAACGGAATAACACGAATAAGGTAGTAACATAATTTTGTTACTTCCCGTGCTAAGATCCGCGGTATGTCGGCAATAAGTACCGCAAAACTGGTATCGGGTGCGGGAGTTCCTGTTAATTCGGCTTCCAATTTTTCAGCTAACCAGCCATTAAAAGGAGAAGCAATAAAATTGGCGATAGTACTAAAGAAGTAGCCAAATATAAGTAAAATAGAGATCACCGCAATAGGCCATATTAGATAACTTAACCACTGCATCCAGCTGGGAACATAAGAAAGTAATGTTTGGATCCAATCGCCTAATTTGCTATAAAGCCACCAAAAGGCACTACCGAGTAAAATAATATTTGCTAATAAGGGTAAGATAACAAAACGTCTTATACCTGGACGAGTAACTAGCTGCCATCCCTGAGCAAAATAATAGAAACCATTCGCAGTTTTTAGTGATTTTATTGAATTAATCATACTTCATATTATCTCCTTTAGGTTTGATCTTGTATCATATAGATAGGATTTTTAGCTGGCTAGTCTTTTGTTGGCTAAAAAAACAGCGAAAAAAGAATAAATATCTAACTTTTTGTAAGAAAATTATGTAGAGGGTTGCACTTAACGTTATTGGCAAATACTCTTAATATAATGATACCGCCATGGTGGCGATTATTTTTTCAAACAACAGAGATAGAGTGATGCAGGATTTGCGTCTAATATTAGTGGTCGTTGGTGCGATAGCTATAATAGCTTTACTGTTACATGGCTTTTGGACAAGTGGTAAAGAGCGTTCGAAGCTATTTAAAGATCGCCCTATGAAGCGCCGTAAACAACATAATCAGGATACACCTGAGAGTGCAGGCGATCCATCCCTTGGCGATAAAATGATGGAGGCACAACAATCAGCATCTAAATTGACTAGTCAGAAGGCAAATGAACAATTTGCTTCCCGAAAATCTGAATCATCTAAGGTAGTGAAAACACCTAACGATGATCCACATCTAACTAATACTGAAGTAGAAATTGGATCTCGTGCTAAGCAAGAAAAGAGCGTTCAGACTAAACAGCTTGAACTTGAGATTTCTGAGCCTGCGCTAAATTCAATTAATAGTGAAGAAAGGGAAGACGCTTTCGTAGCAAACACAGCAGAAAGCAGCCAACAGGCTGTTGGTGGAGTTGAACATCCTGATGGTGAAAAACAACAAAGTAACTTAGCTGATGAAGCTGATAAAAAGGATATTGTTGCTGTTTTACATGTTGCGGCACTGCAAGGTCAAGTTTTAGGCGGTGATCTGTTGTTACAAAGTATTTTTCAATCGGGTTTTCAGTTTGGTGAAAGGCAGATCTTTCATCGTCATGTTGATCCTTCTGGTTCTGGGCAGATTTTATTTAGCTTAGCCAATATGGTGAAACCCGGTTCTTTTGAGCCAGAGGCCATGTCTGATTTCACCACTCCGGGTGTATCTATATTTATGATGGTACCTTCATATGGTGACTCAGCACAAAACTTCAAATTGATGTTGCAAGCAGCACAACGTATTGCGGCTGATGTTGGTGGTGTCGTGCTTGATGAGGATCGCAAAATGCTGACACCCCAAATGATAGAGGAATATCATAGCCGAATTAGAAAAGCATTAACTTAAATATTAGATGATTAGTAATCGATCCCCGTGATAGCGGGGGATTTGTCTTTAGTTGTATGGTGAATAATGAAAGAACAACAAAATTATCTTGCTCGGCTTAAACAGCAATTACGGCATCATGAATATCTTTATCATGTATTAGATACGCCTGAAATACCCGATGCAGAATATGATCGGATGATGCAGGAATTGAAAAAATTGGAGGCTGAGCATCCAGAATGGATTACTGCTGATTCGCCAACACAACGGGTTGGTGCTGCGCCATTAACGGCTTTTGAGCAGGTACACCATGAAATACCGATGCTGTCATTAGATAACGTTTTTGATGAAGAGAGTTATTTAGCCTTTGATAAACGAGTACATGATCGTTTAAAAAATAATAGCCAGTTGACATTTTGTTGTGAACTTAAATTAGATGGTTTGGCGGTTAGCCTGTTATATGAACATGGCGAACTGGTGCAGGCTGCGACGCGTGGTGATGGTACAACAGGCGAAAATATTACGGCTAATATTCGTACCATTCGAGCAATTCCGCTCCGTTTGACCGGCGATAATATTCCTGCGCGTATTGAAATTCGGGGTGAAGTTTTTATGACTCATCGCGGTTTTGAAAAACTGAATGAGGAAGCTCGGCGTAATGATGGTAAAATTTTTGCCAATCCACGTAATGCCGCAGCAGGCTCATTACGTCAGCTTGATCCTCGTATTACTGCCAAAAGGCCATTAGCCTTTTTTTGTTATGGTTTCGGCTTGTTAGCGGGCGGACAATTGCCGGCTAGCCAATATCAATGTCTAATGCAGTTTAAAAAATGGGGCTTACCCGTTAGTGATAAGGTAGCGCTTTGCCAAAATAGCCAACAAGTTTTAGCCTATTACCATCAAATTGAGCAAGAGCGTTTAGGCTTAGGTTTTGATATAGATGGTGTCGTTGTTAAAGTGGATCCGTTGTCGCTGCAAGAAGAGCTTGGTTTTGTTGCTCGAGCTCCTCGTTGGGCTACGGCATTTAAATTTCCCGCTCAAGAACAGATAACTTTATTGCATGATGTTGAATTTCAAGTAGGACGTACCGGTGCTATTACACCGGTTGCCCGATTAGAGCCTGTTCAGGTTGCAGGGGTCACGGTAAGCAATGCAACATTGCACAATGCTGATGAGATAGAACGTTTAGGTATACGCATTGGGGATACCGTCGTTATTCGCAGAGCGGGTGATGTGATCCCGCAGATTGTTAATGTGCTCACTGAAAGACGTTCTACTGATAGCAGAGAAATTCGGTTTCCTATTCACTGCCCGGTTTGTGGTTCAGCCATTGAACGTATCGAAGGTGAGGCTGTGATCCGTTGTACTGGTGGTTTAATTTGTACCGCACAACGTAAGGGTGCCTTGAAGCACTTTGTTTCGCGCCGAGCAATGGATATTGAGGGCATGGGTGATAAGATTATTGATCAATTGGTTGATAAAGAGTATGTAACGACAGCGGCCGATCTTTACCGTTTAAATCCTGATATTTTAGCCAGATTAGAGCGTATGGGGCCAAAATCTGCACAAAATCTAATTAATGCGCTTGATAAATCCAAACAAACCACATTAGCCCGCTTTATTTATGCGTTGGGTATTCGGGAAGTTGGCGAAGCAACGGCGGGCAATTTGGCGACACATTATGCGACGTTAACTTCACTCATGTCAGCGGATATAGAGTCGCTAAAAACAGTACCCGATGTTGGCGAGGTAGTAGCAAAGCATATTATTAATTTTTTTCACGAACAACATAATCGCGATGTTGTTAATGAATTAGTGAATGAAATTGGTATTAGCTGGCCAGCTATACCAGTTAAGAAAACCAATAGTTCATTTACCGGTAAAACACTAGTTTTAACCGGTACATTAAACCGTTTAACGCGTGATGAGCTTAAAGACAAATTAATATTACTTGGCGCAAAAGTCACTGCCAGTGTTTCTAAAAAAACCGATCTGGTGATCGCAGGTGAAGCTGCTGGTTCTAAATTGGCAAAAGCAAATGAGTTAGGAATAAAAATTATTAATGAGGATGAATTAATGGAGTTACTACAAGAACATTAATCTTTTATGGCTTTTCGGCGTAGTAATTCGCAGGATGTTGACTGCTTTGATTTCGTAATCGTTTTATTCATCATCAATTAGCTATCAGCAAGTTAAATCATTAAATTACCCACTTAATACGGTTTTTTGTGATTAAAATCACGCCCGATTATTTTCTATTACATAAAATAATATAACTATTTGTTAAATTAAAAACCTACTTGGAAATATTTATGTCTGCCGTTTTTCACTTTCTTTTATCCATTATTCTTATTGGTGGGTTATCGATTTTAACCAGTAGCGATCGTGCTAGTATTCGCATTCGCTATGTTTTTCAACTATTAGTTATTGAGTTAATATTAGCCTGGTTCTTCCTCAATTCAGATATTGGTCAGGGATTTGGGGCTGGATTTACTAAATTTTTTGACTATTTATTGGTTTATGCCGCAGCAGGAACTGATTTTGTATTTGGTGGAATGATGGACGCAAATCTCGCTACCTTCTTTTTGCGAGTATTATGTCCAATTATTTTTGTTTCAGCTTTAATTGGCATCCTGCAACATATCAAAGTGCTACCTTTTATTATTAAAATAATAGGAACATTACTGGCTAAAGTTAATGGTATGGGAAAACTGGAATCTTTTAATGCGGTCAGTTCATTAATCCTTGGTCAGTCAGAAAACTTTATTGCATATAAAGATATATTGAGTCGAATGTCACCACGTCGTATGTATACGATGGCAGCAACAGCCATGTCGACGGTTTCTATGGCGATTGTAGGCGCCTATATGGGAATGCTTGATCCTAAGTATGTCGTTGCGGCGCTGATCCTGAATATGTTTAGTACATTCATTATTCTATCATTAATTAATCCCTATTCGGTTGACGAAGAAGAAGATATTCAAGTCAGTCATCTTCATGATGGACAAAGTTTTTTTGAAATGTTAGGCGAATATATTCTGGCTGGTTTTAAAGTTGCTTTGATTGTAGCGGCAATGTTGATAGGATTTATTGCGATTATCGCCGGAATTAACGCCATTTTCAGTGCAGTGATAGGAATAAGCTTTCAGGATTGTTTAGGCTATGTGTTTTATCCATTAGCATGGATCTTGGGTATACCTGCTGAAGATGCACTTAAAGTAGGTAGTATTATGGCCACCAAATTAGTATCTAATGAATTTGTCGCTATGGGATATTTGAAACAAGTTGCCGCTGAATTATCCCCTCGTTCAGTAGGTATTTTGTCGGTCTTTTTAGTTTCTTTTGCTAACTTTTCATCAATAGGCATTGTTGCAGGAGCAATAAAAGGGCTCAATGAAAAGCAGGGAAATGTTGTTTCTAGCTTTGGCTTAAAATTATTATATGGTTCCACGCTAGTCAGTTTCTTATCGGCAGCAATAACGGGATTAGTTTTGTGATAATTTGACAGTATGTTTGCAAAGCGGCATTCTTGATTAACGAATGCCGTGTTTGGTTCTATTAACCAATAATATAGTGGAATTCTGCATGCAGAAACAGGATCTGATCGATATTGCTAATACCGTTATGCCATTCGGTAAATACAAAGGACGGGTTTTGATTGATTTACCCGAAGAATATTTACTTTGGTTTGCACGTAAAGGTGAATTTCCTCAAGGAAGACTAGGTTATTTAATGGAAATGACGTTAACAGTCAAAGTGGAAGGGCTAGACAACTTAGTTAAGCCACTAAAGCATTCTTAGTTTCCACAATAATTTATTTATAAAAATCAATATATTAAAATAATATTATCACTATAATTCACCATTCATTCACTATAAATTAAAGTTCAATCCAACCATTATTTCTATCATCTTGATATTTAGCTGTCATTGCAGCCGACTTATGCCCAAGCAATTTTCGAGCAAAATCGCTACCCATTTTTTCAGTGTACAGTCTTGCTGATAAACTTCTAATTTCATGAAAAGAGGGTGGTTCACCTTTCCATTTCAATTGAGAAATATCTCTAAATCTTCTAAATTCTTTTGATATTTTTTCTACTGTAATTTTATTTCCATTAATATTAATAACAAACTCTGAATTATTTTTACAATCTGCCAAAATATCTGATAACTTTATTCCATAAAGTTCAATATCAAGAGGTATTGCTATTTTTGCTCCTGTTTTTTGTTGAATAATCCATAATTTATTATCATGAATATCTTTATATTTTATTTTTGAAACATCAGATACTCTTTGCCCTGTAACTAGAGCTAATTTCATGGTGCGAGTTAACCAATGGTTGTCATTATTTATTAAGCTCAAAATAGCATTAAAATCATTGAAAGATAATCTCGCTCTTTGTATTTTTATTTTTGGTGTCTTTGTTGATATAACCGGATTTATTTGTAGTAACCCTAATGATATTGCTTCTTTAAAACAGTCATTTAATAAACTGCGCATTAGTTTCGCAGTTGTAGTTTTTTCTTCATGAATAAAAGGATGTAGAAAATCCGCAATATTTTTTGTGGTTATATTTTGTATCGGTGTATCAAGAAATCCTTTTCTGATTACGCCTATTCTCTGTCGATAGTCTTTTAATGTTTTTTCTCTTAATCCTCTTGTTTTCAATATTTCTTCATATCTATCTAAAAACTCATGAAAATAGACACTTCCCTGTCCATCAATCCTCTCTGTCAGTGGTTTTACTTTCTCTGTATTGAGCAATAACTGATTCGCACTGATAGCCTCGTTAATTGCATAGGCCTTGTTTCTGCCTAAACCGTATTCCTTCCGTGTGCGAGGGTCTCTGTATGAATAGTAGCCATTTCTTTTGTACAAATTAGGGGGTAAATCCCGATTTTTTATCTTTCTGATTCCGGTCATAACCTATCCTTTGCAGCAACATACTTTGATGGCTAATTTCGTTAAGACTATTGACTTTGACGGCATATTCTTCGACAAGGTACTCTCTACCGTCCTTAATGGGTGGGGGCTGTATGAGTCCATTTCTTGCCCAAATTCTGACGGTATCCATCCGGCGCGGCCTGTCCCTTCGAGCGTTCCATTCCGCTAAAGTAATCATGTTTATTTATCCTCATTTAAAAACTCACACTATTCTCAGGCGCTTCATTGCCCCACATATCCCACCTCTGCACTTTGTCGCGAGCAAAAAGTTCGATACGTTTCACATCACCGTAGAGCTTCTCTAATCGGTAATGGACTTCCTTGGGTTTTTGGCTATGTTCACCGAGACAGGCGTAGATAACCTGTTTGATGGAAGCGTCCTTGCGTTCTAGTCCTTTCCCCTTGATGGCAATTAAGCAATCTTCTGAATTACTGCGGGTATAATTACCGCCATTCATGCGTGTTTCAGCATTGAGTAATGCCAGAAAGTCATCAGCATCAGACAGCTTGGCTTTTTCGATAGCTTTAGAAATCCGCTCTTTGGCTAACTTATTCAACTTGACCCAAGTAAATTCCTTCATGGTTTTGACTTTAAATCCCCATGCTTCTGCTAACCGGATAGCTTCCAGCGCAAAGTTCCCCGTGTACCACATGCAGAGTACGGAGTTATCATTAACGATGGTTTCTATGGGTAATCGGGTGAGGGCGTAAAAGTCAGTGGTGTTGTAGTGATTGTGTGCTGCGCCGTTTGATGCTTTGTTTTGGTATTGCCAGGGTGGGTCTGCGAGTATCAGGTCATACTTCACTTCATCTCCTAAACATACCAACTTTTACTTTTATGCAAGTCGTCTATTTTTTCTAACACAGTGATTTTATTACCGCCATTTCCGGTTAATGTTCCACTTTCTCCATCGATATCAAATTGATATATCAATCCTTTGTTTGTTAATTTCTTCTCCCGCAACCTGATTATTGTCATCATCTCACCATGATAAATAACCTGCATCCCTGCTTTGACATGATGTAACGTTGTTCTGTATTCATGGATGTTATTCATAGTATTTCTCCGGTTATTGATTACATGAATGTAAATGTTGATCAAAATTTGATCAAATTCAATTATTTATGGTAGTCTTGTTTCTGTTGTGTGTTGGTTAACAGCAACATTTTCCCTGGTGTTGGCCAGCCTTGCGCTGGTCTTTTTTAAAGTTGCTCGGAAATACCAAATAGCGGTCAATTTCTAGTGAATACGTTGGCTATTAGCAAATAACGATTTCAGATTGATGCCGTATACCTGTAGCCATGATTCAGCAGGCCATGACTTAACCTGACCATAACGAATATCAGGCACTTCGGTTGCTTCCACCTCGTTCTCACGGCACCATCGACGAAGTGGGGCAAATTTATATTCTTTCCCTGTAGCATTCTTTACTGCTGTGATGGTGGCATGTTTAACACTTTCTCCTAATCGTTCTGTTAGCTCCCGATTTTTACGGGTAGCAACACTGAGTTTACCCATTGCAGAAGCTTCACGCGTCCGACTGATTTGTGATTTTGTTCTAATTGCTTCATCACGCTCACTGCTTATTTTTTCCACTTGCTCGGTATAGCTAATTAGCATTTTTCGTAATTGGGCGGGATTATCTAACCAATCTGTTGTTTGGATGACAGGGGCTAATCTTCCTGTTTTGTAATCAAGGAAGGTTTGATTAACCATTAATCTGAACTTTGGTGCAATCCAGCCTGCATACTCAATGGCTAACAGTTCATGAGCAAAAGTGCCTGGATTTATGCCGCCTTTTTGAACTTTGATTACTTCTTGACCTAAGGCGGAATTCTGCCTTAGCTCTTCAATTAACTCTTTGGCTTGTTTTGTCTCAAGCCATGTTTTAGGGCGTTTAGCATCTTTGCCACCACTGGCTTTATGTAACGCATTAAGGTTGAATCGGCCTTCTGAGTCTGTCGTGATTTCTACGCCCGCAATAACGGGATAATTTTCATTTGTTAAATTTTGCATATAGCTATCCTTCAATATTAAAATTGATGAATGAGTATTAATTAAGTGGAATAAGCTAGGTGGGGTAATGACTTCTTGTTTTGTAACTATTTCTTCAAGGTATCAAGAAATACCCCCAAATAAACCATAAGAGCTGGCACTAGCATGATGCTAATAACCAGTAGCTCTTGCCCGCCTAAATGGATATTGCCTAATTCGCCACGTTTAAACCTGATTTGCGGGTCAATGACGGCATCGGCATGGGCAAGATGTCCCACTATCAGTTCGAAGGCAAACGCTGCGCTGATAAACAATAATGTCGTGATTAGTAATTTGATGATGTTAAGTTTCATGGTTGAACCTCCGATATAATTAGCTTATTTCTTAACGCAAATCGCTTTGGCGTTGATATCCTTGAAAGTTTCAAATTCCCACTCAAACTGTTTAGCGGCGAATTGACACATGTTTTCAGTGTCAAATTCCTGAGTATGAAGGCTGGCTACGTTACTTGATGCGTAAGGGCTGGCGTACATGGCTAAGATTAAAATCCACATGGTGGGGACTCCTTGTCTAAAAAGAGGTAAACTCATTATTTACTTGTTCAGTGCTTACTGGCGTATTAGTTGGTCTACGCTCGTCTCTATCTTTCAGAGTGCGTAATAGATTTTTAACAGCTTGAGCGGGTTTGTTTTCAACTTTTTCTAAAAGCGTTTTCCCCGTGTTTGCTACAAATGGCATACGGATATCAAAGCTGTAACTTTCATCACCATTTTTCTTTGTTCTCAGAATTTTTTGTAAAACAAGTCCTACTTTCTTGCCATGAAATTCTGGTGCAACTAGGTTATTGTTGTGAACAACCGAGGTGACTCGCTGAATACCGACGCATCCCATAATGGCATTGACTATATTCTGACCAAAATTGTTGACTGTGCCGTCATTTTTCTTACAACAAATACTCAGATAGTTAACTTTTTTCCCATCCTCAGATTCACCCGAGAATTCAATAAACTCTGCGCCTCCTTCGCTTCTTGTTAATTTAGCCTCCGTAATAGTGATTACATATGCGCCTGTTTCATTAATGAAGCCTCCCTGATAAGCAGCAAGGGCGGATTCTTCTGTATAAGTAAAAATAACGTTGTGATTCATACTTTATTTTCCTCTTGTTGTGGCGTGATGCCATAATAGTTGCAGATAACTTTATCTATCTCGTTCAGGTCATTCTCAATGAGTTGAGAATCAAACATTCCCATAGGGCTTTTGCAGCAATCACTGCCATTTGATTGAGTTGAGAAAGAGTAAGAGCCGTTTGATACATGTGTTCGCAAAACGATAGTAAAATACCCTTCGGGTACGAGTGTTGAGTCAACTAATTTACCGACCGTTTTCATCCGAACGCTGCCGAAGTCATCGGTTTGAGTGTGGGACAAGATGTAAACACGCCGACGCGCTGAACCCTCGCCAGCAGCTCGAAATACTTCCCAGGCATTCTTACCAATAGATGTGAATTTGTCATACCCTCTTTCATTGCACTTTGCCATGAGTTCGTTAACCATCACAGCCTGATAGTCATCAATAACAATAATTTCATGTGGCGCTTTTTTAAGAACGGCTACGATATTATCGGTTTGGTCAGTACGATATACATTGCCATCAGGGTTAGCGCTATTTCTTAATTTCCATTGTTTAGTGGGAAATGGCAGCGGTTTATTTATGCATTGAACGATTAACGTTTTACTTGTATCAAGATTTCTTAAGCTGGTACTTTTTCCTGTTCCTGACTCACCTAATATTAATGTTGCTGTTCCCATATCTAATCACCTCTGATTTTTCCACCGAACGGTCCATCTCTTAGTTCTTGACCAATGAAAGGGTTGTATTTTTTATTTTCTGTATTTATCGGTTGGTAATTTGTCGATGTTTTGGTTATTAGTTTTTCTATTTCTTTTGCTTCTTTATCGTACATTTCCATTGCTTGACGTTTTTCTTTCATTGACGGCGATAAGGGTTCTTTACCTTGTTTGATAACCTCTATTTGTTGCATTGCATAAGCAATAGCTTCCTCTTTCGACTTACATCTCTTATCATCAGTCAATCGTGGCATTTTCATGTAAAATCTCCTCGAAAATCCTGCCAGTTGATAGGGACGTTTTGTTGTCCAAGCACTTCACGTTGATGTTCATATTTGTTATGCTCCTTAAGCTCATTGCTTTTTCTTCGCTCCTTGAGCAACTGAGTCAATTCAAATAAAGTCATGGGTTATTCCTATCTTGCTAACAGTAAAACGAGGCTTGCCAACGCGATGATTAGCAAGGTGGGGATAATTTTTATGGATTCTTTCCGAGAGAAGCTGTCACTATTTAAGATATAGCGAAGCTCCTGCTGTTTAAGCTGGTTCATGTTTTTAAACCTTAATTGATATTTAGATGGGATTAATTTGTAGAATCCGGTCTTTATTCGTCCGTTTTCTTTGATTGATATTTGAGTAGTGTCTGTGTTGCTCTGCGGTGGCGGCGATGCGCGTTATAGAGTTCACGCTTTTTCTTCATTAACGCTCTATAGTGAGGCTTTGTATATTTGATGACCCCTTCGTATTCCGGTTTTTCTGGGCTAAGTGAACCACAATTCGCTCTAGGGTCACCATTTTTGAGTAAATATTGGCGTATAGCAGAATGATAAATATCTTTCAGCGTCACAATGGATTTTTCACAGGTAAAAATATCTTTGGATGCCGCAATGATACGAGCAATAATAACGTCCTGATTCATCGTCATCTTATGCCACCTGACTATATTTGTCGTGGGTGAATTCACCGTTCCAGTCTTTCTTCATGGGTAGCTTACCTTTGAGGTATTGGTTATATAGCCATGCAGCGCCTTTTTTTAGCAGAACAACTTTGTAACACTGGCGTTGCCCGTAATCGTTTGTCATGATAAAAGGTGATTCGGTTAGATACGTATCTCTCGCATAGGAGTGAACACGCCAAACATGGGGCTTGCAGATATCCTTTTCTGCGTCGTAGAGAAAATGACGCGATTCTAGAAATAGATTTACCTGGTTGATGTTCACGCCATTAAGTTGTTTGCAAAACTGAACAGGTGACATGCCAACCTGGAACAGGTTTTTAAGACTATCGATTTCGGTTTTTTGCTCTTTGTTAACTAACGACAAGTGTTGAACTTTCTCTGCCATTTCAGCGGCAAGCCGTAGTGCTTCAGGAAGTGTTTGTGGAATAACATGAGTAGCAGTTTTTGCCTGTCTTTCGCATTCAATAAAGTACTGTCTTGCCTGTTTCCCTTTTTCGTTGCGCTCAACCATGGATAGTTCTTTCGCCATGTCGAGGGAAATGTAATAGTCGATTATAGTAGCGTTGTTGGCTTCCATTTTTTTGTGGAAGCGAATAAAGTCTTTATTTTCAACAAATCCATAATCTGAAATTCGTTTTTTTATCCATGTGGAAAAGTCTTGCTTACTTTCCAAAAACGTATGTAGATCACGAGCATTAACCGTTTGGACAGTTTCGCCATTAATACTATTAGTTTCTATTGCAATCAGTTGATGTAATTTTGACATAAAAATATTTCTCCGTAATGAAACGAATGAAGGTATTAACGTGAAAGATTTTGCAGATTGAACCTGAAATCCGTTATACTTACCAAAAAGGAGGATTCCCTATGGGTCAAGTTGCATTTGATACATTAAAATTTGTTGAAACGCTTGAAGGTGCTGGTTTACCTAAAGACCAGGCAAAAGCTATATCTCTGGCTGTTCGTGAATCGCACGAAGCGGTTGATGTAGCGACTAAAGCTGATATTACCGAAGTCAAACGTGATATAGCTGATGTTCGCAAAGACATGGCTGCTCGCTTTGAGAAGAACGAAGCTCAAATAGCCGATGTTCGTAAAGATTTATCTGCTGAAATAACCAATGTCCGCAAAGACATGGAAATAGTCCGCAAAGATTTATCTTCTGACATAGCATTAGTCCGCAAAGATGTCGAAGCGTTAACTAATAGTCTTCTTATAAAACTAAGTGCTGTTATGCTAGGGATTGTTAGTGCTGCAACGGCAATACTGAAATTCTTCTAATTCTTGCACTATAATTATCATTGGGCTGTTAGCTGAATGGTATAGCAGGGGATTTAATTCTTCGGTTGCAGGTTCAAGTCCTGCACAGCCCGCCAATTTCACGATATATCTTCATCAGCCTTCGATTCTCTTTTTTAAGACGCTCATTTTCTTTTGTTAAGCACTGTATAATTTCCTTGAAAGTTCTTGTTTCCATGTCGTCGTCATTCCATATATCAATGCTGCTTAAGTATTTTGCATCGCTCAAATGACGACTACCATTAGTTACTCCAACCAAATTGCCCATATTGGGATGTTTCGCTGTTACAATGCGTGGATTATCGAGTTTCATGAGCAGACTCCTTCTTATTGCGCTGTTTGGTTTAACCAGTCAGGGCGTTCACCTTTACCCAAGTAAAAATCCAGAATGTCAAGTAAACGAGGGTAGAATTCAAGTGCTTTTCTACCGTCCATCCCTGAGATTTCTTCTTTGGTAAATTGCCGCCATTTCTCTACCGAATGATGCTGACATCCAGCACGCAGATATTCTCCATTTGTGATTGTGATTGGATAGGTTTCACCGATGATCATAAATGTAAACTCTGGCAGGTTGGCTCCATATAGGTTGGCTCCACGTAGGTTGGCTCCATATAGGTTGGCTCCACGTAGGTTGGCTCCATATAGGTCGGCTCCACGTAGGTCGGCTTCACGTAGGTTGGCTCTACACAGGTCGGCCTTAGATCCATCCTCGCCAAGCGACTCTACCCAAACTTTATGTTCATCAAGTATTTTTCTTAATTCATCGCTGTTCATTTTTTACCCTTAATTTAGGCAATAAAAAAGACCTGATTAGGTCTTATACATTTGTGTGAGATAGGATGTATGCCGAGTGCCTCTCGGTGTCCGCTTACAGTCATGACGGACGGGTAAACGCAATCAAACGCTATTAGCTATTTGAAAGATAATTTATAGTGTTGACTGTCCCACGAGCGCAGAGCCGTATTCACACATCCTTAAATTGATTAGATTGCCTGAATGTTTAACCACCTCAGGCGGCAGTGGTTCCTTGCTTTCCACAGTCAAGGAAATTTGATATATTGACTTTTCCACAGTCAAAGAAAATATATTTAACATGGATATTAATTTATTTATCGGCACGATTAAAAATGCTATTGGGGCGCTTTCTAGCGTTCAAAGCAATGAAGTCCTTCGAGAGAGAATCGTTTTCATCCATGAGCAGCTGGAGGTAGTTCGAAAATCCAATGAAGCTACCATAAAAGAACTGTCCGAAGCAAAAGCAAAAATAATAGAATTTGAGAAGCAAATAGCGAGTTATAGGGAAAAAGATGAGTTTGTCGAGCATATGGGAGCGTCTTTTCGAAAAAATCCCTCTGGCGGCTACATCACATCGGTGTATTGCCCCAATTGTCTTAAACAGGTCGGCGCTGGATTCCCCCATTTCCCCTTTCAGTGTCGAACTTGTGGTTGGCTTTCTTCGTTTAAAGGTAGAGAGCTTAAGCATATAATGAGTTCCTTACCTTAAAGGTAAATTTTAACTAAAAATTAAGAGAGAATTCTTCTAGATTACTTAATTTCTTTAACGACGAAAAATAGAGGTCATGCCTTCTACGATCGCCTCGGTGGTCGTTTTTGCTGCTTCGATGACATCCGCTTTTTCACACCGTTCTTTGACTAAATGTGTCACCACCTCATAAATAGCGGGCTCCGCTTTTTCCAAACAGTACTTGGCAATTTCCCTATCAATTTTCCTGTCGCCGATAGTGACCAATTTCTCAGTTGAATTAACTTTGTTTTCCATAGAAACCTCGTGTTTGTTATTGAATTTTCCGGCGGTAGCTTGACCGGAGGCGTGAATTTTAGGTTGAAACGCCTGTCTTTTCACCACATCAGGCTCGGTGGTTTCTCTTGTACCCCTACAGAGAGAAATAGGCTAAAATAATCTCACCCTTACAGAGTGAGAAAATTAAGCCTATGAACAACACTTGGTGGCAGGAATTTGTTCGTTTCTTCCTGCAAGGAATAACACTAAACCGATTGATGTATATGCTTATTATTTTTGTACTATTGATATTAATTACACCCTCATCAATAAAAGACTGGATTAATTCCAGTAGTCCGGATATTTTTTTATCTTACTGGCTTTATTTCTGTTTGTTTCTTGTTAGTTATGTGACTTCGCAATTAATCATGCTCTTAATAGCTGGTGTTAAACGAAGATTCAGGTCTCGTATTAAACGCTCAACAAGGCAAGCAATATTAAATACGTTAACTAATGATGAGATCAGTTTAATTAAATACATGATTGACTCAGGCGAAATCGTTGAATTACCAACAGAAAACAGAATAGTCAACAAATTGAGGCAAAAAGGCATAATTGAACGCTATTATCCCCCTACGGAATCCTTGCTTATATTTTTTGTGGGTGACAATGAAAAAGAACTTTTTAAGATAGCTGATGCTTATAAAAGCGATTTCCTTTATTAACTCCTGATATTTCTGGCTCGTCAGGCTCGCCCCCTTTGTGGTTTACGACAACACACAAAACAGGTATATCAATAATGAGTGACTAGCCTGGTTGACGATTGGGAAGCCTGGTTACCGTATACATCATGAATTGGCAAACCCAAAATTCTTATTGTTTTTACCAGGATCTTTACTAGCTCTTTTTTCTAGCTCTTCTGTTTCAAGTGCAATAAAACCGTCTCTGATAGCCGATGCAAGTGCTTTCGCCCTGACATTATCGATAGCACGATTTGAATCCATTTCTGCCTGTAATGCATACAGTAACGCTTCGCTGGCTTTCTCTTGAGATTTTTCACTCAATTCTTCAAATTTCATCATTTCTCCTAAATTAGAATGTAATATGTCAGTGCGAAACTTATGTATTTTCTACAATTAACCTACCTCCGCATTCTGGGCAATAGTTCATGTCGTTTTCTTTCGGGCCACCATCCATGAATTGAAATGTAAATCCGCAAGATGCGTCCCAATAATAATCTGAATCAATCCAAGACCATTCACATTCTTTACGCTCTTTTTCGTCATTATCAAGCATTTGCACTAACTCCAAAATGTGATTTAGGTTTATCATATACGCAGTAAAAACTCGCACTAGACTAATCAATCCGTGTTGGCATAACGATAACGGACGCGTTCTCGCTTAATTCGACAATTGATGCATTGTCATTACCGTTAGGTTTAATTTTTATTGATTGGTATTTGGGGTTATAAATCTTGGCTACCTTCTGTATGTCTGCAAGATAACTCGCATTGAAGCCAATGATTGAAACAGGTTTATTTTCCTTAGGTATCACTTGCTCTATGTTCGGATATTTCCCGTCAATAACCTCACAAATTGCTGCACCAACACGTAATTCATCTTCATCAAAATAAGTCACAATTCCAGAGTGGGTATCAATTTGTGCCTTGTCAAAGCGAGTAAATTTTGCGCCTTTAATTGAAATAATCACGCTTTCATGTAGCGATTCAGTCTCATGCTCGCCAATAAAAACTCGATAACCGTCAGCAGCATACAGCTTTTTATCAGGGGCAAAACAAATGCCGTTAAGATAATATCTGACATCACATTTAGCCTGAAAAATCATTGCACTGAGAAGCGCTTTTTTGTCGACCGTCAAAATCATTTTAATACCTTTAACAGTTAGCAGTGACTCCAAAGTTGGATTTAGGTTTATTGTGAAACCTTTTAGAAGTGTATAAAGCTGCCATAGGCAAACAGCAATTATCGAATGCGTCATAAACTTTAGTAGGACGAATTGATATAGCTTTTTCTACACGATTTATCACTTTTCTTTTTAGTGAAAGAATAGGGCGTTTAGTGTTTGGCGTTGTTTGTTGCTGAGAGGGTTTAGATGGATTTAACGCTGCTTTTAATGCCATATTAAGCGCTTTGTTATAGTGATAGGCTGCTTGCTTGGCGCTTCTACGCTCATGTCGACGACGGCGAGCATTATCATAACCATGAAAGTTACACATATGACCTCCTGACAATGGGTTTTGGTGGTGTGTGATAAAGCTAACAAGTCAAATTTACAGTCATATTAATAGTGCCCTGGTGTTGGTTTTAACTTAATGACTGTATTTTGGCTATTTCACACACCCCAAAACCGACTGTTTGGGTGTTTTATGGTTACGCTTTTTCAGCGAAAGAGTGTTAAAGAGCGGTACGGCTTAACGGTCGTCACTTGCCTTCATGTTCATACGCCTCAGGCTAGCTACTTAGCAACGTTTGGCAAGGTTTCAGATAACTCGTGGTATTGTCTGGCGTTTGCCTGTTGCAGTGAGTTGATGAATGCAAAAATACCTTAAGTATTAATTATTGTCAATACTTTAAGTACTAATTTGTATTTCGTTTTATGGTAATAAAAATATATTTTTGCCAACAATAAAAAGAGATTGTTAAAACAAAGATGAAGGGTAAAGCTACAGTGATTCTTAGGGTATGGGTTAGATATGTTGAGATGGGAGTGTTTATTAGGGGAGAGGGCAATAAAAAACCCTCGGGAGAGGGCTGGGCTGCGGAGCTATGCGGCTAGTTTAGATATCCATTTATCTCTTTTTGTAAAAGGTAAGACATGACTTATTTCATTAAACAAAAGAGATAATTGCTGCATTTGAGTGCCGATTGATTCGCTATCAACAACAACATATCGATTATTGAACGCAGTATTTGCATTTTTTAGGTCGATTAATTTCCCAAGAAGAGAGTATGCACTATTCCAACTTCCACCTTGCTTTACACTAGATGTAAAAAGATATTTTGGAACTTCTGTATTAACTGTTACTGGAATGATGATGTTGTGACCACTCATTCCTAACACATTAGATCTCAATGATATCCTATCTTTTAAGTTGGAGTGATATAAATAATCTATAACTTCACTTTCAAATTTTTCAACTCTGCCCGATTGGTGCCAGCCAATAGATAAAGTGGAAGCTAATATACCAGCTCTAATTACATTAGAGGTGGCTGATCCAACTGTATCTTCTGTTGCCCAACTAACGATTTCACCTCTATCGTTAAGCTCCGCTCCTTGATGACTTATAAAGCTACGTATTTCATCAATCCTTTTCTTTGTAAGCGAAATTCCCCTAGCTTCCATATTCATTAGTGCATCGCAGCGGTCACTTACAAGATATTTACCATTAATTTCTTTTACGAAAGCACCAACATGCTCCCCATCATCACAGAAAGTGAACGGGCTAATAATTCTTAGTAATTCAGCACCTATCGGGTGGCATTCAAAACCAAGATTAGATATGACTGTTGAGCACATCATAACGGTAATCCTATTTGTCCAGATATATCTTCTAAAGGTATAGGGAGTTCACCTGTGCATTTTATATTTAAATGCTCACAAAAAAACTGCCAAAACCCTCTAATGTCATCTGATTTTATAGCCTTTTTAATTGGGAATCCTACTTCACTATAGCGCCCAGCCTCTTCATAGTAAACATGGTAGTGGGCACCTAAAATATAATTTACAAAGTCAGGGTGATCTACTTTATATCTATTTGTATGTCCATCAAATGGATAGCTATCAACTGCAAATATTCTTTTTTTGTTATAAAGTGCTACAATATTTATCTTTGGGAATACTTCATCGCCATCTTGCTTAGATTCATGATCAGGTTTCCATTGGATCAAAATAGTTAATCCTTGCACTGGTATTCCATCGCTGTCTAATGGCAAAATATTCATTTGAAGCCATAAAAATGGCCTATTTGGGGGCGGTTTTTCCGTCCAACTAATACCAGAGAAATCAACGTATTTTTCACAGTATAGAACATTGTCAACTTCTACTTGGCTAGGTTGATAATCAGTACACTTTGCCACTATTAGTCATCCGTTAATTTTTTATTAATATCCACACCCTAAAACGTGTCGTCAGGCTACTGATTACCACCCGCATCACGATGCTCTTTTGGATTTTTTCTCTTTTTCTTTCATCTCTTTATAGATTCATTCAAGATTAGCCATAGCAATTTATTTTTTTGATTTTTCTATAGTAACGCTTCTAATAAAATTTTTAGAAAAATACATTAAGATGCATTCTTTTTATTTTTTATTATTAAAAGCTCTTCAAAAATTGCATCATAATGCGTTTTCTTAGCCCTAAGTTCTAATAATATTCTATCTACTTCATTTTTCGGTAGATTTTCAATTATTTCTAAAATTTCTTCTTGAATTTGATCAAGTTTATGAAATTTATTATTTTTTTCATTACAACTCTGATCTTTTATTAATTCTGATATTTCTTTTATTTCTTTTGCTATTGATGGGCTAATGTCCTTAGGGTCAACTCTTAAAAGTTTAGAAAACACACAAACAACCTTAACATTAAGAGAATTTCTTCCATTCAAGTAATGCCCAACCGCCCCTTGACTAATATCAAGTTCATCAGCCAAGAATTGTTGAGTTAACTTCAATTCTTTCTTCTTTGAATCAAACAAAGCTTTTAGTCGTTTGCAATCTTCAAGTTGTTCAGGAGTTAATTTTTTTTCATATTTCATATTTCATATTTTAATAACGTTAGTATTAAAAATGCCAGTACTTAAGGTATTGATATTTTTTAGTATCTAAAGTATTATTCTGGGTTATGGAGGAAACTTATGTTAAAAATACCTTTATCAGACTATCTAAAAGAAAATAGTCAAGAAAAAGCAGCAAATTTAATTGGTGTACATCAAACTGCGATAATTGGTGTACATCAAACTGCGATCAGCAAAGCAATTAGAACGGGTAGAAAAATTTTTTTGATACCCAATAAAGATGGAAGATTTACAGCAGAAGAACATAAACCATTTCCAAGTAATAAAAATTAGCACCACCGCTCTTTAACAATCTGGCCTCCCTGAAATTGGGAGATTTCAAATTCCCAGCCCATCGGGAGGGATAACTATTATCTGAAACTTATGGAATTAATTATAGACATGGAAACCACGATTACACGCAAATCAAATGCAAAAAACATTGAAGCCATAATACGCAATGGCATTCAGGCACATTCAGCAATAAGAATTGCTCAGGCTATTGGTGTAAATTCATCTCAAATCACGAGATGGCAGTCAGAGGATGGGATAATTCCGAAGATGGCAAAATTGCTTGATTGCATTGGCTACGATTCACCGAAGCAGGATTTAGTCATAACGAATATATCGGGGAAGGAAATCCGCAAGCTGATAGACATGCTGGAGCATTTGAGATTGCCAAAAAAAGAAGCTTCAAGGTTAAAAAACGATGAAGCCTCTAAATGTCAAGTCGAGGGTTGTATTTAATTAGTATTTCAAGGAGAAGGGAAACGGCAAATTTCCCTTTTTTTCTTTCAATTTCAGCGAGGTTATTATGCCAAAAAAGCGCCGATTTTACCAGTCAAATATCCATAAAAACATTATTCGAGAGAGGGTCAATCACTCTTTCACAGAATTAGCCGCCAAGAAGCTCAAAGCTGCATTAGAAGATGCAAAATTAAGGCTTAAACATCGTCAAGAATCAATTAGAGGTAATCAATGAAACATCTTACTCCAACCGAGACCGTTAACCAAATTGGGCGTCTAAATCTGTCTGGTAATGTTATCCCTGCTAACTGGTGGCATCATATCAAAATGCCAAGTGGAAAGCCTGATAGCACCGCTATTGTTCTACTGTCTGAAATTATTTACTGGTATCGTCCAACTGAAATCAGAGACGAATGTACGGGCGAACTGAAAGGCTGGCGCAAGCGTTTTCAGGGTGACAAATTACAGCGTAGTTATCAATCTTTTGCTGATCAGTTCGGATTTACAAAACGAGAAGTGACTGATGCCTTAAAGCGATTGAAATCGCAAGGTATTATTACCCTAGAACTCCGTACAATTAATACTTCAACCGGGGCTTGTTGTAATGTTTTGTTTATTGAACCTGTTCCTGCACGCATTGATGAGATAACTAACGCCACACAATGGGTTAATAATCACCCTGAACTAGAATCAGTTTCTGTAATAGCTCCTACGAAAAAATGCAATAGGGGTTACGTTGAAACGGAATACCCCCTACGAAAAAACGTAACACCCCCTACGTTGAAACGTAAGACGTATACAGAGACTACTACAGAGATTACTACAAAGAATAAAAACATATTGATCGAACCCGTTCGATCTGAGGTTAAAAAAACAGACTCTGAAATTGCAAAAGCAAATCAAAATCCAATTGATTTAGCGTTTGAAGGCATATTCTGGTCACAGGTTCAGCGCAAAGTGGGTAAGCAATCCGCCAAATCCGCATTCAAAACTCAATTCAAGTTGTGGCGGAAGGAGACTGGGGAAACACCTGAGCAGTTTGCAGAATTTCTTGTGTTTGATATTCAATCTAGGTTACAGGCTAATCAGTTTGGCTTTGAAAAGTTACATCCTGCCACTTACCTCAATGGCAAACGCTGGCTGGATGACAAACCGGTAATACAATCCCATTCAACCAAACCTCAAGCAACAACCACATCAACGTTTACCGTTAGTAACGGCTTGGTATTTTTCTAACAAAATTATCATGAAATCAATTATCAAATCAATACTCATCCGTGGGTATAACTACGGCTGGCTAAGTGCTGGCATTGTGCAATACGGTTTTGATAAATTTAATCTGAGGGAAGCATGATAACGATTACGGAATTATCTGAGCGCTTATGGCTTGATGTTGTCAGAGTGGCTAAATATCTCTTACCTGAAGGCAAAAAAGAGGGTCATGAGTGGGTGGCTGGCTCTGTGCATGGTGAGCAGGGGAAAAGTTTAAAAGTTAATCTGTCTGGCAAAAAGGTTTGGTCAGATTTTGCTGAGGGAACAGGGGGGGATTTACTTGATTTATGGATTCAGGTCAGGGACTGTAGTTTGCATCAGGCGATGGCAGAGGCAAAACAGTTTCTAGGGATAGTGGATGAATCCGGTGCATTTGAAGCAAAACGGAAAAAACAGTTTAAACGCCCACAACCCGCATCACTGAAGAAAACCGTCCGTAAACCAAAAGACTGTTACGAATATCTTCAATCACGAGGCATAGACCGCAAAACGGCAGAAGAATTCCAAGTCAGTGATGCCGTTGTTTGGTCAGCTGAAGCAAACAAAGAAATACCCGCGATAGCCTTCCCTTACAAGCGAGAAGGCGAGCTGATACAGGTAAAACGGATTAGCACAGTAAGACCCAGTGGGAAGAAGGTCATTTCAGTTGAAGCGGATTGTGAACCTTGTTTGTTTGGCTGGCAAGCGTTACCTAAAGCGATTCGTGCAGTCATATTGTGCGAGGGTGAAATTGATTGCATGAGTTATCATCAGTACGGGTTAAGCGCATTGTCGGTTCCCTTTGGTGGCGGCAGTGGGGCAAAACAACAGTGGATTGAGTATGAATTTCATAATCTTGACCGCTTTACTGAAATCTGGTTGTCAATGGACAATGACGAAGTGGGGCAACAGGCCGCCTTGGAAATTGCTCGTCGATTAGGGGAATATCGGTGTCGTTTAGTCAAATTGCCCCACAAGGACATTAACGAATGTTTACAGGCTGGCCTGACACAACAGGAAATTGTACACTACCTTGAAACAGCCGCTTATTTTGACCCTGAAGAACTCTGCACAGCGAGAGATTTTTATCAGAGTACGCTGGATGCATTCTACGGTAGAGAGGAATATTTGTTCAAGACACCTTGGGAGTCATTAAATCGCCATTTTAGTTATCGTGAATCTGAGTTAACGCTACTCAATGGGGTCAATGGACACGGTAAGAGTGAAATATTGGGGCATATTCTGTGTGAAGCGATGCGCCAAGAAATCAGAGCCTGTGTTGCTTCGTTTGAGTTAAAACCCGCAACATTTCTAAAGCGTCTAACCCGTCAAGCAACATGCACTAAATTACCCTCACAATTAGAAATTGAGTCCGCTTTTAAGTTTTATGATGATAGTCTCTGGTTATTTGGCTTAACAGGGACAGCGAAATCATCACGATTACTGGAAATATTTAGATATGCTAACCGCCGATATGGTATCAATCTGTTTATCATTGATAGCCTGATGAAGTGTGGGCTTGCCGATGATGATTACAATGGGCAAAAAGCCTTCATGGATGCATTGTGTGATTTTAAAAACAAAACTTCAAGTCATGTTATTTTAGTGACACACAGCCGTAAATCGGAAAGTGAAGAAAAACCCACAGGAAAAATGGACGTAAAAGGCTCAGGTTCAATCACTGACCTTGCCGATAACCTTTTCATCATCTGGCGAAATAAACGCAGAGAACGAGCGTTACAGAAACTAGAGGCTAGTCAAATACTAACTGAAAAAGAGCAGGAATATTTAAAAGAGCCCGCTTCCATATTGTGTCTGGAAAAACAGCGAAATGGGGAAGGGTGGGAAGGAAAAATCTCATTGTATTTGGATAAACAGGCGCATCAATTTTTAGCAGAAGAAAATACAAGTCCATACAATTACATCGCCAACATGCCAAACAGTGACTATGACCAAGTTTGGATGAACAACAATGTATCTAGAGATTAAACCCAGTTTCAACATCTTCAAATAATCAGGACACCCCCAATGAAACACCAAATCGAAGCAACCCTTGTTAAGGATGGTGGCGAATCTGTCTATTGGTATCGCTTTAGCGACAAAGCACTCTCAGAACAGGATTGCCTGGAAATGTTATCCCAGCCGTCCATGTTCAAAATGCAATTTATGAAGACGGATTACTACTGGACTGTTGGCAATGGCAAAGCTGGAAAGCGTGACAAATTGCCAAAAGTATCAATAGAAAATTTCACCTGTACTTCGCTAAACCTACCCCAATAAAAATCAAATAGGCAAAAATATGAAAATTCAAAACATGGCAAATCGCTGTGAGGGACATTTTTGTGCCCAAAGTGAGGACTTCAATATATTTAACCGCCGAAAAGCGGTGATTACGGGTAACTGGTCAGCCATTAACAACGGTATCTGTACATTAACGGATTTAGGACTGAGACACAATGGAAATGGGTTAGTCTGGCTAAACTCTGGAATTTCCGTTCATGAGGCAGATAGTGATACCGGATTCACCGGAGGATATAAAAAATCTTATGAATATCAAGCATCGTTATGTCCAGATAGGCCATTGGAAAATAAGGTTTTTTCACGTGGCGTGCATTCACATAAAGTTGATGATTACTGTCTTTTGATACTTAACCGCTCTGATTCATGGGTTGAATATTGGAATCGTAAAAATGGAAAAGCGTTAAGAACTTTTGCAGTGCAGATATTAACAAATGAAAGGCAAGACGCTTTTGATAATTGGGTTATCTATCGACATCCTAGACAACATGATAAATATACAGTGATTAACATTGAACACAATAAGGCATTGGTCAAAGAGTATGTTCGTCATGGCTGGTTATGTGAATCAACCTATGAACTTTCTTTGTTGGTAAAAAGTAATAATGAGTTTAGTCGATTAATGGCACGGCTTGGTTATATTAAAGTTCGTACACGTAAAATTACGGGCCATAAAGAAACATTCTGGATATACAGGGGTGCAGAGAAGGAAATTAAAGAATCGAAAGCAAGAAAAACGTTACGTCCATCTAATGTATTGATATATAAAGATAATAATAAATTTGTGCAGTATGCAAAACAACCAATGAAAGCTTTTAAACACATCCTTGTCGATGGTGAATACCGTTATGTTTATGAAGACCATATCCATTTTTTGACGAAAAAGCGTCAGCGGATAGCGGGGAAACAGGTAACCGGTTATGCCGCTAAAGGGGTGGAGATGAGAGAAGTTAAGTGATGGAAGATAACTTACTCTTCCACGAATCAACGAAACAATCCGTCTGGCAAACCTTAAAAGCTGTCCTCGCAACAAACCAACCGCATCAACTCATTATCAAGCCTTACCGTAAAACCCGTTCACTCTCTCAAAATTCACTTTTTCATTTGTGGTGCGCAGAGATAAGCAAATATCTGTGTGCTAACAACGCTAATTTTACCGCTGAGCAGGTGAAGGAAATGCTCAAGCACACTTTTCTTGGTTATGAGGTAGTAGAGCGTATTGATGTGACCACACAGGAGCCAGAGCGCGTCAGAACGCTTAAGAGGACATCAAAACTTGATACGGGGGAAATGCATGTCTTTATGCAAAAAGTGGAATGCTGGGCGATTGGCATCGGTTGTTTTGTGACGATACCGGAAAGCTCGGAATATATGAAATTAAAACAGGCACAGGATGAATGAGCGATTAATAAAGCAAAACCCCCATGGAAGGGGGCTTGTTCTCAGCGTTGACTTAGCTTGCAATCGCTTTTTGTCACGCTGGCTACAATGGACGCACCTTAGAGTAGTCTTAAAGCCTGTCAGCTAATCGTGAATGTGATTAACGCAGGAGACATTAGCAATGTTAGCAGGGAAAAATTTTTATGCAACACAGAATTAAGATAACAAATTATTCCATTACAAGTATTGACACATAAAACTCATACCCATCCCATGAAGAACACAACGATATATTTCATTCATTTGTTCTTTTCCAAGTCGCTGGGTAAAATAGTCTCTTTAACCTTCGCGGTTTTTACTCAAGTAGATTAGATCCAATCGGTGATAGGCAACAGTATAAACCATGTCACCTTTTACCCATGTGTCTCTACCCATAAAGTGTTTACTTTTAGGAGTTGATTGGTCAGGGAGCTTATAATGATAATTCCTGACAATATCGGGTTTAACTGTACTACACGATACGATAGTTGCTAAGTTTTTTCGCCCAGGAATAAAACCTGACAGTATTATGACAGGATGAGAGGCCTTTACCATTTCAGGCTCTCTAAATCCTTTAGAAAAATCACAAAGTAGTAATTGCCCCGCCTTGGGATGAATAGTAATTGGCATAAAATTTATTATATAAGTTAAGAGTTGTCGGATTATATAAAAAAATCGGTCAAACGGAGAGAATTTTATTGAGAGACGGCAAGAATAATCAATCACCTTAAATTTAATCATTAATTGCTACCCCTCCAATGAGGGGTTTTTTATTGGGAGAAATAATATTAATGGCACTAAAAAGGGATAAATACGATGCCGTGTTCTCTGAATTAGTCCGCGAAAGAACAAACTGGATATGCGATTATTGCGGACGACATTTTCAGTATGAACGCGCTAAACTGCACTGCTCACACTTCAAATCAAGACGACATAAAGCCACCCGTTATCACCCCTGTAATAGTTTTTCGCACTGCGTAGGCTGTCATCGTAAGCTAGGCGAAGACCCTTACGAGTTTACCGCGCATGCAGAAATAACGTATGGCGAGATGACTATTGCCAAAATAGCGATGCTGGCGAATACCCCTGTAAATCTCAAGGTGGGTGAAATGGATGAAATCTACCGTCAAATGAAAAGTGAGCTAAAAAGAATGAAAACGATGCGGCTTGATGGATTTTCAGGGCGCATTGAGTTTTTCTTACCGGATTGGTATCAGGCAGGTATTACCTTTCGAATGGGCGAAGAGATAGCGCCCACACACTAAACCACCATTAATATTCAACGCAGGGCATTGAAACCATGCCCCTATTCCTATTTTTGCCGGAGGAGAGATGAAGGCGGTTAAGTCATTGGAATTAACAAAAGCACAGTATGACTGGGTAAATCATTGGCTTGAGCTTTGGGGCGCATGGGTGTATTCGGGTGAGTTGGATAAATGGCAATTCAACATTATCTGGCGATTCATGAAAAAAGCGAAAGGGGAAAGTATATCCTCAAGACCCATGTGTCGTGATGATGAAGGGTTGATTATTTCTGAAGTTGTTAATTCTGTTATGCGAGTTGACGAGAGAGCCTACAACATTTTGTTAAGTTATTATGTTCACGGTAAATCAAAGCTCAGCATAGCCACGTATTATCACAAGACAGCGAAACCCAGAAGGATGATGACCAGAGCGGGGGGAAGGTGGAAAAGGCCATCACCAAGAACATGCAGAAGGGAGATTGATGATATTTTCAATGCCAGCCTGTATTTAATACACAATCGGCTATTAACTGTCATGAAAAATAAAAATTCGGTTGCTAAAGTGGTTAATTTTACCTAATTATGACTTGACTTTAATGGACAAATGGCCAATAATTTTAGGGTAAGCTGATACAGTTATATAAAAAATCATAGAGCCTCGCTTTTTGCGGGGCTTTTCGTTTAAAAGTTCGTTGTATTTTTAGGTCAGCAGTTCTAATATTATTATGATTTGAAGCCTCTCAAAAAATGAGGGAAAGGGGGGGAATATGTTAAGCCGACTCATACGTATTTTGTTTGCGCTTACTGCTATTGCTCCACTTTCTATATCATTAACATACGTGTTTGTAACAAGTAATAAGTTTCAATTTGCAGTAATCGCTCTTGTGGCATGTCTTATTCTCGGATTGACTGCAATTGTTGTAGTCAATAGAGCACGCGCGCATCTTGAATGCTTACCGATAAGTATAAAAAAAGCAAAAAGCGCAGATAAAGAAGTTATCGGTTTTTTTACCGCGTATGTATTACCGTTGGTATTTAAAGGTGTATCTGCACCAGACTTGGGTGCTTGGGCTATGGCTGCCGTTATGCTTTTGTTTGTATTGTGGAGCACGCATGCGTTTCAGGTAAACCCTGTTCTCGGGTTGTTTGGCTATCATTTTTATGAAGTTGAAACCGCAGATGGGATAACCTATCTGATGATAACCAAAAGAAAAATAAATGACATCACTACTGTGAATTATGTTGTGCAACTTGGGGAGCATGGGGTTTTAGACATTAGTGTGGCAAATTAAGGAATAGGTTTAATGAATCTTTTTGCATTGACGGACGTTCCAGGTGCACGAATTATTAGATTTCCGCTTACTCAATCTTTGCAGGCTGAAATAAAGGCATTGTTTAGTAAGCAATTCGAATCTTTTTGGGGTAACGAGCCTGAGCTTATACCGTTTGATGGGCGTTGTAGCCCTGATGAGGGAGAATTATTAAACATTGCTGATTTTACCGATATAGATGGTATAAATGAGATAGTAGACAATCCTTTGTCAGTAGGGACTTTCAATGCTCAACTCCATTATCTTGATAAAGTTAAGGCGATATTCACATCGCATCTACACAAGGGGCAAAAGTATATTCTTATTCAGTTATTTGAACGACGCCGACTAATTTCTTCTAAAAATCGAGTATCAATGTTTTTTTCAAAAGACACGTTTCAACAAATAAATGACTCAGGAATTACGTTAGATACTAAATTATTAGCAGTCATGAATGGGAGTTCATTAAGTTTTCAGAGCTTTTACCTTCTTCGGCGTGTTTTTGACATGACTGAATATTTTAAGGAAGCGACTAATGATGAGGTTGCAGCCTTTGCTGGTCATAAAAGTTTACAGGTTAATGATATATCAAAATTTTTAGGTCAAGCTGGGAGATTGATTAGAAATAAGATTGCGTTGATTCTCCAATCAAAAGTACTTGATAATTTTACGACGCATCAAATAGTCGCTGCTGCTAAGAATTTCAATCTAATTATACAACTATCTCAAGATGGAAGAATTATTCTTCCTGAAAAAAGAGCTGAATTGATGCGAATTTTACGTTTTTTGGATGAAGATTATTACGAATCAGCGCTATCTCAAACTATCTATGTTTCTAAAACAAGACAAACTGCTGATTGTTGATACTTTTCTGCAAATTTATTGGCCTCATGTGAAAACGTGGGGTTTTTCGTTTACGCCACCGCAATACTGACAAATCTAATAATCGAAACGAGTAAGGCGGTTGGCTCCCCTGTTTAATCCAAGCAATGGAACCCTCAACGGGAGGGTATATGCGCATGTCTGAAAAATACTCAACCCCAACGGCCTATCTGTGGGGCATAACGACAACCATTTTAGGTTTTTTTACCCTTGAGCAGTGGGTGGCTATTGTCGGTATTATCTGCACGATAGGGACATTTTCAATCAACGTGTACTACCGCAAAAAGGAGTACGAACTCAAAGAGCGTCAGTATGAAAATACCGAAAAAAATAGTGATGGCAACGGGCGGTAGTGCGTTGTTTTTGGCCTCAAGCATAATAACGCATTTTGAAGGGTTGAGACTTAAGCCCTATTTCGATGGTGGCGGTATTCTTTCTGTTTGTTATGGCCATACGGGTAACGAGATTGAGCCTAACCGGACGTACACGCAAGAAGAGTGTGATAAGTGGCTTAATGACGATTTAAACGCGGTTAAGCGTTACGTTGACCCGTTGATTAAGGTCAGTATCAATACGCTCACTCAGGCAGCCCTTTACTCATTTGCCTACAACGTGGGCGTAGGAAATTTCGCTAAATCGACGTTACTCAAAAAGCTCAACGCTGATGACCGAAAGGGAGCATGTGATGAGATGAAACGATGGGTTTATGTGAAAGGCGAAGTCTGGAAAGGACTAATGACCCGTCGAGAAATAGAGAGCGTAATATGTTATGGCGACCTTACGCATTTGTCGTAGTGATTATTGCAGGATTAATCTTATGGGCATCTTGGTTGTTGACATCCTTAAACGAAGTCAGGGCATTAAATAAAAAACTCACTGTTGACCTCAATAAACAGGTAGCCATCACGACTAATGCTTTTCAGTCAATAAGGGCAATCAATGATATTGCACGAATTAATAGTGAAACCCGTCAGCGTAAAGCGGTTGACTCTGAAGCAACACAAGCAGCAATTAAAACGCATGTCGCCAATCGGGATTGCGCCAATCGCATTATCCCTAATGGTGCTGTTGTCGAGTTGCAGCAGCACACAAATCGAATACGTTCAGACTCCTCACATTCCGATACCCTCTCACCTACTCGCTGATTGCTTACCGCCAGTAATCACGGGTATGATGACATGGCGTGATAGCCTGATACTCAATGAGCAGTTACTGACAGTGATTGAGCAGTGTAATCTTGACAAACAGGCGATAAGGCGAATTGAGGAGCAGAGAGATGATAGTTGAGAACGAAAAACAAACGGAATATTTACAGCAGTACATCAAAACACAGCGTCAATGAATTAAGTACTTAACTATCCGGAAATTCCGGATAGTCCCCGCGCCCTCACCGCGCATTTAAATAAACCCGAGACAATTCACAAAATAGACCTCAGAGAACGTCAGTCAATCATGATGCGTTCGGGGCCTGTTCGTTCTGTGTGAGCTGAGGTCTCTTTTTTGAAAGGTTAGCATCATGAAATATCCAAAAGTAAATATTTATGGCATTCCTGTTAGAGTCGATGAAGAAGGGCGCTATAGCCTTAATGATTTGCATGCGGCAGCAGTAATAAAAGGTGAAGCCACAGAATCTCAAAAGCCAAGCAAATTTATGAGAAGTTCTCAGATTAAAAAATTTGTTCAAGTATTAAGCGCGGGACAAAATTGTCCTGCGGTGGTTGTAAATAATGGTGGATGTTCCCATGGTGTATGGGGGCTAGAACTTGTTGCTATTCGCTATTACCGCAAACAGCCAGCGAGTAAACGAGGCAAGATGATATCGGATTGTCTCAATCAGGCTAAACGATGGGCAAAATTAACAAAAAAACGATAATTATTAATTGAGGTAGATGTTATGACTCTCACAGACAAGCAGGAAGCATTTTGTCGAGAGTACCTGATTGATTTAAATGCGACGCAGGCGGCAATAAGAGCAGGGTACAGTGAAAAAACTGCAAAAGATATCGCATGTCAAAACTTAGCAAAACTCAACATTCAAAAACGCATACAAGACCTCATGGAGGAGCGCAAAAATCGCATTGAAGTTAACGCTGATTACGTACTTAAGCGATTGGTTGATATCGACCAGATGGACGTTATCGATATTCTTGATGAATCAGGTGATTTAAAGCCGATTAAGGCGTGGCCTAAAGTGTGGCGAACAACATTAAGTGGTTTTGACATTGCAGCCATACGAGTTGAGGGTGCAGATGCATTGCTCAAAAAAATAAAATGGCCTGACAAAATCAAAAACCTTGAGCTGTTAGGTAAACATGTTTCTGTTCAGGCTTTCCGAGATCAAATAAAAAATGAGCGTGATGAAAATGTTGTTATTTTGCCAGAGGTCATAAAGATAGAAGCAGGAAAGTTTCCATATGATAAAAGTGGCAACGATTGAAATACCACCCAAATTAACCGAAGTGTTTTACGGGAGTGCTCGTTATCGTTGCGCTTACGGTGGGCGAGGAAGTGGCAAAACACATACCTTTGCGTTAATGTTGGCGATTAAGGCTTTTAGTGCAGCCAGGTCAGGCAAAAAAGGCGTTATCCTTTGCGCCCGTGAGTTCATGAACTCCCTTGAAGATTCCAGTATGCAGGAAGTAAAACAGGCAATACAAAGCGTCAGTTGGCTTGATGCCTTTTTTGATATTGGTGAAAGATACATTCGTACCAAAGACAAACGAATTTCTTTTGTCTTCTGTGGATTAAGGCACAATTTGGATAGTCTAAAATCAAAATCATCAATTCTCTTTTGTTGGATAGATGAGGCTGAAAATGTCCCTGAGTACGCATGGCAAAAATTAATCCCGACGGTGCGAGAAGAGGCTTCTGAAATCTGGGTGACGTGGAATCCAGAGCGAAAAGGGAGCGCAACCGATGTTCGCTTTAGGCAGAAAAAACCAAGTAACTGTTTGTCAGTTGAACTTAACTATAATGACAATCCGTGGTTTCCCGAGGTTTTGGATGAAGAAAGGAGAAACGACCGGATCCGGCTTGATGCTAATACCTATGCGTGGATTTGGGAAGGTGCTTATTTGGAAAATTCCAATAAGCAAGTATTGAACGGCAAATATGAGATCAGTGAATTTGATGATGACCTCTGGAAAAAAGCAGACCGATTGTTGTTTGGTGCCGATTTTGGCTTTTCAAATGACCCAAGTACCTTGATCCGGAGTTTCATCCTTGGTGACTGTTTGTACGTCGAATATGAAGCCTACAAGGTCGGCGTTGAGTTGGACGCACTACCGAATTTCTATCAAGTGATACCGGAAGCAACACGTTGGCCAATTAAAGCAGACAACAGCAGACCAGAGACTATCAGCTACTTAAAACGACAGGGTTTTAATATTGCGCCGGCATCTAAATGGAATGGTAGCGTAGAAGACGGCATAGCGCACCTAAGAGGCTTCAAAAAAATCATCATTCACCCACGCTGCAAACATACGATTGAAGAAGCTCGTTTGTATTCGTACAAAGTTGACCGCAATACGGGTGACGTACTTCCTGTCATTGTTGATGCTAACAATCACTGTTGGGATGCAATCCGTTATTCGCTTGATGGATATATCAAAGGTTCAGTATCTTTTTTGGATACATTGTAGGCATTAATAGGTGTACAAAATCGAGCAGTTTCGTACGCCGCCTAATATGTACGAAAGTCAGTGAAATAAATTTCGGATATGCAGTATAATGTGTACACCCATTTCGTACACTTAAAATAATCTCAACTAAGATACCTCCTTCACTTATTCGTTAAATACAAATAATTAACCTCATGAGAGGTCATATGCTTTCATCTTTTCGAAAAAAATCACCCCAAAAACTCGCTGATGGCGGGTTGGGTAATCTAATGCGTGATGTGAATGCGATAGGGGCGTCCACCACCACATTGCCGTCCAGTTTTGCCGCACTTGGCATAGCAGGTGCTGGCTATTTTGAAACGGATAAAGGCTTGACGTGGCTATATGAGCGTGTGTCGATTGTGCGGAAATATATCAACAAAACGTCAGGCGACTGTATTAAGCATTGGCGCACCGTGCGTTTTACGGGCGATGATGAAGAACGAACCGAACAACTGAATGATGTGTTCACAGGCGAAGAAAAGCGCCTTAACATCAAAAAGCACGCAGAAATGGCGTTAAAACTGGCTGCACTCTACGGTGGTAGTCTGTTAATTGCGGTGACCGATGAAGAAAATCTGGAAAAACCGCTCAATGTGAATAACGAACAGCTAAAAGGGTTTTTGGTCGTCCGGCAAGGGGAATATCGCATCCGTAAAATCGCTACCAACATTTTTAGTCCGTACTTTAACAAGCCATTGTTATTTGAATTGGAAAGTGACGAAAAGATAGCCGTGCATCATTCCCGTTGTTGTTTAACTGTCATTAATCAAATCACCAATAGCACTGTCAAGGCGAGCGAAAAAGCCAATGACGGTAAAAGCGATATTCTGGCGTTTATCTCCGATTTGCTCGGTTACCTTTACGTCAATGATGAAGTGCTCGGCATGTTGCGTGAGATGAAGTCCGATATCTTTTTGCTGAAAGACCTGAATATGAATATTTCAGGTGGAAGGGGAGAAGAGATTATTAACTGGCTGAAACTGGTTTTACAGGCAAAGAGCAGACACAACGTTTTGATGTTAGACGCCGACAGTCAGTATGAGCAAAAAGAGTTGTCGCTAGCAAATGTTTCAGACATCTGGACAAAAGCGCAAGACCGATTGGCGGTTGCGATGGACAGACCGAAAACCATTTTGTTTGGTGATAGCGCCGCCGGATTTTCCACCGGACAGGAAGATTTACAATCTTACTACGACACGATTTTTGAAATTCAAGAATCCCGGTTGCGCCCGATTGTTAACTTCTTCGACAAATTCATTTGTGCCAAGCATGGCATTAGCGAAACGGAAATCGCCTTTGAATTTGTCCAAATCAAAACTGAAAATAAAGCCGAGTCTGCCACGAATCTTAATACCGTGACTACGGCATTAATGCTGTTGCTGGAACACGGCGTGATTGAGCCACAAGATGCACTCAATGAGCTTAATCGTCGTGAACTGGTTGACGTTAAAAATGTACCGGAAGTGACGATGATGGCAAACCTACTCAGTGAGGAGCATGGCAGTGAATTTACTACCCAAAGGCAAATTAACGGGGAGGGAGTGTAAGCCGATTAATCCGAGTAAGCGCGCAGAAGTCTATTATGCCTCCTCAGTTAAACATCTTATTTCACTTTTAAAGTTCGTTGTTAAGCAAGAAATTACCCGTGAAAATCAGCAAAAAAATCTAGGCGATGCCAGCCCCGATTCTATCCAAAAACGTTTTCAAACCTTTAACCGCATTGTTGACCGCTTTTTAACGATTGACATCAGCGCATTTGCAACACGGGTAGCCCGCAATTTTGCAAAGATAACTAACGCAGATAACAAAAAACGGTTAAGCCGTGAATTTGAGTCTGTGATGGCGATTAATCCCGAAGCGGTGTTGGACACTAAGCAAACGCAGGATTTCTTTAAAGGCATGATTGGCGAAAACGTCCAGTTGATTAAAGGATTACACACCGAATCATTAAGCAATGTACAAAAAATTGGGCAATCGATGATAGGCGGCAACAAAACGTTGCGAGAGGCGGGAAAGGAAATAACGGCAGCGTTAAATATTCAGCAAAACCGAGGGATGCGAATTGCGATTGATCAAAGCCGTAAAGCGATGGGCGATTTAACCAATCTCAGAATGCAAAAACTGGGGATTAAATTATATCGCTGGTCAGCGGTGATGGATAAACGAAAAAACGGCGGAACCCGTCCCTCGCATGCAGCGATGAATAATCGCATTTGCCGATTTGATGACCCAAGCGTGTATTTCAACGAGAAAACCAAGCAGTGGGAAAAACGAAAACGCATTGGGGGCGTGGAGCTTCACCCTTCGCAAGATTTCAATTGTCGCTGCGTCAGCAAAGTGATTTTACAAAGCATAGAAGGACTGAACGATGAACGGCAATGACAACCGATTGCCTATTGATATTAAGGGCGCCCAGCAGTTAGAAACGGGTTATCGCATCCCGAGCAAAATTGCCAAAGTGGGGATACAGGAATTTGAGGGGAAGGAACTCTCCAGTCATGTACCTAATTTGCTACCCACCAAACGCTACAAGGTTGAGGTGTTACCCGAAGACCTTTTTGACGCTGAAACCATCGCCTCTTTTGAGGGAAAACCGCTCACCTTTTTTCATGCGCCCAATAACGAGGTGACCAATGATAATTGGAAAGAAACCGCCATTGGGCATGTGCAAAATGTGAAACAAGACGGTGATTATCTTTCAGCCGATGTTTTTCTTTATGACGCTGAGGCGATTGCTGCCATTAAAAATTACCAAATCAAAGAACTCAGTTGTGGTTACAAGTCGTTTATCGAACCGACTACCACAACGGGGATTGATTTCAAGAAAACCCACATCAGAGGTGACCACGTGGCGATTGTTGACGTAGGTCGCTCTGGACATGATGTAAAACTAGGAGATAGCGCTGTGTCTATGAAAGCAAAACTCGCTGCCGTAAAAGAGCAGCATACGTTGGGGGATGAGGGCGAAACACCCGATACCCTATTGATTCAGATGAGTGATTACATCCAGTTGCTCACCGGATCCGCCGATGAAGCCACCAAAGAAATTGGTGAAATATTAACAGGATTGATTGGTAAAGCGCAAAGTATGAATGTGAGTCCGTCACCCACCAGTGAGATCAAGCAAGGCGATGCAGCCAGTGAAATCCCCTCCGTGCCTGAAAATACAGAGGTTACCGATGAAAAATCGCTGATTGAGACGCTGAAAAAACAACTCGAAGAGTTGACCGAAAAACTCAACGCGTTGGAAGAAGAAAACGCCCGACTGAAAGCAGAAAAAGAGCTAGCGGAAACGGAAGCCGAAGCCAAGTCAACGTTTGGGGACGTGGCAATTGGTCACGGTCGAACCGCACGACAAATCAAGGAAAATGTGATTATTGCGAAAGGTTTGGTGACGCAGCTAGAAGCCAGAAAACTCGGCGATTCTGCGATTAACGGCAAATACGATTATTTGATTAATCGCCAGCGTGAACAGAACAAGCCTAGATTGAACTTAGGCGATAGAAAACCTACCAAATCCGCATCACAACGCTTAGGAGGCCGATAATGGAATTTGGATTCACAAATTGGGATTCCGATAAAGGAACCTTACGCGCAGGCACAATCTATCGCGCATCAAGCTCCAATGACAAAGTGTGGGGCGAAGAAAACAACACCACTGCTGACCTTGCCTACGGCGTATTTGTGGCGGTGAACCCTGACGGCGGTGTTAAGCCGATTTCCGCTGCCACCGATGTCATCCACGGTATTGTGGTGAGAGATATCTATAGCGACAAAGCACCACACAACAAGCAAGTCAATGTGGGGCATTTTTCACACGGGGATTGCGTGGGTGCGGCAACCGCGAAAGATGAAACCTTCAAACGAGGTGACAAAGTCTATGTGGTCGCAACAGGTGACGATGTAGGCAAAGTCTCCAAAACCGCAACAGGCAATATCGACTTGGGTTATTGGGTCGAAAATGTCAGTTCAGGCAGTCAGTGCGTGGCGATTACGCTTGGCTTCATTCAAAAGGTAGGAGAATAACAGATGGCGATTGAAGAAGCCTATTTTGAAACGGTATTGCAAGAAGCATTAACCGAACGTGACACGCAACTGCAGGAAAAACAGCTGCCTGAAATTAATATTGGTGAGGCAATCCCGATTAATGAAGGACTGGATTTTGCCGATGAATACATTGAATACGGCATCACCGAAGTATTGGGCTCTGTCAAAGACGGCATTATTGGCAACAAAACCAACTCGTTAGTCACTATCGACAGCACCATTGAGATGTACAAAGCGCCTGTTTGCCAGTGGGCAAAAGCCGTTGTCTGGACACAGCAGGAACTTGAGAAAATCAACAAAATCAATATTAATCTGCAAAGCAAAAAGCAAGATGATTTGTACGCCAATGCCCTGTCTACGCTGCAATATGCAGGCTACCTTGGTCATGCCAAAGTTAAAGGGCAAGAAGGTTTGTTGACAGGTAGTAAAATTCAGGTGATGCAGGAAGCATCGGGTAAGTCGCTGAAAGATATGAGCGCTAATGAGTTTATCAAACTGGTATTGGATGCTTACAACAAGGCGTGGGCAAACTCAGATTATCGGGTGCAACCAACGCACATAGCGATGGATGCCGCTGATTTCATGCTGGCGATGCAAAAGTTTGATAGCCAAAGTCCGATTGTGGGTACTGACCTTCTTCCTGTTTCTGCCATGGACAGGATTATGGCCGCTTTAAGGAAAGCTTCAGGCAATGACAGCTTTACTATCACCTTTGTGAAAGTTCCAGCAGGATATGCCAAAGAGATAACCAAAGGCAAAACCCGTCTGGCGATTTATACCTATGACGAAGAGTATGTTGAGATGAAAGTGCATATGCCGGAATTATTGGCGGTTCGCCAGAGGGATTTGCTGACCTATGAGTGTGGCTATCGGTCGGCTTTCGGAGGTGCAATGTGGAAACAACCACTATCTGCCGTTTACGCCGATTACAAAACTGCCCCAAAGTCATAGACGGCGGTTTTCCAAGCGGAACAACCCTACCGTCTGATAATCACTTTCCGCAATTACCAGCATGAGGGCAAGCCCCTCATGCTTAGTTCAATCTTGGAGTAAATAATGAGCTATACAAAAACAAACTGGGAAAATTCGCCGTCAACCAAAACCCCCTTAAATGCGGAGAATCTGAACAATATTGAAACGGGGGTATCTGCTCTTCACGAAGCGCTGGATGCCGGAACGCTCAAGGGAGACAAAGGCGATCAAGGTGAAAAGGGTGAAAAAGGCACGAAAGGCGATGCAGGTGTTGGTATTAAAAAAATCACCTCTGCCAAAGAAGGTAATGTGGTGACGTTGACGATTGAGTTAACTGACGGCACAAAACAGACGCCTTCGTTTGAAGTATAATTAAGTGGATTTTATCCGCTTTTTGGGGGCATCATGCAAGAAATGTTAAAGAAATTTCGTGACCGTTTTGGTGAAAAAACCTTTACCGCCGATGACAACAAATTGTTGCTCTATTTAACCGATGCTGAAAACCGGATGGACAAAAAAGTGTGGGGTGCGATGTATGAGCAAGGCTTGATGTATCTCACCGCTCATCTGCTTTTTTTGGCGGGATTCCATGAAAACAGTCCAACCAACGGTTCTCATTCAGCCGATCCCAATGTGCTGTTTGGTAGTCAAAGTGTGGGCGATGTCAGTGTCAGCGCGAATTTTTCAGGAATCGAGAATGATTGGTTTAAAACTTCCGCTTTTGGTGAGCAATATTTGGCGCTGGAAAGTCGCATTAACAATTACGCCTTGGCGGTTGGGATGAACTGGTGATGCTTAAATCAACATTGCTTGAAAAAGCCAAAAAACAGTTTGAAGAACTCAACAAACTGAAAGTTGAAGTGGGCGTATTGGAAAATACCAGACCGTACAAAGATTCGGATATCAGTGTGGTGGAAGTCGCTACGATCCACGAATTTGGCACGGAGAAAATCCCGCCTCGCTCATTTTTGCGAGTGCCGATTCGTGATCACCAAAAAGCCATCATTGAAAAAGCGGTAAAAGAAAAATACTGCTTATTCATTTCAGGTGATATCAGCGCAAAAGCATTTCTGGCTTATATCGGCGAACTGGCGGTTGGTTGGTCAATTGAGGCATTTGATACGCAAGGTTTTGGGTCGTGGCCTTTGCATGCTGAAAGCACCAAGGCGCAATTGAAAAGAAAAGGTGTCATCGAAGCAAGGCTATTGCAAGACACGGGAGCATTAAAAAAATCGATAACCTATCAGATGGTGAAAAAATGAGACTGCCTAATATGGCAAGAACCATCCGCCGATTTTCACAACCATTAACTTTCATCACGGAAGTGATCACCACGAAAGATTTTAAGCCGGATTTTGTGATAACACGAAAATCGATTGAAGGGGTGATCAGCAGTTTGCCGGATGAAGCAATTAACAAAGATAGTCTGGATTGGTCATTGGAGTATTTCACGGTGCATGTGCAACCGCAATATGCCGATTTGCTCGGTGTTTACTTGGAGTACAAAGGAAAAATTTTTAAATCAATTAACCGCAAAGACTATAGCGACTATGGCTTTGTGCGCTATGTCTTTGAGGAAGTGAAGGATAGTGAGGTAACAACAAGATTGAGAGAATCAAACTAGAATGTTCTCAGCAGCAACTTTAGCCAAAAAACCAGAACGACTACCGTATTCAGGATGAGAAGCAACATATTGATCAATGCGGTGAATTAACAAAGATGGCAAAGTCACGTTGATTTTTTCTGTTTTACCCATCAATCGAGTAACGTCGACATCAACGACTGCCCAAATCACATTTTTATATTCAGAATCAGATAAATATTTATCAATGCTGTTAGCTATAGGTAATGATTCGTTTTCTTGAAGTAATAATTCAAGATGTGCCTCAATTGCTTCTTTTGCACTTTCTACTGCTTCATTCAATGTTTCTCCACCAGAGAAACAACCTTGAATATCAGGAATTCTTACACCAAATGATGAACTGGATTTATCAATAGCGATGGGATACAACATGTAATCTCCTTGCTGAGCTTATAGCCCAGCTTGTTTTTTAATACTTTTAAATGTTGGTAACGGAATATCTTTTTGAGGGTGTTTTATTGTTACCAGCCCCTTTTTTGTTGGGTGTCTAAACTGGTGATGACTGCCTTTCACTCTAACCAAGTACCACCCATCTTTTTCAATTAATATTATTGCATTTCTGCTATCCACAACCTCCACCTTCCCAGACTTCATCTATTGGGGTTATTATAACTCCTGATGTTATTTAATGTCAACTTTTAGGGTTATTGTGGTTATTTTTGCGAGGAGATATGTCAGTTAATCAAGTTGATTTACAACACAAAAACTACCAGCCACCGATCCAACGGTTGGCAATGGTAATTCGAGATACGCTAGAGATTGCCGAAAACACGATATTTATCGGACGTGAAAATCTGGCTAATCAGGATTTCAACGCACCTGTTATCAGTATTGAGCAATCTGGCAACAGTGAAGTGAAAGGCTTTAGCGAAACATATCGACGAAACGTTGAGGTGATGGAATACAGCCAGTTTGAGAAAATCCTCTTTGACGTGAATGTCTGGGGAAAGCAGGCCTTGCAACGGGCGCAAATTCTACTGCGGTTACTACGAACGCAAAAAGGCTTTGAGCAACAGTGGAAACACACGATTAGCTTATCTGCGCCAACGGGCGTGCGTGATTTGCACTTTGCGACAGGTAGCCAGTATCGAGAGCGGGTGATGTTTTCGATTAACGCCTATGTGGCGGATTACCTCAACGTCTTAACCCCATCAATTAACCATCTTACTTTCCAACTTTCCAACGAAAAAGGTTTACAACATGAGCAATAATCTTGGCATAGATATTGAAAATGTTGTCAATGTTCAGCTACTCAAAGAGCAACGAGGGGCAAATTACGACAACATCAACCACGTCATCATGATGACCAGTGAAACGGGCACGATTTTTGACGGTAAAACAATTTACGCTACCTACAAAAATATCGCAGGTGTGAAAGCCGATTTTAGTATTACCTCGAAAACCTACCAGATGGCCACCGCCTTTTTTGGTACGTCCCCCAATCCGATAGGCTCCGGTGGCAGTCTTATCATTGGGCATTGGCGAAAAACCGATTTAACGTTGCCAGCGGTGGCATTTGACACGCTGACAGGCTCAGTGATTGACAGTAACGAATCACTTAAAGCGCTGCGTCAAATCGAAGACGGCAGTATGACGCTAGGAGAATTGACGCTCGAAAATCTCAATTTTGGTGATGCAGTCACGTTTGGTGATGTGATTGATACCCTCAATCGGTCGTTGCCAGACGGCTACCCGTCTGCTGAAAATCAGCCCAACGACAGCAATGTACCTACAACCGGAAAATCCACATTTACTCACCAAGACAAGCGTTTCGTGGTGTCAGGAAAGGGATTAGCCAAAGCCAGCGAGGTGGGAACAGGGACATTTATTGGTAATCTGCTAGGGCTGGGTGATAGCGCTGTGTTAACCAAAGCGACACCATCTCAAACCTTGCCCGCACAATCACCGGAAGAGGCGATTGCTGATGTGGTGGCAGCGTCTTCGGGTTGTGGGTATTGTTTCATCGATGAATTGACCAATGACCAGATTTTAAAACTGGCTAACTACAGTCAAGCCAACAAGATATTGGGTTATCAAGTCGTTTCACATCCTGATAATCTCACGACAAAAGGCTTGGCGTGGCAAGTGAGTAAAAAAGGTCAGGAATATTTCCGGCTGCTTTTTTCAAAGCGCAATCAGAAAGCCTTGGCGGTTTCCTACATGGCAAGGGTGCATGTGGTCGATTTCAGCGCTGAAAACAGTGCGATGACCATTCATTTGAAAGAATTGGCCTGTGAGCCAGAAAGTTATACCCAAACCGAGGTAGACAGCGCTTCATCCGTGGGTATCGATATTTACACGTTAATTAAAGACCGTCCGGTGGTGATGTGCTCAAATGCCAATGAATTTGTCGATAATGTCTATAACCTGAAAGCGTATGTCAATCAGGTACAGGTTGATACCTTTAATTTGATGAAATCTACTGCTACCAAAATACCGCAAACGGAAAAAGGTGTCGATTTGCTCGTTGATTGCATCAATCAGGTGGCCGCGCGCTTTGTGAGAGCTAGCGTGTTTGCTGCCGGAAAATGGACATCACCCGATACCTTCGGCGATGTTGAACAGTTTAAGCGGTCAATTGAGAGCAAAGGGTATTTCACCTATGCCAATCTGTTGGCAGAACAATCACAGGTTGACCGCACAAACCGAAAATCGCCCACTATCCAGCAAGCAGTGAAAAATGCAGGGGCATTTCATCGGGCGGACATCATCATTAATTTCAACTACTAGAGGCGAAAAATGGCGCAAATTTCCTATGATGTGGATGCAACAACCGTCATTCTAGGCGGACGCATCCTGAGTGATTTCATTGCTGGCACCACTGTGCAAATCACCTTCCCCAATCCCGATACCAGCCGTTTTAACGGTTCCGGTGGTTCGGTCAGTGTGGCAAAGCGCACGGATGCCAAAGTTTCCGAGCTTGAGTTTCATATTTTAAGAGGCAGTGCGGATGATGTCTGGTTATCGACGCTACAAGGCAGTGGTGAAGTGACGTTGCTCAATGCCTCGGTGAGCACGCTGTACAAGCTCGACGGCAAAGCCAAAACTGAAACATTTACGTTTACAGGTGGGAGTATCACTGACCAGCCGCAATTTACCTTTGCCAATACAGATCACAATGCTGAAATGACCTACAAACTGCAATTTCGGGATTTCACCCGCTCAATTTAACGAGAACAAATCATGACAGAACAAGGATTAGGTAGCCTGACAGGGCTATCGCAGGATGATATTGTCGATATCACCAAAAACAAAACGTTCAAGGTGCAAGGTAACGAATTTCAGATTGGCAATTTCAATCATCATTTGCGGTTAAAGGCGCTGGAAATTGTCGAAGATTTAGGGCAGTCAAAACGGATTGCCGCGACACTCTCAAGTCACAGTGACGGCAATCTGAGACAGCTTTTTAACCAAATCACCCACGACGGCATGAGTATTACCAAATTGCCGAACTTTTTTGATGAAAAACCTGAGCTTTTCATTCCCTTAACGTTAACGGTGCTTCACCTCTATGCCGCCCCTTTTTTATCGGCATTAACGGCGAGCTGACCTTTACGCCGCGTTATCCCAACAGCTGGCGACAGTACGTCAGAAAATCCTCACTCACCGAGCATGACAAACTGCTTTTTTCGCTTGTGAAAGCAGGTTACGGTTCGGTGGGTGAGCTTCTGGCGTTGCGCGATGACGACGTGTTCTTTTACTTGAAAACCGCCGAACATGCCTTTATCACAGGGGCGATAGAGTGGAAACAGCATGACGAAGCGAAGCAAAAGGGGTGATGGATGAGTGAAGAAAAGTTAAGTCTGGATATTGGCGTTAATGCTAATGCTGGCGTGATTGATGAGTTAATTGCTGCACTTGACAAATTATCGCAACAACTAGGCGGTGTAACAGGGAAATTCACCACCGTCACGGCAAAAGTTGACCAGTTGGGGACGAAAAGCACCAGCACCGCAAAAGACGTTCACAAAGCCTCAGATTCTGTGGATGAACTCGGCAAAGAGGCGAAAAAAACCGAAAGCAAATTGGGCAAATTGGGCGAAAAACTCAGCGAGTTTAAAGGCATTATCACTGGAGCCTTCACGATTAGTGCGATTATGAGCGCAGGTGAGCACATTAATAGCTTTAATAAAGCGGTTCGACAAACAGGTATTGACGCAAAAAGTTTTCAGGTGTTAAGAGAAGGCGCGCAAACGGTAGGTGTGAGCTTTGATGAATTATCGGATGGGGTAAAAGAATTTCAACGGTCGCTCAATAGTGACGGTGACACCGCAAGCCAAGTGTTTAAGAAGCTCGGCATTGCCTTTAAAGACAATAACGGCAAAATCAGGGATACCAGCGTCCTGTTGCGTGAAACGGGCCGCGCTCTAAACAACATACAGGACAAGGGCGCAAGAAACGCGCTTGCTGAACAGGTTGGACTTTCCTATGAGATAGTTGATGCTATCGGCAAAACCCGTGAAGAGTGGACAGCGCTTGAGAAAAAAGTAGCAGAAGGTCGTGCATTGACGCAAGACGATTTGGAGCAAGCGGGAATTTTCCGGCGCACGTTTGCCAGTGTATTGCTGCAACTGCAACAAATTGCAGAAAAAGTCTTTGCCACCCTTGCGCCGATTTTCAATTTTGTGTTGAAAGGTTTGCAGCCCGTGATTGGTTTTATCGCGCGCGTTATCGGTGCATTTGCCAAGCTGATTAATTTTCTCAACAAAACCACCAACGGCTTTTGGCTGCTGGTTCCGGCAGCCTTGGCACTGGTGAAAGTGTTTCCGCTTATCACGGCAGGCATAAAAGCGATTGGCGCAGCTATTCTCGCTAATCCTATTCTCTTTGGCGTTACCGTGCTCATTATCGGCATTATTGCCGTCATTGAAGACCTGTACGTCTGGATGAGCGGCGGAAAAAGTGTGTTTGGCAAGTGGATGGAAGATTGGGGAATATTCCCCGATGATATGCGAAAAATGATTGATACGGTCATTGGTTATTTTTCTGCCATGTGGGATCGCATCATTAAAGATTTCACCGATTTATCCAATTTCCTGACGGCGTTGTTCACTGCTGACTGGGATACGGTGATTGCCATGGTAAAACAGGCGTTTGTGCAATTTTGGGCGGATTTGAAAGCGATATTTTCACCGTTGGTCAATTGGTTCAGTGAAAAATTTTCCGCGATTGGCAATTGGTGTGAGAAAACCTTTAACGAAGCCTGTGACGCGGTCACGCAGTTTTTCATTCAGATGTGGGAAGATATCAAAGCGCCGTTTGTCACTGCGTGGGAATGGATCAAAGGCCTTTTCACGGGCGGTATCGCGGAAACTACCGAGGAGATGACCGCCAGTTTGCACGCCGTGTGTGAGATCCTTGAAACGATATTCACGGCGCCGCTTAAGATTGTTAAAGCGCTTTTTTCGGGTAATTTTGGTGATATCGGCAACATCATCAGCGACAAATTCAAAAAAGTGGCGGACGGCGTGAAGAAAATCTTCACAGGGACGTGGAATGCGATCAAAAGTATTTTCTCTGATTCCGATAAGGAACTCGACAACGCCACCAAAAACGTGGAATTCGCCAATGACAGGCTGCAACAAGCCAGCCAGACGATTAATCACATCTCAACAAACAGCCAGAAAGTTATCAGTAATGCGGCCTCACAGACCAACAACATCAATGTGAATGTGGCAGGGGGTAACAAGGCAATCGGTCAACAGATTGGTAGAGAAGTTCATAACAATATCCCCATGCTAAGCCAAGACCAGTTGGTACGAGGAGGGCAATTTTGAGTTTTCTGTCGCAAGTGATCTCCAATCACATATCAAATACGCCCACGCAAAAAATTGGTATCGCAGGATTTACCGCCTATGTCTGGACGGACAAAACCACGCAACGAAGTGCTACCGTCACCGATATTCCGCTGGAAACGGGGGTTGTGATTGCCGATCACATTAATCCTAGTCCGGTGCAAATTTCGATAGGCGGCGTGATTTCCGATTCGTTTTTACGTTTAGGTGCCGAGAATACCCTATTTGAGTCTTTTAATCGGCAAATTGGTTTTATTGATAGCTATGTGGGCAATCGGACACAGGCAGTCAGGCAAAAAATCAACGAAATGAACAGCAAAGCGCAGCAAATTCTGGATTTAAAAGCGCAAGTCGAAAACACGGCGCAGGGAATTTACCATACGGTGACGGGCAGCAAATCCGGCAACGGCATTGCTCAACAGTTTGTCGATACGTTCACGGGCATTTTTGAAAATCGGGAATTAATTAGCGTCGATATGGGCTATCAGGTGCTGGATAACATGGCACTAGAGAGTTTCGCCACGTCGCAAAGCAATGAAGATAGCTTTTTGCTTTTCACATTAACGCTCAAGCAAGTGCGCTTTGTCACCTTTGAGCAGGTGAACATCACCCCTGTTGCCAACAAATCCGCAGCGGGGATGAGCAAAACGGGTGCCGCACAAATGAGTGGGGCAAAAAACAAAGGCAGCCAAACGCCACAAAAAAGCGCGTTAAAAACATTATTTGGAGGTTGACGGAATGTACCAGATTGAAAACCTATCAAGCGATCCCATCCAGACGCACACGCTGTTAACCGACATTGATGATATTGAACTGACGTTAACGTTTTACCCGAGTATTTCAGCGTGGAGCATGGATATTGGCTATCAGAATATCACGATTAACGGGGTCGCTGTTTCACTCGGCGTACCGCTGCTACACGATAGCCGATTACCGTTTACGATAGTGGCTATCGCACGTGACAATCCCGATATTGAGCCTTCTTTGTTTGATGATTTTTCAAGTAGCAGGGTCAATCTCTATCTACTGGTTGGTGAAGATGAAAAGGAGGCCGTCTATTGAACCGTCAAACGCCGTTTTTCCGTGATTTCGAGTTGTTGATTGGTGAGGGCAAAAAAGCGATAAAGATGGTACCGCCGTTTAAAATCGCTTTTTCCTTTTCAAAGGATTTAACCCGTGACCGCCCCAATATTGGGCTAATTTCGTTGTTTAATCTGTCGCCGTCCCGTCGTCATTCGCTGGCTGATTTTCAATACCGAAAACAGCATATTGCAGCCCAACTTTCCGTAGGTTACGTGACAACAGGTTTGAAGCTCCTGTTTTCCGGTTCGGTGACCAACATAACCTTGTCAAAACAAGGCACTGAGATAGTCACAACGTTGGAAATTTCCGATGGCGGTTTTGCTTTTCGTACGGCAACAATTAGCAAAGCGGTAACTTCAAAATCTGAGGCGGTTAATGAAGCGGTGAACACGATGACAGGCGTGAAAAAAGGCAAAGTCACCGCGCAATCCCCGTTAAGTCGCCCAAAAATCATGGCTGGCTTTTCGTTTGATGAATTACGCAAGCTCAAAGACGAAAAAGAACAACTCTATATCGACAACGGACAGTTGCATCTTCTCAAAAGAAATGAGGTGCAAAATGGGAAAGCGGAGTTAATCAGTGTGAGTACCGGATTGATGGAAACACCCACGCTCGATGACAAAAACGTGCTGATATTTAAAAGCGTCCTCAATCCCAATGTGTCAATTGGCTATCAGGTGACAATTGACAGCAAGGTTGCCCCACATCTTAACGGCGTTTATCGCATTTGTGCGATTGACTACGCAGGCGAAAGCGATACAGGCGAGTGGTCGATGACGTGCAAATGCCAGCAGGAAAAAAACTATGCGGTAGTGAAGGAGAGCAAGGCGTGAATATCGAACTGATGAAAACCATTGCCAATCATATCAAATCTGAGATTGGCTGTGCCTTGATTGCCAAAGTGGTCAAAGTGAACCAAACCACAATTGATTGCCAGCCTGTCACCTTAAAAAACGTCGTGATTAATGATGAAATTCACGCTATCGAATTTCCGGTTTTCCCCAATGTGCCTGTCTCTTGGTCACAAGGTGGCGGAAGCTACACCGCCTATCCCGTAGCCGTGGGCGATTACTGCATTTTGCTGACCTTTGATAGCTGCATTGATAATTGGTGGATAGGCAACGACAACGTGCGAGGAGCAGAAAACAGGTTGCATGATTATAGCGATTGTGTCGCCCTTTTTGGACTTTGCAATCGTGACGGGGCATTTGTGATACCGAAGGTGGCGACAACTGTGGGTGACCACGTTTTTACTCATAATATTCACGTCAAACTCAACGTCACGATTGACGGCAACCTTGATGTCAAAGGCACTATCGCTGCCCCACAAATCACCGCACAGCAATCGTTAACAGTCGGCAATATTGATGTCGGCAATCATACGCACGGAGGCGTAGAAACAGGCAATGACAGCACCGGAAAACCAAAATAACCCCAAGGTGATTTTTATGAAAACCAGCCAGTTGACCGAACACAACGATTGGCGATTTGGTCACTCGTTTGATGATTACCTGATTGACAGCGAGGCGATTCATCAGAATATCAAAACCCGTTTGCAATGCTTCAAGTCTGATTGGTGGCTGGATGTTGAGTTTGGCTTGGATTGGCTGCAACTGCTAGGCAGTCGGGGCACAGGCGAAACGCTGCGCCGTGAAATCTACAAGGTAGCATTGGGTACGGAGGGCGTCGTGCGTGTTGATAAACTCAACATTACCGTTAACGACTTCACAGCGCATATTGAGATAGATTATACCGATGTGTTTAACCGAACACGCACTCTAAATCAGGAGGTCAGGCAGTGAATATCAAACTTGATGAGAACGGCATCACGATTGCAACGTTGCCGGAACTGATTGAAACGTTGATTGGTGAGTTTAAAGCAATTTACGGCAGTGACATCAATCTCTCACAAGATACTCCTGACGGGCAACGCATTGCTATTTATAGCCGGATTGCCCACGAATGTCTGGTACTGGTAAAAAAGCTCTATCAAAACTTAAAGCCTGAGCAAGCCGAAGGGCTCCACCTTGATTATTTAGCCAGAATTAACGGGCTGCTACGCAAGGAAAATGAAAGCGATAGTGAGTTACGACGCAGACGGTTAAAAACCTTTGAAAATGCCAGTCAAAGCACGATAGGTGGCATTGCTGCTCGGTTAAATCTGGTCAAAGACGTGACCGATGCAGTGGTGTACGAAAACACCACCAATGAGACTGACGCGCTGAATATTCCGCCCCATGCAATCTGGGTGATTGTTGAAGGCGGCGAAAATCAGGCGATCGTTGATTGCATCGCTCGCAACAAAACAGGTGGCACGGGACTTAAAGGGACTATCACAGGCAAATACACTGACAAGATAGCCAGAGCCGACGGCACGTTTTTTGAGGTGGTGCACGAGTACCGATTTGACCGCCCAAAAATCACCGAAATTTCAATCAAACTGACCGCCACCCGTGAAAAAGCCAACGAGCCTGTGCCGATACAGGAGATTAAAGACGAACTGGTTAAATCCCTTTATCGGATTGGCGAAAATGTCAAGGTGACTGCGCTTTACTGCATTTTGAACGGGATTGCACGCTCTTACTATGTTTCAGACCTGCAAATAGCAAAAGACGGCAACACGTGGACGAGTGGGATTTTAAAAGCCAATGTGGATGAAAAATTCAACATCGTCAGTGACAACATCGCGGTTAATGAGGTGGTCACGTGAATTTGGAAGAAGAATATCAAAAACTGTTGATTAAGCAGTATTACACCAAACCCAAGGCAAGGGCGGAGATTTCCGCCCTTTTTAATGGGTTTGCAGATTGTTTTGATACCGTTGATGACTTTCGGGAAGCGTTAAATCTTGAAAATGCGCAAGGTGACCAGCTGGATATCATCGGCAGTTGGGTCGGTATCAGCCGCTTCCAGCCAAGCGGTGAGCGCAAAGGCTTTTTTGGTTTTGAAAAACACACAAAAGCGTTGCCGTTTGGTCAAAAAAGCGGGAAAAAACAAGGGGGTTTTCGCTCCCGTTTTGCGCAGGATTTTTTACCGCTCAAATTACCCGATAAGCAATATCGCAGCCTGATTAAGCTCAAAATCATCAAAAATACCGCCCTTGCCACCGCCACCCAAACGGGGGATGTGAGCCTATCGTCACTGCAACAGGCCGTCAATGCAGCGATGGAGGGTGAAGGCTATTTGATTGACCGCCAGAACATGAGCCTCACCATCGTTATTACGCCCAGAGCGGACAGGGAGTGGCTGGAATTCATCTTAAGGCTTGATTTACTGCCTCGTCCGCAAGGCGTGCAGATTCACTACGTCACACAAGAGCCCAAAGGCACGTTTGGATTTGAGGGGCATCAAAATGCCATTTCGTGGTACAGCCGTTTTGACGTTAATCCCGAAGCAAGAATTGGCTATTTTGCCAAGAAAACCTTTTTGAACAACAGGAGATAACTTTGAAAATTGACAGACCCAACATTGATATTCAACCGTTTGCAGGCAGCAGCAAAACGGAAGAAAGAACCGCGTTTGGTTCAAAAGAAATCACGGACAATCTTGAGAAAAACCTCAATGCCGATTTTGCGCGTGGCTGGGGCATTGTGTCCGTGTCAGAATTGCCAACGATGCAGGATTTTAACGCCGTGGGGTTTACGATTAGCTCCCTTGTGACCCACCTTTACCAAAACGGCATTGCTGAATATGCCGAAAAGCAGATTTACAACAAAGGCGCGGTATGTCTGTCTGACGGTAATATCTATCTCTCAAAGACAGAAAACAACGCCGGAAATCCCTTAACTGATAAAACACAATGGCAGTCGCTAAAAGACGCTATTTTGTCCGCAAATATCGTGCAGCAAACAGGTAGTGCCACTGATAAGGTGATGAGCCAGAAATCGGTGACAGATGCATTAAACGGCAAGCAGCCAAAAGGCGATTACGCCACCAAAACAGAATTAACCCAAGGACTGAATACCAAACTCAACAGTTCCGCCGTCAAACAAACAACTGGCAATTCGACAACCGAGGCGATGAGTCAAAAAGCAGTTACTGACACTTTTGCCAAGAAAGACTCAAAAGAACCCCTCAAGGTAGGAAGATTGAACGTTGAATCGCCCATGGGTGATGCGATTCTCAATTTGGGTGGCACAAACGGTTCTAACGGTGCTGAGTTTGCTTATGTCAAAAATTCAAAAAGAACCCAGGTGCATGATACAAACACAAAAACAACGGTTTTGTTTCCGCAAAAATCCGGTGAACTTGCGTTAACGTCTGATGTGGACGCGATTAACAATTATCCGGTCGGCGCGCCCATTCCTTGGCCCCAGGCGACACCCCCTAACGGTTATTTTGTCTGCGATGGCAATAACTTCGATAAAGCCAAGTATCCCCAATTAGCATTAGCTTACCCTTCTGGGAAATTGCCCATTTTGTACGGTGAATTTATTCGCGGGCTGGATTTAGGCATAGGAGTTGACCCAGGCAGAACAGTATTAAGTAATCAAGGTGATGCTATTCGAAATATCACCGGACGCATTGGGTATGCCAGACATGGCGGAACCGAACCACCGATTGCAGGGGGTGATGGCGCATTCCGAAAAGACAGCAATCACAACAGTAATATCGGTAATGGACGAAATGACGATTGGGGCAGCGTCATGTCTTTTAATGCTTCGCGGGTCGTTCCTACCGCAAACGAAAACCGACCGCGAAATGTCGCATTTTTATACATCGTGAGGGCTGCATAATGAAATACAGTGTAGACATAAAAACCACCGAAATCGGTGAAAACGGTTTCGCGAAAAACCGAGGCTGGATAAAAACGTTTATTTGCATGAAGGACGCACCCCATGAATATATCGGTGCAACAATGGAATTTTTGCATGATGGTCTCAGCGTGGGAGAATGTTCTTATACGGATGCGCCAGAAATACCGAACAATGACGAAATCGCCATTATCCGGAGTCTTGATGGTAAACAGTGGCTATATGTTCCTGACCACCGCGGCAAGACGGTATACGATACCAATAATCGTGCTTCCTATCCCGTTGATTATCTCGGCGAGATAAAAACCGGCTTCACCTTGTTAGCACCGGTAACGAAATTCGATAAATGGGATGGCAAAAAATGGGTAACGGATAATCAGGCGATGAAAGCAGACCAAATCAACACCGCAAATCAGACAAAATTACATTTAATCGACGAAGCGGAAACAAAAATTACCTTGCTTGAGCGTAAAGTGCGATTAGGGATGGCCACCAATAGAGAGAAAACCGCGCTACGGGCTTGGGAAATGTACAGCGTAAAACTCAATGATATTGATACCGCCACCGCACCCGAGATTGACTGGCCTAAGAAGCCCGAATAACAAATTAGCCCCATTTAAGGGGCATGATATTAGCAGCGTTGGAGGAAGTTGTTAACTATTAGTTGTTGTGGGTACAAGTGACTTGGTGAAAGTCAGCCCAAATAGGTGATTGACTATTTTCAATTGTGAGTAATTTCAGACATAAAAAAATTTCTTTATTGATAAAATAATGGTTAGGGTGTTTTTAGAATTGAAAATGAGTGTGAATTTAGACTAAAATTTCAGTTAAAATTAGAGTTCACTATAAGCTGTAACCCATTGATTTATAGTGAGTGAAATCGCTTGTTTTTGCGTGTAAATGTGTATATTAAATGAGCTATATTTTTATAAGTAATTGATATTAAAAGTTTTTTTGTTTTTAAATCAACATAGCACTTATAGTAAGTAATGGGGTTTAATATTGATTAAATCTAAATTGGCTGGAATTTAAATTTGGTGGAGCTAAGCGGGATCGAACCGCTGACCTCTTGCATGCCATGCAAGCGCTCTCCCAGCTGAGCTATAGCCCCTACACAAAGTCGATTGGACGGGCGCATAATATGCAAGCTGAATAAGACTGTCAATCGATTAATAGGAAAATAGTGTTTAACCGTTGAAAAAATGCTCATACAGCTTAGTGTGAAGAAAAAAGGCACAGTGAAATGTGCCGTTATGCTAAGTTAATTTTATTCGCTAACCCTATTTTCACGCTCATTAATATAAACCAAAGCGTTATCAATGCGTTTTAATGAACGATTTTGGCCAATGGCATGTACAGTGGCATCAACACTCGGTGATTGACCTGCTCCTGTCACAGCGACCCGCAGAGGCATACCCACTTTACCCATCCCAATTTCCAGTTCTGTAGCCGTTGCTTCGATTGCATGATGAACATTTTCACATGTCCAGTTGCTAATAGCCGCCAATTTTGTCCGTACGGTTTCTAATGGTAAGCGCGCTATCGGGCGTAAATGTTTTTTAGCGGCGTCGCCGTCGAATGTAGCAAAATCCTGATAGAAATAGCGACATGAACTGGCTATTTCTTTTAAGGTCTTACAACGTTCACCGAGAAGCTTAACTAAATCTGCTAAGCTTGGTCCAATTTGGGTATCAATACCTTGCTGTTCAATGTGCCATGCTAAGTGAGTAGCAACATATTCTGCCGGTAATGAATTGATATAATGATGATTCAGCCATAATAATTTGTCAGTATTAAAGGCACTGGCGGATTTATTAATTGCATCTAAGGAAAAATAACTGATCATTTCCTCGCGGTTAAAAATTTCTTGATCACCATGGGACCACCCGAGACGAACCAAATAGTTTAATAAGGCTTCTGGTAGATAACCGTCATCTCGGTATTGCATGACACTAACTGCGCCATGACGCTTAGATAATTTTTTACCATCATCACCCAAGATCATTGAAACATGCGCATATACAGGTATTGGCGCACCGAGAGCAGTTAATATGTTAATTTGCCGTGGGGTATTATTAATATGATCTTCACCACGGATCACATGGGTGATTTTCATATCCCAGTCATCAATAACAACACAGAAATTATAGGTAGGAGAGCCATCGGTGCGGCGTATAATGAGATCATCTAGCTCAAGATTGCTAAATTCAATTGGGCCACGGATTTGGTCTTCAAAAATAACAGAGCCTTGTTGGGGGTTGCGAAAGCGCACTACGTGAGGTTCATTCGGTGTATGGTTATGAGCATGCGAGCGGCAACAGCCATCGTAACGTGGTTTTTCGCCTCTAGCCATCTGTTCTTCACGTAAATTGTCTAACCGTGTTTTAGAACAGTAACAGCGATAAGCTGTCCCTGCACTAAGCATTTGATCGATAACTGCACGATAACGATCGAAGCGTTTAGTTTGATAGTAAGGACCTTCATCCCAATTTAAACTTAACCAGTTCATTCCATCCATTATGGCGTCAATGGCTTCTTGTGTTGAACGCTCAAGATCGGTGTCTTCAATACGTAAGACAAACTCTCCGTTATTATGTCGACTATAAAGCCATGAATAGAGTGCGGTACGAGCAACGCCGACGTGAAGATAACCGGTTGGACTTGGTGCAAAACGGGTTTTTATTTTATTCATTAGGATTGCCTTAATGATCTTTTTTTATATCGAATCTAGTCTAGTGATAAATTTACAGTTGGTTATTTTATCACTGCAACTTAATTCCTCAATGCTGTTAGCGCGATAATGATACTTTATTTTGCTAATTTAATGGTAAAACTGCTTAATTTATGCTGATAGGAACTAGACTAAATAAGTTTAAATAAATATTATTTAGCGTCGATAATATTTGGTGCATCTTGCTTAATTTTGCAACGAACGGATATTTTCCTTAGAAAAACCGTTGACTCATGCAGAACTATCCCTATAATGCACCTCCATCACGACGGACGATTAGCTCAGTTGGTAGAGCATCTCCCTTACAAGGAGGGGTCATCAGTTCGAATCTGGTATCGCCCACCAATTGTTGTGATGATTTAGTTATGATTGGGCGATTAGCTCAGTTGGTAGAGCATCTCCCTTACAAGGAGGGGGTCATCAGTTCGAATCTGGTATCGCCCACCATTCATCCAAAAAATAAAGCATTATTTGTTTAAATTATTTATGCTGTGTTTTGCTATTAATAGGGTCGTTAGCTCAGTCGGTAGAGCAGTTGACTTTTAATCAATTGGTCACAGGTTCGAATCCTGTACGACCCACCATCTAACAATATCTTGTTACTTTCCAAAGAAACAGGAATAACACATAGCACTGTGAGTACAGGATGAGAATCTGTGTAGGTTCGAGCCGAGCGAAGCGAGACAGCGTTGTGCGAAGCACAACGACCCGAAGGGCGAGGCCGTAGGCCGAGTTATCCTGTACGACCCACCATCTAACAATATCTTGTTACTTTCCAAAGAAACAGGAATAACACATAGCACTGTGAGTACAGGATGAGAATCTGTGTAGGTTCGAGCCGAGCGAAGCGAGACAGCGTTGTGCGAAGCACAACGACCCGAAGGGCGAGGCCGTAGGCCGAGTTATCCTGTACGACCCACCATCTAACAATATCTTGTTACTTTCCAAAGAAACAGGAATAACACATAGCACTGTGAGTACAGGATGAGAATCTGTGTAGGTTCGAGCCGAGCGAAGCGAGACAGCGTTGTGCGAAGCACAACGACCCGAAGGGCGAGGCCGTAGGCCGAGTTATCCTGTACGACCCACCATCTAACAATATCTTGTTACTTTCCAAAGAAACAGGAATAACACATAGCACTGTGAGTACAGGATGAGAATCTGTGTAGGTTCGAGCCGAGCGAAGCGAGACAGCGTTGTGCGAAGCACAACGACCCGAAGGGCGAGGCCGTAGGCCGAGTTATCCTGTACGACCCACCATCTAACAATATCTTGTTACTTTCCAAAGAAACAGGAATAACACATAGCACTGTGAGTACAGGATGAGAATCTGTGTAGGTTCGAGCCGAGCGAAGCGAGACAGCGTTGTGCGAAGCACAACGACCCGAAGGGCGAGGCCGTAGGCCGAGTTATCCTGTACGACCCACCATCTAACAATATCTTGTTACTTTCCAAAGAAACAGGAATAACACATAGCACTGTGAGTACAGGATGAGAATCTGTGTAGGTTCGAGCCGAGCGAAGCGAGACAGCGTTGTGCGAAGCACAACGACCCGAAGGGCGAGGCCGTAGGCCGAGTTATCCTGTACGACCCACCATCTAACAATATCTTGTTACTTTCCAAAGAAACAGGAATAACACATAGCACTGTGAGTACAGGATGAGAATCTGTGTAGGTTCGAGCCGAGCGAAGCGAGACAGCGTTGTGCGAAGCACAACGACCCGAAGGGCGAGGCCGTAGGCCGAGTTATCCTGTACGACCCACCATCTAACAATATCTTGTTACTTTCCAAAGAAACAGGAATAACACATAGCACTGTGAGTACAGGATGAGAATCTGTGTAGGTTCGAGCCGAGCGAAGCGAGACAGCGTTGTGCGAAGCACAACGACCCGAAGGGCGAGGCCGTAGGCCGAGTTATCCTGTACGACCCACCATCTAACAATATCTTGTTACTTTCCAAAGAAACAGGAATAACACATAGCACTGTGAGTACAGGATGAGAATCTGTGTAGGTTCGAGCCGAGCGAAGCGAGACAGCGTTGTGCGAAGCACAACGACCCGAAGGGCGAGGCCGTAGGCCGAGTTATCCTGTACGACCCACCATCTAACAATATCTTGTTACTTTCCAAAGAAACAGAAATAACACATAGCACTGTGAGTACAGGATGAGAATCTGTGTAGGTTCGAGCCGAGCGAAGCGAGACAGCGTTGTGCGAAGTACAACGACCCGAAGGGCGAGGCCGTAGGCCGAGTTATCCTGTACGACCCCACCATCAATATTGCTTTATCAATGATGATTTATGCCTAACTTTGGCGAAATTGCGCAAACCATTCTACAATCATTAACATATAGACATATTGATTTACTATAAAAACTATTAGATAAAAATAGAGTCAGAGAGATGGCTTGTAGGTTAAAGCACTTTATTTATTATCTAATAGATTGAGGTTTAAATTTTTTCCTCAAAACTAAATGATGGAGGTTATATGGGATTATTTGATTTCTTAAAAAGTGCCGGCGACAAACTATGGGATCCTGCTTCGGCAACTAAAGATGATAAAGAAAAAAACTGAAAGAACATCTTGATTCATTAGGGATCAAAGGGGCGGATCAGGTCAATCTCAATGTTGATGATAATGGTAAAGTCACCGTTTCCGGTGAAGGCATTGTTGCTGACATGAAAAATAAGATTTTGGTTGCCCTTGGCAATGTTGCTGGTGTTGAGAAGGTTGAAGACCATACCGGAGGTAGTAGTATTGATGTTCAGCATTACACGGTGGTAGCGGGTGATACGTTGAGTGCTATTTAGAAAAAAGTTTATGGTGATGCTAATCTTTATCAGCAAATTTTTGAAGCAAATAAGCCGATGTTGAAAGATCCAAATAAAATTTATCCTGGACAGGTATTAATTATTCCTAAACGATAAATGCGATAATTACTGGTAATAAGTTAACGTTAATAAAGCCGCTAAATTGATAAGCGGCTTTATTGATCAACGCTGTTTTTTAATCAGCAGGATCGCGACCTATGCTACCTTAGTTAGTATCCTGTTTGGCAAGTAATTCAAGTAAAGCGTAGCGCTTTTGTGCCGCTATCTCTGCTTGTTTTGCCAATATTTCCGCTTGTTCAGGTAGTTGTCTGGTTAATTGAGAAAAGCGCTGCTCTTTTTGTAAGATATCCGCAAGCGATGCGTTCGGTGCTCTTGAATCAAGTATTAACGCTGCTTTTCCTGCCTGACTACGTTGAGGATCAAAACGATATAATGGCCAAAATCCAGCTGCTGTTAGTTGTTTGGTTTGTTGATGACTATAGGCAAGATCATAACCATGCTCTTCACAAGGGCTATAAGCGATAATGAGTGATGGTCCTGAATAGGCGGTAGCTTCCTGAATCGCCTTAACTGTCTGATTCATTTGGGCGCCAATAGCGATTTGTGCCACAAATACATGTCCATACATCATCATGGTTATTCCCAGATCTTTACGGGTTTTTTGTTTGCCATTTTGACCAAACTTAGTTACCGCACCGATGGGCGTCGCTTTTGATTGCTGTCCCCCGGTGTTGGAATAGCATTGTGTATCTAGCACCAGAACATTGATATTTTCGCCACTATTGAGTACATGATCTAAGCCACCATAACCAATATCGTAGGCCCAACCATCACCACCAATAATCCATACTGATTTATCAATCAAATAGTGAGCATCGGTGCTTAATTGTTGAGCTTCAATAGTATTGATATTATCCAGCAATGATTGTAACTGATTAATTAATTCACGCTTTATCTCAACAGATAAAGAATCATCTTTTAGTTGATTAATTAGCGCTATTGGTAATTGTTCAGCGAAGCTATCTAGCAGACGAGAAACCCTTTTTTTATGCTGTTCTAATGTTAAACGAAATCCCAGGCCAAACTCGGCGTTATCTTCAAATAGGGAATTTGCCCAAGCGGGACCTCGCCCCTCGCTATTTTTGGTATAGGGAGTTGTTGGCAAATTACCACCGTAAATAGATGAACAGCCGGTAGCGTTAGCAATCAGTAGTCTGTCACCATATAATTGAGTCAGTAATTTTATATAAGGAGTTTCCCCACAGCCGGCACAGGCACCTGAATATTCAAATAACGGTGTAATTAATTGTGAAGTACGAATATCAATACGCTCTAGTTGATGTGGGGCGATATCAGGAATTTGCAGGAAAAAATTGAAATTTATTTTTTCTGTCGCTAGATGTTCAACTCGTGGCTGCATATTGATAGCGCGGATTTGTGGATTTTGCCGCTCTTTTGCGGGACAAACTTCATAACAGAGATTACAACCGGTACAATCCTCCGGTGCTACTTGTAATATATAATTGAGTCCTCGCATATCTCGAGATTTAACTGCTAAAGAGGGTAAACTAGCCGGTGCAGCTTCCAGTATTTCGGCAGAAGTGATTTTTGCCCGAATAGCAGCATGAGGGCAGGCGGCAACACAATAATTACATTGGGTACAGAGATCAGGTTGCCAGATAGGGATTGTTTCGGCGATATTGCGTTTTTCCCATTTTGTCGTGCCTGTTGGCCAGCTGCCATCGGGTGGAAATACTGACACGGGTAGAATATCACCTAAATCTGCGATCATTGCTGCGGTAACGTTTTTTACAAAATCAGGGGCATCATGGGCTACGGTAGCGGGTCGGCAAAGGCTGGTGATATCAATCTCCTGTAAATCAAATTTTTCTATTGCCTTAATGGTAAGATCAATAGCGTTAATATTATTTTCAATGATATTGGCGCCTTTTTTGCCATAACTTTGGCTAATTGCCTCTTTTAATCGCAGCGAAGCTTCAGGCATTGGCAATAATTGTGTCAAATAGAAAAAACGGTTTGCATAATAGTATTGATACGGCCACCCAATTGGCATTGTCGGGCGATTTAATAAGCATTAATGGTATAACATTGGGCTTGTTTCTGCCGCAGCAGATATTGTATTTCTTGCGGCAGATGATGCCAGATTTGATTAGATTTATAAGGAGCATTGATTAAAAAAATACCGCCGGGTTTTAATTTTTCAATCAACTGGTATTTATGGATAAACTGCCATTGATGACAAGCGATAAAATCAGCCTGCTTAATGAGGTATGAGGAATAAAGCGGATGGTGGTTAATACGTAAATGTGAAACCGTTAGCCCACCTGCTTTTTAGAGTCGTAAACGAAGTATCCCTGTGGAAATAAAGGGGTATGGTTGCCAATAAGTTTGATCGTATTTTTGGTGGCCGATACCGAACCATCACTACCTAGGCCATAAAATAAAGCGGCTAATTTGTGTGTATTGGGTAGTGATGCTTTAATCATCGGTAAAGACAGTCCGGTAACATCATCATGAATGCCAATTGTAAAACGTGGTTTGGGCTTTGGTAGTTTAAGGTGATGAAAAATGGTGAACACACAGTCAGGATCAAACTCTTTTGAGGACAAGCCATAGCGACCAGAAATAACATTAGGTAACTTATCACGTTGGCCCAGGCTAAATGATTCAGCAAATGCCGTCATAATATCTAGGAAAAGCGGTTCTGCTTGTGATCCTGGTTCCTTGGTTCGATCAAGAACGGCAATCGATTTTACTGATAGTGGCACTTCGTTAAGCAAGTGCTGGGCAGAAAAAGGGCGAAAAAGATGAACTTTTACCATGCCGACTTTTTCATTTTGTGTCAGTAGTTGATCGATAACCTTTTCACAAGGTCCGGCCGCTGATCCCATTAAAATGATAATCCGCTCAGCATCAGGATGGCCATAATATTCAAATGGTTGATAGTAACGGCCAGTAGTATTACCAAAGGCCAACATGGCATTTAAAACATGTTGGTAAGCGTCAAGATACCAAGGATTAATAGCTTCACGAGCTTGAAAATAGGTGTCTGGGTTGGCTGCCGTTCCTCGGATAGTGGGGGCCTCTGGCGACAAAGCACGTTGACGATGTTCTGTTATTGCTTGCTCAGGTATCAGTTTTTGCAGTATTTCATCGGAGATTGGCTGAATTTTGTTGATTTCATGTGAGGTACGAAAACCATCGAAAAAATGGATAAATGGCAATCGACTATTTAGCGCAGCTATTTGTGCAACGACGGCAAAATCCTGTGCTTGCTGCACATTATTAGCACACAGCATAGCACAACCCGTTTGCCGCACCGCCATCACATCGGAGTGATCGCCAAAAATTGATAAGGCATGGGTGGCGACAGTGCGGGCGGCGACATGTAAGACAAAAGGCAGTAATTGGCCAGCCAGTTTATAAAGCGTTGGGATCATCAATAATAATCCCTGCGATGAGGTAAATGAGGTCGCCAGTGCGCCGGTTTGCAGGGCTCCATGCACTGTTGCAATAGCACCTGCTTCTGATTGCATCTCAATTATTTGGGGTGTGTCTTGCCAAATATTTTTTCGCTGATTAGCTGCCCATATATCTGCTTGCTCGGCCATACTGGAACTAGGGGTGATAGGATAAATTGCGATAATTTCATTGAGTCGATATGCTACGGAAGCAACGGCAGAATTTGCATCTGTCGTTATATGAGAGGAAGTTAAATTACTCACAAAAATGGCCTTTCGATTTTTGATAATATTTTATTAGTCAAAGAAATTAGCAAAATAAGCCAGTAAAATTTATCGATATTGTGGGGAATCGAAGTTATTTAAAACACAAATAAGATGTTTAAGTTATTAAATTTATAGATTATTTTATATTAAGTAATTAATATCAATTGCGGGTTAATAATTTGTCATTTTTAATAGAACGATAAAAGTTATTTATTAAATTTATGTGGCCTTTAAATTTACAATATTAATTTAATTAATTAAGTTGTTTTGTTAGAAAATTGCTATAAGCATCCAGCCATTTTTGTAAAAAAATCTTCGTCCTTTCCAGTAAATTACCATGCTGATCAATAATATTTTCATTCCATTGGATAAACGTTTCTGGTTGATTTAGTGTTGGCATATCAAGAAAAGTTAGCACATTTCTTAAATGCTGTTGTGATAGAGCACTTCCCATAGCACCAGGGGAAGTTCCGATAACCCCCGCAGGTTTCTGCGCCCAGACATTTTTTCTATAAGGCCGAGAGCCTTGATCAAGGGCATTTTTTAATACACCAGGAATAGATCGATTATATTCTGCGGTAACAAAAATAACGCCATCAGCATCAGCTATTTGTTGTTTAAAATCTTGTACTATTTTACTTGGCTGCTCATCATCATCTTGGTTATAGAGTGGCAGTTTTCCTATTTCGGCGAAAGAAAATTGTAGTTGTGGATGAGCTAGTTTGATTAATTCGTTAGCCAGTTTTTTATTATATGAACCTTTACGTAAGCTACCAACGATGATGACAACTTTATATTCTTTCATATATCACCTTTACCTTATTGAACGTCAAGCAAACAATAGATTTGGCAAAAATTAATCATGTTATTTAATGGTGTATATCAATGGATAGTTTGTCTTAAATCAAGAATAATAATTAATTAGTTATATTGCCAGCCAGGCGGGATGATTATTCCCACACAATCGTGTTTATCTAATCACTAAAACTGGGATTTTCGCATAATTCACCACTGCGGTAGCGGTTGAACCGAGTAAATGGGTTCTAAAATTAGGTCGGCGAGAGGCGATAACAATTAAGTCAGCATTAATTTCATCGGCGATTTCTAAAATAGCATCTCTTGGCGGATCGGTTTTAATTAAGCAGTGTATTTTTTCCGCTGGAATAGCAAATTTTTTTGCCATACTTTGTAGGCTTTGCAGAGCCTGTTGGACAATTTCATCATCATCGCTAATTGGCTGTTTAGAATAGACAATTTTACTAGCAATGAAAAAAGAAGGCGCATAAATCGCAGAAATAAAATAGAAATCAGGATTATCAGTTTGGCTAAGTGCATTAATATGGGGGATAACTTTTTGCGTTAATGTGTCTTCAGACAGATCGATCGGGACTAAAATAGTTTGATACATATTGTCTCCTGTCTTGGCATAATTTAACAAAATTTTAGCTGTTATTATTTTATTATCAAATAAATGGAATGGCTCTCGGTTATGGCGATCCTCTAATAGCAAGATTATGTTATTTAATTTTTTAATGGTAGCGACAATGAAAATAATTATTGCCCCAAATTCGTTTAAAGAAAGTCTAACGGCTAAGCAGGCGACACATGCCATCGAAGCAGGTTTCATGGCCGTTTTTCCAGCCGCTGAATATTTATGCTTTGCTATGGCCGATGGTGGGGAAGGCACAGTTGATGCATTGATTGACGCTGAAGGCGGTGAACGTATTGAGCTGACCGTAACAGGGCCGTTGAGAACACCAGTGAAAGCTTATTATGGCTTACTGAATAATGGTGACACAGCAGTGATAGAAATGGCAGCGGCAAGTGGATTAATGCAAGTTCCTTTAGCGCAACGTGATCCATTATTAACAACCAGTTATGGCACCGGCCAATTAATGCTTGCAGCGCTTGATCGCGGAGTTAAAAGGATCATTTTAGCTGTTGGTGGAAGTGCTACGGTAGATGGAGGAATTGGCATGATGCAGGCACTCGGCGCCCATTTTTATCGTGCAGATGGTCATTTATTAGAGTTTGTAGCCAAAGAGATGGTTGAACTGGAACGGATAGATTTGGCTGGTTTAGATAGCAGATTGCAACAGTGTCAGATTGAAATAGCCTGTGATGTGAATAATCCATTAGTTGGTGAACAAGGTGCGGCAAAAATATTTTCGCCTCAAAAAGGCGCTACAGCCGACATAATTATCCATTTAGAACAGGGTTTAATTCATTACGCTGATGTTATTCAACGCATGACAGGTACTGATTATCCATATCTACCAGGATCTGGCGCTGGTGGCGGAATTGCTGTAGTCGCATTGGCTTTTCTAAATGGCACATTGCGTTCAGGCATTGGATTAGTTTGTCAGGCTATTCATTTCAAAGATAAATTAGCCGATGCCTCCCTAGTTATTGTTGGAGAAGGGAGTATGGATGGACAGACAATGGCTGGAAAAGCACCCGTTGGTATTGCAAAGCTTGCGGCTCAATATGGTATCCCTGTTATCGCAATAGTGGGTAGCCAAGGAAAAAATATTGATGCTCTCTATCAGCAAGGGATCAATGCGGTATTTAGCATTTTACCTCGAGTTTTATCACAGCAAGCAGCCTTAGAGAAAGGCTTGCCCCCACATCTGGCGTTGAGATGTTAAATCTACAGCACTGTGCATATAATGTTGCAAAAGTTCCACAAACCGGGATAATGCTGGCCAAAAGTTAATAGTTTCGGTTAAAAGTTAAAACTTATTGATTATTCGTTTTTTTGCAAAGTTATTAAATCGGCGTTAAGTAGCAAGAATTTGGTTTGTTGGCTATTGAGTAAATGATTTGCATGTTGTTGTTCTATTCTTAACAAAGCCTCTTCTTAATATTTGTAAAATAATAATTAATTAAATTTACTTTAATAGTGGAAAATATATTTTAAAAGCCTGGCAACAGCATTTCTTGTAACAAAAAAGTAATAATCTAATTTAATATTAATAATTTTTTGCTTTTGGTATTAGTTTAATATATTTCATTATTTTGGTGCTACAGTTTTATTTTGCCTGTAAACATTATTTATTAATTATTCAAGATTTCATTAGCAAAAATAAAGGAGAATCGTTGATGATAGGACTGGTAAAAATTTCCAGTCATATTCGCTGGTTTACATTCCTCAGTTGGACATTAATTTATTTTATTTCGGCGGTTATTTCTAAAGAAGTACAAGTACCGTATGATGACGTGCTAGTTGTAGTCTGGTTTCCTGCCGGTGTAAGTATTGTGGCATTTTTATTATCACCAGTACGTGCCTGGCCTATTTTTTTGCTTTTATTTAGTTTGGTAAATTGGTACTTGGAACCATTCGATTTTGTATCTTTTTACTTGAGTATGATTAGTGCAGTTAGTTTACTTATTTCCCCGTTATTAATTGCCGCTATTGTAAGATATTTAGCACAATATCAATCGCCATTAAATACCATTATGACTTGGATTGTGATTTCAGCAATAATATGTGCTATTGATAATTGGCTGAGTGTCATGTGGTTGGGATTCCTTGATGAGAAGATTATTTTAGATGATTTTCTTACAAGTTGGCTTGCCGATATGTCAGGTATCTATTTTGCTGTTGCTATGTTATTAGGTTTAGTACAACCACAGTCATTGAAGCAGCTTAATAGTATTAAAAAAGTATTATTGACATTATGTTGGTTAATATTGCTGGCGATAAGTAGTTGGTTAATTTTTTCTGATGCAATCACTGGACTAAAAGGTTATATTAATCATTATCATGGTTCAGCATTAAATATTATATTAGCCTGTATACCGATCATTTTTATTATTCTTCTGATCCTATTTCTGCAAGATTTTGGCCGAGGAATTGGATTATTAGTGCTCGGAACCATTGTTATTTTCTATAGCGAACAGGGCTATGGGCCTTTCTTTTTACCAGGCTTATTAAGAGAAGAACCTTTATTACTTGCTCAAACTTACCTATCTGTTATTGCCATTTTTATGTTGCTACTTTCATTGCTTGCAGCATCTCAAGTAGAAAAAACGGTTAAACATGCATCAAAATCCCTTATTCGTTACCAATTATTTATTCAAGATGACAAAATAAAATTTGATCCACAAATTAAATTAATAACATCATTACCTGTGAAATGTGATGTTTAGCATATATTACAATCGATTGAAATTTCGGCCCATCAAATTTTAAAAGAGCACTGGTCATTAGTAAGTTCTCATCATGGTATTCCTGTTAATTTTCAATTAAAGGGGTTAGATGGTGAATGGCTTAATGTGCGTGATCGAATATTAATTACTATTGCTGATAAAACTAATCCGATGTTATTAGGTGAATGGGAAATTCTTGCAAAATCAAAGGCTAATTTATAACGGATTTTTTATGTTGCAAATTGCTTGTTTACTTTTAGGTAAAAAATTTATGCACCAGCAGTCAATTTGGTTATTAATTGGTGGTGTATTATGGGCTTTATTGGGTTTAGTTATATTATGTGATGAATTAGTACAAACACGTTATATTCCAGTTGTCTGGATAAGTATATTCACATTAATTGAGAGTTTAATTACCCTGAGCGTCGCCAATAGTGGAATTGGTAGCCAAAAATTTATCCTTTTTCTTAAAGGTGGATTATTTTTTCTGGTATCTGTTTCTCTTTTAATTGATGACAATTATAGTCATTTAATCTTATCAATAGTGTTAGGCTTTAATTATTTATTACTTGCTATATTTAGTATCGTGCCCGCTTTAGTTGTTCGTCATCGCCTATGGAAACGTACTATTTGGCTAGGTGGATTTTATTTATTGTTTGCTATGGTGATCTTATTTCCTTACCCCATTAGTTACCAATCGACATTTCCAATCGTTTTGGTTGTGTTACTAATGCTTAGTGGAATATCTGCCATCCGTTTTTCCAATAAATTACGGGTCATTCGACATGGACAAACGATATTTACTTTAATGGTTGATAGCGCATTATCGCAAAAGGAATTTGAGCAACAAGAAATTAAAATAGATGCTATTATGCCAATGACTGACGAACAGCAAATGAGTATCAATTTGTCTCACATTTTACCGCTTACAGTTCATATTTGGACGCCAGAAGGTTCGGCTAATGTAACGGCCAGACCTCGCCCAGTAATTAATCGTTATATTGCAGCTGTTGACAGTAATGGTGTTATTTCTACCGGTCACACGGCATTGGAGATCAGAAATCAGATTTATATTAGTTTGTATCCTATCGAGGATATCGATCGTTCTCCTTCTGAATTTTTAAATAAATTAAAAGCTACCGAAGAAAATAATGTTGCTGGTGAATTTCAGTCTGACTATGTCTCAGAAGTTTCACAGTGGTGTCGATCAGATTTTCAGATCCATTTTTATCATTATAACGCGGTTAACTTGGCTATTTTTTGGCAAAAATATCGGCAAATAGAGCTTTATAATCTAACATACCGCAATTGCTCCAGTAGTGTGGCTTATGCGTTAGAGGGAGTGCTGGCTGATAAAAGTAACAATTTTTTAACGCTTGGGAAATTATTGCTGGCGCCAGAATTATGGGTTGCATCGCAAATTCGCCAGCGAGCGATATCAATGGCGTGGACGCCGGGTTTAGTCATGGACTATTCTCGTGCCTTGAATGCGCTAGTACACCCTACACCCTACACCCTACACCACATAGTTGGTACCAACGGTTTTTACGTATTTTTCATTCTAGCTGAGTGACGAAAATAACAAGCCAAAATAATTATCATAAGTAATTTTGTTAAATTTAATTTGTTATTTTAACTAATCAATAGCATAAATTGAATTTTTTATGAATTATTATCTATAATTTATGCAAATTTTTAAAGAAAATAGTAAGCTCGCTTTATTATATCTTATATTAATAAATTATATAAAATAGATGGAAATATTAGATTTATTTTGATTGCTAATTATTTTGGGATAAGTTTAATTTAATATATTAGGATTATTGTTGTCATTTTTCTGATGATATCGCTTTTAATTTTGTGTTGCTACGTTTATTATTCTGTCTTTGTTAAATCTATTGGCGCAACTGGTTTTGGCTATTGCTGGGCGTTTTTCCTGATTAGCTAATACAGTCTTTTTCCAGTTGCGGTTCTATCTGCATTACTATAAGGGATAGATGATACCTTAAATGACTGAGACAACCTCTTTTACACCACTGATCGAATTAAAATCCTTAACTAAAGGTTTCGATGGCAAAAATATTATTTCACAATTTAATCTTACGATTAATAATGGTCAATTTCTTACCATATTAGGTCCGTCAGGGTGTGGTAAAACGACTATTTTGCGATTAATTGCTGGATTAGAGCACGCTGATAATGGGCGTATTTTTCTTGAGGGGCAGGATATTACGGATATTCCGGCTGAACAGCGTCATGTCAACACTGTCTTTCAAAGTTATGCCTTATTCCCCCACATGTCGGTATTTGATAACGTTGCCTTTGGTTTACGTATGCAAAAAAAATCTTTTCAAGAGATAAAACCGAGAGTGGAAGAAGCGCTACGCATGGTGCAATTAGAAGATTTCGCCCAGCGATATCCCCATCAGTTATCGGGTGGACAACAGCAAAGAGTGGCAATTGCGCGTGCAGTTATCAATAAACCTAAGGTTCTTTTATTAGATGAGTCATTATCGGCGCTGGATTATAACTTACGTAAAAAGATGCAAAGTGAATTAAAAGCCTTGCAACGTCAGTTAGGGATTACTTTTATTTATGTGACTCATGATCAAGAAGAAGCGTTAGCCATGTCTGATCGTATTTTAGTTATGCGAGACGGTCATATTGAACAAGATGCGTCGCCCCGTGAAATATATGAAGAGCCGAAGAATTTATTCGTTGCGCGGTTTATCGGCGAAATTAATATTTTTGATGCGATTGCTTTACATCGAATTGATGAGCAACGTATTCGTGCCAATATTGAAGGCTATGAGTGTGATATTTACACTAAGCTTTCTGTATCGGCAGGTCAGCGATTAAAAGTTTTATTACGGCCAGAGGATTTACGCGTTAAAGAGATCGATGATGAACAGCAACCTTCTGGACTAATTGGTCATGTGCGTGAACGCAACTATAAGGGCATGATGCTTGATATAGAAGTAGAAATGAACAATGGTAACCGGGTAATGGTCAGTGAATTTTTCAATGAAGATGATCCAGATGTTGACCACTCGTTGGCACAAAAAATTGCTGTGACATGGGTAGAAAGTTGGGAGGTCGTACTTCTCGATGAACAATAACCGTAAAATTTTTCAGAATATTATCGTTATCGGGTTGGTTTCCTGGTTGCTATTGTTTGCCTTTCTACCAAATTTAATGATCATTATTACCAGTTTTTTGACCCGTGATGATGCCAATTTAGTCGACATGGTTTTTACCCTCGACAATTATACTCGGCTATTTGATCCTTTATATGCAGAGGTAATGATTCACTCACTAAATATGGCAATCATTGCTACTTTCTGTTGTTTAGTCATTGGTTATCCATTTGCATTTCTTCTAACACGATTACCGCCAAAATTGCAGCCATTGATGTTATTTTTATTGATTGTGCCATTTTGGACTAATTCGCTTATTCGTATTTATGGGTTGAAGATTTTTTTGAGTACCCGAGGTTATTTTAACGACTTTTTACTATGGATTGGATTGATAGATAAACCTATTCGTATCATGTATACACAAGAAGCCGTCATTATGGGATTAGTCTATATTTTGTTGCCATTTATGGTGATGCCGCTTTATTCTAGTATAGAAAAACTGGATACATCTTGTCTTGAGGCAGCTCGAGATCTTGGTGCTAACAAATTTCAGACCTTTTTACGCATTATAGTGCCTCTAACTATGCCTGGCATTATAGCTGGATGTTTATTAGTGTTACTACCAGCAATGGGATTGTTTTATGTCGCGGATTTGATGGGTGGGGCAAAAAATTTATTAATCGGTAATGTTATCAAGAGCCAATTTCTTAATTTGCGCGATTGGCCTTTTGGCGCTGCGACCAGTATTGTATTGACTATTGCAATGGGCTTGCTGCTTTATATTTATTATCGTGCTGCGAATTTGCTGAATAAAAAGGTGGATTTAGCATGATTGGACGTTTTTTGCGGAGTGGTTTTCTCACCATAGTTTATGCCTATTTATATATTCCAATTATTATTTTGATTGTCAATTCATTTAATGCATCACGCTTTGGGAATCAGTGGAAAGGATTGACTATCGATTGGTATGATATGTTGTGGAATAATGATAGTTTATTACAGGCAGCAGGCCATTCATTGACGATAGGAATGATTTCAGCTAGTTGTGCTACTTTGATTGGTTCATTAGCAGCAGTGGCTTTATTTCGCTACCAATTCAGAGGAAAGTCATTTGTTAGTGGTATGCTATTTGTTGTTATGATGTCCCCTGATATTGTAATGGCAATTTCATTACTATTAGTCTTTATGTTATTAGGCGTTTCTTTAGGTTTTTGGTCTTTACTCTTCTCTCATATTACATTTTGTTTACCTTTCGTTGTTATTACCGTTTATGCACGACTGAAGGATTTTGATGTGAAAATGTTAGAAGCTGCGCGAGACTTAGGTGTTAGTGAATTAACCATTTTACGGCAAATTATTTTACCATTAGCATTGCCAGCGGTAATTTCGGGTTGGTTATTAAGTTTCACCCTTTCAATGGATGATGTGGTTGTATCTTCTTTTGTTACTGGACCGGCTTATGAAATATTGCCTTTAAAAATTTATTCAATGGTAAAAATAGGAATTTCACCAGAAGTTGATGCGCTGGCGACAGTTTTATTACTATTTTCATTGATAATGGTGTTGTTGAGTCAATGGATGTTAAAAAGAAAATCGATAAAAACTATAAATTAAATTAGTGTCAAAATTAAAGACTATTAATCGTTAATTAGTATATTAATGGTATTTAAATTATTGTATTTCAGTTAGTCATTATCATTTGTTTTTTATTTGAGCAAAATGTCCGAAATAGTCTTTTTCTAATAAAAAAGTCACTAAACGACTTTTATAAGCTTTACCCAATTACAGGTGCCTCATATAATGACTTTTTTTGGGCTAGAAAAAAGTCTATTAGGTTTTCATTTAACATTATTTTATGAAGGAAACACTATATGAAAAAGTGCTCCTCATGGCTTGCAGCAGGGATCATAGCCGCGAGTATTGGCTCAGCAGTAGCAGCTAATGATGATAAGGTAGTCTATTTTTATAATTGGTCGGAATATGTTCCTCCCGGGCTACTTAATCAGTTTACTAAAGAAACTGGTATCAAGGTGATTTATTCTACTTATGAATCTAATGAAAGTATGTATACCAAGCTCAAAACTTATGCGGAAGGAGCTTATGATTTAGTAGTGCCTTCAACTTATTTTGTGTCGAAAATGAGTAAGGAGGGTATGCTACAAAAGATTGATAAAAGTCAATTGAGTCAATTTAAAAATCTTGATCCAAATTTATTACATAAATCATTTGATCCTAAGAATGATTATTCGATTCCTTATATTTGGGGAGCGACAGGAATTGGTATCAATAGTGAAGTTATTGATCCCAAAACTATTACCTCTTGGGCAGATTTATGGAAACCTGAATATAAAAATGGGCTGTTATTAACTGATGATGCCCGGGAAGTGTTTCAAATGGCGCTACTCAAGCTAGGTTATTCAGGTAATACAACAGATCCGGCATTGATTAAAGCTGCATATGAAGAATTAAAAAAATTAATGCCCAATGTAATGGCATTTAATTCTGATAATCCCGCGAACCCTTTTATGCAAGGTGAAGTTGATTTAGGCATGCTATGGAATGGTTCTGCCTATGTAGTGAGTCAATCAGGTGCCCCGATACAATTTATTTGGCCTAAAGAAGGTGGTATTTTTTGGATGGATAGCTTAGCGATTCCAGCCAATGCAAAAAATGTCGCAGGTGCGCTTAAGTTGATTAATTTTCTACTTCGTCCTGATATTGCCGCTAAAGTAGCGCAACAAATTGGTTATCCGACACCCAATCTAGCAGCTAAGCAATTACTACCATCCACGTTAGTTGCCGATAAAACCCTATATCCTGATGAAGAAACCTTAAAAAAAGGGGAATGGCAGAACGATGTGGGCAATGCTAATATTTTGTATGAAAGTTATTTTCAACGATTAAAAGCGGGTCGTTAAATTTCATCAGGCTATTAGTATTTTGAACAGGGTTATTATAATAAAGCACCATCATAATATCGAGGTGCTTTATTATTTACATTTAATGATTAAATAAGAAATAAACATTGAGAATTATATTTTATATTTTTTATTAAAAAATTAATTTGGTTATTTTAAATTAATAAATTTAGCGCTTTAAAGTCAGAGATATATTTACTAATTAAAGATGGTGTAATAGCAGGTATTGTATCCTCAACAGCAGAAGAAAAATTATTAGCTAGAAGCCAGAAATTGCTGGTTATTTTCTCTGGCTGTTTTAATTGTGTAATAACAGGTAACATAGAATACTGTTTTAAATTTTTAGGTAATTTTCTCATTTTTAATTTAAATTGTTGATACCATTCTTGATAGTTATCAATTTTTTTAATATTAAAATCTGAATTAATTAACCAATCAATAATTGTATCAAGAGACACTTTATCATTTTGAGGATTAACCATGTTGAAAGTGAGTCGCTGTTGGTTATAATTTTTTGATAGTTTGATTATTAATGAAGCAACAAAATCAACTGCTAATCCATTATAATGGGGAGATAGATCACTCTCTGAATGGTAGAACGATTTTGGCGCAATCTTAGTATTAATGATATTTAATAGTAATCGACTAAATACATCAGTAATATTAAGCTGAGTATCATATTGGCGATGAGCCAATATCATACTAGGGCGAAAAACGATCACAGGTAAATTAAATCGATTATATGCATCATGGAGCAAAATTTCAGCCGCCCATTTACTAATAGCATAGCCATTAGCATATTGATTATTAATTTCTTGATAAGGTATAGCTTCGCATATATTAGCTTCTTCGCTTAGTGGTTTATTATTGTAAGGTAATGCGACAATTACACTAGAAATAAAAACGAAAGGCTTCAATCGATTGATGAGCGCTAATTTAATTAATTCTGCTGTACTTAACACATTTGTTTCAAACAAATGTTGATATGGCAATATATGATTAACTAAAGCACCAGCATGAAAAATATGATCAACAGTTTGCGATAAATAATCCCATGTTTTTTCATCAAGCCCTAAGTTTGCCTTAGTTAAGTCGCCCGCCAATACAGTTAGATGTTTATCGGCAAGTTGCTTAAATTTAACTGTTAGCTGATTATTATGTGGCGAAAACGTATTAATTAAACGTTGTCTTGCGCTATTATTATCTTTTTCGCGTATCACACAAATTAATTTACCATCAGTTTTATTTAATTCCTCGAGTAAAGCTAAACAAAGAAATTTTCCTAGATAGCCATTTGCTCCAGTCAATAATACGTTATGAAAGGTCGATAGGAAGTGGGAGGAATTTTTTATTTGTTGGAAAATCTCGGGATCTATAAATTTATCTAAAGCTAATTGACTCGCATAAATTTTCTTCTTATCTATACCATGTATGGTAGCGAAAGTCGGACGTGAATTTATTACACATTGTTTTGATTTTATATAATCAGCAATATCATGCAGGGTACACGTTGGATTGGCAATCATTTCGACAGATACAATGACACCAAAAATTCTTTCTAATTCTAATGAAAATTGTAATACAGATAAAGAGTCGCCACCCAGTTGGGAAAAATTTGCTGTTGAATTAATAACAATATCAGAGGAGCCTACTAGATACTGTGTTAATTCTATAACAGTATTTAATATGTTTTCTTTATTAATATGTTGTGACAAATCTGACAAATTGTTATTGGAAATTTCTTTGTATAATTGATGTAACTTATCAATATAACGAGCTTTAATTTTTTGTTTTAATGGTTTTCCTAGTTCTGATAATAAGCCATTCTTTTGACTGAAAGGTTCTGTATCGATTAAGAAATCTCGTGGAACTTCGTAGGGTTTTAAATTGGCGTCTTTAGCAATTTTTTTAAGTGATTGGTGAATTAATCGTTTTATTTCGTTGTGTTGTTTATTATAGCGATATAATAATTCTGGTGTAGGAATGATAACAGCTAATAAATAAGACCACTGACTATCAGCGTAAATAAAAATATCTTGTACCAAGGGACTATTTTTGAATGAAATTTCAAGCATTGTAGTGGCAATAAATTCCCCTTGAGAAAGTTTGAGAATATTTTTTCTTCTTTCAATAAATGCTAACTGATTTTTCCCTATCTCTTCGACGATATCTCCTGTTTTATAATAACCCTGTTCATCAAAAAATTGGTTATTTAATTCAGGATGTTTATAATAACCGGAAATAATAGTGGAAGTTTTAACTAATAGCTCACCTCGTGGATAAGGTTTATCTGTTGTATAATAACCTAGCTCAGGAACATCAATAAGTTGATAATCCTCAACGTATGGTTTCGATACCTTATTATCATGACAAATAACTAATGTTTCTGTGCTACCATAATTATTGTGCAGTGGTATTTGAAATATTGACTCAATAAAATCAGCTAGTTCTTTGGCAAGTGGCGCTGAAGTATAATCTATTTGTTTGACATTGCCGCCAAAAATATTGATACGTATCTCTTCTTTGAGTGTCGTATTAAGTTGTGGCTCATCCCCTGTTTTCTTTCTACGTTCTAACTCAGTTTGATATAGCTGTAGTATCATTTCAGCTATTCTGGGTATTAATATAAGTTCAGATGGCTTTGCTAAGGCAATATCTTCAAATAAAGAAGATAAGTTACTTTTAGCCACCAGATAACAAGTACCACCTCTTGCTAAAAGATTATAAAATTGTACGTTTGCCATACTATGACTTATCGGTAGGTACAGAACAGTCGTCATATCCTTATTAGAATTATTATTAAGAAGAATAGGGTTCCATATATTTGATACAAATTTTTCATTATAAATAGCGCCTTTGGGCGAACCAGTGCTACCGGATGTATAAATTATCATCGATATCGAGGATAGATCATTATTATTCTCAGGATAAGGTACTTTCGGTAACTGGCTACCTAAATGGATAATATTGGATAGCTCTTCGATTGTGATATTTGATTGTTTTTGTAATAGTTCAAGTTTTTCTGAATTGTCATCGGAAAAGTCATAATCGAAAACAATTATTCGTTTTATTGACTGATTATTTTTTACTAACTCTACTGCTATGTGTAAGTATTCTATGCTGGCTGCGATTATTTGTGGTTCTATTTCTTGTAAAATAAGTGTTAATTCTTTGGTTGATAAATTAGCTTGTAGAGGAATTATAATTGCATTAATTTGCACACAGGCAAGATTAATAGCAATATAATCACTATTAATAAAAGATAAAATAACAACTTTATCACTGGCTTTTAGCGGGTATTGGCAATGGTGATACCATTCATTGGCAATACTTTCAGCTCTATTCCATAATTGTTGATAAGTAATTGTTTGATATTTTGCTTCTAATTGGCTAACAACCCGCTTGGATTTAGCATCTGTTATATAGTGTTTAACACGCTCGCCAATAGCTGGTCGATCATGATATTTTTTTATAATATTTTCAACTATATATACTAAACGCATAACCCCTCCTTGTTATTTTTAGCACGAAATAAAAGTATATTAATTATACAAGAAGGCTTAACGCAAGTTCAGTGATATTAAGTTAGCGGTAAATTAGGCTATAAATATACGCAAAGTAGAGATTGCAATAAACGGTAAGAAGTATAAGAGAAGGTAAATAACTTTCTGCTAATTAAAATAAATTGCTATCAATTTGTTAATGGCGTCCCCTGCAGGAATCGAACCTACAATTAGCCCTTAGGAGGGGCTTGTTATATCCATTTAACTAAGAGGACATAGAATTGTTTCAGTCTAAATTGCCTTGATATACTATTTATTTTACTATTAAATCCCTATTAAAATCAACTTGTTGAATACAATTAGTTTAATTTTATTGCTGATGGCTGGATTTGTGTTTAAATAGGTTTGATTCTCTGTTGCGCTATATTAGAGGAAATCGTTAAATTATTATTTTATAAATTATCATTTAGTGAATTATTTAATAAATATTGTTATTAAATTTGTTTATCTATTTTACATTATGATGTGTTTATCATTTGAGAATAATTATTATTGTTTGTTTTTTTTATATTTTGGGGCTATAACTTGTTGTTATTTATTTGTTTTTTAACCTATCCCCCTTGTATCTTGAAAACGGTTTAAAATAGTTACGATTAGATTTGGCAAGGTGCATGCAGCCCGATTCCTCCTAGGGTTTTAAGCCCGTTAATTAGCGACCGGCGCATACACTGAGCCACTCATCTGAAACCCGAACAGTTGTCCGTACTCCATAACGCATTTGCAAGGATGGGTAATCATGAGTCAGCCAAATCCACTTTGTGTGGGTATTGATGTTTCTAAAGCAACGCTGGACATAGCAGCCAGCTGTGATATTGCACAGTTTACGGTCAGTAATGACTCTGACGGTTTTGATGCCATTATCGCCGAATTGAGAAAGCATTCGGTGGTGTTGGTTCTGATGGAGGCAACTGGCGGGCTTGAAGCTACTGTGGCCTGCTCGCTCCAGGCTGAAGGCTTTGACGTCACTGTGATCAATCCCAGACAATCCCGAGACTTTGCCCGCGCTATGGGCTATCTGGCAAAAACTGACCGTATTGATGCCAAAGTGCTTGCACAAATGGCAGAGGTTATTAATCGACATCCGGAGCGAGAGCGCTTTATCCGGACTCTGCCAAATGCAGAACGTCAGGTTCTTGCTGCGATGGTCGTACGCAGACGCCAGTTGATTACAATGTTGGTGGCAGAACGTAATAGGCTGTATACCGCACATCCACAGAATAGAAAAAGCATCATCATCATCAAGGCGCTGGAAGATGAACTTGCCAGAATCGATGAGGATATGAACAACCACATAAGGAACCACTTTAAGGATCTGGTCGCTAGGCTGAGCAGCATTAAAGGGGTTGGTACCATGACAGTTGCTGCGTTGTTGGCGGAGCTTCCCGAACTGGGCAGCCTCTCGAGGCGCGCTATTAGCGCGCTTGTAGGCGTTGCCCCCATAAACCGGGACTCGGGTACCATGCGTGGTCGGCGAACCATATTTGGCGGAAGGGACGGAGTCCGAACAGCACTTTATATGGCCGCGCTTGTAGCAACTCGCTTTAATCCGGTGATAAAAGCCTTTTACATGCGTCTGCTTGCAGCGGGAAAAGCCAAAAAAGTGGCGCTGGTCGCCTGTATGCGCAAGCTGCTGACTATCCTGAACGCGATGCTCAGAAAGAACGAAGAATGGAATGAGTCGTACCATCACGTTTCTCCATAATTTTAACGTTCAAGACAGTTGCTATTTAAAATAACCGCTTGCACATTATATGCTTAGATAAATAGTGATTAAATTCTTATCATTAAATCAAAAAGTAAGTAAGATTAAATTAATGAGGATATATAATTATGAATGGACAATCTATGTGAGGGTGTTTTGTTGAATAGAAAAACAAGATTTAAAACATATCGATTATGTGGCGTATTTTTTGCAGTAGGATTGATTACAAGCTGTTCTAGTACACCGACCGATAATCAACAGCGCTCTGATCCGCTAGAGAGTTTTAATCGAACAATGTTTGATTTTAATTATCATGTTCTGGATCGTTATGTGGTGCGTCCAGTTGCCGTTGCTTGGCGTGATTATGTTCCTATGCCTGCACGTAATGGTTTAGTCAATTTTTTTGCTAACCTGGAAGAGCCTGCAAGTATGGTGAATAATTTTCTACGCGGTGATATTTATCAAGGAATGAAACATTTCAATCGTTTTTTCCTAAATAGTGTTTTTGGTATGGCGGGATTGATCGATATTGCTTCAATGGCTAATCCTAAACTTGCTAAACAAGAATCTAATCGTTTTGGTAGTACTTTGGGATATTATCAGGTTGGTTACGGTCCATATGTGGTATTGCCAGGTTATGGTAGTTTTACCCTACGAGAAGATGGAGGTGACTGGGCTGACAAGGCTTACCCGATGTTAAGTTACCTTACTTTTTGGATGTCAGCCGGAAAATGGGTATTAGAGGGAATCGAAAAACGGGCACTTTTTTTAGACTCTGATGGAATACTACAAAACTCTTCTGATCCATATTTAATGGTCAGAGAGGCATATTTTCAGAATAAAGATTTTAAGGCGCAGGGAGGGGTGTTGAAGCCGACTATTAATCCTAACGCTGCTGTGATTGAAGAAGATTTGGATTATATTGATTAGTAATAGACTGGTACATTTTAGTTTAAATGTTAATGAGTAAAAAATAACGGTGAGATAATTTATTGATTTTTAAGGTCACGTTAACTTAAATCTTTATAAATTAAAAAATCAATTAATAATATAATTGTTTGCTAATTATCATTTACGATAAATTATTTAATTAGTGAATGGTGGCATCAGTGGTGATATTTGGATTTAAAATTATCATCACTAAATATTTCTTACTGATCGATTTTAGCAAGGATAGCTATTGCTATCCTTTTGTATTTTTAAGAAAAAATTAGAATTTGTAGTTAAAGTTAACACCTGCTAACCAAGCGCTACCACTTGATTTAAATTCATACGCCGGTAGGGGCATACCTATTGACGGCATTTCTTCTTTGATTTTTACATGTTGTCCGTGCATGTAGGAAATGCCTACGTCAACTGAGGCATTTTCGTTAAAGGCATAAGTTGTACCGGCACTGATCCAAAAGCGATCTTGATCAGGAATTGAGATCGAGCGATTTTTAGCGGGTACTGGGCTATCATCAAAGGCAATGCCGGTACGAAATGTCCAATGATCATCATGATAGTAAGTGGTGCCTAAAGCAATACGGAAGACATCTCTAAAACCTTCATGTTTATTAAATAAAACGCGTCCATCATCTTTTGCGGTGGCTTTCAGTTCTTTAAACTGGCTCCAACTGGTATAGGCTAAACTATAATGAACTGCCCATTTAGGGGCAACTTTATTATAGCCGGAGATTTCCCAAATTTCGGGCAGATTCAGATCCAGTTTGCCCTTAACGCTATTGCCGCCTAAACCACCAGGCATTGATGGAGGAAGCTCATTACTATAGTCGCCATTAAACTTTATGATAGGTAAAGCTGTAACGATTATTCTCATCTAATTCATACAGGATACCGGCATTCCAGCCATATCCCCAATCACTACCCTTAAGTTTGGCAATTGTGGTTGATTTAGGTAGCCCCCCAATATTGGGCCAAATTCTCCAATATGACGGGTAATTTCTGCATCGGCATAGACTGCATTAAAGCCTAAACCTGCACTGAAATGCTCATTAAGGCGATAAGCACCGCTTAAATTTAAGTTCAGGGTAGTGAGATCGGTTTTCCCGCCAATAGGCCCAGCATTATAGTTATGGTTGAATTCAGTGGCTAAACCGTAATTAGTAGTAATTGAAGTGCCAACAGCCCATTTTTCATTTACTGGAAAAATAAAATGGGCATTGGGTATCCAGGCATGAGGTGCGATATTGTTTGAACTGGTACTATTACCGGTGATAGGTGATTTTCCTTTTATATCAACGTCAGGATTAATATAAATTGCACCAAGAGAGAGCACTGGGTTATTGAATAACATCATCGCTGCTGGATTGCGACTACCAACACTAGCATTATCGCCAATCGCACCTTCCCCTGAAAAAGCACGACCCAATGCAGAAGTGGAATATTCGTTTAGTTGAAAGCCAGCTTGCGCTGGGTCATTTAATCTAACTATATGCATGAAATAAAAGGATTTATTTCTATCGATGTCCACATATCGACCACACCTAAAAATACCGCTTTAATTAAAGCGGTATTTTATATCAATAATCATTCTACTCACTTGCGCTTAGCAACTAGGTTAATGTTTCTTTTTTTTAAATCAAGCTGGTTCAGCAGTGAATACATAAAAAATATTATCACTATATTTTTTTAAGCTGAATTCTATTCCATTGAAAACTGTCGAAACTCTTGTTTCTTTTTTAGAACTTTTATTCCTTTTTTCTAACAATTTAGTCACTATTTTGAGTGTTTCATCTGTTTCAATTATATTTTCACCCAAAACTGCTGAATAAGCGGATAATACAATTGCCAAAGAATCTACAGCCGATATGTCTATATTGGTTTCGTCACAACTAGTCATTATGATGATACGTAATATGTTTTTACTAACCTTATCTACAGCGCCTAATATGGCTAAATTATCATTAAACCTATGACTGAAGGTATCACTGACCTCACCACTTGAAACTTGTACTTTTAGCTTGAATGAGCTTCCGGCAGCTTCAAGATTAGCATTCATTCGTTTAGCAAAAACTTCAGGGGTTATTTCTAATGTTTTTTTAGTTTCATCGGTGGTAAATTCTACTGAGTCTTTTGTAAGTTTTTCGTTTGATTCAAGAGAACTCTTGTTTTTGCCGCTGTTAACTTCTGCTGTTTTTGAGATATCTTTATCTGGAGTTGGAATAATTGAAATAAAAAAAATCAATGCGACTACTGAGCCAACACTGACACCAATAATCCTGCTCAACCAAGCTTTATGACCCTTTTCAATAAAATGTCTTGATATTAATTTAGCAATAATTACCAGAATGATAATTGTTGAAGTTAAAATTAAAATTTCTTTCATTTTGACTCCATTGATTGTTTATAGGGTTAACAGTTGGTTCATAGATCTGCTCGCCTAAGCTAACAGATAACTTTCGATGAAAACAGGGATGGTGTTTGTATTTTAGCTATAATATTTATATGAATATAATTTTATTAGTGTCCACCAAATGACCACATCGACCACTATCGACACAATTAAATCAAAGGGAGGTTTTGCTCCCTTTATTGTTTACTATTTTAAAAATACGATTAATTTTATTTTAAAGAAAATTTTCTACTGAATATCACACGCATAAATTTATCTTAGTTTTTTGTATAATAAAAGCCTGAAACTTTATCTAGGTGAACACCATGTTATTACTCATAATCTATGCTAAAACGCCTTTTGAACGAATAAAATTAGCTTTCATGCTGCTTACCGAAGCAGGAAAAATCCTTTTTAGACGAGGTATCTACGCTGTCAGGGAATACCAGGCAGAAGGAGATCTCAATACGTTAAATCAGACTGCAGAAGTGATGACAAAGAATCAAAAAAGGGGTATTAACAAATGAAGTTAGTCAGCAAAAACAAAGGACCCAAAAATCATACTTAATAGTGCTTTAAATTTTGTTGAACATCGCGCTTGTGATCGCCGTTGATACTATGATGTGAATTTTTAGAGTAAAAGGTTTTGGTAAAAATTTTATCACCAAAAATAAACCAAAGTAAGATTTAAAAATAAATTTTTCTCTTTTTAGTTTATTTAAAGTAACCAGTTTGATCTCAATTTTGGAATTTTAGTTTTAATTATATTTTGGGGGGTCATTTTGGTTGTTCAATTAGAACCAAAATAAAAATGATGGATATTTATCTATACTGTCTAGCATTTCTCAACAGGAAAAGAGAGCAAAATTGTCACTCCCCATACCCAAAACCACCAAGCGTTAATTCTCCGCTAACCACCGCAATACTGCGCTAACGCTATACGTAGTAATATATCTACAGTGATGACACGTCAGTTTATAATAATAATTAATATCATTATCGCCATGAATAACGGGTTGATGATGAAAAAACGTCACAAATCGATTCGCCGACGGCTTTTCCTGAAAATTTTCAAAATCCGTCTCATCAATAATCTGTTCACCTACTTGATGACACATACTACACATTGTTGCGATGTTTTTATGACGAAGAAAGGCATTAAAATCATCCACGGTGATCGTTTTAATTTCTCGATTAAAATCCACTTTTTTTCATCCTCATTTGAAAAAATCATAGTAGCCTTTTAAACCGCGAGTGACATTTGTTGCCCGGTGCAATGTGGGGTGACGGGGTCAATCTTGCCCGGCCTTGAAATAAAGCGGGTTAAGCTCTCATGGCTGACAAAGGTGGCGCCACAATTAATGTTGTGACACTGGTTGTAACGCTCTCGGGTGTTTTCTGAAATCTGGTGGGAACTTCGCGTATGGGCGGCATGACCACAAAGGGGGCAATTCATCATGATGATATTCTCCTTTTTTCAGGTATTTTACCAGCAATTTAGTCACTTTTCATCTCCAAATCGGCGATTTTTACTTCCATTTCAAGCGCGGTGGTAAAGCCTTTATCACTGAGATTATGCGTCACTTTCACCACAATCCAGTTGGCATTATCGATTTGGGGTTTAAAGCCCCTGACGTTAATCGGTGTTTCCGGGTAAATATCGGCGCGTCCTTTGGCTAACTGAATCGAAAAGCGGGCGATACCACGCTGAATTTTTGCCCAGGTCGCTTTTGCCGCCCGTGCCGCATTGGCACGATTGGCGTAGGTGTGTGAGAGCACCAAGACATTGCCGTCCTCACCGATAAAATAATCCCCCTGTTTATTTTTTGTTGACGCAGAAGGTTTTTTGCGCGCGATTTTAACGGTTTGTTTTTTTTCAGGCTGCTGGGTATCTAGCCAACTGGCAATCACCCCCGTGTAAGCACTGCGGTCTGCCAGTGAAAACGAATAATTATCCCCGTCTTTTCGGGTTAGGGTTATCGTCGGTATCCCTTTACCCGAGGCGGTTTGGCTTTTCCCCTGCTGGAGAAATAACAGCTGGTCATTTTTCACCGTCGCCAGCGCGCCTTCCTGCTGACCTAGCCGGGTTAAAAACGCGCCGTCCGATTCGTTTGTCTGGTCGATATGAGCAATTCTGATAGGCTTAAGCGCCGCATCAATACAGGGGGTTAACTGATTGCGCCCGGCAAGCGTGGTCACAATTTCTTCCAGGGTTTTGTTGTGATAAGAGGCTTCTCGTCGCGTATTGAGGGTCGCGCGAAAATCGGCACTTCGCGCACGTAATGTCAGACGGTCAGGCGCGCCACTGTATTCGATTTCATCAACAATAAATTTCCCCTTCTGGATGAGGCTTTCGTTTTTCCAGCCCAGCGCCAGGGTCAGGGTTTCTCCGCGGCGGGGTAAGGCCAGTTTGCCGTCACTATCATCCAGTTCAATGTCTAGCTGGTCGGCTTCAAATCCCCGATTATCGGTTAGCGTCAGTGACATCAATCGGCCTTCAATCAGCGGATTAATATTTTTGCTGCCTGCTGTTAGCGCAAACGCGGGGATATTTTCCGTGTTGAAAAAGGGCATTAGAAAAGTTCCTTAACCTGTTCACTTAAATCACCAAACATCGCGAAGAGGGAATCATCGACCCGTTTTAATTTAAGGGTAAATTCAATCTTACGGGGGGCGCCATCGGCAAAAAAAAGACTTTTGCTTTGGCTGATTTCTTCTATCACGAACATGCCGTAAATATTGCCTTCACCATCCAGAAAGGGCCAGGCTTTACCGCTTTCCGCCATCGCTTCGAGCGCAATCAGGGATAATCTGCCCCCCGTCAATTCCGGATAAAGTGACCCGGACAGGGTAATATCGTCGTTATCCAGTCCAATAAACTGAAAGGCAGGTCGGATACCTAATCGGCTGTTGAATCCATAGCGCCAGCGCCGATTGATTTGTAGTGTCTGATAGGGCGCAGTTTTAAGCTGAAACACAAACAGTCCTAATGTGGCCATCGGCATATTAATATTCCTCCGGGTTGTCGCTAAACCGTCCCCGTAGTTGCGCCTGTTGCTGGCGTTGAAGCTTAAGGAGTTGTCGGCGCACTTTCTGCGCGATATCGTGCGCCGACTGGGCGGGGGCGGCATTAATGGTAATGTGAATCGTTGACGGTGCGCTCGTGTGTGGTGTCCGGATAACCGCCGCGTCGGTTTTATCGACCACAAAAGGGTGGATGGGTTGGTTGGCATACGCATTGCTCAATGTCAGCGCGGCAGCGGCAAAGGCAGCCGTATGGCGACGACTGAATACATGGGCAGGGCCGGTGACAATTTCAGGGCCTTGCTCGCCGACAATTCCTGCACTTCCGCGGCGAATAACGCCACCCTTATCAAACAGTCCGGCCCCTTTTATACTCGCATTTAATACCGTCAAGGATTGGTTTGCGCGTAAGGTTTTCGTTTCCTCAGAGACCATCCAGTCCGGCAATAAATCGGTCACGGTGTTTTTAATGTCGGCAAACAGCGTTTTTAACTGTTGCCATTTTTCCATCACGCCATTTTTCAGGTTATCAATCAGTTCACTGCCAAAGTTTTTAATACTGGTTTTGATTTTTTGATAGCCGTCGGCAAAAAACTGATACGTTTTCTCCCACAGATTTTTGAAAAAGGGGGCGATGTTATCCCAATAGCGATAAATCAGCAGCGCGGCGACTGCAATTGCGGTGATACCTAACACAATCGGGTTGGCTAATGCCACGGTGGTTAAACGGATTAAACCAGTACTTAACAGGCTTAACCCCAGTTTAACCGTCGCCAATGGCCCGGTGAGTGCCGCCATGGTTAATGCCATGACGCCGCCGATGGTAATCAGTGCCGCAAACCCGCCCAGTGCTACGCCAAAATAACGGGTCATTGTGGGGTGAGATTTGAAAAAATCCGTTAATTTGGTCAATTGCTGGTTAAGCATCTCAAGCCCTTGGGTATAGAGCGGCAACAGGTTATCACCCATCTCACGGTATAAATCCGCTTTTTTGGCTTCCAGTTCAATCTGTTGCCCTTGGGCGGTAGGCTGTATTTCTGAAAATATTTTATTAATATCAAGCGCCTTTCTTGCCGCTTTAATTTGTTTCTCAATGTTGACGCGGTCACGATAAAACGTAACAAAAATATCGGCTGCGGTTCGGTTGGAAAAGATTTGCGCAATATGCATTTGCATTTCCTGCTCTGTGGCTTTTGGATATTTTTTTTGAATACGCGGCACCATTTCTGTCATCAGATAACGATAAGGGTCTGATAAATACAGCGCCTGATTGACCAGAGCGCCCTCCTTCATTTTGGTAATATGCCCTGTTTTACCATAAACCAGCGCGTCTTTTTTTAATAAACCCAGTTCGTTCATGTATTCCATTGCTCGCTGGGTTGTTCTACCCTGAATAAGTCCCTGAAAAGCCGAATTTAATGAATTCCCGACGCGCTCACCGCCGAGTTCCTGGATGGAGTGAGAAACTGAAAAATAGAACGCTTCATCGCTTAACTGTTTGGCAGGTGTTCCTCCGATTTTTAACATCGCTAAATAATCTTGAGGTGAAAGTAATGCCCCACTGGCTGCTATCGCTTTCCAGCTCATGTTAAGGGAGTGCCTGAATTCCGCTTCAGAATTAATAGCATTACGCATTTCGGCAATTTTCAGCGCTGAATAGTTCATTGCTGACATATCTGAAGCGTTTGTGCTCCCGACACCGTGCGTTGCCATGTATTTCATCACGGTTTGAAATTTGAGCAGGTCGGGGGTAACCCTTATCGATTCAGGGTAGTCTTGTGTAACCACATACGCTTCTTTCAGTGTGGTGAGATTTTCTGTCTGGCTATTGCCAAAAACATGTAAGTTTTCGGCGTGTTTTTTCGCCTCATTGAGCTTTGTATCCCCGATACCAGTGCTTTTCAACGAAAGGGCTTCTTTTTGATAAATCGCTGCTTCATTGAGGGTCGGCTTGACCGCCATGGCCGTGGCAGTACCGGTGGCGACCATGCCCGCCCCGTGAGACAGCAGGGTATTCCGGCGGTTCATGCGCTGTTGATAACGGTTTCGGGCGGTGGTGAGGTGTTTTTCGCGAGCTGAAATTTTAGCAAGCTGGCCTTCCTGACTTTTTAACGCCTGGGTGTATTTCTGGGTTTCTTGCCGGATATGGGTGGTGGCCTGGTCCGCGTGATTGACGGATATCCCCATTTTATCAACCGACGACCGGATTTTTTGATGTTGGGTGAGAAAGCCCTGATACTGACGCTCAAGTTTTGCCACGCTGGCCCACTGTTTTTCCAGTGCGGCGGTTTGTTTTTGGGTAGGATTCTGGAGACCCGCCATCTCAAGGCCCATCATTTTGCCTTTCAGGCGCGCTTTTTCCAGCGCATGACCGAGCGTATTGATTTTGCCACTGAGCGTCTGTAATTGGGTCAGTTTTTGGCTCGCCTGATTGAGTTGCGTCAAGCGCTCGCGCGTGCTTTTAAGCTGTTTCGCCAGTCGGGTATTGGCGGTTTTGGCTTTCTCAAAAGGGCCACTGAGCCTGTCGATGGCGCTTAAGACTACTTGTAAACGTAATTCTTTACTCATGCGTTTGACTTCGTAGGTAAGCTTGATGCCGCCACATCAGCAAATCAGACAATGATAATTGGCCAGTTTCAGAGGGCGGCCAGTGAAAAATGACCGCAATATCGGCTTCCAGGGCTTCGACGGTTAAGGTGTCGAGAAGTCGGCCGTCACCGATTTCGGCAACAAAAAAAGCCCAAGCTCATTGGCCAGATTGAAAAAATCGCCCGGGCTCATTTGTCGCATTTCCTGCTCGTTCAAGCTTGGGGTCATAATGCGGGGTAAGACTTTCATCACCGCATCGACATCCATCTGCATCAGCGGACTTAACTGGACTCCCCGTAGGTCGCCGACTTGCGGTTTTCGCAGTGTCACCTGATTAATCGGTGTTTCACCGCGTGCGAGGGGTTCTTCCAGGTTTATGATTCGGGTATTCGGTATTTTTTTCATGGGTTAAAGTCCTAATGCGGCGCGTTGTTTTTCAAGGCGATCAACGCCGGCCACTTTTTCAATTAAATTAATCACATCAATTTCAATCAGTTCCTGACCGTCCCACAGCAGCTTAAAATAGTTGGCTTTAAAGCTCAGTTTGGTTTGCGTGTTATCGCCGGACTTGGCGCTCCCGGGGTCAATTTCAGAAAATCGACCGCGGGTGACGATTTCAACGGCGGTCACTTCCCCCGTATCGTCGCGCTGATACGCACCACAAAAACGCAGGGGTACACCATCAAGGGTCGTTATCCCCCATTGCTTATAAAGCTGCGCATCAAGGCCACCTAACGTGAACTCCATATCCAGCGCACTGCCGTCAAGCCCTAAGTCAATCTGCGCTTCGCCATTCATGCCACCGCCGCGGTAGCCTTCCATTTTGCGGGTCAGTTTGGGCAGCGTCACCTCTTCAACCACTCCTAACCAGCTTTGCCCATCATCAAACAGGTTCATGTTTTTTAATTTGCGTGGTAATGCCATGATTAACCCTTAATCTTGTTGCTAAAATCCAGTAAATACTGGTCAGTAATACGCTGGCGTAATAACAGGTTTTCCAACGGCGGAACCGGCGTATAATCATAATCCAGCGTCAGCTTGCCGTCTTTAAGCGTTTCTTTGGTATTTACCTTTTCGTCATACCAGCGCTGTCCACCCTGTAAATACCCCTCGGCAATCAAGCTTCTAAGCTTGGCGTTAATGCCTTCAATGATATCGCGCGTCAGCGACGGACTAAGTGTTTTATCTATCGCCCAGAAATGCGCCTCGGCAAAGGTATCGGCTAAAATATGGGCGGTGCGGGTGGCACTTTCAAATTGAAAAAGCGGGTCATCCGAGCAGGTGCGCGAACCCCAAAACCGGAAGCCATCCTGACGAATAAGGGTGGTAATGGCATGTTGGTTTAATAATCCGGCATCGGTATCCGGGTCTTGCAAATCCCACGACAGATCAGCGGAAATCCCCGTCACGCCATTAATGCCCACATTAGAAAGTGTTTTATGCCACCCCGTGTCATTATCGATTTTTGCCCGCAACCCTAATGCAAACGCCGTGGCATAAGCGGTTTGCTCACGATTGGTGACACTGTTCCAGGCTAAAAAATCCGGCCAAATCAGCATAAGTTCACGCTGGCTAAAGTTTTTGCGATACGCTATCGCGTCGGTCACGGAATGACATCCTGCGGCGCTGATATAGGCCATCGCGCGTAACTTTTGGGCGACGGTCGCCAGTGCCGTTGCGACCGCCTGGTTATCCAGCCCCGGCACGCCTAAAATACGCGGCTTTATGCCGAGCGTGTTGTTAGCGGATAACAGCGCCTGTAAGCCGGTTTTTTTGCCCTCTGCCGTGGTGGTGCCAATGATATTAGTGGTGGTTTCCTCGGGGGTTTTCCCTTCGGCGACCCGGACGACCACCGTGAGGGGATTGGTTTGGGCTAAAATCGCGGTTAACACGGGCCCGAGCGTGCCCTTTTTTCCGGCTTTGCCTATCGCAGCGGCGAGGTCAGTTAAACGCACCGCGGTATTAAGTGGAAAGGTGGTACTGTCGGCATCGTCTGCGGTACACACGACCCCGACAACGGCGGTGCTGATGGTGCGGATAGGGCGCGTGCCTTCATTGATTTCAATCACACGCACGCCATGATGATAGTCTTGCGGCATAATCGGATTCCTGATTTCGTTATATTATTCAGTGTCCTTCATCAAAGGGATAAAATCCTGTTATTGGCACTGTATGAGGGCTCAGACAATCACGCCGGTTTTATCGGCCAGTCAATCTCGGGTGCGGTGGCGGTATCAATATCATTGAGTTTCACGCTGTACATTTCCCAGGCCCGTAGCGCGGTTTTTTCACTATTGGTCGCCATCCCTAAACGTACTTTACGGTCAAGCAAGGTGATTTTTGATTCCGCTTCGTCGATTAACTGGTGTTTTGTTTGATTTGCTGTGTTGATTTGGTCTGCTTTCATCGCCTGATTATCCGTTACCCATTTTTTGCCATCCCATTTATCGAATTTCGCTACCGGTGCTAACAAGGTGAAGCCGGTTTTTATCTCGCCGAGATAATCAACGGTACAGGAAGCCTGATTGTCGATATTAAATACCGTCTTGCCTCGGTGGTCTGGTACGTATCGCCACTGTTTGCCGTCATCACTGCGGACAACGGCAATGTCGTCATTATCGGGTATCTCTGGTGCATCGATATAGGAATATTGACCGACACTCACCCCTTTATAGAGCAATTCCATTGTCGCGCCAAAATATTCATACGGCGGTTCATTCCTCGACATATAGGTTTTTATCCAGCCTCTGTTTTTCGCAAAACCGTTTTCATCGATTTCCGCTTTGGGTATTTCTGTACTGTATTTCATCATGCTGCCCTTACGATGTATAAAAATGCGATATTTCGCGGCCTTGTTTCTGAAGCGGTTCTCAAACCAGACTGAAAACTGGCTGAGCAATCAACAGCGAATACGCCACTGGATCCTCCAGTAATGCCACTACCGTCAACCTTTTTCCCTATTTTGAAAATCCCACCGCTTGAGGATGAGCCTACAAACTGAATGCCGGTTATTTTTCCGGTGAAATTTTGTAAAGCGTCTCCCTGGTTAGTTAAAATTTTTCTACCTGGATCGACTTTGCCCCCTAAATCCAGCCCACGAATAAATTCACCGTACAAATTTGGTAATTTTCCAGAAGGGTAAGCGAGGGCTAATTGGGGATAGTCGGCTTTAGTAAACGTTTGACCGTCACAAATTAAATAACCTTCTGGTGGGTTTGCTTGAGGCCAAGGAATGGGCGCGCCGACCGGATAATTGTTAATCGCGTCCACATCAGACGTTAAAGCAAGTTCACCGGATTTTTGCGGAAACAAAACCGTTGTTTTTGTGTTTGTATCGTGAACCTGGGTTCTTTTTGAATTTCTGACGTAAGCAAACTCAGCACCACTAGAACCGTTAGTGCCACCTAAATTGAAAATCGTATCACCCGTTGGTGATTCAATGTTCAGTCTTCCAACTTTGAGAGCTTCTTCTGAACTTTTCTTAGCATAATTATCGTCACAGGCTTTTTGGCTCAGCACTTTATCGGTCGAATTCCCCGTTGTACCGACAATTTGTGTCTTATCGATTTTGTTGTTTAATCCCTTGTTTAAAGCCAGCTGGGTGACATAATCGCCAATCGGTTGCTTGGTATCTAATGCCTTCGTGACACCTTGCTGGCTGATAACATCGCTTGGTGAATCCCCCGTTGTCTGTTTAATCGCTTGCTTGTCGATTTTTTTATTTGTTTCACTATCGACATATTGTCGAGTTGCCAGTACCACCGAGGGGTCAATTTTAAGCGTCACCGCCGCCGTATGACTGACAATAAACACCGCCCTTATCGTCTGGGTTCGTCCTGAACCTTCGGCTAATTGCGGTTTGTAGGTTTCAGGGCAGTTACCGATCGCAATGAGTACATCCTCTTTATCAAAAAGTCCCACCTTCCGTATCCACCAACCGCCTTCATTTTCGGGAATAATCTGCTCGGCAATCAGTTGGTTGGGATTATTTGTATCGACCCACAGCTGATTAATCGCGGCTCGACGACGCTCATTAACCAGTTGGGTCTGGTGGGTGTCTGGGGTCGGCAACGTGCCGCCCCCATCGCCGACCGCCATTTGTGTAATGGCGATTTTTGTACCCAGTGCGGTCGCTTCGGCAATCCGTTGCTCGCCCTGGCGGGTTAATAGGCAAAAGTATTTCATGATGGGGTTATCCTTACGGTATCAATCAGGTGTAATGCCACCGCGTGTTGTACGGTGCCGCTGGTGCTAATCAACGCGGGCGTGTAAGCATAAACGGTTAATTCATCGCCCAGATAAACACCGGCAGCGGTATAAAAGGTGCCGCGCGTTTCCAGTTGGATCGACAGCCCCAATAAGTGCCGACTGGCTGGCTTTGCATCTTCAATCAACGCTTCAATCTCATGATACATCGATTCGGTAATGCCACTTTCCAGTACGCCGATATCCAATCGAAAGGTGCCGGGCGCGTCGCCTGTTTTCCACCATTCAATAACCCGTATCAGGTAGCCGAGCGGTTCAACAACGCGGCGCAGTGCGCCGATGGTGCCTTTATGCTGATGAATAAAGAGAGCGGCTTTAATGGCCTCGCGTTTGGTTTTCTCCGGCCAGTCTTTATCCCACCTGTCAACGCTGAAACTCCAGGCCAGATAAGGCAGCAAATGGACGGGGCACGTGTCGGGATCTATCAGCGTGCGAAGCGGGATGGGTAAAGTCAAAATGCGTGACAACGCCACTGAGGCCGCTTTTTCAAGCGCCGTGGAGCCGGTCGGTAATAACGTCTTACGCATCGGTTCTGCTCTCCATTTTAAGATTGATATCTGTGCAGAAGCTGGCTTGCGTTTTGGTTATCTTGATATCCTGTTTCGGTGTGTGAATAACAACCCGGGTTACGCCAGTGACGTGTAAGGCGGCATACAGCGCACTTAAGGCCACATCGCGGCCTAATCGATGTTGTTCGCGCGTATAGGCGGTCAACTTTTCGCGTGCAGTTTGTAAAATCGGTTCATATTCCGGTGCAGGCAACAGATAAAGCGAGGCATCGACCTGATAGGATAGAATGTCGGCCGATTGCACCATAACCCGGTCGGCAACAGGGCGCACATTTTCGTCATTGAGTGCTTTTTCTACTGTGTTAATTAGGGTTTGACTGGTCGTGCCATTGCCTTCGCGTGACAAGATAGTAACGGTCACTTCCGCCGGTTTCGGGCTAATGACCGATGCATCGGCGACCCGCCCATCGGCGCTGCGGGCGTAAAATTCGTAGCTGCCGGTGGGGCCGGCTACACTCAACCCCTCAAATGCAGCAGGGATACGCAGACGTAAATCGTTATCGGATTCAAAAACGGGCAGCACCGGCGGGATAGCCGTCGCGTCGCCTTCAGATAAGCGCAGGCGTTTGACATTGTTATTTGCCGCCAGATGGTCAAGGTCGGCTCCTTGGGCAAAGGCCACCATATTGGCTAAGGCCGCTTCATTAATGCGCCGGCGCAACAGTAAATCATAATAGGCGTTCTCTTCCAGTAACTTGGTCAACGGTTCAGAGGGAAGCGCCAGGGTTTGCGCGACAGCATCCTGTATTTCAGCAGGACACGCCGCAATCAGCGCATTTTTACGACTAGCAAGCAGGGTGTCAAAATCCAGTATCTCAACCACATCCGGTTTCGGTAACTGGCTTAAATCGATCGTTGTCATCTCGGGCTCACTGGAAAATGAAAGGAAAACGCGGCGCCACTTTCGATAATTTGTGCCACAATGGCAATCTGCGAAATCTCCGCGTGTTGTTCGATGTTAATTTTTTCCAGCCTGATCCGCGGTTCAAAGCGTAAAAGTGCGCTAAAGCAGGCTGCCATCAGTTGTAGTCTTAATGCCGGGGTTTGGGGTTTATCCAGCAGACTAAACAGCAGTGAGCCATAATCACGGCGCATGACCCGACTGCCCACCGGGGTCAGTAAAATATCTTGCACCGACTGGGCAATATGCGCATTTTCGCTGATAAATCGGCCGGTTTGCCGGTTCATCCCCATGGCATTCATTGCGGTCCCTCCGTCATGGCGCTGCCGCGTTCAACACCGCCGTGACGATGGTTGTCAACACGAATGCCGTTAGATATCAAGGCACCGCCAGCATGCGTGACATCCCCTGCCATTTGTGCCCCTTGAGTGACCGTCAGTGACCTGGTAGTCAGATTATGGGTACAAATAACCTTAGGGGTGTCGAGTTCAATATTATCCGCCGCTTTGACGGTGACCCGTTTTGCGCTCACCGACAGGCTATTTTTTGCTTCAATGCAACCTTGTTCAATGCCCGTTGCTTTCAATAGGCCGGTGGCGGGTTCATATTCAATCACGGCCCCATCGGCATAGGTACGATGGTCAGCGGTCAATGAGGAAATGGGCACAGGATGGGCATCGGAAAAAATGCCCGTTAGTACAAAGGCGGTGGTGAGTTCACCACCTAAGCCAAAATTAACACCTGCTCACCCTTGCTTGGAGCACTCAGTGTCCGGGTTTGTCCCGCCCGCAAGGTGATCCATTTAAGCCAGTCGGTGACAAGATCGCCGGTTTTCACCCGACAACCTTTTTGGGTATCTACCTCAACAACCACCCCGACCCGAATAAGATTTTGTAAGCGGCGCAACAGATTTGCGGTCATTATCCTTTCCCGTCACTGTTAAATCAACGTCATACCGGTATTGTTACGCATATCAAGGTGGGGTGCCCACGATTGGCCTTGTTTGAAGGCTCAGACAATTAACGGGTCAGAAAATCGAGTAGCTGATTTTCAATATCAATCATCTCTTGCGCCGTCAGTCCCAATAACTGGCGGGCAGGATAATGTACCGTTTTGCCATGGTAGCTCTCCGTCAGCCCAAAATGATGAACCCGTGCTATTCGCTCGGCGGAAGGCAAAAAGGCTAAGGTGACGCCCTGGCTATCGGTTTTTAGTCGTAAGAATCGGGCGGTGGCCAGTTTTTTACGCTCCGCGGTCGTAAGATGCGATAACAGCGCAGTCAGCTCTGTGTCGAAACGGCGTAAGGTGTCGTCCATTAATTGACGCCAGGCCACTTATCGAACGGATCATCGGGTTCAGGGATAGCTTCCACCACCTGTTTACCGCCGTCGGTTTTTACCAGCACCCGCTCTGTGAGTGCTATTTCAATACTGATATGCGCGGTCTGGTTATCAATGAAGTCCATCTCAAAGCGAAAATCGTGTTGCCGTCGGTCGGGATCAGCGAAGAGTTCGGGTTGATATTGCCGTATCCAATCCACCAAAACGGCCATCAGAATATCCTGATTTCCCCCAAAGCGCTCAATGATGATATTGACCGTATAACGAGACTCCAAGGAGATGGAGGGGGCGAGCGTGGCGATAATGCGCCCATTTTCGACCAATACCGTCATCAGTTCAGGATTGTGGTTCAAAAACGGCACATGCTGGGATAAATGCTCACGCAGCTGGCTTAATTTCTTCATCCTTCTTCCTTATCGATTGTGCCTGCCGGATGCGTTTTTCGGCAATGGCAAAATAGGCTTCATGGGCTTCGATACCGACAAAGTGGCGTCCGGTCTTCACGCATGCCGCGCCCGTCGAGCCGCTGCCCATGGTAAAATCGATTACCGTATCACCGGGATGGCTGAAGGTATCCATTAAATCGGTGAGTAATGCCACCGGCTTTTGGGTTGGATTCATACTCGGCACGTCTTTCGGGTAGTAAAAGACATTAGATTTGAATTTTTTACCTGTCGAAAGCTTGAAAGTCCGTTTAAACGGCTGCCATGCCTGCAATTGTTCATAGGATTTCCAATCGCGGAAATCGCGAAGTGAAAAGCATTCCGTCAGTTGCTGCCAGGCCGCTTCGGTGCAAAGCGAAAATTGCAAATTTTGGTGTTTTAAAAAATGCGCAAATTGCCGACCGTGTTCGGCAATAATCGCTTTCGGTGGTTTGCCAATAAATTCAAGCAATTTGGCGACGTAATCCCGCCTCGGGTCACGTTTATTGCTATCAAACTGTTTGTAAAAGACGCTGATGTCTTCAAAAAAATTCACCGGCATTCGGCGGCAGGAAAGGGGATGGCCAAAATGATTTTTAACCCAAATCAGCCGATAGGAAAAGGGCAGATTGGGATGGGGGGACTGAATCAACTGGCTCGTCAACGGTTCTTTTGAAAAGAGTAAAATCATGCCCTTGGGTCTGACGACCCGATTGAGTTCTGCCCAGATTGTTGTCTGATCGAGTCGTTCATCCCAGCGCAGTTTTTCGGTGTACCATCCGGTTTCGCCGTTGCACTTCATAATCCCGTAGGGCGGGTCTGTTAACACCAAATCCACACTATCGGGCGGCAGCGTGGTTAATAATTGATGGCAATCACCGTGCAAGAGTTGGGGGGTCATGTTATTTTCCTAAACGCTGTGTTTTGATATATTTTTGCAGATATTCCGTCTGTTTTTCGTTCTTAACTTTCATTTCTCTGCGCTTCAATTCGCTTAATTGCCTGTTTGTCAAGATTACACTGCTCAATCACTGTCAGTAATTGCTCATTCAATATCAGGCTATCACGCCATGTCATCATACCCGTGATTGCTGGCGGTAAGCAGTCAGCGAGTAGGTGAGGGGGTATCGGAATGTGAGGGGTCTGAACGTATTCGGCTCGTGTGCTGCTGCAACTTGACAACAGCACCACTAGGGATAACGCGATTGGCGCAATCCTGATTGACGACATGCTTTTTAATTGCTGCTTGTGTTGCTTCAGAGTCAACCCCTTTACGCCGACGGGTTTCACTATTAATTCGTGCAATATCATTGATTACCCTCATTGACTGAAAAGCATTAGTGGTGATGTCTATCTGTTTATTGAGGTCAACGGTGAATTTTTTATTTAATGCTTTGACTTCGTTTAAGGAAGTCAACAACCAAGATGCCCATAAGATTAATCCTGCAATAATCACTACGACAAATGGGTAAGGTCGCCATAACATATTACGCTCTCTATTTCTCGACGGGTCATTAAGCCTCGTGATTTCACTTTGATGTGTCGTTTTTCATCCTTCACATAAACCCATCTCTTCATCTCATCACATGCCCCTTGTGGGTCTCCTGCGTTGAGCTTTTTGAGTAACGTCGATTTAGCGAAACTCCCCACGCCAACGTTGTAGGCAAATGAGTAAAGGGCAGCTTGGGTCAACTTATTGATACTGACTTTAATCAACGGGTCAACATAGCGTTTTACCGCTTTCAAATCTTCATCAAGCAAATTGTCACATTCCTCTTTGGTGTAAGTTCGATTACGCGCAATATCATTACCCGTATGGCCATAGCAAACTGAAAGAATACCGCCTCCGTCAAAATAAGGCTTAAGTCTCAGCCCTTCGAAATGGGTTATCATGCTTGAGGCCAGAAACAACGCACTACCGCCTGTTGCCATCACTATTTTTTTTTCGGTATCTTCATCATGGCATCCCTTTGATGTTGCGCGCTTTTAACCGGTACTCCTTGCGTTTGTAATACCAGTTGACCAGACAGGTGATGACCGTGCAGACGATACCTATCAGGCCAACCCACTGTTCGAGCGTGAAAATACCAATGGCTGTTGTGACAATTCCGCCCAAATATGACAAGGGACTGGAATACTTTTCAAACATACGCATTACTCCCCCTTTTTCAGGGTATCCATTTCCTGTTTAGTCCCACAGGACAATCTGCGAACGATTTGACGTGGCCGCGCTGATTTCCGGTAATTGAATTTCAACGCCCATCGGCAATCTGGCGGCGTGGTTGCAAAGTCCGGGATTAACCTCAAGCACCCGCTCAACCGTGCCAACGCAGGTGCCATAGTAGCGAAAACAAATTTCATCCAGACTCTCGTTTTGTTGACTCAGGACCTTCATATCAGCGCCACCACGTTATGACTCTGCCCTTTGATCCGTGCTATCGCCCAGAGGGCATCGCGCCGGTAATCATCAATTGTGGGTGATAAGCTGTCGGTTTTTTTGTGGCCTAATGCTTGCGTGTCGATGTCTCGAAACCGTTCCGATAAGTTAGCCTTGGCGAGACCAAACACCGCGCGTTCATACAGCAGGCAAAGCGCACTGTCGTCATTAATATGCATGACCGGAATATCGACTAACTGGTTAAATCCCTCGCGTTTTTTCTGGGTTTGCCAGTCCCGCAGTTCGCACGCTACTTCAATCATCGCGTGGGTGAGTGCATCCTTAAGACGCGAAGCGATGATGGTGCCATCGTTCTCACGCATCACCGCGCGGTAATTTTGGGGTGACACGGCAGGCCAGAAAGGAGCATCGGTCACCAGGTCATTTTCTTCTTTGGGCGGTTTTTCCGGCGAAATAAAATCCATATCCTCATCTCAATAGGTCGGGCGGTGGACAGTGAACATAACGCGGTCTTTCACTGTGCCGCCCGGGTGCGTGGGCACAACTCATGTTTTTGGTAACGCGGTGTTGAGCGCTTTTTCCAGCTTTTTGATCTCGCCTTTGACGCCAACCCCCTGGAAAAGCATTAGGGCGCGTTTTAAGGTGTCGAGCGCGGCGGCGATCAAACCATTATCGCGCTGACAAAACCCAACCCATTTGTACAATTCGGCTCTGACCACATCCGGCATGTCTTCCTCATCCGTTAAGGTGACGGTTTGCGCTAAAAGCGACAAACTCAGCGGCACCTTCTGCTGGTAAGCGGTTTTGGCCGCCGCCGCTATTTCTTCTGCAATCGCGCAACCCGTCGTGCGGGTATGTCCAGCAGGCATTAAAAGCCGATGCGCTAACGCATATTCGGCGATAGCCAGCGCGCCTCCAATGTCACCGGCATCAATGCGCCAGAGCATCACCATCATCAGCGTGTCATCCTGATGGCCGTCGCCGTTTTCCAATACCCCGTTCACCCAGGGGGCATAACGGGGTAACACCGCTTTTTTATATTCGGCTTTCCGTTCGGTTGACTGGATCCGCTTTAACTGACGTTTGTCCTGCTGAAACATCCATTGAACTTGCTGTCTGGCCGTATCCCATAACGGATGGGCGTCATCCGGTTTTTCACCCGCTAAGCGCAGCTGATGACATTGCCAGGGGGTGAGCATTAGCTACCGCCCTGATTAACCTGACTGCTGCCACCTGAATGGGGTGTATTACCCCCTTGCGGTCCCGATTGAGGTTTCTCTTCAGGTTCGGGTAAGATGTCAATATTTTCGACCAGTGCTACCCCGCGATAATCTTCCACCACATAGGCTTCATTGACCGACTCATAATTTTCAACCCGGTCACGCTCTGGCGTATCCTTGATTTGGCGACGACGGGTGTCTTGCTGATAGTAAATCGAGAGATTATCCAAACGAGTAATGAGCAGGGATTTATCCGGGAAGAACGGGGCGCGAATAGCCGGTAATCCACCCAGGCGTTTTTGACTGATAATCACATCGGCGGCCAGCATTTCGCTATTCGCCTGTTCTTTGTTAACAATCGGAAAGTATTTATCGGCAAGCAAAGAACGACCACAAATAATCACTAAATCGGTATCATCCTGATACACTTCATCAATCACCCGTTCAACCGTGTCCATCACTAGCGCATCCAGATTTTTGTAATCACCTTTTTCGCCAATACGAATGGTGCTTGAGGTAACTTTACCTTGACTGTCGGTGATTTTGGCCATCACATGGGTCGGGGCATCATTGCGAATTTTTTGTAACCAACCGATATTCACATCCTGTAATTTGGCATTTTGAGTACGGTCTGAGGTTTTTTCCCGCTTGATGCCATTAAAACCAATCATAATGCGGTCAAGCGCCTGGCGGCGTACAATCGCATCGCGGATACGACGCTGGAAATCGTTAAATTTGGCCCACATATCGAGCTTGGCATAGCTGATGGCAGTATCGAAATTGGTTTGATAGCAATAATAATCAATGGCGTCCAGTGCCGTTGGGTCAATCGGTTCCCGACTTTTGCTACTGGTGTCGGTTGTGCCGGCCACCGTTGAGCCAATGCCGAGCCCTATCACCTGATCTTGCTGTTCAACTACCGGCACCAGGTTAATTTTTTGCAAAAAGCCGGCACTTTGCTGGATTTGACTCTCCAGTACCTGCGCTTTGGACGGTTCAATATTCACTTTCCCGGCAAAATCCTGCGGCGAGACGTGATAGATTTCCCCCAGGCGGCTTAAATACTGATTGAATTTGAATTTAGTTTCTTTTCTCATCGTCTTCTCGTTAGCAGTTGGTCAGGGTATCGGTATCCCGTGTTCGACCGAGTGAAACAGGTCGAGTCGGTGTTTCTTCGCGCGCAAGGCTGGCTGTCAGCGTGGTCAGGTCAGTCTTCAGTTGTTGGTGCTTTTCCGCACTGGCATTTTTTAGCGCGGTTAACGCGGCACCTAATTCGGCGATGTGTTGTTCACTCTTTACCTGCTGGCTTGCACAATACTCAATTGCCTGTTGGATATCACTAAAGGTCTGGGATTGTTCATTGCGTTCACGGCTAAACAAGCCTTTGACTTTTTCAAGTAGATTCATCGATGGGTTAGGGACAGCGGTGGTTTCGTCGATAAATTCGAGCAGGGTTTCTTCGGCCTCGGTAAAAACGCTATGTGGGGATGATTTGCGTTCAGCGAAACATTGCGGCTTACCGTGACTGAATGCCAGCATACTGGTGCCCAGACTGGCGGGATTATCCGTCACCGCGAGACCCACGAGATAGGCTTTACCCGTATCGGCGAAAGCTGTATCAATTTCGACCGAGGTGTAAACTTTTTGCCGTTGTTTATTCATGGCAATCAATTCATCGGTGGGCGATAGCACCCCGTAAAGTCCAAGTTTGCCGGCTAATGCCCCTGTTTTGATTTCTTCCGTATAGACCGAAAGCACATCGCCGAAGCAGGGCATCCAGGGGGATTTCAAATGTTCAAGGTTAATTCGTGCCCCAAAAGTGTCCGGGTCGTAGTTTTTTTCAATATCGGTCAGCCACTCTCGCTGGACTTTACGGCCATCGGTGGTGGCACCTTCCACACAGATACGAATCGGTTTGGTTTTTTTCATTACACAGGCTCCGGCCAGGGTAGGGTTTGTTGACATCATGGGCATAGCATTAAAAAGATGAGAGAAGGAAACAAGGCAGCGTGATTGTTTGAGCCGTCAAACAAATTTTCACCCAGGCAAGCCTTGGGAAATCTTCGTTATGCTAGCCGCATGAAAAATGAAAATCCCTTTTTACGACAACGCGCCCGACAACTGGCTTTAGAAGGCTACAGCCCGAGTCAGATTGCCCACATGTTGGGGCAAAATGTCGCTACCGTGCATAGCTGGAAACGTCGAGACCAGTGGAATAGCCCAAAATGCCACGCAGGCCGTCAAACTGAGCCTGGAGGCGCGGCTTTGTCAGTTAATTGGTAAAGAACACAAAGACGGCAAGGATTTTAAGGAAATTGACCTGCTTTATCGGCAACTGGAGCGCCAGTGTCGGATTGAACAATACCAACAAGGCGGTACGGAAAGCGGGCGTGATAAAAAAAATAACCGGCCCCCCTCCGAAAAGAATGCCTTTAGTGAAAGCCAGATTGCCGCACTTGGGCAACGTTTTCACCAAGCGCTTTTTGATTACCAGAAACACTGGTATCAGGCGGGATTAACCTATCCGATACGCAATATTTTAAAATCGCGCCAGATAGGCGCAACCTGGTTTTTTGCCCGCGAGGCGTTGATGGATGCGTTAACCACCGGCCGCAATCAGGTCTTTTTATCCGCCAGTAAATCCCAGGCGCATGTTTTTAAGGATTACATTATCAAGATGGCGCAGGAAGTTGATGTTGCCCTAAAAGGTGACTCTATCGTGTTAGCCAATGGCGCCACGCTTTATTTTCTTGGCACCAATGCGCGGACTGCCCAAAGTTATCACGGCAATCTTTATCTGGATGAATACTTCTGGATCCCGAAATTTCAGGAATTACGTAAAGTGGCGTCTGGCATGGCGATGCAGAAAAAATGGCGGCAGACCTACTTTTCAACCCCGTCAAGCCTGACGCATAGCGCTTACCCGTTTTGGTCTGGCAAACTGTTTAACCGGGGAAGGTCGAAAAAAGACCAGATTGATATCGCCCTCAGCCACCAGGCGCTGGCGAACGGTCGCTATTGTGAAGATGGCCATTGGCGACAAATCGTGACATTAGACGATGCCATTAATGGCGGCTGCAACCTGTTTGACCGTGAAGGGTTAAAAAAGCGCTACAGTCCCGATGAATATCAAAACCTGTTAATGTGTGAATTTGTTGACGATATAGACTCACTGTTTTCGTTTTCACTGATGCAGGCCTGTCAGGTGGATAGCTGGGAGGTGTGGGCGGATGTCAGTCCGTTGATGTCACGGCCTTATGGGTCACAAAGCGTCTGGATAGGCTACGACCCCGCGAAAGGCTCCCAGCACGGTGACAGCGCAGGCTGTGTCGTCATCGCGCCACCCACCACACCCGGTGGAAAATTTCGCATTCTGGAGTACTTTCAATGGCGTGGGCTGGACTTTCGCGCGCAGGCCGCCGCTATTCAACAACTCACCACGCGTTATCAGGTCGACTACATCGGGCTGGATGCAACGGGTATCGGCCACGGCGTCCTGCAATATGTGCGCGATTTTTTCCCGCAGGTCAACGAATATATCTATAACCCGGCACTGAAAAATGCGTTGGTGTTAAAAGCCTATGATGTTATCAGTCATCATAGGCTGGAATATGATGCGGGGGCGCAGGATATTACCCGTGCCTTTATGGCTATCCGGCGCGCCACGACCGCCAGTGGTCACCGCCCCACCTATGAAGCGGATCGCAGTGAAGATGCCAGTCACGCCGATTTGGCCTGGGCAACCATGCATGCGCTGTACCATGAACCGTTAACCGGTGATGGCCAGCAATACAAATCCATTATCGAGCTATTTTAATATGCGAAAAACGAAAAAACGTACGCTCACTGCCCCCCAAAAACCGTCGGTAGAGGCCTTTACCTTTGGTGACCCAATGCCCGTCCTTGACCGCCGCGAAATTTTTGATTATCTGGAATGTTCACTTATCGATAATTACTACGAGCCACCGATGAGTTTTGAAGGCTTGTCACGCATTTTTCGGGCGGCGGCCCATCATAGCAGCGCTATTTATGTCAAACGCAATATTTTAAGCAGTACCTTTGTGCCACATCAATGGTTAAGTCGTCAGGATTTTGACCGTTTTGCGCTGGATTTTCTAATTTTTGGCAATGCCTATCTAGAGCGGCGGAAAAATGGGTTAAATAAAACGATTCAACTTAAATCCATCCCCGCTAAACTCACCCGGCGCGGTGAGGACTTAACAACTTACTGCCTGTTACACGCGGGTTTTGACCGTGTACCGTTTACTTTTCAGAAGGGGCAGGTTTTTCATTTGCTTGAGCCGGATATCAATCAGGAAATCTACGGCTTGCCGGAATATCTGGCCGCTATGACCGCCATTTTGCTTAACGAATCGGCGACCCTCTTTCGCCGCAAGTATTATCTCAACGGCTCCCATGCCGGCTATATTCTCTATATCAGTGATACCGCGCAAAATTTACAGGATATCGATAACATCCGCGAACAGTTAAAAAGCAGTAAAGGGCTGGGGAATTTTCAAAATCTGTTTTTATATGCCCCCAACGGCAAAAAGGATGGCATTCAAACCATTCCTTTATCGGAAGCCGCCGCAAAAGATGAATTTTTAAATATTAAAAACGTCAGTCGGGACGATATGTTAGCTGCTCACCGCGTTCCCCCGCAATTAATGGGCATTATGCCGCAAAATGTGGGGGGATTTGGCGATGTACAAAAAGCGGCTAATGTGTTTATCTGCAACGAACTACATCCGTTGCAACACAAAATGCAGCAGCTTAACGAGTGGCTCGGGGAAGAGGTAATTCAATTTTCTCCTTATGCACTGAATAAATTCAAAGGTAACTAGCCAACAGTTACTTCTTAATTAAGACTCCCCACATAGTTAACTTCTTTTTCCATGCTAAATATTCAGGCGATGATAGTTTTGTTAATGGCAAATGCTCTGGTTTTACCTGTATTAATAACTGACGAATCATATCATGTACCCAGGGTGCTTCTTTTATATTCTCGTATCCTGGTACTTTTTCAAGCTCTAGTAGTAAATAGTATAAATTAGTTAATTTCGTTTCAAAATATGAAAGTTTTTCTCTTTGTTTTATATGCAAATTTTTAGTGGCGAGTTTCATTAAGTTGTTCTTTGGAAAAGATGTTATTTCTATAATTGAGTTCTTAAGAATTTCAATAGCATTCTTATTATTTAAGAGAACTAACGTAGGTCGTCGTGGGTTGTTGGTAATAATAAAAAGTTATTATTTATTATTTTTTGTAAGATAACACTATCATCTTTTAATTTTTCTATATAATCTTTTATTTCCCTTATATCATAAGCCTCTAAAATTTTTTCATTCAATTTTATTTCCGTTGCTTTAAATATTTTATCTTTATCTATTCTACTATACATGCTTAATATTTTTTCAGAAAGAGTAGCTAATTTTTTTAATTTATTTAACTCAAGATGTAAATTATCTACTTCATTTTTTAATTCGATTATTTCTTTAGTATTCCACAACATTGGAAATGTGGTTTTTCCAACTTTTATATAGGATAATTCCTCATGAAAAACTTTTTTTTCTTCTTCGTTAAGATGGTATTTATTCTGTGTAATCTGATAATGCTCTATATTCTCAGTAATAATTCGTTTAAATGAATCAGACTCCTGATCTTCTAATGTATCTTTAAATTTATTATAAACTCCTTCAACTTCGATCATGGTTTTTTTAGCGCAAAAAAACGGTAGTTTAGCTCGTTCTTCGTAAGATTTTGTTTTCTCGAAAACCTTATCACACGAATACAATGTAAAATCATCTATCTTTAATTTATACCCCCAATCATCATTAACATCTTTTTCACTTATTTCTAATGTAAATTTACTTTGATGTTCTGGATTGGCTAATTTTCTAAGTTCTATGAATTTTTCTAAACGATTGAATTCAGGACTAATTGTATCTTCATTTTTAATATCTTGAATAGCAAAGAATAAGTCTTTTATTGTTTCATGTTTTACTCCCCCGTTAAACCAGTCAATAATTTTATCAATAAGATCATATAAGTTATTTAACCTGGTCGCTTCTTCTAAGGTATTAGCAGTCAAAACTTGATTAAGCTTTGACTCATTCAATGCTAGGTTTATATTTGGTGTTGAAAAAGTTATAGACATAAAAATCCTTGTAAAAATGGAGTTATGTAAAAAATCGTTACATAAGTTTATTTTCTGTTATTTAAGTTTTTTGTACAAAAATTGATTGAAAAATCAAAAATTTTTCTCTAATCAATTTATCTATATTTGTCATTATTATTGTTTTATTTATATCAGGTGATTACCTTAATTTCTAAAAAACATGAAAAATCGCAGTGGTAGCCCCGCCGCGCCTGCCCGCTAAACATGTCGTTTTTTGTGCAGCTGCACAACGCCTCTCAGCTTAGGCCAGTACTGGCCTTTCCCGTGATTTCAGGTGAGCAAAAACTTGTGCAAATTTGTGCGTTTTTGTGCAAATCCATGCACTTATTTTTTAAATAAGAAGTTTTTTTTGATAGTTTAGATCGGTAGGGGGAATACTCTGTCGATAGTTCCAATATCAATTACTCCCTTAGACAATAAAAAATTATAGGTAATTCTGAACACATCAAATACACTCAATAATGAACATAATATCCATGCTATAACTGTAAAACACACTCCCCAGACCGCTATATAAAAATAAGCGTCCCAACCTTCGGAACGCTTAAATTTATATCTCGCAGATACTGCATTAGTTACATATACGTAGCCACTCATTAACGTCAATGCTAATAAAAGTGTATTCATCGAATTCAGCCTACCTTTTTAGCTGTTTTACCCTTAATTTTATTACCTTTTTCCAATTCATTTTTAAAGGCAGAGATTAACGTTGATTTATCCGATAAAACGCGACCATCACTTGATATTGTGTACTTATCTACATTCTCAAGTAATGCTTTTCTTAGTCTATCTTTAGAGTCAGACATAATCATTTTGGACCTATATAAATCAGTCATACTCTCCTCCAATTAACTACTATGTGATTAATTGCATTATTTCAATAATTTAATAAATTTTTATAAGAAAAGATTCAACATTTCAACTTTATAACTCATTTTTGAGACATTTTTACAAACAACCACAATATGTTGTATTTGAAAAAGTAAAACACACATATTGAGATAAAATTTTTTATTAAACTTCGTTTTTAACTTCAATTTTACTACAAACAATTATCTAAATTAAAAACAGTTTATGATTAGCTGTAGTTGGGCTCCGTTTACCAAACGGAGCCCTTAAAGCAAGCCACATATAACCTTTTCCGTGATTTTAGTTGAGCAAAAAATTGTGCAAATCCATGCAGTTATTCTTTATTTTTCAATAAGGGGAGTTTTTTTGATAATTTAGCCGGGTAACGGGTTCTCAGACTCGGGCGTGTAACTTGAAAAACCGTACTCCCGCAGTAAAAAAAACTCACGGGAGGCGCAATGAGGCTTAAAATAGTGTACATCCAAAGAGGGGGTTAAAACCCCTTTTCTACAGTTATTGCCAGAACTCCGAGGCGCGCCGATGGCGCTTTTTAAAAAATCAACTGCCTGACGCTCGGGTTCTTTTTTCACTAGCCGGTATTTTTTTAACCGCGTTTTCATGATGGGAGTATCTGGGTGAAGTTGTGCATAGATCCCCGCTATTTTTTTGCACCGCTTCGTCATACGCATTCGGTTCGTCTGCTGTTTTATAGGCAACGCGCAAAGTTTGTTCTTTTCGGGGAGTGCAAGGGCCGCCTTGGGCGTCAATATAGGCGGCAAAGTCGCCTTCATCGGCCGCCTTCCTCACTTTTTCCGCCATTTCACCCAAGGTGTCCGCGATCGATAAACTTCTCAAACGTCGACATTCGCGATAGACGCCTTTTGCAGGCAGTTGATAAAAATGAAATTGCGGAATACGCCACGTAGCCGCCCAGGCACTGACTGCTGCTGCCGTTTCCGTTAAGGGTTTACCGGTTTCAAAGTCAGTTTCACCTTCCAGTGCATAGCCGTCGATATTTTTCGCAATATATTTAGCGATATACCCGACGGCACCGCCTTTATTCATGTGTTTACATTCAAAACGATGTTGCTGCGCCCCTTTTTCGTCAGGATCTTCCGCCAAGGCTTTTTTACGCATGATCTCTACCGCCTTGGCGCGATGGGCTTTATCGGTAAAAAGGAGTAAATGCCAGTGTGGGGTAGCGTCATGATGCGGTTCCACCACGCGGACACCATAAACGGCAATGTCATTGTCAGCAAAGGCGGCGCGAATACGTGACCAGACTTTGACTAAATAACGCTGTCCGTCTTTAGGCGTTAACGCTGCTTCTTTCCAGCGATGATTTAATACCGCGATATTATCTTTTCCGCGTTGACGCAATTTAGTCGGGTGATATTTTGATGGGCAGGTGAGCGTGACAAACAGGCCAATATCATTGCGCGTAAGCGCGACTTTTTCAATGCCGGCCATTTGTGCCATCAATTCCATTCGGCGGATCTCCGGATTGGCAATACTCGCCATCACTTTATCGATTAAATCAAATCGTTCGCCACTGTCAGTGTCTTCAATTTCCATTGCCTGCAAATAGCGTAAATTGGCCAGGCGCTGCGATTTTACCGCTCGGATAGCCTGTTGACTGGCATAAGGTTGGTGCTGCTTGCACACATCCATCGCGGCGATCATCAACGATTCGACCCATCGGGTACGGTGTGAGCGCAATTTGGTTAACCAGTAATCCCGACTGATTAAACGGGCAACGGCGGCATACACCTGGCGAAGGGGCATCGTTTGATGATCTTTTCCCTGTGTACGTTGACGTAACGTTTTTTGATAGGATGAATAGTATTCTGGGGTGACATGTAACCCTCGCGCCAATTCCGCTAAACGGCCATAAATATCGGTTTGGACAGTCTCATCGAAAATACGGTTTCTATCGCCCTGATGCGACGTGATGATTTGATCACAACAGCGTTCATAGAAACTAAAAAAAAAGGCTGACAGGTGGCTAGCTAACTGTTTAACCCGTTGATTATTCATGTCCGGTAGCAAATTGAAATCAAGAATATCGGGGGTATCGATAAGGGTCACGGGCCAGTTTTCAACCCGCATTTCATAACGTTGATTAACGGCTGACAGCCTTGGCCAGATTTTTTGATGAAACGTAAAGTAAAGAAAGTGATACGCCTCATGCAATCCCTTTTCACTGATTAACGATTGATAACGTTTTTGATAACGGTAACGTAAATGCTGGGGTAACGAGGCGATATCCTTTAAAATCACTTGCCTCTGAACGCTCTGCTCACGGCTAAGCGGTTTCGGATAAGAAACCGCTTCATGCCGGGGATGATTCCACCAATACGCAAATTTCATCTGGGGTGAATAGGTCATCGGTGAGACCGTAAAATCAATCGTGGCATGCCTCATCGACGCGCACCCCCCAATTTATCCGGATCAAGCAGATTAATCGCGGTTTCACAACGGCGCGATAAGATCTCTACGGTTTCCCGATAGTGATCAAGGGTCCGGATCGCATTGGCATGCGTTCTTAGCGTATGATGTGAAATCAAATCCATCACAAGTCGCACCGGATCAGTATGAAGACAGACCATTTCGTAACACCGTGAGGACGCATTCTCTTCCAGTAAGCGCCATTCGATTTTATGGGTATCTGAATTTTGTTGGCACGAAATGGCAAAACGGGTGCCAAAGATATAAACGCCCGTTTTGGGGTCTAACGGGATCATGATTTGCCTCCAAGTACGGCAATAATTTCTTTTGCCATCTGCCGCTTACCTGAGATAGCCCGTGGCGCGTAAATTTCATGGACAGTAGCCCGCCTGCGTCGGGAGCTAAGACGCTGTAAGTAAATGGCTGTCCTTAGTAACCGCCTCCCGTTATAATCCGGTGTATGTATATTCCCCGACCCGCAAAACTTCTCTTCCAGATAGATGACGGCTGGAACCGGTTACTCATGAAATACGGCTCTTCCGTTCCCGAATGGACTAAACTGGTCGTCGAACGGATGCTCGCCTGTGGCACCGGTGCTATGGGTATCCGTCGTTATTGCTGCGACTCCCCTGACTGCCCGCACACCAAATATTTCTGTCAGAGCTGCAAAAGCAAAGGCTGCAGCGCCTGCGGGATGAAAGCCACCGAACAGTGGATAGCCGAGCAGCAACACATTTTGCCAGACTGCGAATGGCAGCACATCACTTTCACTATGCCCGATAAACTCTGGCCGGCATTTAATCACAACTGGCCATTACTGAATCAGTTGTTTGCCTGTGCCGCTCGAACCCTGCTGAAATGGGCAGAAAAACTCAATATCGAAATCGGGTTGTTTGTCGCCCTGCATACTTACGGGCGTCAGCTTAACCAACACCCGCATATCCATTTATCGGTGACCCGCGGCGGATTATGCCGCAAACACGACGTCTGGCGACCGGTTTTCTTCAAAAAGAAAGTAGTAGAGCGGTACTGGCGCCGGGCTGTCATCGCGTTACTTCGAGAGAATTACGGCGGGCTGAATTTACCTGCTGCCGGCTATGTGCATATCCGCGACTACCGGGAATGGTGTCAGTTTCTGGAATCACAGTACCAGCGGCGCTGGAAAATTCACTTTGCGAAAAAAACCAAACATGCCCGACAAAATGTCAATTATCTTGGCCGTTACCTGAAACGCCCGCCGGTTGCAGCCTCAAAACTGCGTCATTATAACGGCGGCACTGTTGTCCATCATTACTATGATCACCGGACGGGAAAGCACCGCACCCAATATCTGAGCCAGGAAGCAATGTTGTTGCGCTACATCAGCCATATCCCGTCACAGCATTTTAAGATGGTGCGGTATTACGGCTTTCTGGCCAACCGGAAACGGGGTATTTTGCTGCCGAAAGTCTATGCGGCACTGGGTATGCAGGTGAAGAAAAAACCGCATAAACCGGGCTTTGCGTCGCTGATGAAACACTTTACGAATGTGGATCCGTATCAATGCATATTATGTGGGAGCCGGATGATTTTTAACAGCGTACAGGTGGGTATCAGAGCAGAAGTATTACTGGAAATGCGCCGTAAGATAGTCAAAAAGGCGCGAGGGTTACGGAAAACCGCGTAGGGAAGATCTAACTAAATTCAATTTATTGTATAAAAAAACCTCTGGTTGACGAAAAGCCAGGCGACTACTTGATGGTGAAACTAGAGATCGGTCATCCGTATCAGCAATTAAGGTCAGAAAAAAAGAAATAATTAACATTCAATTTCCTAACCATGAACCGTAAACCCCAGATCGGCATAAAGTGATTTTGCGGCAATGGAATTAGAAACGGTGATCGGGTTTCCCTGACGGGTATGCATTTTTTTTAGCCTTTTGGCTAACTTCTCATGTTCCGCTTCGGTAAATTTCTCAGGGCAGTATTGAGTAAACCCGTTTTTATGAGCCAAATAAGGCGGATCACAATAAATCCCATCGTCTTTTATTACTAATGACAGGGTTTCTGACCAGTCACGACAGCGCAAGGTGATTGATTGCGCTTGACGGCTGATAAATTGATTGATTTCTTTTTCGGGAAAATAGACCGTTTTATATTTCCCGGCCGGAACATTAAATTGGCCTTTTTGATTATAACGACACAGGCCATTAAAACCGTGTTTATTTAAATACAGAAAACACACTGCCCGCCACAATAACGTCATCGCTTGATAATTAAATTGATGACGAATGCGATAATAGCGTTGTTTTTCATCACTTCCTGTTTGGGCGAAAGGTGAAAAGAGCGATTTTGCCGCCTCAATAAATACCGTATTGTGATGAATAATCATTTCATAAAAATTAATCAGGTCGGGGTTGGCATCGGCAAGGAGATAGGATTCATAATCGGTATTCATCATCACCGCACAGGATCCGGCAAAAGGCTCCACTAAACGCCGTGTTTTGGGTAGATGGGGCAGCAGTTGCGGCATAATTTGCACTTTAGAACCCGCCCATTTAAGGATGGTTTTGTTAGCCATGTTAACCTTATCGATAATGTCGTTGTTTTGACTCAAAAAAAGACTGACAGTCGACGCAGCGAATGCAGCCTGGGGAAGCGATACGGCGCGCTTCCGGTATCGCTTTTTCACAATCCTCACAATGAAAACGGGCGATACCTTTTTTGCGCTCGGTCACCTGCTTAATCTGGTAAATTAATTGTTGTTGGGCGAGTTCATTCGCTTTATCAATCGGGTCAGACATGGTTTAAATTCTCTGCTCGAAGTTCAAAGTGGTCACTGACTTCCATCACATGCTGATAAGCGGTGTGATACGTCATTTTTTGATGAAGTATTTGATAGGCCAGCGACGTTAAATGAGCAGAAAATTGTCTCAATAAGTGTTTCCTTTCATCTTCCCGATTTTGCTTTAGCAAATCGGTGAGTTTTAATACGCCGAATTGTGCAGTCATATTTTTTTACTTCTCCTTTCCTTATTTTGGATAAAACAATCCCCTGGTGTGGCAACACCGTTAATTTTTATTTATAAATTAAAGTGGCAGTGCGATATTTTTAGGTATTAATGCAACGAGCACCTGTAATTGAAATAGCGCGTTAATAATGGCCTGTTTTTCTTTTTTATTAAATTCATCAAATTTCAAATGATGTTTTTTATTATCAATATTTGCTAAATAAAAAATTAAATTAACAAAGCGTTTATTATGTTTTCGTAAATATTCAATAAATCCCAACAGGCATTGATTATCGGGATTTTCTTTATCCTTATTAAAATGAACCGTTCGACATTTCGCTGCCTTAATTAACCCATCGACGCGCGCATTAATGGGTAGTCCTTCATTGCGATAAATACCCGATTTTCGTTTATTAATATCACCGGGATTATTTTGTAATGTATTAATCGAGTGAATTAATGTATTTGTTAATGCGTGTTTATTCGTCATCATTTTATTTAATAATTAGGGTGAGAAAATAAAAAATAAATAATCCGCCAAATAACAATATTAATTTATCTATTAACGTCAGTTTTTTATTCTTCTTATTATTAATATGATAATTTTTAACGGACTCGCCAGTTAATCGATAGGGGTAGTGCTGATTAGATTTATTCATAAATATCCTCATTAAGTTATCGGTTTTGTTGCCCTGACCGAAAACAGGGTGTTGTGGTATCATGTTTATGCCCACGTTTTCTTTCCAATGAGAGTTGGGCATAAAATCCAACAACAAGGCGTGAAATCCATGTCCCAAGAAAGAGAAGACTATACCCGATTACATAAACCTGCCCCGTCACAGCAAGAGGAACAAAAGACTGGGGATAACGATAAAAAATAAGGAGTCCCAAAATGGAACAGCCATCCGAACACATTAAATTTGAAGTCTACTACTCGATTTACCTTGCCGAAATGACAGAAATTTTTAATCGCCGAGTTGAACAATTTTGTTCTTTTTGGCAGGTATTTCTGGGTGCTTCTGTTTTTGCACATTTCCAATATGGATGGCTGTTGGGTTTTCTGATTGCCTTGATTTCCGCTATTCAGTTTGTTGTTAAATTTGGTGAAAAAGCTGGTAGCGCAAAATCTCAGGTAAGACGATACCGAAGGCTGGCGGATGAACTTCCGCAACTGGATGAAAACCAGATTAAAGCGAGAATGCGAGAAATTGAAGAAACCGACACCCAACCCCTGACTGCGCTTTATCATCCCGCCAGAAAAAGGTCAAGTATTGCGTTGTACGGGGTTGATAGAGAAGCTGGACACCCCCTTACGCGATGGGAAAAAATGATTGCTTTTATCGGCGGTGGTATTCCTAAGTAGCGACATCGGGTTACCTCTTAAATGCGTTTATGAACTATATGTTGACGATACTTTCATGTCGTCACTCGCCATAGCAAAGTTAAAAATTTCCTTGGTGTTAAATAAAAAATAATTAGTTATATTTTTAATGATTAATTGTTCTAAAGGTTTTATTTTGATTGAATTGGCTATCTTTAGCTTCTGGTGATAAATCAATCTGAATCAGTAAATGGTCATGAAGATATAATCGTAATAACTTACCGTCACAAGAGGGCACAACGGAAAGTTCATCAATGCCCATCACATAAGCCAGTCTTGTCGCTTTGACGCTTAAGTTAGGATTTCTCATCATTTATCCCCTGGTATAATTTATCGATATAATGGATTGCTTGAGCCATTGCATCAAATTTACCCAAAGAGTCTTTGCCATACCAGACGTGATAACGTGTGATGGGATTCATTATTTTTCTGGGTAATTTGATAATGTCAAATTCACAATAACTAAAACTGTGAGGACTTTTTTGTTTAATGATCATGATTTCAGTCCTAACCATGTTAACCAGCCATCTCTAATTTCTTTAGGCAATGACTCGTAAGCTAATTTCATTCCTTCATTCCAGGCAGGTAAATAAACCCAATATTCTGAACGGTGTGAGTCAGGAAATTCTTTCATTTGCACTACAGGTAACTTGCCTTTGTTGATCATTCCTTTCACAGCTTCTGGGCTTTTTCCAATTTGTTTTGCGAATTCTTGGTAAGGCAAAGCGTCAGAAAGACTTATCACCTGTTTTGACATCTGCTAATCTTCTATTGAGTATGCGTCAATTACTTACAATAACTTATGTTTATTTGTAGTTCTTGCTCTTATTTATCGATAACAACATAAATTTGCCGAGGAATTGATAATATGTCAATGTCAATAGCAGAAAAAATTAAAATTATTCGTGAATCTGAAAGGTTAAATCGAAGACAACTTGCTGAAATGGTTAACATACCCTATTCATCATTAACTTATTATGAAACAGGAAGGACAACTCCAGATACCTATGTAACTATGAAAATATTAAGTCATCCAAAATTTTTAAAATATACGATGTGGTTTATGACAAATGAGATAGCTCCAGAATCCGGTCAAATTGCACCGGCTCTCGCACACTCTGGGCAAGAAGAAACAAAGTTAGTCCAATCAGAAAAGAAAACTGGTTAGCAATACATCTCGCTTTTTGTGAATGTATTAATTCGAAAAGTTTATCTACCATTGGAGAGATTTCTTATGTCAATTAAGAAACTTGAAGATGGTCGTTATGAAGTGGATATCAGGCCAACTGGTCGTAATGGAAAACGGATCAGACGGAAATTTCAAAAGAAACATGAAGCAATTGCATTTGAACGTTATATTTTAACGAACCATAAATCACAGGAATGGCTACCTAAGCTAAAAGATAAGCGTCACTTGTCAGAGCTATCAGAGGTATGGTGGAAATATCATGGTAATAGTATTAGACATGCAACTAAACGATATCATGAATTAAAAAGAGTAATCAAATTAATGAACGATCCTATTTCGTTTGAGATCAACCGATCATCTTTGACTTTATATTGTCATAATAGACTTGCAACGGGAGTTAAGCCATCAACAATAAATCGTGAATTATGGCAACTCAGCGGTATGTTTACCTATCTTATTTCAGCAGGACTTTTCTAATCTGAAAACCCTATGGATGAATTTAGCGGATTAAAAGAAGATGTTGTAGAAATGTCGTATTTATCAGATAGAGAAATAGAAAATCTACTATCTGTGCTCAGAGGGGATAACTATCTTATAGCTATTTTTTGTATGAGTACGGGAGCAAGATGGAGTGAGGCAATGAAATTGAGGAAAGAACATATTGTCCATAATCGCGTGACATTTTTCGAGACAAAAACTGGTAAGAAGCGATCTGTCCCAATATCTGAAGTAGTGAATAAAATAATTAGTGAAGGCAAAACAGATTTTATTTTTCCCTCCGCTTGTATCTTGAAAACGGTTTAAAATAGTTACGATTAGATTTGGCAAGGTGCATGCAGCCCGATTCCTCCTTGTATCTTGAAAACGGTTTAAAATAGTTACGATTAGATTTGGCAAGGTGCATGCAGCCCGATTCCTCCTAGGGTTTTAAGCCCGTTAATTAGCGACCGGCGCATACACTGAGCCACTCATCTGAAACCCGAACAGTTGTCCGTACTCCATAACGCATTTGCAAGGATGGGTAATCATGAGTCAGCCAAATCCACTTTGTGTGGGTATTGATGTTTCTAAAGCAACGCTGGACATAGCAGCCAGCTGTGATATTGCACAGTTTACGGTCAGTAATGACTCTGACGGTTTTGATGCCATTATCGCCGAATTGAGAAAGCATTCGGTGGTGTTGGTTCTGATGGAGGCAACTGGCGGGCTTGAAGCTACTGTGGCCTGCTCGCTCCAGGCTGAAGGCTTTGACGTCACTGTGATCAATCCCAGACAATCCCGAGACTTTGCCCGCGCTATGGGCTATCTGGCAAAAACTGACCGTATTGATGCCAAAGTGCTTGCACAAATGGCAGAGGTTATTAATCGACATCCGGAGCGAGAGCGCTTTATCCGGACTCTGCCAAATGCAGAACGTCAGGTTCTTGCTGCGATGGTCGTACGCAGACGCCAGTTGATTACAATGTTGGTGGCAGAACGTAATAGGCTGTATACCGCACATCCACAGAATAGAAAAAGCATCAACATCATCATCAAGGCGCTGGAAGATGAACTTGCCAGAATCGATGAGGATATGAACAACCACATAAGGAACCACTTTAAGGATCTGGCCGCTAGGCTGAGCAGCATTAAAGGGGTTGGTACCATGACAGTTGCTGCGTTGTTGGCGGAGCTTCCCGAACTGGGCAGCCTCTCGAGGCGAGCTATTAGCGCGCTTGTAGGCGTTGCCCCCATAAACCGGGACTCGGGTACCATGCGTGGTCGGCGAACCATATTTGGCGGAAGGGACGGAGTCCGAACAGCACTTTATATGGCCGCGCTTGTAGCAACTCGCTTTAATCCGGTGATAAAAGCCTTTTACATGCGCCTGCTTGCAGCGGGAAAAGCCAAAAAAGTGGCGCTGGTCGCCTGTATGCGCAAGCTGCTGACTATCCTGAACGCGATGCTCAGAAAGAACGAAGAATGGAATGAGTCGTACCATCACGTTTCTCCATAATTTTAACGTTCAAGACAGTTGCTAATTATATGGAGTTTCGACATACTTTAAAACGCATCAAGCCAACCTTACCCGCAGGGCAAGCTACTCATGTTATGCGACATACTTTTGCGACTCATTTTATGATTAACGGAGGAAATATTATAACCCTGCAAAGGATATTAGGGCATTCTAAAATTGAGCAGACCATGACTTATGCTCATTTTGCACCTGATTATTTGGATGATGCAATAAGGTTAAATCCTTTACATTTAAGGTTTAAATAGGTATCTAAGAGTGACCACATTTGACCACACTACAGTTATTTACAGTAATTAGCAGTAATCTGTAGGTCAATAAAAACAATGAGTTAGATTTAACTTGTTGTTTTAAAAGTACTAAAAACCCAGCAGCACTGGCATTTGTCGAAATAAAACTTACAGCCATTGCCAAGATTGTATGTTTGAACAGGTTTTTCTGGTTCATAACCAAAACCCCTTAATTATATTTATGATAAGAACGACATTGATAGTCGTAATAGAAAGGCCCGAATTGTATTGCTCCATGCTAATATGGCAAATCAGACCAGTTGACTGAGTATAGAATTGAATACCGGTTTTATTACAAGCATGTTTACTGTGTATATGTTATTTGTTTGTAAAAATGTTATTTGTTTGTAAAAATGTGATTTATTTAACATAAAATTGGTGCATTAATTATGCGAAGTGATAGGCATAGAGTAACAATAGGGATATTAGATCAAATAACTACTTGATATTTTATAGATTATCATATAGTAGCTGGTATTTTTTTGTTAATTAGCGTTATGATTATATTTTGTTAATGTTTATTGTTGGAAAAAATTATGTCGGATGCTAAGAATCGTTGTCATGCAGAAGAAACTGCTGCTTGCTGTTGTGTTGATGTGGGTACAGTGATAGATAATCAAAATTGTACCGCTTCTTTTGAAAAAAATTTTTTAAATCAACAAGAAGCTGAAAAAATGTTAACACAGCTAATAGAAAAAGCACGGTCAGTTGAATCGGAGCCTTGTGTGATTGAACATCAGATTCAGCCTATTACTGAGGGTGTTAAATTACTAGCGAGTTTTACCTTTTGTTGTGAAGCTGAAACGCTAATTTTTCAATTAAATTTGCGTTAATTGAATTTAACAATGCCTACAGAGGTTTTGTAGGCATTGGGTCGTTGAGTTGTTCTCAATATTTTGACTTGTGTGACAAATAAATATTCATATCTTGTGTGCCGCCTCTCAGTTTTTAATTTTTATTATTTTTCTTTCACTACATTTGAATAACAATTGATTATCAGATCAGACCTCTGTGAAGTATTGGGAATGATTAACTATAGTTTCATTTTTCATTTTTCATTTTTCATTTTTTATAAAAAGGGAAGCGAGATCTGCTATGAACTACAACGTTAAGAATACTAATCGTATCGCAATTGTTACTGGGTTACGCCTTCCTTTTGCTAAACAGGCAACGGCTTATCATAATATACCTGCTGTCGATCTAGGCAAAATGGTAGTACGTGAATTAGTTATTCGCAGTGGTATTGATTCTCAACTTATTGATCAAGTGGTTTTTGGTCAAGTAGTTCAGATGCCTGAAGCGCCGAATATTGCTAGAGAAATTGTTTTAGGCACTGGACTACCTGTTTCAATAGATGCTTATAGTATTTCTAGAGCATGTGCTACTAGTTTTCAGGCTATTACCAATATCGTAGAAAGTATGAAGGCGGGCACTATTAAGGTCGGTATTGCTGGTGGAGCGGATTCATCATCAGTTTTACCTATTGGTGTAACTAAAAAAATGGCAAGCACTCTAGTTGACCTCAATAGAGCAAAATCAATTGGCCAACGATTGCGGCTCTTAAGCACATTAAGTTTTCGTGACTTTTTGCCAGTTTCACCAGCAGTAACCGAATATTCTACGGGTTTAAGAATGGGAGATACTGCCGAACAGATGGCAAAAACTTATCATATTAGTCGTGAAGAACAAGACGCTTTTGCTCATCGTTCTCATATCCTAGCCGCCCAGGCTTGGGATAGCGGCGTATTACAGAAAGAAGTAATGACAGCTCATATACCGCCGTTCCTGGAGTCATTATCGGAAGACAATAATGTTCGAAAAGACTCAACACTTGCTTCTTATGCAAAGTTAAAACCGGCTTTTGATCGCCAACATGGTACTGTTACCGCCGCGAACAGCACGCCAATGACTGATGGTGCAGCGGCAGTAATGTTGATGTTTGAATCAAATGCGAAAGCATTAGGTATAACTCCATTAGGTTATATTCGTAGTTATGCTTTTTCGGCTATTGATGTTTGGCAGGACATGCTATTAGGCCCTTCTTATGCTACACCATTAGCTCTTAAGTACTCGGGATTAAGTTTAAAAGATCTTACCTTAATTGATATGCATGAAGCTTTTTCTGCTCAAGTATTAGCCAATATGAAAATGTTTGCGAGCAAAAAATTTGCTCAACAGAAATTAGGGCAATCTGAAGCGATTGGTGAAATTAATATGGAAAAATTTAATGTATTAGGCGGGTCTATTGCTTATGGCCATCCATTTGCTGCCACAGGTGCTCGTATGGTGACACAGACGCTTAATGAGTTACATCGTCGTGGCGGTGGTTTGGCGCTTACGACCGCTTGTGCAGCAGGCGGTTTAGGTGCAGCAATGATTTTGGAGGTTGAGTAGTTATGACCAATAAAAATGAAGAAAAAAACTTACCTGCAATTACTAGCTATCCTGTGTTTCATTTTTCCGTCAAACAAAACAATATCGGTGTTATTTCCATTGATGTTGCCGGCGAAAAAGTTAATACATTAAAAGCTGAATTTGTTGATCAATTTTATATGATATTACAGCAAGCACAAGCAATCGTGGGTTTGAAAGGGATTATTATTATTTCAAATAAACCAGGCTGTTTTCTTGCTGGTGCTGATATTAGTATGATTTCCAATTGTAAAACAAAAGAAGAAGCAACAAGGCTTGCCTGATAGGCCAAAAATTATTTAACTTGCTTGAAAATTATCCATTACCTATTGTCGCTGCAATTGATGGGGTATGTTTAGGCGGCGGATTAGAGTTAGCGCTTGCCTGTCATGTAAGAATTTGTACTCTGTCAGATAAAACGCGTCTTGGTTTACCAGAGGTACAATTAGGCTTAATACCAGGTTCTGGAGGAACACAACGTTTACCTCGTTTAATCGGTTTAGTTAATGGATTAGATTTGATTCTGACTGGTCGTCAATTAAGGCCAAAGCAATCACTAAAATTGGGTTTAGTCGACGATATTGTTCCAGCAGAAATTTTATTGCAAACGGCAATTAACTGGATTGATAAAGGGAGAAAAAACAAAACATGCTTGCCTCTCATGCTGAGTTTATCAGAATTACCCATTATCAGAAATATCTTATTCGCGATAATTAAAAATAAAACAAATTCAAAAAGTAAAGGTCATTACCCTGCGCTAGAAAAAGCGATTTCAGTGGTTGCTATTGGCTATGAAAAAGGTGTGCAAGCCGGACTTGAGGCAGAGGCAAAAGCCTTTGGAGAGCTGGCAATGACACCAGAATCTACCGCTTTACGAGGTTTTTTTTTTGGCTCGACTTCGCTAAAAAGTGAAATGGGTAGTTTTGGAAAATCTGCTACAATTCATCAGGTAGGTGTGTTAGGTGGAGGCCTCATGGGAGGCGGGATTGCCTATGTGGCAGCGGCTCGAGGTAAATTACCTGTTCGAGTGAAGGACATTAATAATGGAGGACTTGATCAGGCATTAAAATTCAGTTGGCAGCGCTTAACGGAGCAAGTTAAACGTAAACGCATATCTGTACAAGAGCGCGCTCAACAGATGATGTTAATTTCAGGCACATTAGACTATAAAGGGCTTGAAAAAACGCAAATTATCGTAGAAGCAGTTTTTGAAGATTTAGCATTAAAGCGTAAAATGGTACAGGAAGTGGAGGCAATGACATTAAATGAAGTTGTTTTTGCTTCTAATACATCTTCGTTACCTATCCATAAAATTGCAGAGTTTGCAAAATACCCAGAACTTATAATTGGACTTCATTACTTTAGTCCAGTCGATAAAATGCCATTGGTTGAAGTGATCCCTCATAGTAAAACGAGTGATCAGACAATTGCTACTGCTGTGACGCTGTGACATTGGCAAAAAAACAGGGTAAAACTGCAATTATTGTTGGTGACAGTGCAGGTTTTTATGTTAATCGGATACTAGCACCTTATATTGCTGAAGCGACACGTTGTCTGTTAGCTGGTGAATCAATTGAGCATATAGATAATGCCTTAGTTAAATTTGGTTTTCCCATTGGTCCATTGAACTTGTTAGACGAAGTCGGAATTGATGTAGGCACTAAAATTATGCCGGTGCTTGTTGAACAATTTGGCGAACGATTTTCTGTCCCTTCAGAACTTAATATTATATTGGAAGATGATAGAAAGGGGCGTAAAAGTGGCCGAGGTTTTTATCTTTATAAGAAAAATAAGATTAGTTGGCCGTGGAGTAAAAAACAGCGTCAAGTCGACACAACCATTTATGAGTTACTTAATATTCAACCCAAAGCAATTTTATCTGAGCAAGAAATTGTTCAGCGTTGTATTATGCTGATGCTGAACGAAGCTACGCGTTGTCTTGACGAAGGTGTTATTCGGCATGTAAATGATGGTGAGATTGGTGCTGTGTTTGGAATTGGTTTTCCTCCTTTTACTGGTGGACCATTTAGATATATGGATCAACAAGGTATATCAAATATTGTTGACATAATGCATCGACTAGCATAGAAATATGGTAACAATTTTGTTCCTTGTGAAAGGCTAATGCAAATGGCTAAATCAAATAAAAAATTCCATCAGTAGTTGATTATTATTAGTAGTACCTTAAACCTTACTAATATCATGGTCTTAGGCGTAATTTCTATTTAACTTGATATAAAATAAACTTTTTTTTCGTTTTTTATGAAAATAAAGCGGTTCCTTTTTTTGTAATTTTAGTGCAGAATCTCGGGTTGCCTTGCCCTGCATATTTTCCGACAACAACATTAGCGAGTAATGAGAGGGCTCCTATGTAGGGGGTTAGGTGAAAATGTTTTACTCAAATGGTGGATTATGCAAGTTTTTATTATGCGTCATGGTGACGCAACGATGAATACAATGAATGATGAAGCAAGAGAACTTACTCTTAAAGGAATTGAAGAATCTAAATTAATGGCCAATTGGCTAGCACAACAGAATCCAGTGTTCGACCGAGTGTTTACCAGTCCATATGTAAGAGCAGTACAAACTTATCAGGCAATGCAGCCATTATTGCCCTATTCAGGCGAACAAGAAGTCTTAGCTGAACTTATTCCTGATGGTGATCCGCAATCTATTGCTAATTATTTGCAATTACTTGCCGAAGGAGGTGTAAGAACAGCATTGATTATTTCTCATTTGCCATTAGTCGGTTATTTGGTATCAGCCTTATGCCCACAAGAAATCCCTCCTATGTTTGCAACTTCTGCGATTGCTTATGTAGAGATAAATACGGAAATGCGGCACGGTGAATATAGATGGCAACGGGGACCTTCTCAAATATTGCATAGTGTTAATAAACTAGCGGCACATTTCTAGTTTTATTTTACGTATTATCTGCGCTGAGTTTCATCAGTTTCGACCAAGATAAGCAACGAGGCGCTACCACCCCAAGCTTTGGGGGCTTGATGAAAAGCAGTGATATTAGGGTGTTGAGCAAGCCAAAGGGGAATCTGTTGTTTTAAAATGTGTTTTCCGTGGCCATGCATAATACAGGCACAATGGATATTATCTCTATAGCAAGCAGCGATTAGAGCTCCAATTTCTTGTTTAGCTTGTCGTTGGGATAAGCCATGTAAATCGAGAAATAGTTCGGGAATATAATCATTCCGACGTAACTTTTTTAATTCATAGGGATTAATATCGGGTCGTAAATATCGAATCGGTCCATCCGCTTCTAGCACCGGTTGATACTCATCTGAAAAGTAATAACTGGCATTGACTTGTTCTTGGAGCAAACGTTTTGTCACAAGTTGTGATTTTATTCGATGATGTCGTAGTGGTGGATGACTAACAATGTCATGTAATAAAGGTTTAGTCCCTGCAGTCGCCTCTTTAAATAGTTTAATTTCCTCAGCACTCAATTTGAACTTATTTTTCATTGTGATTCTATCAATCAGTTAGTCAATTATTCTGTTAAGTTTATCTTAATTTTCCTGCTATTACCTTCCTTATAAGCAGCAAGCTTTATAAGCTATTGTTAGTATTCTAATGTCAATTAATGAGATTGCTATAAAATTCCTTAACAATAAGCTGATTTGTTAAGTAGTTCGTGGCAGACTATCGGGATTAAATATATGAACTTTGTATTGGCTAGGAGGCGTTTTGGACAAGATTTTTGTTGATGAAGCGGTTGCGGAACTACATACCATCCAAGATATGTTGCGTTGGGTAATTAGTCGGTTTAATGCAGCAAATATTTATTACGGTCATGGAACAGATAATTGTTGGGATGAAGCTTTACAACTTGTTTTGCCATCACTTTTTTTGCCCTTAGATATCCCTCAACAATTATGGGTTTCTCGTCTGACTTTAAGTGAACGTCATCGTATCGTTGAACGGGTGTTACGCCGTGTTAATGAACATATCCCAGTTGCTTATTTAACCAATAAAGCCTGGTTTTGCGGACATGAATTTTATGTTGATGAACGCGTTTTGATCCCACGTTCTCCTATAGGAGAACTGATTAATAAGCATTTTGCCGGCATCATTGATTATGAACCTGTAACTATTTTAGATATGTGCACGGGTAGTGGATGTATTGCTATTGCCTGTGCCTATCAATTTCCGCAAGCGCAAATTGATGCGGTTGATATTTCTGCTGATGCATTGGCGGTAGCTGAACAAAATATTGCCGCTCATGGGTTCTCTGAACGGATAGTACCTATTCGTTCAGACTTGTTTTTGAATATGCCTATGATTAAATATGATTTAATGGTTACTAATCCACCTTATGTGGATGCTGAAGATATGTCTGATTTACCAGCTGAATATCTGGTAGAGCCTAAATTAGCCCTTGCAGCGGGCTCTGATGGTTTAAAACTTGTCAGAAGAATTCTAGCTAATGCTTCACGTTTCCTAACGGACAATGGGGTGCTTATTTGTGAAGTTGGTAATAGTATATTACACCTTATTGAGCAATATCCGGATATTCCTTTTACTTGGTTGAAGTTCGAACAGGGGGGCGATGGTGTATTCATGCTAACGCAGAAACAACTTATTGAACATCAAGAGAAATTTAAATTATTTATCGATTAACGGGTAATTACATTTTTTCATACAATAAAATAATTTATTAATTAATTATTGTAATGAATGATAAAAAGAGGAAACAAAGGGGATGGCAGGAAATTCGATTGGACAGCTTTTTCGTGTTACCACTCTTGGTGAATCGCATGGTTTGGCGTTAGGCTGCATTGTTGATGGCGTTCCGCCTGGTATGGCATTATCAGAAAAAGATCTGCAAACCGACTTAGATCGTCGTCGGCCTGGTACTTCTCGTTATACAACTCAACGGCGTGAACTTGATCAGGTTAAAATTTTATCCGGTGTTTTTAATGGCATAACGACAGGAACACCCATTGGTTTGTTGATTGAAAATCAGGATCAACGGTCGCAGGATTATAGTGAGATCAAAGATATTTTTCGTCCTGGGCATGCAGATTATACCTATCAACAAAAATATGGTTTACGTGACTATCGTGGTGGTGGGCGATCTTCAGCACGTGAAACGGCGATGCGTGTTGCTGCCGGCGCGATCGCAAAAAAATATTTACAACAAAAACTAGGTATAACCGTTCGGGCTTACTTAAGTCAAATTGGAGATATTTGTTGTGAACTGAAGGATTGGGATTTGGTTGAACAGAATCCTTTCTTTTGTCCTGATGCAACAAAATTGGAGGCAATGGACGCTTTATTACGTTCATTGAAAAAAGAAGGTAATTCTATTGGTGCTAAAGTAACCGTCATTGCTGAACATGTCTCGGCTGGATTAGGTGAACCTGTTTTTGATCGATTGGATGCGGATATTGCCCATGCAATGATGAGTATTAATGCAGTTAAAGGGGTTGAAATTGGTGCTGGTTTTAAGGTGGTTACATTAAAAGGGAGTGAAAATCGGGATGAAATAACCTGTGATGGATTTGTCAGTAATCATGCCGGTGGCATCTTAGGTGGCATAAGTAGTAGTCAACCGATTATTGCCCATTTAGCCTTAAAGCCAACTTCGAGTATTAGCATACCGGGTAGAACGATTAATCGGCAAGGTGATGAGGTCGAAGTGGTTACAAAAGGACGTCATGATCCCTGTGTTGGTATCCGGGCGGTACCGATAGCAGAAGCGATGATGGCAATCGTGCTTATTGATCATTTTTTACGTCATCGGGCTCAATGTGGTGAATTAGCTTTTAATCGTACGATATAAATATTAATGAAAGAACATAATTATAATCATCTAATTAACATTTTTAGTATTTGTTTTGAAAAAGAGTATCGCACACGTTTAATTAAAGGAGATGATGAACCTATCTATCTACCTGCAGATGATAAGATACCGTATCATCGGATTATTTTTGCTCGCGGCTTTTATGCTAGTGCTTTACACGAAATTTCCCACTGGTGTATTGCCGGAGAAACTAGACGTCAACAAATTGATTTTGGTTATTGGTATGATCCAGATGGGCGAAATGAGCAAACACAAAGCGCTTTTGAGAATGTTGAAGTCAAACCGCAAGCACTTGAATGGATGTTTTGTGTGGCGTCAGACTTTCCCTTTAATGTTAGTTGCGATAATTTGGCCGCTAATTTTAAGCAAGACCGGCATGCTTTTCAGCGCAAAGTCTATCGGCAGGTGCTGAACTACCTTACAAATGGCATTCCAGCCAGAGCTGAGAGATTTATTCAAGCTCTACAGTTGTTTTATAATATGCCTCCCTTGGTGAAGCAAAATTTCATTTGCCCTGAAGAGCTGTAAAAAATTTAGTTAGTATAAAGGAACGAAACCATGCTTGCGGAATTAGAAACACGTATTTTAACGCAAATTGATAATAATGTTGATGATGCTAGTTAAGATGAACTTTTTGCTGGCGGTTATTTACGTGGACATTTGACATTATCCATTGCTGAATTAGAAACTGAAAATAAAAATAATATTGAAGCGCTTTCAGAGCGTGTCGAAGCGAGTATTGACAAAGCAATTAAGGTGGGTGAATTAAGTCCCCCTGATCAACGATTGATATTAAATACTTGGCGGATGTTGTTAGAAAATGCCGCTCGATAAGCAAAAAAGCAAATAAATTAAAACAACGTATTGTTGCACTTTTTTAAAATGGGGTAACGATGTTGGTAAGGTTGGCAGTACCCGATGAAGCAGAAAAGTTAGTCAATATTGAACGTTCAGCAGCAGCCATATTCCGTCAAATTCCAGCGCTTGCTTGGGTTGCTGATGCACAAGGCAAATCCGTTAACCAACATTTAGAATTTATTGTTGATGGCGATTGTTGGGTTGCAGTTGAGCAGCAGCAGCTTGTTGGTTTCATTGAGGTTGAAGTAATGGATCAAGCTTTGCATATTTGGGAATTATCTGTTGATAGCTGATGGCAGAGAAAAGGAATTGGTAAGGCTTTACTGCAAAAAGTTATTATGCAAGCAAAACAACTAAACTGTGATCATGTTACTTTAACCACTTTTCGTGATGTTGCTTGGAATGGTGTTTATTATCAGAAATTGGGCTTCACAATTATTTCGGCTGAAAAGTTAACTCTGTCACTACAAGCTATCTTAAAAAAAGAGGTAGCTTATGGATTTACTGCATCCTCACGTTGTGCAATGCAGTACATCCTTTAATGGAGATTAAATTTTTTTGCTAGAAAGCTAATTATCCAGTTTAACCGCCCGGCCTTGTAATAATTTTCTGATCCAAAAACGGTTAGGATTGAGATTTGCCAATATATCATCGTCAAAAGGCAATGGTTCAGCAAAAATTTGACTGCAAAGTAGCTCTGCGCAAATTGGCGCACTACATAATCCTCTTGCGCCTAATGCGCCAATAACAAATAGATTGTCATGAATTGGGGCTTGCAAAATATGTTGTTGCTCACTGAGCTGTTTATCTAGCTGTGCATATTGAAGAATAAGTTGATTAACATCTGGTACATTACCCACCATCGGTAGATGATCACGTGTAACACAGCGGATGCTTTGGCGTGATGCATTTTGGCTGATATCAATTTCTTTTGTCCATTCAACATCAGGCAAACAGGTTAATAAGCGAGCATGGTTTTCTTGTTGCTCCAATTTGGAATATTTTAGCGTGAGTTGATGACGTTTATAGCTAGCGCCTAAGCAATGATATTGATGATGAGTGGGTGTTATATATCCGGCATAGCAGAGTGTTGTTTGCAGTTGGTTGAGTATCGGTGTGGTCGGAATATGGCTCACTTGTCCGCGAACGGCACTAACGGGTAATTTTTCCGTTTGAGAAAATAAAGGCAGTTGATGACCATTAGCGATAATGACGGTTTTATGGGTTATTTGTCGTTGTATATCTCCTTGTTTAAATAGCAACTTCCAGCCAGCGGCACTATTTTCAAGCTGAATAAGACGATGATTAAAATGACTGATTAAACCTTGTTGTTGCCCATATTGCCAACTATTGGATGTCAGCTCAGCTGGGTATAACCAGCCAGCAGCTGGATAGTAGATGCCATCATGGTTAACATCAACACCACAAATGGTTTGTAATGTTTGTCGAGTTTCATGGCGTGCAAAATCAGCTGGCCAATTTTTTGTTAATATTTGTTCGATTTTTTGTCGGCTTTTTACGTCATAAGCTAACTGTATTAAACCGCTCCAATCGTGAGCAAATGTGATGCCTAACTGTTGAAGTTGGGTGTAATAGCGTTTAGCAAAAGTAAAGGCGGTAATAAAAAAGCGTTCTAAACCATCGTGGTGACCAGTTAATAATGGATAAAGTGCGCCTTGACGATTGCCGGAAGCATTTTGTGCCACACTGGGATCTTGGCAATATAAAGTTACCTGACTGCCTCTACGTAATAAAGCAAGAGCAGTCATCATACTGGCAATACCACCGCCAATAATGGCAATATCCTCGGTTGTTGATGCGGCTTGTCGAGCGAACCAGGGTTGTGGATCAGATTGCTGATTTGCTAGTAATTGACCGGTTAGCATTTCACGTTTACGGCCAAAACCCTTAATTTTTTTTACTTGAAAACCGGCTTTTTCCAAACCACGGCGAACGATACCGGCAGAAGTAAAGGTAGCAAAAGTACAACCATCACGTCCCCAATTTGCCATTGTAGTGAACAGTTGTTCACTCCACATTTGAGGGTTTTTAGCTGGAGCAAAACCGTCTAAAAACCAGCTATCTATTTTATTGAAAAAATTAGATTTTAATTGAGGTAATTGTATATTTATATCGCCAAACCAGAGATCGAGAATGATTGCCCCATTTTCCATAACTATTCTATGACAAACTGGTAACGACTGAGGCCATTGTCGACAAATTTGTTTAGAAAAAGTGGCGAGTTCAGGCCAACATTGATGAACTCTTAGCAAATCAGTAATGGACAAAGGATATTTTTCAAAACTGATATAGTGTAAAAGTTGTAACTGGTTGTTAGGCGCTTGTTGGCGAAACTGAATAAATAACTGACAGACTGCCATAAAGTTTAGCCCAGTACCAAAACCAGTCTCTGCAATAACATATTGTTTTGCTGAGTGAGAAAAAAAGCGATTCGGTAACTGATTACCGGCTAAGAACACATAACGCGATTCTTCTAAACCATTTTGATTAGAATAATAGACATCACCAAAGTGTTCAGAAATAGGGATATCTTGCTCGTTCCAGCTTAATTTAGCTTGGCTGATCTCATTTGTATTCACAAAATTATCTACAATATTTTAAATAATCAGCCAATTTTAACGAATTTAACCTGAGTGCGCTAGCTATCGCAAAATATAAAAGTTAGCCAAGATAATATTTTCTACAAAATTTTACCTGATCGGACTTGTTCAGCTTACAAGTGTAAGCTAAAGTAACAGGCTAAGCGCCCAGTAAATGAATTTCGACTATGAGGTAATATAAGCAATGAAGCGTGCAGTCATCACTGGTCTGGGCATTGTCTCCAGCATAGGTAACAACCAGCAAGAGGTACTGGCTTCCCTGAAAGCGGGTCGTTCTGGCATCAGGTTTTCAGAAGAATTTAAAGAAATGGGTTTACGCAGCCATGTCTGGGGTAATATTCAGCTGACGGAAGATGATATTAAACAAAAGATTGACCGAAAAATTCTTCGTTTTATGAGTGATTGCTCTATTTATGCCTACTTGGCGATGGAAGAGGCAATTCAGGACGCTAAACTGACAGAAGAGCAGATCTCAAATATTCGTACCGGTTTAGTTGCTGGTTCTGGTGGCGGTTCGCCCCGTAATCAAGTGGCTGGTTCTGATGGTATGCGTGCCAAAGGATTGCGTGGTGTTGGTCCCTATATGGTGACTAAAGCAATGGCTTCTGGTGTTTCAGCTTGTTTAGCCACACCGTTTAAAATTAAGGGCGTTAATTATTCTATTAGCTCCGCTTGCTCAACCTCAGCCCACTGTATTGGCCATGCAGTTGAATTGATCCAATTAGGTAAACAGGATGTTGTTTTTGCTGGTGGAAGTGAAGAACTAAGCTGGGAATTAACCTGTGAATTTGATGCAATGGGAGCATTATCTACCAAATATAATGCAACCCCAGAAAAAGCTTCTCGTACCTATGATCAGGATCGGGATGGTTTTGTGATCGCTGGTGGTGGCGGTATCGTTGTGGTGGAAGAGTTAGAGCATGCTTTGGCACGTGGCGCACATATTTACGCTGAAATTGTTGGTTATGGAGCGACTTCAGACGGTTATGATATGGTTGCTCCGTCAGGTGAGGGTGCGGTACGGTGTATGAAAATGGCATTGGCAGATGTCGAACAGGTTGATTATATCAATACTCATGGAACTTCAACGCCAGTTGGCGATACAAAAGAGCTAGAAGCAATTACTGAAGTGTTTGGTACTAATACGCCAGCGATTTCAGCGACTAAAGCAATGACTGGCCATTCTCTGGGCGCGGCTGGGGTACATGAAGCTATTTATAGTTTGTTAATGTTAGAGCATGGATTTATTGCTCCAAGCATCAATATTGATAATTTGGATGAAAAAGCGCAAGCAATGAATATTATTACGCAACCCACTGATAAGAAATTAAATACTGTAATGTCAAATAGTTTTGGTTTTGGTGGAACTAATGCGTCGTTGGTAATGAGTAAATACCATTCATAATTATTTTAACAAGAAAAACAACAACCTACTGATAATCTATCAGTAGGTTTTTTATTGTTTTTGATATAATTAATTGATTTAATAAGTTATTGTTCTTTTTTATTAGTGTTACAACGGAGATGGTTAAAAAGCTGCGTCAGTGGCGTACGTAATTGCTGCGCTAAAATAACACCGAGTAGCACTACACCACCACCAATTAAATGGTAGCTGTGCATTTTTTCATTTAAAAATAGGACAGCGATAATGGCAGTAAATACCGGTGCCAGATTCATAAATATTGAAGTTGTATTAGCGCCAAGTCGAAATACACCCTGGATCCATATGTAAGGTGCAATCAGCGAGGCGGCAATGCCGGCAAACAAGATCAAATTAATATTTGCTGCGGTAATTTCTACTGTTTTAGCCAGTAAAAAATTAGGCAATAGTAGGATCACCGCAAAGCTAATTTGGATATAAAGTGATTGCCAATTGGGTAATGGGATTGCCCAATGCTTGGTTAATACACCATATAGAGAATAAGAGAGAGCGGCGATAAACATGAGTAATTGCCCGCTATTCATTCCCTGCATAAAAAATATCATTGGATCACCTTGACTGATAAGCCAGATAAGCCCAATTAAGGATAAGAGGGTACCGATTACAATACCAATAGTAGGAATAGTGCGTAGCACAAAAATACTGAGTATCACCGTTATTGCATCACTACTGCGCGATTTTTGACTATCCCTTTGATCATAAAAGGGGTAAGTAATAAAAACGCCAATAACCAGCGATAAAAGGAAATAGCCGCAGGGTCAATAACATTTGCAGCTGCTTTACTTACGACTGTATTAATTGACCATAATAAAACTGCAAAAAGGGGAAAAAGAAAATTTTTCATTATTTAGTCATATCTATCATTTGGTAATAATTTTGCTATTTTAGCATTGTCTGATTTATTGCATATATTTATAATAAGACAAACGATCCGTTCTTTCTGCCAATATTACTGTAATGGAAAAAATCAAATATATACTTGAACCAAATATTATTGAGCCAGAATCCATAGTTTTTCGTAATAATGAATTGTTAGGTGATACTGAGTGTAAATTACATCGCCATAACTTTGGCCAATTAATTTATGTGGTTAAAGGCATTATAGAGATGCAAGTTGCTGCTCAACATTATATTGCTCCGCCGGAATTTTGTATCTGGATCCCAAGCGGTGTTGAACATGCCACTTACAACAAAAAAAGTGTTAAGTTTAATATATTAGATATTTCTCAGACACTTAGTCATGTTCTGTGTAAAAAACCGTGTATTATTCGTCAAACAGCTATTTTTCATACCATATTATTAGATTTTTATGCACGTCAGATAAGCCAACCTAACACCGTAGAAGATATGCGCTTAGCCAATGTTTTGATTGATCAATTAAAACGTTCACCTATTCAAAAAACCTATTTACCTGCCAGTAAGGATAAATTTTTAGCACCTATTTTAGCGCAATTACAGCAAAATCCAGCCGATAATACTGCTTTAGCTATATGGGCCAAGCGGGTATATACCTCAGAACGTACCTTGTCACGCCGTTGTCAGCAGGAACTGGGGATGTCATTTAGTGAATGGCGCCAGCGATTACGTTTTTTACATGCCATAATGAAATTAGAACAAGGTAATAGTGTCCATCAGGTGGCTTTTGATGTCGGTTATAGTTCCTCCTCGGCTTTTATTACCATGTTTCAGCAGATTTCAGGCACAACACCAGAACGTTTTCGACAAAAAAGTGACGGTGACTAAACCGGTTGTTAGGATTTATTTCATTAACATGGCAAAATAGCAACTTGTTACCTTATCGAATAGTAAAAAACGATGGGTTAATTTTGATAAATATAATTGGGCATTAAATAAGTGAAAATATTGGTTGATGAAAATATGCCTTACGCAACACAATTGTTTCAAACAATGGGTGAAGTCAAGGCAGTTTCTGGGCGTTCAATCTCATCGTCAGAGCTAGCAACAGCGGATGCTTTAATGGTGCGTTCTGTTACTCAAGTCAATGAAGCATTACTTAAAGAGAGTAAGGTAAAATTTGTTGGTACTGCAACGGCCGGATTTGATCATGTTGATAGGCAATGGTTAGCGCAAGCGGGCATCGCTTTTTCTGCCGCTCCGGGTTGTAATGCGACAGCGGTGGTAGAGTATGTTTTTTCCGCTTTATTGGTACTGGCTGAACGTGATTGCTTTGATTTACGAGAAAAAACGGTCGGTATTGTTGGGGTTGGTAATGTTGGCAGTCGTCTTAATGCGCGTTTAAAGGCTTGGGGAGTGAATACGTTACTTTGTGATCCACCTCGTGCAGACGCTGCCGATAATAGTGAGCAATTTTGGCCACTGGAAAAATTAGTTAGTCAGGCGGATATTTTAACTTTTCATACCCCGTTAAATAAATCTGGCCGTTATTCATCTTATCATTTATTAAATGAAGAGTTGCTTGCAGCTATGCCGGCAGGACGTATTTTACTAAATACTAGCCGCGGATCAGTTGTTGATAATCAGGCATTGTTAACAGCCTTAGAAAATGGTAAGAAAATCGACGTTATATTAGATGTTTGGCAACATGAACCCTCTATTTCCCTACCTTTGTTAGCTAAAGCTAGAATTGGCACGCCACATATTGCTGGCTATTCTCTGGAAGGTAAAGCACGCGGTACCAGCCAGATTTTTACCGCATTTAGCCAGTTTTTAGGCCAAGAACAGCAAATTAAACTAGCTGATTTATTACCTAGTGCAGAGTTTAATGAAATTACTTTTAGCGGTGAATTAACGCAGGCAAGTTTAAAACGTTTAGTGCATTTAGTTTATGATGTCCGTCGTGATGATGCGCCATTAAGAAAAATTGCCCATCTTGCTGGCCAGTTTGATCATCTGCGTAAATATTATCCAGAACGCCGTGAATGGTCATCTCTTAGAGTGAGTTGTAATGATGTGGATGCCGCGAATGCACTAAAAATGCTAGGCTTCAATACCAAATTAATTTGATTAAACATGCTAATGAAATTGGAGAAAACCAACATGACAGAAGGTTGGAATATTGCACTATTAGGTGCTACTGGTGCGGTCGGAGAGGCCGTATTGAGTTTATTACAAGAACGTCAGTTTCCTGTTGGTGAGTTATTTCTATTGGCCAGTGAAAATAGTGCGTGAGAAAGCATTCGTTTTAATGGCAAGCAATATACGGTTATTGATGCTCAATTATTTGACTGGACACAGGTGCAATTAGCTTTTTTTGTTGCTGGTAAGGAAGCGTCCGCTCGTTATGCAGAGCAAGCAGCGCAAGATGGTTGTATTGTCATTGATAGTAGTGGTTTATTTGCGCTGGAGCCAGATATTCCATTAGTGGTACCGAGTGTTAATCCCCATCTCTTGGCTAATTATCGTAACCGTAATATTATTGCCGTTGCTGATAGCTATGTCAGTCAATTGTTAGTCGCCGTTAAACCGCTAATTAATGTTGCCGGCATTCATCGTTTAATTTTAACCAATCTGTTTTCAGTTTCGGTGCATGGCAAAAGTGCAGTGGATGAATTGGCGGGTCAAAGTGCCCGATTATTAAACGGTTTACCCGTTGATAATGAACGTTTTATTAAGCAGCTAGCATTTAATCTATTACCATTATTAAGTGATGATGAAGGCTCTGCACCACAGGAGCGCAGTTTAGTTGATCAAGTGCGTAAAATTTTACAAAATGATGGGTTATCCATTATTGTCAGTTGCTTACAAGCACCGGTTTTTTATGGCAATGCACAAGTGGTTCATGTGGAAACATTACGTCCAATGACTGTACAAGAAGCCTGGCAAGAAATTGCTCAATTTGATGATATTGAGCTAGTTTGCGAAGATGATTTTCCAACTCAAGTAACCGATGCTTCAGGTAGTGATCGATTAAGTATTGGTTGTATGCATAATGATTATGGTGCACCTGAGATATTACAGTTTTGGTCGGTTGCCGATAATACCAGATTTGGTGGTGCTCGAATGTTAATAGAAACTGCGGAGCGATTAGTGCAGGAGCAATATTATTAATGTTGGAGAAGCAACCCCCTTTGTCGATGGCCAAAATTGCGTTAGGCATTGAGTATGATGGTAGCCATTATTATGGCTGGCAGCGTCAACAACAGGTAAAAAGTATTCAAGCTTGTTTGGAGTTCGCGCTAACAAAAGTTGCCAATGAATCTATCCACGTTTATTGCGCTGGGCGCACTGATGCAGGTGTGCATGCGACTGGTCAGGTTATCCATTTTGAAACATCTGTCATACGTAAAGATTCTGCCTGGACGATGGGGGTTAATAGTTACTTACCATCCGACATTGCAGTACAGTGGTGCAAAATTGTTGAGCCAGATTTTCATGCTCGTTTTTCTGCCACCGCGCGTCGATATCGTTATATTATTTTCAATCATCGACTTAGACCTGCGATATTAGCCGCAGGCGTAACGCATTACCATGCCCCCTTAGATGCGGAAAAAATGCATCTTGCCGCTCAGGCATTGGTTGGGGAGCAGGATTTTACTTCATTCAGGGCTATTCAGTGTCAATCTAAATCACCTTGGCGTAATATAAAGCATGTTCATGTCAACCGTTATGGTGACTATATTGTGGTTGATATTAAAGCTAATGCCTTTGTTCATCATATGGTACGCAATATTGTTGGTAGTTTGCTGGCAGTAGGGTGTGGTGATCAGGATATTAGTTGGGTAGCAGAGCTTTTAGCATTGAAAGATAGAACAAAAGCGGCGGCGACTGCAAAAGCAGAGGGGCTCTATTTAGTTGCTGTCGATTATCCGGCAAAATATAAATTACCTACAACGATCGTAGGACCGCTTTTTTTACCAGAATAATGAATTTAATTTTGCGTTTAATTACACAGCGCTGAAGCTGTCAACTGTTGGATTTTTTATGGAATTTATTACTTTTATTATTGATTTTATTATACACATCGATCTTCATTTAGCTGAGCTGGTTGCTGAATATGGAATTTGGCTATATGCCATTCTATTTTTGATAGTATTTTGTGAAACTGGATTAATTGTTACGCCTTTTTTACCGGGTGACTCCCTATTATTTGTTGCTGGGGCATTAACGGCACTGGAGAGCAATGATCTTAATGTTCATTTAATGGTAGTATTAATAATTATTGCAGCAATTATTGGTGATGCGGGTAATTATACTATTGGTCGTTTATTCGGCGAGCGTCTATTTAGCAATCCTAATTCAAAAATTTTTCGACGGGTTTATTTGGAAAAAACACACCAATTTTATGAAAAACATGGTGGTAAAGCGATTATTTTAGCTAGATTTATACCTATCATTAGAACGTTTGCTCCATTTGTCGCAGGGATGGGAAAAATGTCATATCGGCATTTTGCTTTTTATAATGTGGCCGGGGCTTTAATATGGGTTCTATTATTTACTTACACGGGTTACTTTTTTGGTGATTTGCCAATTGTTCAGCAGAATTTAAAATTATTAATTGTGGCAATTATTTTAATTTCTATTCTGCCGGGTATTATTGAGATTTGGCGTTATCGTCGATCATCAATAAAAGAAAAACAGGTTGTTAAACCAAAAAATAGATAGTCATTAGCAGGTTTGATCAGTTTTTTATCCACTATGCTTTGTCATTGTGGTTTAATGATTAACATAATACTGATAATGTAATTTCAGACAGAAAGGTCTATTAATGAGCTGGATTGAAAAGATTCTTAATAAAAGCAATATTAGCCAGACCCGTAAAGCGAGTATCCCTGAAGGGGTTTGGACAAAATGTGATAGCTGCGGGCAAGTACTCTATCGCACTGAATTAGAAAGTAATTTAGCCGTATGTCCAAAATGTGATCATCATATGCGTATTTCGGCCCGTCAACGTCTGGCCTCTTTTCTTGATGAAGGAACCACGGCTGAATTAGGTAGCGAATTAGAGCCGAAAGATATTTTAAAATTTCGTGATTCCAAGAAATATAAAGATCGCATATCAGCAGCACAAAAAGCGATACATGAAAAAGATGCTTTAATCGTGATGAAAGGCTCGCTTAAAGGTATGCCGGTCATTGTAGCCGCTTTTGAATTTGCTTTTATGGGCGGCTCAATGGCTTCAGTTGTTGGTGCACGTTTTGTGCGTGCGGTAGAGCAAGCACTGGAAGATAATTGTCCGTTAGTTTGTTTTTCTGCCAGTGGCGGTGCTCGCATGCAAGAAGCATTAATGTCCTTGATGCAAATGGCAAAGACCAGTGCGGCACTGGCGAAGATGCAGGAACGAGGGCTTCTCTATATCTCAGTACTTACCGATCCAACTATGGGCGGTGTATCAGCAAGTTTAGCCATGTTAGGCGATATTAATGTTGCCGAACCTAAAGCGTTAATCGGCTTTGCTGGTCCTCGGGTTATTGAGCAAACGGTACGTGAAAAATTACCACCAGGTTTTCAGCGCAGTGAATTTCTGATTGAAAAAGGTGCGATTGATATGATTGTCAGACGGCCTGAAATGAGGGATAAATTAGCCGAAATACTGGCAATGCTCACTCATCAAACCGTTCAAGATGCAAGTCAAATTGATGTTATTACCTTAGTTGACGATGATCTGGAGCCACCCTATCGTGAGAAACCCGAAATTGACAACAAATCAGATCAAAAATGAGAAGATATCTGAACCCTTGATGATACCAGGGGTAACCTCTTCTTTAGCTACCTGGTTAACTTATTTAACCCAGCAGCATAGCAAAATTATCGATATGGGGCTTGAGCGGGTTGGTGTCGTCGCTCGACAGCTGGATCTTTTATATCCCGCCCCGAAAGTCGTTACTGTTGCTGGCACTAATGGTAAAGGAACGACTTGCCATACATTGGAATCTATTTTAATCGAAGCAGGATTAAAAGTCGGCGTTTATAGTTCTCCTCACCTGTTAGATTATACTGAGCGCGTTAGGATCCAGGGTAAAATGTTAGCTGAAGCTGAATTTTGTCGGGTTTTTGCCGATATTGAATCGAAACGCGGCACAACAACGCTGACCTATTTTGAATATGGCACCTTAGCTGCTTTACAGTTATTTAAACAAGCTAAACTTGATGTGGTTATTTTAGAAGTTGGTTTGGGTGGACGGTTAGATGCAACCAATATCGTCGATGCGGATATTGCTGCCATCACTAGCATTGCATTGGATCACATTGACTGGCTTGGTGGTGATCGTGAACAGATTGGCTACGAAAAAGCCGGTATTTTTCGCTCAGGGCGCTATGCGGTTGTGGGTGAACCGGATATGCCGCAGTCGATTAATCAAGTGGCTCAAACCTTAGGGGCAAAGTTATTTCGTTGTGGGGTAGATTGGCAATTTGAGCTACAAAATGATCATTGGCATTGGCGATCCCATGATCACGATTTTAAACAGTTACCTGTGCCAAATGTCCCACTGGCCAATGCTGCAACCGCATTGGCAATTATTGATTGTTTAATCAAACAGGGTGATGCCATTGGGCAGGCGATATCATTGTCTGCTATTCAGCAGGGATTGATTAAGGCGAAATTACCAGGACGTTTTCAAATTATCTGCGAGCAACCTTGTGTAATTTTAGATGTTGCGCACAATCCCCATGCGGCAGCTTATTTAGCCGATAGACTAGCTCGCTTACCCAGGCAGAAAAATACTAAAGTTCATGCCGTTGTAGCGATGTTAGCCGATAAAGATATAAAAAGTACTTTATCTTATTTGGCTGCGCAGGTTGATAAATGGTATCTCGCTTCATTAAGTGGGATACGCGGTGCCGATGCAGCGCAATTAGCGCAGTATGTTGAATCACCATACCAATTTGCGACGGTCAAAGATGCCTGGTTGCAGGCTATGGCCGAGGCTGACAAACAGGACATTGTGTTGGTTTGTGGCTCATTTCATACTGTTGCAGAGGTTATGGAACTGCAGACAAAAGAGGAAAGTTTAAGTGGCCAGTAAGTTTCAAAACCGTTTGGTGGGAACGATTGTTATTGTTGCAGTTGGTGTTATTGTATTACCCATATTATTGGATGGTAATAAGAAATATAATGAGACTGAATTTGCAGCGATCCCTTTGGTGCCTAAAGCCAGCGATGAATATGAAATTGAACCTATTGCGCCGATTAATCCGAAACCACTAGCGACATCTTCAGCGAGCGCTGCAGAAGCCATGATTTCTGAGGCCACTTCTGATTCGAAGGCCAAATCAGCAGATAGTCTGTCCGCTCAGCAACAAGCAAAGTCTAAACCAGCTGTCAAAGTTGAAAAACCCGCGCTAGTGGCAGAACATATCACTAAGTCAAATGAGAAAACTCAAGCACCGCAGGCGCGGGCTTATGTTATTCAGTTGGCAGTACTGAAAAATGCAGCAAAAGTGGAAGAAATTATTGCCAAATTACGTTTATCTGGCTACCAGGTTTATACCGAGCCATCATTACCAATTAATGGTCAATTAACTCGAATTTTTGTTGGCCCAAATGCTTCGAGAGATAAATTGCAATCCAGTTTGTCGGAATTGAAAGATTTAACCGGCTTACAGGGGCAAATACGCGGTTATAAACCGTAAAATGGGTATGTACTAATAGATAAAACATATTGATATTAAACAGTTATATTAATTATTCCTGCGGCGATCATGATTTATCTTTTCGCCGCAATTTATTGCTACTTTTCAGCAAAATATCTAACGCAAACGTTTTCGTTTTCTGCTAGAATGCGTTCGACCATGCTGAATGTTTAATTTTTTGGATTAAAATTATGGTTTGGATTGATTACGCTATTATCGCCATTATTTGCTTTTCGGCCTTGGTTAGTTTAATTCGAGGTTTTGTACGAGAAGCTTTGTCACTTATTACTTGGGGTTGTGCTTTTTTTGTTGCCAGCCAATTTTATCCTTATCTGGCGACTTATCTCACCCGCTTCGATGACACGCTGATTAGAAATGGTATTGCGATTGCAATTTTATTTATCGCCACTTTAATTGTGGGTGCGGTAGTCAATTATGTGATTAGCTCGTTAGTTGAGCGAACAGGATTATCAAGTACTGATCGCGTGTTAGGCGTCTGTTTTGGTGTATTACGTGGTATATTAATTGTGTCGGCAATCCTGTTTTTCCTGGATACTTTTACACCCTTGCCAAAAAGTGAAGATTGGCAACGTTCTAAATTGATACCCCAATTTAGTCATATTATTAGATGGTTTTTTGATTATTTAAAAAATGCGTCAAGTTTTTTACCTGAAAATATCACTCCGTTTGGTTGATGAGGAAAAAGTAGATGTGCGGTATTGTCGGTATTGCTGGTTTTACACCAGTTAACCAATCAATTTATAATGCGCTAACAGTGCTTCAACATCGTGGGCAAGATGCTGCAGGTATTGCAACAATTGATGAAAATAAACAATTTCGCCTACGTAAATCGAATGGCTTAGTAAAAGATGTATTTGCTGCCCGCCATATGCTGCGTTTGCGGGGTAAAATGGGAATTGGCCATGTGCGTTACCCAACCGCGGGTAGCTCCAGCGCTTCCGAAGCGCAACCTTTTTATGTTAATTCTCCTTTTGGTATTACATTGACCCATAATGGTAATTTGACCAATGCACATGAATTAAGAAAAACGTTATTTGAAACGGCCCGTCGTCATGTAAATACTTCTTCAGATTCAGAAATCTTGCTCAATGTGCTTGCCCATGAATTGGATCAATTTGATCATTTTCCGCTGACTGCAGAAAATATTTTTACCGCTATTGCTGCGATGCATAACAAAGTTCGTGGCGCTTATGCTTGTGTTGCAATGATTATTGGCCATGGTTTAGTGGCGTTTCGTGACCCATTTGGTATCCGCCCTCTGGTGCTGGGTAAGCGCACATTGGAAGACGGTCAAAATGAGTACATGGTTGCTTCGGAAAGTGTCGCTTTAGATACCCTTGGTTTTGAGTTCTTGCGTGATGTCGCGCCTGGTGAAGCGATTTATATTACTGAACAGGGAGAGCTTTATAGTCGGCAATGTGCAGAAAATCCACAATTAACCCCTTGTCTGTTTGAGTTTGTCTATTTAGCCAGACCAGATTCTTTTATCGATAAAATATCGGTTAATAAAGCTCGGTTGCGGATGGGGCAAAAATTGGGCGCCAAAATTGCCCGTCAATGGCAGGATTTAGAGATTGATGTTGTGATCCCAATCCCTGAAACATCTTGTGATAGCGCACTGGAAATAGCTTATATTTTGGGTAAACCCTATCGCCAAGGTTTTGTTAAAAATCGTTATGTGGGACGCACTTTTATCATGCCGGGACAGCAGGAGAGACGCAAGTCGGTACGTCGTAAACTGAATGTCAATCGAGCCGAATTCCGTGGTAAAAATGTTTTATTAGTCGATGACTCTATTGTGCGCGGAACAACCTCTGAACAAATTGTTGAGTTAGCACGCGAAGCTGGGGCCAAAAAGGTCTATTTTGCTTCGGCATCACCAGAAGTTCGTTTTCCGAATGTTTATGGTATTGATATGCCGTCCGCTAATGAATTGATTGCCCATGGGCGTGAAGTGGATGAAATTTGTCAACTTATTGGTGCTGATGATTTAATTTTTCAGGATCTTACTGATCTAATTGCCGCAGTCAGGGAGGAAAATCCCGATATCACCACTTTCGAGTGTTCGGTTTTTAATGGGGTTTATGTTACCAAGGATATTGATCAAGCTTACTTGGATTATCTGGAAAATCTGCGTAAGGACGATCAGTTAAAAGAACATAATGAGATTGAAAATTTGGAAATTTACAACGAAGGCTAATTTGTTGTTATCGTTTGAATTAAGTTAGACTTTAACGGATATCGTTAAGCTGACAATACTGAAATCTATTTTATCGTTATTATTGAGCAAAAATGATGCAGAGAATAATTATCGGATTGACAGGCGCTAGTGGTGCAATTTACGGTATTCGTTTACTTGAAGTTTTACGTTCTGTTGCTGAGGTTGAAACACATTTAATTGTCAGTGCAGCAGCTAAGCAGACTATAGCGCTGGAGACCTCTTATCGCCTACGCGATGTTCTAGCAATGGCTGATGTTGTCTATGAAGATAGAGACATTGCTGCGGCGATTTCTTCTGGTTCATTTATTACCTCCGGTATGATTATTATGCCGTGTTCAATAAAAACGTTATCTGGTATTGCCAATAGTTATAACGATACATTAATTACGCGGGCGGCTGATGTGGTTTTAAAAGAGAAGCGTAAATTAATCTTGGGTGTCAGGGAAACACCTTTGCACCTAGGCCATTTGAGATTAATGATGAATGTCATAGAGATTGGCGCGATAATTTTTCCACCGATGCCGGCCTTTTATCATCAGCCAGAAACCGTACAGGACATTGTCGATCAAACTGTCAATCGAATATTAGATCAATATGGTATCACCTTACCACAAACCTTATTTACTCGTTGGCAAGGTGTTAAGTAATGGTCTCTTGCGACGTAGTTAACAGTAATGACTCTAATGCTTCTTTTAATTCAATATAGTGAAATTTAAATCCAGCTTCTTCAAGACGCTTTGGAATCGCTTGTTGCCCACCTAACATTAATGCTGCAGATTCGCCCATAATCGATTTAATAACAAATTCTGGCGTTCTAATCAGTGCCGGACGATTAAGTACTTCGGCCAGTATTGCACTGAACTGATCATTATGCACAGGGTAGGGTGAAGTAATATTAAACGCACCGGATAATGAAGGTGACTCAAGCAGGTAATTAATCGCATTGACGACGTCATTAATATGGATCCAGGGAATATATTGTTTGCCTTTGCCGATTGGCCCGCCTAATCCGGCTTTAAATATCAGTAACAATTTCTTCAGTACACCGCCTTCTTTCGCTAGTACCACACCGGTTCGTAGCAAACAAACGCGTGTTTTATCACTTTCTGCTTCTAATGCCAATGATTCCCATTTTTGGCATAGTTGGTGAGTGAATTCGGCATGTGGCATATCGGATTCAGTGACAACGCTTTGTCCCTGATCACCATAATAGCCAACTGCTGAACCAGAAATAAACGTTTTTGGTGGTTTTTTACTGTCTTTGATCAGTTGGCTTAAGCGTTCTGTCATTTTCCAGCGGCTTTCACACAGAATTATTTTTTGTTCCTTAGTCCATGGTTTATTTGCAATAGGTTCACCGGCAAGATTGACAATGGCATCGAAACCATCAAGATTATTAATCTCATTTAAGCTTGTCAGACAATCAACATGTCGACCAAATAGGGTGTAAACTTTTTGGCATAATCGACTCAATACGGTGATAGTATGGGAATGTATAACCAGTTGTTGAACAAGTTTTGAGCCAATTAAGCCGGTACTGCCAGTAATAAAAATCCGCATTCTCACTCCGTGGTTTTCGATAATGATATAAGTAATTATAGTATTGATATTTAAAGAAACAGCAGATCATTAGACTGTGAATACAATCAATAAACTGGCCAGTAAAATTGTCGCCGATTTGTTGTTTAAAAAATTTCATTAAATATGGCTAATTAATGTTATTTAACACTTTAAATGTTAATTTTTGGTTAGCTCATTGATTAATTAAAATTAAAAAATGAAATAGTGAGTTATATAATAATCATGTATTTATATTTCTTGTAAGACTGTTAAATCAATGCTAAAAATCATATTAGCTAAGCTTATTTATTTTAATTTTTTATGAAAAGAGATTTATATTCATCAATAAATTAATTGTAACAATAAGTTGTTATTTTACAGATTGTTAATATATTAAAAGTAAAGGTAGGATAATAGCAATATTTTATTAATTATTGTTGATGTTAGTTGTTATTTATAAAAAAACCAGCCGCTAGATAAAAGTAATTAATATTAAAATGGCTAATATATATCAGTAAATTTTCATCGTTTTATTTGCGGCTAAAATTAGTATATCTTGTTTTTATATTTTGCTAACTTAATCCTTATTATCATTTTTGCTTTATATTATAAAAAGAATTGATGTGATTTTATGAGTAATTTAACTGTTAATTTCAACTATCCCTAGGCTCAGCGTAAAGCCTTTTGTATCTGCTAATAACAGGCTATGCTTATTTAAGCTGTAGTAAAAAAACAGGGTGCAAAAAGTGCGCCAATGGCTATCTAATTAAGACTTAATTTGCATCAGCAAGTTACTGAGTTTAGACTCAAGTAAACAGATTGATGACCGCTTAAAAATTAGAAAGGTTCAAGATGGGACGAGTAATAAGCGAAGTAGTCAATGCAGAATGGATTGATATTGTTGACGATAAAAATAAAGTGATTGCTCAGGCGACACGCCAGCAGATGAGAGCAGAGAATTTGTGTCATCGTGCAGCTTATATTATTGTGCATGATGGTATGGGTAAAATTTTGATCCAACGTCGTACTGAAATGAAGGATATTTATCCTGGTTTACTTGATGCAACCGCTGGCGGTGTTGTTACCAGTGGTGAAGGTATGCTGGCAGCAGCCAGGCGAGAGGCAGAAGAAGAGTTGGGGATTGCCGATGTACCTTTTGCAGAGCATGGGCTTTTTTATTATGAAACAACACAATGTCGGGTGTGGGGTGGTTTGTTTAGCTGTGTCAGTCATGGCCCGTTTGCATTACAGGAAGCGGAAGTGGAATCGGTTTTTTGGTTGACGCCAGACGAGATTAATGCCCGTCGTCATGAATTTACCCCTGATTCACTGAAAGCCTTGTCACTTTGGTTAACCCGCAATAATAATGAATCGCAAAAAACCAAGTTATGCCAGAAAGTTGATTAGCTATTTTATTAGCAATCATTATTGTTGGTTACAAGCTAAAATACATAAAATTTTGTCATTTAAGGCTAGTATTAGCATAATATTTATTTAGATGTGACTGATAAAGCCGATATTAATAAAATATCCCTTGATGCAATGAAATTGCACCAAGGGTTTTAATTGATTAGTTAAATTTTTTAACTACATCAAGCTCAAGGAATAATCTCACCATAAATATATTTTTTAATATAATGATCTATTTTATGTGCTCTGTATAACGTCTGATATTGACGGGAATTTTCTATTTTTTGTGATACATGAAACTGACTGTTATAATTTGAACTAATAAATCTAGCTTTATCAAATTCATCACTGGCAACTACATCTTTAATGACGAATTTCGTATTGGGTGCAAAAAGCACTTCATCTTCTCCTGGAAAGCTGGCTGATGGCGCAATCCAGCGACCATCATCCAAATCGTGAGCTTGCAAAATTAAAAGATGGGTGTTCAAAAATGGTCTGCTAACGGTTGTGCTGGTATAACTTTTCTGCTCAATAACACTCTACCAATGGTGGTATATTGGGTTTCATCCTGTGCACCGCCTGGGTAATCAAAACCTACTCCGCGAAAAACTACGTTGCCAAAATTTTCATTTGATGGATGTTTTTTTCGGGAAGATTCGAGAGTGGTATTAAATTTTGCTACTCCGGTTTCCAGTGACTCTTTGCCGATAAAACCGATTTTTAAGAATTTATTTTTGTTAAGTACTTTTTGTAGCTTTTTACTTTCGCCTGACTCTAAAGTTCCTCTGGCATACTGATTGATAAGGGTATAACTATGAGCTGTATATAGCTTTACGGCTGATACTTCTTGAGCTGTTAATCCCAGTTCCTCAGATGACGGCAGTGGTGGTAATATTCTATTTTGCTTATTATTAGGTAAAGAGAATATCCGTGCAGCTTCCTGATGTCCATGTTCACGAAAGATAGATACAGTTTTTTCTAGCTGCATTTGATAAGTAGGCGCCATGCCCTCAATATCATGCAGTGTCACTGGATTATTTCTGACCATCCGGTATAGATTTAAGCCATCTACTGTTCCTGCTGGATCAGCACTTAACCATCGGCCCGCCCATGGTTGGTAATAGCGATAACCATAGTAGTATAATCCTGTTGCATCACGTTCCTTGCCTGAGTAGCGAATAATTTTGTAGTCCGCTTCAGTTTGGTTGCGGGTTGACCAGATTGCTGTTCCGCCATATGGATAATACTCTTCCTGACTAATAATATTGCCGGCATTATCTACTTCTAGTATTGAGCTACCAATAAGATCATTGTAACTGTACCTTATTTGATTATTATTGATAACCGTCGGTTTTCCTTTCTCCCAATGCAGTACGTGCACTTGACCTCGTCCTGCTTGGCCGATTTTAATAACGTGTAAATTTTCTTTTTGTTCTTCCCCATTTTGTGTAGTACGTAACTCTAGTGTTGGCAGATAAAGCACAGACTGTGATTAAAAATGGTTTGCTATTTTTATTACGGCGGTTTTTAGTACCCGTTGGTTGTTGGCATCATAGCGATAGCTTTCATTATCATCAGCAATTCCGTCATCGGTAATTGGGGTTACTAATTGTAGTTCGCCTCGTGATGTCCAGAGTAGATTTTGGTTTAACTGTAGCTGTTTTTGATATCCACTCGGCGTGAATAGTGCATCTACATCGGCTGGATTTTCTGTCAATGTACTCAGCAAGGCTCGATTGCTGCGATCACTGACGGTGATGTTTATGGTGTAGTTATTATTAGTCGCTGGATCAGTGTGTCTTATTTGAAATAGATTACCGCCGTTATCGTAGCTATAAGTGCGTGTATAGTTGCTGTATACAGCATCATCTGCTAATGGAAAACGGGTCATACTCTGCTGCGTAATATTAGCCATCTCACGTCCAGTCGCGTAAACCAGCTGGTACAAGCTATCATAGCTATAAATGCTGTTAGGTACGACTTTCTGATTACGCCAGAAACGGGTTTCTTCGGCATTATTGCTGATATTGACAACATTGCCTACCGGATCATAGGTGTAACGTAGATCCTGCAGGATTTTGGCACCGGCAGGATGCCCAGCGGGACGCTCAGTTTTAATTGCAATAAGCCGTTGTGTCTCTGGCTCGTAGTTATAGGTAGTCACTACGCCATTGCCGTGTTCTTCTATCGCTTTCTGTCCATTAGCAGCATAGGCAATTGATTTCACAATGACTTGTTCGGTATTTTCTTTAAGTGTTACCCAGCTGCTTTTTAGCATACCGGTTACATCGTAGGCCATCCGTTGTATATTATCTGCAGCATCTGTGCTGGTGAGTATTTTACCCGTTGCATCGGCAGTAGTTTGAGTAGTGTATTGCTTTTCGTCCAGCAAGTTGTCCCAGTCCGAAACATCTTCACCTTGCTAATCAACGGTTGTTGCTATGTCATTTGCGTTTTTTAGTAAGCAGCGAGTGATAGATAGCAACATACTACTTATGGCAATACTATTCGTTTTATCTAATCCAGCAGTATCATAATGGCGAGTGCATTGATTAGCTAAGTTCTGCTCTTTTTCTGCTTCACTATTACCGTCCCAAACTAAGCGCTCGGTAATGCGTGATGTTCCATCCGCAGCCTGTTCAGTGACACTTAATAAGTGGCCCGGTAAGGAAGCATCCTCATACTGCCAAGTACGAGATAGGATATTAGTACTGTCATCATCATTAAAATCATTGATATTCAGAAATGATCGGTTGGTGACATCATTTAGGGTGATAGTATTAACACTATCCACGCTTTTTGTTTGCAAGACCTTACCACTCAATGTGTTCTGGTAGGTAAAGTTTGGTTTGATGTCGCTATCTACCTGCTGAATATCATATAGTCGAGGGTCTATGCTTTGGATTAGAAAGCCATGGGCATCGTATTGATGGCGGGTAATACGTGTTTCCGTATGATCTGGTAAGTCTGGATGACGATAGTATTGTATATCACGAATGGTTAAACGACGATTGTCGAGAACTGTTATCGTCGGGGTTTTACTGAATAGTGACGTATTCATATTGTTCTCCTATAGGTGTTTTATACAATCACAGACTCTATCTTAAGATGTTAAATCTGCGGCCGTATCATTTTCATCTTCACTAACCGTCAACCAAGGATAGTATTGTTGGCGTCGCTGATAGCCTTTAGCGGTAACCGTTCTTGTTTCTCGCCCTAGCGGATCATAATAATGGGTGTCGGTATAGTAGCTATCACGACCACTATCATCGAGAATATAATGCCAGCTATTACTGAAAAAAGGTTGATATTGGCGGACAACTAAGCCCTTGTTATCATACTCTACTCGACCGGTTACTGCCCATCGTGAGCTGGTGAGAGCCTGTTTTGCCTTACCGAGTTTATTTTTGGCTAAACGACCATCTTTGGTCACAATATAAGCATCACCAGCGGGTACCCGTAATGCAGTTTGCAGAGACCTGCCTGCGCCATCAATAAAGTTGATCTGTTGTCTCTGCTGTTGTTGCTCATCAGGATAATAACGATCGGTAGTGACAGTTAAAATATAGGGCGGTTGCCTTTCAGCATCATCTGCTAACTGTACTTTGTCGACTGGCGTATTGCTATCACGTAACCAACGTTGGTAGCCAATAACATTAACATAACCTAGCTCATTGACAACTTGGTTATATTGATGCCGTGAATTGGTGACTGCTGAGACAAAATCTTTGGTTGCTGGTTTCATCCACGCTGTTGGCGCATAGAAGTAAAATTGTGCAACCGGCTGTGGTGTTGGCATGCTTAAAGCCGCGTCAATTGTGTCCGGTGGCATAAAAGGAACTTCATCGGGAGGCGGAAATCCGGCTGGCTGTCCTTCTTCTGTACCCCATATTCGACTGGAAGAGATGCGCCCAAAGGCATCAAAATCGACATAACTGATATTATCATTAATATCTTTAATACGATAAGGCATAAGAAAACGGTAATCATAATCCGCTTGCGTATAGAAACCAGCGGCATCAGTAGTACTTATTACGACGCAGTAATATTTATCCCATTGATAATTGGTTGCGCCGGTTAATAATGAGTGTCGCTGACGATAAGGATAATAAAAAGCCTTTTCATCATAATATTCACTATAGTTAAGTCGTGCTACCCAGATATCGGCAGTTTCTTCCCCTGGACGTGGGAACAGGTATTTGGTTTTGATATAACCCGCATTGGTTAAATATGCTTCAATTTGACTTGTGCTAAGTACTGGTTCAAATGCGAGCAAACTTTGCTCATCCAGTTCGGCCTGCTCAGTAAAAGCGACTAAAGCTTGGATTGTCGGGATTTCTACTAGTTTATTATCGCCACCCTCCAGGTAGTAAATTTTACTTTGTCCGGCATATTCTCGCGGTGTGTTTTCACTCAAAATACCATCAGGATTTAACAGCGATTCAAGCGAAAATCCTTCAGCTGGCAGATTACTGGCAGGTAAGGTGATCATATCTGTCCGCTGTATATCAGCAATATTTAATCGCCACTGTTCTGGTGTTTTTAAATTGTGATAGCGGATTTGATTTTCGCTAATGCGTAATAGTAGTTGTTGTGGATCGTAACTCTGCTCAAAAGCACCGTCTGGCAACCAGATGGAGAGAGGAATTATACTAATGGCTCGACGTGGATAGTTGATGGCAACATTATGTATTATTGCCCCATTATCATCAAACGCGAGATTAACGTTTTGGCTATAAAGCGGATCTTCAGCAATACGTTCATAATTGTAATCTCATTGCTCTAATGACATGGGGGCCATTGCTAAGCCGGTTTTGCTCGTTGTCACCGCCGGAATTTGCCTAACCTGATAACGGTAATAGGTAACGGTGTAAGGATTTTTGGCGTCAGCGGCCTGATCTAAACCATAAAGTTCACTGCGCAGTGGACTGCCTTTTAATGATCGATAAGCCCAGAATCGTTGCTGTTCATCCGGAGAGATAATTGGCACATCCTGGCCTTGCTGGTATTGGGTAAGACGGGTTTTACCGGCTGGAAACGCTTGTTTATCCCCTTGCCAGTATTCTGACGCATAAGCTGCTTGGTCATCGATATTGCCGATATGAAACCATTGTCTTAATAATGACGGCATACTACGTTGGTCGGTATTGCCTTTTGCATCTTGAGTTGAATCGATAATATCAAGTCGGCCAAAGCCACGGAATTCGCGCTCTATACCATCATACATACCATGCAAATAATCAACACTTTGACTAAAACAACTCATGGTAATTTCGTCAAGTTGGTTAATTTTATTGAGCAGCTGAATCGGGAAAGGGAGGTGGCTGGCATAGCTTTTATTTTGTTGAATTGCTTGCTGTTTTTCATCCAGCCAAAATTGCACCGAACTGCGATAGTAAAAAGTGGTATCGGTGCCACAATTATTATTTTGTTGATTGAGGAGGTAAGGTTTTTGGTTGGCTAAATCATAGCGCCAATGCTTTTGCTCCATATGCGGTATACTCAAGATCAAACTGGCGACGCCTAAGCCTTGGATATCTGCAATCCACAATTGGCAGGTATCATCATAAGCCACACCGTTTGGCAGCGGTATGGTTATCGGTGAGGCGAAGCTATTGCCTGACTGATTCATGTAAATCATCAGATGATCGGACATTAAATAGATAATATCGGTGGTGCCGGAGCCATCCAGGTCGGCTAAATACAGTTGTTTTGGATCAAAGCTGTCTTGCGGTTGTTGAAAGCCACTGAGCTGAATCGGGGCACCAAATAGACCCTGGCCAAGATTAGGCCAGCAGGTTACTTCATTATGACGAATGCTTATCAAATGTTGTTGGCCTGATCCTAATAGATCACTGAAGGCGACCAATTGGCGCTCATCTCTGCCAATAATCGGTAACTCGACAGACGCGGCTTGCGGGTAGTTGACTGGCGTGGCAAAACTTATCCGCTGATTGGCATAAAAACGCACACTTTTAGGGCCAATGAGAGTAATATCCTCTAATCCCGCACCGGTAATATCGGCAAATTGGGCTTGGTTATTTTGTAATTCGGTAGGAATAGCCTGTAGTGGAATAAAGTCACTCCAGCTTCTATCTGGTTGTTGGGCATAATAACCGCCAATATTGAACTGGCTGAAAAACCATTCCAGCCGTCCATCACCGTTAATATCCATTAAAGTGCCACCACTGAGCAGGGTGGGTATATTAGGTAATCGCTGTGCTGGCGAATAACGAATTTCATCGGTTTGCGGTTGGCCGCGTATTGGGTCACGGTAGTACCAGGCATAATTATCTTCATACAGAATGCCGGCAATACCTTCACCATAGAGATCAACCAGATAGTACTGTTGTTGATCTTTCATGCTATTAAATTCGATTAAGGGTTGCCAATTACCATTAGGTGGCAGACGAAAGGGTTGATAATCAAATTCAAGTGGTGGTAGTGTTAGAGAATTATTTTCATCATGAGCCAGTTGCCGGCAACTGATGAGTTGGCTGACAATTGCTTGTTGGTCATAGTCTAACTGTAAACGACGAACCAGCGTGGGTGAGGTGTTTTCGGCTGGTAAGCCTTGTAGTCTTTGTAGGTCATGAAACATTAATACTTGTTGGCACAGACGGCGGGTACGGATTTCAAAGCCATATTCGAAGCGGGAAAAAGGATCTTGTCGCATAGACCAGGCTTGTTGGGGCAGAAATTCAGGTGTTTGTTCGATTTGATTACTGCGTTCTCCGTAATCGAATATGAGGTAAAATAACCAATCTGTTGCTGGTGGTAGTGTGTCGGTTAAGCTATATGGTGCTGCATAGGCGCTAAGATTGCCGTAACTTACCGTCGTCAAATATCGTTGTGCTGTTGCTGATGGATGTTGTAGCCGCTCCTGCTCAGACGTTCCTTGGTCATTTTCCGCTTGATATTGATATAGAATGTGTTCTCCGGTCGGTGAAACCGACTCTTCCAGTAACCATACGGCAATGTGTTGCTGTTCTTTAGGGTCAAAAATTCTGGCATTAGCCGATTTACCTAAACAGTGGATCTGTCCATCGGGTGAGTAGATTAACCAAAAAGGCATTTGGGAAGATTCAGTTGCTACTGGTTGCCAATATTCGATCCGTTCGGCACCCGTACCGATACGTGATTGATATTGAGTTACTTGATAATTTTCGGCTAGTTTTATATTTTGCCAGCTATCTTTTTGATAACGGATCGGTTGACCTGCTTGATCAACGGCGATAACCAATACTTCATTATCTACACCAATAAAAGTATCGTCTAGATGATAAAGCGGCCGGCCATGACTGGTTTGGCGACGAATAGTGAGTAAAGGGGTATCCCATCCCAAGCCAAAGGCACTGTTACCGGAGCCACTATTATAATTTAAACTCAATGCAGGTGCATAACCACGTCCACTGGAAATAGGTAAAGGTAGTGTAATATGCATCATACCATCAGGGCCGGGTGTGCCAACGGTTTCTCCCATGCCTTGTAAGCTTCCGCCACCTTTTGGTAAGGAAAGGGGCGCAATGGATAATTTATCTTGATTATTTGGATTATCAGGCATTTTAAACTCCCATAAGGCCCTAAACAGGGCCTAACGAAATTAATTAAACGATACAAAATAGTGATTAACCGTTATCACGAATGGTGTAGCGAATATGCAAGATGATATCGGTTAGACTATTTAATAAGGCTTTTTGTTTTTCGGTCGCATTCGGGAATTGTAAAGTTAATCCTCCTTGATCTTCGATTGGGATCCCCTCAAAAGGCAGGTATTTACTGTCGTTAAAATCAAGTTGGAATTGGCCACTATCATTAACACCGCGAGAAATAGCGATGGCTTTACAGCCATTACTCAGTTGCAAATTACCTGTGTATTCCAGCACGGCTTGAATATCTTGATAGGGGCCAAGCAGAGCGGGTAACGACACACTAATTTGTTTGATGCGTCGCACGTTGCCAAGCTTGAGATCAGTGGGGTAATCTTCCGGCAGTTTTAGATCGGCAATTTTAATGGTGGCAGATAAGGTATTTTGCTCCAGACTGACTTTATTATCGTCATTGCCGATAGGGCCGCTACTTTCGCCATTGATCAGTTTTCGAATGGTGTCTCGTAAATCAAACCCGTTGGGCATATGCAGATAGAATTCAGCCAAAGACACGGTACGGTCAACATCAAGTATTATCATCCCCCTTCAATAGCAGAAATATTTGATATAGCTCTTGGTCATTAATGCCAAATGCTTGCTTCAGATTTGATTTAAAGACGTTTTGTGCCTCAGGTGCTACATCATAATCTTTATCGTCTGGAAAGAATTTTTGGCCATATAAAGGTGGATTATTAAACAGTTGGTCGTATTGGCTGAGCTGGCCATTAATGGCGGTTTGACTGATTTTTAAACCAGCCAAAATGCGCGCTTGCTGTTCTTCCAAGTTGAAAAATTGTTCATATTGTTTGATAAGCAAAATATTAGCCAGAAAATATTTATTAATATGATTGTTGAATTCTTCAACCAATTCAGACAGCGTAAGTGGCGTCAGCTGAGTGGTTTTGTGCAATAAAACAATTTTATGCACTTTTAGTAAATGTTCTTTAAGCTGCTTTTCCGTCGCATCTTTATTAGGTAGTAATAGTTCAAAAAAATCAGGCGCTAAATCGTAACGTTCTGCCAGTGCAACCGCTGTGGTGAGGGTTTGTGGTGGAATGGTGCCAAACACTTTTTGGTATTCAGCGTCAAGATTATCTGGAGTAATTTCCGTGGTTAATAGCGTGTAAATCGGCGGTGATATTTTTAAATCGGTACATAAGATAAAGGTTTCATCGGTATTGGCCGGACGATTTTCCGGCTGAATAAATTGCGCCAGCATGACATTATGGTTTTGTAAAACCTGCTGAATAACATCGGTGTAATAATAATAGGGGCCATCAGGATTTAACGTATCTTTAGCCAACGCGTCGAGAATTTTTTGTTTATCGTTATCACCGATTTTTTTGCCAATTTGGGCCGCTAGTATTTGATTGGATAAGGTTAGCGTGCTTACTGGTGTATCCATATTGTCCTGACTCAAAACCAGATCGGCTTAGTCAGGGCGACGATTGTCGATAAAATAGGGTGAATTTACCGGATGCAGTTTTTGTGCTTCGCGATAAAGTTTTACCAGATAAGCGGCTGGTGAAAACATGGACGCGATATCACCTTGATTGACAAAATCGCTATCACGATTGGGAATAAAATCGTTACTGTAAAACATGGCTTCGTCATACTGCAGTTGTTGCGCTTTTGCGTTGCTAAAATTTGTCTGTAATTGAGTCGCGACCAGATGTGTTGATTGTTTTGGAATGGCTTGGCGGGTGATTTGTTGCCGGTATTGAGCATTATTTTTTGCCTGGATCTTTTTGGCTTGGGCTAACAGTTGGTCACAATCCTGCAAACTTAATTGATTATCGGCAACTTGATAAAGTTCTTCTTTAGCGTAATCAGCTAGCTCACTGAATGATTTAATATTTAATTTATTAATAATATTCTTAATGGAATTTTCGTTAATTTGGTATGACATAAAACCCCCACTTATATTAGATGGCTCTATCGTTGTTTTAAAGAAAAGGAATATCTTTCGATGGAATATAAAAATCAGATGTGATTATTTATATTCATATCTTTTAATTTATTTTTATTGATTAGGATTAAATTTAAAAAAAATCATAACATACTTTATTTTTAAAGCTAGTATTTTTTATTTAAATTTATAATAAATATTTTTTAGTAAAATCAGTTAATTATGTGCTTCATGAATTTAGCTTGGTGATTATTTCTATTTTAAATTATCGCGGGAGTTCATTTTTATTAGAAATGAGCATTTAATAATAAGCAAAGGTTAAGTTGATTTTGGTTAATAATTTCTAATTGTAATTAAAATTAATAGATGATTTTTTATCATTAGTTGAAACGATTAATCTAATAAAGTTTTTTTGCATAGCTATTTGTTGATTCTGAATATTTAATTGAGTAAATTATTTATAAATCCTGTTATTAATTTTATAAATTTTTATTTTTTCAGGATTAAATTTCGTCACCTATATAATTATAAAATATAAGTTTATTTCGCTATGTTTTTTCACTATTATTGTTTTTTATCATGTTGATTTTTAATCTTTTTATTTTTTTGCTAGGAATTTTTTTCTATTGAAACGTTTCAGGTTATAACATTTAGTTGTGCTAATTTTTTATTAGCAACTTCTGTGTATATTTTTTAATTTGATTTTATTTTAAAATTTATAAATTAAACGTTTAATTCTAGCTATTGGAATTAAATAATAATTATAAAAATATATCATCTGATTTTTTAATAATTAATTTTATTTCTTATAAGTAATTATAATTTTTTAATTGGAAATAAATCCGTTAATTAACATTAAATATAGCATTAGAAAGGAATAATAATGAAAAACACAATGCAATATCAGCAGACAAGCTATCGAGGATGCTATCCATCAGACGAGAATGGCAAAGTAATAATAATGAATCCGGAGCGAGGTTTTAGATATGAAAATATGATTTTATTAAATGAAGATTTAATAAATCCCTTTTCCGGTGAAAAGCAAAATGGAAATGTTTTATTCGAATTATATAAAAAAGTAATTGCCGATGAATGTTATCAAATTGTTCAGCAATATATATATCTAACAGAATATATAAATAAAGATCTTGATGATAAAGCTATTGAGCTGATTAATTATGTCTTTTGCCAAGCGAAATTAGCCGGTGTTAAGCTGCTGGTTAGATTTGTCTATAAATATGCTAACCATATTCTGGAGCCCGAGGTAGAAAAAGTAAAACAACATATGCAGCAATTAAAGCCACTATTGGCCAATGGCGTAATATATGCCTTTCAATTTGGTTGGATTGGTACCTGGGGTGAGCAACACGGTAGCTGTTATCAAGATGAGGAAAAGCGTCAAATCTACCGTACATTTTATACCGATTTTATGCCGGCAAATAGAAAAGTAACCATGCGTTATAAGTCTAATCGAGATATGTTGATTAACTCACTTGGCCCATTACAGTTTAATGACCAATTTCGTATTGGTTTTAATAATGATTACTATACCTTAGATGCGCATAAATATGCTACTGGCAATGACTTTACTTGGCAAAGTGCAGTATAATAACGATCTGAAAAAAATTGGCGTAAATTCTATCTATGACGTTGAAATGCCTTACAGCGATGATGGCCGTGATACCTGGTGCCTTAATGCTATTCCTGCTGATTTTGGCTGGGGAACGATTTGGCGCTTTACTGAATTAGGCGCTTCAACTTTTAGTATTATACATAATTTAAATTTATGTATAGCCGCTTTACACAAAGCGGTTATGAATTTAAAACGGTTTGAAAATGCAGGATTTATCTGTGACCGGGATTATTTTGGGGATCAAACAAAGGAAAGTTATACCACAAGAAGTGCCTTTGAATATATTAGAGATCATCTTGGCTATAGGTTGACACTTGAAGAAGCGACTTACCCATTGTTTGTTAAAGTCGGTGATTATTTTGATTTAAAGTTTAGCCTAAAAAATTATGGTTTTGCCCGACCAGTAAACGTCAGGCCAATTGCTATTGTGTTACTCGATGAGCAACATGAGATCAAATGGCAGCTTTTTTTGCCTGCTGGTGCTGAGATGTGTGCTGCGGGTAGGGGATATACATTTAGTATTTCCTGTCAGGTTATTAATATAAAAAGCGGAAAACATTTGCTAGCGTTATGGTTACCCGATGAAAGTCCTATGTTAAGAGATGATGCCAAATATGATATACAATTGGCAAATGGGGGAAGTAATTTCAGTTTAATCGTTACCGATAAACATCGTTTTAATGTTTTCGCTACCATACCAGTTATTGAATAAAACTCAGCTAGTAAATTGAGGGCGTTAGCCAGTTTTTAGCTATTAATGTGTTTTCTCCATTCAGTTAGCGGTTAGTAAAACTTAATTTCATCGATTAAAGTTAGTTATTAATTAAGTGTTTAATGAATAAAAAAGCTGAAACACATCGTGTTTCAGCTTTTTCACTAGTGAGAAAAATCCATTATTTTTGATTTTGTGTTGCCTGAATAGCGGTGAGCGCAATGGTATAAACGATATCATCAACTAGCGCACCACGGGACAAGTCATTAACCGGTTTACGCATCCCTTGTAGCATTGGGCCGATAGAAACCAGATTAGCTGAGCGTTGTACCGCTTTATAAGTGGTGTTACCAGTATTGAGATCAGGGAAAATAAACACTGTGGCTTGACCGGCTACCGGTGAATTTGGTGCTTTAGATTTAGCTACATCGGCCATAATGGCGGCATCATATTGTAGTGGACCGTCGATCACCAGATCTGGCCGTTTCGCTTGTGCCAAACTGGTTGCTTCACGTACCTTGTCTACGTCACTGCCGGCACTGGAGTTACCGGTAGAGTAAGAGATCATCGCCACGCGTGGTTCAATACCAAATGCTTTGGCAGAATCGGCTGACTGAATGGCAATTTCCGATAATTGTTCGGCCGTTGGGTCTGGATTTATTGCACAGTCGCCATAAACTAATACTTGCTCAGGTAACAGCATAAAGAATATCGAGGAGACGATTGAACTACCTGGCGCAGTTTTGATTAGTTGCAACGGTGGGCGGATAGTATTGGCGGTAGTATGAACTGCGCCGGAAACTAAACCATCAACCTCATTTTTTTCCAGCATCATGGTGCCTAACACCACATTATCTTCTAACTGTTCGCGCGCAACAATTTCAGTCATGCCTTTATTTTTACGCAGCTCAACCAAACGCTCAACATAATTTTTCCGTACTGATTTAGGCGCCACAATTTCGATCCCCGCGCCTAATTCAATTCCTTGCGCGGCGGCAACCCGTTTTATTTCATCAGGTTCACCTAGCAGAATACAGGTGGCAATACCTCTTTCAGCGCAAATAGCCGCTGCTTTTACCGTACGGGGTTCATTACCTTCCGGTAGCACGATACGTTTATTAGCTTTACGTGCGAGCTCGGTTAATTGATAACGGAAAGCCGGCGGTGATAACCGTTTGGGTCGTTCAGAATCAGCAGTCAGTGAATTGATCCATTTTTGGTTGATATGTAAAGCAACATAATTTTGTATTTTCTCAATCCGCTCATGATCATCCGCATGCACTTCTAAGCTGAAACTTTGTAGACTTAATGAAGTTTGCCAGGTATTGGTATCTACCATCAGCACCGGTAAACCCGTTTCGAAAGCACGGTGACAGAGATCGTGTATCGGCTTGGCAATAGGGTAACCGCCAGTTAACAGTAACGCGCCAATTTCGATGCCATTCATGGCAGCTAGACAGGCAGATACGATAACATCAGGACGATCAGAAGAGGTCACCAGCAATGTGCCGGGACGAAACAGCTCGACCATATTGGGCACACTGCGGGCACAGAAAATAACCGATTTTATGCGCCGGGTTTGTAATGCGCCTTCATTGATGATAGCGGCATTCAGATGATTCGCAATATCGATACCACGGGTGGCTATCAGATCAAAATTCCACGGAATACAACCCAAAATTGGTAGCGGACAATTGTCAGCTAACGTTTTACTGTCAATTTTTGCGATTGTGGCTTTCGTTGATTCATCAAATATTTCTGATAAATCAGGACGGGTACGGCCATGCTCATCCACTGGTGCATTGAGTTTATTGATAATTACTCCAGTGATATTTTTATTTTGTCCACCACCAAACTCTGCGCGGGCTAACTCAATGCGCTCTTTTAACTGTTCTGGTGTATTGTTACCCAGTGCGGTGACAAAAATAACGTCAGCCCCCAGTGTCTTAGCGATATCGTAATTCAGCGATTGGGCAAAAGGGGGCTTACGGGTAGGCATTAAACCTTCGATCAGAATAACTTCAGCCTGCTGCGTATTGTCATGGTATCGCGCAACAATCTCCTCCATTAAAACATCTTTTTGATCATTAGCCAGTAGGGATTCAACATAACTCATTTTTAGTGGTTCAGCGACCTGAACACTAGAGTGGGAGCGTAATACTTCAGTTGTCTGATCTCTATTACCAAAACGGGGTTGAGTAATGGGTTTAAAAACCGTTAGACTAACCCCTTTTTGCTCCATTGAACGAACGACCCCTAAACTGACGCTGGTTAAGCCAACACTAATGTCAGTCGGTATTAACATTATTGTACGGGACACAAGTACCTCTTTAACAATTGCAAGATGTTCAACTCAGTACTGCCAATCAGTAGACTGACAGTTTCTAATCTATTTATGCCGTTAGATGGCTCGCGTCCTGTGCAATAACTAACTCTTCATTTGTTGGAATAACCAGAGCAGGAATGCTATCGTCAGTTGTGATCTTGCCTGATTTGCCAAAACGGACGGCTAAGTTGCGCTCGTGATCATATTTAATACCAATTAAAGATAGCTTCTTAAGGGTTAATTCACGTACTAAAGCTGAATTTTCGCCAATACCACCGGTGAAGATAATAGCGTCTAGGCGTCCTTCCATTAATGCACAATAAGCGGCGATATATTTGGCTAAACGATGACAATAGACATCCATCGCTCGTTTTGCATCTGCTTTAGTGTCATAATTGTCTTCGACATAACGACAGTCGTTGGTAACTTCAGTTAATCCAAGTATGCCAGACTCTTTGGTTAATAATGTATTGATCTGATAAACACTCATACCCAAGGCGTCGTGAAGGTGGAACACAATAGCTGGATCGATATCACCACTGCGGGTTCCCATTACTAAGCCTTCTAGCGGTGTGAGACCCATTGAAGTATCTACAGATTGACCATTAACGACCGCGGTAACTGATCCACCATTGCCCAAATGACAGGTGATCACATTCAGTTTATCGATCGATTTATTCAATTCTTTGGCAGCTTGCTGGGAAACATAGTAATGACTGGTACCGTGCGCACCGTAACGACGAATACCATGCTCTTTGTAAAGATTATAAGGTAGAGCATATAAATAAGCTTCAACCGGCATGGTTTGATGGAAGGCGGTGTCAAATACAGCGACATGCTTGTCATTTAAATGTGGAAATGCTTTTTTAGCTTCTTCAAGTCCAATAATACCAGCAGGATTATGTAATGGTGCAAATGGAATAGAAGCTTTAATGCCTTCAACGACTTCATCATTGATAATAACCGATTTGGTAAATTTTTCACCACCATGAACAATACGATGGCCAATAGCCGAAATGGCTTGCGCTAATTCTGGTTTTGCGGTGAGAATTTGATTGACAATGAAAGCCATCGCTTCACTGTGGGCAGCGCCTGAACCTAAAGCAGCTTCGTTTTTAGTGCCATCTATTTTCCACTTAATACGGGCTTCTGGTAGATGAAAACATTCTGCTAAACCAGATAGTTGTTCTTCGCCGTTAATCGGATCAATGATAGCAAATTTAAGGGAAGAGCTACCGCAGTTGAGGACAAGTACCAGCTTACTTGACATGGAATTACCTACTATATCGTTATCATGGAGTCTTCTTTGTCAGATTAACCAGGAAGACTAGGGTTAATAAACATCAATCCAATAGAATGCTAGTAGCCTAGCTTATCCCTGGGATCATACTGAATGATTAATATCATATTTATGCAATATTATGATATTTTAACTGTATTTATTGACTAAATAACTATGTTTGCAATGTTAATATTAAAGATGCAATATAATATTAACATTATGGATTGAAAACATAGTAATAGACCAAATATAAACTTTATATGATATAAGTTTTTTCTATAGATTATAGAAGTCGTGGCCTCAGGCAACCAAAGTTGCCCTATAAATTCTACTAAAAAGATTTTATGCTTTATACATTTTTTTTAAATTTTGCATGAGAAATTGATTGAAGTCATGTGAGGTATTGATGAATACGACACCAGAAACGACCCCAGGTTTCTTACAAAAGTTGAAACTAGGCCGGCAATATGCCAAGACATTTCCGTTAGAAAAATGTTTGATGCCTATTTTTCCTGAACATCGGGTGATCACAGTTAGTCGCTTTGCGATTCGTTATATGCCTGCTGTTGCTGTTTTTACCCTTACCTGGCAGATTGCATTAGGTGGTCAGCTGGGACCGGCTGTGGCGACAGGGCTTTTTGCTTGTAGCTTACCTTTGCAGGGATTATGGTGGTTAGGTAAGCGTTCAGTTACGCCACTACCGTCGGCATTACTAACTTGGTTTTATGAAATTCGTGAAAAATTTAATCAAGCTGGAATTGCCATCACACCCGTCAAAGGAACACCGACTTATCAGGCATTAGCAGAATTGTTAAAACGTGCTTTTAAACAATTAGATCGCTCTTTTATTGATGGTATTTAACATAATTTGAATAGTTATTGGGTTAGCTAGTCAGCAATAGAGATAACAGGCATTACAAAATAGATTATTAATGGTTAAAGTTTGAAAAGCCTTTTTAGATCAATAAAAGGTAAGTTATCACTATAAAAAGAAGGGCGGTAATGCGATGATTTAGCAAATTTCCAAGTATAGGAGAACCATAATGGAAATGACTAATGCACAACGCTTAATTCTGTCTAACCAGTATAAAATGCTGATCAAGCTTGATCCGGATAATGCCAAACACTATCAACGCTGTCAAACTATCATTGAAAATGGTTTTGGCTTGCAAATGAAGGAGTTAGAGAAAAATTTTACTGAGTTGCCAGACTATCATTGATATTATGGAAATGTATCATGCCTTACAAGTTTCCTGGGAAAATTTGTCGTCTAAAACCGATATTACGGACAGAAGAGTTATCTTTTTAGGCTTTGATGCTGTTACGGAAGCACATTATCTCAATTATGTTCGTTTTTTGGTGAATAATGAGGGTCGCTACCGTCATTTTGTCAGTGGTAGTGATGATTTTAATGCTCAGACACCTATGTGGGATAAAGATCTAAGAATGTTAAATGTTTGGACATCTTGTCCGCGTCAGTATCATCTTTGTGCAGTAGAAATTAATCAAATCATTAATGCATGACTTATCTAAGGAGCATCAATGGTATTAAAATGTAAGGGATTTTTATTTGATTTGGATGGCACGCTGGTTGATTCGTTACCTAATGTTGAACATTGCTGGCGAGAATTTAGCCGTCGAATTGGTGTATCAGAAAGCGATGTGTTGCACTATATTCATGGCAAACCGGCAATCAGTTCTATCCGTCATTTTATACCAAATGCCTCAGAAACTGAAATTGATGAAATTTTTTATTGGCTGGAAAACCTAGAAGCAGCCAATACTTCGGGTATTGTAGCACTACCTGGTGCAATTGCTTTATTAGAACAACTCAATACATTTGCTATTCCATGGGCAATAGTGACTTCTGGCACAGTTCCAATTGCTTTTAATCGTAGTAAAGCGGCAGGTTTGCCGGAACCAAAACACTGGGTCACGATTGAACGAGTTGAACAAGGTAAACCGCAGCCAGATCCTTTTTTGCTTGGTGCACAACTACTAAATTTACCGCCTGAAGCCTATATTGCGGTTGAAGATGCGCAGGCAGGGATCTATTCTGCTTTAGATGCGGGTTGCCAGGTTATCGCTGTTCATGCGCCAGCAGATATGCCACGGCGAGAAGAAATTTCATTAATTATCAAATCATTTACTGAGTTAAATATTTCAAAACCAGATAATCAAGGTATTGTTACGGTGACTCAGCGATAAAAATATGTCAGTTTCATAAATTAGGCCGGCAAATCTGCGCTACTTATGGCAAATGAGCCCTATGAATAGATGAATAGACTTAATTTGAGGTCATTTTGAATAGCCAGCTGGTATGGGTATTAATTTTACTACTAATAGTCGTCACTCTTTTTATGACTAATAAGATCCGTATGGATGTTGTTGCATTATTAGTCATTGTGGCTTTAGTGTTGAGTGGAACTCTGACGCTTAAACAAGCAGCAATCGGCTTTAGTGATCCCAATGTGCTGCTAATTGCGGCACTTTTTGTTTTTAGTGAGGGATTAGTCCGTACTGGTATTGCCTATCAAGTTGGCGACTGGTTAGTTGGTGCAGCCGGTAATAATGAAAATAAGATGCTGATTTTTTTGATGATCACAGTCGCAGGTCTAGGCGCTTTTATGAGTTCAACCGGCATTGTTGCCATCTTCATTCCCGTTGTTCTTAATGTTGCTAAACAGATGAAAATCCCACCAGGACGTTTGATGATGCCATTAGGCTTTGCTGGACTTATCAGTGGTATGATGACGTTAGTAGCGACCCCACCAAATATGATAGTTAATAGTGAACTGGTTAGAGAAGGTTATGCCGGATTCAAATTTTTTGCCATTACGCCGATTGGAATTGCGGTGCTGTTGCTGGCAATTATTTATATGTGGCTGGTTCGTCGTAGGTTAGGTAACCGCGAAATTGCAGCGGGTTCTGCTCCTCATCGGCGCACATTTCACGACTTTATTCGTGATTATAAGCTAACAGGTCGTGCTCGTTGTTTAGCCATTTGTCCAGGTTCCCCCTTAATAGGCTACTCACTCGATGAGTTACATCTACGCACACGTTATGGTGCGAATATTATTGGTATTGAGCGTTGGCATCGTTTTCGTCGACTTATGCTAAGTGTAACAGCTGCAACAGAGTTACATGAACATGATGTGTTATTAGTTGATATGTCGGATAGTGAGGTTGATCTCAATGAGTTTTGTCATGAACAAAAATTGGCCCCAATGATTTTGAGAGGTGAATATTTCTCCGCACGTGCGCGTGAAGTCGGAATGTCTGAGTTCTCCTTAGCGCCGCAATCTGACTTATTAGGCAGTACATTGCGAGAAATTAAATTTCGTACGCGTTATGGCCTTAATGTTGTTGGCATTTACCGTGAAGGAAAAACTATCGATGATAAATTAATTGATCAGCCAATGCGTTTAGGTGATGTTTTACTGATCGTGGGTGACTGGAAATTAATTCGCTTATTGTCAACTGATAGACGTAATTTTATTGTGTTAAATTTGGCCGCTGAGGTAGAGGTAGTTGCTCCTGCTGCATCGCAAGCGCCACATGCAATTTTTTGTTTGATATTAATGGTTACTATGATGGCAATAGATGAAATTCCCAATTTTATTGCTGTACTGATTGCGTGTTTATTAATGGGAAAATTTCGCTGTATTGATATGGAAAGCGCTTATCGTGCAATACACTGGACGAGTATTATGTTGATTGTTGGTATGATGCCCTTTGCATTGGCATTACAAAAAACCGGTGGCATTGATTTGATTGTTAATTTACTAATGGATATTGCAGGTGGCATGGGACCAAGGATAATGTTGCTTTGCCTATTTATTGTTTGTGCAGTAACTGGATTATTTATTTCTAATACCGCAACAGCAATATTAATGGCACCGGTTGCCATTGCTGTTGCTAATCATATGAGTGTTTCGCCAATACCTTTTGCTATGGTGATAAGTGTTGCAGCTTCCGCGGCTTTTATGACCCCAGTTTCTTCACCGGTTAATACTCTAATTTTGGCGCCTGGTGGCTATAAATTCAGTGATTTCGTTAAATTTGGTGTTCCTTTTACTGTTTTAGTTATGGCTATCACTATTGTTATTGTTCCTCAATTGTTTCCATTTTAAAGTTATCGCCTATTTTATGTAACAAACAGTAAGATAATAATACTATTTATATGTTATATAACTTACTAGCTACTGATTTCATCTAAAGATAGGCTGAATCCGGGTACAAAAACTTCAATAAAGTATTGCATTTCATCGCTATAACGTTCAGAAAGTGTTTTTTCAAGTCGCATTTTAGCTAGATTAAACTCGGTATTGCCTGCAGATAGCTCTTCTAAGCATTTTAAATAGGCACAAAGTGCATCCGCTTGTTTAACGATAGCGCGTTCTTCCTCAGTATGATATTCATCATCCAAAATCGGCTGAAAATCTTGTTGTAATTCTTCTGGTAGCATAGCAATAAGTTTTTGCTGAGCGTATTTTTCAATTTTTTTGTATTCGTTAGCAATTTGTGGGTTATGATATTTTATTGGTGTTGGCAGATCACCGGTGATCACTTCACTGGCGTCATGATACATAGCGAGCAGAGTAATACGTTCAGGATTGAGTTGGCCATTAAATTTTCGATTTTTAATGCATGCAAGGGCATGAGCGACAAAGGCAACTTGTAAACTATGCTCTGAAATATTTTCGGTACGTACATTGCGCATTAATGGCCAGCGATTAATTAATTTCATCCGAGAAAGATGAGCAAAAAAATAACTCATAGATTGTCCTCATGGGATTGTTATAGTGATAAGCATTGTGGATTGATTAGATTAACAAGTAAATAACAAAATAGAACATCCTTAATGTAGATTAAGAATGTTCTATTATTGGACAACTATTGGCGATATTTTAGCAGGAATTGGCTAAATTTATTAATTGCAGCTTCAAGCTCGCCAACATAAGGTAGCGTAACAATTCTGACGTGATCGGGTTCAGGCCAATTAAAAGCTGTTCCCTGAACCAATAAAACTTTTTCCTGTAAGAGTAAATCAAGTACCATTTTTTGGTCGTTTGAGATATTGAACTTTTTAATATTAATTTTGGGAAACATATATAAATCACCTTGCGGTTTAACACATGATACCCCAGGAATTTCATTAATCAGTTCCCAAGCGCGATTACGTTGTTCATATAATCGCCCGCCAGGACAGATAAATTCGTTAATACTTTGATAACCGCCTAATGCAGTTTGGATTGCATGTTGCATAGGAACGTTAGCACAAAGCCGCATGGAGGCTAATATTTCTAAGCCTTCAATATAGCTTTTGGCATTTTCTTTCGGGCCATTAAGCACCATCCAGCCTTGACGAAAACCAGCAACCCGATAAGTTTTTGATAAACCATTAAAAGTAACGGTTAATAGATCCGGTGCTAACGCGGCAATTGAATGATGCTCAGCATCATCGTAAAGAATTTTATCGTAGATCTCATCGGCAAAAATAATCAACTGATGCTGACGAGCTATTTCGACAATCTTCATTAATAATGCTTTGCTGTAAACAGAACCAGTAGGATTATTGGGATTAATGATGACGATGCCACGTGTTCGAGGGGTAATTTTTTTGCGAATATCATCTAGATCAGGAAACCAATTTTGTTCTTCATCACATCTATAGTGTACAGCTTTGCCACCGGAAAGAGATACCGCAGCAGTCCATAGCGGATAGTCAGGAGCTGGGACTAACATTTCATCGTTATTATTCAATAAGGCTTGCATCGATTGCACGATGAGTTCAGAAACACCATTACCAATAAAGATATCCTCGATATTAATGTCAAGCATTCCTCTAGCCTGATAGTGTTGCATGATTGCTTTGCGGGCGGAGTAAATTCCTTTTGAATCACTATAACCTTGTGAGTGAGTAAGATTGCGTAGAACATCAAATAAAATTTCATCCGGCGCTTCAAAACCAAAAGGCGCTGGATTACCAATATGAAGTTTAAGAACTTTATGGCCTTCTTCTTCAAGACGTTTGGCCTCTTTAAGAACAGGCCCTCTTATGTCGTAGCATACGTTATCCAATTTATTGGATTTAGTTATTGTATTCATTTACTCTGTTTGAACCTCAACGTTAATAGAATATGAGGAAATTTTGCTGCATATTTATATTCACACTCTACTCTTAGTTGGAAAAATTTTGAAGATATAGGCTTATTTTTGGTAGAAAAGGTTGGTTTAAATAATTAAATTAGGTCAAATAAACTTTTTATATAACTTAATTAGATAAATAAATTCAAAAATCTCGTATAAGTTAGTCTTATATTTTAGGTGTGAGATGATTTTTAGTATACAAAGAATAAATTACTTAGTGAATAGATTTGGCAGTGCATTTTTTGTTACAAACCATTGGTGGTTTCATGATAGAAATATTGTTTTTATAACATATAATTAAAGTTAATATGTTATTGCCGTATCTGGGCAAATAGAGTTTTGTTGCTGATTATCAATTAATAGTTTTTCCTAGCTGCATTATCTTTGACAGTTATTTTGTTGAGAATAACCTATTTTTTTGCTGTTTGAAAAATCGTTATTTTGGCATAGGACTGGAATTAAAAATTATTCTAATAAAAACGAGAAGAAGAACATTCTCATTGGCATTTTGTTTATCAATATGTAAAACATGCTTATTATTAAACAATTTAAGTTAATAAAAGTGTATACACAGTAATAAATACTGCATTAATAGAAATAAATTTTAATATGTAAGGTTTTATCTTTATTTCTTTAACTATCAATGATTTTAATATCTATTGAATTCGTAAAAACATCAGAAATGATATAAGAGAATAAAATGATAAATTCAAATCGCCCAATTATGAATCTCGCTCTTGATTTACTTAGGACTTTTGTTGCTGTTGCCGATCTTAATACATTTGCGGCAGCTGCTGCAGCTGTTTGTCGTACTCAATCAGCCGTTAGCCAACAAATGCAGCGTTTAGAACAGTTAGTGGGTCGTGAGCTTTTTGAACGCCATGGCCGTAATAAATTATTAACGGATCATGGTTTGCAGTTATTAGGTTATGCGCGGCAAATATTACGGGCTAATGATGATGCTTCAGCTTCACTAACATATAATGATGCTGAAGGTGAGTTGCGAGTTGGTGTTTCTGATGACACTACCAATACTTTATTACCATTTCTGCTGAATCGTATCGCATCAGTATATCCGCGTATGGCCGTTGATATTTATATAAAGCGCGCCCATCTTATTAAAAAAATGCTGGATAATGGTGAAATTGATTTAGCACTAATACCCACAGAATTGAGTCAATATCCAAGTACGTTGTTACGTTCTGCGCCGATCCTTTGGCATTGTGCACCTGATTTTCAGCATCAATTAAATGAGCCAATTCCTTTGGTTGTCATGGATGAAACCAATCCATTTCGTGAAATAGCGATAAGCACCCTTAATGCTGCGGGTATCAAATGGCGTATTGCGTATGAAGCAGCTTCGTTATCGGCAGTGCTTGCTGCGGTTAATGCTGAAGTCGGTATCACTGCGCGTCCGCTAGAAATGCAGACTGGTGATTTAAGAATACTAAGCGAAAGTGATGGTTTACCCCGTTTACCCGAAATTCGTTATTGGTTATACCGTAATATTAATGAGCAAAACGAGGCTATTTTAACTGTATTTGGTGCAATTAAAAATAAGAAAACACCTTATATAGTACAGCCGATTAGCGAGACAATTAATAAAGAAATATTATAAATCTGACGATTAGTAAATTACGCTTTAGTTAACGTTGTTATTTAAGTTAAATATCGCGTGCGCTGCTATTATTCCTGCACTGTTTCTCTATTTTATATAGTTATAGCAGTGCATTTTTATTTTCCCTAGAGAAGCTTATTTTATTTAGCTGACAATAGCTAAAAATATTAGTACATAAAATATTCTTTATTATTGTGATAAAGAAAAGAATTGTTTAACAAAAATTATTTAAATATTTCTTATCAATGGAACTAAATTTTATTTTGGAAAAATTTGTTGTGGCTTAAAAAGGTTTGGGTTTTATCTAATAATTAGGGTTATTTATAAATTTGTGAAAAATGACAGTCGTTAATATAATCAAATAAAATTGATTGTTTTATAATCAATTGAGTTTTTTCAACAGAATTGTGCGCGTGATCATAAAATAGCGGAAGTGAAGCGGTTTTAAAACAGGTTTTTCCTGAGATAATGGTGTAGTAAAAACGAAATATCAGTTACACTAGTTACTAACTATTAGTATTAGTTGAATGAGCTGTCACGTTTTAGCTGGCGAGATTTTTTGATTTATAGTTGTAAGGTAAAAGGTGTGAAGAGAGCGTTATTCTATAAACAAAATAGTGGTGAGAAGAATTAAGTTGAAGAAAATTGATGTATTTCTGTCTGTTGTAATTTTTTCTTCTCATCTAATTATGGTTAGTGTGGTGTAATATTGCGCTAATTCAAGAGCAAAGCAATGACACCGTTTTTATTTATAATGAGTAAGCAGCGAGTATGTCTACATCTATTGAAGTATTTGCTCATCATTGGGCTTTTGCAATATATCTTATCGGTGCTCTTGGTCTGTGTTCCTTAATGTTACTTGGTGCTTATTACCTCGGTGGTAGATCCCAAGCCAGAGCAAAGCATATCCCTTATGAATCGGGCATTAATTCTGTTGGTAGTGCCCGTTTGCGTATATCAGCCAAATTTTACTTGGTTGCAATGTTTTTTGTTATTTTCGATGTTGAAGCGTTATTCCTTTATGCGTGGGCAGTCTCTATTAAAGAAAGTGGTTGGTTAGGCTTTATTGAGGCAAGTATTTTTATTTTGGTGCTATTGGTGGGTTTATTCTACTTGGTTCGTATTGGGGCACTTAATTGGACGCCAGAGCGTTCACGTCGCCATGTTGCAAAACCGAGTGAAATAATTAAAACCAACAATCGTCACCCCTAGTAAAATTGAGGCATTCAAAGATGGATTATACGCTCACTCGCATTGACTTAAATGGTGAGAATGACCGTTATCCCTTGCAAACACAGCAAGTTGTCGGGGATCCATTAGAGCAGCATGTTCATCGTAGTGTTTATATGGGTAAATTAGAGCATGCTTTACATAATATGGTGAATTGGGGCAGAAAGAATTCTCTCTGGCCGTACAATTTTGGCCTTTCTTGTTGCTATGTTGAAATGGTGACTTCTTTCACTGCGGTGCATGATGTCGCCCGATTTGGTGCTGAGGTACTAAGGGCATCACCGCGACAGGCTGATTTTATGGTTGTTGCCGGAACCTGTTTTACTAAGATGGCACCTGTTATTCAACGACTTTATGATCAGATGTTAGCGCCTAAATGGGTAATTTCTATGGGGGCATGTGCTAACTCTGGTGGTATGTACGATATTTATTCTGTTGTACAGGGGGTTGATAAATTTCTTCCTGTTGATGTCTATATACCAGGTTGTCCACCACGCCCTGAAGCTTATATGCAAGCTTTATTATTATTACAAGAATCGATTGGTAAAGAACGTCGTCCATTATCGTGGGTGGTCGGCGATCAGGGTGTTTATCGCGCCAATATGCAATCTGAAAAAGAGCGTAAGCGTGGTGAAAGAATAGCGGTCAAAACGCTACGAACACCCGATGAAATATAAGGCTTAAAAATATAAGCTATTCAGCGTAACAGAAGCAATGTGTTGCGGTCGTAATAAACCTGATCAAGCGTTGTGGTGCATAATGATAACAGATCAGATAACGCAAGAGAGTGTCAGGCCGGCATGGCAAACTTATGATCATTGTGATGATCCAATAATTTTGACACTGCGTAACCAATTCAGTCCAGATGCTTTCACCATTCAATCAACTCGTACCGGAATGTTGGTTATATGGATCAAACGTGAACAACTTCTTGCCGTAATAGAGTTTTTGAAAAAACAGCCTAAACCTTATGTAATGCTATTTGACTTACATGGGGTTGATGAGCGGCAACGAGTATATCGGCAAGGTTTGCCTGAAGCGGATTTTTCCGTTTTTTACCATCTTATTTCTATTGAGCGTAACCGCGATATTATGTTGAAAGTGGCGCTTAGTGAGAAAGATCTTAATATTCCCTCTATCGTTTCTTTATTTCCCAATGCTAATTGGTATGAACGTGAAGTATGGGATATGTTTGGCATAACATTTGATGGCCATCCGAATTTGCGACGGTTATTAATGCCAATGACCTGGGAGGGACATCCGTTATGTAAAGATTATCCGGCCAGGGCCACTGAATTTGATCCTTTTGTTTTAACCAAACAAAAGCTTGATTTAGAGATGGAGTCACTGACCTTTAAACCCGAAGAATGGGGAATGGCGAGAGGCAACGAACATGAAGATTTTATGTTCTTGAATCTGGGCCCCAATCATCCCTCATCTCACGGAGCCTTTCGCATTGTACTGCAACTAGATGGTGAAGAGATTATCGACTGTGTACCGGATATTGGTTACCACCATCGAGGTGCAGAGAAAATGGGCGAGCGCCAATCCTGGCACAGTTATATTCCCTATACTGACCGCATTGAGTATTTAGGTGGCTGTGTTAATGAAATGCCTTATGTATTAGCGGTAGAAAAGCTAGCAGGAATTGACGTTCCTGATCGGGTTAAGACTATCCGCGTTATGTTGTCAGAGTTATTCCGTATTAACAGCCATTTACTCTATATCAGTACCTTTATTCAGGATGTCGGTGCCATGACACCGGTTTTCTTTGCGTTTACCGATCGTCAGAAAATTTATGACATTGTTGAAGCGATCACCGGTTTCCGTATGCATCCAGCTTGGTTTCGGATCGGGGGTGTTGCTCATGACTTACCGAAAGGCTGGCAAAAACTATTGCAGGAGTTCCTTGACTGGATGCCAAAGCGATTGGATTCATATGTCAAGGCAGCATTGCACAATAGTATTCTTAAAGGGCGTTCAGTTGGTGTCGCTGCTTACACGACTAAAGAAGCACTAGATTGGGGGGTCACTGGCGCCGGATTACGTGCGACGGGCCTTAATTTCGATATTCGTAAATGGCGACCCTATTCAGGTTATGAAAACTTTGAATTTGAAGTTCCTATCGGCAACAATGGCGATTGTTATGATCGAGTGATGTTAAAAGTGGAAGAACTGCGGCAAAGCCTACGTATTCTTAAGCAATGCTTAAATAATATGCCTGCAGGACCATTTAAAGCCGATCATCCCCTAACTACTCCACCACCGAAGGAACGCACTTTACAGCATATTGAAACCATGATTAATCATTTTTTACAAGTTTCATGGGGGCCAGTTATGCCTGCAAATGAGGCTTTTCAGATGATTGAAGCAACAAAAGGGATCAATAGTTACTATCTGACCAGTGATGGTAATACTATGAGTTATCGCACCCGCGTTCGTACACCAAGTTTTGCCCATTTACAGCAAATTCCTGCGGTGATCAGAGGCAGCCTGGTGTCTGATCTTATTGTCTACCTTGGTAGCATTGATTTTGTCATGTCAGATGTGGATCGTTAATGATGCAAGATGAATTTAATCCCAATCAACAGCAAAAGCGGCTCGATGTCGCTAACATGGTAGAATCTCACACCAAACATGATTTTGCCTTGACGACAGAAGAGCGAGAAGAGATCGAGCAAGAAAAACATCACTATGAAGATGCCAGAGCCGCTTCAATTGAAGCATTAAAAATTGTACAAAAAAAACGCGGTTGGGTGGAAGACGGTGCTATTTATGCAATTGCCGATCTGTTAGGTATTCCTGCTAGTGATGTAGAAGGTGTGGCCACCTTCTACAGTCAAATTTATCGCCAACCTGTTGGTCGCCATATTATTCGTTATTGTGACAGTGTGGTTTGTCATATTACCGGTTATCAAGGTATTGAGGCTGAAATTATCAAATTATTAAAGATTGCGCCCGGCCAAACAACTACTGATGGCCGGTTTACCTTATTACCAACTTGTTGTCTGGGTAACTGTGATAAAGGTCCGACTATGATGATTGATGAGGATACCCATAGTCATGTAAATCCATCTGATATTCAACGGCTATTGGAGCAGTATCCATGACAACACAGCGACAAATTACCCGTAGTGCGCAGACACATCCATTAACCTGGCGGTTACGTGAAGATCAGCAGCCGGTCTGGTTAGAGGAATACTTAAGTAAAAATGGTTACCAAGGTGCTAAAAACGCCCTAAAAAGTATGTCGCCAGATCAAGTTGTTAGCTTAGTTAAAGATGCTGGTCTTAAAGGTCGCGGTGGTGCTGGTTTTTCTACCGGCCTCAAATGGAGCTTGATGCAGAAAGATGACAGCATGAATATCCGTTATTTACTTTGCAATGCGGATGAAATGGAGCCTGGAACCTATAAAGATCGTCTTTTAATGGAACAGCTACCGCATTTGTTGATCGAGGGAATGTTAATTGGCGCTTTTGCATTAAAAGCGTACCGTGGATATATCTTCCTGCGTGGTGAATATATCGAAGCTGCCAAACATTTGCGGAAAGCGATTGAGGAAGCGAAAGCAGCGGGTTTATTAGGTAAGAATATTCTGGGTACGGATTTTAATTTTGAGCTTTTTGTGCATACCGGTGCTGGGCGCTATATTTGTGGTGAAGAAACAGCGCTGATTAACTCCCTTGAAGGGCGCCGGGCAAATCCGCGCTCAAAACCGCCTTTTCCGGCAACATCCGGTGCCTGGGGTAAGCCGACTTGTGTCAATAATGTGGAAACACTTTGTAACGTGCCTGCGATTATTGAACATGGTAAAGAGTGGTATCTCGGCCTTAGCGAAGGTAAAAGTAAAGATGCCGGAACTAAGCTGATGGGATTTTCCGGGCGGGTTAATAATCCAGGGTTGTGGGAATTACCTTTTGGTATTACTGCTCGCGAGATCCTGGAAGATTATGCCGGTGGAATGTGTAAAGGTTTAACGCTTAAAGCCTGGCAACCAGGCGGGGCTGGTACCGACTTTCTAACCGAAGCGCATCTCGATTTAGCAATGGATTTCGACAGTATCGCTAAAGCAGGTAGCCGTCTGGGTACCGGGCTTGCCATGGCGGTTGATAATGAAATTAATATGGTTTCTTTAACTCGCAATTTAGAGCAATTTTTTGCTCGCGAATCCTGTGGCTGGTGTACACCGTGTCGGGATGGCTTACCCTGGAGTGTGAAAATTCTACAGGCGTTAGAGCGTGGTGAAGGACAACCAGGCGATATTGAAACATTAGAGCAGCTTTGTCGCTTTCTTGGGCCAGGTAAAACTTTTTGTGCTCATGCACCCGGTGCGGTAGAACCTTTGCAGAGTGCTATCAAATATTTTCGTGCTGAATTTGAAGCGGGCATCAGCCAACAGAATTTTACCAACTTGAGTCCAATTACTGGCATTCAACCAAATTTGTTAAAGCAGCGTTGGTGATAACTTACGCTAAGCTGAATAAAAACATATTTAAGTCGACTGAATTTTTGATTAACGCCTGCTGAAAAAGCAGGCCATTAGGAAGCATGCTGACTATGGCTACAATATATGTAGACGGCAAACGATATGATGTAAATGGGGCTGAAAACCTATTGCAGGCCTGTCTCTCTCTGGGTCTGGATATCCCTTACTTTTGCTGGCACCCAGCGTTAGGAAGTGTTGGTGCTTGCCGTCAATGCGCAGTTAAGCAATATCAAAATGCTGACGACACACGTGGTCGTCTGGTAATGTCTTGCATGACACCGGCTTCTGATGGAACCTATATTTCCATCGATGATGATGAAGCCAAACAGTTTCGTGCAAGTGTTGTTGAGTGGTTGATGACAAATCATCCACATGATTGCCCAGTTTGTGAAGAAGGCGGCAATTGCCATTTACAAGATATGACGGTGATGACTAGTCATACAATGCGTAAATATCGTTTTACCAAAAGAACACATCATAATCAGGATCTAGGTCCATTTATTGGTCACGAAATGAATCGTTGTATCGCTTGCTATCGTTGTGTTCGTTATTACAAAGATTATGCTGATGGCACCGATCTGGGGGTTTATAGCGCCCATAATCATGTCTATTTTGGCCGGGTGGAAGACGGTACGCTAGAGAGTGAATTTGCTGGCAATTTAGTTGAGATCTGCCCAACGGGGGTTTTTACTGATAAAACCCATTCTGAACGTTACAATCGCAAGTGGGATATGCAATTTGCGCCAGGAATATGTCAACAGTGTAGTATTGGTTGTAATACAAGTCCTGGTGAACGTTATGGTGAATTACGCCGGATTGAAAACCGTTATAATGGGGTGGTAAATCACTATTTTTTATGTGATCGTGGCCGCTTTGGTTACGGTTATGTTAATCGCAAAGATCGACCTCGTCAGCCTCAATTAGTTAAAAAAGCAAAACGACACACTATTTCGGTGATGGAGGCGATGCAAACGGGTGCCAAAATTTTACGCCAAGCAACTAAGACTATCGGTATTGGGTCACCAAGAGCTAGTATCGAGAGCAATTATGCATTACGGGCACTGGTTGGCGAAGAAAATTTTTATTCAGGTATATCGACAGCAGAACAACGTCATCTCGAACTAATGGTTAATATTCTGCAAAAAGGAGGCGTTTATACGCCGACATTGCGTGAAATTGAAAATTATGACGCGGTGCTGGTTTTGGGGGAGGATTTAACCCAAACTGGAGCTCGTATAGCATTAGCGGTTCGTCAGGCGGTTAAAGGTAAAGCAAGGGCAATAGCTGAAGCACAAAAAGTGGCAAATTGGCAAATCGCCGCCGTGTTAAATATTGGCCAACGAGCTAAATACCCATTATTTATCACTAATATTGATGATAGCCGTTTAGATGATATTGCTGCATTAAATTATCGCGCGCCGGTTGATGATCAAGCTCGCTTTGGCTTTGCTATTGCCCATGCTTTGGACAGCAAGGCGCCAGCTGTGGATGATTTGCCAGCGGATATTAAAGCAAACGTTGAATTAGTTGCTGCAGCGTTATTGCAGGCCAAAAAGCCACTTATTATTAGTGGTAGTAATTCTGGTAGTGAAGCACTTATCCAGGCTGCAGCTAATATTGCTTTTTCATTAAAAGCGAAAAATGTCGAAGTTGGAATTAGCTATATTGCAGCTGAAGCTAATAGCTTTGGCTTGGCTTTAATGAATGCTCAATCGTTAGATATCGCAATGGAGCGTATTTCATCCGGTGAAGTTGATACTGCGGTAGTAATGGAGAATGATCTTTATCGGCATAGTAATGTTGATAGTGTTAATAATGCTCTGAAAAAGCTGAATAAATTGATTGTTGCGGATCATCAACATACTACTATTATGGATCAGGCGGATCTGATTTTACCCGCTGCCAGCTTTGCTGAAAGCAGTGGAACATTAATTAATAATGAAGGTCGGGCGCAACGTTATTTTCAGGTGTTTGATCCGACTTATTACCAACCTAATATTGCCATTAATGAAAGTTGGCGTTGGTTACATTCATTGCAGGCAGAGCTCGAAACACGTCAAATCGATTGGTCACAGTTAGATCATGTTATCCAGGCCTGTATAACCGCTATGCCGCAGTTTGCGGCTATTGTCGATGCGGCACCTAATGCCACATTCCGTATTCATGGACAAAAATTAGCCCGTTCGCCCCAGCGTTATAGTGGACGTACCTCAATATTGGCTGATATAGAGGTCAGTGAACCTGGTCAACCATGTGACATTGATACGCCATTTGCTTTTTCGATGGAAGGTAACAATAGCCCCACCGCTATTCGCCAGCAAATTCCGTTTGCATGGTCGCCAGGCTGGAATTCACCTCAAGCGTGGAATAAGTTTCAAGCTGAAGTCGGTGGCCATTTACGTTTTGGCGATCCGGGGATCCGATTATTTGATTCAACTGATAGTCGCTTAGATTATTTTACTGCTATTCCGCTTGCCTGGCAGCGGCAGGATAACCAATGGACGATAGCACCTTACTATCATTTATTTGGTAGCGATGAAACCTCACAGCGAGCTGAAGCAATACAACAACGTATGCCAGAAGCTTACATTATGCTCAATACTCAGGATGCTGAAAACCTGGTTGTTAAAGCTGGGACAGTGCTTGAATTCAGTTATGGTGGGCAAATTTATCGATTGCCAGTTCGTCTCAGTTATCATTTGGCGCCAGGACAGATTGGTTTACCTTTAGGTATGCCTGGGATTGCACCAACGATGGCAGGTATGGCGGTGAAAAATTTACGGAGGGCGACATAATGACCCTATTTTCTGCTGAAGTCACCGCAGCGATTATTGCTGTTCTACAAGCAATAGTTATTTTGCTGGTGGTGGTTATTTGCGGTGCTTTAATGAGTTTTGGCGAACGTCGTTTATTGGCACTGTTCCAGAATCGTTATGGACCTAATCGGGTAGGTTGGGGAGGCTCATTACAGATTGCTGCTGATATGATTAAAATGTTATTTAAAGAAGATTGGATCCCACAATTTTCAGATAAGCGCATTTTTATGTTGGCACCAGTAATTGCCTTTTGTTCCATGTTATTGGTATTTGCCATTATTCCGGTTAGCGCAACTTGGTATGTTGCCGATCTTAATATAGGTCTGCTGTTTTTTTTCATGATGGCTGGCTTAGCGGTTTATTCGGTACTGTTTGCAGGTTGGTCAAGTAATAATAAATACTCTTTATTAGGCGCGATGCGCGCCTCAGCTCAGACGTTAAGTTATGAAGTTTTTCTCGGCCTTTCATTAATGGGGGTCGTTGCCCGAGCTGGCTCCTTTAACTTAATTGATATTGTCAATTCGCAAGCTGGATTATGGAATATTATTCCACAATTTTTCGGCTTTTTAACCTTTGTCATCGCGGGTGTTGCTGTTTGCCACCGGCATCCATTTGATCAACCTGAATCAGAACAAGAACTGGCCGATGGCTATCATATTGAATATTCCGGTATGAAATTTGGTCTGTTTTTCGTCGGCGAATATATCAGTATTGTCACCGTTTCTGCATTAATTGTGACCTTATTTTTCGGCGGCTGGCTTGGCCCATTTTTACCTGGCTTTATTTGGTTTGCATTAAAAACAGCTTTCTTCATGGTGATGTTTATTCTTGTTCGCGCCTCATTACCACGTCCGCGTTATGATCAAGTGATGGCTTTTGGTTGGAAAGTGTGTTTGCCATTGACGTTGATCAATCTGTTAGCAACCGCAGCAGTTATTCTATGCAACGCTTAATAAGGGAGGATTGAGCCATGACATTAAAAGAGTTAGTGGTTGGTTTGGCCACCCAGATACGTAGTATTTGTATGATCGGGCTACATGCCTTTCATAAACGTGAAACGAAAATGTACCCGGAGGAGCCGGTTTATGTACCTCCTCGTTATCGCGGGCGTATTGTATTGACCCGAGATCCTGACGGTAAAGAACGTTGTGTGGCTTGTAATTTATGTGCGGTAGTTTGTCCGGTTGGCTGCATTTCATTACAAAAAGCGGAACAGCCAGATGGCCGTTGGTATCCAGAATTTTTCCAGATCAATTTTTCCCGTTGTATTTTCTGCGGTTTATGTGAAGAGGCTTGTCCGACTACCGCTATTCAACTAACGCCTGATTTTGAAATGGGGGAATATAAACGCCAAGATCTGGTCTATGAAAAACAAGATTTGTTGATTTCAGGGCCAGGTAAATATCCAGATTATAATTTTTATCACAAAACGGGTATGGCGATTAGTGGTAAAGATAGAGGTGAAGCGGATAATGAAGCTAAGCCTATTAATGTTAAAGATTTGTTGCCATAAGGAGCGATGTTTATGGAATTTGCATTTTATGTCGCAGGATTGGTGGCTATTTTGGCGACGCTTAGGGTAATAACACATACCAATCCAGTACATGCGCTGTTGTATCTGATCGTTTCTCTGTTAGCTTTATCGATCGTTTTCTTCTCGGTTGGTTCTTATTTTGCCGGTGCCTTAGAGATTATCGTCTATGCCGGGGCTATTATGGTGCTGTTTGTGTTTGTGGTCATGATGCTTAATTTAGGTAAATCAGTCGTTGATCAGGAGCGTGCCTGGCTACAACCAAAAGCATGGATTGGCCCAGCTATCCTTTCAGCAGTTTTACTTAGCGTGATTATCTATGCCATTGTTTCAATAAAACATAGCCAGATAAAAGGTCAGATGATTAGTGCTAAGGAGGTTGGTATGAGCTTATTTGGTCCTTACGTATTGGCCGTTGAACTGATTTCTTTACTGTTATTGGCGGGTCTTGTCGTGGCATTCCATATTGGGCGTGAAAAGCGGCTTAACTCTCTGGATAGTCATTCGGATGTGGAGGAACAAGTATGATCCTTCTGCAACACGATTTAATTTTAGCGGCAATTTTATTTGTTTTAGGTTTAAGTTGTCTGCTGATCCGGCGCAATCTTCTCTTTATGTTAATTGGATTAGAAATAATGATTAACTCAGCCGCATTGGCTTTTGTGGTGGCGGGTAGTTATTGGGGACAAGCTGATGGCCAAGTCATGTATATTCTAACGATTAGCTTGGCTGCCGCGGAAGCAAGTATAGGATTGGCGTTGTTATTGCAACTTCATCGTCATCGCCAGAACCTTAATATTGATGAAGTCAGTGAGATGCGCGGATGAATTTACTCTATTTAACCATTCTGCTGCCACTATTGGGATTTCTACTACTCGCATTCTCTCGCGGACGTTGGTCGGAAAATGTGTCCGCTATCATCGGGGTTGGTTCGGTAGGGTTGGCAGCACTGGTAACATTTTGGCTAGCGATTGATTTTTGCGCTAATAATGCTGACGGTGGTTATGCTTATCGTCAAACATTGTGGCACTGGATAGCAGTAGGCGACTTTAACATCCCAATTACACTGGTACTTGACGGTTTATCGTTAACCATGTTGGCAGTTGTGACAGGCGTCGGCTTTTTAATTCATCTATACGCTTCTTGGTATATGCGTGGTGAAGAAGGTTATTCTCGTTTTTTTGCTTATACCAATTTGTTTATTGCCAGTATGGTTGTTTTAGTTTTGGCTGATAACATGATGCTAATGTATCTGGGTTGGGAAGGCGTCGGGTTATGTAGTTACTTGCTAATCGGTTTTTATTACACCAATCCAGAAAATGGCAAAGCAGCCATGAAGGCTTTTTTTGTCACGCGGATTGGTGATGTATTTTTAGCTATTGGCATGTTTATTCTCTATAACCAATTTGGCACCCTTAATTTCCATCAATTGAGCATACTGGTACCACAACAAATTAGTGCAGGCTCTTCGCTGATTAATTGGGCTACGCTAATGATCCTTGGCGGTGCAGTCGGTAAATCTGCTCAGTTGCCTTTGCAGACCTGGTTAGCCGATGCAATGGCGGGACCAACTCCAGTATCTGCGCTTATTCATGCAGCAACAATGGTAACTGCTGGAGTTTATTTAATCGCTCGCACGCATAGCCTATTTTTGATGGCGCCGGAAATATTGCACTTAGTCGCTATTATTGGTGCAGTCACCCTAATATTGGCTGGATTTGCGGCCTTAGTACAAACAGATATCAAGCGCGTATTAGCTTATTCGACGATGAGTCAAATAGGTTATATGTTTTTAGCTTTAGGTGTTCAGGCTTGGGATGCGGCTATTTTTCATTTAATGACCCACGCTTTCTTTAAAGCTTTACTCTTTTTATCCGCTGGCTCAGTGATTGTTGCCTGTCACCATGAACAAAATATATTCAAGATGGGTGGTCTACGTAAAACGTTACCTTTTGTTTATGGTTGTTTTTTAATCGGCGGTGGCGCGCTAGCGGCAATACCACTAGTTACTGCCGGTTTTTATAGCAAAGACGATATCTTATGGGGAGCAGCCCTTCAAGGAGAAACAGTTTTACTCTGGGCTGGTATAGTTGGTGCATTTATGACCGCACTTTATACCTTCCGTATGATTTTTATTGTCTTCCATGGCAAAAAACAGACCTCAGCTCAAACTGTCGGCGGTATTAGTCATACTCTGCCGTTAGCTGTATTAGCAGTTTTATCTACGGTTATTGGTGCACAGATTGTTCAACCGTTAGCGGGCATATTTCCTGTCAATGAAACAATCAATGAGTCGGGTAAAGTTAGGCTGGAAATAATTTCAGCAATTGTTGCATTATTGGGGTTGGCACTGGCGGTATTCCTCTATATAGGCAAACGTAAGGTTGTTAAATCAATTGCTAAAAGCGCAGCAGGGCGTTTCTTTACTGTTTGGTGGTATCAGGCTTGGGGATTTGACCAACTCTATAACCTTATTTTTGTAAAACCATTTAAAGCAATTGCTCAATTATTGGCAAATGATCCTGTCAATTCATTAATGAATATTCCCGCTGTGATGTCACGTTGGGGCAATAAAGGCTTAACGTTAAGCCAGAATGGGCAGATCCGTTGGTATTTGGCTTCTATGGGGTTAGGGGCAGTGTTGATGTTAGCACTGTTACTTCTGGTTTAATTATGGGACACATTGCGCCATGCTATTACCTTGGCTAATACTTCTCCCCTTCATCGGTGGTGTCTTATGTTGGCTGTCCGAACGATTCAATAAATGGGCACCACGCTATTTGGCACTGCTTGTGATGGGGTTAACACTGCTCCTCTCTGTATTACTTTGGTTGCAGGGAAATTATTCGTTGCCTGATACGTTGGCATTACCCCAATGGCAGGCGATCTTTTTCATGCCATGGATCACGCCATTAGGTATTAATATTGCCCTAGCCATTGATGGTTTATCATTACTAATGATAGTGCTAACGGCTATTATGGGGATTTTTTCCATATTGAGTTCGTGGAGTGAAAATCAACCTAATCAGGGTGCTTATCACTTCCATTTGATGTGGATTTTAGCCGGCGTGATGGGAATTTTCATGGCGGTGGATCTGTTTTTGTTTTTTTTCTTCTGGGAAATGATGTTGATCCCGATGTATTTTCTAATTGCTAATTGGGGACATAAAGGCTCAGAAGAACGTGCACATGTTAATGCTGCAACTAAGTTTTTTATTTATACCCAAGCAAGTGGCTTGATTATGTTGCTGGCGATTGTGGCATTGGCATTGATTCATTATCAATTATCGGGTGATTGGTCATTTGCCTATCACGATCTGTTAAATACCAAAATGTCAGCGCTGACACAGTATTTATTGATGCTGGGGTTTTTTATTGCTTTTGCGGTAAAAATGCCTTTGGTACCTTTTCATGGATGGATGGCAGACGCGCAGGAACAATCCCCAACGGCCGGCTCCGTTGATATTTCAGGTATCATGCTGAAAACGGCCGCTTATGGTTTATTGCGTTTCACTTTACCGCTATTTCCTGAAGCATCGATTCAATTTACCCCTATCGCCATGACGTTAGGTGTGATCAGTATATTTTATGGTGCATGGTTAGCATTTAAACAGACAGATATCAAACGTCTGGTGGCTTATAGTAGTTTGTCGCATATGGGGTTTGTTACCGTCGCCATTTATGCAGGCTCCATTCTTGCTTACCAAGGAGCTGTGTTACAGATGATAGCCAATGGTTTATCAGGTGCGGCTTTGATCATTATTAGTGGTCAACTTTATGAACGCACCGGAACACGTGATATGCGCATGATGGGCGGATTATGGAAACGGATCATGTGGCTGCCTGCGCTATCACTATTTTTTGCGGTTGCAACCTTAGGAATGCCGGGTACCGGAAATTTTGTCGGTGAGTTTATGATCCTATTTGGTACTTTTGGCCAATTTAAATTGGTGACCATTATTATGGTATTCGGTGTGGTATTTGCATCTATTTATGCACTTTGGATGATGCAACAAGTTTATTATGGTACTGCAAAATCGGAAAAAGCACTGCCTGCTTTAAATGGTCGCGAGGTGTTGGTTTTATTGACATTAGCACTGTTATTAGTGGTATTAGGTTTTTATCCGCAACCGGTGTTAGATACTTCAAAAAATGTGATGGAATCACTCCACAGTTTATATTCCATTTCATTTTCAACATTAAGGCCATAATTCGTCATGACCATAACTTTTGAACAATTGATCGCATTGTCACCACTTTTGATCGTTGGGCTATTAGTGGTGAATGTGATGTTATCCATTGCCTGGCAACGCCATCATTTAATCAATGTCACATTAACAATAACCGGTTTTATTATTGCCCTGCTATCTTGCTTGTTAATTGGAGATAGGTTGCCGATTGAAGTGACGCCATTAATCTATGTCGATAAATATTCACTTTTCTATAGCACACTGATTTTGATTGCCGGTATTGGCACAGCAATTTATGCCTATCGATGGCTTGCAGGGTATACGGATAATAAAGAAGAGTTTTATTTATTACTAAGTATTGCGGTAACGGGCGGGATACTGTTATCAATGGCTAATCATTTAGCAACCTTATTTATTGGTATTGAATTGATTTCATTGCCATTATTTGGCTTGGTTGGTTATGCCTTTACTCAAAAGCGTTCATTAGAAGCCAGCATTAAATATATGTTACTATCCGCCGCTGCTTCTGCATTTTTATTGTTCGGTATGGCATTACTTTATGCTGAATCAGGCAGTTTAGCCTTTGCCAAATTAGGTTCAAGCCTAAATGAGCATATTATTCACTATCCAGTCCTTATGGTTGGTTTAGGCATGATGTTGGTTGGTATTGGTTTTAAACTCTCTTTTGTCCCATTCCAGTTATGGACGCCGGATGTTTATCAAGGTGCGCCTGCACCAGTTGCGACATTTTTGGCAACTGCCAGCAAGATCGCTATTTTTGCGGTTTTAATGCGTCTACTGATGACATCACCCCTAGCAGAAAGTCAGGCATTATTGTCAGTACTCAGCGTTATTGCCATTGCTTCTATACTGTTTGGTAATTTGATGGCTATTTCACAACAGAGTATTAAGCGTCTGTTAGGCTACTCATCTATTGCCCATATGGGATATTTGCTACTACCGTTAATTGCTTTACAGACTGATAGTGTTGCAGCACAAATTACAGTGTCAATCTACTTTATTGGCTATTTATTCGCTAGTTTAGGGGCTTTTGGCGTGGTAAGTATTCTATCTAGTCCTTATTGTGGCGATGATAAAGACGATATTAGTGCTTATCGGGGATTATATTGGCGCCAACCGGTTCTAGCGATTATTTTGACTATCATGATGTTGTCGTTAGCTGGCATACCGATTACTTTAGGTTTTATTGGTAAATTTTATCTCATCATTAGCGCTATCAATGCCGAGCTGTGGTGGCTAACGGCTGCCGTTATTGTCGGTAGTGCGATGGGTTTATACTATTATTTACGTTTTATGGCCAGTCTATATAGCCGTCAGCCAGTAACAAATAATCAATCTGACAAACAGTCAAATGTTAATTTAGCAACTTTATTTGCGCTCTTGTGTGCTGTTATTACAATTTTATTGGGAATATGGCCACAACCATTGTTTGAGATTGCGGTTGCTGCCTTGGCGGCATAAATATCAGTATACGTTAATAACCCAGCGCTAATATCGCTGGGTTTTTTACGCTCAATGTTATCAAAAGTGAAAAAACTAACCAATGGTTTGCTAAAGATACAAATAGCAGAATAAATACGAGGTTAGCCAATTGGCTTGATAAAATGATTTATTGGATGGTAAGTCAAGAGGATAGTAATAGTGGTTAATATTACCGAGTTTATGGCAAGTGTTCATCAATTTTTATCTGAACAACAAATCGATGCAGGAAGTGTGCGACAATATTAATTCCCTTTACCCGCTGATATCACATTTCCTGCTTTAGATTGGTTAGCCAGTCAGCAATTTTATCCTCAATTTTATTGGTATCATCGCGATGGTCATGAAGAAGCGGTTTTACTCGGTGAGGTAAAACATTTTAGCAACATTGCTGATGCTGAACAATTTTTACAGCAACAAACAGCAATACCAACCATGCGGATCTGGGGATTGAACGCTTGGCAGCCACTGCCGGATAATGAATATTATGCCGATTTTGTTGGTAATGATAGCTATTTGTTTTTACCACGAATTGAGTTTCGTCATTGTCAGGAAAAGTGGATATTGGCTATCAATATTATTGATCAACAAGATCTGCCAGATGCCCTGCAATTTTTATCCAAATTGCAATCAGTCAAATCCATCTTGCCGATTAATAGCCGTATTAAGCGAATTCAACACCTTCCTGAATATCAACAATGGCACGATTTAACCACTCAGGCAGTAGAATTGATCAATAGTGGGGTTATGGATAAAGTTGTGATTGCCCGTCAAACGGATATTCAATTAACCAAACCGTTAAATCTGGCAAGTCTACTGTCGGCAAGTAAAGCGGTTAATGGTCAATGTTATCATTTTATGATGTCCTTTAACGCTCAACATACCTTTTTATCATCAACCCCTGAGCGACTTTATTATCGTAAATTTCAACAACTTTACACTGAAGCGTTAGCTGGAACAGTAGTTAATTCATCAGACCCCATAGTCAGAAAAACCAATTCCGATTGGTTAATGCATGATGATAAAAATCAACATGAAAATTTACTGGTGGTGGAGGATATTTGCCAAAGATTGCACAATAATAGTGAAAAAATTGATGTTTCCCCACCTGATATTATTTTATTACGTAAAATTCAGCATTTGCGTCGTCTTATCCATGTCACGTTACATCATGCTAGCGATAGCGACTGTCTATACCGTTTACAGCCAACCGCTGCGGTTGCCGGTGTACCGAGGAAAATAGCCAAGCATTTTTTACAGCAAAATGAGCCTATTTGCCGCGGTTGGTACGCAGGTAGTGCCGGTTATTTATCACTAAATCAAAGTGAATTTGTGGTTTCTTTGCGTTGTGCACATATCAATTATGATCATCTTCGGCTTTATGCCGGCGCCGGTATTGTTAAGGATTCAGATCCGCGGCAAGAATGGCTGGAAGTCGAAAATAAGGCCGCAGGTTTACAAACATTGCTAAATAGAGAAATATTTTGTTGTGAAAGTTGATATTAACAACAAAAATAATTTTTTAGCGTCATTTTATTGAACTGGAATAAGGAAAATCACGTAATTTTACTTAAAATTGCTATTATTTTATTTCTTATTTCTGCTTTGAGTAATATATGTCGCATAGTGTTTTTAACCGTCAATGGGTGGAAGTCATTTTGGAAGCATTAACCAGACATGGTTTAAGTCATGTTTGTATTGCGCCAGGTTCTCGCTCTACGCCATTGACATTGGCAGCTGCGGCACATAGTAAATTAATTTGCCATACTCACTATGATGAGCGAGGGTTGGGCTATTTTGCTTTAGGCTTGGCTAAAGTTATTAGTAAACCGGTGGAGGTTATTGTCACTTCTGGTACCGCAGTAGCTAACTTATATCCTGCTTTAATAGAAGCCGGCTTGACCGGTGAAAATATCATTTTTTTAACCGCCGATAGACCTGCTGAATTAATTGATTGTGGTGCTAATCAGGCTATCCGACAAACGGCTATTTTTGCTGATCATCCGGCACAAACATTAGCATTGCCTAGCCCAACACAAGCTATCAATGCACAATGGTTGGTGAGTACTATTGACAATGCGATGAATAATCTTTCTCACGGCACTTTGCATATCAATTGCCCATTTGCTGAACCTTTATATGGGGACAGCTCAGCACAAATTGACTGGCAAAATTCACTGGCTAGTTGGTGGCAATCTTCGACACTCTGGTTGATAGGTTCCAGATCCAGCTCACTAGCATTAGTTGTTGATTGGCATGTTTTATCACAAACTGGGCAACCTTTACCATGCGCTGATCTCTGGCTATCCGTAACAGAGGCAAAAAACATTCTGCAAAATGTAGAGCTAGTCGTCCAGTTTGGCTCAAGTTTAACCAGTAAACGTTTATTAGAATGGCAAGCACAATGCCAACCAGAGGAATATTGGATTATTGATAGCATTCCCGGTCGTTTAGATCCGACTCATCATCGTGGTAGGCGGTTGGTTAGTACCGTATCTGACTGGTTAATTGCGCATCCGCCAATTAGCTGTTTGCCTTGGGCGCATGCATTGACAGAAATTGTTAATAACGTTCATCGCACGGTCAGTAAACAGTTTACTCAACAATTTTCAGAGGCCGCTATTGCTCATCAACTTGCACATTTGTTACCGACAGATGGGCAACTTTTTGTTGGTAATAGTTTGATTGTCAGATTAATTGATGCCCTAGGCCAATTACCGACCAGTTATCCAATTTATAGCAATCGTGGAGCGAGTGGTATTGATGGTTTGATTGCTACGCTAGCCGGTGTGCAAGCTGCCAATGCAAAACCCACATTGGGGATTATCGGCGATATTTCGGCGCTTTATGACTTAAATAGTCTAAATTTATTACGTGCTTGCGTGGCGCCCATGGTGTTGATTGTGGTGAATAATAATGGTGGCCAAATATTCTCTATGTTACCTACTCCTGAGATGGAAAGAGAACGTTTTTATTGCCTGCCTCATCATCTGCAATTTAAGCATGCGGCTTCTATGTTTGGACTATCTTACTCCTCACCATCAAATTGGCTTCAGTTGAAAGATACCATCAACAATTATTGGCAGCAGGGCGGCAGGGCGTTGATGATCGAATTGTTAGTAGCCGGTGATGAAGGTGCGAGAACACTCAATCAGCTTGTTAACCAGATGATGGAATTATAATGCTATATACGCGAAGATATCATGAAAAATGTGCTGGAACATGGTTAGTTTGGTTACATGGTCTACTTGGCAACGGCAGTGAATGGCTACCTATTATAGAAAAATGCGTTAATCGTCCGTCACTTACAATTGACTTACCGGGACATGGGCGTTCACCTCACCTTCAATTAACCGATTTTTCTCACGTAAGTCGGCTAATTGAGCAGGCTATTGGGGCTAATCAAATTGATAGTTACTATCTAATCGGCTATTCGTTGGGTGGCAGAATTGCTATGTATTACGCCTGTCAGTTTCAACCCACTAAATTGAAAGGCTTGATTGTTGAGGGGGCTAATGTTGGTTTAACACAGCCAACGGATCGCCTGCTACGTATAAAGCATGATCAGTCTTGGGCAAAACGCTTTCGATGCGAGCCAATGGATAGTGTCTTATCTGACTGGTATCAGCAAGCCGTTTTTGATGATTTATCTGCCGAGCAACGGCAACAATTAATTACTGAACGCGGCAATAACCGTGGTGAATATGTTGCTCATTTATTGGAAACGACTTCACTAGGTAAACAACCTTTTTTAGTCAATAAATTATTACAGCGAAACTACCCGTTCAGCTACCTCTGTGGTGAGTATGACGAAAAATTTTGCTCTATCTCACAACAATTTTCGTTATCACTTATCCGGATACCTGGAGCTGGGCATAATGCCCATCGTAGTAATCCAGTCGCTTATGCTACAGCAGTGGAGCGTTTTTTAACATTTTCTGACGGAAGGAATTGAATATGCAATGTCTGAATGAAGAACAACTTTATGCTGTTGCTCAATGGCATGATTATTCAGCCCAATTTGAAGATATTCTTTATCATAAAAGCAAAGATGGAATTGCTAAAATTACAATCAATCGTCCACATGTTCGTAATGCATTTCGGCCACAAACCGTCAAAGAGATGATCCAGGCGTTATCCGACGCCCGTTACGATAATGCGATAGGTTGCATCATTTTAACCGGCCAGGGTGAGAAAGCCTTTTGTGCCGGTGGTGATCAGAAAATTCGCGGTGATTATGGTGGTTATCGAGATGATAATGGCGTTCACCACTTAAATATTTTAGATTTTCAACGGCAAATTAGGACCTGTCCAAAGCCGATTGTTGCTATGGTTGCCGGTTATGCGATTGGCGGTGGGCATGTATTACATATGATGTGTGATTTAACCATTGCTGCTGACAATGCCATATTTGGTCAAACGGGGCCTAAGGTTGGCTCATTTGATGGTGGTTGGGGAGCGTCCTATATGGCACGCATCGTTGGACAAAAAAAGCACGCGAAATTTGGTTCTTATGCCGTCAATATGATGCACGGTCAGCACTAGAGATGGGATTGGTAAATCAGGTTGTGCCTTATGCTGAATTGGAGCGTGAAACGGTAGGCTGGTGTCGTGAGATATTAAAAAATAGCCCAATGGCACTACGCTGTCTGAAAGCAGCGCTTAATGCGGATTGTGACGGCCAGGCCGGTTTACAAGAGTTAGCCGGTAATGCAACCATGTTATTTTACATGACCGAAGAAGGGTAGGAAGGGAGAAATGCTTTCAATGAAAAACGGCAACCTGATTTTTCAAGCTTTGAGCGTAATCCATAATGCGTAAGGCGGCAATATATCAATTTAGTCTACCTATGGAAGCAGGGATCGTATTAAGGCAGCAGCGATTAAAAACCCGTGATGGTTTTCTTATTCATTTACAGGAAAATGACTCCCAAGGTTGGGGTGAAATTTCACCTTTACCCAAGTTTAGTGTCGAAACACTGGAAATGGCCAGGCAATCATTGCAAACAGGCTTACATAACTGGTGCCAGGGTGCAACAGTTAAAACGTGCCATATTCCATCAGTGGCTTTTGGGCTCAGTTGTGCGCTGGCTGAATTAAAGGCTGAATTACCTGAAATAACCCATTATCCAAAAGCACCCTTTTGCACCGGTGATCTGGATGCGCTTATTTTACAATTAAATGGTGCTAGCAGTGAAAAAGTGGCTAAGGTTAAGGTTGGCCTTTATGAGTCGGTGCGGGATGGGATGGTGGTTAATTTGCTACTTGATGCGGTTCCTTTATTGCGTTTACGGTTGGATGCTAATCGAAGCTGGAACCAATCACAAGCCGCCGCGTTTGCCAAGTATATTAAGCCAGCCAATCGCAGTAGAATTGATTTTATTGAAGAGCCTTGTAAAACCATGCTTGACTCATTAGCGTTTGCTCAACAAACGGGGATCGCTATTGCTTGGGATGAAAGTGTGCGCGAACCTAATTTTAAACTTGAAAAACAGCCAGGTGTTAGCGCCATTGTTATTAAACCTACCTTACTGGGTAGCTTAAATCACTGTAAGCAACTTATTGATGACGCCAGGGCTTTGGGATTAAATACTGTAATTAGTTCAAGTCTTGAAAGTAGTTTTGGTCTAACACAATTAGCTAGAATAGCAAGCTGGTTAACACCAGAAACCGTTCCCGGATTAGATACCTTGTCTTTGTTCCAGACTCAACTGGTTCGTCAATGGCCTGAAAGTTCATTGCCATTAATCGGATTAAATGAATTAGAACTAATATGGCAGAATGAATGATATTTAATCAATGGCCTTGGATCTATTGGGCAGAAAAATCGCCTGCTGACATTGCACTGATAACTGAGCATAGACAATATAGTTGGCGGCAATTGGTAGCAAAAATTAATTGCGTTGCCGACAATCTCCACCGTCAGTTGCTTGCTCCCGAGCCGATGATTGTCATGCTAAGAGGAAAAAATAGTTTTTCTATGCTGTTATGTCAGCTGGCATTACTACAGTTGGGGGCGCGTATTTTGCCCCTCAATCCACAACTGCCAGAGAGCACAGTAGTAGAATTAATTACCGGTTTGTCGGTTGATTATATGATTGATTTTACTGAACAACCGTTGTTTTTGCCGAAGGTAAAATTGTTAGACTATCGTGCAGTAATAGCAAAATCGGTTAATCTTCAACATGGTGTTACTGGCCCGGTACCTTTTATGCCATTGCTGCCGGCAACATTAATATTAACTTCGGGTTCAACCGGAATAGCGAAAGCGGTGGTGCATAATATTACCGCTCATCTCAATAGTGCTAAAGGTGTGCTTTCGTTATTACCGTTTGAACGTGAGGATTGTTGGTTACTTTCTTTACCGCTTTTTCACGTCTCAGGTCAGGGGATTGTTTGGCGGTGGTTATATCGAGGAGCAAGATTAGCAATAAAAGCAACCATTTCATTACCACATGCATTACAGCAATGCAGCCACGCTTCTTTAGTACCCACTCAATTATGGCGTTTATTGAAGATAAAAGAGGTTGAGCAAAAATTCAGTTTACAAAATGTGTTATTAGGCGGTGCGATGATCCCGCATGAGCTAGTCACTACGGCTAAGCAGCATGGCATCCGTTGTTGGCTCGGCTATGGTATGACAGAAACAGCCTCCACGGTTTGCGCGAAACAAGCAGATAGTACTCTAGGCGTCGGTTTACCTTTAATCGGCAAGTCTCTTCGCTTAGTGAATAATGAAATTCATATTCAGGCTGATAGTTTGGCATTAGGCTATTGGTGGCAGGGTAAAATCTTACCCTTAGCATTAGTTAATGGTTGGTTTGCTAGCCGTGATAAAGGTACTTTTTCGGGTGGAGAATGGCGGATCTTAGGTCGATTGGATAATCAATTTTTTAGTGGCGGGGAAGGTATTCAACCCGAAGATATCGAATCGATATTGAATAGTCATCCTGATATTAAACAGAGTTTTGTCATTCCAATAGCTGATAAAGAATTTGGTCACCGTCCAGTTGCGGTCATTGAGTCTGATAATCAACAACTGGTAACCAGCTTAAGTCAGTGGTTAAATCATCGGTTAGCGGCCTTTCAACGACCTATTGCTTATTATTTATTGCCTAGCATGTTAATCGATAATGCCGGCATTAAGCTTTCACGCCGCAATATAAAGCAATGGCTTTTGCAGCATCATAATGATAATCAAGTGGATTAAGATAATCTGGTGCTGGCTTTAAGGCGATAATAGATAGTAATGTATATCCTTGGCTAAATACAATTTTTAGACTGCATCAGCGTAAAAATGATCCGGAGAGGTTTTACTCTCTCCGTTTGCTAGCAAGCAATTTTATTTATGCTGTTTTTTTCACCATTTTTCTAATGCTTTTTCAACCCCTTCACCATATTTAGGGTGTACCTTGCTAAATAGCGCAACCTGCCGCTGCTGGGTTTCAATTGAAGCTTCAACTAATTCACTGGCAATTCTGTCAAACATACGTTTATGTTCGTGTTTACTGAGCAGTTTATAAAGTGCTCGTGGCTGACTGTAATAATCTTCATCTTCCCGATGATTCCAGTGATCGGCTGTTCCACATAATGTCAACGGTGGTTCTTTGAATTGAGGTTGTTCTTGAAATCGGCCCGCACTATTTGGTTCGTAAGTAACCCCATTGCCACTATTACCATCCACTCTCATGGCACCATCACGGTGGTAGTTATGAAATGGACAGTTAGCCTGTGGTTTATTTACTGGGATCTGAAAATTATTGACGCCTAACCGATAACGATGCGCGTCGCCATAAGAGAATAACCGGCCTTGTAACATTTTATCCGGCGAAAAACTAATACCTGGCACGATATTCGCTGGGCTAAAGGCGGCTTGTTCCACATCAGCAAAATAATTATCAGGATTGCGGTTTAATTCAAACTCACCAACATCTATTAATGGGCAATCTTTATGTCGCCATACTTTGGTCAAATCAAATGGGTTGTAAGGCAGTTTAGCGGCATCGGCTTCAGGCATCACTTGGATTTGCAATTTCCAACGTGGATAATTTTGGCTGTTAATGGCATTAAACAGATCACGTTGTGAACTTTCACGATCTTTAGCGATAATTTGTTCCGCTTCGTCATCCATCAAATTTTCAATACCTTGTTGGCAACGAAAATGAAATTTAACCCAGAATCGCTGATTTTTTTCATTAATAAAACTATAGGTATGACTACCGAAACCGTGCATATGACGGTAGGATTTAGGTATACCTCGGTCACTCATATCAATAGTTAATTGATGAAGAGATTCAGGCAAATGCGAGAAAAAATCCCATTTATAAGCAGGGTTACGTAAATTAGTGTGCGGATCACGTTTTACCACATGATTAAGATCAGGAAATTTTAATGGATCACGTAAATAAAAAACCGGTGTATTGTTACCCACTAAATCCCAATTACCTTCTTCAGTGTAAAACTTTAAGGCAAAGCCACGAATATCTCGCTCTGCATCAGCAGCTCCCCGTTCGCCGGCCACGGTAGAAAAACGGATAAATAATTTGGTTTCCTTACCTATTTCAGAGAAGATTTTTGCCCGTGTATATTGGCTAATATCATGGGTAACGGTAAAAGTACCAAATGCCCCAGAGCCCTTGGCATGCATACGGCGTTCAGGAATAACTTCACGATCAAAGTGAGCCAATTTTTCTAAAAACCAAACATCTTGTAATAACATCGGGCCTCTAGGGCCTGCGGTGATAACATTATTATTATCAACGACGGGTGAGCCTGCAGCGGTAGTAAGACCTTCTTTTTTCTCCATTACTCATCTCCAGTTTTAGTTGAAATAGATAGAAAATGTAGTTAAAAACAATTAGCAGGTGTTACATAATTTTTATTAAAGTCATATCAAATAGATTATCTAAGCTAATAAAGTATATAGCCAATCAAAAATACCTATTGCTGCGATATATCAGAGCAAAAAATGTTTTTTACAAAAAAATAATAATAATTCGAAAGAAAATGAAATATATTGTTGATATTTTAGTAACCAGAATAATTAGTAGCTTAGGATAACTATTTTAATGAAAAAATTTTTATTACCGGTAACAGTTGGATGTTTTTTATTCTCAGGTCATTCTAATGCCGCTTCTGTCAGTGCACAAGTAGGAAAAGATTTTACTGAACTAGCGGCTGGCATTGGCAGCAAAGGGGCAGGGTTAGGCATAAATGGCAATTGGGCACGTAGCGATCATGATGGTCAGGTAGTTAGCTTAGGGGCAACTTTTGGCTTACCTTTAGGGCCGTTTAGCGCTTATATTGGTGGAAAAGCTTATTATTTATCACCACAAGATAATAATAACGGTTTTGCCTTTGCGGCTGGTGTTGGTGCTAATTGGCAAATTATGCCATCGTTGGCTTTATATGGGGAAGTTTATGGCTCACCGCGTGATTTCACTTCGGGCAATTATGCTTATCAGGAAGCGGATGTGGGCATTAAATATGAAGTGATTAAACCATTAGCAATTAATTTTGGTTATCGTTTTATTAAACTGCAAGGCAAGAATCAGCATCCTAACAATACCATTGCAGATGGTTTTTATCTTGGTGCAGGCGTCAGTTTTTAGCTGCTTAATTGTTCGCACCATATGAATTATGGTGCTTTACTTTTTCTTTATGTCAAAAGTGTTATCCAACAGCAGGTAACATACCACTAACAATACCAATCTGAATTAAAATCACGGCAACACCACAAGTTAGCACTATTAGTAATGCGGGCGTTCCACCTTTAACCCGATAACGATTAGTTTTATTTGCTTCGATTTTTCTGACGCGCATCACCATCAAAGTTGGCAGAATGAGTGCTAAAATCGATAAAGCAACAGCTGCATAGGTTAAGGCTTGAACAAAACTACTGAAAAATAGCGCGCAAACCAGTGGTGGCAGGAAGGTTAATAATCCACTCTGCAAGCGACCAAATGGCGTATTTTTACGTTTAAACATATCGGCCAAATAGTCAAACAAACCCAGCGTAACACCTAAAAAAGAGGTCGCCAACGCCAGATCCATGAATAGGTTAACAGCAATATTTACTTGTGAAGTGGCGACGATATCATTAATTGCACTCAGTAATCCGTTTAAACCCGACTGGTTGGCTAATATATCGATAAAGTTGGTTTGTGGGATAGCTCCTAAGGTGGCTATCTGCCATAAAATATAAGCGAATAGTGGGATAGCACTACCAATAATAAAAATTTTACGTAATTTATTGATATTACCATCCATATAGCTTACCAGGCTCGGAATACTACCGTGAAAGCCAAATGAAGTAAAAATGACTGGGATCGCTGATAAGACTAATCCTTTTTCTACTGGCATAGCGGTAAGATTAATATTTTCTACGTGGGGCATCATGACGACTAGCATGATGAGCAGAAAAACAATTTTTGCGATAAACAAAATGCGATTTATCAAATCGACTGAATGAGTGCCAATACAGACAATCGTACCGCCAATAATGGTGAATAAAATAATTGCAGAATTGATGCTAATATTTATACCTGTCCAAGATGAAAGGCTATTAGCGATCAAAACCCCTGCACCACCGATATAAGCGGTCGCTAATGCATACATCAGTAGTAGCATGCTTAAACTGGTTATCACTCTTCCAGGTAAACCAAGATAACGTTTGGCAATAGAGCCTAAACCTAAATGTGCGGGGTTGTATTGATATACTTCGACTAATAATAGCGCGGTATAACTCATTAAAGCCCATAACCCAATTAGCATAAGTGCAATCATGGGAAAACCAACGCCTGATGCGGCAAGTGGCATTGCCAACATACCGGCACCGATTGTTGTGCCAGCAACAATTAAAATACTACCCAGTGTGAGATTTTTCACAAGTGATCCTGAGCCTTATAGCGCTAAATTTAATATGGGGGCAGAGTAAATGATTGATTATTATGTGTCAAATTAATATTACATATTATGGAATTTTATGTTTACATTATCAGTCTGAACAGTAGTTAATTGAATGATGATCAGGCATAATATAAAAATTCGATTAGAGAGTGATAGTTAAGCTAGTTATATACCAATCATTGGAATTTAGTTATGAAAGAGAATATTTACGATCAGGATGATTTTTTTATTGCCTATAGCCAGTTTCCTCGTTCTGTTGATGGATTAAATGCCGCTGGTGAATGGCCAGCATTACAAAGTTTATTGCCTAATTTTCAAGGTAAATCAGTATTAGATTTGGGCTGTGGTTACGGTTGGCATTGTTTATATGCAGCAGAGCATGGCGCGAGAAAAGTGATTGGTACAGATATTTCGCAGAAAATGTTAAAGGTAGCAAAAGAAAAAAATCGCTTTCCTGATATCATTGAATATCGGCAACAAGCGATAGAGGATATTCAGTTTGCTAATGCTAGCTTTGATCTGGTTGTCAGTTCGCTAGCATTACATTATGTCGCTGATTTTGCTCAAGTATGCCATAAAATCTACGCTTGTTTAACTGAGAAAGGCCAGTTTATATTTTCAATCGAGCACCCAGTTTTTACTGCTCATGGTTCACAAGATTGGTGTTATGATAGTTCAGGCGCTAAGCTCCATTGGCCAGTTGATAACTATTTTAACGAAAGTGCGCGTCAGGCAGAATTTCTCGGTCACAAAGTGACTAAGTATCATAAAACCTTAACAACTTATTTAACCAGTTTATTAACAGCTGGATTTTCTATTGCGCGACTCATTGAGCCTCAGCCGGCTGATTATTTGCTAGATAAAATTGATGGCATGAGAGATGAGCTACGACGTCCGATGATGTTGCTGGTGGTTGCTGAAAAAGCGTAAATAGTCTTACTGTTTGCGCCCGCTGGTGTTATTGATTGATATCAATATCGGTGATAGGCCGGCAACTACAGGCTAATATCTCATCTTTATCAATCAAAGCTATTGGTTTATGACGATATGCCACTTTTCCTTTTCGCAGACGAACCCGGCAGGTACCACAAAAGCCTTCCCGACATTGAAATTCAATTTGAATTTTACTCTGTTCCAGAGCATCAAGTAGACTAGTATGTTGTTCGGAATGAAAAGGGATCAGTATGCCCTGCGCGTTGCGCAGGGTAATTTTATAGCTTGCCATAACGGTTATAACTCAAAGTTGCCCAATTCATCGGTATCGACCTGAGCATCAATTTGCCCTACCAAGTAAGAACTCACTTCTACTTCTTGTGGGGCCACCTGAACGTTATCAGAAACTAGCCAGGCGTTGATCCATGGGATTGGATTAGAACGCGTTTCGAAGGGTAATTTTAATCCAACCGCTTGCATGCGAATATTGGTAATATATTCGATGTATTGACATAAAATATCTTTATTAAGACCGATCATAGAACCATTCGAGAAGAGATATTCTGCCCACTCCTTTTCCTGTTCGGCGGCTTGCACAAACAATTTGTAACACGCTTCTTCACACTCTTTGGCAATGATGGCCATTTCAGGATCATCTTGACCAGAACGCATCAGGTTTAACATATGTTGGGTGCCGGTGAGATGCAAAGCTTCATCACGGGCAATCAATTTAATAATTTTAGCGTTTCCTTCCATCAATTCACGTTCAGCAAAGGCAAATGAGCAAGCGAAGCTGACATAAAAACGAATCGCTTCTAATGCATTAACGCTCATCAAACATAAATAGAGCTGCTTTTTCAAATCGTGTAAAGAAATAATGACATTTTTGCCATTAATTGTATGATTGCCCTCACCTAACATATGGTAATAGCTGGTCATCTCAATTAAATCGTCATAATAAGTAGAAATATCTTTTGCCCGCTTTAAAATTTCGTCATTAGTTACGATATCGTCAAAAATAATTGATGGGTCATTAACAATATTACGAATAATATGAGTATAAGAGCGCGAATGAATAGTTTCTGAAAATGACCAGGTTTCTATCCAGGTTTCAAGTTCAGGAATTGAAATAAGGGGCAGTAGTGCCACGTTAGGGCTACGTCCTTGAATAGAATCTAATAGTGTTTGATATTTTAAATTACTGATAAAAATGTGTTTTTCATGTTCAGGTAGCGCTTGATAATCAATACGATCACGAGAAACATCAATTTCTTCTGGGCGCCAGAAAAAAGAGAGTTGTTTTTCAATTAGCTGCTCGAAAATAGGATATTTTTGCTGATCATAACGGGCAACGTTGACAGGCTGTCCAAAGAACATCGGTTCTTGCAATTGATCGTTTTTGGTTTGCGAAAATGTTGTATATTGGTATTCCATACGTCCTCACGTTAAATCTTACAAGCGCCGCCATCACAATCGCTGTCAGCTGATTCAATCACCTCTTCAAGATCGGCTTGGCTATCCTCTGCACCATCACGAGTATTATGGTAATAAAGCGTTTTTAACCCATATTTATAAGCGAGTAACAAATCTTTCAGTAATTGATTCATTGGAACTTTATTATTTGGGAAGCGGGTTGGATCATAATTCGTATTAGCAGAAATTGATTGATCAATAAATTTTTGCATAATACCAACCAACTGCAAATAACCGTCATTGTTGGGCATTTGCCATAAAAGTTCATAATCATCTTTCAGGCGTTCGTATTCAGGTACAACTTGACGCAAAATACCATCTTTGGATGCTTTAATACTGATATAGCCTCGCGGTGGTTCAATGCCATTGGTAGCATTGGATATTTGCGAAGAAGTTTCTGATGGCATCAAGGCGGAAAGCGTTGAGTTACGCAAACCATATTGCTTGATATCTTTGCGTAAAGTTTGCCAATCATAATGTAGCGGTTCAGATGTTAGTGCATCTAATGATTTTTTATAACTATCAATCGGTAAAATACCTTTTGCATAAGTAGTTTCGTTAAACCATGGGCAAGCACCTTGCTCTTTTGCCAGTTCATTGGATGCTTTCAATAAATAATATTGGATCGCTTCAAAGGTTTTGTGGGTCAGATTATTGGCACTACCATCGGAGTAGTGAACGCCATGCTTAGCTAAATAATAAGCATAATTTATGACGCCAATACCTAAAGTACGACGACCCATAGAGCCTTTTTGCGCTGCAACAATCGGATAGTTTTGATAATCGAGCAGTGAATCTAATGCACGCACCGCTAATACCGCCAACTCTTCCAATTCATCCAATGAGGTAATGGCACCCAAATTAAAGGCGGAAAGAGTACAGAGAGCAATTTCACCATTTTCGTCGTTAACATCATTTAAGGGCCTGGTTGGCAAGGCGATTTCCAGACAGAGGTTTGATTGACGAATTGGCGCAACTTTAGCATCAAATGGACTATGAGTGTTACAGTGATCGACATTTTGAATATAAATACGTCCGGTTGACGCTCGCTCTTGCATCATAAGTGAAAATAGATCGAGCGCTTTAACGCGTTTTTGGCGTATGTTTGCGTCTTGCTCATATTTTAAATATAAACGTTCAAATTCGTTTTGATCAGCAAAAAATGCTTCATATAAGCCGGGCACATCAGAAGGGCTAAAGAGAGTAATTTCTTTACCTTTGATAAGGCGTTCATACATCAGTTTGTTAATTTGTACGCCATAGTCCAGATGACGAACACGATTACCTTCAACGCCACGGTTATTTTTCAATACTAATAGGCTTTCAACCTCTAAATGCCAGAGCGGATAAAATAGCGTAGCGGCACCACCACGTACGCCACCTTGAGAACAAGATTTTACCGCAGTTTGGAAATGTTTATAGAACGGGATACAGCCTGTATGAAACGCTTCACCTCCCCGAATTGGACTACCTAGTGCGCGAATATGGCCGGCATTAATACCAATACCGGCACGCTGAGAGACATATTTTACAATCGCGCTGGAAGTGGCATTAATTGAATCAAGGCTATCGCCGCATTCAATTAATACGCAAGAACTAAATTGGCGGGTTGGGGTGCGTACCCCCGCCATAATCGGGGTAGGTAGTGAAATTTTGAAAGTTGAGATTGCATCATAAAAACGATGAATATAGTTTAACCGCGTCTCTTTTGGATAGCGTGAAAAAAGGCATGCTGCAACAAGGATATAGAGAAACTGGGCACTTTCATAAATTTCACCGCTTACCCGGTTTTGTACTAAGTATTTGCCTTCTAATTGCTTAACTGCCGCATAGGAAAAATTCATGTCACGCCAGTGATCCAGAAAACTATCCATCTGCTCGAATTCTTCAGCTGTATAATCTGTCAGCAGATGCTTATCATATTTACCTATTTTAACCATATGCAAAACATGCTGATATAGTGCTGGTGGTTCAAATTGGCCATATGCTTTTTTGCGTAGATGGAAAATAGCTAATCGAGCTGCAAGATATTGGTAATCGGGTGTATCAGCTGAAATAAGATCTGCCGCCGCTTTGATCATGGTTTCGTGAATATCGGACGTTTTGATACCATCATAAAACTGGATCTGAGAACGTAGCTCTACTTGTGAAACGGATACATCTTTTAGGCCTTCAGCCGCCCAGGTAATGACTTTATGGATTTTATCAAGATCAATGCGCTCTTTATGTCCATCACGTTTAGTGACTAACAGACTTTGGTTCATGGGTAGATACACCTAAAGTTAACTAGCTAAATATTTATCGATCACTGCACTCAATGGTTAATAACAAAATACAAAACGGTGGGCTGTTAATAGCATATTATGTTTGTATTTTGAACTAAAATGGAGAGCAGTAAACACAATATATAGTGTTTGATTGCGTTTATACTAACAAGATAATGGTATTTGCTACTTTTATCAAGTCTATAAAAAATGGGGTTTTTAGCAATAATCGAGCGCTAAATTTTGTTAATTGGCCGATAACTCTGTGTGATAATAGAAGAATATTATAATTTATGTTACCGGCAATGGTGAAAAATAAATTTAATAATGGCCTACTGACTGCTGCTTTCTTCAGCAAATGTTAACAATTATTTGTATTTGACAAGTGCAACATATAATTAACATCAACATTCGAGCCTAACGCAAATTTGTCGCTGATCGGATTATAATGTAATCCGATCATATGCTGTTCTTGTAAAGAGGTTTTATCTATCCAACTGAGTAGCTCTGAAGGTCGAATAAATTTTTTTACATCATGAGTACCTTTGGGAACCATTTTTAAAATATGCTCAGCGGCAATAATTGCCAATAACCAGGCTTTTTTATTACGATTAATAGTAGAAAAAAATACATGACCGCCCGGTTTGACTAATTTTGCGCATGATTGAACGACAGACTCGGGATCGGGCACATGTTCCAGCATTTCCATACAGGTAACGATATCATAAGTTTTAGGGTATTTTTCGGCATGACTCTCAGCGGTTTCCTGTAGATAGTTGATCTGCATATTGCTTTCTAATACATGGAGCTTTGCGACTTCCAGCGGCTCTGCGGCCATATCAATTCCTGTCACCAGGGCGCCTTCTTTAGCCATACTTTCTGATAAAATTCCGCCGCCGCAGCCAATATCGAGTACTTTTTTACCAAACAGACCATTAGCCTGTTGCAGGATATAGTTTAAACGTAATGGATTAATCCGATGAAGAGGTTGGAATTCACTCGTTTCATCCCACCAACGAGTCGCAATAGAGCTAAATTTGTCGATTTCAGCTAGATCAACATTTGCCTCGCTGAGCGAATTCTTGTTATTCATCAGAAAATTTACTCCTTAATTTTTTTATTAACATAGACTGTATAATGGCATTAGGTCATTATACATGTTTTATTGATCATTATGCGTTTCCTGTTTTTATAAAATGGCGATTTTGTGGTATAATTTTACTCCTTAATGAATAAGGAGTATGAGGGACAGTGGCTCCATGAGTGACATAGCAAGAGAAATTACCCCGGTCAATATCGAAGAGGAGCTGAAAAGCTCTTATTTGGATTATGCGATGTCTGTAATTGTTGGACGCGCCCTTCCAGATGTACGAGATGGATTAAAGCCTGTTCACCGTCGCGTATTATATGCGATGAATGTGTTGGGCAATGATTGGAATAAACCGTACAAAAAATCAGCCCGTGTAGTCGGTGACGTCATTGGTAAATACCATCCTCATGGCGATAGCGCTGTTTATGATGCGATAGTACGTCTGGCACAACCTTTTTCAATGCGCTATATGCTAGTTGATGGGCAAGGTAATTTTGGCTCTGTTGATGGCGACTCTGCTGCAGCTATGCGTTATACCGAAGTACGCATGGCAAAAATTGCCCATGAATTGTTGGCAGATTTAGATAAAGAAACCGTTGATTTTATTCCTAACTATGATGGTACAGAGCAGATCCCTGATGTTATGCCAACGCGGGTGCCAAACTTGCTGGTTAACGGCTCTTCAGGTATCGCTGTTGGTATGGCTACCAATATTCCACCTCATAACCTTAGTGAAGTCATTGATGGCTGTCTGGCTTATATCAATGATGAAAATATTAGTATTGAAGGATTACTGGAGTATATTCCAGGTCCTGATTTTCCAACCGCTGCAATTATTAATGGTCGTCGCGGTATCATCGACGCATATCGGACGGGACGTGGTAAAGTCTATATCCGTGTACGAGCTAACGTTGAAGTTGATGATAAAAGTGGTCGTGAAACAATTATTGTCAATGAGATCCCTTATCAGGTTAATAAAGCTCGTTTAATTGAAAAAATTGCAGAATTGGTTAAAGATAAGCGTGTTGAAGGGATTAGCGCATTACGTGATGAATCTGATAAAGATGGCATGCGTATTGTTATTGAAGTAAAACGAGATGCAGTGGCGGAAGTGGTACTGAATAATTTGTATTCCCTCACTCAACTTCAAGTCTCATTTGGCATTAATATGGTTGCCTTATGTGATGGCCAGCCTAGACTTTTAAACTTAAAAGAAATTCTTGAAGCTTTTGTTCGCCATCGTAGAGAAGTGGTCACTCGACGGACTATTTTTGAATTGCGTAAAGCGCGTGAACGGGCTCATATTTTGGAAGCTCTCGCCGTCGCATTAGCAAATATTGATCCAATAATTGAACTTATCCGCCAAGCATCAACGCCTCATGAAGCGAAATTGGCTTTGATTGCTCGTCCTTGGCAATTAGGTAATGTTTCTGCCATGTTAGCCAGTGCAGGTGATAACGCTGCTCGCCCTGAATGGCTTGAACCCCAATACGGTGTGCGCGATGGTCAATATTATTTGACTGAACCGCAAGCTCAGGCAATTCTTGATTTGCGTTTGCAAAAATTAACTAGCTTAGAACATGACAAAATATTGGATGAATATAGTGAGCTGCTAAAACTGATTGCCACATTGCTATATATATTAACCAGCCCAGAACGGTTAATGGAAGTTATCCGTGAAGAGCTGGAAGCTGTTAAAGATCAGTATCGTGATGTCCGTCGCACGGAAATTACTGAAAATAGCGCGGATATTAATATCGAAGATTTAATTACCCAGGAAGATGTGGTTGTCACCTTATCACATCAGGGGTATGTTAAATATCAGCCACTATCTGATTACGAAGCACAGCGACGTGGGGGTAAAGGTAAGTCGGCAGCGCGTATCAAAGAAGAAGATTTTATTGAGCGTTTGTTAGTTGCCAATACCCATGACACAATTCTATGCTTCTCTAGCCGTGGCCGTCTCTATTGGATGAAAGTTTACCAATTACCCGAAGTTAGCCGTGGCGCACGTGGACGACCAATAGTCAATTTATTACCGTTAGAACAGAATGAACGTATTACCGCAATTTTGCCGGTACGTGAATTTGATGATGGTCATTATGTATTTATGGCAACCGCGAGTGGTACAGTTAAAAAGACATCACTAAAAGATTTTAGTCGTCCCAGAAGCGCCGGCATTATTGCAGTTAATCTTAATGATGGCGATGAGCTGATTGGCGTTGATTTGACTGCTGGTAAAAATGAGGTAATGCTTTTCTCTGCTGGTGGTAAAGTTGTTCGTTTTGCGGAAAATGCGGTTCGTCCTATGGGACGTACAGCAACGGGTGTTCGAGGTATTATGCTACAAGCTGGCGATAAGGTCGTTTCGCTGATTGTACCCCGTGGTGAAGGTGATATTTTAACCGTTACAGAAAATGGTTATGGCAAACGAACCGAGCAGAGTGAATACCCAACAAAATCTCGAGCTACTCAAGGTGTTATTTCCATTAAGGTTAGTGAACGTAACGGTAATGTGGTCGGAGCAATTCAGGTAGAAAAAACTGATCAAATCATGATGATCACGGATGCTGGTACTTTGGTGCGTACCCGAGTTGCAGAGGTTAGCATTGTCGGTAGAAATACTCAGGGTGTCACTTTGATTCGTACTGCTGAAGATGAAAAAGTAGTTGGTTTACAACGCGTTGTTGATCCTGAAGAAGAGGAAGATGATAACCAAACGTTAACAGAAGATACAATCAGCGTAAAAGTAGAGCCTGATATCAATAACGTAGAAAATCTTTCGCTTAATGAGTGATAAATTAGTTTTGTCTGAGCGGGCACAGTAGGTGCCCGTTTTTACACTTTATGTCAATTCATTATTAGTGATAACTTTTTATTATTCCGCTTAACGTATATGCTTTACCATTGATACACTTCTTTTATAGTTAGGACAGTGTTTGAGATATCTATCTTCATTTAGAACGTCATTGAAAATTTCTCGCTATTTGTTCCGTACTCTCGGCGTTATGCTGTGGGCAATGGGAGCTGTAATCACACTTTTTTATTTATTTAATATCTTTAATGAAGTTAAATCTGATATACATCAACAGTATTCATCTACTTATGACAGTATGGTTGAATATGTGCATTATACGGATAAAACCCTGCGATCAATCCAATATATGGTAGATAGCCATATCGAAAAATTAGCGCAAGATCCTAATTATACGCCTGTCTTGCCAAAACAACTTAATTTCACCTACTTACCCCTAACGGCAGATGCTGATTGTAGCAAATTGCATGAAACATCAAAGAGTTACTTAGTCGCATTTAATCAATTATTCTCTTTTTGGCGAAATAATATTGTGCCACCACAAGGTTTAAAAACGGTTTTTATTGTTGGCCCAGAAAGTAACTGCATGATTGATTTGGCTATCCGAAACAGTACTACCAGTCTTCAATCGTTTAAAAAAATAATCCATGAAAATATGCGGACTTATATGAGCTTGAGGGCACAAGGCAGAGAGCAAAATATTTATTGGATCACACCAGCGTCGGGAACTGATAATGGCTCTTTCTACATATTAGCGCCTATTTATGATAAAGGGACTTTGATTGGTCTAATTGGTCTAGAACGTTCAATACGCTTGGAGCAATTTAATTTACGCTATGAAAGGCCAATTAGTACCTTCGTTTTAAATGCAAATAATAGATTAGTATTACATTTTCCGTATGATAGTAATTTAAGATCTGATGATTATGTTTATCAGTTAGAAAACTTTCATTTTGGCTATGATAATGATTTTAGTCGATTAATTTATAAAAACCGCTTACTACCTTCGTTATTAAGTGTTGTTTTTTCTGTACCTATTAGTGATATTCTTAATGAATTTAAGCTGTCAATTATAAACGGCATTCTGTTAAATATAATCTCATTTATTTTAATTACTTTTTTGATCTGGCTATTAGAAAGGAAGATGTTATTACCAGCAGAAGATAATGCCATTCGTTTAGAAGAACATGAGCAATTTAATCATAAAATAGTGGCGTCGGCGCCGGTTGGTATCATTATTTTACGTCTTGTTGATGGTGTTAATATATTGAGTAATGAACTGGCCCATGATTATTTTCGATTATTAAGCCATGATGATAAAACCCGCATCCTATCAATTATTCAAGATAAATCTAGTAGTTATATTGATGTTGTTACTACCAGTCATACCCATTTACAAATAAGTTATGTTATTTCTCGTTATCAAAATAAGGAAGTGGCCATTTGTGTTTTGGTTGATATTAGTGCCCGTGTTCAGATGGAAAAATCTTTACATAATATGGCGCAGGCATCAGAGCAGGCTAACCAAGCCAAATCTATGTTTTTAGCAACCGTTAGCCATGAATTACGAACACCACTTTATGGCATCATTGGTAATTTAGAGTTATTGCAATCTTATGAATTGCCCATTCAAGCTGATCGCCTTTTGACGACAATGGATCACTCTTCATCATTATTATTAAAAATAATTAATGATATTTTAGATTTTTCAAAAATTGAATCTAAGCAACTTAATATTGATCCAGCACCGTTTAATTGTCGTGAAGTTTTCTCATTTACTATTTCTAATTATATTCCGCTGATAGGTAAAAAGGGTCTTTCGATTTATTACTATATTGATCCTAATGTGCCCGATATTATTAATGCCGATTCGGTTCGAGTACAGCAAATTGTTTCTAATATTCTCAGTAATGCGATTAAATTTACAAAAACTGGTTTTATTCTGTTAAATATTTTCATAAGAGATTTTTATATTTATATTGAAATTAGGGATACGGGGATTGGTATGCCTGATAATATATTAATGCAACTTTTTGATCCTTTCTTTCAGATTAAAGTTAATAATGAGAGTTTTTCCCAGGGCACTGGTTTGGGGTTACCTATTTGTGAAAAATTAATTAACTTAATGGATGGCGATATTGAAGTTAACAGCCAGGTTGGTATAGGTAGTAGTTTTACCGTTAGACTACCTTTGTTTGATAGTGAATATGTGGTTTGTCGCCACCCAGAATATCGGCAAAATTTTCGTATCGGTCTGTATTTTTTTAATCATCACCTGCGAGATTATCTACAAACTTATTTAGACTACAATGGCTTTAAGATAACGACAGTTTGCAATGAACACAGTAAAGATAAAATATATGATTTGATTATTACTGATTATGAAGGCTTGGTGGCTGAAAGCAAATTTACACTTAGGTTATTTTCAACTTTTATCGGTGAACCCCAGGAAAATGCGAAAAATGATTGGTTTCATAATACTTACCAACTTGATAAATTAGATGGTTTTATTGATCAATTAGTGATGGAAAATGGTGAGCAAGAGGTTGTTAATCCATCTTCAATAATGTCACTACCAGATAAAAAATTATGTTTTCTAACGGTATTGATTGTTGATGATCATCCAATTAATCGGAGTTTACTGGCTGATCAGCTGAAATCAATAGGCTTTAATATAGTACTTGCTGAAGATGGGCTAATCGCTTTGGATTATGTTCGACAAAATAATATAGATATCGTTTTGACAGATGTAAATATGCCTAATCTCGATGGCTATGGTTTGACAAAGTTAATTAGAGAAGAAGGTTATGCGATACCGATTGTTGCTTTAACGGCTAATGCCATGGCAGAAGAAAAGCAGCGTTGCTTAAGTGTAGGAATGGATGACTGTCTATCCAAACCGGTTACATTAAAAAAATTAAAGCAATCGCTATTGAAGTGTTGCGATGTTAGTATATTAGCAACACAAGAAAATAATGATTAAATACTATTTTAATATTCAAATGATTATTAATTTATAAAAACAGGATGGAAAACCGATTAACCTTATTCATTGCCCATAAGATTAGGATAAGATTAGGATCAATCAGTTTTTTATTTGTATCATATTACTAGTTAATTTCTTTCTCAATTGTGACTGAAGAAAGATAATTTAATAATGCTATATCATTTTCAACACCGAGTTTTAACATAGCCGACTTTTTTTGGCTACTAATTGTTTTAATACTTCGATTAAGTTTTTTTGCAATTTCGGTGACTAAAAAACCTTCCGCAAATAGGCGCAACACTTCACTTTCTTTTGGCGATAAACGTTTATCGCCATAACCATTCGCATTAACTTTCTCCAATAATTTCGATACATTTTCAGGAGTGAATTTTTTTCCTTTTTGTAAAGCTGATAATGCCTTTGGTAAGTCAGCAGGAGCGCCTTGTTTCAATACGATGCCTTCGATATCTAAATCTAACACAGCACTGAGTATTGCAGGATTATTATTCATGGTAAGGACAATTATTGATAGGTTAGGGTAGTGGCGTTTAATGTATTTAATTAATGTAATTCCATCACCGTATTTATCACCGGGCATCGAAAGATCAGTAATTAGAATATCTGCTTTAAGTTTGGCTATATTATTGATAAGAGATGTGGAATCTTCAAATTGACCAACCAAATTAATTCCCTCGATTTGCTCAAGAGATTTTCGTATACCAAATAGTACAATAGGATGATCATCAGCGATAATGACATTAAGGTTATTCATTTTATTGGTTGCCCTCTGGCATTAGTTTTTTGATAAAGATATCAATATCTCTAATGCTATTTAAAATCTCAAATTCATTATTATCTGCTATGTGCTGTTCTAATTGCTCACATGCTTTTTTAAGAAGCTCAAAGTTCAGCATAGCAAAAACACCTTTTAGTCTATGTGCTATATCTTTTAGTTTTTTTAAGTTACCTTTTTCTTGGTTAGTATACAGCTTATTAATATCTATAGGTACTGTAGTAAGGAATAAATTACGATAGTCACTATCAGAAAGCTCTTTTTTATAATCCTCAAGGATTATAAGGTTTGAATTATTGTTATGATTGATGATAGTAAATATTGATTTATCGGTTGATTCTTGCTCCGCAATCAAATTATCTTCGATTAAGATAGAAATTGCATTAATAAGTTCATCATTAAAATTGAAATTACATTTTATCAAATTTTGTTTTACTACTCTATAATTAATAATATTATCAACAAGGTAAATTGTCGGTTTATTATATTCTGTTTTATGATCAGTTATAAATAAATCATAGGATGAATGACAATTATTTTTAGCTATATCAGAATAATTAGCTCCATAAGTCATTAAATGCTGCTGGATAATTTTATGAATTTCAGGATTTCTAATATCAAGAAGTATATTAATACCATCAAGAAGTGGTAATGACTTGGAACTTTGTTCATTTTCTAATTCTAAGGGCAATGTCACTGTATAATGAGAACCGATTCCAACTTTACTTTTTATGAAAAATTCACCTTTCATACGGTAACATAGCTGATGACATAGATAAAATGTCATTCCTGAATTGGATAGGGTTCCGTCATTATTTGTTGAACTAGCAAAAGGCATGTGGATATTTGCTAGATCCATTGCATTAAGTCCTATACCGCTATCAATGATCTCGAGGGATAGTCGTTTAGTTGCATAGTTTACTATGACAGTAATTTTGCCAAAATTAGTTGTATTGATTGAATAACTCAATAGAAGTGAAATTATTTTAAATAAAGTGTTATTATTTGTGGTGATGTGTTGTTCATAATTTAAATTATTATGATAGTAAAGTGAAAGACCTTTGTTGATAAGCAGTGATATTTTTTCTTTTAGTATTTTATTCATCATCTCAGCGATTGAGACAGGTTTAAATTCATTTGGTTGCTCTAATTTCCATTCACCAGATTCAATGGTATTAAGTAAAGCAATATTATCTATCCAGTTAACAATATAATGTGTTCTAATTAATGATTCATTAATTAAATATTTTATGTTGTGCTCATCAGAGGTTTCTTTGATTTGGTTAATAAGACTATTAATTTCTATAATGGGAGTATGGATCTCTTTACACATGTTAGACAACATCGAGCGTCGGACTTGAATATTTTTTTCATGCTCATGTTTAGCCATTAGTAATTTTTTATTTGTTAGTGCTTCTTTATCTTGATCATGAATAAAAAACATATAAGTATTATCTAATAATTGATTATTAAGTAATTTTATTTCATAAATAGTATCTTCAATTGAAATTTGAATAGCCCCATGATGCTGGATTGCCATGTCACGAATACGTATCAAGTCCATATGGGGTAAAAGTAATTCAGCTATTCCATTACTCATAATTTTGCGATTGGTTGTGAAATTATAAAGTAGAAAACCAATAGGAATATTTGAAATAATATAGTTGCTAATTGTGTTTGTAATTTGTATCTCGTGAAACATATTTTGGTTAGGGGCAACAAAACGTGTCCTGATATACAAGCTGCCAACAATAGAGATGGTTGTAAAAAAACAAATGGCGATTATGGCCCACAAATTATTATATAAAAGATCCCACAAGATATCTTTAATTGGTAATTGATATACTAGCCGGTAAGTTGTTCCGGGAATGGGTTGGGTAAATTGTAGTGAGAGACCATTAAATTCAATATCAACTAGGTTTCCATTGTTGTGTATTATGTCATTTGAAAAGGTAATTGATAAGTATTCAGGATTAATATTTTTTGAGAGTAATAAATTTATTGGTAATTCAAAAGTTATAATGGTAGTCAATTGGCCTGGTGAGTTGAACATTGTGCGGTAAGTATAATAGTATGAATTATCAGGGCGTGTACGATGAATATTTGACAAGCTTTCTCGTTTGTCTATAGCCGATGATAATGTCAACATCTCAGAGCGTTTTTCTTCTGCGGTTAAAGTTAAATAACTCTCTTTATAGCGAATCTCTGGTTTTAATATCGAATGGGTAGTTACCAGCAAAAGTGTATTATCAGGACCATTGAGATAGTACATCGAGCTGTATTCATTTTTAGCTCCCCAGATTATGCCCATATAGTTAGATAGTTTATAGGCCAGATTAGTATTATTTTGCCTGCCAAAAATAATGGCATCGACATGACGCTCGTAGTTATTGATCCAAAAAAAATCAGGGCGCAATTTTATGGGTAAGGGGGTATCACTCTTAGTTTCATCCTCGCCATCGTTTGCAATGTAATAGAGTTGACTTGCGTAATAACGGTAATCTTCAATTTCATATTCAAGTTGTTTAGTGATGTTACTGAGCGCGTTTTGACTATTATTGATCCAATTATGAAAGTAATTGTAGGCAAATAGAAATAACAATAATACAAGCGAGCTGATAAACATTATAAAAAAGCGGGTTAGCGATGAAAGTTGTAAGGTTGGTTGTTTATAATCCATTGGTAGAAGAGGCGCCTTTTTATTAAACATGAAGAAAAAAAATAGTATGTTGATTACTATTTAAACAATTCTGTCTTATTATTTTAACAGGTAATTTCGGATAGTATAATTTTAATGATCAAACTTTGAGCAAGCGATGAAAAAAATAGTATTTTTTTATATTAAGGTCTAGACAAGGTCATCACATTTCGCCATAATTCCGCGCCATGGAAGGATGGCCGAGCGGTCAAAGGCAGCGGTCTTGAAAACCGCCGATGGGAAACCATCCTAGAGTTCGAATCTCTATCCTTGCGCCAAATTCGCCGGCTTAGCTCAGTTGGTAGAGCAACTGACTTGTAATCAGTAGGTCACCAGTTCGACTCCGGTAGCCGGCACCAAATAAATCAATGGGTTATCCAGTTATAGAGATTTCATTGAAGTTTGTTTGTGACATATTTGTGTCATTTACATTCATAAGAGCATCGATTTTTTTAGCATGTTCGGTCAGGTGATTTGGTGCTAGGTGGGCATACCTACGCACCATCTCAATTGACTCCCAACCCCCCATTTCCTGTAATGCTGATAGTGGGACGCCAGATTGCACTAACCAGCTAGCCCAAGTATGCCTCAAATCATGGAAACGGAAGTTTTCAATTCCTGCTCGGCGTAACCCTGTTTTCCAAGCAGTGTTATCATCAACTCGCATTTTCCTTACTTTCTCTGTTGGTGTTCCATCCGCTCTATGCCATGCTTTTGTGTGCACGAAAACCCAATGATGATGTTTTCCTATTTGCCCAGTTAATACTTTGCAGGCTGTATTATTCAAGGCGACACCAATCGCTTTTGCTTCATCAGGATGGATCCAGGCAACTTTTCTTTGTAAGTCAATTTGTGACCATTCAAGATTAAGGATGTTAGATCTTCTTAATCCAGTTGCTAGTGCAAAAACAACGATTGGTTTAAATGTATTGGGCATACATTGTATTAATCTATTTGCCTCTTCTTTTGTTAGCCATCTTATTCGTATATCTTTTTGCTGCTTTATTTTAATAATTGGCGATCGTTCAAGCCATTTCCAATTATTGACGGCAGCGCGAAATAATGATCTAAGAAAAGATAAATATCTGGCTTTTGTTGCCTGTGAAGCTGGTTTCGATTGATAAGGATTTATTATATTTCCATTTCTTTTAGCAGATTCGTATTTTCTTTTCCAAACTTGTTTATGCTTACGATTTATCATATTTGATGTAGCATTAAGAATATCAGTTTCTGTTATGCTTGAAAGTTTCCTATTGGAGAAAAAAGTCATAAAATATTCGATTTTACTTTTGTCATCGTCTAACGATTTTTTGTGTTCTTTTTCTTGTAACCATCTAAGACAAGCATCATTGAAAGTAACTGATGGGAATTCACCCAATTTGCTTATTCTCCATGATTCTGATTTTAGGTTGTCATATAGCTCCTGCGCTTGCTTCTTGTCCGATGTGCCAAGGCTTCTTCTAATTCTTTGTCCCGCTGCGGTAACAAAGTCACAGTGCCATGTACCATTTCTTTGTTTGATTGACATGATTTAAATCTCTTATTTGATTTAATCTGACAATCACCACTCACCAGGCAATTTTGATGATTATCATAAACATATTCAAGACATGAGGATTTTAATATTTCCCAAGAACCACCTTTTTTTTCGCTTTTAGCAGCTTTTAATCTACCGTTTGCTATTAAGTCATATATTTTTCTTTTTGATTTGCATAAAAAATCAGCCGCTTTTTTAACATCAAATACTTCATCGTTAATATCGATTTGCATACCGTAATATTCCTTAGTATTGATTAATGGTTTTTTGTAGATAATTAATTTAGTGGAATGTTGATGTTATTTTCAGGCGCTTCATCGCCCCATAAATCCCATCCTGGCGTTTTGTCTCTGGCAAAAAGCTCAATGCGACTTACATCACCGTATAGTTTCTGTAGCCTGAAATGGACTTCTTTTGGTTTTTTGCTGTGATTATCCATGCATGAATAGATAACTTGTTTTATTGATGCATCCTTGCGTTCTAATCCTTTTCCCCTGATTGCAATTAAGCAGTCTTCTGAATTACTACGAGTGTAATTACCTAATCCGAGCCGCGTCTCATGATTAAGTAATTTCATAAAATTAAAGAAATCTTGGGGTGGATGTTTATCTATTCGCTGTTGAGCTTTTTTATTTAGTTTTATCCAGGTAAAGCACTTCATTGTTTTTACAGTGAATCCCCATGCTTCGGCTAATTTAATCGCTTCCAGTGCAAAGTTACCGGTATACCACATACACAGAACTGAATTTTCATTGACGATAGTTTCTATTGGAAGGCGTGTAAGACTGTAAACGTGAGTGGTGTTATGATTATTGGCTGCGCCATTTGATACTTTGTTTTTGTACTGCCACGGTGGATCGGCTAGAATTAAATCATATTTTTTCATTACCTCTAACCTATAAAAAAACCTGCGGATGCAGGTATTAAGTTTGTTATTAAGTGTAGCTATATTTAATTAGATATTTTTATGCGGTTTATAAAAATAATAAAATCAATAAGTTATACTATTAGATTGAAACCTTGGTCAAAACAGGTATTTTGGTATTAACCTATTGTTATAGCTATATATTCTGTTATAAAATTATGGTTTACTGCCGTATAGGCAGCTTAGAAGATGCCATGGAAGCTACTGAAAGTTATAAAAAAGTTTACTGCCGTATAGGCAGCTTAGAAGCAATCATTTTTACATCAAAAGGATTAAGAAATGTTTACTACCAAGTAGGTAGCTTAGAAAAATACAAGGATATGGACAATGTCGATGTCGGATGTTAACTGCCACACAGGCAGTTAACACAGTAATTATTTTATGTTTTTAAGCTGATTTATATTTAGTTATTCAATTCTAATTCTTGGACAAGGGAAGAGATGGTTTCCACTCTTATTTTTGATATATTCATATTATTATTAACATGATCCATTAATTCCATATAGCTATTGAATTCCTTTTCAACCTTAATCCAATTATTTGATTCTTTAGTTAAAAAAGATAAGTAATATTTTTGTTTCATTTCAAAGTGACAATTTTTCATATTTAAATTCTCTTGGTGGTGATTATTTAATTGATTAGAATTATAAAAAATAAATACAATAAATTTGTAAGAATTGTTATTAGATAATAATGTTATTTTCGTTTTGAATTTTAAGAAGTGATCACATTTTTATAATTTTTACTATTAAAACTTACGTTAATTTTATCTAGCTAATAACAAAACCAATATCGCCAATAATATGGTTAATATAATTGGCAGAACTTTTATTTTTTCCTGACGAGAAAAACTATCACTATTTAGTTTATAGCGGAGTTCTTGCTGCTTAAGCATGTTCATATGATTTACTCGTGAGTGAATAGGTTATTGAGAGATTATTTTCTGGTGTTAAAAGTTTTTATTTTTGATTGAAAGGTTCTCTTGGTTGGTGATTAAATTTATGCCAGCCGTCAGTTAAAATTATCGATTCATAATTGTTTCGACGCTCAGCAATATTTAATTCAACAGCTAAAGCATGCAGTTCATGTCGTCTTTTGATATTTTCCAGGCAAATCCAGTCTGCATCAGCATTTCTTTTCTGCATTTGTCGCGGAGTCATGTCTTTATGTGTAGGTGAATTTAGTTTTTTTAGTCGGTTTAAATCAGATTTCATCTCACGCAACATTTTAATCATTGCGTCTATACGTATTATATCGTTCATAATTTATTCCCCAATAAACAAACTTCCCGACGAAAGTTTGTTTATTTTTGTTAATTTGCTTATTTGAAACTATTTCTTAACGTAAATAGCTCTGGCGTTAACATCAATCAGCTGTTTAAATTTCTGCTTGAATTTATCAGCGGCAAGTAGGCATGTTGTTTCAGTGCTAAACTCCTGCGTGTTGATAGTAGAAAATTTGCTGTCAGAATACTGATTTGCGTACATTGCTAGAATGAGTATCCACATAATGATTTACCTCGCATATTTCTGAAAAATAGAGAGTGGTATTTATGATTTTTTGCGATGCTTTGGATTATTTTTATTTGCGTTTTTGATGGTACTTTTCCCTTTGAAAAAAGTTGGATTTTGCGCTTTGGCGGTTAGCCATAAATTTAATTCTTCGCGCCGCCAGACACTACAGCGTTTGGTTAAATAGATGCGTTTGGGAAATTCTCCCTTAGCTTCAAGGGAGTCAATGGTGCTACGTGAAAGGCCAGTTTTTGCATATACTTCAGCGCGACTGACAATATCGTCCAGGGTAATTACTGCTGTTAAATCCATAATGCGTTATCTCAAGCGGAATATAGCCGCTAATCCAGAGGTTATTGATATTCATATTTCATGTCATTTAGCGTTATGCTAAATGCGTCATATAATTCAGTGCCTAGTTTCCTTTTGCTCGCTTCAAAAGTTTGTAGCACTTTATTAAAAGCCATTTTTGCTTCCTCAGATCCACCAGCTGGCAGGCTATTAATCATTGCTTCCAAATTGTTGTGGGCATCAATTCGATGATATGACTGAACAGATTTATTTTTTAGTTCCGTATAGATAGCAGTACTCATTACTGATTTAAGTTCTTCAACTTTTGCTCTTATGCTAGTTGCCTGCTCTAATGTTTTTGCGGCATTAATCTGATGACGGATTTCATCAGCGTTAAAGCTTTCGTTAACGATTTCATCTGGTTTAACTTCGGCTTTATCAGCGTTAGCGCTATTGGCTTGCACCGGTTGTTGCTCGGTGATCTCTGACAGTGGAATACGCTCTTTTTTGGGCGTGATATCTTTTACCGCTCGTTCTTCCAGTTCATCAGGGGTGTATACGCCCATGATCACTTCTGGACAGTACAAGCGTGACCAATACTTAACAGCCAAATAAGCGATTTGTTGTTTAGGCATTGTTTTCCATAGCGGTGAATTTCTGGTTTGTACATCGGCCAGGTACACAGGTTCACCCCATGTGATCTCTTTTTCACCCCGGAGCACTGCGCCGACTCGAATGTATAATCCCGCTTCGTCGTGCTGATCTTTTTTACCGACAATCTTTTCCCAATCGCCGCCGTATTCGTAATGAAAACGACCTGTAACTACGTTTGAGCTGGTTATCACGGCGTTAACTAACTGAGCTTCATAACCTAACGTACCATTGATTAAATGTGTTTTTTGACCGACTACAAACGGATCCATTCCCCAGCGTGATGCTTGCATGGTAATAGCGAGGCAATCGGATGGTTTATTTTGCAAATGCTTTGGTACTGTTGCGGTGCCGGATGCCATTAACTCAGCAAAGCGAATGATCCTATCGAGTGAGTCAGAATTGAATAATAGCGATGAGTTATTCATTACAGCAGATTGCTGTTGGTTGCTGATAGCGATTTCAGACATATGCTAGTTACCTCTAATTTGATAAGTGCCTAGCCGTAAGCAGGGCGTTAGAATTGATTAAGCTACTTCTAATTGAAGTTCTTCTAACTTGCGTGATTCAAAGTCAGTAAGTTTGATAGTGAGTGTGTCGGTGATTGGTGCTGGCCAGTCGCCAGTGTTCATTGAATTATTAATATCGCGTAGCGTCTTTTTGTACTCCAAGCGACCAAGTTCTAGTAACTCTGGTGAAGCCTCCACGATAGCAACCCAATGGTAATTTTCGTCTTTGTTAACAAATATCCAAAAGAATTGATCCAGCATGGCGATATCACAGTACATAGCCGCGCTAATGTGATAATCACGATTAACAATTTCACGTTTGATCACACTTGCCATTGCGTCTTGTTTAAATCTGCCTAACGACGCGGATTTCAAATCAAAGCCAATGCGATGATCATCTGATAACTGAATTTCAAGATCGGGCCGTACTCGAATTTCTAAACCGGTGTTTTCATCAATGCCGTAGTAACTGACTTCTACCGCTTTATTGGGATGATTAACTAGCTTGCCAGTTTCTGGATGATCAAAGACGGCTTGTTGCATCGCTTTAGCTAATTGATATTGCTCATCAGTAACACAAATACGTGAATTATCATTTATCCATGCTTGTATTAATTCATCAGCAAATACCGCATCAGGATTAATGGATTTGATAATCTGTATTAGCTCTTCTTTTTTGCCGCTGGTTTTTAGCGGGTTTGGTTTTTTACGCTCAAGATTTGCTAAATCTGCATCGATAATTTGTATCTGCTCAAGCAGATTTTCTTTATTACCTGTTGTTTTTAATGGCACAGGCAGCGTTGCATTGTAAGTCTTAATGCAAGCTTTCATTGCAATAGATGTGTGTTTATTGTCACCAGGGATTGTTTTAAATGCTTCCGGTAATGACATATAGATATTGCCAATTTCTTCCAAGCTGCCAGATAATGAAAGTGGCTCTGGTAGTGTGGCATTATGTTGCTCAATAATTGCTTTTAGTTCATCTAGGCTCATTGGTTGAGGTAATTTGGCATTATACTCCTCAAGCCATTTTTTCATTGAATCGATATTGGTGAATGCATTATCGGGTATTGCTGGTTGTAAGCTAAATTCTGTCGCGACTTTTGCCGGCTCTAAAACTAGTGTGTGGAATAAGTTACCAAAATCTAACGCTTCGGATCGCTCAAATTGAATTTCTTTAGTAATGTGGCGGCGATGATAATACATCAGGCTGATACGCGCATCTTTCAGCATGGTACTGCTAATGCCATTTGAAGTGTGGTAAACATTATTGGCTATATCTATGTATCGGCCAGGTTAAAAATAAACCTTTTGTTTATCTTTATTGGTGGCATTAATCAAAGCAAAATAGTCTTTTTTACATTTTGTTGATTGATATTGATGGATGTTGTTGATCACATAACACAGGGCATGAATAAATTGATGGTCGTCTAATTCAAATAAATGTTTTGATGAACTGCCGGCTAAGATCATTTGAAAAATTAAATCATCATATTTTGCCAATTCGCCGTTTGATTTATCACCACTAATACGTGCGATTAAATCATCGACTTGTTGTTCGGTTGGTGTGTGGTTGGTACAGCAGATTAAAATTGCGATGGCTAAATTGGTATTTAACCGTGTTTGGCTATTATCCGATCCCATATACTGCTCCTTATTAAATTATATAAAAATAAACAATTTGTTTATCTTTTGTGGCATTAAAAAATCCGCTAGTTAAGCGGGTTAGCAGAGATTTACTCACCATAGGCCACCCATTGAATGACCTATAATTAGTACTTTTTGCTAGTTTGCGCATCATTGCCGTTCATCATTGGACAGTAGCCCGCCTGCGTCGGGAGCTAAGACGCTGTAAGTAAATGGCTGTCCTTAGTAACCGCCTCCCGTTATAATCCGGTGTATGTATATTCCCCGACCCGCAAAACTTCTCTTCCAGATAGATGACGGCTGGAACCGGTTACTCATGAAATACGGCTCTTCCGTTCCCGAATGGACTAAACTGGTCGTCGAACGGATGCTCGCCTGTGGCACCGGTGCTATGGGTATCCGTCGTTATTGCTGCGACTCCCCTGACTGCCCGCACACCAAATATTTCTGTCAGAGCTGCAAAAGCAAAGGCTGCAGCGCCTGCGGGATGAAAGCCACCGAACAGTGGATAGCCGAGCAGCAACACATTTTGCCAGACTGCGAATGGCAGCACATCACTTTCACTATGCCCGATAAACTCTGGCCGGCATTTAATCACAACTGGCCATTACTGAATCAGTTGTTTGCCTGTGCCGCTCGAACCCTGCTGAAATGGGCAGAAAAACTCAATATCGAAATCGGGTTGTTTGTCGCCCTACATACTTACGGGCGTCAGCTTAACCAACACCCGCATATCCATTTATCGGTGACCCGCGGCGGATTATGCCGCAAACACGACGTCTGGCGACCGGTTTTCTTCAAAAAGAAAGTAGTAGAGCGGTACTGGCGCCGGGCTGTCATCGCGTTACTTCGAGAGAATTACGGCGGGCTGAATTTACCTGCTGCCGGCTATGTGCATATCCGCGACTACCGGGAATGGTGTCAGTTTCTGGAATCACAGTACCAGCGGCGCTGGAAAATTCACTTTGCGAAAAAAACCAAACATGCCCGACAAAATGTCAATTATCTTGGCCGTTACCTGAAACGCCCGCCGGTTGCAGCCTCAAAACTGCGTCATTATAACGGCGGCACTGTTGTCCATCATTACTATGATCACCGGACGGGAAAGCACCGCACCCAATATCTGAGCCAGGAAGCAATGTTGTTGCGCTACATCAGCCATATCCCGTCACAGCATTTTAAGATGGTGCGGTATTACGGCTTTCTGGCCAACCGGAAACGGGGGATTTTGCTGCCGAAAGTCTATGCGGCACTGGGTATGCAGGTGAAGAAAAAACCGCATAAACCGGGCTTTGCGTCGCTGATGAAACACTTTACGAATGTGGATCCGTATCAATGCATATTATGTGGGAGCCGGATGATTTTTAACAGCGTACAGGTGGGTATCAGAGCAGAAGTATTACTGGAAATGCGCCGTAAGATAGTCAAAAAGGCGCGATGGTTACGGAAAACCGCGTAGGGAAGATCTAACTAAATTCAATTTATTGTATAAAAAAACCTCTGGTTGACGAAAAGCCAGGCAACTACTTGATGGTGAAACTAGAGATCGGTCATCCGTATCAGCAATTAAGGTCAGAAAAAAAGAAATAATTAACATTCAATTTCCTAACCATGAACCCGCCGAGCACCCGACGCAGGGTTTATAGTCGCGCCGTTCGACTGTGACGTTAACCTATTTGGTTAACATATGATAAATAATAACCCTTAAATGATAGTTGTCAATGGTAAAAAGCAAAAAAGATAAACAAATAGTTTATCTTATGGGGGTTTAGTTCTTGAAAGGATATTTGTTGGTATAACTAGCGGTTATTTTTGATATTTATTGATAATAAACTCAATGAAGTCGTTGATTTTTTCTTTTTCTGACCAAGGGAGGTCAGCATACTTTTTATGATCATACTGCAAGATATCTTTATCATTAGGTGGGATCAGCAATTCATATGGTTTACGACCAAGCGCGTTGGCGATAGCTTCAAGGCTATCGATAGTGGCGCTGGCTTCATTTTTGACAATACGGTTAATGGTTGACTGTCCCAGCTTGGATTTTACTGAAAGTTGTGCCTGAGATTTTATGCCATCGATTAACATAAATGTGGTGAGATTATCGCTAACTATCTTACCGATAACGGTGTTTGCTCGATTTGAATTCGAATCTTCAACATTTCCACCAAGATGATCGGAATCCATCCAGTATTTAGGAAGGCGAGCGATATACTCTATTTTACGTGCGGTATGATCACTAATGTCGCGGTGACTTTTCAAATCTGACGACGATAAATAACGTGAGATTACGTTAGGCGCACATTCTAATGCTTCTGCCAGTCTTCTCTGCTTGCCATCGTAATATTTTTCGATGATATAAATTAAGTTGTCTCGACGTATATCACGAATACTTTTCACAATTTATCCTCGTTAATTATATTTCATTCACTAATGTTTAATCTGTTTATATTTATTAAAGCGGTAATAAACATTTCGGTAAATGCAAAAAATGTTTACAATTTTCTTGTTGTTTATCTTTTTGAGGATGGTATGAAAAATTTTAACTTTAAAAAATTTTGGAATAGTTTGAGCAAATTAGAAAGAAAAGCTTTTGCAAAACGGGTTGGGCTAAGTGAAAAATATATTGCTATTCATATAAGATATTTAACAAGAAATGTTAGTTTACAGTCAGTTATAAAACTGCATAAAACATGTAATGAGTTTGGTATCAATGTTTCGTTAGAGAAATTTATGCAATATTTCATTAAATAATCACGTTGTCTGCCAGGCGATTTTTTTGTTTATAATGATAAATAAATATCCGTTTATGGTTAATTTATTTTTGTTTGCTATTTATTCTTACTGCATAAATGAGTATGAACAAGGAAAAATAATGAAAATTATTAGTAGAAAAGAAGCCGTTGAATTTGGGCAAACGCGTTTTTATACTGGCAAACCGTGTAAGAAAGGACACATTGCAGAGCGTTTCACAAGTAACGGTGTTTGCGTTACCTGTGCGGCAAAACATGCATCAGATTATCGCAAAGAGATTAACCGGCTGTTGCAGCAGGCAAGAAAAATGGTGAGGGCGGCTCAGGAGGTTAGTTAATGGCCAGTAGCTGGATAAAGGTTGAAGTCATAACCCCAGATAAGCCTGAGATTTATCAAATTGCCGAGATACTCAGTATCGATCCTGATGCTGTATTGGGAAAGTTGATAAGAGTTTGGGCTTGGGCTGATTTACAAACCTTGGACGGTAACGCTGGTAGCGTTACCAAAAGTGTACTAGATCGTCTTACTTTTGTTATTGGTTTTGCTGATGCATTAATTCAGGTTGGCTGGATGAGAGAAATAGATGGCAAATTGATATTGCCTAATTTTGACCGCCATAACGGAGAATCTTCGAAAAAACGGGCACTTACAAACCGAAGAGTTGCAGAACATAGGAAAAAAAAGAAAAAAAGTGTAACGCATGAAGCGTTACAAAATGAGTTACCAAAAGCGTTACCAGAGAGAGAGGAAGAAGAAGAATATATAAAACATACTCTCTCTAACGAGATCGCAGAAAATTTTGAATTTTCACGAACAGAAAAATTTGTAGTTTGTTCGGGTTGGCAACCTGATGCAGATTTTTTACAGAAAGCGGCCTATTGGGGAACAGTACTTGATACCCCCGTTACACAAACTGAATTAGCGGAATTTATTGGCTATTGGTGCGCAGAGGGAAAAGCAAAACATCACGACCAATGGCAAATCACACTGGCAAAGAGTTTGAAGTATCAACGTTCAAAACAACGAAAAGGGGCACGACATGCACAATCATCATTCAAATCTGATCCCTCGTCAGGAAAATCCAAAGCTATGCAGAAGTTCTATCAACAAGTCAGAGAAACATACGGCTCAGAAGCTGTTGAAGCTTTGGAAGCAGATGATCGATCTTTATGGCGAGAAATGGACGAACAAGAACGGAACGACGCCGTCATTGATGTGGAAGCAAGCGATAAGCGCATTAAGTGATGCTCAGTTAGAATTAATTTTCAAACTCTGTCTAGCGCGTTGTATGAACGGTAATCCATGGCCGCCAGAACTATCTGATGTTATCGCCGAGCTATCGACTAAATCAGTAAAACAGGATCCTTTTGGTATTAATGATCATAGTATGCTTAACGATTGGAAACGTTACTGCAGAGATAAGGGAATGTATGATAGTGTTGAGTTCTACCCGTTCCGCCATCCAGTTCAGTATTGGATTTTTACTGATCTGCATAGGAAAATGATCGATATGTGTTTGACTGAGGGTGAGATTGAAAAACAGTTGAAAAAAATGCTGATAGATTGGTCAGAGCGGGTAGCCAACGGAGGGTCAATACCCAAACCTATTATACGCTTAGCTGATCGAACACGACCACGGCCCGCTTGGATGGATATTGTTGAAAGGGATAAAAAGAAAACCTAATCAGGCTAGATTTTTTATTGCCATAATAATAAACATTTTGTTTAGTATGAGTGAAAAATTTTATCAAATATGGTTTGTTATCTGGCGGGATTTGGCTGTTGGTTTTAAGCGAAAAGTTAACGGTAATGTTACCCGAAAATAAATAAAATCATGAACTTATTACCATTTGGTAAGTTGGTGATTGTAATGCGTAAAGCTTGATTAACAGTGGTAAGGAGTTATGACTATGAAATTAACAATTAAGAAAAACACATTATTAGCGTTATTGCGTTGTCAGGCGCGCAGTGATGTTAGGTATTATCTTAATGGGATCTGTTTTCGTGTTGACGGCAAGGTTGTTTCTACCGACGGCTATGTTCTTGCTTATGGTCAACATGAAAATCAAATTGAAAATGAGGTGATCATAGCGATAGATAAATTATCAACAAAACAATTCGAATATGCCGTCATTAATAGGGAAGAAAATATATGCCAACTGTACGACGAAAATGAGGTATTAGTTGGCGTAACAATGGCTAAGTTAATTGATGGCAACTATCCAGATATCGATAGATTAATCAACAGAGTCACAACTAATTTACATCAAAATGGTGTTTGTCAAATCGGTTTTAATGCCGGATTTTTAGCAAAGTTAGAGAAGATAGCTAAGTTATTTAATCCTCAATTTCCTGCAGTAAAACTGCTGTTAACGTTGGAAACTGATGCCTGCTTGTGTGAACTGGGTAACAACTATGAGCAGATGAACGTGTTGGTTATGCCAGCTAAGATTTGATCATGGCATCGGTGAGACATTTCATGAAGCAGAGTGATAGATCACGAGAAAGAAAAAATGAGGAAAACAACCATGCTAATGCGTTACTTTAAATTTGTACTGTTTTGGTTAGTTATTGTTTTGCTGATTGGGTTATGGGGGTATTATTGTGCTTAAGACAAATGCAAGGTGGAAAGCAGCTTAGATTGTATGAGTGTTATTTATTTGGTAATGCTAAGTATTAGAATATTTGGGGGTGGCATGTGGTGAGATTAAAGATAGAATAGGTATTATTTAAGTAATAAGAGATTAATTATATGTCTATTTTATTTGAAATTCAAAGAAATACGACCGAGTCTAATGTATCAATATCTGGTTTATTGCGAAAATGTTTATATTTTGCAAGTAAGATAGATAATAAAGATTTTAAATTTTGGGTTTTAAACGAACTAAACGGTTATGTTAATTCTAGTGAATTACCTAATTATAGAATATTAAATTGCATTGCAAAATGTGATTTAATTCAGCACCATAATTATTTAACTTTTAATAATCAGTTAATTAGATTAAAGGAAGATACGCCAGATCATTATAAAAATCATTGTAGCACTCTTAAAGTTCGTGAAAAAGTATCAGTGATAGAAGATTTACTTTTCAATAATCAGTCAGGAATAATAACAGCATACTGGGATAGTAGATTAGTTAATAAATTTTCTAATTTTTATAAAGGTTTTGATATATTAAGAGCCTGGAGTGAAGTTCCTGCAAATTTGTATTTTGGGATGCTTGATGAAATAAAAACAAGAGTATTACAGTTTGCTCTTGAAGCTGAAAGTCATATTAAAGGGATAGAGGATATTGAATTGTAGAATTTGGATGAAAAGAGAAAAGAAGAAATAAATCAAGTATTTAATACAACTATTGTGGGTAATGCTAACATTGCAAATGCAAGCCATGATTTTAATCAATCAATAACAACTCAAGCGAATGAATTAATAAATTAATATTAGAATTAAATGAATTAAAAAAAGAAGAAGAAAATTGTAATGTAATTGATAAAATTATTACAGAAGTTAATTCTGTTAAAGATGTTAAAGATAAAAAAACTTTACTTGAAAAAATATCTACAATTACAACAATAGCCTCTAATAGTATGGCAGTATTAACAGTGTTTACACCATATATACCTAAATTATTAAACTTATTTTAATTCTTATTTGAATTGAAAGTTATTTTTTCCATGGTCATAATAAACCAAGAGGTACTCATTATGACCACCAAAAAACAACGAAAAAAGCCAACCCGAAAACCCAATCCCCTTAACGCTCAAATGGAGCGTTTTTGTCAGGAATATATCAAAGCGCCTGATAACCAAACTAACGCCGCTATTGCTGCCGGCTATGCAGAAATCAGCGCTTGTAAGCGCGCCTCTCAACTCATGAAAGATCCTCGGGTTATTGACCGTATCGCGCAGCTGATGCAGCAGCGCAATAAACGCACCAAGATGGATGCGGACATGGTACTTAAACGACTGGTCGATATGCTGGATGCTGACATTGCCGATATTTTAACGGCAACCGGTGATATAAAACCGATAAACCAATGGTCAGCCATCTGGCGTAAATCTGTGGCCGCATTCGATATCATCGACATCGATGGTGATACCAGACTGAAAAAAGTGAAACTTCTGGACAAAATTAAGGTGCTGGAACTAATCGGTAAGCACGTTGATATCAACGCATTCCGTGAACGTGTGCAGGTGGACGTCAATATTACATTGGCCGATAAATTAGCGGCAGCACGTAAACGCGCTTTTACGGATCCGGCTGCCAATGAATGAAGTTATCACCGCCGAAGGGCAACTGATCGAAGATATCGCTTCATTTACCCATGATCCACTTATTTATGTCCGCTATGCCTTTCCCTGGGGAGAAAAAGGCTCTGAGTTAGCAGCGGTACAAGGGCCACGCCAATGGCAGGCTGAAATCTTTAACGAAATTGGCCAACACCTACGCAATCCAAAAACCCGCTATCAACCATTGCAGATTGCTCGCGCTTCCGGTCATGGTATCGGTAAGAGTGCTGCAATAGCGATGTTAATTAAATGGGCGTTGGACACCTGTGAAGATTGTAAGATTGTTGTTACCGCCAATACCGAAACCCAATTAAGAACCAAAACCTGGCCAGAAATAATTAAATGGCAAAGATTATCTATTACTAAACAATGGTTTAGCTGTATGGCGACTGCAGTCTATTCCAACGATCCTAATCATAATAAATCATGGCGTGCCGATGCTGTGCCCTGGTCAGAAAACAATACGGAAGCCTTTGCCGGTTTACACAATAAAGGTAAAAGAATTCTTTTGATTTTTGATGAGGCATCGAGTATCGCCGATCTGGTTTGGGAAGTGGCAGAAGGGGCATTGACGGATGAACAAACAGAAATTATTTGGCTGGCTTTTGGCAATCCAACGCGTAATGAAGGTCGTTTCCGTGAATGCTTTCGTAGATATAAACACCGCTGGAATACCAAGCAGATCGACAGCCGCACGGTTGAAGGCACCAACCATGAACAAATAAAAAAATGGGCGGCGGATTATGGCGAAGATAGTGATTTCTTTAAAGTCCGGGTGCGCGGTATTTTTCCTTCAGTTTCTGAAACCCAATTTATTGCTACGGGTTTAACCGATGCTGCCATGAAACGTACAGTAACAGCTGCAGAAGTAGCGCATGCCCCTATCATTATCGGCGTTGATCCGGCTTATTCGGGGGCTGATAATGCGGTGATCTATCTACGGCAGGGATTGCATAGTAAATGCCTATGGACAGGTAGCAAAACCACCGATGATATTGTAATGGCTAAGCGCATTGCTGATTTTGAAGACCAATTTGGTGCTGATGCGGTACATATCGACTTTGGTTATGGTACGGGTATTTATTCTATTGGTATCAGTTGGGGAAGGGACTGGCAGCTAGTGCCGTTTAATGGTGCGTCAACCGATCCGCAAATGTTAAATAAACGCGGCGAAATGTATAATAGCGCCAAGACATGGCTGAAAATTGGCGGCGCCCTTGACGATCAAGAGACCGCCGAAGATTTATCAACACCAGAGTATAAAGTCAGGTTAGATGGCAAAATAGTGTTAGAAGCCAAAGAAGAGATCAAAAAGCGTATTGGTCGCTCGCCAGGTAAAGGTGATGCATTTGTATTAACATTTGCCTACCCAGTCACTAAAAAAGAGAAACACCCATCTGCACAAGGTTCAGTCAGTGCTGAACAAGATTATGATCCCTTTGCATAACCAATAAAAAAACCCTCAATCAAGAGGGCAGTAAGCGCAATATGCTACAAGGATAATAATCAATGTCATGATAAACCAAATGGTATATATTTTTGTTTTAAATGTCAATTAATCGGTATAATATATCTTATATGATTTTTTGTTTATTTTTTCAAGAGGTTGTTATGTGTGTTTCAAGCCCCAAAGTTGAGGTGCCGACACCGCCGCCCGTTCAGGCCGCACCGCAAGAGCAAGATGCAATCGTAACCAATAGCCGAGAAGAAGAATTACGCCGCAGGCGGGCAGCAGCCGGCCGTAAGTCAACGATCCTCACTGGTTCTCAAGGAACAACCGGATCAGCTTTAACTAGCGGCAAGACACTACTGGGTCAGTAATTAACAGGATGTGGATATGAGTTTAAAGCAAGATTTGTTATCTCAATTTGCACAACTAAAAAGTGAGCGTCAATCATTTGAACCGCATTGGCGTGAACTTGCTAGCTTCACTCGTCCACGTAGTACTCGTTTTATTGCTTCTGAGGTTAATCGCGGTGATAAGCGCAATACAACCATAATTGATCCAACAGCAGTTGAAGCTTCACGCATCTTATCCAGTGGCATGATGTCAGGCATCACCAGCCCAGCGCGCAAATGGTTTAGGTTAGCAACGCCAGATCCGGACATGATGAATTACAGTCCGGTAAAAATATGGTTAGAAACGGTTGAAGAACGGATGAATGAAGTTTTCAATCGTTCAAATATCTATCAATCATTGCCACAGCTTTATGCCGACATTGGCACATTTGCTACCGGTGCGATGGCTGTGTTGGAAGACAGTGCGCGGATTATTAGAACCGTGCCATTTCCAACCGGCAGTTTCTATATTGCCAATAATCCCGATCTGACCGTTGATACCACCTTTCGTGAGTTTAGTATGACGGTCAGGCAAATCGTAATGGAATTTGGTTTTGAGCATGTCAGTTCTCAAGTGAAAAGCTTATGGGAGTCAGCACAATATAATCAATGGCTGCCAGTGATTCATGCTGTCTACCCAAATTTAAATCACACCAATGGCCAGATGAGTGCAAAAAATAAACGCTTTAAATCGGTTTATTTTGAGATGGGCGGTGATAATGAAACCATTTTGCGTGAATCGGATTTTGATGAGTTTCCAATTATGTCCCCCCGCTGGGAAGTCAATGGCGAGGATGTATACGGCTCATCTTGTCCTGGCATGATAGCACTGGGTAGTGCGAAGGCGTTACAACTGTTACAAAAACGCAAAGCGCAGATGATTGATAAAATCACCAACCCGCCAGTAAATGTGCCTGCTACGTTAAAAAACCAACGCGTGAGTTTAATTCCAGGCGGTATTAACTACGTCAGCATGGCCACACCAGATCAGATGATCAAGCCGGTTTTTCAAATCAATCCTGATATTAATAGCTTAATTCAAGATATTGCCGATACCCGAACACGCATTGAGTCAGCCTATTTTGTTGATCTATTTCGTATGATGCAAACCATTAATACCCGCTCGATGCCAGTGGAAGCAGTGGTAGAAATGAGGGAAGAAAAATTATTGATGTTAGGGCCAGTTCTGCAACGGCTTGATTCTGAACTGTTGGACAAGCTGATTAATCGCACATTCTCAATTATGGCTCGCAATGCCTTATTGCCTATCCCGCCAGAAGAGTTACAAGGTACTCAACTTAAAGTTGAATATATCTCGGTGATGGCACAGGCGCAAAAAGCGATCGGTGTCAGCAGCATTGAGCGCTTTGTTGGTTTCGTTGGTGGTTTAGCGCAGATGAAACCAGAGGCGTTGGATAAATTGAACACCGATGAAATGATCGACGCTTATGCAGGCGCTATCGGCGTATCACCGACAATGGTTTCTTCTAATGATCAGGTTGCGGCTATCCGTCAGCAACGGGCCGAACAGCAAGCGCAGATGCAACAAATGCAAATGGCGCAGGCGGCTATTGATGGTGCTCAAACTTTGAGTAATACCTCAATGGATAAGGAGAGTGCATTATCGGCACTGGCGGGTGGTGCGCAATGAACGATTTTTTTGATGATCAATTATCAGCACAGGAAAGAGTTAAACAGCGCTTGAAAATAGAGCGAGAAGCGGAAGATCTCAAACATGTGATGTTATCAGAACAAGGACGTCGATTTATCTGGTTGCAACTGACTATTAGCGGTGTTTTCTCTTCCTCCTTTAGCCACGATCCCTATGTGACTGCATTTAATGAAGGTAATCGAAATCGAGGACTGGCGCTGTTTAACGACATTATGACTATCTGCCCTGAACGGTATCTGTTAATGGCAGAAGAAGCACGCAAAGAGCAGGAGAAAAACAATGAGTTTGTTTGAACGTTTATTAAATAGTGGTTTTTGTGACCAACTCTCTCCAGAAGGTGGCGAAGGTGGTGGCACAAACATGCCAACCGAAAAACCACCAGCAGAAATGAATACGCTACCCGCGAACAGCAATGATAACGAGAATACTAATAAACCGGCTGAAGTTAAGCCAAACAATACAGCAGAAAAACCGGCTAACGGGCTCGACAAATATAACTTTAAAGTCAGCGAAGGACAGCAGCTTGATGTTGCAGCGGTAAAAGAGTTTGAGCCGATTGCTCGTGATTTGAATTTAACGAATGAGCAGGCACAAAAATTAGTTGATCTCTATGGTGCCAAAATCATGCCGCAAGTGATCAAACAGCAGGCGGAACAATGGCAACAACAGATTGACAGCTGGGTTAAGACGGTCAATGACGATCAACAATTAGGCTCTGTTGAGTCAATTAATCATGCGCAAAAAGCGCTGGAAAAATTTGGCTCACCGGATCTTAAACAGTATTTGAATGATACCGGTTTGGGAAATCATCCTGAGTTAATTCGCGTTTTTGCCAATATCGGCCAAGCGATGGCCGAGGACAGTATGGTGACCGGTAATAATAACGGCCAAATTAGCACAGCTGATGTTCTTTTTGGTGATAGCAAATAGGGTATAGGAGAGATACACATGCCTGCATTAACACTAATTGACTGGGCTAAACGTCAAGGCCCTGATAATAAACAAGCTAAGATCGTCGAATTGTTGAGTCAAACCAATGAGATCCTTGATGACATGGTTTTTGTTGAAGCCAATCAACCGACCGGTCATCGCACAACTATTCGTACCGGTCTACCAGAAGCAACCTGGCGTCTGCTGAATTATGGTGTACCTCCCAGTAAATCGACCACCGCACAAGTTACCGATAGTATCGGAATGTTAGAAACCTATTCCGAGGTGGATAAAGATTTAGCCGATTTAAATGGGCAAAAAACCGAATTTTTGCTTTCTGAGTCATTATCTTTTTTGGAATCAATGAATCAGCAAATGGCAGAAACGCTGATTTATGGTGACACTAGGGTTCATCCTCAGCGATTTACTGGTTTCTCAGCGCGTTTCAATGATAGTAAGGCGAAAAATGGCGTCAATATTATTGATGCTGGTGGGACGGGAAGTAATCTCACGTCAATCTGGTTAGTGGTATGGGGGGAAAATACCGTCCATGGTATTTATCCAAAAGGTTCAAAGGTTGGCTTGCAGCAAGATCATAAAGGGCAAGTAACACTTGAAGATGCCAATAAAGGCAAATACGAAGGTTATCGAACCCACTTTCAATGGAAAAATGGCCTAACCGTCCGTGACTGGCGCTATGTGGTGCGGATTGCCAATGTTGATATTGCCAAATTGAAAAAAGATCCCGAAGCGCCAGACTCTCTTGATTTACCGGATTTATTGATTCAGGCAATAGAGAAAATCCCTAATCTTTCACTGGGTCGCCCGGCAATTTATTGCAATCAGCAGATCCGCAGTTGGATGCGTCGGCAAATTAAAAATAGCAAGAACGTCAATATCTCGATGCAAGAAGTGGCCGGCAAAAAAGTGGTTTCGTTCGATGAAATTCCAGTCCGTCGTGTTGATACTATTTTAGCGACTGAAAGCCAGGTTAAATAAGCCAGCGCAGAACTGTTTTCTAATCAGGAGTAAGAGACATGATTTTAGATAAAGAGACACTTTTTTCACTTGATCAAAAAGTTACTGCTTCGGCGGAAAGTGAATCTATCATTGATTTATCGCCTATTATGGGTGAATTCCGCGATGTTGGCATTGGTGAACCATTGACGTTATTTATCCAAGCCAGTGAAACGGCTGCCGCAGCAGACGATGTCACGGTGCAATTTGTACTGGAAACTGCCCGAACAAAAGACTTTGCTAACCCTCATGTGATGTTCCAATCCGATGCAAAACCGGTAGCCAAACTGGTGGCGGGCGAGCGCATCAGCGCGGTAATTCCAGAAGGTTCACAGCGCTATATGCGTCTACGGTATGTCGTGGCTAACGGCTCACTCACTGCTGGCAGCTTTACCGCGGGGATCAACTTAACGGTTGATGCCCATCCGATTTATCCTGTAGTCAGTCAATAGGGTGTGACATGTCGCAATATAAGGTATTGAAAAAATCATTTATCAATGGCCGTCTGCTTTATCCTGATGAACTGGTTGAATATGACGGTATTGCCGGTAATAACCTTGAACTTATCGAGACTAAGACCTCCTATAAGTCAAAAAAAGAGCATGAAAATAAGCGAGATAATAGTCAACCAGATGATGGTGTTGAACCAGAATTGGCAGCGTTACGTGATGAATATCGGCAATTATTTGGCCAAAGCCCACACCATAAAGCGGGGGCAGATAAATTACGTAGTGAGATAGACGCTAAACGAAAAGAGTTAGGGGTTTAGCCCCCGCGACGAAAGGGGGGCTTAAGCCCCTTTTTTTTTTTGGAGATCAAAGGATGGCATCAGAAATTGAAATCTGCAATTTAGCTTTAAGTCGGGTAGGTAATAGCCGTTTTATTAATAGCTTTCGTGAAAAAAGCAAAGAAGCAGAACAGTGTTCATTACATTACCCCCACTGTCGCGATACGGTGCTGACTGATTTTCCGTGGAATTTTGCCTTAAAACGGATCGCTTTAGCTGACAGCGGAAACTCACCGCCTGAATGGCGATATGCTTATAGTTATCCGAATGATTGTATGAAAGCAATTGCCATCATTCGACCCGGTGAAAAATATAGCCGCCCGGATCAGGCGATTAATTTTCAGGTTGGCTCAGATGAAGCCGGAACCAGCAAATTAATTTATTGTGATCAACCAAAAGCCTGGTTGCACTATGTGGCTAAAGTGACTGACGTCAATATGTTTGATGCCATTTTTATTGATGCGTTAGCCTGGCGCTTATCGGCAGAGTTGGCGCGCTCATTGGCATCAAACGCCAATATTGGTAATGAATCTTTTCAGTTGTATCAATTGGCGATTGAAAATGCGGCGGCTCACTCATTAAGTGAATCATCCGAACCAATAGATTATATCGATGAGTTTACTGCTGCGAGGTTGTCATAATGCCATTTAGTATTATTCAGCCTAGTTTCTCTGGGGGTGAAATTGCCCCTAGTCTATATGGGCGGGTTGATCTAGCTAAATATGCGTTAGCATTACGCAAATGTGAAAATTTTCTGATTCGCCAATTTGGTGGGATTGAAAATCGGCCAGGTACCCGTTTTATTGCAGCGACTAAATATGGCAATAAAAAGTGTCGGCTTATCCCGTTTCAGTTCAGTATTGTACAAACTTATGCACTGGAGTTGGGCGATAAGTATCTGCGCGTTTTCAAAGATGGTGGCCAGGTTTTATATTCCAGTGGTGCCAATAAAGGCAAGATATTTGAACTACCAACCCCTTATGTTGAAGCAGATTTATTTAATTTGAAGTTTACCCAATCGGCCGATGTGATGACTATTGTGCATGCCAATTACCCGCCGATGGAGTTGCAGCGCTACAATCATGATGACTGGAAATTGGTAGCAGTAGAGACCAATAATGGCCCATTTGAGGACATTAATATTGATAAAGGGAAAAAGGTCTACGCCAGTGGCAGTACTGGAAAAATTACCCTGACTGCCACCCATGCCATTTTTGGTAAAGAGCAGCTAGGCAAACAGTTTTATTTAGAACAACCCTCAGTTGATGCAGTTCCAGTATGGGAAACCGATAAAAAAACCGCCAAAGATGATCAGCGGCGGGCGGGGAATAATTACTATCGTGCTAACACAGCAGGTAAAAGCGGCACCTTAAGACCCTCGCATACAGAGGGCATGGCATGGGATGGTTGGGGCGGTGAAACTGGTATTCAATGGCTATACCTGCATAGTGGTTTTGGTATCGTCAAGATTGAGTCAGTTGGCAGTGATGGCAAAACCGCAACCGGCACGGTGATAGCGACTATTCCGTCAAATGTGGTAGGTAAAGATAAAACCAGTTATAAATGGGCCAGATTTGCCTGGAATGAAGTAACCGGTTATCCGAGTACTGTTGTCTATTATCAACAGCGATTATTTTTTGCCAGTTCACGAGCATACCCACAAACCATCTGGGCAAGTCGTAGCGGTGATTACAAAGATTTTGGCCGTAATAATCCAATCCAAGATGACGATCGGATTATTTATACCTATGCTGGCCGCCAAGTGAATGAAATTCGCCATTTGATTGATGTAGGTTCACTGATGGCATTAACCTCTGGTGGTGAATATCAAATTACTGGTGATCAAAACAAAGTATTAACCCCGAGTAGTTTTTCCTTTTCGTCACAAGGTGCTAACGGCTGCAGTAATGTACCGCCAATATCTGTCGCCAATATTGCGTTATATATTCAAGAGAAAGGTAGCGCTGTGCGTGATTTGGCCTATTCATTTGACGTTGATGGCTATCAGGGCTCTGATCTCACTATTTTGGCTAATCATCTCTTCCAAAAGTACCAGATTATTGACTGGGCTTTTTCAATTGTTCCCTATTCAATTGCCTGGTGTATTCGTGATGATGGCAAATTACTGACGCTAACCTATCTGCGAGAGCAACAAGTTTTTGCCTGGGCACCGCAACATACTGACGGCCAATTTGAATCAACATGCAGTATTAGTGAAGGGACGGAAGATGCGGTGTACTTTGTGGTTTGCCGAACCATTAAGGGTAAACCCATTCGTTATGTAGAGCGTTTATCCAGTCGGTTATTTAAGCAGACGGAGGAGGCATTTTTTGTTGATTCAGGTTTATCTTATGACGGTCGTAATAGCGATACCACTAAATCAGTGACGCTAATGACAAGCGCAAAAGATTGGTCATATCAGAATGACTTTACGTTGACAATAACCGGTAGCGCAACATTTAAAGATAGCGATATCGATAATGAAATCCATCTCCCCTATTTTGAAGACGACGAAAACAAAGTATTGCGCTGTCGTATCGTTAAGGTTATCGATTGCAATAAAGTTAGCGTGTTAGTCAATAGAGATGTGCCTGTTTTATTACAAAACAGAGCCACCAGCCATTGGGGATTTGCGCGCTTTGTGTTTACGGGCTTAGCTCATTTAGCAGATAAAACGGTCAATGTATTAGCGGACGCTAATGTTTTGTCGCCTAAGTTGGTGAATAAGGACGCCATCACATTGGATGATCCGGCGGTGGTGGTACATGTTGGTTTGCCTTATGTAAGCGAAATGGAAACCCTCGATATTCATATTAACGGCCAAGAGACCTTACTGGATAAAAAGAAATTAATGAAATCAGCCAGTCTGATTGTTAACACTAGTCGTGGGATCTGGGCCGGCACCGAGAAAGAACGCTTATATGAATACGCTCAGCGAGAATTTGAATTCTATGATAATCCGGTTGATGACGCGACCGGTATTGTTGAAATCAATCTGGATGCTACCTGGAGCAAAAACGGTCGGGTTTATGTACGTCAAACCGATCCACTTCCATTGTCTATTTTAGCGGTCATCCCTCGCTTAGATGTTGGTGGTTTCTGAATATGGGTAAGCAGCATGATGTACAGATTATTAACGCCACTATGCAACATATCGCACCGTTATTATCTCGTGTCCGACAAGCGGATATTGATGAATTTTATGCCATGTCGATGTTGTCGCCGCGTGAGGTATTGGAAAAAGGGATCTTGCAATCAACAAAAGCATGGGCCGGTATTATTGATGGTGAGGTAATCACCATCTTTGGTGTATCGCCAGGCTCTATGTTAACTGGCATTGGTGTGCCCTGGTTAGTGGGTTCTGATTTATTGGAGAAGTATCAAAAAATCTTTCTCAGACGTTGCCGGCCAGTACTTAACTCGATGTTAGCCATTTACCCAGAATTAATAAATTATGTTGATGCACGTAATCATGTGGCAAAAGGTTGGCTGCATTGGCTCGGTTTTAAACTTGAAGAAGCCAAACCTACTGGTGTGCTCAACTATCCTTTTCATCGTTTTTCTATGAGAGTTGAATCATGTGTAACCCCATTGCATTAGCGGCCACGATGCTCATTTCATCGGGTATGCAAGCTTATAGTCAATATCAATCGGGCAAATTTAATGCTGAGGTGGCTAATCAAAACGCTAGACTAAACGAACAATCCGCCTCCGACGCGATTAATCGCGGCAATGTTGCAGCCGGAAATCAACGCTCAAAAACACGTCAATTAATGGGCTCTCAGACCGCCGCGATGGCTGCTAGTGGGATTGATTTAGACTCAACTGGCTCACTGGATTTATTGGCTGATACGGCAGCTATGGGTGAGTTGGATGCGCTCACTCTGGTGAATAATTCGAAGCGTGAAGCTTATGGTTATCAAATGCAGGCCAGAAACGAACGGCTTAATGGCAAAATGTCACGCTGGCAAGGCAATATGGGCGCCATGAATACGTTACTGACGGCACCGATAAAAGCTTATAGCGTTTACCGTACGGCGGGTGGCGCATGGGATCTATCTTCAGGCAATAAAAAATAGAGGTAACCAATAATGCCAATTGTGCCTACCTATAAAGATCGTCAAGTGCGTTCAACGGCGATGCCAAATAATGGCCTGACGGTTCGTTCTTCCCCAAATGATTTTGGTGCGGGTATCGGCGAAGCCGTCGGGCAGTATGGCCAAGTTTTTGCTGAGGCGAAGCAAAAAGCCAATGTTGCCTTATCGCAGGATGCGTTACTGCAATGGCAAACCTACGCCGACGAGCAACTGAATAATCCACAAACCGGTCTGTATAGCAAACAAGGTCGTAATGCTATGGGGCAATCAGATGAAGTGATGGCCAGTCTCAGCAGCAAAAGAGAAGAGCTAATGGCTTCATTACCGGAAGGTGCCAGAGAAGATTTTAACAAACAGGCCAATGTACTAAATCGCCAATATGCCACGCAGATTAATCGTTACCAAATAGGCCAGATTCAAGCGTTTGAGACGAGTACGCATAAAGGTTCAATGGAAATGATCGCCAAGAATGCGGCAACCAGCTTTCAGGATCGAAAAGCGTTTATTAGCCATCTAACACTGGGTGAACATAACATTGTGACCTTTGGTCGCTCTCGTGGCCAAAGTGAAGAGGAGATCATCGCCAATGTTGGCAAATTTAAAAATCAGGTAGCCTGGCTGGCTGCACAAAATGCCATGGCAAGTGATGCTATGCAGACCTTACAGACTATTGGTGAGCCTTCTGATGTGCATGGCACGATGCGGGTACCTAGTAACCCGGCGGATAATCGCGGTGGCCGTAATAATAATCCTGGCAACTTACGCGTTTCAGACAATATCTGGGATGGGCAAATTGGTGATGATGGCGAATATGTTCAATTTGCCACGCCAGAGCATGGCGTTAGGGCATTAGGAAAAAACTTGCTCGCATACCGAGATAAAGGTGTGGTTACCCTCAATCAGATTATTCATCGATGGGCACCTAAAAGTGACGGTAATAACACCGAGGCTTATATTGCCGATGTTGCCGGACGAATGAACATCGATGCTAATGTGCCGATCGATGTCACCAATATTGCGACTTTGAAATCGCTGGCAACCGCCATCATGCATCACGAAGGCAAACATAGCCTAACCGATGGACAGATAAATACCGGCTTACAGGCGGCATTAGGATTAACTCGTATAGCTGAACCGGATGTTAAGCAATACCAACAGCAAGTAGCTAGTTCGACAGCGGGTAATAGTCCCTGGTGGCCGTTATTAACTCCTGTGCAGCAATACCAGCTACGTAAGCAAGGGGAAACGGTACAAAATAAACAGCGGCAGGAATTTAAAAATAGCTTAACGGATAAAATTAAAGATGCCAATGCAATGGTGTTACGGGGATTACCTTATAGCAATTCTCCTTCACTGGATGAGTTCCAATATGCTTATGGTGAACATAATGGCATAAAAGAGTATGAGCAATTTCAGCATAATCAAGAGTTGGCGGCAGATATTGCCACCGTGCAATATCTTTCACCAGCAGCACAATTAGCATTATTAGCGGCGAAAAAGCCAACCGGTGATGACGATGCGGCTAATAATTGGAAGCGTTACGATCTGTTAAATCAGGCAATCAATAACGTTAATAAAACAAGAACAGCCGATCCGATCCAGTTCGGCATCGATAGGCAACAAATTAACAAGTTAGACTTCTCTAATATTGGTTCATTTACCGATTCACTTAATCAAAGATCAACCCATGTTGCTGACATCGCAAAAGGTTATCAAACACCGTTAACTATTTTCTCAGCTCAGGAACAGACGATTTTATCTCAGCTATTAGACAAAGCACCGGCCAGTCAGAAAATTGAGTATCTGGATGCGATCCGCCAGGGGCTTAAAAATAATCAGAGCTATACGGCAGCATTAAAGCAAATCAGTAAATCTGATACTTCGCTTGCCGTGGCTGGCATGATCATGAATAAACCGACCAATATAACGGCACAACATAATCGATTCAGTAGTGATATTACCGTAACGCCTACTGAGGCAGCTCAGTTGATTGTGCAGGGTAATATGATCAGAACATCAGATAAAGGTACGGAAAAATTTATCTTTCCTAAAGATACCGAATTGAGAGAAAACTTTGCTGATAAAGTGGGCGATGCCTTTGCCGGCGATATAGGCGGTGCCAATAAAGCCTTTGAGGTGACGAAAGATGTTTATGCAGCCTTAATGTCAAAAAAGGGCGATATTAACGCTGAACTGGATAACGATGCCTGGACGCAAGCGATTAATATCGCAACCGGTGGTATTCATGATTATCAAGGTATGGGTAAGATCATGTTACCGTGGGGAATGAGCAGTGATGAATTTGATAAAGCAGTGAAAAATGAATGGAAGAGCATTGCCGCGACGTTAGGCAAAAGTGGCTATTCATCGGCTTGATAGGACGTGAGATATTTAAAAGGGAAACGTGCGATAAATGTGGATCTACCTGGGACAAACTGGATCTATCTGGGACGGGTGAGGTAATTAAGTTTCACATAGTGAAACAGAAATCAGTACTCAAATCGACCGATTATTGAAATCATGTTGCTGCTTGAAGTCGTATCCGGTTCAGTCAGGAGAAGAGCCTGATGGCTTTCCTGCTGTAATTACTTTTCAGTATGTGAAAGAGAAAACAGAATCAAAATCACCTGCCATTGCATCTTTCCTCAACGATAATCTAGAATCTCGTTTGCTAGTACATCGATTCTTATACTACGTGAGGAAAGTGCAATGAGTGATAACAAAGACCAGAGGCATGACCGGGTTGACTACTCTGACGACTCCAAAGGTATGGTGACGATTGTTTTCGACAAAGATGCGCTTCGTAATGAGAAAACAGACTCATCTTCTAAACCAGTCACACCACCGCCATCCAGACCAGCCCGACAATAACGTTACTCTTCAGGGAGAACCCTTGCCTCTTTGAACTTGGTTCTCCTTACCTGTACCCGCGCTATCTGATCCGCAGGGACATAAGTCGCCAGTGCTCCCCAAGTTTCATGCAGTACATCACTGCATTCTTTCCAATCTGTGCTGCCAGCCGCTTTTTCATGGGTTACATAGAGCAAAATGTCTTTTTCGTTTCCCAGAACAAAGCATCCGCATGGTTGCCCTTCAAAGTGGCCAGGTGCTTCCGACAAAAGCGTTGAGCCATTTTTCAGGTAAACATAGACTTCCGAAGCATAGTAGCCACGCTGGTCAAACATCCTCTGCCAGGCAGAGTTGGTGCTGTCAGACCACGATATATCATATTTCCGCAGGAGGCCATACATCCATTTCTTGCCGTATTTGCGCCAAACCGAACCTACAATAAAAGCAGAGATAACAGCCGGAACAGATGCTATGTAGGTGTTGAACCCCAACCACACTGCTGAATGATAAAGCCCGGCGGGTAAAAGACAAAAGACCAAGGTCGTAAACGTGATATCAATAGGCTTATGGTGCTGTTTCAAGCCAACATTGGCAATAAAATAACCGATGTAGCCAGAGGCCAGTGTTACCAGAGTTGCCCAAGACAGATTCAGCAGCGATGCCTCTATCATTCAGTCCTCCTTCGCCCCGTGTTGCCAGGGCTCATTAGTGCTTTCTCGCGGAACATTCTTGTATACATATGGCAAATAGACTAGTAAACACCTTTAATGACGTTGAGAATTTTACCCTCATTGCACAACAAGTGATGAATCGAGCATATGAAATATTCTTCTATTGTCTGGTTAGCATTAAACCAATACTCACTATCTGGTGTATAGGTTATGTTTTTCTCTCCGACGTTTCACTGTGTGAAACAAGAAACGGTCATCGAGGCGGCTTATCTTCATCTTCAAACAGATTGCCCTGGATGCGAGCCAGTTCTTCTTTTTTAACCCGCTTGACTACCGAATAAATCCACTGTAGCGAGACTTTGTATTTACGCGCCAGCGCGTGGTGGTTATGGCCGTTGAAGTCGGCAAATATCTCCCGGTCACGCTGGCTGACTTTCCATATCAACCCCATCGGGAAATAGACATTCTGCCCACCCCAGACCGCCATCATCTGACTGGCGACGGCATCGCCTATCTGGCTGGCGACGGCGGGGTCAACATCGATAATCTGCCTGACGGTCTGGGCGGTGTGTTCGGCCAGCTCAACCAGTAACTCCGGCCCTTTGCTACGAAAGGTATTCTCTAGCATGATGTTGCCCTCGCCACGCGTTTTTGCCACTGCTTGAGTTTCTCGATAACCTGGCTGGCCTGCTGGCTATCCAGCCAGTAAGGCGAATCACAGCCGGTTTCCCGTTTAACAAAATGGGCCAGGGCTGTTGCTGACGCATCACGGACAATGCCCTCGTGGGCCATTGCCTGCCACAGGGCTTGCATTTTTTGGATTTGCGGACGGTCAGTCTGCTTTTTTGTAGTGGCGTGATGGGGCTGGATGCGGAAGCCTTTGGCTTTCAGGGCGTTTAACACCTGAGCCAGTTGACCGATATTCAGGGCTTTTGCCGATGTTTTCCCGGTTAGCCTGTGCAGCATCTGGCGGTAAGTCGTGTCGTCCAGCTTGAGATTGTGGGCGGCAATATGGATTAACTGCAGGTACTTTTGTCGGGTCATCGGGGGCGTCCTTTATCGTTGTGGTCGGGGTCAGGGTTCCTTATGCAGTGAGCAAAAAATAATCCTTCGGGTTTTGAAGGATTATAAAATGAATAGCGTTATTATACAATTGAATGAATTACATGTCGCTTTTCCGCTATGACTTCTTTACGCAAATTGCCCTGGCATCAATACCCTTGAAGGTTTCAAATTTTTCCGCAAACAGTCTGGCGGCCTGTTGACAGGCGGTTTCCGTGTCAAATTCCTGTGTATGCAGAGTGGAAAAGGCATTATCGCTATAAGGACTGGCGTACATGGCCAAAATTAATATCCACATGGTGATGTCCTCCTCGTTAATCGGCGGGTTTATGGTGAGTGTGTGGCGTTGATGGCGAATTTGCCGTGATACCTTTTAGTGGCACGACATCCCAGTTAAGTACCCAGGCGCTATACGACTGTCCGCAGTGTGGGCAGGCCAGTAGCAGGTCAATTCCCCACTCGCCGCTTTCCGGTTGTTGGATAATGTCTGCCTGGGTAGGATTCAGGCGTCGGGTTGCCTGATGGCAGCTGATGCAGGTAATACTCATAACGGGTTTTCCTTATCTAAGTCGACGATGAGTTCGGCCAATATCTCGAAGGCATTTTGAAATTCACAATACGCGGCGGCGGAATGGTCTGCCCGCAGGTGATGCATGGCGCGGTTTATGTGCCTTTCAATCTGACGGCGCAGATGTTTTATTTCCTGATAGCTCATGAGGTCACCTCCTGCGCCAAGGGTGTAATAATGACGTTTGACGGTGGGATTGTTTTAGTGGTGTCCAGGGTCAGGGCGTGCATACAGGCAGCGATGAAGTTCTCGGCCTGTGGCGCGTTGAGGGTGTTACCGTAGGCGCGCAGTCGTCCCACTCTGTTGGTAATCCCATTAGCCAGCGGGAGTGTGCCGGGTTCAACTGGCCGCCACTTGCCATCCCGGCAGAAGAGCCAGTCAGCCTCTTGCCAGAAGCCGTTAGTCGGACAGGTGGTGTCATTTGTGTCCATCCCGTCAGACAGGCAACGTCCTGTAAATTTGACTGTCTCCCTGCTTGTTTTCGGGCCAAAACTTTCTTCCAGTCCTGATAGGCATTTTTTATGTTGCCGGCGGTCGGCGTTGGCCAGCCCGTTAACCACACCACCCTCCCCAGTAGGGCATTGAGCGACACATTCGGGCATTCCCTGCCATCCTTTCCGTCCCGCGTGGTGGGCGTCGGCCACCCAGTAAAGTCGTTGTCTGATGTGCGGCGCACCGAAGCCCGCAGCGCATAAATCAAGCGCTGCTGTGGCGTAGTTCTCTGCTTCCAGGTCAGTCTGTACAAGGTCGAGCCATGCGAATCCGTCTTGACTTGCAACCTGTTCACCAAAGACAACGCCAGGCTTGCACTGCTGGATGAGGTGGAAGAACGCGGGCCATAAGTGCCGCTCATCAGTAAACCCCTTTCCTTTGCCTGCCGCGCTGAAAGGCTGGCAGGGGCAACTGCCTGTCCACACGGGTTTATCATCGGGCCATCCGGCTTTTCGCAGGGCGTATGACCAGGTGCCGATACCGGCGAAGAAATGACACTGGGTGTAGCCCTGTAACTCATCGGGTTTAATCTCCTCGATTGAACGTTCATCGACATCACCAGGCGCAATATGCCCGGCGGCTATCAGGTTTCGCAGCCACTGCCCCACATAGGGGTCAGTGTCGTTATACCAGGCGCACATTACTGCACCTCCTGCTCGAAGGGCGTAATAATGAAATCCTCAAGCTGGTGATGAAAGGTAATGCCGCGAATATTAAGGGAGCTGATGGTATCCTGATTTTTTAGCAGGGCATTTTTATCCACCTGTGCCTTGCGAATAATGCAGTGCTGTTGCCCGTTTTCTTCCAGCGCCTGCAGGATATCGTCCATCCCTTTAAGGGAGACGGATGGCGGGCGGTTACGCCATGACACCTCGCCGGTTATCAGGTTAACGGTTTTGGTTTTGCCGTTTTGGGTCAGCCCCTCCCGGTTGGCGTCGCACCAGGTCTGGATACCTTTTTGTAACAGGGTTATCCGGGCTTTCATGGCCTCAATATCAGCCGCATGCTGATGCGTTAACCGTGCGATTTCATCATTAATCTGCGTCTCCAGCCGGGTCATTTCCCGCTGGATATCGCCCATCCGTTTAATATCGTCCATCACCTGTTCGCGGGTTTGCGGCGTGCAGGCACCCGCCGCGGCTTTAAGCCGCGTTATTTTCTTTGCCATCTTTTTTACCTTTTAATTAACAACGTCGGGAATTAAACGCGCTCGAAAATAATGTCTTCAAGGGCGTCACTGTGTTGAATATGCTCAAATAAATTCATGTTGTATCGGGCCGCGATTTCACCAAGACGCTGGTCTTGTTCATCAAAATCACGGCAGTTTTCGCAAATCGATAAATAGGCTTCATAGTCCTGCTCGGTAATATCCACGGTTTTTTCCAGATAAACCGATTGGCGAGCGGTAATACGGACAGGTCGTGTTGTCATGATTAACGTACCTCCCAGGTTATTCGGCAGTTATCTTGCAGGAACTGGTATTTTTCCCAGCGGCCCTGACGGTCAGTGCCCAGGGCATAGCGAACGGCATGCCCCTTTTTATGTAAGGCATCACACCGTCGGTCATGCAGCAGGGTAATGGTCGGACGGCTATAGCCATCAACGGTAAACTGACTGACGATAAAACCTTCCTGGCTGAGTTTGTCCATCACTGACAGGCATTGCCTGAACTGTTGCTGGATGGTCTGGTAGGTCATCGCTGATGGGTTTTTAATGGTCACGGCGGGGTTCAGCATAAAAGCCTCCTTAATGCACACTGTGAATAATATTGGCGTCGATAACCGGGATGGCGTTTTGCGCGGCCAGGTTCATGGCGGCGGTCACCAGATTGCCGATAGCCAGGGGGTAAAGCAGGCTGACCGGCGTGTCTTTTTTCGGGCGCAGCCAGCTTAAGCGTTGGCGTAGTGCCGGTATCGCATCCGGGCCGAGAACGTTGTTCATGTCGCCGCCGACGCGCTTAAATTTGAAGTCAAGAAAGTCGGCCAGATGTTCATCCAGTGGCGGCAGGTCAATCACCTCGCAGCGCTGTACCACTTCCCTGACCGCCAGCAGGCGCTCAGATAACTTGTCGCCCAGCTCGGGTTGTCCCAGCAGGACGATGGACAGCAGTTTTTTAAAGCCGTCTTCCAGCTCAAAGAAGCGTTTGAGGTGCTTTAAGGTCGGTATGGGCAGCGCATGGGCTTCTTCAATCACCAGCACATGGCTGTACCCGGCACGGCTGCTGTCTTTTAATACCCGGTGTAGCTGACGAAAGCGGGCCTCCGGCGAGCGTTTGAGCTTTTCCAGTGGAGCCAGCGTATGAACAATAGCCTCGGCAAGACTGGCGGCTTTCAGGGTTTTGCCCTGATGGTCGTTGTCTTCCATGGCCAGCACGTAGGGTTCAATCACCACCACAGGGGCATGTTCCCGGTTAATCCGGTCAACCAGGTCGCGCCTCAGGGTGCTTTTACCCGAGCCGGATTCACCGATAACCGCGATAAAGCCGCCATAACGGGCGGTCTGGTACAACGCCTCACGCACATAACGGCTTTCAGGGGTTAAAAACACATCGTCATGACCTTGTACCGCGTTGTCATCAAACGGGGCGCGAAACAGCCCAAAATGCTTTTTGGTGGCAGGCAGTAATACCTGTTTTTTTAGTAACATGGTGTCTTCCTCATTGCTAAATAGTGGGCACTTTTCCTTGCCGTTAAGCGTGACCCCGTCAAAGCAGTCGTCCGCCGCGATGCCCTGGTCACGCAGCCAGGCCCGGATACGGTGTTTTAGCGCGTCGGTGTCCTGTTTTGGCCACTGGTGGTGATTGACTATCTGCGCCAGCGTCGCCTCGGAAAGGTCAAGCGCGCGGGCCAGTGCTGCTTGCGTCAGGTTGTGTTGTTGTAACAGGGTTTTCAGTTTCAGCATGATGGCCTCCCGTTAACCGTGACTGGCCAGGCTGACCACCACATCGCCCGTCTGCGCCATTAACTCATCACCCAGCGCGTCGACCTGGCCAGCGGGGATGCCGTCCGGGAAGCGCTGGGTTAGCGTAGTGTAAAATTCACTACGCCAGGTCTTGCCCGCCGCCTGAAAACGCGCCCGCAACTGTTGAACCACCACGACTGGGTTTAAACGTTCTTCAAAACGTGGGGCACAAACTGTGGATGCCTGCCCCTGTTTGGCGAGGTAAATGGGTGGGGTATCGCGTTCATTATCAAGATAAGGGTTAAAGCGCCCACCAAAGGGTAAGGCGTTGGCTTTTTGCACGGCGGCGGTTTCCCCCGGCGTGGTGGTGCCATACAGGGTCTGCTCGACTTCCGCCAGATGGTGTTGCGTCGGGGTGTGGGGTAATGCTTTGAACGATTCGCCGAGGGTCGGGCTGTTGAGGGCAAAGCCGTAGTCATCTTTCGCCACTTCCGGCACCCGGCAAAAGAATTCCAGTCCGTCCTCATTAATCATGACCACCTGCGCCTCACTGTCACGCCAGGGGTTACGCACTATCTGTACGGTGTCGCCTACGCAAACGCCAGGGACTTGCCGTACATCGTATTCACTGCCCCTGAACGACACGCGAAGATGCGTCGTGACCTTACGGCTTTCCGGCAGACTCACTGCCAGCTCACGGCATACGTCAACGGGCGGTGCCTTGATTAACTGTCCAGGGGTAATACGCAGCCAACAGTCGGTGCGGGTCATGCCGGTACGGCGATGCAGCGCGGTGCGGTTATACTTTTTACGCCATAACCCGACCAGGCGGTTCAGTTCATCAATATGATTGACTTGCACAAACCGCAGGCCGGATTCAAAATGGCACTCGAGAATGTCGCGCGCCTTTTCCACTGAGCCGGTAGCGCGGGCATTACCGGCTTTATGGGCGATAAGTTGAATACCAAGGGTTTTACACAGGTTGCGCAGGGTGGACGAGACCAGGGCGCAACCGGGGTCGGTATAAAGGATGCGCGGCACGCCATGCAGGACGTCGGCCCCACCGCGTTCTTGCATGGCATTAATCAGTACATCGGTAAAGTTTTGTGTCGTTTCGCCGCCAAAGCGGTACTCGGCGTAAATCCAGCCGCTGGTATGGTCGGTCAGCTCAAATGACCAGACACGGTCGTTAACAATACGGTCGAGATTTTTGGGCTTGTTCTTGTTAAATTCCGCCTCACTCATCATGCGCAGGCCGCTATCGCGCTTAGTGCGACCTTTGGCGGGATTTTTCAGGTAATAAAGCACACACAGCGACGCATCCAGTTGCCAGACATGATTGGGGTGGTCGGTTTTTAACTGGACGCACGGGGTCGGTGCCCGTAACTGGTTGGGGTGCAGGCGATATTGGTACAGCGCCCGACTGATGGCATCGACCGACAGGGGGAACCACTCGCCGGTCTCGTTATCAATATACCCAGCATTAATCAGGTTGTTCGCCCGTAGGTCATTAACCGCCTGCTCAAGGCTGTAAAGGCGCTTGCCGTTCTTGCGATGCGAGGCCATCATCACGCCAGATATCTGCAGGGCTTCTTCACGTGTCAGGGCACTGGTACCACAATCCACCCGTTGCTTGCGCGGCGGTTTAACGCTGACCTGTTTGATTTTTCGTAGCAGCGTGGCTTTGGAAATGCCGAGTGCCTGGCAACCTGTCTGATAAACGGCGTCTTTGCCGCCATGTCCGGCTTTTTCGGCGGCCTGGGCAATCGCCAGTACGCGTTCGGTCAGGATGGCGTTCATAACACCACCTCCTCGCCGCTATCCTGTCCGGTACCACGCAGGTGTTCCGGTAACTGAAAATCCGCGTCTTCAGCATCTGCATCATCCTTTACCCAGTCTGGTACGGTCTCTGATGGGGTGTGATGGGGGAGCGAAAAATCACTGCGTAACACATTGATTTCAAACTCAATGTCATTAAGCAAGCCTGCTAAATAGTCAGCATGGGACGTGATATCGCCACTGTGGCTATGCAATTTTTCCAGCCCTTCCCGAAAGCGCCCCATTAATATGGCTTTAACATCAAAGCCCACCGGGCCAATTTCTTCACGGAGCTGGCGTATGCCTTCTTCCCCTAACGGGCGATGCTGATTAAGCAGGCGGTTTTCACTCAGCTCATTGATTTTTTGGTCTTTTTCGTTGGCTAGGCGGCGGCTGGCTTCCAGGCTGTCACGGGTTTCACGCAGTTTTGCTTTTAGTTCACGCACGGACATGCGATCGACCTCATCGAGCGTCAAGCCCGCGATGGTGCCGCCTTCGGCGAGTTCGGCGAGGTCTTCATCGTCTTCTAACATCAGTTCATAGAGTTTTGCCTTGCCGAGAGCCGCAAACGTCTGCGCTTTTCCACCTAATTGAGGTGATAAATATTTTAGCGATGCCTTCATCATAATTTGAGCGGTTCTTTCAGCTAGCCCTAACTGGCTTGTTACGATATTTACAAACTCTCCATGCGGCTCATTCTCTTTCAGAATAATCAACCGCTTTCCCGCCTCCAGCATGGCTTCGGCACTTTGTGCCATATAGAAGCGCGCCTCATGTACAATCCTCTCTCGTTCATAGGGCAGGCCCTCGCCGTACTTCTCCATAATGGCCTGCTGATGTTCAGCCAGGGCATTAAGGTTGTTCATTAAATCCGGTGCTAAAGGCTGTTCGGGAGCGATTTCAGCCGTCATCGGTAACGCTTTTCTACCCATTATTTTTCTCTCTTACAATTTTGACGGTGAGGCTACGCAGCGGCCACGTCGTTCTGCCATCTTGATTTGCGCCCGTTCGGTTTCATCGAAAAAGGCCAGGGCAATCTGTATCAATTCCTCGCTGAGGGCGTAATTCCCATTGAAGCGCTGCTCAACCATGCCCTCTTCCACTAAAAATGGCAGAGTACGACTGATATTGGCGGGTGAGTCATTGATAAGCTCCGCCAGGGCTTTATTGGACAGGCCGTCACGGTAATGCCCCTTCATGGCTTTTAAAATACGCAGCGCCCGTCGTGTGCGTGAAGAAGGGTGCAGTAATAAGGTGTTTTTCATCGGATGCCTCTTTTTCATTAATGGAAATTGTGATACCGTCAGTGAAACAGGCGAATGTTATGTTTTATGGCGTTTTTTACTGTGTGGCATCGGTGAACCGACTATCTGTTCAATGGCGCGTTTTGCTTTACGGGCTTTTCCGCGTGAACCTTGGCAAGCACCATTCAGTAACACATAGATGTCATGAGGCTTAAAGCCAGATTCCTGTGCCCACTTAGCGACTGAAGGATATTGCTGATAGACATGCTCGTAAAAATTGCGCTTAAAATCGGCGGGATGTTGCAGTGACATGGTGTTATCTCCGTCATAAAAAGTTAAAAATAAATATATATTGGTATACAAAATATTGTAAAGTCTTTTTTGTTTATTTTTGTATATTTCTTATTACCGTAAAAAAACACTGGCTGTTATCGGCCTAAAGGAGACCTGTATGGCAAAGAAAAAAGCGGCAACCAGCCTGTCTGTAACTACCGCGGACAATATCACGATTGCGGGGGGGGGGGGCAATTGCATACCCTGAAAAAAATGCAGCAAACAGTGCCCAGCAGGAGGTGATGGCACGTTTTGGCGATGGGCTGCCCTATGAACGAGAGAGGATTGTGCATGAAGCGCGCTTCTATATGGCACAAAGTGCCGAAGCCATGCTGGAGGCGGGAAAGCGGTTGATTATTCTGAAAGAGAATGAGCCGCATGGAGAGTTTGTAAATATCGTAACAAGCCAGTTAGGGCTAGCTGAAAGAACCGCTCAAATTATGATGAAGGCATCGCTAAAATATTTATCACCTCAATTAGGTGGAAAAGCGCAGACGTTTGCGGCTCTCGGCAAGGCAAAACTCTATGAGCTGATGTTGGAAGACGATGAAGACCTCGCTGAACTCGCCGAAGGCGGCACTATCGCAGGTCTGACCCTCGACGAAGTTGACCGGATGTCGGTACGGGAATTACGGGCAACATTACGTAAAGATGAAGCGGCGCTTAAACGCAGCCAGCAACTGGTGGCCGAAAAAGAGAAGCAACTACAACAGTTAAGCCAACAACTGGCGGGCAAAACCTCGTCGGTTGCTGCGAGCGATGAACAAATACCCGTTGATGCCCAGCAGTGGGTCACGCTGACACTCGAAGGCGTGGGAGATCGCCTCAAATCCGAGCGCCTGCGGTTGGGGCTTAGCCAGGAGATCTTCGCCGAACGCTGTGGGGTTAAAAAGCTCACTCAGTATAATTATGAAAAAAGTGAGCGACATCCGGATGCGGGCTACTTAATCGCGGCAAAAGCGTTAGGAGTCGATCTTCTTTATGTGATGACCGGTGAGCGCAGCGATGAAGCCAGTGCGCTCGATGTGGTGAGGGATGAGGAGGAAGCCACTTTATTGACGACGTTCCGACACATCCCTGGTGAAACACGCGAGGTGGCACAACGTACCCTGGCTGCAATGGCAGAGAAAAAATCCACTCGTCACCGCGCTTAAGTCTTCCCTGCATTCGTGGCCGCAAAAGGGATTATTTGACGGTAATAATCAGCTCACGCCGTTGGGTGGGCTGATTGCTATTGAGACTATACCGAATCGGTACGCTCTCCATCTCGAACCCCTGAAACACTGCCCGCATTTCAGGAATATCATTGACCGAAATAATCATCATCCCCGCCAGGTCTCGTCCCATCCCCGCCAGTTTTTCGTATTGTTCCAGACCAAAATCGACGCCATAGCCTTCCGTTCCCCAATACGGCGGGTCGCAGTAAAACAGCGTGTGCGGACGGTCATAACGGGCAATACAGCTGGCCCAATCCAGGTGTTCAATGGTGGTGCGTGATAATCGCAGATGAGCGAGCGATAACTCTTCTTCCATGCGCAACAGGTTCAAGCGTGGCGCAGTGGTGGTGGTCACACCAAAGGTGTGATCCGCCACCTTGCCGCCGAACGCCTGTTTTTGCAGGTAATAGAAACGGGCTGCCCGCTGGATATCGGTTAAGGTCTCGGTCGGCGTGATGTTTAGCCATTGATACATCGCTCGGCTGACCAGCGCCCATTTAAACTGGCGCATAAACTCTTCCAGATGGTGTTTCAGCACCCGATAGAGATTGACCAGCTCGCCGTTGATATCGTTAATCACTTCCGCTTTGCTCGGTGACTTCATAAAGAAGAGCGCCGCTGCGCCACAAAACGGCTCCACGTAGCAGGTATGCGCAGGGAAGCGCGGTAAAATCTGTTTTGCCAGCCGCCGTTTACCGCCTATCCAGGGCAGTATCGGTAAAAAATGTTGCTGCATTGTCTGTAAGCCTTTTTCACTAATGGAAATTCGTGTAGACTCTTTCCTGTCCTCGAGGACGGAAAGCGCCACGGTTGACTCACAGGTTCGGTCTGTGTGTTGACGGCCTGTCCGGTGTGACTGCACTGGGTGGGTCGCGCTTTTTCCCTTGCCCCGTTAGGGGCTAATGACTGCGCCTAACCTAACCGTTCACCCATCCTCCCACTAGTAAACCGCTTTAAAAGCGTTTAGCGACCTGCCTTGTCACACTGTCTGCCTGATTCTCAGGGAGATGGTGATGAAAACACGAAAAAAATTAATCTTACCGCCCTTAACCACCCCGCGATTAAGCGGTTGGTTGCTCACCGCTGCCGGTTTGTTGCTGGTGATTGGCCTGGTCTCGCCACAGCAATTACCGGTGGTGCTCTACAAGCTGGCTTTGATTACCCTGGCGGCGGTGGTCGGTTACTGGCTTGACCGCTCGCTGTTCCCCAAGGCCCGCCCCGGTCAATACCTGCACCATGACCATCCCGAGGTGGCGCAGGGCCGTCATCCGGTGCGCGGCGGCTGCCATCAGGTGTTTGCTGCTGCACAACTGCGCCGGGCGCTGATTGTTGCAGCCGTTTGCCTGGCTGTGGCTACGGGGCTTTAACGATGACTCTCTATATGTACGGGCCTCAGGTTGTCTGGGCTGTGCTGGTACTGCTGAAACTGGGCATCGAGTTAGCCCTCCACGGGCAGGCCCGTACGAGTAAGCACAGTTTCTGGGGGCAGCTCTTTCGTTCGGCCACGGTAGCCTGGCTGCTCTGGTGCGGTGGTTTCTTCAGCCAGGCCAGAGCGGCACAGCCACCGCAGACGTCCCTGCAGTACCGTGCTGATGTGATCCGCAATGCGCGCCTCGAATGGGGAATGTCTGCGCCAGTGGCAGACTTTGCCGCGCAGCTGCATCAGGAGGGCGGATGGCGAGCAAATGCAGTTTCACCGCTTGGCGCTCAGGGGATGGCACAGTTTATGCCTGCCACCGCCGACTGGATTAGTCAACGGGTACCTGGGCTGAACAGCCGGGAGCCGTTTAATCCGGCATGGGCTATCCGGGCGCTGGTCAGCTACGACCGCTGGCTGTGGCAGCGTGTCAGTGCTGTTGATGACTGTGAGCGCATGGCGATGACCCTGTCGGCCTACAACGGTGGCCTGGGCTGGGTACAGCGTGACCGCCGTCTGGCGGAAAGTCAGGGGTACGATAGCCGCCGCTGGTTTGACAGCATTGAGCGAGTCAATGCCGGACGTCGCGTGAATGCCTGGCGTGAGAATCGTCATTATCCACGCCGCATTTTAAAAAGCCTGGCCCCCCTTTACCTGAGTTGGGGAGGGGCAAGCTGTGTTTAGTTCAGTCAGCCTAAAAAGCCTCGGCGGGGTGCTGGTGATGGCTCTGCTATCGGGCATCTGGTGGCACGGCTACACGCAAGGCAGCCATCGGGCAACGCAGAGGAGCGAGGCAACCCTCCATCAGCTGCGTGAAACATTTGCAATGCAGGAAAAGCAACGCGCCGAGCAGGCCGCGCAAGCCCTGCGAGTCCTGCAGCAACGTTTTGCCCATCAGGTGCGGGTCGCCCATCAGGCCGAACAGGACTACCTGACGCGTATTGAGCAGCTTCGCACTCAAACCCAACAATTAACCCGGCGGATAGATGATGTTACCCAACGTTGGCAGGATGAAAAAGGCCAGCCGCATGCTGTGTCCTGCGTATTTACTCGTGGCTTCGTGCAGCACTACAACGCCGCCCTCGGTGTGTCCGACGCCAATGATTCAGGCGCTGCCGCCGCTCCCGGCGGCGCTGGCAACACGCCCCAGCCCACTGCGCCCGCTGGTGAGCCGCTCAGACCCAGCCCGGTCACCCAGCGCGATATCCTCGCCAATATCACCGACAACGGGCAGCAATGTCAGGTCTGGCGGGCACAGGTAAACGGGCTACTGGATTATATTGAAGGATTAACACCATGACATTACAGGTCGATTTTTGGGTACTGGTGAGCTATCTGTTCGGACTGGCAGGCTTTTTGGGTGGGCTGGCCCGCTGGTTTATCCGGGAGACGGAAAAGCGCCAGGCCGAGCGGTTTGCGTCACTGGAGCGGTTAATGCGCGAGGCATCCGATAAAGGGTCGCGCCTTGAGCGTGAAGTCCTGGAGTTCAAAGTGGAAGTGCCGGCGCGTTATGTCCGGCGCGACGAATTTATTCATTATCAGCAGGTGGTGGAGTCACGGCTTGACGCGATTTACCAGAAGCTGGAAACGATACAACTGCGTCAAGTGACGGGAGGATAAGGATGATAGAGACCGAACAGGTGCGCCGCGAAGGGTTGCGCTGGGTGTTACTGCAGGTGGTCAACAAGGCACGGCCCTATCCGGCCAATGACCGGCTGCTATGGGATGTGGGCCATTCGCTCTACCCGGACATGACCATGCTGGAGCTGCAAAAAGAGTTACTGTTCCTTGAGGGCTTAAGTCTGGTTCGCCTGACCCGACCGCCAGCACGTGCCTGGACTGCCACGCTAACGCCGGAAGGGGTGAATCTGGTGGAATACGTCACCGACGATATCCCCGGGATTGCCCGCCCGGCCAAATACTGGAGGGAGTGACGATGGCACCGCGCAGTCATATCGAGGTATTGCCCCCATCGGTACGTGAATGGCTCGACCGGGCGCTGACCGAGCGCAATTTCAGTGGCTACCGGGAGCTGGAGACGTTGCTGCGTGATAAAGGGTATAGCATCGGTCGGGCGCAGATTTCCCGTTACGGTCAAAAGGTGCAGCGCCGCTTTGCCGCCATTCGTGAAGCCACCGAAATGGCACGCGTCATTACCGAAGGGGCGGAAGACGACCAGGACAAACGCTCGGAGGCGATTATCGCCACCATTCAGGCCGATATCCTGACCGCGCTGATTGACGTACGAGAAGCCAGTGATGACGAGATGGAGCCCGCCGAGCGCGCATCCCTGTTAGCCAAAGTGGGTAAAAGCATTGCCACCCTGACCCGCTCGTCAGTCAGCCTCAAACGCTATCAGGCAGAGGTGCGCGAGAAAATCGCCGCCCGTCTCGATGAGCTGGAGCAGGAAGCGGCGCAGCAAGGTAAAGCACATGTCAGTCTGGATACGCTGAAGCGGGTGCGTGAAGAAATTTACGGGATTATCGCATGAGCAAAAATGTTGAACTCTACCCTTACCAGCAGCGCTGGCTGCTTGACCGGTCGCGCTTTAAAATCGGCCAGTTTGCCCGCCAGACCGGCAAAACCTTTACCACCACGCTGGAGCTGGTTGACGACTGCTTTGAGACCGAGGCCCGTGGCGGTCGTACCCGCTGGGTCATTCTTTCGCGCGGTGAACGACAGGCCAAAGAGGCGATGGAAGAAGGCGTCAGAAAGCATTGCCAGGCTTATAGTCTGGTGGCGCGTGAGTTTGAAGGTTACCTGATGGGCAGTGGAGGTGAGCGTTATACGATGCTAGAGGCGGTGCTGCCCGGCGGCTCGCGTATTACCGCACTCCCGGCCAACCCGGATACGGCGCGCGGCTTTGCCGCCAATGTGTTTCTCGATGAGTTCGCCTTTCATGCCGACAGCCGCAAAATCTGGACGGCGCTATTTCCGGTGATATCGAACGGCTACAAGCTGCGCGTCACCTCCACCCCTAACGGCAAAGGCAACAAATTCTATGAACTGATGACCGATGCGTCATTAGATACCGTCTGGTCACGCCATGTGGTGGATATCTATCAGGCGGTGCGTGAAGGGCTGCCGCGCGATATTGCCGACATGCGTGCTGCCTTGAACGACGAGGATGCGTGGGCGCAGGAGTTTGAACTCAAATGGCTCGATGAAGCATCAAGCTGGCTCTCCTATGAACTGATTGACGGCGTAGAGCATGACCTGGCGGGCATTCCTGAGCACTATGCCGATGGCCCCTGTTTTGTCGGCGTTGATATCGCCACCCGTCATGACCTGTTTGTGATTTGGGTGATTGAGCAGGTGGGGGATGTGTACTGGACGCGCGACATCATTACCCGCAAACGGGCCACCTTTGCCGAGCAGGACGCGCTGCTCGATGATGTCTTTTTTCGCTACCGGGTACTGCGTTGCTGCATTGACCAGACCGGCATGGGCGAAAAGCCGGTGGAAGATGCCAAACGCCGTCATGGTACCCATCGCGTCGAGGGGGTGCTGTTTACCGCCGGTAATAAACTCACGCTGGCCACGCGCGGCAAAGAAATCTTTGAAGACCGCCGGTTGCGTATTCCGCAAGGTGACAAGGATTTACGGGCTGACCTGCACAAGTTAACGCGCGTGACCGGCCCGACCGGTGCCCCGCGCTTTGTGGCCGATAGCGATGCCAGTGGCCATGCTGACCGCACTTGGGCCTGTTTTCTGGCGCTCAATGCCGCCGACAGCCCGACCGGGCCGGGACGTGTTTACTCCCGCCGCCCCGGCAGGCTAACCGATTACTGGAGGGTTATTAATGGCACAAGGACTCTATGTGACACCGACCGAATTTGTCGCCTTCGCTGACCCGCGTCGGCCACTGATGCGCACGATTGCCTCGCGCGAGCGCAGCCCGGCAGGCATTCTGGGGTTTACCCAGTGGCTGCCTAACCCGGACGTTATTCTTAAATCCCTGGGGCGCGACATCAGCGTCTACCGTGAACTGCGCGCTGAGCCGCTGGTCGGCAGCAGCATTCGCCGCCGTAAATCAGCGGTCAAGGCGCTGGAGCGGGGACTGACGCCCCGCAATGCCGATCCGGCGGTGGTGGATTTTCTGCGTGAGGTGATGGAAGGCTGGGATATCGACCGTATCATTGGCGAGCTGCTGGATGCGGCCTTCTTTGGCTACCAGCCCGCTGAACTGACCTGGGTCAAACGTCACGACCGCCTGCAGGTCAGTGATATTGTCGGTAAACCGCCGGAGTGGTTTAGCTTTGATGACGGCAACCAGCTGCGCTTTCGTGCCAGACAGGCCGGGCTGGCCGGTGAATTATTGCCGCCGCGCAAGTTTGTGGTGGCAACACAAGATGCCACCTTTGATAACCCCTACGGCTTTCCTGACCTGTCGATGTGCTTCTGGCCGGTGGCGTTTAAAAAAGGCGGCTGGCGTTTCTGGATGCGCTTTACCGAGAAGTACGGCAGTCCCTGGCTGGTTGGCAAACACCCACGCGGCACCGCCGATGCGGAAATTGACCTGCTGCTCGATTCGCTCGACAAGATGGTGGAAGACGCGGTGGCGGTTATTCCCAATGATTCCACGGTGGAAATCATTGAATCGGCGGGCAAGGGTGCCTCCAGCGACATCTATCGCCATCTGATTGAACTGGCGCGCTCTGAAATCGTCATTGCCCTGCTGGGACAAAACCAGACCACCGAAGCAGAGACCACGCACGCCTCGGCGCAGGCCGGACTGGAAGTCGCCGCCGATATCCGCGATGGCGATGCGTCCATGGTGATGAGTGCCATCAATCAGGTACTGCGGTTTATGGTGGAGCTTAACTTCGGTGAGGTGCCGATGCCTTCATGGGAGCTGTGGGCGCAAGAGACCATTGACGAGACCCAGGCCAAACGCGATTTGAGCCTGTCTCAGGCCGCGACGCTGTTTACCCCGCAATACTTTATGCGTGAGTACAACCTGCAGCCGGGCGACCTGCGCGAGTCTGCGGTCATGACGCCCCTGACGAACGCGGCCTTTGCCGAGACGCAGTCCGACGCCGCCGGGCTGGCAGAGGATGAACTGGAGCACGCGCTGGAGAGTCTGATAACCAGCGGGCAACGGGATAAGGCCATGCAGCCGATACTGGCTCCGCTGTTTGCCGCCGTCGAGCAGGGCCAGTCTCCCCAGGCATTAATGGGCATGCTGGCAGAAATGTATCCGCGTATGGCGGCTGACCGTCTGCAAGCGCACCTGGCGCGGATTTTATTTGTGGCGAACATCGCCGGGAGGCTCAGTGCTCAACAGTAACGACATTGCCGTCTGTTTTGGCCTGCCGCCTGCACGCGCCATTGCCTACCTCAGAGCCAAGGGCTACCGCATCACCTGGGACTGGGAGGAGATGTGGCAGGAAGCGCATGCACAAGCCTTTACCGTGGCGAAAGTGATGCGCCTCGATATTCTGGAGGATATCCGCCAGGCACTGGAAAAAGCCCTGGCGGAAGGCAAGACACTGCAGTGGTTTAAAAAGGAACTGACATCGGTGCTACAGGCTAAGGGATGGTGGGGAAAAACCGATACCACCGACCCCGTCACGGGCGAGCCGGTCACCGTCCAGCAGGGCAGTGCATGGCGGCTGGAGACGATTTACCGCACCAATCTCTCTATGCTCTACAGCGCCGGACGTTGGGCCGAGCAGCAGGCCAATATCGATGATCGGCCTTACTGGATGTACGTGGCCATCCGCGATAACCGTACGCGCAAAAGTCATCTGGCACTGCACGGATTGGTTTTCCCGGCGGATGATCCGTTCTGGCAGACTTTCTATCCCCCTAACGGCTGGCGCTGTCGCTGCAGCGTGATTGCGCTCTCCGCCGACGACGTTCGTCAGCGCGGGCTGGCGGTGGGGACGGCAGCCGGTCGACTGGAGACGGCGCTCAGACTGGTCTCTGAAAAAACCGGGGAAATGAAGCCGGTGACCACGTTTCATTTACCGTCCGGTAAAACCCTCAGTCCGGACGTCGGCTTTTCCTATACACCCGGTCGTGCTTACGAGCCTGACCTCGCGCGCTACGGCGGCCCGCTGGCTGTACTGGCGCGTCAACAGTTACGAGGGCTATCATGAAAGACCTGATGCACATTCAGATTGATGCCCGCGAACTGGCAAAGGCGCTACGCGACCTGAGCCTCGCCGGGCAGGACATGACGCCGCTGATGCGCGCACTGGCAGAAACCCTCAAGACCGAAACCGACCTGAACTTCGAGGATGAGGGGCACCCGGCCTGGCAGCCTTCCGTGGCCGCCTTGGCGCGCAAGGGGATGACCTTGTCGGCCAGTGGCCAGCTACGCGGCAGTGTCACCACCGATTACAGTAGCCATCATGCGGCGCTTGGCAGCAACCTCGATTATGCGCGTATTCATCAACTGGGCGGCAAGGCCGGACGCCAACGCCGCGTCACCCTGCCTGCGCGACCGTATCTGCCTGTGGATGAGCAGGGTGCGCTTCAGCCCGGTACCGAACAAAAACTGCTGGCGTCGGTGCTGCGCTATCTGGAACGGGCCACCCGCCGCTAACGCCCGTGGCGCGTTTTACGGCGTTCAGGCGGGTCAGTTTACCCCTGAACGCCCTGACGGCCTTTATAAACCTTTATAAAGGCTTTCCTGTATAAAGGCTTTCCTGCGCCATTTTTATCACCTGCGTTGACGGTCGTCGCCTTTTAACGGCATGATGTGGGTGACCCGCCGTTATCCGTACATTCTTAAACCCCTTTAAAAGCCTGCCCCGTTTTCACACGCCACACTGTCCCCCTGTCTATTGACCGGAGGGGACATGAGCACACTCCATATTTTCAAAACCGGTACGCATACCGATATGCACGGCAACCGGATCCAGTTTAGCGAAGCGGCGGTCGCGGCGATGGTGCAGGCTTACGATCCGGCGCTGTACGATGCGCCTATCGTGGTCGGGCATCCTGCGCTCGACTCCCCTGCCTACGGCTGGGTAAAAAGCCTGGTGGCACAGGGTACTGATGTGCTGGCTGAACCCCAGGACGTCGACCCGGCCTTTGCCGAACTGGTGGCGCAAAAACGCTACAAGAACATTTCTGCCTGTTTCTACTCCCCCGATGCGCCCGGCAACCCGAAGCCCGGTAACTGGTATTTGCGCCATATAGGTTTTCTCGGCGCACAGCCGCCCGCGATTAAGGGCCTCAAGCCTGCCGCGTTCAGTGAAGCGGAAGAAGGCGTGGTCGAGTTTGCCGACTGGAGCAGTACAACCAGTGCGTCACTGTTCGCCCGGCTGCGTGACTTTTTGATTGAGAAATTTGGCCGTGAAGCGACCGAGGCGGCGCTCCCTGCGTGGCAAATCGACGCGCTGCGCGACGCAGGCCAGGAAAGCGACAGCGTGCGTCCGGCTTTCACTGAAAGCACACCTGCCGCCCCAGCATCCCCTACACCATCAATTCCCCCCACCACTGAGGACAACACTGTGGATGAGAAAGAAACGCTGCGCCTGGCGCAGGAGAACGCTGACCTGAAGCGTCAGCTTGAGGCGCGTCGTCAGGCCGACAGTCAGGCCGAACAACGTCAGCGCCATGAAATGAATGCCGCCTTTGCCGACGGTCTAGTCAGCGAAGGGCGTCTTGCCCCTGCCGCCAAAAACGTGGTGGCGGCGCTGCTGGATGCGGTTGAACGCGGCGACTCGCCGGTGGCCTTCAGCGAGGGCAGTCTTACCCAGCCGCTGGGCGAGGCGTTTCGCGCCGTGCTGAAAACCGCCCCGCCGCTGGTCAGTTTCAGCGAGGTGGCGACCAAGGCACGCGGCAACCCGTTGGGGCAGTCGTTGGAGTTTGCCGATGCTGACCCGGTCGCGCTGGCCCTGCACCAGAAAGCGCAGGCCCTGGCGACGTCTGAAAACATCAGCTATGAAGCGGCGGTCAAGCGCTGCCTGTAAGGAGAGAGTATGTCTGATTATCTCAAGGGGAAGCGCATCGCTGACCCGGTACTGACCACCGTCGCCCGTGGCTATAAAAATGCCGCGTTTATCGGTGAGCAGCTGTTCCCGATGGTGATGATGGAAAAGGAAGGGGCGAAAGTGCCCACCTTCGGCAAGGGGCTGTTTGCGGTGTATGAGACGCAACGCGCCGTCGGTGCCGACAGCAATATCATGATCCGCGAAAAGCAGGACGCGATGGATATCGTGCTGGATGAACATGATTTGGCCGCGCCGGTGGATTACCGGGAACAGGCAGAGTCGATGTTCAACGAGGAAGCCAAGGCCGCACGCCGCGCCACCAATGGCATTGAGCTGCGCCGCGAAGTGTATGTGGCCGAGCTGGCACAGAACACCAAGATCTACCCGGCCGATGCCGTCAAAAAACTCACCGCCGCCACCGGCTGGGGAGCCAAGGACAGCAACCCCCTCAAGGATATTGAAGCCGGCATGGAAATTGTTCGCCAGAACATTGGTCTGCGACCGAATGTGATCACGCTCGGTGCATCCGTGATGGCCCTGCTGCGTTTTCATCCCGCTCTGCAGGCTGCCATCGGTGCCAATGAGCGCAAGCGCATCACCGAGGAGATCCTCAAGGACCTGTTCCAGGTGGACAAGGTGCTGGTCGGCGCGCCACGGGCGATCGCCGAGGACGGCAAAAAGGTCTCCGACCTGTGGAAGGACAACGTGATGCTGCATTACGTGTCCGGGCCACAGGCCAGCGGCGACAGCGCCGATGAACACGAGCCGTCATTTGGTTACACCTTCCGCCGTCAGGGTATGCCGAGGGTCGATAAGTTTGACAGTGCCGGGGGCAAGGTGGTGAACGTGCGTTACACCGATATCTACAAGGTGGCGGTGGTGGGCAGTGATGCCGGTTATCTTATCACCAACGTAAAAGGAGCCTGAGTCATGGTGACCCAACAGGTGGTGCTGACCACCACAATGATTGCCGCCGAGGCGTTAATCCAGCACCGACTGGTCGGTATCTCCGGCAAGGTGTTTAAAGGCAGCGGCGCAGAGCTGGGCGTGGCGGCGGTAGACGGTAAAACCGGCGATGCCGTCCCGGTTAACGTGATAGGCATTATGGCGGTGGAAGCCGGGGGCGCAGTCAGTGCCGGTGAATATGTGAAAGCCGATACCGAGGGGCGTGTTATCCCTGAAAGTCCACTGGATAAGGGGGCGTTGCCCGTTTCTACGGTGGGGGTCGCGCTCGATAGCGCCACTGCCGAAGGCCAGCTTATCCGCATGGTGCGAGGTATCTGATGGATTACTGCACACCCGATGATGTGGCGGCGGTGATTCCCCGCCAGACGCTGATTGAGCTGACGCAGGATGGGGTGAGCATGGCGATTTGCCAGGCGCTACCGGAAGTGGTTAATGAGGCCGTGGTCAGTGAGGCTATCCGGTATGCGGTCGAGCTGATTGATGCGCATCTGCGCGGGCGCTATACCCTGCCGCTGACGCAGGTACCCACTGTCCTTAAGGATTTGGCGCTGAATCTGGTGTGCCATGCCCTCTATCGCCGCCGCCCTGAAGGTGACCTGCCGGACGCGGTGAAGGAAAGCTACCGCGCCACCGAGAAAACCCTGGTGGCATTGCGCGACGGCAAGCTGACGCTGGGCATTCAGGCGACACAGAAGGATATGCCCGAGCCGGGGGAATACCGTGTCCGCAGCCGGGAACGGCAGTTCGGTGGCCGTGATGGCCTGTTGGAGCGCTACTGATGGATACCCTTACCCTACTGAGTGCGGTGGTTGAACGCTTGCGCCTTCAGCTGCCAGGGCTGCATGTGGATTTTTTCCCCGAACGGCCTGAGCAGTTTCGCCTGAACCATCCGCACGGGGCGGTGCTGGTCAGCTACGGCAAATCCCGCTTTGGCCAGACGCAGGATATCGGGGTAGTTATTCAGCCGCAGACCGTCAGACTGACCGCCACGGTGGTAGTGAGACAGCTTAACGGCAAAGACGGCGCGGTGGCGGTACTTGACCAGGTGCGCCAGTGTCTGGGCGGCTGGCGTCCACCCGACTGCCAGCGTGATATCTGGCTGGTCGAGGAGGTCTTTTTGGGGCAGACCGAGGGGCTGTGGCAGTACGCGCTCACTGTTGAGACCGTGACGGTCTTTATCCAGAACGACAGCCCCGAAGACAATCCCCCATTAACCCATATAACCCGTGAGGAGCAATAAAGATGGCCCTGTTTCGTTATGACGGCCCACCCAGTGGCGTCACCCTGCGTACCGGCGAGGTGCTGCAGGAAGTCCTGCTCTGGCCAGGGCGGGAAGTGAAAATGCCGGAAGATCATGAGTACACCCAGACACTGGTGTGTCTCGGCTATCTGACGCGCCTGGATGCGCAACCAGTCTACATTGAACCGGCGGCGCGTCCGGTGACATCCCGGCCTGCCGCCACCCCCTCGCCGACAGCGAAGGCGGGAGAGCGTAAAACAGACAACCCGCGCACGGAAGGAGAAAAAGCATGAGCGATCCCTATGTACACGGCCCGGAGACCATTGAGGTCGAGCGCGGCCCCCGTCCGGTACGAGGCTCTAAATCATCGGTGATAGGACTGATAGGCACCGCCCCGACCGGCCCGGTGAATAAACCGATACAATGCCTGTCAGAAAAGGACGCGGCCCAGTTTGGCCCGGAAATCGACGGTTTTACCATACCGCAGGCGCTGCGGGCGATTTACGATCATGGAGCCGGTACGGTGGTGGTTATCAACGTACTGGATCCAACACGGCACACCCAGCACGTGGATGAAAATGACCTGAAATTTGATGTACAGCATCAACGTGCCGGACTGCGCTATGGCTATGTCAGCCATCTGGTATTGAAAAGCGCCGACAGCAAAACCACGTATCGGCGAGAGACGGATTATCAGCTTGAGCCGATAAGCGGGACGCTAACGCGGCAAGCCAAAGGCGCTATCCCGGCAGGCGAAGCCTGTATCGCCAGCTACGATCATCTGGATACCGGTCAGGTCACGCCGGCAGATATTCTGGGCAGTATCGATACCGCCGGACGACGGAGCGGCATCAAGGTGCTCGACGATGTTTATAATCTGCTGGGCTATGACGCCAAAATTTTGATTGCACCGGTCTATTGTACCCAGACCTCGGTCACGGCGGAGCTGGCGGCCTATGCCGACAAGCTCAAGGCTATCGCCTATGTGGATGCGCCGATTGGCACCACCTTTGCGCAGGCTATCGCCGGTCGCGGGTCGGCGGGTACCATCAACTTCAACACCGCCTCCGAGCGGGTGCGCCTGTGCTATCCGCATGCCCTGGTCTATGACAAGGCCAGCAACAAAAATCGCCTGGAGCCGCTCTCGCAACGCGCGGCGGGATTGCGGGCGAAAGTCGACCTGGAAAAAGGGTTCTGGTGGTCGTCCTCCAATCAGGAGATTGCCGGGATTGTGGGTATGGAGCGGGCGCTGTCGGCGAAACTTGGTGATGCCCAAAGTGAAGTTAACCAGCTTAATGAAAACGGCATCACCACGGTATTTAACGGTTTTGGTACCGGTCTGCGCCTATGGGGCAACCGTACGGCTGCGTTTCCGACCGTCACCCATATGAAGAACTTTGAAAACGTGCGGCGCACCGGCGATATGCTCGACGAGGCGCTGCGCTTTTTCAGTCTGCAGTATATGGACAGGCCCATCGATCAGGCATTGATTGATGCCCTGTGCGAGTCGGTCAATGCCTACGGGCGCAAGCTGATAGGCGATGGGGCATTGCTTGGCTTTCGCTGTTGGTATGACAAGGCACGTAACACGCAAGAAGCGCTGTCTGCCGGGCATCTGCTGCTGAATTACGCCTATACCCCGCCCCCTCCGATGGAGCGGCTGACCTATGAAACCGAGATCACCGCCGAGTTTCTGGCTAACCTGAAAGGAAGCGTGTCATGATAAGGAGAGGTGGACGCCCGGTATTACGTCAGCGCCACTGTGTGGCGGTGATAAGCGGGCGTCTAATAAAAGAAAACAGCGGCGATGCGCGGCCCTGTGCTGTCAGCGGCATTAATGTTATCGAGGAGAATGCGTATGACCGGTAAAATTCAGCTTAACGCCATTAGCAATGCCAATATTTACGTTAATGGCAATAATCTGCTGGGCAGGGCCGAAGAGGTGAAGTGCCCGGAGATACAGGCCATCATGCAGGAGCGCAAGGCGCTCGGTCTGGTGGGCAAGATAGAGTTGCCCTACGGTTTTGACAAACTGGAGGGGGAAATCAAGTGGAACAGTTTCTACGCCGATGTCGCCCGGCTGGTCGCCAACCCGTTTAGCACCTACCAGCTGCAGTGCCGTTGCAGTGTTCAGCAGTTTGCCAGCCAGGGTCGGTTCAATGAAGTGCCGATGGTGACCTATATGACGGTGATGTTCAAAAAGAACCCGCTGGGCACCTTCAAGCAGCATGAGGATCCGGATTTAAGCAGCGCCTTTACCTGCACCTATATCAAGCAGGTGCTGGATGGCGAAGAATTACTGGAGCTGGACTACATGGCGAATATTTTTCGCGTCGGCGGGGTGGATATGCTGGCAGACTACCGGGCCAATATTGGTGGTTAGCGGGTGATCCCTTTTCAGCGGTGTTATCACGCCGCTATTGTCAACGACGGTCGAAAAGTGATCCACTTTTAGCACGTACCAACGGTTGAATAGTGATCCACACTTTTTAATGGTGTTTAAAAGACCCTGACCGCACCAAAAGACAGACTGTCAGGGTCAAGATCATCCTCTCAATCCAGGAGCTTATTATGCACGACACTTACCCCCTGCGTTTTCCCTATCCGCTCGCCAACGGCGAGACGCTGACCCAGGTCACCGTGCGGCGTTTGACCGTGCGCGACATGAAACAGGTACGCAAGCAAAGTCAGGATCCGTCTGATTTGGATGAATTGCTGGTTGCCAGCATGACCGGGTTGTTGCCGGAAGATTTGGACAAAATGGATCTGGCGGATTACCAGGCATTGCATGGCCGATTTCGCGACTTTGCGGGGCTGGATACAGTATCCGGGACAACTGCGTAAGGCGGAGGCGTTACTGGCAAGGTGGTTTCGCTGGCAGCCCAGTGAAATTGAGCGGCTAGCGGTAGAAGAATTTGAGGGCTACCTTAAGGAAGCGGGCGAACAGATAAAGCGCGAATACGGCGAATAGTCCAAAAAAGAAAGCGAAAAAAACCTTCAGTGGCGAAAAAAGCCAGTGCGATAAAGGGACCAAAACAGAACGCAAGAAGGGCTAAAGCCAGGCTAATTACGGCTGTAGCAATGCCGGACATCATAAAAATGGTTATCCAGGATTCGCTTTTGGCCACCATAGGTTCTATTACCCAGTACAGGCCATAGCAATAACATACAGTGACCACCATACCGATCAGCACGTTAAAGATATTAAGACGTGTTTCCATGGTTGCTCTCCTCATTGATTATTAGTGAGTTTACCATTATGGCAAGTAGTTTTTCAATTGGCATTGTCGTTTCCGCTGCCTTGCACGGCACGTTTCGGGCTGTCATGGGAAATTCGCAGCGCGCGCTGGAACGGCTCAGTTCAGCGACCAGTCAACTCCAGCAGCGTCAGGCATCGTTGACACGCGCGGTAAGTCGATATGGCGACATTGGCGGCGATGCTGCCCGTCGCCTGAACGGTGAACTGATCCGGGTTGGCCATACCCTGTCCCGGCTGGAAAGGCAGCAGGCTCGCCTGACGCGTGTTACTGCCACTTCGACTGCCTTACGTGATAATCGCCTGAAAATTTACGGTCAGGGACTGGAAACTTATGGCATGGCGCGCGCTGCCTATGGTGCCGTTCAACCGTCAGTAAAACAGTTCATGACTTTCCAGGACAACATGATCGACATGGCGATCACGGCGGGCTTTAACACGAAAACCCGTGACGCGCTGGGAAAAGATATTCGCGTCTGGAGCCTGAAGTACAACCAGACTCAGGACGATTTACAGGCGGCAAGCAGTTCACTGATTGGCAATAATATTGATGATTTGGATGATCTGCGCGCCTACCTGCCAAGTATTGCCCGCGCGGCGACGGCCACAAAAACCCCAGCAGAACTGTGGGCGCAAGCCGCTTTTACCACCAAACAATCATTAGGCATCGCAGCCAAAGATTTTGCTGCCGTACAGAACATCATGACCTATGGGGGTAAAGCAGGATCGTTTGAAATTGCTGATCAGGTGAAGTGGTTACCCGAGCTAGCCCCACAAATGGCGAGTGTAGCGCAGGGTAAGGAGGCCGTTGCGGAGATGGTGGCCGCCTTACAGGTGGCAAAAATTGGGGCGGGCAGTTCAGATAAAGCAGCGAACAATTTTAATAATTTTCTCGAAAAACTGTATGCCCCAGAAACAAGAAAACGCTTTGCCGATGTGCATATCGATATTGAAAAGTCGTTAATGCAGCAAAAAGCGTATGGCATTTCACCGATTGAAGGGATGATGAATACCCTGCAAACCTATCTGGCGCGAAAAAGTCCGCAAGCCCTGGCACAATTTAAATCGGCGATGGCACTGCAAGACGATAAGGCTCGCGATAAGGCGTTATTGGCACTTCAGCAAAATTTTGGGCTGGGTGAGCTGTTCGCCGATATGCAGGTGATGGCTTTTGTCCGTCCGATGCTGGCCAATATGGAGAAGTACCGCACTATCCGTGCTGAATCCTTGAGCACCGCCAACACCGACGTGCAGGCGGAGGACTATTCCAAGCGACTGGCATCGCCGATTGAGAAAATGAAGCAATTGATGATCGCCAGCAGTGATCTGGGGATCAGTATCGGGGAGCAGCTCACACCGCAAGTCGTCGGATTTGTCGATACGGTTGTGCCCTTGATAACGCAGATCAACAGCTGGGTTCAGGCTAACCCTCAACTTGTGCAAAGCATTGCCGGTGTGGTTGGGGGATTGCTGGCCTTTAAAATCGGACTATTTGGTGTGCGAATGGTGTTAAACTTGGTCGCTACCCCATTTGTCTCGCTTTTGAAGGGCTTTCAGACAGTTCGCAGCGGCTGGTTACTGATGTCTGCCGCCTTTAGCCAGGGCGGTAGCCTTCGCCGCCTGACCGGCTTTATGGGCCGACTCTCACGTGGCGCGTTGCGTCTGGGCAAGGTGCTTGGCGGTGGACTGGTGCGTGGTCTGATGATAGCGGGACGTGCCGTGCTGTTTATCGGTCGGGCACTGATGCTGACCCCCATTGGGCTGCTGATTACTGGCATTGCTGTGGGGGCTTTCCTGATTTACCGCTACTGGGGGCCTATCAGCGCCTGGTTCAAAGCCCGCTGGGCGGATATTAAACAGGCGTTTTCCGGCGGTATCGGGGGTGTCGCGGCGCTGATTATCAACTGGTCGCCGGTGGGGCTGTTCTATAAGGCGTTCGCGGGCGTCATGCGCTATTTCAATATTGAGTTACCTGCCAATTTTACCGATTTCGGTCGCAACCTGATTGAGGGGCTGGTCAGTGGTATTCGCAGCAAGCTGACGGCGGCGAGAGAGAGTATCACCGAGTTTGGTGGCAGTATCAAAAGCTGGTTTAGCGAGACGCTGGGCATTAATAGCCCTTCGCGGGTCTTTATGGGTTTTGGGGACAATATCGTTGAAGGTGCCGCTATCGGTATCCGACGCACCACCCCGAAAACCCGCAGTGCCACTACCGACTGGCTGGCGGCGTTGTTGCAGGCTGGTGCAGGACTGGCATTGCCGGGTCTGCCTGGCTGGCGACCCGCACCCATCCCCTCGGTGCCGAACGGGGCGGGTCATGGCATGGCAGGCCAGGGGGTATCGTGGTGCATTTTAGTCCCAACATCGCGCTTGATGGCCGGTCGCAAACCCCTGGTTCGGCGGTACAGCAGGCGTTGAGTCTGGGTGCGCGCGAACTGGAGCAGATGCTGGCGCGCGTACTGCAACAACAGCAGCGCAGGAGGCTGGAATAATGTTTGCCGTATTGGGGGATATCCCTTTTCAGCTGGGTACCAGCTTTGATGCTTTGGACGGCACCTTTGGCAATGACTTTGCCGAGCAGGCACGCATTGGCCACAAGCCGGGCTTACAGTTTACCGGGGCAAAACTGGATGAATACCATCTGACCCTGGTGCTTCATCAGCGTTATTGTGACCCGGCGCGTGAGTGGCAACGGCTGCAGGCGGCGAGCCGTGCCCATCAGGCGCTGGCCTTTGTGCTGGGTAACGGCGATTACAAGGGCTGGTTTGTGATCACCGACCTGTCGCTCAGTACCCAGCTTTGCAGCGCGCAGGGCAGTGCCCAGGCGCTGTCGGTTGAGGTGACGCTGCGCGAATATACCGGCGACCCGCAAAAGCCGCTCAGACCCCCTGCCGTCAAAGGTGGGTTGCCAAACCTGAATCAGACCCGGCAGGCGGCCTTGCCCGCGGCGGGACTGGGCCAGACGCTGCGCCAGGCGGTGGGCTTTGCCCGGCAGGCGCAATCGGCGCTACAGACCGCCTCCAGTGTCATCCGGGTCGCACGACAGATGAAAAGTAATCCGGTGGCGGCGCTGACCCGCGTACCCGGCGTATTAACCAGCCTGGGCGATGTGGCCGCGCCGCTGGCACAATCGCACCCCTGGCTACGCCAGTTAACCGGCACCTTACCCGACGCCATCCCGCTCCTGCGGGCGAGCGGTGAGGCGGCCACGATGATAGACCATGCCCAGGCTACCCTGCGCGGCCTTGCGCCGGGCGAGAGTCAACAGCTGCCCGGTGCGCTCGATACCGTCGCCGGTCTGGTTGGTAATGCCGTGACGGTGTACCAGCATCAGTCCGCACCGCTCAGTCGCCTGGCCAGCCGTATTATTAGCAGGAGGGGATAATGATGGCTACCGAAACCCCTGACGTCATTATCCATACCACCCGCCAAGGCGAACGCTGGGACACCCTGGCGCATCACTATTATGGCGATCCGTTCGGCTATGGGCGCATCATTATGGCTAACCCGCAGGTAGCCATTACTGCGTCGCTCCCGGCAGGCGTACAGCTGCTTATCCCTATCATCGCGGCAGATGACACCGAGGAGAACATACCACCGTGGCTGCGCTAACTCCCCTGTCCGACACGATAACCCCGGTAGATACGCCTACCTTTACCCTGCATTACGACCAGAAAGATATCTCGCGGGAAGTGACGCCTTATGTGTTGTCGGTGAGCTTTACCGACCGGCTGGCCGGGGAAGCCGATGAAATTGACGTTGAGCTGGAAGACAGTGACGGTCGCTGGCGTGAGGCTTGGTATCCAGGTAAAGGCGATAGCCTGACGCTGGCGATAGGTCTGGCCGGTCAACCGCTGCTGGCGTGCGGGACGTTCTCGCTGGATGAGCTGGAATTTTCCAGCCCGCCGGACAGCGTACGGTTACGGGGGCTATCGGCTCCGGTGACCCGCGCGTTGCGTACCCGCAGTAACCGGGCTTTTGAAGCCACCACGCTGCGGGCAATCGCCAGCCGGATAGCCAAAAAACATCATCTGCGGCTGGAAGGGTCCCTTGCGCCTTTGACGCTCGACCGGGTGACGCAGTATAACGAAACCGATCTGGCGTTTATCACCCGACTGGGGCGTGAGTATGGCTATATTGTCAAGGTGACCGATAAGGCGCTGGTGTTTTCCCATCGCGCGACATTGCGCGAAGCCACGCCGCTGTTGACGCTGACGCCATCAGCGGTGAGTCGCTTTACCCTGCGCGATACACTGAATCGCATTTATCAGCAAGGCAAGGTTAAATATCAGGACACCCGCACCAAAAAACTGGTCACCGTCGGGGTGCTGGCCGATGGCAGCATCGGCACGGTGGCAGAGGAAACCGTCCCTGCCAAGGGAAGCCGAACCACCAGTGCCGATACGCTGCACATGCAAAACCGGGCACGCACCCGCGATGAAGCGGTCAGTAAACTGTGCGCCGGACTTAACCGCCACAATGAATACCAGCGCACAGCAAATCTCAGCCTGCCGGGTCAGACCCGGCTAAAAGCCGGTATCACGGTGCAACTGGCGGACTTCGGTCGCTTGTCCGGAGTCTGGCTCGTCACCTCGGTGCGGCATGACCTTAACCGGCAAAGCGGCTATACCTGCGAACTGGAGTTAGGTCAGGGGCCGATTGCCAATGCGCATAAAAAAGGCAAGGCCAGCAATCCACAGACGCTGATGGTCATCGGCAAAAAAGCCGACGGCAGTATTGGCGTGGTGACAACAGAAACCCCCGTTGCACAGGAGAAAACCCGATGAGCGGTATCAAATTTACCACGGGCACGGTGAGTGCGGTGGATGAGAAAACAGTGCGGGTACGCGTTCGCCTGCCGGAGCTGGATAATCTGCGTACCGCCTGGCTTGAGGTGTTGCAGCGTAACACGCAGAACAACAAGGATTACTGGCTGCCGGATATTGGCGAGCAGGTCAAACTGTTACTTGACCCCTATGGCGATGATGGTGTGGTGCTCGGCGCGGTCTATTCACAGGTCGACCGACCGGCGATTGCGTCACGCGACAAACGCCGGGTCGATTTTGCCGATGGCACCTTTGTCGAGTATGACCGCAAAACCCATACGATGGCCGTCGGCGGCACCCTCCAGACCCTAACGTTGATCACTCAGGCTAATGTGCTTATTCAGACGCAAAATGCGACGGTGAAAGCGAGTCAACAGCTCATACTCGATGCACCTGATACCCTTACGACCGGTAACCTGACGGTGCAGAAGCAACTCACTTACCTGGGCGGTATGAGCGGCTCGGGTGGCAAGGGTGTGGCAGCCACCATTAACGGCGATATCAAGGCCAGCGGTGATATCCGGGCCGGGAACGTGTCGCTGGAGAACCATCAGCACAGTAACGGTCATGAGGGCAGGCCAACCGGCAAGCCGATATAAGCGCTTGCAGGCTTTAATGCGCTTTAATACCCTCTGTTGCCCGCCTGTGTCATGCTGCCGGTATGAAAAATGATTATGCAACGTCCGTTTACTGGCAGCCCGCGCTGAACCGTCACGGCGAACGCGTTTCCGGGTTGGCCGATATTGAGCAGTCCATGCGTATTATTCTGGGTACGCCTTGTGGCGCAGACCTGCATCGACCCGATTTTGGCAGCAACCTGTACCGCTATCTGGATATGCCTACCGAGCAAGCTATCCCCCATGTCGTCAGAGAGACGGTCGATGCGCTGCGGCGCTGGGAGCCACGAATACAACTCCTTGAGGTGAAACCGCGGGTCGACGCCGAACATCTCTGGTTGCGGGTACGCTGGCAGCCGATAACTGACGGCACGCCACAGATGACGGAGGTCGCATGGCGTTAACGGACAAGAAACCGGTATTTGTCAACACCGATGCGGTGGCGCTGACCGCTGAAATGATAGCCTGGTATGAAAAAGTCAGCGGCAAGACGCTCTATCCGGCGCAGGATGAACGGCTGCTGATTAACCTGATGGCTTACCGTGAGGCACTGGTACGCATGGCGATCCAGGATACCGCCGAGCAGAATCTGGTGGCCTTTGCCCGCGCCCCGATGCTGGACTACCTGGGTGAACTGGTCGGTGTATACCGCTTGTCGGCTGCGGCAGCGCGTACCCGACTGCGTTTTCAGCTCGAAGAATCCCCCGACACGCCGCTGGTCATTCCGGCGGGCACGCGCGTCAGCGCCCGCGACAGTATTGTTTTTGCCACCGATGAGGCGGCCACCCTGAGCGACACTACCGTCAGCGTGACGGCCACCTGTACCGAGCGCGGCACACTTGGCAACGGCTGGCAACCGGCGCAAATCAGTACCTTGCTTGACGGCATCAACGATGCAGACCTGAGCGTGACCAATACCGAACCCAGTACCGGTGGCGCTGATCCGGAAGAGGATGCGCATCTGCGTGAGCGTATCCGGCTGGCCCCCGCGTCATTTAGTAACGCCGGTTCGCGCGAGGCGTACCGCTTTCATGCCATGAGCGCCCATCAGGATATCCGCGATGTGGCGGTGATGCGCCCGGTACCGGGTACGGTAGCGCTTTATCCACTGGTCAAAAGCGGCCTACCATCCGACACCTTGCTGGCGCTGGTTAATGGAGCCTGTTCTGACGACAAGGTGCGCCCGCTGACCGATACCGTCAAGGTGGCTTCGCCGGTTAAGGTGACTTACCGGATTGAAGCGGCTATCCGCGTTTATGCTGGCTACGATAGCGCCGAGGTCATGGCCGCCGTGAAGCAGGCCGCCCAGCGTTATGTTGACAAGCAGGCCGCACAACTGGGATGTGATATCGTGCCCAGCCAGATACAGGCCACCCTCTCGGCCAACGGGGTTTACAGCGTCGAGCTAAAACAACCGGCTCTGCAGGTGGTGAAAGAAAACGAATGGCCCTGGTGTGAAAACATCGACCTAACGTTAGCCGGGGTGGTCAATGACTGATATCACATCCGATACCCCCACCCGCGAGAGCTTGCTGCCCCCGCCATTAGCCGACGATAGCCGCTTTCAGTGGCTGGCGATATTGGCGGGCCGATTGCAGCAACTCGACCTGACGCCCCTGCTGGTTTACCTGATGGATATGACCGAAACCAGCGCCTTGCCCTGGCTGGCTGAGCAACTGTCGCTGACCGGCGATAATGGCTGGCATCTGGCGGAGTCCGATGATGCCCGCCGGGCGATGCTGAAAAACGCCATTGAACTGCATCGCTATAAAGGCACCCCCTGGGCGGTACGTGAAGTCATTCGCCGCCTGGGCTTTGGGGAGGTCGAACTGAGCGAAGGGGAAGCGGCATTGGGGGAAACTCTGACCCGTGCCTGGCCCGCGGAATGCCGCTGGGCGCTTTACCGGGTGGTATTGGAACAGATTATTACCAATGACCAGGCGGCGCTGTTACGCCAGACGCTGGCGGCGTTTGCCCCGGCACGTTGTGAACTGGCGGCGCTTGATTACACCGCCGTCCCGTTACGCTATAACCACACCGCCCAGTATGACGGAGTTTATAATCATGGGAGCAGCTAAAATGAGTTACTTAAAAGAATCCCCGACATGGGAAGACGGCATTTACCAGATAGAGACCTCAGACCCGGTATTGGGTGGCCCGGAAGGCATCACCAACCGACCACCCAGGGAATTGGCCAATCGCACCGCCTGGCTAAAGCAGCAGCTGGAAGGCACACAGGCGGCCCTGGAGGCCCATGCCAATTCGCGCAACCATCCAGACGCCACATTGGCAGCGAAAGGGTTTGTGCAGCTGAGTAATGCCACCTACAGTCAGGATGAGACTACCGCCGCGACGCCTAAACTGGTCAATGCTCGGGTCAATGCCATTGTTGACAATGCGCCATCCGATTTAGATACGCTCAACAAGCTGGCGCAGGCCATCAGCAATAACCCGAAATTTGCCGAAAGCGTGACGCAACTGTTGAGCCAGAAACTGGCAAAAAATGAAAATGGCGCTGACATCCCGGACAAAAATCAATTTATTAAAAACCTTGGTTTGTTAGAACCTCGCTTTTCTACCTTTTTTAACGGTGGTGTGTTTGCCGTTCCAGAAGGCATTACGACCGTTTATGTTTCAGGCTGTGGAGCAGGGGGCGGTGGTGGCGGTGGACTTGGCTATCTGAATGGTTATACCTCTGGCGGAGGCGGCGGTGGTGCGGGAAAAGCTGTTATACGTGAAGCTGTGAAAGTAACACCAGGTGAACAGATAACCATTACGATAGGTCGTGGTGGCAAAGGCGGTGCAGGAGGAGCGTCGAATAATTCAGGAATAAAAGGCGAAAACGGTGGCCTGACGGCGCTAGGCGATTTACTCATGTTACCCGGAGGTGATGGCGGGCCACCTGGTATAGGAGGAACAAATGGCTACGGTGGTGCCGGTTATCCCTATGGCGAGACGGCTATTGGCGGCAACCTGAATGGCATGAGCACTTTTTATATGGTAGCGGCTAGCGGCGCATCCTGCGCTTTTGGTGGGGGTGGCCCAGGTGGCCATGTCGGGTCACAAGGAGCGCACCATGCCCGACCAGCTTACGGCTATGGTGCTGGAGGGGGTGGTGGCGGTGGAACACGCATCTCTGGCACGGCTGGCGGTAACGGTGGCGATGGTGCCAATGGTTGGTTAACGATTGAGTGGTAATGAAAAAATACCGCGTGCTGCTAAACCGTGTCGATATCAGCAAAACTCTGGATCAGTTTTCGGTGATCGTTGACATGTGGCCTGAAGTACCAAAAAAGTAGTGTGATAATCTGGGGTTAGTAACAAACCAACTCCCAGGTTCTGGGCGCTTTAATCCCTGTTCTTGTATAATCAGCACTGATAATTAACGATTTTCCGACTATTTCGACATAGGTGCCTAGATTGCCCTCGGAAGCAATGCCTTTGTATTTCACCGTCGCTACTGCGGATAAAATAGCATGAGGAACCGGACAAGATAACGACACGGTATAAATTTGTCCTGCATTGAGTGGCGGTGTGATACCCCATTGTTTGATAAGGCCGGTGTCACCACATTTCCACCATCCATTCGTAGCGAGGTGAGCTGTATTTTTTGCTCCTCGATTGTTAATCTGCATATTAAGCCAGCTACTTAACGCACCGCCCCAAATAGGGCCAGTTATATCACCATTTTCTTGATAAACCGCGGTTCTGCCGCCCCATGAGACAACTAAATTGCTATGGGTATTGATAGTGCCATCAACTTCAGCATTCCTTAACCAATGGAGGCTGGTATTACTCCAGTCTCCAACTTTCGCATTATTAGCATAAAAAGCCACGTTGCCATCGCCATTAGCCCGTAATCCTGAATCGTTATCGCCGATATGCACGGATTGTGTCACATGCAGATTGCCATTGACGCTACCACCAGTCCGTTTATTCAGTGCATTTTTTGCACAATCTACTGTTTCTGTTAAACCAAGGTTTTATAACATCGAGAGTTTAGCTAAAATTTTGACCTAAACCAGCGATTACAAGGCTTACCGAGGTCGAGAAAAGGTTAAAAATGGCAAAAATTGGCTATATGAGGGTGTCAAAAAATGACCAAAACACCGATTTACAGCAAAAATCCTTGATTTGTGCAAATTGTGAACAGATTTTTGAGGATAAAATCAGTGGAAAAACAGACCAGAGACCCGGATTAAAACGCGCGTTAAACTGCCTGAAATCGGGGGATACTCTGGTGGTCTGGAAGCTCGACAGGCTGGGTCGAAGCATTAAACATTTGATTACTTTAATATCCAAACTGGAAGATGAAGGCATCCATTTTCATAGCTTGACGGATGCCATTGATACCTCTACGTCCGCGGGCCGTTTTTTCTTCCATGTGATGAGTGCGTTGGCACAGATGGAGCGGGAACTGATTGTTGAGCGTACTAAAGCGGGTTTAGCCGCAGCAAGAAGCAGAGGACGTATCGGGGGTAGACCTTGCTCATTATCTTCCGCGCAGCAAGAGCAGGCTAAAAAATTACTTGAGTCAGGCCATAGTAGAACACAGCTGGCATTACTGTATGGGGTGTCATTGGCCAGCATCTACAAATATTGTCCAGTTAACCAGAATGCTCGAACAGGCCAAAATGACTCTGATGAAAAATAACAGTGTAATTTCGTTGCACTGATGGAAACAAAAGTAACCCACCATTTATCGCACGTTTTGGCTTCAAATATCGCGCGGCGCATCACTATCTGACCCGTCTTTATTCACCGGCTAATCTAGCTGGTGATGAAGAAGGAAAAACGTTTGATATCACCGCAATAAAAATCGGACGGAAGGAAGGAACAGTTACAGAAGCCAATTTACTTGTTGCGTTTAACGAAGCCGTCAGTTGTCGCGAGAATAACGTCAAACTGGTGGTGACCTCATGAGAGATTACACCGAGTACATTACCCCGCAACATCGTCAAGCGGAAAAGTTTACGCAACATATTGCGCTGATGACACGCGCGCTAAGTGATATTTCAGCTTTGGCCTCACAGCTTAATGCGTTTTTCAGTATCGATACGGCAACGGGTAAACAACTGGATGCCGTGGGTGAATGGATAGGGTTATCCCGCTTTGTTAAAACGCCGATTAAAGGTGTCTATTTTTCATTGGATACGGAAAAGGTGGGCTTTGACCAAGGTAGCTGGCAACGGCGTTTTGATGCCGACAGTGGCTTTACCGAACTGGATGATGAAACTTATCGCTTTATCCTGAGGGCAAAAATACGCGCGAATCACTGGGATGGTACAAGCGAAATGCTCTCAGAGATTTATCAGGGCGTTATCCCCGATGAAACCGTAAAAATCTTTTTTATTGACAATCAAAACATGTTAATGGATGTGTATCTAACGGGTGGCGTGATACCGGAAGTCACAAAAGCGGTTATCAAACAGGGATATCTCAATACCAAACCCGAAGGCGTAAGACTCAATGCCTATACCGGCTCAGACGGGGATAACGGCATTTTTGGCTTTGATGTCAACAATCGTTATATCGACGGTTTTGATGTCGGTAGCTGGGCAGTCAAATTATAGGAATAATCATGGCAAAAAATGAAATATTACCGTTTGGGATTGCAGACGGGGCTAACGTGTTGCCGGCAGAGGAGTATCAGAAACTCACCGCACGCAATAATGGGTTTAGTGCAGGGGTGGCACGTTCGCAGGAACTCAATACCGTTTGGCGACAGGCATCCATGATAGCGCACGTGGTGGCGCAATTTATTGCAGAGACTAATAACAGTGATGTACTGGACGACGGCAACGTTGGCAAACTGAAAGCCGGACTCATCAGTGCCTTATCGAAAAACGTCAACAATACGTACCCACCGCTACAAAAACCGTAGCAGGAATAACGAAACTCAGTAGCGCAACTGACAGCAATGACGAAACGCTAGCAGCTACCCCTAAAGCTGTCAAAATTGCTTATGACTTGGCGAAAACGGTGAGTATTGATGAAATCAATAAAAAATTCGATAAAGCAAGCGTATTACAAACGACGGGTAATGATGCTACCGATAAAGTGCTGAGCCAAAAAGCCTGTGACGATAATTATGCTAAGAAAAGTTCAGAAGAAGCTCTCAAAGTTGGAAGACTGAACATTGAATCACCAACGGGTGATACGATTTTCAATTTAGGTGGCACTAACGGTTCTAGTGGTGCTGAGTTTGCTTACGTCAGAAATTCAAAAAGAACCCAGGTTCACGATACAAACACAAAAACAACGGTTTTGTTTCCGCAAAAATCCGGTGAACTTGCTTTAACGTCTGATGTGGACGCGATTAACAATTATCCTGTTGGTGCGCCGATTCCCTGGCCCCAGGCGACACCCCCTAACGGTTATTTTGTCTGCGATGGCAATAACTTCGATAAAGCCAAGTATCCCCAATTAGCATTAGCTTACCCTTCTGGGAAATTGCCCATTTTGTACGGTGAATTTATTCGCGGGCTGGATTTAGGCATAGGAGTTGACCCAGGCAGAACAGTATTAAGTAATCAAGGTGATGCTATTCGAAATATCACCGGACGCATTGGGTATGCCAGACATGGCGGAACCGAACCACCGATTGAAGGGGGTGATGGCGCATTCCGAAAAGACCGCAATCACAACAGTAATATCGGTAATGGACGAAATGACGATTGGGGCAGCGTCATGTCTTTTAATGCTTCGCGGGTCGTTCCTACCGCAAACGAAAACCGACCGCGAAATGTCGCATTTTTATACATTGTGAGGGCTGCATAATGAAATACAGTGTAGACATAAAAACCACCGAAATCGGTGAAAACGGTTTCGCGAAAAACCGAGGCTGGATAAAAACGTTTATTTGCATGAAGGACGCACCCCATGAATATATCGGTGCAACAATGGAATTTTTGCATGATGGTCTCAGCGTGGGAGAATGTTCTTATACGGATGCGCCAGAAATACCGAACAATGACGAAATCGCCATTATCCGGAGTCTTGATGGTAAACAGTGGCTATATGTTCCTGACCACCGAGGCAAGACGGTATACGATACCAATAATCGTGCTTCCTATCCCGTTGATTATCTCGGCGAGATAAAAACCGGCTTCACCTTGTTAGCACCGGTAACGAAATTCGATAAATGGGATGGCAAAAAATGGGTAACGGATAATCAGGCGATGAAAGCAGACCAAATCAACACCGCAAATCAAACAAAACACCAGTTAATCGACGAAGCGGAATCAAAAATCACCTTGCTTGAGCGTAAAGTGCGATTAGGGATGGCCACCAATAGTGAAAAAACCGCGCTACGGGCTTGGGAAATGTACAGCGTGAAACTGAATGATACTGATACCGCCACCGCGCCCGAGATTGACTGGCCTAAGAAGCCTGAGTAATTAACCCTTTATTATGGCACATAACCTAGATGGTGAGTGCCTAAAAAGATTCTTTCGGACAATTAAAGCTTTCCAACGCTTTAAGATAACTGTTTATTGCGGGACCTTTGATAGTAAAGCTCATATCTTTTATTCTGTCGGTTATTTCCTCTGGACTTATATCGTAGCAATTGCCGAGACCTTTTTGGTACGCTAACTGAATCATAGCATCTGAATACCCATAGCAGTATGATACGTGGTTGTTATTTTTAGAATGACATGATATATACAATTCAAAGGCGCCTGGATCATTAATATCATATCCGAAAATATTTGGTTTTAGGCGCACATAATTCAATGGTATCATGTTATTAATTGTAATTATGTAACTTAAAGCGTAACCGATAACAAAAAAAACAATGGCAAAGCAAGCTAGCTGTATTTTTTTCTCATTTAACCCTCACATATAACAAATTCAACGATAAATATCTTTTCTGTGACCAATATCTATTATTAGAATAATTAATTCTTTATTTTGAATATTTGCTATAATTCGATAATTTCCAACCCGATAACGCCATAAACCTTTTTTTTCTCCCTTTAAAGATTTCCCATGAATTCTTGGGTTTTTAGTGTTAATCAGGTTTTTATTTATCCAAGATAAAATAAATAATTGGTCTGATTTGCTGATGTTTTTTAATTTTTTTGCGATATCTTTGTGGTATTTAACGGCATACATCATCAAGACCCAAATCAGAAATTAACTCATCATGACTAATAACATCATCATTAGTCATTTTTTTCATTATATTATCTGCGCGCTGATAAAGCTTGATATCAATTTCATTCTCAATGCGGTCAAGCGCTGACTGTCTTAACAGATTTGAAACAGATATACCGTTAAAATCCGCAAAATCCTTCAGCAATTCTTTATCTTCTCTGGATATTCTAATGGTTAAATTTTCCATTTGTTTACCTATAATGTATTTGCGATGCACTTACATTATATGTTAGTAATAACATTTAAGTCAATGACTCGGACTAAACCGGTAAGGACTCGGTTTTTCCAATACTGCGCCCACCTCTTTCGCTTTCTTCTCAGCCTTGCCATCCAAACATCGCTATCTTTATTGGGTGGTATTAACCGCTTTTTGGTCGCTTAGATTTCCATTAATCATTATTCACCCGTAAACAACTCAGCCCCACCCAAAGGGCATCATATTAGCAGCGTTGGAGGAAGTTGTTAACTATTAGTTGTTGGTTGAGTGTAAGTGGCTTTGTGTGAGATTGCGGTTTTGTTCTTAATTAATGGTTTCATTTCAGCTTTGTTATTGCTATAGTAAATGTTAGTAAAACGGCTACGTAAAAACACGTAACCGTTTGAATTTTATAGGGTGAAAATTCTATTTTTATTACGAAAAATGAAAGTAACTTATTGAAAATTAAGGATAAAAAGCGCAATTTATATAACAATGTCAATGGCTAACTTCTAAACAATCTATACCATGGCTGGTAAATCAAAATGATCAGAGTCATTAAATTTTAAAGAGAATTGACCCGTATTATCAAAGTTATCTGTTACTTTAAATGACGGAATACTAATATCATCTCGCCAACCATATTGGGTAAGATTACTTTCAGGAACAATGAATTTAGCTAGTTGTACTGCAGGATGCTTAGATTTACTAAAGGTGTTCTTAAAATAAGGACTGCATTAATAATAATAATTGCTATCTTGCAAAATATAATGACCATTTATAACAATTTCACCACCGATAGATGGATACCAAAAAATGAGATGAGATTCTGCTCTTCCTGCCCCCCGATGCATAACTGCGCATGGGAATGGTTTGTGGGGAATGGCATCAAAACAATGCATGTCAGGTCCCCAATTAATACTATCTTTATTCAATGTATTATTAGTAACTGCGGTATAATTAACTTCCCATTCTTTAAAAGTTGGATTTACACCAATTTCTTTACTTGGGCTAAATATGACGTCACCCCGCCATACTTGGCCATTACTATGGTCTGCGTATGGACCACCCACGCTATATCTAGATTGCCAGTTAAATGCGCTAACCTGAATCACTTCACGTTTCACTATTACCACATTTTCTCCATGATTGTAGCTAATAGCTGGCATAGCCCTAAGATGGATATAGTCATTACTGCGCCACGTATAAACCCAAGGCCTAGAGTCAGGACCAGAGCCTTCCCAATTCAATCGTTGACCATTGCGAAATTGAACTAAGTGTGCGCGATTTAGTAATTCATCTGCCGGAATAACTAAGGGATTATTATTTTTATCAACAATTTTTACTTTTAATGAAAGCGCTATTCGATTTTGACCATTGCCATAAATGGTCGCTTTTTGAGCTGATGAATTTTTTACAAAAGCTAAATCAAGATAATCTAAACGATAAAAGTTGTCCCATACGCTCATAATATATTTCCTTTTATTAGTATAATTCGTATTAAAATATATCAAATTTATTATGAGAAAGTTTTTAATATTCATTACAATCTAATGAATATTATTTTTCACTTAATCGTATTTTATTTAAACTGATTTTCACAAAAGTAATTTTATTATTTTAGTTAAATTTACTAATAAAAATTTAATATTATTTCAATGAATATTGTTTTTGATGCCACATCGAAGCCGGTGGCACTGCTAGTCCTAACATCCAACCGAACTAATTCTCTCTGCTGCTTGCTACCATAAAAAATGAAACCACTGTCCGCCATTTAATAATTATCATTGACGAGCGGGTCAGAGAGTTACCTGGTGGTGGAGCTGTTAGAAAAATGCCTATGTTTGTACTTACCCGAGATGGCTTTGTGTTAATTGTTATGGGGTCTACTGGAAAAAAGCTCTGCAACGAAAGAATTACATCAATGCGTTCAATAAAATGGAAACATAACTCAACAACAAACCAACCTTAACTTAACCTTAAAGCAATAGTTTTCGTTGAAAATAACAATGTTGCAAGCGTTAAAGAATTAAATGATAATGAATTAGTAATAACCATAGACTTAATAAAATTCAGCAAAATAAAACAGGCTATATATTCATCCGGATGAAATTATTGGAAAGCTAATTCAATTAATAAGAGTTATATTATTTATTCTCACACGCAGTTATTTTTAGTAGAAAAATCCAGACAGTATCATTTTCGTCACCTGGCCAATAAAGTGAGATGTCAAATTTAAGTCCACTATCTGTATCATATTTTAAATCAATAATTTCGACTTCACCTGTATCTTTATTTTTAATAGATGGAAAACTACCCTTAATTAAATCCTTACCATTTGGGTTATATTCTGTGCTAATAGAAAAATTGAATTTTTGTGGTTTACTTGGATCCAGAACCGTAAATAAAACACCGTGCGGGTTGTTATCTTTTGCTGGTTGAACTAACCTATCATCATAATATGGAGTAGATTCTTGTTCTATGAATATCTTAAAACCTCGCCAAATATTTAGAGCATAGTCATAAATAATCATACCAACATTATAATGGTTGAATTCAAAATCAGTTTCTATTTTTGGTTGAATATATGATATTTGCATAATAGTTATCCTATTTTTATTTTAAGTGCTATAACAACGTATTAATAATGGCATATTATAACTACTAAAATAAATATATTTTTTATTATATTTATATAATTTAAATTAAAAAAATTGATTACATGCAAACATAAAAAAAACAAATTTTTTATATATACTTATTATTATTTATGAAAAATAATATAGTTGTAATCATATAATAATTTATTTATATCAATAATGTTTAATTAAAGTAACCTTAGAAATTAATATTGCCAGAATCTTAAAATTTATTATCAAATTATTTCTAACCTCAATTCTGCCTCTGATGCCACACCGTAACCGGTGGCATCGCCACCCTAACATCTAGCCAAATCAACATCGGAATGTCACCCGGCTCACCACCAGTATAATAAATTAGTTTTCGGTTAATAATCTCTTTAACTCGCCAGTGTTGAAAATCTTCTGGCAAATAGTTGTGCTGACGATGGAAGGCGGTGCAGTCGGTTATATTGCCAAATATATCGCTAAAAATATCGATGGTTACGCGCTGGACGGTGATGTTGACTTTGAAACCGGCAAACCGCTGACTGAGATGGCCGCCGCCGTGACCACCTGGGCATCAACCTGGCGTATCCCACAATTTCAGTTTTATAAACTGCCGTCAAAAGGCGTTTACCGCGAATGTCGTCGTTTAAGAAGCGTATCCGTTGCCGACACGTTAGGTGAAATCGCGGAACAGGTCAGAAAAGCGACCGATGAAGGTGATTTTGCCGCTTATATACAGGCTCAGGGTGGCCCCTGTACCCCACGCAATCAACAAACCCTACGCGTTGCCTACCAAACCAACGACCAGCTCAACGCTTACGATGAAGAAGTGCAAAAAGTGGTCGGTATTTATGCCCAACTTAACCCCTCCGCCGATATAATCAAAACCCGTTGCCGAAAATACCGACTGGTAAAGAAAGTCCCTGATAGCGAGGACTAGGAGCTTTTAAAAAGCGCCATCGGCGCGCCTCGGAGTTCTGGCAATAATTGTAGAAATGGGGGATCAGGATGGGGGGATTGATAGGAGGGATTTTGAATCCGAAGTAAACTCAGACGTTATATTTAACTTTATAGAATTTAACTTTATAAATAATTATTATAAAGTTAATATTCGATGAGAAGAAGAAGTCTTGTTTAAAATTCAAAAATCACAAAAAATATTACTTATGTAGTGTAGATAAAGATCTAATTAAAAAAGTGCTACTAATGTCAGCACTTTTTAATTTAATAAAAATTAAGGAGGAGAGATTTTATCTTTAAAGTTATCAAACACGGAAGCATGAACTTTTCTAATAGAGGTAATTAATGTTCTAAAAGTATCAACAGCTTTGTCAATCTCTACCATATTTGTTAAACCTTTTTCCACAGCAGGCTTTAAATGTTCCAAAAAAGGAACAATAGCCTCAAGAACTTCTTTCCAATTATTTTTAGCTTGACTAGGTGAACATTGATTTCCAAATGATATTCTAAATAAATTAGGTATAGCACGACCTATAATAGATTCTAAACATTTAGCAACAGCATAGGTTGTTAAATAAATCGCTCCTCTCTGTCGAAAAAAATCCAGTAATTTTTCATCTCCTTGTGTTAAATTAGTTTTATTTTGAAGATTCATTTTTATATCTTCAATTGCTCTTACTAAAGAATAACAAGTAACAATATGCACAGCTTTCGTGCTGTCATTAAACAATTTGTCATATGTCCTGTTGTTAATCCATATACCAGCCTTTTTGTTATATGCTACAATAGGTTCACCATGAAAAGCCGCAAGAGCTTGGCCAACAGAATAAGAACTTAATAAATTAGGTATTCTTCTAATCACATCACTAGCACTACCTCGCCTACCACCTTCATATTCTGCATTAGGAATCGACTCAAATTCTTTCTTTAACCTTTTTTGAATTCTATCGGTACTTCTAAAGTCGGCAGCTTCCACCTTATTTTGACTATTATTATAACGAATAATATTTTCTATTAATCCTTTATTATTATCTTTCACCGCAATAAATCTAGCTTGAACTTTTACTTCCTTCTTAGTAAGGTTTCTAATGAACCTATTGCCCCAGTTGTTTGCGCGCCATTAACAATAGATAAACCCTTTACCTTTATTTTATTTTCTTTTAGTTCATAACTATGAGTAAGAATTGTTAGCCCATTATTATATGCCCAAAAATTATCCGTGTCAGACTTTATAGTATTTTTTATGCCATGATTTATATTTGAATCAGTTGATCTTGAACCCAAATAATCACGAACATTTGCAGAAAATATTTTTTGGCTATGTTTTTTTGTATAAACGGTATAAATCTTTAGCATCAATTGCTGTTGAATAAGCAGACCAATCTTTTGAGTTTATTTCATAACCATTTAGGCAACTTAACTCAATTTCTGTATTTATTAAAATTGGTGTTTTACAATCTTCATACCATTCCTTTAAGGTCGTGGAACCAACTTCTTTATAATTTATATTTACTTTATTTGTTTGATTATTTAAGTATTGTTCAATTATAGTAGTTGCTGTATGTTGAACTGTAATAAGTTCATCTTCAACATTTTTTGATTCAGGTAAATTATGTATATACCAAATATTTAATTGCTTAATACTACCGTTTTCAAGACACTCTCTAAGATTTATTGCCGCTGATTTGATTCTTTTCGGAATCTCCGCTGTGTTGCGTTGAAATAACCAAGCTAAACCTGTATTCAGATCACTAGCTTTATTAGATGGAGCACTCTCTTTATTATTTTTACAAAAATAACATTGACCTATAACTGCATATCCGTCCTCAGAATTAATATATACTATATCTAATTTCTTATTATTTGCTCCATCTGTTATCGCATCAACACCAATACTAGCTAAATCATCTAAACCAAATTTTAAACTTAACGCAAATAAACCTAAAACATTATCTCCATATTTTTGTATTTCTGATAAAGACTCATATGCATTTATCCATGTACACATTAAATTGACCTTATAAATAGAATGATATTATATTTATTTATAATGATATTTATGGGATATAACAACAATTTTCTAAGTTAACTATACACAACCTAGATCTAATTAATAAAATTAACATCATTAATATAAAATATTTAAAATTTTTCCACAAAAAAACCTTTAGTAAAAAATAATTTACATAAAAAACAAAATAAAAACTTTATATTTTTATTTGAAATTTATTTTTAGATAAATTGAATTGATTTTTATTATCTGAATGCATCCATTATTGAAAAACTTTTGTTATAAATTACTCCTACGTTTTTAATGTATTATTATTTATTTATAAATATATTTCATTTGCGTAGTTAAATATTATTAACAAATATGAAACATCATATCGGAATTTTAATTATAAAACTGCAAGTTTCAGCATAAATTTGCCCATATTTTTGAGGCCTTATGGCTACAGAATAAGTAAGGTATAACCTAAATTTAAACACATCATGCAATTGCATAAAAAACGCTACATTTAATGGGCAGGCGTGGCGGGGCTATCACTGCGATTTTTTGGATGTTTTTTAACAATATACATCTTAAACATTTTTGTATTACCAATGAGTACAGTTTTCTTTAACAATAGCCATATTGTATAAATTAACACCTTTAAGAATAAAAATAATGGAAATTAATTAGGGTATCATAGGGCAATCTACTGTTGTGTAGCGACAGTAGATTAGTCTGGAGATAGGCAAATACACCAACAAAAAATTTCTCTACTTAACTGCTATGGAATAATAGATATTTATAAAGAAACTTCTTTAAAAAAAAATTAAATCAACAAAAAGCTTAAGTGCTAGCTCAAAATTCGACAATTGATACGATTCTAATCACAAAACCTTCCCTTTGTCGCACTAAACTCTTGATTACTAGACAAGAATTATAGAAACTTTCTAGAAGGCTAGAAAGAGTATATATCTATTTAATATAATGAAAAAACATAGGTTATTAAACAATGATAAATTTTGATAGTATTTTTTTGGCAAAAAAAAGCCATGGATTAAATGCCTACGCTAGTAATATTGATTGCTTCACTTACGCTGAAGGCTATTTTAATATAGCCGAAGACGCATGTAACAAAATCATTTCTGATAGACTTATCGGAGAGCTAGATATCCAAATTTTTCCGATACTATACTCATTGCGACACGGCATTGAGTTGGCTTTGAAATTTCATTTAAATAACCTCCGTAAATGTAATGTTAATATAAGTAATAAAGAGATTTATGGTCATAACATTAAAAAACTTTGGGATTGTTTGAAAAATAAAACACCATTAGATCCTCGATTTACTGAGAAAATCACTTATCTTAACTCAACTATTATGAGAATTGCTGAATTAGATCCAGACGCGCAGATATTTCGCTATCCAGAGACAACAAATAACCAAAAATGGCCAGATAATAAAACTATAAATTTCCCTATACTTAAATCAATTATTGTTGAATTAAGCTCCAACTTAAAATGCTTTATGAATGAATCAGAATGTTTTATTAAAGAAAGGAAAACAGGAACATATACTAATGAACTAACTCGCTATCAGCTATCTGAACTAGCGAATTCATTACCAAGTATAGAGTCATGGAAAAACGATAAAAACGATTGCTTTTGCAACATAAAGGCTGAATTCATAAATAAATATGGCATAAGTAATAGAGCTTTTAGTGGTGCGGTTGATTTAATAAAAACACACCGGGAATTTGCTGGCAGAATTGGAATTGAATCCAATGTGACTATTTTTAGCTCAGAAATTATTATCGATATAATTAATGCTCATAAAAAAAACAATCAACCAACTAACAGTAATAATGGTCTAGTAAATAAATCAGAGATAGATTTAGATATAAAATTTTCTTCTTATAATTATTATAAAACTATAAAGGATAATATAACTATTGCTGATGTAATTAAAATGGAAACTATTTTTTATATGGCATTAAAAAACATATATAGTGAATTCTTTGATAATTGCCTACAAAACAAAACAAAACAAAATGAAAGAAATTGATTGTATAAGTAATGAAGAAAAAGAACAGAGAAAAAGTGAAAAATTCATTCATATTTTTGAAAAAACAAACTTCCTTAAGTGCTTTAAAAAAGGTTTATTGTTAATTGGTAAACCATCACTTGCTGAATTAATTAGCTAATTTATTCTAGAGTAGTGAGCATTTGTAGCATTAAAATCATTCACCTGCTCCATCTTAGAGAATAAAAAATATTTCATGTTATGAGGTGTAACTATATATTCTAATTGAGTTCAATTATTTTCTAACTTAATTGCTACAAACTATATTTTCAAAAATCTACTCACAATTAATAAATTGTGAGTAGATGAAATAAATAGTGTTATGATTGTGTTTCATTAAGTTGAGTCTTTAAATCAATAATCTTTTTCAAATCCTGCTCTAGTATTGTTTGTGCGCAAGTAAAACAGTAGCGATCCCAACTCCTGCCATTACGAACATTTAACCTAAAGTCACCAGCTTTTATCCGGTGACGTGAATTTGCTTGACAATTATGACTATGCTTTGCTGTGTCAATCTCAATACGAGTAATTAATGATTTAATCTTAGCCATTAAAAACTTCCTCTACACTTTGCTTAAGAAAATCATTGAAATTTGCCATAATTTGCTCAAACTCTATCCCCGTAAAATCATCTCGGGACTGATTTTTCCTCCCGACGAAATCATTAATTTTTCTATCTATCACTGTTTTAAGTATGACAAAATTATTTCTCCCAAAATACGATCTATCTAAGTGATGCCCTTCAGGATTGAGACCTTGTTCACCTAATATTCTTCCAACTGCTGTTTTTACTCGTTGATCAAGACTTGCTCGCATAGCTTGGCGCTGACGAACTTTTGTAACAGGTACAGGATCTAGTTTATCAAGTTCTTGTTTGATTTGTTCAGATGAATATCCAGCACTATGTAAAATTTTTAAAGCAGCAAAGGCTTCTGGATTATCCTGTATCAAGGGGATTTCTTGCAATTCAACATCTGTCTGCCCTTCAACATTAAAACCACTAGTTCCATCTAATTCACGAGGCTTAGGTTTGATTTCCAGATCATATCCAGATTCAAAATCTAAATCTTCTAGTGGAAGCAGTTGGTCAAAAAAATCTTTATCAGCTTCACTATAATTTTGAAAATCCTTCCATCGTTTTGCAATGTTAGCACCAGAATGAAAAATCACAGTACCATAATTAAGTGGATGCTTAGGCGCATTCTGTTCAATCACTCTCATGATACGTCCAACAAACTGAACAAAAGGGGGCAAATTCGAAAAAATAGAGAACACTACTGCAACACTCAAAAAAGGATGGTCATATCCTTCCCCTAGTTTTTTAACTTGTACTATTACATCTAATTGATGTGCTTCTAACTTCTCAAAAACCCGTAAATTTGCTCTCCCCTCCTCAAGACTATGAACATAGTCAGCTTTTAGAGATCGAGCTCTGTATGCTTCGACAATTTGACGACAGTGTTCATAATTCAATGTAGATGCAATGATTTTAAGACGATTATCACCCGTTTCTTTTCTTCGTTTCTGCAATTCTCGAATTGAGGCATCTACTATTGTATTTAATGACTCTATGGAAGTAACGATGCTACGACGAAAACCTGCGTCCGTTTCCCCTAAACGCCTTACTTCATCTAAATTGACCTCAATTTCTCTTCCATCTTCTCGACGTACATACCGTAAAGTTTTAGGATTTAATACCACGGCTTTAAGTTGCTTAACATAACCTTCTTGAATTGCTCTAAAAATCGGAAACTATAAAGCACTTCACCAGACATAACCTGCCCATCAGCACGTAACGGAGTTGCGCTAAAATTTACAATATATGCATCTGGAAACTTTTCTTTTAATGTTATCCAACTACTTGCAACACTATGATGTCCTTCATCAAAAACAATCAAATCGAAAAAATCGTCAGGTAACTCTTGTAGCCAATGATTATTTTCACCTTGTAATTGTTGAATATTAGTAAGTACAACATCTGCTTCTTCAAGGTCATTTCGATTGGTTGTTCGTCCACGTATCTCAACTGGTTCTGGGTACGGAATACCAGAAAGTACTTTACATTTCTGATAAAACATATCTGGTCTTGCAGGATCAAAATCATTACAAAGTTGATTAGCAATTTTTAGCCCAGGTGCAACAACTAGAGTTCTAGTTGCTTTGAAAGCAAAGGGCGTCAATGTAATACAACCAGACTTTCCACAACCGACAGGTAGAATAATTTCCACTTCTCGTTCATTTTTATTCGGTAATGCACTAAATGCTTCTAATGCAGCATATGCTTCGCGTTGTGGGGCGCGTAGCAGTGGATTGCCTAAAATAGATGGTTTTAATTGCTGAAATAGATTATCCTTCGCCATGAATTCCTCCACTAGATTTCGGTTGAGCTCTACTTGAAAAAGAGAAAATATTATTAACTAATCTAATCAATATGTCCCTTTATAAGTAAAAATAATTTTATAAAAAATTAAAATTACATTTTGACTCAATTTTATCATTACAACGCTGATTCAACTCAATTTGAACTCATCGCGATTTAATTTAATCTCTGCTTTAATCCTTGTACCTGAGCTCAGAAAAAGTCAGCAGCCAAATTTTCGTCATGGCTACTGCTATGAATAATGTGTTCCTTCATAGCTATATTTTTTCGTACAAATTTTAATGGATAGTTGTGGCTGGAAATATCACTGTTGTTTATGACAATTTTTGAAAATTTAGCACAAGTTAAAAATTTCAAATGGCGATATAATTCAAAGAAATTTTGATCGTTATTTCTTAAATATAGCTGGATACAATACGGTATATTCAAGGTTTTTTAAATAAGGGAATATTTCTTAGTTATGAGTATTAGTATAATAAATACTTATATAAATAACTGATAGCTACAGATTAAATCTAGAATTACAAAGCTTATTTTATAGAATAGTAAAAGGACTGTTATCACAACTTTAAAATGTCATTTCTTAACTTTGGTTTTATTTCTTCTGTATCACAAATAAAATAGCATTACTAGCCTACAATTTGTAGGGGTATACAAATCTTTATTTAGTCCTAATAATATTTATTTCTCATACAATAAACATGAAGAGATTAACATCTTACTCTTAATTATGAACAAAAAAGGTTATTATTGGAATTTTCATATATTAATTAGATTGTTATCTAAAACTTACTTTTTTTTATCTTTAACTTACTTACCATAAATAAATATAAAATAGAACTAGGGATTTTCCCTAATGTACAAACTTTTCTCCATGAATAACAATAACGTACATAAATACACAACTTTTTATGTTAGAAGCTGTATTGTTAGGAGCTATTACGACGAGAAACAAGTGCAATTTTTCTGTTTTTTTGTGATATTTATATAAAACATTGACGTTTTGATAGTGTTAACTTTAGTTTTTTTAATTAATCAGAGACTTATTTTCATGGGTGAAAATTTAACAATAGCATGGTGGAATACCAGTATGTCTCCTGCTAGTAGAAGGGACAGAATGGACGAGGATCAAAGAAAAATAGCATTATTAATTATTGTCAAATTAATAGATAAATATAAATTAGATATTTTGTGCTTAGGTGAAGTTTCACCTAATGATATTGGTCTGTTAGAGAAGATATTAGAATCACAACCTTATGCTATTTATAATTGTACTCATACAAATGGTAGAATTAAACACGATCTCTGCATCATCTATAACAAACAAAAAATGTGTCATATCGAATCTATAGAGATTACTAACTCTATACCACATATGGGATTCATTAGAGCTGGTCACAAATTACATTTTTATCATTCAAATTCAGAACAAAACCTTTTTATTTATGTATTACATTGGCCAAGCCATATGCATTTCGGAGATCCAAGCAAAAGATATGAATTAGGAAGAGCTTTGCATCAATCTATTGAGGATTGTAAAAAAGAACAAAATTAATATGAATAAACATTGCTTTAATAAACAATTCATTGGCATTATTAACTTTATTAATTGCCCCTTTTGTTTTTTCTTGTTTTTCAAATATCTTTATTGCCACAAAATATCCTATAAATGCAGATAAAAAAGGCGTAATTATAGGCATAACAATTTGTTTTATTATTGAACCAAGCATATTAAGCATAAAACTTCACTTTTTAATTTACTCATCTAACACCAAATGGTTCAGACTATATAATTAGCTTATTATAATTAGGTTACTGTAAAACGATTTTGGTGATCGCTATCACATCAAAATTTTTAAATTCAAAATTAATTAACACCGCCGCAATCAAAATAATAATATGTAATAATTATTTATCTTTTTCTTAGCAGTTTCACTCAATCACAAAACTACGTTTCTAACTATTTATTTTTAAGAATACTTTTGTTTGATATCTATCAAATGTTTTTTTAACAGCAACTGTGTGAAAAATTATATAAAAAATTAAAAAAAATCTATTTTTGATATTTTGTTACATTTACATTAATGCTGTTGAATTGTTAATGATATGTATAAATACTAATGATGATCTTTATTTACTTCTAGAGGAAGAATTATGAAATTATTATTCAAAACATTCACCATTGTGTCGCTTTTGGGATTTAGTCACTTCTCATTAGCTATAGACAACCCAACTAAGAGTCAGTTCACGTTGCTTTGTGGCACTGATCAATTTGGGAGAGATGTTTGTCTAAATCAAAATGGACAGTTTGTTCCAGTTCCAGAATCAATGCCAAAATTATAATAAGAAGTAGAAAATAAAAGAAACCAAATTTTATACCTCTTCTTAATCTGAAGAGGTTATTCTCAAAACCACTTCTATCTTTACTGCATTTAGATAATTACTTGTTTTGTTGCTTATAAACCTCACTCATCCTCTCCCTCAATCCCAGGTACTGCGCCTCTAAGGTTTCGAGCTGACGTCTGAGACGGAGATAATTTCGCCGAGCGTCAGACGCCAATTGAGCGAGTATTCCGTCATCCATATTGATATCTACTGATGACAATTAAATTCAATTGGTGTGAAGGCTTATATAAAAAATTAAAAAAAGTCCATTTATAACGTTTTATTTCATTTACAAAAATATCATTTACTTGTTAATAACAACGATTGATATTGTTACTGTCTTTATTTATTGAAAGGATAAATTATGAAATCATTATTTACAATTCTTATTGCAACTTTCTTTATAGGGTTTTGTTCAATATCTATTGCTAATGAAACCACCGCAGAACGCTATGTACAGTTTTATAAAGAGCAATTAGCTGCAGGGAATCCCAATTGGTGGGAAGAAAGCGGCAAAAAATGTCTTCAAGTAGATACAGATAAAATACTATGTATGCCAACAACGCCTCATCAAAGATCTGAAAAAATCCTACAAATGCCACTGGACTCCTATAATAATTAATGCACTAAAAAATAAATTAATAACCTCTTCAAACTAAAAAAGAGGTTAATTACAAATCTACTACCGTTTTATTGAACATCTTCCCAATTACCACTTATTAACTTAAATATCTTTTTGATAATAGTTGCAATTATTTTTATAATCATCTATCAGTGCATATTCCTTTTCTCTATATCTATTTTTAAGAAAACTAATGTTTGATATCTATTAAATGTTTTTTAACAGCAACTATGTGAAAAATTATATAAAAAAATTAAAAAAATTCTATTTGTGGCATTTTTTTGTATTTACATTAATGTTGTTGAGTTGTTAATGATAAGTATGAATACTAATAATAATTATTATTTACTGCCGGAGGATCAATTATGAAGTCATTATTAAAAATAATGACTATTGTGTCTTTTTTGGAAATTATTTCTCCTTATGCTTTCGCACAACAATCAATACCGACAGAACCTTGTGGTTAGATATGCATCCAAAGCAATTAGGAGATCAATGTTGCTTTAATGATGATATAAGAATGGCCATGATTGTGTTTCGGAATTAATGCCGTCAGCAGCAACCTGACTGTAACCATCACCAAATTCAACTTTCTTGATCCGATGTATAAATTCTCCCGCCGGTTGGTGTTGAATTTGTGTTTGCCATTTGAATTCTTCAATCGCCATATCAGTACCTGTAAAAGAAAAACCCGCACGAGGCGGGTTTTAAAAAAATTATTTAATTTTAAACAACGGTTTATTTTTTTGAATGACTCCTAGACCTTCTATCGGTGATTTTTATCGCGAGCCATGCCAATTTTTTGTTCGTCTGAAAAATAGTTAGTCTCTAAAAGCATTACTTTAAAATATAAAAAGCCAATAAAAAAACTATCCAGATAGAAACGATTAAATGACAACACCACAGCTCATCGCGTTATACGACCAGTAGCTGATTTATAAGCTGTTGATTTTTCGCGTTTAGCGATTGCTATCACCCATATCACAATTTCTTCGTCTATCACCTGGTAGACCAGACGGTAGCCCGATGAACGGAGTTTTATTTTGAAACATCCCGCTAATTCACCATGTAATCGGGCTGATTCGATATAGGGATTATCTTGTAACTTCTCTTAACTTCTTTTTAAACTGCTCGCGAATATTTATATCCAACTTTTGCCATTCTTTTAGCGCACGCTCATCGAATTCTATACTAAATTTCATCAAGATTTACCCGAACTCGTTTAGCTGGGTGCTTTAGACGTTCACGTACTACATCCAAAATGTCCTTATCTTCATCTTGCTCTGCGATCAATACCGATACTTCTGTGAACGGCAGTTTTTCATTTTCTACCACATAGCGTAAAAAAAGCCTCATCGCATCAGAAGGGGAAAGATTCATTTTATCAAATGCACGGTAGGCATTTTTTTTCAGCTCTTCATCCACTCTTATTTGAATTGTGCTCATAATATCACCATAATGTAATGACGCTTGTATTACAATTGTACATTATTATATCTGTGGCGCAATGATTTTTAAAAAAAATGTCCGTCAAACTGCAATCAAAAGAGATATAAAATAAGTTGTTGTTATAATTAAAGTAAGAACTTATTTATCGCCAGGTGATGGCCTTTACAACCATCCCTACATAGATAAAGCTTTTAAAACGTGGACTGGATCTTTCTCTATCGCTCTCAATAACGCTTTGGCCGGGCCAGTTGGGTCGCGCCTGCCCTGTTCCCAGTTACGAAGTGTGCCAACATTTACCGATATCAATTTAGCAAAACCAGCCTGGCTCAAGCCTGTTGCCTGACGAATTCGTTTTACTTTTACTGCTTCAACCATCGTTTCACGAGAAGGCGCACGTTCACCACTGATGATTTCATTCATCTGTTCCATGCTTTCTGTTAGCCTGGAAAATAGTTTTTTATCCATTGTTACCACCCCTCATTTAGTGTTCTCAGTACTTTTTTTTCTGATTCACTCAGGTCATCTTTCATGCCCTTTTTATAAATCAGCAGCAGCCTGATATGCGATATATCAACCTTGTGATAATAAATCACCCGGACACCACCGCGTTTTCCTTTACCACTTGACGCCCATCTGACTTTACGTAATCCACCGGTACGTTGAATAACATCACCAGCATTAGGGTTGTCTGCAAGATATTGTTGAAACTCACGATATTCATCATCTGTTAATAGCTCTTTACAATCTTCAGTAAAAATAACCGTCTCAATGAATATCATATTATCTACGCCATTGGTGTATAGTAGAGAACATGTTATACGCCTTTAAATTATAAGTCAATGGCGTATATAGGTAAACAAAGGGAAAAATAAGCCCCAATTGGGGCTGAACATTTTAGTTTGCTAATACTACCTGCCATTAACCGCTTTGATAATCTTATGTAAATCACCGCCATCGCGGCTTTCAGCCACTAATACAGACTTGATTTTCCGCGTCAATGATTGTTCTGCTAAACGCATATCCATATTGGTGTGACCAGATTGTTGCGGTTGACTATCGAGATGAATACCACCCAAATTGACATTCACACCCCCTGCAACCGGCTGCATGCCGTACATCGGGGTTGCTGCAGGGCCAACATAACCACCGGTCGCATAACCTTTTTTTGTGTTATTCATTAAGCGATAGAGATTAGCTACGCCAAGGCGGCTAGTAGATTCCTTGGTAAATACAAATTCACCTTTGTGAACATAACCACCAATATCGTATTTATTACCATCGCCAGTATAGCCACCAGATGCATGCCCCTTAAGACCTAAAAAACTGCCAAAACCAGTTCCACCAAAGGCTGATTCCATCGCTTTTAAAATTGCCATTTGGGTCATCATTTTGACAATCATTTCAAGTACCGATTTGGTAAAATCAGCGAAGTTGGCTTTGCCGGTCAGCAGGAAATCAGACAGGGTTTGACTCATTCCCTCAAAAGCAAAAACGATAATTTTTAGTATGTTAATATTTAATTTTCTTCCAATCGATGACCGTAAGCCTTTCCAGACTTACTGTATCAGTTACTTACCAGATTTTTTTGAGCTATGGAAGATGTAATAACTCAAATTCGATTCAACAGTTTTTATACCATATCTATCAGCACTAAGTTGCTACAATCTTTATGGCTTGTAGGTATTTTCAATAATATGTTCAAGTGCCCAACTATATCTCATTTCTGAACTATTATTTATTGAATATTTGATAGCATTATTTCCACTGTTATACTCTTCATATCGGTTAGAAAAGTCTATTGGATAAAATGTGTTGCTTTCTATGTCATATAGAATATTTTTAAAATTTAAATCATCATGCATTATGCCCTTATCACCTAAATCGCAGATCATATGCCGAAAGCGCTCCTGCGCAGTGGGTGGAAATATGTTGTCATTAATGCTACTAAGTGGTACCCCTGGTATTTTATACATTCTAATGTAAAATGTACCCTTACTTTCTAATAAGGCCGCAGAGCCTTCTCCATAATATTTATTAAAACAGTTCACTTCTTCTCTAGCGAAAGATTCTATGTAATGGATATCATCAGCATATAATTTCTTTAATATAAAATTTTTATTATTAGCATCTCGATATATTTTCCCCTCAATTCCCTCTCCAATTAGCTTTCCTAGTTTAATATTTTTATTTTCTATATCGTTTTTTTCCGATAATGCAGCAGATACACTGAACTTATTGTGATGAAAAACACTTAATACTTTATTGAACATATATTCACCATAAATATGGTTATTTTTTTATTATTCAGAATACTATTAAATGTTTCTCTTTAGTTAAATAAAATTTGCAAACAAAGCATTTAAAATGTGAACTAAATCTTATGAGGATAAAATTTTTATTAAAATAGCATCAAGTTCATTATTTTCCTCTCGCGAGATAAGAGGTAACTCTAATTGTTCCATCCCAACTAACCTCTATGACTTGTGTTTTTACAAAACAAAATCTTAAACACTAAAAACCCATGCGTACGTAATCACTTTCCCAAAAGTATAAATAGCTCAAAAGCGGTTATATTGGGAAAATTATAATCTCACCGATACATCATCACCAACGAAACCAAAGAAAACTATAATCAATGCCAAAATGTCAATTGCAGCACCACATTTGTTAGTCATGAAACGTGGCGAGGTATATTATTAAACCGCAGTTAATTAATGTAGTAATACCTAATGGGTAGCTAATCTGTAAGCAATATCATGATACTCATAATAAAAGAGCCATATCTTTATGGCTCTTTTAAGTACTATAGCTTAATTATTCCAACAGTCAGGGCTACTACTTTTATAAAAAACAATTTCAGTATTCGCTCCAAACTTATCTTTTATTATCTGTTCTACTCTATTGCAATATCCTTGAGCATCACCATAAACAGATACTGCTACCTTTTTTGGTAGTGATAATTGCTATAAAAAACGATTAAACTGATACTTAGTCAGAATAGTTGAATTAAGTTAAGACAAAAGCAAATCAGCCACTATAAATAAAAGTGGCTGATTAACCAATATGTAGGATTAGCCCTAACTTAAACTACAGAATCTCTCTCCAGAATTCTGAATTATCGCTAGGCTCCCAGCCGCGATTGTTATTTATTGCGACCCATTTTTTATTTTTCCAGCTAACTTTGGCGCCTTTCCTATAGTGTCCATTCCGCTCCCAGAGTGGAAATTCATTGAACACCATAAAATTATGATTGATACTGTCACTATTACCAAATGCATCGGTAACAGTTAGAGTGATAGGATATATTTTCTCTTTAAAGACTTCCGGTGTAATAAAATGCAGTGTCGATTGATTTTGAATCTCTGCGGTAATGCCATCAGGAAGTTGCCAGGCGTAAGCAAGAATATTTGCTACTTTTGATGTTGACTTTTCAGCAGATAACATAACTTGGGCACCACCTTTAGCCGATAATGGCCCTTCAATGATTGCGACAACTTCTAGCAGACGGCGACGCATTTCAGTAATAGCACTACGAACATTAGGTAATGGGCCAATATGTTCATTTCCTTCAGAGACGTTAATATTTTGCGGTGTTCCTGTTTCAATTAAGAGCGCACGCATTTCATGTGGCGTAAGAACTCTACCAGTTTGTTGTTTATACCAAGATTGAATGGCTACCGCTGCTGAAGCGACAATAAGTGTTGCACTAGAAGTTCCATTAAATCCATTTGTATAATTATTGTTTGGCCCTCCATTATATAAGCCATCGTATCCTGTTGTGACAACATTACCACCCCATCCCTGAACATGCACCATACTACCATAGGTGCTAAAGTTTGCTTTTTTTAGTAATTCATCGCCTGCACCAACACGAATTACACCACGATCAGGGCGATTTCGATATTCATAATAGATATCCTGGTCTAAATTTTCACTACCATTCCCAGCAGCTCCAATAACAATAATACCAGCATTAAGAGCTTCTTGCGTGACATCCCAAACAGCGTAATCAAAGTCAGCAGGTACATATTTACCGGTTATACCGCCTGTTTGCATCTCGTAAACAAAAATATCACCCGCCCTTAAGGCTCTCAACCCTAGAGATATACCTGCGGCGCGGCCATAACTTATCTCAGAAATACCATAAAATGACTCAGCGTCATGAACCATTCCTTTTACACCAAAGTTAATATCCTTAGCGTACATCACTCCGGCAACAGCGGTACCATGCTCATTATTCAGGGGATTTGTTGTAGGAACATAGTCAACGAAGTTATGTCTTTTTAGATTAATATGATCAAAATTAAATCCCCATTCTATATCTGCAATACTTATCCCTTGACCAGCTATACCTAGAGACCAGGCATATTCCATATCAATACCAATATGAGTAGAGGTAACACCACTTTTATATTCCTGAAGATGAGTAAAATTTGGTGTATTGTGAACTGTCTTATCAATAAGAGGTTCTTTATTATTAACCTGAGGATTGTATGGTAATTCCATGGGTGCTTGATGCGCCGCGCGATATTTGAAGCCAAAACGTGCGATAAATGGTGGGTTACTTTTGTTTCCATCAGTGCAACGAAATTACACTGTTATTTTTCATCAGAGTCATTTTGGCCTGTTCGAGCATTCTGGTTAACTGGACAATATTTGTAGATGCTGGCCAATGACACCCCATACAGTAATGCCAGCTGTGTTCTACTATGGCCTGACTCAAGTAATTTTTTAGCCTGCTCTTGCTGCGCGGAAGATAATGAGCAAGGTCTACCCCCGATACGTCCTCTGCTTCTTGCTGCGGCTAAACCCGCTTTAGTACGCTCAACAATCAGTTCCCGCTCCATCTGTGCCAACGCACTCATCACATGGAAGAAAAAACGGCCCGCGGACGTAGAGGTATCAATGGCATCCGTCAAGCTATGAAAATGGATGCCTTCATCTTCCAGTTTGGATATTAAAGTAATCAAATGTTTAATGCTTCGACCCAGCCTGTCGAGCTTCCAGACCACCAGAGTATCCCCCGATTTCAGGCAGTTTAACGCGCGTTTTAATCCGGGTCTCTGGTCTGTTTTTCCACTGATTTTATCCTCAAAAATCTGTTCACAATTTGCACAAATCAAGGATTTTTGCTGTAAATCGGTGTTTTGGTCATTTTTTGACACCCTCATATAGCCAATTTTTGCCATTTTTAACCTTTTCTCGACCTCGGTAAGCCTTGTAATCGCTGGTTTAGGTCAAAATTTTAGCTAAACTCTCGATGTTATAAAACCTTGGTTTGTTAGAACCTCGCTTTTCTACCTTTTTTAACGGTGGTGTGTTTGCCGTTCCAGAAGGCATTACGACCGTTTATGTTTCAGGCTGTGGAGCAGGGGGCGGTGGTGGCGGTGGACTTGGCTATCTGAATGGTTATACCTCTGGCGGAGGCGGCGGTGGTGCGGGAAAAGCTGTTATACGTGAAGCTGTGAAAGTAACACCAGGTGAACAGATAACCATTACGATAGGTCGTGGTGGCAAAGGCGGTGCAGGAGGAGCGTCGAATAATTCAGGAATAAAAGGCGAAAACGGTGGCCTGACGGCGCTAGGCGATTTACTCATGTTACCCGGAGGTGATGGCGGGCCACCTGGTATAGGAGGAACAAATGGCTACGGTGGTGCCGGTTATCCCTATGGCGAGACGGCTATTGGCGGCAACCTGAATGGCATGAGCACTTTTTATATGGTAGCGGCTAGCGGCGCATCCTGCGCTTTTGGTGGGGGTGGCCCAGGTGGCCATGTCGGGTCACAAGGAGCGCACCATGCCCGACCAGCTTACGGCTATGGTGCTGGAGGGGGTGGTGGCGGTGGAACACGCATCTCTGGCACGGCTGGCGGTAACGGTGGCGATGGTGCCAATGGTTGGTTAACGATTGAGTGGTAATGAAAAAATACCGCGTGCTGCTAAACCGTGTCGATATCAGCAAAACTCTGGATCAGTTTTCGGTGATCGTTGACATGTGGCCTGAAGTACCAAAAAAGTAGTGTGATAATCTGGGGTTAGTAACAAACCAACTCCCAGGTTCTGGGCGCTTTAATCCCTGTTCTTGTATAATCAGCACTGATAATTAACGATTTTCCGACTATTTCGACATAGGTGCCTAGATTGCCCTCGGAAGCAATGCCTTTGTATTTCACCGTCGCTACTGCGGATAAAATAGCATGAGGAACCGGACAAGATAACGACACGGTATAAATTTGTCCTGCATTGAGTGGCGGTGTGATACCCCATTGTTTGATAAGGCCGGTGTCACCACATTTCCACCATCCATTCGTAGCGAGGTGAGCTGTATTTTTTGCTCCTCGATTGTTAATCTGCATATTAAGCCAGCTACTTAACGCACCGCCCCAAATAGGGCCAGTTATATCACCATTTTCTTGATAAACCGCGGTTCTGCCGCCCCATGAGACAACTAAATTGCTATGGGTATTGATAGTGCCATCAACTTCAGCATTCCTTAACCAATGGAGGCTGGTATTACTCCAGTCTCCAACTTTCGCATTATTAGCATAAAAAGCCACGTTGCCATCGCCATTAGCCCGTAATCCTGAATCGTTATCGCCGATATGCACGGATTGTGTCACATGCAGATTGCCATTGACGCTACCACCAGTCCGTTTATTCAGTGCATTTTTTGCACAATCTACTGTTTCTGTTAAACCAAGGTTTTTAATAAATTGATTTTTGTCCGGGATGTCAGCGCCATTTTCATTTTTTGCCAGTTTCTGGCTCAACAGTTGCGTCACGCTTTCGGCAAATTTCGGGTTATTGCTGATGGCCTGCGCCAGCTTGTTGAGCGTATCTAAATCGGATGGCGCATTGTCAACAATGGCATTGACCCGAGCATTGACCAGTTTAGGCGTCGCGGCGGTAGTCTCATCCTGACTGTAGGTGGCATTACTCAGCTGCACAAACCCTTTCGCTGCCAATGTGGCGTCTGGATGGTTGCGCGAATTGGCATGGGCCTCCAGGGCCGCCTGTGTGCCTTCCAGCTGCTGCTTTAGCCAGGCGGTGCGATTGGCCAATTCCCTGGGTGGTCGGTTGGTGATGCCTTCCGGGCCACCCAATACCGGGTCTGAGGTCTCTATCTGGTAAATGCCGTCTTCCCATGTCGGGGATTCTTTTAAGTAACTCATTTTAGCTGCTCCCATGATTATAAACTCCGTCATACTGGGCGGTGTGGTTATAGCGTAACGGGACGGCGGTGTAATCAAGCGCCGCCAGTTCACAACGTGCCGGGGCAAACGCCGCCAGCGTCTGGCGTAACAGCGCCGCCTGGTCATTGGTAATAATCTGTTCCAATACCACCCGGTAAAGCGCCCAGCGGCATTCCGCGGGCCAGGCACGGGTCAGAGTTTCCCCCAATGCCGCTTCCCCTTCGCTCAGTTCGACCTCCCCAAAGCCCAGGCGGCGAATGACTTCACGTACCGCCCAGGGGGTGCCTTTATAGCGATGCAGTTCAATGGCGTTTTTCAGCATCGCCCGGCGGGCATCATCGGACTCCGCCAGATGCCAGCCATTATCGCCGGTCAGCGACAGTTGCTCAGCCAGCCAGGGCAAGGCGCTGGTTTCGGTCATATCCATCAGGTAAACCAGCAGGGGCGTCAGGTCGAGTTGCTGCAATCGGCCCGCCAATATCGCCAGCCACTGAAAGCGGCTATCGTCGGCTAATGGCGGGGGCAGCAAGCTCTCGCGGGTGGGGGTATCGGATGTGATATCAGTCATTGACCACCCCGGCTAACGTTAGGTCGATGTTTTCACACCAGGGCCATTCGTTTTCTTTCACCACCTGCAGAGCCGGTTGTTTTAGCTCGACGCTGTAAACCCCGTTGGCCGAGAGGGTGGCCTGTATCTGGCTGGGCACGATATCACATCCCAGTTGTGCGGCCTGCTTGTCAACATAACGCTGGGCGGCCTGCTTCACGGCGGCCATGACCTCGGCGCTATCGTAGCCAGCATAAACGCGGATAGCCGCTTCAATCCGGTAAGTCACCTTAACCGGCGAAGCCACCTTGACGGTATCGGTCAGCGGGCGCACCTTGTCGTCAGAACAGGCTCCATTAACCAGCGCCAGCAAGGTGTCGGATGGTAGGCCGCTTTTGACCAGTGGATAAAGCGCTACCGTACCCGGTACCGGGCGCATCACCGCCACATCGCGGATATCCTGATGGGCGCTCATGGCATGAAAGCGGTACGCCTCGCGCGAACCGGCGTTACTAAATGACGCGGGGGCCAGCCGGATACGCTCACGCAGATGCGCATCCTCTTCCGGATCAGCGCCACCGGTACTGGGTTCGGTATTGGTCACGCTCAGGTCTGCATCGTTGATGCCGTCAAGCAAGGTACTGATTTGCGCCGGTTGCCAGCCGTTGCCAAGTGTGCCGCGCTCGGTACAGGTGGCCGTCACGCTGACGGTAGTGTCGCTCAGGGTGGCCGCCTCATCGGTGGCAAAAACAATACTGTCGCGGGCGCTGACGCGCGTGCCCGCCGGAATGACCAGCGGCGTGTCGGGGGATTCTTCGAGCTGAAAACGCAGTCGGGTACGCGCTGCCGCAGCCGACAAGCGGTATACACCGACCAGTTCACCCAGGTAGTCCAGCATCGGGGCGCGGGCAAAGGCCACCAGATTCTGCTCGGCGGTATCCTGGATCGCCATGCGTACCAGTGCCTCACGGTAAGCCATCAGGTTAATCAGCAGCCGTTCATCCTGCGCCGGATAGAGCGTCTTGCCGCTGACTTTTTCATACCAGGCTATCATTTCAGCGGTCAGCGCCACCGCATCGGTGTTGACAAATACCGGTTTCTTGTCCGTTAACGCCATGCGACCTCCGTCATCTGTGGCGTGCCGTCAGTTATCGGCTGCCAGCGTACCCGCAACCATAGATGTTCGGCGTCGACCCGCGGTTTCACCTCAAGGAGTTGTATTCGTGGCTCCCAGCGCCGCAGCGCATCGACCGTCTCTCTGACGACATGGGGGATAGCTTGCTCGGTAGGCATATCCAGATAGCGGTACAGGTTGCTGCCAAAATCGGGTCGATGCAGGTCTGCGCCACAAGGCGTACCCAGAATAATACGCATGGACTGCTCAATATCGGCCAACCCGGAAACGCGTTCGCCGGGACGGTTCAGCGCGGGCTGCCAGTAAACGGACGTTGCATAATCATTTTTCATACCGGCAGCATGACACAGGCGGGCAACAGAGGGTATTAAAGCGCATTAAAGCCTGCAAGCGCTTATATCGGCTTGCCGGTTGGCCTGCCCTCATGACCGTTACTGTGCTGATGGTTCTCCAGCGACACGTTCCCGGCCCGGATATCACCGCTGGCCTTGATATCGCCGTTAATGGTGGCTGCCACACCCTTGCCACCCGAGCCGCTCATACCGCCCAGGTAAGTGAGTTGCTTCTGCACCGTCAGGTTACCGGTCGTAAGGGTATCAGGTGCATCGAGTATGAGCTGTTGACTCGCTTTCACCGTCGCATTTTGCGTCTGAATAAGCACATTAGCCTGAGTGATCAACGTTAGGGTCTGGAGGGTGCCGCCGACGGCCATCGTATGGGTTTTGCGGTCATACTCGACAAAGGTGCCATCGGCAAAATCGACCCGGCGTTTGTCGCGTGACGCAATCGCCGGTCGGTCGACCTGTGAATAGACCGCGCCGAGCACCACACCATCATCGCCATAGGGGTCAAGTAACAGTTTGACCTGCTCGCCAATATCCGGCAGCCAGTAATCCTTGTTGTTCTGCGTGTTACGCTGCAACACCTCAAGCCAGGCGGTACGCAGATTATCCAGCTCCGGCAGGCGAACGCGTACCCGCACTGTTTTCTCATCCACCGCACTCACCGTGCCCGTGGTAAATTTGATACCGCTCATCGGGTTTTCTCCTGTGCAACGGGGGTTTCTGTTGTCACCACGCCAATACTGCCGTCGGCTTTTTTGCCGATGACCATCAGCGTCTGTGGATTGCTGGCCTTGCCTTTTTTATGCGCATTGGCAATCGGCCCCTGACCTAACTCCAGTTCGCAGGTATAGCCGCTTTGCCGGTTAAGGTCATGCCGCACCGAGGTGACGAGCCAGACTCCGGACAAGCGACCGAAGTCCGCCAGTTGCACCGTGATACCGGCTTTTAGCCGGGTCTGACCCGGCAGGCTGAGATTTGCTGTGCGCTGGTATTCATTGTGGCGGTTAAGTCCGGCGCACAGTTTACTGACCGCTTCATCGCGGGTGCGTGCCCGGTTTTGCATGTGCAGCGTATCGGCACTGGTGGTTCGGCTTCCCTTGGCAGGGACGGTTTCCTCTGCCACCGTGCCGATGCTGCCATCGGCCAGCACCCCGACGGTGACCAGTTTTTTGGTGCGGGTGTCCTGATATTTAACCTTGCCTTGCTGATAAATGCGATTCAGTGTATCGCGCAGGGTAAAGCGACTCACCGCTGATGGCGTCAGCGTCAACAGCGGCGTGGCTTCGCGCAATGTCGCGCGATGGGAAAACACCAGCGCCTTATCGGTCACCTTGACAATATAGCCATACTCACGCCCCAGTCGGGTGATAAACGCCAGATCGGTTTCGTTATACTGCGTCACCCGGTCGAGCGTCAAAGGCGCAAGGGACCCTTCCAGCCGCAGATGATGTTTTTTGGCTATCCGGCTGGCGATTGCCCGCAGCGTGGTGGCTTCAAAAGCCCGGTTACTGCGGGTACGCAACGCGCGGGTCACCGGAGCCGATAGCCCCCGTAACCGTACGCTGTCCGGCGGGCTGGAAAATTCCAGCTCATCCAGCGAGAACGTCCCGCACGCCAGCAGCGGTTGACCGGCCAGACCTATCGCCAGCGTCAGGCTATCGCCTTTACCTGGATACCAAGCCTCACGCCAGCGACCGTCACTGTCTTCCAGCTCAACGTCAATTTCATCGGCTTCCCCGGCCAGCCGGTCGGTAAAGCTCACCGACAACACATAAGGCGTCACTTCCCGCGAGATATCTTTCTGGTCGTAATGCAGGGTAAAGGTAGGCGTATCTACCGGGGTTATCGTGTCGGACAGGGGAGTTAGCGCAGCCACGGTGGTATGTTCTCCTCGGTGTCATCTGCCGCGATGATAGGGATAAGCAGCTGTACGCCTGCCGGGAGCGACGCAGTAATGGCTACCTGCGGGTTAGCCATAATGATGCGCCCATAGCCGAACGGATCGCCATAATAGTGATGCGCCAGGGTGTCCCAGCGTTCGCCTTGGCGGGTGGTATGGATAATGACGTCAGGGGTTTCGGTAGCCATCATTATCCCCTCCTGCTAATAATACGGCTGGCCAGGCGACTGAGCGGTGCGGACTGATGCTGGTACACCGTCACGGCATTACCAACCAGACCGGCGACGGTATCGAGCGCACCGGGCAGCTGTTGACTCTCGCCCGGCGCAAGGCCGCGCAGGGTAGCCTGGGCATGGTCTATCATCGTGGCCGCCTCACCGCTCGCCCGCAGGAGCGGGATGGCGTCGGGTAAGGTGCCGGTTAACTGGCGTAGCCAGGGGTGCGATTGTGCCAGCGGCGCGGCCACATCGCCCAGGCTGGTTAATACGCCGGGTACGCGGGTCAGCGCCGCCACCGGATTACTTTTCATCTGTCGTGCGACCCGGATGACACTGGAGGCGGTCTGTAGCGCCGCGGGCAAGGCCGCCTGCCGGGTCTGATTCAGGTTTGGCAACCCACCTTTGACGGCAGGGGGTCTGAGCGGCTTTTGCGGGTCGCCGGTATATTCGCGCAGCGTCACCTCAACCGACAGCGCCTGGGCACTGCCCTGCGCGCTGCAAAGCTGGGTACTGAGCGACAGGTCGGTGATCACAAACCAGCCCTTGTAATCGCCGTTACCCAGCACAAAGGCCAGCGCCTGATGGGCACGGCTCGCCGCCTGCAGCCGTTGCCACTCACGCGCCGGGTCACAATAACGCTGATGAAGCACCAGGGTCAGATGGTATTCATCCAGTTTTGCCCCGGTAAACTGTAAGCCCGGCTTGTGGCCAATGCGTGCCTGCTCGGCAAAGTCATTGCCAAAGGTGCCGTCCAAAGCATCAAAGCTGGTACCCAGCTGAAAAGGGATATCCCCCAATACGGCAAACATTATTCCAGCCTCCTGCGCTGCTGTTGTTGCAGTACGCGCGCCAGCATCTGCTCCAGTTCGCGCGCACCCAGACTCAACGCCTGCTGTACCGCCGAACCAGGGGTTTGCGACCGGCCATCAAGCGCGATGTTGGGACTAAAATGCACCACGATACCCCCCTGGCCTGCCATGCCATGACCCGCCCCGTTCGGCACCGAGGGGATGGGTGCGGGTCGCCAGCCAGGCAGACCCGGCAATGCCAGTCCTGCACCAGCCTGCAACAACGCCGCCAGCCAGTCGGTAGTGGCACTGCGGGTTTTCGGGGTGGTGCGTCGGATACCGATAGCGGCACCTTCAACGATATTGTCCCCAAAACCCATAAAGACCCGCGAAGGGCTATTAATGCCCAGCGTCTCGCTAAACCAGCTTTTGATACTGCCACCAAACTCGGTGATACTCTCTCTCGCCGCCGTCAGCTTGCTGCGAATACCACTGACCAGCCCCTCAATCAGGTTGCGACCGAAATCGGTAAAATTGGCAGGTAACTCAATATTGAAATAGCGCATGACGCCCGCGAACGCCTTATAGAACAGCCCCACCGGCGACCAGTTGATAATCAGCGCCGCGACACCCCCGATACCGCCGGAAAACGCCTGTTTAATATCCGCCCAGCGGGCTTTGAACCAGGCGCTGATAGGCCCCCAGTAGCGGTAAATCAGGAAAGCCCCCACAGCAATGCCAGTAATCAGCAGCCCAATGGGGGTCAGCATCAGTGCCCGACCGATAAACAGCACGGCACGTCCCGCTATCATCAGACCACGCACCAGTCCACCGCCAAGCACCTTGCCCAGACGCAACGCGCCACGTGAGAGTCGGCCCATAAAGCCGGTCAGGCGGCGAAGGCTACCGCCCTGGCTAAAGGCGGCAGACATCAGTAACCAGCCGCTGCGAACTGTCTGAAAGCCCTTCAAAAGCGAGACAAATGGGGTAGCGACCAAGTTTAACACCATTCGCACACCAAATAGTCCGATTTTAAAGGCCAGCAATCCCCCAACCACACCGGCAATGCTTTGCACAAGTTGAGGGTTAGCCTGAACCCAGCTGTTGATCTGCGTTATCAAGGGCACAACCGTATCGACAAATCCGACGACTTGCGGTGTGAGCTGCTCCCCGATACTGATCCCCAGATCACTGCTGGCGATCATCAATTGCTTCATTTTCTCAATCGGCGATGCCAGTCGCTTGGAATAGTCCTCCGCCTGCACGTCGGTGTTGGCGGTGCTCAAGGATTCAGCACGGATAGTGCGGTACTTCTCCATATTGGCCAGCATCGGACGGACAAAAGCCATCACCTGCATATCGGCGAACAGCTCACCCAGCCCAAAATTTTGCTGAAGTGCCAATAACGCCTTATCGCGAGCCTTATCGTCTTGCAGTGCCATCGCCGATTTAAATTGTGCCAGGGCTTGCGGACTTTTTCGCGCCAGATAGGTTTGCAGGGTATTCATCATCCCTTCAATCGGTGAAATGCCATACGCTTTTTGCTGCATTAACGACTTTTCAATATCGATATGCACATCGGCAAAGCGTTTTCTTGTTTCTGGGGCATACAGTTTTTCGAGAAAATTATTAAAATTGTTCGCTGCTTTATCTGAACTGCCCGCCCCAATTTTTGCCACCTGTAAGGCGGCCACCATCTCCGCAACGGCCTCCTTACCCTGCGCTACACTCGCCATTTGTGGGGCTAGCTCGGGTAACCACTTCACCTGATCAGCAATTTCAAACGATCCTGCTTTACCCCCATAGGTCATGATGTTCTGTACGGCAGCAAAATCTTTGGCTGCGATGCCTAATGATTGTTTGGTGGTAAAAGCGGCTTGCGCCCACAGTTCTGCTGGGGTTTTTGTGGCCGTCGCCGCGCGGGCAATACTTGGCAGGTAGGCGCGCAGATCATCCAAATCATCAATATTATTGCCAATCAGTGAACTGCTTGCCGCCTGTAAATCGTCCTGAGTCTGGTTGTACTTCAGGCTCCAGACGCGAATATCTTTTCCCAGCGCGTCACGGGTTTTCGTGTTAAAGCCCGCCGTGATCGCCATGTCGATCATGTTGTCCTGGAAAGTCATGAACTGTTTTACTGACGGTTGAACGGCACCATAGGCAGCGCGCGCCATGCCATAAGTTTCCAGTCCCTGACCGTAAATTTTCAGGCGATTATCACGTAAGGCAGTCGAAGTGGCAGTAACACGCGTCAGGCGAGCCTGCTGCCTTTCCAGCCGGGACAGGGTATGGCCAACCCGGATCAGTTCACCGTTCAGGCGACGGGCAGCATCGCCGCCAATGTCGCCATATCGACTTACCGCGCGTGTCAACGATGCCTGACGCTGCTGGAGTTGACTGGTCGCTGAACTGAGCCGTTCCAGCGCGCGCTGCGAATTTCCCATGACAGCCCGAAACGTGCCGTGCAAGGCAGCGGAAACGACAATGCCAATTGAAAAACTACTTGCCATAATGGTAAACTCACTAATAATCAATGAGGAGAGCAACCATGGAAACACGTCTTAATATCTTTAACGTGCTGATCGGTATGGTGGTCACTGTATGTTATTGCTATGGCCTGTACTGGGTAATAGAACCTATGGTGGCCAAAAGCGAATCCTGGATAACCATTTTTATGATGTCCGGCATTGCTACAGCCGTAATTAGCCTGGCTTTAGCCCTTCTTGCGTTCTGTTTTGGTCCCTTTATCGCACTGGCTTTTTTCGCCACTGAAGGTTTTTTTCGCTTTCTTTTTTGGACTATTCGCCGTATTCGCGCTTTATCTGTTCGCCCGCTTCCTTAAGGTAGCCCTCAAATTCTTCTACCGCTAGCCGCTCAATTTCACTGGGCTGCCAGCGAAACCACCTTGCCAGTAACGCCTCCGCCTTACGCAGTTGTCCCGGATACTGTATCCAGCCCCGCAAAGTCGCGAAATCGGCCATGCAATGCCTGGTAATCCGCCAGATCCATTTTGTCCAAATCTTCCGGCAACAACCCGGTCATGCTGGCAACCAGCAATTCATCCAAATCAGACGGATCCTGACTTTGCTTGCGTACCTGTTTCATGTCGCGCACGGTCAAACGCCGCACGGTGACCTGGGTCAGCGTCTCGCCGTTGGCGAGCTGATAGGGAAAACGCAGGGGGTAAGTGTCGTGCATAATAAGCTCCTGGATTGAGAGGATGATCTTGACCCTGACAGTCTGTCTTTTGGTGCGGTCAGGGTCTTTTAAACACCATTAAAAAGTGTGGATCACTATTCAACCGTTGGTACGTGCTAAAAGTGGATCACTTTTCGACCGTCGTTGACAATAGCGGCGTGATAACACCGCTGAAAAGGGATCACCCGCTAACCACCAATATTGGCCCGGTAGTCTGCCAGCATATCCACCCCGCCGACGCGAAAAATATTCGCCATGTAGTCCAGCTCCAGTAATTCTTCGCCATCCAGCACCTGCTTGATATAGGTGCAGGTAAAGGCGCTGCTTAAATCCGGATCCTCATGCTGCTTGAAGGTGCCCAGCGGGTTCTTTTTGAACATCACCGTCATATAGGTCACCATCGGCACTTCATTGAACCGACCCTGGCTGGCAAACTGCTGAACACTGCAACGGCACTGCAGCTGGTAGGTGCTAAACGGGTTGGCGACCAGCCGGGCGACATCGGCGTAGAAACTGTTCCACTTGATTTCCCCCTCCAGTTTGTCAAAACCGTAGGGCAACTCTATCTTGCCCACCAGACCGAGCGCCTTGCGCTCCTGCATAATGGCCTGTATCTCCGGGCACTTCACCTCTTCGGCCCTGCCCAGCAGATTATTGCCATTAACGTAAATATTGGCATTGCTAATGGCGTTAAGCTGAATTTTACCGGTCATACGCATTCTCCTCGATAACATTAATGCCGCTGACAGCACAGGGCCGCGCATCGCCGCTGTTTTCTTTTATTAGACGCCCGCTTATCACCGCCACACAGTGGCGCTGACGTAATACCGGGCGTCCACCTCTCCTTATCATGACGCGCTTCCTTTCAGGTTAGCCAGAAACTCGGCGGTGATCTCGGTTTCATAGGTCAGCCGCTCCATCGGAGGGGGCGGGGTATAGGCGTAATTCAGCAGCAGATGCCCGGCAGACAGCGCTTCTTGCGTGTTACGTGCCTTGTCATACCAACAGCGAAAGCCAAGCAATGCCCCATCGCCTATCAGCTTGCGCCCGTAGGCATTGACCGACTCGCACAGGGCATCAATCAATGCCTGATCGATGGGCCTGTCCATATACTGCAGACTGAAAAAGCGCAGCGCCTCGTCGAGCATATCGCCGGTGCGCCGCACGTTTTCAAAGTTCTTCATATGGGTGACGGTCGGAAACGCAGCCGTACGGTTGCCCCATAGGCGCAGACCGGTACCAAAACCGTTAAATACCGTGGTGATGCCGTTTTCATTAAGCTGGTTAACTTCACTTTGGGCATCACCAAGTTTCGCCGACAGCGCCCGCTCCATACCCACAATCCCGGCAATCTCCTGATTGGAGGACGACCACCAGAACCCTTTTTCCAGGTCGACTTTCGCCCGCAATCCCGCCGCGCGTTGCGAGAGCGGCTCCAGGCGATTTTTGTTGCTGGCCTTGTCATAGACCAGGGCATGCGGATAGCACAGGCGCACCCGCTCGGAGGCGGTGTTGAAGTTGATGGTACCCGCCGACCCGCGACCGGCGATAGCCTGCGCAAAGGTGGTGCCAATCGGCGCATCCACATAGGCGATAGCCTTGAGCTTGTCGGCATAGGCCGCCAGCTCCGCCGTGACCGAGGTCTGGGTACAATAGACCGGTGCAATCAAAATTTTGGCGTCATAGCCCAGCAGATTATAAACATCGTCGAGCACCTTGATGCCGCTCCGTCGTCCGGCGGTATCGATACTGCCCAGAATATCTGCCGGCGTGACCTGACCGGTATCCAGATGATCGTAGCTGGCGATACAGGCTTCGCCTGCCGGGATAGCGCCTTTGGCTTGCCGCGTTAGCGTCCCGCTTATCGGCTCAAGCTGATAATCCGTCTCTCGCCGATACGTGGTTTTGCTGTCGGCGCTTTTCAATACCAGATGGCTGACATAGCCATAGCGCAGTCCGGCACGTTGATGCTGTACATCAAATTTCAGGTCATTTTCATCCACGTGCTGGGTGTGCCGTGTTGGATCCAGTACGTTGATAACCACCACCGTACCGGCTCCATGATCGTAAATCGCCCGCAGCGCCTGCGGTATGGTAAAACCGTCGATTTCCGGGCCAAACTGGGCCGCGTCCTTTTCTGACAGGCATTGTATCGGTTTATTCACCGGGCCGGTCGGGGCGGTGCCTATCAGTCCTATCACCGATGATTTAGAGCCTCGTACCGGACGGGGGCCGCGCTCGACCTCAATGGTCTCCGGGCCGTGTACATAGGGATCGCTCATGCTTTTTCTCCTTCCGTGCGCGGGTTGTCTGTTTTACGCTCTCCCGCCTTCGCTGTCGGCGAGGGGGTGGCGGCAGGCCGGGATGTCACCGGACGCGCCGCCGGTTCAATGTAGACTGGTTGCGCATCCAGGCGCGTCAGATAGCCGAGACACACCAGTGTCTGGGTGTACTCATGATCTTCCGGCATTTTCACTTCCCGCCCTGGCCAGAGCAGGACTTCCTGCAGCACCTCGCCGGTACGCAGGGTGACGCCACTGGGTGGGCCGTCATAACGAAACAGGGCCATCTTTATTGCTCCTCACGGGTTATATGGGTTAATGGGGGATTGTCTTCGGGGCTGTCGTTCTGGATAAAGACCGTCACGGTCTCAACAGTGAGCGCGTACTGCCACAGCCCCTCGGTCTGCCCCAAAAAGACCTCCTCGACCAGCCAGATATCACGCTGGCAGTCGGGTGGACGCCAGCCGCCCAGACACTGGCGCACCTGGTCAAGTACCGCCACCGCGCCGTCTTTGCCGTTAAGCTGTCTCACTACCACCGTGGCGGTCAGTCTGACGGTCTGCGGCTGAATAACTACCCCGATATCCTGCGTCTGGCCAAAGCGGGATTTGCCGTAGCTGACCAGCACCGCCCCGTGCGGATGGTTCAGGCGAAACTGCTCAGGCCGTTCGGGGAAAAAATCCACATGCAGCCCTGGCAGCTGAAGGCGCAAGCGTTCAACCACCGCACTCAGTAGGGTAAGGGTATCCATCAGTAGCGCTCCAACAGGCCATCACGGCCACCGAACTGCCGTTCCCGGCTGCGGACACGGTATTCCCCCGGCTCGGGCATATCCTTCTGTGTCGCCTGAATGCCCAGCGTCAGCTTGCCGTCGCGCAATGCCACCAGGGTTTTCTCGGTGGCGCGGTAGCTTTCCTTCACCGCGTCCGGCAGGTCACCTTCAGGGCGGCGGCGATAGAGGGCATGGCACACCAGATTCAGCGCCAAATCCTTAAGGACAGTGGGTACCTGCGTCAGCGGCAGGGTATAGCGCCCGCGCAGATGCGCATCAATCAGCTCGACCGCATACCGGATAGCCTCACTGACCACGGCCTCATTAACCACTTCCGGTAGCGCCTGGCAAATCGCCATGCTCACCCCATCCTGCGTCAGCTCAATCAGCGTCTGGCGGGGAATCACCGCCGCCACATCATCGGGTGTGCAGTAATCCATCAGATACCTCGCACCATGCGGATAAGCTGGCCTTCGGCAGTGACGCTATCGAGCGCGACCCCCACCGTAGAAACGGGCAACGCCCCCTTATCCAGTGGACTTTCAGGGATAACACGCCCCTCGGTATCGGCTTTCACATATTCACCGGCACTGACTGCGCCCCCGGCTTCCACCGCCATAATGCCTATCACGTTAACCGGGACGGCATCGCCGGTTTTACCGTCTACCGCCGCCACGCCCAGCTCTGCGCCGCTGCCTTTAAACACCTTGCCGGAGATACCGACCAGTCGGTGCTGGATTAACGCCTCGGCGGCAATCATTGTGGTGGTCAGCACCACCTGTTGGGTCACCATGACTCAGGCTCCTTTTACGTTGGTGATAAGATAACCGGCATCACTGCCCACCACCGCCACCTTGTAGATATCGGTGTAACGCACGTTCACCACCTTGCCCCCGGCACTGTCAAACTTATCGACCCTCGGCATACCCTGACGGCGGAAGGTGTAACCAAATGACGGCTCGTGTTCATCGGCGCTGTCGCCGCTGGCCTGTGGCCCGGACACGTAATGCAGCATCACGTTGTCCTTCCACAGGTCGGAGACCTTTTTGCCGTCCTCGGCGATCGCCCGTGGCGCGCCGACCAGCACCTTGTCCACCTGGAACAGGTCCTTGAGGATCTCCTCGGTGATGCGCTTGCGCTCATTGGCACCGATGGCAGCCTGCAGAGCGGGATGAAAACGCAGCAGGGCCATCACGGATGCACCGAGCGTGATCACATTCGGTCGCAGACCAATGTTCTGGCGAACAATTTCCATGCCGGCTTCAATATCCTTGAGGGGGTTGCTGTCCTTGGCTCCCCAGCCGGTGGCGGCGGTGAGTTTTTTGACGGCATCGGCCGGGTAGATCTTGGTGTTCTGTGCCAGCTCGGCCACATACACTTCGCGGCGCAGCTCAATGCCATTGGTGGCGCGGCGTGCGGCCTTGGCTTCCTCGTTGAACATCGACTCTGCCTGTTCCCGGTAATCCACCGGCGCGGCCAAATCATGTTCATCCAGCACGATATCCATCGCGTCCTGCTTTTCGCGGATCATGATATTGCTGTCGGCACCGACGGCGCGTTGCGTCTCATACACCGCAAACAGCCCCTTGCCGAAGGTGGGCACTTTCGCCCCTTCCTTTTCCATCATCACCATCGGGAACAGCTGCTCACCGATAAACGCGGCATTTTTATAGCCACGGGCGACGGTGGTCAGTACCGGGTCAGCGATGCGCTTCCCCTTGAGATAATCAGACATACTCTCTCCTTACAGGCAGCGCTTGACCGCCGCTTCATAGCTGATGTTTTCAGACGTCGCCAGGGCCTGCGCTTTCTGGTGCAGGGCCAGCGCGACCGGGTCAGCATCGGCAAACTCCAACGACTGCCCCAACGGGTTGCCGCGTGCCTTGGTCGCCACCTCGCTGAAACTGACCAGCGGCGGGGCGGTTTTCAGCACGGCGCGAAACGCCTCGCCCAGCGGCTGGGTAAGACTGCCCTCGCTGAAGGCCACCGGCGAGTCGCCGCGTTCAACCGCATCCAGCAGCGCCGCCACCACGTTTTTGGCGGCAGGGGCAAGACGCCCTTCGCTGACTAGACCGTCGGCAAAGGCGGCATTCATTTCATGGCGCTGACGTTGTTCGGCCTGACTGTCGGCCTGACGACGCGCCTCAAGCTGACGCTTCAGGTCAGCGTTCTCCTGCGCCAGGCGCAGCGTTTCTTTCTCATCCACAGTGTTGTCCTCAGTGGTGGGGGGAATTGATGGTGTAGGGGATGCTGGGGCGGCAGGTGTGCTTTCAGTGAAAGCCGGACGCACGCTGTCGCTTTCCTGGCCTGCGTCGCGCAGCGCGTCGATTTGCCACGCAGGGAGCGCCGCCTCGGTCGCTTCACGGCCAAATTTCTCAATCAAAAAGTCACGCAGCCGGGCGAACAGTGACGCACTGGTTGTACTGCTCCAGTCGGCAAACTCGACCACGCCTTCTTCCGCTTCACTGAACGCGGCAGGCTTGAGGCCCTTAATCGCGGGCGGCTGTGCGCCGAGAAAACCTATATGGCGCAAATACCAGTTACCGGGCTTCGGGTTGCCGGGCGCATCGGGGGAGTAGAAACAGGCAGAAATGTTCTTGTAGCGTTTTTGCGCCACCAGTTCGGCAAAGGCCGGGTCGACGTCCTGGGGTTCAGCCAGCACATCAGTACCCTGTGCCACCAGGCTTTTTACCCAGCCGTAGGCAGGGGAGTCGAGCGCAGGATGCCCGACCACGATAGGCGCATCGTACAGCGCCGGATCGTAAGCCTGCACCATCGCCGCGACCGCCGCTTCGCTAAACTGGATCCGGTTGCCGTGCATATCGGTATGCGTACCGGTTTTGAAAATATGGAGTGTGCTCATGTCCCCTCCGGTCAATAGACAGGGGGACAGTGTGGCGTGTGAAAACGGGGCAGGCTTTTAAAGGGGTTTAAGAATGTACGGATAACGGCGGGTCACCCACATCATGCCGTTAAAAGGCGACGACCGTCAACGCAGGTGATAAAAATGGCGCAGGAAAGCCTTTATACAGGAAAGCCTTTATAAAGGTTTATAAAGGCCGTCAGGGCGTTCAGGGGTAAACTGACCCGCCTGAACGCCGTAAAACGCGCCACGGGCGTTAGCGGCGGGTGGCCCGTTCCAGATAGCGCAGCACCGACGCCAGCAGTTTTTGTTCGGTACCGGGCTGAAGCGCACCCTGCTCATCCACAGGCAGATACGGTCGCGCAGGCAGGGTGACGCGGCGTTGGCGTCCGGCCTTGCCGCCCAGTTGATGAATACGCGCATAATCGAGGTTGCTGCCAAGCGCCGCATGATGGCTACTGTAATCGGTGGTGACACTGCCGCGTAGCTGGCCACTGGCCGACAAGGTCATCCCCTTGCGCGCCAAGGCGGCCACGGAAGGCTGCCAGGCCGGGTGCCCCTCATCCTCGAAGTTCAGGTCGGTTTCGGTCTTGAGGGTTTCTGCCAGTGCGCGCATCAGCGGCGTCATGTCCTGCCCGGCGAGGCTCAGGTCGCGTAGCGCCTTTGCCAGTTCGCGGGCATCAATCTGAATGTGCATCAGGTCTTTCATGATAGCCCTCGTAACTGTTGACGCGCCAGTACAGCCAGCGGGCCGCCGTAGCGCGCGAGGTCAGGCTCGTAAGCACGACCGGGTGTATAGGAAAAGCCGACGTCCGGACTGAAGGTTTTACCGGACGGTAAATGAAACGTGGTCACCGGCTTCATTTCCCCGGTTTTTTCAGAGACCAGTCTGAGCGCCGTCTCCAGTCGACCGGCTGCCGTCCCCACCGCCAGCCCGCGCTGACGAACGTCGTCGGCGGAGAGCGCAATCACGCTGCAGCGACAGCGCCAGCCGTTAGGGGGATAGAAAGTCTGCCAGAACGGATCATCCGCCGGGAAAACCAATCCGTGCAGTGCCAGATGACTTTTGCGCGTACGGTTATCGCGGATGGCCACGTACATCCAGTAAGGCCGATCATCGATATTGGCCTGCTGCTCGGCCCAACGTCCGGCGCTGTAGAGCATAGAGAGATTGGTGCGGTAAATCGTCTCCAGCCGCCATGCACTGCCCTGCTGGACGGTGACCGGCTCGCCCGTGACGGGGTCGGTGGTATCGGTTTTTCCCCACCATCCCTTAGCCTGTAGCACCGATGTCAGTTCCTTTTTAAACCACTGCAGTGTCTTGCCTTCCGCCAGGGCTTTTTCCAGTGCCTGGCGGATATCCTCCAGAATATCGAGGCGCATCACTTTCGCCACGGTAAAGGCTTGTGCATGCGCTTCCTGCCACATCTCCTCCCAGTCCCAGGTGATGCGGTAGCCCTTGGCTCTGAGGTAGGCAATGGCGCGTGCAGGCGGCAGGCCAAAACAGACGGCAATGTCGTTACTGTTGAGCACTGAGCCTCCCGGCGATGTTCGCCACAAATAAAATCCGCGCCAGGTGCGCTTGCAGACGGTCAGCCGCCATACGCGGATACATTTCTGCCAGCATGCCCATTAATGCCTGGGGAGACTGGCCCTGCTCGACGGCGGCAAACAGCGGAGCCAGTATCGGCTGCATGGCCTTATCCCGTTGCCCGCTGGTTATCAGACTCTCCAGCGCGTGCTCCAGTTCATCCTCTGCCAGCCCGGCGGCGTCGGACTGCGTCTCGGCAAAGGCCGCGTTCGTCAGGGGCGTCATGACCGCAGACTCGCGCAGGTCGCCCGGCTGCAGGTTGTACTCACGCATAAAGTATTGCGGGGTAAACAGCGTCGCGGCCTGAGACAGGCTCAAATCGCGTTTGGCCTGGGTCTCGTCAATGGTCTCTTGCGCCCACAGCTCCCATGAAGGCATCGGCACCTCACCGAAGTTAAGCTCCACCATAAACCGCAGTACCTGATTGATGGCACTCATCACCATGGACGCATCGCCATCGCGGATATCGGCGGCGACTTCCAGTCCGGCCTGCGCCGAGGCGTGCGTGGTCTCTGCTTCGGTGGTCTGGTTTTGTCCCAGCAGGGCAATGACGATTTCAGAGCGCGCCAGTTCAATCAGATGGCGATAGATGTCGCTGGAGGCACCCTTGCCCGCCGATTCAATGATTTCCACCGTGGAATCATTGGGAATAACCGCCACCGCGTCTTCCACCATCTTGTCGAGCGAATCGAGCAGCAGGTCAATTTCCGCATCGGCGGTGCCGCGTGGGTGTTTGCCAACCAGCCAGGGACTGCCGTACTTCTCGGTAAAGCGCATCCAGAAACGCCAGCCGCCTTTTTTAAACGCCACCGGCCAGAAGCACATCGACAGGTCAGGAAAGCCGTAGGGGTTATCAAAGGTGGCATCTTGTGTTGCCACCACAAACTTGCGCGGCGGCAATAATTCACCGGCCAGCCCGGCCTGTCTGGCACGAAAGCGCAGCTGGTTGCCGTCATCAAAGCTAAACCACTCCGGCGGTTTACCGACAATATCACTGACCTGCAGGCGGTCGTGACGTTTGACCCAGGTCAGTTCAGCGGGCTGGTAGCCAAAGAAGGCCGCATCCAGCAGCTCGCCAATGATACGGTCGATATCCCAGCCTTCCATCACCTCACGCAGAAAATCCACCACCGCCGGATCGGCATTGCGGGGCGTCAGTCCCCGCTCCAGCGCCTTGACCGCTGATTTACGGCGGCGAATGCTGCTGCCGACCAGCGGCTCAGCGCGCAGTTCACGGTAGACGCTGATGTCGCGCCCCAGGGATTTAAGAATAACGTCCGGGTTAGGCAGCCACTGGGTAAACCCCAGAATGCCTGCCGGGCTGCGCTCGCGCGAGGCAATCGTGCGCATCAGTGGCCGACGCGGGTCAGCGAAGGCGACAAATTCGGTCGGTGTCACATAGAGTCCTTGTGCCATTAATAACCCTCCAGTAATCGGTTAGCCTGCCGGGGGCGGCGGGAGTAAACACGTCCCGGCCCGGTCGGGCTGTCGGCGGCATTGAGCGCCAGAAAACAGGCCCAAGTGCGGTCAGCATGGCCACTGGCATCGCTATCGGCCACAAAGCGCGGGGCACCGGTCGGGCCGGTCACGCGCGTTAACTTGTGCAGGTCAGCCCGTAAATCCTTGTCACCTTGCGGAATACGCAACCGGCGGTCTTCAAAGATTTCTTTGCCGCGCGTGGCCAGCGTGAGTTTATTACCGGCGGTAAACAGCACCCCCTCGACGCGATGGGTACCATGACGGCGTTTGGCATCTTCCACCGGCTTTTCGCCCATGCCGGTCTGGTCAATGCAGCAACGCAGTACCCGGTAGCGAAAAAAGACATCATCGAGCAGCGCGTCCTGCTCGGCAAAGGTGGCCCGTTTGCGGGTAATGATGTCGCGCGTCCAGTACACATCCCCCACCTGCTCAATCACCCAAATCACAAACAGGTCATGACGGGTGGCGATATCAACGCCGACAAAACAGGGGCCATCGGCATAGTGCTCAGGAATGCCCGCCAGGTCATGCTCTACGCCGTCAATCAGTTCATAGGAGAGCCAGCTTGATGCTTCATCGAGCCATTTGAGTTCAAACTCCTGCGCCCACGCATCCTCGTCGTTCAAGGCAGCACGCATGTCGGCAATATCGCGCGGCAGCCCTTCACGCACCGCCTGATAGATATCCACCACATGGCGTGACCAGACGGTATCTAATGACGCATCGGTCATCAGTTCATAGAATTTGTTGCCTTTGCCGTTAGGGGTGGAGGTGACGCGCAGCTTGTAGCCGTTCGATATCACCGGAAATAGCGCCGTCCAGATTTTGCGGCTGTCGGCATGAAAGGCGAACTCATCGAGAAACACATTGGCGGCAAAGCCGCGCGCCGTATCCGGGTTGGCCGGGAGTGCGGTAATACGCGAGCCGCCGGGCAGCACCGCCTCTAGCATCGTATAACGCTCACCTCCACTGCCCATCAGGTAACCTTCAAACTCACGCGCCACCAGACTATAAGCCTGGCAATGCTTTCTGACGCCTTCTTCCATCGCCTCTTTGGCCTGTCGTTCACCGCGCGAAAGAATGACCCAGCGGGTACGACCGCCACGGGCCTCGGTCTCAAAGCAGTCGTCAACCAGCTCCAGCGTGGTGGTAAAGGTTTTGCCGGTCTGGCGGGCAAACTGGCCGATTTTAAAGCGCGACCGGTCAAGCAGCCAGCGCTGCTGGTAAGGGTAGAGTTCAACATTTTTGCTCATGCGATAATCCCGTAAATTTCTTCACGCACCCGCTTCAGCGTATCCAGACTGACATGTGCTTTACCTTGCTGCGCCGCTTCCTGCTCCAGCTCATCGAGACGGGCGGCGATTTTCTCGCGCACCTCTGCCTGATAGCGTTTGAGGCTGACTGACGAGCGGGTCAGGGTGGCAATGCTTTTACCCACTTTGGCTAACAGGGATGCGCGCTCGGCGGGCTCCATCTCGTCATCACTGGCTTCTCGTACGTCAATCAGCGCGGTCAGGATATCGGCCTGAATGGTGGCGATAATCGCCTCCGAGCGTTTGTCCTGGTCGTCTTCCGCCCCTTCGGTAATGACGCGTGCCATTTCGGTGGCTTCACGAATGGCGGCAAAGCGGCGCTGCACCTTTTGACCGTAACGGGAAATCTGCGCCCGACCGATGCTATACCCTTTATCACGCAGCAACGTCTCCAGCTCCCGGTAGCCACTGAAATTGCGCTCGGTCAGCGCCCGGTCGAGCCATTCACGTACCGATGGGGGCAATACCTCGATATGACTGCGCGGTGCCATCGTCACTCCCTCCAGTATTTGGCCGGGCGGGCAATCCCGGGGATATCGTCGGTGACGTATTCCACCAGATTCACCCCTTCCGGCGTTAGCGTGGCAGTCCAGGCACGTGCTGGCGGTCGGGTCAGGCGAACCAGACTTAAGCCCTCAAGGAACAGTAACTCTTTTTGCAGCTCCAGCATGGTCATGTCCGGGTAGAGCGAATGGCCCACATCCCATAGCAGCCGGTCATTGGCCGGATAGGGCCGTGCCTTGTTGACCACCTGCAGTAACACCCAGCGCAACCCTTCGCGGCGCACCTGTTCGGTCTCTATCATCCTTATCCTCCCGTCACTTGACGCAGTTGTATCGTTTCCAGCTTCTGGTAAATCGCGTCAAGCCGTGACTCCACCACCTGCTGATAATGAATAAATTCGTCGCGCCGGACATAACGCGCCGGCACTTCCACTTTGAACTCCAGGACTTCACGCTCAAGGCGCGACCCTTTATCGGATGCCTCGCGCATTAACCGCTCCAGTGACGCAAACCGCTCGGCCTGGCGCTTTTCCGTCTCCCGGATAAACCAGCGGGCCAGCCCACCCAAAAAGCCTGCCAGTCCGAACAGATAGCTCACCAGTACCCAAAAATCGACCTGTAATGTCATGGTGTTAATCCTTCAATATAATCCAGTAGCCCGTTTACCTGTGCCCGCCAGACCTGACATTGCTGCCCGTTGTCGGTGATATTGGCGAGGATATCGCGCTGGGTGACCGGGCTGGGTCTGAGCGGCTCACCAGCGGGCGCAGTGGGCTGGGGCGTGTTGCCAGCGCCGCCGGGAGCGGCGGCAGCGCCTGAATCATTGGCGTCGGACACACCGAGGGCGGCGTTGTAGTGCTGCACGAAGCCACGAGTAAATACGCAGGACACAGCATGCGGCTGGCCTTTTTCATCCTGCCAACGTTGGGTAACATCATCTATCCGCCGGGTTAATTGTTGGGTTTGAGTGCGAAGCTGCTCAATACGCGTCAGGTAGTCCTGTTCGGCCTGATGGGCGACCCGCACCTGATGGGCAAAACGTTGCTGCAGGACTCGCAGGGCTTGCGCGGCCTGCTCGGCGCGTTGCTTTTCCTGCATTGCAAATGTTTCACGCAGCTGATGGAGGGTTGCCTCGCTCCTCTGCGTTGCCCGATGGCTGCCTTGCGTGTAGCCGTGCCACCAGATGCCCGATAGCAGAGCCATCACCAGCACCCCGCCGAGGCTTTTTAGGCTGACTGAACTAAACACAGCTTGCCCCTCCCCAACTCAGGTAAAGGGGGGCCAGGCTTTTTAAAATGCGGCGTGGATAATGACGATTCTCACGCCAGGCATTCACGCGACGTCCGGCATTGACTCGCTCAATGCTGTCAAACCAGCGGCGGCTATCGTACCCCTGACTTTCCGCCAGACGGCGGTCACGCTGTACCCAGCCCAGGCCACCGTTGTAGGCCGACAGGGTCATCGCCATGCGCTCACAGTCATCAACAGCACTGACACGCTGCCACAGCCAGCGGTCGTAGCTGACCAGCGCCCGGATAGCCCATGCCGGATTAAACGGCTCCCGGCTGTTCAGCCCAGGTACCCGTTGACTAATCCAGTCGGCGGTGGCAGGCATAAACTGTGCCATCCCCTGAGCGCCAAGCGGTGAAACTGCATTTGCTCGCCATCCGCCCTCCTGATGCAGCTGCGCGGCAAAGTCTGCCACTGGCGCAGACATTCCCCATTCGAGGCGCGCATTGCGGATCACATCAGCACGGTACTGCAGGGACGTCTGCGGTGGCTGTGCCGCTCTGGCCTGGCTGAAGAAACCACCGCACCAGAGCAGCCAGGCTACCGTGGCCGAACGAAAGAGCTGCCCCCAGAAACTGTGCTTACTCGTACGGGCCTGCCCGTGGAGGGCTAACTCGATGCCCAGTTTCAGCAGTACCAGCACAGCCCAGACAACCTGAGGCCCGTACATATAGAGAGTCATCGTTAAAGCCCCGTAGCCACAGCCAGGCAAACGGCTGCAACAATCAGCGCCCGGCGCAGTTGTGCAGCAGCAAACACCTGATGGCAGCCGCCGCGCACCGGATGACGGCCCTGCGCCACCTCGGGATGGTCATGGTGCAGGTATTGACCGGGGCGGGCCTTGGGGAACAGCGAGCGGTCAAGCCAGTAACCGACCACCGCCGCCAGGGTAATCAAAGCCAGCTTGTAGAGCACCACCGGTAATTGCTGTGGCGAGACCAGGCCAATCACCAGCAACAAACCGGCAGCGGTGAGCAACCAACCGCTTAATCGCGGGGTGGTTAAGGGCGGTAAGATTAATTTTTTTCGTGTTTTCATCACCATCTCCCTGAGAATCAGGCAGACAGTGTGACAAGGCAGGTCGCTAAACGCTTTTAAAGCGGTTTACTAGTGGGAGGATGGGTGAACGGTTAGGTTAGGCGCAGTCATTAGCCCCTAACGGGGCAAGGGAAAAAGCGCGACCCACCCAGTGCAGTCACACCGGACAGGCCGTCAACACACAGACCGAACCTGTGAGTCAACCGTGGCGCTTTCCGTCCTCGAGGACAGGAAAGAGTCTACACGAATTTCCATTAGTGAAAAAGGCTTACAGACAATGCAGCAACATTTTTTACCGATACTGCCCTGGATAGGCGGTAAACGGCGGCTGGCAAAACAGATTTTACCGCGCTTCCCTGCGCATACCTGCTACGTGGAGCCGTTTTGTGGCGCAGCGGCGCTCTTCTTTATGAAGTCACCGAGCAAAGCGGAAGTGATTAACGATATCAACGGCGAGCTGGTCAATCTCTATCGGGTGCTGAAACACCATCTGGAAGAGTTTATGCGCCAGTTTAAATGGGCGCTGGTCAGCCGAGCGATGTATCAATGGCTAAACATCACGCCGACCGAGACCTTAACCGATATCCAGCGGGCAGCCCGTTTCTATTACCTGCAAAAACAGGCGTTCGGCGGCAAGGTGGCGGATCACACCTTTGGTGTGACCACCACCACTGCGCCACGCTTGAACCTGTTGCGCATGGAAGAAGAGTTATCGCTCGCTCATCTGCGATTATCACGCACCACCATTGAACACCTGGATTGGGCCAGCTGTATTGCCCGTTATGACCGTCCGCACACGCTGTTTTACTGCGACCCGCCGTATTGGGGAACGGAAGGCTATGGCGTCGATTTTGGTCTGGAACAATACGAAAAACTGGCGGGGATGGGACGAGACCTGGCGGGGATGATGATTATTTCGGTCAATGATATTCCTGAAATGCGGGCAGTGTTTCAGGGGTTCGAGATGGAGAGCGTACCGATTCGGTATAGTCTCAATAGCAATCAGCCCACCCAACGGCGTGAGCTGATTATTACCGTCAAATAATCCCTTTTGCGGCCACGAATGCAGGGAAGACTTAAGCGCGGTGACGAGTGGATTTTTTCTCTGCCATTGCAGCCAGGGTACGTTGTGCCACCTCGCGTGTTTCACCAGGGATGTGTCGGAACGTCGTCAATAAAGTGGCTTCCTCCTCATCCCTCACCACATCGAGCGCACTGGCTTCATCGCTGCGCTCACCGGTCATCACATAAAGAAGATCGACTCCTAACGCTTTTGCCGCGATTAAGTAGCCCGCATCCGGATGTCGCTCACTTTTTTCATAATTATACTGAGTGAGCTTTTTAACCCCACAGCGTTCGGCGAAGATCTCCTGGCTAAGCCCCAACCGCAGGCGCTCGGATTTGAGGCGATCTCCCACGCCTTCGAGTGTCAGCGTGACCCACTGCTGGGCATCAACGGGTATTTGTTCATCGCTCGCAGCAACCGACGAGGTTTTGCCCGCCAGTTGTTGGCTTAACTGTTGTAGTTGCTTCTCTTTTTCGGCCACCAGTTGCTGGCTGCGTTTAAGCGCCGCTTCATCTTTACGTAATGTTGCCCGTAATTCCCGTACCGACATCCGGTCAACTTCGTCGAGGGTCAGACCTGCGATAGTGCCGCCTTCGGCGAGTTCAGCGAGGTCTTCATCGTCTTCCAACATCAGCTCATAGAGTTTTGCCTTGCCGAGAGCCGCAAACGTCTGCGCTTTTCCACCTAATTGAGGTGATAAATATTTTAGCGATGCCTTCATCATAATTTGAGCGGTTCTTTCAGCTAGCCCTAACTGGCTTGTTACGATATTTACAAACTCTCCATGCGGCTCATTCTCTTTCAGAATAATCAACCGCTTTCCCGCCTCCAGCATGGCTTCGGCACTTTGTGCCATATAGAAGCGCGCTTCATGCACAATCCTCTCTCGTTCATAGGGCAGCCCATCGCCAAAACGTGCCATCACCTCCTGCTGGGCACTGTTTGCTGCATTTTTTTCAGGGTATGCAATTGCCCCCCCCCCCCCCGCAATCGTGATATTGTCCGCGGTAGTTACAGACAGGCTGGTTGCCGCTTTTTTCTTTGCCATACAGGTCTCCTTTAGGCCGATAACAGCCAGTGTTTTTTTACGGTAATAAGAAATATACAAAAATAAACAAAAAAGACTTTACAATATTTTGTATACCAATATATATTTATTTTTAACTTTTTATGACGGAGATAACACCATGTCACTGCAACATCCCGCCGATTTTAAGCGCAATTTTTACGAGCATGTCTATCAGCAATATCCTTCAGTCGCTAAGTGGGCACAGGAATCTGGCTTTAAGCCTCATGACATCTATGTGTTACTGAATGGTGCTTGCCAAGGTTCACGCGGAAAAGCCCGTAAAGCAAAACGCGCCATTGAACAGATAGTCGGTTCACCGATGCCACACAGTAAAAAACGCCATAAAACATAACATTCGCCTGTTTCACTGACGGTATCACAATTTCCATTAATGAAAAAGAGGCATCCGATGAAAAACACCTTATTACTGCACCCTTCTTCACGCACACGACGGGCGCTGCGTATTTTAAAAGCCATGAAGGGGCATTACCGTGACGGCCTGTCCAATAAAGCCCTGGCGGAGCTTATCAATGACTCACCCGCCAATATCAGTCGTACTCTGCCATTTTTAGTGGAAGAGGGCATGGTTGAGCAGCGCTTCAATGGGAATTACGCCCTCAGCGAGGAATTGATACAGATTGCCCTGGCCTTTTTCGATGAAACCGAACGGGCGCAAATCAAGATGGCAGAACGACGTGGCCGCTGCGTAGCCTCACCGTCAAAATTGTAAGAGAGAAAAATAATGGGTAGAAAAGCGTTACCGATGACGGCTGAAATCGCTCCCGAACAGCCTTTAGCACCGGATTTAATGAACAACCTTAATGCCCTGGCTGAACATCAGCAGGCCATTATGGAGAAGTACGGCGAGGGCCTGCCCTATGAACGAGAGAGGATTGTACATGAGGCGCGCTTCTATATGGCACAAAGTGCCGAAGCCATGCTGGAGGCGGGAAAGCGGTTGATTATTCTGAAAGAGAATGAGCCGCATGGAGAGTTTGTAAATATCGTAACAAGCCAGTTAGGGCTAGCTGAAAGAACCGCTCAAATTATGATGAAGGCATCGCTAAAATATTTATCACCTCAATTAGGTGGAAAAGCGCAGACGTTTGCGGCTCTCGGCAAGGCAAAACTCTATGAACTGATGTTAGAAGACGATGAAGACCTCGCCGAACTCGCCGAAGGCGGCACCATCGCGGGCTTGACGCTCGATGAGGTCGATCGCATGTCCGTGCGTGAACTAAAAGCAAAACTGCGTGAAACCCGTGACAGCCTGGAAGCCAGCCGCCGCCTAGCCAACGAAAAAGACCAAAAAATCAATGAGCTGAGTGAAAACCGCCTGCTTAATCAGCATCGCCCGTTAGGGGAAGAAGGCATACGCCAGCTCCGTGAAGAAATTGGCCTGGTGGGCTTTGATGTTAAAGCCATATTAATGGGGCGCTTTCGGGAAGGGCTGGAAAAATTGCATAGCCACAGTGGCGATATCACGTCCCATGCTGACTATTTAGCAGGCTTGCTTAATGACATTGAGTTTGAAATCAATGTGTTACGCAGTGATTTTTCGCTCCCCCATCACACCCCATCAGAGACCGTACCAGACTGGGTAAAGGATGATGCAGATGCTGAAGACGCGGATTTTCAGTTACCGGAACACCTGCGTGGTACCGGACAGGATAGCGGCGAGGAGGTGGTGTTATGAACGCCATCCTGACCGAACGCGTACTGGCGATTGCCCAGGCCGCCGAAAAAGCCGGACATGGCGGCAAAGACGCCGTTTATCAGACAGGTTGCCAGGCACTCGGCATTTCCAAAGCCACGCTGCTACGAAAAATCAAACAGGTCAGCGTTAAACCGCCGCGCAAGCAACGGGTGGATTGTGGTACCAGTGCCCTGACACGTGAAGAAGCCCTGCAGATATCTGGCGTGATGATGGCCTCGCATCGCAAGAACGGCAAGCGCCTTTACAGCCTTGAGCAGGCGGTTAATGACCTACGGGCGAACAACCTGATTAATGCTGGGTATATTGATAACGAGACCGGCGAGTGGTTCCCCCTGTCGGTCGATGCCATCAGTCGGGCGCTGTACCAATATCGCCTGCACCCCAACCAGTTACGGGCACCGACCCCGTGCGTCCAGTTAAAAACCGACCACCCCAATCATGTCTGGCAACTGGATGCGTCGCTGTGTGTGCTTTATTACCTGAAAAATCCCGCCAAAGGTCGCACTAAGCGCGATAGCGGCCTGCGCATGATGAGTGAGGCGGAATTTAACAAGAACAAGCCCAAAAATCTCGACCGTATTGTTAACGACCGTGTCTGGTCATTTGAGCTGACCGACCATACCAGCGGCTGGATTTACGCCGAGTACCGCTTTGGCGGCGAAACGACACAAAACTTTACCGATGTACTGATTAATGCCATGCAAGAACGCGGTGGGGCCGACGTCCTGCATGGCGTGCCGCGCATCCTTTATACCGACCCCGGTTGCGCCCTGGTCTCGTCCACCCTGCGCAACCTGTGTAAAACCCTTGGTATTCAACTTATCGCCCATAAAGCCGGTAATGCCCGCGCTACCGGCTCAGTGGAAAAGGCGCGCGACATTCTCGAGTGCCATTTTGAATCCGGCCTGCGGTTTGTGCAAGTCAATCATATTGATGAACTGAACCGCCTGGTCGGGTTATGGCGTAAAAAGTATAACCGCACCGCGCTGCATCGCCGTACCGGCATGACCCGCACCGACTGTTGGCTGCGTATTACCCCTGGACAGTTAATCAAGGCACCGCCCGTTGACGTATGCCGTGAGCTGGCAGTGAGTCTGCCGGAAAGCCGTAAGGTCACGACGCATCTTCGCGTGTCGTTCAGGGGCAGTGAATACGATGTACGGCAAGTCCCTGGCGTTTGCGTAGGCGACACCGTACAGATAGTGCGTAACCCCTGGCGTGACAGTGAGGCGCAGGTGGTCATGATTAATGAGGACGGACTGGAATTCTTTTGCCGGGTGCCGGAAGTGGCGAAAGATGACTACGGCTTTGCCCTCAACAGCCCGACCCTCGGCGAATCGTTCAAAGCATTACCCCACACCCCGGCGCAACACCATCTGGCGGAAGTCGAGCAGACCCTGTATGGCACCACCACGCCGGGGGAAACCGCCGCCGTGCAAAAAGCCAACGCCTTACCCTTTGGTGGGCGCTTTAACCCTTATCTTGATAATGAACGCGATACCCCACCCATTTACCTCGCCAAACAGGGGCAGGCATCCACAGTTTGTGCCCCACGTTTTGAAGAACGTTTAAACCCAGTCGTGGTGGTTCAACAGTTGCGGGCGCGTTTTCAGGCGGCGGGCAAGACCTGGCGTAGTGAATTTTACACTACGCTAACCCAGCGCTTCCCGGACGGCATCCCCGCTGGCCAGGTCGACGCGCTGGGTGATGAGTTAATGGCGCAGACGGGCGATGTGGTGGTCAGCCTGGCCAGTCACGGTTAACGGGAGGCCATCATGCTGAAACTGAAAACCCTGTTACAACAACACAACCTGACGCAAGCAGCACTGGCCCGCGCGCTTGACCTTTCCGAGGCGACGCTGGCGCAGATAGTCAATCACCACCAGTGGCCAAAACAGGACACCGACGCGCTAAAACACCGTATCCGGGCCTGGCTGCGTGACCAGGGCATCGCGGCGGACGACTGCTTTGACGGGGTCACGCTTAACGGCAAGGAAAAGTGCCCACTATTTAGCAATGAGGAAGACACCATGTTACTAAAAAAACAGGTATTACTGCCTGCCACCAAAAAGCATTTTGGGCTGTTTCGCGCCCCGTTTGATGACAACGCGGTACAAGGTCATGACGATGTGTTTTTAACCCCTGAAAGCCGTTATGTGCGTGAGGCGTTGTACCAGACCGCCCGTTATGGCGGCTTTATCGCGGTTATCGGTGAATCCGGCTCGGGTAAAAGCACCCTGAGGCGCGACCTGGTTGACCGGATTAACCGGGAACATGCCCCTGTGGTGGTGATTGAACCCTACGTGCTGGCCATGGAAGACAACGACCATCAGGGCAAAACCCTGAAAGCCGCCAGTCTTGCCGAGGCTATTGTTCATACGCTGGCTCCACTGGAAAAGCTCAAACGCTCGCCGGAGGCCCGCTTTCGTCAGCTACACCGGGTATTAAAAGACAGCAGCCGTGCCGGGTACAGCCATGTGCTGGTGATTGAAGAAGCCCATGCGCTGCCCATACCGACCTTAAAGCACCTCAAACGCTTCTTTGAGCTGGAAGACGGCTTTAAAAAACTGCTGTCCATCGTCCTGCTGGGACAACCCGAGCTGGGCGACAAGTTATCTGAGCGCCTGCTGGCGGTCAGGGAAGTGGTACAGCGCTGCGAGGTGATTGACCTGCCGCCACTGGATGAACATCTGGCCGACTTTCTTGACTTCAAATTTAAGCGCGTCGGCGGCGACATGAACAACGTTCTCGGCCCGGATGCGATACCGGCACTACGCCAACGCTTAAGCTGGCTGCGCCCGAAAAAAGACACGCCGGTCAGCCTGCTTTACCCCCTGGCTATCGGCAATCTGGTGACCGCCGCCATGAACCTGGCCGCGCAAAACGCCATCCCGGTTATCGACGCCAATATTATTCACAGTGTGCATTAAGGAGGCTTTTATGCTGAACCCCGCCGTGACCATTAAAAACCCATCAGCGATGACCTACCAGACCATCCAGCAACAGTTCAGGCAATGCCTGTCAGTGATGGACAAACTCAGCCAGGAAGGTTTTATCGTCAGTCAGTTTACCGTTGATGGCTATAGCCGTCCGACCATTACCCTGCTGCATGACCGACGGTGTGATGCCTTACATAAAAAGGGGCATGCCGTTCGCTATGCCCTGGGCACTGACCGTCAGGGCCGCTGGGAAAAATACCAGTTCCTGCAAGATAACTGCCGAATAACCTGGGAGGTACGTTAATCATGACAACACGACCTGTCCGTATTACCGCTCGCCAATCGGTTTATCTGGAAAAAACCGTGGATATTACCGAGCAGGACTATGAAGCCTATTTATCGATTTGCGAAAACTGCCGTGATTTTGATGAACAAGACCAGCGTCTTGGTGAAATCGCGGCCCGATACAACATGAATTTATTTGAGCATATTCAACACAGTGACGCCCTTGAAGACATTATTTTCGAGCGCGTTTAATTCCCGACGTTGTTAATTAAAAGGTAAAAAAGATGGCAAAGAAAATAACGCGGCTTAAAGCCGCGGCGGGTGCCTGCACGCCGCAAACCCGCGAACAGGTGATGGACGATATTAAACGGATGGGCGATATCCAGCGGGAAATGACCCGGCTGGAGACGCAGATTAATGATGAAATCGCACGGTTAACGCATCAGCATGCGGCTGATATTGAGGCCATGAAAGCCCGGATAACCCTGTTACAAAAAGGTATCCAGACCTGGTGCGACGCCAACCGGGAGGGGCTGACCCAAAACGGCAAAACCAAAACCGTTAACCTGATAACCGGCGAGGTGTCATGGCGTAACCGCCCGCCATCCGTCTCCCTTAAAGGGATGGACGATATCCTGCAGGCGCTGGAAGAAAACGGGCAACAGCACTGCATTATTCGCAAGGCACAGGTGGATAAAAATGCCCTGCTAAAAAATCAGGATACCATCAGCTCCCTTAATATTCGCGGCATTACCTTTCATCACCAGCTTGAGGATTTCATTATTACGCCCTTCGAGCAGGAGGTGCAGTAATGTGCGCCTGGTATAACGACACTGACCCCTATGTGGGGCAGTGGCTGCGAAACCTGATAGCCGCCGGGCATATTGCGCCTGGTGATGTCGATGAACGTTCAATCGAGGAGATTAAACCCGATGAGTTACAGGGCTACACCCAGTGTCATTTCTTCGCCGGTATCGGCACCTGGTCATACGCCCTGCGAAAAGCCGGATGGCCCGATGATAAACCCGTGTGGACAGGCAGTTGCCCCTGCCAGCCTTTCAGCGCGGCAGGCAAAGGAAAGGGGTTTACTGATGAGCGGCACTTATGGCCCGCGTTCTTCCACCTCATCCAGCAGTGCAAGCCTGGCGTTGTCTTTGGTGAACAGGTTGCAAGTCAAGACGGATTCGCATGGCTCGACCTTGTACAGACTGACCTGGAAGCAGAGAACTACGCCACAGCAGCGCTTGATTTATGCGCTGCGGGCTTCGGTGCGCCGCACATCAGACAACGACTTTACTGGGTGGCCGACGCCCACCACGCGGGACGGAAAGGATGGCAGGGAATGCCCGAATGTGTCGCTCAATGCCCTACTGGGGAGGGTGGTGTGGTTAACGGGCTGGCCAACGCCGACCGCCGGCAACATAAAAAATGCCTATCAGGACTGGAAGAAAGTTTTGGCCCGAAAACAAGCAGGGAGACAGTCAAATTTACAGGACGTTGCCTGTCTGACGGGATGGACACAAATGACACCACCTGTCCGACTAACGGCTTCTGGCAAGAGGCTGACTGGCTCTTCTGCCGGGATGGCAAGTGGCGGCCAGTTGAACCCGGCACACTCCCGCTGGCTAATGGGATTACCAACAGAGTGGGACGACTGCGCGCCTACGGTAACACCCTCAACGCGCCACAGGCCGAGAACTTCATCGCTGCCTGTATGCACGCCCTGACCCTGGACACCACTAAAACAATCCCACCGTCAAACGTCATTATTACACCCTTGGCGCAGGAGGTGACCTCATGAGCTATCAGGAAATAAAACATCTGCGCCGTCAGATTGAAAGGCACATAAACCGCGCCATGCATCACCTGCGGGCAGACCATTCCGCCGCCGCGTATTGTGAATTTCAAAATGCCTTCGAGATATTGGCCGAACTCATCGTCGACTTAGATAAGGAAAACCCGTTATGAGTATTACCTGCATCAGCTGCCATCAGGCAACCCGACGCCTGAATCCTACCCAGGCAGACATTATCCAACAACCGGAAAGCGGCGAGTGGGGAATTGACCTGCTACTGGCCTGCCCACACTGCGGACAGTCGTATAGCGCCTGGGTACTTAACTGGGATGTCGTGCCACTAAAAGGTATCACGGCAAATTCGCCATCAACGCCACACACTCACCATAAACCCGCCGATTAACGAGGAGGACATCACCATGTGGATATTAATTTTGGCCATGTACGCCAGTCCTTATAGCGATAATGCCTTTTCCACTCTGCATACACAGGAATTTGACACGGAAACCGCCTGTCAACAGGCCGCCAGACTGTTTGCGGAAAAATTTGAAACCTTCAAGGGTATTGATGCCAGGGCAATTTGCGTAAAGAAGTCATAGCGGAAAAGCGACATGTAATTCATTCAATTGTATAATAACGCTATTCATTTTATAATCCTTCAAAACCCGAAGGATTATTTTTTGCTCACTGCATAAGGAACCCTGACCCCGACCACAACGATAAAGGACGCCCCCGATGACCCGACAAAAGTACCTGCAGTTAATCCATATTGCCGCCCACAATCTCAAGCTGGACGACACGACTTACCGCCAGATGCTGCACAGGCTAACCGGGAAAACATCGGCAAAAGCCCTGAATATCGGTCAACTGGCTCAGGTGTTAAACGCCCTGAAAGCCAAAGGCTTCCGCATCCAGCCCCATCACGCCACTACAAAAAAGCAGACTGACCGTCCGCAAATCCAAAAAATGCAAGCCCTGTGGCAGGCAATGGCCCACGAGGGCATTGTCCGTGATGCGTCAGCAACAGCCCTGGCCCATTTTGTTAAACGGGAAACCGGCTGTGATTCGCCTTACTGGCTGGATAGCCAGCAGGCCAGCCAGGTTATCGAGAAACTCAAGCAGTGGCAAAAACGCGTGGCGAGGGCAACATCATGCTAGAGAATACCTTTCGTAGCAAAGGGCCGGAGTTACTGGTTGAGCTGGCCGAACACACCGCCCAGACCGTCAGGCAGATTATCGATGTTGACCCCGCCGTCGCCAGCCAGATAGGCGATGCCGTCGCCAGTCAGATGATGGCGGTCTGGGGTGGGCAGAATGTCTATTTCCCGATGGGGTTGATATGGAAAGTCAGCCAGCGTGACCGGGAGATATTTGCCGACTTCAACGGCCATAACCACCACGCGCTGGCGCGTAAATACAAAGTCTCGCTACAGTGGATTTATTCGGTAGTCAAGCGGGTTAAAAAAGAAGAACTGGCTCGCATCCAGGGCAATCTGTTTGAAGATGAAGATAAGCCGCCTCGATGACCGTTTCTTGTTTCACACAGTGAAACGTCGGAGAGAAAAACATAACCTATACACCAGATAGTGAGTATTGGTTTAATGCTAACCAGACAATAGAAGAATATTTCATATGCTCGATTCATCACTTGTTGTGCAATGAGGGTAAAATTCTCAACGTCATTAAAGGTGTTTACTAGTCTATTTGCCATATGTATACAAGAATGTTCCGCGAGAAAGCACTAATGAGCCCTGGCAACACGGGGCGAAGGAGGACTGAATGATAGAGGCATCGCTGCTGAATCTGCCTTGGGCAACTCTGGTAACACTGGCCTCTGGCTACATCGGTTATTTTATTGCCAATGTTGGCTTGAAACAGCACCATAAGCCTATTGATATCACGTTTACGACCTTGGTCTTTTGTCTTTTACCCGCCGGGCTTTATCATTCAGCAGTGTGGTTGGGGTTCAACACCTACATAGCATCTGTTCCGGCTGTTATCTCTGCTTTTATTGTAGGTTCGGTTTGGCGCAAATACGGCAAGAAATGGATGTATGGCCTCCTGCGGAAATATGATATATCGTGGTCTGACAGCACCAACTCTGCCTGGCAGAGGATGTTTGACCAGCGTGGCTACTATGCTTCGGAAGTCTATGTTTACCTGAAAAATGGCTCAACGCTTTTGTCGGAAGCACCTGGCCACTTTGAAGGGCAACCATGCGGATGCTTTGTTCTGGGAAACGAAAAAGACATTTTGCTCTATGTAACCCATGAAAAAGCGGCTGGCAGCACAGATTGGAAAGAATGCAGTGATGTACTGCATGAAACTTGGGGAGCACTGGCGACTTATGTCCCTGCGGATCAGATAGCGCGGGTACAGGTAAGGAGAACCAAGTTCAAAGAGGCAAGGGTTCTCCCTGAAGAGTAACGTTATTGTCGGGCTGGTCTGGATGGCGGTGGTGTGACTGGTTTAGAAGATGAGTCTGTTTTCTCATTACGAAGCGCATCTTTGTCGAAAACAATCGTCACCATACCTTTGGAGTCGTCAGAGTAGTCAACCCGGTCATGCCTCTGGTCTTTGTTATCACTCATTGCACTTTCCTCACGTAGTATAAGAATCGATGTACTAGCAAACGAGATTCTAGATTATCGTTGAGGAAAGATGCAATGGCAGGTGATTTTGATTCTGTTTTCTCTTTCACATACTGAAAAGTAATTACAGCAGGAAAGCCATCAGGCTCTTCTCCTGACTGAACCGGATACGACTTCAAGCAGCAACATGATTTCAATAATCGGTCGATTTGAGTACTGATTTCTGTTTCACTATGTGAAACTTAATTACCTCACCCGTCCCAGATAGATCCAGTTTGTCCCAGGTAGATCCACATTTATCGCACGTTTCCCTTTTAAATATCTCACGTCCTATCAAGATAGAGATTATCGCCAATCAGTTGCTGATTGATATAGTCTGAGACTTTCTGCCGGATTTTATCGCCAGTTAACGTGGTAAATCCTAAAAACGCCGTTAAGTCAATTTCCACATGCACATCAAACGTTTTGGGGCGTGAAAAGCGAATGGTAATTGGCATATCGTAACGGTCTTTAACTGTCACGGCGGTATCGCCAAATGTTCCAGCGCCAGGGGTTTTCTTTTGCGCAATGACGTTGGCAATCGTGGTGACATCGCCTCCATCCACAATCATCGCAATGGAATGCGGCGGAATCCCATTTTTATCGTTTTTGCTGGTATCATTTTCAAAACCGCGCTGCCTTGTCACCCCCGATATCAAGCTAATCGCACCCTGTATCCCTTCCAATACGGTGCGTGACGGCAGTGATACCGATTTGCGTTGCCGCTCCCGTAACTGGTTATCCGTTTCAATCGGTCTGCCTTGCGTGGCGGGTTTGGGATTATTCACCGTCTGCCAGCCTCGCGTGGGGGTAGCTATCTCGGTAATTTCGTCTACTAATGCGGTGATGCTCCCCGTAACCAGACAAACGGCAGTGACAGTAGCTTCGCCGTGCGTATCGAGTGTGACGGTTTCAGGTAATCGCCAGATATTGCCGTTTTTATCGCGTACACGGCCATTTTTTATCACCGTACCCACCTGCCCCGTTAATACGACATCCACATTCGAGTAACCCGATGCATGACGGGAAATGCCATTGATAGCCACATTATTTGATAGTGCAGCGCCTTTACCCGTGCTTGGGCTAAAACTGTTATAGGTATCGATTATCGCATTATTGGCATCGTGAATGGCGAGTGCGTAAATGGCTATCATCTGGCCGTCTTTGCTATCCGGCGTTAAATACGCATCCTGCCCATAAATTTCATGAAAAAAATCGGTTAATCGCATCAGTATGGTCTGATAATCCGGCGCACTGATGCCGTCGTCAGTCACTTTCGCTGACAACGCTAACGTATCAAGATTTAACATTATGCCTCTTGGATAAAGGAAGTTTCGCCGTATTGCGTTTTAACTGTTGCGGTGATGGTCAGTTTTCGGGTGGTTGAATTTTGATTGACATTAAAATCGGTTAACGTGGTTACGCCCTGCGTGTCCAGTATGCGTTGTTTGACTGTCATACCATAAGCATCAAGATAAGGTTTACCTAATATGGATTGTAACCAGGGGGTACCTCCTTCACTGTCTAAAAACCATTGCCCCTGCCAGAGGGACAAGCGGGTTTTAATCGCCAGGGTGACGGCATCAGGGCTGTTGGTTAAAAATGCGTTATCCCCTTGCCCAAAGCTGTAGTCGCCCTCATTTGTTTCTCGTCGGTAACGCATCAATAGAACCCTTTTACTGTTGCTTTTTATTTTTTTCAACTACCTCGATATCTTCTAACTTTAAGGATGTCTCTTCATTGATGATTAATAAAAAAATCACACCCAGAAGTCGCCATGCGGTTTTTAGTTTGTGTAAATAAGAACCGCCAAAAAAAATGTTAATACTTTCTTTCATTTACTTTACCTCGCCTGAACTATCCCCACCTGCTTTGACGCCTTTGTGGGTATGTGTTTCGTCAATTTGTTTACCATTAGCGGTCAATGTACCTAAAAACTCAATGGCACCGGTGATTTTTGCTGCCACACCTAATGCCGTCGAGCCAACCATTCCGGCAAACCAGCTGAGTAATCCTTTAATGGTCACTCTTTCCGAAAAAATAGCATCGGGTGTTACTATTTCAAGCCCATTTGGTGCAACAATTTTAATCTTTTGGCTTGTAGGATTTAATTCAAAATAGGTTGCGCCATCGTCACTTCTTAACTGCATGGCATCCTGATTGATGTTACTTATCTTTTGCACTTGCGATTGTGGGCCAATAAAAGCGAAGGCATCCGATAAATCAAGCTGTCTTGGATCAATCGCCTCTTGTATCCCGCCATTTTGCCACCAGAAATCAATGCATCTATCCGCAAAGACCACCAGACACTCATCACCGCTTTTGATGGGAAAGGTCATTGTGACACCGCCACCGCGCGGGAAAACAACCGGTACATCAACTAGCAGGGGCAAATTCACCGACTGGCTATTCCCTTTGGTATCCGTCAAGGCTCCCTTTATCGCTGGTTGTACAACACAAGTGACTTTGCTGGCATCGAAGGATTGAACAATAGCCGGCATCGCGACGCGAAGTTGTGACGAAATCGCATGGCGAAAGACTTCAAGCAGTTGTTGTTGGTCGCCGGTGCGCGCTGATACGGAAATCGCCATCATCCCACCTTCTTGATATCGATTCGGTCATTTGATCCCTTGGCAATACACACCAAATCCATATACCACGGCTTGCCGCGCGTATCGCCGGAATACGTGATGTTTTTCACAATATAATCCCCATCGGTGGAAAGACTGGCCGGTTGTGAAACAGCGCCTTGGGTTTGCTGTAAGCCGCCGTCATCGTTTTCGCTTAACTTGCTGTACCCCAAAGCGATATCGCTGTTGGGCAACATCGTGCGATAGATTAACGCCTGGTCAAGACGAATAAGCCCATTGATTTGAATGTTTGGGTTAATCAAACAACGCACATTCACCCCCGCCTCAATCGTTTGTTGCGGTAAGCCAATCAAGCCCGTTGCGCTATTCAGGACAATCGCTTCATGGATATAATTCTTCTCCGGCACCATCACGAGCTGGCCGTTAATGTATTGCCACGAGGCAAGGCATTGCCCTGCCAGATTATCAGCGGCGTCCCTAACCATACCAAAATAGACTTTACCCCTTGGAAAGCGGATACTATCAAACTCAGGCGTCACGCCTTTGACAATCCCGTAAGGGGTAAGCCCTGTCAGTAACGTATTGTGTTGCTCTGCCTGAGTATGCCCTGCGCTTAAGGTAGTATTTAGCGTGGCGTAGTCATAGGCCTCATGAGAATCAATCGCCTGAACAATAACAAACGTGTCAGTAGGATTATCTCTACCTGAAATCGTGTAGCGGATTTTTCCAGTAAATATCAGACCCGTATTATCCTGATAGCCTGCCATGAGCTGAATGTTAACAAACTCCTTCGCCTGAATTTGACTGACGGTTTCTTTTCTCAGATTCCAGACTTTAAACACCCCCGCACGAGGGTAACGCGTATCTGGTCACGTGATATTGAACGTGGCGCGAAAATCCGATAGCTCAATACCTTCCCCGTTTTTATCAGAAACAATCAGTGAGCATTTTCGTATCCAGTTTTTTGACATAACAATCAGTCCGTGATCCAGTATAATTTTACGGTTGCGCCCAACGTATCCGCGTTGATATCGCTTTCTTCATCTGATAGCAAAACGAGATTTCCTTTACTGATAAGGTGACTATATTGAGCCAGTAGATTTTCACCCACGATCAGCGGAATACCCTGTATCACCGGTTGATTGTCAACCGTGAGCATATCCAGCACCCAGCCCGCACTATCACGCCAGATAAGGCGAAACTGCCAAACAGTATCAGATAGCTTAATCGTAAATTGCTGGTTGGTGGGGGTAAGCGGTATTTCGTTAATTTCCATTGAAAAATGCGGCTCCTCGCTGTAATAGGCTGCGATTATCAACGGGTTTTGGCGTTTTCATACCGGTATTACTCACGCCACTCGTTGTATTCCCTTCCCGCATATTTTTTGCATCGGTAGATTTGATATTAACCGTTTGGGTTTGGGTGATGTTAAGCTCCCGCAAGGTTAATATCGCCATCAACACGGTTTCTGTGTGCTTATCCGTGGTCACCTCGATAGCGCGAATGAGCATATTCTTATACTTGCGCTTACCTGTTATGACATCAAACGGTTGACGGCTGGCTTGAAGCGCTAAAATTTGCTGGTAGATTTCCGGTGCGCTTAACCCTGCGCGAATAGCCACTTTTGCCGTGTCCCAAAAATCCAGTAGAGATCCACCACTTGAAAAACCCACCTCCATGGTCACTTCCGCCGGACGTTTGTAAGCGTGATCGGCAATTTCCGCGCCCAGTTCAACCGGATGTTCTGTGATTTCAAGGGTGTCGTGATGTTTTTCTGAGATAATGACATCCGGCACCAGCAAACCGATTTTGCGCGATCGTTGTGAAAAAAGCGTAGAAAGGATATCCATCAGTAGGCTCGCTGGGTTAATTGTCCAATCAGTCTGGCGTTAACGCCCGTTTGTTTATCGGCAATCGCATTGGCGGTAGCGTGGGGGTCTAATGCGCCTTCAACATTGATCGTGATATTCTGGTCAATATTATTTCGCATACCCGCATTTGCGGCATGATAGAGCATTGCCTGACTATACGGCTGTCTGCCATTTTCGTGCTCAACGATGCCAGACATGAGCGATGTCATGACCGTCGGATTGGACAGATTCAACACGGTGTCAGGGGAAACCCCTAATTTACCGGATATTTTATCAATGTAGGCACGAGTATTATTTTCACTGGCGGGAGCCCAGGTGCTAATAATTTTTTCAACGGTATTTAATCCCCTTTCAGCGTAGCGATTAAGCTGTGAAGAAAGTGCTTGTAAGCCCTCAAATGCGGTATTGAATTTGGCGAATCTTCCGTTAGGTGATTCACGTACTGCACCGCGTTGTCCAACAAAATTCAAATTACCCGGATTGTTATTACGAATACCCCGTGGAATATCGCCGGTAGGCACATCAGCGATATTATCCGGTATATTGCTGCCTTGATTTTTGTTTGCCCAGTCATTATCAATACCAAAAAAACGCAAACCGTTACCGATCGCACGTTTGACTTGACGGGTATTGTAATCCCATGATGCGCTTGCGCTATCACTAATATTATCTTTATCTGAAATCAGATACCCCGCATAGAGACCCCACAATTTCAGCCAAGGTGGGATAGGTAACTTCGCTATTTTACTAAAAGCGCCCAATACCTTACTTACCCACGCGCCCGCAATAAAAATTGCTAAGATTTCAAGTGCATTTTTCCATCCACCCACCAGGTCAACCAATCCCGTTAATTTTTCACCTAACCATTTAAATGCCTCTTTTGCCTGGTTGATTTCACCTTCCCACTTAGACCAGTTGATAAAGGATTTTCCACCTTCTTTCCACGTCTGGTAGTCTTCCCAAAGTAACAATAAGGCCGCGATAAGACCGGTGATAATCCCGATGGGCGAAGCAAAGAATGCCCGATTGAGCCCCCAGATAGCCACTGCCAATCCGCTAAAGGTAGTGATGAGTTTTTTAGATTTTCCGTCTAAATTGCGCCACCAGTCAAAAATCTGCTCGATCGCCTGACTCATTCGCCAGATAACGCGCCCCACCATTTCACCGGCTCGAATAATGCCACTAATGAGACGGGTTAATACTCTCTCAATTTTAGGAAAATTATCCAGCAGTCTTTTGCGCAGATTGTCTATCTCTTTAGTCAACCCCCCTGCTAGGTTTGATCCGACTTTATCGCGTAAAATACCAAATAACCCGGTCAATCCTTTCATCGAGGTCATAAACTGGTTGGACTGTTTGGCAGCAACGTCTGCGTTAAATCCGGTTTGTTTAAGCATACGCTGGTAATCAGCAGAAAATTTGTTCAACCCTCTACGCATGGCCATTAGCGTATTTTCATCAATGCCTAACAGTTGGGCATATTGATTGGCGCGGTAATAGGGCATTGAGGCCAGTTTATTCCCCACACGGGTAAAAATAGCGCTCATATCCTGCAAATTGCCATTGGCATCACGGGTCTGCACCCCAAGACGATTTAAAAACCCCTCAGCACCCGGACTGTTTCTCAAAAATCGTGCCAGATTTTCAAGTGAACCTCTTGCCGCTTCTGCGCTACTGCCGGTGAGACTGGCGGCATACCCTAATGCTTTCATGCCGTTAACACTAGCGCCTGTACGCTGTGACGCCCAGTACATCTTATCAAGACCGGCGGCAATTTGTGTGGTAAATCCCACGACGGCAAGCGCTGCCCCCTCAACCGACGCACCTAGTTTGATAACATTGGCACTCACCCCCGTAACAACGGACTGAAATTTTCGCAGGCCACTGTCATCAACCTTAAAACCTAAGCTGATGAGAAAATCTTGCAACGTTTCAGCATTCGCCATGGCGATTTCTCCAACGCGTAATTCGCGCTTCGTTATCCTGTTCGATATCTATCCACTCATTCATTTCTGCTAAATCTGCCAAATCGATTGAGCCATCTTTTAATTTGTCGAATTTTATGTACCCATACTTAACAGGAAGGCGTAAAAAGTCTTTACCATCCGGCATTGAATCCAGGGTTAATCCTGCGACAGGAGGCTGGCTGTCTCGTCGCCTTGGGGTGCGTGAAAAAAATTACCGAGGGAATCTCCAATCACCTGCGCCACAATCTCAAGCAGGGTTTTTAAGTCAATATCATCAAACATCAATTCGCCCTGGCGAAAAATCGGCGTCCATGCCTTGGCATTTTTGCGTGAAACCACGGCTAAACAAGGGTGCAAAATCGCGTTACAGTCTTCATCGCTCATTTGGGCAATGGAATTTGCCATAATGGGTAACACCGCTGCCATTGGCATTTCCCCTTGCTGTAATTTTTGCAGTTCACCCGTTAAACCGGATAACACCGGCAATAACTTTCGCGTCACCTTAAGCTGGTCAAACACATTGAGTTTTTGACTTCGATATTCATGACCGTTAATTTCAATTTCCACTAGAATTCTCCTAATAAGGCGTCGATCTTAATGCAGTCAAAGACCCATGCTAAAACATTCGCCTCTTTTGCATTTTGCAAATCCGGTATTTTTTGAAACGCACAACTGCGCGCGGTGATCATATCGCCAGATACCGGATTACGGATCACAATCACGTTATTACCCCAAAGGGTAGATGACACGCTTTGCGCGTTATAGGCGATCATCAGTTTTTTGTTAACCGGTGAGGCTTTAATCAGACTGACCGTAACGGTGCCGGATTTTCCGCCATGTCGGGTATGCATCCCTTCACCATCAGCACCAATGGTCATGGTGTTTTTGGCTTCGGTCATTGTCACCACTATTCCTTCTTCCGAGTTCGCCGAGCCAGAGCCCAAATCTATCACCCCCGTGGGGCCGGTTAGCGTGGCGGAAACATCAGCAAAACTATAAGCGGCCATTTTCTCTCCTTATCGAACAATGGTGATTAAGACATCCGCGAAATGCACGGCACCCGCTAACTTACAGGCAACCTGAATCGGCGGCGCCTTGCGTTTTTCGCGCTCAGATTACGCCTGCTCTGCCAGCGGTTGAATATAAACGTAATATCCTTTGGTGAGCGTATCCCCGCTTGTTAATTAACCTATACTGCCACCGTTCCATACCCCCGGTGCCAGTAGCCCATTAGTGACCGCCTGCGCTAACGATTGCTCAACATTGGTCAGAAGCGGCGTGCTGCCTTGCTCCGTTTGAGGGACTTTGGTGGTGCTGGTATACAAAAGATTATACAGATTGGTTTGCACAAAGTTTTGCAACCAGTCCAGCCCATGGCGTTCATCGAAAAAATCACCATTGGCCATCACGCCTTCTTGTATAATGGCGGTGTCGTTATCGTAATTGACAAACACGTTGCAGTTTTTGGCCGCCAGCGTATTCGCCTGTGACGTAGTCAACGTCTCCGCTTTAACACCCGGTTCCTGTTTGAATTTGAGGGTGATCGTGGTGTTATTGCCGTTGAAATTCACTGAAAACGCCCGTCCAAAAGCAGAGGCTGCTGCATAGGGGGTTGATGAAGAATATTGTGTAAAGACCCGTTGATATTTCGCTTTTTTCAAAACAGAAGCGATATCATCCGCTTTCGTACTATCCAGTACGGCGGTATCTTGGGTGGTAAACCCAAAAACGCGGGAACTTCCGGCCGCGCCAATAAAGTTGGCGATACCTTTCACTTCATCGGTAGAAAGCGCAGCGGTTACCACCAGTCCATACCAGCCGCTCGAAAAATCCGCCAATGTTGAAACCGCATCAACGATAGTTTCACCGTCCATACCTAAAACAGGGGTTGCGCCACTCTCTTGGGTTAGTTTCAACAACGCCGATAAATCGGTACCTGATTCCGGTGCGGAAGCAAAACCCACTGCGCTTGTTTTACCTGCCGTATTCGATGTCATCACAAATCGACTATCGTTATTATTCCACGTTATTGTAGACGTGCTCATTTTTTCACCAATTCGGGCGGCAACACCGTTTAAATTGGTTTCTTGCGAAAAATCAATGGCACTTAACTTAACCGTTCTTCCGTTTACACTGATATTCATCGCGCCATCGGTAATCGCCTTAAAATTGTTAATTTTTGTCTCTTCTTCGGACAAAATGCCACCGCGCAATAATGCGGGTGAGGCTGCTTTTACCCAGCGTCCCACGTATAAATCGACGGGTTTTGGTGACTGCTGGTAATAGAGTGAAGCCGCCTGATACTCGGGTGCGGTTGTACCAAAATCATTGGCGACTTCCTCGATATTGGAATACGCCCGTAATCGCTCAAGCGGATCGATAACGGGTGAATCACCTAAAATGAGTAGTGAACCAAAATTACGGCTACTTGCGGCACGCGGTGACATATCAAGAGTGACCTTAACCACCCTTGAAACGGGTAAACCTGTTGACATTATTTGTCTCCCAAAAACGTGACGTGGGCATCTGTCACTGATTTTATGTGATAGCGACGCACCACTTTGCGACGTAGATGAACGGTTATATCAAACCGGTTCACCCACTGATTGTTGATAAGCTCAGGAAACGCGGTAATTTGGCTGTGGCTACCGAGGGTAAGATTGGACTTATTCAGTTCGGCGTTATTTTGACTGAGCATAATGCCATCCCGAAATCGGGCGGCGTAAACCATACCTTCTCTTCCGTAGAAAGAAGCCATACAGGTTAAGGTTTCGTACTGCCAAAGTTCGCTCGATTCATCGCTTTGTTTTACCAAAGCGGGATTTGGCTCACTGGTAATATCAATGATACCGAAGGCACACCAGTTAGTATCAGGGGATGGCAACGGTGCCGGATCGCGTTGCCAGCGGGGTAAAACGTGTTTCGCTGGCAATCCAGAAACGCCACCAACCCAAAGACTTAACATACGATTTAAGCCTTCATTATACAGGGCATTATCATCAAAGGGCGTTAGCCATCCCGCCTCCGTACTGCTGTTATTGCTCATGAGCGATGCCTCCGTCAAACGGCATCAGTTCACAATGCGCCTGAACAAATCCCGCGCCATAAGCGGTGTAAGGATCGACGGATTTCACCAGATATTTGCGCCCCTGATAGGTGACAATATCGCCAATATGATGGGTTTCACCGGCTATTAATCGGGTGGTGGTCACCACCAATATTCGACCACTGACCAGTTGACCAGACGTTCTTATTTGTGCCTCAATTGAACTATCCACCGTTACTACACCTGAAAAAGGATACGTACTTTCTTTTGTCGAAGTAATACCTTCATCATCAATCAAAATTTCCCGTCGAGTATACGTGAGTGTAGAGTCATTAAAACGGGGATTGAGTAATACCCGCGTAACATCAAGCATTGGCATTTTTCTTCCTCACAACATAGGTGATCGCCCGACGATAAATGCCGGTGTCAATCAGGGGTCTCGCGTTGGCATTATCCGGCGCTAAACCGGCTTTTCGATTTTCAAGCTCTTGTGCCGCGCCTTTGTGCCCACGTCTTGCTCTGGCAGCTAATGTACTGTCCGCCAGTGGCACAAATTTGCTTTGAGTAATGACGGCTTGCACGCCTTGAACGGCGATCTAACCTGCTCGATTTAACGCTTGCTCTGCTTTATCCGGCTGATCATCCAAAATGGCTTTAGCGGCAGATTTCAATTCAGCAGTGGTTTTGGGTTCCACTGAACGAATACCCGGTATCAAATGCGGTCTTGCCGGAATGTTTTTTGCCGGTGAGCCAAACTCATTGATATAACCAATCGCCGCATTGCTAAAGGGAATATCCTCCCGTTCGCTATTTTCAGCCGGAATACCAACCATTACGTCTTGTTTGGTCAGCTGGTGTAGGGCAGCAAATAACTGACTCGTTTTATCAAGACGTATCGCTACACCACTTTTCATAATTGCCGCCCTCCTGCGCCAAACATCAGTACCCACTGATAAAATTCCGCGCCAAAACGGGTGTTATTCCAAAATCCGGCGTTGGGGTTGAGTGTCATACCGTTGTCATAACTGACACTCACCTTATCGACCGATTCCGAAGCAGCGACACCCGAACTTGAGCCCGCAAGGCCACCAACCTTTAAATACTGTGCATCCATGGCATAAAGCGCCAGATAATGCGCCACGAACAGCCCCGCCCAGTAAGGAAAAACTTCACTCCCTGAGACATTTTCGCTCAGGAATTTGTCGGCTAAATTCAAGCGAAACTGAATTTGTGCATCAGGAAATTTAACCTCATCGTTAAACGGGGGAAAATCATTGCGAAATCGTTGTACCGTTGGCAGGTGTTTGTTCCGTTGGCTCATCGATACCCTCTTTATTTTCAGTTTCCTGGTTGATTTTTTCTTTCCCTTTTTTCTCGGTCTTGGCATTCCCGTTTTCTTTAGTTTGCAGCTGAACGGGAGTCCATCCCAGCTCCATTCCCCAATTTGCCTGAATTCGCATAATTAGATTCCAAAAATGAAGCCCCAATAAGGGGCTTAGATACCATCGCAGTAAGCAAGTGTTTCCGGATAAACCGCTTCAACCGCACCCAGACGACCATAATAAGTCACCAATTGATACAATCCGCGGTATTGGATAGGGATACTCTGTAACGGCACCATCGGGAAGCGAACATACTGTTTATCATTGGTATAAGCGATCATGCGATCTTTGTTGCTGACACCTCGCCCTTTTAACCATTTCACCGCGTAAATATTGAGTGGCACCCCGTTTTGGTGATAGGCAATGGTATTGGTCTTCAGATACGTTAACAGTGACTGATTACCTGCGCTCGAAACGATAATACTGGATATGTGAGCAAACTGTTCAGGCGGAATAAGTAAGTCGGTGGGAACCATCGAGTAGGCCGATGCTGCCCACGCATCACTGAGTATTTTATTAATACTGTCACGGATTTCATCAGCGGTGGACTGGCTCCAGGTTTTGGAGGCATTATTAGTCTTGATATTGTCAAGATTCAGCAAGCCTTTAATGCCCAATCCGGTATCACCAATATAGACTTGTTCGTCCATATCCATATTCCACTTCAGACGCATCCCTTCATGTTTCTGTGCATCCACGGGGCGACCTGCTTGTCTGGCGGATTGTAATTCGACAACCGTCCAGCCCAACTCCATTCCCCACAGTGGCAGAGGGAAACCCTTTTTTTGAATATCGATATTGATGCCCGCTAATGCGGTGGAATCCATGCTAATCCAGTTTTTACCGTTAGGATTAGCGCCACTGCCTGCTGCTGCAAATCCGGTACGGGTAAAGCTCGAAATTTCATCCGCAATCGAGACATCTTCCCTACGCTGCACATCCCGACTGTTGGTGTATTGCACCAAAGGCATATTAATTGTAGGGTCTAAACGCTCAAGCTCACCGATTAAAAACGCACTCGTTGAATCAATCGTGCGTTGGTCAAAAGTTAACATAGTCATTCCTTAAATTTTGTACGAGATTTCAACGTTGCCGTCAGCATCACCGTGGCCGGTAAACTCAGCATTATTCAATATCACGGTATTGGTTTTTTCTGATGCCCCTGACCCTGTTTTTTCTTCGGCAATCAAAATAGCACCCAGTGGGCTCTTATCCGTTGCCCCTGCCACTCGCACATAGACCTTGGCGCCTTTTTTAACCTGTTGACTATCCACGCCAACATTCACCAAGACATAGCCTCGCTTTAGCGCATCACCAGTAAAGTTCTTCTCGGTGCCAACCTGCCGGATAAAATCCGGCGCCTGCGTCGTTGGATAAGGGCGAATATAAATGCCTTTGATGACGTCTGCCGTGTCATTTTCAGCAAGCGGCACAAAATAATCGCCGTCATATTTACCTGCTAGTCCATAATCCGGAAAACCGTCTTTAGATTTTAGTAACACCGGTTCGGTGGTTAAATCACGGTAACGGGAGATTGCACCGGCGATACCAACTGGCATCCGGTATAAATAAGGTTTCATCATCATAGATTTTTACCTCGTGTCGCCCAAAATTCGGCATTTGACTTGTTTAAATCCGCAATCGCATTGCCGGATTTTCGGATTGAATCGATAGTGGGGGTATTGGCGGTATTGCGGTTTTTCGAAAGTTCTGCGACCGCATTAAACGCCATATCCACAGTGCGTTTGGGTAATCGGTTAATTTCCGCATCGCCGACAATAGAGCGCACAATAGTTTGGTCTGCATTGGCTAACACCTGACGTTTAAAGGCCGTGGGTTTTACCGGTGTTGAAAGGGCTACCCCTGGCATAATCAACTCTGCTTTATATGCCGCATCGCCGGTAATGGTTTCTGCCTTTTCGTTTTTTTCCTCGTCATCAACAGTACCGTCTGTTTTATCATCCGGTTTATCGCCACTATTAGCGGTTTTACCCTCAAGGGCATCTAACCTTGTCAAAATGGCTTGAATGTAATCCGGTACCCCCTCATCACTGGTCACGACTTCGGGTTTTTCGGCTGGCATCGGGTTTTGAGGGCTGATAGTAATATTAATCGCCTTCGGTAACTCGCCGGTGCCTTCATCACCGGTGAGGGATTCAGGCGGATTATTTAGGACTGATTCCATTGCCACGGCGTCTTTCGTGCGATGGGCACTTAGCAGCCGTTTGAACCAGGTTTGTGTTTTGTTTGACATACTGTCTCCAATTGCACATCGTATTCCCGCTCTGCCTTTAGGTACCAGAGCGACATGATTGCCAACGATTTCATACTGACGTGCGATGCCAGGCGCAATCTGTTCGTATTGCGCATCATAGCCACACGAGACTTCGTCGTTGCCGTTGTTAATTTCCTCGATTGCGAGCGCATCTTTGATAATTAAATCCGCGATTATCAAATCCGCCTGTTCACCTTCTCCGCGCCTCACATTTTGTACATGCCCCTGCGCCAAATCGCGCCAATTGTCGGTATCAACAAAAATGACATTGCCTTCTTCATCTTCGGGATGCAGTAGTGTGACACTCATCCCTTCAAACGAGGCCAGCGTTTCGGGACGAAAGACGTCACTTTCCTCTCTTTCTACCAGGATTTGTCCGCGGCTATCCGGTTTGACCTTCGGCAAATCCAAGGCGGAATAAACCTGCGTGCCCGTTCGGGCAATCGGTACGTTTTTACACAATAGCGAGCCGTTCGCCATCTGGTAACGGGTGTTACCAAGACGGGTTTCAAAATAATATTTCATGGGTTTTATCTGTCAGAAAAAGAGACTTCACAGTAGCAACGGCAATTGGGTAATGCGCCCGCGTGCCCTGTCATACCATCCAGGGTAGGTGGGTTGTGCCAATCGATAAATTGACCTTCCAGTTTTTTGTGTGATGGCCTTACATCACCATCATGGGCGGTACGCCAAATATAGCCGGTTGAGCCAATTGCCAATGCTCTCGCTTGAGTTAAGGCTTGCGTTGCTCGGCCTAGTTCGGTACGGGCTAGCATCTTTGCCCGCGATGCCGCCACCTGACCGGATTGCGCTATCATTGTGGTAAAATGTTCAGGTCTTTCGCCGTTCACTACCGCTTCAATCGCTCTGTTTTGGATATCGTAGACTCTATCAGCAGCATCCATTGGCAGCGATTTAATGTACTTGATTTGCTCATGGACAATAGACTGCATGACATGCCCCACGGGTGCTTGAGCAATTAACTGTTTGAGTTCCCCGCTCATTTCATGGCTATTTTGTTGCCACAATTTCGCGTTATCTTGTGATACCGTGTCGACAAATTTTGTCGCTACCCGCCTTGCCCAACTCTCGATAAGTTCGCTGTAATCCTCTAATGCTTGCTGAATGTCCAGCACTGAATCATTCGAACCGTCGTAGCGTTGGTTGATAATAGCGCCAATTTCGCGGGCAACCTTACTCAGGCTCGTTCGATATTGGGTTTCCGCCCGTTTTGACCGTCGCTGCGTGGACAGCACTGAGCCTTGGCGGCGGTTCGTCTTCCGCATGATTGATATCCTCATCGGTGATGGTACTGCCAATACTGATAACATCGGACAAATCCCGTAGCGAGGACATGGCCGCTTTCATTGACAGCATGCCGCCATCCTGCGCGGCATTGAGCGCATTAATCATGTTAACCGCGACGGTAGACTTATCCATGTCTGACATTTGCCAAAGGGGATTAAACGCAAAACTAAAATCATCGGGTAAGGGTTTACCTAATGCCGATTGATGCGCTATCTCAAATAGCTTCCTTAACGGTTGCTTTAATCGCCTTGATTGTTGCGTGGCGATATTGTCGTAGTAATTGGCTAAATCGGCATCGCCAGTATTGAACCCTGACGGGGATTGACCAAACAGCCGGACTAAGGGAATACCTGTCGCTCCGCTAATCTGTTCAGCAAACCGCGCCAGCACGTTATCTAATCCTGAAAACGAATAGCTATGCGTTTCAAAGTCATCGTCCGTATCCATGAGCGTCATCCCTTCGTTGCTCTGGTACTGACGTATCATGTCCATGTGCTTCATCAGCGATTCGTATGGCTTGCCGCCAAAACCGATGATTTCACGGAGCTTATTCACTTTGAATGTTCGTAAATGCGCTTTATACACCAATTGCGCAATACCGGTTGTGGTGCTATCAAAGGCGGTTAACCGGTCAAAAATACGTTCAATGACCGACATGCCCCACTCATTCTCGGTTTTGGCTTGCTGGTAAGGGAGTGTCACCCCATCAAAACGGATTAATCGACTATGATGCACTTTCCAGGCGGGAATGCCGTTCTCAACGGTCACAATGTCGTAGAATTCTGGTCTACCTAGGTCCTTGCTTAACGTTTTGATACGACGATTCAAATCCGGGTTAACCTGCCAACGGTCAAGCGGTAAAATACCTTTGAATTTACCTTGTCCTATCGTCTCGATACGTAATGGTGTAAAAGGCGCTTGCCCTTCTATCATAATAAGCCCTAATGCGCCGCCGTAAAGCCGTGACCACTTGATCGCGTTATTGAGACTCTCCCAGATTTCCAGTTCATCAAATAAAGATTCGATTTCCCCTTTGTCGCTCGACTCCATTTGTGAAGTAATGCGAACACCTTTTCGGGTCATATCATCGGCGACGGTATCGACCGCCGCACCAATGATCCACGATGAGCGATAAGCATATTCGAGTAATAACCGGTTTCGACTTGTCCAGTCAGGGCGATAAGTTGAATCCGCATGTTGATTGGGGGTTTGCATCCCGACACGGGCGGTAAAATTCTCATACCCGTCAGCCGTTTTTTGAGAGAATGATTTTTTCTTTTTTGTCATGCGCTTCTACCCAGTAGTGTCCAGATTTCAAGTGCCGTGTTCATTGGGGCAAAGTTGATCATCACTGAATCGGCTAGATTGGGTGACTTTGTCCCATCGGGTTGTTTATCTATTACGATTTTCCCCACGGCATTGATGGAATAGGTTGGCTGCGATAATTCAACGATGAGTTTGTCTTTGAGTCGCATTGCACCATTAATTGCAATGAGTTCATCCGGTTTGAATGGCTGTTTTTCCACCACCGCACGATACACATTTTGAAAGCGTTTACGTAAATGCCACCAACTTTGCGCTTTGGCATTGGCAAAAAAATCCTTGTTTAATCGCGCATTCTGGCCGTCAAATCCGGCGATCGCTTCTTTGTCTGGGTCAAACACCCCGCCACTGCCGCGAAACGGCACGGCGTCAATACGTACGGCTCTTCTTTGTCTGCGCTGGTCATTGATAATTCGCGCATCCCCTCTTACGCCCGCACCTAACCCATCCTCATCAAAGCGAAAACTCTCAAGCTGATACTTATCCGCTAACTGAAAAACGGTTTCAACGCTGCCGAAAATATCGCTGCCTTTTCCTGACCACTCTTCGATACCCTCAAGCAAAAAACCATGCCGCCAAGAAAAGGCGTTCTTGTCTCTGCCCTCATCCGCCACATCAAAGGCCCCTAGACGTATTCCGGTTGGGTTAATGCCAAGTTTCGTATGGGCATCAATTGCTGCTTGTACCCACTCTGCCGGAATCAGCACCCCTTCAACCGACGCCTGATAGTTCAAATCCAACTCTTGCGCCACAATGACCGGATTATCAATTTTCTGGCATTCTTTCTCGTACCATCCATCATCCTTGCGCGGGTCACTTCGCCAGTGAAAGGTAAACACCGGAATACGGCCACTATGACGTTTTTGGGCAAACGGATTAGCCATGCCGTTAACCGAGCTCAAATCAATGCGGCAACGGGTGGTTTGAGATAAGGCAGCATCAATCAGTAACGGTCTGGGCAAAAAGGCGGCTTCATCGACGAAATAGAGTGTCGTGCGGTCACCCCGTCCGATATTGTCCCCTGCTTCACCCTTGATAATGGCGCCTGTGTTTGGGAAATTGACCCGCATGTAGGGGGCGTGTTTTTTCGCTTCCCAACCGCCCCTAAACTCTTGAGGTAACGATTCCACAAACTTGCGCGCTTTCCAAAATAGCGCTTTCGGATCACCGGTGCTGTCAACGTACTCTTCTTTGCGGGAGCCAAAGCCAATCACCATTTCCTTGTTGAAGAGACATAACGCACAGGCTAACGCAATTGACGTCCAGCTTAAGCCCATTTCGCGGCTTTTTTCGGTAATGCCATTTTCACGCCCACGCCAGCGGGTCATTATCCAGTCAATCCAGGCTTCCTGTTTCGGGAACAGCAAAAAAGGAATAGTCACCGGTAGTCCATAATCAATATTGCGCGGATCTGTTGTCATGCCCCAGTCGATAATAAACTGCGCGGGATTATCCTTGTAAAATCGGGTTAATAGTTCAAAACTTTCCGGCTGCTCCCGAAGACGTTGTAGTCGCTCCGCGCGCCACTTAAACACCTGGACATAATCCGGCTTTTTAAAGTCAAAAGTGAACGGTAATGGCATAGGGATTTGTCCAGAAAAAAGCGAGTCAAAAAAATATATCGCACATAACTGCGTACATAAAAAATAAAAACAGGAAATTAATTAACGTAATATATTGATATTAATACATAATATTTATCTAAATATTATTTCTAGTAAAAATAAGTAAGCGATTTTTAGCCCTTTACCCCATCAATTTTTTATAGGCTTCTGCCGCCTGTTCGGGGGTCATCTCATGCGTGATTAATTCAACCTGATTATGTGAAGTTCCTGAATGTTCTATTTTCTGTTTATTGGTATACGCGTCACCACATTCTTTAGCTGCTTGCTCTATCATTTGCGCCGTGAGTAAAAAATTATCCATCGACTCTGTTCGAATCGCCATACGGTTTAACACACGCAGTCGATACGCTTTATTGGCAATAGGAATATCACTAATCTCTTTTTTGAATCGCTCTCGCGTGAAGTGAAAGAGATCAACCCATTTTTGACCAAGGCTTTTTCCAATCGCTTTTGTGGGGTCATAGGAAGAGACCTGTTGTACGGTGAGCGTTAATCCAAATTCCAGTTTCACCTGTTTGAGCACCTGAGTTGGGCTATCGAAACAGGCTAACGACTGCACGATGAAGGCCTTAACCTCTGGAGATAATGCCGCCATTGGTTACCCCTCCTACTAAGTTAATATAATTTATTCTGGTTAATTTCAATCGAAAACACGTTTACTGATTTATTGACACTGTGTTTTGATGTACTGCTGTAAATATTCTGTCTGCTTATCGTTCTCAACTATCATTTCTCTGCTCTTCAATTCGCTTTATTGCCTGTTTGTCAAGATTACACTGTTCAATCACTGTCAGTAACTGCTCATTGAGTATCAGGCTATCACGCCATGTCATCATACCCGCAATCGCTGGCGGCAAGCAGTCAGCGAGTAGGTGAGAGGGTATCGGAATGTGAGGAATCTGAACGTATTCGATTTGTGTGCTGCTGCAACTCGACAACAGCACCATTAGGGATAATGCGATTGGCACAATTCCGATTGGCGACATGCGTTTTAATTGCTGCTTGTGTTGCTTCAGAGTCAACCGCTTTACGCTGACGGGTTTCACTATTAATTCGTGCAATATCATTGATTACCCTTATTGACTGAAAAGCATTAGTCGTGATGGCTACCTGTTTATTGAGGTCAACAGTGAGTTTTTTATTTAATGCCCTGACTTCGTTTAAGGATGTCAACAACCAAGATGCCCATAAGATTAATCCTGCAATAATCACTACGACAAATGCGTAAGGTCGCCATAACATATTACGCTCTCTATTTCTCGACGGGTCATTAGTCCTTTCCAGACTTCGCCTTTCACATAAACCCATCGTTTCATCTCATCACATGCTCCCTTTCGGTCATCAGCGTTGAGCTTTTTGAGTAACGTCGATTTAGCGAAATTTCCTACGCCCACGTTGTAGGCAAATGAGTAAAGGGCTGCCTGAGTGAGCGTATTGATACTGACCTTAATCAACGGGTCAACGTAACGCTTAACCGCGTTTAAATCGTCATTAAGCCACTTATCACACTCTTCTTGCGTGTACGTCCGGTTAGGCTCAATCTCGTTGCCTGTGTGCCCGTAACAGACGGAAAGCACACCACCCCCATCGAAATAGGGCTTAAGTCTCAACCCTTCAAAATGCGTTATTATGCTTGAGGCCAAAAACAACGCACTACCGCCCGTTGCCATCACTATTTTTTTCGGTATTTTCATACTGACGCTCCTTGAGTTTGTACTCCTTTTTGCGGTAGTACACGTTGATTAAAAATGTCCCTATCGTGCAGACAATACCGACAATAGCCACCCACTGCTCAAGGGTAAAAAAACCTAAAATGGTCGTCATAATACCCCAGAGATAGGCCGTTGGGGTTGAGTATTTTTCAGGCATGCGCATATACCCTCCTTGTTGAGGGTTCCATTGCTTGGATTAAACAGGGGAGCCAACCGCCTTACTCGTTTCGATTATTAGATTTGTCAGTATTGCGGTGGCGTAAATGCCAAAGCGAAATAAAGCCAGTTAAGCGACTGGCGGCACATATCCGTATTTGATATTGTTAAATCGTCAAATAAACCAATGTCAAAATAAGGAAAATTATGTCTGACCAAAAACAATCACCAAGTGAAAACAACACCCAATCTTCTAACGCCGGAAAAACCACGCCAGAACAAGGTGCTAAAGACTTCACAACAAAACGTATGGTTGTCGGGGATTCAGCGAAAAATATCAAAAAAAGTAATAAGTAATTGCAGATATTGTCATTGATAATATTGGAGTGAGGATTGTTGCGATCCTCACTCTATTTAAATGTTTTCTAATTTTGATGTTAATATCAATCAATTCATCCGCGGTAGCACATAAATCAATTAGCCGGTAACGCCGTATGAGCGTTAAGGGTTTTCTTTGCGCTTTGAACCCTTTGATTTCTAAATTTTTATAATCGGTATCACAAATGGCTTTGTAAGGTTGCGTATACAATCTGTTTGGCGAAGTAAACACAGCACCTCTAATATTTGGTCGTAAGCAGAACAAGACCAGATACCCTGCACAGAGCACCCAACACATCAGGAAGGTAGCTAAACCCATCGTTAAATACGCAAAAATTGGCTTTTGCGTTAAGAGCAAGAAAGCGGAGCCAATGCCTACTATCAAAATGTTTAGCAATTTATACGCGTTTTCAATATTAACCGTATTCGACTTGTAAATTTCTTTAGCGCACTCCTCACCTTGTTTTTCAAGAAATGCCAATAGGTCATCATCCACATCAAGGAAATAATCACTTGGAAGTTTGTTCATCCCCACCCCACAAAAAAGAAAACCTCGCAAAAGCGAGGTGAGCAAAAAATACTTAATCGAGGTTTTATTTATCAGCGTACATTTCGGCTGGACGCAAAAATTCATCATGGGCACTTTAGCATACCTTTTGCGGCCGCACCAGTGTTTGATAACTGTTTGTATGATATTTGTACAACACATCGATATCTAATTGAATATCAAGGGTTTCTAAGCATCCCAAAATAAAGCCTTCCGCAATTTGCATTCTTTTTCGCACCTCATCCTCTCGTACCGCAAACTTTCGCGCGATAGCACGCTTGGATATCCCACGGATATAATAATCCTCGATGTAATTCAGCTCTCTCGCCATCCCCACCGTGTTAAGGCGACTGACGCACACATCAATCACTAACCCATCTGCATCACTGCATGATAAACGATTTGCCCCGGTAAACGGCATGAAGCGATCAAAGCCCGATGCCACCGGCAACCAACTTACCGCGGCATACGGATTACCCGCACACCACCCGCCCCAGTGGAGTAGTATTTTCTCGATGTCTCTGCTCATGATCTTTGTCGCTCCGTTAGAAGTGTGAAAACGTGGAGGTGGCACTGGGTGGCACTTAAAATACCTATCTGCCACCCTCACTAAGCCTTACCGTATCTACATCTTTACAAAAAAGGTGGGAGGTGGCAGATACTTTAAACATATATATATAAAATACGTATATTATGTAACAAAATATTACACTATCTCGCACGTAATAACTTAAAACAAGTGCCACCTGCCACCTTTAGTATTTTACCCATTGATTTTATTGTTTTTTTTAAGGTGGCAGTTACCTTTTTATCTGCCACCATGTGCCACCTTTTATTGCTCTTAAAATGAAAAAGTTTTGAAATTAAGTGCCACCTGCCACCTTTTCTTGTAGTTCTTCGCATTTTTCTAACGCTATACGTACTTCTTCGTTTGTTAACTTTCTTTTTTTAACAAGTACCCAAGGACGAACAGTTTCACCTTTGAATTTTATTTTTTCACATTGCGTCAACCCTTTTGTTCTTAAAATCGCCGTAATTTGTTTAGCGTTGATCTCCACTGCTGAACCCATATCACTAATAATAAAATTAACTATCTGCTGATAGCTCATAACGGGTGAAATAGGCGCATCAATCAAATCGTGCAAGGTTTTGGCAACATCTGAACGGCTACTTTCTATCATGATCTGACGCTCTTCAGTATCAGGCGCTCTTTGCCAATTGAATTGATTCAAATCAATGGATTTTAAGTACCAAAATACCTGTGATATAAAATTAGCGTCTTGTAAATGACGATAAAGGGTTTCATAATACTTGACATCTTGTAAGTGATCAGGCCCTCCAAAGACTGCAATACGTCTATCTTCTTCAGGGATAATAATGGCATCTATATGGTTTGATAAAAACAGAAAGCTAGTAAAAATGTCTTCAGTTATTTTCTTTCCATATTTATTATTAACTTCAAATCTAGGCTCGGTAAGAATGTCACGTAGTTGATCGCTAATTGAATACCGCTTATCCGTGTTTTCTCTTACTTCATCAACGGTACATAGTAGAGAATGGTGTAAATAGTCATGGTATTGATTTTTACAAATAACATCCATTTTCGCCCTTGTACAATTCCAGGAGCCTAGAATTTTTTCCATCAGTTGAATCACCCATCCTCTGCCCGTTCCGTGTAACATAGATATATGAAGCATAGTGATGGGGCATCGACGATCCGGGCGTTGAACTATCCAGGCTAAGCGCGCAATGAAAAAGTCCCTTTGCTCTTTTTTAGGCAGAAGATACTCCATGTGTTTACGAAATACGTTATCTGACTTATCAAAATTAGAAACCTTCCCATGTTCAGGGAGATAAAACTCATTGATATCAAAGCGCCCATCATGTCGTTTAATTAAACGCCCTTCGCCTGGTTGGTATCCAATACTTTCAGCTACTTGTTTTTTAGGATGCGCTATCCAACATTTCGCTGCTGGGATTGGTTGACCTTTTTTACTTATTGAAGGTATTTGATAAGGTGCCATCAGATTTTTAAATGATTTCATCTCAATGACACAATTATAAGGGGGGCGTGATAAATCACACACCTGATCACCTTTGACTACATAAATAAAACGTTCAAGGAAGTGGCTTGTCATATCCTTATTGATATCGGTAAAACCCTCTTCAGTCTTATTATCCGACAGATCGTCAAAATCATCTTTACCAAACCCAATAGCGTGCAAGAAATCGCCATCGCTTCGGTGTGCACAACTGGCATGCAGACATTTGAAATGCCCTACTTCAAAACCAGCTGTATTTTTAGGGAAATACGCTGTACTGGTGACTCCACTATCCGTGCTATGTCCGATTTCAAAAGGGCAAGTGATATAGCGTTCACCATTACGACCATAGTCTAATGTTAGCCCTTGACTATCCAAGAACTCAGCGACTTCATCAGTTGCATTAGGCGTTGCGATCGAACGGTCTCGTACTTTACCTACGCGATTAGACTCGGACGACGACACAATAGCTAATTCATCCGCTAAGCCCTTCCAGAAATCATTCAATTGTTTTTCAGTGATCATGAAAGGCTCAGAAGGTAAATCATTATCCCATCGAAGCCTCGCACCAGTAGGATGCACCCCCATGGCAACAAACTGTTGCCCTTTAGCGAGCAGCTCAATAATCCCCAAATCGTTTTTTAAACGATGTACACGTTTAGAATACTCACCTTCTACTGCGATGAGGTAAAGGCATTTGTTACTGTTATCTCTATAACGGCGTGGTGGGATTTGCCCAAAGGACTGTAACATAAAGGACTGGATACGGGATTGCACATCCGCATCGTCGCTATCACAATCCAGTGCTACTATGCCGGAGCCTGTTTTGACACAGATACCGTAATCAGGCTCCATCATCCATTTTTCGATATCTGCCCCTGTGGAAGATTTGCGAGTCCATTCGGTTATACCAATAACCTGTCGCTGAGAATTATAGATAGAGGGCGTTTTGCCTAGCGTTTTCATTTTACTGGAAGGCGAAATAGCAGCCTCAGCATTACAAACCACAGGTAATAACCTATCGGTATAACCAAGGACTAAATCGAAGTGCGCCCATTCATCAGGCAACGCACCCCATGTTTTTATGTGATCAAGCTCGGCAAAAGAGCCAACAACAGCAGGACTCGGGCGCTGGTCACTCACACTACGCCCGACAGAATAATTGATTTGCATGGGTTATTTGGCCTTTAAAGGTTTTATGAATTAGTTTTTGGAAGCCCATCCGTTACATTAGGGTAATCGTCACTGTTTAATTCGTGTGGCGTTACGAGCCATTCAGTAGCTCGTGACCATTCAATGGCTTTACACCCTTTAGGTTTATATTTGCCCGCTATAACTTGACTGATAAAACCTTGTGATACGCCAACAATTGTAGCAAACGATGTTTGACTAATTTTCTTATGCAGAAGATATTCATTGAGTGTCATATTGCCTCCTTTTAAAATCCAATAATATTAGTATTGCTGATAACCTTAGTCAATAGCGTTACTATTTGAAAAATATTAGTAACGCAAATAAGGTATATATATGAGACGAATAACTCCTGAAGATAAACAAGCTGCGGCGCGTTTAAAAAAACTATGGAACGAAAAGAAAGAAGCGCTTTCTCTAACTCAAGAAAAAGCGGCGGAAGAGCTTGGCTTTAACACTCAGGGCGCTGTTAGCCAGTATTTAAACGGAAAAGTTCCTTTAAACACAGATACAATAATTAAATTCGCTAAGATCCTTCATGTTTCACCTGAGGCTATAAAACCTGAGCTATCATCACTTCTCAAATATGTCAGGGAAACAGACACAAACACACCTACTCAACAACCAGAAATTTCAATCACTAACAGGGAATTGGCTTTATTGAAGCTTATAAATCAATTACCTGAAAGTGAACAAACTTCACTTCATGAATCCCTTCAAGAAAAAAAACGGTATTATGACCGTTTATTTGAGGAAATTGCTAAGGCGAAAGGATTGAAAGTAAGTTGACACATAATTTTTTAGGCTTACAAATTTAATTATTAAGTCGGTTTATTTCGACTTTTTTTATTACCCCCTCTTTAAATAAAAAAAAATTTTAACTACCCCATTAGCATTATTTCACTCAAATATATTAGCTTTGCTATTGACAAGTAAATCAGCATAGCTAATATTATGTAAGAAATATGAACACCCGCTCTTTAACAATTTAGAAAGTCGGAATGTACAGCGCGTTATGTCTGTATGAGTGCAGTGATGCACGTTGCATTGAGTGCGATCCGCTCTTTGCAAAACAGCAATGTCAAGGGACAGGCAGCCATAATGGACTGTACAAACGCAAAAAACACTAATTATAGGTCATTTTGCGAAGTGGCCTATGGTGAGTGACGACAGTTAAACGCTAAATTACATTAAATTAAGAGGTCAAACATGGATAACGAACAGTTAAGTAGGAAAACCGTGATTATTGACGGGAAAGAAATTGATAAAGAAATTGTTCATCACTGTATGGATACGGTGGAGCAAGCTGTTTTAGACGTTGTGACACATTTAGTGAAAAACGGTGCAGAAAAAGAAGACGTTATTAATGCTGCAAAAACTACCGCCGAGGCGATAGTAGTTGGAATGGTTTTTAATCTTTCTGGCCTAGCTTCTTCCAAATAGCTAAAGACTTCTTGCTGCCAGCATCCTCAATAATTTTTTGATAAACATCTTCTAGTTTAAGAACTTCAATAAGATATTCTTCAGGGGTAAATTTTTTATCACAACGTCTAAGGTATTCGACCGCTAAAGCGCGAGCATCGTATTTATAGCATACAAATTTTTCATTTTTATTGGACATTACTTTTTCCTTATAAGTTAATCGAACCATAAGGATACCACCTCGCCTGACGTGGTTAAAAGCAGGCAATGAATAAATTACGTTAACAAGCACCGCGCTTTAGCCCTTTTTACGGTGAACAAAATGCTCAGATATATCAATATTTCGATTAGGTTTTTATTTATAATTCTTGCTCTCCCAATCGTTTTTTATCTTGGTGTAGTTCAAAATACTGATTTGAGTTTTTTTATTGGTAGATGGGAAGCCAAGGCTGAAAAACTCCTCGCTTTACTACAAACATTCTTGGATAAATATTTCCCTGTAGCGTCAGAGCAAGAAAGATGATGCGCCAAACAGTCGGTTTTGGGGTGTGTGAATAACCAAAATACAGCCATTAAGTTAAAAACCAACACCAGGGCACTACCAATATGGCTGTAGATATAATCCGGATACCTCCGGCACACACCGCCAAAACCGATTGGTATTTAGCAACTGTCTTGAACGTTAAAATTATGGAGAAACGTGATGGTACGACTCATTCCATTCTTCGTTCTTTCTGAGCATCGCGTTCAGGATAGTCAGCAGCTTGCGCATACAGGCGACCAGCGCCACTTTTTTGGCTTTTCCCGCTGCAAGCAGACGCATGTAAAAGGCTTTTATCACCGGATTAAAGCGAGTTGCTACAAGCGCGGCCATATAAAGTGCTGTTCGGACTCCGTCCCTTCCGCCAAATATGGTTCGCCGACCACGCATGGTACCCGAGTCCCGGTTTATGGGGGCAACGCCTACAAGCGCGCTAATAGCGCGCCTCGAGAGGCTGCCCAGTTCGGGAAGCTCCGCCAACAACGCAGCAACTGTCATGGTACCAACCCCTTTAATGCTGCTCAGCCTAGCGGCCAGATCCTTAAAGTGGTTCCTTATGTGGTTGTTCATATCCTCATCGATTCTGGCAAGTTCATCTTCCAGCGCCTTGATGATGATGTTGATGCTTTTTCTATTCTGTGGATGTGCGGTATACAGCCTATTACGTTCTGCCACCAACATTGTAATCAACTGGCGTCTGCGTACGACCATCGCAGCAAGAACCTGACGTTCTGCATTTGGCAGAGTCCGGATAAAGCGCTCTCGCTCCGGATGTCGATTAATAACCTCTGCCATTTGTGCAAGCACTTTGGCATCAATACGGTCAGTTTTTGCCAGATAGCCCATAGCGCGGGCAAAGTCTCGGGATTGTCTGGGATTGACCACAGTGACGTCAAAGCCTTCAGCCTGGAGCGAGCAGGCCACAGTAGCTTCAAGCCCGCCAGTTGCCTCCATCAGAACCAACACCACCGAATGCTTTCTCAATTCGGCGATAATGGCATCAAAACCGTCAGAGTCATTACTGACCGTAAACTGTGCAATATCACAGCTGGCTGCTATGTCCAGCGTTGCTTTAGAAACATCAATACCCACACAAAGTGGATTTAGCTGACTCATGATTACCCATCCTTGCAAATGCGTTATGGAGTACGGACAACTGTTCGGGTTTCAGATGAGTGGCTCAGTGTATGCGCCGGTCGCTAATTAACGGGCTTAAAACCCTAGGAGGAATCGGGCTGCATGCACCTTGCCAAATCTAATCGTAACTATTTTAAACCGTTTTCAAGATACAAGGAGAAATGATGAAATTTGAAGAATTGAGTGAAAAATCTCAAGAGAAAGCCAGCGAAGCGCTACTGTATGCATTACAGGCAGAAATGGATTCAAATCGCGCTATCGATAATGTCAGGGCGAAAGCACTTGCATCGGCTATCAGAGACGGTTTTATTGCACTTGAAACAGAAGAGCTAGAAAAAAGAGCTAGTAAAGATCCTGGTAAAAACAATAAGAATTTTGGGTTTGCCAATTCATGATGTATACGGTAACCAGGCTTCCCAATCGTCAACCAGGCTAGTCACTCATTATTGATATACCTGTTTTGTGTGTTGTCGTAAACCACAAAGGGGGCGAGCCTGACGCGCCAGAAATATCAGGCAACTCAATAAAATAGTTGATCACTTGTAATCCCTAACATACTCATAAGGGAAATCATAATAGGCATTGCATCTATGACAATGGAAAAGCGCATCGTGAAGAGAAGTATCACCTGGTTTAATGACAGCATATTGAAGTATCGATTTCACGCCAGACTCATAGCAATGAATACAAAGATAGTGAGGTTTTTGCTCAGCACTTTCAGGTATTTTGCTACGGTAGACTACCGTACCCGGTTTAGGGTTATAAAGTTCATAATTAGATTTTTCAATCAACCATTGCTCTTTGTTATTAACCTCTTTTTCAAGCTCAATGATGCGATTCTTTGCCATCATCAAAAGTTCTTGAAGTAGTATTTGTTGTTGGGATACCGCACCTAATTTATTTAATAAATCTATCGTTTTTGATTTGACTTCATAATCGATTTTCATACTGAGAATAGCCCGTCCAGCACTAAAAGCCTGACCAACAGATGAAGTCGTATTTGTTAACACCTCAGTTATTTTAGTAATAATGTTTTTATCTTCTGACATAAAACTCTCTCACTCTGTAAGGGTGAAATTATTTTAGCCGATTTCTCTCTGTAGGGGTACAAGAGGAACCACTGCGGCCTGAAGTGGCAAAATAATCAGGCATACCCTATCTAGCCCATTCCATCGGAAAAACCACCATGCAAAAAGCAAAAATCCTGTCATCGGAGCGATTTCCGATGAACAACAACGTCCGGCGTTTACGCTATTTACAAAAATTAGAAGCGTTAAAACGTAATAGCAATCACCAATTCCCTGTCACTGTATATCGTTGAGGTCGACGCAAAATGCTTACCGCAAATAGCCCCCTGCTGGCAAGACTGGCAGAAAACCACACGCAAATGATCATGGCGCACAATCAACTGGCCGAAGCCCATAAAATGTTAATCAGTCAGTTGGTCGGACATACTGAAAATGACCCCAGTGACCCAAATGAACCGACAGGGGTGAAAAAGCCGAAACCCTTCACACCGGATGTTAAGCCACAACCTGTTGCGCCATCGGTTACCTTTGAACCTCAAGAAGCGATTGAACCTGAGCCTGTTGTCAAAGCACACACTAAAGCCGAAGACAAACCAGCCCCCGTTGTCGCCGAGAAAAAGGTTCAAGCCCCAAAGACCGAAACGAAACCTGCTAAAGCCGTTAAACCAATTGAGCCGATTATTGAAGCGCCTGAAGTAGCGCCTAAGCCCGAACCGGTGGATATTGAATCACTTGATTTGCGTCACGTGGTCGCCCTGTCTGTCTTGTTTGGGGATAAAGCGCTTAAACCTGACAATACGCAAGTTGCTAAAGCCAAAGCGACTTTTGCGTCCGAAAAAGCAGATAGCGTTACCGGGCAAATTGATGCACTTTATTGCGCCTTAAACGGGTTACCTAAAGTGACATTTCTTCCTAAAGCCAAAACCTTCGACGTATGCCTAAAAATACTGGCTAACTGGGATAATCTCTTTGGCATTACCGATCGTCGCGAATTTGCCTTGTCATTACTGCGTGAATTGCCTACCCCAGCAGAAGTCAAACCGATTGATTTTAAGGCACTTCGCAGTGAGGCTTCGGCCTGCATTACTCAACTGGTCAAAGGCGGATATCGCAATGAAGCGCTGGATATCCTCGCCTCATTCAACGCTAAAAAGATGGGTGACGTAACCGATGACAATCTGGTTCAGTTTATCGAGAAAGCCCAACGCGTTTTAGCCGATGATAATGCCGAGGGTAGCGATGGCTGAACATGCAAAACTTTCTCCCTCCTCAGCGCATAGGTGGATGAGATGCGCAGCTAGTCTCGCAGTCGAGGCCACCTTACCCGATAAAACATCGCCGTTTGCGGAAGAAGGAAGCGCGGCGCATGCGTTAGCGGAAAGTATCTTAACAATGCGCCAAAACCCGTTTAGTGACGGGCGTAGACGAACATCTGGATTTGATGCGAAAGACTATATCGGCACGTATCCATTGTTAAAAGCCAACTCGCCACAAGTGGATGAGGAGATGATTGAGCACGTCCAGACCTATATCGATACCGTCTGGAGGCTTGCGGACGGGAAAATCTTACAGGTTGAGGAGCGAGTTGACTTTTCAGCCGTCATTGACGTAGAGAATTCGTTTGGTACCGCCGATGCGATTATTGTCAGCGAGGATGAGTTACAAATCCATGACCTGAAATACGGTAAAGGCGTTAAAGTCGATGCCAGGCAAAATGCGCAACTTATGCTCTATGCGCTAGGGGCGTTACATCAGTTTGACCTTATTTATGATTTTAACACGGTTCGTCTTTTTATTCATCAGCCCAGACTTAACCATCTGTCCGAATGGGCGCTATCGGTTGAGGACTTAAAAGACTTTGGGGACTTAGCCAGATTGAGGGCGCAAAAAGCCATGGAGATGGTAACCCTTGCCGAGCGCAACGGGCTTGATGCGCTACCGGATAGTGCCTTTTCACCGGGCATCAGGCAATGCCAGTTCTGCAAAGCAAAAGGCGGATTGTGTTTTGCCCAGGCGCAATTTGTCCATAATGAAGTCAAAGGCGATTTTGTCGATTTGACCCAACCGCTCGCACCACAATTAAGCGATGCGCCGAAACGTATTACGTTACTAACCCCTGGGCAAATGGCAACACTCTACCCGCATATCGATTTGATAGAGAGTTTTTGTAAAGCCCTGCGAAATCGGGTCGCTGAGGCATTACATACGGGGCAATCGGTACCGGGCTTTAAACTGGTTACCGGCAAACAGGGTAATCGCACCTGGTGTGATGAACGTGAAGCCGAAACGCTGTTAAAAGCCGCCAAACTTAAACAGGAACAAATCTACCACAAGAAAATTATTAGTCCGCCACAGGCTGAGAAACTACTTAAAAAAGACAAACCGAGTCGCTGGGCAAAACTGGAAGCACTTATTGAGCGAGCAGACGGGAAACCCGTTATCGCACCGGAATCTGACCCTCGCCCTGCCCTTGTTATTAATCCCTTAAACGACTTTGACGATGTGACCGAAGCGGCACTCGCTGATAAATCCATCTAATTAAAAGGTAACGTGATGAAAATTAAATTAAACAACGTACGTCTGGCTTTTCCTGAATTATTTGAACCTACGCAAGTCAGTGGTCAAGGAGCGTTCAAATACCGTGCCAATTTCCTTATCGCCAAAAGCCGTACTGACCTGATTGAAGAAATCAAAACGGGGATTAAGGCGGTCATTAAGGAAAAATGGGGAGCCAAAGAGGTAGAAAAAATTTATAACAGCATCTGCCACTCCAACAACCGTTTTTGCTTCCGCGATGGCGACAATAAAGAATACGATGGCTATGCCGGAAATATGTACATCACCGCCAGTAATAAAGATCGTCCGTTAGTCATTGACGTAAATCGTACACCACTCACCGCACAGGACGGTCGTCCCTACTCTGGCTGTTACGTTAACGCCACCATTGAATTTTATGCCTATGACAATAATGGTAAAGGGGTTTCAGCCTCCTTAAGAGGGGTTCAGTTTTTCCGGGATGGCGATGCCTTTAGCGGTGGAAGCGTGGCCTCCGTTGACGAGTTTGACGACCTGAGCATGGCTGAGGAAGAAGACGATATCGCCTTTTAAAACACCAGAGAAACCACTGCGGCCTGAAGTGGCTAAATAATCAGGCATCGATTAAAAATATGAGTAGTTTTTACTCTATTTAGCTTACGGGAAATTTGATATGTAAAGTGTAAATAACTCAAGGAGGCTTAAAAATGAAATTAGATAATATGACTGAAGTCCTTACGCTCACTAACCCCAGTAACAACGGCCGTTATTTACTTAACTTAGCGCAACCCGTTTATGCCGATGAGGAAACCAAGACATTAATCAATATGATTCAACTACTGGCAGAAGAAAATCAATACCTGAGAAAAGAGAATAAACGACTGGCAAAAATGCATCGGTAAGTTGGGGGCTATGCAGGGTTCGAACCTGCGACCGATGGATTAAGAGTCCACTGCTCTACCCACTGAGCTAATAACTCATGATAGTAATTATAGTGCAGGCATCAAAAAGGCTTTTACCACCAGAGAGAGGATACCTAAAATACCCGCGCCTAACATCCAGCGCATTAACTTTTGTTCAGCACGAATACCTGACATCTCAAGTTGTAAGTCTTTACGGGTGATTTCCATATTTTTGCGGACATTAGTTATTTCAGCCGATAAGTCTTTACGAACATCAGCGATTTCAGCAGATAAATCTTTACGTACATCAGCGATTTCAGCAGATAAATCTTTACGTACATCAGCGATTTCTTTTCTGACATCAGAGATTTGAGTAGTTAAATCTTTACGTACGTCTTCTAAATCGCGCTTTGTCGCTACATCAGCAACCTCATGTGATTTGCGTACAACAAGCGAAATAGCCTTAGCTTGCTGACTAGTAAGTCCAGCGGTTTGAAGTTCTTCTGATGCTTGTAATGTATCAAATGCAACTTGACCCATAGGGAATCCTCCTTTTGGGTAAGTATAACCTAACAATAACCATTGACGAAAGAAGAAATCATGCGCTATAGTTTATTTGCATCTGATAAATCAGGTGCCAGGTCTGCAAACCTGCCGTAACTAAGAAGGCGCATAGCACGCCAACAGCGTGTTTTTTTATGCGTCAGTCTGCCATATCAAGAATCAATGGTGGACTGGATGGGGGAGCCGAAAGGCTCGCCGGGATCCTTCTTAGCCGGTTTTTGCAGCCCTGTTCAGTTCACCGCCATATTAAGAGCCTGCAAACTCTTTGGTGGTGATTATCCTAATTTAAGAAGGAAATCATTACTATGACTACTTTAATTTTCCGCAGTACTGCTCTTGAAACTATTTCTCATAAAAACCAAATTTGGTTTACTTCTACTGAACTTGCTAGAGCTTTGCAGTATCAACAAATTGACTCTGTTACCAAAATATTTAACCGTAATAAAGACGAATTTACATCATGTATGACACAGACGGTCAATTTGACCGTCAGCGGTAAAATCAATGGGTTACAGCACAAAAAGACCCGTATATTCTCCTTACGTGGCGCACACCTGATCGCTATGTTTGCGAATACGCCAGTAGCAAAAGAATTCAGAAAATGGGTGCTGGATATTCTCGATAAGCAAACAATTAATCAAACCAGTAACTTTACCCCAAAATATCAACCAAAAGCCGTAGAGCGTTTTACTCATTCGGATACACGTAACCTAACGCATTTAGTTTGGTGTATGACAAATGGCTTCCGGTTTGAGCGTTCATGGACTAATGCGGTGTGGCTGGCTTTACGTGAAGTCACTGGCACACCATCACCGGAGCGTTTTCAGGTAGAGCATATACCGTTAATGGCTGACGAATGCAGACGGATTTACTATATCACCGAGTCACTACGCCAGATTATCAATGACGCTGAAAAACAGGTTATCAAACGACTTTTACGTAAGCGTGAGAATATCGATACCGTTTTAGCGGAAATAAAACAGCTTTTTGAGCAATTCCACCATCAACAAATCGGGATAATCACCGCACGCACCGATCAGTGGTATGAAGGTGAATTGACCCATTTCTTAGAACGCCACTAATTAATCTTAACGCCCCTTTTTATAGGGGCAATTTTTCATCAATTTAACTATTGAGGAATTTTTATATGCAAAATCTAATGAACGCACAAAATATCACATTTTCCACCAGCGAGACCATCGATTCACAACAATTGCTGCTAATGGTCAACGAAACACGAAAAGAACATGGCGAACCACCAATTAGAAACAACAAATTTATTGAAAAGGTTAAAGATGAACTTGAAGGAGAGACCTACACAAAAAGTGTAGGTCAAAAAAACGGCGCTGATATTGAAATTATCGAAATGATGCTTAAGCAAGCGCTTCGTGTTGCCGCCCGTGAATCGAAAGCCGTTCGCCGTTCACTGATTGATAAACTGGAGCAGCAAAGCAAACCACAAAGCGCCAATGAAATTATCGCAGCAATGGCGTTAGCTAACGTTGCACAGGAGCGTCGGTTAAAGAGTATCGAGCATCAGGTAGAGCAAGTCTCAGAAGAAATCGAACAAATCAAACAAGGCACTATCCCAGCCGGTTTCCAGGGCTATAGCTATCTTAAAACAAAGTACGGCTTAAGCGATGCCAAATGTCGGCAATTAGTCATGGCGTGGAAGGTGCCTTGCAAAAAAGTGCCCCATGTTGCGCCTGGCGGCCAAATTACCCAAATGTCAGTGGTTGATGAAGCGGCATTTAAAAACGCGTTGGATAACATGATGCTTGAGGCTGAGAAACGCGGCAGTCAGTGGTATCACCCTAAAATGGGGCGTTTTTCCGTAACCGCCTGATAAGGATGGATTATGCAAAATTTACTATTTTGCGATTTAGAAACCTATAGCGATATTCCGATTAATTGTGGCACGCATCGCTATGCTGAAAATGCAGAAATTTTACTTTTTGCTTATGCTTACAATCATCACCCCGTAAAGGTCTGGGATGTGACGCAAGATAAAACGATGCCGACAGATTTGAAAGCGTATCTTAATGACACAGAAATTTTAACTGTCTGGCACAACGGCGGCATGTTTGATACGGTAATTTTAAAACAGGTATTAAATATTGACTTACCGTTATCCCGCGTTCACGACACATTAGTACAAGCACTGACACATGGCTTACCCGGTGCGCTCGGTTCGCTTTGCGATATCTTCAACGTCAATAGCGATAACGCCAAAGATAAAGAAGGTAAAGCGCTCATACAGCTATTTTGCAAACCGCGTCCTAAAAATAGCAAAATACAACGCGCCACGGCGTTAACTCACGCAGAGGAATGGCAACGTTTTAAGCAATACGCAGGTTCTGATATTTTAGCCATGCGCGAGATTTATCAACATTTACCGGGTTGGAATATGAGTGTGGACGAAACCCAATTATGGCAGTTAGACCAAAAGATTAATCGCCGTGGGATGTGCATGGATGTTGAACTGGCGAAAAGCGCCTTGACTGCCGTTGAAAACGAGCAAAAACGGTTATCAACCGTCACCCAGCAATTAACAGATAATGCCGTGCAAAACGCAACACAACGCGATGCACTGTTACAGCATATCGTTTCGGCATTTGGCATCACGTTACCGGATATGCAAGCCAGCACGCTACAGCGCCGCGTTAATGACCCTGATATTCCACCGGCTTTACGCGAACTGCTGTCAGTCCGTTTGCAATCGTGTACAACCAGCACCAGTAAATATAAGGCGCTGTTAAAATCGGTAAGCGCAGATGGACGACTTCGAGGAACCAAGCAATTTTGTGGTGCCTCACGCACCGAACGATGGGCGGGACGTATTTTTCAGCCGGATAATCTCCCCAGACCCACGCTTGACCAAAAGACGATTGATAACGGCATTGACGCATTAAAAGCCGGTTGCGCCGAGCTGATTTGTGATGACATTATGCAACTGACCAGTTCTGCGCTTAGAGGGTGTATTATCGCGCCACCCGGTAAAAAACTGGTTATCTCGGATTTGTCGAATATCGAAGGCCGCATGCTGGCATGGCTGGCAGGGGAAAACTGGAAAGTCAATGCTTTTAGCGAGTTTGATAACGGCAAAGGCGATGACCTCTATAAACTCGCCTATGCGCGCGCATTTAATCTTTTACCTGAGAACGTCACTAAAGCTCAACGACAAATCGGTAAGGTGATGGAACTCGGCTTAGGCTATGGCGGTGGGGTTGCGGCATTTTTGACATTTGCCCTCGCCTACGGTCTGGATTTAGATGAACTGGCGGAAGCCGCATTACCTAACATACCGCCTAACGTTAAGCGAGAGGCGATGCGCTGGTATCAAAAATCCGTTGAAACGGAGAAGACTTATGGCCTCAGCGAAAAAGTCTTTGTTACCTGCGATTCCCTTAAGCGCATGTGGCGCAATGCCCATCCACAAACCGTATCATTCTGGTACGACATTGAAGACACTGTAAAACAAGCCATTCAGTCACCGGGGATAGTGTTTAAGTGCCGTAAACTTAGCCTTCGTCGCGATAAAGGCTGGCTCAGAATTTGTCTACCATCAGGTCGTAGTCTTTGCTACCCTTCTGCGCGAATAGAGAATGGACAAATTAGCTATATGGGCACCAATCCCTACAGCCGAAAATGGGAACGGTTAAAAACCTACGGCGGTAAAATTACTGAAAATATCTGTCAGGCCGCCGCACGCGATGTCTTGGCCTATAGCATGCCACGCATTGAAAAGGCGGGTTATGCGATTGTCTTAACCGTCCATGATGAAATTATCAGCGAAGCGCCGGATACTCCTCAATTTTCCGCCGAGGGGTTAAGTAAGCTGTTAAGTCTTAATCCGGATTGGGCTTTTAATTTACCGCTTAGTGCAGCGGGGTTTGAGACTTATCGTTATCGCAAGGAATAAATAACACACACAGGATAAAATAAACATCATGGCCTTTATGAAAAACGACAGCCCACTTTATTTCAAGGCAGCACAGGATGCGGTACACCTTGAACAGTCAGGCCAATACCATGAAGCGGCGCGCGCATGGTCACAGGCAAACCGACTGGCGCGCAATCGCAATAATCGTATCTGGAGTGAACACCGCGGCGATTTTTGCCTGATGCAAATCAAACGGGAACATATTAAAAGGATGTATCCATGCGGTTAATCAGGGAAGAGAGCATTGAAAAACATTTGGTGCGTGAGGTGCGAAAAATCGGCGGCATTGCCTATAAATTTGTTTCACCCGGGCGACGAGGCGTACCTGACCGATTAGTTGCACTCCCCAATGGCAAGATTATTTTTGTGGAATGTAAAGCACCGGGCGAAAAACCCACCCCTTACCAATTACGCGAACACGCACGGCTTTTTGCCTTAGGCCATCAGGTCATCGTACTGGACAGTCAGGATTTAAGCAGCATTTTACCTGCTTTTGGTTGATAACCTTAAAAACAATTTATTTCTTGTAGAATCCACATATTTTTATTATTTTTTAGTTAATTATTTTTGCATAAGGAGAGCAGTTACACATGCAGCTTAATTTCAGTTCGTTAGATTCTTTTGATCATGTCATATCTCCTTTTGAAGAAATGGCAGCTTATGAAGCTTTGTGGTCTGAAAATGGAGCTACATTCAGGTCTATTGCAGACAGATTTAGAAAATATCCTGATACCATTCCATCAAGAATGGTTACTGAGAATGTAAGAAAAGAATTTAAGGAGATCTTAAAAGATATTTTTGACCGATTTCAGGTTAAGCATTTTGGAATTAGAATACATGGAGCTAATGAATATCCCGAGAAATTAAGGGATGCTAAACATCCGATAGAAGTTTTTTATTATCAGGGATGGTGGGATCTAATAAATACTCGCAACGTTGCAGTTGTTGGCTCTCGTAGGGTATCTGAAGAAGGTAAGAAAAGAACAAGAAAGCTTGTTAAATGCCTTATAGAAGATAATTTTACCATAGTTTCCGGTCTTGCTGAAGGTGTTGATACTGAGGCTCATAGAACAGCATTGGATGCTGGAGGGAATACTATAGCAGTTATTGGCACGCCGTTATCACATTTTTATCCAAAACAGAATATTGAGTTACAACAACGGATTAGAGAAAATTATTTATACTGGATAGCTGTTTCCAAAATAGTACAATATCTTGGCCTGCAAAATATGAAGCTCGTGGTGCAATTAGAGTTAAGAACTACCAAGATATTAAGGATAATCTGTGACATTTCTATTACAAAAGATAGATGAGCTTACTCTTGGTCATCATTTTCATTTAACTGAAGATGATATCTGTCTTTATTTTGGAGAGTATACAGCGGAAAAAGGATTTGCTTTCAGTAATACTAACAATTTGATTCTTAATTTAAAAAAGGATGTTTTAAAAAAAGATAAACCTGAATATAAATACAAGAAAAGAGCGATTAAACAAATAGCTTCTTTTTTATCTGAATATCGTGATTATTTACTTAAATGTACAGTTGTACCTGTCCCACCATCTAGATGTAAATTAGACCCCAAATATGATGATAGATTAATTAACATCCTTGATGAATGTAAAAAAATAAATTCCACTGTTGACTTTAGAGAGCTAATAACACAAAGAGAAACGTTAATAGCATCACATAATTCTTCAAATAGACCATCTTGTGAAGAATTAGCAAATAATTATGAATTCCATGGCTCTTTAGCCAATAATATTAGATCTACTATAATTATTTTTGATGATGTTTTAACCGCTGGTAGTCACTATAAGGCGATGAAAACCGTTATTAAGCAACATATTCCAGATGTTCAAATAATAGGGCTTTTTATCGCAAGAACGGTTAGAAATATTATTGATGATTTTGATGTTATAGATTTTTAATCAAATTTTATATTCAACGCCGATTTTCCCCCAGCAGTTTTTGTGTATCGATACCGTGTTAGCGGAAATAAAACAGCTTTTTGAACACTTCCACCATCAACAAATCGGGATAATCACCGCGCGCACTGACCATTGGTACGAAGGTGAACTCACCCACTTCCTAGAACGTCATTAATTAATATTAACGCCCCTTGCTAAGGGGCAATCTTTCATCAATTTCATTATTGAGGAATACCTTTATGTCAAATTTAATCAACATCGAAACAAAAAACATCAATGGCGGATTAATCCAAACGGTTAATGCTCGTGATTTACATGCGTTTTTGGAAAGTAAGCAGGAGTTTGCTAATTGGATAAAAGATCGCATTCAACAATATGGTTTTATTGAACATCAGGACTTTTTGATAAATTTATCAAAAACCCCAAATGGAGGCCGTCCAGCAAAGGAATATCATATTTCCCTCGACATGGCGAAAGAGCTATCAATGGTTGAGCGCAATGAAAAAGGGAAACAGGCCAGACAGTACTTTATTGAATGTGAGAGACGAATTTTACAACCTCAAACATTACTACCAACGGCAAAAGAACTGGCGCTCATGGTTGTTCGTGCCGAGGAAGAGAAAGAAAAGTTATTACTGGAAAATAAAAACCTATCAACCGAAAACGATTGTCTTAAAAATCTATTCAAAGAAGGCATGACCCCTACCCAATTTAGCAAAATGCTTAACGGCGTGAATAGTCAACAGATAAATCATTATCTTGCTGAGATTAAGTGGCTCTATAACGACAGTAAGTCCGGCAACAATTTACGCTGGCGTGTTGCCGCTACCGCTCGGGATAAATATTTAACCGAAAAACAAAACGAAATAAGCCCCCATGGTGCAAATAGCTTTATTAGCTATCGCCCTGTTTTGCTCAGAAAAGGCGCACAGCGACTTTATGACCAGTATTTGGCTGACAAACTCCCCATGAAAAAGAACTGGAACGGATTACATACCCATGACAAAACTATCCAGATTGTCGCCTGAACAAAAGACAATCGCAAAAACCTTCACCCCTCGCCCTTACCAAAATCTCATTATCAATCACCTGCTCGATATTAAACGCTCAAATGTCTGGGCGGGGATGGGAATGGGTAAAACAGCAGCAACCCTGACGGCATTAGAAAATCTCTATTTATCAGGCAGTGAAACCAAACCCACACTGGTATTAGCCCCTTTACGGGTAGCCCAATCCACTTGGCCTGACGAAGCGCTTAAATGGGGCCACCTGCGTAATATTGAAGTGCAGCCCATTATTGGCACTGCAAAAACGCGGATGACAGCTCTCAAAAATACCCATGCCAGCGTATTTACGGTCAATTATGACAATCTCGTCTGGCTGGTTGAAACACTAGGTGACAGCTGGCCTTTCGGCACGATTATCGCTGACGAGAGCACCCGGTTAAAATCATTCCGGCTACGCAAAGGCGGTAAACGCACCGCTGCACTCGCCAAAATCGCCCATAAATCGGTTCATCGATGGGTAAATCTGACCGGTACGCCTTCACCGAATGGCCTGATGGACTTATGGGGGCAAACCTGGTTTGTTGACCAGGGCGAACGGCTAGGCAGAACCCATAATGCGTTTACGTCTCGCTGGTTTAACCGTATCCAGTTCCCCGGGCAACAGTGGAGCAGGTTTGAGCCTTTAGGATTTGCGCATCTACAAATTCAGTTAGCACTCAGCGATGTCACGCTATCCCTTAATGCCGCTGATTGGTTTGATATCGACGAACCCGTACACAACGTTATTAATGTTGAACTACCCGCGAAAGCGCGAGCACACTATCAGGCCATGGAAAAAGAACTGTTTCTTGAATTGGGCGAGAGTGCGATTGAAGCGTTAAATGCCGCGGCCAAAACAATAAAATGTTTGCAAATTGCCAGTGGTGCTATTTATAGCGATGACAATCGCAACTGGACAGCGATACACGATGTCAAAATCCAGGCACTGGAGAGTATTGTTAATGAATCAGGAGGGACGCCAGTACTGGTCGCTTACCATTGGAAACATGACCTTGAAAGATTAGTAAAAGCGTTTCCAAAAGGCAAAATGTTAGACGCTAACCCACAAACCCTTACCAACTGGAATAGTGACAAAATCCCGTTGCTTTTTGCCCACCCCGCAAGCTGTGGACACGGCTTAAATTTACAGGACGGCGGTAACATTCTGGTCTTTTTCTCCCATTGGTGGGACTTGGAGCAGTACCAGCAAATTATCGAGCGTATCGGCCCCACGCGTCAAGCGCAAGCCGGACATAATCGCCCTGTCTTTATTCATCATATCGTCGCTAAAGATACACTCGATGAAGTGGTGATGGCGCGCCGTAATTCAAAACGGGCAATACAGGATTTATTACTGGAAGCGATGAAGAGAAAGTAAAAAAGACCAGCGCAAGGCTGGCCAACACCAGGTAAAAAAATTGTGAATAGCAAACACACAAGCATATAACTATACCAAAGTATATCAAAACTGTATATATAAACAGACTTAACCTTAAATTTACAAAAATTTATACTTTAATATCAAATAGTTATCATTAACATTACCATTCTCATTAACAACGGAGAGCCCACCATGTGGATTTTAATCCTAGGCATGTATGCCAGCCCTTATGCATCGAGTAACTTTGCAAGTGTTCATACTCAGGAATTTGACACTGAGAACATGTGCCAATTCGCCGCTAAACAGTTTGAGCGTGAGTTTGAAACTTTCAAGGATATCAACGCCAAAGCGATTTGCGTTAAGAAATAAGCTAATTTTACAAAGGCCAAACCATGAAACTTAACATCATCAAATTATTAATCACGACATTATTGTTTATCAGTGCAGCGTTCTCCTTCGAACTGATAGTTGGACATCTTGCGCACGCCGATACCGTCATTGACCCACAAATCAGGTTTAAACGTGGCGAATTAGGCAATATCCATTTAGGCGGGCAAGAGCTACTGGTTATCGGCATTATGATAGTGCCAGCACTCTTTGTCTATTTAGGGGTATTCCTCGACACATTGAAGAAATAGCATAGAGCGAATAAGCATTATCCCACCTGAATTTACCCCACTCAAATTACCCATACCGAAAGGTAAGCGTTTAACAGTAATAAAGGAGAATATCCTATGAATGAATCCCCTTTTGTCAAAACCAGTGAACTGGCAAAAAGGTACAAAGTGTCAACTCACACTATCAGACTATGGGCGGGTAACGGATACCAACGGCGGGAAGGTTTTCCACGCCCTCGGTTTAGATCTGATGAGCTTAATTTTGCCCGGCAGGATATTCTGGATTGGGAGATGGGTAAACGATTTGATTAACTTTATTCCACCAGCGATCATAAGCCTCTCGCTGTTCCTCTAGGTAGGTATGCTTGTCGTATACCTGCCAAATCCCCGGTAGTTTATGCCCTAACATGATCTCAGCAACATGGGGCTGGGTTAATTCCGCAACCCCCGTACGCATGGTTTTACGCAAATCGTGAATTGACCAGTGAGTATAGTTCTCAAATCTGCGAGCCATTTTTTTGTTGAGATTGCTAATAAAACTAATATGCCCACTGACACACAAAGGTTTCCCTTCTGAGACGGTAAATAAATAATCACTGCCATAATTCAATTTTTTAGCAGTTCTGATCAATTCCTCTGCCTCGGGGATAATAGGCCGGATAATGGGCTTTTTGCTTTTACACCCTGTTTTATGATTCTCTGGTGGCACTGTCCATATTCCTTTAGTAAAATCGAAATCAGCCATTTTTGCTTTTAGCAATTCACCTATCCGGCAACCAAACAATAACGCTAGGTTGATTATCAGGGCATTTCTAGGGTTATAGTCTGGCGCATCAATTAACGCAAATAATACCCTGAGCTCGTTGCTACTCAACACTCTCTCGCCTTGTTGCGTTTTTACCCCTAAATCCTGTGAGGTAACATCGATAAGTGGATTTAAAGAAATAATCCCCCTGCGAATTCCCCCACCGATGGGCAGTTTTGGTATAACGTAAAATCCGTGCTCCTATCGCCGGTTTCGCTTTCACCACCTCTTCAATTAGCGATAGCCAGACATGCAAGTGCGTTTCGTTGTGGGGTAAATTGCCGATCTTGGGGAAAACATAAATTTCAAATGACCGTAATATCTCACCGGCTTTAACCTGTGAATTTTTAAGCGATTTCTCCCACCAGTCACGAATAACGGATTCAACCGTTCGCGCTTCAACTGATTTTTGTTTACGAGTGCGTTTGACCACTTTCGGGTTTCTGTGCTGCTCTAGTTCACCACGGTAAAAAAGCGCACTATCACGCGCATCTTTTAAACTAATTGCCGGATAGGTTCCAATGTCTATCCGATCACCTTTCCCCTGCCAACGATAGCGATATTGAAAAATGACTTTACCTTTTGGTGTCACGCGAACCGATAAACCCTCTCTGTCGGATTTAGTCACCATTTTAGCTTGTGGCTTACCATTTACCGCTCTTAACCAAGAATCACTTACCGCCATATTTTTTTCTCCTTACGTCTTTTTTATATAATATTTCATGTACACCAATATGTACATAAATTTGATGACACAAGGAATATAATAGGTGACTGAAAACAGTCATTCTATACTGAGATAAAAAATAAAATCATTATAAAACAAAGTATTAATTTTAATTTATCGACTGTCAGTGGCTGTTGACGACTGTTATTGAAGCTTCCATTTTATTTATATTATATATGACAACACTTGCTTATATTAAAATGAGCGTTGACAAAACCTTTGCTTTACCGGATAAGCAAAAACATCGGCTATATAGCCCTGACATATTTTTTCTTGTAATGATTGCCAATATTCTGCACTAAACAGATCAGCATGGTACATTTCAAAATATTTCCTAATAGCTGGATCATTACAAAGAAAATGGCGGAACTCTTCTGGAAATACATCATGTTCAGCCACACTATACCAAGGCTCATCAGCCATTTCTTGCTCGGGATAAAGTGGCTCTGGTATTTTTCGAAAATTCATTTCAGTCATATAACAAATTTCATCATAATCGTAAAAAACTACCCGTTTATGACGAGTGACACCAAAATTTTTAAATAACATATCACCTGGAAAAATATTTGCTGCCGCCAATTGTTTAATAGCATTACCATAATCTTCAATGATTCATCTTAACTCTTCACTTTTAACTTGATCAGTATAAATATTTAGTGGGATCATCTTTCTTTCCATGTAGAGATGACGGATCAAAATCTTATCACCTAAATCTTGCAGTTTTGATGGTATTTCACGCCATAATTCTGCCATCAATTCTTCACTAATATGTTTTTTGGCGATGACAAAATTCTCAAACTCCTGCGTATCCGCCATTCTACCAACACGATCATGTTCCTTAACTATTCGATAACATGCCTGCACCCGCTCTTGCGTAACTTGCTTTGGTGGCAAAAAGCGATCTTTAATCACTTTAAAAACTCGTTCAAAAGAAGGCGAAGTAAAAACTAGCATTACCATGCCTTTGATACCCGGAGCAATAATAAACTGTTCTTGTGAAAAGTTTATAAAAGCCAGGTATTCTCGATAATACTCGGTTTTTCCATGTTTCTGACAGCCAATTGACATATATAATTCGGCAATTGACTTTCCCGGTAAAATATCTCTTAACCAAAAAACCAACGCCGCAGGAAATGGAACGTAGACCATAAAATAGGAACGAGCAAAACCAAATATAATACTGGCATTGTTATAATTAGTTAGGCAAGTATCAACATAAATACCACCTTGCTCATTATTATGGATTGGCAATAAAAATGGATAAACAATTTTCCCAATCATTATTTTACCTACTACCCAAGCTGCTTTATTACGATAAAATAATTCATTTGCTATCTCAAATTTGACGTCAGCTAATTGTTTAGCAGAAAATGTCTTTTTAAGATAACTAACGATATAACTTACATCTCTCGGTAAATCTTCCCAAGCTAGACGGAACGGAATATCCATTAAAATATTTTCTATGGTTTTTTTAAGCCCCATATGAATAGAAAAACAACGAGATAACGGACGCGGGGTATCACAAAAACGATTTACTGGCTGTGAAGTAAAAATAAATAAATTATTAGGAGTAAGATCACAATGTTGAAATAATCGACAATAGACTGAATTAAAAAAACTTTCCGCTATTTCAAAACGCGGGTAATCTTCTAACAGTTTAATATAACGCTGCTTAATTTCTGCTAATAATTGGTTAGTAAACTCAGCTATTAAATTCATCTGCCCAAGTTGTTTAACAACCAGATCGACATGATGATCGTAAAGATTAATTCGCTTTTTCATCGCTTCTTGTACACCGTGCCAATCAGCATCTTCAAAACGTTGCTGGGCACTTGATGTTACTTCCAAAAAACGACCATACTGCGCATCAAAGCCTTGTAAAATTGTCTCGGCAATTAACTCTGCTGAATTTAAGGTCATAAATCACGCCCTCATTTCGACAAATTAAGCTTTATTAACATCAAATCCATCAGGCTAAATAACATAAGCAATATATTTAAAACTGCTGCTCTTCAGTTGAACCGGTTAGTGCCGTGACAGAAGAAGTTCCATCTTGAATAATGGTTGTTACTTTATCAAAATAACCCGTGCCTACTTCCTGCTGATGAGAAGAAAACGAGTAACCCTGCTTAGCAGCAGCAAACTCCTTTTCCTGAATTTTCTCAACATAATGCCTCATTCCTTCACCTTGAGCATATGCATAAGCTAAATCAAACATGTTAAACCACATACTATGAATACCAGCTAAGGTTATAAATTGAAATTTATATCCCATTTCAGATAATTGTTTTTGAAAACAGGCTATGGTTTTATCGTCCAGGTTTTTCTTCCAATTGAAAGATGGAGAACAGTTATAAGCCAACAACTTATTCGGATATTTAGCATGTATAGCCTCGGCAAATATTTTAGCCGCATCTAAATCGGGGGTTGATGTCTCGCACCAAATCAAGTCAGCATAAGGAGCATAAGCTAAACCTCGACTAATTGCTTGTTCAATACCCGCCTGGGTACGGAAAAAACCTTCTTGCGTTCGTTCGTTGATCATAAATTTTTCATCGTAAGGATCGCTGTTTGACGTCAGCAAATCTGCCGCTTCAGCATCGGTACGTGCAATCAAAACCGTAGGAACACCACAAACATCAGCCGCCAAACGTGCGGCAATTAACTTTTCAATAGCTTCTTGCGTCGGCACCAATACCTTACCACCCATATGACCACATTTTTTGGCGGCAGCGAGCTGATCTTCAAAATGCACAGCCGCAGCGCCGGTTTCAATTAATGTTTTCATAAGTTCAAAAGCATTCAATATGCCACCAAAACCGGCCTCCGCATCAGCAATAATTGGCAGAAAGAAATCAATATATTTAGCATCGCCTGGATTTATATTATTTGCCCATTGAATTTGATCGGCTCGACGAAAGCTATTATTAATCCGTTTGACAACTTCAGGAACAGAATCAACAGGATAAAGCGATTGATCTGGATACATACTCGCAGCAGTATTAGCATCAGCTGCCACTTGCCAACCCGATAAATAAACTGCCTCTATACCCGCCTTTGCTTGCTGCAGCGCCTGACCACCGGTCAATGCACCTAGCGCATTGACATAATCTTTCTTTGATTTGCCATTAATTAATTGCCAAAACTTTTCAGCACCATTGCGCGCTAATAAATAATCGGGATTTAGTGAACCACGCAATTTGACAACATCTTCAGCACTGTAAGTGCGAATAATTCCTTTCCAACGAGGGGAAGAGCACCATTCTTCTTCAAGTTGCGTAATTTGTTGTGATCTAGTCAGTGCCATTTTTGTCTCCCTCATACGAGTTAATTAGATATTAAATAGCTAAAATATTTTTTTTCAGTCAAGTTGTTGATAACCCGCCAAGGTCAAAAATTCGATCAACTCATCCTGAGTGGTAATAGAGATCATCAATTCCACAGCTTCGCGAAAACGGCCATGTTGAAAACGAACATCACCTAGTTCCTGCTGAATAGTCTGTAACTCTTCATCCAACATTTCTAAGAACAATTCTTTGGTTATTTTTTGTCCATTAGATAATCTTTTTTGATGACGGATCCACAGCCAAATTGAAGTACGCGAAATTTCTGCTGTTGCCGCATCTTCCATTAATCCATAGATCGGTACGCAACCATTACCAGAAATCCAAGCTTCAATATATTGAACCGCAATGCGAATATTCGCTCTCATCCCCTCTTCTGTACGCTCACCATTACAAGGCTGTAATAATTGTTCAGTGGTAATAGCTTCATCATTCTCACGCATGACATCTAGTTGATTTTTTCTTCCCGCTAATGTCTCATTAAAAACAGCGGTTGCAATATCTGCTAAAGCAGGGTGAGCAATCCAAGTGCCATCATGGCCATTTTTAACCTCTAATTCTTTATCTGCTTTAACCTTTGCCCATACTGCTTCATTCTGTGTTTGATCTTTAGTCGGAATAAAAGCCGACATTCCGCCCATCGCAAAAGCGCCTCGACGATGACAAGTCCTAATTAGTAAACGAGAATAAGCATTTAAGAAAGGTTGTGTCATTGTTACTGCCTGTCGATCCGGTAGCACGCGATCATCGTATTCTTTTAGAGTTTTAATATAACTAAAAATATAATCCCAACGACCACAATTAAGCCCAACAATATGATGACGCAGATAATAAAGAATTTCGTCCATCTGAAAGACAGCTGGTAGTGTCTCAATAAGTACAGTTGCTTTAATTGTACCAATGGATAATCCGTATCGCTCTTCGGTATAGCTAAATACTTCACTCCACCATTGAGCCTCTTTATAAGATTCTAATTTGGGAATATAAAAATAAGGGCCACTCCCTTTTTCCAATAGCTTTTTATAGTTATGAAAGAAATAAAGTGCAAAATCCAATAATGCCCCTGGAATTGCTTTTCCTCGATATAAAATATGTTTTTCAGGTAAATGTAAGCCTCGCACACGAGCCATCAAAACAGCCGGATCAGACTTTAATTGATAAACTTTGCCTTGCTTATTAATAAATGAAATAGTGCCATTAACCGCATCACGTAAATTAATTTGTCCTTCAATCAATTTTTCCCAAGCAGGTGAAAGTGAGTCTTCAAAATCAGCCATAAAGACTTTTACATTAGCATTCAAAGCATTAATAATCATTTTACGTTCTACTGGACCGGTTATTTCAACTCGACGATCAAGTAAATCTGCAGGAATACCTTGTATTTTCCAATCATCCTTCCTAATTGAAATAGTTTCTGGCATAAAATCAGGTAAAATACCTTGATCAATCTGCAACTGTCGCTCAACTCTAGCATTAAGTAAAACATCATAAGGTCCAGCAAACTGCTCAACTAAAGCTGTTAAAAAATCAATTGCGGCTGGTGTCAAAAGTTGCTTTTCTGGTGCCAAAAGTTGCTTTTCTGGTGCCAAAAGTTGCTTTTCTGGTGCGCCAAACGGTTGCAAAAAAGTTAATTCATTGATCACTGTCTGCTGATCCATGGAGCATCTCCTTTAATATAAGGTACACTTGCTAAAGACTATCTCAAAATCAGCAAAAATCAAAAACCCTTTCATTTTCCAAAAAAAGATATCTTATTGAAAATAAATAATTTATTTCAAATATAATAACGATAATTAACTTAATTTAAGACAACGAAAATGTTGCATATTTGTTATATAAATATGTATTTAATGGATTAAATGTAATATTACAAGAAGAAATAAGGGGAAAAACATTCTAGCCTAGTTTTTTTCTTTTTTCTCGATTCATAGCAAATCAAAAAATTTATAAATAAAATTTTACAATAAATAAACTAAACCGTTTTACGATATAACTAGCCAAACGTCAAAAAGCCACCCAAGGGTGGCTTTCTTAACATAATCAAAGTCTGGCAGCTCCCTACTCTCACATGGGGAGACCCCACACTACCATCGGCGCTACGGCATTTCACTTCTGAGTTCGGCATGGGGTCAGGTGGGACCACCGCGCTATTACCGCCAGACAAATTCTTTTCTATTTATCCCGTCTTATTTCGCTGCCTTACAGTCTGCTCACCTACCTCAGTAGCGAACACACCTCGGCCTTCAGTAAAATTCGACCAGATTCAATCTCAAAACAAGCTAAAATTCTCTCTCTCAAAACACCTTCGGTGTTGTCAGGTTAAGCCTCTCGGGTCATTAGTACTGGTTAGCTCAACGTATCGCTACGCTTACACACCCAGCCTATCTACGTCCTCTTCTCGAACACCCCTTATAGGACATTACTGTCAGGGAAGACTCATCTTGAGGCAAGTTTCCCGCTTAGATGCTTTCAGCGGTTATCTCTTCCGCACTTAGCTACCAGGCGATGCCATTGGCATGACAACCTGTACACCAGTGGTGCGTCCACTCCGGTCCTCTCGTACTAGGAGCAGCCCCCCTCAATCTTCCTTCGCCCACGACAGATAGGGACCGAACTGTCTCACGACGTTCTAAACCCAGCTCGCGTACCACTTTAAATGGCGAACAGCCATACCCTTGGGACCTACTTCAGCCCCAGGATGTGATGAGCCGACATCGAGGTGCCAAACACCGCCGTCGATATGAACTCTTGGGCGGTATCAGCCTGTTATCCCCGGAGTACCTTTTATCCGTTGAGCGATGGCCCTTCCATTCAGAACCACCGGATCACTAAGACCTACTTTCGTACCTGCTCGCGCCGTCACGCTCGCAGTCAAGCTGGCTTATGCCTTTGCACTAACCTCACGATGTCCGACCGTGATTAGCCAACCTTCGTGCTCCTCCGTTACGCTTTGGGAGGAGACCGCCCCAGTCAAACTACCCACCAGACACTGTCCTCAGCCCGGATTACGGGCCTAAGTTAGAACATCAAACATTAAAGGGTGGTATTTCAACGTTGGCTCCATACAGACTGGCGTCCACACTTCAAAGCCTCCCACCTATCCTACACATCAAGGCTCAATGTTCAGTGTCAAGCTATAGTAAAGGTTCACGGGGTCTTTCCGTCTTGCCGCGGGTACACTGCATCTTCACAGCGAGTTCAATTTCACTGAGTCTCGGGTGGAGACAGCCTGGCCATCATTACGCCATTCGTGCAGGTCGGAACTTACCCGACAAGGAATTTCGCTACCTTAGGACCGTTATAGTTACGGCCGCCGTTTACTGGGGCTTCGATCAAGAGCTTCGCCTTACGGCTTACCCCATCAATTAACCTTCCAGCACCGGGCAGGCGTCACACCGTATACGTCCACTTTCGTGTTTGCACAGTGCTGTGTTTTTAATAAACAGTTGCAGCCAGCTGGTATCTTCGACTGGCTTCAGCTCCGGATGCAAGACCCTTCACCTAATGCCAGCGTGCCTTCTCCCGAAGTTACGGCACCATTTTGCCTAGTTCCTTCACCCGAGTTCTCTCAAGCGCCTGAGTATTCTCTACCTAACCACTTGTGTCGGTTTGGGGTACGATTAATGATTACCTATCGCTTAGAGGCTTTTCCTGGAAGCTGGGCATCAACTACTTCACCACCTTGGTGGCTCGTCATCACGTCTCAGTGTTGTAGCAGTGCGGATTTGCCTGCACTACCCACCTACTCGCTTAAACCGGGACAACCGTCGCCCGGATAGCCTAGCCTTCTCCGTCCCCCCTTCGCAGTAACCCTTAGTACGGGAATATTAACCCGTTTCCCATCGACTACGCTTTTCAGCCTCGTCTTAGGGGTCGACTTACCCTGCCCCGATTAACGTTGGACAGGAAACCTTGGTCTTTCGGCGAGCGGGTTTTTCACCCGCTTTATCGTTACTTATGTCAGCATTCGCACTTCTGATACCTCCAGCAGACCTCTCAGTCCACCTTCTACGGCTTACAGAACGCTCCCCTACCCAACAACATCTAAATGTCGCTGCCGCAGCTTCGGTGCATGGTTTAGCCCCGTTACATCTTCCGCGCAGGCCGACTCGACCAGTGAGCTATTACGCTTTCTTTAAATGATGGCTGCTTCTAAGCCAACATCCTGGCTGTCTAAGCCTTCCCACTTCGTTTCCCACTTAACCATGACTTGGGGACCTTAGCTGGCGGTCTGGGTTGTTTCCCTCTTCACGACGGACGTTAGCACCCGCCGTGTGTCTCCCGTGATAACATTCTTCGGTATTCGTAGTTTGCATCGGGTTGGTAAGTCGGGATGACCCCCTAGCCGAAACAGTGCTCTACCCCCGAAGATGAATTCACGAGGCGCTACCTAAATAGCTTTCGGGGAGAACCAGCTATCTCCCGGTTTGATTGGCCTTTCACCCCCAGCCACAAGTCATCCGCTAATTTTTCAACATTAGTCGGTTCGGTCCTCCAGTTAGTGTTACCCAACCTTCAACCTGCCCATGGCTAGATCACCGGGTTTCGGGTCTATACCCTGCAACTTAACGCCTAGTTAAGACTCGGTTTCCCTACGGCTCCCCTATGCGGTTAACCTTGCTACAGAATATAAGTCGCTGACCCATTATACAAAAGGTACGCAGTCACACCCTTTCGGGTGCTCCCACTGCTTGTACGTACACGATTTCAGGTTCTATTTCACTCCCCTCGCCGGGGTTCTTTTCGCCTTTCCCTCACGGTACTGGTTCACTATCGGTCAGTCAGGAGTATTTAGCCTTGGAGGATGGTCCCCCCATATTCAGACAGGATAACACGTGTCCCGCCCTACTCTTCGAGTTCACAACACTTACCGTTTCAGATACGGGGCTATCACCCTTTATTGCCGGCCTTTCCAGACCCTTCTCCTGCGGTAAATATTGATGTTGACTCTGGGCTGCTCCCCGTTCGCTCGCCGCTACTGGGGGAATCTCGGTTGATTTCTTTTCCTCGGGGTACTGAGATGTTTCAGTTCCCCCGGTTCGCCTCGTTTGACTATGAATTCATCAAACGATAGTGCATTAATGCACTGGGTTTCCCCATTCGGACATCGCCGGCTAGTACGCTTCATATCAGCTTACCGACGCTTTTCGCAGATTAGCACGTCCTTCATCGCCTCTGACTGCCTAGGCATCCACCGTGTACGCTTCATTCGCTTAACCTCACAACCCGAAGGTGTCTTCTACTGTCTTTTTGTTGGGTTATGGCTGCGCGTCCACCAATTCTTTGTTGGGCAGTGCGCGCAATGCTCACGTACTTTAGTACGCTGCGCTTGCTGTGCGCTGGCCGCCTCGAATTGCTGACTGCTCGCTCATAACGCTTCATCATGACAACAAAAACCCAACTGATTGGAGTTTTGAGAGTTCTCCACACTATTTTTTCAATAATGTGTGTTTCAATTTTCAGCTTGTTCCAGATTGTTAAAGAGCATAATTGGTAAACCAACTCACTAAATTGGTTTAATCATTATTGCGTAAAGCACAAACAGTGCACAACACTAAAAGCGTGATGCACCGCCTTTCTAAATCACTAAAGTGGCGTCCCCTAGGGGATTCGAACCCCTGTTACCGCCGTGAAAGGGCGATGTCCTAGGCCTCTAGACGAAGGGGACTTCAAGCTCTTTAGTCAATCTTAGATTGGCTTTACGCGCTATTTCATCAGACAATCTGTGTGAACACTCACATTCCATCTATCTAGGTAAGGAGGTGATCCAACCGCAGGTTCCCCTACGGTTACCTTGTTACGACTTCACCCCAGTCATGAATCACAAAGTGGTAAGCGCCATCCAAAAGGTTAAGCTACCTACTTCTTTTGCAACCCACTCCCATGGTGTGACGGGCGGTGTGTACAAGGCCCGGGAACGTATTCACCGCGACATGCTGATCCGCGATTACTAGCGATTCCGACTTCATGGAGTCGAGTTGCAGACTCCAATCCGGACTTCGACGTACTTTCTGAGTTCCGCTTCCCATCGCTGGCTCGCCTCTCTCTGTATACGCCATTGTAGCACGTGTGTAGCCCTACTCGTAAGGGCCATGATGACTTGACGTCATCCCCACCTTCCTCCGGTTTATCACCGGCAGTCTCCTTTGAGTTCCCGACTCTACTCGCTGGCAACAAAGGATAAGGGTTGTGCTCGTTGCGGGACTTAACCCAACATTTCACAACACGAGCTGACGACAGCCATGCAGCACCTGTCTCAGCGCTCCCGAAGGCACTCCTCTATCTCTAAAGGATTCGCTGGATGTCAAGAGTAGGTAAGGTTCTTCGCGTTGCATCGAATTAAACCACATGCTCCACCGCTTGTGCGGGCCCCCGTCAATTCATTTGAGTTTTAACCTTGCGGCCGTACTCCCCAGGCGGTCGATTTAACGCGTTAGCTCCGGAGGCCACAGTTCATGACCACAACCTCCAAATCGACATCGTTTACAGCGTGGACTACCAGGGTATCTAATCCTGTTTGCTCCCCACGCTTTCGCACATGAGCGTCAGTCTTTGTCCAGGGGGCCGCCTTCGCCACCGGTATTCCTCCACATCTTTACGCATTTCACCGCTACACATGGAATTCTACCCCCCTCTACAAGACTCTAGCTAACCAGTCTTGAATGCCATTCCCAGGTTAAGCCCGGGGATTTCACATCCAACTTAATTAACCGCCTGCGTGCCCTTTACGCCCAGTAATTCCGATTAACGCTCGCACCCTCCGTATTACCGCGGCTGCTGGCACGGAGTTAGCCGGTGCTTCTTCTGTCGCTAACGTCAATTGCTAAGGTTATTAACCCTAACACCTTCCTCACGACTGAAAGTACTTTACAACCCGAAGGCCTTCTTCATACACGCGGCATGGCTGCATCAGGCTTGCGCCCATTGTGCAATATTCCCCACTGCTGCCTCCCGTAGGAGTCTGGGCCGTGTCTCAGTCCCAGAGTGGCTGAGATCGTCGCCTAGGTGAGCCCTTACCCCACTTACTAGCTAATCTCATATGGGTTCATCCGAAGGTGTGAGGCCAGAACGGTCCCCCACTTTGCTCCTTAGAGATTATGCGGTATTAGCCACCGTTTCCAGTGGTTATTCCCCGCCTTCGGCCAGATCCCCATACCTTACTCACCCGTCCGCCGCTCGCCGGCAAGGAAGCAAGCTTCCTTCCGCTGCCGCTCGACTTGCATGTGTTAGGCCTGCCACCAGCGTTCAATCTGAGCCATGATCAAACTCTTCAATTAAAAGCTTGATGCTCAAAGAATGTTTTACTGACCGTAACGCCCTTTTGTTCAACTCGCTTTGCCGATGTTTGACCACCTTCGCCGCTGCCGACCAAAATAACGTTACTGCATATTAGTTCATATATGAATTAACTGTTTTGTCACTCTTCAAGACTTTAAAATCAAATATTTTTTGATGATGTCTTGCGAGTGCCCACACAGATTGTCTGATTAATTGTTAAAGAGCGTGCGACCCAGGCCGCGAGGTGGCGTATATTATGCTTTTCACCTGTAAAGTCAAGTAGTTATTTCTACTTTTCTTTACCCTGCGTCAAGAAAATTCAATTCAATTGATTCGTTCTATACTGACTCAGTGGGGGGCGCATTATAGGCAGTTTTACGCAGCTGGCAAGCTTAATTTTGCATAATTTTGTTTAATTGATTAATTAAACAGCAAAGCATTATATTATACCGAATTATTAACAGAGTTATCCACAAAAATAAAATGACAAAAATTATAGCGAAATACGCAAACGTTTGCGTTACAATTGCGTTTGCGACAAAAAATATTTGATTGAAACTAGTTATTTTCGAATATCATTTGTAATAGCGAATAGCCATAAAATTTAATTAATGTTTTAAAACATTTTATTATTCCAAGGGATCTATTTCATGCCACAACTCCGCCCTATTCAGCGTGCTCTACTGAGTGTTTCTGACAAAGAAGGTATTGTTGAATTTGCTAAAGCTTTATCTCAACGTAAGGTTGAACTTATCTCTACCGGCGGTACAGCTAAATTATTGCTAGCGGCCGGGTTAACTGTTATAGAAGTTTCCGATTATACCGGATGGCCAGAAATGATGGCCGGCCGTGTCAAAACGCTTCATCCGAAAGTACATGGCGGTATTCTCGGCCGGCGCGGGCAAGATGACGAAATAATGAGACAACATCAAATTACGCCAATTGATATGGTTGTTGTTAATCTTTACCCTTTTGCAGAAACTGTTGCCAAGCCAGATTGTACGCTAGAAAATGCCATTGAGAATATTGATATTGGTGGGCCAGCCATGATCCGTTCTGCTGCCAAAAATTATAAAGATGTGGCGGTCGTGGTTAATAGTCAGGATTATCACAAAATCATCGAAGAGATGGATAATCAGCAAAACTCTCTAACTAACATGTTCCGCTTTGACTTGGCAGTTAAGGCTTTTGAACATACTGCCGCTTATGATTGGATGATTGCTAATTATTTTGGTAAGTTAGTACCTTCTTATTATGGTGAGATGAACCAGCCTTCAGGTAAATTTCCTCGTACATTGAACCTGAATTTTATTAAACAGCAGGATATGCGTTACGGCGAAAATAGTCATCAAGCTGCAGCTTTTTATATAGAGGAAAATAGAGCAGAAGCCTCTGTCGCTACAGCAAGACAGCTACAAGGCAAATCGCTTTCTTATAATAATATTGCTGATACTGACGCAGCCTTGGAGTGCGTAAAAAGTTTTTCCAAACCGGCTTGTGTCATTGTCAAACACGCTAATCCTTGTGGTGTTGCGGTCAGTACTGATATCTGTGCGGCTTACGATCACGCTTTTAAAACTGATCCAACCTCTGCATTTGGTGGTATTATTGCATTTAATCGTGAATTAGATGCAAATACGGCTAAAACAATTATTGAGCGTCAATTTGTTGAAGTCATTATTGCACCTGCGGTTACTGAAGCTGCCCTCGCAATACTTGCAAGCAAGCAGAATGTGCGTGTTCTGGCCTGTGGCCAATGGCATTCACCTATTGCAGGTTTAGATTTCAAACGGGTAAATGGTGGCTTATTGGTGCAAGATCGCGATTTAGGTTTAGTAACCAAAGCTGATCTGCGTGTCGTTTCCAAACGTCAGCCAAGCGAACAAGAAATAGATAATGCCCTATTTTGCTGGCATGTGGCAAAATTTGTAAAATCCAATGCCATTGTTTATGCCAAAAATAATATGACAGTCGGTATTGGTGCGGGACAAATGAGCCGAGTTTATTCAGCAAAAATCGCGGCATTAAAAGCGCAGGACGAAAATTTAGATCTTGTCGGATGTGCAATGGCATCTGATGCTTTCTTTCCATTCCGAGATAGTATTGATGCTGCCGCTACCGCAGGCATAACCTGTGTTATCCAACCAGGCGGTTCAATTCGTGACGATGAGATCATAGCCGCAGCTAATGAACATGATATCGCGATGATTTTTACTGATATGCGCCATTTCCGCCATTAATTTAGGGAGCAATAACATGAATATTTTAATTATCGGCAATGGTGGTCGTGAGCATGCTTTAGCATGGAAAGCAGCACAATCACCTCTCGCTGACAAGGTTTATGTTGCACCCGGTAATGCCGGAACTGCACTAGAAAAAAATCTAACCAATATTAATATTTCAATAACAGATATTATTGGATTAGTCGATTTTGCCAAAAATAATAATATTGGTTTAACGATCGTTGGACCAGAAATCCCCTTAATTCTAGGCGTTGTTGATGCTTTTCAACATGCCGGTTTAACGATCTTTGGTCCCAGTCAAAAAGCAGCACAATTAGAAGGCTCTAAAGCTTTTACGAAAGATTTTCTTACACGTCATCATATTCCGACCGCCACTTACCAGAATTTTACCGAAGTTGAACCCGCACTCGCCTACCTAAACAAAATGGGTGCCCCGATTGTTATTAAAGCTGATGGGCTAGCCGCAGGTAAAGGCGTGGTTGTTGCTATGACTTTAGAAGAAGCCAAAAATGCTGTTCATGATATGCTTGCCGGTAATGCATTTGGCCAAGCGGGTCACCGTATCGTTATTGAGGAGTTTCTTGACGGCGAAGAAGCCAGTTTTATCGTAATGGTTGATGGTGAAAATGTCATTCCTATGGCAACAAGCCAAGATCATAAGCGTGTTGGTAATAATGATAGCGGGCCAAATACAGGTGGAATGGGGGCATATTCTCCTGCTCCGGTTGTCACAGACATTATTCATCAGCGTGTAATGGATCAAATTATTTATCCTACGGTAAAAGGTATGGCGCTCGAAGATCGGCGATATCAAGGATTTTTATATGCGGGATTAATGATAGATAAACAAGGAAATCCAAAGGTTATTGAATTTAATTGTCGATTTGGTGATCCAGAAACACAACCCATTATGATGCGCTTACAATCTGATCTGGTAGAACTTTGTCTAGCCGGCGCTAAAGGAGAATTAGCGGGTAAAACATCATGTTGGGATGAACGCTGTGCCTTAGGTGTTGTCATGGCCGCTGAAGGTTATCCGGCCAATTATCGTAAAGGTGATATTATTGAAGGGATCAATGATAACCCAGCAGAAATGTGTAAAGTTTTTCACGCCGGAACAGAATTAAAACAAAACCAAGTCATTACTGCCGGTGGCCGTGTACTGTGTGTTACCGCGCTTGGAAAAACAATTCTTGATGCCCAAAAAGCAGCTTATCAGAAAGCAGAAAAAATATCCTGGACGGGTTGTTTCTATAGGGATGATATCGGTTATCGAGCACTCGCTCGTTTAAAATAAAAAATTTAAAGTTTCTCTTTTGTTGGCGCCCATAGACAGAAATTCTTATTGGCAACGAGCAATAACTCGTTGCCTTCTGGTGCTTCTAACCAGGCAATAGCCAAGTCATCTGAACTAGTCTTGGCTCTTTGCAACAACCAATTTTCAGCTTGAGCGGTAAACGATGTATCACGTTTTTCACCACTACAAGTTATAATTTGTCCTTGACGCCAATGACCTTGGTAAAGATGAACATTACCAGCAATAAGTGTGTTGCTCAATTCAATTAAACGCTCTGATTCAAATCGCCAGCGAACAATATCATCCTTAGTTAAAGGAATTTTGTTATTATTTATTATGCGCTGCATAAAAATAATATGGTCATTTTGATCAAATCTTAGCTGTTGTTGCTGTTTATTTTTATAGTCAAAAGATTGATACCGAATCTGCCAAAGTTTATTTTGACGATATTCAAAGAAAGTAATGGTAGTATTTTTGCCTTGGTAAGGACTATATACAGCGACAATTACTTGAGGGTTGCTTTTTTGATCATTTAAGCGCCATAGCCTAACGACGCCGGCGTCAGAAATAAATCCACTTGCGCTAAATTCGGGCATTTTAGGTTTACTGGTGCAAGCGCCAAGTAAAATGAGGATGTGCCCAATCAATAAAAGGGGTTTAATACCCCCTCTGAATATTCTCTTTCGCAACTGAATTACTTAACTGCTTCTTTCAGTGATTTTCCAGCAACAAATACTGGTACATTAGCGGCTTCAATTTTGAGTTCTGCACCTGTTTTAGGATTACGACCAGTACGAGCTGCACGATAATTAATCTTAAAAGTACCAAAACCAACGAATTGAACTTGCTCACCTTCTTTCAATGCATCTGTAATACATTCAATGACTGCTTCTAACGCACTTTTAGCTTGAGTCTTAGTCAAGTTTGCCTTTTGCGCGACACATTCAATTACATGACCCTTATTCATGTTCTTATTTACAGTCTTATTCATAAGTTATCCTTACACAGTGTGTTTATCATTTGCATAGCATCGAGTACGTTGGATATGTAGAACCTATTAATTCTTAATATACGTCCCGAAAGTACTCCTCTCCACCTTCACTGTAGAGCATAGTATACTTCACGGAGTTCGGATTTTAATCCTTTAATCAGCGCTACATCCCGCTCTTCACAAGCGGCAAGTAAACGGTAAATCTCCCATTGAATATCCCATTCTTCTTCAATGGTAAGCAATTCTTTCAGTTCTTCATCAGACATCTCTTTACCTGTCTGAGTCATCTCAAACATTGCGATAGTTCGAATCGAAATTTTACTTACTTCAATAGCACTTTCTAATGTTTCCCCACTTAAGTAAGAATGAATTATTTCACTTAACGCAATACATGCATCAATAGCAGGATGAACTCCGTATATATCAAAATCATTTGCGACGGGAATAACTTCCTCTAACTTTTCCAACTGATTATCAAAATCAATTTTACTATCTTTAATAATCAGTGATTCCCAGATTAAATCTAAAATAATACGATAACGTATTGGATTTAAAAAGCTCGTTTGTTTACAAAACAATTGATAATTAGGATACATACGCTCACATAAACAGGCCATGAAAGTAATATGCCGCCAACTATCTAATTTTGCCAACCGCAAATGAATTGGGTTTCTTAACATCAAATTTCTACTCACTTACCTTTTACGCCGAAGTTTACCTGAAAATCAACAGGTTCCACATATTTTAACTTTAATTATGCCAAATTCTGTTTCATTCGATTAAAAAACGCTCTATTAGAAGCGATTCCATCAGCCCAACGAGTAGGTTCAGGTAAACGATAACCTTTAATACAATGCTTAACCCATAATAGTGAAGCATCTAAACTGATTTTATGGCCAGGTGAGATATAAAGTGGTTTACATCTTTTTTTACTACGAAACACCCAACCAATTTGCTCATTATTATCATTCAATGGTTGGCAGCTTTCCACTATTTCATCTAAAGCTTCATGGTGACCACATAGACGACTTTTTGCTATACCAATCGTTGGAATATCTAATAAAAGACCCAAATGACTAGCTACTCCAAAACGACGAGGATGGGCAATTCCTTGGCCATCAACCATAATAAGATCGGGTTTATGTTGCAGTTTTTCCCAAACCGCCAGTAGTGCAGGATACTCTCGAAAAGAGAGTAAACCTGGAATATAAGGAAATTCAGTCGGTATACGGGCAATATGATATTCAACAATAGCAAGTGAAGGCCAGTGCATAACAACCATTGCGGCTCGGGTTATGGTACCTTTTTCTTCAAATCCAACATCAGCACCAGCAATAAGATTAGGGGTAGCAAAATTATCCGTAAGAATAATTTGTTTAGCTTTTGTGGTCTGTTCCTGACGTAATAATTTGGTATCAATCATATTTATTTTTACTTAAAAAATTTTTATATAAATATATTTTATTATTTGTTTTATAACACAAAATTTAAAAAAATATATTTAAATAATTGTAAATATTTAATTTAGATTTAATAATAAATAAAAAAATATAACAATTATTATTTATCGGCATTTTCTTTGTTTGGATAAACCTTACTTATTGATGATATTGCTCTGATAATTTGTGTACTGAATTAATAAAATTTTTAACATGCTCAGGTGGAATATCCTGGTGAATGCCATGACCTAAATTAAAAACATGGCCACTGCCCTGACCGAATTGCTTTAAAATTGTTTTAACCTCAAACTCGATACGTTCTTTTGATGCATATAATATAGAAGGATCCATGTTTCCCTGTAATGCAACCTTATCTCCTACACGAGAACGAGCCTCTTCAATATCTGTTATCCAGTCGATCCCTAACGCGTCACAACCGGTCGCAGCCATTGCCTCTAACCATTGGCCACCGCCTTTAGTAAATAAGGTCACCGGGACTTTACGCCCTTCATGTTCTCGCTGTAGACCATCAATGATCTGATGCATGTAATGTAAAGAAAATTGATGGTAATCAGGACCGGTTAATACACCACCCCAAGTATCAAAAATCATCACCGATTGAGCACCAGCCCGAATCTGAGCATTTAGATAAAGAATGACACTTTGGGCCAACTTATCCAATAATAAATGTAACGCTTTTGGCTCCGTATACATCATCTTCTTAATATGGGTGAAAGCCTTACTACTTCGCCCTTCGACCATATAAGTTGCCAATGTCCATGGACTACCAGAAAAACCGATTAATGGCACTTTTCCTTGTAACGCCTTGCGGATAGCGCGTACAGCATTCATTACGTAAACCAATTCTTGTTCAGGATCAGGAATTGGCAGTTTCTCTATATCAGCCACACAATCAATTGGACGCTGAAACATAGGCCCTTCTCCGGCTGAAAAATAAAGACCTAAGCCCATCGCATCAGGAATAGTAAGAATATCTGAAAACAGGATCGCCGCATCTAATGGAAAACGATGTAGCGGTTGTAATGTCACTTCACAGGCTAACTCGGTATTTTTGCACAATGAAAGAAAATCACCGGCTTGCTGACGAATTTTTCGATACTCCGGTAAATAACGACCGGTCTGGCGCATCATCCATACTGGGGTTTTATCAACTGGCTGCCGTAATAGCGCACGTAAGTAGCGATCGTTTGTTAATGCAGACATCATTAGCTCCATTAAATGGCAATTAGAAATTGCCATTTATCATCGTGTATTTGCCTTTTTCTTGTTGCTTAAATCAGCAACAACTTAGATATAGCGTGATTAATATTATTTGTATAAGTTATCATTTTCTTGCCGACATAAAGCCAGTGTATCTTCAATTAAACGGCGAGCTATGGTATCAGGAGGCGGTATAAGCGGTAATTTATCATGATGATACCAGTCCGCGCTAATTAACTCATCAGGATTAGCCTGGATTTCACCACTGGCATAATCAGCCAGAAAACCGATCATTAATGAATGAGGAAAAGGCCATGGCTGTGAAGCAATATAGCGAATGTTACTAATGATAATATTACTCTCTTCTTTTACTTCTCTTTTCACCGCTTCTTCAATAGTCTCACCTAGTTCAACAAATCCTGCTAATACAGTAAATATTGGCTTTTTTTTATGACGCCGATGTTGAGCCAATAAGATATGATCAGCACGCCGAATAGCAACAATAATACAGGGCGCAATTTGCGGATAATAGCGCTCATGACAATGACTACACAAGCATGCCCATTCGGTTAAGCTGGCTGTCATTTTGTTGCCGCAATAACCGCAATAATGGTGCGAACGATAAAACTCTGCCAGTTGAATACCGCGTCCAACTAGTTTAAATAGCCCCTCATCTTGACTGGCAATCCATCGCGGCGAACACATATCCGTTGGTGATTTTACTATAATTAACCAAATCGTTTCCGCTTGCCATTCACCAATAGGGAGTGCCTCTTTTCCTGTTAGCGACCAAAATTGGGCGGAACCTTTCGGTAAATCACCATTTGGCAACCAAATTCGACCACCAGAACTAACCACCCACCAGCCTGTTTCTGTTCCTGTTAACTTTTTTCTAATCATATAGCTCAATTCTTCTATATTTTATTGATTAGTGAATTTTGAAAATATGCCTTATTCATCAATATCAAGTGTCTATTTTGATTAACAGTTGTTTGATGAAGAAGTTATCCATTGCAGTTTTCATTATCTCTCTTATATACTGATATCATCTTGTCGGAGTGCCTAGTCGGTTTAATAATACCTACAGGCTGAGACCGTTAATTCGGGATCCGCGGAACCTGATCAGGCTAATACCTGCGAAGGGAACAAGAGTAATCAACCTGCGATTTTGACTTATCAAAAGTAAACAGCGCAATTATTATACTATTACTCTCACCGAGCTCCAGACAAGCAATTTCTCTCTTACGTGAACCATTTGTAATGATTATAGGAATTTGCTATGTTGAAAAATATTATTGCAACCAGCGATATTACCGTTAAAACCAATACCACTTCGCCACGAAAAGCACAACGTGAAGCGGCACAACGTTTTCTTGATAAGCTACAAAATATCAACTTTCCCAATTCAAAACGGATCTATTTAACAGGTTATCACTATAATACCCAAGTTCCTATGCGTGAAATTCAGCTTTCACCGACCTTGGTTGGCGGTACAAAAGATAAACCCTTGTTTGTAGAGAATGAGGCAATACCTGTCTATGATACTTCTGGCGCCTATGGCGATGCTGATGTAACTGTAAATATTAAGGAGGGTTTAAAAAAATGCCGCCAATACTGGATCCTCGATCGCAATGATACTGAGTTAGTTAAAAAACCAAGCTCTTATTTTACCCAACAACGACTGACTGATGCAGGATTGAATCATCTTCGCTTCAATCACCGACCACAACCATTAAAAGCCAAAACCGGAAAAACAGTCACGCAGTTGCACTATGCCCGTCAAGGGATAATCACACCTGAAATGGAATTTATTGCGATCCGCGAAAATATGGGACGCGAGCGTATCAATAGTAAAATATTAACTCAACAGCACCCAGGCCAAAGCTTTAATGCTAACCTGCCAAACAATATTACCCCTGAATTTGTTCGACAAGAAGTTGCCGCTGGACGTGCCATTATTCCAGCCAATATTAACCATCCTGAATCCGAGCCGATGATCATTGGTCGAAATTTTTTGGTGAAAGTCAATGCTAATATCGGTAATTCCTCAGTAACTTCATCGATTGAAGAAGAAATTGAAAAACTAATCTGGGCGACTCACTGGGGAGCTGACACCGTGATGGATTTATCGACAGGCCGCTATATCCATGAAACGAGAGAATGGATCTTACGTAATAGCCCAGTTCCTATTGGTACAGTGCCAATTTATCAAGCACTAGAAAAAGTCAATGGCGTTGCAGAAAATTTGAGCTGGGAAATATTTCGCGACACCTTACTTGAACAGGCCGAACAAGGCGTAGACTACTTTACCATCCACGCCGGTGTCTTACTACGCTATATACCAATGACTGCTAATCGATTGACGGGTATTGTTTCTCGCGGTGGCTCTATTATGGCCAAATGATGCTTGTCACATCATCAAGAAAATTTTTTGTATACCCATTTCGACGAAATCTGTGCAATCTGTGCTGCTTATGATGTCTCTTTGTCCCTTGGCGATGGATTACGACCTGGCTCCTTACAAGACGCTAATGATGAAGCGCAATTTGCTGAACTATATACATTAGGCGAATTAACCAAGGTAGCCTGGCAATATGATGTTCAAGTTATGATAGAAGGCCCTGGTCATATCCCAATGCAAATGATCCGCCGCAATATGACGGAAGAATTAACTCATTGCCATGAAGCGCCATTCTATACCTTAGGGCCTTTAACCACCGACATCGCACCAGGTTATGATCACTTTACCTCTGGTATCGGTGCGGCTTTAATTGGTTGGTTTGGCTGTGCCATGCTCTGTTATGTTACTCCAAAAGAGCACTTGGGTTTACCTAATAAAGAAGATGTAAAACAAGGACTTATTACCTATAAAATTGCTGCCCATGCCGCTGATTTGGCTAAAGGCCACCCTGGGGGCTCAAATTCGTGATAACGCCTTATCCAAAGCCAGATTTGAGTTTCGTTGGGAAGACCAATTTAATCTGGCTCTCGATCCTACAACCGCACGTGCCTACCATGATGAAACACTACCGCAAGCCGCTGGTAAAGTCGCCCATTTTTGCTCAATGTGTGGGCCTAAATTTTGCTCCATGAAAATTTCACAAGAAGTCCGTAAGCATGCAGCTCAAATGGCACAGATGTCGGTAACATTTCGCGCCCACGGTAGTGAGCTATACCACGATATGGAGACGATTTCCGATGACAAAATGGCCTGATCACGCATTTGCAACTACGGAGCATAAACTTGGCTTGTATCCAGTGGTTGATTCCGTCGAGTGGATAAGGCGCTTGCTTAGCGTCGGTGTTACCACTATTCAATTAAGGATCAAAGATCGATTAGCCAGTAACCTCGAACAAGATATTAATCAGGCAATTATGCTAGGCCAGCAATATCAAGCTCGCCTATTTATTAATGACTATTGGCAATTAGCCATAAAACATGGCGCCTATGGCGTCCATTTAGGGCAAGAGGATATTAATTTCGCTGATCTGAATCGCCTACAAAAAGCGGGATTACGCCTAGGAATTTCGACCCATAATCAACAAGAACTCATCAGAGCAAAGCAGTTAAAACCCTCTTATATTGCATTAGGACATATTTTTCCTACTACTACAAAATTAATGTCCTCATCACCGCAAGGTTTAGTAACCCTAAAACAGCAGGTTAATGACACACCAGATTATGCCACTATTGCAATAGGCGGTATCTCTTTAGCGTGTGTTCCCGCAGTGCTTGCAACTGGCGTCGGGGGTATTGCTATGGTTAGTGCGATCATCAAATCGACTAACTGGCGTAAAGTTGTTGCTCAGTTACTCTATCTCATCGAAGGTAAGGAAATGATCGATGCTTGATGATGCTATTTTTATGCGCTATAGCCGTCAGCTATTACTTGAAGAAATCGGTAATAAAGGACAACAAAAATTAACAATGAGCAAAGTGCTTATTGTGGGATTGGGGGGACTGGGTTCACCGGCGGCACTTTATTTAGCGGCGGCCGGTGTCGGCGAACTCTGGTTGGCCGATAACGATAAGCTACATATTTCCAACCTGCAACGACAAATTCTTTACCATACGCAGGATGTTTCTCAGCTTAAAGTCACATTAGCAGCAAAACAGTTTAATCAGCTCAATCCACAAATCAAGGTGAAAACATTTAACACCAAACAACATTATCATTCTCTCCGTCCACTTGTCCGCAATACTGATCTGGTATTGGATTGTACTGATAATATGTCAACCCGCCAGGCAATTAATGCAGCTTGCGTGGCAGAAAAAAACCACTCATTAGTGGTAGTGCAGTAGGGTTCAATGGTCAACTGTTAGTGCTTGAACCTCCCTATAACCAAGGCTGCTATGCTTGCCTTTATCCTGATACCAATGAACCCTATCAAAACTGCCGCACAGCAGGAGTTGTCGGACCGATTGTTGGCGTTATCGGCACTCTGCAAGCCTTAGAGGCGATTAAATTATTAATCAATTTACCTTCTTCTCTCAATGGAAAACTGAAATTATTCGATGGTAAACAACACAATTGGCATACCTTGCAACTTAGCAAAGCAAAAAGCTGTTTAGTTTGTGGAACCAGGAGATAAATATGCACATTATGCTAAATGATCGACTGATCGAACTTAATAGTGCAATCACAATCAGCCAATTATTTGATCATCTGAAACTTAACGCATCAGGTATTGCAATAGCAATTAATCAGATCATTATTCCCCGTGAAGATTGGAACCATCACTATATTAACCACCAAGATAAGATCCTGTTATTCCAGGCCATTGCCGGAGGCTAATTTATGTTAAAAATTGCTGATACTGTTTTTCAATCACGTTTATTTATTGGTAGCGGAAAATTCGCTAATTCATCATTGATGACCCAAGCTATACAAGCTTCTGGCAGTCAGTTAGTCACCATGGCGATGAAGAGGCTTGATTTAATAAATAAAAATGATGATATTTTAGCGCCATTACAAAAAATCGGCGTCAAATTATTACCTAATACTTCTGGTGCTAAAAATGCCCAAGAAGCTCTATTTGCCGCTCGTCTAGCGCGTGAAGCCTTAGCCACAAACTGGATAAAACTTGAGATCCACCCCGATACAAAATACTTATTACCCGATCCGATTGAGACGTTAAAAGCGGCTGAACTATTGGTAAAAGAAGGTTTTATTGTTTTACCTTATTGTAGTGCCGATCCTGTCTTGTGTCGGCGTTTAGAGGAGGTAGGTTGCGCCGCTGTGATGCCGCTTGGCGCACCTATCGGTACCAATAAAGGATTAATTACCTACGATTTTCTACAAATTATTGTTGAACAAGCCTCGATCCCAGTTGTTGTCGATGCAGGGCTCGGAGCACCCAGTCATGCATTAGCCGCTTTGGAGATGGGAGCCGATGCTGTACTGGTAAATACCGCCATTGCCGTTGCTAATGATCCTGTTGCAATGGCTCACGCTTTTCGCATTGCCACTGAAGCAGGTGAGATAGTACAAGCGGCTGGACTCGCGGCGCAGCAGCATCAAGCGGCATCCACTAGCCCTTTAACTCAATTCCTCGAGGCATTTCAATAATGACGGCTTTTACTGAAATTTATCAGCAACTTGATTGGCAGCAACTAGCGATACAAATTAATAGCAAATCGGCTCAAGAGGTTGAAAAAGCGATTTGCTCAGACAGACCGTCCCTGAATGATTTTATGGCTCTCATTTCACCCGCTGCCTATCCCTATCTGGAAGTTATCGCTCAAAAAGCGCAAAAATTAACCCGCCAGCGCTTTGGCAATACTGTTGGTCTTTATGTACCGCTCTACCTGTCTAACCTGTGTGCTAATAATTGTACTTATTGTGGTTTTTCCATGCACAACCCAATCAAACGAAAAACACTTCACGAAACAGAAATTATTGCAGAATGCGAAGCGCTACGTTCCATTGGATATAATAATCTCTTGCTGGTAACCGGTGAACATCCAAGCAAAGTGGGGATGAATTATTTTCGCCAATATATTCCATTAATTAAAAAATATTTCAGTACGCTATTGATGGAGGTTCAGCCATTAACAATTACAGAATATAGGGAACTGAAAGAAATTGGCTTAGATGGTGTACTGGTTTACCAGGAAACTTATCATCAACCAACTTATCAGCAGCACCATTTACGGGGGAAAAAACAAGATTTTTTTTGGCGTCTAGAAACACCGGATCGCCTTGGCCAGGCCGGTATTGATAAAATCGGCTTAGGTGCACTAATCGAATTATCCGATAATTGGCGAGTTGACTATTATCTCGTCGCAAATCATCTATCTTATCTGCAAAAAAATATTGGAAAAGCCGTTACTCTATTTCTTTCCCCCGAATACGCGCTTGTATAGGGGGTATTCAGCCAGCATCAACCATCCACGAAGCAGAATTAATTCAATTAATTTGCGCTTTCCGTTTATTGGCACCCGAAGTTGAGCTTTCATTATCAACCCGTGAATCTCCTTTTTTCCGTGATAATATTATTCCACTGGTTATCAATACCCTTAGCGCTGGTTCAAAGACTCAACCCGGTGGTTATGCTGATAATCATCAAGCACTGGAGCAATTTACTGTCTATGATAATCGCAGCGCTGAAACCATGGCTAAGGTTATTATCAATGCTGGACTCCAACCCGTCTGGAAAGATTGGGATCACCATTTAGGCCGTTAGTAAAACACCACCTTAATCGGTGGTGATAGCGGGTCTACTCGATCAAATGGTTAATTTTTAATTCCTTTTTTCTAGCAACTAAATAGAATAAAAATTTGCCTAGCTATGATCTTACCTATAGTGATACCTACATAATGAGTCTTTATTGATCAACAATAATGTCTTTATTAATAATTTGTTGCTCGCCATTGCCCACCATTTGGGCAAATTTTTCCATTGGATCATTCCGCAAGGCATATAATCGTTTCAAGGCATACGGATTATCACCCAGTTTCACTTTACCTTGAATAGTCGTCAGTGCCAACATCATTCCAGCAGCTTTTGCCGCATCCATGACCTGTCCATTATAGGCACCAAAAGGATATGCCAAGTAACGTTGAAAGGGATTAAATGGCGCTAATACACGACGAGAATGGGCAAAATCAAGTTTTACTGTACGATAAGATCGGCTAAAAATAATTGGTTGATTTTTATTATCTAATCTATGTAGAAAATGGGAGTGAGATTGAATATCAAAGACATCGCGACTGTTTTTCAACTCATGTCTACTCATAAATTGTAAACCATTCGGATCCCATTTTTGATCATGAAATTTAATCCGCGAGGAGATAACAAAAAGCGTTGCCAGCTGCGCATGCGCTTTCAAGATTGGATAAGCATAGCGATAAACCGATTTTAAGCCATTATCAAAAGTTATACTGACTACCTTACCCGGTAAATTAATTTTTTTCTTTAAATAACCATCAACTTCATCCAAGGTAATTGTCTGATAACCCGCTTGTTTTAAGTAATCCATTTGAGCTTTAAAAGCTGTTACCGAAGTAGTTGTTGAAGTATGGCGAAATAATTTATTTTCATTATCAGGAAGTAAATGATGATAGGTGAGAATTGGGATCCCTTTATCTAATGAAACATCTTGACCATTAATAAAAGCCAGTCTACCACCAAGATCAATAATAAACCAAGAGCTCATGGATGATGAGTCAAACTCAACTTTCTTCGCTATTCGACTTAGTACTGGATAACGTAAATTGGCGGACAGAAAACCAATAACCGTGCTTTTCTCATCTGCATTTTCATAGATAGGCGTTTTTTCATTGTTCACTAAATAGTCATAAACTGGCTGATCTAATTGTTTTAAAGTATCCGCCGGAAACTGATTTTTTTTTGCCTCAAAAGCTTGTTGCTGAGTAATATAGCCAACACTATTACCAAAATGAAAACGGTAAAAATTATTTTTCGCCTGTTGCATAAGTAAAACCGAATTTTTCAATAACCAACCAGCTGGCCGTATTTTTCCTCCCACTACCGCATAAATCACACTATCCTGGCTAACTTTCATTGGTTTGTTGAGATCAACATCAAGACGTTTTTCTAACAATGGAACCATGCTGTTTTCCGCATAAAGTGGAAAACTGAGAAAAAAAGAAATAAAAATACTCAATATATATAAAGTAATAAAACGACAGCGTGTCATTATTTAATTTTCTCCATAATATAGCTATAAAAATGCCCTCGTTATGAGGGCATTTTTTACAGATCAAGCTGCATTATTCATGGTCTCGGTTACCAAAACCCGCATTTAGCAATTCTGCCAAATTAGCCGTTGCCCCATCAGCGCTAACTTGTGATGATTCAACAGGTTCATTAACCATATGACGACGACGCATCCGATCTTGATGATATGCATAGCCTGTACCGGCAGGAATTAGACGGCCAACAATGACGTTCTCCTTCAAACCACGAAGTTCATCACGTTTTCCAGCCACCGCAGCTTCGGTAAGCACACGTGTTGTTTCCTGGAATGACGCTGCTGAGATAAAGGACTCTGTCGCCAGAGACGCTTTGGTAATACCTAACAGATCACGACTGAAGGTAGCAGGCACTTTTCCATCTTGCTCTAATTTACGATTAGCTACTTTAACGCGTGCATACTCTATTTGTTCACCTTCCAAGAATTCAGAGCTACCAGCATCAACAATTGTGACTTTACGTAACATCTGACGAACGATAACTTCAATATGCTTATCGTTAATTTTAACGCCTTGTAGACGATAAACTTCCTGGACTTCATTGGTGATATAACGAGCAACAGCATGCGCTCCACGCAAACGTAAAATATCATGCGGTGATTCCGGGCCATCAGAAATCACATCACCACGCTCAACTCGCTCACCTTCAAAGACATTAAGCTGACGCCATTTAGGGATCATTTCTTCGTATGCATCATCACCATCTATCGGTGTGATAACTAGGCGACGCTTACCTTTAGTTTCCTTACCAAAAGAAATAATACCGCTAATTTCAGCCAAAATAGCCGGCTCTTTTGGTCGACGTGCTTCGAATAGATCAGCAACCCGTGGTAAACCACCAGTAATATCCTTAGTACCGCCCGATTCTTGTGGAATACGAGCTAAGGTATCACCAATATTAATTGTTGCACCATCATCCAATTGAACAATCGCTTTACCAGGCAAGAAATATTGCGCTGGCATATCAGTACCCGGAATTAATACATCATTGCCTTTCGCATCAGCAACACGCAATGCAGGACGCAAATCTTTACTACCCGCAGTACGCTCAGCTGTATCGAGCACAACAATTGATGATAAACCCGTTAGTTCATCTGTCTGACGTATAATAGATTGTCCATCTGCCATATCAGAGAAACGAATAATACCCGCAACTTCACTGATAACCGGCATGGTATGTGGATCCCAGTTAGCAACGGTTTCACCACCATTAACGCCATCACCTTTATTCAGGTGTGCACCGTAAGGAACTTTATAGCTTTCTTTGGTTCGACCAAATTCATCTACCACTCGCAATTCTGTATTACGAGAAGTGATAACCAAGTGACCTTCAGAGTTTTTTACAAACTTAGCATTAACTAGTTTGATATTACCTTTGTTACGTACCTGAATACTCGATTCCGCAGCAGCACGTGATGCCGCACCACCAATATGGAATGTACGCATTGTTAACTGTGTGCCAGGCTCACCGATTGATTGAGCAGCAATAACACCAACAGCTTCACCTTTATTGATGATATGACCCCGCGCTAAATCATGTCCATAACATTTCGCACAAACACCGAAGTCAGTTTCACAACTTACAACAGAGCGTACTTTTACGCTATCAACAGAGTTAGCTTCCAGTTCATCACACCATTTTTCACTTAATAAGGCGTTACGCGGTATTAAAATGTCCGCTGTACCAGGTACTAATATATCTTCCGCGGTGACTCGACCCAAGACACGTTCGCGTAAAGGTTCTTTAACGTCACCACCTTCAATAACTGGTGTCATTAAAATACCGTCGTGGGTACCACAATCATCCTCAGTGACAACCAGATCTTGTGAAACATCAACTAAACGACGGGTTAAATAACCTGAGTTTGCTGTCTTCAAGGCGGTATCGGCTAGACCTTTACGTGCACCGTGAGTTGAAATGAAGTATTGTAATACGTTCAAACCTTCACGGAAGTTAGCGGTGATCGGTGTCTCGATAATTGAACCATCCGGCTTCGCCATCAAACCACGCATACCCGCTAACTGACGGATCTGTGCGGCAGAACCACGTGCTCCAGAGTCAGCCATCATAAAGATGCTGTTAAACGAAACTTGTTGTTCGTCTTGGCCATCACGGTTAACAACGGTTTCTGTGGATAAATTCTCCATCATCGCTTTTGCGACACGCTCATTAGCCGCAGCCCAAATGTCAATAACTTTGTTATAACGTTCGCCCGCAGTAACCAGACCTGATTGGAACTGTTCTTGAATTTCAGCAACCTCAGCTTCAGCTTCAGCAATAATACTGGCTTTCTTCTCCGGTATTACCATATCATCAATACCAACAGAAGCACCAGAACGAGCTGCATAAGCAAAACCGGTGTACATGATCTGGTCGGCAAAGATAACGGTTGGTTTTAAACCTAAAACACGGTAACAAGTATTAAGCATTTTAGAAATTGCTTTTTTACCCAACGGCTGATTAACCAATGAGTATGGCAGGCCTTTAGGTACAATCATCCATAAGATAGCGCGACCAATTGTGGTATCAACTAACTGAGTTGCAACCTCAACATTACCTTCACCATCACGGACTTCTTCTGTAATACGGACTTTAACGCGAGCATGTAATGATGCTAAGCCTGCACGGTAAACCCGCTCAGCTTCTTTCGGGCCAGACAATACCATGCCTTCACCTTCAGCATTTACACAATCACGTGTCATATAGTACAAACCAAGTACCACGTCTTGAGAAGGTACTATGATAGGTTCACCACTGGCTGGCGACAAAATATTATTTGTCGACATCATTAAGGCACGCGCTTCTAACTGCGCTTCTAAAGTTAACGGGACGTGAACAGCCATCTGGTCACCGTCAAAGTCAGCGTTATAAGCAGCACACACAAGTGGGTGTAATTGGATTGCTTTACCTTCAATCAAAATAGGCTCAAACGCCTGAATACCAAGACGATGCAGCGTTGGAGCACGGTTTAGCATCACCGGATGTTCACGAATCACTTCATCGAGAATATCCCAGACGACAGCTTCTTCACGCTCAACCATCTTCTTGGCTGCTTTGATCGTTGTCGCTAATCCACGTAATTCCAATTTACCATAAATAAATGGCTTAAATAATTCTAATGCCATTCTCTTCGGCAAACCACATTGGTGCAGGCGAAGATAAGGACCAACCGTGATAACAGAACGACCTGAGTAATCAACTCGCTTACCCAGTAAGTTCTGACGGAAACGACCTTGCTTACCTTTGATCATATCGGCCAAAGATTTCAGCGGACGTTTATTCGAACCAGTAATCGCACGTCCACGACGTCCATTATCCAGCAGTGCGTCAACCGCTTCTTGTAGCATTCGTTTTTCATTACGTACAATGATATCAGGCGCAGCCAAATCCAATAGACGCTTTAAACGATTGTTACGGTTAATAACGCGACGATATAAATCATTTAAATCAGAAGTTGCAAAGCGACCACCATCTAGCGGAACAAGCGGACGCAAATCCGGCGGTAATACCGGTAGTACATTCAGGATCATCCACTCAGGCTTATTACCAGACTGAATAAACGCTTCTAGCAGTTTGATACGCTTAGTCAATTTCTTCCGCTTAGTTTCAGAGTTAGTTGTATTTAACTCTTCACGTAGTACTTCACACTCTTGCTCCAAATCGAGATTTTTTAGCAAAGATTGGATAGCTTCTGCACCCATTTTAGCGTCAAATTCATCACCAAACTCTTCCAAAGCATCAAGATATTGCTCTTCAGTCAAGATTTGTCCACGCTCTAAGCTTGTCATACCCCCTTCGACCACAACATAAGATTCGAAGTAGAGTACCCGCTCAATATCACGCAAAGGCATATCAAGTAACAAACCAATACGTGACGGTAATGATTTTAAAAACCAGATATGTGCTGTTGGTGAAGCCAACTCAATATGACCCATACGTTCACGACGCACTTTAGTCTGAGTAACCTCAACACCACATTTCTCACAAATCACACCTCGGTGTTTTAATCGTTTATATTTACCACACAAACATTCATAATCTTTAACTGGCCCGAAAATACGTGCACAGAAAAGACCATCACGCTCAGGTTTGAACGTACGGTAGTTAATAGTTTCTGGCTTTTTCACTTCACCAAATGACCATGAACGGATCATATCTGGAGAGGCCAGAGCAATCTTGATCGCATCAAACTCTTCTGTTTTAGTCTGTGCTTTCAGAAACTTTAATAAGTCTTTCACGGAATGGCTCCTGTCGGAGTTAAACCTGCTAGGAAGCGGTTTTAACCACTTCCTCCTAAACCCAGTGTAACAATTTATAAAGCTTAGTCGCGACTAAGCTTTACAACATCACTTATTACTCGTCTTCCAGTTCGATGTTAATACCCAGCGAACGGATCTCTTTCAATAATACATTGAAAGACTCCGGCATCCCTGGTTCCATCTGATGGTTGCCGTCTACGATGTTTTTATACATCTTAGTACGTCCGTTCACATCATCGGATTTAACGGTAAGCATTTCTTGCAAGGTGTAAGCGGCGCCATATGCTTCCAGAGCCCAAACTTCCATCTCACCAAAACGCTGACCACCAAACTGTGCTTTACCACCCAACGGTTGTTGAGTAACCAGACTATAGGAGCCTGTTGAACGTGCATGCATTTTATCATCAACAAGATGATTCAGTTTTAGCATATACATATAGCCAACTGTCACCTGACGTTCAAATTTCTCGCCTGTACGACCATCATACAATGTAATCTGACCGGAAGTCGGCAACTCAGCTAAAGTCAATAGTTCTTTGATTTCCTTTTCTTTTGCACCATCAAAGACCGGTGTCGCAATTGGCATACCTTTCTTCAAATTATGTGCTAACCGCAGAACTTGTTCATCAGAAAAGGTACTGAGATCAACTTTTTGACGAGGATCATCTCCTAAGTCATAAGCTTTCTGAATAAATTCTCTCAATTTGGCTACTTCACTCTGTTGTTTCAGCATGGCATTGATTTTATCACCAATACCTTTAGCAGCCATCCCCAAATGGGTTTCCAGAATTTGACCAATATTCATACGTGATGGTACGCCCAGTGGGTTCAAAACGATATCAACAGGGTTACCACTTTCATCGTAAGGCATGTCTTCAACAGGGTTTATTTTTGAAATAACACCTTTGTTACCATGCCGGCCGGCCATTTTATCGCCCGGTTGGATTTGGCGTTTTACTGCCAAATAAACTTTAACGATTTTCAATACGCCTGGCGCTAAATCATCACCTTGAGTGATCTTACGACGTTTAGCCTCTAGCTTCTTCTCAAATTTAGCTTTCAGCTCATCATACTGCTCAGCTAATTGCTCTAGCTGATTTTGTTTTTCTTCATCCTTTAAGGATAATTCTAACCAACGTTCACGCGGTAATTTATCCAGTTTTTCACCTTCAATACCGCCATTAGTTAGTACTGCTCGGATACGGGCAAATAGACCTGATTCAAAGATACGCAACTCTTCAGTTAAGTCTTTCTTCGCATCACGAAGCTGCATTTCTTCGATTTCTAACGCACGTTTATCTTTCTCTACGCCATCACGGGTAAAGACTTGTACATCAATAACCGTTCCTGATACCCCATTTGGTACCCGCAGTGAAGAATCTTTAACATCAGAAGCTTTTTCACCAAAAATGGCGCGCAACAATTTCTCTTCTGGCGTTAATTGCGTTTCACCTTTCGGTGTTACCTTACCAACCAGAATGTCGCCGCCCGTTACTTCAGCACCGATATAAACAATACCTGATTCATCCAATTTGGATAATGCAGCTTCACCTACGTTAGGAATATCTGCCGTAATCTCTTCTGGCCCTAACTTAGTATCACGTGATACACAAGCTAATTCCTGAATATGAATGGTGGTAAAACGATCTTCCTGTACCACTCGTTCAGATACCAAAATAGAATCTTCAAAGTTGTAACCATTCCAGGGCATGAACGCCACGCGCATATTTTGACCAAGCGCCAATTCACCTAAATCAGTCGATGGTCCATCAGCCAAAACATCACCGCGTTCAATCGGTTCACCGAGCGAAACACATGGCATTTGATTAATACAAGTGTTCTGATTAGAACGCGTATATTTAGTCAGATTATAGATGTCAATGCCGGCTTCACCAGGATACATTTCATCTTCATTAACTTTGATAACAATACGTGAAGCGTCAACATACTGAACGGTACCACCACGTTTAGCTACCGCTGTTACTCCAGAGTCAACAGCAACGGCACGCTCCATACCCGTTCCAACCAATGGTTTATCTGAGCGTAACGTCGGTACCGCCTGACGTTGCATGTTCGCACCCATCAATGCACGGTTTGCGTCATCATGCTCAAGGAATGGAATTAATGAAGCACCAACAGAAACAACCTGCTGGGTTGAAACGTCCATATATTCCACCTGATCTTGGCTGAATAAACTGGATTCACCTTTATTACGGCAAGTGATTAATTCTTCAACAAACCGACCATCATCATCTAAAACAGTATTCGCCTGAGCAATGATGTAGTTACCTTCTTCAATCGCTGACAAATAATGAATTTCATCAGTAACGATACCATCTCGTACCAAACGATAAGGTGTTTCCAAAAAACCATACTCATTGGTTTGTGCATAGACAGACAATGAGTTAATCAAACCGATATTCGGTCCTTCAGGTGTTTCAATTGGACATACACGTCCGTAGTGCGTTGGATGTACGTCACGAACTTCAAAGCCAGCTCGTTCACGTGTTAATCCAGCTGGCCCTAATGCTGAAATACGACGTTTATGTGTGATTTCAGACAGTGGGTTATTCTGATCCATAAACTGCGATAATTGGCTGGAACCAAAAAACTCTTTAACCGCAGCAGAAATCGGCTTCGCGTTAATCATGTCCTGAGGCATTAATGCATCTAAATCACCTAATGATAAACGCTCTTTAACCGCACGCTCAACGCGCACTAAACCAACTCGGAACTGATTTTCAGCCATTTCGCCAACCGAACGAATACGACGGTTACCTAAATGGTCAATATCATCAACTTCACCTTTACCGTTGCGAATACCAATGAGTTTTTTCATTACATCAATGATATCTTGTTTACTTAAGATGCTTGAGCCTTCAATTGCTTCACGATCTAGTGAGCGATTAAATTTCATGCGCCCTACAGCGGAAAGATCATAACGTTCTTCAGAAAAAAATAAGTTTTCGAACAGATTTTCTGCCGCTTCGCGAGTAGGTGGCTCGCCTGGACGCATCATACGGTAAATTTCAACTAATGCACTTAAACGATCATTTGTTGGATCAGTACGCAATGTTTCTGAAATATATGCACCATGATCTAAGTCATTAGTAAATAAGGTCTCAATGGTTTTATGACCGCCTTGACTTAGACGTGCCAACATATCCAGAGAAAGCTCTGTATTAGCTGTACAGATTAATTCGCCGGTACTTTCATCAATGTAATCTTTAGCTACCACTTTACCAGCAATATACTCAACAGGTACTTCAATACTGCTGATTTGGTCTTTTTCTAGCTGACGAATGTGACGTGCAGTAATACGGCGGCCCTTTTCAATATAGACTTTACCGTTGGCTTCAATATCAAAAGAAGCCGTTTCACCACGTAAACGTTCAGGTATCAACGTCATCAACAGTTTATTATCACTGATTTGGAAAATCGTTTTCTCAAAAAAGAGATTGAGGATTTCTTCGGTACCATAATCCATCGCACGTAGAATAATGGTCGCCGGTAATTTACGACGGCGATCAATACGAACGAAAAGATTATCTTTAGGATCAAATTCAAAATCTAACCATGAACCACGGTAAGGAATAATGCGTGCATTATATAATACCTTACCTGAAGAATGGGTTTTACCTTTATCACTATCAAAAAATACACCAGGGCTGCGATGTAATTGAGAGACAATAACACGCTCTGTACCATTGATAATAAAAGTACCATTATCTGTCATGAGTGGAATTTCACCCATGTAAACTTCTTGCTCTTTTATATCCTTTACGGTGCCTTCTGGTGCTTCACGCTCGTAAATAACAAGGCGTAGCTTAACCCGTAAAGGAGCAGAATAAGTGACACCACGGATCTGACATTCTTTAACATCAAATACAGGTTCACCAAGACGATAGCTAACATATTGCAATTCAGCATTGCCACTGTAGCTTTGAATTGGAAATACAGAACGGAATGCTGCTTCCAGCCCATTCTGACCTTCTAAATCTTGCTCGATAAATTTAGCGAACGAGTCAAGTTGGATAGATAAAAGATAAGGAACACCCAAAACTTGCGGACGTTTGCCAAAATCCTTACGAATACGTTTTTTCTCGGTATAGGAGTAAACCATAGGGTTCCTCAGCTTGCTGATCAGTGGCCCACTCTGTCCGTCCTAAAGGACAGCATCTGCAACACTATTTTTTGGAACGGAAAACAGATTATTTTCCATAATACTTATTGCTATTACTCTTAAATCATTTCATTGCATTATATAACTACCAAGCTTTAATTGTCAGAGTCATAAACGCAGTATATTAAGTCGTCAATAGCAAAAAGCATTGAAAGGATAACTCAGTAACTAAACAGTGTGAAATATTACTGATACCCTAATACACTTTATAGCGCAAAAAGGCTGGTGACTAAAAAATCACCAGCCGTCAGCCTATAAAATTAGGCTGCCAACTTAAAGCAAAGCTTATTTAACTTCAACAGAAGCACCCGCGTCTTCCAGCGATTTCTTCAATGTTTCAGATTCGTCTTTGCTTACTGCTTCTTTAATTGTTGCTGGCGCTGATTCTACCATTTCTTTAGCTTCTTTTAGTCCTAAGCCAGTTGCTGTACGAACAGCTTTAATAACCGCAACCTTGTTAGCACCAATAGCAGACAAGATAACATCAAATTCAGTTTTTTCTTCAACTGCTTCAGCTGCATCAACCGCGACTGCTGCCGCAGCAGAAACGCCAAACTTCTCTTCCATCATAGTGATCAGTGCAACAACGTCCATTACAGACATTTCTGCAACTGCATCAAGAATTTGTTCTTTAGTTATTACAGACATAACAAGGGTTCCTAAAATTCAGAAATATTTTATACGTTAAAAAGCAACAACGGAAATAGCTTTAAGCAGCTTCTTTCTGATCGCGTAGTGCCGCCATAATGCGAGCCAACTTACCTGCAGAGGCTTCTTTCATGGTTGACATCAGACGCGCAATTGCTTCTTCGTAAGTTGGAAGAGTTGCCAAACGATCGATTTGATTCGCTGGGATAAGCTCTCCTTCAAAGGCTGCTGCTTTAATCTCGAATGCTGGATTCGCTTTCGCGAATTCTTTAAACAAACGAGCTGCTGCGCCCGGATGTTCATTAGAAAAAGCAATCAAGGTTGGACCAATAAACGCTTCTTTGAGGCACTCATAAGCAGTACCTTCAACAACACGGCGCATCAACGTATTACGAACAACACGCAGATAAACACCCGCTTCGCGACCTGCTTTACGCAGTTCAGTCATTTTATCTACAGCTACACCACGAGAATCCGCGACAACTGCAGACAGCGCACCTTTGGCTACTTCGCTGACTTCAGCAACAATCGCTTGTTTGTCTTGAAGAATTAGTGCCATTAGCTTCTTGCTCCTGGATTAACCGGGTTACCCCGGGACTCACATCACTCAAAACATCCCATATGTTTGAGCGTTAAATACGGTGAGCAGAATCCAGAAATTAATCTTAGTGGCTCTGTCACCGTCTACGTAGGATATTAAGTAATCACTTACACCTACGGTCTTGGACGGGGCCTGGATAAGGCCAGGCACCAACCTAAATTCGGCGTTTGCTATTTTCTGTTTAAAATAGAAATAGCAAACATAAGGCGCCAAATTCTATACAAATTTAACACAAAGGTAAAGCTAAAAATGATACTCAAAAATTATGCTGACGCAGATAATCCTGCTTGATCAACAGCAACTCCTGCTCCCATCGTGGTAGATAGGCTAATTTTCTTAATATAAACACCTTTAGCAGAAGAGGGTTTTGCTTTTTTCAACGCAACCAATAGTGCTTCAAGGTTTTCTTTTAATTTACTATCGTCAAAATCAACTTTACCGATAGTGGTATGAATGATACCGTTTTTATCATTACGATAACGGATCTGACCCGCTTTGGCATTTTGAACCGCTTCAGCGATATTAGGCGTTACTGTACCAACTTTAGGATTTGGCATTAAGCCACGAGGTCCTAAAATCTGACCTAACTGGCCAACAATGCGCATTGCGTCTGGCGAAGCAATAACAACATCAAAGTCCATTTCACCCTTTTTAATTTTATCAGCCAGTTCTTCCATACCAACTAATTCAGCTCCAGCAGCTGTCGCAGCTTCAGCATTCGCTCCTTGAGTAAATACCGCAACACGAACAGAACGACCGGTACCATGCGGCAAAACAGTTGCCCCACGAACATTTTGATCAGATTTACGTGCATCAATACCAAGATTAACTGCAACGTCAACGCTTTCTACAAATTTAGCCGTCGCCAATTCTTTCAAAAGTGTAATTGCTTCAGTAATATCATATTGTTTAGTTGCATCAATCTTTTCACGGATATTGCGCATATGCTTGGTTAGTTTAGCCATTGATTAACCCTCCACCACCAAGCCCATGGAACGAGCAGTACCTTCAATTGAACGCATCATCGCTTCAATATCAGCCCCTGTCATATCCGCAGCTTTAGTTTCAGCAATTTCACGAATTTGTGCGCTGGTTACTTTACCAACTTTCTCTTTATTTGGTGTACCTGAACCTGATTTAACACCCGCTGCTTTTTTCAGTAATACCGCGGCAGGTGGTGTCTTGGTTATAAATGTAAATGAACGGTCTGAATAGACAGTAATTACAACTGGAATTGGCAAGCCTTTTTCTAAGCTATCTGTCTTAGCATTAAACGCTTTACAAAATTCCATGATATTCACACCTTGCTGACCCAAAGCTGGACCAACAGGAGGACTAGGATTAGCCATGCCTGCTGCAACTTGCAGCTTAACATAGGCTTGTACTTTCTTAGCCATGCATATTTCCTCTAATTGGGTAATGTCGCCTCAATTATGAAGCTCCCCTGTGTATATAATGACCTGGGCAATTTTCAGACCATAAAAAATAAAAAGCGCGAAATTGTAGCTAAATTTCCCGCCTTTAGCAAGTTGTCAAGTGTATTACACTTTTTCTACTTGACTAAAATCTAATTCTACCGGTGTTGCACGACCGAAAATAGAAACCGATACTTTAAGACGGCTCTTTTCATAATCAACTTCTTCAACCACACCGTTGAAATCTGCAAATGGACCATCACTAACACGAACCATTTCTCCTGGCTCAAACAGTGTTTTGGGTCGCGGCTTATCCCCTACTTGCTGCAAGCGATTCATAATCGCATCAACTTCTTTATCGCTAATAGGAGCTGGGCGATCTGGTGTACCACCAATAAAACCCATAACACGTGGTACACTGCGCACTAAATGCCAGCTAGCATCATCCATAGTCATTTGAACTAAAACATATCCTGGAAAGAATTTTCGTTCACTTTTACGACGTTGGCCACTTCGAATTTCCATAACTTCTTCGATTGGCACCATCACTTCACCAAACTTATCTTCCATATCATGCAACTTGATATATTCACGCAATGACTGGGCAACTCTAGCTTCAAAACCAGAAAATGCTTGAATAACATACCAGCGTTTTTTAGGGGATTCAGACATCTTAGAACCTCAGGCCTGTAATAAATGAAACTAAACGCACCAGTATACCATCTAATCCCCAAAGAATTAGTGCCATAACGGCAGTAACTGCCGCAACAATTAATGTTGTCTGTAATGTTTCCTGGCGCGTTGGCCAAATGACTTTACGCATTTCAATACGAGCTTCGCGAGCAAATGCTAAAGTTGCTTTTCCTTTTGCTGTCCACAATGCAATGCCACCAGCAAGCGCGGCAATAGCAACAACTGCTATGACACGTAATGCAAGATTGTATTGTCGGAAATAATAATTACCAACAATAGCAATAACTAAAAGAATCGCGACTAATACCCATTTTGCTACATCAAAACTACGTCCGCTTTCTTGAGCATCGCTATTCACACTCATAAATCAACCCGTTACTATGATATAATAAAAAGTCAATTTGCCTCGTAAAACAATTCAAATTTGACCGAAATAAAACATACCACTATTGTATCTCACTTTACGCCATAAACCAGTATGACATTCAACTATTGAGAGACATCCAATAATTCTTTAATCAGAGCCTATCTCACCAATAATTAAACTACCATATAAACTATTGATGAGATAGGTTCTTAAATTATCCAAGCTAGTATAAAAAAGGCATCAGATGATGCCCTTTTCACAATTATTGCTCTAAAGATTAAGCAATAATTTTAGCAACGACACCGGCACCGACTGTACGGCCACCCTCACGGATCGCAAAACGCAATCCTTCATCCATCGCGATTGGCGCTATCAACGTCACTTTCATGTTGATATTATCACCTGGCATTACCATCTCTACGCCTTCTGGCAACTCGATTGTGCCCGTTACATCCGTCGTTCTAAAATAAAACTGTGGACGGTAACCTTTAAAGAATGGCGTGTGGCGACCGCCCTCATCTTTGCTCAAAATATATACTTCTGATTCAAATTGAGTATGCGGATTGATTGAACCTGGTTTTGCTAATACTTGACCACGCTCTACATCTTCACGCTTGGTACCACGTAATAATACACCTACGTTCTCACCTGCACGACCTTCGTCCAGCAGTTTGCGGAACATTTCTACGCCCGTACACGTCGTTTTGGTCGTCTCTTTAATTCCGACAATTTCAACTTCTTCACCAACCTTAACTACACCACGCTCTACACGGCCTGTTACTACGGTTCCACGGCCTGAGATCGAAAATACGTCTTCGATTGGCAACAAGAACGGTTTATCTATCGCACGCTCTGGCTCTGGGATGTAGTCATCTAATGCTTTCGCTAACTCTAGAATTTTCTCTTCCCACTCAGCAACGCCTTCCAGCGCCTTCAACGCTGAACCTTTGATTACCGGCGTGTCGTCTCCTGGGAAATCATACTGAGAAAGAAGCTCACGCACTTCCATTTCAACCAATTCCAGCAACTCTTCATCATCAACCATATCACATTTGTTCAGGAAAACGATGATGTAAGGAACACCTACCTGGCGACCTAATAGGATATGCTCACGTGTTTGTGGCATTGGACCATCTGTTGCCGCAACCACTAAAATCGCGCCGTCCATTTGTGCCGCACCGGTGATCATGTTTTTTACATAATCTGCGTGGCCTGGGCAATCAACATGGGCATAATGGCGGGTTGGCGTATCATATTCTACGTGAGAGGTAGAAATTGTGATACCGCGCGCTTTTTCTTCCGGTGCATTATCAATTTGATCAAATGCACGTGCACTACCGCCATAAGTTTTCGCTAATACGGTGGTGATTGCTGCAGTTAAAGTTGTTTTACCATGGTCAACGTGGCCGATTGTACCAACGTTAACGTGCGGTTTTTTACGTTCAAATTTTTCTTTAGACACGACTCTATTCCTTATAGAGTTCTCTCAAACAATAGGAGAGAACCAGATTAAATAGTTAAACCGAAAGCCAATTACTTAGCTTTACGAGCTTCAATAATTGCTTGAGCAACATTGGTTGGTGCTTCACTGTACTTCAAAAATTCCATTGAGTAAGAAGCACGACCTTGAGTTTGTGAACGCAGATCTGTGGCATAACCAAACATTTCTGATAATGGTACTTGAGCACGAACTGTCTTACCAGTTGCTGTATCTTCCATACCTTCAATCATACCACGACGACGGTTCAGGTCACCAATTACGTCACCCATATAGTCTTCAGGCGTTTCAACTTCAACTTTCATGATTGGCTCCAGCAAAACTGGACCTGCTTTCATGAAACCTTCTTTGAAAGCCATAGAACCTGCAATTTTGAATGCCATTTCCGAGGAATCAACCTCATGATAGGAACCATCATACAATGCCACTTTGACATCAACAATGGGGTAGCCCGCCAGAACACCATTTTTCATCTGTTCTTGAACGCCTTTATCCACCGCAGGTATGTACTCTTTAGGTACAACGCCACCAACGATTTCGTTGTGGAATTCATAACCAATTTCATGGCCTGCTTCCAAAGGTTCAACGCGTATCCATACATGACCAAATTGACCACGACCACCAGACTGACGAACAAACTTACCTTCCTGCTCAACAGACTTACGAATAGTCTCACGGTATGCTACTTGTGGTTTACCAACGTTCGCTTCAACTTTAAATTCACGACGCATACGGTCAACCAATACTTCCAGATGCAACTCACCCATACCAGCAATAATTGTCTGACCAGACTCTTCATCTGTTGACACGCGGAAGGATGGATCTTCTTGAGCCAAACGACCTAAAGCAATACCCATTTTTTCTTGGTCAGCTTTAGTTTTAGGTTCAATAGCAACCGAGATAACAGGCTGTGGAAATTCCATACGCTCCAAAATAATTGGCGCATCCATAGCACATAGCGTATCACCGGTAGTCACATCTTTGAGGCCGATAGCGGCAGCAATGTCACCCGCTCGGACTTCTTTAATTTCTTCACGTTTATTAGCATGCATCTGAACGATACGACCAAAACGCTCTTTTTTATCTTTAACTGGGTTAAGAACGGTATCCCCTGAATTAACTACACCAGAGTAAACTCGGAAGAAAGTCAAATGACCAACAAATGGGTCAGTTGCAATTTTGAATGCCAATGCTGAAAAAGGCTCATCATCACTTGCATGGCGTTCTGCTGGTGTATTTTTACCATCGGTTAAAACACCATTAATTGCCGGAATATCAGTAGGTGCGGGTAAATATTCAATAACCGCATCCAGCATTGCTTGTACACCTTTATTTTTAAAGGCTGAACCGCACGTAACCAAAATAATTTCATTATTCAATACGCGCTTACGCAATGCTTGTTTGATCTCTTCTTCAGACAGCTCTTCGCCACCAAAATATTTTTCCATCAATTCATCTGATGCTTCAGCCGCAGCTTCAATCAGCTTACCATGCCACTCTTCAGCTTGAGCTTGTAAGTTTGCTGGAATATCTTCATAAACGAAAGTGACGCCTTGATCACTATCATTCCACTGGATTGCTTTCATTTTAACTAAATCGATGACACCAGTGAATGACTCTTCAGCGCCAATAGGTAACTGAAGTGGAACTGGTATTGCTGCCAGACGTGACTCAATCTGTTCAACAACACGCAAGAAGTTAGCACCCATGCGATCCATTTTATTAACAAATGCGATACGGGGTACTTGATACTTATTTGCCTGACGCCAAACTGTTTCAGATTGTGGTTGAACACCACCAACTGCACAATAAACCATTACCGCACCATCAAGAACACGCATAGAACGTTCTACTTCAATAGTGAAGTCAACGTGTCCTGGCGTGTCAATGATGTTGATACGGTGTTCGTCAAACTGTTTACCCATACCAGACCAGAAAGCAGTAGTTGCAGCTGAAGTGATAGTAATACCACGCTCTTGCTCCTGCTCCATCCAGTCCATCGTTGCTGCGCCATCATGAACTTCACCAATTTTATGGCTCACGCCAGTATAAAATAGGATACGTTCAGTTGTTGTGGTCTTACCAGCATCAATATGGGCACTAATACCGATGTTGCGATAACGCGTAATGGGAGTTTTACGAGCCATTTTTTCCTCTCTCGTGACCGTTCAATTCGTACCAGGGTAACACCATGTTACCCTTACGAAACATAACTAGCGAATGCTACCAACGATAGTGTGCAAACGCCTTGTTAGCTTCTGCCATACGATGAACATCTTCACGTTTTTTAACAGCAGTGCCTTTATTTTCAGCCGCATCAGATAATTCGTTTGCTAAGCGCAAAGCCATCGATTTATCACCGCGTTTACGAGCAGCTTCAACAATCCAACGCATTGCTAATGCATTACGACGGACAGGACGAACTTCAACAGGAACCTGGTAAGTTGAACCACCAACACGGCGTGATTTAACTTCCACTGTTGGACGAACATTGTCCAGAGCTATTTCAAAGGCTTCTAAATGATCTTTTCCAGCACGTTGAGCCAGGGCCTCAAGCGCACTATATACAATTGCTTCTGCAGTAGATTTTTTACCATCTACCATCAAAATATTAATAAATTTAGCCAATAATTCTGATCCAAACTTTGGATCTGGTAGAATTTTACGTTGACCAATTACACGACGACGTGGCATGGATATACTCCGTTTTTAAATTCAGGGTTGTCCAAAACTCTATGAGTTTATTTTGACATTAAAAAATTAAATGTTTGGCCTTACTTAACGGAGAACCATTAAGCCTTCGGCCTCTTAGCGCCGTATTTAGAACGACCTTGTTTGCGATCTTTTACACCAGAACAGTCCAGTGCACCGCGGACAGTGTGATAACGCACACCGGGTAAGTCTTTAACACGACCACCACGAATCAAGATTACTGAGTGTTCCTGCAAGTTATGGCCTTCACCACCAATGTAAGAAGACACTTCATAACCATTAGTTAAACGAACACGGCATACTTTACGCAATGCTGAGTTAGGTTTTTTAGGGGTAGTAGTATATACGCGAGTACATACACCACGTTTTTGCGGGCAAGCTTCCAGTGCAGGAACGTTGCTTTTCACAACTTTCGAGCTACGTGGTTTGCGAACCAGCTGATTAATTGTTGACATTAAAAAAGCTCCTGGTTTTTGCTTCGTAAACACGGATATTTTCCTCGCTTATCGCCAAGATAAAACACGAGGACGCGAAATTTTATTGCTGACAGAGGCAGGTGTCAAGAAATATACAAAGGATCATCCATTACCAAGCAAAATATTGTGGATGTTTTACCGTTAATTGCACAAAATCAACATAAGATATCTGACGGACATAAGATGACATATATGGCATTAATCCTATTGCTTCTACATCATTTTGTAAAGCAAAAACTTGAATCCCTTTATCTTTTAATTGCATTAAAAAATTATTATCTTTATTACCCGATGAGATTTTATGTCCCAGCAAAACCCCATCCTGTAATAATAATACCTCATCCTGCTCCGTTAATAAGCTAATGAGTGAATCAAAGTCACTATAATAAGGGGAAGTAGAAATGGTATATAGCATGTTAGTCTTCTGTTTAACTAGAAAGTCAGAATTACATCATAATCTGCTAAGTTACGTCTAAGCCTGTCAGCAGGAATAACTGTTGCCGGTAGGATAAAGCTACTGTCAGCAGAGAATCCCCTTGCTTCAAGATCTTCCTGACAAATATAACAAGCATTAATATCATATAATGGCAGTAATTTATAGGTTGAAATGTAATCACGCGCCAGGATTTTGCTCGGATTTTGTTTGACCAGTAATTGGCAAACACCATCAGAAATAAAGAAAACACCAATCTTTTCAGTTAATGCAGAAGCGGCGAGCAAAGCATCTAATCCTTCACGACCACTTGAAGTTCCATGAGGTATTTTCATAAATACAAATGCTATTTTTTTCATATTTATCTCAAAATTGAACTGTGCGATCACAGACAAGCATGGCCTCAGCCAAACTACCTAACCCGCTCAATACAAAATCTTCATCCAGATTAGCACCGGGTAAGTGACTATTTTTGGCTTCAGTTTCATCAATAATACCCCGTCGCAATGCAGCAGCAACGCAGACATTCAATTGACATCCTGTCTGCTGTGCTAATGTTTTCCATCCTATAAGTAAATTAAGTTCATCACTAGCTGGTGAAATTAAGTGATTACCGTTATAAACACCTTCTTGATAGAAAAAAACGGTTTTTAGTATATGTCCTTCCATAACCAAAGCATTCGCGAATTGCCAAGCATTAGTGGCCTGCTGAGTTCCATAAGCAGGCTCTGTCACTAATAGGCAATAAGTCAAAGGCTTATTTAAAGTAGAAGCCCCCATTTATTTACTCACCACTTTTAAACTGCCGTATATAGAGATAAACAGTGTGCTTAGAAATATTCAAACGATCAGCAACCTGATTAATCGCATCTTTAATATCAAAAATTCCTTTTTCATATAAATTGAGCACGACTTGTCTGTTTTTCATATTATTTGGCACATTCCGATCAGCATTAACTTCTTCTATGGTAAATTCCAATGCCTGAGCAACAAGATCATCAACACAAGAGGCAAAATTAACGTTGGAAGCAACTTCATGGTTTTTTTCCGGCACAAATGTTTTGACTATCTCAGAAAATGGCATATCTAAATTCATATTAATACAAAGTAAACCAATAACTCGCCGTTTGGGATTACGGATAGCAATAGTGACTGATTTCATTAAGGCGCCACTTTTTGCGCGCGTAAAATAAGCTTTCGATACACTGGAATCAATATCGGTCATATCATGTAGCATACGTAAAGCTAAATCGGTAATTGGTGAACCAATCTTACGGCCTGTATGTTCACCATTAGCTATTCTGACCGCTGAACATTTTAAATCTTCAAGTGAATGAAGAACAATTTCACAATGCCCACCAATTAACATAGCCAAACCGTCAACCATCGATTCATAAGATGTCAAAATCGCGTAATCAACACCATCAAACGGTTGATCATCCAGTAAATCATTATCACAGCTATCATTAGAATATAATAGGTTAGACATTCAGACTCCATCCTCTACATATTGACGAAACTTTATTAAACGATTATGTGAGTAAACACCGATCTTATTATTAATGTGCAATTTATTTAGCAATCATCAATACGCTAAACTTACGGTAAAAAGAATCTAAGACGTTAAAACCACAAAGACCGATCGTCAAGGGATCTCGTGTCAGACCTTTGGCCTGCCTCACAGGACATAAACAAAAAAGTAACTTAATCATTTAATTTAGACAAAAATCACAAAAAAACCTGCTAATAATACTTTAAGCAAATTGAATAATATTAACATTTATAAAAATACTTTAAATTATATTCGATGTATTTATTGATAATGCGCAATTTCTATTACCGCATTTATATTGCCACTCATCATAAATTAATATAAATAAATCTCGACTATCCTTGATATATAAGAAAGCCAAAGGCAGAGTTTAACTCTGCCTCTTTTGTCTCTCAATTATTTCTTAGTCGGTTTGATATCTAATAACTCAACATTAAAGATCAAAGTTGAATTTGCTGGAATTGCCGCTGCTGCAGATTTTCCGTAACCTAATTCTGGTGGAATAATAAGTTGAATTTTGCCGCCTTTTTTCAATTGTTGCAAACCTTCGGTCCAACCAGGGATCACTGAATCAAGCGCAATTGTTAACGGTTCATTACGCTTATAAGAACTGTCAAATACTGAGCCATCAATTAAACGACCTTCGTAATTTACCACGACAGTATCTTTATCTGTTGGTTTTGCTCCTTGGCCTGGTTTTTCAATTTTATAAATTAATCCACTTTTTGTTTTTACTGCACTTTTCTCTTCTTTAAGATATTTAGCTCGATAATCATCACCCAATTTATCATTCTTTTTACTCTCTTCTTCCATTTTTAGCTGGGCTGCAGTTTGTATTCTTTTTTGAAGTGCTTTTAAGGTTGTTTCTATTTCTTGATCATTAAGTTTACTTTTATTAATAAACGCATCCTGTACGCCAGCTAAAAGCTGTTGCCTATCAAGATTAATACCGATAGATTTTTGCTGCATTAAAGAATTATCCATGTAACGACCCAGCGAAGCCCCTAATGCATAAGCGCTATGCTGATCTTCATTATCAAATTTCTTATTTGCATCAGCAGCGAATACTTGCGAGGTATTTAGCAACATAGACAAAGACGTCACTAAAAGAGTTGTTTTAAATAATGATTTCATTCAATTCTCCAATTATGTTTATTATTCCTAATCAGTCATAGTAAAGTGTGTTAGCTAATCAACTGCGAGATAATACAATAAGTTAAGGGATTAAATATAGTTAAACCAGGCCAATAAAAAGAAGTTACCAGGTAAATCATAATAGAAAAAACTTCTCTAAGGCTTTATCAGTAGGCATTATATCGAATATCCAATCTATGTATTTCACTCCCGACAGGAGGTTCATGGTTAGGAAATTGAATGTTAATTATTTCTTTTTTTCTGACCTTAATTGCTGATACGGATGACCGATCTCTAGTTTCACCATCAAGTAGTCGCCTGGCTTTTCGTCAACCAGAGGTTTTTTTATACAATAAATTGAATTTAGTTAGATCTTCCCTACGCGGTTTTCCGTAACCATCGCGCCTTTTTGACTATCTTACGGCGCATTTCCAGTAATACTTCTGCTCTGATACCCACCTGTACGCTGTTAAAAATCATCCGGCTCCCACATAATATGCATTGATACGGATCCACATTCGTAAAGTGTTTCATCAGCGACGCAAAGCCCGGTTTATGCGGTTTTTTCTTCACCTGCATACCCAGTGCCGCATAGACTTTCGGCAGCAAAATACCCCGTTTCCGGTTGGCCAGAAAGCCGTAATACCGCACCATCTTAAAATGCTGTGACGGGATATGGCTGATGTAGCGCAACAACATTGCTTCCTGGCTCAGATATTGGGTGCGGTGCTTTCCCGTCCGGTGATCATAGTAATGATGGACAACAGTGCCGCCGTTATAATGACGCAGTTTTGAGGCTGCAACCGGCGGGCGTTTCAGGTAACGGCCAAGATAATTGACATTTTGTCGGGCATGTTTGGTTTTTTTCGCAAAGTGAATTTTCCAGCGCCGCTGGTACTGTGATTCCAGAAACTGACACCATTCCCGGTAGTCGCGGATATGCACATAGCCGGCAGCAGGTAAATTCAGCCCGCCGTAATTCTCTCGAAGTAACGCGATGACAGCCCGGCGCCAGTACCGCTCTACTACTTTCTTTTTGAAGAAAACCGGTCGCCAGACGTCGTGTTTGCGGCATAATCCGCCGCGGGTCACCGATAAATGGATATGCGGGTGTTGGTTAAGCTGACGCCCGTAAGTATGTAGGGCGACAAACAACCCGATTTCGATATTGAGTTTTTCTGCCCATTTCAGCAGGGTTCGAGCGGCACAGGCAAACAACTGATTCAGTAATGGCCAGTTGTGATTAAATGCCGGCCAGAGTTTATCAGGCATAGTGAAAGTGATGTGCTGCCATTCGCAGTCTGGCAAAATGTGTTGCTGCTCGGCTATCCACTGTTCGGTGGCTTTCATCCCGCAGGCGCTGCAGCCTTTGCTTTTGCAGCTCTGACAGAAATATTTGGTGTGCGGGCAGTCAGGGGAGTCGCAGCAATAACGACGGATACCCATAGCACCGGTGCCACAGGCGAGCATCCGTTCGACGACCAGTTTAGTCCATTCGGGAACGGAAGAGCCGTATTTCATGAGTAACCGGTTCCAGCCGTCATCTATCTGGAAGAGAAGTTTTGCGGGTCGGGGAATATACATACACCGGATTATAACGGGAGGCGGTTACTAAGGACAGCCATTTACTTACAGCGTCTTAGCTCCCGACGCAGGCGGGCTACTGTCCAAGTGGATTTACTTAAAAAATATGAAGAAAGATTAGAAGATTTGGAAAGTAAATTATCTTTTCAAGAGATCACCATTGAAGCGCTTAATCAAGTGGTTGTCGAACAACAACTTGAAATGGTTAAATTAAAAGAACATATGCAACTGGTTACTGAACGATTAAAAGCCACACAATCATCACCATTAGCGCCAATTAATGAAGAAACTCCACCACCACACTATTAAGCAATCAAAAAATCAGCGAGCCTATTTTCTCGCTGATTTATTTCAGTCTAGGTGATTATTATGCCAACTTAATGACAACCACAACCACAACCACCATGTCCATGAGAACACCCTTTATCACCATGATGCTCACCATTACAGCAACCACCCTCATGACCATCCTCACTATGAACATGGCCGTGCGCTAATTCTTCTTCAGTAGCTTCCCGGATCGCGATAATTTTAACATTAAATTTTAAATTCTGACCAGCTAACATGTGATTACCATCAACGATAACCTCATCACCTTCAATACCGGTAATTTCTACCGGTATTGAGCCCATATCGGTATCAGCTAAGAAACGCATACCAACTTGTAACTCATCAACACCAACAAAAACATCTTTTGGTACACGTTGAACTAAATTCTCATCATATTGACCATAAGCGTCATCAGCTTGGATCTCAATATCGAAATGTTCACCAACACTGCGTCCTTCGAGTGCCTTTTCTAAACCTGAAATCAAAGAACCACGACCATGCAAATAATCAAGTGGCGCAGTGTCCAACGACTCATCAACTAATACATCATCTTCTGTTCTCACTTTATAAGCCAGGCTCACCACTAAATCTTTCGCTACTTTTTTCATTACATCTCCTACAACGTCGTGGATAAAAAATTTTTCCGATTGTACAAAAAAAAGTACAGCTGTATTGAAACTTATAAAAAACATTATTTTTATTTCAAAGTAAAAATTTCTATTTGCAAATTTTTATCTTTGATATGACTATCAGATCCATCTACCGTCTGAGATTGCCTATAGTGACACTTTTTACATTCAAGGTAATCAAATGCATTTTTTTGCCAAACCATCAGCGTATCTTGAGATTGGCACTTAGGACAAACAGCGCCAGCAATGAATCTTTTACGTATTACAGACATTCACTTTCTCGCTAATTAATCTTATGTTAATCCCAACTTTTTGGTTGTCCACGCTCTTGCGTTATTTCTATTTCAAACAATTCTTCAAGCTCTCTACGCGCTTCTTTGATTCGAGTCGCTTGGCCAATCTCACCCTCACCGGCTTTAGGCGAATTTTCTTTAAATATTTTAACATCTAGTCGACGAAAATGCTGTTTTGCTCGGTGAGCCTGATGGGGATGTATACCTAGATTTATCAATGTCCTTTCGCCCATCTCAAGCGCACTGACAAATGTCTCTCGACAAAAATCGGCCACACCATTTTCTCGTAATTGATGCGCTTCAAAACGTCCTCGAGCTCTTGCTATGATATGAAGATTGGGAAAATTAGCCTGACATAAATGAACTATCCCCATCACTTCTTCCGGATTATCGCTGGTAATAACAATCACGCTGGCTTTCGCCGCTCCGGCCGATCGCAGTAATTGCAAATCTTGCGCATCGCCATAATAAACTTTATAGCCATAGCGTCGCATCGTATTAATTGCACTGACATTTTGCTCTAATACCGTAATACGAATTTTATTGGCCATTAATAAACGACCAACAACTTGGCCAACACGTCCAAACCCTACCAAAATAACTTGTGGATCGGTATCCTCAACAAAAGGTTTTTCAATCGGCTCATTACGCACATTGTACCAGTGAGTCAGTAATTTGCTGATTAGCTGCATCATCGGTGGCGTTGTCATCATAGATAAAGTAACGATAACTAATAACAACGACATTTGCTCGTTACTCATTACTTTCACATTAATAGTGGTCGAAAAGATAATAAATGCAAATTCACCAGCCTGACTCAATACGCCAGCAAACAGTAGGCGTGAAGAACGACGCACCCGCGCTAGCTAACCTAAAATATAGAGAATAGCAAATTTTAATATTACCAGGATCACAACACCGAAGACTATTTCTAATAAATGTGACCAAAGGATGGCTAAATTAAGCGACATGCCAACAGAAATAAAAAATAAACCGAGTAGCAAACCTTTAAAAGGTTCTATCGTGATCTCCAGCTCATGACGAAATTCAGTATCAGCCAGTAGTACACCCGCCATAAATGTGCCCAACGCCATAGAAAAGCCGAGTTTTTCCATAAAAAAAGCCGCACCTAATACGACAAGCAACGAAGCGGCAGTAAATATTTCATGAATACCTGACTTAGCAACCAGATGAAATAATGGCCGTAATAAATAGCGCCCTCCTACCCATAAACCAACAAAGGCAACCACTTTTAGTCCAATTCGATACCAATCGCTATCAGCCGTTCCACTGGCAAGAAATGGAATAAGTGCCAATATCGGGATCACTGCCATATCTTGAAAAAGTAAGACAGAAAAACCCTAATCGCCCACTTTCTGTATTACTCATGTTCCTTTCATGCATAATCTGTAAGGCAATTGCCGTTGATGACATCGCTAAACCTAACCCACCAACTAGTGCTGCTTGCCAAGAAAAATGAATAATAATCAGTAAACCGGTAAATAGTGCGGCTGTTATGATCACCTGAGCGGTGCCAACAACAAAAATTGAACGCCTTAATGTCCATAATTTAACTGGATTAAGTCCCAAGCCAATTAAAAACATCAAAAAAACCACACCTAATTCAGCGAAATGCATAATTTCATCAACATTTCGGATAAACCCCAGCACAAATGGCCCAATGACAATACCAGTTAATAAATATCCTAATACCGCCCCTAGCCGAATTTTTTGGGCAATAGGTACCATAATGACACCCGCCAATAGGAATATCATAATAGAACGGAATGAACTAAATTCTTCCATAATTATAAACCTCCATGCTCTAAGGGTGATTTTAGCCAATCACGATAGGCTTTTGCACACTCCTGCATGTCTTCAAGCGACTGCCTTCTTGCCATATAGATAATCACCGGTGATAACCATTGCATTTCACACATTAAAGCGATAAGTTCAAAAGGACGTAACAATTCAGTTAACGGAAAACGGTTATAACCACCATATTGATAAGCTTCCTGAGGCTCTCCGGTAGTAATAACCGAACGCCAATATTTGCCTTTAAGTTGTTTACTTTGCTCACAAACAAAATTTCGCGTTAATACTCTATCAAACCACTCTTTCAAAAGAGATGGACAACTATAGGTATAAAGCGGATGCTGAAAAATGATAATTTCATGCTGACAAAGCAACTTCCGTTCATAACTGGCATTAATAAAATAGTCCGGATAAGTGCCATATAAATCATGGATCACAACATTGTCTAAATCCTGAACATATTCAATGAGCATCTTATTCGCCACAGATTCAGTAGGTTCAGGATGGGCATAGATAATGAGAATCTTGGGTGGTAGCGACATAATTAGCTCCTCAAAAGCGTGCCAGAAGCACAATTTTTAGTTAACATACACACCAAAGGCCATTTATATTCTTTAAAATTATAAATGATTTAATATATTATCAAGATACGGTTTATATGATTGTATTTTCTTCGCTACAAATGCGCTGTGGTATTCGGGTTTTACTAAACAGTGCAACAGCTTCTATCACACCAGGCCAAAAAGTGGGCTTAATTGGCAAAAATGGCTGTGGGAAATCGACTCTATTTTCGTTAATCAAAGGTGACATGCAACCTGAAGCAGGAAGCATTACTTTTCCAACAACTTGGGCTCTCGCTTGGGTCAATCAAGAAACACCTGCACTAAAAAAATCTGCCATTGAATATGTGATTGATGGCGATCACGAATACCGCAAATTAGAAAAACAACTACAACTAGCAAATGACAAAAATGATGGCCATGCTATTGCATTAATACATGGTCAACTGGATGCTATCAATGCTTGGAGTATTCGCGCTCGTGCTGCTAGTTTATTACATGGTTTAGGTTTTTCACCATTACAAATAGATGAACCTGTCAGCGCCTTTTCCGGCGGATGGCGGATGCGATTAAATCTGGCACAAGCTTTAATTTGTCGTTCTGATCTATTATTACTCGATGAACCAACTAACCATTTAGATTTAGACGCGGTTATTTGGTTAGAAAAATGGCTTAAAAATTATACTGGCACTCTGATCCTGATTTCCCATGATAGAGATTTTCTCGATCCTATCATTGACAAAGTGCTGCATATCGAACAAGAAAATTTATTCGAATATACAGGTAATTATACTTCCTTTGAGCAACAAAGAGCGACTAAACTGGCGCAACAACAAGCACTTTACGAAAACCAACAAGGAAAAGTTAACCATTTAAAAAAATATATTGATCGTTTTCGTTATAAAGCAACAAAAGCTAAACAGGCACAGAGTCGGATCAAAATGTTAGAGCGTATGGAACTGGTTGCCCCCGCCCACATTGATAACCCATTTCACTTTTCGTTTCGAGCACCAGATTGTTTACCTAATCCCCTGCTTAAAATGGAAAAAGTTAGCGCTGGCTACGGCGATAAAGTCATCTTAAAATCAATTAAACTCAATCTGGTTCCCGGCTCAAGAATTGGTTTACTCGGCCGTAACGGGGCAGGTAAATCAACCTTAATCAAGTTACTGGCTGGTGACCTATTACCCCAACAGGGGGAAATTTCCTTAGCGAAAGGCATTAAACTCGGTTATTTCGCACAACATCAATTAGATTATCTGCGCATGGATGAGTCGCCATTACAACATCTTTACCGCCTTGCTACGCAAGAAACTGAACAACATTTGCGCGACTATCTTGGTGGCTTTGGCTTTAAAGGCGACAAAGTAAATGAGCCATGTATACATTTTTCCGGCGGGGAAAAAGCGAGGTTAGTATTAGCCTTGATTGTCTGGCAACGGCCCAATCTTCTGCTGCTCGATGAGCCAACTAACCATCTAGATTTGGATATGCGACAGGCATTAACAGAAGCATTGATTGTATTTGATGGCGCCTTAATTGTTGTGTCCCATGATCGCCATTTACTGCGCTCAACAACAGATGAATTTTATTGCATTCATCAAGGTCAGGTTGAACCTTTTGCCGGTGATCTGGACGACTATCAAAAATGGTTAACCGAACAGAATAAACAACAGCACCAACAAATTCGTCAGGAACAGTTACAAGATAAGATGCTATCAGCTAACTTAACTGCCCAAGATCGTAAAGAACAAAAACGACGTGAGGCAAAATTCCGCCAACGCACGCAGCCAATCAGAAAACAGTTATCAATATTAGAACAAAAGATCACAAATCTATCTAATCAATTAGCTCAAATTGAACAAAAACTGGCTGATAGTGATATTTATAACCACAATCGTAAATCTGAACTCAATAATTACCTAAAACAGCAAACTGAAACAAAATCGACATTAGAGGAAACCGAAACCGAGTGGCTAGCACAGCAAGAAACTCTGGAAAATATGATAAAAGAGTTCGAATGTCAGGCATAATTCGATTCAAGACAGATTTTTTTAACAATATAATAAAACTTAACTAAGCGCAGCTGGCATTAATGAGGCTACGCTTAGCCTCATCGTGCCGTCAGTCACTATTCATCTAATTTGTTGATCATTAAACGGGCATTTATGATTAATGAACGGGCTTTTACCTCCCGTTTTTGTAATAGCGCCAGGAATAACAAATCGGTCAACGTATTTTGGGCGGCACGAGAAGAAATTGACGAACTTCGCCATTCATTTTCACCAGCGATACTTTCCAATACATAATCAGCTAACTGCACTAATGGTGTCTGTTGTTTATTACCAACAATGGCAATTACTTTCGCTCCCTGCTGCTTAGCTATTGCTGCCGCTTCACAAATATTTTTTCGCTTTCCACTAAATGAAATAGCAATCTGAATATCTTTTGCAGTAAGGGTTAGCGCTGTTGTTATTTGAACGTGGTGGTCTAAATCAACAAGAGTAGTAATACCTATTTTTTGCAATTTATAATAGAGATCTTTTGCCACTAATCCTGACCCACCAATGCCAACAATTTGTACTCTTTGGGCATGATTGACCAATGTGGCAACTTTGTTAAAAATCTGATAATTAATTCGCCGAGTTGTTTCGGTAACCGAATCAATTTTTTCTTGCGCCAGTTTCTGTGCAATAACCATCAAACTATCGTTACTGGCAATCTGATTATGAATAACTTTATGTGATTGCTCAGTAAGTACTTGCTTACGTCCTAACTCTTCACTAATAGCCAGTTTTAAAGCCGGAAATCCCTTGACACCAACTTTCTGGCTAAATTTAACAATTGCTGATTGACTGACACCTATTTGTTCCGCTATTTGTTGTGATGAAAGCAGTAATACCGCTTGTGGTTGTTCAAGAATAAAGGTGGCGATTTTCTGCTGATTTAACGCTAACTGAGGTAACAACCATGAAATTTTACTCAATATGGCCATACTATACTGAAGACTATTCATAATATTCGGATCACCAGATTAAAATAATTATGATAAATTATTCCTGTTTTATTATTTATTATTCTAATAAATTAATGGCTGATTAAACAATAAATTAGCTAACATAATATTATTTTCATTTTTCTCTTATTCCCTTGTCACCATGAAATAAGAATAGATCGCTTTGTGATCAATAACACATATAAAGAATAAATAATTCCTTAATATCTCCCCAAAATAACATAGAAACATTCGATGACATTAGATCTTAATAAAATGGTAACAGAAAGTCGCAACCCAGCTAGTAACAGTATAGATACATTATCAACCTTAGAAATGTTGAAAATCATTAACCAGGAAGATAAAAAAGTGCCGATTGCTGTTGAGCAGACACTAACTGAAATTGCGCTTGTTATTGACAAAGTTGCCTATGCTTTTCAACATAATGGTAGATTGTTTTACAGCGGTGCTGGCACTTCAGGCCGTTTAGGCATTTTAGATGCAAGTGAGTGTCCACCAACATATGGCAGCCCTTGTGACATGGTAATCGGCCTAATTGCTGGTGGACACCAAGCAATTCTTCAAGCGGTAGAAAACGCTGAAGATAATCCGCAGTTTGGGGCTGATGATCTTAAAGCTTTTAATTTCAATCAAAAAGATGTTTTAGTTGGTATCGCCGCAAGTGGCCGCACACCTTATGTAGTGGGCGCGATGAACTACGCTAAAACGACAGGCGCAACCGTTGCCTGCATTAGTTGTAATCCTAACAGTGAAATGGTCAACATAGCAGATATCGCAATAATACCGATTGTCGGCCCTGAAGTAATTACTGGCTCCTCACGAATGAAAGCCGGCACGGCACAAAAATTAGTCCTTAATATGATCACTACAGGTGCTATGATACGGATTGGAAAAGTATACGGTAACCTGATGGTAGATGTAGAAGCAACCAATGCTAAACTTATTGAACGTTAAAAGCATATTGTCATGGCTGCAACAGAGTGTGATCGAACAACAGCAGAACAAGCCCTTATTGCATGTAATAACCATTGTAAAACCGCTATCGTTATGATCCTTACCGGCTTAAATGCCCAACAAGCTAAACAAACACTAGCTGACAATGATGGTTTTATTCGAGCCGCCTTAAAACAACAAACTGGCTATTAATAATCGTTTTACAGGAAAAGTACCATGGCAAAAATAACTAATGAAATGTTAAGTCAGATACTGGTGGCTATTGGCGGCGCTAAAAATATTATTCAGCACGGCAACTGTATGACACGCTTACGCATAACGTTGCATGACATACAATTAGTTGACAAAAATCGCCTCAAACAAATTCCCGGTGTGTTAGGAATTATCGACAGTGATAAACAACTACAAATTGTATTAGGCCCAGGTAATGCTCAAACTGCTAGCGACATGATGAAACAATTATTAGCAGACAGCTCTGAGACAGAAACAATATTACCCACTAAGAATGATTTGCAAAAAATTGCCGCCGACAACAAAAAACAATTAAAAACTAAACAAACCAGTGGCGTTCATAAATTTTTATCCACTTTTGCCACTATCTTTACCCCACTCATACCGGGTTTTATTGCCGTTGGTTTATTACTTGGCTTTGCAACATTGGTCAAACAAATATACTATCCAGCCGGTCTGCCAACTGAGGCAACGCAACAGACTTTTCTTGTTCATTTAATACTTTATATGTCTGTCTTTAGCAAAGGCCTTTATGCTTTTCTAGGGATCTTGATTGGTTACAATACGCAAAAAGTTTTTGGTGGTTCAGGGATTAATGGTGCCATTATTGCGTCACTGTTTATTCTGGGCTACGATCCACACGCCACAACAGGCTTCTTCTCCAATATGAGTACCTTTTTCAATTACACCATTGATCCTCAAGGTAATATTATTGGTATTCTACTTGCTTGTATTTGTGGTGCCTGGATTGAACGACAAATCAGAAAAATTATTCCCGCCAATTTAGATATGATACTGACTTCCGCAATCACATTGCTGATTGTTGGCGCCATTACTTACACGATTATTATGCCAATAGGTAGCTATTTATTTATTGGTATGTCTTGGCTATTTATTCACTTAAATGGCAATCCATTTGGTACCGCTATATTAGCTGGTCTATTTTTGATCGCTGTTGTTTTTGGTGTACATCAAGGTTTTATTCCGGTTTATTTCGCTTTAATGGAAACACAAGGGTTTAATCCTCTTTTCCCGATCCTGGCTATGGCAGGTGGTGGTCAAATTGGTGCAACATTAGCGCTCTATATCAAAGCAGCCAAGAATTCTGGCTTACGTAATCAGATACGGGGGGCAATTATCCCGGGTTTATTAGGTATTGCTGAACCTTTAATCTATGGGGTAACTTTACCGCGCATTAAACCTTTTATAACCGCTTGTCTTGGCGGAGCCGCTGAGGGTTTTTTATCGGATTAGTTGCCTGGTTGGGTCAACCAATTGGCCTCAACTCGGTTTTCGGCCCATCCGGATTAATTGCTATTCCACTGATGAAATCTACAACCGGGATTTTTAGCGGTATACTTATCTATATTGCTGGCTTACTGATTTCCTATTTATTCGGTTTTATTTTTACCTATTTGTTCGCTAGTAAAAATGTCGATTTAAGTTAATGCAAAAAAGGGGCATCCCTTTTTTGCATCGCTATTGCAACCAAATAAAAGGGATACAAGCGAGTGTAAAAATACTCATTGTAATATTAAAAATAAACCAAGCATTACGCCCACGAAGCAGGATGCCGATTAAAGAACCAAAACCAACCCAGACAAAACCACCGATTAAATTGACAATCAACATAACAAAACTTATGATCAAAATCGAGTTAGCGTAGTTATCAGCAACACTATAACTACTAACCGCACCTAAGCCCATCATCCATGCTTTGGGATTCAGGAATTGTAATAAACTCCCTTGATACCATTTAATTGATTTAGCAACTTTGGACTCTGTATTAAGTTGCATATGGTGGGATGTAGCGAGTTTCCAAGCAAGCCATAATAAATATAAACTCCCAACAATTTTCATTATAATTTGTAGCACCGGCGAAAGCAGTAAAAGAACAGCAAGGCCAGCAGCAGAAATAAATAAAATACTCTGGATACCTAATATTACGCCGAACATTAAAGGTATTGAACGCCGCAAACCATACTGAGCACCTGATGACGTAAATAATAAATTATTTGGCCCAGGAGTAATCGCCACAATGAATAAAAAAGTAAATAACGCAAAAATCAGCCCATAACTCATTTAAGATCCTTTGATTAACTATTATTAATCTTTTTTTCATATTAAAAATAACAATATATTATCAGAATATATGTAGAATTAATTATTTAGATTTACAATTATGAGTAAAAATTTTCAACCAATAAATTGGGCTAAAAATCCTCATTTACAAACACTACTACCGCGTATTGTGAGGAAAAAGCCACAAATCAAACCGTTATGGCAACGCCTAGAATTACCTGATGGCGATTTTATTGATCTCGCTTGGAGTGAAGATCCTCAATCTGCGAAGCATAAACCTCGACTGATCATTTTTCATGGCTTAGAAGGCAGTTTTAGAAGCCCATATGCTCATGGCATGTTAGAAGCGACTAAAAGACGAGGATGGCTTGGTGTAATTATGCATTTTCGTGGCTGTAGTGGAGAACCGAATCGACAAAAACGCATTTATCATTCCGGTGAAATTACCGATGCCCGCTACTTCCTCAAATGGCAGAAAATGATTTACGGTCAAGTACCAATTGCCGCGGTTGGCTACTCACTTGGTGGTAATATGTTAGCTTGCTATTTAGCAGAAACCGGACAATATGCTGATGTTAATGCAGCAGTCATTGTTTCCGCCCCTTTAATGTTAGAGCCTTGTTCAATTCGTTTAGAAAAAGGGATTTCACAATTCTATGAGCGTTATTTACTAAACGGCCTTAAACGTAATGCAACACGCAAACTCATTCGCTACCCAGGTTCATTACCGCTTAATTTGCTACAACTAAAAAAGCTAAAACGGCTACGTGATTTTGATAATGTCATCACGGCGAAAATACACGGTTTTAAAGATGCAGCGGATTATTATCATCAATGTAGTGCTCTGCCTCGGTTACCGAATATCCGTGTGCCAACACTAATTATTCATGCAAAAGATGATCCTTTTATGGCGCCTGAAGTTGTACCGGATATCAACCAATTACCCGCTAATATTGAGTATCAAATGACAGAACATGGTGGTCACGTTGGGTTTGTTAGTGGCACATTAAAACAGCCTAAAATGTGGCTTGAGCAACGCATACCTGATTGGTTAACCCCACATCTGGAGCCGTAATTTATGATCATTCCATGGCAACAGCTAGCAGCAGATACTTTAAATAATTTGATTGAAAGCTTTGTGTTACGAGAAGGAACGGATTATGGTAAAGATGAGAAAACGCTGGAAGAAAAAGTTGAGGATATTAAGCAACAATTACGATTAGGAAGTGTTGTGCTTGTCTGGTCTGAATTACATGAAACGATAAATATTTTGCCAAAAACACAATTACATTCTTAAATAACTGTATACATCGCTATATAAAAAGAAATTTTACGTTATTGTAATTAATGTGTTAAAATATTGTGTTATCTGAATGCGTAATGGAAGCCACTTATTATGTCAGCTAATCATCCGATCATTGCAGTAACAGGCTCCAGTGGTGCGGGCACCAGCACCACCAGCCTTGCATTTCAAAAAATCTTTACTCAGTTAAAGCTTTCGGCAGCAACCATTGAAGGTGATAGCTTTCATCGTTATACTCGCCCTGAAATGGATGTTGCTATTCGTAAAGCTAAGGAACAGAGTCGTCATATTAGTTATTTTGGACCTGAATCCAATGATTTTGGTCTGCTTGAACAAAGTTTAATCGAGTATGGCGAAAAAGGGACAGGAAAACGCCGACGCTATTTGCACACCTACGATGAAGCCGTTCAACCTGGGACTTTTACACCATGGGAAGCATTACCTAAAAATACCAATATACTATTTTATGAAGGGTTACATGGTGGGGTTGTAACATCAAAATATAATGTGGCTAAACATGTAGATTTGTTAGTCGGTGTTGTGCCTATTGTTAATCTTGAATGGATCCAGAAACTAATTCGTGATACATCAGAACGGGGTCATTCAAGAGAAGCTGTGATGGATTCAGTTATCCGCTCAATGGGAGATTACATTAAATATATCACCCCACAATTTTCTCGCACCCATATCAACTTTCAACGTGTACCAACCGTTGATACCTCTAACCCCTTTGCCGCTAAAGCGATTCCTTCACCAGATGAAAGTTTTATAGTGATCCGATTTAATTGTCTGACCCAGATCGATTTTCCCTATCTTTTATCCATGCTACACAATTCATTTATTTCTTCAATGAACACATTGGTTGTTCCAGGTGGAAAACTAGGTTTAGCATTGGAGTTAATTATGACCCCATTAGTAAAAAAGCTTGTCACTAATAAAAAAATTATCCATAAAATAAGCTAACAACACAGCATTATATTTTTACTTATATCAATTTTTTATTCTTATAACCATTTTAAAGTTCAAACTATGCATAAAATTATCTTTTCCGTATATCATAATAATCGCGGTAATATTTTCTGGTTAATTATTTAATAACGTAATTATATTATAATGTTAATATTTATTTTTGCTATAATTTGATAACTTATGAAATAATATATTATTATTTCGGTTTAATTTTCAAATGTAATATTTACTTTGTCATACTTATTAATAAACACAATAAAACTAATCAACTTATTGCTAAAATATGGATTATTTGGTCTATACAACATGACTGAATCGAGACAGTAGAGACAGGATGCTTTTATTATGCTACAAAGCAAAAGCACATTTATAGTATGGTTAAGATCAATACCAAAAATTCCGAATCAATATACCCTATAGTTAATATTAACTTTTTCAAACTAAACAAGTTAGTATGCTATGTTAGAATTTTATAAGATAAGCCAGCCTTATGAAGATTGGTATTTTCATATTTAGGCTTCAATAACATTAGAGGATTAAGCGAATGGTTTTCGGCAAACCACACACAGACCCGACTCTTGAATGGTTTTTGTCACACTGCCATATTCACAAATATCCATCCAAAAGCACTCTTATTCATCAGGGCGAAAAAGCAGAAACACTTTATTATATTGTAAAAGGTTCTGTTGCTGTTTTGATTAAAGATGAAGAAGGAAAAGAGATGATCCTTTCCTATCTGAATCAGGGGGACTTTATTGGTGAGCTTGGATTATTTGAGGAAGGGCAAGAGCGAACAGCTTGGGTTAGAGCTAAAAGCGCCTGTGAAGTCGCTGAAATCTCTTATAAAAAATTTCGCCAATTAATACAGGTAAATCCAGATATTTTGATGCGATTATCAGCACAAATGGCTAAACGCTTACAAACAACGTCTGAAAAAGTCGGTAATCTAGCTTTTTTGGATGTTACAGGCCGTATTGCGCAAACATTATTAAATTTAGCAAAACAGCCTGACGCGATGACGCATCCAGATGGAATGCAAATCAAAATAACTCGCCAAGAGATAGGTCAAATAGTAGGATGCTCACGTGAAACAGTGGGACGTATCCTAAAAATGCTAGAAGATCAAAATCTGATTTCTGCTCACGGTAAAACCATTGTCGTTTACGGTACACGTTAATATTCTATAAACCAGTACCTACTTTTATGTAGTGTATTGGTTTTATAAACTTATTTATTGTTATTAATATACAATTAAATTATGAATATATAATTACAATAGTAATAAAAAATCGAATAGCTGAATAATGATACAACTTTAATATGATATTTGAAATTAAAAATAATCGAACTATCTATCATAAAATTTACTAGATAGTCAGAGTATAATAATCAAACCTTATTAAGTTTATTTTCCAAAAACGATTTTAATACTACCGCATTATTATGATCTTCGTCTTTGCTAGAAAAAAGAAGTATCAAACAGTCCGATTTTACTTTAAGCAATAAATGTTGCCAACTATCAGGATTATTTTCTAATTCTTCAAAATAAAGTCGCTTAAATTGAGTAAAATTTGCTGGATATTTATGAAACCATTTTCTTAAATCATTTAATGGAGCAACATTTTTATTCCATTCATCATAGCGAAGATCTTGTTTTTTAATACCTCTTGGCCATATCCTATCAACCAATACCCGATAGCCATTATTACTGGTTTTATCCGCATAAATACGTTTACAAATTATCATCTTTGTACCATTTTTTGATAATAAAAAATTTAACAAAAATTTCTTTTATTATGTTTAATAGTAGTCCTGTATCGATGATAAATACAAAAAACATATTTACTTTCTATATACTGCTTTTCCCCTATTGAGATTTACATTTCAAGCAAAATAAAACCTATTTTTCCAACGTTGATAGTTATACTTATCATTGAAATAAATAGCCAGACATGATCTAATTTGTAATAAATTAATACTTTAGAAAATTATTTAATAACTCATGTCCTTGCTCACTCAAGATGCTTTCTGGATGAAATTGGACGCCCTCAATAGGTAGTGTTTTATGCCGAATACCCATAATTTCATCAATATTTCCATCATGTAGCGTCCAGGCAGTAACCTCAAAGGTAGCGGGTAAAGTTCCAGCATCAATCACCAAAGAATGGTAACGAGTAACCTGTAATGGACGATTTAATCCTTTAAAAATACCTTGCTGGTTATGATGAATTGCAGATACCTTGCCATGCATTACTTCTCTCGCTTTGACAATTGAAGCACCAAAAGCCTGACCAATCGCCTGGTGACCAAGGCAAACCCCCAAAATTGGGATCTTACCGGCAAAATATGAAATTGTATTTAGTGAAACACCCGCCTCATTAGGTGTACATGGACCCGGTGAAATAACTAAATGTGTCGGCGCTAATGTTTCTATCTCCGAGATAGTTATTGCATCATTACGTTTAACTACAACATCAACTCCTAACTCACACAGATATTGATAAAGGTTATAGGTAAACGAATCATAGTTATCAATTATCAAAAGCATAACTAGCTATCCAAATGATTTTTATAGTAATAATTCCTTGATTATGAACTTTATTATTAAGGCAAATTGTACTGATTATTATACCATAACAATAACGTGGGCTATCATACCATAACCGTAGAAAAAAATGGCTTACAAAAATCAATCAAAATGTTTCATTTTAATAAATAAACACAATAATTATAAATGAGAATAATGATAAAGGATTACTATAAACTATTATAAACTTCGTTATAATATTGACCATAAGGTTTTAAATTATTTGATGTTATTTCGTTATTTCGATAAATTTCACCAATATATTTAGTTGCTTCATCAAATTTGTTATCAATAAGATAATTATCATAGACTTCATTATAACATTCTATATTTCTTGGATTTGCCATAATTCCAATATCCACTGCCATGTGATTAATAATTTCTCGTTGGATCTCAATATTTTTAATCGTTGCAGCACCTTCACTGGCTAAAAAATGAGAAACAAAATTTGATTTAGATTTTATATTTGGCTTTGCTGCATAAAAAATATGCCCAATTTCATGGGATAACGCTTGAATAGTCAAATTAGGATGATTCAATACTCGATTTGAAATAAATACAGTTTTCCGTCGTAAATCGGTCGCGGTTCCTTGCTCCCGTTGCGCTACAACTAATTTCCAACCATCAATTTCTAAAGTTTCCAATGCCCGACTCAATGTAGGTGAACTTGTAATAAGCGCTTGTGTTTTTTCAGAAAATCGAACCATTTTGCCCGGAATATATTCAATTTTCTCATCCAAAAAATAAGTAGACATAGGCGCCATATTCTGTAAGTCTGAAAATTGATTATTTTTATGTTCTATTTTCGGTTCAACAATATTTTCTATTAATTTCTGGCAACTAGGTAATAGCTTACTCAAACAATAATTCCTCATTAACAACAAGATAACGATATAAATTAATAAACTGATGGAAATTTTGTTTTATTATAAAGTAAAGTCCTGCCATTAATAGCAAGATAAAGACAGGTAAATTATTTTAGTTTTCTTATTGTAATTAAATATCGGTAGATATGCTAAATTTAATAGCAGAAAAATATTTCCTGCTATTAGATAACTTATTCAATACTGGCAGAAATAATTTTTATTTCTTGAGTTGGCACATTTTGGTAAGGACCAATATCTTTTGTTTTTACTTTCGAAATTTTGTCAACAACATCCATTCCTTTAATCACTTTACCAAAAACAGCATAACCAAAATCACGTTGGCCATGATCTAAGAATGCATTATCTGCTATGTTGATAAAAAATTGGCTAGTAGCACTATCCTTAGCTGTTGTACGCGCCATTGCAATGGTTCCACGTAAATTACGTAACCCATTATCAGCTTCATTTTTGATTGGCGAGCGAATATTTAATTGAGGTTGCAAATCACTAATAAAACCACCACCTTGGATCATAAAACCTGGGATCACACGATGGAAAATAGTATTTTGATAGTAACCTGCTTTTACATACTGAATGAAATTCTCCGTTGTTATAGGCGCTGCTTTATTATTTAATTCAAGTTCGATCTCACCTTCCGAAGTCACTAATTTAACGATAGTATCTCCTGCTGCAACAGCAAATGAAGAAATACTAACCATATACGCTACCAGTAGCGGCACAAAAAAACGTTTTAACATTCAAGTTCCTTTTAATTATATTTTAGATGAAAATGTAAGCTAAAATTTAGTACCGTCAGGTCATTATACTAAGTAAAAATACATAACTGGCCTAAATTGACCTAATTAAATAATAGGATCTATTCTGTCACATTCCATATTTTTTTCTTATGTAAAAAATGTTATTTTTAATAAAATTCATTAACACATAATAATCTATCTTTCATGTAGCTATCACTATCTTAATTTATCCTCTTAAAGGTATAATTTCTCTAATTTAAGCCGAAATCAGCGAGAAACAATGATGACAAACAAAAATTATAATTATCACCAGACAAAATTTGTCACAAGCGCACCTGATATTCGCCATTTACCAAACGATCATGGTATAGAAATTGCCTTCGCTGGACGTTCTAACGCCGGTAAATCCAGTGCATTAAATGCACTTACCCAACAAAAAAATCTAGCCCGTACCAGTAAAACACCTGGCAGAACACAGCTAATCAATTTGTTCGAAGTTGCAGAGGGTATTAGGCTGGTTGATTTACCCGGCTACGGCTATGCAGAAGTCCCTGAATCAATTAAACGCCAATGGCAACAAGCATTAAGTGAATATTTACAAAAAAGAACATGTTTAAAAGGATTGATAATATTAATGGACATTCGTCATCCATTAAAAGATATGGATATACAAATGATTGAATGGTCTGTAGCAATGAATATCCCGATATTGGTATTGCTAACCAAAGCAGACAAACTAGTACCCAATAAACAAAAAGCTCAAATCATAGCAGTACGTAATAGATTAAAAACAGTGGCTGGTAATATACAAGTTGAAACCTTTTCTTCATTGAAAAAAATAGGTATCGATAAATTACAACTTAAATTAGATGAATGGTTCAATGAGCACCATTCTGAGCATAATTAGTCTACATGATGGATAATTAGAGGGCTTTATCTATCACTACTGTCACATTTTCTTAAAAACAAATAAAAAATGCTCCAGTCAATTATTTGACTAGAGCAGCTTAATAATTAGCTTATCTTATTACATAAAGTAATAGATTTTAAAAATAGAACATCTTACCTCTGTACTCTACGTCAATTACTTTACTTTATTTCGCGAATAAAAAAAGTTTTTTGTTATTTTTTTCGATTGAATTTAAGCCATAACATAACGTTATGTAATAAAAACTAATTTTTTGATAACTTTAGCACATAATTAGCAAAAACTATATATTTTTAGTGATAAAAACTGCCTAGTTTACTAAAACAGTTTGGTCGATCATCCTAACAAAAGTAAGTTATTACCTACTACGTTATTTTGTCACGAGTAAAATAAGTTAGTTTACTTAAAATTCTTATCGACAATTAGCATAAATGCCGCTTTTTCTTTTTAATGTGCTTCATCCCAATTATCACCAATACCAATATCAACTTTTAGTGGAACAGTTAATTGCATACTATGTTCCATTAGCTGACGGATTTTTTGTTGTGACCGCTCAACAGCAGACGCTTTTACTTCAAAAACTAATTCATCGTGTACTTGCATCAACATATAGAGATCAGGCTTTACCGTTTCAATCCATTTATCTAATGTGATCATCGCTTTTTTTATAATATCTGCTGCCGTTCCTTGCATTGGTGCATTAATGGCTTCACGTTCAGATGCTTTACGTCGCATTGCATTACGGGAATTAATATCGGGCAAATAGAGTCGGCGTCCTGCTAGCGTTTCGACATAACCTTGCTCCGCAGTTTGCTTGCGGGTACGTTCCATATAATTTAAAACACCAGGATAGCGCTCAAAATAACGATCCATATAATGCTGTGCCTGGCCGCGAGTAATTCCTAACTGACGGGACAGTCCAAAAGCGCTCATACCATAAATTAAACCAAAATTAATTGCTTTTGCGCTACGGCGCTGCTCACTAGTCACATCGGTCAACAATACCCCAAAAACCTCTGCCGCTGTTGCTCTATGAATATCTTGTCCTTCGGCAAAAGCATCAAGCAATCCTTTATCCTGCGAAAGATGGGCCATAATACGCAATTCAATTTGCGAATAATCTGCGGCTACAATTTTATAACCTTCGCGAGCGATAAACGCTTGACGGATCCTTCGCCCTTCCTCAGTCCTAACTGGAATATTTTGTAAATTAGGATCACGGGAAGAGAGTCTACCAGTCGCTGTTACTGCCTGATGATAAGAAGTATGTACCCGTTTCGTTTTTGGATGGATCATCATGGGTAGTTTATCGGTATAAGTCGATTTCAATTTTGATAAGCTACGGTGTTGCAGAATAATTTTTGGCAATTCATGACTAAAGGCCAGCTCTTCTAGAACTTCCTCATTAGTGGAAGGTGCCCCACTAGGAGTTTTCTTCACCACTGGCAGTTGAAGTTTTTCAAACAAAATAGCTTGTAATTGTTTAGGTGATGCCAAATTAAATTCTTGTTCAGCGATAGCATAAGCTTCTTTTTCAATTTCCATTAATCGGCTTGCTATCTCCTGAGATTGCTTAGCCAGCTTATTTGCATCGATAAGCACCCCAACCCGCTCCATACGGGCTAATACCGGTACTAACGGCATTTCTATCTGTTGAAAAACTTCTTTTAATTTAGGTTCTGCCTCAAGTTGAGGCCAAAGCGTTTGGTGTAATAATAATGTGACGTCGGCATCTTCGGCTGCATAAGTTGACGCTTGTTCAAGTGGGATTTGATTGAATGTTAACTGATTTTTTCCTTTGCCGGCAATCTCTTCAAAAGTTATGGTTTTATGATTGAGATGCCGTTGCGCCAAACTATCCATATCATGACGACCAAGTCCGGCAACACTATTTAATATATAAGATTCCAGCATTGTATCAAAGGCCATATTCTTTAATTCAATATCATAATTGGCCATCACGCTGTAATCGAATTTTAAATTCTGACCAATCTTTTGAATATTTTGGTCAATTAATACCGGTTTTATCGCCCCTAACACCTCATCTAAAGGTAATTGTTGTGGCGCATCAAGATAATCATGCCCCAGCGGAAGATAAGCAGCTTTACCTTCTTCAATGGCAAAAGAGAGCCCAACCAAATTTATCGATAGTGTATCAAGGCTGTCAGTTTCAGTATCAAAGGAAAAACGCTTTGCCGATTGCAATTTTTCAACCCATTGCATCAAATCAGCTTTGGTCAATATCGTTTGATAATGCTCTGTTGATAGTACGGCTGCAGGCTCTTTAGCTAAAGAAATATCGCTATTGTTATCAGAAATAGTGGTTGCAGATTTAGCTGTTTTTTTCGTTAGCCAACTACCATTTTGTAAATCAGCTAACCAACGCTTAAATTCGTAATGACTAAAAAGCGCATGTAACTTTTCAATATCAGGCGCCTGCATAACCAATCCATCATAATCTGTAGTTAAATCAACATTAGTCTTAATTGTGGCTAATTTATAAGATAAAAAAGCAATGTCTTTATGTTGTGCCATTTTTTCTGCTAATGTTTTCGATCCACGAAACCCTAACGGAGCAATTGCAGACAAATCATTATAAATTGTTGCCAGATCGCCAATTCCTTGCAATAAAGCTAATGCCGTTTTTTCTCCTACACCTGGTACACCAGGAATATTATCGGAAGAGTCTCCCATCAACGCGAGAAAATCAATCATCAACTCAGGTGGCACACCATATTTATCAACAACCTCTGTTGGCCCTAAGATAGTGTTTGTCATGGTATTAATGAGTGTTATATCAGAGGTCACTAATTGAGCCATGTCTTTATCTCCTGTACTGATTAGTACAGGCAATCCTTTCTTACTAGCCTGTAAAGCTAATGTCCCTATTACATCATCAGCTTCAACACCAGCAACAACCAATAAAGGAAGCCCCATGGCAGCAACCATTTCATGTAGCGGCGCTATCTGTTCACGCAAATCATCGGGCATTGGTGGTCGTTGAGATTTATATTGCTCAAATAATTCATCCCGAAAAGTTTTTCCTTTAGCATCAAATACTACCGCAATATGACTCGGCTGATATTGCATAATTAAACTACGCAACATGTTAAGAACACCATACATAGCACCGGTTGGCTCCCCTGCACTGTTGGTTAATGGGGGAAAAGCATGATATGCACGGTAAAGGTAAGAGGAGCCATCAACTAGGATAAATGGGTTTTCTGCAATTTGAGCCATAGTCTTTTTCATCATCAAAATAATTAATAGTGATAGAATGCCACACTCATGCGAGAGAGACGAATTTTGCCTGAATTTATTTTCAATTTGTCACTTTTCCACCGCTTATAGCACTAGAACATCCTGTGGATAAACTTGTGTGTAAATCTTCTTATTATACTATATTCAATAGTTAAACAGATTTAACTTAGAAAACAATATTAAATGATAATCAAGACGTTACGGATAAAAATAATATCGCGCTGCTATTTTTGCCGGTTAACATTTTTTTGTGGATATTACAGAATAATATGCCAAAAAATAGGAAAAATCCGCTGTTGTACCAATATGTTAAACCGTTGGTACAACATGGCGCTATTAAAAAAAGGTGGAAAAAAGGCTTACTTATTTACTAATTAAAAAGTTAACAACATCAGAATAAGCTTTAGCATAATTATTGACATCTTCAATAGTGATGCCATTGTTACGTATCATATATTTACCATTAACAAAAATAGCCGGCACACCACGTAATTGAAACTCTTCCACTGCTTGCTGTTGTTTTACAACCAACGATTTAACGACAAAACTATTTAGCGCTGCATCATATTCTTCACTTTTGACGCCAGCTTTAATGAACACAGCTTTAATATCAGCAGGGGTATTTATCGATTCTGTCTTTTGGATCCCTTCAAACAACAATGGTGACACTTTATCTTCAACCTTCAACACCATTGCTACCGTCCAAGCTTTTGTTAATTCAGCGCCTAATGGCCCCAAAAAATCAACATGGTAGCGTTCCATTTTAATGTCTTTAGGTAAATTTTTTGCTACGGTTTGGGATACATGATAGATGGATTCAAATTGATAACAGTGTGGACAGTAAAAAGAAAAAAACTCTACGACGCGAGGTGCATTTTGTACCGCTTTTTCTATTTTGATAAATTCAGTACCCTCCGCGTAATTTGCGGCAGAAACACCATAAGACAGTACTAACCCTATTAAAGCTAACCAAAATTTATTCATATTACTCATTCTCCAAAAATATTTTCCATTTATTAATATATTAAACCGGGTTGCAAAGGCTGCTCATTTAGCGCATTGATCTGTTCAGAAAAAAGTAACTGCTGTTTACGCCAAAAATCATACTCAATCATCCAAGGAAAAGCTCGCGGAAAAGCCGGCTCTTCCCAACGCCGAACAATCCATGATAAATAATGAATCATTCGCATTGCTCGTAAAGGCTCAATCAGTGCCAACTGTTCATTATCAAAATGCGTATACTCAGTATAAGCTTCTAATAATATTTCAAGTTGAATTCGTTGTTCCCGACGTTCGCCGTTTAAAAGCATCCATAAATCTTGTACTGCTGGGCCATTACGAGCATCATCAAAGTCGACAATAAAAGGGCCATCTCGCCACAAAATATTACCAGGATGACAATCACCCTGTAAGCGAAGATAACTATGCGGTTGCGACCAACGCTTTTTTACTTCAACAATAAGCTCATCAAGGACAAATAGAAAATTTTGTTTTAATTTACCGGGTAATAAAGGAGTATTCGCTAAAATGTTACGAGGAGTAATTAAATATTCATCAATTCCAATAGTTGGCCTGGTAGAAAAATGGTGCTGATATCCTATTTGATGAATGCGCCCAATTAATCGACCTACCTCTTCCAACTGTAACAAGTTATCAGTCTCATATTGCCGTCCCCCAACACTCGGAAAAACTGCGTACAAAAAACCTCGATACTCCAATACAGTTTGCCCGGCGAAAAATAGAGGAGCAATAACCGATAAACCAGCTTCATACAAAGACAACATAAAATCGTGTTCTTCTTGGATCTGAGTCCGATTCCAACGCGTTGGTCGATAAAATTTCACAACGTAACGTTTATGCTGTTCATCTAGAAACTGGTAAACTCGATTTTCATAACTATTCAACTCGATTATCCCTGAATCAGGGTATAATCCAACTTCTATTAACGCATCATGAATTAAATCGGGGGTAATCGTTTTGAAATGAAAAGCACTTTGCTGTGTCACTTTATTATCTCTATCAGGTTAATCTTTAATGATGCCACGAGCGCGTAAAAGTGCTGTTTTGAAATCGTCTTCGTGATCTTTTTGCAAGCCAGGTATCGCGGCTTCCGTTGGAGAGTTACGCATTTTTAAATGATAGATCAAAGTATCGTCAGTCAAATCGCATAAATCCCCTTTAAAACCAGCTTCATCAGCTAATTTTTGCAATAATTGCGCCAAATTTAATTCTGGATATTCCTGCCATAAGGGTTGCAGCAGTTCAATAACTTCGTTTAACCGATGATATTTCATTTTTCAATACCTTACTAACAAATTATTTATACAAATTACCAAGGATTATCTGCTAGAGAAAGCGTTACTTTGTCAGTTAACATAAAAATTATTTTTTTATTAGTTACTATTATGTATTGAGTTAAAATATCAACTATCTAATAGATAAACATATTTATAATAAATCAACTTAACAAATTTAATTTTGATCATATCGCATTAGCAATAATGAATAAAAATCACGGTTTTAACATATATTATCTATATATAAAATAATTAACACATTGTAATGTATTTTCTACACAATTTAGATATAACTAATTTTTAAATTCACATATTTGTTCTACTAATTAACACTCGCTCAAGAAGCCGTTTTTAATTCCTTTCATCACATTTTTATAAAGGTGGTTACTGATGATGCAACAGCATTTAAATGAAGCAACTTCACATCGCAATAATGAAGGTATTCGCATTATTCTCTGTACAGCGCCCGATGAAGAAACCGCAAAAAACATTACTAAACAATTACTTGCCAAAAAACTCGCTGCTTGCATTACGCTATTACCAAAAGCTATCTCGTTTTATTACTGGCAAGATGAGCTAGAACAACAAACTGAAATACAAATGCTCATCAAAACACATGTCACTTTACAAGAAAAAGTTTTTTCACACATTAAAACCCATCATCCTTATCAAGTTCCGGAGTTATTAGCAATAACAGTAACTGATGGCGATAACAATTATTTGTCATGGCTTAAAAAATCTTTAAATTAAATAAATATCACTAAATTTTTAGCACAATATACTGATGAGAACGCATTAACTATCTACTGTGTTAAAAATAACCTATTTTGAGAAAATAAACCTTTTGTTACCAAAAAACGCTAATAATAATTATCAGCGTTTTTCTTTAGTGCAACAAATATGATAAATCTATCATTAACGATATTACATACGAGAATTAAATATAAATTCTTTAATTAACTGTTGTTTCGTGTAAGACAATTGGGTTCGGTTCAAGTAATATTTACGTCAGGAAATTCTAACAAACGAGGTTTTACCTCCTGCAAATCTATACCCAACTGATAATTGTCACTTTAAAATGAGGGATCAAAAATGTTTGTTAGTTTTATGCATATTTGGCGTTTCATCAACGTTAGTAATAAGTTACAAAAGAACAGTGCGAGCCCGTCAGATATTTCCTCAAAATTTAAAATAAATTCACAAACATTAGCAAATACCTCTATTCAATCATATTCAAAAAATAAACAAATTATTACTGAACAATTTAGCATTCATCCGTTTGAAATGTTGCCAAATCACTATTTAAATATGTCCTGCCGTAATCTTATTGTAAAAAAATTAACGCTGCGCCACTAAATTTAATAAAAACTTAAAAATCAAAGCAAAAGATATCATTTTTTCATAAAAAAGGTTTAGCCATTTAAAAATAAAAAGGTTACTTCAATGGGAAAAACTATATCAAGCAAAGAGTTAGGTAGCTTGCACTCATTTTTAAAACATGAGAAAGATCCCTGAGGAATTAAAGATTTAAACTCGAGATATGTTTATGCTAATAACTTTAGTCATCTAGGGATAAAGCTCGATTTTAACATAGAAGGTATACTTGATAGCGAATTACCTCATCCTGTTGCAGAATTATCCTCAGATTTGATAATACATGATAACAATGTAATTTTTAATGACAAAAAAGAGGCTGTAATTCAGACCTCATTTAATTTTAAAGAAAAAAAATTAAAACCCTACTTTTTTGAAAAACGACCGTTCTATAGCGAATCTGGCGAAATTATAGGAACAATTTATCACGGACGCGAATTAGCCAACTTATGCATAAACATATCCCATCCTTCAGTATATTTATTCACTCCTCCAAATGATCTTTTTTCCAATAGAGAACTTGATATCGTTTTTCTTGCTCATCAAAAACTTAGTAGTAAAGAAATAGCGAAATTTTTAAATATTGCCATCCAAACAGTAGAAGTCCATCTGAAGAATATTTATAAAAAAGTGGACGTACATTGTTTAAGACAGCTGATTGAATACTGTAAATCAACGGGATTTGATAGATATGTTCCGCAAAAATTTCTAAAAAATGAAATAAAATTTGTTAAATAAATCAAACAGTAAAACAACAGGAGAATTAATATATGTCTGATCATGCTTCATATTCACTTTATAGCGTGCCTCATAGTGCCAGATTGAGTTTATTAAATGTAGCATTAATCAGAATAGGACAAATGACCTCACTTTCACAATTTATGCTCGGCGCCATGTTAGGTCATGCCATGACATTTGAGCAAGCAATGATAGCAACATTATGCGGTACCTTAATACTGGAATTATTAAGTTTGGGTTTGGGGATTGCCGGTGCAAGAGAGGGATTATCAATTAGTTTACTTTCTCGTTGGTGCGGATTTGGGCGTATAGGTTCAGCGTTGGTCGGAATCATTATCGCTGTTAGTTTGCTAGGTTGGTTTGGTATACAAAATTCAATTTTAGCTAACAGCCTAAATTATTCTACTAATAATTGGTTCGGTTTTAGTTGGGCGGCCATCATCTCAAGCTTAACACTAACAACATTAGTTGCTTTTGGTGTTAAAGCGTTAAATTGGACAGCAAAAATTTCTGTGCCACTTTTTACTCTGGTAGTAGGCTGGATTTTCTTTTTATTAGTAAAAGATCATAATATTATCAATCTAATCACGACTACACCTACCGGTATCGCAATGACTCTAAGCGCTGCGATTACAGCAGTTGTTGGTGGATGTATGACCGGCGCCTTCACTACACCAGATATTAAACGCTATTGTCAAAGTAGTAGGCATGTCTTTTGGATGACATTAACATCAATTATTATTGGTGAATTTATTGTTAATGGTATTGCAATATTAATTGCCCATGCACTGGACACCCATGACGTAGTGACAATTATGGGACAAACAGCCGGCTGGATCGGTCTTCTTACGGTTATTTTATCAGCTATAAAAATTAATGACTTAAACCTCTATTCTTCATCATTAGGTGTTGCTAGTGCTGTTGAAGGACTAACTGGCAAAAAATTATCTTACGTTTGGCTAACAATTACTTTGGGATGTATAGGAACGATTTTATCTGTTTTAGGTATACTAGAAAAATTTGTCGATTTCCTCACTTTTCTCGGTATCCTTTTCCCTCCTATTATTGGCGTAATGTTGATTGATTATTATATCATTCACACTAATCGTAAATTACTCGATGCTTCTAGACAAACGGGCGAATTACCAAGCTTAACATCAATACCTTTAATCGGATGGAATGCCATTATATCCTGTTTATTAGGCAGCTTTGTTGGCGCTACAATCGACTTTGGCATACCATCATTGAATTCTTTATTAAGCGCCAGTATCGCATATTGGATACTGTGCACTTTTTTTCAGCAAAAAGACTAAAGCAGCTATTTTTCAGATAAATATTCAATAGAATAAATATCTGTCCGTCTATCCCGCAAATAAGGTATCTATAATCTGCTTTTTGCTTGTAAGTTAAAGTCAACCTCGCAAAAAGCAAGATCTTCATCATTATAAGATGCTACTTTTAACAACTGCCCACATGCTCCTATTAATTGACTGCCACCAAAGAAATTTAGATCTTGTTCTTTACCCCATCGATTGACAGCTGCTAAATGAATGCCATTTTCCAACGCTCGACTGGCACAATTTATCGACCAGATATCTTTACTTTCTTTATGCCAGGCGGCGGGAAGAAACAGCATATCTGCTCCTTTCAAGGTTAGAATTCTAGCAAGTTCAGGGAAACCGGCATCGTGACAAATCATTACACCAATACGGCACTTTGGCGTATCAAATATAGGTATATTCTTCCCAGCAGTAAACCAAGTTCTTTCATGATTAACCAAATGAATTTTTTGAAATGTTCCAATCCAACTTTCATTATTTGGCGTCCAAACAGCTGCTGAATTAAAAATTTCACCTAAAATCTCTCCACGTTCAATAAATCCACATATAATGGTTAGATTTAGTTGTGTTGAGAGTTTACTTAATAATTGGTCAGTTTCGCCTCCATTCGATTCACTCAGCGACCATAGTTCAGTACGTAATAATTCTGGCGAATAACCAATTGTTGCTAATTCAGGGAAACAGATAATATCCGTATTATTCGATGCCGCTTTTTTACATAATTTTTCTATTTTTAATAAATTACTTTTCTTATCGCCCAAAATTGTATCAATCTGAGCAAGCGCAATCTGTAGCAAAATTTATTTCCATAAAATAATTAAATCGTTAAGTATATTAATAATATTAATCTGCAGCAATACCTAAAACCTAGGTATTTACCAATATAATACACTGTTTTATAATTACAAAATATCTGAAAATAAATATTAAAATAGTTGCTTCATAAATATTATAAATTTAGTTAAAAGCTTTTGCCAACACTTGGGAAATTTATTTAAATGTCTATCATTAAAATAATTAAGGGATAAATTTATGTTAATTCATTCTATATTATATAAATTTATTTATAAAAAATATTTTTAGGATGAATTTTTTAAATACATTAATGTAAAGATATTTTTACTATTATTGTAGGTAATTAATAGCATGATTAATCTTAATCGGTTTAATGCTTATTTAATATTCTAACAAAATATTTTAGGAAAGTTACTATGTTTAATGTACAACAAAAACGTAAAACAACTTTTCAAAGATTAAAGCCTGGTATGGCTGTATTTCACAATGAAAAAGTGTTAAAAATAATAAAGTTACGCAACATAAAACTAACAGAAAAGGGATTAATTTACCAATTTGATGTAGATGACAGTAATGGAGTATTAATGGGTGAAAGTGGTACAAAAATAAGTATCATTAAAGAATAATCGGATTAGATATAAAACTCAATCTAGTTAGCTTTTCTTTTAATTTTATTACGTTCAGCGTAATTGTTAATATATCGACACGGCTTATCAAAAACAATCAAACTGCCATGAGTAGTATTCTAATCGAAAAAATTCTGTCGTCCAAAAAGCACTCATTTATTTTACCGCTAATTTTTCAATGGCCAGCCACTATATAATCTATTTAGATAACAAATCTTATAAATATTCTTAATCAATCACAATTCTTTCACTAATAATAGATTAACATATTAGAATATTTAATTCTTTACTCCCATAATATAAAATGTTGTTTATAACAAGATTAAATAAATAATTAAAGACTCCAGCATAATAGGTAAATTGAGTATGGCCAAAATTGTAGTCACTGGCATAATATTAGCAGGTGGGCAAGCTCGCCGAATGAATGGGGGCGATAAAGGGCTGATCCAGATTGCAGGCAAATCACTTTACCAATATGCAATTGCAAAACTGTTGCCACAAGTTGATTATCTATTCATTAATGCCAATCGAAATATCACAAAATATCAACAAGCGGGATATCCTGTTATTGTTGATACCATAGTCGATTTTGCTGGTCCCCTAGCCGGCATGTTAGCAGGTCTTTATGCCGCTCAAACATCTTGGGTTGTCTTTGTACCTTGTGATGTGCCAGATTTTCCCGATGACCTAGTGATGAAACTTTGGCAAGGCCGCAAAGAAAATGTCGGCAGTTATGTCGCGAGCGCTGGCTTTAACCATCCAACTTTTGCATTACTTCATCGTTCTGTTATCCCAACACTAGAAGAAAATTTAATTAAGCATCAGCACAAGGTAATGTCTTTTATGGAAAAAATTAACGCTTCAGCAGTAAATTTTGCCAGTTATGACAAAAATTTTGTTAATCTGAATACGTTGGCAGATTGCTATCAATGGGAGCAACAGCAAATAAATGACAAATAAAAATGTAATTCCACTACTTGGAATAACAGCTTATAGTGGTACGGGAAAGACAACGCTATTAAAGAAAGTTATTCCTTTGCTAGCTAAAAAGAATATTCAAGTCGGGATTATCAAACATACCCATCATGACATGGACATTGATAAGCCTAATAAAGATAGCTATCAATTACGCCAAGCAGGCGCTAAGCAAACATTAATTGCCTGTCAACAACGTTGGGAGTTAATGACAGAGACATCAAATAATACCACTCTTGATTTAGCTTATTTAGCCAATCAATTTGATCCCCAACAGACCGATTTAATTTTAGTTGAAGGATTTAAAGAAGAAAGTATCCCTAAAATTGCACTGTATCGAGCGACTTCCAATCGCCCTTTCTTGGATATCATGGATCAACACGTTATAGCAGTCGCAAGTGATGACAAACAAGCTACCCAACTTCTGCAATTGGATATTAACTCTCCTGAACAGATAGCCGATTATATCGCTAATTGGTTAACAGACAAATGATAAAAATAAATAATAAAACAGACTATTTTATTAATAATAGATTTTTATTGTAAGTTCTGGATGAATTAAATAGGTACTATTGCGATAGGCAAGTAACAGTACCATCAATAAATTAAGCTATATTCTCAACCATCTAATAGCGTTAGTTTTCCGCCGATAATCCTTAACCAATAGTCTAATTCACGGGTTAAAAATCTATCAATCAAAATAACCACTGACAAGACAGTGATTATTTCATAGTAACAAATTCTTCTGCCGCCGTTGGATGAATAGCCACGGTATTATCAAAATCTTGTTTAGTAGCTCCCATTTTTAATGCAACAGCAAAACCTTGCAAGATTTCATCCATACCAAAACCGATACCGTGAATACCGACAATTTTCTCTTCTTCACCAACACAAACCAACTTCATACGGCAGGGTTGACGATGATCGGTTACCGCTGTGTACATTGAAACAAAAGATGATTGATATACTTTAATCTTATCGCTACCAAATTTTTCTTTTGCTTGTGGCTCAGTCAAACCAACGGTGCCTATTGGCGGATGACTAAATACTACTGTAGGTATATTGCTATAATCCAAATGTTCATCAGGTTTATTATTAAACAGACGTTCTGATAATCGACGGCCAGCCGCTACAGCAACTGGGGTCAATTCGACCGCTCCGGTGTTATCACCGACTGCATACACTCTTTCTATATTAGTATTTTGGAATTTATCAACTTTAATATAACCTTTGCTATCCCGTTCTATACCAGCCAGATCAAGACCTAAATTGTCTGTCATTGGCTCACGACCAATTGCCCATATTAATGTATCAACAGTTTGAGCTTGGCCATTTTCTAACTGTAAAGTTAAACTACCATCAGAGTTTTTAATCACAGCTTTAGGAATAGATTCAGTATGCAATGTTATACCTTCATTTTTCATGATCACTAGCAATGATTTAACCACCATAGGATCAAAATGACGCAAAGGAGCATGTTGGCGAACAAACAAATGGGTCTCACTACCCAAAGCATTCAATACGCCAGCCAATTCAACAGCGATGTAACCAGCACCAACAACTGCGACTCGTTTAGGTAAAGATGTTAATTGAAAAAAACCATCTGAATCTATTCCATATTCCGCGCCGGGAATATTAGGCCAAGCAGGTCTGCCACCGGTGGCAATTAGAATATGATCTGCGGTTAGCCTGCTGCCATTAACCTCAATGGTATGAGCATCAATAAAACGCGCAACGCCATTAATTACCTTAACTTTGTTAGTGCTCAAACCAAGTTCGTAAGACTGATGGATACGATTAATATAGCTTTGTCGGTTAGTGATCAGTTTCTGCCAATCAAATTGATTAATACTCGTATTAAAACCATAATCAGGCCCATAAGCTTGAATCGCTTCTGCAATTTGTGCGGCATACCACATGATCTTTTTGGGTACACAACCAACATTAACACAAGTTCCACCTAATGCTTTTGCTTCAATAAGCGCACATTTCTGACCATAAATAGCAGCACGATTTATTGAAGCAATTCCACCGCTACCACCACCAATAGCAATATAATTATAATGCTCATTCATCGTTAATTTATTCCATTTTATTAATTAAATTACAGTTTAACTAACATTCTTATAGGGCTATTTATTAATAACCCGTTAAAAACCACCAAAGCAGTTTATCCTGCTCGCGTAACAAAAACTTAGCCAATAATGGCGATCCTGGATAATAGTGAAGATCACCTTTGGCATTCAGTTTAGTCATTATTGTTAGGTAAGCAGCTAACTCTGTCGGCAAATCATCTCGTTGCCATAAACGCGCAATTCCCTCAAGATATTCTTCCGTCTTACCAGCATGCTTACCTGTTAGTTGATAGCGACCAGCTCCAGCATGAGTATCAAGATACAGAAAAGGCGTTTCTTTTTCCTTGAGAGACTCAATAATCAAACTTTGTACAATATGCTAATACATCTGCGTGATTACCAGCATGGAAACTGTGACGATAACTTAACATAAATTTATTACCATTTAATGTAAAAAACTGTTTTTGCGGGGGCTAAATATAGCCACTATTATACTTATATTACAGCACATTTTATCATAGTAATATTAAACTCTGATAATGACATAACATATTTATAGCATTATGCTAAATAGACTATTAACAATAAAAGGTGAATAGACGATGAGAAAAATATCATTATCCATATATTGTATTGCATTTATGCTTGGTAGTAACCTGGTATTTGCTAACCAACATATAAATTTGTGTGAAATAAAAAAAACAAACATTACAGACCCAAATCGAATATGCTAAAAAAGATAATAATCAAGATAAAATTGATGGGTTAAAAACGGCTTTAAAAAATTTAGAGAATAATTGTAGCTCTGAGTTTATATATCAAAAAAATAAAAATGAAGTTGAGAAAAAACGCTTAAAAGTTAGAGAACGTGAAGTTGACTTGAAAGAGGCACAAGCAAAAGGAGATAAGAATAAAATTAGTAAGCAGCAACAAAAACTGCAACAAGCCAAAACTGAACTGCATAAAGTAGAGGAAATATTAAAAGCAAGTAAATAAATCATCAGCAAATTAAACGGATTTAAATAAAAATAGGTCATGCTTAAAAGTAATTTTGAGCAAATGATAGCCATGCAGCCTAAGGAGAGCAAAAAGGTGAAAAACACATTGAACAAAAGTGTTGTTAGTGGTAAGAAAGCATTAACCTATTCAAAGAAGTGGGTTGATGTTATCTGTAATATGCCATTTATTGCCCATTTGATCCGCGCGGCAGAACGTTTTAATGACCGTATGGGCAACCAATTTGGTGCCGCTATTACCTATTTTTCTTTTCTCTCTTTGATCCCTGTCCTTATGTTTTCCTTTGCTGCAACTGGCTTTATATTAGCCTCCAATCCCGATTTACTGGAAAAATTGATCCGTGGTATATCAAAAAGCATTAGTGATCCAACATTAGCCCAAACGCTGGAAAGAAGTATCGATACTGCTATTCGCCAACGTACAGCCGTCGGTTTGACCGGTTTAGCGATTGCACTTTATTCTGGTGTTAATTGGGTTAATAACCTTCGTCAAGCTATTTTGGCGCAATCTCGTGATATTTGGGAAAGAAACGAAGATGAGAAAGAATCCATTTTTTTTCGCTATTTTCGTGATTTTCTTTTTCTTATCGGCTTATTAATTGCCTTAGTTATCACCATTACATTAACTTCTATTGCCGGCTCGGCACAAGCAACACTGGTTAGTCTATTGCATCTTGATGCTATTGAATGGTTACGTCCAATTTGGACAATAGTCGGCTTAACCATCTCAATTATGGCAAATTATCTATTGTTCCTGTGGATTTTTTGGATCTTACCTCATCAACAATTTCGCCGTCTTTCGTTACTGAAAGGAACATTAATTGCCGCTATTGGCTTTGAAATACTCAAATCTATTATGACTTGGGTATTGCCTAACCTAGCGAGCTCACCATCAGGTGCAGCATTTGGTTCAGTTATTGGTCTTATGGCTTTTTTTTACTTTTTTGCCCGTTTGACCCTTTTCTGTGCTGCCTGGATAGCCACAGATAAACCAGCATAATAATAAAACTATTACTTGTTAACTTATTAGTAATAGAAAGTTAGCAATGAAATCCAACAATTCTGCTATATAAATATTGCTGAAAAAAATAATCATCAGTAACTATTTGCTGCATAACCCTATTTATTTAAGATGATAGGCTACCTGTTCATGATATCCAAATATCTTTATTACCATTGAGTTATGATTTTTTATCATGATTAATTAAAGCTGGTAACAGGTGAGCTGTCATTTACTTCCTGTTCCGTTGCGGATGCAGCCACTGCCGACCAAAGAGCCTGTTTAAACTTATTTCTAAGCTGTTCAATATCTAATCGCCTTTTATCCACTGGTTGAGATAAAATAAAGGTAGGCTCTTGCGCAACCAACCGTTTAGCATCTTCAGTCATTACAGCTAATGTTAATTCTGCCAGGAAAGCTTGCCTTAAACGTTGAAACTGTTCCGGGGCAATATCTATGACACCATTTTGTTGTGAAATCAGCCGCTGATTAATTAATATGTCAGTACTTACTCTGGCATAAGCCGCAAACAGCTGATCTAATTGCTGCTGTTTTTCTTGTACTATTTGCTCAAATATGGCCTGAGAAATACCTTTATTGCTAATAGCAGATAACTCTGCTAACAAGCTTTCGGTTACACTCTTCATTTTTTCAGGCGCAGCCGATACTAATAATGCACAGCTCGCTCGCTGATATTGAATACGGCAATCCATATTCAATCCAACAAGTTTGCCATATTTTTTGTCAAAAGACTGTTTAATTGAACGAAAAATAGCCTCTCTGGCTAAATCATCAAGCCAATAACGCTTTAACATTTCAGAATCGTTAATCGTTCGCCAACCAAAATCCCAAGTCAACGATAAAGAATCTTTTGCTGGATCCAAGCTGGTTAAATTAATTATTTGTGGTGGAAGAACGGGGAGCGCCGCCACAGTAACCGGCATAGAGCGTTTCCCACTTAGTGCTGAAAAAATCTGATTAATATTTTCGGTCAATGAACGGTTATCAACATGGCCAGCGACATAAAGCGTCATTATGTCAGGTGTATACCATTGTTGAACAAATTTGTTAATTTCTTCTAACTTAACCGGGGTAACTGGCATCGCTCCCGGTTCATGACCAATTAAGGTTGATCCTTTTATTCTCGCTCGCCATAAAGGATCTTTTACATTAGCTGGATGTGTTACTACCATACGCTTTGGTAACGACGTTACCATCATTAATGATTTTTTATCAAATTGGCTACCCGCTGCCGAGCCTGCCAACCATTGCAGTGCCTCTTTCAGTAACTCAGGTCGATTGTTAGGTAAGCTTAGGTTATAAAGAGTTACGTCATAAGAGACAATCGCCGGAGGGATCGGTGCTGTTGGATCAATCGCATTGTGCCATAACTGTTGTAATTGCGAACTGCTTAAGGTTTTGCTGTGAAACAGTGCCATTTTGGGAATCAAATAGGCAAAGCCTCTCTGACTTGCTGTTTCTACCATTGAACCCGTTTTGACAACTAACCGCAATTGGATCCTATCATTCGGCCGCTGTGGAGTTTGCAATAGTTGCCAGGAAAAACCATTATCTAATTTACCCTGCTGCCAGGCAGGATCAGGTTGCAAAGTTTCTGCCGGCAGTTGGCTGGACAAAGCCATTAGTGCGCCACCAATAAAATACCGAATTTTTATGCCCTGCATGCAAACCTCTTGTTGTTAATTGTTGGATTTAACCGTCAAATGCCACATTTATTTTTAACGGAAAGTACCACCTCAGGGCTTAGACAGCCGATCTCTGGTTAAATCTCATAATATTTGGGATGTTTTTAGATCTCTAAGATTACCATGTTAAGCTTAAAGTTCACCACTACGTTTTTTGACAGATTATTTGATATCTATCGAATTTTATTAACTACATTATGGTCAAAAATAGTTGTTTAATACAGGTTACTGATATTATCACTTTAAATAATATAAAACATATTAATAATTAACTACGATTACAATCAATAAAGTTGTTAATTTATAAATAAAATTATTCAAATATAACGAATAACAACATACATCACAGATGATCTATTTAAATCAATGTATTAATACAATTTTGTTATCTATTTTTATGATAAAATTTTCATTTTAATAATTTTATGGAATATTATTCTTATAGAAAATGATTTGTTTGTCGATCAGAAAAAACAATAGCGCCTACTTTGCCGTAGCCGCTATGACTTGGAGAGGTTAACTATTCAAATATATCCTCTGATAATCTATCACTTTGACCAAATTAAGTATTGTTATTTCAGCGAATGCCATTTCATCAAGCAGTGAGAGGTACCATATTAGCGATTTATTCTGCCAATATGTCGTTGAAATAACTTCATCTTTAGCAGAAAAATAACTATATCAACCGTTAAATCTCTTACTGAAATTATCTTACCGTTATCATTATTAACATTAATAGCATCTATATTTATTGCATCTTCAACTAATGTCGATACTAGACTGGTGTCTATAATTTCTATAGTTCCACTATTTTCCACATTACCAAATGATTTTAATTTCAGATGCCTACTACCTAGAATTAAGCCTCTATCAAAAACGAGAGCTTCATTTTCTATGTTTATTATTTTTTAGATAAAATATAATTTACTATCATTAATTTTATTATTACCTGTTGTATAATCTATATTAATTATAAAAGTTAATAATATAATCGCTAATATTTGTAATATTATCATAATTAACCAATAATGATTCAAAAACAAAATTACATCTACTTTATTAATATTAAAATATGTACTGTTAAACCTAAGACTTTTAGCTTTTATTGCAAAATACAATAATTTTTCTGGTTTATCGTTACCATTATCACCATTAGCTAATTGCACATTTTGTCATTAATAAAGTTACTTTTTATATCGACATCAAAATTACTCGTCCCAACTTATTATCTATTATTTATTGAACTATCATCAGTTAACTTAATATTTATATATTTAGCTTGAATTAGTGCATCTGCTCCAATAGATAAACCGGTAGCAGGAGTTTTGGTTGATGGCATACTCTTTCCAATAACAGATAATTGATTATCATGAGAAACTCTTAAAATATTATCACCGATCGTGGCATAAATCCTGCTTGCAGACAGAGAACTATTATCTAATATTTTAATATTACGAGAAATAAGATCTAAGCGTCCTTTTCCGCTACGATGAACACGACTATTACCTTTAAATACAATATCACCATTTTCAGTCGCTAAAAGTATTTCTCCTGACTCTACTTCATTAAAACCCACATCTCTAAACCTGTTTAGAGAATTTTCTTCAATATAAAAAACTTTTCCTATTACTAACCGCTGGGTTGGTGAACCAGCAAACCAACAACCATTACATTTAATACCATTAGGATTAGCAATAATTAGCTCGGCTGCTTTACCATTAACGGTTAACTTGCCTCTGAGTAAACTTTTTTCTGCCGAAGTCACTTCATTAACAATAATTTTTGCCGCTAAATCGTTTGTATTTTCAAGAACAGCACCTTTTTTACTGACATTAAATTTTTGATAATAATTATGAGAAATACCATTTTCATTTGTTTTCTCAATATGAATATGTTCAATACCATCTTTCATTTCAACCGTTAAATCAGTTTTTAGCTTATCATCAACAATTATATTTTCATTGGCAGTAACATGGAAAGAGTAAAAGATACTAGCAATACTTAAAGCGATAAAACTCAATTTATTTTTTCTCATAAAGCACCTCCATGTAATTAATAAATTATAAATTAATGCTTTGACTAAAGCGTTTTCATCTTAAATAAAAATTATATTATGCGTCAAGTTAAATAAAAAAAATAAAACATAATTATTTATAATAATAAAGTTTTTAATTATTTTATTATATTACAAAAATAAATTTCAACAATAAAAACTATCCATCAAACTTTCACTTTGGATATTAAGAAAAATTTTAATTAGCTTAACAGTTAAGTTTATCATTCATCCCGTTAATTGCTAAATAAAAAATAGCGCCTATCTTTGGTTGGCGCTATTACTAATAAATTATTTATTGCTAAAAAACTAATTTATTTTTTATTTACATCTTCCACTTAAAGTCAAATTTATTACTATTAACAAATTTCAACTGCTCATCAGTAGTAATATCAATTAACTCTGCTGTACTAATCACAGGCGTAATGTTTTTATTTTTATTAATAATTTTAATATTACCATCTTTAGCTTTTAGTTGCTGAGCATCAATTATTAAACCATTACTGGCAACTATGTTACTTCCATATGTATCAAGTATTCCATTAACTTTTATCTTTACTGCCCCATTTTTATTAATAATGTGTTGTCCTATGTTAGTTGTTCTTTTACCCTCTACCTTAATAGTGCCACGATTTTTTAAAGAATCAGTGTTAATTTCTAAGCGACCATCCCCTATCAAGTCAGCATTATTGGTAATCTCTTTACTATCGAATACTAACTTGGAATTGTTGAGTGAAAATTTGCCATAATTTGAATCTGATGGTTTATTACCATCAAAATGACGATATTGATAAGAGTCCTTTTTATTATCAAATTGGTTACTTTTTACATAAACAATGGCATTTTTGCTACTTATATGACTATTGGTATTTTCAAACGAATCAACATTAATATTTGTACCAGTATTATTCATTTCAAAAGTTGCATGATCAAATTTTAAAACTTTTGCTTTAATAAGCGATTTATTTACAGATTTATTATATTGTTGATCACCAACATCCAATACAGCGCCTTTCCTATTAATGAACTCGTTTTCCACATCTGCATAAAACTTTTTAGCACTCAACTGCCCTTCATTAATAACGCGACTATCACCCGTTTGTGTAATGCTTAAACCACTAAATTTCACAGTTGCATGTTGATTAATCAACAAACCTGCATCGGGACTATTTTCCTGCTTGCCAAAGTGGCCCGTCGCCGAGTGATAATAATCAGAATAATTGGCTACTCGATATTTATCCGCTTTACCGTCCTTTCCTTTACGGATAAGTGAGTAATTAGCAACTGTCTTGAACGTTAAAATTATGGAGAAACGTGATGGTACGACTCATTCCATTCTTCGTTCTTTCTGAGCATCGCGTTCAGGATAGTCAGCAGCTTGCGCATACAGGCGACCAGCGCCACTTTTTTGGCTTTTCCCGCTGCAAGCAGACGCATGTAAAAGGCTTTTATCACCGGATTAAAGCGAGTTGCTACAAGCGCGGCCATATAAAGTGCTGTTCGGACTCCGTCCCTTCCGCCAAATATGGTTCGCCGACCACGCATGGTACCCGAGTCCCGGTTTATGGGGGCAACGCCTACAAGCGCGCTAATAGCTCGCCTCGAGAGGCTGCCCAGTTCGGGAAGCTCCGCCAACAACGCAGCAACTGTCATGGTACCAACCCCTTTAATGCTGCTCAGCCTAGCGGCCAGATCCTTAAAGTGGTTCCTTATGTGGTTGTTCATATCCTCATCGATTCTGGCAAGTTCATCTTCATGGTTAGGAAATTGAATGTTAATTATTTCTTTTTTTCTGACCTTAATTGCTGATACGGATGACCGATCTCTAGTTTCACCATCAAGTAGTCGCCTGGCTTTTCGTCAACCAGAGGTTTTTTTATACAATAAATTGAATTTAGTTAGATCTTCCCTACGCGGTTTTCCGTAACCATCGCGCCTTTTTGACTATCTTACGGCGCATTTCCAGTAATACTTCTGCTCTGATACCCACCTGTACGCTGTTAAAAATCATCCGGCTCCCACATAATATGCATTGATACGGATCCACATTCGTAAAGTGTTTCATCAGCGACGCAAAGCCCGGTTTATGCGGTTTTTTCTTCACCTGCATACCCAGTGCCGCATAGACTTTCGGCAGCAAAATACCCCGTTTCCGGTTGGCCAGAAAGCCGTAATACCGCACCATCTTAAAATGCTGTGACGGGATATGGCTGATGTAGCGCAACAACATTGCTTCCTGGCTCAGATATTGGGTGCGGTGCTTTCCCGTCCGGTGATCATAGTAATGATGGACAACAGTGCCGCCGTTATAATGACGCAGTTTTGAGGCTGCAACCGGCGGGCGTTTCAGGTAACGGCCAAGATAATTGACATTTTGTCGGGTATGTTTGGTTTTTTTCGCAAAGTGAATTTTCCAGCGCCGCTGGTACTGTGATTCCAGAAACTGACACCATTCCCGGTAGTCGCGGATATGCACATAGCCGGCAGCAGGTAAATTCAGCCCGCCGTAATTCTCTCGAAGTAACGCGATGACAGCCCGGCGCCAGTACCGCTCTACTACTTTCTTTTTGAAGAAAACCGGTCGCCAGACGTCGTGTTTGCGGCATAATCCGCCGCGGGTCACCGATAAATGGATATGCGGGTGTTGGTTAAGCTGACGCCCGTAAGTATGTAGGGCGACAAACAACCCGATTTCGATATTGAGTTTTTCTGCCCATTTCAGCAGGGTTCGAGCGGCACAGGCAAACAACTGATTCAGTAATGGCCAGTTGTGATTAAATGCCGGCCAGAGTTTATCAGGCATAGTGAAAGTGATGTGCTGCCATTCGCAGTCTGGCAAAATGTGTTGCTGCTCGGCTATCCACTGTTCGGTGGCTTTCATCCCGCAGGCGCTGCAGCCTTTGCTTTTGCAGCTCTGACAGAAATATTTGGTGTGCGGGCAGTCAGGGGAGTCGCAGCAATAACGACGGATACCCATAGCACCGGTGCCACAGGCGAGCATCCGTTCGACGACCAGTTTAGTCCATTCAGGAACGGAAGAGCCGTATTTCATGAGTAACCGGTTCCAGCCGTCATCTATCTGGAAGAGAAGTTTTGCGGGTCGGGGAATATACATACACCGGATTATAACGGGAGGCGGTTACTAAGGACAGCCATTTACTTACAGCGTCTTAGCTCCCGACGCAGGCGGGCTACTGTCCATGATGATGTTGATGCTTTTTCTATTCTGTGGATGTGCGGTATACAGCCTATTACGTTCTGCCACCAACATTGTAATCAACTGGCGTCTGCGTACGACCATCGCAGCAAGAACCTGACGTTCTGCATTTGGCAGAGTCCGGATAAAGCGCTCTCGCTCCGGATGTCGATTAATAACCTCTGCCATTTGTGCAAGCACTTTGGCATCAATACGGTCAGTTTTTGCCAGATAGCCCATAGCGCGGGCAAAGTCTCGGGATTGTCTGGGATTGATCACAGTGACGTCAAAGCCTTCAGCCTGGAGCGAGCAGGCCACAGTAGCTTCAAGCCCGCCAGTTGCCTCCATCAGAACCAACACCACCGAATGCTTTCTCAATTCGGCGATAATGGCATCAAAACCGTCAGAGTCATTACTGACCGTAAACTGTGCAATATCACAGCTGGCTGCTATGTCCAGCGTTGCTTTAGAAACATCAATACCCACACAAAGTGGATTTGGCTGACTCATGATTACCCATCCTTGCAAATGCGTTATGGAGTACGGACAACTGTTCGGGTTTCAGATGAGTGGCTCAGTGTATGCGCCGGTCGCTAATTAACGGGCTTAAAACCCTAGGAGGAATCGGGCTGCATGCACCTTGCCAAATCTAATCGTAACTATTTTAAACCGTTTTCAAGATACAAGGAGGAATCGGGCTGCATGCACCTTGCCAAATCTAATCGTAACTATTTTAAACCGTTTTCAAGATACAAGCTGGAATCTGTTGATTCGTAGAAAAATTATATTTTACATCATAGAAATCACGGGTTTTATGTTTATGGGAAAATTTAATTTCATTATTACCAATAATGGTTTTAAGAAACTTACCATTTAGATTACCATCAGACATCGCTATTTCATTAGAAATAAGTGTTAATAACCCTTCATCATGAACTGACTTAATATTATTTTTAAATATAATCTTTCCTTCAGCTGAGACATTAATTTTCAAATCGCCATCTTTATAGTGGATCTTACCGCCTTGTGGTAAGGTTGATGATTCCTCGTTATTGATTAATTTAACTTTGCCTGTTACTAATAACTGTTGCTTAGTACCGGAAAATGAACAACCATTACACTCAATACCATTTGGATTAGCAATCATCAAATATGCATCATCGCCTTTAACCCGCAATTCACCTTTAAGTGAACTCTTTTCATTAGATGTGACTTCATTGATAATAAATTTTGCAGCTGAGTTCGCCAGATAAGTTGGGTTATTAATAATAGCCCCTTTTTCACTAACATTAAACTTTTGATAATAATTATGGGAAATACCATTCTCATTCGCTTTTTCAATATTAATATGTTCAATACCATTTTTAATTTCTAGAGTAATATCTTTTTTCTTATTATTATCAATAATAATATTTTCACTGGCATTAATATGAAAAGAAGAAAGGATAGTGGCAATACTCAAGGCGATAAAACTCAGTCTGTGTTTTTTCATAAAATAATTTCCCTGTAATTAATAAATTAACGCTTAAACTAAAGCGTTTTCATCTTAAATAAACATTAGGTAATGTGTCAAATAAAATAAAAAAAACAAAATATAATTATTATTATAGATATAAATTTTAACAATAAAAACGCCACCATGTTTTTTACTTTATACTTTGAGCAAAATTTCAATTAGCTTAATAATGAAATTTATCATTCTTCTCGTTGTTTGCTGTATAAAAATAGCACCTGCTTTCTAGCAGGTGCTATAATTGATAAATTATCTATTGATAAAAAACTAGTTTATTTTTCTATTGGCATTGTTAAATTTTATTACTATTAGCAAATTTCAAATTTTAATCAAGATTAATATTAATTAATCAGCTATACGAACAATAGGCTTAATATTTTTATTTCTATTAATAATTTTAATATCACCTTTTTTAGCTTTTAGTTTCTGTGTATTAATTATCAAACTATTACTAGCCGCTATTTTACTTCCATATGTATCAAGTAGTCCATTAACAGTAATTTTTACTTCTCCATTTTTATTAATAGTATATTGGCCTATTTTAGTTGTTTTTTTACCCATTATTTTAATATTATTTCTACCAATAAAAGAATTAGCTTTAATTTCCAAACTACCATTACCTCTAATCGCAGCTTTATTGATAATCTCCTTACTATTTATAATGAACTTAGTATTATCAAGTAAAATAGCACCATCTGAAAGATTTTCTTCAATATGATGTTGATCATTCTTCTTATAGTCGTTTTCATTGAAAAACTTATCACTATTCATTGTAACAATCGAATTTTGAAAACCTATCTGACCATTAAGACTGTTAAACTCATCAATGTCAAATTTGATCTTAGTGTTATTTATATCAAGATATGCGTGATCAAGTTTTAATTTTGCTGCCTTGAAATTCGAATTGTTTAACTTATCATTATTTTTGCCAACAATGTTTAATTCAGAGCCTCGGTGATTGATAAAATCTTCCTGCACATCTATATCCACACTATTGGCATTTAATTCTCCGTAGTTATTAACTTTACCAGCAATATTCACCTTTAATTGATCAAAGTTCATTGCTACTCTGTGATCAATAGATAAATCGTTACTCTTTATAGTTACCTTATTAGCTATAATCTCTTCATTATGATTCATAATCAATTTATAATGTTGGTTATGTTGTAAATCACCATCGATTATAGCTACTCTATCGGCATCAACCATTAGTGAACCATTAGCATTAATTGGTTGAGAAATATTTTTAAAGACAATCTGATTAGCAGAAGAAGGTAATTCGTTCATCATAAAAGTATTACCATTTGCTGCTCCATGTCCCTGTACATCCATTAAGTTATCCGATAGAGTTCTTGATCGCAGAGTGAATTCTGATACACCAGAAGTTGAACAACCATCACACTCAATACCATATGGATTAATAACCATCACATTTGCTTCTTGACCATTAATCCTTAAATTGCCTTTGAGAAAACTTTTTTCCGCCGAAGTCACTTCATTAATAATGATATTTGCCGCTACAGCGGTATTATCAAGAACAGCTCCTTTTTCACCAACATTAAACTTTTGATAATAGTTATGTGAAATACCTTGCTTATTAGTCTTTGTAATATTAATATGTTCAATTCCATCTTTAATTTTAATAGCAAGATCTTTACTCTTATTACTATCAACAATAATATTTTCACTGGCATTAATATGAAAAGAAAAAAGGATGCTGGTAACACTTAAAGCAATAAAGCTCAGTTTATTTTTTGTCATAAAATAGTTCCCTGTAATTAATAAATTAACGCTTATACTAAAGCTTTTTCAGCTTAAAAAAATATTATGTAATTTGTCAAATAAAATAAAAAACACAAATATAATCATTAAGATAGTTATCATAATAAATATTTATTAAATATTATTATTTACGATTATTATTAAATTGGCATTATAAAATATCATTCTATTTATAAAATAATATATTTCTTATTTATTTTTTACTGTAGATATTTAGTAGTCTATTTAATTAATTTTGAGCTATATATTGCCTGTGATCTGATAATATTGATATACAAGCTAACAGCTAAATAATAAAAAAGTGATAATAATACTAATAAATATTATTATCACTTCAATTAACAAAGAGATTGATTAGTTACGAGTGATCACTAAATATTCGTTAAGTCGATGGCAAAACAAGCAACCTGGTGGTCATGATAACTAGTTAACTCTGGTCGTGAGTGGCGACATTGGGCAAAAGCATGTTGGCACCTGGCAGCAAAGGCACAACCTGGTGGTGGATCGATTGGGCTTGGCAATTCACCGGTTAATTTGATCCGTTCACGACGTAAATCAGCATTGAGCCGAGGTGTAGCAGATAATAGTGCTTGAGTATAAGGATGGCGTGGATAGCCAAAAATTTGTTTTTTCGTGCCTTTTTCAACGCACCGGCCTAAATACATCACCATCACCTCATCAGCAATATGCTCAACCACCGATAGATCATGAGAAATAAAAACATACGACAAACCAAAATCCAGCTGTAGATCCATCATTAAATTTAATACCTGTGCCCGAACAGAAACATCCAGTGCCGATACGGGTTCATCGGCAATCACAATATCCGGTTCAAGCATTAAGCCACGGGTAATAGCAATACGTTGCCTTTGTCCGCCAGAAAACATATGGGGATAACGGTGTAAATGTTCTGCCTTCAACCCCACTTTGGCCATCATATGCAAGACCTTTTCTCTACGCTCGATAGCAGAAAATGGGGTATTAATTAATAAAGGCTCTTCGAGGATCTGAGCGATTTTTTTACGTGGATTCAGCGATGCATAAGGATTTTGAAATACCATTTGGATCTTTTGCCGCCGCAACTTGTGCGCCATTTTATCTTTAACTAATAGATCCTGTCCTTGATAGTAAAGCTCACCAGCAGTCGGCGTTTCAATCATGGTTAATAGCCGCCCTAATGTCGATTTTCCGCAACCTGATTCGCCGACTATCGCCAATGTTTTACCTTTTTGCAGCTCAAATGAAACGCCATCCAAGGCTTTTACTGTTCTATCCGCTGAAAACAAACCACCTTTTACTGGATAATATTTTTTCAGCTCCGCTACCTTTAGTAAGGGTGTTACCAATTGGTTGGGGTTATTCATATTGTTGGTCTTCCGTTATCATCCAGTGGAATATGACATTTTACTTGCCTATCAGCGATAAGCTGCAATAGCGGCTCCTCAGTTCGGCATTTGTCACCGACATAAGGGCAACGAGGATTAAGTAAACAACCAACCGGACGATCATATTTTCCCGGAACAACACCTGGTAACGAAGCTAAGCGCTGTTTATTGAGCGCAAATTCGGGCAATGCCTTCAATAGTGATTGTGTGTAGGGGTGACGTGGAGCAGCAAAAATATCATTGGCTTTACCTGATTCCACCACCTGCCCGGCATACATGACAATAATATGATCAGCGGCTTCAGCTACTAACGCTAAATCATGGCTGATCAATACTAAAGCCATATTTTCTTGTTGCTGCAAGCTTAAGAGCAGCTCCATGATTTGTGCCTGAATAGTAACGTCGAGTGCTGTCGTTGGCTCATCAGCAATCAATAATTTAGGGCGGCAAGCCAGTGCCATCGCGATCATAACACGCTGGCTCATACCTCCTGATAACTGATGCGGGTAGATGCCAAAGCGTGATTTTGGTTCAGGAATGCCGACCATAGTTAACAAATCGATAGCGCGTTGATAACGACTACGACGATTACCGCCATGGTGAATTTTTAACGTTTCCATAATTTGATAACCAACAGTAAAGCAAGGGTTAAGGCTGGTCATCGGATCCTGGAAAATCATTGCTACTTCAGCTCCAATTAACTGACAGAGCTCTTTTTCTGTCATTTTTAATAGATCACATCCATTGAAAATCAATGTATCGGCGATCACATGACCTGGCTTATCAACCAGCCCCATAATAGCCAGTGAACTGACTGACTTACCTGAACCTGATTCACCGACGATACCAACCACCTCGCCGGCTTTTACCTGATAACTAATCTGATCAACGGCACGAAAAGGGGCCGTTTGATCACTAAAATGAACAGAAAGATTTTTTATCTTTAATAATGCCATTAGATCACCTCATTATTGCTTGAGTTTAGGATCGAAGGCATCGCGCAAACCGTCGCCCATCAGATTAAATGCTAATACTGTTAACAAAATAGCTAAACCAGGAAATGTTACCACCCACCACGCACTTTGCGTGAACTGCAAAACATCCGATAACATAGTACCCCATTCCGGGGTAGGAGGCTGAGCTCCCATACCTAAAAACCCTAGCGCAGCCATATCTAAAATAGCATTGGAAAAATCCAAAGAAGCCTGCACAATTAAAGGTGCAAAACAATTAGGTAGAATATTAATAAACATTTGACGTAATGCGCTGGCACCAACCACTTGAGAAGCCGTTACATATTCGCGATTGATTTCTAATAATACTGCCGCACGTGTCAATCGCACATAGTGTGGTAAAGCAACAAAAGCCAGTGCCAATGAAGCATTAACAATTGAAGGGCCAAAAACCGCCACTAATACTAAGGCCAGTAATAAACTGGGTAAAGCCAACATAATATCGACAACCCGCATGATAGCTATATCAACCAAACCACCAATATAACCGGCAAATAAGCCAAGCGAGACACCCATAATCAGGGAAAGAATGACGACTAAACCACCGACAAGTAGCGATAAGCGTGCACCATGCATTAGCCTTGATAACAGATCTCGCCCTACGTCATCAGTCCCGAAAATAAATTGCCAATTGCCACCTTCTTGCCAAACCGGTGGCATCAATAGAAATTGACGAAATTGTTCATTAGGTGAATGAGGGGCTAGTAGATCAGCGAATAAAGCAATAACAACCATAAGGATAATATACCCCATGCCAATAACCGCCCCTTTATTGCGACTAAAGTAATGCCAAAATTCTTGCAACGGTGTTAATGGCTCCGGCATCTTGTCTATTTGTTGTTCAATTAGTTGAGACATATTTGCCTTCCTTATTTTTTATGCCGAATGCGTGGATCAACGATGCCATATAACAGATCAATCAGCAGATTAACCAATATAATCAAAGTTGCGATCAGCAAAACCCCACCTTGAACCATCGGATAATCACGACGTTGCAACCCTTCGATCAACCAACGCCCTAAACCGGGCCAAGAAAAAATAGTTTCCGTCAAGATAGCCCCGGCTAATAACGTACCAACCTGCAAACCAATTACTGTCACAACCGGCAACAAAGCATTACGCAACGCGTGGATCAAAATCACTCGTCTTCGGCTTAACCCTTTTGCCCGCGCGGTTCGAATATAATCTTCACCCAGCACTTCCAGCATTGAAGAGCGTGTCATACGCACGATCACAGCTAAGGGTATCGTGCCTAAAACAATAGCGGGTAAAATTAAATGCTTAACCGCATCAATAAAATCGCCAGTTTCCCCCCATAGCAAAGTATCAATTAACATAAATCCGGTTAGTGGATAGCCATCATCCAGAAAAACGCTGTCACTGACGCGGCCTGAAACAGGCGTTAGATCCCAATGTACAGAAACCAGCATAATGAGCATGATCCCCCACCAAAAAATAGGCATCGAATAGCCGGTTAATGACACCCCAATGGCGGTATGATCGAAAACAGAACCACGCTTGACAGCCGCTAATACGCCGACAGGTATCCCCATCGTAATCGCAAATATCAGGGCACAAATACCCAACTCTATAGTTGCCATAAAACGTGGCCAAAATTCTTGCCATACAGGCAACCGACTTTTTAAAGAGACGCCCAGATCGCCTCGTAATACATCATGAATATAATTTAAATATTGTTGCCACAACGGTTGATCCAACCCTAATTGTGCGATCATCTGTGCATGACGCTCAGGACTTAAACCGCGTTCACCTGCCATAATCGTGACGGGATCACCTGGGATCATATGGATAAATGCAAAAGTCAGTATGGTAATACCGATAAACGTAGGGATGACAATACCCAAACGCCGAAATATAAATTGCCACATTCGATGATTTCTCTGTTAAATGCTGACGAATATACTTAAGTTGTTTGATTTCATTCGATCGACAAGTTAGCAAAGCCAATGATTACTCTATCAGTAAACCCGATAGAGTAATTAATTAACAATCAACTTAGTAAGATAGAATTTATTCTTTAATATCAACAACTTCAAAGTGATGTTTGCCTAGTGGATCAACCACAAAACCCGTCACTTCTTTACGAATAGGCTTATATACTGTTGAGTGAGCGATAATCAAAGCAGGTACTTGCTCATGCATAACAACCTGAGCCTGCCGATACAATTCAATACGTTTATTATGATCAAATGTCACGCGTGCTGGCTGAATGAGAGCCTCAAAATCTTTATTACACCATTTGGAGTAATTGATACTTTGTGCTTTAGCTGCACAACTAAATAAGGTAGCGAAAAAGTTATCGGGATCACCATTATCTCCCGTCCAACCGATCATCACTGTTTGAGGCTCGCCATTCTTGGCACGTTTAAGGTATTCGCCCCATTCATAGCTAACGATGTTGGCTTTAATACCCACTTTTTGCCAATCAGCTTGGATCATCTCCGCCATGCGCCGGGCATTAGGGTTATAGGGTCGCTGTACTGGCATTGCCCAAATATCGATAGTAGAACCTTCGGCAATACCTGCCTCTTTCAATAGTGCTTTTGCTTTCTGTGGATCATAAGGGTGATCTTTAATCGCCTGGTTATATCCCCACATGGTTGATGGGATAAGCGTTTTCGCTTTCTGGCCTGCGCCTTGGTAAACCGCCGCAATAATGGCATCTTTATTAACCGCCATGGTCAGTGCCTGACGGACTTTTACATTATCTAATGGCTTTTTCTCAGTATTAAAGGCCAGATAGCCAACATTGAGACCCGGTTGTTCCATCAATACGATTTGTTTATTTTGCCTCATGCGTTCAAGATCAGCTGGATTTGGGAATGCCATAACCTGGCATTCATTTTTCTGTAACTTAGCATAGCGTACTGCTGCATCTGGGGTAATTGAGAACACTAAACGATCAATTTTAGGCTTAGCTCTCCAATAATCACGATTGGCCTTATAAAGGATGCGCGAATCTTTCTGATATTGAATTAACTGAAATGGGCCGGCACCAATCGGATCAAGATCAAGCTGCTCCGGCTTACCTTTTTTCATCATCTGTTCGGCATATTCTGCCGATAAAATAGAAGCAAAATCCATTGCCATATCGGCTAAAAAGGGTGCTTCAGGGCGGGTAAGAACAAAATGTACAGTATGATCATCAATTTTTTCTATCTTATCGATGATTTTATCCAAATCCATACCAATAAAATATTCATAGCTGCCGTCTGAAACTTTGTGATAGGGATGAGATGCATCTTTTTGCCGCATAAAAGTATAAATGACATCATCAGCATTGAATTCACGGCTTGGTTTAAAGTTTTTGCTAGTGTGCCATTTAACCCCTTTGCGCAAATAGAAAGTATAAACTTTTCCATCATCACTCACTTGCCACCGTTCAGCTAATGCCGGTTTTATCTCTGTGGTACCCAATTGAAACTCTACCAGTCGATTATAAAGTGGAATAGAACTAGCATCATAAGTTGTTCCTGACGCAAATAATTGTGGATTAAATCCTTCTGGTGAGCCTTCTGAACAATAAACCAAGGTTTTTGCTTGCAAATTAGTATAAATAACTAGAGTAATCAAACAGATACTAATAGATGAAATCCCTGCATTTTTTATAAAAAACTTCATATTATGCTTTCCCTGTTGTCACTTTATTATATTTTTTAAGCAATTTACTAAATAATGCTACTGATATTGTAATTTAGTTATATTTTTATCACGGACGTTAAACAATAAATCAATTGTTACCGCTCACGTCAATACTTTTATTGCTGTTTTTTTAGACAAAAAAGAAACGAATATAAAACCTATAATTCAGAAAAATAGGATAAAAAATAGTAAATTTACAATTTATTAGTGGTAAATTCCAAATAAAATAACTTAAACAGACATTAACAACTATTTTCATCCGAACGCTTAATTGATTAATAATTAACCGATTATTGACTAATTATTAAAATATCTGCTAGCAAAAGATAAAATCATTCAGCAACAAAAAAGAATAAAATAGAAAAATGGATATCAGGCAGGTATCCTCAAACTGGATACCTGATAAATGATTAATAACTGAGGCTAACTCGAAAACCAGAAACCATATGATCGTGTTTACGCTCTGACGAATTTAATAGCGGAAAACCAATATAAGTACTGTAGCTTAATTGCTTATAACCGCCTCTTAAGCCTATCGATGTACCAATTAAGTAATCATCACGCCAAAAACGCGCTCGATCTCTCGAAACTGAACCGTAATCTAAGGTTGCATAGAGCACATGGCCCGGCAATGGTGTATACCAACTAAGTTCATTTTTGATCAGTAAACTATGGGAGCCGGACAAAGAATTAGTTAACATTGCGCCACGCACGCTATTTTTGCCACCAATGCTATCAACGTCTAAAAATCCATCCAGTTGAGAACGACTTAACTGAATCGCTGCCGTTCCCTCATAAAGAAAAAACTGCTGATTGATTTGCCAGGGTCGATTAATAACGACCGAAAATTGAAAAATTTGTGGTCGTTTTAACTCCTTTGCCGGTGAAGGCATGGCGCCAAACCAATTAGCGCCTTGTTTATACTCCATTGTCAGATTGAGTTCAGCACGCGGTAAATAGTGTTGATGCTTCAAACCAATATTCCAATAAGTTGCCCTACGCTTATAAACACCAATTTCTTGGTCACCAATGTAGCCATTATTGGTCACAATGCTAGTGCCAAAATTAAAGTAAGTTTTACTATCATAACGTCGCTTAATCAGGTATTGACCTTGCGCAGATAATGATTTAGAACGGCTGCTTTTATATAAATTACCGGCTGGTGTTTTAATACCATCCCAGGAATAGAAATCTTGATAATTACCTGATAAATCAAACCGCCAGTTACGAAAAGGTTATGAGTAAAAGAATGCCGCGACTTTAATCCCACGACTATGGTCGGTATCTAAATCACGACTGATATAAAAATAGAAGAAATCATTTAATAAGGTAGGATTATCAAGCATTAACACATTATCAATCATTAAATTGGCATGATCTTTCAGGCCACTATTATCAATAGAAAGTCGGCCACGAATAGCGCGCTTTTTTTGTCGATTAATGGTTATGATACTGCTATTGGCTAAGTTAGGATCATCATCAACAGTGATTTTTGGTTGGGTTGAAGGCGAATTCTGTAGATTTTCTAAGCCTTGCTCAATGTCCCGAACATTAAGAATGGTTGATTGTGGAAAAGCAGTACGCAGAGAGTAGTGACTTTTACCGGTATCTGCGTAACGAATATCAGAAATAAGGCCTGGGATCAGTTCAATACGTAAAATACCATACATGAAACTTTGTTCTGGCAGCAAAACTTTGGTCGTCAAATAGCCGGCATCGATGAATATTTGATTTACTCCGGCGAGAAAAATATTCAATCCTTTATCACCTAAACATTGACCAATAATATTATCTGTATTACAGATAATTTTTTCTGTAATGATGTAGTAAATAATTCCTGACCATTTAAAAAAACAAATTTGATATTTAAGCAATGAGATTCAATGGGATAAATTTGATTTTTATTAATTTGTTGAGAGTTAATTGGAATAGAAACCGGTTGCTGCTGAGCTATCTCTTGCTTTGCGTCTTCGACAACACCAGCTTGCACATAATCGTGACCATAAATAGCCAATAATAAGAAAAATAGATATTTTTTCATCAGCATTCCTTTGCTATGAATTAAGAGCGTGAATTCCTTTCACTGATAGATAACAAAAAAATAAAATTAAATTTTTTATAAGAATAAATATATCAAAATTAGCAACTATTTTATTCTTTATTAAACAAAAAACCAGAAGCGCAAAATTAATTATCACACTTATTGAATAAATTCAGAAAAAATACATTAAGACTCTATTTTAAAGTATTCAGGCTAATAACAAATTAAATTATAGAATAAGTAGGTATGATTAATGAGGTGGAGATGAAAAGCTCTGCTAAAAACAGGATTAGGGAACTTGGTCGGCGAGAGAGGATTCGAACCTCCGACCCACTGGTCCCAAACCAGTTGCGCTACCAGGCTGCGCTACTCGCCGAAAACGGTGTGCATCTTACTGCGACATGATAAAGTCGTCAATAATTTTTTAATTAATATTTACTATCTCGATGATAAAAACAGTAACTATTTATTTTTTAATAAAAAATAAATAGAAAAAAGCTGTAGATTATAATTTACATCAATGCATGTGGTTAAATAACATTAATAACAGATTAAATATAATATAAATTTTATAAAAAATAAGTAAATTTTAAAAAAATTAATTGTTTTTTAAAAAAAGTTAAAATAAATTAATAAAAATTTAATAGATAGCAAATCATTTATTTTATAAGGATATAATATGTATTTATCAAAAAACAATAATCATAAATTAAATTTATTAGCGCTGACAATATCATTTTCTGGCAATATATTTGCGTCTGAATTATCTTTGATAAATAATAATTCTGTATCATTAAAACAACCCACTGAGATTATCAGTTCTAATAAAGAAATTAATTTAAAATCCACCAATAAATCATTAACAATTAATATCTTACCAGCGGTTTCTAAAGGACAGTTTAAAATTTCTCACAATATATATGAAAAATTTAATGTTAATGAATATGGCATTAAAATTAATAATGCCACTAACACCCCCGCTAACCTTATTATTAGCGAAGTGATTTCAGCAGAAAAATCCAATATCAATGGTAATATTACTATTTTAGGTAATAATAAACCTCATTTAATTATTGCTAATCCTAATGGGATTAATTGTAGTAATCGCTGTAGTATGACCAATGTTAATACGGTCAGCTTAATCACTTCCCCATTTGAGGAAAATAAGCCTTCTAACCAACTAATTGATAATATGAGAGAGAAACATATTCATTTTAAAAATATCAACCAAGAAAATTTTACCGATGCTAATAAAATACAATTATTGGCAAGATCGGTTAAACTAGAATCCAGCCAGTTAAATGTCAATAATATTACCATTGCAGTTGATGATAATAATGTTATCAACAATAGTGTTAGCCCTATGACCAAGCTTAGCGCGACCAAAGCTGTTCATATTACTGATAATAACTTGCAAAATAGCAGACCATCCAGAAATGCAAGATTAACTATTGATCGTCATTCAGCAATAAATAGCAAACATAGTTATTTTAAAATAAAAAATGGTATCTTTAATAATGCAGGCACACTTGCCAGTAACCAAAATAGTCATTATGAAATAATCAATGGAAAATTTTATAATAACGGCACCATAAATAATATTGAAATGTTAGTTATTACCGGTATAAATGCAAATATTGACAATCAATCTAAAATAAAAGCTAAAAATAGCCATTTTCTTATTAGAAATGGAAAATTTAATAATAGCGGTAAGATAAAAAATACCGAGTTAATAGAAATATTTGCTGATAACAGCAACATTAACAATCAAGCTGAAATAAAAAGTAAAAATGGTATTTATGAAATAAAGGATGGACAATTTTATAATAGCGGCATAATCGATCATAGCGAAAAAATGACCATAAAAGGAAACAACGCCTATATTAATAATCAGTTTATTTTAACTTCAGCAAAGTATGATTTAACCGAGCTAAAATCTAGTCGATTTGTTGATTTTAGCTTTGTATTACCTCACAAACGAAACTCTAATAATAGTATTGAACTCGATTTCTCTGAAAATGTTATGTGATAAATCTATTCGCTCTGCTAATTAATATAAAACTACTATTAGTAACGATAAAAAATCATTTATAAACTTTAAGAATGATTTTTTTAAAATAAGTCATTTTATTAATAATATGATTACTTTATTTTTGCCAAAAAAATAAAACATCTACTATTTATTGATATAAATAACCTAAGAATAAAAATATTCTAATTGAGATAATAAAAAATTAATGCTATTTGTAATTTTCATTATGAAATAGAAAAAATATCAAATTTTGCTATTAAAGAAAACATCATATTGTAATTTATAATTATATTTTATAAGGAAATAAAATGAATCAATCGATAAGCTCTAAATATAAACTATCCCTATTATCATTATTTATTGGAATGGGAATTTCTAATTATGTCTTAGGCGCGTCAGGAGCAGTTCAGCAGCAGACCAATATTATCAGCCTGGATAAAAAGATTAATATCAATAAAGTTGAAAAACGTCCGGTCATTGAGATTATGCCAACGGATAGCAATGGAATGTCTCATAATAAATATGAAAAATTTAATGTTGCTAAACCAGGGATTGATATTAATAATGCCACGGAAAATCCAGCCAAAATCATTCTCAATGAAATCATTTCAAATGATAAAACCCGCATCAGTGGTAATATCAATATACTTGGTGACAGTAAACCGCATTTTATCATTGCCAATCCCACTGGTATCGATTGTAGTGATTGTAGCGTTACTAACGTGGGTAGGCTTACATTAACCACAGCGAAAATAAGTAATATGCTTGATAATGGCCAAATGACGGATAAATTTACTTATGATACAAAACACGGGCAAATTCGTTTCAAAAATGTTAAATCAGAGAAATTTACTGACGCTGCAATCAGCCGTGTTTTTGCCAGATCAATCAATCTGCAATCCTGTCAATTAAATGTCAATGATATTTCGTTGATTGCAGGTAAAAATAGATTAGAAGATGTCGATAATCCAAAATATATTAATATTACTGGATATAACCAAGAATATAATTCAAGAAAAATTAAGCTAACTATTGATGCTAATTCAACAATTAATGCCAATGATAGTTATCTTCATACTAGTTCTGGTAAATTAGAGAATCACGGTGTTATTAATAGTAGTGGAATTTTGAATATTTCTAGTGTAAATAGCAATATTTTTAACCAAAAGGAATTGATTGCCGAAAACCAAAATTACACATTTATTAGCACTAATTTTGCAAATTTTGGCGTAATTAAAAGTAAAGGGTCTTTAGCCATCAATGGCCAAGATTCCGTAATTATCAATAACAACAAGATAGTCGCTAACAATCAAGATTACAACTTATTACTCACAAGCCTCACAAACAATAAAACTATTCAAGGTAATGACTCTGTTAAAATAACCGCACTACATACAGATATTAAAAATAATGATCAATTGATCGCTAAAAACCAAGAATATCAGTTGGTGGATAGCCAATTTAAAAATAATGAGGAGGGAACGATAACTGCATATGATATCAGCAATGTTGATAACGCAAATCACGATACTGTGGTTAAATTAGATATCACTCTAATTAATAAAGCTAGCTTTGTTGATGAGGGACAAATCGCTATTGGCGCTCAAGAAAATGATAAGCCAACAGTTTTCCCAATTGGTAAGGCAACACGCTATCAATATGGTACTTTAAATATCATTAAAGACAACACAAGCCAACTTCCTGCTGCTTGGGAACAAGTTTTCACCGCACAATAAATTGTACCAAATCAGTAATCATACCAAGTATGGTTACTGGTGATTACCTACAATAACAGGTCCCAATATAGGTAATAACAGAAATAAAAATAGTTAATTATAAATAAAATCCCTTGAAGATTAATCCAAGGGATTTTTAATCGCTGAATAGATTATTGCAATAAAGAGATATCAGCTACCTGTAAAAATAAATCACGCAACTGACTTAGCAAGGTCAGACGATTGATCCTGACTATTTGATCGCTATCCATCACCATTACATTATCAAAGAAAGCATCGATAACCTCACGCAGTGAAGCCAATTCAGTTAATGCGCTCTGATATTGTCCGTCAGCCAATAATGGTGCCAGTTTATCTTGTAAAACAACCAGATGAGCCGCTAAGGTGACCTCTTCGGGCGCTTTTAACACTGTGGTGGCAACATTGTCATTCAATTTTTCATCTGATTTATTCAGAATATTGGCAACCCGTTTATTAGCCGCCGCCAGTGCTTCTGCCGCTGGCAAAGTCCGAAAATAGGTAACGGCTTTCACACGAGCATCAAAATCTGCCGGTTTAGTTGGCCGACGAGCTAAAACAGCCTGGATAGTATCAATGCGGTAACCTTGCTCTTGATACCAGGCACGAAAACGCCCCAGCATAAACTCAACAACATCATCGACAACATTTTTATTGGTTAGCTTATTAGCATACAACTGGGCCGTCTGCTGTGTTAATGCTAATAAATCCAGATCGTAGCCCTTTTCAACAATAATACGTAATACACCAAGCGCCGCACGACGTAAGGCAAAGGGATCTTTATCGCCCTTAGGCGGTTGGCCAATACCAAAAATACCTACCAGAGTGTCCATTTTATCGGCCAGCGCCAACGCAGCCGCGATATGATTAGAAGGTAACTGATCACCAGCAAAACGGGGTTGATACTGCTCCTTGATTGCCACCGCCACATCTTCCGCTTCACCATCCCGACGGGCGTAATACATCCCCATAACACCTTGTGTGTCGGTAAATTCGAACACCATATTGGTCATCAAATCACATTTGGATAACAGACCGGCACGATTAGCATAATTGACATCGGCACCAATTTTAGCTGCGATCCAACCGGCTAACACTTCTAAACGATCGGTTTTATCACGCAATGTACCAAGCTGTTTTTGGAATAAAACTGTTTCCAGTCGGGGTAAATATTCTTCTAAACGCTTTTTACAATCAGTTTTAAAGAAAAATTCAGCATCTGCCAAACGTGGACGGATCACCTTTTCATTACCAGCAATGATTTGCTGTGGCTCAGAAGATTCAATATTGGCAACAAAAATAAAATTAGCCATCAAATTACCAATCTGATCATAAACCGGGAAGTATTTTTGATCGCCTTTCATGGTATGAACTAACGCTTCCGCTGGTACAGACAAAAATTTCTGCTCAAATTTTGCGGTTAATACCACCGGCCACTCAACCAATGATGTTACTTCTTCGAGTAAACTATCGGACAATTCAACAGTACCGCCTAATTGCTGTGCTACCTTATTCGCCTCATGCTTGATTAAGGACTTACGCTCTTCATAATCAGCAATAACTTTACCACGTTCACGTAAGATCGCAGGGTATTGTTCCGCTGAATCAATAGTCAGTTCAGCTTCTCCCATAAATCGATGGCCACGGATCACGCGATCGCTCTGAATACCCAATACTTCACCTTCGAGCAGCTGATCACCCAATAACATGATTAAGGTATGAACAGGCCGGACAAATTGTGTTGCCTTGTCTCCCCAGCGCATCAGTTTTGGGATCGGTAACTGATTCAATGCATTCGCTACCATATCAACAAGCAACTCTTTTGCGGCACGGCCTTTACTGGTCGCACGATAAAATAACCACTCCCCCTTATCGGTGACCAAACGTTCTGCCTGCTCAACGGTGATGCCACAGCCACGAGCCCAACCTTCAGCGACCTTCGTCGCTTTACCTATCGCATCAAAAGCCTGACTAATTGCCGGGCCGCGCTTCTCAACTTCACGATCAGCTTGATGTGCAGCCAAATCGGTGATTTTTAATGCTAAACGACGGGGAGAGGCATACCAAAGCACTTCACCATACTGCAGTTCAGCCTGTTCTAATTGATGTTTAAAATTTGCCGCAAATGATCCAGCTAATGAACGAAGAGCCTTCGGCGGTAACTCTTCTGTGCCGATTTCCACCAGGAAAGTCTGTTGCATAATGACAGCCTCTTAATTCTTATTTTTACAGATTGGAAAACCTAATGCTTCACGAGCAGCATAATAAGCTGCTGCAACCCCTTTGGTTAAGGTACGAATACGTAAAATATAATGTTGCCGTTCAGTGACTGAAATAGCTTTACGTGCATCTAATAAATTAAACGTGTGGGCAGCTTTTAAAATTCGTTCATAAGCGGGTAAAGGCAGTGGCGTTTCTAGTGACAATAAATATTGTGCTTCTTTTTCATATTCTTCAAAACATTTGAAGAGAAAATCAACATTAGCATACTCAAAATTATAAGCCGACTGCTCAACTTCATTTTGATGATAAATATCACCATAGGTTGTTTTGCCTAACGGGCCATCAGACCAGACTAGCTCATACACACTGTCAACCGCTTGAATATACATAGCCAAGCGCTCAAGGCCGTAGGTGATCTCGCCGGTAACCGGTTTACACTCCAAGCCTCCGACTTGCTGAAAATAGGTAAACTGGGTGACTTCCATCCCATTTAGCCAAACCTCCCAACCAAGTCCCCAGGCTCCCAAAGTTGGGTTTTCCCAGTTATCTTCAACAAAACGGATATCATGAACAGTGGGATCTACCCCTAATGCTTTTAATGAACCAAGATATAACTCTTGAATATTATCCGGTGAAGGCTTAATAATGACTTGAAATTGATAATAGTGCTGAAGACGATTAGGATTTTCACCATAACGTCCATCAGTTGGCCGACGAGATGGTTGCACATAAGCAGCAGCGATTGGCTCCGGGCCTAGTGCCCGCAAGCAAGTCATCGGATGGGACGTCCCTGCACCAACTTCCATATCCAATGGTTGAACAATGGTGCAGCCTTGACGCGCCCAGTAATCCTGTAATGTTAGGATCAATCCCTGAAAGGTTTTGGTATCAAACTTTTGCATGTTAGATTCGCGCGATAGATAGATTGTGATTTAAAAAAGTGATTCAGTATACCCTTTGGCGAACAGATATGCAGCACTGATTACACATTGATGTTGTTTTACATGAAAACAGCCTGATAAATCTTTAGTAATTTTAAGTTAGCTGATTGATTAGCCTCATCACTAGTTAATCACTAACATTGAAAATTAATTCAAAGGTTATCAGCAAAAAAGATATTTTCAATTTGGCTTACTGCAATACTTTTTCTGCCATATTCATATGACCGCGCAAGGTCTATTTATAAAATAAAATCATGGGCCGTTACAATGTTAGCTGCAACTTTAATGACAAAATCTGGATTTAAATCATCATCAGCATTGATACTGATATAATGAAAATGCTCTCTATTGTTATAAGATATAACGGTTTCGCCAGGAACACCGTTAAACTCGACCACAAAATGGATAAACTATTTCACCTTTTTTAAACTGTAAACAAAGGTTATTATTCGCTATTGTAGAATATAATATCTGTTGACTTACTTCATAGGATCATAAAATTGTTTAGCATTTCTTATATCCTCATTCCCGCTTTTATTAGAATCAAGCAGAGCCATTTCCTTATTGATAATATTGTGAAGTTTTTTTAGTTATATAATTTTTAATCATGAAAAACTCTAATATATATCAACAAGATAATGTAATAAGATTGATATTAATATAAGAAACACTGTTTTTAAGTAAAAAATTAATTTTATCAGTTGGTTAATTTGCAAATCACATCCAAATCACAGCTTTGCAACTTTTAATACTTACTGCATGGAATAATAAAAACCGCCAATATAGCCAATTATTATACTCAGACTGAGTCGTTAATTATTTAGTATTTCCTGGCATCGAAAGGAGCCAAAAAGTTAATGTTTATTTGGTTTTATTGCTTAATAAATTCATAATATGTCTTATTGTTATTAATACTCAATAATGGCTCGTTCAGCTTAACTAACTCATTTTTCAAAAAACACTCACTTTCAAATACTATCATAATAAAATATGATATTTACTCATTTATTTTCTATTAAAATAATTAACATAACTTTTTGATATAACAAATTTTTGCTCATTAGGGTCGAATAAAATATTGCAGTAAAACGATTCAATATGAAACAATCCGTTAAATTAAAATTGCAAAAACAGATGTAATTAACATGAAAATATTATTTTTAATGCTGACATTATTAACTCTAACCAGCTGCACTTCTCCGCCACAATCAACATTGATTGAGCTTGATAAAAAAAGTCGTGAGTTTAACCATTCAGCCCTGTTAAACATTAGTCATATTCAGCAGCTCAAGGCGTCTTCTAATAGTAGCCAAAAATGGCAATATTCGACATTTTTTCCTACCACCGCTGAACAAGCATCTCCTGTTTATTATTATGCACTCGCTAACGCCCATAAAATTATTATTTATACCGACAATGCCAATTTTTGGCTTACAGTTAAAAATAAACTGCAAGCACAAGGAGCAATGGCAGTTATTGAATGGCAATTTAAAAAAATGTTTTTAGCAAAACAGGCTCAAATTACATTTATTAGAAACTAAAATAGCTAAAAATAAATTAAATAATCTTGATTAATAATTCCTAAAGTAATATATTTTTATAACCTTTTGTTAATAAAGTAAATTTATTGATTTCTTATATTAAAATATGTCTTTATGAAAAAGATAACTAACTAATTCAGGATTAACTTTAATACTCAAGTTACAAAAACAATTCTCTTTTAATAACGAATAAAATAAAAATAATCATAATAAAAAGGCATTAATAGACTCGTTTGAATAATTTATTGCCAAATTTATAAAATCTAGCATAAATTATAATTTTCCTTTTTTTTCAATTAATTAAAGTACCTTTTTTTAGCAATCAAAATGCATTGCCTATTTAATATTAGCGCCTATTTTGAAGAAAATTTATCGATATTATTGTCCTGGCAAGTAATAGCAATACTGATTAAAATTCCTATCATCAATTTATTAATATCCGATAATAGACCGATAGCCCACAATAGGAGTAATGAAAAAATGACGCCACGACGTTGCCATTGGGTCACTAGCGATGAGGAATATATTGCCTATCATGATCAAGAGTGGGGAAAAGCAGAAAAAAATAGTCAGAAATTATTCGAAATGCTCTGCCTTGAAGGTCAACAAGCCGGTCTCTCTTGGTATACTATTTTGAAAAAACGTGTTGGTTATCGTGACTGTTTCTACCATTTTAATCCAACTAAAATTGCCAAAATGACGCAACAAGATGTTGATCGTTTAATGCAAGAACCCCGTATTGTGCGTAATCGCCTGAAAATTAATGCTATCATTACCAATGCTCAAGCTTACTTAGCCATGATCCAATCAGGTGAAGATTTTAGCCAATTTGTCTGGCAATTTGTCGATGGAAAAACACAAATCAACCATTGGCAACATCAGAGTGAAATACCTGCTCATACCAATATTTCTGATCATCTTTCGGTTGCTTTAAAAAAACGTGGCTTTAAATTTGTTGGTAGCACCATCTGTTACGCCTTTATGCAAGCAATCGGTATGGTAAATGACCATTTGAGCGATTGTATTTGTCGACAGAAAAAAAAACGAGTAATAAAAATATCATTATGATAAATTTATAATCACAAAAATATAAAAGAATTATAATATCGTCTAACTAATTTGCTAATCCAGCCATTATTCTAGCGATAATAGCAGAATATTGTTGCCATTTATTTAATAGTCACCTGCAAAGCTGATAAAGAAAAATATGATACATTCACAATTTGGTAAAAAATTTTCCAGTTCATCCAGTATCTCTCTGTTAATGAAAGATCTAAATGAAGGTTTACGCAAACCTGATGTTATTATGCTCGGTGGCGGTAATCCAGCACACATTCCTGAAATGGATCAATATTTTCAGCAATTATTGATAGAAATGGCTAAAAATGGTCAGCTCAATGAAGCATTATGCAACTACGATGGCCCACAAGGAAAAGATGCCTTACTGGAAGCATTAGCAAATACGTTAAATGAGCAAGTAGGCTGGAATATTAGTGCTAAAAATATCGCATTGACTAATGGCAGTCAGAGCGCTTTTTTTTATCTATTTAATATCCTCGCCGGCTGTTGTGAACAAGGAATAAAACGTAAAGTTCTTTTCCCTTTAACACCAGAATATGTTGGTTATGCCGATACTGGACTTGATGATGATATTTTTGTCGCTAATAAACCGCTAATTGACATCCTGCCTAATGGTCAATTTAAATATCGGATTAATTTTGAATCGTTAAAAATAACCGATGATATCGGTGTAATTTGCGTTTCCAGACCCACCAATCCGACTGGAAATGTCATTACCGATGCAGAAATTATGCAATTAGATGCTTTAGCCAAACAGCATGCTATTCCGCTTTTGATTGACAGTGCTTATGGTATTCCCTTCCCAGGTATTATTTTTAATCAAGCGACACCTATCTGGAATGAAAATATTATTCTATCTATGAGCCTATCCAAATTAGGATTACCTGGCTGTCGCTGCGGTATTATTATTGCCAACGAATCGATTATCAGCGCGATCAGTAACATGAATGGCATCATTAGCTTATTCCCAGGTAGTATAGGCCCAGCATTAATGTTAGCGATCCTTAAACGTAATGATCTATTGAAACTTTCACAAACAGTAATAAAACCTTTTTATCAACAACGCGTTACTGAAACGGTAAAAATTATTCGCGGTTATATACCAAAAAGTCGCTGCCTGATCCATAAACCAGAAGGCGCGATATTTCTATGGCTTTGGTTTAAAGATTTACCAATTGACAGTCAAATACTTTACACACGTCTTAAAAAACGCGGTGTATTAATGGTGCCCGGCGATTATTTTTTCCCGGGACTTAATGAACACTGGCCTCATTCGCATCAATGTATGCGAATGAACTATATTCTACCACTAGAAAAAATTGAACAAGGGATTGCGATTTTAGCTGATGAAATTGAAATTGCCTATCAATAGCATAAATTCAATAAACTTTATTAAATATATTAAGTAATAAAATTCTATATACATAAAAAAAACCTCTTATCATATACAAGATAAGAGGTGATAAAATAATAACGAGGACTTTGAATTGTAAAGTTAACGGGATCATATTCAAACATATTGTTAATGAAATGATCTACATCCCGAGCTCTTTAACACCGCAATTATTACAACATATTAAGTATTCTTTTAATTAAGCAATAAAGCGATATTTTCACCACTATACCAAACTATTGCTGGTTAATTTAATGAAAACTATAAAACCTAATCGCTTTATGAATAATACAGCTATAACAATTGACAGAATAAAAGGTATTAAAGTTGACTATTGACTTGATACGGTTGCTATCTCCTGTTCAAACCTGGAAAAACGCTTTAAAAAAGAGATAAAAAGACTATTCGCGGAATAATTTATGCAGAAAAACTAAAATGCGCTCAACATTTATTATTACCCACTTGTTTACCCGTTAATGAAATTACAACTACCGATGATTATTCTTTGTTGGCCTATTTTATGCTATTTAAAAAAGAGGTTGAACTAACTCCGCAGAAATAAAGAAATCGTTAATCAATAATTCTATTTAAACAAATTCCCCATTCCAACAGTAAATAAGAATTTTATGCGACCAATTTTCCATTAATTGTGCCATATTTAGGACATACGACAGAAAATAATTGTTAAAAAATTTTATTTCTATTAATAGACTGGTATTTTTAACATTAATGTTTATCATTAAAATTCATAATCGCTTGGAGAAGCTAGGCTTATACCCTTAATGAAACGATTAATCCTCGTTATTTGTAGCATTAGTTTAAATATGGTTGGCTGCCTGATATTGTTATGTGGCTGTTCAAGTATTATGACCCATGTCGGCCCCCATCAAGGTTACTATTCAGGCACCAAAGCTGATACCCGAATACTAAAAGATAGAGATACCGGCTGGGTGATAAAACCCCTTGCCATGATTGACTTACCTTTTTTTCTGCGCTGCTTGACACTGTTTTACTACCCTATGATTATTTCCAGGCAGATAATATTGCATCACAACCGTCGCCAAAAGAACGCGTTCAAGATTGGGAAAACTATCAAGCTACAGATATCACTTATCAAACCACCAGCAAATAAGTCACCTGAATAACATCATCTGTCGTCTATTTTTTAATCAATTCGGTGATTAATTAATTGTGGTAATTATTTGATATTATTCATAAATACATGATATCAATTATTGTATTTAATAATCATAACTCAAATTTAGTTTATTAAATTAATTATATTAAAAAAATATCATTATATTACTGTCAATTTTTCTGCTTATTTTCAGAATTCATCTAATATATAAATTATGCCTACCATATAAATACAATCTTTTTAATTTTATTAAAATTAGAGAAATAAAGTATGAAAAAAACACTATTGTATTATTAACTATCAGTTTAATCCCTTCAACGTTGTTAGCAAATGAAAGCAAATCTGGTATGTACGTAACAGGTAAAATGGGGGCATCAATTCAGCAAATGTCAGGCCAATTTTTCCCAGTGAAATATATATTGGAAATTAATGGGGAAGAAGAAGAATTTAACAAAAAAATAAAAGGAGATAACCATAGAACTGCGGTATTTGGTGCCGGTCTCGGTTTAGGCTATGACTTTTATGAAAAATTTGATATTCCAATCAGAACCGAACTGGAATTTATTAGCCGATCAAGCGCTGATGATAGTTACTCAGAGGATGATATAATTTTTGTTTTTCCTGGTAAAACCTTTGTTAAAAATCAAATAGCAGTAAATACATTAATTTTTAACGCTTATTATGATTTTAAGAATTCATCTGATTTCACACCTTATCTTTCTGCCGGACTGGGTTATGCTTATATAAGTCAAAAAACATTTGTTGATGTTATGGCAAATGGAGGGGATAGACAGAGTTTATGGACACGCTCTCATGCCACCAACAACTTTGCCTGGAGCGCTGGTGCTGGCATCAAATACACAGTTAATAAAGATTTTTCATTTGATCTTAGTTACAAATATCTGGATGCCGGCCAAGCTGAAGTATATAACAACCTTTCTGACACAGAATATAACTCAAAAACCAAGGTCAAAACCCATGATATTATGTTAAGCGCAACTTATCACTTCTGATATCAATAACGTTGGATGGTATTGGGGTATAACATAAAACTATAATCTTTATAACAAATAAAGAAATTACCTGCTTTGGTCAGCATGTGTGTTTATTGACATAAACTCTCAGTATATCAGCCAGCAGACTAAAAATTAAAAGCCGGATACCCCAATCCAATGCACTATTTTGCTATAAAACGAATCGGTCATTCAGCAGTAAAATATTATTCAATTGAAACTTAAAATTGCATCTATATAAATCAAACAATCCCAGTCGCCACAATAAAAATTTGCTGATAGCCAGCAATATTACGCAGATAAGCAACATAGCTGTCATCCGGGGAAATAACCACTGCATCACCTAATGGCGGCAAATCACTGCGATAAGTCAAACGAATCAGTTTGCCGCAAGGAATTTCACATAACATCACGCTATTATCACAAATAAACGCCACATACCGACCTTGGCTATCCCAGCTAAACACTGACTGAATATGCTATGCAGACTTGCTAATTTGTTGCATTACCCCACTAACCGGAGAAACTAACCAAAACTGAACAATCCCCTTATTATCTTTCATTAAAAAACCAATTTTACTGCCATCAGGCGAAGATCGCAGCCAATGGCGCGGTTGATTAGCCACCCCCGGGTATTTGCGTTCATGAGTATAGGTTAAGCGGCGTTGTTTAATCCCTTTTGGTGGTGCAGGCATAGCGGTTTCTGTACCCTGTATTGGGTTAATTCCTGCAATGGCATACTTTTCAGCAGCTTCGGGCAAATCGACAATAAAAATTTCGGCCACTATTTTTCCATCTAGGGAGCAGGTATCACCTATAAATGCAATCGCCCAACGTTGCTTTTCACCATTCGCTCTCTCATACCCATTTCGACCTATCCAACCCTCTTCATAAGCACGGCTAATTTCATTACTACCTGGTGTTGGTACAGGCGTTGTTTCACTGATCACAACACAATAATAATGGCCATTATATTCACGGTGATGTTTTTTCTGACCCGCAATGCCTACATTAATAACATGATAAGGGATAGCAATCGCAACATTGCGCAAATCAAGCGCCGGATCACACTCATGCATCACGTGATCATTATAGGTAAAACTCAGCCTGCTATTATCTGAACTAAAGACATGAACATGCGTGCCTCCTCTCAATGCAACTGCTAAAAAAGGCGGCGTAATACACATGGCCTCAATATTTTCTGCAATATTAGGGGCCATATCGTTGACAATTACACCTCGACGATGATGAAAATCGTAATGCCAATTTTTATCGGGATTTTCCGGGCCATGAATAAAAGCATATCTGGGCGGATTTTCACTACTTACCGTAACAACACCAACATACGCGCCATTTTTCGCGCCATAGATCTGTTTTTGTTGTTGCGTTTTAATATTAACTTTTTCTATCATTAACCCAGTAAAAGAGGCACTATTTGGCCGTACATCAAAAACTAGCCACTGGCTATCTGATGTCCATACGTTTATATTAGTCAATTGATGATTACGTTTATCCAAAGTAACCTGCTGTTCTTGATAAAACATTTTATTATCCGCACTCTTTTATGGTGAACGATAAAAAATAATATAATTCTGTGAGCATGACAAGAATATTAGTCAATACTTTATTTTTATAATACAACTTTAAACCTTAAGGGTTATCGTATCTAAAAATCATTATGTTACTTAGCATACTTTATATCATTGGTATTACAGCTGAAGCTATGACAGGTGCTTTAGCCGCAGGCCGTCGTAAGATGGATGTTTTCGGTGTTATTATTATTGCATCAGCAACCGCATTTGGCGGCGGTTCTGTACGCGATATTTTATTAGGACACTATCCTCTTGGTTGGGTTAAACATCCTGAATATATTATCATTGTTGCTTGTGCGGCAGTTATTACTATCTGGCTGGCGCCAATGATGAAACATTTACGACGTTTATTTTTAATTTTGGATGCGATTGGTCTTATTGTCTTTTCCATTATTGGCGCTCAAATAGCGCTCGATATGAATTATAGTTATATTATTGCCGCTATTGCAGCCGTCGTCACGGGTGTTTTCGGTGGCGTACTGCGCGATATGTTATGTAATACAATTCCGCTGGTTTTTCAAAAAGAGATATACGCTGGCATCTCCTTTGCTGCGGCATGGCTTTATATCGGATTAATACTACATACTCCACTACCTAAAGATATGGTTATTATCATCACCTTAATCGCTGGTTTAACCGCACGTCTACTTGCCATTCGTTATCGATTAGGATTACCAGTATTCAATTATGAACATAATGATTAAGATCTCCATATGTCTAATTAAATCAGTAACTTTTTACTTAAACTGATTATCATTGGTAAATCCATTTATATTAATTTGGCGCAAAATTTTTACCAGCTGTTTAACATCTTTATGCTCAATAAACTGCGCTAACTTTTTCTGTTGTTTACGAGATAAAATATCACTATTTATCTCTTTAGATGATAAATCATCCCAACAGGTTATTTTGCTAAAAAGCTTTTCTGGTAATGGAACTCCAAGCCCTTTTAACCAATTAGAAAAAGGCTGTTTTTGAGCTGATAAAAATTGTTGATAAATAGATTTTCCTTTAATGGCGTTAAAGATTGCCACTTCATTGATTTGTTCCAGGGTTAAAGTAGCCCAATCTATTAAATTGGTTATTTTTCCAGCTCTTATTAATGCTAACCAGCCTTTCTCATTGATCCTTTGCATCTTAAGCTGTTTTGCCAACCAAACTAAGCGAGCAACAAATTGACTTTCGCATCTCATTGAGTAATAGAAGCAGCTTAATGGATGATAATTTTTTTGCTCTGGTACGGACAGCATTTTCTGCTGTTTAATTCGCCAAACAATTTTGTCAAATTTCGGGATCCCATGACCAGATAATGATATTTGTATCGTGTCTCCAGGCAAAATTTTCATCCCTTGCCAACGGTTTAATGACCCCATACTAATATACCGGATCTGTTTTCCATCAATTTCCACGGGTAAAACAACAATGACAGGATTAATTTTTCCGGTTCTGCCTATATTAAATTTAACGGTTTTAACTTGAGCAACCTTATGTGGTGTCGGATATTTCCAGGCAACAGACCAGTTATTTATGCCCACTTGCCAATATTGGCCTAAAGTATAGGGGAGTTGTTTTAATACAATACCATCTGTTGCAAAAGGCATTGGTTGATTGTAATAATAGCGTTGCCATTGTGTAATTTGATCAACACTACTGACCAAATGAGAATAACGTTTCGTTAACGGAAAACCCCAACTTTCTAATTGTTCAAATTGTGTTTGCATGTTCGATGGCCCATCAGGCCAACTCCAAATAAATATTCCAATTTGTTCCTCTTGTTGAACCAATAAATTCTTTCGCATTAACCAGCCAGCAACTTTATTGTGGGCATTGGTGCCACCCATAATGGCTTGTTGGTGACCAGGCTGATACCAAAACAGTTCACCTTGTAATATTAATTGAGAGGCATGATTTGGGATCTTTTTGGGAATTGCTGGCAGAAAATCAGCTTTTTTAGACCAATCAATCCCTTCTACACGATTACCCCGACTAATTAATGCAGCCAATTTACCCTTTCGATAAACCAATGTAACAGCCACACCATCGACTTTAGGTTGTAACCAAATTTCATGACGACCCGCTATCCATCTAGCGACTTCATCAACGGTTATCTTTTTTAAGCCAGTATGAGCAACTGGATGAACTTTTCTTCCTTTAACGGGTAAAGAAAGCGAATGAGTTTTATTTATCGGCTGATGAAGGCAATTTGACCAATGTTTCCATAACGCATAAATTTGATCGTAAGTTTCATCATTAACCAAACTTTGGCCATTAATATAATATGCTTTATTCCATCTTTTTAATTTTGAATTAACTGCTTTAATTTCCCTATGTAAAACTAATTCAGGCCAATCAGGGCATTGCATGCTTTCCGCTATTGATGAGTTTATATTTAGCAAAATCAATAATAAAAAAAAGCTCTGACGATAGTAGACTGAAATTAAAATAAAAGATCTCATAATAAACAGCATCCATGCATAATTTTAATCATCTATTTATTTCATTCACGAAAAATACTTTCAATATACAATTTCCATTATTGGGAAGTCGTAAATAGAAAATAATTATGAAGATATTTATTAATCATTTTTTCTCAAAGCACTTCGCAAAAATGGTAATTATTTTCAAAAATAATTCAGATTTTTCATTAAAAATGTTACTAAAGCTGTATGTTACTGATTGCATGTGTATACTATTAAAGAGCTTTTGTACTTTTTAAAAAATTTTTATTAATTAATTAGCCTATTAATCAAGAAATCATCATGATCCAAGGAACGTTATATATCGTGTCTGCCCCAAGTGGTGCAGGTAAATCGAGTCTTATTCAGGCTTTATTAAAAACTCAGCCTTTATATGACACACAAGTTTCTATTTCGCATACCACTAGAGCGATACGCCCTGGTGAAAAAAACGGTGAACATTACTATTTCATTACTGAAAGCAAATTTCAGCAAATGATTAAGCATAATGATTTTCTTGAATATGCCTGCGTTTTCGGCAATTATTATGGAACTTCCCGGGCAGTTATTGAAGAAATTATTAATAGCGGTGTCGATGTATTTTTAGATATTGATTGGCAAGGCGCACAGCAAATTCGCCAAAAAATGCCTTCCGCTCGCACTATTTTTATCTTACCGCCTTCTAAAAATGAGTTACTACGCCGTTTACGTGGTCGCGGGCAAGATAGCGAAGAAACGATTAACCAGCGGATGGCACAAGCGGTCGCTGAAATAAAACATTATAACGAATATGATTACATTATTGTTAATGATGATTTCAATACTGCATTGGGAGATTTACAATCTATTATTCGATCTGAGCGTCTACGTTTAGAACGTCAGATTCAGCGACATAATACTTTAATTAATAAATTATTGGCAGACTGAGTAAAGGTTCAGTATTATATCCGGTCATTTCTTTATCTTTGGAGTCATATTATGGCACGTGTAACAGTTCAAGATGCAGTAGAAAAAATTGGTAATCGTTTCGACTTGGTTTTAGTGGCGGCACGGCGTGCGCGTCAATTACAAATTAATGGTAAAAATCCTTTAGTTAAAGAAGAAAACGATAAGGTCACTGTTATTTCACTGCGCGAAATAGAATCAGGGTTGATTAGTGCTCAAATTCTTGATGTCCGCGAACGTCAAGAACAGCAGGAGCAAGAGGCGGCAGAAATGCAAGCAGTGTCCGCTATTGCTGAAGGTCGTCGTTAACTGAAAAGGTAGGCCTGCCTTGTACCTGTTTGAAAGCCTCAATCAAATCGTTCAGGACTATCTGCCAAAAGAGCATATATCGTTACTGAAACAAGCTTATCTTGTCGCCCAGGATGCACATGAAGGCCAAACCCGTTCAAGTGGTGAACCTTATATTACCCATCCAGTCGCGGTGGCATGCATTTTAGCGGTAATGCGTTTAGATCATGAAACATTAATGGCCGCATTATTACACGACATTATCGAGGATACCCCGACAACTTTTCAGGATATAAAACAGCTTTTTGGTAAAACCGTTGCTGGCCTGGTTGAAGGGGTATCAAAACTCGACAAACTCAATTTTCGTGACAAAAAAGAAGCTCAAGCAGAAAATTTTCGCAAAATGATTATGGCCATGGTGCAAGATATCCGTGTCATTTTAATCAAACTCGCCGATCGAACGCACAATATGCGTACTTTAGGTTCCCTTCGTGCTGATAAGCGCCGCCGGATCGCGAGAGAAACATTAGAAATTTATAGCCCGCTGGCACATCGTCTTGGTATTCATCATCTCAAAACTGAATTGGAAGAACTAGGCTTTGAAGCTCTCTATCCCAATCGCTATCGAGTTATTAAAGAGGTTGTAAAAGCCGCTCGTGGTAACCGAAAAGAGATGATACAAAAAATCTTGGCAGAAATTGAAGGTCGATTATTGGAAGCCAAGATCCCTTGCCGAGTATGTGGTCGAGAAAAACATCTCTATTCAATATATCGCAAAATGCACCTGAAAGAGCAACGCTTCCACTCAATTATGGATATTTATGCCTTTCGGATTATTGTTAAAGACGTTGATACATGTTATCGCGTTCTTGGGCAGGTACATAGTTTATATAATCCTCGGCCAGGGCGAGTGAAAGATTATATTGCGATCCCAAAAGCAAATGGCTATCAATCTTTACATACATCAATGATTGGCCCACATGGCGTACCTATTGAAGTACAAATTCGTACCGAAGATATGGATCAAATGGCAGAAATGGGTGTCGCTGCTCACTGGGCATATAAAGAACAAGGAGAATCTAGCACAACCGCTCAAATTAGAGCACAACGCTGGATGCAAAGCCTATTAGAACTTCAACAAAGTGCAGGTAATTCTTTTGAATTCATCGAAAGTGTAAAATCAGATCTTTTTCCTGACGAAATCTATGTTTTTACCCCCGAAGGTAGAATTGTCGAATTGCCCACTGGCGCAACCCCGGTTGATTTCGCCTATGCTGTTCATACCGATATAGGTCATGCTTGTGTTGGAGCCCGCGTAGATCGCCAACCCTATCCTTTGTCTCAATCGTTAAATACCGGGCAGACCATAGAAATTATTACCGCACCTGGCGCAAGGCCAAACGCCGCTTGGTTAAATTTCGTTGTTAGTTCCAAAGCCAGAGCAAAAATACGCCAATTACTTAAAAACCTTAAACGAGAAGATTCAATTAGTTTAGGCCGCCGCTTACTCAACCACGCTTTAGGCAATGGCAACAAACTGGGCGATATTCCGCAAGAGAATATCAATAAAGAATTAGTAAGAATGAAACTTCACTCAATTGATGATTTGCTCGCTGAAGTTGGCCTTGGCAATACCATGAGTGTCGTTGTAGCGCATAATTTGTTAGGTAATGCTAGTATAAATAACGTTATCACAGATAATAGTGATAGCCGTAGTAAACTACCAATCAAAGGAGCAGAAGGGGTATTAATTACCTTTGCTAAATGTTGTCGCCCTATCCCCGGTGATCCGATTGTTGCTCATATTAGCCCTGGTAAAGGTTTAGTCATACACCATGAGTCTTGCCGTAATATTCGAGGCTATCAAAAAGAGCCTGAGAAATTTATGCAAGTAGAGTGGGATGAGGGCGTTAATAACAACTTCATTGCTGAAATTAAAGTCGATATGATCAATCACCAAGGGGCATTAGCTAATTTAACAGCAGCAATTAATAGTGCAAATTCTAGTATTCAAAGTATGAATATCGAAGAGAAAGACGGGCGTGTCTACTGCGCATTTATTCGCTTAACCGCTAAGGATCGTATTCAATTAGCTAATATTATGAAAAAAATCCGTATCATGCCTGATGTCTTACGCATCAGCCGTAACCGGAACTAAGTTATGAATTCAAAACGTTATGCTCGCATTCGTCAAGTGATCGCCATGCGCCAACCTGATCTGACGGTTTGTCTTGAAAATGTTCATAAACCACATAATATTTCTGCCGTGATCCGTACCGCTGATGCGGTTGGAATACCACAAATTCATGCAATCTGGTGCAAAAATAACAGCAAAAGCTTATCCGCAGCAGCAGCCGGCAGTAATCATTGGGTAAAAGTAAAGACTCATGCCACTATTGAAAATGCAATTTCTACCTGCAAAGCTGCGGGCATGCAAATCTTAGCCGCTCATCTTACCAACCAAGCGATCGATTTTCGTCAAATAGATTATACTCGACCTACCTGTATCATCTTGGGACAAGAGCGAGCGGGCATTTCCAAACAAGCTCTCGCACTGGCTGATCACAATATTCATATTCCGATGATGGGTATGGTACAGTCATTAAATATCTCTGTGGCTTCTGCTTTAATTCTTTATGAAGCGCAACGGCAAAGACAAAATGCCAATATGTATGACGGCCTTTTTAGTCAGCTATCAGAAGAAGAGCAACAGGCGTGGCTTTTTGAGGGCGGTTATCCGGTATTAGCCGCCGTTTCAAAACATAAAGGACTTCCCCGACCACTAATTAACGAACATGGCGAAATTGTTGCCAGTGATGCATGGTGGGCAGCTATGCAATCGTCTAAAGTACCAGGTAAAAAACGCACTCTGGAGAACTAACCGCATGAGGGGGAAATTACTTGATGCTATTCCATTAACATCATTAAACGGTGTTGGTGAAACGCAAGCAGAAAAGCTCAATAAAATGGGACTTCGTACTATCCAAGATCTCCTCTTTCACCTACCTTTGCGTTATGAAGATCAAACTCAGCTTTATGCGATTAGTGAAGTTCAACCGGGTAACTCTGTGACTGTAAGCGGCGAAATATTACAAACTAAAATCGCATTTGGACGTAAGCGAATGATGACCAGCCACATTAGTGATGGCTCAGGAACATTAACCCTGCGGTTTTTTAACTTTTCTACCGCTATGAAGAATAGTCTGGCAGTCGGCAAATACGTCGTCGCTTATGGTGAAATCCGGCGAGGTAATTTAGGACCAGAAATTATTCATCCCGAATATAAAATAAAACCTAATGCCGATCATATTGAGTTATAAAATACATTAACACCCATTTATCCAACAACTGAAGGGATACGTCAGATAACTTTACGCAAACTTATTGCTCAAGCGCTAACGCTACTTGATACTTGTGCGATCAATGAGTTGATCCCGACGCCATTTAATCGAGGATTGATAAGTTTACCACAGGCTATTCAAACACTTCATCGCCCGCCGCCCGATATCCCTCTGGATCTACTGGAAAAGGGCAAGCATCCGGCGCAACGTAGATTAATATTTGAAGAGTTATTAGCCCATCAATTAAGTATGCTAACGGTTCGGAGTGAAACACAACAATTTTCCGCCCAGCCATTACCAGCAGAAGAAAAATTAAAACATCAATTACTGGCACGGTTACCTTATTCTCCAACCAAAGCCCAACAACGAGTTGTCAGTGAAATTGAAGCAGATCTGGCTAAAACAAGCCCTATGATGCGTTTAGTGCAAGGCGATGTTGGTTCAGGTAAAACATTAGTGGCGCTCTTTGCCGCAATTCGTGCTATCGCACATGGTAAACAAGCAGCACTCATGGCACCTACCGAGTTATTAGCAGAACAGCATGCCAATACTTTTCGCCAATGGCTAGAACCACTTGGTATCCAAGTAGGTTGGTTATCAGGAAAACAGAAAGGAAAATCCAGACTGAGTCAACAAAAAGCGATTGCACAGGGCGAAGTCGCAATGATAATTGGTACTCATGCCATTTTTCAACAACAAGTCGAATTCAACGCTTTAGCATTAGTGATCATTGATGAACAACATCGCTTTGGTGTACATCAACGTCTGGCGCTATGGGAAAAAGGTCAGCAACACGGCATTTATCCTCATCAGCTAATCATGACAGCAACGCCGATCCCACGTACTCTTGCGATGACAGCTTATGCGGATCTGGATAATTCAATCATTGATGAACTACCTCCAGGCAGAACTCCTGTCACAACAGTTGCCATTCCTGACACCCGCCGCAATGAAGTTATTCAACGAGTAAAAAAGGCCTGCCAGATAGAAAAACGACAAGTTTATTGGGTATGTACATTAATTGATGACTCTGAAGTGCTTGAAGCACAAGCCGCTCAAGCAACACAAGAAGAACTCACGCGCCTATTACCTGAATTAAATATTGGTTTAGTTCATGGACGGATGAAATCGGTAGAAAAACAAAACGTGATGGCAGATTTTACTGCCAATAAACTACAACTATTAGTCGCAACGACAGTTATCGAAGTGGGTGTCGATGTGCCAAACGCCAGTTTGATGATTATTGAAAATCCAGAGCGTTTAGGGCTTGCTCAGTTACATCAATTAAGAGGCCGGGTTGGCAGAGGGAGCGTTGCCTCACATTGTGTTTTACTATATAAAACCCCACTCACTTACGCGACTAAATTACGTTTACAGGTACTTAGAGATAGCAATGATGGTTTTATCATTGCGCAAAAAGACTTGGAAATTCGTGGTCCAGGAGAGTTGTTAGGTACTCGTCAAACAGGAAATGCAGAATTCAAAGTGGCTGATTTAATGCGCGATCAAGACCTATTGCCTGAAATCAGAAATATCGCCCAATATTTGCAGCAACATTATCCCAATCACACCAATGCGCTGATTGAACGTTGGTTACCTGAACGTTCACAATATAGCAACGCTTGAGTTAATTAACGATTACTTGCCAAGGCAAAAACCGCTAAATATCAGCGGCTCAGTTATATTAATTACATTCCTACTATCCATTCATTATTGGCGTTGAAAAAATGGGTAGCCATAGATAAAATTTAATCACTAATGCATTAATAATATCGATAAAGAAAGCACCCACCATCGGTACCACAAGAAAAGCCAAATGAGAAGGACCAAACCTTTCTGTTACAGCTTGCATATTAGCAATTGCTGTCGGCGTTGCCCCTAAGCCAAAACCACAATGACCGGCTGCGAGGACTGCAGCATCATAATTTTTACCCATAACTGGAAAGGTAACAAAAATAGCATAAAAACCCATCACAATCGCTTGTATTATCAAAATGATGAGCATTGGTATGGCTAACGAAGCAAGTTCCCACAGTTTTAAACTCATTAATGCCATCGCCAAAAAAAGTGACAAACTAACATTACCTAAAACTGAAACTGCGCGATCAAATACGCGGTAGAAACCAACCCATGATAAGCTATTACTTAAAATCACTCCGGTAAATAAAACACAAACAAAAGTAGGTAAAGTAAACTGATAACTGTCCAATAGCCATTGCGAAACCAATTTACCCACCACCATACAAATCGCAATCATGGCTAATGTTTCTATTAACACTAAAGAACTTATTACTCGCCCTGTTTGTGGCTTTTCAAATGCCATAGGGGTTTCTTTATCATCCTCTGAATTTTGGCTCACTGCTGGTGTTTTTATATTACGAACCAAGAAGCGCGCTACCGGGCCGCCAATCAATCCACAAAATACTAAACCAAATGTTGCACAAGCCATCGCAACTTCAGTTGCACTCTGAAAACCATAATATTCGGTAAAAATTTTACCCCAAGCACCACCGGTACCATGGCCTCCAGACAACGTAATGGAACCGGCCAATAATCCCATCAATGGATCGAGACCCAATAATTTTGACAAAGTAATACCAACCGTATTTTGCACCAACAGTAAGCCAACCACCACGAAAATAAAAATAAGTAGCGTTTTGCCACCCGCTTTTAGACTCAGCAAATTAGCATTGAGGCCAATTGTGGCAAAAAAGGCTAACATCATGGGCTCTTGCAAAGATAGGTCAAAACTTATCCCCCAATCTAAAGTTGTTTTCAATAACAGAAGAACTAGTGCAACAAGTAACCCACCGGCAACGGGCTCAGGAATAGTATATCTTTTTAGAATAGCAACCGATTGTACAAGTTTACGTCCAAGTAATAATACTAAGGTGGCAGCAACAAAGGTGCCATAGACATCAAGATGATACATTTACGTACCTCATTTTATTGTTAGTTTTTATGAAAGAACAAATAAGATGTTGTGGAATGTTTTGTAACAACACAAAAAGCAGGCTCATTGATTAAAGTTAATTTTTTATTTGAACACAAGTAAAAAACCCAAAAATTTGATAAGACTGATAGTTTTTAAGAGTATTTTGACTTCTAATGCATAATGAAGTTGTTAAATAACATGCTGTTTTTTGTAGAAAGAAAACATCAACCCTAGACCAAGCTCACAAATTGTTATATTTATGGTGAAAATTGACGAAGTGTTTTATATTAAATTTATTCTATGAAATTTTATGAGAAACACTTAATCAAAATATCAAATAATTTTGATGAAAACTATATTTTAGTAAAAAATAAGATAAATAATGAAAACAGATTATTTGAAGAAACCGACAATAATAAAAAATAATTAATAATAGAAAATTAACAGAAATCGATTTAGATGAAAATATAATTAATATCGATAAAATTTCTTATTTAACAAATAATAGTGTTTATAAAGAAAAGTTAGAGATAGCTCTCTTCTCGAACTAGGCTTTCAATAAGATGCTTTAATTAATTTAATTAAATGTTTAAAAAATAATACCACTAATTTAACAGACATAAAAAATACCGCTAAGTATTTAAAATTAAAAAAAATAATCTATCTTCTCCAAGTAAGAGTAGCAGATGATAAAATATTACTTTTCGTATTGAATAATAAAAATGATTTTAATGGATACTAAGTAATTTTTATATAAGTAAAATAGATTAATATATAATTAATTTTTGCTAAACAGAAAAAATGTTGGCAGATATTAAAGTTTTTATGGTTTAAAATAATTTAACTAATGTAGCTTCATTTTGGTATTAAAAAATAAGCAATTCTACTTAATTATCATAACAAAGATTATGGTACTGTAACCACTCTTGTGAGTTCTGTTACATTAACACCAACAACTCTACCTTTGCTGAACTACTGTCTGGTGTTAATGCAACAAAATCCTTTTTTGTTGACGATATCAAAAATTTCATTAGCCAAATAATTTATTTTTATTTTAATATTAAGCCAAATAATTCATTACAGCATAAAGCAAGATTGTTACTAAACAATTATGATAAAGAGGACATCCGGGTGCGCTGGCTAAAAAACCTGATTCTTACGCTCCTTATACTGATTATATTTATTTATCTGATCATACAAACCCAGTGGGGAGCAAAACAGTTAAGTGACTTACTCAGTAAATATACCCAATATGATGTAAAAATAGGTGTGATAAGTCATCATCTCACTACGCCAGGCGAAATTGTATTGCAAGATGTTGCTATCCATAATAAACAAAATAGCTTTAAGCTAAATACCAAACAAATTACCTTTGAATTGCTGTGGCAAAAAATATTTTCAGGCTCATGGTTACATCGGTTGGTTGTTACTGAAGGTGAGTTAACGCTACCCTCTTCCCGCCAGATTTTTCCTTTTAGCAGCAAAATATTGCAACTTGAAAACATGAACGTTAGCTATCGAATCGGTAATATTGGCTTGCTGGCAAGCAATATAACGGGTGGAATAACCCCCTGGCAACCAACTGCTGATAACCCATTTGGGGAGGGAAATTTTCAATTCACTACCGAACAGTTTGAGATTAATAATATTCATTTAACAACCCTGCTAGCAAAGGGAAGCTATAAAATCAATTCTCTTTTTATCGATGAGCTTACCGCTTACCTCAATAACGGGGTTATTAATGCCAAAGCTGTTCAATACACCGATCAAGCAATTACTTTAGCAAAACTGATGTTAACCAATACCGGGTGGCAATTTTCTTCATCACTCTCCCAATTGTTCAATAAGCTACGAGATATTAAAACATTGTCCATAAAAGAGCTGAATTTGACTAATACCCACTTCCAAGGAAAAGATTGGGCGATTGCCGGTTTATCAGGTAAAGTGGCTGATATAGTCCTTTCCGCTGGCAATTGGAACAGTCCGAGCAGTCAACTGAGTCTAAATGTTGATGAATTAATATATAAAAATCAACAAATTAGTCAATTAATGGCTGATATGACATTTACCAATGATATTTTGCATTTTAACCGTCTTGCTGGTTATTATGACAAAGGCCTTTTTAACATTGAAGCAAACTGGCATACCAAACAGCAATTTATCAATATTATTAATGCTCAATTAGCAGGTATACGTTATCAATTAGCAGATGATTGGTTTAGTTTTTTTAAAACACCCGTCGCCAATTGGCTGAATTCATTACATATTACTAATTTTAAATTAACTAATTCCTTACTGATGGATATCAACGCCAATTTTCCCTTTGAATTGACTAATGTTAATGGTTACTTAACCAATATGGATTTGATCAAACAAAAAAAATGGGGATTATGGCAAGGAAAAGGCGCCTTTACAGCGAGCAGTGGTACCTTAAATAAAGTTATGTTACGACAACCCTATATACAAATTTCTCCCCATAGCGATCACTCTTTTACGGTCGAGCTCAATACCAATATCGAAAATGGCTTAGTAAAATTCACCACTAATATTCAACAGCAGGCCAATGATAATGCTTTTTCATTATCAGCCAATGGAATAAATGTTGATTTAGCAATATTAAATCAATGGGGATGGAAAAATTTACCCATACAGACATTAGCGGATTTCAATTTCACTCTGAAAGGCAACTTGTTGGCCAATCCAATCGCGCAAACATTGACCGGAGAACTATCCTATTAAACACTTAGCGGAGAAAAAAAGGCTTACTCTATGAGCAAAGGCGAAATAACGGCACAAAATGATAGTCAAATACCACTGACTACCGCCAACGACGAAAAACCTTAGTTGCATCGATTAGCTGCCAATTTTGGCATCATGGCCAGGCTGTCAGATCATTTCTGTTTTTTGCCATCAGCTAATACCATGTAAGTGCCGGTAAATAGTGAGGCGTGAGCGCTTTTATCACTACCAATATCGACATCTAACTCAATTACAGCTTGACATCCTCTAGCCAGTCGATCTAAAGCACCGCGTATATTACAAAGATCGGCGACTGCATTTGGACGGCCAACAATCGGTTTATGGTAACGAATATGACCATCAACCAAAATAATATTACCACCCAGGTGTCTTTCCTGTAGTAATAACCATATTAACCCCCAGCCGGTTAAAGTGGCTTGTGAAAACTGACTACCGGCAAAAATGCTATGGTGAGGATTTTGATTTCTACCTTCAGACATACTGGTGATAAAACTCTGGCCGGTATACTGCACTATCTTTATTCCCATCTTTTCACTTAACGGAATTTTTTCGTGCCAAATTTTTTGTAATTGATTACACCAATCAGGTCTACGTAAAATTTTATCCAGGGTTTGCACCTTTTTTATCATCAAAAAATGCTTCACCGGTGTAAGAAGCTGGCTTGCAATAGGACCACGATTTTTAAATCCTAAACAACGAAAAAAAGGAACAGCCTCCTCACGGACACTAGAAACAATTCTTTTTACACCTTCCTGCCGTGCAACTGATTCCAATGCCATGGCAATCAGTTTTCCTAATCCTTTGCCTCGCATACTCGGATGAACAGATAAAAAACGGATAGCACCTTCATCATCTGCATTTATATACAATCGACCAATGGCAAGTATTTGACCGGCTTCATTCACTATCATCTGATGATGCGCCGTGGAATCATAACCATCTTTTTCAGAGCCGGGTGGTTGATGGAAAGGTTTACGCAACATCTCCCAACGAAACTGATAATAATTTTTAAAATCGGCTTCTGTTTTTGGTACTCGTAGATGGTACATAAAATTCTCTCCTTTTAATAAATAATGGCAGAGTTTATAACTAAACCTGCAAGTAAAATGTTACTGGACCATTATTCGTTAAACTAACTTGCATATCAGCAGCAAACTGTCCTGTTTCTGCTTTTATTCCTCTCAATCGGCACTGCTCAATAAAATAATGATATAGTGCATTAGCTTTATTGGCAGTTGCACTATTTGAAAAGCTAGGCCTCATTCCTTTTTTTGTATCAGCTGCTAAAGTAAATTGCGAAACAACCAGCAAACTGCCACCTACTTGCTGAATACTCAAATTCATTTTATCCTGCTCATCGTTAAAAATACGATAACCAATTATTTTTTCACACAACCGTTGAGCTTTTTGCTCATTATCTTCTTTTTCAATAGCCAAAAACACTAATAAACCTTCTGCAATTTGGCCAACACATTTTTGTTCAACTATCACATTAGCCTGAGTCACACGTTGAATTAAGGCAATCATACAAATCCTGTACTAAAACAAAGATAACATTAAATTAAGTATTATTTCAGTCATATTGATAACTACTGTTTGGCAGGGATGCTGAAATCATAGTTAGCAAAATATTTTGCGACAGTATTTTTATCGCTAACATGCCAGCTTTTAATACCCAACTGTGTGGCAGCAGCAACATTTTCCTCGCTATCATCAAAAAAAATAGCATTTTCAGCAGCAAATCCCTCTGATTGTAAAACATATTTATAGATTGCCAGATCAGGTTTACGCATGCCGAGATCTTGGGATAAGTAGAGAAAATCTGAAGAAGCCGCGATTTCAGGATAATGACTAGGCCAATAATTTTGATGTAAACGATTTGTATTGGACAAAATAACCACACGATGGCCTTGCTTACGTAAACGGGTCATAATTTCGATTACATCATAACGCAATGAAACGAAAATAGCGTTCCATCCCAGTGCAAACTCTTCAAAACTTAATGATAAACCTAATTTTTCACTGGTAAATTCAGCAAATTCAAAATCAGAAATTTTATCACATTCATGTAGTTTCACTGTTTCATCTAGTTCAAAATTTTGCGCCAAACTGGCGATAGGAATCTTACTTAATTCACTCCAAACCCGTAGCGCTCGATTAAAGTCGATATTAATAATTACATTACCCATATCGAAAATATACAGCATAAATTCTCTCCATAGTGACTGATATAAACTTTACTATATCATTATTAAAAGGATCAAACAGAAGAAAATAATTATTTGTCAAAATAGAATTTTTTTATAATAAATAAAATTGATCCCATAGGTAATAACATATTTAACGACTAGCTGTGACAAGTGTTACAATTTTAATCTTTTTTTAGTTTGAATAAATTAAAATAATTATCAGCAAAACAAGAATAATATATTGAACAAAATGGATAACATTTTCAGATTATATCGAATTATTTATATCCAATCGGCCAATCTCATTTATCAATAAAATATTTGTTATAGACAAAACTATCTATCATTTAGTTGATTATAAAAGGTATTTAATTGGTTTTTTGGTTAAATCTTGCACTGCTTTTTTATTCGTGACAGAAAAAAAGCATCTCAAATATTCAACCCACCTTAATTTAAAATTATTATTCTAAATTAATTAATTTTAATTAACTATTATGATACTAAAGTAATAATGTTATTGTTTTTAATATGAAATAATATAAATAAAAAAACCATTTTAAAATAAAAACAAAACTCACCAAATATATTTTTTATTTTTAAACATGATAATTATTTAATTATTAATAAATTTTTTATATAAGTAAATTTAATTTAAAAGTAATTGTTTTTATTAAACTTTCATTTTTATTTTATATATATTCTTTAATCAGTTACACAACACTAATTATTTATAATTTTATTTAAGGTTTTAAATTATGGAAAATAAAATTGAAGCACTTAATTCTTCATACAGTATTTTTGTTATGTCAGATCCACAAGCTTGGCGTTTAGCATTAGTTGATAATGATCCTAATGATGATAGAAGTAGATGGCATAGTAAATTAAATCCAGTTCGCAATAGTATTGTTTCACTGAATAATTCTCTTCATGTCCCATTTGGAATTATTAATGGTGATCTCACTGAATATGGACGTAGAAGTCAAAGAGAAAGTTATCGTGAATTTTTTTCGCCAAACGCATTAAATTTCGATGTTTACGTTGGATTAGGTAATCATGATTACCAAAACAATGTCGGTAATTGTAGTGAACCCAGCAATTCTGATTACAGTATGAATGCCTGTGCAAGAGGAATGGTATTCGACATGCATTATCGAATAGAAGAATACCGTCATTATCCTACTTCAATTAATTTTTCATACGACAGTGGTGAGTATTCGGGAAGTAAAGCATATTCATGGAATTATGGTGATATTCATTATGTACAGTTACAAAATTATCCAACTTATCATGTAGTGCTAGATCACTGGGCGGCGGCGACCATCAACGTAACCCAATCGATGGATTGGTTAGAATCTGATCTAAAAAGCGCCAAGCAAAGAGGCAAAACTATCGTATTAAATATTCATGATGGCACTGATCATTTTATCCATCAGAGTAGCACTGAAGAAAAAAATAGATTTAGACGTTTTATGAGTGATTATAATGTTAAAGCTGTTTTTGTTGGTCATACTCATCAAGTTGCACAAGAGAATCCCTATGGCAATCATGAACTCTTTGGCAATGTTAAGGTTTACAATAGCGGAGCATTATTTAAAGGTGACTTTCTGGTCGTTGATGTAAACGGGCGCAATTTAACGGTCAAAGTTTATAATGGCTCATCTGGCACTGCTAAACATATAAAAACATTCTAATTAAATTAACCGTAACTTTAGTTTAATATTTACTATTGAACAATTGATCGCAGCTGGTTAGACAAATAATCTGATAACAGATGCCCAATTTTTACCAATATGTATAGAACAATAGTAGTACTATTATCAGTGAAATAACAAATCACTTATGTTTTACATAAGTAGCTTGACTGACGGTTACTAAGCGATGACGATATTTTATTAGTGATCTACGATTTTAATCAGTATTAGCCAGTATCAATATCAAATATAAATGATACTGCCACACTGCACTGATTGAACATTTAAAGTATTTTCAACAGGTCGCTGACAGTAAATTTTGTCGTTATGCTAAATAATAATTGGATTTGAGCAATCAATAGATAAAAAAATAAAGGCGTTTAATACGCCTTTTATTTATATTAAATCAAACAATTTTTTGTTATTTAAACTTCTTTATTTCGATAGGCACGACGGCGATCGTTTTCGGTCAAATAACGTTTTCTTAAACGAATTGATTGTGGCGTAACTTCCACTAATTCATCATCATCGATAAATTCTAACGCCTGTTCTAATGTTTTTTTAATCGGCGGCGATAAAGTTGTCGCTTCATCTGTCCCTGAAGCACGCACGTTGGTCAATTTTTTACCCGTTAAACAGTTGACAGTTAGATCATTAGAACGAGAATGAATGCCAATAATTTGTCCTTCATACACTTCAGCACCATGACCAAGGAATAATTTACCGCGATCTTGCAAACTATAAAGTGCATAAGCTACCGCTTTACCTTGACCATTTGAGATCATGACACCATTTTGGCGGCGACCAATTTCACCAGGACGAACATCATCATAGTGACTAAAGGTTGCATACAGCAAACCGGTCCCTGATGTCATGGTCATAAACTCAGTTCGAAAACCAATTAGTCCACGACTTGGAATAATATAATCAAGCCGTACCCGTCCTTTACTATCAGGCAACATATCGCGCAATTCACCTTTACGTTCACCTAATGCCATCATAACATCGCCTTGGTGCCGCTCTTCAATATCGAGTGTAACCTGTTCAAAAGGTTCCTGTTTACGACCTTCAAATTCACGGAAAATAACCTTTGGTCGAGAAACAGCTAATTCAAAACCTTCACGGCGCATGTTTTCAATCAATACCGAAAGGTGCAGCTCACCACGACCTGAAACACGGAAAGCGTCAGGATCTTCAGTCTCTTCCACACGTAATGCAACGTTATGCACTAACTCTTTTTTCAGGCGATCTAAAATTTGACGGGAAGTAACATATTTTCCTTCACGACCACAAAATGGTGAGGTATTAACACAAAAATACATACTTACCGTTGGTTCATCAACAGCCAGTGCTGGCAATGCCTCAATATTATTTGGATCACATAAGGTATATGAGATATTTAATTCTCCCAGACCCGTTAAGGCAATAATATCACCGGCTTGGGCAATTTCAGAATCGATACGCTCTAATCCTAAATGCGTTAATACCTTACTCACTTTACCACTACGTGTTTTGCCATCACTGTCGATAATAGTGATGGTTTTATTTGGTTTGATTGCGCCACGCTTAATGCGACCAATACCAATAACACCCAAGTAATTGTTGTAATCAAGCTGAGATATTTGCATTTGGAAAGCACCCGCCAGATCAACCTGCGGCGGAGCAACATATTTTACAATTGCTTCATAGAGTGGCGTCATGTCTGCCGCCATATCATTGTAATCGATTCCAGCAATACCATTTAAGGCTGAGGCGTAAATGATAGGAAAATCCAGTTGCTCATCAGTCGCCCCTAAGTTGACAAACAGATCAAAAACCTGATCAACAACCCAATCAGGTCTTGCGCCTGGGCGATCGATTTTATTGACTACCACAATTGGCTTTAAACCATGAGCAAAGGCTTTTTGGGTAACGAAGCGGGTTTGCGGCATCGGACCGTCCATTGCATCAACCAATAGCAGCACACTATCAACCATTGACATAACCCGTTCGACTTCACCACCAAAATCAGCATGCCCTGGTGTATCAACAATATTAATTCGATAATCATGCCATTGGATGGCGGTATTTTTTGCCAAAATCGTGATGCCACGTTCTTTTTCCAAGTCATTGGAATCCATCACACGTTCATCGAGGTTATTACGTTCACCAAAGGTGCCAGATTGTTGTAATAATTTATCGACCAGTGTCGTTTTTCCATGATCGACGTGGGCGATGATGGCGATATTTCTTAAATTTTCAATAGACACAAATTGTTACCATATTATCTAACTGGAAAGGATTAAATGACTCTGGCCAAGCAGTAGCTTGCCGGTAGGCATCTACACATATGCTGTTATTTTACACATAATATTGGCGGAGTGAAATAAATGTGAGCTATATCAAGTTAAATAATCCACCTAACCAGGCAGATCATTGTTTGAAAGGCATTTTAAACGATTGAAAAAAATTATTCCTCGTTAGTCTGCAAATGTGTTTCTTACATTATATATTACCCTTTCTGGAGCCGTTAACGACAATAAACTGTTCTCCTTGAGGAGATGTTGAGTGTAGCTTTTTTGACACCAATCATTCTTAAATATATCAATAGAATCATTATGATTTAAGCTGCTAAAATTGGCTTGATAAATATTAAAATAACTTTCTATTGTATAATAAAGATCTTGCTGCTATTGGCTGGTTAAAGATTTATTTTTTCTATTTATCACTATATCAATTAGATCTTCAATAACTTTCTTCTTATTATCAACTTGAAAATAAAATTCAGCTAATGGTTTAATACAGTAATTAATAATGTCATTTTTTTGTTGTTTAATAAAATAATGAAGAACAGAATGATGATGAAAAAATTTTTTTAATTGAATAAAATTATCAGCCGCTTTAAACAAACTATATGAATATAGTATCGATTCGGGTGTAACCATATTTTTCAACACTTGAACTAATAAATTAGATTGACTTTCATTAAAATGCCTACCTAAAAAAATTTTATCAGCAATTTCTTTTTGCATAATAGCTTGCTTATCTTCATCTAACTGATGATAAAGATAGGAAAATGTATACATTGCTTTAGAAAAATTTATTTCATTATTGTTAAGCAACAGGAAACCATTATTTTTTAACTCAATCAAATGATTGCTCTTACCTTCTATTTCAGAAAATAAAGTTTCAATCATTCTCGCAGGTGACTCTAATTTAAAATCACGCGGTTTATTTAAATCAATACTTTTTTCTATTTCAGCAAGATTGATAGAGATTTTATTTTTAACATCTATTCTGGCTTTAATAAAATGGCAAAGATGATCAAAATTTTTATTATAAATTTCAGATCTCGTCAGTGTTGCAAAAGGTAGTAATAGGGTATTACGAATATCATTCATTTTTTTTATAATATCGTAGCTTTTTCTTACCGCAAATCTATCGTTGAAACTATCTGTTTTTCCTATAAAAATATCACTACCAATAAGCCTTTGATGATAATCTCCAATATTTGGCATAGCAAATTCCTTTTGCTGGTATGTATGATTATTGCCATGATCATAATGATTATTTCATGCTAAATAATCTAACCAACTTTCCATAGCAAAAATTAGCTGCTAACGCAGCTAGTTGGCTGTTTTTGACAAAATTTAGCCGGTATTACGCATACCAGCGGCAATACCGGCAATGGTCACCATTAACGCTTGTTCAATATAGGGATCCGGTTGTTGCTGTTTCCTAGAACGATGCAATAACTCCGCCTGCAAGACATTTAAAGGATCGGTATAAACATTTCTTAAGGCAATGGATTCAGCAATCCACGGTAAATCAGCCATTAATGTTTTATCCTTCGAGATAGCAAGTACACTGTTAATATCTTGCGCCAGCTGTTTGCGTAGTTCTTCGCCTAATGGCCACAGCCGTTTTTCAACCAATCGCTGATCATAATATTCAGCTAACCACAAATCAGCTTTAGCAAATACCATCTCTAACATCGCAATACGAGTCTTAAAGAAAGGCCAGTCATGCCACATATCATCAAGAACTGATTGCATGCCATTATCAATAACATGCTGCAATGCCGCTCCTGCACCTAACCAGGCGGGTAACATTAAGCGATTTTGCGACCAGGCAAAAATCCAGGGAATAGCTCGCAGAGTTTCTACACCACCATCCTGACGACGTTTTGTCGGCCTGGGACCCAATGGTAATTTAGCTAACTCAAGCTCTGGGGTGGCAGCGCGAAAATAGGGAACAAAATCCGGTTGTTGGCAAACATAATCACGATACATATTACATGAGATATCAGATAATATTTCCATTACCGCACGCCATTCTGGTTTTGGTTCCGGTGGTGGCAATAAATTAGCTTCCAATATTGCGCTAGTATAAATAAATAAACTGCTCATCGTCACTTGCGGTAAGCCATATTTAAAGCGGATCATTTCCCCTTGTTCAGTGGCTCTTAATCCGCCTTTTAAACTACCAGGCGGTTGCGAAAGCAGTGCCGAATGCGCTGGCGCTCCGCCGCGACCGATGGTACCGCCACGACCATGAAATAGGGTTAACTTAACTTTTTCTTTGTCACAAAGTTTAATTAGCGCTTCCTGAGCGCAATACTGAGCCCACGAGGCCGCCATCACTCCAGCGTCTTTGGCTGAATCGGAGTAACCGATCATGACCATCTGTTTATTATCAATAATCTCACGATACCAGGGGATGGTGAGCAATTTTTGCATCACGCTTTCAGCATTATTTAAATCATCTAAGGTTTCAAACAGTGGCACCACCGGTAATTTTAGTGAACACCCACTTTCTTTAAGCAGCAATTTTACCGCTAATACATCAGATGGTACTTTTGCCATGGAAATAACATAAGCAGCAATGGCGTCCGTCGGTGAATCGGCAATAACCTGGCAAGTAGCCAATACTTCTTGCGTTTCTGCACTAGGTTGCCAATTTTTTGGCCAAAGTGGCCGTTTAGAACTTAGTTCAGCCAATAGAAAAGTCTGTTTTTCTTCCTCTGACCAATTTTTATAATCACCTAACTCAAGATAATTAAGTAGCTCTGCTAATGCATCAGTATGGCGGCTACTTTCCTGATGGATATCAATCCGTACTAATTGCAAACCAAAACAACGAATGCGGCGTAAGGTATCGAGTAATTGTCCATTGGCGATAATCGGCATACCACAGGCAATAAGTGATTGATAACAAGTATAAAGTGGTTGCCAAAGTTGTTGATTATCATAAAGATAGTCTTCAGGTGGCAATACCTTTTCACCTTTAATACAACTGTCCAGATAATCGAGTGTATTGCGTAAACGGCTACGTAAATCTTTAGCAATCTGGCGATAAGGCTCATCAATATCATCACCACCGGCTAATCGTCGAAGTTTAGCCGTTGCTTCTGACATCGATAACTCAGAGACCAAGATTTGAATATCAGCTAAAAAAAGTTCAGCCGCTTTCCAGCGACTTAGTAAAAGCGCTTCTCGAGTAACTTCGGCAGTAACAAAGGGATTACCGTCACGATCTCCCCCCATCCAGGAAGTGAATCGGATCAAATTAGTGTCAACAGGCAAATTAATCGTCAAACTGGTTTCAAGCTGTCCATTAAGTTCACGTAAAAAAGCAGGGACCCCTTCCCATAATGAGTTTTCAACTACCGTAAATCCCCACTTAGCTTCATCAATCGGCGTAGGGCGATTTTTACGGATTTCATCGGTATGCCAGCACTGTGCAATTAATTGACGTAAACGTCGCATAATATTATTACGTTCATAATCCACTAAATCATCATGATCTAACTGTGCCAGACAGGTATTCACTTCAATCAATTTGTGAATTAAAGTGCGGCGCGCAATTTCTGTTGGATGGGCAGTTAATACTAATTCAATTGATAATTCATCGATCGCTTTTGTTATCACCTTATTAGTAAATTTTTTTTCCTTTAAGCGAGTAAAAAGCTTGGCTAATACCTCAGGATTACTAGATGCCTCACCATGAGGAGAAATGCTATAGTATTGCTCTGCGACATTGGCTAGATTAAGAAATTGATTAAATGCCCTGGCAACAGGAAGAAGTTCATCATTAGAGAGATTTTGTAATGTTTTCAATAAAGCTTGACGTTGTGCTTTATTTCCTGCCCGAGAAGATTTTGATAATTTACGAATAGATTCTACTTTATTTAAAATATCCTCACCCAAAGCATTTTTAATTGTATCACCTAATAATTTACCTAACATGCTGACATTACTGCGCATCGCGGAATATTGTTGATCCATTAAGACTCCCTAACTTTCACTGGCTAAAAGCTTGCTTATGCATTATTTAAGTTGAGACCGTTTTATTAGTCGATAATTACCTTTTCTCATTCTCACGCTAAAAATAGAATCGCCAAATAATAACATTCTCTGATCATATAACGGATATCTGCTTTATCATCAAATCTAGATCAAAAAGTATGGCATCTTTATAAAATTTTATAATTGACTTATTGCCACTATAAAGATTATTTCAGTGCAAGGTAGGGTGCAATTTCAGGAAATTGTTGAATGAAGGACTAGCTAGCCAATATTGTTAACCATCGAAAAGACTTTACCAACAAACAGAGGAATAACTCCTCTGCTTTTGTTGACTATCAATGCATGTAGAAGCAAAGAGATTATGCTGTTATTATGGCGATCAAAGCAATTGTGATAAGCGATTAAGATCAGACTGAATTGCGCCCGCCGTCACATCACGTCCAGCACCAGGCCCCCTAATTATTAACGGATTATCACGATACCAACGACTTTTTAGGGCAAAAACATTATCACCGGGTAATAAGGCGGCCAATGGATGATCAGGCAGAACAGCTTCAACACCGACTTTGGCGCGTTTCTTAGTGGCATCAAAGCGAGCAACATAACGCAACACCATGCCCATTTCCTGAGCAGCCTGGAAACGTTGTGCCATTTGTTCATTAATGACCATACTATTTTCAAAAAACGCATCCAGATCACCGGCTGCAGCTTCGGCGGGAACTAATGACTCAACTCGTACCTGTTCAGGTTCAATTTCATAGCCCGCTTCACGTGCCAAAATGATCAATTTATGCATCACATTTTGCCCAGAAAGATCAATTCGTGGATCTGGCTCGGTTAAGCCTTGCTGCCAAGCTTGCTCAACCAATTGATTAAACGGTACCGTGCCATCGAATTGTAAAAATAACCAAGATAAGGTACCAGAAAAAACACCACTAATAGAAAGGATATTATCACCACTCTCTTTTAAATCACGGACAGTATAATTTATTGGTAATCCCGCCCCGACTGTCGCGTTATACAGCCAGTATCGACCTGTTTTTGCAAAAGCATCACGGATCTGACGGTAGTCATCGCTCGCCAGAGCGCCGGGTATCTTATTAGCACTGATTAGATGAAAACCGTAACTCGCAAAATCAAGATAGCTTTTGGCTAATAAGTCACTGGCTGTTATATCCAGTACAACCAGATCATCAAACGGATGATCTCGCATCCAAAGAAAAAGCGCTTCATCTTGATGGATTGTGGCTTCATGATCAAAAAAAGCTAATACTCTACTTGGATCGATGCCCTCATAATTTAACAGGCTACGGCAACTATCGACTACACCTGCCAGAATAAATTCAAAATCACTACGAGCGGAAATCGTTTTTTGCTCGGTAGCAAATAATTCCAGCCAGCGAGAACCAATATTACCTTTACCAAACAGAACCAAGCCAATACGTTTTTCCGCCCGAAATAAGCTCTGGTGTAATCCCTGAACCAAATGTGATGTTTGAGTCGCGCGCAAAACAGCAACCAGGCTTATTTCTTCTTCAGAATGCCAAATAAATTCAACCGGTTGATCTTTTAATTGTTGATAGAAACGATGACTATGCAGTGGATTTTTACCAACGCCCGCCCCGACAATTGCCACTAAAGAAAAATGATCACGTAATGATAATTTTTCTACTACCACCATCTCCTTTAATAGCGCTAGAGCACTAGCAGCAACTTCAGAGGTATAACATAACTGGATCAATTTTCGATCTGGATGTAAACCAGTCGCTAATGGCCGCAATTGATTTCGCTTTAGTAATAAATCGATATCTTTATAGATTTGGCTAAAATTTTGCTGAGTTGCCACGATTAATTCGACCAGACAAACATCATCATGGCTTGTAACAATTTTGACACCCGTACCTGATGCCAAAACACGCTCTATTTTTGTCGAACCCTGCTCAGGCTGATAACTACATCTAAGTTGTAAATCAATATTAGTGACTGAAATTGGCTGTAAGGTGCGAGTATGAAGCACTGGTGCCGCTAAACGCGCTAATTCACTAGCTTCATCAAGGCGTAATAGTGGCAGTAAACAAGCATCTTTGACTTTGCGTGGATCAGCACTGTATACACCCGCAACATCACTCCAGATAGTTACTTTATTAACCTCCGCTAACGCCCCCACTTGGGTTGCTGAATAATCACTACCATTACGCCCTAGTAATACCGTTTTACCTTGTTTACTTTGGGCAATAAAACCCGTCACTACCAACCGTTTATTGGCATGTTGTTGCAAAAGCTGTTGTAATAATGGGCGTGATAGGGTTTCATCTACTTGAGGTTGAGCTGCAAACTCTGCACGCAAGAAAAGCCGTGCATCTAACCAATGACTAGCCAAACCGAATTCTTCTAATACCGCGGACATCAAACGCGCAGACCAAATTTCTCCATGGCCAACAATTTCTGCATAAATATCAGCATGAATTGGTTTATCTACTAACGTGCTTAAACGATCAAGCTCAGCTAAAAAAGCCGACTTTACTATCTGTGCTTTTTTGTCAGGTAATAGCCCAATTATAAGATCTTGTTGATAACGGCGAATTGCCTGCTGTACCTGATTGGCTAAAACACTATCTGTTTGACTTAATTTCAGCCAATCAATTAACTGATTGGTTGTTGTTCCTGCCGCAGATACCACCATTAAATCACCTGGCTGGCTATAATTTGCCATGATATTAGCGACTCGCTGATAACATTTCACATCAGCCAAACTACTACCACCAAATTTATGTAATTGACGATGGTGATATTGTACTGCTCCCGCTGTCACTGCATTCATGATAAAAAGTTACCTCTTCGCTACTCGCTGAAACGCATTACCTAAATCTTCAATAGCTACTGAAAAACTTAATAAATTTTTATTGGTAGTTGCTAGCTTACATCAAATAATACGCTGCTAACATAGCACTTAACCAATGACATATGGTTAACATTATCGGTTCAACTAACATAATATCGATTCACTAAAAAAATTAAAAAGATAATCAAATATAACCAAATGGACATGAAGATGTTAATACATCTGGAAATCCAAAATACTTTACGTTTAAATCAAGTAATGGGATAATTATCAATATTAAACCCGACAATAAACGATAGAATATTAGAAACTTATTAAACAAATTTTTGCCAATTAAGGCTATATTTATACAGCAACTAAATTCTTCTATTGATTGACTTAACTTAAGGTATCCCATGGCTGAGTGGAATGGTGATTATGTTAGCCCTTATGCTGAACATGGTAAAAAAAGCGAGCAAGTAAAAAAGATCACAGTATCTATCCCATTAAAAGTACTTAAAATTTTGACAGACGAGCGCACTCGTAGACAAATTAATAATTTACGCCATGCAACAAACAGTGAATTGCTATGTGAAGCGTTTTTACACGCCTTCACTGGGCAACCGTTGCCAAATGACGATGATTTACGTAAAGAACGTGATGATGAGATTCCAGAAGCAGCAAAAATCGTTATGCGCCAAAAAGGTATTGATCCAGACACATGGGAATATTAATTATTTGTCTTATTCTTTAAAGATCAAATAACTAAAGTTTTTTGTAAAAATAGTCTTAGTTTAATTGTTTTTAATTCAACAAATTTGGTTTTATATAACAGTAACACCCCGATATTAAGCGAAGTGTTACTCCTATATTATAAGCATGATTTTGGCTTGTATCATTGAGCCATTATTATTTTTTCATGCCTGGAATATTGAATCGCTGCTTGAAGCGATCAACACGGCCGCCGGCAGCCACATCACGCTGTTTACCTGTATAGAATGGATGACATTTACCACAGACATCCAAATTCAGATCATGATTAACAGTTGATTTAATTTTCATTAGATTACCGCAGGAACAAGTCGCAGTAACTTCTTCATATTTAGGGTGAATATCTTTTTTCATAGAAAACCTCTACTTAGGCCGCATCGCTATCTAACCCTAACGCTAGACACCATACGTCAAATCGATTAAAAATAGTGGTTAGTAATCAAAATTACTAACCAAGGTGGCGGATCATACAGAAAATCTGTTTATAGCGCAATGAAATCTATTCAAATAATGTGATACTCTATCTTTATATGTCTTATAAATAAGCTGTATGACAATGATTAGGAACATTTAATAATGGCTATTGTTCAAGTGGCGCTCCCTGTTCCGCTGATGCGCGTTTTTGATTACCAATCCAATCTTCCTTTACCAGCTAAAGGTTGCCGGGTATTGGTGCCATTTGGCAAGCGTACTACCTTAGGTATTGTATTATCGCATAATCAAAATAGTGAGCTCAGTAGTGAACAATTAAAAACCATTGAACAAGTGTTAGATCAGGAATCGTTATTTTCTGACAGTTTATGGTCATTGCTACTTTGGGCATCTCAGTATTACCATCACCCGGTTGGTGAAGTACTATTTCATGCACTACCAGTGTTACTGCGGCAAGGCAAAGCGGCAACATTTTCTCCGCTATGGCAATGGCAAATCACCCAGCAAGGTAAAATTTTTGCCCTAAACCAGCTTAAAAGAGCGCCAAAACAACAACAGGCGCTCGCATTACTACAGCAACAGCCCCTTTATCGTCATCAAATAACAGAATACGAATTGAGTGAAAGTGCACTACAAGCATTAAAAAAGAGCGCCTTGATTCAACTATTACCCATCCAACCAAAAATGGAAAAGTGGCATACTGATTTTCATCTTTGTGGTGAAAAACCAAAACTTAACCTAGAACAGTCAACAGCAGTAGGGGCAATAAGTTCTCTGTCAACATTTATGCCTTGGTTATTAGTGGGGATCACGGGTTCTGGTAAAACAGAAGTCTATCTCAGTGTGATTGAAAATGTTTTAGCACAAGGTAAACAAGCATTAGTCCTGGTACCCGAAATTAGTCTTACTCCCCAAACTATCCAACGATTTAGTGAGCGATTTAATGCGCCTGTTGATGTGCTGCATTCCGCATTAAATGATAGTGAACGACTGACGGTCTGGTTGCGGGCACAAAAGGGACACAGTGCTATTGTAATTGGCACACGCTCCGCATTATTCACTGCCTTTGCCAATCTTGGCTTGATCATTATTGATGAAGAACACGATAACTCTTACAAACAACAAGACGGATGGCGTTATCATGCCCGTGATCTGGCTGTTTTTCGTGCCAAAAAAGAGAACATTCCAATTATTATGGGTACTGCAACACCTTCGTTAGAAAGTCTTTATAATATTGAACAAGGAAAATATCACCGTCTAGATCTAACCCAACGAGCTGGAAACGCCAAACCGGCAAGTCAACATTTACTTGATTTAAAAGGCCAGCCATTAAAATATGGTATGTCAAGACCATTAATACAGCGTATTGAAGATCATCTGGCAGCAAATAATCAAGTGATGCTATTTTTAAATCGCCGCGGTTACTCACCAACATTAATTTGCCATGATTGTGGTTGGATTGCCGAGTGTTCACGTTGTGATCATTATTACACACTACACCATCATCAACGTCAGCTACGTTGCCATCACTGTGATAGTCAACTGCCAATCCCAATACAATGCTCACACTGCGGCTCAACGCATCTGCTCCCTGTCGGTTTAGGAACTGAACAGTTAGAAGAAGCTATTAACCAGCTTTTTCCTAATATACCGGTTACCCGCGTTGACAGAGATACCACTCGGCGGAAAGGCGCATTAGAAAAACAGCTAGCAACTGTCTATACAGGTGGTGCTCGAATTTTGATCGGCACCCAAATGCTAGCGAAAGGACACCATTTTCCTGATGTTATTCTGGTCGCCCTACTGAATGTAGATGGCGCACTTTTTTCCAGTGATTATCGGGCAACCGAAAGATTTGCTCAGCTTTATATCCAAGTATCTGGACGGGCTGGGCGGGCCGGTAAACATGGTGAAGTGATCCTACAAACCTACCACCCTGAACATCCATTATTAGCGACATTATTAGAAAAAGGATATAACGCGTTCGCGACAGAAACACTAGCGGAACGACGTGATGTTTTTTTGCCACCACATAGCAGTCATATCATGATCCGTTCAGAAGATCATCATAACCAATCGGCACCTGATTTTTTAAACAAGTTCCGCCAATATATAGAACAACATACCATGCGCGACTCACAACTTTGGTTAATGGGTCCTACACCGGCGATCCAAGCTAAGCGGGCAGGCCGTTTCCGTTGGCAATTATTACTCCAGCATCCTTCGCGCTCCTATTTACAACAATTCCTTTCGCATATTTTACCTGAAATTATGGCATACCCTGAAAGTCGAAAAGTAAAATGGAATATCGATGTTGATCCAACTGAAAATTAGTCGCTGCTATTAATCATCTACTTACACCTATTGAAGCAAATAAAATTAGTTTTGTGCGAAGCTATTCTATAAATAAATCTAATTGAACGATTCAGACAAATTTATTTACAAATTTTGCTGGCAAAGTGATTAAGATAAGTAAATGCATTGATTAAATAGACTTAATTAGTCATTGAAGTATGCAAGGTGGAGATATGGAACAAAAGATAAATCACCACAACGCAACGATGAAGGATGTTGCTAACGCAGCAGGCGTGTCTACTGCAACCGTTTCACGAGCACTCACTAGGCCAGATCAAGTTTCTGTCAAGACGCTCCAGAAGGTTGAACAAGCTGCGTTGAAAACGGGTTATGATACCTATTGTCTGACAAAAAATACCAAATCAAGCAAAGCTAAAACTATTTTTGTTGCTATACCCGATATTACCAGCCCTATCTGCCCTGATATTATTAGTGGTATTGAACAAGTGGCTGCTGAACAAGGATATATGGTACTGATTGGTGATTGTAAACATTATAAAAAACAACAACACACTCTTATTGATATATTTATTAGCCAACAAATTGATGGCATTGTGTTACTCAATTCTGATATTCCGTTTTCACTCGCCAATAGAAAACTAAAAAATTTACCGCCAATAGTTGTTGCAAATGAATTTGTACCTGAATTCAATCTTGCTACTATAAATATTGATAATCTAACCTACTCTTTTAATGCAATTAACTATTTACAAAAACTGGGTCATAAATATATTGCTTGCATAACAGGCCCAGAAACCATTCTGTCTTGCCAATATCGTTTGCAAGGTTACACTCAAGCGATACAGCGGGCTGGTAATAAGGTGCAACAGGAATATATTATTAATAGTGATTTTAGTTACCAAGGTGGAGCTGAAGGCATAAAAAAACTTTTTGCATTAACTAAGCCACCTAGCGCAATTTTTTGCCATAATGATATTATGGCTATTGGTGCTATATGGCAGGCTAAACGTATGGGGCTAACATTACCAAGAGATTTATCTATTATTGGATTTGGCAATCTCAATTTTGCACAATATAGTGAACCCGCTCTCACCACAATCGAGCAACCTCGCTTTGAAATTGGTCGCCAGGCAATGTTACTACTTTTAGCGAAAATCGAAGGCCACGGAATAGATAAAAATGCAAAACTGCTAGACTGCCATTTAATTATCCGTGATAGTGTTTGTCCACCTAAAAACTAGTCATAAGTGATTAGGTTAAGTAACATATAACGAATTAATGTAACTTTTTTATTAATTAGCGAATTGAAAAGTGGCACAAAAAGATTACGTAAGACGAGGGCGCACAACGCTCCGTAAAAATAAGCATGCAGGCAAAAAAAAATCAAATCAAGGATTGCCGAAAACAACCCTTGCTGTCGCTATTGCCATCGTAATTGTCTTTATTGGTGGCTTATATTACATTACGCAAAATAAACGCGTTCCTGTGCTTAACAAAACAACCTCACCTAACAGCAATCAGCCAGTCAACAGTCTACCTCCTAAACCAGAAGAACGGTGGCGTTACATAAAAGAGCTGGAAAAGCGGGGCTCTGATCTACCAAACTTTAACCACTCAACCAAATCAAATATTAATAACACCACCGAGTTAACCAATGAACAGCGTCAATTTCTTGAGCAGATTGATGCGGATAGGCGCAATCCCACCACAAATCTATCCGAGGTGCCTAATAATGATAATGTTCCCCGCTCACACGTGATCATTAATGGCCCACCAATAGAATCACCTCTGCGATTAAAACCCGCACCACAGCCCCAACAACCAACAAATAACCAACAAAAAATAGTGGTACAATGCGGCTCATTTAAGAACCTGGAGCAAGCAGAATCAGTTAAAGCTAACCTGGCCTTTTCAGGTTTAGAGAGTAGGATTAGCTCGACTGAAGGTTGGCATCGTGTAGTTCTTGGTCCTTACAATCAAGAAGCAGCAGAAAAAATACGTGACCGAGCTAAATCTGTCGGCGTATCCGGCTGTATTCTTCGTACAAGTAAGGGTTGAAAAATGATTATTATCCCCCATTTACAATCCTAATAGCGTAAATACTGACTTTTTACGTCATAAAAAACCTAAAAAGTATGTTTACATACTCCCCTAATAAAATAGCCAAGGGCTGACTCATGACTACAATCGTAAGTGTTCGCCGTAATGGCCAAGTTGTAATTGGTGGTGATGGACAGGCGACGATGGGTAATACCGTCATGAAAGGCAACGTACGTAAAGTGCGCCGCCTTTATAATGATAAAGTTATTGCGGGCTTCGCAGGCGGTACTGCTGATGCATTTACCCTGTTTGAACTTTTTGAACGAAAACTAGAACTTCACCAAGGACACCTAACGAAAGCCGCTGTTGGATTGGCTAAAGATTGGCGTACTGATCGTATGCTGAGAAAACTCGAAGCGCTTTTAGCTGTTGCAGATGAAAACAGCTCATTGATCATTACAGGTAATGGCGATGTTATTCAACCAGAAAATGATTTGATCGCTATTGGTTCTGGTGGTGCCTATGCACAAGCCGCTGCGCGTGCATTGTTAGAAAATACAACAATGAGCGCACGTGATATTACAGAAAAAGCGTTAAATATAGCGAGTGATATCTGTATTTATACCAACCATAATTTTAACTTTGAAGAGCTCTCTTCAAAATCTTAAGGATTTAAACATGTCTGAAATGACGCCTCGTGAAATTGTCAGTGAATTGGACAATCATATTATTGGTCAAGACAAAGCAAAACGTTCTGTCGCTATTGCGCTACGTAATCGTTGGCGTCGTATGCAACTTGATGAAGCACTACGTCAGGAAGTAACACCGAAAAATATTTTGATGATTGGCCCAACTGGTGTGGGTAAAACTGAAATTGCCCGTCGTTTGGCAAAACTGGCTAATGCTCCCTTTATCAAGGTAGAAGCAACAAAGTTTACTGAAGTCGGTTATGTGGGTAAAGAGGTCTATTCTATTATTCGTGATTTGACTGACGCTGCTGTAAAAATGGTACGCCTGCAATCTATAGAAAAAAACCGTTACCGAGCAGAAGAACTGGCCGAAGAACGTATTCTTGATGTTTTATTACCTCCGGCTAAAAATAATTGGGGACAACCTGATCCTAATGTAGAACCTTCTACCGCACGTCAATCTTTCCGTAAAAAACTAAGAGAAGGTAAGCTGGACGATAAAGAAATTGAAATTGAGGTTGCCACTACACCGGTAGGCGTTGAAATTATGGCTCCTCCTGGTATGGAAGAAATGACCAGTCAATTGCAATCTATGTTTCAAAATCTGGCAGGGCAAAAACATAAACCCCGTAAGATGAAGATCAAAGAAGCCTTCAAAATATTGATCGAAGAAGAAGCAGCAAAACTGGTCAATCCAGAAGAACTAAAACAGCAAGCCATTGATGCAGTTGAACAACACGGCATTGTTTTTATCGATGAAATCGACAAAATTTGTAAACGTGGTGAAACGTCTGGCCCTGATGTCTCTCGAGAAGGTGTACAACGTGATTTGCTACCTTTAGTTGAAGGCTGCACCGTTTCTACTAAACATGGGATGGTAAAAACTGATCATATTCTGTTTATCGCTTCTGGTGCATTCCAGGTTGCCAGTCCATCGGATTTGATCCCGGAGCTACAAGGCCGATTACCCATCAGAGTCGAACTACAAGCGTTGACGGCAGAAGACTTTAACCGTATTTTAACTGAACCAAATGCCTCTTTAACTATACAATATAAAGCATTGATGGCAACCGAAGGTTTAAACATTGAATTTACGCCAGAAGGTATTAGTCAAATTGCTCAAGCAGCATGGCAAGTCAATGAAAAAACAGAAAATATTGGTGCTCGTCGATTACATACCGTTCTTGAGCGATTGATGGAAGACATCTCTTTCGATGCTAGTGAACGCAATGGTCAAGACATTATAATTGACGCTGATTACGTAGCTAAGCATCTAGATGAACTAGTTGCTGATGAAGATCTGAGTCGATTTATTTTATAATCTGGCGTCGTTAACTTTGCTGATTATAATCTTGGATGGGGGGCTAAGCCTCCCATTATTTTTATAACAACAAACTTGTGGATTAATTACATGAATTTAATCACATCAAGAAAGCCTATACAAATACAGGCGTGGCTAGAAAGTTTACGCCCCAAAACACTTCCGTTGGGTATTGCGCCAATTATAACGGGTTCTGCATTAGCTTATTGGTCTGGCACTTTTATCCTCTCTATTGCATTATTAGCTTTACTCACTGCTGCTGCACTACAAATTCTATCCAATCTGGCGAATGATTATGGCGATGCGATTAAGGGCAGTGATACCGAGCAACGATTGGGGCCATTACGAGGTATACAAAAAGGAATTATTAGCCTGGCAGAAATGAAAGTTGCCCTAAAAATCACTATCTTTATTTGTTGTTTATGTGGCTTAACTCTGATCATAGTCGCTTGTCGAATGCCAAAGGATATTATTGGCTTTCTGATACTCGGCGTTATCGCTATAATAGCAACCATCACCTACACCGTGGGGAAAAAACCCTATGGATATCTGGGGCTTGGCGACATCTCAGTGTTGATCTTTTTTGGTTGGTTAAGTGTGATCGGAACTTACTATCTGCATACTAACCACTTTAATTTGATGATATTATTGCCAGCAACCGCTTGTGGATTGCTGTCAGTAGCAGTACTAAACGTTAACAATATGCGTGATATAGAAAATGATATTAAAGCCGGTAAAAATACCTTGGCTGTTAGATTAGGCACTAAAGGCGCTCGAAAGTATCATGCGGCACTCATCTTAATTGCCATTTTTTGTTTAATTCTGTTTAGCTTGTTATATCTTCATCACTGGACGGGTTGGTTATTTTTGCTCGCTATACCGATGTTACTAAACCACATAAAGAGAGTTATCCATGATACCACCGCGCTGGGTATGAAACCTTTATTGGAAAATATGGTAAAAGCGGCATTGCTGACTAATATTCTATTTTCTGTTGGACTTATTTTAAATTAATTATTGTAATTTTGATTTTTCTCAGTATTTTTATCAGCTATGTTTTTGCAAAAAATAACCAGATAAGGATATACTGAACTTCCCTTGTACTTAAAATAGACCGAAATCCTATGAAATATGATACTTCCGAGCTTTGTGATATCTACCAAGAAGAGGTGAATGTGGTAGAACCTTTATTCTCTAACTTTGGCGGGCGTACTTCATTTAGTGGTCAAATCGTAACAGTGAAATGTTTTGAAGACAACGGCATCATCTACGATTTACTGGAAGAACAGGGGGAGGGTCGGATCCTATTAGTTGATGGTGGCGGCTCTGTACGTAAGGCGCTAATTGATGCTGAATTGGCAAAATTTGCCATGAAAAACCAATGGGAAGGCATTGTTATTTACGGTGCAGTACGTCAGGTTGATGAATTGGCAGAATTAGATATCGGTATTCAAGCAATCGCTGCCATTCCGGTAGGTTGTACCAGTGAGGGTATCGGAGAAAGTGATGTGCGAGTCAATTTTGGTGGCGTCACATTCTTTACAGAAGATTATTTGTACGCAGATAATACCGGTATTATCCTTTCCGAGCATCCATTACTTTTAGATGATGAGTCAAACAACGATCAAAATATTGAAGACTAATACTCTTTCAGCTAAAAACAAACATTGTTGTATTATTCAATATCTATCGATTAAGTAGCAATAAGGGCAACAAATTTTGCCCTTATTGCTATTTTTTTCTAATGTAATGAAATATCGGACGATTACTGAACATCTTCCATTCGACCTAATAGACCGCGTAAACGCTCTTGCCAAGCATGCTGTTCTTGTTTTAAATTCTCATTTTCATGAGCCAGCGTTCCATGTTTCTCTTTAGCACTCGCTACTTCTTGATACAAAATATTATTTTTCTCTTTAAGTTCATTAACTTCCATCTGCAAAAGCTCAATTTTTTCAATAGCTTGTTGAACTTTAGTTTCTAACTTTTCAAAAATTTCAAATGACATTCTTTCGTCCCCTTTTTTAGCAATGCTACGATTGTAAGTAGCCTTCTTACGCCTGTCTAGTTGAAAGCTCTCGATAAATGTCGATTTAACCTTAATTATTTCTATTTATTCAACTAATTGCAAAAAAATACATCAACTAGAATGTCAGTTCGATCACTTTATCAGAGCGATTTCGCTCATTTTTTTGAAGTGATCCAACATATTTGATCCCATTATTTCCGTTTACGTTCATTTAACGATAAATTCCTTCAGAGTTTCCTTAGGAAATAACAAATAAAAGACCAATTTTATTGCTTAGTATGCATACTTTTGTAGGATAAACATATGAGTAAAATTACTTCACCAACGCTGACAGGTCAATGTATCTCTGAATTTTTAGGTATTGCCTTACTGGTCTTCTTTGGCCTGGGCTGTGTTGCTGCTACGCGTATTGCAGGCGCACAACTAGGTTTATGGGAAATCAGTATGATTTGGGGATTTGGCGTGGCTCTAGCCGTTTACCTTACGGCAGGTATTTCAGGAGTGCACTTAAATCCGGCGATTACCGTTACTTTTTGGTTATTTGCCCATTTTGATAGAAAAAAAGTACTGCCTTATATTATTGCACAAATGCTGGGAGGCTTCGTCGCTGCCGCTCTCGTTTATGGGTTGTACTTCGAACTATTTCTAGATTATGAAAAATTACACCATATAGTACGTGGTTCACCAGCAAGTTTATTTACTGCCGGTGTTTTTTCTACTTATCCAGCAGGCCAAATTAACGTCCTACAGGCATTTCTGGTTGAAGTTGTTATTGCTATTATCTTGGTTTGTATGATATTAAGTTTAACTGATGATAACAATGGCATACCCCGTGGCCCACTAGCACCGCTACTTATTGGTATTTTGATTGCAGTTATTGGTGGTTCATTTGGCCCACTTACCGGTTTCGCATTAAATCCTGCTCGCGATTTCGGCCCCAAACTAATAGCTGATCTGGCTGGCTGGGGTGATATTGCCTTAACCGGTGGACGAGATTTCCCTTATTGCATAATTCCCCTAACGGCACCTTTTGTTGGCGCTACTCTCGGTGCTTTTGCTTATCGCAAACTGATTGGCTACCATTTACCTACTATGGCAAATCAAAACAAAAAATAAACGCAAAAATAATTCAAAAAAATAATATGAAGTAAATTGGACAATTATTATGACAACTGAAACACCAACAACAAAAAAATATATTATCGCACTTGATCAAGGTACCACTAGTTCACGAACCATTATTTTTGATCATGATGCTAATATTATTAATATTTCTCAACGTGAATTTCCTCAAATTTACCCAAAGCCGGGTTGGGTAGAACATGATCCAATAAAAATTTGGGCAACCCAAAGTGCTACTTTAGCTGAAGCATTAGCCATTTCTGATATTCGCAGTGATCAAATTGCCGGAATTGGCATAACCAATCAACGCGAAACTACTATAGTTTGGGAAAAGAAAACCGGTAAACCCATTTATAATGCGATTGTTTGGCAATGTCGTCGTACTGCTGATTTCTGTACTGAACTAAAGCGGAATAACTCAGAACTGGAGAAATATATCCGTGAAAATACCGGTTTAGTAGTTGACCCCTATTTCTCCGGTACCAAACTTAAATGGATCCTGGAGAATGTTGACGGAGCCTATGAACGAGCAAAAAATGGCGAGTTACTCTTTGGGACTATTGATACTTGGCTAGTATGGAAAATGACACAAGGGCGTATCCATGTTACTGACTATACTAACGCATCTCGTACTATGCTGTTTAACATTCATGAGCTGGAGTGGGATCAAAAAATCCTCGATGCCTTTAATATTCCACGCGCCATATTACCAACAGTACGTCCATCATCAGAAATTTATGGGAAAACCAACATTGGTGGTAAAGGTGGAACACGCATACCAATAGCCGGAATGGCCGGCGATCAGCAAGCTACCCTTTTTGGTCAGTTATGTGTCCAACCCGGAATGGCTAAAAACACCTATGGAACCGGCTGTTTCCTATTAATGAATACCGGCAAAAAAGCCAAAATTTCCGATCATGGCTTACTAACTACTATTGCCTGTGGCCCACAAGGTGAAGTGAATTATGCCCTAGAAGGTGCCGTTTTCATGGCAGGTGCTTCTATACAATGGCTGCGTGATGAACTGAAATTAATTGATGATGCTAACGATTCTGAATATTTCGCTAATAAAGTCAAAAATAATAACGGTGTCTATGTCGTTCCAGCTCTAACAGGTTTAGGCGCGCCTTATTGGGATCCTTACGCCCGCGGTGCGATTTTTGGCTTAACACGCGGCGCCAATCGTAACCATATTATTCGTGCAACATTAGAATCTATTGCCTACCAAACGCGTGATGTTCTGGAAGCGATGCAAAAAGATGCTGATATGCGCCTGAGTTCATTACGTGTTGATGGCGGTGCTGTCGCCAATAATTTCTTGATGCAATTCCAATCTGACATCCTGGGTGCCTACGTAGAGCGTCCTATTATTCGTGAAAGTACCGCATTAGGCGCAGCTTTACTTGCTGGACTAGCTATTGGTTTCTGGCAAGATTTGGATGAAATTAAAGAAAAAATGCGTATTGAAAAAAAATTCACTCCTGGAATTGAAACCACTGAACGTAACTATAAATATAACGGGTGGAAAAAAGCCGTTTCCCGCGCCAGAGATTGGGAAGAACACACTTAATCTCAATTAAAATCGATAAATAATAAAATAGCAGTAAATAATTACTGCTATTTTTATATAAAAAGTATAATTAATTCGATACAAATACTTAATAAAAAATAAAAATATATAACTCCTCACTAAGGTTAGCAAAAACGAATTATTTTAATTGTCATTTTTATGCCTATAATATAAAAAACATCAAGTAATCATTATGTTATTTATATGAGGTGTTTGTCATGAAAAGAAAATAGATTAGCCATTCACTATCATTTAGTCTGCAAATATTTCATCGAATATCAATTTTCGATGTGTCAGATTGATTATTAATTAAATAACACAAAAAAATAAATTATGAATAACAATTCTTTTATTACTTCAAAAAACCATAATAAATTACATGTAAATATAAAAAACTTATTATTGTATAAAAAAAATCAATATATAAATTTGTCAGGTAATATTTTAGTTTGCCAGACTTCATTTGAAAAATTTAATAACAATCACAATCAATGTAAAAATATAACTTCCAGTACATTAGAAAGTGAAATATCCACCGATCGAGCATTACCTATAAACACACAAACTAATTTAGTTTTTATTCAGATCAAATATGGTAATCAATATTATCACGCCAAATATGATGAGCAAGGTAATTGGCAATTAAATCTACCTATCACAAACGAAATTAATCCATATAATCCAATTGAAATAACGATATATGGTGAAGGAGATGATCCTCTATGGCAGCAGAAGCTCACTGTAGCTGAGCTCATTGACAAGCAAAATCTGGTTAAAAAACATCAAACAACGTCTTCTACCACTCCATCTGAAGTGCCACCAATATCATTAAATAATCTTACTAACCAAAAGTGGCATTTTGGCCAACAAAAAATAATTTTTGCTTATCAAATGCTCAATTTTACCGATCAAGTAGCAAGTCAGGCCAAGGTTTTTTCTATCCGCATGCGAGATAGTGCTGGTAATCTGGTCTTAGATCTTGCCTATATGCCACTGGAAAATATCACCTCAGGTACCACACTTGCTGCTGCAATGGAGGAGCACAGCAATCGTAATTTACCTGAACACAATGGTGTGCAAGTGATTTACTATGATCGCCAGCTGATTATTACCGATTCACACAAAAGAACAGTCGAAACACTAGTGCTGGGTAAAACCGCCGCTATCACGCCAATTATTTTATCGCAAAAGCTATCACCCTTTGGCCACGCTGATTATCGCCTTTCTTACGATGCTTCACAACGCCATCGCATAACCCATTTTTCTTTTGCCTTAAATGGAACAACGAAAAATGCACCTCTTTTTTATACCGATATTAACTTAGTACTCCCTTCTGAATTTGATAATCAACAGTTAGCAAAAATATTAGAAAATAGACTTAATAAATTAATGGGTAATGATGATATCCAGATTAAATGGGATAGCGACTATCAACAGCTGGTAATCAATGATCATCAAGGTCGCCCGATAACTGAGTTTATGTTACAAACCCATCGCAGTTATGATCAGTTAATAAAAATGTCAGGCATTGCCACACCTAATAACTATGCTACCCAAGCCAAACTTGGCGTTATCCGTGGTCAATTACCGCAGTCAATAGCACATCAAGGATGGTCATGGCAATTACTGGCAGCCCCGCATTTCGGCACAGCACAAATAGATAGCACAACTGGGCAATGGGAATATCAGCCAGCCTACGATGATAGTTTTCGAGGTTATGATCAATTTCATCTTCAAGCAATCGATCGGGCTGGTAGTATCAGTCGTCCTATTGCCGTCATTTTGCAACATGATCAGGCACCCATTCCTTTTTTTCCAACCGTTAAAACCTTCACACTCAAAACACCTGATTATCAGGAACCTATTGCTAATCACCAGCCTATCCCTGCTGATTTTAAGTTACATGATGTTTTTATTGCTCAAACTCATGTGTTTCGTCCTCAAGATCCTTATTTACAACTTGTCCAGAATCGTTGGGCATTAATTAAACTTAATGCCAGTAGCATCTCTGGTGCGCCGGCACCAGATTTTTCCGCAATCGTTCATGATGCTGATGGTTATGAATTAGGTCGTATTCTATTAACCGGTGATAAAAAGCTACCCACATCGCTTGATTTACCCAGTCAGGATAATCTTGCTAGCCAAAGGGGTCATAACGATCACGATAGTTATATAGCACCACTCAAAGAAAAATGGATAAAACCAGGGATTTCGATTACTCTGACAGCCAATGGCCAACCGCTTGCTTTACCTCATTATCAAGAAAAAACATTTGCATTTCGACCTAAAGTTGGAGCTGATCTAAATTTAACTCTGCGTATCATGCGAATAGCTCATCATACCGGCAATGATGGGGTTATTAACGACAATATAGATCAATGGGGTGATGAAATAGTGGCTAAATTGCCCATTAAAAAACTCACTCTTTATTCTTACCCTAGTGTTGCATTTGAACAGTTTTCTTCTTTTGAAGACGGATTTAATGCTGTTTATACTGGTAACAAAAACGAGCCAGGCAGTGATCCGCATGCCGGTAATGGCGGGTTTAAAGGCGCTATTGCCGCCAGTTATAATTTAGCTAAGCGTTTACGGCAAGCTAATATCGGTGGTAACGAAATAAGTTATGTTACCTTTTCTCCTGATCCCTATGGTGGACTTGGTGGCAGACAACAAGGTGGTGGTAGTGCGAGCGCTTATATTTTGATTCATGAAATCGGCCACGCTATGGGCCTACTTCATAGCATGGATGACTCTAACTACCCGTATAAATCAGGCTACCAAGCAAGTTGGGGTTATGATCAAGTCAATCAACAATTTTTGCTAACTTTTTCTACTGATAATAACGGTGATTCCTATCCTAATACCGATCCGATGCACGGTGCTAAAGGTTCGCGGCCAAAATTGCAAAACTTTCTTCCCTTTTCTGATTATAATACTGCAAAAAATCATCAATTTGCCGAACAGCAATATCAATGGTATTCCAATCAGATAACGGGTATAGATAGCGAAGATGGTGGCTTTGCCGGAGAAGGTTTCTACCAAGTATGGGATGAAACTCTTCGGCAGAGGGTTACTGTAACAAAGAATAATCATCAACAGTATAATATCGAAGAAGAAACCCTCGCTTACCAGCATAATAAACCGGTTTACTGGATCACCGGCCATCTGGTTCAACATAACGGTCAAACACTGGAACCGAATACCGAACCTCATCCACAAAATCAGCTAAAGGTTTTTACAACCCAGGGTAATCTCCCTCAGCCTTACCACAATTTTCTCACTGCAAAAGGGCGCCCATTACAGAAACATTACCCTTATGCATTGAAAGTAACTTACGCCACAGAGCATGGATTACTGACCGAGTTGCTGTAAATACCGGCAACCTCAGTACACTCGTTAAGTTTGCATATTGCCAACAAAGGTGAACTGGTACGTTTCGAGATCCTTGAAGCACCCTTAGGTCAATTAAGCAATCGTTCTGTTTATCGTTATACTAATCCTGATTCGCTGGCTAACACACTATTTGATCAGCGTAGTGAATTTAGCATTTCACACCCACTGCGTTTGGTTAACTATTGGCAAGGTAAAGCAATTAGCTGGTCAATTACAGAAGGGAACTCATTAATTTATGAGAATGGCAAAGCCACACTGACAAAATATCATCCAGCCAGTGCATTAAAAGCCGAATGGTTAGAAGGAGAAGTACTTAAAAGGCAAATTTTTGCGCTGGCTCTTCCCCAAGAAGATATTGCCTATTCACACTTCTTTAATACCCATCATCAACAAACAAAAACCATTGCAACAGAACCATTAGCACTACCTCAATCTTTTCAGCAAGGGACTATTAACTGGCATTCCTCTGATCCGAAAGTTATTAACCATCATGGCCAACTAATCGGCCATGGTGCAACAACCATTTCCGCAACCATAACTTACCCATCAGGATCAAGCCAAACTTTTAAACACCATTATCAGGTTCCCGATCGGTCGCAACATGGTGGATTAAATTTAAGCATTTATGATCTCAGTCAGCTAGATTTAGGCAACAGAAGTCTGACGCAATCTCAATTTAATACACTACTAAATAAAAAACAGTGGTTAAATAACGCTCCTCTTTATGCCAAACGGTGGCAAGGAGATTCTCCTTGTATCTTGAAAACGGTTTAAAATAGTTACGATTAGATTTGGTAAGGTGCATGCAGCCCGATTCCTCCTAGGGTTTTAAGCCCGTTAATTAGCGACCGGCGCATACACTGAGTCACTCATCTGAAACCCGAACAGTTGTCCGTACTCCATAACGCATTTGCAAGGATGGGTAATCATGAGTCAGCCAAATCCACTTTGTGTGGGTATTGATGTTTCTAAAGCAACGCTGGACATAGCAGCCAGCTGTGATATTGCACAGTTTACGGTCAGTAATGACTCTGACGGTTTTGATGCCATTATCGCCGAATTGAGAAAGCATTCGGTGGTGTTGGTTCTGATGGAGGCAACTGGCGGGCTTGAAGCTACTGTGGCCTGCTCGCTCCAGGCTGAAGGCTTTGACGTCACTGTGATCAATCCCAGACAATCCCGAGACTTTGCCCGCGCTATGGGCTATCTGGCAAAAACTGACCGTATTGATGCCAAAGTGCTTGCACAAATGGCAGAGGTTATTAATCGACATCCGGAGCGAGAGCGCTTTATCCGGACTCTGCCAAATGCAGAACGTCAGGTTCTTGCTGCGATGGTCGTACGCAGACGCCAGTTGATTACAATGTTGGTGGCAGAACGTAATAGGCTGTATACCGCACATCCACAGAATAGAAAAAGCATCATCATCATCAAGGCGCTGGAAGATGAACTTGCCAGAATCGATGAGGATATGAACAACCACATAAGGAACCACTTTAAGGATCTGGCCGCTAGGCTGAGCAGCATTAAAGGGGTTGGTACCATGACAGTTGCTGCGTTGTTGGCGGAGCTTCCCGAACTGGGCAGCCTCTCGAGGCGAGCTATTAGCGCGCTTGTAGGCGTTGCCCCCATAAACCGGGACTCGGGTACCATGCGTGGTCGGCGAACCATATTTGGCGGAAGGGACGGAGTCCGAACAGCACTTTATATGGCCGCGCTTGTAGCAACTCGCTTTAATCCGGTGATAAAAGCCTTTTACATGCGTCTGCTTGCAGCGGGAAAAGCCAAAAAAGTGGCGCTGGTCGCCTGTATGCGCAAGCTGCTGACTATCCTGAACGCGATGCTCAGAAAGAACGAAGAATGGAATGAGTCGTACCATCACGTTTCTCCATAATTTTAACGTTCAAGACAGTTGCTAATTATTGGATGGGAAAAGAAAAATTTGGCCAATTTGATGCTGATTTTAAGTCTAACGTGTTAAACGGCAAAAAATTGAAACCTACATTGTGGATTTTTTCTGGCTTTCTGGCACCAATTGAAACCAATCATTATCAGTTAAAATTTAAAGCCGATGATATAGGACGGGTTTATATCCAACACAAAAACCGATTTCACACGCTAGACTATCGTGATAATCAAACAATCTATCTGGAAGCAGGTAAACATTATCCCATTTGGCTGTTCTGGAGCACCAATAGCCACGCGGTTGGTGATCAATATTGGGACACCATAGAATTAACCTGGCGCCCAGTAGGGCAAGAAAATTATCAGCCGATACCAAAAGAAAATTTAATTGCCATGCCGATTAATTGGCCAGAAAGATACCCCATCGCATGGTTACCTAAGCCCTTACAGTTAACAAAGGATCCAGCAGCAACTGTAACCAAACCATCCGACAGTTTTACGCCAATCCAATTAATCAATCCCAATCATTTTATTGTAGATATCGAAGAACAGATCCTTTATAACGGTGAAAATAGTGAAACAGAGCTGGCAAATATGACCAATAACCAAGAGCCTATAATGGTCACACCATCAATTAGGGAACAAGTCGCTGACAACAGAAATAACAAAGCAGCAAAATCAAGCGACATAGCAGAAAAGGGCAACCTTATATTAGCTGAATTACTGGCAGATCAGCGTTTCTCTCACAGTGTAGAAGGAATAATCACCTCTAGATTGCTTGAAGAGCGCGTGTCTCACCAACCAAGATCATATAGCGATTGCGTAACAAAACCCATATTCACCTAATTTTATTATCTAAATATATTTATTAAATAGGTGTTAATTTTTATCCATTTTATATGCCAGAGGTAACCAGCATAATAAAATAAGGATAGACATAGCAAACATCAACATCCCCAAACTGAATTGTCCAGTTTGGGGTAAATGAGCTGACAACCAAGCCGCCACGCCTGAACCTACATTTTGCAAACCGCCAACCAGTGCACCGGCGGCACCCGCTAAATAAGGGAAAGGCTCCATTGCTCCGGTGGTAGCTAATGGAAATAACATACCTGCCCCAAAGAAAAAAAGTCCGGCAGGGATCAACAGTGACCACACATTCATAAATCCAAACCAACCTGGTAACCACATGATAATAGCCGCAGAAACACAACAAAAAACGGCATGCCACATTAACAGATAAAAAGTTTTTCCTTCGCGTCCGGCATACCAAGCACCCAAAAATGCCGCAGGAATAGGCAAAATAAATAGAATACTGACGGTAATACTATTTAAACCTAATACTCCCCCCAACAATACACCACTACTTGATTCAAATACCACAACACCCGCCAGTCCACCAATTAATGTGACTAGGTAAGCATCAAAGGTAGGGTTTGATAACAACGAATAATAAGCAGAAAGCATATTTCTTTTTTCAGATGCGGGCGGGCAAGTTTCAGGCAACCATTTCCACATACTGATCAAGACAAAACTACCCAATAAAAACAGGAAAATATAAGTTGCATGCCAGCCGAAAAAATAGGCAATACCCCCGCCAATCATCGGTGCCAGTAACGGACTAACTAATATTCCCATATTCAATATGCTATTGGCATAACGCAATGCGGTTCCGATATAGAGATCACGCGGCATAGTTCTTGCCATCACACCGGCAACACCGACACCTAAACCTTGCAGTGCACTGGCAATAATCAAGATCTTTAATGAAGGTGCGGAAATTGCGATTATGGTTGCGATCAAATAAATAATTAAACCGACTAAAATAACCGGGCGACGACCGACGTGATCGGATATAGGTCCATAAAATAGTTGTGAAAAACCATAAAATAGCAGATACGCTCCCATTACGCTTTGCACCGCACCATCAGGTTCAGCGAAATAGGCAGCAATTTCTGCAATAACGGGGACATAAATTGTCTGTGTCATCTGCCCGACAGCAATTAAAACAATGAGCATTAATAGCAAATTGAAGTGTTCTAATTTTCTCATTTTATCTAATAATCAATGTATTAAAAAAGGTTACAATATCTTAGGCTTAAAGAAAAACAGCCCCATCAAATCTGTACGTTAATATCAATTAATCTAACAAATTATAAAAAAAATTCGAGTTAACCGATTAAATTATTTTTTCCACCTAACCGAATCTAATTGACTTATTTTGTAAACATAACTGTACAATTTTATATCATAATGAAAGAGTCATAATTTAACTGAATAGTTAAAATACATTATCGATAATGGTTTTGCCTAGATTTGACATAATATGACCAAACATTAACGCTTTATTTGACACATTGGGAGGCCAGTAGTATGGCGAATTGGGTAACAGGAAAAATTATTAAAAATCATAAATGGACAGATGCCTTATTTAGTTTGATCCTCGAAGCGCCAATTAAACCGTTTATTGCGGGGCAATATGCTAAACTTGCGCTAGAAATCAATGGCCAGCGTATCCAACGCGCCTATTCTTATGTTAACGCACCCAATGATAATCAATTAGAATTCTATCTCGTCACCGTACCGGAAGGAAAACTCAGCCCACACCTTGAAGCATTGAAACCCGGTGATCCTATTTATGTCACTGAAGAGGCAGCAGGTTTTTTTGTGTTAGAAGAACTGCCTGATTGTGAAACGCTTTGGATGCTATCGACAGGTACCGCAATTGGGCCTTTTTTATCCATTTTGCAATTTGGCGAATATTTAGCCCGATTTAACCAAATTATCCTGGTACATGCGGTACGTTACGCGGAAGATCTGAGTTACTTACCATTAATGAAAGCTCTTGAGAAAAAATATCAGGGAAAATTGAAGATCCAAACTATTGTCAGTCGCGAAAACAAAACTGGTTCACTCACCGGCCGTATTCCAGCGCTAATTGAAAGCGGACAGCTAGAACAAGCAGTAAAGGCAAAAATTGATCCCTCAACGAGCCATGTTATGCTTTGCGGTAATCCACAAATGGTTAAAGATACCCAACAACTACTAAAAATACAAAGAGGGATAGATAAACACTTACGCCGTAAAGCTGGGCACATTACCAGTGAACAATATTGGTAAGCCGAGGTAAATAAAAATTAATCAGCTGAGATAGTCAATTTGTTCAGTTTTTTTACCATAACGATTTGCTTTATCCTGACCTTTAAAACTACCACAATCTAAAAATAATATGGTAACAATAAATAAAGGTAGAAATCGTCCAATCCCCCACTGCCAAAAAGGTGTGAATAAACTAACATCGATAGAAAATAGCACAAAAGCCAACAATAATAACAACAACCAGCCACCAGATTTACCACGATCATGTAGACGTTTAGTAAAAATTGTCGCCAATGGGTAGAGCAACAAAATGACTAATAACAGTAAAATATAAGGAGAAAATAACAAAAAAGTTTGCAAACTAAATATCATGACCATTAATAAAAACCAAATAACCATACCAAGCCAAAATGGTTTTCGACCAATTCGTCCTTTAAATGAGAGTGCCCATTGTTGTAATGTCATTTATCTTATCCTAATGGATCCTTTATGAAAAAATTCATACTGACGAGTAACGATGATGAAAATTTACAATCGCAAATTTGAGTTAGTATTACTATTTATTGCATTATTGCCACTGTTCCCGGTGCTGGCAAAAGAATTATCAATTATGCCTGAAACAGAGGTCTCGGTTGCTTATTTATTTATCGCCCGATGCAGCCTTATTCAATGAAACTATTCCCGTATTTTGGCAAAAATATAATCAGGATAATCCCAGCTATCCAATACATGAATTTAAAGTGATCAAAAGCAAGGATATTAGCTTACCTTATATTCGTGCAGCCAGTCGAATTAACAGCAAAATTTACTCCTCCGCAGTACTTGAACGAGGAAGTGAAAAAATTAAAAGTTTACAGCTAACATTACTGCCACCAAAAGAGGCAAGCAGCTATAAAATTAATCGACAATTATTCGAACGTTATATTATGGCAATTATTAATCACTTCGAAAAAACCACTTCAATTGATAACACACATCAATTAACCGCGGTATTAGATCGTATGTTAGAACAACATAACCAAGTGCAGAGTGATGAAACGATAGTAGGCGCTATCCGTTATATTTTAGTAAAAAGTAAAGATAACATGATTACTTTCGCTATTGAACCGGTTAAGCTTTCACTAAATGATGATAACATCACACATGAATGACGAAAAACAAAGTGATTTAGTCATAGCATCTTTATACTATCCTTTTGCATAAACTGAATAATGATCAATTGTCTTTATCTCATTTATTAATAAATATTTTTTAGTTGGAGGAAAACATGCGGCATCCATTAGTCATGGGGAACTGGAAACTCAATGGCAGTACAAAAATGGTTGAAGAATTGATTGGAAATTTGCGTAACGAATTAAATAATGTCACAGGCTGTGATGTCGCAATTGCCCCACCAGCGCTTTACCTGGCGCAAGCAAAACAAGCTTTAACCGGTAGCAAGATAGCACTTGGCGCACAAGATGTTGACGTCAATCTTTCCGGCGCTTTTACCGGTGATATCTCAGCGGAAATGCTAAAAGATATTGGCGCAAAATATATTATTATCGGTCACTCTGAACGTAGAACTTATCATCAAGAAAGCGATGAATTTATCGCTCGCAAATTTGCCGTGTTAAAATCGCAAGGATTAACGCCAGTACTTTGTATTGGTGAATCTGAAGAAGAAAATAGCGCCGGCAAAACTGAACAAGTCTGCGCCCGTCAAATTGATGCGGTATTAAATAGCTTAGGTGCCAGCGCATTTGAAAATAGTGTTATCGCTTATGAACCGATTTGGGCGATTGGCACTGGTAAATCAGCCACTCCCGCTCAGGCGCAAGCAGTACATAAATTTATTCGTGACCATATTGCCAAACAAGATCCGGCTATTGCTGAACAAGTGATTATTCAGTATGGCGGCTCAGTGAATGCCAGCAATGCTGCCGAGCTTTTCAGTCAACCCGATATTGATGGCGCATTAGTTGGCGGCGCATCGCTGAAAGCCGATGCTTTTGCTACTATTGTCAACGCCGCTGCGGCAGCGAAAAAAGCCAGCTAATTTTTACTTGCCGTAATTCAAACCCGGTTCTAGCTAGTCATCAGGTAGGATCGGGTCAGTCATCGATGATGACGAATTAAAGTACCCTTCAATCGACTTATCAAAAACCCACTCGCTTAAATTTATCTTGGCTGGCTAACACCATGATGGTTCTAATAATTAAGAGGTTTATGTACCAATACACTCAGCACATAAACCTCTATTAGCAGTAACTTAATATTCGCTAAATGGGATAAGCATTTAATTAACGTTCATCAAAGATCGCGAACACAGGTAAAAAAGAATCGATTGTTCTTACCTTCACCACTGTTATTTATATAACCACTGACCATACCAGCAGCTTTAACATTGTTACCTGATGTTTCAGATGTCCAGTACATATGATAATTCCAATTATATAAACGTACGTCACCCCATTCACTCCAAAGTGAATCAATACCTCTTACAAACTGACCAGCACTGAGTTGGGCAACAGTTGGCAGTGTCAATCCCTTATTAGCACACCAGTCTTTAGCATCATTCCAATTCATCTCTTGTTGGCTATATAAATGCCATTTTTTAAGTGTAAATTCATATTTAACTGGCTCACCTCCAGAGCTATGGGTTGCCGTGATAATGACTGTTTTTGAATTATTGCTAGCATCGCCACTAAAAGTTATTTTTCCATTTTTAACGGAAACCCAACTTTCACTACTCTGCCAATTAAATTCATTGACAGGCGCACCATTAGTAATGATGTCAAATGTTGCACCCTGGAAGCCAATAGTCGGAATTCCTGCATTCAGGTCAAAATATGTGCCATTAATTTTAAGCTCTTTAAAAGAAACCTGGATAAAATTAACTAGTTTATCGGCATCTTTTTTCTCACTGGTATCATACCGTGCACTGACTGTAATATTATTTACTGCCGTCTTGGTACTTTTTAGTTCTATCGTTGCTTGCCCATCACTATTAGTTTTACTGCTAGCGGGTAAGATAACATCATTACCATTCATGTCCTGTTGCCAGTTAACATCTAAATTTGGCACTTTAACCGGGTTTTCATGTTGATCAACCAGCTGCGCCTTAAAGGTAAAATGGTTTTTACCATCGGCAACCTTACGAACGATATCATCGACTAATGTCACACTACCAACTCTAGCTGTAGCAATATCGGCTATAAAGTTAACGGGTGTGTTTGCATTTATTTTAGCCGCAGTACCATATTGGGCGCTGACGACCACATTATCCACTGCTTTAGTAGTGCTTTTAAGTTCTATACTGGCAAAGCCGTCTTTATCTGTTTGACTTGATGCTGCAGATAAATGGGCATCTTCAGCTTTATCATCATCTAGCAACCAGCTGATATCCAGATCCGCCACCTTAATAGGATTATCAAATTCATCAACCAGTTGTGCCTTAAAGGTAAAGTAATTGTCGCCATTCGCAACTTTATTAACTTCCTGACCATCTAATGTGACTGCTTTTATTTTAGCGGTGTTAATATTAGCAATAAAATTTACTGCTTCGGATTTTTCTTCACCACTTGTTGCATATTGCGCATAGATCACCACATCATTCACTGCTTTTTGGCTACTTTTAAGCGTAATAGTCGCACGCCCATCACTATCTGTTTCACTGCTTGCAGGCAAGCTAACGATAGTACCCTTTTCTTGTCGCCATTTGATGACTAATCCTGCTTGCTTAACCGGGTTACCGTTATGGTCAACTAGTTGGGTGCTAAACTCAAAGCCATTCTTACCATCAGCGATCTTATTATTGTCAGCATCATTTAATGTGATCTTGCCCACTTTAGCGGTTTTAATATCACCAACAAAACTCACTTTCTTATCAGCTGGTTTTAATGGAGGTACCCTATATTTGGCATAAACTATAATATCATCTACCGCAATCTTACTACTTTTCAAGGTAACCGAGGCAATTCCACTATCATTGGTCGTGGTTGATGCAGCGGATAAGGTGATTTGTTGCTCTTTATTGTGTGACCATTCTATATTCAGACCCGCTTTTTTAAGCGGATGACCATATTTGTCGACTAATTGAGCATCAAAGGTAAAGTAATTGTTGCCATCAGCGACTTTGTTAACTTCACTATCGACTAATGTGACACTACCCACTTGAGCGGTATTGGTATCAGTATAAAACTCAACTGGTTGCGCATTTATTGGTGCAGAAGTGCCATAGCTTGCATTGACAATAATATTATTCACCGCAGTGTTGGTGCTGTGTAACATAATCGTCGTGCGACCATTTTCATCGGTTTCACTGGTTGTTGCCGACAGTGTTACTTCGTCATTCTTATTATGCGCCCATTTCACCGTCCGTTGTCTAGCTGGATTATCATTGCCGTCTAATACCAAAGCAGTAAATGTGAATTTGTTATGACCATTAGCTAATTTACTATCGCTTTGATCATTGAGTGTCACACTCTTTACTCTGATTGAATTTTCATCAGCAATAAAGGCCACTTCCCGATCAGCATCGACTCTTTTGGTTGAACCAAATCTTGCACTAACAACTACGCCTTTTATTGCTGCTGTCGTACTATACAACACAACAGAAGCTCGCCCGTTTTCATCGGTTTGACTTTTTGCCGCTAATTTAACTTCACTATCTTTATTATGTGACCAATTAACATCTAAACCTTTTTGCTTAATCGGATTATCGTTACCATCAATCAATTGGGCGGTAAAGGTAAAGAAGCTATTATTATCAGCTATTTTTTGCGTTTCACTACCTTCTAAGGTAACGCTACCGACCTTAGCGGTATCCAAAATGTAAATAAAGTTTACCGCTTTATTCGCCGCTATTTTGTTAGCAGGATTATTATAATGAGCACTAACCGTAACATTATCCACCACAACCCTACTGGTCATAGTAATCATCGCTCGTCCATTCTCATCAGTTTGGCTCTGCTCTGCCGATAAGATAGCGGTATTACCTCTATCATGTGACCAATTAACATTGGGTACCGGATTATTGAATTGATCGGTCACTAATGCCTCGAAAGTAAATCGACTTATACCATCAGCCGCTTTACTCGTTTCATTACCAATTAATGTAACACTTTCAACTTTGGCGGTGGCGATATCAGGCGCAAAACTAACAGGGATAGTATTTCTATTGCCATTTTTCATCGCAGCCGTTAATGTTCCGGTGCCAACCACCTTACTCTTAATGTTAACATTAGCCTTACCTTCGCTATCAGTTATCACCGTCAAACTATTACCTTGATTGCCATCCATATCAAACAGTGTTACCCCACTAGATTTGAATCCATCAATGGTAAAAGTAATGGCTCTACCGGGGAGTGCTTGATGTTTTTTATTCTGTACTAATGCAGTGGCAACATAAGTATCACTATTATTGGCTACCTGGGTATTATTTGGCGTTAATGTTATTGCTTGAATGGTATCTTGTGATGGCGAGACATTGATCATCATAACTGCGGTATTAGATTGATTACCTTCATTATCAACAGCCACTGCTGAGACGCGGTAAGATTGAGCGACTTTTGCCTGTTTTTGGAAAATATAAGCTGGCAAGGTTAAATTAATTGAAGTCGGTGACACAATTTGAATGTTACCTCCTTTAGCAACTAATTCTGGCGCTTGCCAGCTAACTTGTTTTAAGCCATATTTGGCTTTATTAACCGTGACCGTGACCGGCATGGTCTGCGCTGCTTCGCCATCAGTACTTTCTGGCAAAGAAATGGATAACAGTTCTTGCTTGCGATATTGCATGACAATATTGTAATTACGATCGACAAAATCGTAACGGTTACCCGCCAAACTACGCATTAAATCAACATTATCGGGATCAAGCTGTTCAGCCAGCAATACACCGAATCGATAGGCCAATTCCATCCCAATGCTACTTTCCTTAGTATCGCCCCGCGAAATTTGGGTTTTAAAGGTCAATAAGGGGAAAGGGGTATAACTCAAGCCAAAAGTGGTAGCAGAAGGATTATCGATCAAATCACTACTTGAGAGACCATTATTAAGGCTAATACCATCACCATAATACTTTTCATATTTAGCATAAGCCCCTAAATGTGGATAGCTGGGTAAAAATCCTTCAGCACGAAGGTCGAACCCATTGGCTGGACGCTCATCATAATCTCGCATCTCATGCAGACGTGATTGATGCCAGTCGGTTAAACGAAAATAACCATTAACCGCCAGTTTAAGGTAATCAGCCCATAATTCACCACCAACACCGAAACGAGAGTTACTCCCAGTAATATCATAATCATAAAAACTGTTAATGCCCCACATCCAGGCATCCTGATATTGGCGATAACCCACACCTAAGTTAGTGGTGTTGCGATGCTCATTCGCTCTAATACCAATTTGGCTAAACAACAGACTGTTCGGTTTATCAAGTACCGGTACCAATAAATCTACATCACCGGTTTTATTGGAATTAATTTGCACCCGGGCATTACCAAACTGACTCAACCAATCATGGATTTTTTGATTTACCAGATTTTCACCTATACTGCGGGCATACCCCATATAAGCCTTGATGGCATCATCGGTTGACAATGTCTGTGCTAATTGAGAAATATTTTGCGCCATTTGTTGTTCGCTGGAAACAGCCGTTTGCGAATTAGGCTCACTATCGTTGATGCCTAGGGTTGGCAAGCTATTAAAAATAATATCCTGTTCGGCATTTTTAGGTCGTTGAATGGCAGTTGCCGGTTGTTGGGAAGAGAAGTGTGCCTCTAACATGGATAATGCTGAATCCGATGACGAAAGCGAGGTCGATGATTTTACCGGCGCATTATTTTTATCCGACTTTGCAGGCTCTTTATCGAGAACGGGCATATCTTTCTCTGCAGGACGTTGCAGTAAATTATTTAAGCCGTTGATGGTGTCCATCATCGGGTTATTTTGTTCACTAGTTTGCGCCGCTTTTGCAATTGAAGAGGAAGCAACGAAAACAGGCAAAAACAATTGTATAAACAGTAAAATATAGGCGATTATCCGTTTCGTTTTTGTAAAATAACAATCAGCTTTACGTTGCATGGATCTCTTCCCTAATAATATATAAATCCTATTACTAATAAACATAAAAAATTATTCCGCTAAAACAATCAGTTATTATAAATATTTTGCTTCATAACCGGTTGCTAAGAAATTTTGTGGGTAATATAAGTAAAACTTGTCGCCACCAAGCTGATAACTGACGTATTTCCTTCATTCATCACGCAAATTTTCCTGATTACTTTTTTATTAATATAAAATTTTTACATTTTATATTCCCGCCTCATCATGTGAGGCGGGAACATGAATTACAGCGTCTTAGAACAAACCACTGCCTCTGTGTCATGGGTATAGCTATCTTTCTCAGAAAAACCATCGTCTAATTTAACGACTATATAGCGACCACCTATTCCCTCAGTTAAAGTCCAATAATAGCCATCTTCTATACCGTAATGACTGAATTTACCCCATTCACTCCATAATGAACCGACTGCACGTTTTCCTTTACCTTGGCTAAGTTGCTCCACTTTTGGCATCGTCCCGTTATTACTTACACACCAGTTTTTAGCGTCATTCCAATTTTTCTCACCAGAGAAGGCAAACCAGTTATTTAGAGTAAAGGTATACTCAATCGGGTCACCACCCGTTTCATGTGTTGCTGTGATAGTGACAGTTTTACTTGCACTGCTCGCATCACCATTAAACGTTACCTTGCCATCATCAACCGAAACCCAACTTTGATTGCTTTTCCATGCAAATTCTGACGCCGGCGCGCCTTGTGTTTCGATGGTAAATTTAGTGTCGTGGAAGCCAGTGGTTGGGAATTTATCTCCGGTTGGGAAATCATGGCCATTAACACTTAAATGGCTAAAAGAGACAGTTATAAAACTAACTGGCTTATCAGCGGGTTGTAGAACTGAACTCTCGTACTGGGCACTGACGAGCACATTCTTTGCTTCATCGCCTGTACTTTCTAAAGTGATAGAGGTATGGCCTTTTGCATCAGTTTGACTGATGTTGCCACCCTTAAAACGAACTTTGCTAGCTGGATCCGCCGACCAATTAATCGATAAATTTTCCTCCTTGATCGGGTTGTTATTGCCATCAACCAATTGCGCGGTAAAAACAAAGTTATTACTACTATGAGCAACTTTACGGTCTACCTTACCGTCTAGCTTGACATTTTTGACCACTGCTGTGGCCTTATTAGCAATAAAACTTACTTTTTCTTTTGCCGTCTTTTTATCGTCGTTGCCAAATTTGGCGAAAACTTCAATATCATCAACAGCCATGGTTGTACTTTGCAATTCAGCGGTAGCAACACCATCTTGATTCGTTTCACTGGTTGGGTTTAATTGGGCTTTCCCTACTCCATCATGTCCCCAATAGACGATTATGCCCGCTTGTTTAATTGGGTTATCATTTTTATCAAACAACTGGACATCAAAAGTAAATTTTTGCTTGCCATCTGCAATTTTATGGGTCGTAGGTTTATCTAATAACCTAATTTCACCTAACTTAGCCGTACCTTTATTGGCTGTAAAACTAACCTTTCTATCAGCCGATTTGCTTGCTGTACCAGTGTAACTGGCACTAACTTCTACATTATTGACCGCTGTTGTTGTGCTATACAGCTTAACTGCGGTGATACCGTTTTCGTCGGTGTGGCTACTATTAGCTAATTTAACTTTATCGCCGCTATTTTGTGACCAATCGACTTGTAATCCTTTTTCCCTGATCGGGTTATTATTATTGTCCACCAGTTGGGCAGTAAAACTAAAGTAAGTGATACCATCCGCGATTTTCTCGACTTCTGAACCATCTAACAGCACACTACCGATATGAGCCTGACTTTTATCAGCAATAAAACTCACTTTCTTATTGGCATTTATTTCATCTAAGTTGCCCGAACTGACGCTGATCTGTACCTCATCGACGGCCTTAATTGTACTTTGCAGTGTAATGGTAGCAATTCCGTGTTCATTCGTTTTGCTAGTATTGTCTGATAACTTAACGTCATCCTTATCACGGAACCAATCAACATCGATGCCGGCCTGGTTAACAGGTTGCCCCTTGTTATCAACAAGCTGTGCGCTAAAAGTAAAGCTGGATTGACCATCGGCTACTTTAGTAACGGTATCAGGATCCTTTAACTCAACAGTACCAACTGTAATCAGACCTTCTTCAGCGATAAAATTGACCTCTTGATCCGCTTCTACACTTGCTGTAGCTGCATAGTTTGCACTAACCCGTATTTTATCAATGGGGGTAGTGGTACTTATTAATTCAACGGAGGCAATACCATTGCTATCTGTTGGGGTGGTTGCAGCCGACAATAGAACCTTTTGCGGGTCTCTATTATGAGTCCAATTAACAACTAATCCACTTTTCTTAATCGGGTTACCATTGCCATCAACCAGTTGGGCACTAAAACTAAAATAACTCTTTCCATCAGCAACTTTATTTGTTGCCCGGCCATTCAATGAAACATCACTAACCTTGGCAGTGCGTTCATCAGCAACAAAACTGACCACTCTATCTGCGGTCATTTCAAGCGTATTGTCATATTTGGCACTGACTTCCACATTATCGACAGCAAAAAGGGTACTACGCAGGGTAATAATCGCCCGTCCCTTAGCATCTGTTTTACTATGACTATCTGACAAAACGACCTTATCTTGCTGATTATGTGACCAAGCAACATCAACATTTGGTAATGGATTATTAAATTGATCGACAACAAAGGCTTCGTAGCTAAAGCTATCGACGCCATTAGCTACCTTACTATTTTTCTTATCAATCAGGTTAACATTTCTAACTTTGGCGGTAGTGACATCAGGGGTAAATTGGATAGCAACCGCTTTTTTCTTACCATTTGCCATGGTAGCAATCAATTCTCCCTGACCGGCCAAGTCACTTCTAACTTTTATATTGATCTTACCTTCAGCATCCGTAGTCTCAGTTAAAGGATTACCCATTCTTTGACCATCTTCACTAAGCATGACGACCCCAGCATTGCCGCCATTATTTTTTGCTGCCAAGGTGCTGGCACTTTTGCTAAAACCGGTAACGGAAAATGTCACTTGTTTGTCCGCTAGTGGTACCCCTTTGTCATTTTGTAGTTGCACTTTAGCTAAATACGTTTGGTTACCATCTGCCGGTATTGGCGCCGAATTTTCTAACGTAAAATAAGCAAAACCATCCTTTGATTGAGTAACATTGATCATCATTACGGTAGCTTTAGATTTATTACCTTCATTATCAACACCAACAGCGGATAAGGTATAAGCTTTATTACCTTGGTTATCTTCATCGTAGGCAGGTAACACTAGGTCAATAGTATTGGTTGATGTTTCGTGGATCTTGCCACCTTTAGCTAATAACTCCGGGGCACTCCATAAGATTTTATTGAGCCCATATTTGGCTTTTTGCACCGTCGCTTTTATGGCTATTGTTTGAGCAGCTTCAGCCATCGCACTGTCTGGCAGAGAAATGGCTAATATCTCCTGTTTTCGGTACTGCATAACGATATTGTAATTACGATCAACAAAATCATAACGATTGCCCACTAAACTACGCATTAAATCAACATTATCTGGATTTAACTGAGCAGCCAGTGGTATGCCAAACCGATAGGCAAATTCCACGCCAATCAGACTATCGTTGGAATCTCCCTGAGAGACTTGAGTTTTCAATGTTAATAATGGAAAAGGGGTATAACTTAAGCCAAAAGTTGTGGCAGAAGGATTATTTTTCAAATCTTTAGTTGATGGATTATGACTAAGGCTAACCCCTTCACCAAAGTATTGTTCATATTTAGCATAAGCCCCTAAATGAGGATAATTGGGTAAATAACCTTCAGCTCGGATATCAAATCCATTGGCCGGCCGCTCATCATAATCGCGCATCTCATGCAGGAACGACTGATGCCAGTCAGTTAAACGAAAATAACCATTTACCGCTAATTTCAAATAATAGGCCCACAACTCACCACCAACACCAAAACGTGCATTACCGCCGCTAATATCATAATCGTAGAAACTGTTAAGGCCCCACATCCAATTTTGCTGATATTGACGATAACCTAATCCTAAGTTGGTAGTACTCCGTTGTTCATTAGCTCTAATACCAATTTGGCTAAACAATAAGCTGTTTGGTTTATCAATTAGTGGTAAAAGTAAATCAGCATCACCGGTTTTATTTGAACTAATTTGCACGCGTGCTTTGCCATACTGATTCAACCAATCACTAATTTTCTGATTTATTAGGCCTTCACCTCGATTACGCGCATAACCGATGGCCGCCTCTGTGGCATTATTATTGGCAAAAACTTGCGCTACCTGGGTTGCTCCTTGCGCAAATTGTTTTTCTGATGAGACAATTTGTTTAGCTTGCGACGTCTCTTTTATATCTAATGTCGGTAATACCGGATGATGAGCGACTGACGGTTTGTTGTTATTTGCTGTTGACGCCGATATCAATGATCGATTATCAGGCAAAGCTGAATATTCCAGCTCGATGCCGTTGCCGCTTGATGATGAAAGCGATGATGGGGACTGCGGAGCAGAGTTTTTTGAAGTAGAGTTATTATTTATTAACGCATCTATACCGTTGATTGTTTCCAGCATCTGATTGCTAGCAACATCATCATCCTGCGCCGCTTTAGCGACAGATGAAAAAGTAACAAAAATAGGTAACAACAATTGTATAAATAACAATATATAGGCAGTTATCCTTTTTGTTTTCGAATAGTAACGATTAGCAATGCATTGCATAAATAATTTCCCTATCTAAATAATATAAAAATATTGCTACTATTTTTGTGTAAAATAAAAACAAATACTAAATAATAACTTCAATCTATTATTGAAATTAATAAAGACATTGATATGTAGCTATTCTTATTTTTACTACCTTAATCAATAAATTTTTATTACTCTTATCCCTGCTTATTTTGTCTGGATAATTACCAATTAATAAACTTTGGATCGCGTTAAATTAACGCTAACGAAGGAGATAAAATGCACAATGAAGGGTAAAAAAACGTTTTTTTTGATAATATTCCATTTGCAATTACTCCTTTTACTTACTTATATCGATTACAAAGATATAGATAAGTATTATTTAAAAACGTATAAATTTGTTTCCATTTATGAATTAATGTCACTCCACAACAGCAATGCCAATAATTAACATAAATTCAAAATTAAAACCAAATTAATAAAAATAAACCAATGCATCATTAACATTTGATGTTAATAAAAAAATAATCCATAGTAATTTTCTTTCTTTACTTAAAAAATGCTTAATAGTTTTTCAGCTTAAACAATATTTTCATTACTATAATGTTAAATAAAAAACGGTTAATTATTATTTTCATTTAAACAATATTACAAATAAAAATAATTTTATTTAGCTAACCAGCCCATCTATTAATAACAAATAAACGCTATTTCAATAGGATTAATATTTAATAATGATAAAAACAGCAATTATATTTAATGGTAAATTTTAAAACATAAAATAAGCTAACCATTTCCTCCTTAAGTGAAAATAAAAGAATAAATAACCAAGGAAAATTAAACATTAAGAATAAATGAATAAAAAGAGTTAACAACACGCTATCATGTAATTTAGATTTTCATCACGTGGGCAACTCACAATAACATTTGGTAATATCATCCAGCCCCACAGCAAACAATAGTAATTTTTTTAGTTTTCAGCTCGCTGATGACAGAATTAGATGCGGAAATTCTTGCCTTTAATTTACTCGCTTTTATGTTACTATTTTTTATCAAATTAAACGCCAACTGTTCACTAAGTTTAAAATTAAATAACCATAACAAAATGCTAGCCAAAAAAACCATTATTCATTTACCAAACAATTATCATTACCAAGACTTTCTTGCCTATCACTCACGAGATAAGCAAAATGTGGCAGAAATTATTACCAATAACCAATTAAGAAAAGGCATTACATGCTGTGGCCAGCCGGCTGAGTTAACGTTTATATTAAATAAAAATAGCATTTTGGTTTCTCTGCAAACGGATAATCCAGCTGCCGTTATCACTGAGCAGCAGCTCGAAAAACTAGCAAAAAATATGCTAAGTTTATATCAATCCGTTGAGCTTTTTGAAGATAAATACCATAACCATCCAGTTATTGGTAATTTAATTTCTCGTCAACAAGGTTTAAGGGTTTATCAAGCAGCAACAGCATTTGAAGCAATTACTTGGGCAATTATAGGGCAACAAATTAGTGTCGCTGCTGCAATTGCTATTCGCCGTCGATTTATTCATGCTTTTGGTAAACAACACTCGTCAGGAATTTGGTGTTTTCCTTCTTTTTATGCGATCCATGCTGATGATGAACAGAAGCTAAGAATATGTGGATTCTCTATCGGTAAAGCAAAAACCCTTATTGCATTATGCAATATGTTAAAAAATAACCATCACTTATTAAATCTTCCAGTAGATGAAAATAATCTGGCAACATGGACGCAAAAATTGAGTGAAATAAAAGGAATTGGTCCATGGACAATCAGTTATTCCTTGCTGCGCGGCTTCAATTATTTGAACGGTTCTCTACATGGTGATGTCGCCGTCCAACGTAATCTTCAGTATTTATTAAATTGCAGTGAGAGAATAAGTGCAAAAGAGACAGAAAAATGGTTAGCACAATATTCTCCCTGGAAAGCGCTCGTTGCTGCCCATCTCTGGCAACAACAATCTAACGCTAGCTATTAAACAGACAAATTATATTAATCAAAACCAACATAGAAAATATGCTGACATTTGATAATCGCATTTAGCAGTAGTTAGCTTAAATAACGAAATACCAGCCGTTTAATATTATTTGATTTTTTTCACTTGATTAACAAATTTACCCTCATCATTAATATATTCCAACAAAATCTCATTACCTAAAATAGTATGACTTTTATTTTCCACGGTTTGTTGTGAGAAAGGTGAGAGCATAACGGTTTTAGATAAAATATTATTTTTATTTGTCGGGTTATAAAATGCAGCCAGAGTAAAAAAATGGCCGGTTGGGTTATCAATAACAACTGATCCTCCAATCTTACTTATTTTTATATGCTCAACGACACTCTGAGACATTTGGCTAATATTTTGTGGTCGATAAAACAGTTTAATTCGTGTTCTTAGTGCTAACTGTAAAATATTATCCGTTTTTAAACTATCGGGTTTTGGCGCAATATCCAGCACATTAAGATAAAAAATAGATTCGCGATCAGTTGGCAACTGGTTTGCTAACTGCCGAATATGAAGCTGTGCGCCTCCTCTTGGATTTATTTTTACAACTGGGGGCGTCACAACAAAAGGCGCTTGGGTTGTCTCCGGTGTAGAATCAATATTACCTTCATCAACCCAACTTTGTACCAGCGATGGGTTATCGCTGGAATTAACTAATTGAATAACAGCCTCTTTTCTTTCAGCAGGAAAAATAACTCGCGTGCCTTTAAGAAAGACACTACTACTACTTGAGAAAGCCATAAAATAGAGTAAGAAAGCTAAGTAATTTTTTTTCGCCATTTTTTTGATCCTTATAATTAATCGTATTTAGTCATAAGAAAATACTAAAGTTGCCGTTGAGGTTATTTTTCCGGCTGAAATATTATTCAGATCATAAGCGTAGTAATAAGCCGCCATGTCAATGGAAAACGAGGGAGCTAAGGCACTTCCAACCGCAATATTAAAAATAGATGTCGCATTGCCTTGGACACTTTCACTGCTGGAAAATAGAATGTGTGATGATGTTTTATTCCTTTGCACAAGGCGAAACCCGACTCCTTTAGCACCTTGTTGAGTGGTATTTATTAACACTGTTTTATCGGCACTATGTAAATTATTGCTGGCCAAAAACATGGCAATATTTCGCGTCGTTTTATTGCCTGCTAAAAGATCGCTGCAGCTAAAATTGAGGGTAAAAGGCTGATAACCAGGCCGGTCAATATTTTTAATATCACTGATACTAACGATAGGTAAATTAACCACTAATCCTTTATTTGAAAAATCACAGGTAGTGGCAATAGGATTATATTTAATAGTAATCGGTTGAAGAAAAATATCATTTTCATCAACGGGCCATTGCCAGGTTAATAAAAATTCAACTAATTTTAGTACAATCCTAACTAACCACACCAAAATACCCAACGATGAAGCATCTGATACCAAGATAAAGGGTGAGATAACTGCAGTATCGCCAGCCACTTCAGTATAATTACCACTTGGTTTACTCTTCAATAAGCTAAACTGTAAGGTGAAATTAGTATTCAAATTCGATGCAGGATGGGTACCTCTAGCTAAGTTGGTTACGCGATCTTTTCCTAACGCAGTCATTGTAACCTGGACAAACTGCTTACCACCATGAAATCCTATTGTTGCTGTTCGACCATTAAATGGCGAAGCAATACCAATCGCATTAGGAAAAAATAGCCCTGGGGAGCTACAGGTAAATGTTCCTGGGAACGTGGTTTTATCCGTTTTTGCTACTACCATTGATGCACTACTAAAATCAGCCGATAAATCATAATATAAACTCGGCACTGTGATAGTGCTGTTGGGTTTACAATCGGCATAAACCAATTGACTGAAGGAACACGCTGATAATAATAAAAAATTTATTGCTAATTTATTCATCTTATTTTCCCCAGCTATTGGCAAATATTACGATTGATGTTCAAGGTATGAATGGGTTGCTGGATGGTACATTCTGTTTTACCTTCAATATTCAATTTGACATTCAATGATTGTGGTAACTGATCACTTTTTATATACAGCACACTTGACTGCCCAACATGACCAACAAATTCACCCTGACTATCAGTAACCTCGGTACCAAAAGGTAAATTGCTACCATCGGCAAAAGTCGCTTTTAACATATAAGTTTTTCGCTGATCGGTTTCTAATTTGATATGACTAACCGCCCCGTCATAGGGGATCACATGCGCTATATTGTCAGTAATTTCTGCACCTGAGGTCTGACTGGTATGAGAAAGGGTATAAACATTTGTACGATAAGGAGTGGCATTGGTTACTAATGCTAACCCCTGTTTATTGGTAAACACCGTTCAATTATTATTAACGGTTAAATTTTCAGCCATTGGTGCTTCTAATACCGTTAATGTATTCGCTGTTTCACCGGAAGCAAGAATATGGTAGGGAAATGCTACGATGGTTCCTCTGGCATTCAAACCTGACTGTCGATAATTATTAGCCTCACTATATGAAGCACCAATCGTACTATAAGGGTTACGGTAATTTACACTACCACTAATTAAATTATTACCACCGGTCTGATTTGAAGCGGTTAACGTATAATCGATCAAATCATATTTACCCGCTGTCCCACTGACACTAATATTGGCCTGTTGATAGTTGGAATTTGTCAGGTAGACACCCGAATTGAGATAAGCATTACGACCAAATAGATTAATTGGAACACTGGCGCTGAGGTAATAACGGGTTTCTTCTTTTTGATCGGTATTTCTTACCCGTGAAACGGATAAGTTATAGGTAATATTTTTATAATTATTTGAGTAACCTATTTGTTATTCTCGACTGCTGCCGCCAACATTCCAATAGTTTCTCAGCGTACCAGCCAAAAAAATAACACCATTATCTTTCCCCAAATGCTGATTTAAATTTAAATTAAATGTATTTCTGGCACGGGCACCCCGTAAGGCATCAAAAGTTGCCAAATCTAAATCTGATGGATTATTTTCATTTCGATCATTAGGATTATTTTTAATCGTCGTTTGATATTTAAGCCATGCTTGATAATTATCATGGGCATAAATGGAATCAACAAAACTATAATAATCTCCCGTTGAATAACGATAGGCCGCTATAGTCAGATTGGTAGCGGTGGTTGATAAAAACTTACTATAAGCCAAGCGAAAACTTTGTCCACGTTTGGTTCCTGTATCTAAATAAGCTGCAGCATGGGTCGCATCAACCGAAACAGCACCAAACGGAAAATTCCAGCCACTGCCAAGTATAATAGCAGCATAATCACGACTACCAATAAAGCCGGTATAAACGGTGACTAAATTATTGATACCATAATAGGCTTCTGCTTGAGCAAATTTCGGTTGGAAATGGGTATTGATCATTTTTGCTTGCCCAGCCAAAATGCTGTAAGTATAAACACCCGCTTTCATCATATTAGGTACCGCTGAAAATGGCACTGTAAAAGACTCTTGCCGGCCATCGGCTTCTTGCACAACAACGGAAAGATCGCCCGCTCCTCCTGCTGCACGTAGATCACTAAACTCAAACGCTCCAGGCGGAACGGTTTCTTGATAAATTAGATTTCCATTCTGATATACTTTTACTAACGCATTGGTTTGAGCAACTCCTCTGACAATCGGCGTAAATTCTTGGCTGGAGTTAGGTAACATATTCATTTCCGTGGTTAATGCACCACCTCTAAAACGAATACTACTAAACAAGGCAGAGGGAGAATAAAAATCACCTAACATCAAATTTGAAGATATAGTGCTGAAAGAACGGCGTAAGTAGCGGGTATTATTTTGCCATTTATGATCACCACTGGAATAGTAAGAATAACTTGATTCATCTCGAAACTGCCAGGCACCCAAATTAATACCGGTATTTAAATTGGCAAAAAAAGCTTCATTACTCTGTTTACGATTTTTTTTCTCTCGATAGTTATAATAATTGGTATTATAAGAGAGAATAATTGCCGGGACACCATGGTCCCAATTCACTGGATCAACATAACCTATTTCCGATTTAACTAAAGAAATTTGCGGCACTGAAATATTTAATGCTAACTGATTAACATCTAAATAGTAGTTGATATCATTGACTAAATTATCTAACGAGACAGTCGTTTTTTGCTCAATCATCTGTTTTGTGTGAGATGAAAGTTTTAAACCTAATTTTTTAGCATCCTTAGCATCAATAGTAATATTTTGATTTTTTTCGCCAATATTAACTTCAAATTGTCCTTTCCAATCATCATTAACATATATATCGACCAATTGCTTACCTGGCGGAATTTCACTATTCTGATAAAAACGAGATATATCTCCTTGAGCTGATTTTCCTACTAGCAAAGAAGTATCAAACTCCTCTGCAAATAACTCCGGTATACAATCCAATATACCTAATAAAATTAAGCTATTATAAAGATAATATATTTTTTTCACGATTTATCTTCTTATTTAAGGTTAATATTTCTTGTTTTATAGACGCCAAAATCATCAACATAAGTTACGGTTAATTTATTATGCTTAACCTTATTTTGTAGCGGTAATTTAAAGTCTGATAATGGCGGGATCATCTTCGATTTTATCAGGCTTTTTTTGCCTCATTAATATGAGTAATTTTTGCAATCGTAAAATAATATTTAGAATTATTTGTTACTATTAGATCATTATCCTCTAATTTATAACTTATTTTTTTATATACATCTGCCGGAGGAGTAATTAATTCCTTTGGCCGATAAAATAATTTAACTCTTGATTTAATTGCCAATTGCAAAACGCTTTTACCTTGGGTATTTTCTGGGTATGGTGGAATATCAAGAATATTTAAATAAAAAACGCTTTCTCTATTTTTAAGTAATTTATGCGATATCATTTTTATTTTTAATTGTTGTCCTTTTAGTCCCGCTACTTTTACAATAGGTGGAAAAACATAAAAAGGTGAATGACTCTTTTCTGGGGTAGAGTTTATATTGCCATCATCAACCCATGATTGTACTAATGCTGGTAATTTTCCATTATTTGTTAATTGTACCGTAACATTCCCTTTAGCTTCATAATAAATGATACGAGTCCCTTGCAGCACAATATTGGCTAATATATTTTTAGAAGAAATAATTAATATAATAAATAACAAAAATTTTTTCATAATAAATAGTCCGTTAAAAACCAGACTCAAAAAGAGCCTGGTTAATGTTATTTACAAATAAGAGATGGTATAGATTAAATTTGAATGCAATGGACCCGCTTTAGCAGGTTCCGCTCGCGTTTTATAATAACTAACGATAAATGTTAACTCGTCAGCTTGTGGTGCTGTTTTATCTCCTTTTACTCCTGTATCAAAAGGGGTATTTAATGGAATAGCGGTCGTGGTAGCACTTGGGGTAGACAAACTAAAACCGACATTTTTTGCTACGTTAGGATTATTTTCATCAACCGTATCATTCACTAAATATTGACCATCCGTTGATATCGTACTTGGTGATGAAAAATAGAATTTTAAATTACTGCCTAAACCTCCAGCAGGTGCACAATCAGAAAACGTTAACTTAAATGCTTTCTGATTTTTTTGAAGAACGGTAAATGCTGCTGTTCCTGCATCAGCAACAGAAATGGGATCTAATAATATAGTAAAGTTTGCACTTTCACCTCCATTAATTTTGCAAGTAGTATCATTTATAGCACCAACAACTGAAATTATTCCACCTGCTGAATTTGTCGCCGCTAATATATTCGACGAAAATAAAGTCGCAGATAATAGCAATAACGGGAGTATTTTCTTAAACATAATTAACTCCAAAAAATAAATGAATAAGCCAATAAAATAAAATTTATTTTATTGGCATAATGATGAAAGGTTAATAATAAATAACATTAACCTAAATTGATATTAGATGCCCCTATCTAACTTACAAGAAAGCTAAAGTTATATTTTATTTTTTGTGATTTATATCAAAGTAAATATTTTATTTAACAATCAATAAGTAAAAGCATTTTTATATTTAATAAATAAGTTAATTATTAACAAATCAATTTAGATTTATAATAATGAAATAATTAAAAAGAAAAATATTACTCGAATTAATTACTGCTTTTGGTATACATTAGCAGATATTTTATCTAATTAATAAAATGAATTTTTTATTCCAGTCAAGCTCTACACTTATCTAAATTAAAATTACCAAAAAATTGAAATTTTATGCTGAATTTTACACAAAAAATCATTTATTCGTTCATTAATATAAAAAAATCAACATTTATTGTTATATTTCTATTTTTCAACAAAAAATAACTAAAAATAGATATAATTTTATATTCTTCTTTAATAAAAAAATATAAAAATATTTATTCAAAAAGCAAGACTTATTAATAGCAAAATATTAAGAAATAATAAATTGTTATAATGTTTTACCGATGAATTTTTATAAAGATATCTCGCATTTTTATTTTATATAATAAAAAATTAGTACTAATAAAAAATAACGTGATAAATTAATTTTTTAATATCAATTATAAATAAAAGATACAAACAGCGTGTTTAATGATAAAAATAAATTAACCGGTTATTTAAGTAACACGATTATTCTTTGCAACCATTAATCTTATTGAATAATCATCTCATCTAGCTAATGAAAATAGTGAAAAACGGTGTAAGCTAATGATTCTGTAATTAGTAAATATCGTTATTTAACATAAAAGTGCTATCATTCCAATTCAGCAACAAAAAGCATTACTCGCCAATTTCAACACTAAAGGAAGATTGATTATGCTCACACTGATAGATAAATTACGAAAATTTAAGATCATTCCGGTTATTACCATTGAACGAGCACAAGATATTGTTCCCTTAGGCGAAGCATTAGTTAAAAACGGATTACCAGTAGCAGAAATAACGTTCCGTACGCCAGCAGCAGCAGATGCGATCAAACTGCTTAAAGAAGCGATGCCGAACAAAATTTTGATTGGTGCAGGCACCATTATCAATCGAGAACAGATTAGACAAGCCGAAGCGGTTGGCGCTGAATTTGGCGCTGAATTTATCGTTTCACCAGGTTTAAACCCCGATACGGTAAAAGCGTGTCATGAATTAGACATACCCATTATTCCCGGTATAAATAACCCAACCCAAATCGAGCAGGCCATGCAATTGGGTATTAATTGTGTCAAGTTTTTCCCTGCAGAGCCTTCTGGCGGGTTATCTATGCTCAAAGCACTGCTTGCACCCTATCCGAAATTAGAAATTTTGCCAACCGGTGGAATCAATCTAGAAAATATTGGTAATTATCTTGCTTTGCCACAAGTTATTGCTTGTGGAGGATCCTGGATGGTTAATAATAAATTAATTAAAGCTAAAGATTGGGATACTATTGGCCAACTTACCCGCCAGGCAGTTAAGTTAGTTAAGTGATATTTAATTTCAGCTGTAATAAGGTCAACAGCTGGCCTTATTTTCCAATCTATTCACCCTTTAAACACCGCCGATATGCAAACGATCAATTATAACAAAGATGGCTTTCCAGTTAACAGACCAGATTATAAAAATGATATTGTTGATATATTTGATAACAACGATAGCTATATTAACGCAGACACAATACTTATCAATGCTGATTCAATCACCATGTTCTGTTTTTCGTTAACCAAAAATTAAATAAACCATTAACTGCATTAACAAAAATAGTCAGCCACGACTTGTTTTCATCGTGAGCACCAGCTTTTCTTTGTGTGTTCAGTGTTACAGATTTGATAGCGATCTTGTTAATTTTTTCTCTATTTTTTACTTAATACTTGAGCGGTAATGATCAAATAATAAAAAGAAACGCTGCTAACAATAAATAAAAACAGGTCCTATGTTTAGTATTAACCCTAACAAAAATATGATAGTGTCTATGGTACATATTATTTAAAGAATACAAAGATGAATAAAAAATTAGTTGTTATTATTTTACTATTTTTACCACTAACTACTCAGGCAAATAACATTTCTAATGATAGTAATAACATCACCAAGCCGCTAAACAAGATAACGGAAAGTAACGTTTCTAGCGAAATAAAAAAAATCTTTCAGCAGCAGCATATACGTGGTGTATTAACCATTTATGATGGCAAATCAATTAACAACTATGGCGACCAGATAAAACGTGCAGCAACCCAATATGTTCCTGCATCAACATTTAAAATTGTTAATGCCTTAATTGCTTTAAAAAATCAAAAAGTGACTATTAACGAAATTTTTAAATGGGATGGACAGCCCAGATATCTTAGTAGTTGGAATAAAGATATGAATATGCAAGAAGCAATGAAATTATCCGCTGTCCCTGTCTATCAAGAGATTGCAAAACGTACGGGTCTGGCAATAATGAAAAAAGAACTTTATCGTTTGCACTACGGTAATAGTAAAATAGGCAATGATGTTACCAAATTTTGGTTAGACGGCCCATTAAAAATTAGCCCGCAAGAACAAGCCCAATTTATTTATAAGTTAGCCACTAAACAACTACCTATTGATAAAACCATTCAAAGTGAAGTAGCTAATATGCTACTTATCAAACAGACTGCCAATATTAAAATTTATGCTAAAAGTGGCTTAGCCAATATTAATGGTGAGCGTACCGGCTGGTATGTTGGATGGGTAGAAAACGCTGACGGTAAAATAAAAACTTTTGCCCTTAATGTCGCGATCTCAGATGATAAAGCAGTGTCAAAACGCGAATCATTGACTTTACAGTGTTTAGCAAAATTAAAAATTATTTAAAAAATTACTAATCGGAATACTAAATTATTCTGATTAGTAACAAATAGATAAATAAAAGATTGCTCACATTACACGCTATTCACGATATTGCGTTTTATTCTAGAGTGAGAAATTAATACTCCGTGCAGGCAAATTTTCTGGTATCAATTTTTTAGCCATTAAGTCGATTAGTTGGTGTTGATTTGACCATACAGACTCAATAATTTGCATAACCCATGGAGAAATCTGTGAAGAAAGTCGATAAAAAACCCATTTCCCTTCCTTACGATTTTGTAGCAACCCACTCTTTTTTAACATGGCTAAATGACGAGATATTTTAGTTTGGGGTTGCTCAAGTGCAATACAAAGATGATAAACACAAAGCTCCCCCATTTCTCGCAAAAGTACTACGATCCTAAATCTTGTTTCATCAGACAAATTTTTAAAAAACTGCAATGACTGTAACTCCATCTCTAATTTACCTCTAACCGGTTATATTTTCAGTAATAGAATGTTAGGATCAGCTCACTATCCCTGAGATAGAACAACGCCAACAACTAGCTTTACAAAAAACAATCACTAAAACTTCTTGTAAGATCTAAAACAGCCCAAAAATTCATATCATCATGATTTTTTGATTAAAGGGCGCAACATACGTTGTAAAATCACAGTGCTAACTAACAATATGCAAACAATGGTAATAAAAACAACAACAAAAGAAGTATCAAAGGCTTTACTCGCTTCCATTATCAATATCTGAGCCTGATCTTTATCCATCGTTGATGCTGTGCTTAATGCTTCATCGATACTGTCATAAACTCGCGCATCAATTGTTAGCTGTTCGGGAACAAAAAGAGTATAACTATAAATTGCCGTCATCATGCCGCCCAATATGGTAACGCCTAATACACTACCCAGCTCATAAGCAACGTCTTCAATAGAAGCTGCCATACCGGACTTTTCATCAGGCGCATTGAGCATAATCGTGGTAGATGCAGCGGTAAATACCATTCCCATACCGATACCAATCATGAATAAATTAATCAACAACAAAGTAATACCGCTCTGATAGAACAGGTCATCCCTATTACCCCAACCAGCGTTAATATAAAACCAACCACGGTCGTTAATCTCTCGCCAAAACGAGGTAACAGTAAACCGGTCAATGGTGATGCAAGCACGGAACCAATTGGTATTGGAAGGATACAAAGCGCAGCTTGTAATGGTGTGAAACCAAGTACTAACTGTAAGCGTTGACTTAAAACTAATTCAATGCCAACAATTACACTCATAGTAATAACGGCGATAATTACTCCCGCTGAAAACAGTCGATTACTGAATAAAGAAAAATCAATCATCGGTTGCGATTGTTTGCGCTGGCGTAATATAAAAAACAGCATAAAGATGATGCCAATCAAGGCAGCAGCACAAAATTCAAGTAAAGAAAAATTGGGTTTGCTTAACTCTTTTAATGCATAAATCAGCCCAACTAAACCGACTAAAATTAATAATGAGCCTAAAAAATCAATAGCACGTTTGTTTGTTCCACCACAGCTTGGGATCAAACTCACTGAAAAAGGTAGCACCAACATAACAACAGGCACATTAATTAAAAATACCGATCCCCACCAAAAATATTCCAGTAATAAACCACCTACTAAAGGTCCAACCGCAGCGCCACCAGCAGCAACCGCTGACCAAATACCAATCGCTAGTGATCGTTCTTGAGGCTCAGTAAAAATATGACGAACAATTGATAAAGTTGCTGGCATCATCATCGCGGCATCTACCGCCAAAAAGACTTTAGCAGCAATCAAACTTTCTGCATTAGGCGAGAATGCAGCACAAAGTAAAGCTAATGCAAAAAGTGGTAAACCGCTGATCAGCATTTTTTTATGACCAATGCGATCACTAAGCATACCCGCGGCTGGCAATAATCCAGCAACCACCAATGGATAAGCATTGATAATCCACAATTTCTCAGATGCGTTGGCATGGAGTTCATGGGTTAAAGTAGGCAATGCTGTATAAAGCACTGTCATATCAATGACAATTAAGAAAAGAGCACTAGAAATTAAAAGGAGCGCAATCCATCTGCGATTATCATGAGTATTAACCATAAAATATCTCTATTTAGAAAAAAATATGTAGTATGTTTATCTGCCATAATGTTAACGTTAAGCTTACGATATTAATCCATACGTATGTATTTTAAAAGAGATTTTATTTAATGGGGCGTCAAAGAAGTATAGATAGAGATAAGGTATTAGATGTAGCCGAAAATATTGTTCACCAACAGGGTGTCAGCGCACTGACTATCGATGCGGTGGCAAAAGCAATGGGAATTTCCAAAGGAGGGGTTCAGTATTGTTTCGGTAATAAAGAAGCGCTGATTGATGCAATGTTTGATCGCTGGGAAAAAGCCTACAATGAAATCTTTTTTCAACAACTTACGCAGGATAGTTCAGCCGAAAATCGGGTAATAGCGCACATGAAAGCAACCTACCATTTTGAGCAAGCATCTAACACTAAAGGTGCAGGTTTAATGGCTGCATTACTGCAAACACCAGAATATCTTAATAGTACTCGTGAGTGGTATCGTGAACGTATCGCTAAGTTAGATACTTCAACCGAAGTGGGGAGACGTGCTCGGCTTGTCTTTTTTGCCACAGAGGGGGCATTTATTTTACGTGCTTTTGGATTCATGAATATTGATCAGCAAGAGTGGGATGAAATTTTCACTGATATCGAAATGTTTTTATCAGCTAAAATATGAAAAATAAAAATTAAATACTATAAAGATAGAGAATATTTAAAGATATATTTTGACGATCATATGTTTATTCAAACATATCTCTAAATATTCCAAAAATATAGTTAATTTGTCTATATATAATCATTATATATATTTAATTGATCTCTGATAATAAATATTGATAATATCCTATAGTCATATAAATTTAGGGAAAAATTATGATTATAGATCGCGCTTTATCTACCGAACTAAATACTGAACTAAAACTTATTAATAATAACAATTCAAGTATTATAAATAATATCATTAATGCCCCTGAAAATTATGTTAGTTTTAGTGACAAAGGTAAATTATTATTATCAATAATAACATTAGGGATAAGCCATGTTGTAATACATTTAATTGAAGATCACAGAAAAGAAAAATCAAGGGCTGAATGTATTGCAATAACTAAAAATTTATTATCTTCCCTCAACAGTATTGAAAATCAGCAATCTGAAGAAAAAGTAATATTCATATCTTTACCTAAAGGTGAAAGATTAAAATTAACACAAAGATTTTCTAATAACGAAAACAGATACGAAACTATTATCGAATATAAAAAAGTTCGTGTTTTTCACTTGGGTCAATATAATGAAAGTAAATCTTATGTTAATAAGACTTTTGAGGAAATAAAAAAACTTTTAGTGAGTGATATTTTGGCACATGAATATGATTATACTTATAAAGATGAATCTCTTTTGACTATAGCCAAAAATATAAAGCAAAAATTAGATGATAATATAAATAATAAAGAACATAATGGCGTTGTGTTAAAAATAAATAACCCTAATGAACCAATAATATATAACCAAAAAAGTATTGGTGCTAAACTGAGAGAAACCTATCAAGAGGGCTATACTAGTTTATCTTTTATTGAGAAAAAAATAATTTTACTAATAAAAAACATTTAATATTAGGTATTGTTTCTCCTTCTAAGCAAGTTTTTTTATTAAGCCCAGCCAGCGGCGATGATAAAAATATTTATTACGATACCAATATAAGATATGTTAAATTAAATTTAAATTCTAAAACTAAACTTGATAGCCGTGAAAAAAGAAATGAATTAATAAAAGAATTTTATGAAAGCCTAATAACTAAATTAGAAAATATACCAGCTAATAGTGTATGTATTGAAAATATAATAAAATCCCTTTGCCCAACATGTAAAATTAGTACTATCACGCAAAACCTTAATAAAAAAGAAAAGGCGGCATTTTTAGAAAATATCAATCATGGCGTTTTAGAGCAAACTGATGTTATTGCTGATAGCAAACAATTACCGCAAAAATTAATTGCAACTAAAAAAAGTCACCCAGAAGTCTCCAGCACAACAAATACATTAACGTCTTTAGTCACAAAAAAACAAAATTATAATGAGGCATTAAATCCATTTAATGAATAATTTAAATAACAGTTTAATAAATAGTAGATAATATTCTGTATCAAAGACAAAAATCTAACTGAATAAAAAATAATTAAAAACTTATCTTTTATTAAATGATTTTTATTTTACTAATAAATATATTTTTGATTGCATTTACGAAAATAGATATAAAAAATATTTTTAATTAAAAATAAAATTATATTAAACATATAAATTTAACTTAATAAAACAATAAGCATAATCACCAATAATTATAATTTAACCAAATAATCGAATATAAAAAAAATTAAATCATTTTTATAATACATAACAATTTTACAATTCATATAATTTAGAAGATGTTAATAATTTTATTCTAAGTTTTTGCTGATTATATTAAATAATCAAAACCAACACTAAGGTTTGACTGATTTTTTGAGGATATTATGGATATAAGCTTTTCTCTACCAAAAACAACATCATTAACAATTAGTGATAGCAAGTTTAATCAGATTTTGGGGGCTAATAGCTTAAAGCAACCAAAATAAAAAACGTATCCGATTTTATTGATTCCATAATGGATTGGTTTAAAGGTGGCGTCAGACGCCAAAAAATAGAACAACTTTTTGAAACCATTCAAGATGTAAAAAATACTGATGTTTCTAACCCCGAATCAGCTCGGTTGGAAAAATTTATCCAACTTAGAAAACTGGCACTTCCCAAACATTACAATCAATTTAAACTAGAAATTACCCCAAAAGATGCCAATGACGACTGGGGATATAAATTAAAAGTAGGCAACTTTACCTTATATCAATGTGATAAAATTTATGAAAAAACAAAAAATATTAATGAGAGAGAACAATTAGCTGATTTTCATGTAAAAAAAATTTGTATGAAATTAGAGGAAGCACTTTCTGTCGAAAATCCCGATACCAAGCAACTATTAGATTTCTCTATTAGAAGATATTCAGGCGGTAGTGAAAAAAATCAACATAGTTTGCTAAAAAAATTAGACGACAGTGGCTATAGTAAAGATAATTTTCTTGGCGTTAAAGACAGTAACAAACCTAATGAATTTATTGCATTATTTAAAAATGATAAGCAACTGGTATTTTCAAGCAAAACGGGTGAATTAGGCAACAATTTCTTGAGAAATACCTTCGCTGGCCAAAATTATAATAATTTGCGCGAGCTGTTTTTCAGCCAATATACAATCAAAAATGAGCCTTTCTTTATAAATATATTGCAACAAGCGAAAATGGATTTTTATGATCCGATAACCCAGGATGCTTCTTACTTAAGCGAACAAGAGCAAGCTATTGTTAATGAGAAACTTAGCGCAATTAAAATTGGTGATAAAACACTTGATAGATTATGGGGCTTATCACTAAACCAACCCGGTGAATATTTTGATGATAATTTAACTTCCAATCTAATTAGTTCTCTTTCAAATGACAAAGCCTTGCGGGAAAAGTTTTATAATTTAGGATCAGAGTTTGATGAGCCAGCATTACAGTTTGATGATTCAGAATTTGAGTTTGATAAACCAGAAGTAGAGTTTGCTGATATAAGGTTACAATCTGATGGTTTAGAATCAGATTTTGATGAAATAATGTCTAATAAACCGTTGTTTGAAGAATCCGCCATCGACCAAAGTACTGTCGTCCTGCCGGATTCAAGCGATGAATCTGGCTATGAATCTGAAGAAGATTTGTCAGTTAAAGATTACTCTACTAACAAAAATCTCTATGACTTAACATTTATTAACGAGGTTGATGATGTTAAATAACATATCAATTCAAACCCATTCTGACAGTTATTAATTATGACTTCCGCCCCAGCCTATCAAAATAGCTGGGGATAAGAATTATTATTACTGATTAAATTACGATAAGATAAAATGCTAGGACTTATGAAAATAAAAAAATAAAATATAAATATAAATATAAATATAAATATAAATATAAATATAAATATAAATATAAATATAATTTACTATCACTTCTGCAACTATCCCTATTAATTTAATTCTCTGTTCAAAAATATAAAACCTCTCTGGTTAACCGCGTAAAATGAGCTATTTATTTCCTACTGACTAGTTCAACATGATTGGATAATTATTTAAAATGGCTTTTATTTCAATAAATTAAAAAAAATACGGCTTATTTTCACTAATCTTAATTTAAGAAAAAATGCATATTATATTAATTAATAACTATTTATTAGCAGAGTGAAATAATAACTTAAGTTTACCTGATAAAAATAGTCTGTTGCGTCAAAAAAATTAATTCGCTAAAAAAACCAATAATTTTATTGGCATTTTTTGCATTTCTACTCAATACTCAAATTAAAAATCATGGTAATAAAATAATTCCTTTTTGTTATAACACTTAATTGCCATAACAAAGCTATTTACTGTCAGCCATGAATAGCAATGATTGCTGTTAGCAAACAATTGAACAGCTATGTAGCCATCATAGTAAGGAGCCATAATGAAAGGTATACGTTTATTCTCTGTTATCGGCTGTTTGTTAGCCTCTCATTCTGCTCTGGCAGCAACCACAACGGGAACGGTTAATGTAACCCTAACCCTATCCAATTCCTGTGTTGTTAACGGTTCAACTGCAACTTCGGGTGTTCCCTTGGGAACGCTGGATTTTGGTACCCAACCCACCACTTTTAGTCAACTAATAACCCAACTTTCTAATAGTGGCACAACATTTACGGTACAGTGTCCGCCTAATGATACTTTTTCCGCTGTATTAACCAGTAGTAATAACACCGCACCGACAACTCCACATGGTACACAGATTGGTTCGACAGCTCGTTATGTCAATTTAACAGGTAATTCACATGGCGTTTTCTATGGTGTTTTTGATACTAATCCCTCACCCACTCCGGGTACTGCTCTTGCCAATAATGCCACAATTACCCCTGTATCAGGACCAACAAATGGGGTCAGCACCTATACCTTATACGGCCTAATCCAAGGCAATGGCACAAATGCTGGTATTATAGCTGGAACCTATACTGACGTTGTTAATATTACTATAAATTATTAATTTATATTATTTTTCAGGATGAAATATGTCTGGCAACAACTATTTATGGCTATTATTTGATGATTATTTAGCCTGTTTTATTGTATTGTTGGTTATTTTTAGCGCTCTGCCTAGTCATGCCATTACCAGCCAAACATTCCAAGTTGCTGCCACTATTACGCCTGGCTGTATGGTATCCGGTGGTACGCTATTTGGCACCCTCGATTTTGGCACTCATCCCAGTAATACTAATGGCAATATTAATGCTAGCTTAACGCCCAACACCTCGTTAACTTTAGCCTGTACGCCCGGCACTGTACTCAGCATGAGTATTAATGGTGGCAACAGCTACACCACCAGCCGTAATGTCAAACAAAGCGGTTTTGCTACCCTACTGCCTTATCTACTTTATGCTGATAGTGCCCACACCATCCCGATTGCACGCAATCAGAATGTTTCTGTTAGTTACAGCAATAGCAATAATATTATTTTACCAATCTATGGCGTGCTGCAACTTAACGGCGCCAATAATCCATCAGGTAACTATACTGACGTATTAACCGTAACATTATCCTGGTGATCATGGAGGAATACTATATGATCAATGTTTCGCAACCCCCTTTATGTTGCTTTTCGACACTATGGTTATTGACCTTATTATTCTTCGCATCCTCAGCCCAATCCGCTAACCATGTCATGATTTGGCCAATGGATCCGGTATTAACCGCTAACGATAATGCCACTGAATTCTGGATCGAAAATAAGGGTACTGAGCCCACCACCATGCAAATCAGAGTAATAGGCTGGCAACAAATTGATGGCCAAGATCGCTATAGTAATCAACAAAATGTCGTCGCCAGTCCACCTTTTATGCGGATTGAAGCGGGTCAAAAGCAGCTGATCCGCTTAATAAAACAAGCTACCGTCCCGGCTGGCAAAGAGATTGCCTACCGCTTATTAGCCGATGAAATATTGACACCAGAACAATTAGCAGCGCCGAAGATTGGCATTAATATGCAGATGCGCTATTCCATTCCGCTGTTTGTTTATGGTGAAGGTATTAACTATCTGCGTGGTTCAGGCGACCCAATTCAACTGGATCAAAAATACCTCAGTTGGCAATTAACCCGATTAAATGGCAAGCTAGCCATCAAAATTACCAATCGAGGCCCGATCCATGTCCGTTTAAGTCAGGTGGTGGTGCAACAAGGCAAAAAACGCATTGTGCTGGCGGTATGGCATTCGAAATCTACTTAGCAAAAAGATTTATGTCAACAAAAATTTAACATTACCGCGGTTTTAGTTAATAGTAAATTAGGTTGGAATTAAAAATTTATGGTGTCAACAGTCTCTGAATGCGACTAAATATAGAACATAACAATATGATAAATAAAAAAATAACATTCAAAAAAATTAAATACTAAATTTTATAGTGATTTTTTTCTTTACATTTAAACATCACCATTGGTGATAACATATACGCAACAAAAATTCCACTACATAAAACAATACCAAAACTACTAATTGTTAAGCTATTACTAAAAATTAGTACACTTAACGTCAAAAGTGTTGTTATCATAGCTAGCGTAATAGTAAATAAAGAGCTAAGTGGTTCATTATTAGTGTTACTCAAAAAAAATGTATAATTAACACCAATACCCAGCACTAAAACCAAAGCTAATAACGAAAAAATATTTAGACAATGCCCAGTAAATGCAAGCATGGCAAGGCTACTGATTAATGACAATATTGAAGGTAATAAACTAATCATCCCATGACATAGGCCCAATTTAGCTATCATACAGGCAGCAATCACTCCAAGTGCCGCGAATAGCAATCCCGCAATAATCATACAATATAGTGTAAATACTTCACTAAATACTGCTTTACTATCTATCCATACTACTCCCGGAAGCGCTTCAGCTAAGGCTGAAAGTGCAACACTATTTTTGACACCATCTACCGGAATCAAAATACCATTTTTACCATCCGCTAAAGTTGTCCATATTAAACGCCAACTGTTACTGACTGAATTTTCAGCATTTTGCTCAATTTGATTTAACATTACAGTCATCTTTAATTTTTCTAACACATTAACTGTATAATGACTGGCTTGGTCTTCTATTATAGTAAGATCTCGAATAAAGGCCGTATCGGGATATTGATTTTGTTCTGAGTCAAACGGAATAAGATGATAATTTATCAACCAACCACGTTTTTTCGCTATATTAAGTTTCATAACAAAAGCTTTAAGACGCTTAAATGTTTCTTTAGAATTATCACCATAAATTACAAACCATTTTTGATCATTATTGTTACTGGTTAAACTTATGATAACTTCCTGAGATAAAATTACTGAAGGCAATACCTGAAGCGAAGATGCATCATCATTAATTTTAAACATTGCCAATCCACTTAATGACACTACACCAACCAAAAGTGGTAATCCAATACGTAACATTTTGTATCGTTGCCAAGCTCTAAACCAGAGCGACATGAAAGTTTTAGCGGGTATTGTTCTTATTGGTATGCCACGACTTAACCATGGAAACCAAAAAACAACCGTTAAATATGAACCAATAAAACTTGCTGCAGAAAAAAATACTATTTGGCAAATTTCAGGAAATGGCGTAAACATCATAATAATATAAGCAGTTATAGTAGTAATAAGTACTAATAATAATGTCGCTTGTATTTTTTTAAGACTTTGCCAAGGATCTGTTTTATGGCCATAAAGCATCCGTTCTGTAAGATAGTAAAGGGGATAGTTTACAGATAGTCCTATAATGCTTATATTCATTACTAACGTAATCAAATATAATTCACCAAAAACGAATAACGTAGTAATACTAGCAACTAGCGCACCAATACCAACTGATAAAAAACAAAGTAATAATGATTGAAGAGAACGAAAAACAATCAATATTAGTGACGCCATACCTAGTACGGCAATAGTGCCAAAAATAAAAATATCCTGTTCTATCTGCTGGTTCTTATAATCACTATACAGCATAGTACCACGTGATAAAATTTGTACCTGTGGATAATCAACCGTAAATTGTTTCGCTCGGGCTTCTAAATTTGTTACTAACTGATCAATCTTATGCATACTAAGAGATGAATCTATCAGCTCTCCATAAATCAGATACCAATATTGCCCGTGATAATCTTGTATTGTAATCCAGCCATCTTGTAGACATAATTGACTAGTATTTTGTGCTAACTTTTGCCATGTATTAGGCATAAGTATTGGGGGATCAATAATAGAATTTTTATTATTATCAGAAAAAACGTCATAAATTTGAGAAATTATCCACTGAGCATGCGCATTATTATGATTTTTTAATACTAGCTCTCCAGGAAGCTGTTCACCTTCACGACAATCAGAAAGAACGCTTTCTTCTAATTGTTTCCGCCGTTGAATATCAATTGGGCCTTTAACATAACTAATACCGGGTTCAAGACGCAGCGATGCTAACCAATGTTCTGCAACAGATGGATCTGGCTGTTTGCCCGGACTTATCAACCACATTAAATGTCGCTCGAACGGCTGCATAAAATCATTGTCAAGCGAGGCGGTGAAATCGTTTAATTTTTTTTGTGGTAACCATGTTAAAATATTGTCGCTAAATCGTACATTAGGTAGCAATGCTAATAATGCTATTAACAACAAACAAATAAAGAGCCATATCACTGCACCACAGTGCAAAAATTTATTAGGCAGAAATGGGTTATTCATCATTAATCAGTGTAAAAAGCATTCATCGATATTACCCAATAGCAATATTAATCTGATAATTTTGTTTATCATCTAAAAGAAAAACATTTAGATAAAATAAATTTTCAAAATAATTAATCTGGATGACATTATTTAATAATTTATTTATTAAGAAAAAATATAATAAAAATTTAAGTTCAAATATCAATAAACAAGTTTTCATTACGATGAGAAAACAGCAAAAAACTCTCACAAAATCACTCCCTGACGCTAAAACAAAAATATTCTTGCTATGCTTTCCATTAACCCTACTTTAATTTACCAGCGTAAAGCTACTTGCCCCGCTTGAGTAAAAAACGAGCAATCATATAATTACTCCATCCTATAGAAGTAAGTAAAATTGTAAAATTGCCCTATCAAAAATCTATTAATAGTGTAAAGAAATATACACTCCATAAATGAATAGTTAGTTTTTTATTCTGAAAAAAATTATATTTTTAATATATAAAATAAAAATAATATTCTATATTTTTATAAGAAAATATTTTTTATAATTAATTAAATAAAAAGGGATTATTTTTTACTCACCAATAGTAAAAAAGAATTAGCATATCTTTTGTACTTAATAAAAATTTGTCGTTTGTATTTATTAGTTATACTAATGATTTAATAGTGACGACAATGTTGATTACAACAATTACCCCTCTGCTACCTTATCAGGTTAACGATGGCGATTATGTTTTAGTAAGGATCACCAAAATCAATAATAAACATTAATCATTTAATATGGTTATATTCACCCAACTTCTAAATACCTCACAATAAATTTTCATAGTAATATTAATTGCTCTTTGTTCAGTAACAATCAGGATTTTCTTTCATCTAATACTGGTAAAATTATCTTGCTGCTGCCTATTAAATTAAGGCGTGTTGCCGCGAATTAAAAACATAGCGCGTCAGGTATTCTTTTATGCTAAATTTTGACTTACAAGTAATGAACGCGTGGATATCATGTTTACTATCATCAAAAAACTAATGAGAAAAAACTCATCATCATAGCCGTTAGCCTAACTATCGCAACGCCACTATCAACCTTGGCTAAGGAGCCAAAAAACTATATTTATACCAGTGCAGGTGATTTCGAATCGGGATCAGCTATCTTAGCGTGTAGCGACATTCACGGCGTACAAATTGTTTACAATTGGCGTATGCTCGAACCCGAGAAGGACAAATACGATTTCTCGAAGATTGAAAAGGATCTGGCGCACACCAAGCAAGCAAACAAAAAATTATTTATCCAGATCCAAGATCGATTTTTCGAACCGAACGCCCGATATGTTCCTGATTATCTGTTGAATGAACCGGTTTATAACGGTGGGCTGTCACCGCAATTTGACAATCCAGGTGAGGGGGACATTGTTGGCTCTGGTTGGGTAGCACGGCAATGGGATCCTGCCGTACGTCACCGTTATCAAGCTTTATTGGCTGCACTTGCTAAGCGTTTTGATGGCCAGGTATATGGAATAAACTTACCTGAAACCGCCATTGATTTGGATGAGAAAGCCCCGCCTAAGGGATTTACCTGTGATAATTACTTCGCCAGTGAAATAGCAAATCTCGCCTTTGCACGAAAAGTGTTTACCAAATCACATGTAGTACAATATGTAAATTTCTGGCCGTGCGAATGGAACAATGACAAAAATTATATGAGTCGATTATTCAAGTTCGCCAGTGTTAATAACATTGGTCTCGGTGGGCCGGACATTGTACCCAACCGTAAGGCACAAATGAAAAATTCATACCCATTCTTTAATAAATACAAAAATAAATTAACACATGTTGCTATGGCTGTGCAGGAGCCAACCTTAACCTATATAAATAAAAAGACTGGTAAGCCATTTAGCAAAGCTGAGTTTGTACAATTTGTTGAAAATTATCTCGGTGCCGATATCATTTTTTCGAGTACAAAATCACCTTGGCTGGCTAAAAAATAGCTAAAATCAACTGTAAAGTGTAAGTTTTTTTAATCAAGTCGATAACTAAAATACCTTGCTGGTACAAGGCATTATAGATAATGTTACTGATTTTTCTTATCTGTTGCGGAAAATATTGCTTTACCAATGCGAGCAATGGCTTCATTACTTTGCGCTAAGGTTGCTTTTGTTTGTGTAATGTAGACAGAGACGATTAGCGGTTGACGTTTTTCTGGCCAAACAAGACTAATAATCGATCTGGAGCCATAATCTCCTGTACCCGTTTTATCGGCAATTTTCCACTGTGCTGGCAGAACAGAACGCAATAACGCATTCGCAACTTTGTCATCTTCCATCCACTGCCTTAATTGCTGACGTGATGAAGGCTGCAACACATCACCAAGCACCAATTTTTGTAATGTTTGGCTAATAGCCACAGGAGTTGTAGTATCACGCTTATCACCCGGTATAGCGCTATTTAATTCAGGTTCAAATCGATCGAGTCGGGTAACCCGATCACCTATACTACGTAAGAAACGGGTAAAGCTTGTCGGCCCTCCCACCTTTTTCTCAATCAGATTAGCTGCCGTATTATCACTGTAACTAATCGCTGCAGCACATAATTGTTGCCAATTCATCGATAAAGGAGCGATAAATTTTTCTATCACGGGAGAGTGAGCAACCAGTTGTCCTTTCTCAAACTGGACACTTTCCGTCAATACTATTTTTCCGTTATCCACTTGGTTTAACAACATACCACATAGCAACGCTTTAAAGGTGCTATTTAGAGGAAATCTTTCATTACCTCGATAACTTACCGTGACATTATTAGCTGTATCAATAACAGCAACACCAATACGAGAATTTAGTTTTTTTTCTTCTTGCTTAACAATGTTAGCAAGCTCAGTGTCATTAATTGTATAAGCATTTGCATTACTACAGACGGCAGTAATAAACAATATCAATCCAACAGATTTTATTCGATGTTTGAAAAACATAGTATCATCCTATCCTCGTAATAAATTGCTATAAAATCCATCTTGTGTGTGACTGGCAATGATAAGAATTTGCCTTATCGGTATTATTTTCAACTAAAATGTCACAACACAAACAAAAACTCTTTATTGCTATTGATAAAATATTACACAGATTAATTAGTTGATAGATTTATATGAATAAATTTATTAATGCAGATTTTTTATTCCACATTTATGATTCTCTATTATTTGTGATGGAAATAATAGACAATCTTCAATAACAGTCGTCAACAGCCACTGACAGTCGATAAATTAAAATTAATACTTTGTTTTATAATGATTTTATTTTTTATCTCAGTATAGAATGACTGTTTTCAGTCACCTATTATATTCCTTGTGTCATCAAATTTATGTACATATTGGTGTACATGAAATATTATATAAAAAAGACGTAAGGAGAAAAAAATATGGCGGTAAGTGATTCTTGGTTAAGAGCGGTAAATGGTAAGCCACAAGCTAAAATGGTGACTAAATCCGACAGAGAGGGTTTATCGGTTCGCGTGACACCAAAAGGTAAAGTCATTTTTCAATATCGCTATCGTTGGCAGGGGAAAGGTGATCGGATAGACATTGGAACCTATCCGGCAATTAGTTTAAAAGATGCGCGTGATAGTGCGCTTTTTTACCGTGGTGAACTAGAGCAGCACAGAAACCCGAAAGTGGTCAAACGCACTCGTAAACAAAAATCAGTTGAAGCGCGAACGGTTGAATCCGTTATTCGTGACTGGTGGGAGAAATCGCTTAAAAATTCACAGGTTAAAGCCGGTGAGATATTACGGTCATTTGAAATTTATGTTTTCCCCAAGATCGGCAATTTACCCCACAACGAAACGCACTTGCATGTCTGGCTATCGCTAATTGAAGAGGTGGTGAAAGCGAAACCGGCGATAGGAGCACGGATTTTACGTTATACCAAAACTGCCCATCGGTGGGGAATTCGCAGGGGGATTATTTCTTTAAATCCACTTATCGATGTTACCTCACAGGATTTAGGGGTAAAAACGCAACAAGGCGAGAGAGTGTTGAGTAGCAACGAGCTCAGGGTATTATTTGCGTTAATTGATGCGCCAGACTATAACCCTAGAAATGCCCTGATAATCAACCTAGCGTTATTGTTTGGTTGCCGGATAGGTGAATTGCTAAAAGCAAAAATGGCTGATTTCGATTTTACTAAAGGAATATGGACAGTGCCACCAGAGAATCATAAAACAGGGTGTAAAAGCAAAAAGCCCATTATCCGGCCTATTATCCCCGAGGCAGAGGAATTGATCAGAACTGCTAAAAAATTGAATTATGGCAGTGATTATTTATTTACCGTCTCAGAAGGGAAACCTTTGTGTGTCAGTGGGCATATTAGTTTTATTAGCAATCTCAACAAAAAAATGGCTCGCAGATTTGAGAACTATACTCACTGGTCAATTCACGATTTGCGTAAAACCATGCGTACGGGGGTTGCGGAATTAACCCAGCCCCATGTTGCTGAGATCATGTTAGGGCATAAACTACCGGGGATTTGGCAGGTATACGACAAGCATACCTACCTAGAGGAACAGCGAGAGGCTTATGATCGCTGGTGGAATAAAGTTAATCAAATCGTTTACCCATCTCCCAATCCAGAATATCCTGCCGGGCAAAATTAAGCTCATCAGATCTAAACCGAGGGCGTGGAAAACCTTCCCGCCGTTGGTATCCGTTACCCGCCCATAGTCTGATAGTGTGAGTTGACACTTTGTACCTTTTTGCCAGTTCACTGGTTTTGACAAAAGGGGATTCATTCATAGGATATTCTCCTTTATTACTGTTAAACGCTTACCTTTCGGTATGGGTAATTTGAGTGGGGTAAATTCAGGTGGGATAATGCTTATTCGCTCTATGCTATTTCTTCAATGTGTCGAGGAATACCCCTAAATAGACAAAGAGTGCTGGCACTATCATAATGCCGATAACCAGTAGCTCTTGCCCGCCTAAATGGATATTGCCTAATTCGCCACGTTTAAACCTGATTTGTGGGTCAATGACGGTATCGGCGTGCGCAAGATGTCCAACTATCAGTTCGAAGGAGAACGCTGCACTGATAAACAATAATGTCGTGATTAATAATTTGATGATGTTAAGTTTCATGGTTTGGCCTTTGTAAAATTAGCTTATTTCTTAACGCAAATCGCTTTGGCGTTGATATCCTTGAAAGTTTCAAACTCACGCTCAAACTGTTTAGCGGCGAATTGGCACATGTTCTCAGTGTCAAATTCCTGAGTATGAACACTTGCAAAGTTACTCGATGCATAAGGGCTGGCATACATGCCTAGGATTAAAATCCACATGGTGGGCTCTCCGTTGTTAATGAGAATGGTAATGTTAATGATAACTATTTGATATTAAAGTATAAATTTTTGTAAATTTAAGGTTAAGTCTGTTTATATATACAGTTTTGATATACTTTGGTATAGTTATTTGGTTGTGTGTTTGCTATTCACAATTTTTTTACCTGGTGTTGGCCAGCCTTGCGCTGGTCTTTTTTACTTTCTCTTCATCGCTTCCAGTAATAAATCCTGTATTGCCCGTTTTGAATTACGGCGCGCCATCACCACTTCATCGAGTGTATCTTTAGCGACGATATGATGAATAAAGACAGGGCGATTATGTCCGGCTTGCGCTTGACGCGTGGGGCCGATACGCTCGATAATTTGCTGGTACTGCTCCAAGTCCCACCAATGGGAGAAAAAGACCAGAATGTTACCGCCGTCCTGTAAATTTAAGCCGTGTCCACAGCTTGCGGGGTGGGCAAAAAGCAACGGGATTTTGTCACTATTCCAGTTGGTAAGGGTTTGTGGGTTAGCGTCTAACATTTTGCCTTTTGGAAACGCTTTTACTAATCTTTCAAGGTCATGTTTCCAATGGTAAGCGACCAGTACTGGCGTCCCTCCTGATTCATTAACAATACTCTCCAGTGCCTGGATTTTGACATCGTGTATCGCTGTCCAGTTGCGATTGTCATCGCTATAAATAGCACCACTGGCAATTTGCAAACATTTTATTGTTTTGGCCGCGGCATTTAACGCTTCAATCGCACTCTCGCCCAATTCAAGAAACAGTTCTTTTTCCATGGCCTGATAGTGTGCTCGCGCTTTCGCGGGTAGTTCAACGTTAATAACGTTGTGTACGGGTTCGTCGATATCAAACCAATCAGCGGCATTAAGGGATAGCGTGACATCGCTGAGTGCTAACTGAATTTGTAGATGCGCAAATCCTAAAGGCGCAAACCTGCTCCACTGTTGCCCGGGGAACTGGATACGGTTAAACCAGCGAGACGTAAACGCATTATGGGTTCTGCCTAGCCGTTCGCCCTGGTCAACAAACCAGGTTTGCCCCCATAAGTCCATCAGGCCATTCGGTGAAGGCGTACCGGTCAGATTTACCCATCGATGAACCGATTTATGGGCGATTTTGGCGAGTGCAGCGGTGCGTTTACCGCCTTTGCGTAGCCGGAATGATTTTAACCGGGTGCTCTCGTCAGCGATAATCGTGCCGAAAGGCCAGCTGTCACCTAGTGTTTCAACCAGCCAGACGAGATTGTCATAATTGACCGTAAATACGCTGGCATGGGTATTTTTGAGAGCTGTCATCCGCGTTTTTGCAGTGCCAATAATGGGCTGCACTTCAATATTACGCAGGTGGCCCCATTTAAGCGCTTCGTCAGGCCAAGTGGATTGGGCTACCCGTAAAGGGGCTAATACCAGTGTGGGTTTGGTTTCACTGCCTGATAAATAGAGATTTTCTAATGCCGTCAGGGTTGCTGCTGTTTTACCCATTCCCATCCCCGCCCAGACATTTGAGCGTTTAATATCGAGCAGGTGATTGATAATGAGATTTTGGTAAGGGCGAGGGGTGAAGGTTTTTGCGATTGTCTTTTGTTCAGGCGACAATCTGGATAGTTTTGTCATGGGTATGTAATCCGTTCCAGTTCTTTTTCATGGGGAGTTTGTCAGCCAAATACTGGTCATAAAGTCGCTGTGCGCCTTTTCTGAGCAAAACAGGGCGATAGCTAATAAAGCTATTTGCACCATGGGGGCTTATTTCGTTTTGTTTTTCGGTTAAATATTTATCCCGAGCGGTAGCGGCAACACGCCAGCGTAAATTGTTGCCGGACTTACTGTCGTTATAGAGCCACTTAATCTCAGCAAGATAATGATTTATCTGTTGACTATTCACGCCGTTAAGCATTTTGCTAAATTGGGTAGGGGTCATGCCTTCTTTGAATAGATTTTTAAGACAATCGTTTTCGGTTGATAGGTTTTTATTTTCCAGTAATAACTTTTCTTTCTCTTCCTCGGCACGAACAACCATGAGCGCCAGTTCTTTTGCCGTTGGTAGTAATGTTTGAGGTTGTAAAATTCGTCTCTCACATTCAATAAAGTACTGTCTGGCCTGTTTCCCTTTTTCATTGCGCTCAACCATTGATAGCTCTTTCGCCATGTCGAGGGAAATATGATATTCCTTTGCTGGACGGCCTCCATTTGGGGTTTTTGATAAATTTATCAAAAAGTCCTGATGTTCAATAAAACCATATTGTTGAATGCGATCTTTTATCCAATTAGCAAACTCCTGCTTACTTTCCAAAAACGCATGTAAATCACGAGCATTAACCGTTTGGATTAATCCGCCATTGATGTTTTTTGTTTCGATGTTGATTAAATTTGACATAAAGGTATTCCTCAATAATGAAATTGATGAAAGATTGCCCCTTAGCAAGGGGCGTTAAGATTAATTAATGACGTTCTAGGAAGTGGGTGAGTTCACCTTCGTACCAATGGTCAGTGCGCGCGGTGATTATCCCGATTTGTTGATGGTGGAAGTGTTCAAAAAGCTGTTTTATTTCCGCTAAAACGGTATCGATATTCTCACGCTTACGTAAAAGTCGTTTGATAACCTGTTTTTCAGCGTCATTGATAATTTGGCGTAATGATTCTGTGATGTAGTAAATCCGGCGACATTCGTCAGCCATTAAAGGTATATGCGCTACCTGAAAACGCTCCGGTGATGGCGTGCCCGTCACTTCGCGCAAAGCCAGCCACACCGCATTACTCCACGAACGCTCAAACCGAAAGCCATTTGTCATACACCAGACTAAATGTGTTAGATTGCGCGTATCTGAATGAGTGAAACGCTCTACGGCTTTCGGTTGGTATCTGGGGTGATTATAGTTAGGGGTTTGATTAACAGCTTGTTTATCGAGAATATCCAGCACCCATTTTCTGAATTCTTTTGCTACTGGCGTATTGGCGAACATAGCGATTAGGTGTGCACCTCTTAGAGAGAAAGTTCGTACTGCTTTTTCACGTAAGCTATTGTTTATTCCATTGAACGTCAAATTGACGGTCATTGACATGCCAGAGGTAAATTCGTCTTTATTGCGATCATAAATTCTTGTAACAGAGTCGATGCGTGAGTATTCCAATGCTTTAGCAAGCACGCTAGATGTAAACCAAATCTGCCCATTATGGGAAATTGTTTCAAGAACGGTGTTACGAAAAATTAAAGTATTCATAGTAATGATTACCTTTGTAGGATTAGGACAATCACCACCTTTGAGGTCAATCTTGGGTGGCGAACTGGACGAGGTTGACCTTACCGGCTACAAAGGATCCCGGCGAGCCTTACGGCTCCCCCATCCAGCCCACCATTGATTCTTGATATGGTAGACTGACGCATAAAAAAACACGCTTTCGGCGTGCTATGCGCCTTTGTAGTTACGACGAGAGGTCAATCCCGACATCTGATTTTGCAGATGCAAATAAACTATAGCGCATGATTTCTTCTTTCGTCAATAGTGATTTAAAATGTCAATGTTTTTATTATGCAGCTGCAATTCCGTTCATCATCACGCTTAGCAATCTGGGAAATTGGCTATCATAGAAATGAGGCTGAGTCTGACGGGGATGGTTTGGGTCAGTTAAGTTTTTTCCAAACTGTAATCCTCTTTCCGTCAGTGACCAGAATAGTTTTTCCTTGTCAGGATGTTTGCTACTTGGGCGTGATTTACGCTCAACAATACCTAATAATTGCAAACGTTTAAAGCCGGATGGCGGACTGTAAGGCTTACCATGCAGCAGTAAAAGCTCCGTAAAAGAGTGCGTCACTTCGCTTGATACTGTCATGCTTCCTTCAGGTGCATCAACGGCGTAAGCAGGTAGTACATCTGGCATCCCAAGGGAAGATTGCAGTTTTTTCATTGCGCCAAGTAGCCCAGAAGGGGCAATACGTAATTCTTGTTTGTAGAATGCCAGCATTGCTAATCCAGCCTTAACTTTATCGGTTAGCGGTTGTGTAGGTGTAGCGATAACTTCATCGAACGTGCGAATAACTTTGAGATGGAAAGCAGCACTAATCCACATGGCGTAGGCGTAAACTAGTTCTTTAGCAACGTAAGTTCCTTGCTCGACACCTCCTCGAATGACCGATACCGGAATTCCGCCCTCGCTCAAAAATTGTTCAATTAATTCTTGAGTTTGTTTATTAGCAAGCCAATATGCAGGACTGTCTTTTTTAAGATCACCAGCGGCTTTATGTAAATCATTTAGACAATAACGCCCGAAAGCGTCTTGACGAACAACGGTATTTTCAATAACAACTAATTTAGACATGGAAACACGCCTCCGTAGTTAAACAAAGAGAATCAATAAGATATAGTGACTTAAAGGGTTCTTAGTCCACAGTGGGTAAAATGCTGCTTAAATCCTGACTGTCCAGTACGATGACCTGATGGCCTAAGGCAAAAAGCCGTGCGTGTTCGCGTAATTGGTAAGGGGTGGGTTTTTCGCCCGGTGCTTTACATTCCACAAAAATAATCTTGCCATTGGGGAGTGCAACTAATCGGTCAGGTACGCCTCGTCGCCCGGGTGAAACAAATTTATAGGCAATGCCGCCGATTTTTCGCACTTCACGCACCAAATGTTTTTCAATGCTCTCTTCCCTGATTAACCGCATGGATACATCCTTTTAATATGTTCCCGTTTGATTTGCATCAGGCAAAAATCGCCGCGGTGTTCACTCCAGATACGATTATTGCGATTGCGCGCCAGTCGGTTTGCCTGTGACCATGCGCGCGCCGCTTCATGGTATTGGCCTGACTGTTCAAGGTGTACCGCATCCTGTGCTGCCTTGAAATAAAGTGGGCTGTCGTTTTTCATAAAGGCCATGATGTTTATTTTATCCTGTGTGTGTTATTTATTCCTTGCGATAACGATAAGTCTCAAACCCCGCTGCACTAAGCGGTAAATTAAAAGCCCAATCCGGATTAAGACTTAACAGCTTACTTAACCCCTCGGCGGAAAATTGAGGAGTATCCGGCGCTTCGCTGATAATTTCATCATGGACGGTTAAGACAATCGCATAACCCGCCTTTTCAATGCGTGGCATGCTATAGGCCAAGACATCGCGTGCGGCGGCCTGACAGATATTTTCAGTAATTTTACCGCCGTAGGTTTTTAACCGTTCCCATTTTCGGCTGTAGGGATTGGTGCCCATATAGCTAATTTGTCCATTCTCTATTCGCGCAGAAGGGTAGCAAAGACTACGACCTGATGGTAGACAAATTCTGAGCCAGCCTTTATCGCGACGAAGGCTAAGTTTACGGCACTTAAACACTATCCCCGGTGACTGAATGGCTTGTTTTACAGTGTCTTCAATGTCGTACCAGAATGATACGGTTTGTGGATGGGCATTGCGCCACATGCGCTTAAGGGAATCGCAGGTAACAAAGACTTTTTCGCTGAGGCCATAAGTCTTCTCCGTTTCAACGGATTTTTGATACCAGCGCATCGCCTCTCGCTTAACGTTAGGCGGTATGTTAGGTAATGCGGCTTCCGCCAGTTCATCTAAATCCAGACCGTAGGCGAGGGCAAATGTCAAAAATGCCGCAACCCCACCGCCATAGCCTAAGCCGAGTTCCATCACCTTACCGATTTGTCGTTGAGCTTTAGTGACGTTCTCAGGTAAAAGATTAAATGCGCGCGCATAGGCGAGTTTATAGAGGTCATCGCCTTTGCCGTTATCAAACTCGCTAAAAGCATTGACTTTCCAGTTTTCCCCTGCCAGCCATGCCAGCATGCGGCCTTCGATATTCGACAAATCCGAGATAACCAGTTTTTTAACGGGTGGCGCGATAATACACCCTCTAAGCGCAGAACTGGTCAGTTGCATAATGTCATCACAAATCAGCTCGGCGCAACCGGCTTTTAATGCGTCAATGCCGTTATCAATCGTCTTTTGGTCAAGCGTGGGTCTGGGGAGATTATCCGGCTGAAAAATACGTCCCGCCCATCGTCCGGTGCGTGAGGCACCACAAAATTGCTTGGTTCCTCGAAGTCGTCCATCTGCGCTTACCGATTTTAACAGCGCCTTATATTTACTGGTGCTGGTTGTACACGATTGCAAACGGACTGACAGCAGTTCGCGTAAAGCCGGTGGAATATCAGGGTCATTAACGCGGCGCTGTAGCGTGCTGGCTTGCATATCCGGTAACGTGATGCCAAATGCCGAAACGATATGCTGTAACAGTGCATCGCGTTGTGTTGCGTTTTGCACGGCATTATCTGTTAATTGCTGGGTGACGGTTGATAACCGTTTTTGCTCGTTTTCAACGGCAGTCAAGGCGCTTTTCGCCAGTTCAACATCCATGCACATCCCACGGCGATTAATCTTTTGGTCTAACTGCCATAATTGGGTTTCGTCCACACTCATATTCCAACCCGGTAAATGTTGATAAATCTCGCGCATGGCTAAAATATCAGAACCTGCGTATTGCTTAAAACGTTGCCATTCCTCTGCGTGAGTTAACGCCGTGGCGCGTTGTATTTTGCTATTTTTAGGACGCGGTTTGCAAAATAGCTGTATGAGCGCTTTACCTTCTTTATCTTTGGCGTTATCGCTATTGACGTTGAAGATATCGCAAAGCGAACCGAGCGCACCGGGTAAGCCATGTGTCAGTGCTTGTACTAATGTGTCGTGAACGCGGGATAACGGTAAGTCAATATTTAACACCTGTTTTAAAATTACCGTATCAAACATGCCGCCGTTGTGCCAGACAGTTAAAATTTCTGTGTCATTAAGATACGCTTTCAAATCTGTCGGCATCGTTTTATCTTGCGTCACATCCCAGACCTTTACGGGGTGATGATTGTAAGCATAAGCAAAAAGTAAAATTTCTGCATTTTCAGCATAGCGATGCGTGCCACAATTAATCGGAATATCGCTATAGGTTTCTAAATCGCAAAATAGTAAATTTTGCATAATCCATCCTTATCAGGCGGTTACGGAAAAACGCCCCATTTTAGGGTGATACCACTGACTGCCGCGTTTCTCAGCCTCAAGCATCATGTTATCCAACGCGTTTTTAAATGCCGCTTCATCAACCACTGACATTTGGGTAATTTGGCCGCCAGGCGCAACATGGGGCACTTTTTTGCAAGGCACCTTCCACGCCATGACTAATTGCCGACATTTGGCATCGCTTAAGCCGTATTTTGTTTTAAGATAGCTATAGCCCTGGAAACCGGCTGGGATAGTGCCTTGTTTGATTTGTTCGATTTCTTCTGAGACTTGCTCTACCTGATGCTCGATACTCTTTAACCGACGCTCTTGCTCAACTTGTGCAATTGCATAAGCGAGATTAAGTTCAGCCTGTGATTTAGGTTTACTTTGCTGCTCCAGTTTATCAATCAGCGAGCGGCGAACGGCTTTGGATTCACGGGCGGCAACGCGCAGTGCCTGTTTAAGCGTCATTTCGATAATTTCTGATTCCGTGTTGTTCATTTTTTGCACTACAAAAATTTTGTAGTACTCGTCTTCGAGTTCATCTTTAATGCGATCGATAAAAACGTTATTTCTAATAGCGGGTTCTCCGTGTTCTTTTCGTGTTTCGTTAACCATGATGAGTAATTGTTGCGAGTCAATCGTTTCGTTGTTGGAAAGTGTGACATTTGGTACATTCATTAAATTTGACATAAGAAAATTCCTCAATAGTTAAATTGATGAAAGATTGCCCCTTAGAAAGGGGCGTTAAGATTAATTAATGACGTTCTAGGAAGTGGGTGAGTTCACCTTCGTACCAATGGTCAGTGCGCGCGGTGATTATCCCGATTTGTTGATGGTGGAAGTGTTCAAAAAGCTGTTTTATTTCCGCTAAAACGGTATCGATATTCTCACGCTTACGTAAAAGTCGTTTGATAACCTGTTTTTCAGCGTCATTGATAATTTGGCGTAATGATTCTGTGATGTAGTAAATCCGGCGACATTCGTCAGCCATTAAAGGTATATGTGCTACCTGAAAACGCTCCGGTGATGGCGTGCCCGTCACTTCGCGCAAAGCCAGCCACACCGCATTACTCCACGAACGCTCAAACCGAAAGCCATTTGTCATACACCAGACTAAATGTGTTAGATTGCGCGTATCTGAATGAGTGAAACGCTCTACGGCTTTTGGTTGATATTTTGGGGTAAAGTTACTGGTTTGATTAATTGTTTGCTTATCGAGAATATCCAGCACCCATTTTCTGAATTCTTTTGCTACTGGCGTATTCGCAAACATAGCGATCAGGTGTGCGCCACGTAAGGAGAATATACGGGTCTTTTTGTGCTGTAACCCATTGATTTTACCGCTGACGGTCAAATTGACCGTCTGTGTCATACATGATGTAAATTCGTCTTTATTACGGTTAAATATTTTGGTAACAGAGTCAATTTGTTGATACTGCAAAGCTCTAGCAAGTTCAGTAGAAGTAAACCAAATTTGGTTTTTATGAGAAATAGTTTCAAGAGCAGTACTGCGGAAAATTAAAGTAGTCATAGTAATGATTTCCTTCTTAAATTAGGATAATCACCACCAAAGAGTTTGCAGGCTCTTAATATGGCGGTGAACTGAACAGGGCTGCAAAAACCGGCTAAGAAGGATCCCGGCGAGCCTTTCGGCTCCCCCATCCAGTCCACCATTGATTCTTGATATGGCAGACTGACGCATAAAAAAACACGCTGTTGGCGTGCTATGCGCCTTCTTAGTTACGGCAGGTTTGCAGACCTGGCACCTGATTTATCAGATGCAAATAAACTATAGCGCATGATTTTTGCTTTCGTCAATGGGTATTTAAATAAGTTCGCTTTTTGCTGCTTCTTGTTCAGCAATAAGAATTTCCCTGAATTTCTTGATTGCGTTGTCGTTGTAGCGAAAGGACTCAACCTCTTTATTGCTGTAAGGGGATTTATCGAGATAGGTATCACCGTATGCTTTAACTTTCATCTTATTGTCATTAGCGATACGCCCAATCTTATTTGCGGAAACATTAAACATTTTACCAATCTCTGTTGCTGTATAATGTTTTTCGGTGATAAGCGGCAAGGGGATCACTTCACTACCCGCAATAGGGTTAATCAGTCCGGCTATGATAGTTTGTCTGGCGTTATCGGAAAGGTTTGTTGCCCATTCAAATATCTTCTTCACATTTTCCATTTGAATTTGTATGGCTTTAGCCTGAATTTCTATCGCCTTTGCTTTACGAAATTCAGGTAATCCGCTACCTTCGTCTTTGTGATGCTTTTTAATGCTATAGCTTCCGTGTTGACGTAATGCTGGTAAAACGTCTTCACAGACCCAATCCTGAACACGTTCAGCGGAAGGAAGTTTGCTTTTAAGTATCAGACGGAAAACATCCCCTTCAGGTACAAGGATGATTCCTTTAGGTCTGAATCCTAAACTTAATTCTGCCGTTTCAGCACAATTAAGTTTAATCAATGACTTACAATGCTCATTTAATGCTTTTGCTGGCTGTGCATATCCTAAAGCTTCAGCAACTTTTACGGCAAAGAATACTGGTTTGCCTTGATAAAGGGTTCCCTGTAATTCAATACCTAAATCATCGGTTTTGAAAGTCATTAATTCGGTTTTGGTAATTTTAGACATAAAAATATTTCTCCGTAATGGAACGAATGAAGGTATTAATGTGAAAGATTTTGCAGATTGAACCCTAAACCCGTTATACTTACCTAAACACGGGAGGATAACGTTATGGGTCAAGTTGCATTTGATACATTAAAATTTGTTGAAACGCTTGAAGGTGCTGGTTTACCTAAAGACCAGGCAAAAGCTATATCTCTGGCTGTTCGTGAATCGCACGAAGCGGTTGATGTAGCGACTAAAGCTGATATTACCGAAGTCAAACGTGATATAGCTGATGTTCGCAAAGACTTATCTGCTGAGATGAATTTACGTTTTGAGAAAACTGATGGTCAGATAGCGTTGATTCGTAAAGACGTTGAAACTATTGCTACTGGATTACTTTTAAAACTTGGTGGTGTAATCGTTGTGACTATTAGTGCTGCAACGGCAATACTGAAATTCTTCTAATTCTTGCACTATAATTATCATTGGGCTGTTAGCTGAATGGTATAGCAGGGGATTTAATTCTTCGGTTGCAGGTTCAAGTCCTGCACAGCCCGCCAATTTCACGATATATCTTCATCAGCCTTCGATTCTCTTTTTTAAGACGCTCATTTTCTTTTGTTAAGCACTGTATAATTTCCTTGAAAGTTCTTGTTTCCATGTCGTCGTCATTCCATATATCAATGCTGCTTAAGTATTTTGCATCGCTCAAATGACGACTACCATTAGTTACTCCAACCAAATTGCCCATATTGGGATGTTTCGCTGTTACAATGCGTGGATTATCGAGCTCCATAAGCAGACTCCTTCTTATTGCGCTGTTTGGTTTAACCAGTCAGGGCGTTCACCTTTACCCAAGTAAAAATCCAGAATGTCAAGTAAACGAGGGTAGAATTCAAGTGCTTTTCTACCGTCCATCCCTGAGATTTCTTCTTTGGTAAATTGCCGCCATTTCTCTACCGAATGATGCTGACATCCAGCACGCAGATATTCTCCATTTGTGATTGTGATTGGATAGGTTTCACCGATGATCATAAATGTAAACTCTGGCAGGTTGGCTCCATATAGGTTGGCTCCATATAGGTTGGCTCCACGTAGGTCGGCTCCACGTAGGTCGGCTCCATATAGGTTGGCTCCATATAGGTTGGCTCCACGTAGGTCGGCTCCATATAGGTTGCCTCCACGTAGGTCGGCTCCATCTCCATATAGGTTGGCTCCATATAGGTTGGCTCCACGTAGGTCGGCTCCACGTAGGTCGGCTCCACGTAGGTCGGCTTCACGTAGGTTGGCTCTACACAGGTCGGCCTTAGATCCATTCTCGCCAAGCGACTCTACCCAAACTTTATGTTCATCAAGTATTTTTCTTAATTCATCGCTGTTCATTTTTTACCCTTAATTTAGGCAATAAAAAAGACCTGATTAGGTCTTATACATTTGTGTGAGATAGGATGTATGCCGAGTGCCTCTCGGTGTCCGCTTACAGTCATGACGGACGGGTAAACGCAATCAAACGCTATTAGCTATTTGAAAGATAATTTATAGTGTTGACTGTCCCACGAGCGCAGAGCCGTATTCACACATCCTTAAATTGATTAGATTGCCTGAATGTTTAACCACCTCAGGCCGCAGTGGTTTCTCTGGTGTTTTAAAAGGCGATATCGTCTTCTTCCTCAGCCATGCTCAGGTCGTCAAACTCGTCAACGGAGGCCACGCTTCCACCGCTAAAGGCATCGCCATCCCGGAAAAACTGAACCCCTCTTAAGGAGGCTGAAACCCCTTTACCATTATTGTCATAGGCATAAAATTCAATGGTGGCGTTAACGTAACAGCCAGAGTAGGGACGACCGTCCTGTGCGGTGAGTGGTGTACGATTTACGTCAATGACTAACGGACGATCTTTATTACTGGCGGTGATGTACATATTTCCGGCATAGCCATCGTATTCTTTATTGTCGCCATCGCGGAAGCAAAAACGGTTGTTGGAGTGGCAGATGCTGTTATAAATTTTTTCTACCTCTTTGGCTCCCCATTTTTCCTTAATGACCGCCTTAATCCCCGTTTTGATTTCTTCAATCAGGTCAGTACGGCTTTTGGCGATAAGGAAATTGGCACGGTATTTGGACAGTAGCCCGCCTGCGTCGGGAGCTAAGACGCTGTAAGTAAATGGCTGTCCTTAGTAACCGCCTCCCGTTATAATCCGGTGTATGTATATTCCCCGACCCGCAAAACTTCTCTTCCAGATAGATGACGGCTGGAACCGGTTACTCATGAAATACGGCTCTTCCGTTCCCGAATGGACTAAACTGGTCGTCGAACGGATGCTCGCCTGTGGCACCGGTGCTATGGGTATCCGTCGTTATTGCTGCGACTCCCCTGACTGCCCGCACACCAAATATTTCTGTCAGAGCTGCAAAAGCAAAGGCTGCAGCGCCTGCGGGATGAAAGCCACCGAACAGTGGATAGCCGAGCAGCAACACATTTTGCCAGACTGCGAATGGCAGCACATCACTTTCACTATGCCTGATAAACTCTGGCCGGCATTTAATCACAACTGGCCATTACTGAATCAGTTGTTTGCCTGTGCCGCTCGAACCCTGCTGAAATGGGCAGAAAAACTCAATATCGAAATCGGGTTGTTTGTCGCCCTACATACTTACGGGCGTCAGCTTAACCAACACCCGCATATCCATTTATCGGTGACCCGCGGCGGATTATGCCGCAAACACGACGTCTGGCGACCGGTTTTCTTCAAAAAGAAAGTAGTAGAGCGGTACTGGCGCCGGGCTGTCATCGCGTTACTTCGAGAGAATTACGGCGGGCTGAATTTACCTGCTGCCGGCTATGTGCATATCCGCGACTACCGGGAATGGTGTCAGTTTCTGGAATCACAGTACCAGCGGCGCTGGAAAATTCACTTTGCGAAAAAAACCAAACATGCCCGACAAAATGTCAATTATCTTGGCCGTTACCTGAAACGCCCGCCGGTTGCAGCCTCAAAACTGCGTCATTATAACGGAGGCACTGTTGTCCATCATTACTATGATCACCGGACGGGAAAGCACCGCACCCAATATCTGAGCCAGGAAGCAATGTTGTTGCGCTACATCAGCCATATCCCGTCACAGCATTTTAAGATGGTGCGGTATTACGGCTTTCTGGCCAACCGGAAACGGGGGATTTTGCTGCCGAAAGTCTATGCGGCACTGGGTATGCAGGTGAAGAAAAAACCGCATAAACCGGGCTTTGCGTCGCTGATGAAACACTTTACGAATGTGGATCCGTATCAATGCATATTATGTGGGAGCCGGATGATTTTTAACAGCGTACAGGTGGGTATCAGAGCAGAAGTATTACTGGAAATGCGCCGTAAGATAGTCAAAAAGGCGCGAGGGTTACGGAAAACCGCGTAGGGAAGATCTAACTAAATTCAATTTATTGTATAAAAAAACCTCTGGTTGACGAAAAGCCAGGCGACTACTTGATGGTGAAACTAGAGATCGGTCATCCGTATCAGCAATTAAGGTCAGAAAAAAAGAAATAATTAACATTCAATTTCCTAACCATGAACGCTCCTTGACCACTGACTTGCGTAGGTTCAAATAATTCAGGAAAAGCCAGACGTACGTTGTTTAATTTAATTTTCATCACGTTACCTTTTAATTAGATGGATTTATCAGCGAGTGCCGCTTCGGTCACATCGTCAAAGTCGTTTAAGGGATTAATAACAAGGGCAGGGCGAGGGTCAGATTCCGGTGCGATAACGGGTTTCCCGTCTGCTCGCTCAATAAGTGCTTCCAGTTTTGCCCAGCGACTCGGTTTGTCTTTTTTAAGTAGTTTCTCAGCCTGTGGCGGACTAATAATTTTCTTGTGGTAGATTTGTTCCTGTTTAAGTTTGGCGGCTTTTAACAGCGTTTCGGCTTCACGTTCATCACACCAGGTGCGATTACCCTGTTTGCCGGTAACCAGTTTAAAGCCCGGTACCGATTGCCCCGTATGTAATGCCTCAGCGACCCGATTTCGCAGGGCTTTACAAAAACTCTCTATCAAATCGATATGCGGGTAGAGTGTTGCCATTTGCCCAGGGGTTAGTAACGTAATACGTTTCGGCGCATCGCTTAATTGTGGTGCGAGCGGTTGGGTCAAATCGACAAAATCGCCTTTGACTTCATTATGGACAAATTGCGCCTGGGCAAAACACAATCCGCCTTTTGCTTTGCAGAACTGGCATTGCCTGATGCCCGGTGAAAAGGCACTATCCGGTAGCGCATCAAGCCCGTTGCGCTCGGCAAGGGTTACCATCTCCATGGCTTTTTGCGCCCTCAATCTGGCTAAGTCCCCAAAGTCTTTTAAGTCCTCAACCGATAGCGCCCATTCGGACAGATGGTTAAGTCTGGGCTGATGAATAAAAAGACGAACCGTGTTAAAATCATAAATAAGGTCAAACTGATGTAACGCCCCTAGCGCATAGAGCATAAGTTGCGCATTTTGCCTGGCATCGACTTTAACGCCTTTACCGTATTTCAGGTCATGGATTTGTAACTCATCCTCGCTGACAATAATCGCATCGGCGGTACCAAACGAATTCTCTACGTCAATGACGGCTGAAAAGTCAACTCGCTCCTCAACCTGTAAGATTTTCCCGTCCGCAAGCCTCCAGACGGTATCGATATAGGTCTGGACGTGCTCAATCATCTCCTCATCCACTTGTGGCGAGTTGGCTTTTAACAATGGATACGTGCCGATATAGTCTTTCGCATCAAATCCAGATGTTCGTCTACGCCCGTCACTAAACGGGTTTTGGCGCATTGTTAAGATACTTTCCGCTAACGCATGCGCCGCGCTTCCTTCTTCCGCAAACGGCGATGTTTTATCGGGTAAGGTGGCCTCGACTGCGAGACTAGCTGCGCATCTCATCCACCTATGCGCTGAGGAGGGAGAAAGTTTTGCATGTTCAGCCATCGCTACCCTCGGCATTATCATCGGCTAAAACGCGTTGGGCTTTCTCGATAAACTGAACCAGATTGTCATCGGTAACGTCACCCGTTTTTTTAGCGTTGAATGAGGCGAGGATATCCACCGCTTCATTGCGATATCCGCCTTTGACCAGTTGAGTAATGCAGGCCGAAGCCTCACTGCGAAGTGCCTTAAAATCAATTGGTTTGACTTCTGCTGGGGTAGGCAATTCACGCAGTAATGACAAGGCAAATTCGCGACGATCGGTAATGCCAAAGAGATTATCCCAGTTAGCCAGTATTTTTAGGCATACGTCGAAGGTTTTGGCTTTAGGAAGAAATGTCACTTTAGGTAACCCGTTTAAGGCGCAATAAAGTGCATCAATTTGCCCGGTAACGCTATCTGCTTTTTCGGACGCAAAAGTCGCTTTGGCTTTAGCAACTTGCGTATTGTCAGGTTTAAGCGCTTTATCCCCAAACAAGACAGACAGGGCGACCACGTGACGCAAATCAAGTGATTCAATATCCACCGGTTCGGGCTTAGGCGCTACTTCAGGCGCTTCAATAATCGGCTCAATTGGTTTAACGGCTTTAGCAGGTTTCGTTTCGGTCTTTGGGGCTTGAACCTTTTTCTCGGCGACAACGGGGGCTGGTTTGTCTTCGGCTTTAGTGTGTGCTTTGACAACAGGCTCAGGTTCAATCGCTTCTTGAGGTTCAAAGGTAACCGATGGCGCAACAGGTTGTGGCTTAACATCCGGTGTGAAGGGTTTCGGCTTTTTCACCCCTGTCGGTTCATTTGGGTCACTGGGGTCATTTTCAGTATGTCCGACCAACTGACTGATTAACATTTTATGGGCTTCGGCCAGTTGATTGTGCGCCATGATCATTTGCGTGTGGTTTTCTGCCAGTCTTGCCAGCAGGGGGCTATTTGCGGTAAGCATTTTGCGTCGACCTCAACGATATACAGTGACAGGGAATTGGTGATTGCTATTACGTTTTAACGCTTCTAATTTTTGTAAATAGCGTAAACGCCGGACGTTGTTGTTCATCGGAAATCGCTCCGATGACAGGATTTTTGCTTTTTGCATGGTGGTTTTTCCGATGGAATGGGCTAGATAGGGTATGCCTGATTATTTTGCCACTTCAGGCCGCAGTGGTTCCTCTTGTACCCCTACAGAGAGAAATCGGCTAAAATAATTTCACCCTTACAGAGTGAGAGAGTTTTATGTCAGAAGATAAAAACATTATTACTAAAATAACTGAGGTGTTAACAAATACGACTTCATCTGTTGGTCAGGCTTTTAGTGCTGGACGGGCTATTCTCAGTATGAAAATCGATTATGAAGTCAAATCAAAAACGATAGATTTATTAAATAAATTAGGTGCGGTATCCCAACAACAAATACTACTTCAAGAACTTTTGATGATGGCAAAGAATCGCATCATTGAGCTTGAAAAAGAGGTTAATAACAAAGAGCAATGGTTGATTGAAAAATCTAATTATGAACTTTATAACCCTAAACCGGGTACGGTAGTCTACCGTAGCAAAATACCTGAAAGTGCTGAGCAAAAACCTCACTATCTTTGTATTCATTGCTATGAGTCTGGCGTGAAATCGATACTTCAATATGCTGTCATTAAACCAGGTGATACTTCTCTTCACGATGCGCTTTTCCATTGTCATAGATGCAATGCCTATTATGATTTCCCTTATGAGTATGTTAGGGATTACAAGTGATCAACTATTTTATTGAGTTGCCTGATATTTCTGGCGCGTCAGGCTCGCCCCCTTTGTGGTTTACGACAACACACAAAACAGGTATATCAATAATGAGTGACTAGCCTGGTTGACGATTGGGAAGCCTGGTTACCGTATACATCATGAATTGGCAAACCCAAAATTCTTATTGTTTTTACCAGGATCTTTACTAGCTCTTTTTTCTAGCTCTTCTGTTTCAAGTGCAATAAAACCGTCTCTGATAGCCGATGCAAGTGCTTTCGCCCTGACATTATCGATAGCGCGATTTGAATCCATTTCTGCCTGTAATGCATACAGTAGCGCTTCGCTGGCTTTCTCTTGAGATTTTTCACTCAATTCTTCAAATTTCATCATTTCTCCTAAATACCAATCGGTTTTGGCGGTGTGTGCCGGAGGTATCCGGATTATATCTACAGCCATATTGGTAGTGCCCTGGTGTTGGTTTTTAACTTAATGGCTGTATTTTGGTTATTCACACACCCCAAAACCGACTGTTTGGCGCATCATCTTTCTTGCTCTGACGCTACAGGGAAATATTTATCCAAGAATGTTTGTAGTAAAGCGAGGAGTTTTTCAGCCTTGGCTTCCCATCTACCAATAAAAAAACTCAAATCAGTATTTTGAACTACACCAAGATAAAAAACGATTGGGAGAGCAAGAATTATAAATAAAAACCTAATCGAAATATTGATATATCTGAGCATTTTGTTCACCGTAAAAAGGGCTAAAGCGCGGTGCTTGTTAACGTAATTTATTCATTGCCTGCTTTTAACCACGTCAGGCGAGGTGGTATCCTTATGGTTCGATTAACTTATAAGGAAAAAGTAATGTCCAATAAAAATGAAAAATTTGTATGCTATAAATACGATGCTCGCGCTTTAGCGGTCGAATACCTTAGACGTTGTGATAAAAAATTTACCCCTGAAGAATATCTTATTGAAGTTCTTAAACTAGAAGATGTTTATCAAAAAATTATTGAGGATGCTGGCAGCAAGAAGTCTTTAGCTATTTGGAAGAAGCTAAGCCAGAAAGATTAAAAACCATTCCAACTACTATCGCCTCGGCGGTAGTTTTTGCAGCGTTAATCACGTCTTCTTTTTCTGCACCGTTTTTCACTAAATGTGTCACAACGTCTAAAACCGCTTGCTCCACCGTATCCATACAGTGATGAACAATTTCTTTATCAATTTCTTTCCCGTCAATAATCACGGTTTTCCTACTTAACTGTTCGTTATCCATGTTTGACCTCTTAATTTAATGTAATTTAGCGTTTAACTGTCGTCACCCACCATAGGCCACTTCGCAAAATGACCTATAATTAGTGTTTTTTGCGTTTGCATTTCTTTTTCTGTCAGTGTTGCCCTTTCACGACCATTTTTATCAAATGGGGCTAATCTTCTCGCCAACCGGATCGCGTTTGACGGTACATCGCATTTTATGCGCAGGGGTCTATACAGAAAAATCTGTGCGGTTCCGACTTTCTAAATTGTTAAAGAGCAGGTATTCATATAAATTATTTTATTCATAATCGCATAGATAATATTATGCGAAAAATACATTTAGTCAATTATTTTTCGCATTATTTTTTTGATAAATCGTATTGGGCTTTGAGTAGAAGTACTCACTTAGTCTCTATGGTAAAGAGAATCCTTAGCAATGCCTGCCACGTAAATGATTTTTTTAATGGTTGACGCTGCAAGACGTATCGGTGGATGATCAGCGTTAATAGAAAGCAAATGAATAACGTCATCTCTTTGATAAAGAAATGTTTTTACCATAACCTGACCGTTATCATCTTGAACTAGAACCTCGTCACCGGGTTTATATTTATAGTTGGGTTCCATAACAACGAATTCTCCATGTTGAATTCGTGGCATCATCGATTCGCCTTGGCAACGAAGCGCAAAAGCATCTTTATCCTCCGTCGGCCAAACAATATAACCATAGTCATGTTCGATCGATGATTCTTTGGAATTCCAATATCCACCGCCGCCCAACTGTGTTGTTCCTAACACAGGAACCTTACAAAAATTAAACGGAATAGCATTGAGTTCGATCCTTGTGAATGATGTTATATCTCTTTCTTCATAGATATTTGTTGTACTTAAATCTTTATATAGCAATTCATTTGCTTCGACTCTAAAAAAATTAGCAATTTTTTGAACTATTTCTAATCGTGGACTTTTAACTTCTCCACTTAACATTCTATGTAGCGTTGGTTGTGGCATCCCAATTCGACGTGATAGTTCAGCAACGCTCTTTACCCCCTTTTCATCCATTAATATCTTGATATTTTTATTTAAATTTTGAGTCCCCATCCCCATTATGTTATCCCCTATAAATTATATATTAAATTCATAATATACTTTTACGTATATTATAATTGAATTTAAATAAATTTTTCGCATTGCAAATATTTATGCGAATTGGTATTTTTGACGATTAAATGAAATTAAATTGGAGAAATACCATGTATGAGAAATCACCTATAGAAATTGTCAAAGCATTATTAGCATTGGGCTTAACTCAATCAGAAATAGAAGCTAATACGGGTATTAAACAGCCTTCAATAAGCAGAATACTGACTGGAAAGACTAAGGATTCGCGTATATCTACGATGATTGCCCTAGAAAAATTTTATTTAAAGAAAATGACTAATTCTTCTACCAAGTCAAAATTAAATAAGTCAAAGGCCAAATAACCCATGCAAATCAATTATTCCGTCGGGCGTAGTGTTACTGATCAGCGCCCGAGTCCTGCTGTTGCTGGCTCTTTTGCTGAGTATCAGCAGGCGATAAAAAAATTAACCAAACATATTAATATTAGTCCCTCCGATCCAAAAGCGGTTTTCGACAAAAAGAAAAAAGCGCTTAATTATATCTGGGGTGCGATGAAAAATGTCAAGAAAGGGCGTAATGCGCTTAATGCGGGTAACCGCAGCGTGTTATGGCTTGACATGGATGGTTGTGCCTTAGACGCGTGGGAAATGCTTACAGGCATTCTCGGATTTTATCAATGTTTTGCCTATACCACTGCCAGTCATGAACATCCCGTTGTGCAGGGTGAGCAACGCTGGCGTATTGGTTTTTTGTTATCTCGTGAGGTGACTGCCTCCGAATATGCACAACTAGGACCACGGATTGAGCAGGAGTTGATGGATTGTTTCGAATTGCTCAGTGATCTGGCGATCAAGTGGGATCGCTCTGTCTATGAGCCTTCGCATATGGTTTTTGCTCCTCATGAAGGCGCTAAGTACCAAAGTTTTGAAGGTACCGTGGTTGATGTGGATACGCTTTTAGCCTCCGATAATACGCCTGTTATTGAGCATATCGATGTGCCTAAATCCGATAATGACGATCTAACCCGTCTAGTCGATTTGCAAAATATTAATGATCAGACGTTCGAAGATTTACGTTCCGCACTATGGTATCCGAAAATGATAAACCAGGCGGAGAATTACCCTTCATGGGTGGATATGGGCAATCGCCTCGCCTGGTTTAAAGACACACCCTTTGAGGAGGAAGCTAAAAAGATGTGGCTTGATTGGTCTTCGGCCGCCGATAAAGGAAACTTATCCGCCGCAGAAGCCAAATGGCCTGAACTACGCGCCGAAAGAACAGGCTATCAAGCAATATTCAGTTTAGCGCAAAAAGCAGGATGGGTAAATCCCGGGGCAGCGCGATTGAAAACGGGGGTTGCCAGTGAGATTGAATTACCTGTATCGCAACCGCATTTAGGCGGTTACGGAACCCCTGGAAAATTTATTGTTGAGGGGCTTATTCCTGTGGGTGTGACGGCGATTTATGGCGCTTCTTCTACCTTTAAATCCTATACCGCCTTGTCTATTAGCTTGCGCGTTGCCCTGATGAAACACCGTTGGGCGGGAAGGAACATAAAGGGCGGTTCTGTTCTCTATATTGCCGCAGAAGGTGGAAGCTCGATTTCGCCACGGGTAGGCGTATGGGCAGATAAATATAATAATGGTAACCCTATCAAAAACTTTTACACGTTACCGCGTGCGGTTGATTTAGCAGAGCCAAAGGTGGTTAATGGTGTATTGAAAGAAATTAAGCGTATAAAAGATGTAACCGGAGAGCCGGTACGTATGGTTGTGGTGGATACGTTATCGCAGTCGATGAACTCCGGTGATGAAAATAGTGCTGGGGATATGGCTAAATTTCTGGCGGGCGCAACCAGAGTTGCTTCAGAAATTGAAGCAGCGGTAGTTTTCATCCACCACACAGGGAAAGACAGTAATAAAGGGATGCGTGGCTCTTCTGCGGCTTTTGCAAACGTCGACTCGGTTATTAAGGTAGAGCTAGTGGGTGAGTCCGTTAACCTTATCAATGAGAAACAGCGTACTGGCCCCACCCAACCGACTAAAAGCTATCACGTCCCTACGGTACCACTACCCGATTACGTTATTGAGCAAAACGAAAGCGTTAATAACGACTATACCAGTACAGAAGGAGAGATCTACGAGCCGGTACGTTTAACAACCGAACGTGTGTTTGAAGATGTTCCTTTCGCTGAAATTATCACCACTTTTGATGATGAAAGCAAGCCCACAAAGCGTGATACACATGAAGCTTGGGTTTGGGAGCAATTAGACAGTGCAGGCGGACGTATTGAACGGGCAGTACTACGAGAAAGATGGAAAGATTTAGGTATGGAATCAAATATTCTGCGAACGGTTATCTCAAGAATGAAAAAGTCGCAAGGTGTTTCTGAGTCGTCTGATGGCATTATTTATGATTCGATACTAGCACTCGAACGTGAAAACGACCAAAAAGATGAGCGGAAAAATTTTCACAGTTTGCAAGAAAAACAAAAAAGCCAAAATCAACCAAGAGAAGAGATTATATAAATATGCAATTATTATACATAGATATGCAATTTTTAAGGTTAATTGGAAGTAAGGCGCAACATGAAGCGCAACAAAGCGCAACAAAAAATAATATCATTGATTTTAAAAGGTTTTTTAGCGCAACAAAGCGCAACATGACGGCTAGCGAGAAGGCGCAACACAATACCCCTCTCACCCCCTAAAGGGGGTGAGAGGGGTATTGTGTTGCGCCTGAGCCGTTCCGGTTTTATTCAGTTCAAATGAATATGCAAAACCTGAAATGCCTGAATTGAAGTTTAAACGCGAGCGGCAAAAACATTCCCGTTCACAACAGGAGCGACAAAGATCATGAGCAGAGACATCGAGAAAATACTACTCCACTGGGGCGGGTGGTGTGCGGGTAATCCGTATGCCGCGGTAAGTTGGTTGCCGGTGGCATCGGGCTTTGATCGCTTCATGCCGTTTACCGGGGCAAATCGTTTATCATGCAGTGATGCAGATGGGTTAGTGATTGATGTGTGCGTCAGTCGCCTTAACACGGTGGGGATGGCGAGAGAGCTGAATTACATCGAGGATTATTATATCCGTGGGATATCCAAGCGTGCTATCGCGCGAAAGTTTGCGGTACGAGAGGATGAGGTGCGAAAAAGAATGCAAATTGCGGAAGGCTTTATTTTGGGATGCTTAGAAACCCTTGATATTCAATTAGATATCGATGTGTTGTACAAATATCATACAAACAGTTATCAAACACTGGTGCGGCCGCAAAAGGTATGCTAAAGTGCCCATGATGAATTTTTGCGTCCAGCCGAAATGTACGCTGATAAATAAAACCTCGATTAAGTATTTTTTGCTCACCTCGCTTTTGCGAGGTTTTCTTTTTTGTGGGGTGGGGATGAACAAACTTCCAAGTGATTATTTCCTTGATGTGGATGATGACCTATTGGCATTTCTTGAAAAACAAGGTGAGGAGTGCGCTAAAGAAATTTACAAGTCGAATACGGTTAATATTGAAAACGCGTATAAATTGCTAAACATTTTGATAGTAGGCATTGGCTCCGCTTTCTTGCTCTTAACGCAAAAGCCAATTTTTGCGTATTTAACGATGGGTTTAGCTACCTTCCTGATGTGTTGGGTGCTCTGTGCAGGGTATCTGGTCTTGTTCTGCTTACGACCAAATATTAGAGGTGCTGTGTTTACTTCGCCAAACAGATTGTATACGCAACCTTACAAAGCCATTTGTGATACCGATTATAAAAATTTAGAAATCAAAGGGTTCAAAGCGCAAAGAAAACCCTTAACGCTCATACGGCGTTACCGGCTAATTGATTTATGTGCTACCGCAGATGAATTGATTGATATTAACATCAAAATTAGAAAACATTTAAATAGAGTGAGGATCGCAACAATCCTCACTCCAATATTATCAATGACAATATCTGCAATTACTTATTACTTTTTTTGATATTTTTCGCTGAATCCCCGACAACCATACGTTTTGTTGTGAAGTCTTTAGCACCTTGTTCTGGCGTGGTTTTTCCGGCGTTAGAAGATTGGGTGTTGTTTTCACTTGGTGATTGTTTTTGGTCAGACATAATTTTCCTTATTTTGACATTGGTTTATTTGACGATTTAACAATATCAAATACGGATATGTGCCGCCAGTCGCTTAACTGGCTTTATTTCGCTTTGGCATTTACGCCACCGCAATACTGACAAATCTAATAATCGAAACGAGTAAGGTGGTTGGCTCCCCTGTTTAATCCAAGCAATGGAACCCTCAACAAGGAGGGTATATGCGCATGCCTGAAAAATACTCAACCCCAACGGCCTATCTCTGGGGCATTATGACGACCATTTTAGGTTTTTTTACCCTTGGGGAGTGGGTGGCTATTGTCGGTATTGTCTGCACGATAGGGACATTTTTAATCAACGTGTACTACCGCAAAAAGGAGTACAAACTCAAGGAGCGTCAGTATGAAAATACCGAAAAAAATAGTGATGGCAACAGGCGGTAGTGCGTTGTTTCTAGCCTCAAGCATGATAACCCATTTTGAAGGGTTGAGACTCAAACCCTATTTCGATGGGGGTGGTGTGCTTTCCGTCTGTTACGGGCACACAGGCAACGATATTGAGCGTAACCGAACTTACACCAAAGAAGATTGCAACAAGTGGCTTGATGACGATTTGAAAGTGGTTAAACGTTATGTTGACCCGTTGATTAAGGTCAGTATCAATACGCTCACTCAGGCAGCCCTTTACTCATTTGCCTACAACGTGGGCGTCGGCAATTTTGCTAAATCCACCTTGCTTAAAAAGCTTAACACAAATGACCGAACGGGTGCTTGTGACGAGATGAAACGATGGGTTTATGTAAAAGGCGAAGTTTGGAAAGGGTTAATGACCCGTCGAGAAATAGAGAGCGTAATATGTTATGGCGACCTTACGCATTTGTCGTAGTGATTATTGCAGGACTAATCTTATGGGCATCTTGGTTGTTGACATCCTTAAACGAAGTCAGGGCATTAAATAAAAAACTCACTGTTGACCTCAATAAACAGGTAGCCATCACGACTAATGCTTTTCAGTCAATAAGGGTAATCAATGATATTGCACGAATTAATAGTGAAACCCGTCAGCGTAAAGCGGTTGACTCTGAAGCAACACAAGTAGCAATTAAAACGCATGTCGCCAATCGGGATTGCGCCAATCGCATTATCCCTAATGGTGCTGTTGTCGAGTTGCAGCAGCACACAAATCGAATACGTTCAGATTCCTCACATTCCGATACCCTCTCACCTACTCGCTGACTGCTTGCCGCCAGCGATTGCGGGTATGATGACATGGCGTGATAGCCTGATACTCAATGAGCAGTTACTGACAGTGATTGAACAGTGTAATCTTGACAAACAGGCAATAAAGCGAATTGAAGAGCAGAGAAATGATAGTTGAGAACGAAAAGCAGACAGAATATTTACAGCAGTACATCAAAACACAGTGTCAATAAATCAGTAAACGTGTTTTCGATTGAAATTAACCAGAATAAATTATATTAACTTAGTAGGAGGGGTAACCAATGGCGGCATTATCTCCAGAGGTTAAGGCCTTCATCGTGCAGTCGTTAGCCTGTTTCGATAGCCCAACTCAGGTGCTCAAACAGGTGAAACTGGAATTTGGATTAACGCTCACCGTACAACAGGTCTCTTCCTATGACCCCACAAAAGCGATTGGAAAAAGCCTTGGTCAAAAATGGGTTGATCTCTTTCACTTCACGCGAGAGCGATTCAAAAAAGAGATTAGTGATATTCCTATTGCCAATAAAGCGTATCGACTGCGTGTGTTAAACCGTATGGCGATTCGAACAGAGTCGATGGATAATTTTTTACTCACGGCGCAAATGATAGAGCAAGCAGCTAAAGAATGTGGTGACGCGTATACCAATAAACAGAAAATAGAACATTCAGGAACTTCACATAATCAGGTTGAATTAATCACGCATGAGATGACCCCCGAACAGGCGGCAGAAGCCTATAAAAAATTGATGGGGTAAAGGGCTAAAAATCGCTTACTTATTTTTACTAGAAATAATATTTAGATAAATATTATGTATTAATATCAATATACTACGTTAATTAATTTCCTGTTTTTATTTTTTATGTACGCAGTTATGTGCGATATATTTTTTTGACTCGCTTTTTTCTGGACAAATCCCTATGCCATTACCGTTCCCTTTTGACTTTAAAAAGCCGGATTATGTCCAGGTGTTTAAGTGGCGCGCGGAGCGACTACAACGTCTTCGGGAGCAGCCGGAAAGTTTTGAACTATTAACCCGATTTTACAAGGATAATCCCGCGCAGTTTATTATCGACTGGGGCATGACAACAGATCCGCGCAATATTGATTATGGACTACCGGTGACTATTCCTTTTTTGCTGTTCCCGAAACAGGAAGCCTGGATTGACTGGATAATGACCCGCTGGCGTGGGCGTGAAAATGGCATTACCGAAAAAAGCCGCGAAATGGGCTTAAGCTGGACGTCAATTGCGTTAGCCTGTGCGTTATGTCTCTTCAACAAGGAAATGGTGATTGGCTTTGGCTCCCGCAAAGAAGAGTACGTTGACAGCACCGGTGATCCGAAAGCGCTATTTTGGAAAGCGCGCAAGTTTGTGGAATCGTTACCTCAAGAGTTTAGGGGCGGTTGGGAAGCGAAAAAACACGCCCCCTACATGCGGGTCAATTTCCCAAACACAGGCGCCATTATCAAGGGTGAAGCAGGGGACAATATCGGACGGGGTGACCGCACGACACTCTATTTCGTCGATGAAGCCGCCTTTTTGCCCAGACCGTTACTGATTGATGCTGCCTTATCTCAAACCACCCGTTGCCGCATTGATTTGAGCTCGGTTAACGGCATGGCTAATCCGTTTGCCCAAAAACGTCATAGTGGCCGTATTCCGGTGTTTACCTTTCACTGGCGAAGTGACCCGCGCAAGGATGATGGATGGTACGAGAAAGAATGCCAGAAAATTGATAATCCGGTCATTGTGGCGCAAGAGTTGGATTTGAACTATCAGGCGTCGGTTGAAGGGGTGCTGATTCCGGCAGAGTGGGTACAAGCAGCAATTGATGCCCATACGAAACTTGGCATTAACCCAACCGGAATACGTCTAGGGGCCTTTGATGTGGCGGATGAGGGCAGAGACAAGAACGCCTTTTCTTGGCGGCATGGTTTTTTGCTTGAGGGTATCGAAGAGTGGTCAGGAAAAGGCAGCGATATTTTCGGCAGCGTTGAAACCGTTTTTCAGTTAGCGGATAAGTATCAGCTTGAGAGTTTTCGCTTTGATGAGGATGGGTTAGGTGCGGGCGTAAGAGGGGATGCGCGAATTATCAATGACCAGCGCAGACAAAGAAGAGCCGTACGTATTGACGCCGTGCCGTTTCGCGGCAGTGGCGGGGTGTTTGACCCAGACAAAGAAGCGATCGCCGGATTTGACGGCCAGAATGCGCGATTAAACAAGGATTTTTTTGCCAATGCCAAAGCGCAAAGTTGGTGGCATTTACGCAAACGCTTCCAAAATGTTTACCGAGCGGTAGTCGAAAAACAACCCTTCAAACCGGATGAACTGATTGCCATTAATGGCGCAATGCGACTCAAAGACAAACTCATCGTTGAATTATCGCAGCCAACCTATTCCATTAACGCGGTGGGAAAAATCGTAATAGATAAACAACCCGATGGGACAAAGTCACCCAATCTAGCCGATTCAGTGATGATCAACTTTGCCCCAATGAACACGGCACTTGAAATCTGGACACTACTGGGTAGAAGCGCATGACAAAAAAGAAAAAATCACACTCTCAAAAAACGGCTGACGGGTATGAGAATTTTACCGCCCGTGTCGGGATGCAAACCCCCAATCAACATGCGGATTCAACTTATCGCCCTGACTGGACAAGTCGAAACCGGTTATTACTCGAATATGCTTATCGCTCATCGTGGATCATTGGTGCGGCGGTCTATACCGTCGCCGATGATATGACCCGAAAAGGTGTTCGCATTACTTCACAAATGGAGTCGAGCGACAAAGGGGAAATCGAATCTTTATTTGATGGACAGTAGCCCGCCTGCGTCGGGAGCTAAGACGCTGTAAGTAAATGGCTGTCCTTAGTAACCGCCTCCCGTTATAATCCGGTGTATGTATATTCCCCGACCCGCAAAACTTCTCTTCCAGATAGATGACGGCTGGAACCGGTTACTCATGAAATACGGCTCTTCCGTTCCCGAATGGACTAAACTGGTCGTCGAACGGATGCTCGCCTGTGGCACCGGTGCTATGGGTATCCGTCGTTATTGCTGCGACTCCCCTGACTGCCCGCACACCAAATATTTCTGTCAGAGCTGCAAAAGCAAAGGCTGCAGCGCCTGCGGGATGAAAGCCACCGAACAGTGGATAGCCGAGCAGCAACACATTTTGCCAGACTGCGAATGGCAGCACATCACTTTCACTATGCCTGATAAACTCTGGCCGGCATTTAATCACAACTGGCCATTACTGAATCAGTTGTTTGCCTGTGCCGCTCGAACCCTGCTGAAATGGGCAGAAAAACTCAATATCGAAATCGGGTTGTTTGTCGCCCTACATACTTACGGGCGTCAGCTTAACCAACACCCGCATATCCATTTATCGGTGACCCGCGGCGGATTATGCCGCAAACACGACGTCTGGCGACCGGTTTTCTTCAAAAAGAAAGTAGTAGAGCGGTACTGGCGCCGGGCTGTCATCGCGTTACTTCGAGAGAATTACGGCGGGCTGAATTTACCTGCTGCCGGCTATGTGCATATCCGCGACTACCGGGAATGGTGTCAGTTTCTGGAATCACAGTACCAGCGGCGCTGGAAAATTCACTTTGCGAAAAAAACCAAACATGCCCGACAAAATGTCAATTATCTTGGCCGTTACCTGAAACGCCCGCCGGTTGCAGCCTCAAAACTGCGTCATTATAACGGAGGCACTGTTGTCCATCATTACTATGATCACCGGACGGGAAAGCACCGCACCCAATATCTGAGCCAGGAAGCAATGTTGTTGCGCTACATCAGCCATATCCCGTCACAGCATTTTAAGATGGTGCGGTATTACGGCTTTCTGGCCAACCGGAAACGGGGGATTTTGCTGCCGAAAGTCTATGCGGCACTGGGTATGCAGGTGAAGAAAAAACCGCATAAACCGGGCTTTGCGTCGCTGATGAAACACTTTACGAATGTGGATCCGTATCAATGCATATTATGTGGGAGCCGGATGATTTTTAACAGCGTACAGGTGGGTATCAGAGCAGAAGTATTACTGGAAATGCGCCGTAAGATAGTCAAAAAGGCGCGATGGTTACGGAAAACCGCGTAGGGAAGATCTAACTAAATTCAATTTATTGTATAAAAAAACCTCTGGTTGACGAAAAGCCAGGCGACTACTTGATGGTGAAACTAGAGATCGGTCATCCGTATCAGCAATTAAGGTCAGAAAAAAAGAAATAATTAACATTCAATTTCCTAACCATGAACTGGAAATCTGGGAGAGTCTCAATAACGCGATCAAGTGGTCACGGCTTTACGGCGGCGCATTAGGGATTATTATGATAGAAGGGCAAGCGCTTTTACACCATTACGTATCGAGACGATAGGACAAGGTAAATTCAAAGGTATTTTACCGCTTGACCGTTGGCAGGTTAACCCGGATTTGAATCGTCGTATCAAAACGTTAAGCAAGGACCTAGGTAGACCAGAATTCTACGACATTGTGACCGTTGAGAACGGCATTCCCGCCTGGAAAGTGCATCATAGTCGATTAATCCGTTTTGATGGGGTGACACTCCCTTACCAGCAAGCCAAAACCGAGAATGAGTGGGGCATGTCGGTCATTGAACGTATTTTTGACCGGTTAACCGCCTTTGATAGCACCACAACCGGTATTGCGCAATTGGTGTATAAAGCGCATTTACGAACATTCAAAGTGAATAAGCTCCGTGAAATCATCGGTTTTGGCGGCAAGCCATACGAATCGCTGATGAAGCACATGGACATGATACGTCAGTACCAGAGCAACGAAGGGATGACGCTCATGGATACGGACGATGACTTTGAAACGCATAGCTATTCGTTTTCAGGATTAGATAACGTGCTGACGCGGTTTGCTGAACAGATTAGCGGAGCGACAGGTATTCCCTTAGTCCGGCTGTTTGGTCAATCCCCGTCAGGGTTCAATACTGGCGATGCCGATTTAGCCAATTACTACGACAATATCGCCACGCAACAATCAAGGCGATTAAAGCAACCGTTAAGGAAGCTATTTGAGATAGCGCATCAATCGGCATTAGGTAAACCCTTACCCGATGATTTTAGTTTTGCGTTTAATCCCCTTTGGCAAATGTCAGACATGGATAAGTCTACCGTCGCGGTTAACATGATTAATGCGCTCAATGCCGCACAGGATGGCGGCATGCTGTCAGTGAAAGCGGCCATGTCCTCGCTACGGGATTTGTCCGATGTTATCAGTATTGGCAGTACCATCACCGATGAGGATATCAATCATGCGGAAGACGAACCGCCGCCAAGGCTCAGTGCTGTCCACGCAGCGACGGTCAAAACGGGCGGAAACCCAATATCGAACGAGCCTGAGTAAGGTTGCCCGCGAAATTGGCGCTATTATCAACCAACGCTACGACGGTTCGAATGATTCAGTGCTGGACATTCAGCAAGCATTAGAGGATTACAGCGAACTTATCGAGAGTTGGGCAAGGCGGGTAGCGACAAAATTTGTCGACACGGTATCACAAGATAACGCGAAATTGTGGCAACAAAATAGCCATGAAATGAGCGGGGAACTCAAACAGTTAATTGCTCAAGCACCCGTGGGGCATGTCATGCAGTCTATTGTCCATGAGCAAATCAAGTACATTAAATCGCTGCCAATGGATGCCGCTGATAGAGTCTACGATATCCAAAACAGAGCGATTGAAGCGGTAGTGAACGCCGAAAGACCTGAACATTTTACCACAATGATAGCGCAATCCGGTCAGGTGGCGGCATCGCGGGCAAAGATGCTAGCCCGTACCGAACTAGGCCGAGCAACGCAAGCCTTAACTCAAGCGAGAGCATTGGCAATTGGCTCAACCGGCTATATTTGGCGTACCGCCCATGATGGTGATGTAAGGCCATCACACAAAAAACTGGAAGGTCAATTTATCGATTGGCACAACCCACCTACCCTGGATGGTATGACAGGGCACGCGGGCGCATTACCCAATTGCCGTTGCTACTGTGAAGTCTCTTTTTCTGACAGATAAAACCCATGAAATATTATTTTGAAACCCGTCTTGGTAACACCCGTTACCAGATGGCGGACGGCTCGCTATTGTGTAAAAACGTACCGATTGCCCGAACGGGCACGCAGGTTTATTCCGCCTTGGATTTGCCGAAGGTCAAACCGGATAGCCGCGGACAAATCCTGGTAGAAAGAGAGGAAAGTGACGTCTTTCGTCCCGAAACGCTGGCCTCGTTTGAAGGGATGAGTGTCACACTACTGCATCCCGAAGATGAAGAAGGCAATGTCATTTTTGTTGATACCGACAATTGGCGCGATTTGGCGCAGGGGCATGTACAAAATGTGAGGCGCGGAGAAGGTGAACAGGCGGATTTGATAATCGCGGATTTAATTATCAAAGATGCGCTCGCAATCGAGGAAATTAACAACGGCAACGACGAAGTCTCGTGTGGCTATGATGCGCAATACGAACAGATTGCGCCTGGCATCGCACGTCAGTATGAAATCGTTGGCAATCATGTCGCTCTGGTACCTAAAGGCAGAGCGGGAATACGATGTGCAATTGGAGACAGTATGTCAAACAAAACACAAACCTGGTTCAAACGGCTGCTAAGTGCCCATCGCACGAAAGACGCCGTGGCAATGGAATCAGTCCTAAATAATCCGCCTGAATCCCTCACCGGTGATGAAGGCACCGGCGAGTTACCGAAGGCGATTAATATTACTATCAGCCCTCAAACCCCGATGCCAGCCGAAAAACCCGAAGTCGAGACCCGTGATGAGGGGGTACCGGATTACATTCAGACTATTTTGACCCGGTTAGATGCTCTTGAGGGTAAAACCGCTGATAGTGGCGATAAACAGGAGGATAAAACAGCCGGTACCGTTGATGACGAGGAAAAAAACGAAAAGGCAGAAACCATTACCGGCGATGCGGCGTATAAAGCAGAGTTGATTATGCCAGGGATAGCCCTTTCAACACCAGTGAAACCCACGGCCTTTAAACGTCAGGTGTTAGCCAATGCAGACCAAACTATTGTTCGCTCTATTGTGGGAGATGCAGAAATTAACCGATTACCTAAGCGCACGGTGGATATGGCGTTTAATGCGGTCGCAGAACTTTCGAAAAACCGCAATACCGCCAATACCCCCACTATCGATTCAATCCGAAAATCCGGCAATACTATCGCCGATTTAAACAAGGCAAATGCCGAATTTTGGGCAACACGAGGGAAATAAAAATGATGAAACCTTATCTTTATCGGATGCCAGTGGGTATCGCCGGTGCTATCTCACGCTATCGGGATTTGACCACTGAACCTGTCTTGTTGAAATCTAAAGACGGTTTTCCCGCCTATGGATTAGCCGGGAAATATGACGGCGATTATTTTGTGCCGCTTGCCGAAGGTGATACCGCTGATGTTATCAAAGGCATCTATATTCGCCCTTATCCAACAACGCAAACGCAAGATTTTATTCAACAAGTCGGGAAAGATAAAAATTTCACCGGTGATGCGCTAAAGCGAGGCTATGTGATGGTGAATGTGGGTGTGGATAGCGAACAGGTTAAAAAAGGTGCCAAGGTCTATGTGCGAGTGGCAGGGGCAACGGATAAAAGCCCACTGGGTGCTATTTTAATTGCTGAAGAAAAAACGGGGTCAGGGGCGTCAGAAAACATAAATACCGTGATATTGGCTATGCGGAATTCACCGGACACGGTGATGCTGACGGCAACGTTGAAATATCGTACAAAATTTAAGGAATAACCCATGTTAACATTTGACCAGCGTACGATTGACTCAACCGGCGCTTTTTTGATTGGTGAGCTTGAGCGTTTAGACCAGACGATTAATCTCCCTTTGGTGCAATATACCTATAGTCGTGATATTCAGTTACGAGAAGATGTTTCAATTGCGGATGATATTTCAAGTTTTACCCGTACCGGATTTGCCGCCGCAGGGACAGGCGCCAATCCAAACGGTAAAAACTGGATAGGGAAGGATTCTACCGCGATCGCCGGCGTGAATATCGATATTCAAAAAGAAGGGTTCCCACTGCAACTTTGGGGGATGGAGCTTGGCTGGACGGTCGTCGAACTTGAAGCCGCAAGACAAATTGGTCGTCCGGTAGATTCGCAAAAATATGACGGTATGCGTCTGAAATGGAATATGGACATTGACGAGCAAGTCTATATTGGTGACACCGCAATGAATGTAAAAGGGTTGCTCAATCTTGATAATATCAAGACCAATAACGCTGCCAAAAAGTGGAGCGAATCAACCGCCGATGAAATTCGCGACAGCATCAATAAAATATTAAGCGATGCGTGGGCAGCATCGGCGTACTCGATGGTTCCCACAGATTTACTTATTCCACCTGAACAATTTGCATTGTTATCCACTATTTTGGTGTCTAGTGCGGGTAACCAGTCCTTACTGACTTACCTGAAAACCAATACCATTGCGTATCATCAAAACGGTATCCCGCTGAATATCCGGGCGGTAAAATGGTTAAAAGGCCGTGGGGTAGGTAATAAAGATAGAATGGTGGCCTATACCAACGAAAAGCAATATGTACGCTTTCCGATGGTGCCACTACAAAGTATTCCCATTCAATACCGCGGATTGTATCAACTGACCACCTATTATGGTCGTCTAGGTGCCGTCGAGCCCGTTTATCGGGAAACGCTAGCTTACTGTGATGGCATTTAAGTCCCTATATGAGGCTTTCTTTTTGGAGTCTATTTATGCGGATTCAAGTACACACACCCTTTACGCTTACCCATGAATCCGGCGAGCGAACCCATTTTGATGTCGGTATTCACGACGTAAGCAAAAGCACGGCAGAACATTGGTTTACCGAGGCGCATAGCATTGTGCTTACTCCCGTTAAAGCGTTAACCAAAGAAAACGGGCATACCAAGAAAAAAGCGAAGGGAAAAAAGGAAACTGAAAATAAAGAGGATATCGATGCGTCAACGGAACAAAAACCTGCCAACGGTACAACAATTTCGCAATGATTTTCCCCCGTTTAACGATGAGGTTAAATTTCCAGATGCGCAAATTCAGTTTCGTTTAAATTTAGCCGACAAATTCCTCAGTGAAAATGTGTCCGGTAGTGATGTTTTTCCTTACTGGGTGGGGTTATTTGTCGCGCATTACCTCACGCTTTATGCCATGGATTCGCGTTATTTACAGGCGGGCGGTGTTGGCGGTTCAAGTTCAGGGGTGGCAACATCCAAGTCGGTTGATAAGGTCAGCGTCAGTTACGATAACAGCATGACGCTAAACCCCAATGCCGGATTTTGGAATAACACCCGTTTTGGTGCGGAGTTTTACCAATGGGTGCTTATGTTTGGGGCTGGAGGCCGGCAATTATGAAAAGTGGCGTCACCTTACGTATTGACAACACGGGTAAATTGTTTGATGCCCTCGTTCAACTTGGTAAAAAAGAGGTACTGGTCGGTATTCCGGCTGAAAAGGGTGAACGCGAGGATATTCCCTTTAGCAATGCAGCGATTGGTTATCTCAACGAGTTTGGCTCACCGGCTAAAAACATTCCGGCAAGGCCACATTTAATACCGGGTATTCGTTCAGTGGAAACTAAAACCACCGCTGAATTGAAATCTGCCGCTAAAGCCATTTTGGATGATCAGCCGGATAAAGCAGAGCAAGCGTTAAATCGAGCAGGTCAGATCGCCGTTCAAGGCGTGCAAGCCGTCATTACTCAAAGCAAATTTGTGCCACTGGCGGACAGTACATTAGCTGCCAGAGCACGACGAGGACGTAAAGGCGCAGCGAAAGAGCTTGAGAATCGAAAAACCGGTTTACCGCCGGATAATACTAACGCGAGACCGCTGATTGACACCGGTATCTATCGTCGTTCAATTACCTATGTTGTGAGAAAGAAAAATGCCAATGCTTGATGTAACCGATGTGCTTTTTGATCCGGATTTTTGCGATACCTCGCTCACTTACACACGACGGGAAATTTTGATTGATGATGAAGGTATTACTTCGACAAAAGAAAGTACGTATCCTTTTTCAGGTGTAGTAACGGTGGATAGTTCAATTGAGGCACAAATAAGAACGTCTGGTCAACTGGTCAGTGGTCGAATATTGGTGGTGACCACCACCCGATTAATAGCCGGTGAAACCCATCATATTGGCGATATTGTCACCTATCAGGGTCGCAAATATCTGGTCAAATCCGTCGATCCTTACACCGCTTATGGTGCGGGATTTGTGCAGGCGCATTGTGAACTGATGCCGTTTGACGGAGGCATCGCTCATGAGCAATAACAGCAGTACGGAGGCGGGATGGCTAACGCCCTTTGATGATAATGCCCTGTATAATGAAGGCTTAAATCGTCTGTTAAGTCGTTGGGTTGGTGGCGTATCGGGGTTGCCCGCAAAACAGGTATTACCGCGTTGGCAGTCAAAGCCCGCGCCATTGCCATCCCCTGATACTAACTGGTGTGCCTTCGGTATCATTGATATTACCAGTGAGCCAAATCCCGCTTTGGTAAAACAAAGCGATGAATCGAGCGAACTTTGGCAGTACGAAACCTTAACCTGTATGGCTTCTTTCTACGGAAGAGAAGGTATGGTTTACGCCGCCCGATTTCGGGATGGCATTATGCTCAGTCAAAATAACGCCGAACTGAATAAGTCCAATCTTACCCTCGGTAGCCACAGCCAAATTACCGCGTTTCCTGAGCTTATCAACAATCAGTGGGTGAACCGGTTTGATATAACCGTTCATCTACGTCGCAAAGTGGTGCGTCGCTATCACATAAAATCAGTGACAGATGCCCACGTCACGTTTTTGGGAGACAAATAATGTCAACAGGTTTACCCGTTTCAAGGGTGGTTAAGGTCACGCTTGATATGTCACCGCGTGCCGCAAGTAGCCGTAATTTTGGTTCACTACTCATTTTAGGTGATTCACCCGTTATCGATCCGCTTGAGCGATTACGGGCGTATTCCAATATTGAGGAAGTCGCCAATGATTTTGGTACAACCGCACCCGAGTATCAGGCGGCTTCACTCTATTACCAGCAGTCACCAAAACCCGTCGATTTATACGTGGGACGCTGGGTAAAAGCAGCCTCACCCGCATTATTGCGCAGTGGCATTTTGTCCGAAGAAGAGACAAAAATTAACAATTTTAAGGCGATTACCGATGGCGCGATGAATATCAGTGTAAACGGAAGAACGGTTAAGTTAAGTGCCATTGATTTTTCGCAAGAAACCAATTTAAACGGTGTTGCCGCCCGAATTGGTGAAAAAATGAGCACGTCTACAATAACGTGGAATAATAACGATAGTCGATTTGTGATGACATCGAATACGGCAGATAAAACAAGCGCAGTGGGTTTTGCTTCCGCACCGGAATCAGGTACCGATTTATCGGCGTTGTTGAAACTAACCCAAGAGAGTGGCGCAACCCCTGTTTTAGGTATGGACGGTGAAACTATCGTTGATGCGGTTTCAACATTGGCGGATTTTTCGAGCGGCTGGTATGGACTGGTGGTAACCGCTGCGCTTTCTACCGATGAAGTGAAAGGTATCGCCAACTTTATTGGCGCGGCCGGAAGTTCCCGCGTTTTTGGGTTTACCACCCAAGATACCGCCGTACTGGATAGTACGAAAGCGGATGATATCGCTTCTGTTTTGAAAAAAGCGAAATATCAACGGGTCTTTACACAATATTCTTCATCAACCCCCTATGCAGCAGCCTCTGCTTTTGGACGGGCGTTTTCAGTGAATTTCAACGGCAATAACACCACGATCACCCTCAAATTTAAACAGGAACCGGGTGTTAAAGCGGAGACGTTGACTACGTCACAGGCGAATACGCTGGCGGCCAAAAACTGCAACGTGTTTGTCAATTACGATAACGACACCGCCATTATACAAAAAGGCGTGATGGCCAATGGTGATTTTTTATACAAGAAGGCGTGATGGCCAATGGTGATTTTTTCGATGAACGCCATGGGCTGGACTGGTTGCAAAACTTTGTGCAAACCAATCTGTATAATCTTTTGTATACCAGCCCCACCAAAGTCCCTCAAACGGAGCAAGGCAGCACGCAGCTTCTGACCAATGTTGAGCAATCGTTAGCGCAGGTGGTCACTAATGGGCTACTGGCACCGGGGGTATGGAACGGTGGCAGTATAGGTCAATTAACAAGCGGGGATACGCTCACCAAAGGATATTACGTTTATATTCAACCGCTGGCAGAGCAGGCGCAATCTGAGCGCGAAAAACGCAAGGCACCGCCGATTCAGGTTGCCTGTAAGTTAGCGGGTGCCGTGCATTTCGCGGATGTCTTAATCACCATTGTTCGATAAGGAGAGAAAATGGCCGCTTATAGTTTTGCTGATGTTTCCGCCACGCTAACCGGCCCCACGGGGGTGATAGATTTGGGCTCTGGCTCGGCGAACTCGGAAGAAGGAATAGTGGTGACAATGACCGAAGCCAAAAACACCATGACCATTGGTGCTGATGGTGAAGGGATGCATACCCGACATGGCGGAAAATCCGGCACCGTTACGGTCAGTCTGATTAAAGCCTCACCGGTTAACAAAAAACTGATGATCGCCTATAACGCGCAAAGCGTGTCATCTACCCTTTGGGGTAATAACGTGATTGTGATCCGTAATCCGGTATCTGGCGATATGATCACCGCGCGCAGTTGTGCGTTTCAAAAAATACCGGATTTGCAAAATGCAAAAGAGGCGAATGTTTTAGCCTGGGTCTTTGACTGCATTAAGATCGACGCCTTATTAGGAGAATTCTAGTGGAAATTGAAATTAACGGTCATGAATATCGAAGTCAAAAACTCAATGTGTTTGACCAGCTTAAGGTGACGCGAAAGTTATTGCCGGTGTTATCCGGTTTAACGGGTGAACTGCAAAAATTACAGCAAGGGGAAATGCCAATGGCAGCGGTGTTACCCATTATGGCAAATTCCATTGCCCAAATGAGCGATGAAGACTGTAACGCGATTTTGCACCCTTGTTTAGCCGTGGTTTCACGCAAAAATGCCAAGGCATGGACGCCGATTTTTCGCCAGGGCGAATTGATGTTTGATGATATTGACTTAAAAACCCTGCTTGAGATTGTGGCGCAGGTGATTGGAGATTCCCTCGGTAATTTTTTTCACGCACCCCAAGGCGACGAGACAGCCAGCCTCCTGTCGCAGGATTAACCCTGGATTCAATGCCGGATGGTAAAGACTTTTTACGCCTTCCTGTTAAGTATGGGTACATAAAATTCGACAAATTAAAAGATGGTTCAATCGATTTGGCAGATTTAGCAGAAATGAATGAGTGGATAGATATCGAACAGGATAACGAAGCGCGAATTGCGCGTTGGAGAAATCGCCATGGCGAATGCTGAAACGTTGCAAGATTTTCTCATCAGCTTAGGTTTTAAGGTTGATGACAGTGGCCTGCGAAAATTTCAGTCCGTTGTTACGGGGGTGAGTGCCAATGTTATCAAACTAGGTGCGTCGGTTGAGGGGGCAGCGCTTGCCGTCGTGGGATTTATCACACAAATTGCCGCCGGTCTTGATAAGATGTACTGGGCGTCACAGCGTACAGGCGCTAGTGTTAACGGCATGAAAGCATTAGGGTATGCCGCCAGTCTCACCGGCAGTAGCTCAGAAGCGGCAAGAGGTTCACTTGAAAATCTGGCACGATTTTTGAGAAACAGTCCGGGTGCTGAGGGGTTTTTAAATCGTCTTGGGGTGCAGACCCGTGATGCCAATGGCAATTTGCAGGATATGAGCGCTATTTTTACCCGTGTGGGGAATAAACTGGCCTCAATGCCCTATTACCGCGCCAATCAATATGCCCAACTGTTAGGTATTGATGAAAATACGCTAATGGCCATGCGTAGAGGGTTGAACAAATTTTCTGCTGATTACCAGCGTATGCTTAAACAAACCGGATTTAACGCAGACGTTGCTGCCAAACAGTCCAACCAGTTTATGACCTCGATGAAAGGATTGACCGGGTTATTTGGTATTTTACGCGATAAAGTCGGATCAAACCTAGCAGGGGGGTTGACTAAAGAGATAGACAATCTGCGCAAAAGACTGCTGGATAATTTTCCTAAAATTGAGAGAGTATTAACCCGTCTCATTAGTGGCATTATTCGAGCCGGTGAAATGGTGGGGCGCGTTATCTGGCGAATGAGTCAGGCGATCGAGCAGATTTTTGACTGGTGGCGCAATTTAGACGGAAAATCTAAAAAACTCATCACTACCTTTAGCGGATTGGCAGTGGCTATCTGGGGGCTCAATCGGGCATTCTTTGCTTCGCCCATCGGGATTATCACCGGTCTTATCGCGGCCTTATTGTTACTTTGGGAAGACTACCAGACGTGGAAAGAAGGTGGAAAATCCTTTATCAACTGGTCTAAGTGGGAAGGTGAAATCAACCAGGCAAAAGCGGCATTTAAATGGTTAGGTGAAAAATTAACGGGATTGGTTGACCTGGTGGGTGGATGGAAAAATGCACTTGAAATCTTAGCAATCTTTATTGCGGGCGCGTGGGTAAGTAAGGTATTGGGCGCTTTTAGTAAAATAGCGAAGTTACCTATCCCACCTTGGCTGAAATTGTGGAGTCTCTATGCGGGGTATCTGATTTCAGATAAAGATAATATTAGTGATAGCGCAAGCGCATCATGGGATTACAACACCCGTCAAGTCAAACGTGCGATCGGTAACGGTTTGCGTTTTTTTGGTATTGATAATGACTGGGCAAACAAAAATCAAGGCAGCAATATACCGGATAATATCGCTGATGTGCCTACCGGCGATATTCCACGGGGTATTCGTAATAACAATCCGGGTAATTTGAATTTTGTTGGACAACGCGGTGCAGTACGTGAATCACCTAACGGAAGATTCGCCAAATTCAATACCGCATTTGAGGGCTTACAAGCACTTTCTTCACAGCTTAATCGCTACGCTGAAAGGGGATTAAATACCGTTGAAAAAATTATTAGCACCTGGGCTCCCGCCAGTGAAAATAATACTCGTGCCTACATTGATAAAATATCCGGTAAATTAGGGGTTTCCCCTGACACCGTGTTGAATCTGTCCAATCCGACGGTCATGACATCGCTCATGTCTGGCATCGTTGAGCACGAAAATGGCAGACAGCCGTATAGTCAGGCAATGCTCTATCATGCCGCAAATGCGGGTATGCGAAATAATATTGACCAGAATATCACGATCAATGTTGAAGGCGCATTAGACCCCCACGCTACCGCCAATGCGATTGCCGATAAACAAACGGGCGTTAACGCCAGACTGATTGGACAATTAACCCAGCGAGCCTACTGATGGATATCCTTTCTACGCTTTTTTCACAACGATCGCGCAAAATCGGTTTGCTGGTGCCGGATGTCATTATCTCAGAAAAACATCACGACACCCTTGAAATCACAGAACATCCGGTTGAACTGGGCGCGGAAATTGCCGATCACGCTTACAAACGTCCGGCGGAAGTGACCATGGAGGTGGGTTTTTCAAGTGGTGGATCTCTACTGGATTTTTGGGACACGGCAAAAGTGGCTATTCGCGCAGGGTTAAGCGCACCGGAAATCTACCAGCAAATTTTAGCGCTTCAAGCCAGCCGTCAACCGTTTGATGTCATAACAGGTAAGCGCAAGTATAAGAATATGCTCATTCGCGCTATCGAGGTGACCACGGATAAGCACACAGAAACCGTGTTGATGGCGATATTAACCTTGCGGGAGCTTAACATCACCCAAACCCAAACGGTTAATATCAAATCTACCGATGCAAAAAATATGCGGGAAGGGAATACAACGAGTGGCGTGAGTAATACCGGTATGAAAACGCCAAAACCCGTTGATAATCGCAGCCTATTACAGCGAGGAGCCGCATTTTTCAATGGAAATTAACGAAATACCGCTTACCCCCACCAACCAGCAATTTACGATTAAGCTATCTGATACTGTTTGGCAGTTTCGCCTTATCTGGCGTGATAGTGCGGGCTGGGTGCTGGATATGCTCACGGTTGACAATCAACCGGTGATACAGGGTATTCCGCTGATCGTGGGTGAAAATCTACTGGCTCAATATAGTCACCTTATCAGTAAAGGAAATCTCGTTTTGCTATCAGATGAAGAAAGCGATATCAACGCGGATACGTTGGGCGCAACCGTAAAATTATACTGGATCACGGACTGATTGTTATGTCAAAAAACTGGATACGAAAATGCTCACTGATTGTTTCTGATAAAAACGGGGAAGGTATTGAGCTATCGGATTTTCGCGCCACGTTCAATATCACGTGGCCAGATACGCGTTACCCTCGTGCGGGGGTGTTTAAAGTCTGGAATCTGAGAAAAGAAACCGTCAGTCAAATTCAGGCGAAGGAGTTTGTTAACATTCAGCTCATGGCAGGCTATCAGGATAATACGGGTCTGATATTTACTGGAAAAATCCGCTACACGATTTCAGGTAGAGATAATCCTACTGACACGTTTGTTATTGTTCAGGCGATTGATTCTCATGAGGCCTATGACTACGCCACGCTAAATACTACCTTAAGCGCAGGGCATACTCAGGCAGAGCAACACAATACGTTACTGACAGGGCTTACCCCTTACGGGATTGTCAAAGGCGTGACGCCTGAGTTTGATAGTATCCGCTTTCCAAGGGGTAAAGTCTATTTTGGTATGGTTAGGGACGCCGCTGATAATCTGGCAGGGCAATGCCTTGCCTCGTGGCAATACATTAACGGCCAGCTCGTGATGGTGCCGGAGAAGAATTATATCCATGAAGCGATTGTCCTGAATAGCGCAACGGGCTTGATTGGCTTACCGCAACAAACGATTGAGGCGGGGGTGAATGTGCGTTGTTTGATTAACCCAAACATTCAAATCAATGGGCTTATTCGTCTTGACCAGGCGTTAATCTATCGCACGATGTTGCCCAACAGCGATATCGCTTTGGGGTACAGCAAGTTAAGCGAAAACGATGACGGCGGCTTACAGCAAACCCAAGGCGCTGTTTCACAACCGGCCAGTCTTTCCACCGATGGGGATTATATTGTGAAAAACATCACGTATTCCGGCGATACGCGCGGCAAGCCGTGGTATATGGATTTGGTGTGTATTGCCAAGGGATCAAATGACCGAATCGATATCAAGAAGGTGGGATGATGGCGATTTCCGTATCAGCGCGCACCGGCGACCAACAACAACTGCTTGAAGTCTTTCGCCATGCGATTTCGTCACAACTTCGCGTCGCGATGCCGGCTATTGTTCAATCCTTCGATGCCAGCAAAGTCACTTGTGTTGTACAACCAGCGATAAAGGGAGCCTTTACGGATACCAAAGGGAATAGCCAGTCGGTGAATTTGCCCCTGCTAGTTGATGTACCGGTTGTGTTCCCGCGCGGTGGCGGTGTCACAATGACCTTCCCCATTAAAAGCGGTGATGAGTGTCTGGTGGTGTTTGCAGATAGATGTATTGATTTTTGGTGGCAAAACGGCGGGATACAAGAAGCGATCGACCCCAGACAGCATGATTTATCAGATGCCTTCGCTTTCGTCGGTGTGCAATCACAAAAACAGAAGATAAGCCAAATTAGCACCGATGCGATGCAGTTAAGAAGTGACGATGGCGCAACCTATTTTGAAGTAAACCCGACAACGCAAAAAATGAAAATTGTCGCCCCTGGGGGGCTTGAAATTATCACACCGGAAGCTATTTTTTCGGAGAGAATTACCGTAAAAGGACTATTGAGTTGGCTAGGTGGCATGGTAGGTTCAACGGCCTCCGGTGTGGCTGCAAAAATCACCGGTGCGATTGAGTTTTTGGGCACATTGACCGCCAACGGCAAACGGATTGACGACACACATACCCACAAAGGTGTCAAAGCCGGTGGGGATAATTCAGGTGAGGTAAATTAAATGAAAGAAAGCGTTAATATTTTTTTCGGTGGTTCATATTTACACAAACTAAAAACCTCATGGCGACTTCTGGGCGTGATTTTTTTATTAATCATCAATGAAGAGCCATCCTTAAAGTTAGAAGACATCAAGGTAGTTGAAAAAAATAAAAAGCAACAGTAAAAGGACTCTATTGATGCGTTATCGACGAGAAACGACTAAAGGCGACTACAGCTTTAGTCAAGGGGATAACACGTTTTTAACCAACACCCCTGATGCCGTCGCCCTTGCAATTAAAACCCGCTTGTCCCTCTGGCAGGGGCAATGGTTTTTAGACCGTGAAGAAAGGTACGCCTTGGTTGCAATCGGTATTGGGTAAGCCTTATCGGGAGGCTTACGGTATGACCCTCAAACAGCGCATACTGGACACGCAGGGTGTAACCACATTAACCGATTTCAATGTCAATCAAAATTCAACGACGCGAAAACTGACTATCAGCACAAAAGTACAAACCCAATACGGCGAAACTTCTTTTACCCACGAGGCATAATGTTAAATCTTGATACGTTAGTGTTGTCAGCGAAAGTGACTGACGACGGCATCAGTGCGCCGGATTATCAGACGATACTGATGCGATTAACCGATTTTTTTCATGAAATTTATGGGCAGGATGCGTATTTAACGCCGGATAGCAAAGACGGCCAGATGATAGCCATTTACGCACTCGCTATCCACGATGCCAATAATGCGCTTATCGCCACCTACAACAGTTTTAGCCCGAGTACCAGTACAGGGGCTGCACTTTCAAATAATGTCGCCATTAACGGCATTTCCCGTCATGCATCGGGGTACTCGAATGTGGATGTCGTATTAACGGGGCAAGTGGGTACGGTGATAAAAAATGGCCGTGTGTGCGATAAAAACGGCAATATCTGGCGGTTACCGGAAACGGTTATGCTCGATACGCACGGCGAAGCGACGGTGACGGCAGTTTGTCTGGTTGCAGGGAGTGTTACTGCATTGTCCGAAGAAATTACCGAGATAGCCACCCCCACGCGAGGATGGCAGACGGTGAGCAATCCTAAACCCGCAACACAAGGCAGACCGATTGAAACGGATAACCAATTGCGTGAACGGCAACGAAAATCGGTCTCACTGCCATCACGTACCGTATTAGAAGGGATACAGGGCGCGATTAGCTTGATATCAGGGGGTGACAAGGCAGCGCGGTTTTGAAAATGACACTAATGAAACGGATAAAAATGGCATTCCGCCGCATTCAATCGCCATGATAGTCGATGGTGGCGATGTCACCACGATTGCCAACGCCATAGCACAAAAGAAAACCCCTGGCGCTGGAACATTTGGCGATACCGCCGTGACAGTTAAAGACCGTTACGATATGCCAATTACCATTCGCTTTTCACGCCCCAAAACGTTTGATGTGCATGTGGAAATTGACTTAACGGCGTTTTTAGGATTTACCACGTTAACTGGCGATAAAATCCGGCAGAAAGTCTCAGACTATATCAATCAGCAACTGATTGGCGATAATCTCTATCTGACCCGTCTTTATTCACCGGCTAATCTAGCTGGTGATGAAGAAGGAAAAACGTTTGATATCACCGCAATAAAAATCGGACGGAAGGAAGGAACAGTTACAGAAGCCAATTTACTTGTTGCGTTTAACGAAGCCGTCAGTTGTCGCGAGAATAACGTCAAACTGGTGGTGACCTCATGAGAGATTACACCGAATACATTACCCCGCAACATCGTCAAGCGGAAAAGTTTACGCAACATATTGCGCTGATGACGCGCGCGCTAAGTGATATTTCAGCTTTGGCCTCACAGCTTAATGCCTTTTTCAGTATTGATACGGCAACGGGTAAACAACTGGATGCTGTCGGCGAATGGATAGGCTTATCACGTTTTGTCAAAACGCCGATAAAAGGTGTCTATTTTTCACTGGATACCGAAAAGGTGGGCTTTGACCAGGGGAGCTGGAAACGGCGCTTTGATGCTGACAGGGGTTTTACCGAACTGGATGATGAAACCTACCGCTTTATATTGAGAGCAAAAATACGCGCAAATCACTGGGACGGCACAAGCGAGATGCTTTCAGAAATTTACCAGGGCGTAATCCTCGATGAAACGGTAAAAATCTTTTTTATCGACAATCAAGATATGTCGATGGCTGTGTATCTAACCGGTGGCGTCATACCGGAAGTGACAAAAGCGGTTATCAAACAGGGATATCTCAATATCAAACCCGAAGGCGTAAGACTCAATGCCTATAACGGTTCCGAAGGGGATAACGGTATTTTTGGTTTTGATGTCAATAATCGTTATATCGACGGGTTTGATGTCGGTAGCTGGTCGGTCAAATTATAGGAATAATCATGGCAAAAAATGAAATATTACCGTTTGGGATTGCAGACGGGGCTAACGTATTGCCAGCGGAGGAGTATCAGAAACTCACCGCACGCAATAATGGGTTTAGTGCAGGGGTGGCGCGCTCACAGGAGCTCAATACCGTTTGGCGACAGGCATCCATGATAGCGCACGTGGTGGCGCAATTTATTGCAGAGACTAATAACAGTGATGTACTGGACGACGGCAACGTTGGCAAACTGAAAGCCGGACTCATCAGTGCCTTATCAAAAAACGTTAACAACACGGTGCCAACTGCCACAAAAACAGTAGCAGGGATAACGAAACTCAGTAGCGCCACTGACAGCAATGACGAAACGCTAGCAGCCACACCTAAAGCGGTTAAAATTGCTTATGACTTGGCGAAAACGGTGAGTATTGATGAAGTCAATAAAAAACTCGATAAAGCAAGCGTCTTGCAAACAACGGGGAATTCGACCGATAAAGTGCTGAGCCAAAAAGCCTGTGACGATAATTATGCTAAGAAAAGTTCAGAAGAAGCTCTCAAAGTTGGAAGACTGAACATTGAATCACCAACGGGTGATACGGTTTTCAATTTAGGTGGCACTAATGGTTCTAGCGGTGCTGAGTTTGCTTACGTCAGAAATTCAAAAAGAACCCAGGTTCACGATACAAACACAAAAACAACGGTTTTGTTTCCGCAAAAATCCGGTGAACTTGCTTTAACGTCTGATGTGGACGCGATTAACAATTATCCGGTCGGCGCGCCCATTCCTTGGCCTCAAGCAAACCCACCAGAAGGTTATTTAATTTGTGACGGTCAAACGTTTACTAAAGCCGACTATCCCCAATTAGCCCTCGCTTACCCTTCTGGAAAATTACCAAATTTGTACGGTGAATTTATTCGTGGGCTGGATTTAGGGGGCAAAGTCGATCCAGGTAGAAAAATTTTAACTAACCAGGGAGACGCTTTACAAAATTTCACCGGAAAAATAACCGGCATTCAGTTTGTAGGCTCATCCTCAAGCGGTGGGATTTTCAAAATAGGAAAAAAGGTTAACGGTAGTGACATTACTGGAGGATCCAGTGGCGTATTCGCTGTTGATTGCTCAACCAGTTTTCAGTCTGGTTTGAGAACCGCTTCAGAAACAAGGCCGCGAAATATCGCATTTTTATACATCGTAAGGGCAGCATGATGAAATACAGTACAGAAATACCCAAAGCGGAAATCGATGAAAACGGTTTTGCGAAAAACAGAGGCTGGATAAAAACCTATATGTCGAGGAATGAACCGCCGTATGAATATTTTGGCGCGACAATGGAATTGCTCTATAAAGGGGTGAGTGTCGGTCAATATTCCTATATCGATGCACCAGAGATACCCGATAATGACGACATTGCCGTTGTCCGCAGTGATGACGGCAAACAGTGGCGATACGTACCAGACCACCGCGGCAAGACGGTATACGATACCAATAATCGTGCTTCCTATCCCGTTGATTATCTCGGCGAGATAAAAACCGGCTTCACCTTGTTAGCACCGGTAACGAAATTCGATAAATGGGATGGCAAAAAATGGGTAACGGATAATCAGGCGATGAAAGCAGACCAAATCAACACCGCAAATCAAACAAAACACCAGTTAATCGACGAAGCGGAATCAAAAATTACCTTGCTTGAGCGTAAAGTGCGATTAGGGATGGCCACCAATAGCGAGAAAACCGCGCTACGGGCTTGGGAAATGTACAGCGTAAAACTCAATGATATTGATACCGCCACCGCACCCGAGATTGACTGGCCTAAGAAGCCCGAATAACAAATTAGCCCCATTTCAGGGGCATGATATTAGCAGCGTTGGCGGAAGTTGTTAACTATTAGTTGTTGGTTGAGTGTAAGTGGCTTTGTGAGAGATTGCGGTTTTGTTTTTGGTATTATGGCAAAGATAACACGGGGGTATGAAAAATAATTTGTACATAAATGTGTATATAAAAATAAATTAAGATACATATTTTTTAATTAACCTTTTGACTAATATATTTATTTTATCTTTTGTTGTTATTCCAACACCAAATAAAACACATTTCCCATTGGCTAAACAAGCACTCGAAGCCGGTAAACATGTAATCGTCGATAAACCGTTTACCTTGACTGTGCAAGAAGCTGTAACGTTAAATCAATTAGCGCAAACAAAAGGTAAGTTATTATCTGTTTATCACAATCGCCGCTGGGACTCAGGTTTTTTAACGGTGAAATCGTTGTTAGAAAAGCAAATATTGGGTGAGCTAAAATATTATGAATCGCATTTTGATCGTTATCGGCCTGATGTGCGTCAACGGTGGCGAGAGTCAAAAGAGGCCGGCAGTGGTCTATGGTATGATTTGGCGCCTCACATGCTTGATCAAGTATTGCAACTTTTTGGCCAACCTAAATCGATTTTTGCCGATATAGCGATGATCCGGCCACAAGCTGAAGCAGTTGATTATTTTCATGTTTGCTTAAATTATCCAACCTTAAAGGTTGTTTTACATGCCACCACCATCGCAGCAGCAGAGTCGCCGATTTATCTACTACATGGTATGGAAGGCAGTTATGTAAAATATGGTCTCGATCCACAAGAAGAGTGTTTAAAAGCAGGGCAATTACCAACAGCAAAAGATTGGGGTAAGGATAGTCATGATGGAAATGTGACGTTGTCACAAAACGGTGAGTTGATCGTTAAGCCATTAGAAACTAAACCGGGTAATTATGTCACTATTATCGTGCTATTTGTCAGGCAATTACTAATGGTGCACCTAATCCAGTTAGCGCCGAAGAAGCTATTTTGGTGATAAAATTGATTGAAGCGGGAATCGAGTCGGCAAAAATGCAACACACAGTAGAGCTGGCGCTTTAATTTTATTCATTTTGTTTATTCATATTTTTAAATATTAAAGGAAGCGTTATGTGTTGGTGGCGTCGTTTACAAATTGATTATTTTTTGCTGTTTATGTTAATGACTATCATGCTTGCTTGCTTTTTTCCTTGTCAAGGTAAGGTGAAAATCGTCTTTCAACATTTAACGACTATAGCTATTGCGTTACTTTTTTTTCTCCATGGCGCAAAACTTTCACGCCAGGCTATTTTTGCCGGTATCGGTCATTGGCGATTACATCTGCTAATTTTTTGCAGTACCTTTATTTTGTTTCCGATTATTGGCTTAGCGTTAAAGCCGTTAGTACCTGAGTGGATGTCACCGATTGTTTATATCGGATTTCTTTACCTTTGCGCCTTACCTGCGACAGTGCAGTCTGCGATTGCGTTTACTTCTGTTGCCGGCGGCAATATTGCCGCTGCCATTTGTAGCGCATCAGCTTCCAGTTTGTTAGGGGTGTTTTTGTCGCCAATATTAGTCAGTTTCTTAATAGATATTGATAATCATCAACAGATTGAGCTGTTGTCAAATATTGGTGCTATTTTGTTGCAAATTATGCTGCCATTTATATTAGGCCATTTACTTAGGCCGTTACTGGTACAATGGATTAATCGCTATCGAAAATTAATTACTATTTCTGATCGTTCATCTATTTTATTAGTGGTTTATGTCGCTTTTAGTGAGGCGGTTATTGAAGGGATATGGTATAAAGTTGATGGCTGGTCGCTATTAATGATTGCGATTGTTAGCGGTTTTTTACTTGCTATAGTGGTTTTATTTAATATTTACACCGCTCGTTATTTTGGTTTTAGTAAAGCCGATGAGATCAAAATAGTATTTTGTGGCTCTAAAAAGAGTTTAGTTAATGGTGTCCCTATGGCTAATATACTTTTTCCTGCTCATCTAGTTGGTATTATTTTACTGCCAGTGATGATTTTTCATCAAATTCAATTAATGGTATGTGCGCTATTGGCACAACGCTATGCTAAAAAAAGTCGTTAATATGAAAATTATTCAGCTTATTTAATTGATGATACATAGCCATTTAATTTAACTCTTTCATTTTGTGTCTTTTCTTCACATTGCATTTGCTTAACTTGTAGTAGTTTTTGGCTCAATAGAAAGGGGCAAACAGGTAAAGACAAGCTTTCAGTTGAATGTAAGTTTTTTGGCGATTCTTGTAGGGCGACACTTTCTATCGTGAAATTATATTCCTGATTAAGTCGTGAAGTGAGATGATAATGATGATAATTCTTTATTTGAATTGAACTGTCAAGATTTAGACGTAACATGAGTTGGTGATAAAATTTAGCCTTACTTGAACCAATTTTAGTTGAAATATGAATATTATTTTTTACAAAACAGTTTTTTATTTTTTTTATTTTACTAATTAATGAGTTTGTTTTTAGCTGATTATGTTGCTGGCTAGGTTTTATTAAAGGTCGATCTTTTATGATATTAATTTTATTCGACATAGAACTCCTCGGTATTAAAAATTGATCCAAAAGAGCCAGTATCTTAACTGGCTTTTGTCATTTTACTAAGGTTTAATTTGATTGCGGGGTGGTTTTCGGCGTTGTTGCAGGCTGAGACGATGGATTGTCCATCAAGCCAATATTAATTAAAAACTCAACTAATTTAAATGCTTGATTATTCATCTTCAGTTCGTCACCGGCGTAATGAATATCCATCGTCATATTATCTTTGGTTACCAGCATCCATGGCAAAATTGGTCTATCTTCATTCAATTGTGCTTTTTTCTCATCACTGAGGAAGTATTCTGTTGCTGATGTAAAGACATTTTGCTTAGCTGAACTTTCAAATTCACTAATTTGTGCAGTTGCTTTCTGACTAAATAATGTTTTTTGTTCCGGGGTGGTTACTTTATCATCTGAGCTTAGTATTTCTGTTTGGGTAAGCATTTCTATCAACATCGGTTTTGATAAATTAACATTGATATTAAAATGATTGAATAGTGCTTTGATGACCTGATCATATTGGTTATTTTGGCTATAAACAGAGAGTTGATTCAATGTCCAAGGCTTCATATCGATATCTATTTTGATATTGCTTTGACCGGCACTATTTTTCCAATAAAAAGGTTCGATGACAATTCTCGGACTATTCTTCAACAAGCTAGGTAAGTTCTCAACTAATAACTGGGCGAAAATAGTATCCGCATTATAAAGAGGGTTGCCATTTGCTAAGTTGTGAGCAATTTCATCATTATAACTTTTTAGGAAATTACCAAACGCTTTAGCATCCATTCTTTCGATTAATAACGTAAGTTCTCCAGAACCTAAGTTTTGTTCTTTGGCGATAAGATCATTAATGCTATAAGAAATTTTACCGTCAATGCTATCGTCCTTTAGTACAGAATCTAAGTTAATAGCAAAATTTTTAAATGAAAATTTAATGTCATCGCTATTAAAATTAATATCGGAAATATTAAGCGTCTGTTTGCCGTAGTAGAAATTAAACGGAGTCAGTGATAAATCACTTTGGATATTGAGCCCTTTAAGGATCATGCTTTCCGTTTTCTCTTTATTGCCGATAACAAAATTATCACTAACAACGGAAATTTTTATATCTTTAAGATCGGTATTGCCCACATAATTAATTGCACCACCGCTAAACGTTATATTTTTTCCATAAGGATTACCGTCTAGTGGACTTAAATTTAAATTTGCATCTAGGCCTTCATTAAAACCGACGTCAACATCACCAGTTATGAATGCTTGCTCCTGAGTATATTTGAATAGTTCTTCAGTGGTTTCATTTTTAACCAGTTCAATAGTGGTTGAGGCTAATCTTGGTAACAGATTAAGTTTAACTATTTTGTTAATAGGAAAGGGGCCATGAAAGATTTTTGTGGCAAACTTAACAATGGTATTTTTTCTTTCGCTATTCTCTTTTATATCAATAACGATGTCTGCGTTAGAAGTGAAAATTCCTCGCTGATAATTTTCTGTTTTAACATTAATACCAGCTTCTGGTGCATTATTTTTTAGTGTGGTATTAGTACGTTCAATGAAAGTATCAAACTCTCCCTCAATTTTTTTTCCGGTATACCAAGAGCCAATTGTCCAAATTACGGCAACAATTACAATGACACCTACAGCTATTAACGATTTCTTCATATATCCATCCCTTAAGGATTTTAGCGGGTAAAAGTGATCAAATTTAATAAAATATATTATATACAGCTTTGCATGTATTTTAATTTTTGCTAATAATTAAAAACTCTGGCCAGTTTACCTTTTCCATTAAGCATAATTTGTCTTTCGGATGCAGATATAAATATGGATTCCCCAGATAGGATCTCGGCAGTTTGATTTTCTGAGGTGATAGATATCTTACCTTCAACACAAAATAAAATCGTGGCAGAATTGTTTGCTATCGTAGTCAATTGATTATCAATTAGATATAATGAAAAAGCAAAATCATCTACCGGAATAGGATAACAAAATTCATTATTATGTATATTCGGTTGTAGCAATAATGTGTCGCAGGGTTTGGCAATGAAATCTAAATTAGCCAGTAATTCAGCAATATCAATATGTTTGTTAGTTAATCCCGCGCGCAGTACATTGTCAGAATTGGCCATTACTTCTAAACCAACACCTTCAATATAAGCATGCGGCGTTCTGGCATAGAGAAACATCGCTTCACCTGGTTGTAATTCAATAATATTCAGTAACAATGGTGCAAATAATCCATTATCTTCAGGGTATAATGGCAACATTTTTTCTATCGTGCTCCAAGGTTCCCCTTTTTCTTGCTGTAGAACAGATTTTAAGGCTGCAAGTAGCGGCTGCTTTTCTTTTGTTGTCAGGCTTAACAAATGTTTAAAAAGTTGTGCCAGTTGAGTTTCTGTTGGGGTCTTTAAAAATAGTTGAATAACTGGTGAAGCTTCGGCAATCGGCAGCAATAAATTAGCGATCTCCTTTAAAGGGCGAAATGAATTAAGCGCTTTGAAAGGTGTTAAAGCATAAATCAATTCAGGCTTATGATTATCATCTTTATAATTACGATTAGGACAATCGAGCGCAATTCCAGCTGCGTTTTCACGCTTAAACCCAATTTCGGCAGCGATTTTATCTGGGTGTACCTGGATAGAAAGTGGTTGAGCCGCGCAGAGCACTTTGAATAAAAAAGGTAATCGATGAAATTTTTGGGCAATTTTTTCACCGAGATAATAGCTTGGATCGGTTGCGATTAGTTTATCTAACGATATTTTTTGCTGGCTATTTAAATCTTCAACCATAGAGCTGGCTTTAGGATGTGCTCCCATCCATAATTCAGCCATCGGTAAATGCTGAGGATTTTTGATATGGTAAAGCTTAGTTAGGGCATCTTTACTACCCCAATCATAGTGTTGAATTTTATTGATCATTTTAAACATATAATACGGCTCTTAGTTGATAAAAATTTATTTTTAACTGTAATGCAATAAACTCGCTTATCTCTCACATTTTAAATTAAAAATAGTGCATGATTTCAAGTACAATCAGTTTATCTGCAAAGATGGATTATGCATATCCAATTATTTTATGCTAAGGAGATAATAATAATGTCAGAATATCGCATTGAAAAAGACTCAATGGGTGAAATTAAAGTCCCAGCAGATAGGCTATGGGGCGCTCAAACGCAACGTTCGCTGCAACATTTCCATATCTCAGTGGAAAAAATGCCTGTTGCCTTGATCCATGCATTGGCATTAACTAAAAAAGCAGCAGCTGAAGTAAATAGCGATTTAGGTTTGATAGCAAAGGATAAGGCTAATGCTATTATCGCCGCAGCTGATGAAGTCTTAGCGGATAAGCATATGGCTGAATTTCCATTAGCAGTCTGGCAGACCGGCTCTGGTACGCAAACTAACATGAATATAAATGAAGTATTGGCGAACAGAGCGAGTGAAATTTTAGGTGGGAAAAGAGGTCAGCAACGCTTAATTCACCCGAATGATGATGTAAATAAAAGCCAGAGTTCTAATGATGTATTTCCTACTGCAATGCATGTAGCTGCTGTTATTGCTTTACATCAACATCTGTTACCTAGATTAAAAGAACTACAAACTACTTTTAAGCAAAAATCTAATGCCTTTAATGATATTGTCAAAATTGGCCGTACGCATCTTCAAGATGCAACACCATTAACGTTAGGCCAAGAAATATCAGGGTGGGGAGCAATGCTAGCTCATAATGTCCGCCATATCGAAGAGAGTATTCCGCATCTATCTGAACTGGCATTAGGCGGAACGGCGGTAGGTACCGGTTTAAATACCCATCCTGAATATGCCATTAAAGTTGCCAGTAAAATTGCAAAATTATCCGGCCTACCATTTGTCACTGCGCCTAATAAATTTGAATCTTTAGCTACTTGTGATGCTTTAGTTCATGCCCATGGTGCTTTAAAAGGTTTAGCAGCTTCATTAATGAAAATCGCTAATGATGTAAGGTGGTTAGCATCAGGTCCGCGTTGTGGCATTGGGGAAATTATGATCCCAGAAAATGAACCTGGTAGTTCGATAATGCCAGGAAAAGTTAATCCGACTCAGTGTGAAGCTTTAACTATGCTTTGTGCTCAAGTTATGGGGAATGATGTTGCTATTAATATTGGTGGAGCATCAGGTAATTTTGAACTCAATGTTTTCCGCCCTATGATTATTGATAATTTTTTACAATCAATTCGTTTATTGGCGGATGGTATGCTTAGTTTTAATGATCATTGTGCTAAAGGTATTGAGCCTAATCGCCAACGGATAGATAAATTATTACATGAATCATTAATGCTAGTTACTGCACTAAATACGCATATTGGTTATGATAAAGCCGCTGAAATTGCTAAAAAAGCACATAAAGAAGGGTTGACGCTGAAGCAAGCAGCATTAAAACTGGCTTATTTAACAGCCGAAGAGTTTGATAGTTGGGTGCGACCTGAAAATATGGTTGGTAGTATCAAAAAGTAGTTTTTATATTTATAAAAAAAGAAAACCGAGTTAATAACCTCGGTTTTTTTTACTTAAATTTCTTGATAGAGATGTAATCGAGCAATAATTAATTTTAGTTTTTTATTTTTTGGTTTATGTTTTATTTTTATATTATTAATATCATAGTCAGTAAGCGTACCTAATTTTGTCAAATGGTTTGTATCACTACTAAATGATAACAGTGGAAGAGGGCAAGCGTATTGTACTTGTTGTTTTTCATTCGTGTACCAAACTCTGGCAATCGGCTGAACTTTTACAGGGCGTTGTATTTTTAATATGGCATCATTAGAGATGCTATTTAAGTCTTGGATCTCTTTTTCAATTAAAGTACGCCATTGTTGTTTAGTATATGCCGACATTGCTTTTTCAGATTGATAGTTTTTATATAATCGCTCAAGTATTTGCTCTTTTGTTACTTTATTGACGATATTTTTATTGGCCCAGCCAAAATTAATGCTACTAGGTGATTCAACATAATTGATTTTACGATAGGCATTGAGAGTAATTAAGCCATGTAATTGTTGGTGAATAAATTCAAATCGTTGCTCTTTTTTTATCCCCGATTGATGAGTGACAATATTTTTTAATTCTGTTTTTAACTTATTAATTGTTTCCAGTTGCTGTTTTATGCCTAAATAATTTTCTACTGAAAGATTAAAACATAGGGCACCAGGTAGCCTTATTGCAGTTTTATTACTAATGTGTTGCGGGCTATCATGAATAAATAATCGATTGTAGTTTGTTAACGCTAAGTTTAAGGCAGCTTTTCCTGTCAAAGCAGTTTATATTTTCCTTAATTTGATACTAATAATTAATCCTAGAGATGTTAAAAATATAATAAAACCAATAATTCCATTCCATTTCCAATTACTCCAAAATATACCACCTAATGTACCGGCGATGCTGGATCCGCCATAATAGCTGAACAAATACCATGAAGATGCCTGGGCTTTTGCTCGCTTTGCACGTTTCCCAATCCAGCTACTGACAATAGCATGAGCTGCAAAAAACCCTACCGTCATAATCACCATGCCCAATAAAATAAGTAAAATTGGAGAGAAAAAAGTAATCGCGATACCAATAAACATTAAACAAATTGCAATAAATAAAATATCGGAATAGTTATACTTTAATGCTAAAAATCCTGCTTTAGAAGCACTATAGGTACCGGCTAAAAAGATAAAAGCTAATAGACCAATCATAGTCTGACTAAAATTATAAGGAGCTTCCAATAATCGATAACCTATATAATTATAAAGTGTTATAAAACTTCCCATAATGATAAAACCAATCATAAATAAAAAAGGCAATCCCTTATCTCTAAGATGCACTCTAAAATTAATCCATAGGAAAAGTGGACGGACTGAAGAAGCTCTAAAATGTTGTGAAGGCGGTAATAAGCGCCAAAAAATAATCGCGGCAATAAACGCAAACAAACTGAATACAATGGTAGCTATACGCCAAGAAAAATGATCAATTAAAATACCGGTAATTAAGCGTCCACTCATACCACCTATAGAGTTACCACTAATATATAATCCCATAGAAAGTGCTAAATAATTGGGATGAATTTCCTCACTGAGGTAAGTCATGGCAACTGCTGCAACACCACTTAAAGCAAATCCAACTAATGCTCTGGTTAATAAAATACCATCCCAACTTTGCATAAAAGCACTGATAAAGGTAAAAATAGCTGCGCTTAGTAAAGAGATCACCATAATATTCTTGCGGCCTAGCGCATCGGAAAGAGGGCCAGTTACTAGCAATCCCAATGCGAGAAGGCCAGTGCAAAGTGAAAGTGACATGCTAGATTGAGCAGGTGATATTTTAAATTCACTTGATAAAATGGGTAGTATTGGTTGCACAAAATAGAGTAAAGCAAAAGTCGATAATCCCACCATAAAGAATGACAAAGTCACCCGTATATAAAGTGCATCACGATATTTTATATGATGCTGAAAATTATCCTTTTGGCAACCAACGTTCTCTTTGTTATCTTGTTGAGATATTTTCATCTAATACCTGATAATTATTCACTAATAATTGATACCAGAATAAATAAAACGGCATATTTTGTCCAATATATAAATTGAATAAGCTTATTAAAAATAACAACATACAAAATCTGACGTTATTTAACTTAATAAAACCCAATTAAAATAACTGGTAAATTTTTTATTGAATACTATTTTTCTTCTGTTTTCTTATATATTTACTAATTAATTTTAATATAAGCCATTAAGTTAATAACTTTGAATGAAATTTAATTAATCGTCATCATAAAATACCTAGATATTTATCATTTTTTAATCATCAAAAACAATTTATTAGCCATTTAATTAAAATGTACTAAAAATATTTAACCAAGCATAAGTAAAATTCTCTATATTCAGATACTTTAATTTTTATTATTATTTTTTCTATAAATTTCTTATTTATTTTTATATTAAAAGATATACATTAAAATCTTAACATTCTAAAACTTTTACTGCGCTATTATACTATTGATGAAAATAGAACTGAGCAGAAGGAAGGAACAGTTATGGCGAGTAAAATAACCAGTCAAGTAAAATGGTTACCCCTAGTAATTATCACTATAGTCGCAACATTTTTTTGGTTTCAAAAACCACCAACAGGATTAAGTATTGCTGCCTGGCAAACAGTAATTATTTTTGTAGCAACTATAGCTTCGATTGTTGCTAAAGTATTACCCATTGGTGCAATTGGCCTAATTGGAATTACCATCTTTGCTCTTAGTCACACCGCTGGAGATGAAAGTGCAAGTGATGCCATTATGACTGCACTAAGTGAACTTAATAGCAGTTTAATTTGGCTTATCGTAATTGCTTTTATGATAGCCAGAGGTTTTATTAAAACCGGCTTAGGCAGACGAATTGCATTGCAGATGATCCGACTATTAGGCAAAAGAACGCTAGGATTGGCATATGGTCTGGCGGTGGCTGATTTGATTTTATCTCCTGCTATGCCAAGTAACACCTCACGCTGTGGGGGTGTTATTTATCCGATCGCTGATTCATTAGCACGTAGTTTTGACTCCCATCCAGAAAATGAATCACGCCGTAAAATAGGAACTTTTCTGATCACTTGTATTGGCAATATTAATGATATTACTGCGGCAATGTTTATGACTGCTTATACTGGTAACTTACTCGCTGTCAAACTCGCCGCCAACGCAGGTGTTACCTTAACCTGGGGTAGCTGGTTATTAGCAGCTATTGTTCCTTGCCTGATCTCATTCATTATTATTCCATTATTAATCTATTGGTTAGTTCGGCCAACTATTCGTCATACTCCAGATGCCCCTAAAATTGCACATGATGAATTAAAAAAAATGGGGCCAGTGACACGTAATGAATGGTTAATGTTAGCTACGGTATTGCTGCTACTTATACTATGGATATTTGGTGATATATTAGGAATTGATCCCACAACCGCTTCTTTTACTGGTTTATCTGTATTACTACTTACCGGGGTATTAACTTGGGAAGATGTAAAAAAAGAAAAAGATGCTTGGGATACTCTTATCTGGTTCGCTGCGCTATTAATGATGGCCAATGAACTAAAAATTCTGGGATTTACAACTTGGTTCGGCAATCTTATTGGTGACAGTCTTAGTCATAGCATGCAAGATACTAATTGGGTTATTATTTTATTAATGCTTAATGCCGACTATCTTTATATTCACTATTTCTTTGCCAGCGGTAATGCTCAAATAGCTGCACTATATGCCGTCTTCTTAGGAGTCGGTATCAATTTAGGTATTCCTACTGTTCCAACGGCATTGATGCTTGCCTTTTCTAGCAGCCTTTATTGCTCTTTAACTCAATATTCTCATGCTCGTGGACCTATTCTTTTTGGCGCAGGTTACGTACCAACAGGTGTATGGTGGAAGGTTGGCTTTATTATTAGTTTAGTCAATCAGGCTATTTTCCTTACAATTGGTCTATTATGGTGGAAAGCTGTAGGTTTTTATTAGAATAATATTTATTTATGGCATAAAAACTTATACTTTATGCCATAAATTGCAGCCCAAAATAGCACTACACACGATTAAGATAATTGCTATCAATAGCCGTTTCTATAAGATGTTTTTTTTATAACTGCACTCCAGATCACAAAATATAAGCCCAAATTCACATATAAAAAAAATGCTCTTCATAATTGCAGTTGGTTTTAATAAATTGAGTGAAATTTATATGAATGAGCAAGTAGGGCATACTGATCAAATAAAACAGATCAACTTAAAGCTTGTCTATCGACTTATCGATCAACTTGGATCTATTTCTAGAATTTCCTTGGCAAAAAAAGCTCAACTAGCGCCAGCGAGTATCACAAAAATTACCAGAGAACTTATCAATTCACACTTAATAAAGGAGGTTGAATTTCCTGATTTAGGTTTTAGGGGAAGACCAATAACTGGCTTAGAAATTGTTAGCCAAGGTTGGCAATTTTTATGTGTTAGAATTAATAAGGGTTCATTAATTTTATCGCTATATGAACTCAATAATAAACTTTTACATGAAGATATTACCGAGCTAATTGCCAACGATAATCATTCATTTAACGAGCAGTTATTAACAAAAATAGAGTATTTTTTTACCTGTTATCAAGGCTGTTTAGAGCGGTTGGTAGCAATTAGTGTAATTACTAATGCTATTATTAATTTAATCGACGGCATTATAGTTAGCTCACCGTATTACAATATTAAAAATTTTCCACTAAAAGAACGATTAGAAGCTCGCATTGGTTTACCTATTTATTTACAAAGCTGTACTACTGCCTGGACTATGAGTGAATTTTTTTCCGGTGCATCTAAGTATACAAAAAACATTATTCAAATTGTGATTGATGATCATATTAACGCTTGTATCATTACCAAAGGGAGTATTCTAGCTTTAGGTAATAGTCATGCGATTGAAATTGGTCATATTAATATCAATTTTGCGGGTTTAGATTGCTATTGTGGTAATCAAGGCTGTTTGGAAACCCATATTGCGATCCCACAAATATTAAAAAAAGCGCAATCCATCGCTAAACAATATCCCGATTCTAGCCTTAATAAAGAAAAAATCTCTATTAATGATTTTTGTCAGGCTATTAATCTACAAGATCCAATTGCTGTTGATATTCTTGAAAAAATAGGGCGACAAATCGGTAATACCCTTGCTGTAATGGTTAATATTTTCAATCCCCAATTAATTTTAATTGGCTCACCGCTAAACGAGGTAAAAAATCAGCTATTTCCTGTCATTAGCAAACAAATTCGACAAAAATCCTTACCCTGTTACCAAAATAATGTATCCCTAGTAGCAACTAAATTTAATAATGAAGGAACAATATTGGCAACCGCTATTATTAAAGATGCCTTATATAATGGTTCTCTGCTGGTTAAATTAATGGCGGGATAAAATTTAACAAATGCTTGTATGGCCAGTTAGCCGCAATAGAACCAATGTTGATGATATGACCATGGTTGGCCGCCACCATTCCTGGTAATATTGCGCGGGTCATATGAACTAATCCTTTCACATTGGTATCAATCATAATATCCCAGTCATCTGTATCAGCCATTTCAGCCGTATCTAAGCCTAAAGCCAGCCCGGCATTATTTACCAGTACATCAATTTTTTTGAAATTTAAGTTGTTCACTACATCATTAATAGCTTGCTTATCCCTTATATCTAGCAGGATAGGGTGAAAATTTTTTCCTAGCTGTTGCTGCAATTTTTTTAACCTTGTTTCCCGTCGACCTGTACCAATTACAATGTGGCCATTAGCAATGAATTTTTTCGTTATTGCTTTGCCGGAACCCGCAGCAACGCCAGTGATAAAAATTATCATTATTAACCTTCTTTTGTTATCTTGATTCTAATTAGACGTAAGTAAAAAACCTCACATAAAAAGAGTCAAGAGATATCTTTTAAACATGCGAACTACTCAATAAAGTTATATTCCGTCAAAAAAGAAAAACATTTAGAACATTAAATTAACAAATAGATAGAATAAACTTACACATACCTTATACTAGCTGAGTAAAAAACGCAGATAGCCACTAAATCAGTCATTCTAAAATGCTTTCAAGGAAAATTTTTATAATAGGATTTTTTATGAAAAAAACTATCAAATTACTGCTCAAGATATTTTTTGCTTTACTCTTATCAATATTAATTTATTTTGCCTATTTAAAAATAAGTTATGGCAAACTATTAATCAACAATGTATTCCTGAGTTTAAAAATGGCAGCTTACAATCGCCATGTATCAAAGTTGATCAACAACACCGATATGTTATTTATAAGGATATAAAGGGGCCATTACATGATTTATTATTACCATTAGCCAAAATCTCTGGCATTGAAAGTCCTATTTTGCAACAAAATTACAAAAGGGTTCTTGCCCATTCCGGCAAAATGTCGCCAGCCGGAATGGGCAAGGTTCGTCTTTAACATAGAGTGCATTATGCGAACCTTAATGGCATTTTACCGAAGCTTATCTACAAATAATAATTTTATTGATTTTTTGTAAAATTAAACAACAAACAAAAGCAAATAAAAAATCAATCATCGCTAAACAATTCGCTTGTCTTCGACCCTCAAACTGCTGAGTCGCTTTATTTATCGTAAAAAGATGGCTTGGCAGGAACGCTAACGCGGGGGTTCCTTGCTACCCGATAAGTCCCCCCCTGGCTTCGGCGGTTTTCCATTCGGTTATCTTTGTGATTGCAATCTGCCGCCTTACATGTCCTGACGGACATTTTAAAGCATAAAAAAACCCGCCATAAAGTAGCGGGTTTCCCTGATATCTGGTGTGATGCGACTCAAAATCAGAAGTGGCGGTATTTACGATTAATTTTAGAAGTTATGACCTAATACCAAATCGATATTATCTCATCGAATAAAATACCCTAGGTGCGTTTAACGCACCTAGACTAATCCGCTTTTTTATGTCTTACAAATGCGTTGCTGGCAATCATACAAAGCAAATAACACTAAACGAACATGAAATACCGTTAATAATCCAGTTAATGACGCTGGCTCAAATTTCATTCTCGCTTCTGTTATCGTCTGTCTCACCACTTTATAAGCCACTGAACGCAGTACGGAGATTTCTTTATGTTGATTAAATTAGGTTTAAATAAGTTTTTTAACAAACTTAATCTCCGCACTTTATATTTAAGTATAGGTATTGGTTTATTCGGTGCTTTTAGTTCTGGATGGGTGCTTGCTAATCCACCTGCAGGTGGTGCAACTGTTGACTACAGTACGTTAACTAATTCGCTTAACTTTAACTCTGTCATGACCGGTATTTTAGCCGTTGCAGGCGGTCTTATTGCCGTTTATGCAGGTATGGCAGGCGTTAAGTGGGTTTTACGTATGGTTCGCGGTGCGTAACAAGGAGAGGGGCAAATTAATGCCCCTTTATATCGATGCTGACAATCGGATTTTATTTCCTGTGTTTTTTGTGGGGCTGTTATGCGCCTGGGCAGTCATACAAGGGTTGGATTGATATTGTTGTTTTTAACGTCTTATTCTTATGCTGAAACGTGGAAAACTGAGTATAAAAATACGTTTGATCATTCTGTTATTTCTAAATCAAAGGATGTTAAGGGAGAAGACGGAACATTTAAACGCGTTGAATATATTAATTCCACTATGCAGCAGGAAGCTTGTAGTAAAGCTAAACAATCTGCTCAGGATCTTTTTGACCATATGCAATCTACTTTTCAACAGATGTGGCCTAGTTCGCAGTTTAAACTTGAGGTTAGCGAGTGTTCTTATGATGGTTCGCCAACTGAGAAAATTGTTGATTCTTACGGTGATAGTTTTTGATTAAAAGCCCGTGTTGTTGGTGAGATTAAAAGAACTGTTTCTGGTACTGAAAATAATAATAAGGATTTACAAACGCCGGAAGAAGTTTGTATGAATAAAAGTTCGCTATCGGGTTCGTTTCATACAAAAAAAGTGGGTAGTAATTATTATGCTAATGTTGATGGTTGTGAATATATTGCTGATGATGATTTATTGCTTTGTAGTGAAAAGGAGGGCACTTGTCATGCTAAATGGAATCCAACAGGAAAAACGGTAGAAGATGGAAATGGAGGAGATGATGAAAAAGAAAAAAGTGATAATAAAATTTTGGGGCAATTGCCAAATGTCAATAAAGTTTTAGAATCACCTTCTAATTTTCCGTCTACACAGCAAGTTTATAATCCGGTTTTTGGTCAATCTGATTTTATTTCACCAAGCGAAAGAGAATGTGCTGACATTGTCTATCCAACGTATGAAAATGTGACGAGTTATGACGATTCGGGCAATTCTGTTATTCGTAAAGAGCCTCATAAATTTTATAATACCTTTAATTTTATGGGGAATAATTATCTCCAAAAATATGGTTGTTTATATGTACGTACATCAGTAGGGTATAAGCCGAGTACATCTCGTGCAGTTTATGAGGCTTTTGATACGGGTAAGTTAAATGATTGTATTTGGAAGAGTGGTTTTACGGAGGTTCATAACTGTTCTTATCGTGGTGAGCGTCCTAAAACACATACAGATTCAACTAAATCCTCTGGTAGTACTGGCATAAATAATATCGGTCATTCTGATACGGGAAGTTCTAACAGTGAAGCGGGTTCTAGTCGTTTAGGGAGTACGACTAATATTTTGCCTCATCAGGAACAAGTCAATCGGGTGTCAGTTCATCTTCGGGTGCTTCTTCAAATTTTGGGCAATCTTCTGGTTCAAAAGGTAATGGTCAGGGAACCGATTTATCGCATCCTGATAATAATGAGCCGGATTTAGATTCACCGACGGCAGAATCGGTATTATCGCCATTACAGCATCTCTTTCCTTTTTTGAAAAATTTTAATTTACCAGAACGGGCAGCGTCATGTCCGGTAGCGACTTTTGAAGTGTTTGAGCAGCGTTTTGTCATTGATGCTCATTGCACCTTGTTTGAAAGCATTCGTGATTTGTTGACCCTGTTTTCAATGATTATCTGGTCATTTATGGGGTTACGGATTGTATTGTCTTCTTAAGGGGATTAAGTGATGTATGCCTTGATTGTGTCCGCATTTAATTTTTTATTAGGGTTCGTTTTTAGAACGCTGGCAATTAAATTTATTGTGTTTTCGGCGCTGTTTTTAGTGGTCACCGAATTTGTCCCTGTTTTATTAGCTTTACTACCCACGTCAACGAATTTGCCGGAGTTGATTGGTCAACTTCCTGATAATGTCTGGTATTTCATGAATCTGTTTGCTGTGATAACGGGGATTAAGATTGTGATTTCGGCTTATCTGACCCGTTTTATTGTGCGACGGATTCCGGTGATAGGGTGATATATGGCGATTTCAGCCTATGTGGGGATTCCAAGAAGCGGTAAATCCTACGAAGTGGTTTGTAACGTGATTATTCCGGCTTTTATGAAAGGTCGCCGAATTGTAACGAATATCTATGGCATTTCGGTAGCGAAAATTACCACTTATTGTTTAGAGAAGAAAAAAGCGGATGTGCATCAATTAGGCAAGATTATCTGCGTTGATAATGAACAGGTTAAAGAGGCCAATTTTTTTCCATTTAAAACAGAAACGGGTATCGCAGAAGAGACTTTTTGTCAGGCTGGCGATTTGATTTGCGTTGATGAAGCCTGGCGCATTTGGGAAAACGATAAAATTCCGCAACAACACCGCTCATTTATTGCCGAACATGGCCATTTTGTAAATACAAAAGGTATCACCTGTGATTTGGTGGTATTAAATCAGTCGGTGGTCAATTTACCGCGGTTTATCAAAGATAGGATTGAGACTACTTACAGAATGACCAAACTGGTGGCGTTAGGGTTACGAAATCGCTATCGGGTCGATGTTTATTCAGGGATTAAACTGTTTAAAAATAACCGTACTTCATCCTATCAGTGCAGTTATGACAAGGCTATCTTTCCGCTTTATCACGCTTATGAAGGGGGGCATGGTCAAGAACAGGTAGTGGATAAGCGACAGAGTCTTTTTAGTCAATCTAAATTTTGGTTATTAACATCAGGATTGTTGTTGCTGGTCATTGCTTCCGTCTATTTTCTTTATCAATTTTTTGGCGGTAACCGGATAACGCACAAAAGTCCTCCTGGCCATGAATCGGCTATTAATTCAGTCACTATGGAAAAATTACATCAAAATCCGTCGCAACAAAATTTATCGGCTCAATGGCGTATTGCTGGCAAATGTACTGGTTTATTATGGTACTAAAGCCGATATTGCGCGATTAAAAGTATTGTTACCTAAAATCGATATTGTAACGGATGAAGTGGTGGTTTCTGCCTATGTCTTTGAGGTACAAACCGCTGAGCGTAATGGGTCAGGCTTGGCATTGGCTGCCAAATTGGTTTCCGGTAAATTTAATGTTGGTATCGGTAAAGAGGCAGGATTTGACAATTTTGTTCGCTTTAATTTAGGTTCATTAGATGCGTTATATGAATTGTTCCGTACTGATAGCCGTTTTCATGTGGTGAGCTCGCCCAGACTACGGGTAAAAAATGGGGCGCAAGCATCATTTTCTGTCGGCTCAGATGTGCCTGTGTTAGGTAAGGTGAGTTATGCTGATAATAAGCCTGTTCAGTCGATAGAATATCGTTCTAGTGGTGTTATTCTGAATGTACGTCCGCAAATTCGACAAAACGGTGTTGATTTAACCATTGACCAGCAATTGTCAAATTTTGCTAAAACAGAGACGGGCGTGAATAACAGTCCAACGTTGATTAAACGTCAGGTCAATACGCAAGTGAGCGTTGCTGATGGCGATATTATCTTATTAGGTGGTTTGGCTGAAAATAAAGTAACAGAAGCCGATACCGGATTTTCATTTTTGCCGAAGGGCTGGTTCACGGGTGCTTCGACAGAAAATAATAAAACCGATATTTTAGTGATTTTACAGGTGAAGAAGGTTCAACGATGAAGGCAGGCCGCGTACCACAGCATTAGCGAGGAACGCGGCCTGTCTGAAGAGGCGAACCGACGTAGTCGGTAAGAGAATAAAACGTCGGTTTTGTTGTATTACATGTTGTTTGTTATGCGTTAAGTTGTTTTTTAGCGCTGTATAGCCAGACGTACAATCTGACTATACAGCTATCACATAAACCTAATAGGAGGTCTATATGACTGTGTTCGATCCTACTCAATATCCAGAGTTACGCAATCTTTTTCCTGAATTAACGCCAGTTCAGTTTGAAACGGCATTGTTATTTGCTTTTGGTATTCCGCAAAAAGAAATCTCGGTGTTGCGTTCAGTGGCGTATAAAGTGGTGAGACAGACGATAACGGAAGCCAGAATGAAATTTGAGCCAGCGTCATTGACGGGATTATTAACGGTATTTCATGTTCGTTTAGTGTTATTTGCTTTGTATGATTGCCATCTTGAACTCCAAATTCCATTCAAAGACGAGTATGTAACTAGAACATCTCGTGATAGGGAGCATGGAGGAGGATCTATCGATTTTATACAGATTGCTAAATTAAGTGGTATTCGCTTGTCTGCTCGTGATGTGGAATTTGAAATAAAAGGGGATTTATCTGTTCAGGGATTAGCGCATCCTTTTGAATCGTTACCAACGCATTTTGCCAGTTTGGGCATGAAGATTTATCAGGGAACTCATTTGATTTTCCCGCGAGTCAATCTTAAGGCTTCACCTGCCAAGCTCTTACAGGGGCATAACGTATTTGGTTCAACCAATATTGCATTATGTGGTTTGGAGTTAATCACTAATTTAGCGGCTTCCATGCCACATCTTTTTAATTTGTTAGATGTAACGAATACCGAAGTTTCTGAGCTTCATACAACGTTATCAGTGAGATTACCGACGGAAAGTATTTGTAAACAGGTGATCGCTTATTTCAAAAATATCAGTCATGGACAAACCAAAGCGACAAAATCCAATGATCATGAATCAACCGTTTATTTTAATCGTGGTTCTAAACTCAGGGAACTGTGCATTTATTATAAAGCGCTTGAACTGGCAAAACGTTTGGGTGAAATACAAAGAAAATTGCTGGCTAATCCTAATGATGACGTGTTGCTTAATCAGTATGCCATTTTAAATGATAAACGCCTGATTGATTTTGCCAATAACCTGTTGAGATTAGAAGGGCGATTAAAAAAACGTTTTTTAAAAGATAACTCGATTCCGGTTAATTTTTCGGCACTTTGTCTTTATCAACAACAATATGAACGTGGTGGGGCTAATTTAATTTACGATCTGTGGATGAAAAGTTTTGATGATTTGCTGACGGCATTGAGGGGAATGGAAATGAATATTTATGATGATGAACATATTTTTGAACGATTAAAATCTCATTATTATTCTACCACGCCAAAAGGCAACATTTCCTATGCCAAAGCCCAACGGATATTCGGTTTTTATCGCCGTTTAGTCAATGAAGGATTTTACAATGTCCTTAATTCCATGAGTCGAGTGACGTTTTGGCGTTACTTAACTTTATTAACTGATGTTGGTATCAGTAAATCACAATTACAAAATCTCACGGGCGATAAATCTAACGTCATTCCTTTTTATAAAGTTATCCATATCGATTTTTCTCAACAACGTCCTGACTGGTATGTCGAGCCAGTGAGTGTTTTTGAACGTCAAAATACTATTTATCCATTTAAACAAGTTGCAAATGCTTAAATCAAGAAAGGTGAACCATTATGGCTGCATTGCCCTTATATCAAACGGTGATTAGTGGAAAAGTGACCCGTGTCAGTACTTCTGATGATGGACACGTTTATACCACTGTTATTTTACCTGCGCCTGACCCTTATTCTAAACCGCCTATAGTCAAAATTCGTTCTAAACGACGTGTGGGTGTGATTGACTCAGAAATCAATGAACTGGTTTGTCGTATTTCAGGTTATGAGCGTTCCTTTAGATATCCTGATAAAAAAACAGGGTAAATGACACTTGGGTATAACGTTGAAATGTTCCTTGATTTAGCAGAATAGGTAATCGCTATGGCAACAGTAGGGTTACCGGAAGTATATAACCTGATTTTCGAGATTGGAATTGTCTTATGTTTCGGTCTTGGATTTATAGCAGGAGGACAGAGGTAATGGAAATCGTTTATTTATTCTCGGCTTTTGCTATTGGTTGGGGGTTCTCTTACTCCATTTTGGTCTTTAAAAAATTTGCGGAGGTTTCAGTATGAAATTTTTATCTAACCTTGATCAAATGCTGCTGGATGACATTATCACTATTGGCATGTTACTGGAAAGTCTTTTGCTGGCAGGAAAAACGCCAGCCGAATAGTATCGCTATTTTAATTTACCTGCCATAATCCACAACCAATTAGATCCTGAGAACATAGAACAGCTAACACAAATAAGTGAACAAGAAAGCGGCACTATTTATCAGCAATATTTTAATTACTTACATCAATTCAGCCAGAATAATCCTTTTATTCAACTCAGTCATTTATTGCAAGACTGGCAAAGCCGGCCTGAGCTCGCTCGCCAGCAATTAAAGCAACATGATATTGCTGAAGATTGGTTAAATGACTACTTATACAAGAAGAGTATGTTCTTTTACCTCAAGTATTTAATTCACTGAGTGAAGAAGAACAACTATTTATTCAACAAGCAGAAATAAATCAACTCAAAGTTGAATATAATGCCCGCGATAATAACATTCATTCTCTGCCACCTGGCGTAGCTGGACTAGTGGCTGAAGATGGACTGATTATTCCTGTGCCTGATGCAATTGATATGCTGATGTGTTCGTTTAATGGAGAAGAGCGTATTTATGCCCTGGAAAAAGATCAAAAAATGGGGAACTATAAATTATCGCGAGTTGACCGCAAACGAGATCTAATCTTTAACTTGATAAAAGATCACAAAAATACCCGTTATAACAAAAATTTTGCTTTGAAGATCCACTCTCCTTCCTTACTAAAAAAAGCAACAGAACAACCGAAAATGGCATTAGAAGAACTGGCTGAATTACATGCTAACAAGCTATTTAAAAAATTAGATGATGAAGGTTACCAAAAAACCACCCAGCAAAAAGTAGCGGCTTTTTTCTTAAGTCTCATTCCTTTTTATAGCTGCATTACCGAAGCGCAAAAAGGCAATATTAGAGAAGCTATCGTGGCTGGAGTATTTGATATCTTAAGTTTTTTACCCTTTTTGGGCAAAGGACTACAAATTGGTGGACGATTTAGTATTGCGATGGGAGAAGCCATCACTCAAGGGCTTAAAATCGCAGCAAAACAGGCAACGATTGCACAGGCCTTAAAGCAAGGTGGCAAACAGTTTGTAAGTGTTGGCATTCCTCATATAACAAAAAGTGTACCAGCAGAAGCCTACATTGGATTAGGTATTGATTTTATTCGTAGCGCAGATCCGGGATTTGAATTGCTGGCATCGGGAGGTTTAAAGGGTATCAATAGCTTAAAAGATGCAGCAATTAAATTGAACCAAAAAATCATCGCTTAGCTCCCCTAGTCGAAGCCCTGGAGAAACAAGTAAACTGACAATATGACTATTTACGCAAGACAGCATTGTAATGACACGTTTAAAAAAATTATTCCTCCCGCCTGGCGATAATGCTATTAAAGCTAAATGCTAATGAAACACTTAATAAAAAAAGCCCCCTCATCGAGGGGGCAATCGTTAAATTTAGTCGATATATCGTTATCAATATAAATAACTGTTTATTCCATTACATTCATCAGATAGTGACTAGCGCTAAGTGATGCCTTCGCCCCTTCTCCTGCCGCAATGATGATCTGTTTATAAGGCACAGCTGTGCAATCGCCGGCAGCAAAGATACCTTTAATATTGGTCTCACCTTTTTCATCAACCTTGATTTCACCAATTGCATTACGTGCAATTACGCCATCTAACCAATGGGTATTAGGTAGTAAACCAATTTGGACAAAAGTTCCAGCAACTGCTAAATCATGGATTGAACCATCCTGCCGATTTTTATATTGTAAGCCAGTCATTTTGACACCATCCCCTTTGACTTCGAGGGTTTCGGCCTGCAAAATAATATCCACGTTACTTAAACTCGCTAGTTTCTGTTGCAACACTGCGTCGGCTCTCATTTCTGGAGCAAATTCTAATAAAGTAACATGCTCAACAACTCCGGCAAGATCAATCGCGGCTTCAACGCCAGAATTACCTCCACCAATCACAGCGACTCGTTTACCCTTAAATAATGGCCCATCGCAATGGGGGCAATAAGTTACTCCTTTGGTACGATATTCTTTTTCGCCTGGCACATTCATATCACGCCATTTAGCCCCTGTCGCAATAATAATACTGCGGGAACGCAAAGTAGCACCCGATACTGTTTCAATTTTATGCAACTTTTCAGCCGCATCGGCGGGAATAAGTTTTGCTACCATTTGTGAGTCGATAATATCAATATCATAATCATTGACATGGCCACGTAGTGCAGTAGCTAATTTGGGTCCTTCGGTTTTTGACACAGAAATATAATTTTCAATATCAATAGTATCTAAGACCTGCCCACCAAAGTGTTCGCCGATAATACCGGTACGAATACCTTTACGAGCCGCATAAATAGCGGCTGAAGCACCGGCCGGTCCGCTACCAACAATCAAGACATCATAAGGCAGTTGCTGATTTAATTTTTGGACAGTATTTTTTTCAGCATTAACATCAATTTTAGTGACAATGTCACTTAAAGTCATCCGCCCCTGCCCAAACTCTTTGCCATTTAGAAACACAGCAGGCACTGCCATAATATTCCGTTGCTGAACTTCAGACTGAAAAATAGCGCCATCGATGGCAGTATGCGTAATATTAGGATTCAAGACCGCCATTAGATTTAAAGCTTGAATAACATCCGGGTAATTATGACATGACAATGAATAATAGGTTTCAAAATGAAACTTTCCCTCTAATTGACGGATCTGATAATTCAACCGCTTCTTTCGCTGGATGGCCGCCAACTTGCAATAATGCCAAAACTAATGAGGTAAATTCATGACCTAATGGCAAGCCGGCAAACCGTAATCCGCTATCTTTACCTGGATTAGTAATTAAAAATGAGGGTTTACGTACTGTTAGATTATTGTCTTTATTAAAAGTTATTTTATCTGACAGTGTACTAATGTCCTGTAATAATGTGCTTATCTCGGTAGATTTTTTACTATCATCTAAGGTTGCTATCAACTCAACTGGCTGGGTTAATTTTTCTAAATATAGTTTAAGTTGAGATTTCATGTTGCTATCAAGCATTGCTTTATCCCCGAAAAAAACGGGTGCTAATGCACCCGAACACAGTAAAATTACTTACAAAAAATTTTAATTAAATTTTTCCTACCAAATCGAGTGAAGGTGATAAGGTTGCTTCCCCTTCTTTCCATTTAGCTGGACATACTTCCCCTGGATGGTTTGCTACATGTTGCGCAGCTTTTATTTTACGTAATAAATCGGATGCATCACGCCCAATCCCTTCCGCAGTAATTTCAACTGCCTGGATAATACCTTTTGGATCAACAATAAATGTGCCACGATCTGCCAATCCTAATTCTTTTTGTTCATCATTTTCTTGATATTTGCGCATCACTTCAAAATTACGCGTTAATGTCCAACTAGGATCGCCAATCATGGTATATTTAATTTTACCAATCGTGTCTGAATGACTATGCCACTCTTTATGAGTAAAATGGGTATCCGTTGAAACAGAATAAATTTCGACGCCTAGTTTTTGAAACTCTTCATAGTGATCAGCTAAATCACCTAATTCAGTTGGGCAAACAAAGGTAAAATCAGCAGGATAAAAGAAAAAAATGCTCCATTTGCCTTTAATATCTTTTTCAGATATATCGATAAATTTTCCATCTTTAAAGGCGGTATTTTGAAAAGGTTTAATTTCTGTATTAACCAAAGACATTTTGCTGCTCCCTTCTATTTGATAGGTATTTAATATATAAACATAAAAGTATTACGTCTAATTCCTTTTTACTATTAATTCAATAGGTATTACCTATTGTAAATAAATATAATATAAAAAAAACCGATGAATAAATCGATTTTGATTTGAGAAATAATGCGTCAGATTAACTTTAAGAATATCAATTAGAACATGATAAGCACCAGCGCAGACATTACTAATTACTGGCAAAGTTATTAGACGATTTATGTGCAGTGACCAGAATATTATAAGTACAAAAAAAAGACTGTTTTGGCACATGATAAAAACTTTGAGGCTGGCTAACAGGTTGAATAACAATGTCACCGGCACGCAATAATTGCTTTTTTCCCCAGCTATTAATAAAGGTAAACGCCGATTCGGTTTCAGGTACAATAAAATAATTCATCATTTTACCGGTCGGAATAAAACGTAAATAATTGGGCTTGCTTGATACGGTAACAGGATCATGATAATACTGGTGAAATTTTGCTTTTTCAACCAAATATTGCTCATTACCTGTGGCAGGACAAATATTTTCCACTACCCAATCACCCTCCTCGGCGGGCGACGATATTACCTCAGTTCCAACGCCTTTAATGATTGTCTTAATAATTTCACCCGGCGCAGCAAGTCGCGCATAGACCGACTTACTTTTTTGAGCAATGCCAGTTAAACCTTTTTGTTGTGCTTGCTTGAAATAAGCCACAATATCTTTAGTCGGATACTGTTCTAACGAAGCTTGTTCATCATAGGCTAAAGCTGGTAAAGGTAATAATATTAGAAGTAATTTCAGGTAATTAGACTGTTTATTCATATAATTTAACCATAAATTTTTAACTACAGAGTAGCTCTCAATAAAGTGAAAATAATGCTTAAAATACCAATATTAAAAGTGTTCATTAACTAATACTAATTTACCAATTAAAGCTCCTGACTCCATAAAACGATGCGCTTTTTCTGCTTGTTCTAATGGATAAGTTTTAGCAATAATGGGTTTTATCTTACCTGAATTAATCAGTGGCCAAACCTTATTTTCTAACGCTGTTGCAATCGCTATTTTTTCCGCTAAAGTTTTTGCTCGCATTGTTGAACCAGTATGAACTAATTGTTTAACCATTAATGGCATTAAATTTAACTGCTGAGGTGCCCCACGCATCATACCAACTTGAATGATACGGCCATGTTTAGCGGCAATTTGATAATTTTTATTAACATAATCGCCACCAATCAGATCAACCACCATATCGACCCCTTTATTTTGGGTATATTCAGCTATTTTTTCAGCAAAATCTTCTGTCATATAGTTAATAACTTTATCAGCACCTAAAGAAGATGCCACCTTCATTTTTTCCACTGAACCGAGAGTAGTAAATACTTTAGCACCAAAAATTTTTGCTAACATGATGGTAACACTACCAATACCAGAGGTGCCACCATGAACGAGAACAGTTTCATTTTTTTTGAGTTGACCAATTTGGAAAACATTAGCCCAAACAGTAAAAAAGTTTTCTGGCAATGCCGCCGCTTCGATATAACTAAGATCACCAACAGGTAAAGCGATCGCTTCATGTACCAGACAGTATTCAGCATATCCTCAACCGGCAACTAAAGCACAAACTTTATCGCCTTTTTTCCAACGCTGACAACCTTCTCCAACACTAACTACCTGACCGGCAATTTCTAATCCTGGTATTGGAGATGCATCCGTTGGTGGTGGATAAACCCCCATACGCTGAAAAATATCAGGACGATTGACACCCGCGGCGGCAACTTTAACAAGTAAATGTGATTTTGGTGGTTTTATTAGTAGTAATTGGGTGGGGTTTAGCTTTTCCGGCCCGCCAGGTTCAATAATTTCAATAGCAAGCATCGTTTTTGGTAAAGGATCTATGAGGTGCGGCATTCAATAATAACTCCATTGCTGAGTCAATCAACTAATTATTGTACTTGAGAGCCGTAAAATTTTCCTCTAATAATTTAACCAATATTTAATATTTTATTTTGGTAAAATAGAAAAATAAAACAATAGTTTGATTAGAAATACCACTGCGCAATTAAATCAAATTCAGTTAATCTATAATTAATACCATCTATTTCATTAAGAAATCTCGTCCCAAAACTAACTAGTGCCTACCCTGTCGCGCCAATAAATATCGCTATTGAATTACCAGATTTTGATCCAAATATCTATAGTCAGGCTCTGCGGGCACAGCATCTTGTTGCAATGAAAAAATTAAGGCAAAGATTTACCATTGATGAAAAATATACCCATGTTGTTGAAGGATCCGCTGAGAAAAAAATCCCTGAAACCTGTGACGAATTACATGCAGGTATTGTTGTATTGGGTATTTTAGGCAGAACAGGTATTTCAGCGGCGTTTTTAGGCAATACTGCTGAACAGAACATTGATAAGTTAAAATGTGATTTATTGGCCATTAAACCGGATGGTTTTGTCTGTCCAATAAATCCAGCAAATGATTAACAACCCAATGGCCCATTCAAATAGGGCCATTATTATTAAAAAATTTATAAAGCGCGCAAAATAGCTTCTACGCTAACTTTGGCATCACCGAATAGCATTTGGGTATTTTCCTTAAAAAATAACGGATTCTGAACGCCTGCATAACCGATATTCATTGAGCGTTTAAATACAATAACATTTTGCGCTTTCCAAACCTCCAGGACGGGCATTCCCGCTATTGGGCTATTGGGATCATCTTGTGCGGCTGGGTTAACGGTATCATTTGCCCCGATCACTAATACCGTGTCTGTATTAGCAAAATCATCATTTATTTCATCGAGCTCCAACACGATGTCGTAAGGTACTTTCGCTTCAGCTAATAATACATTCATATGACCAGGCAGGCGTCCGGCAACAGGATGGATCGCAAAGCGAACATTAATCCCTTTTTCGCGTAATTTTGCCGTAATATCGTGAATCGGGTATTGATGAAGCAAATTAATATTGCACCTTCTTTAATAAGGGCAATTTCAGCTTCTAGCGGCGCATTAACTTTAAATATAATATCTGCATTCCATACAGATTGTTGCTCGACAATTTCAGCACCTGCTTGCTCGAAAGCAGTATCTTCAAAACTAGCAAGCTGACCAGCTTCTCGCTCAACGATGACAGAAAAACCTAATTTTATTAGCTGCTTTATTGTTGATGGTGTTGCTGCAATACGTGTTTCATTGGTAATTCTTTCTTTTGGTACACCAATATGCATAATGATCCCTTATCTAGTTCAAAATTGCTTGATGTTTATTCCCTGCTAACATAACTAATTATATTATATATCTGTCATATTGAGTGAAAAAACATTATTGAAACCTACTGAAAATAGTAATCATGAGCCATAATCTATCGGATTTCCACGACATTAAATTAAATTTTTTTGTCAAAAAATGATATTAGTCAAATAGCTTAAGACTTGATATTAATTTATAAAAATAATTAGCAAAAGTAGTGAGTATTCAACTAAATTAATAGTTTCATAAGAAAACAATGGGACAATTGCAGTTATTACATGTAATAATTATTATCTGTATGATACGACTATTAATTCAGCATTTTGATAGTAAATTGTGTAATGCGGAAGGATTTTGTATGAAGCTGAAAATAACGGCCATCACAACTGAGGTACTTTCACTAAGCAGTATAATAACTGTGCAAGCCGCTGTAGAATTAACACCGGAACAAGCTCAAGAATTAAAGCCTTATCAAAGGATCGCTGTCACAGGCCGCTTTAATGCCATCTATGAAGCATCCGATTCAGTTTCTCGTCGAGCGGATAAAGAAGGCGCCTACTCTTACTATATTCAAAGCCTAGATGATGTAGGCGATAGTGGTAATTTACGAGTAGTTGCTGATTTGTATTGTAAAGATGCTGCAAAAGTAACTAATCCCCCCTATCGTATCTTTGCTGGCATCAAAGAATTGCCGAAAGCAGAAGCAGTAAGATTATTGCCATTTGATACTGTTACTGTCAGTGGTTTGTATAGCTCTGAAGCCGCACTTAATGAGGCGCTAGCTAAAAAAGCCAAGCAAAAAGGTGCTGCTTATTTTTATGTCGTCCGCAATGTTGCTTTAAATGATGGTGGTAACACACTTGCTACTGCTTATATTTATGCCGCAGATGCACCAAAACGAATAGTGCAAAATGATAATGCCGTAGTACCTGCCGATACAGAAACGGGTAAAGCTTTATTAGCTAAAGGAGGTGAAGAAGCTAAAAAAGTTAAAATACCTGGTGTGGCTTCATCTTCAGCGCCAAAGGAAAACGTAGGCCGCTTTTTTGAAACGTCAATGTCAGGTCCGGGTAAAACGGACGTAACGCTACCTAGTGGATATCATATTGAAGAAGTAAATAAAGCAGCAACTGCGCAAATGGTTCCTTTCGATTCAATTACTTTCTCCGGTTTCTATACTTCCACTCCAGAGATAAGATATCAAATTGCGAAACGTGCAGAGAAAAAAGGGGCAAAATATTTTCATATCACACGTGAATGGCAAGCTAATGGTGGTAGCGTTACTATCTCTATAAATAATAAAAAATCACAATATTATCTTATAGTTAGATAAATAAGTATTTAACGGACTTAATTGTCCGTTTTTCTTTTCAGTAAGAGATAAAATAATAAATAACTGTGTTTTAATTTCTTGCCATATCTTTGCTATTACTTTCACGTATTAGACCGGATCTAGATGGAGGAATTTATACATACGCCAAAGAAGGTTTTGGTGAACTAGTTGGTTTTTGTTCAGCCTGGGGCTATTGGCTATGTGCTGTTATCGCTAATGTTTCCTATTTGGTGATCGTCTTTGCAGCCCTGAGTTTTTTTACTGATCACTCAGGTAATGTGGTTTTTGGTGATGGTAATACTTGGCAATCTTTGATCGGTGAGTCTATCTTACTATGGATCATTCATTGGTTAGTATTAAGAGGTACACAGACTGCCGCCGGTATCAATAAATTAGCGACTTTAGCTAAATACGTTATGGGTATTTATTGGTATCGAAGGGGCTGTGGTTGTTTCAGCACGCGCTCAAAGACGTAAAGTTGTTGGTTGAGCAACGTTACTTGCCGTAATCTCAGCCTTATGTATTTATATATTAGTTACCTTGCTCTCCTTAGGCATCGTTCCCAGAGCAGAACTTGCTGCAATGAAAAATCTCTCAATGGCATCACTTATGATCCATATGATCGTTAATAACAAAAGGGCCCGGCGGCACTTTACAATTATTTAAATATATTTTTTTAAATTTTGTGTTATAAAACAAATAATAAAATATATTTATATAAAAATTTTTTAAGTAAAAATAAATATGATTGATACCAAATTATTACGTCAGGAACAGACCACAAAAGCTAAACAAATTATTCTTACGGATAATTTTGCTACCCCTAATCTTATTGCTGGTGCTGATGTTGGATTTGAAGAAAAAGGTACCATAACCCGAGCCGCAATGGTTGTTATGCACTGGCCTTCACTTGCTATTGTTGAATATCATATTGCCCGTATACCGACTGAATTTCCTTATATTCCAGGTTTACTCTCTTTTCGAGAGTATCCTGCACTACTGGCGGTTTGGGAAAAACTGCAACATAAACCCGATCTTATTATGGTTGATGGCCAAGGAATTGCCCATCCTCGTCGTTTTGGAGTAGCTAGTCATTTGGGTCTTTTATTAGATATTCCAACGATTGGTATAGCAAAAAGTCGTCTATGTGGTCACCATGAAGCTTTAGATGAAATAGTGGAAAGCTGCCAACCATTGAATGATAATAATGAGCAAATTGGTTGGGTGTTTCGTAGTAAAAAAAGATGTAAACCACTTTATATCTCACCTGGCCATAAAATCAGTTTAGATGCTTCACTATTATGGGTTAAGCATTGTATTAAAGGTTATCGTTTACCTGAACCTACTCGTTGGGCTGATGGAATCGCTTCTAATAGAGCGTTTTTTAATCAAATGAAACAGAATTTGGCATAATTAAAGTTAAAATATGTGGAACCTGTTGATTTTCAGGTAAACTTCGGCGTAAAAGGTAAGTGAGTAGAAATTTGATGTTAAGAAACCCAATTCATTTGCGGTTGGCAAAATTAGATAGTTGGCGGCATATTACTTTCATGGCCTGTTTATGTGAGCGTATGTATCCTAATTATCAATTGTTTTGTAAACAAACGAGCTTTTTAAATCCAATACGTTATCGTATTATTTTAGATTTAATCTGGGAATCACTGATTATTAAAGATAGTAAAATTGATTTTGATAATCAGTTGGAAAAGTTAGAGGAAGTTATTCCCGTCGCAAATGATTTTGATATATACGGAGTTCATCCTGCTATTGATGCATGTATTGCGTTAAGTGAAATAATTCATTCTTACTTAAGTGGGGAAACATTAGAAAGTGCTATTGAAGTAAGTAAAATTTCGATTCGAACTATCGCAATGTTTGAGATGACTCAGACAGGTAAAGAGATGTCTGATGAAGAACTGAAAGAATTGCTTACCATTGAAGAAGAATGGGATATTCAATGGGAGATTTACCGTTTACTTGCCGCTTGTGAAGAGCGGGATGTAGCGCTGATTAAAGGATTAAAATCCGACCTCCGTGAAGTAGGGATCAGCAATATTGGCATTAAGGTTACCTAATTTCCGTTCATAGTGTTTAAAAACGTGATTTGGTACCATAAATGATATCCACCATAGAGAAACCGATAGGATTGCCAGCTATTTCCGCAATCCAGGCACAAGGTGACGCAGACAAAATATCGCGTAATGCGTCAGGTGTAATTCCTTTATCAATGAGTTGTTTTTTGGAAAGGTGATTTTCTTTTACACTGGTTCGAATAGCAAAAAGTGATGCAATATCATTAACATTAGCTAATCTGACATGTTGTTCTAAATAATGGTTTTCCATTTTTTTCTCTAGGATCAAAAGGTATTAATAATATGATCTTCCCAATCCATCACCTCAATTTCTCTAACCGCAATATGCCGAACGGATATTTTAGCTTGGTGCATAGCTAATTTTGAACCGGTTTTTAATGGATGCCAGGTTGGCAGCGGTTTTCCTTCAGCAATTAAACGATAAGCACAGGTGTTAGGTAACCAACGGAAGGTAGTCAAATTATCCCTTGTCAATTTGATACAATCTGGTTCATAACGAAATCTTTCTGCATAGTTTTTGCACTGACAGCTTTTAAGATCTAATTGATCACATGCCACGTTGGTGAAATAAATTTCATCGGTATCGGTATCCAGTAACTTATGCATACAGCATTGCCCACAACCGTCACATAACGATTCCCACTCTTCATCGGTCATCTGTTCTAACGTTTTTCGCTGCCAAAAAGACTGAGACATATAAAATAAAAATCCTCTTATTAGATAACTCGTGTTTTTAAAATTCGATCATTTAAATGAAGGGTAAGCTCGTCGTTCACTTCTAGTGGGCCAACACCTTTGGGTGTGCCTGTCAAAATAACATCCCCAGGGCGTAAAGTAAAAAAACGCGATATATAACTGATCAAAGGTAATATGGCTGTCAGCATATCGGCGGTGTTTCCTTCCTGTCGTATTTCGTTATTAACCAATAAACTTAAGCTCGCTTTTTGTGGGTCACCAAACTCATGAGCAGCAATAAATCCGGATATTGGGCAAGCACCATCAAAAGCTTTGAATTTTTCCCATGGCTGGCCAGATGTTTTTAATGTTCGCTGTAAATCACGTAAAGTCAAATCAAGTGCCACGGCAAACCCTTTAATTGCTGATTTAATTCTCTCTTGATCATTTTCCTGTTTCAGCGTCGTGCCAATCAAAACAGCTAACTCGATTTCATGATGTACTGTGCCTAGCCCTTTTGGCAACAAAATAGGTTGAGTGATATCACAAAGCGCAGTTTCCGGCTTAATGAAAATGACCGGCTCTTTATGCTGCTTTGCGTTCATTTCTTGCACATGTTCGGCATAATTACTGCCTACACAAACCACTTTATTAGCAGATACATCCAGCAAAGCGCCCTGCCAATCATGGTGTTGATACATAGTCTTACTCCTATTTATTGTTGCTTATACTCAATTTATTATATTTGTTGAGCAATACCGTCAGCCATTAAACAGACAGATAATGAAAAATAGTAAGAACGATTCCAGTGCATAATGGTGCGAAAATTATCGGTCACCAGATAGATCCTGCCTTGCGGATCTTTTGGAATAATTAACCAAGTCTGTGTAGTTAACGCCAAATTAGTCATCACAGAAACTTCTATGCCAAGCTTTTTCCATTGTTCTACCAATTTTCCTTTTTTCTTTATCCCTGCGAAACCAACATCAAAACCTATTGGTAACTTAACCTGTGTGCCCCAAGGTAAACCATTTATAGCATATTGTAGATAAGAGGTGGGCATAAACTGAGTTTGTCCCATTGCACCGGCCCAAGAGCCTTTTAAACGATGGTTTTTCGACACATAGCCCTTATCCATAATTTTGAGTGCGGCCATCAGTTGTTTACTAAAAAAAAGTTCTCGGCGGCCATCAAAGGACAAAGTGACTAAGGCGAAAATCACATCTTCTTGCCCTTGGATTTCATCAAATTTACTCTCTAATCCCCAAAGTGCAACAAAATATTGCACCGGAATACCAAACCGCTTACTGGTTATATCCAGTTGATGCTTATTATTATGATATTGCTGTATTGCCATGCTAATACGGGATGATGGTAAAACTTTTTGTAAATAATTTTCTAAATTGACGTTAGCACGCTTTTCCGGCTGTCTACGATCTGCGGCCACAATTCGCTGAACAAAATAAATATTGGCAAAAGCCCGGGCGATCGTTGCTTCGCTTATTCCTTGTTGCCTTGCCATTTGCTTTAAATATTGAACATAAGCTGGAAATTGCGCCAAACTAAGTTTTTTATGCGGAAATACCTTACTTAAAGAAACTTCACTAGATTGCGCCGCTATTGCTTGCGGTACTGATATTAAGAAAATCACTTTAGGCAGCATTGCGATGAGCAAATCACCTATCAATAAGAAACTACCAATGAGCAAATCACCTATCAATAAGAAACTACCAATTACTGTATAAATAAGTTTGAGTCTCATAGCGATAATCCTCAAAAATTTTTAATTCAGTATTATCTTATTTTTGCTCTGCCAGTAGTTGATTTTCCAATTTGTCAATCAGATAGCGATAATCTTCCATTATATTTTCAACCGGAGGCGGAAACTGGAGATAATAACCAACCTCGATAAGCTCCCGTTTAACCCTATCAATATCAGCATTGGCTAATTTTTTTCGATCTGTCAAACTGAGAGTCATGACAAATCGGGGGGTACCAAATTGCTGTAATAATGGTTTGGGAACGCGGGAAAAATTGTCTTTTTTTTCTACAAAAAGATAAGTTTGTTCCTTCTTTGCACTACAATAAATGACACAAAACATTCAATTTAGCTCTTTTTTATTAACATTTTTGACTTGCCTGACTAATTAAGTAACTATAACATAATATTGTATTTCCTTATATCATCGTCCAAAATTCCACTATGGGTCAGTTCAACATGCTGAGTCGAATGCAGATGGCGCAATCACCAATCGAACTAAAAGGCAGTAGCTTCACTCTCACCGTTCTTCATATTCATAATGAAGATCCTGAAGCTATTAAAAAAGCAATTCAGGAAAAAATTGACCAAGCGCCTGATTTTTTGAGAAATGCCCCTGTTGTCTTCAATGTTGCTGGTCTATTAGATGTAAATACTATTTTATCCTGCTATAAAATTATTAGTCAGGCAGGTTTAAAGATAGTTGGTGTTAGTGGATGTAACAATACTAAATTGCGCCAGGCTATCACTGATATTGGCCTACCTTTACTTAGTGAAGGTCAAAATCAAAAAACACAAAATAAAAAAACTGCCAATATCGCTACCACTGAACATGGTAAGACGCGTATTATTACCACCCATGTTCGTTCAGGACAACGCATATATGCCGCTAATTGTGATTTAATTGTTAATGCTAATGTTAGTGCTGGTGCTGAATTGATTGCTGATGGCAATATACATATTTATGGCATGATGCGTGGTAGAGTACTTGCTGGCGCATCTGGCGATAATGATTGTCAAATTTACTGTACACACTTACAAGCGGAATTAGTTTCTATTGCTGGACAATTTTGGTTAAGTGAACAAATTCCTGCAGATTTTATCGGGAAAGCAGCTAGACTTTGTTTGGTAAATAATGAATTGACGATTAATAATATCATTTAGACCTTATTACAGGAATGACTTCATGGCACGCATTATTGTTGTAACCTCAGGTAAAGGTGGCGTAGGCAAAACTACTTCCAGCGCAGCCATCGCTACCGGCCTGGCCCAAAGAGGAAAAAAAACCGTTGTGATCGATTTTGATATTGGTCTACGTAACCTCGATTTAATTATGGGATGCGAACGCCGCGTAGTGTATGATTTTGTGAATGTGATCCAAGGTGATGCCACACTCAACCAAGCACTTATTAAAGATAAAAGGACTGAAAATCTTCATATACTTCCTGCTTCACAAACACGTGATAAAGATGCATTAACACGTGAAGGCGTTGAAAAAGTGCTAAATGGACTGAAAAAATTAGATTTCGAATTCATTATCTGCGATTCACCCGCAGGTATCGAAAGTGGTGCATTGATGGCACTTTATTTCGCCGATGAAGCAATTATTACCACCAACCCTGAAGTCTCTTCTGTACGTGATTCAGATCGCATACTCGGTATTATCGCTTCTAAATCACGCCGTGCAGAACGTGGCGAAGAACCCGTCAAGGAGCAACTTTTGCTTACCCGTTATAATCCAGGTCGTGTCACTCATGGTGATATGCTGAGTATGGAAGACGTACTTGAAATTCTGTGTATCCCACTGATTGGTGTGATCCCTGAAGATCAATCCGTTTTACGTTCCTCTAACCAAGGAGAGCCTGTTATTCTCGATGCCAAATCTGATGCAGGCAAAGCATACAGTGACTGCGTTGATCGAATTTTAGGTAAAAACCGCCCTATTCGTTTTATTGAAGAAGAAAAAAAAGGCTTCTTAAAGCGCTTGTTTGGAGGATAAAATATGGCCTTATTAGATTTTTTCCTGTCGAAAAAAAAATCAACGGCCAATATTGCCAAGGAAAGGCTACAAATTATTGTTGCCGAACGCCGACGTAATGACTGTGGGCCGGCTTACCTACCCGCAATGAAACGTGATATTTTAAATGTCATTTGTAAATACGTCCAAATTGATCCAGAAATGCTCACAGTACAATTTGAACAAAAAAATGATGATATCTCGGTTTTAGAGTTAAATGTAACTTTACCTGAAACGGACGAAAAAAAATAAAATAGCTAATTTTTAACACCAAGTGTGCCCATCAATAATGATGGGCTTGTGCCATAATGACTTAAAAATAAATATTTTCATTGCTTAATTTTAACAATTCCATTTCCTTTGTTTATCATTTCACTAGTAAAAGCATTTCCATTTACAAAATCACCTGTGATTATTTTTCCCCTATTAACAATAAGATAATTTTTCCTGGCTTGCTTTAAGATCTGGTACTCACTTTTTATTTGATTATTAAATTGATAATTTTTTGTTATTCGATTAATGACTTCCCTAATATCTCTTACTTTATAAACATTAAAATAAAATAATGAATTAATATCTATCTCAGCAGCATTTCTAAATGAACCACCTGTTACATAAACATTCATTTCATTAGCACTTAATTGACTACCTTGTTTTATTTGAAATTTTGAATAACCAAAATCATCAACTAACCAAGGTTTAAAATAAGATAAATTTATATGAACATTTTTATCATTAATATTATTATACTCTATAAAAAACGGCATATTACCTGTTCGATAAGTTATTCTATCTGCTTTAATTTGCGTGTTAGCATTAATAATATTATTATAAGCCAATACTTCAATATCTTTAATATTATTAAAATTAATATTTCCTGAAAAACTAATCGACTTATTCATTGATTGATTTAATTTAATATTAGCAATTTTTTCATATAACCCAAGATTAATTTTGCCAGCCAGCAAAGTTACCCGATCAGTGCCAGAAAATGAACAGCTTATGCAACTAATTCCCTGCTGATTAGCAATCAGAATAGCTGCCTTTGTTCCTAGAATAGCTAATTCTCCCAACAGCCTGGTTTTTTCATTGCTATCAATTTCAGCAATAATCAATTTAGCACTGTGCTCAATATTATTATTAAAATAAATCCCTTTTTTGCCTATATCCATTTTGTTAAAAAAAATATGGGATACTCCTTTATTATCAACAGGATTAATATTAATAACTGGTTTATTTTTATTAGTAGAGTCGGATAGTAACCTATTTAATTTACTATAGCTTTTATATTTAGTGATACTAGCAGTAGAATTTTTTATATTATTTTCATCAATAATGATATATGTACCATCATCTTTATATTTATTATTGGTTTTTAATTTTTTATTTTCCGTTGGTAACCTATCTTTTATAAGATGGAGATCATCAGCAAAACTATTAAAAATTATTGTTATCGCCATTATAAATATCAGTGTTGTTTTCATTCCAGCCTCTTAATAACCTGGTTATAATAAAATAAAATTATTTATATTGTTATAAAAAATAACTTATTTAAATTAATAGAAAGAGAAACACAGAAAGAAAAGATATTTTTAATCTCATGTCTCAAGATACAGCTTTAAATTAATTACACTATACCTCAGACAAACTAATTCAAAGATTTATTACAAATCAATGAATTAGTTCAATTAATAAAAAGATAACAAAAAATACATTTTAAAAATAAATCAGCTAACAATATAATTCCAATAATCGCTTTAAAGGAACACTTAATAATTGCCCACGCCAGCCAGCCAACAAATCGGGCTTATAGTCTGATTTTTTCAACCCCCAATGGAACGCTAGCAGTTGATTAATTTGACGTCGAGAAGCTAATAACTCTGAATTCAACTCTGCTTGTTCACCAATTTGTTTAGTTAAAGTTTTAACCGCCTTAAATGCCTCTCGATATTGAGGATGATTGATAAGATGATAAAGCGGCTGTGGACAGGCATTTTCCTCAATATCACAACAGTTTGCGACAATTTGCAACACATCCTGACCATGGCAGCGGATCTCCTGCCCAGTTAAACCAAGAGTATGCAGTTGTGTCAATGAATTAGGCAAATAACGCGCTATTTTCCATAGATGTTCTTCTCTAACAATAAAATTGACCGCTAAGTCACGCCGTCGAGCCTGATTAAGGCGCCAGGCTGCTAATTGTTTAAGACAGGCAAGCTGTTGAGCCCGCAATTGCCAACTATTTTTAATACTTTTATATGCATCTGCGGGTGATAATATCTCTTGTCGACGTAACAAAATCCGCTGGCATTCATCGGTTACCGCCGGTAAATAGCCTAATTGATTAATCAACGACAGTAGTTTTTCGGCTAAAGGTAATAAAAAAAACACATCAGCGGCCGCATATTGACACTGTTTATCACTCAACGGCCTAATAAGCCAGTCTGTTCGTGATTCACTCTTATCCAACGTAATCGTTAAATATTCATTCACTAAGCTTGCAAACCCGCTAGAAATGGGATGACCAAGAAATGCTGCCATAATCTGGGTATCTAACATCGGCTGTGGAACACAAGCCAAATGATGTAAAAATACTTCTATATCTTCACTACCAGCATGCAAGATTTTAGTCACTTTGCCATCTGTTAATAAATTTCTAAACGGCTCCATATTAGTAATGGCAATAGGATCAATTAATGACAGTTGCTCACCGTCATATAGCTGAATAAGACCAAACTGTGGATAATAAGTTTTTACTCGTACAAATTCTGTATCTAAAGCTATTTTGTTAGCCTTCGCTGCTGCTTGACAAACTTTCTTAAGTTGAGCATCTGTGGTAATCAACTGATAATTCAAAACGTCTTTCTCTTTGTGATTTATTTTTAACAACATCACTCTTGGCCGCCATTTTAGCGATGCTGTTTATCAAAATTAACTATCTAATGTTTGTGTTACTTGATGATTTTCTGTCGCTGTCTGATATTTTTTCTGCTCTTCTTCTCTTAATTGTCGTCGTAAAATTTTACCTACATTCGATTTAGGTAACTCAGAGCGAAACTCAAAAAACTTAGGCACTTTATAGGCAGTCAAATATTGACGGCAATAGATTTTTAATTCTTCAGCAGTCAAAGCAGGATCAGTAGATACCACAAAGACTTTGACCGCTTCACCAGTATTTTCATCTACCACACCAATTGCTGCATTTTCAATGACTTTGGGATGATTAGAGATAACTTCTTCAATTTCACTCGGGTATACATTAAAACCAGAAACTAAAATCATATCTTTTTTGCGATCAACAATTTTAATAAAGCCTTTTTCATCGATCTTGGCAATATCACCGGTCGCTAACCAACCATCTTTCATCACTTCGTCGGTCATAGCAGGAGAGCGCCAATAACCCTTCATGACTTGAGGACCACGTACCAACATCTCACCTGGCTGGCCAATTGGAACTTCATTACCACTATTATCAATAAACTTGACTTCAGTTGAAGGCATAGGCAAACCAATGCTACCATTATATTTACTTAAATTGTATGGGTTAACCGTCACTAATGGCGAACACTCAGTTAAACCATAGCCCTCCAGTAAACACTTACCCGTCAGTTGTTGCCACTCTTCCGCTACTGTTTTTTGTACCGGCATACCTCCGCCAATAGAAACATTCAAATGGGAAAAATCAAGTTTTCGAAATTCTTCATTATGCAACCAGGCATTAAATAATGTATTAACACCTGTAATGCCAGTAAAAGAATAACGCGCAAGTTCTTTAACCGTTGCGACAACATCCCGCGGATTAGTGATCAGCAAATTAGTACCGCCAATTTTAACAAATAACAAACAATTTACTGTCAAGGCAAAAATATGATACAGCGGCAACGCCGTCACAATAATTTCTTTACCTAACTGCATAGCAGGCAAATAAGTAGCTCTGCCCTGCTCAACATTTGCCAACATATTATAATGGCTAAGCATTGCGCCTTTCGCTGAGCCGGTGGTTCCGCCGGTATACTGGAGAAAAGCCAAATCTTCGCCAGAAATATCAGGTTTCACATATTGCATACGATAGCCTAATTGCATAACACGGCGAAAAGAGATCGCTTGTGGCAAATAATATTTAGGTACCAGACGTTTTATATATTTAACAACAAAATCAACAATCGTCCCCTTTGGCCGAGACAGTTGATCGCCTAAACGGGTCAGAATGACATGTTTAACTTGAGTATTAAAAACGACTTTTTCTAATGTATGGGCAAAATTTGATACGATAACAATCGCAATAGCCTCACTATCACTAAGTTGATGTTCTAATTCTCTTGGGGTATAAAGCGGATTAACATTAACGACAACCATACCTGCACGTAAAATACCAAAAAGTGCAACCGGATACTGTAATAAATTAGGTAGCATCAGCGCAATACGAGCGCCTTTTTGCAGACCTAAGCCATTTTGTATAAATAGGCCGCAAACGCTCGACTACGCTCTTCCAGCTTACGATAGGTCATTATTTCACCCATATTAATGAAAGCTGGACGATCAGCATATGCAGTAACCGCATTTTCTAGTAAGTCTGCTAATGATGTTTCAGATACCGGTCCTATTTCAGCCGGTACATCAGATGGATAATTTTTTAGCCAGATTTTTTCCACTGTAACACTCCTGATTTGAAACTAAGTGAAGTAACCGACAAAAATTAATTTGTTAACAAAATACTAACTCAGCATACTAGTTTGAGAACCGTTCTGTGCTAATGCTGAGATATGTATCACTATTTAATTTCAAATCTCGAATAAGTTTAAACTAAGCTAATTTATCAGCTTCTAGATTTTGATTAATTTTCAGTTAGCTATAAAAATTAGCGTAATAATTATATATCATTCGACTTTTTTTCGAAAAAACAATGCTTTTTATCATATTAGCGCATAACCGCATCTTTTAGCAGCGCAAAATTTGCTCAGCCTAAAAACCAATCAGGGTAAATATGGCAAAATATTTACCCTGATTGATTGATAAAACTAATAATTATTCGGTTAAATAAGTTCGTATTTCAGCCTCACCAACAGGATAACCCCAAGGGCCCCAATTCCAATAATAAGGCGAATTAGGATAGTTTGGATACCATGGCGATCCATATCCCCAACCTGAAGGTGGTAATACAACTGATTGCATTTGATTCCAACGTTGATAACCTGATACAGCAATCTTGACATACTGGTAGGAAACTAAATCAATTTTGCCTTCTTCAATGCCAGTAATTGTCCCAACGACAGTAATATAGCGACCGCTAAAATCTGATGGCTCCAAAAAACGGCCAATATAAGCATAGATACGTCCTACCGATGGTGTATTTAACCTTGGCGCAGCGTCATATTTGCTTAATGGCATCGCTGCTATTTCAAGCCGAGTTTGGTTATTGTTGTTTAAAACAGAGATCACCTTACCGCCAAAGCGCCCTTCTTGACCAATATAAAGCTCAGGGGCCTCACGCACTGCTGATAAACTTTCAACCGGTGTTTGTGTCGTTCCCTTAATTGACGCGGGAATTGAAACACAGCCAGCTAATAAAACAACACCAGCCAACAGAGCAACCTTTATGGCAGCCTGGTAGTTTAACTTTATTTTCATAAACCACCCCTTAAAACGGCATAATAATTTTAAACAAGTATCAACGGCCGGGTAATTTTTTCCAACTAACCTCATTACGTAAATAAACCGGCTGGGCTTCTTCAGCGTCAACTGTTTTACCTTGTTGCCACTCTGGTAGAGCTAACAGCAACATATCTTGCGCATCAGGTAAAGAAATACCACTTTCCAATAAATTTAAATTTGTCGTTCTTAATATAGGATAGGCTGACCAACCTGTCCCGGCAATAGCCCATTGTCCACTTAAGCCATTTATTTTGGCTAAAAACTGCTCTGGCTTGAGTACTGCCTCACTTTCTGCACCTTGCCAAAACCCATTTGGTTTAAGTTCATAACAAGCAGAATAAATTTCGCCCATTCTGGCATCTATCGCTACCAGTACTTTTTTTGCACCTAATTGACGATAAGCGCCTTGCGCCATAGTTAACAGCGAAGAGATACCTATCATCGGTAAATTAGCCCCAAATGCCAATCCCTGAGCAATACTGACAGCAATACGAACGCCAGTAAAACTGCCTGGCCCACGTCCAAAAGCTAAAACATCGATATGTTGTAAATCCAGATGCGCATCAATAAGACACTGCTCTACCATCGGTAATATTTTTTGGGTGTGCTCCCGCGGTGAAACGGCAAATTGAGTAAAAATTTCTCCATCGCGCCATAGGGCGACAGAACACGCTTCAGTAGCGGTATCAATCGCTAATATATGGGTTGCCATATTTTAGATCCTGGCTATTTTTATGACTAAATAATTGCTAATACTAACATATTTTGTTGAATAGGAAGGTATCAATAAGAAAAAACTTATATGTTACCTCCACTATTTATTTAATTAATTACTTAAGGACGTTTTTGCTAAAAAGTCAATCGCCGCTTGCAAACTGCGTGTTCTAGGTGAAGGCGGTAAACTATTTAAAAAAATTTCACCATAAGGTCGCGATACTAATCGTTTATCACAAATAATAATAACCCCTGAATCATTAACATCACGCACAAGCCGGCCAACCCCTTGCTTTAAATTAAGTATCGCATCAGGTAATTGGACATCATAAAATGCATTGCCGCCTTGGAGCTGACAATCTTGCATACGCGCTCGCAATAATGGTTCATCAGGCGACGTAAAGGGTAATCTATCGATAATGACACAAGAAAGAACATCGCCTTTAACATTAACACCTTCCCAAAAACTGCTGGTGGCTATTAATAATGCATTACCTGCTGCTGTAAATTGTGACAACAATCGCACTTTACTGGTTTCTCCCTGCATCAAAACAGGTAAATTCAAACAATCGCGAAACATTGCTGTTAATTCACGCATCATATGAAGTGAGGTACATAAAAAGAAACAACGCCCCTGATTATGATCGATAACTGGCTTTAGCATGACAACTAATTGCTGAGCAAAGTCAGCTTGATTAATATCTGGCAAATAACGGGGTACACAAAGTAATGTTTGGCGCTGATAGTCAAATGGACTTGGTAAGATTAAATTATTGGCTTTCTCCAATCCTAGACGCTGGCTAAAATAACTTAATTTATCACTGATTGCTAAGGTAGCTGAAGTAAAGATCCAACTGCCTTTTTCAGTGGTTATCATGTCATGAAATTTATCCGCCACCGTTAATGATGTTAATGCTAATAAAAAATGGCGGCCAAAACTTTCAAACCAATAACTAAACCCAGGTATTGTTGTCTCTTTTAACCGATTTAAACGATTACGATAAGTCGTTGTTCGATCAAAAATAGCATCTAACGCGATAGAACGCCCCAGCGACAGTTTCATCACCTCATAGCTAAATTCCAATGCATCCTCAAGACGCTGCAACACACTGCTAACCGACTGTTGATTAAGTAATTGCTGCAAATCCCCTCTAAATCCATTTTCACCTAATGCTAATCGAAAATCTAAAGTAGCCTGGCTAATGCTATCGGCACACTTTTGTAATTGTATCTGATCACGAATTTCTGTCCGATAAACGAGGGTAATATCACGTGCAAGTTCAAATAATTGACGGCTACTAAGCGGTTGGCCAAAGTATTGACTGGCAATATCGGGGATCTGATGCGCCTCATCAAAAATAACTACCTCCGCTGGCGGAAGTAACTCGCCAAATCCAGTATCTTTTACCACCTTATCAGCCATAAATAGATGGTGATTGATAACCACTACATCGGCTTCTAGCGCTTTTTTGCGCGCTTTAAGTACAAAACAACGCTGATAATGGGGGCAATGACTGCCGATACAATTATCATTAGTACTGGTTACTAATGGCCAAACAGCGCTATCTTCAGCTACCTGATGACAATTACTGATATCACCATCTTCAGTTTCTATTGCCCAACTACGTAAGCGAACAATATCAGCAATCATTTCAGCAGCTAGTTGCTCTCCAGCTAAGGATTGCTGCTCAAGCCGCTCCAAACACAAATAATTAGCCCGCCCTTTTAATAAAGCGACATGACCTGAATAGGCTAAAGCCGCTTTAATAATCGGTAAATCACGATAATAGAGTTGATCCTGCAAAGTTTTTGAGCCGGTTGAGATCACGACTTTTTTGTTAGAACGTAAGGCCGGCACTAAATAAGCATAAGTTTTACCCGTTCCTGTCCCTGCTTCAACCACAAGCGTTTGTTGAGATTGAATTGCCGTCGTTATGGCGCGAGCCATTTCAATTTGCGCATCACGTGGCCGAAATCCAGGGATGGCATTAACCAATGGGCCATTAATAGAAAAATCGTCTAACTATTTTAATTAGCGAAAATATGTTGCTGATGGTTACACTAGCCTAGGTAATAAAAGCTCACTTAGCATTATTCATTATTATATTAAATAACCTATTACCATGACAAAAAATAGATTTTAGTAGACAATATAGCCATGACTTTATATTTAAAAAATTAGGAATAACAATGTCTATTCAATATCTTGATCCAGAAAATCGCTGGTCCGAAGCTACCATATTTAACAATACCCTCTATTACACCAGCGTTCCTGAAAATCTTGAAGGTGATATTCATCAACAAACAACCAGCGCTTTGCATGCTGCGGATCTGGCGGGCATGAACCAAGTCTGGGATAACTGGGTTGTCGCTGGTAAAGCCCCCGTTCGCTGTACAGTACAAGCAATTTTAATGAATCCTAAATATAAAATAGAGATCAAAATTGTTGCCGCACTGGCGGATTAATAATCTTAAAGGCATTTATTAGAGCCTGCAAACCGGCTCTAATAGCTTGGTAAAGATAAATGAACAACTTGCTCAATATAGAAATAATCCTATCTTAGCTATGTTGATAAAAAACAGAGTGAGTGAGTTGTCAATAACCTACTTTTGATCTATTCAGAAATAGGCTTTTTATTGATTTAAGATAAAGTCAGTGAATTTATTAACATAACCATAAATATCAATAGCAAAATCAGATATATCATCATTATTTGTATTAATTAAGAGTCTACTCCAGTGACTTACTGGATCATAAATGATCTTCATTTCTCCTGGCTTTCTGTCAAAATCATTAACAAAATTAAGAATATGCTGCCCGCTATAGTTATCGTATAAGATTTTATTTAGACAAGATAGATCAATTTTATCTTCTCCTGTTTGAAAATCCATGATCCTATCCGGGGCACTCGATTTTGAATCTTCAAACGACAGATAAACAAAAATATTTCTTTCTACTGGGCCAGTTCTCAACGGTGAAGAATGATCTACAATGTCCTAGCAGCTAAAATACAATTATGCCAGCTTGATAACGACCATGCCGGTAATCAATAAAATAATACCGCCCCAACCTTTATAATTTAGCCGTTGATTAAACAAAATCCAACCGGTGGCAACCGTGGCTACAACACCAAAAGCCCCCCAAAGTGCATAAGCAATCGAAAGCTCAATACCTTTCACCGCTACAGCTAATGCACTAAAAGCACCTAAAACGGCAATTAAAGATAATACACCTATCCACAGTCGCTTAAATCCATTTGATAACTTTAAAAAAATATTAGCCACTATTTCTAAAATAACGGCCAGAAATAGAAAGGCACCATGCCACCTTTGATATTCCGCTAACATATTATGCCTCCTTAACAACTTTAGTCATTTTATTTAATGGCCTTTTTGGCGTAATTTTTTTTCCCTGTTTTATCGAATGTAGTGTGCTATTTTTTTTAGTACCCGATTTTATTAGCGCTATACCCACAATAAGTAACGCTAATCCAATAAGTTTCATTGGTGGTAATGATTCATTAAATAACAAAACACTAAATGCTGTTATAAAAATTACCCCAATACCTTCCCAGAGAGCATAAGCTACTCCAAGAGCAACTTTTTTTACTGCCATTGCCAATAATATATAAGATGAAGCAATCATAAAATACATTACCAATAAGCCAGTCATATCACCGCTGACGCTAGAATACTTCATTGATAAAGTACCAATGACCTCTGTGACAATCGCTGATGCTAAAAATATCCAATAAATCATTATATTCTCCTGTTATTGGCAATTACCAAAGCAATAGATAAATACCTAAATTGGTAATAACTAAGTGATGATTTAAATTAAAAGCACATTTACGGTAAAACCGATTAGCAACAGGAGACGCTACAATGCACCACACCAGTGATGTTCACTAGAAATAATAGATATTTTTGATAAGAAAAAATGATAGCTACTACATTGATTTTTGACGCTTTTGGCGCTAGACATGATATTTTATTCATGCATCACACGGCCAATCCGTATGATATACTATGAATCCTCACTATTGATAGAATAAATACAAAGCTATTTATATCATAACCATTGTATTTACTCAAATAATTATAATAAATTCCAGCTAAAATGCAAAAAGCTACCAAAATAAGGGTAATAAACCTAAACACATTACCCTATTACGTAGACAAAAACTATTCGAACTCATTCCATGAACGACCATCTTTGGCGATCATCGCATCAGATGCCTCAGGTCCCCATGTACCCACCTGATAAAGTTTAGGTGGCTGATCATCCTTTTCCCAAGCGTCCATAATAGAATCCACCCATTTCCAAGCTTCTTCTACTTCATCCCGACGGACAAACAAAGCTTGAATGCCACGCATAGCTTCTAGTAATAAACGTTCATATGCATCAGCCAAATGGATTTGATTAAATGTTTCAGAAAAACTCAGATCTAATTTTGTCGTCTGTAAATGATGTTTATGCTCAAGGCCCGGCGCTTTGTTTAAAATTTCAATATCAATTCCTTCATCAGGTTGTAATCGAATAGTTAATTTATTTTGTGGTAGATCCTGATAAGAATCAGAAAAAATATTTAACGCCGGTTTTTTAAAATAAACCACCACTTCAGAGCATTTTGCCGCTAATCGTTTGCCAGTTCTTAAATAAAATGGCACGCCAGCCCAACGCCAATCATCAATGTCAACTCGAATTGCCACAAAAGTTTCCGTTTTACTGGATTTATTAGCCCCTTCTTCCGCAAGATAGCCAGCCACTTTTTTGCCTTGAATAGAACCTGATGTATATTGACCTCGGACGGTTTTTTCACGTACATTACGATAATCAATCCGACGTAATGAGCGCAATACTTTAACTTTCTCATCTCGTATGCGATCTGCCGTTAAATCCGCAGGCGGTGACATGGCAATCATAGTCAAGATCTGTAATAAATGATTTTGGATCATATCACGCATCTGCCCAGCTTGATCAAAGTAACCCCAGCGTCCTTCGATACCAACCTCTTCAGCAACTGTGATCTGTACATGATCAATCGTTCGATAATCCCAATTATTAATAAATAAAGAGTTGGCGAAACGTAAAGCTAATAAATTGAGTACTGTTTCTTTACCTAAATAGTGATCAATACGATAAATCTGGCTCTCTTTAAAATACTTAGCAACCTCATTATTTATATCTTGAGAAGAGGCAAGATCACTGCCTAATGGTTTTTCCATAACAACCCGGTTGGGCTTCTTATTGAGGCCAGCATGGCCTAAGCCATGGCAAACCGCACCAAAAGTCGTTGGTGGCATAGCAAAATAATATATAGCGGGTTTACTATCACCCTCAAGATATTTTGCTAGTGAATTAAATTTGTTCAGATCCTGAACATCTAAATTGAAAAAATCAAGGCGCTTACTTAATTTTTGCCATAAACTGGGCTCGATTTCCTCATTTAGGAAAGTCTCTAACGCATCTTTAGTTTCTTTTATATAGGCGGCAGCATCCCATTCAGCCCGACCAATCCCTATAATACGCGTATCAGGATGGATATAGCCCGTTTTTTCCAATTGATAAAGGGAAGGCAATAATTTGCGGCGAGCCAAATCTCCTTTTGCGCCGAAAATAATTAAATTACATGCCTGAACAGCTTTATTAATTGCCATGATATGGGATTCTCCTTAAATACCAATTCTGTAGTGCTATGATAGCTTCAATCGAGAAAATAAATGTACCTTTTTGACTCGACCAGGTAAACAAAGCCATGATATTTTATTTTGCTCAAAAAATAATTCGCAACAAATTTGATTAGTTATATATAATTTTTAATTCTTCATATTTATTAAACTAAAATGCAAAGTAAATTAGACGCCCGTCATATTTTTAATAAAAATTCAGTTAATAACTTCCTTTTTTTCATTACTGACCAAACAACGCGTAGTATATTTTGACTTAAGTAACAAGATTCCCCCTTTGGCAATATTAGTAAAACGGGTAGCTTTTCAGTATGAACACATTAGAACAAATAAATAATAACTTTGAGTATTTCAGTAAATCAGAAAAGAAAGTTGCCAATTCAATCCTTGAAAGCCTGCAAAAAGCGATTCACCTTTGTATTGCAAGCCTAGCTAAATTGGCTAATGTGAGCGAACCCCCTGTAAATCGTTTTTGCCGTAGAATAGATACCAAGGGTATTCCTGATTTTCAATTACGATTAGCACAAAGCCTCGTCAATGGAGCATCCTATGTTAATCGTTTGGTTGATCAAGATGATACTGTCAGTTGCCATACGCAAAAAGTTTTTGATTCCGCCATCGCGCAATTAGGTATTGTAAAAGATAACCTAAATACCACAAACATTAATCGTGCTATCGATCTATTAACCCAAGCAAACAAGATCGCTTTCTTTGGTTTAGCTTCCTCAGCAGCAGTTACCCATGGAGCTATGAGTAAATTTTTTCGTTTTTATATCCCAGTGCTCTATTTCATTGATGTCATGATGCAACACATATATTGTATTAACTATCGCTATGGTAACGTTGTGATTTGCATTTTGCCTACTGGGCGCACGCAAAACTTGGTTGAACAAGCTAAAGTTGCTAAAGCCAATGATGCTATAATCATTACTATTACTACCGCTAATTCCTCTCTGGCACAAATCGCTTCCTTATCTATCGCGATTACTGTACCTGAATATACCAATATTTACATGCCGATGGTATCACGACTAGCACAGTTGACATTAATAGATGTGCTAGCAACTGGCTTTATTTTACGTCGAGGGCAAAATTTTAGAGATAACTTAAAGCGCGTAAAAGATATATTACATGATGTATATCCTGATAAACTCTAGTGCTATTTACCTTTAGCAAACAGATCAATATCAGCAAACTATAGATCCGTTCGTTTTACTGCAAAAAATATTCTCTCTAGCTAAGGCATTTAAATGATAGATACAACAGCACACTTTAATAAAGGGATTAATTTCATTTCTATGTAATAACCTATCAACCAACACCAATTTTAATAAGTAACGGAGTCATAAATGTCGAGACGACTTAGAAGAACGAAAATTGTTACTACTCTCGGTCCCGCGACTGATCGTGATAATAACCTGGAAAAAGTGATTAAAGCCGGCGCAAACGTTGTTCGTCTAAACTTTTCTCATGGCTCAGCAGAAGATCACTTACAACGGGCAACAAAAGTACGTGAACTTGCGAAATCATTAGCACAACATGTCGCTATTCTTGGTGATCTACAAGGACCTAAAATTCGCGTTTCAACATTTAAAGAAGGAAAAATTTTCCTTCATATTGGCGATAAATTTATCTTAGATGCCAATTTAGCCAAAGGTGAAGGTAATCAAGAAAAAGTCGGCATTGACTATCAAGGTTTACCCAATGATGTGGCATCAGGTGATATTCTGTTACTCGATGATGGACGCGTTCAATTAAAAGTACTTACGGTAAAAGATCAGCAAATTCTTACTGAAGTAACTGTTGGTGGACAACTATCAAACAATAAAGGGATCAATAAACTTGGTGGTGGTCTATCCGCAGAAGCACTAACAGATAAAGACAAAGCCGATATCTTGCTCGCAGCTCAGATCGGTGTCGATTTTTTAGCAGTTTCTTTCCCCCGCTCAGCAGAAGATCTAAATTATGCCCGACGCCTGGCTCGTGAAGCGGGTTGTGATTGTCAAATTGTCGCTAAGGTAGAGCGAGCTGAAGCGGTTGCCAATGACAAAGTTATTGACGAAATTATTTTAGCCTCAGATGTGGTCATGGTTGCTCGAGGTGATCTAGGTGTTGAGATTGGCGACCCTGAGCTGGTCGGCGTACAAAAAAAACTAATACGCCGGGCACGCCAACTAAATCGTATTGCCATCACTGCCACCCAAATGATGGAATCGATGATCACTAATCCGATGCCTACCCGAGCTGAAGTAATGGACGTTGCTAATGCTGTGCTGGATGGCACTGACGCCGTTATGTTATCAGCCGAGACAGCAGCAGGCCAATATCCTGCTGAAACCGTTGAAGCCATGGCTCAGGTTTGCCTTGGAGCAGAAAAGATGGCTGGCATAAATATTGCCAAACATCACCTCGATGATATATTTGACAGCGTTGAAGAAGCGATTTCGATGTCAGCTATGTATGCCGCCAATCACTTAAAAGGAGTAAAAGCGATTATTGCCATGACAGAATCAGGCCGTACCGCTTGTATGATGTCTCGGATCAGTTCAGGTTTACCAATATTTTCTATCTCATATCATGAAAAGACATTAAATCAGTGTGCTCTATACCGTGGCGTAACCCCGATTTATTGTAATAAAGAAACTAATACGATTAATGCTGTTAAAAATGCCATTCAATGCCTGCTGGAAAAAAATTATATTGAGCCAGCTGATTTAGTCTTAGTCACCCAGGGCGATCAAATGGGTCAGATTGGTAGCATCAATACCTGCCGAATATTAAAAGTCGAATAATTTCACATCATAAATACATTTAACCCCGTTATATACACGGGGTTTTTAATTACCTAAAATATTACTATCATTTTTTACCGCTTTTTTTTATGACCCAGTCATTATTCTTTCTAATAAATGAATTAGAAAAAAAATAATATAAATTAATTGAATATTAAATTAATTAAACTAATAAAATTTAGATTTTAATTGACAAAATATCTGACTTTTTTTACTTTTCTTCCCACTAAAGAAAAAGAGATTCTTTAGCATTTATTTATTAAAGGGATTTTGATATGCATAAAAAAAATAATTTCAGCTACTGTTTATTGGCTCTTAGTTTATTATCAACACCAACATTAGCAATCAATCAAGGAATAAAATATAACGGAATAATAATTGATTCTACAATAGAAAAAAACAAATTAAATAAGTTTACAATATCTGATCAAGGTGAAGTTAATATCGACATTAAAGCACCTGATAATAATGGTATATCATATAATCAATATCGGCGATTTAATACTAATAAAGGCGTAATAGTACAACTTAATAACGATGCAAATCAAAATAAAAATATGCTTGCTCAAGGCGCACTATCAGCAAAATTAATTATTAATCAAATTAATTCTAGCGAAAAAACAAATTTACATGGTTTGCTAAATATAAAAGGATCTCCAGCAAAAGTTATTATTGCCAATCCTAATGGTATTACCTGCGATGACTGTCAGTTTAGCAATACAACCGGAGTTGATTTGGTTGCTGGTAAAATGAATTATACCAATAACACAATAAACTACCAGACTGATAAAGGAAAAATAATTTTTACTGGTTTAGGAATATGGGGGAATGGAAATTCATCAATAAATGAAAAAAACAAATTTTTATCCAACCTCACTGTATACGCAGGAAATGTTCGTTTTAATAATGCTGCCAAAGTTAATGTCGCTAAGCAGTATTATGTTGTTGGTAATGTTAAAACTGAAATCGATGGTTATAATTATAATAATAGAAAAATTTCCGGATTGACCGGAGATAAAACAACATTTGTACTTGCAGAAAATAGCTATATTTACGCGAATCAATTAAGGATCTTTACCAGTAAAAACTCATATTTAAATAATAAAGGCACGATTGGCGTTGTAGCAAATAAGGTGGAAATAGGTGTTATGTCGATTAAAGTAGACTATATTTCTAATAAACATATAATTTCTGCTTTAGGCGCTATTAAAGATAATGAATATACGATCCCATCTTCAATAAATATTACCACTAAATATTTAATTAACCACCAGGATGCAGGCATTAAAGCATCCGAAGGGATCGTCACACTTGAGACTTATAAAGGAAAAGGTTATTTTGATAAAAATATAAAACAAAAATTTTATAAACTTAATTAATTAGTTGCTTAGCCATAATTTAACTGACTAACAAAATATCTAATTGTTTTTATTAATAGGTCTTATTTCATCAAAAATATTATTTTTTTATTACATTTATTATGGGATAAAAAAAGTAAAAATATATTATAAATAATTTTATTGCTATCTTGCGCCGCTTGATTAGCTATCAAGCGGTATTTTTTATCAATAAAGATCATCGCGGCAATAAGGCTCTATCTCGCCGGCTTTGCGCGTTTTTAATAATTTTAATATCCAGGTATATTGTGCCAGATAAGGTTTAACTAAATATTCCAACTCTTCGTTCATGCGCCTGGCAATATAGTGATTACTTTGCCCAGCAATATCAGCCATTGGCTCACGAATATAGATATGTAATTGGTGAGTTTTATAGTCATAAACCGGAAATAATGGCACAATCTCCGCTTTACAAACCTTCATCAACCGCCCTACTGCCGGTAAGGTTGCTTTATAGGTTGCAAAAAAATCAACAAACTCACTATGTTCTTCACCATGATCTTGATCTGGTAAATAAAATCCCCAATAACCTTGCCTGACACTAGTAATAAAAGGTTTAATGCCCGCTTCACGAGAATGTAAACGACCACCAAAATGATGACGCGCTTTGTTCCATAAATAATCAGCCACAGGATCCTTTTGATGATGAAACATGGCTGCCATTTTTTGGCCTCGAGCCGCTAATAACATGGCTGGAATATCAACCGCCCAACCATGAGGTACCATAAAAATAATATTACGCTGTTGCTCTTTTAATTGTTCAATAATTTGTTCATTATGCCAATGAGTTCGTGCTAAAGTTTTATCTACGCCGCGTAAAACTAATTCGGCTAATATTGCAAAAGATTGCGGTGCTACAGTAAACATTTCATCAACATATTTCTCTCTTTGCTGCTCCGTCAATTCTGGAAAACAATAAAGCAAATTAATTTTTGCCCGCCTACGCGAGCCTTTTGCTAACTTACCAATTAACTTACCCATTTTTGCCAGTAACAGATCGCGTAACTTAATAGGCAAATAAGCTGTTCCAGCTAATAGCAATGCACCAACCCACATCCCCCAATATCTGGGATGTAGGTAAATACGATGAAAGGTAGGAATATAACCAAGTTTACTATCTGTATCCTGTTCTTTATTCATTAGTACACTCAAATACAACGTATAAAAATCTAAAATACATTATAATATTAACCTTATGATTTACAGAAAATAATTATGGCAGTAAATAAAATGCTAGTTCACAACCTTGTATCTTGAAAACGGTTTAAAATAGTTACGATTAGATTTGGCAAGGTGCATGCAGCCCGATTCCTCCTTGTATCTTGAAAACGGTTTAAAATAGTTACGATTAGATTTGGCAAGGTGCATGCAGCCCGATTCCTCCTAGGGTTTTAAGCCCGTTAATTAGCGACCGGCGCATACACTGAGCCACTCATCTGAAACCCGAACAGTTGTCCGTACTCCATAACGCATTTGCAAGGATGGGTAATCATGAGTCAGCCAAATCCACTTTGTGTGGGTATTGATGTTTCTAAAGCAACGCTGGACATAGCAGCCAGCTGTGATATTGCACAGTTTACGGTCAGTAATGACTCTGACGGTTTTGATGCCATTATCGCCGAATTGAGAAAGCATTCGGTGGTGTTGGTTCTGATGGAGGCAACTGGCGGGCTTGAAGCTACTGTGGCCTGCTCGCTCCAGGCTGAAGGCTTTGACGTCACTGTGATCAATCCCAGACAATCCCGAGACTTTGCCCGCGCTATGGGCTATCTGGCAAAAACTGACCGTATTGATGCCAAAGTGCTTGCACAAATGGCAGAGGTTATTAATCGACATCCGGAGCGAGAGCGCTTTATCCGGACTCTGCCAAATGCAGAACGTCAGGTTCTTGCTGCGATGGTCGTACGCAGACGCCAGTTGATTACAATGTTGGTGACAGAACGTAATAGGCTGTATACCGCACATCCACAGAATAGAAAAAGCATCAACATCATCATCAAGGCGCTGGAAGATGAACTTGCCAGAATCGATGAGGATATGAACAACCACATAAGGAACCACTTTAAGGATCTGGCCGCTAGGCTGAGCAGCATTAAAGGGGTTGGTACCATGACAGTTGCTGCGTTGTTGGCGGAGCTTCCCGAACTGGGCAGCCTCTCGAGGCGAGCTATTAGCGCGCTTGTAGGCGTTGCCCCCATAAACCGGGACTCGGGTACCATGCGTGGTCGGCGAACCATATTTGGCGGAAGGGACGGAGTCCGAACAGCACTTTATATGGCCGCGCTTGTAGCAACTCGCTTTAATCCGGTGATAAAAGCCTTTTACATGCGTCTGCTTGCAGCGGGAAAAGCCAAAAAAGTGGCGCTGGTCGCCTGTATGCGCAAGCTGCTGACTATCCTGAACGTGATGCTCAGAAAGAACGAAGAATGGAATGAGTCGTACCATCACGTTTCTCCATAATTTTAACGTTCAAGACAGTTGCTAATTAGCTAACAAAAATCATATTAATCGCTTGCCAGCTTAGATTTATTCTCTTTAACGGATGCCAGAAAGAGTTGACGATCTTTACCTGTTAATCCACCTGAGTGAGGTAAATTAGCTGTTAATGGGTTAACTGCGCGCTGATTAAACCATAACTCATAATGAAGATGAGGGCCGGTAGTACGTCCAGTATTACCTGATAATGCTATGCGTTCACCTCTTTTTACTTTCTGACCTGGTTTAACCAATAATTTACGTAGATGCATATAACGAGTGGTATACTGACGCCCATGACGAATAGCAATAAAATTACCGGCCGCTCCACTATATTTCGCCACAATAACTTCACCATCACCAACCGCTAATATTGGTGTCCCGACGGGCATAGAAAAATCAACTCCCTGATGAGGAGCTGGACGCCCTGTTACCGGATTTATACGACGCAAACTAAAAGGAGAAGAGACTCTAAAGGTTTTGGCTGTAGGATAACGTAAGAAACCGCGCTCTAAGCCATTAGCTTCACTATCATAATAGCGACCATTTTCAGCTCGAAAGGCATAGTAATTCTTACCATTAGTTAATAAATGAACCCCCAACAAACGACTCTGTTCACTGTGCCCATCAAGCATTTCACGACTTAACAAGACCGAAAATTTATCGCCTGACTTTAGCTTACGCAAATCGATCTGCCATTGTAGTGCTTTAGACACTTCACGTGCTTCGTTATATGTTAAGCCTGAATTAACTGCACTAGAGGTAAAATTACCGTTTATTTTACCTTGGATAACCTTATCAGCCCAAACACCTTGACGAATTTGTTTCTCTTCATTAAAAGTACTAGAGGCACCTTGGCGAGTATAAACACGTGTTTCACGCTGTGAAATAATCCATGTCAGTGTCTGTAATTCTCCATCTTTATTCAATTCCCAGCTTAACGTTTGCCCTATTTGCAAATTCCGTAACGCTCGGTGTTGATTAGAAAGAGCGGCCACATCACCAGCATCTAAACCATACTGAGTTAAAATACTAGTCAGATTATCACCGTTTGAAACAACATGTTCATCAGGTGTATCAGCTCCCTTTTCATCAGTTACCCCTTCATCAGGTAACTGTTCGCTGCTATCGGTGATAATATCATCAGTATCCGAGTTATCTACTTGGCTGGTATTAGTTTCACTTTTATCTTTACTACCAAGAATAATACCTGGTTTTATTGGCGATGATTCTTGAGAAATATTTTCATCTTTATCATCGGGTTGAATAACAACAGGCCGCCAAATTGCGACAGCCAATGTTGCTATGGTTAATGTGCCTAGCATAATTTTATGCGGTTTAGGCAAATTGCCATATACCTGAACGATAGTCTTCGCCATCTGCTGCACGTATTAAATTCCTTCTAGTTCTTATCCAAGCAGCTTTTAAATTGATTAGATAACGCTGTTAAAAATTCCACATAGCTATCCTTACTTAATCCGATGCCGCTCCCTAATGGATCTAATGTCCCCATATATACATCGGTATCTTTTATAACAGCTTTAATCACCGCTGGCCTGAATTGTGGTTCAGCAAAAACACAAACTGCTTTTTTCTGAGCCAACATTGTTCTTATTTGATATAGTCTTTGGGCGCCAGGCTGAATGATAGGATTAATAGTAAAATAACCTAATGAGGCTAAATGATAGCGTTTTTCAAAGTAACCATAAGCATCATGAAAAACAAAATATCGCTTATCTCCAACCGACTGTAACATCTTAGCAATATTTTGATCAGTTTGCGTCAATTTCTCATCGAATTTACGAAGGCTTACGTCCAACTGTTTTTTATATTTAGGATATAAAGCGACTAATCGGTGGTGGATAATGTTAGCAGCAATACGTGCAATGTCTGGTGACAACCAGATGTGCATATTATACTCACCATGTGAATGATGCTCATGATGATGACCATGAGAATTTTTATTATTTACCGCTGTGCTATCTTCGCTGCTTTTCAGTAAGCGTGCTTTTATAGCTGGATCTTCAGCTAATGTGATCCGTTTTTCAGTGGGTAATTGTGCTAATGGTTTCTCTAAAAAAGTTTCTAAATTTGAGCCAACCCAAATGAAAAGATCAGCAGTTTTGATTTTTTCCAGATCGGAAAGTTTTAAAGCATAATCATGGGGTGAAGCACCATCAGGTAATAATATTTGTACATCAGTAACACCATTAGTAATGGCTGCGGCAATAAAACCTAACGGACGAATTGACGTAACTACATCAGCTTGAGTAGTAGATAAGAAACTGAGTAATAGTCCAGCAAGAATGTATTTTTTTTCCATAATTTTTTGAACAATTTTTTTTGTTTTGTGTAACATAGAATAGTTTCCATAGACTAATTTTGATAATGTTATATTATAACACTTTAACCATCCTGCAAGAATTATTTACCATGCAAACGCTATTAAGCTTAAAAAATATTGCTGTTAGTTTTGGTTCACACCAAATTGTCGAAAACATCTCCTTTGATCTATATGCTGGAGAAATATTAACACTATTGGGGCCAAATGGTGCTGGTAAATCTACGCTAGCTAAAATACTCCTCGGCCTAATTACCCCTAGTCAAGGAGAAATAATTTACCAAGCCAAATTGCGCATCGGTTATGTGCCACAGAAATTATCGCTGGATATGACAATGCCTTTGACCGTTAAACGTTTTATGACATTAAAACCTGGAGTAAAAACTACTAATATTATTCCTGCTTTAATACGTGTCGGCGCTGATCATCTTATCGAGCAACAAATGCAAAAACTATCAGGCGGGGAAACTCAACGTGTTCTACTTGCCCGTGCTTTACTGAATCAACCACAATTACTTGTTTTAGATGAACCTACACAAGGCGTAGATATCAATGGTCAAGTCGCTTTATATAATCTAATTGATAATATTCGTACCGAATCAAATTGTGCTGTTTTTATGATTTCACATGATCTCCACCTTGTGATGGCAAAAACTGATAAAGTACTCTGTATTAATAAACAAATATGCTGCTCTGGCCGGCCAGAGGATGTGGCTTTAGATCCCGAATTTATTGCTATGTTCGGCCATCGTGGGATAGAACAGATCGGTATCTATCGCCACCATCATCATAATCATCAATGCGATTTAAATAATGAGATTGATGATAAACCTACAGGGAACTGTCATCATGATTGAACTATTACTACCTGGGTGGTTAGCTGGTATGCTGTTAGCCATTGCCGCAGGACCACTAGGCTCTTTCGTTGTCTGGCGGCGTATGTCATATTTTGGTGATACTCTCGCTCATGCTTCATTACTTGGTATCGCTTTTGGTTTATTACTCAATGTTAATCTGTTTTATGCCGTTATTGCTATCACCCTTCTTCTTGCAATTTTATTAGCCTGGCTAGAAAAGCGCCCACATCTGGCCATCGATACCCTATTAGGCATAATGGCGCATAGTGCCCTATCACTTGGATTAGTCGTCGTCAGTTTAATGGACAATGTTCGTATGGATTTGATGGCTTATTTATTTGGTGATCTATTATCGGTAACCAGCGAGGATGTTTTTTCAATCGCAATAGGTGTTGCTATTGTTTGTTCAATTATTGTCTGGCAATGGCGTAATTTACTGTCAATAACAGTTAATCAGGATTTAGCTTTTGTTGATGGCGTAAAAATACAGCAGCTTAAGGTATTATTAATGCTGGTTACTGCCCTTACCATAGGTATTGCCATGAAATTTGTTGGGGCTTTAATTATTACATCATTATTAATTATTCCTGCCGCTACTGGTAGACGATTTGCCAAAATACCAGAGCAAATGGCAGTAGTTGCTATTATTATCGGTATGTTTGCGGTGACGGCTGGACTTGCTCTTTCTGCCTATTACGATACACCTGCAGGGCCCTCGGTTGTGATCTGTGCCAGTGCTTTATTTGTATTAAGTTTATTTATTAAAATAAAAAACTAATCTATTCATGCGATAAAATAAATTATTTTTAAAATTGCACAAACACCCTATTCCTCACTACAAATCCATCAATTATGACTTGTAGTGAGTTTTTATTTTGCTAATCAAATTAGAACCGGTAACCGACACCAAGCATCCATGTGCCGACTTTTATATTTTTTAAATTAGTATGTTCGAAAGATAATTTGGTATGTTCATATGTAACATCAATAGCTAAATTCTCCACCGGATTAATTTGTAAACCCGCACCATAAACTAATTCAATTTCAGTGTCTTTAAAAGCATTTGCGAATGGTGATTTTGCCTCAACTCTACCACGAGCCGCTCCAATCAAGCCATAGAGACTAATATTGCGATTAAAACGATAGCTAGGACCAAAACTTAATGAAGAATAAATTATATCTACATTAGCAACTTTAATATCATAAATTTTCAAATAATCTTCTTGATTAGTATAAGTCAACGAACCAATAAAACCCCAGTGATTATCAATTTCATAACGATATTTAATATTAATACCCTTTGGTTTATCCTAAAATTCTTCATCTTTAAATTGTAGATGACTTTGTGTATAATCTAGTGATAGAGTATTTTTACTTGCTGCACAGGCATTCGCAGAAACACAGGCAAATATAGTAGCAATGACAGATCTAATAAATATTTTTTTCATTTATCTTCTATTCCTAATAGAATAATATTTAATTCAATAGTCTTTATAAGATATGAAATAAATCGATTACTCTATATATAAAACTAAATAATTTTTTGTTAAATTTAATTTAAACTAAAAAATAAAATTTGACTGATGATATTTAGTTAGAAGATATATTTAACTTATCATTGATAAATAAGCAGCAATTAAAATAAAAATAAAAATAAATCGTCCTGCTCTAGCTATCGAAACTAAAAATAATGTAGAGGCAAGTTTTAGCTTACCTCCAAAAAAATGACAATTTTATTAAATACAATGATGACAATATTTAGCCAGTTAGTGAAAAATAACTAAGGTTTCATATTAGCATCTATCACTTCATAAAATGCATTGCCAGTATCGTAAATTGTCCATACACCTAAAATAACCTGATAACCGGTACGATATGGTACATTACAATCAATTGAGACCTCAAATGAAGGCACTTGCCCCCATCTGTACGACTGCAAAATGGTTGTAGATCAAATGAGCTACGGGCTAACGGCGCATTAGGATCCCAATTTTGTTTAGTGATGAAATACTCCCAACCGGTAGTTCGATGAGGTGCGGTCAACGTCCAATGGAAGGTATTTTTACCGGGTGAAACATCAACTTTAGTCCAACGAATAGCAGTCTGTTCATCTAACTCACCAAACCAACGATGTCCAGCACTGGCAATTTTACCATCAGCTGGCCCACGCCGAGGAAAACCTTTACGACCTTCAACCGATTGTGGTTCAACCATAACCGCACCACAATTACCATTTTTACCTAACGAACACAGATAAGCTCGACTAGTAGGAAAATCGATATAACCATGCATAGGATTGAGGAGAGTATTTGCTCTGGCAAAACTTATAATACTAATCAATACTAACATTACTAATGATAACATTGATAATAATAATTTTATTTTCATTCAGTTTATTCCGTAATTAGCTAATTTTATTTATTAAAAAATAGTTAGTAGACATAATAAAAACTACCGTAAAATTATTATTTAACAACAGCAAAAACATCAATAAAAATAATATAATTAATTAATAAAAAATAATTAATTATTAATTACATTAATATTAAACTATTGCTTATTTTTGAGAGTTAAATATCATCAATTTATATTAATAATCCATTAATTAAATAAGAAGTTCATTGATAATAAAAATGGTTAATAAAAATAACAAATAATAATTTATTTATAATTATTATTTATTCATATATTATAAATAGCAGCCTAACCCGGTGTTAGGCTGTATTGAAAATAATTAGCATGATTATATTAGCAAATTACAAGCAATAAATTTAACCCCATTAATAAGCTTAATTGGCATCATCATGATCTTTATTAACTCCAAAATGGCGGTAGGCATGATCAGTCGCAATTCGACCACGGGGAGTACGCTGAATAAAGCCTTGTTGAATCAGGAAAGGTTCAAGAACATCCTCTATGGTTTCCCTTTCTTCACCAATTGCAGCAGCCACATTGTCTAATCCTACCGGTCCTCCCATAAATTTATCAATAATAGCTATCAATAACTTACGATCAAGATAGTCAAAACCGGCTGAATCAACATTAAGCATATCTAATGCCTGTGAAGCGATGTCGCCATCGATAATACCATCGCCTTTAACTTGGGCAAAATCTCTTACTCGCCGTAATAAACGATTAGTTATCCGCGGCGTTCCCCGTGAGCGCATCGCAATTTGTCTCGCACCGGCATCAGAAATTTCTAACCTCATAAAGTGAGCACTACGTAATACAATCGTCTGTAAATCATCGACATTATAAAATTCAAGACGCTGGACAATACCAAAACGATCTCTAAGCGGGGATGTCAGTGAGCCAGCTCTGGTTGTTGCACCAACTAGAGTAAAAGGAGGTAGATCAATTTTAATTGAACGCGCAGCAGGCCCTTCTCCTATCATTATATCCAGTTGGTAATCTTCCATTGCCGGATAAAGGATCTCTTCTACAACTGGCGATAAACGATGTATTTCATCAATAAAGAGTACATCATGCGGTTCTAAATTGGTTAGCATTGCCGCTAAATCCCCTGCCTTTTCTAACACTGGGCCGGAGGTGGTACGTAAATTTGCGCCCAATTCATTCGCCACAACACCCGCTAATGTCGTTTTACCAAGCCCAGGTGGACCAAAAATCAGCAAGTGATCAAGTGCTTCAGCTCGTAATTTAGCTGCCTGGATAAAGATTTCCATCTGTTGGCAAACCTGAGGTTGCCCGACATATTCAGTAAGGAGTTTTGGTCGAATAGCGCGATCAATCACGTCTTCATCAGGTAAATTCTCAGCAGAAACTAAACGATCAGCCTCAATCATAGTTTGGTCCTTACTTATTATTTATAATGCAGCTCGCAATGCTTCACAGTTAGTAGCTCCATTAGCAACTCTGCCGATCATACGGCTCACATCTTGTGGTTTATAGCCTAAAGAAATTAATGCCGAAACTGCCTCTGCTTCAATATCATGACTATTTTGTTTTGCCGCTGATGAGCCAGGTAAATCTATCGCACTATTATTAAATAGATCGCCATTAAGTCCTTTAAAGCGGTCTTTCATTTCAACCACCAGCCGTTCTGCGGTTTTTTTGCCAACACCCGGTAATTTTACCAAGCTAGAAATCGCTTCTTGTTCTATCGCAGAAACAAATTGATAAGCTGACATACCGGATAAAATGGCCAGCGCTAATTTAGGACCTACCCCATTAACCTTAATTAACTCACGAAATAATGCCCTTTCTTGCTTATCATTGAAGCCATATAGTAGCTGCGCATCTTCACGCACGATAAATTGAGTCCATAAGATCACTTCCTGACCAATTTCTGGTAATTCATAAAAACAGGTCATTGGCATATGAACTTCATAACCTACACCATTTAGTTCGAGTAAAACAATAGGCGGCTGTTTTTCCAAAATAGTGCCTCGCAAGCGACCAATCACATCGATTTCCTCTTTTAGGTTATTCTGCTAATGCTTATATTATAAAAAAATACTGGATTTATATCCAGTTATTAACGCAATCGTCTTTTAGCCAATGATAGTTCTGGCTCACCTATTCGAGCCAAATTTTGATTAAAATGACAATGCGTGATCGCAATAGCTAAAGCATCAGCAGCATCAGCTTGAGGATGCGATAACAATTTCAATATTGAGCAGACCATATGCTGAACTTGTTTTTTTTCCGCCGCTCCCGTGCCAACAACGGATTGTTTTACTTGTCGCGCCGCATATTCAAAAACTGGTAATTGATTATTAACTGCGGCTAAAATCGCCACGCCTCTTGCTTGACCTAATTTTAGAGCAGAATCGGCATTTTTTGCCATAAACACCTGTTCGATAGCAAAACTGTCCGGTCGATATTGGGTAATGATTTCAGTGACACCTGCATAAATACGTTGTAAGCGTGTTGGCAGATCGTCTGCCTGAGTACGTATACAGCCACTACCTAAATAGATCAACTGTCGACCTTGTTGACGAATAACACCATAACCGGTAATACGCGAACCAGGATCAATCCCAAGAATAATTGCCATATTCTTGACTCACTGAGTAGGTTAAACATGCAAAGAAAAAGCATACTGATAATCAGCATGCTATCTCTTAATATAAAAAGTTGATTTAATTATAGCTGAGCCGCAACTTCATCTGAAATTTCCCCATTATGATACACTTCTTGTACATCATCAGAATCTTCCAGCATGTCGATTAAACGTAAAAGTTTAGGTGCAGTGTCAGCATCTAAATTTGCTTTGGTTGACGGGATCATTGTCACCTCGGCGGCTTCAGCCTTGAAACCGGCCGCATCTAAAGCATCTTTTACATCACCAAAGCTTTCCAGCGTAGTATAAACATCGATGGCCCCATCATCATAAGATTCGACATCATCTGCACCCGCTTCTAATGCCGCTTCCATTAAATCATCTTCATCAATGCCTGGTGCATATGAGATCACGCCACGTTTAGTAAATAAATAAGCAACCGAACCATCGGTACCTAAATTACCACCGCACTTAGTAAAGGCGTGGCGGACATCAGAAACTGTACGATTACGATTATCACTTAAGCATTCAACCATAACAGCCGTACCGCCTGGGCCATAGCCTTCATAAATGATCGTTTCCAGATTATCATTGTCATCACTACCTACACCACGTGCGATTGCTCGATTTAACGTATCTCGCGTCATATTATTAGATAATGCCTTATCAATCGCCGCACGCAATCGTGGGTTTGATGCAGCGTCACCGCCACCTAAACGAGCCGCTGTTACCAGTTTACGAATAATTTTAGTAAAAATTTTACCCCGTTTAGCATCTTGCGCCGCTTTTCGGTGTTTGGTATTGGCCCATTTACTATGACCTGCCATGAAATATCTCCCAAAATACGTCAATAAAAATCATTTTAGAACAAATTGTTCAATCGCCTGACGGTTACTCCATGACTTGGTCAATGCTGCTGCCTGAGCAGCAGGTAACCAACGAAAAGCCAAATGTTCTTTCAATAAAAAATCCTGCTCTTGCGGTAAGGCTAAAGAAAACCAATGCTCTTTGCATTGGGTTATACCCGGAGCATAGCGGTGGCGAAATTTTAAAAAAATATCAAAATAGAGACTGTGTTGCAGATCAACTAACGTCAAATGCTGTTTGATAATATCAATGCCTATCTCTTCTTTAACTTCACGCAATGCCGTCTCTCTGGGTGTTTCGTTATCCTCAAGACTACCGGTAACTGATTGCCAAAAATCAGGATCATCGCGCCGCTGTAGCATCAGTACTTGGCGACTCGATTGCACATAAACTACAACTAATACTGATTCCGGCCGTTTATATTGCATAGTATCTATTTAGTTTTTGGAGCAACAGTTATCGCCAATTCCGCTAATGCGGACGGATTAGCCACACTGGGTGCATCGGTCATCAAACAAGCTGCTGCGGTTGTTTTTGGAAACGCAATCACATCGCGAATATTTTCTGTTCCCGTTAATAACATAACAAGTCTATCTAAACCAAATGCTAAACCGGCATGTGGCGGTGTTCCATATTGTAATGCCTCAAGCAAGAAGCCAAATTTATCTTGCTGATCTGATTGGCTAATATTAAGAATTTCAAAAACAGCTTGTTGCATCTTATTATGGTGGATACGCACTGAGCCGCCACCAACTTCATAACCATTAATGACCATATCATAGGCATTAGCCACGGCCGCTAGAGGATTGGCTTGTAGTTGCTCCGGGGTAAAATCTTTCGGTGCAGTAAAAGGATGATGCATAGCATGAAGCTCACCATTTTCATCCTCTTCAAACATTGGAAAATCAACAATCCATAACGGTTTCCAACTATTATTTTGTGTGATTGCTAAATCACGCCCTACTTTCAACCGTAACGCTCCCATTGCATCATTGATAACATTTTGTTTACCAGCACCAAATAGCAAAATATCACCCGCTTTAGCTTGGGTACGTGCTAACAAATTATCAATCACCGATGGTGGTAAAAACTTAGCTATCGGGCTTTGAATATCTACCTGGCCTTCAGTCAGCGAATTAACCTTCATCCAAGCTAATCCTTTGGCGCCGTAAATAGCAACAAATTCAGTATAACCATCAAGTTGTTTACGCGTTAATGTGGCCCCGCCTGGAACACAAAGTGCAGCCACACGGCCTTTTGGATCATTGGCAGCTTCAGCAAAAACTTTAAATTCAACGGCATTGACCAAATCAGCAATATCAACCAATTCTAAAGGATTTCGTAAGTCTGGTTTATCTGAACCATAACGTTGCATGGCCTCAGCAAAAGTCATTACCGGAAAAGTGCCTAACTCAATACCTTTATTTTCCTGCCACAATTGACGGATCAAACGCTCCATCACTTCACGAACTTGCTCGGCAGTCATAAAAGAGGTTTCTACGTCGATCTGAGTAAATTCAGGCTGGCGATCAGCTCGTAAATCTTCATCACGAAAACATTTTACTATCTGATAATAGCGATCAAAGCCCGACATCATCAATAATTGTTTAAAAAGTTGTGGTGATTGCGGCAGAGCATAAAACTCACCTTTATGAACGCGGCTTGGAACAAGATAATCACGCGCACCTTCTGGTGTTGCTTTGGTCAAAATGGGCGTTTCAATATCAACAAAACCTTCTGCATCCATAAAACGACGCACAAAACTAGTAATGTTGGCTCGCTCTCTTAAGCGCGTTGCCATTTCCGGCCGCCTTAAATCAAGATAACGATATTTTAATCTTATTTCCTCGGAATTTTGTTGATTGCTATCTATCGGTAATGGTTCAGAACGATTAATAATCGTCAATGCTTGTGCAACAATTTCAATCTCACCGGTCGGTATCTCTTTATTGATTTGTTCACGTTCTCGTACCATACCTGTGATCTGGATACAAAATTCGTTGCGTAACTGTGACGCTTGGGTAAAAAGTTCGGCATGATTTTCCTGCACAAAAACAACTTGAACTAAACCTTCGCGATCTCTCATATCGACAAAAATTAATTTACCTAAATTACGCTGGCGGTTAACCCAGCCACAGAGAGTCACTTTTTGGCCAACGTGAGCAACACCTAATTGCCCACAATAATTTGTCCGCATACGATATCCTTTTACTCATCATACAGAGTCGCTTGCACTAGCCGTTTTAGTGCTATCAATTTAAACATAATCAAAAAATATCGCTATTATACAGAAATTTCTACTGGGAAATAAGTACGCCTTATCATATTGGCCAGATAACTTTTAACGTATTCGCAATCTGAAAGCTTTTTACTGATTTAAATACTATATTTATGGTAACTGTTGAAGTTTTGAGATGTATCATTATTTCACTGTTTTGCCTAATAAAATTGGGGAAAAAAATGGTTAGTTCTCTGTACATTGTATTTAGTGCTTTAATATTGTTTAAGTTATCTTTGGAAGTCATTAAACTCAGAACTCAGTATCAAGTTACTTACGGTGATGGTGGTTTTTGTGAATTACAAACAGCATTACGCGTTCAGAGTAATGCGATTGAGTATATTCCTATCTCTATGCTGTTATTATTGATGATGGAGATGGATGGTGCACCCGTTTGGGCTATTCATCTTTGTGGGTCAATTTTTATCATCGCCAGAATTTTTCATTACTTTGGCCTAAAACATAGAGAACGAACTTGGCGCCATTTTGGCCAAATAACGACTTATAGTTCTATGATTTTAATGATCCTGGTTAACATTTATTATTTGCCTTGGATACAAATTTTTTCGTTTGATCTTTAATGCAAGATTTATTTCATTAACATGGTCATCATTATACGCTTTGCCATGTTAATGAGTTTTAATTTATGTCCTAACATAAAATCTGTTAGAATTAATCACCGTTTGCTATTTAATTAATTCACAGGTTATGTCCAGCCAAATTTTAGATAAACAGAAAGACACCTTATTTGCCACTCCTATTGCCAATTTAGGTGATTGGCAATTTGATGAAAAAGTTGCCGAAGTCTTTCCTGATATGATCAAACGTTCTGTTCCTGGCTATTCAAATATTATTACTATGATTGGTATGCTCGCGACACGTTTCGTCACACCCAATAGCACTATTTATGATCTGGGCTGTTCTTTAGGCGCAGCGACATTATCAATTCGTCGTAATATTGAGGCTAAAAATTGTAAAATAATTGCTATTGATAATTCAGCGGCCATGATTGAGCGTTGCCAACGAAATGTTCATGCTTACAAAGCGAATACGCCGGTTGAAATCATTAAAGGCGATATTCTTGATATCAACATACAAAATGCCTCAATGGTGGTATTAAATTTTACCTTACAATTTATTGCGCCAAACGTTCGACAACAATTAATTAACCGGATCTACCAAGGACTAAATCCTGGTGGTGTCTTAGTGTTATCAGAAAAATTTAATTTTAGCGACGAGAAAATTGGCAATTTACTGTTTAATATGCATTATGATTTCAAGCGTGCCAATGGCTATAGTGAATTAGAGATAAGTCAAAAACGCAATATGCTAGAAAATAGCATGTTAACGGACTCGATTAGCAAACATAAATCACGTTTGCTCGCAGCTGGGTTTAATCATTGTGACTTATGGTTTCAATGTTTCAATTTCGGTTCACTACTCGCTATCAAGGAACAAGTTTGATGATAGATTTTGGCCATTTTTATCAACAAATCGCCGTAGGATCACTTAGCCATTGGTTAGAAACGCTGCCATGCCAAATTGAACAATGGAAAAAAACCACTCAACATGGGCAATTTAATTGTTGGCAAAAAATAGTGCAAAATCTGCCCGCTATGACACCCGCTCACTTAGATCTAAAAACCGCAGTAATAGCCAAAAATGAGTTACCACTTTGTTTAAAAGATAAGCAACGGATCACTTTACTGCTAAAAAGCCTAATGCCCTGGCGTAAAGGCCCATTTTCCCTTTACGATATTAATATTGATTGCGAATGGCGTTCGGACTGGAAATGGCAACGTATACTGCCTCATCTGTCACCATTAACAGATAAACAGGTACTTGATGTCGGCTGCGGTAATGGCTATCACATGTGGAGAATGGTTGGTGAAGGCGCAAAAACTGTCATCGGTATTGATCCTACCCAACTATTTTTATGTCAGTTTGAAGCCATACGTAAATTAATTGGCAATAATCAACAAGCACATCTATTGCCTCTAGGTATCGAGCAACTACCGACGCTAGCTGCCTTTGATACTGTATTTTCAATGGGTGTACTTTATCATCGGCGTTCACCGTTAGATCATCTCTATCAGCTAAAAAATCAATTAGTTTCCGGTGGTGAGCTAGTACTGGAAAGTTTAGTTATTGAAGGTGATGAAAACCAATGCTTAATACCTGAAGAACGTTATGCTCAAATGCGTAATGTTTATTTTATTCCCTCAGCCAAAATGCTTAAAATCTGGCTAGAAAAGTGTGGCTTTTGCGATGTGCATATTGTTGATCAAACAGTAACAACCGTACAAGAACAGCGAAAAACAGCCTGGATGGAAACCGAATCATTAGCAAATTTTCTTGACCCAAATAACATGCATTTGACAGTTGAAGGTTATCCGGCTCCTCTACGCGCAACTTTAGTTGCCAAAAAAAGGTAAACTTGACGGTATTGAATACCGTCATTGCACTAAATTTATAATCAGTCATTATTAGCAATCGCTAATAAATTTTTCATTGCTTCCACCACATCACTATCTACACAATAATGAGTAAATTCATCCATCTCCATATTGGGACTCATCGTTACCCCTGCTTTGCGGTAGTTCATAGTCGATGGCATTACTCTCCCAGCAGATGTATGTACTTCCGGTAAACCTGCATCAATAAATTTCTGCAAATTTGACAATTTCACCCCAGCACTCGCCATGATTATCGGCCCATTTGGAGTTTTACTAGATAATGCATTTAATTCTTTCAATAACGGTAAACCACATTCCGCATTCTGCTGCTGGCCTGAGGTTAATATACGGGCAACACCGAGTTCTGTCAGCTGTATATAGGCCTGTTTTGGGCTAATGCACATATCAAACGCACGATGAAAAGTAATCGCCATATCTCCAGATAATGCTTTTAAAATACGCATACGCGGTATATCAATATGCCATATACCACACCAGGAAAACCTAACTGCCTGATAAATTTAACATCATGTTTAATAGTTTCAAACTCACTATCGCTGTAACAAAAATCCCCTCTTCTAGGACGTACAATTGGATGAACGGGGATCTTTATCGTATCTTTAGTCTGTTTTAAACAACCATAACTAGGCGTTAATCCACCTTCAGCTGGACTGGAACAAAGTTCAATACGATCTGCGCCACATTTTTCCGCAATTAGCGCACATTCAGCTCCATAGCAGCAAATTTCCAGGGTTATCATAATACTGCCACCTCTGATTAATTATTGTTATTTCTATTTTTAATTATCAATTAATAAGCATACTATTCTGCAAATAAAATACCCGTTTTTCAAACAGTAATTGAGACAAGTAATTAATTTTAATGGAAAAGGATAATATTTTATTATAAAAGACCATTAACTTTTTATAACAAATTTTCAATATATTTTTAACTTTTCATAAAGATAAATTTTAATCTGGAAAATAAAGAGACTTAACATAGCCCTTTTTTTAAATTAATATTTCTAATCAAAATTGCAATTTTTGCAGCCGTGTAATTTTTTAAAGTTAGATAAATCAAAAATCCTCTATTGTCATTTAGCAAGATGATAAAAAGCGATCCTATCTGATATTATTTTTACAATAGAGTTATCGATCAAATAGTTGATAGTAGCATGTGAATAGCTAATTATGGTATAAAGCCAGCTATTTTTATCACGATCCTCATAGCTGTATCTGACTAAGTTGAATACGACAGCTATCTTCATCATTAAGGTAATCAGGTGAATATTCAGGCTCTTCTTTCAGAAAAAATTAGTAATGCATTAATTGCCGCTGGGGCTCCTAAAGGTAGTGAGGCTCCTAAAGGTAGTGAGGCTCATATCCGCCCTTCAACAAAAGCCCAATTCGGTGATTACCAAGCTAATGGTGTCATGTCTGCAGCTAAAAAAATCGGCATTCCTCCACGTCAATTAGCTGAAAAAATGCTGCCGCTACTAAATCTGGAAAATATTGCCAGTAAAGTTGAAATAGCAGGACCCGGTTTTATTAATATTTTTCTTGATAAGCAATGGATAGCCGAACAAATTGAACTTACCTTGCAACATGAAAAATTGGCAATTAGCACCGTTACGCCACAAACCGTCATTATTGACTATTCCGCTCCCAATGTAGCAAAGCAGATGCATGTTGGTCATTTACGTTCTACTATCATTGGCGATGCTGTTGCTCGTACATTAGAGTTTTTAGGTCATAAAGTAATACGTGCTAACCATATCGGCGATTGGGGTACCCAGTTCGGTATGCTAATTGCGTACTTGGAAAAAGTTCAACAAGAAAATGCTACCGATATGGCTTTAGCTGATCTCGAGACTTTCTATCGTGAAGCTAAAAAACATTATGATGAAGATGAAAATTTTGCTGAACTTGCACGTAATTATGTGGTTAAACTACAATCTGGTGATGAATATTGTCGGAAAATGTGGCGCAAATTGGTCGATATTACCATGGCGCAAAATCAACACACCTATCATCGTTTAAATGTCACACTGACGGAAGACGATGTGATGGGTGAAAGCTTATATAATAATATGCTGCCTGATATTGTCGCTGATTTAACAGCTAAAAAGTTAGCCGTTAAAAGTGATGGCGCTATGGTTGTCTATCTGGATGAATTTAAGAATAAAGACGGTGATGCCATGGGGGTTATCATCCAGAAAAAAGATGGTGGTTATCTTTATACGACAACAGATATTGCCTGCGCTAAATATCGTCATGAAATGTTACACGCTGATCGGGTGTTATATTATATAGATTCACGACAACATCAACATCTAATGCAAGCTTGGGCTATTGTGCGTAAAGCCGGCTATATTCCCGATACAATGTCATTAGAGCATCATATGTTCGGTATGATGCTAGGTAAAGATGGTAAACCGTTTAAAACTCGAGCCGGCGGAACGATCCGGCTCGCCGATTTACTTGATGAGGCAATTGAGCGTGCCAGTGATCTTATCCGGCAAAAAAATCCAGCTATGCCAGAAAACGAGTTACAATTAATTAGTCAGGCGGTGGGTATTGGTGCAGTAAAATATGCCGATCTATCGAAAAATCGTACCACTGATTATATTTTTGACTGGGACAATATGTTAGCGTTTGAAGGTAATACCGCGCCTTATATGCAATATGCTTATACCCGTGTGGCCTCCATTTTTAAACGGGCTAATATTAATCCAACAGCACTAAGCGAGCCGGTGATTTTAGCAAATCAGTATGAACAAGCCTTAGCGACTCGTTTATTACAATTTGAAGAAACAATACTAACCGTTGCTCGCGACGGTTTACCCCATATTATGTGTGCTTACTTATATGATCTGGCAGGTTTATTTTCTAGTTTTTATGAACATTGCCCAATTTTAGGTGCAGGAAATTATGCATCAAAAGAAAGTCGATTAAAACTGGCATTACTGACGCAAAAAACCTTAAAAATTGGTTTAGACACATTAGGGATTGAAACGGTAGAAAAAATGTAATCCCTTATTAGACTATAGGCTGCCAGTAGTGCAGCCTGCTGTCCATGATGCTGCTTAAGACAAAATATTGTAGCGATAAAATGCAGACAGTTAAGCCAATATGATGCTCATAAAATAAAAGAAACAAACGATACGATCATTAATAATGCAACTATCGCAGTACATAAACCATATTTAAAATCGGTATCCATAACCTCACCTCACTATTCTCACTGTCTTAGTCATAAATTAATTAATGAAAAATCATTAAATGTCATAATATCATACAACAATAAAAGCTATTTTCTATTATATCATCTAGTAAAGATTGATTAATACTTTTGTTTTTACTGCAAATCAGACAAAATGATCAGTTTACTGATAACTTAATTATCTATTTTTATAGATCAATAACAGTAATTTTTAAACAATAGTAAAGGAATTGGGAATGGTTCAGGAGTCTTTATAATCATGGCAACAATTAAGGATGTGGCAAAGCTTGCGGGTGTCTCAACTACCACCGTATCACATGTAATTAACAATACCCGTTTTGTCGCCGAAGAGACAAAAACGATCGTCAGGACAGCCATTAAAACACTTAATTACTCTCCCAGTGCCGTTGCTCGTAGTTTGAAAGTTAATCATACTAAATCCATTGGCTTATTAGCCACATCTAATGAAGCCCCTTACTTTGCAGAAGTCATTGAATCAGTCGAAAACAACTGTTTTAGCCAAGGATATACATTGATCCTGTGCAATTCGCACAACAACCTAAATAAGCAACAAGCCTATTTACAAATGTTAGCGCAAAAACGGGTTGATGGTTTACTTGTCATGTGCTCAGAATACCCTAACCAACTACTCCAGATGTTAGAGGAATACCGCAATATTCCAATGGTGGTGATGGATTGGGGACAAGCCCATGGTGATTTTACCGATGTCATCATTGATAATGCAGTTTATGGTGGCTATCTTGCCGGGCGTTATCTTATCGAACAAGGTCATCGTGATTTAGGTATTATCTCTGGACCATTAAAACGCAATACCGGCAATGGCCGGCGGCAAGGTTTTCTCAATGCCATGAAGGAAGCTAACATCCAGCCACATAACAAATGGATTGTCGAGGGTGATTTCGAACCCGCTTCCGGCTACGAAGCAATGAAACAAATATTAAGTCACCAACAAAAACCGACTGCCATTTTCTGTGGCGGTGATATTATGGCGATGGGGGCTATCAGCGCTGCGAATGAATTAGGAATTCGAGTGCCACAAGATATATCTATTATTGGCTACGACAATGTGCGTAATGCGCGTTTTTTTACCCCAGCATTAACTACCATTCATCAGCCCAAAGAACGTTTAGGTCAAATGGCCCTTACCATGCTGCTTGATCGCATTATTAATAAACGCCAAGATGCGCAAACGATTGAAATACACCCAGAGCTTATTGAACGTCGTTCAGTTGTCGATGGTCCATTTATTGACTACCGAAGATGATCCCTGGATTTAAACGCTATCAATCAGTTAACCATTCGGCATTGAGTGTTTCGCTATTACCTAAATAATCCAGTAGCCAACTCAATGTCGGGGAACGTTTTTCTTCATTCCATATGATACAGCACGGACTATCAGGTAAGGGTTGCTTAATCTGCAATGTCTTTAATTCATTTTTGCGGCAAAGTTGCTCTACCCGATGTTTAGGCGCAAATCCTAAACATAATCCATTTTTTAAGCATGCTAAACCACTTTCCCAATCTGGCACAATAAGCCTTTTTTGGTTATCTAATGCCCAAGTATCTCGTTTTGGTAAGTAGCGAGAAGTATCTTCTAAACATAAACTGGGATAGAGACGTAATTGTTGATCGCTAATTAGCCCGCTTATGTGTGCTAAAGGATGATTTATACTGACAACACATGACCAGGGCATAAATCCCATATCGCGGAAACTATATCTATCGCCAATCGGTGACGCACGGGTTGCACCAATTGCTATATCCACTCGGCCATCGACTAACGCCTCCCATACACCATTATAAACTTCCTGCTGAATAAAAAGTTCGATATCAGAAAAATGGCGATAAAAATCTAATATTAATTGCAATATCCTATCTGGTTTAACTACCCGATCAATGGCAATACTAAATTGTCCATGCCAGCCATTTGCAATTTGTTGACACTGATGACGAGTTTCACGCATTGTTTTAATAATATTACGCGCATTTTTAACGAAGAATTTACCAGCATCAGTAAGTACAACATCACGATAACGCCGTTCAAATAAAGGAACCGCCAACCACTCTTCCAGTTGTTTTACGGTATAACTGACCGCAGAGGGAACTCTATGTAACTCGGTGGCAGCTGCACTAAAACTGCCCGTTCTCTCAACGGCATCAATCACTTCCAGGGAATACTCTAACCACATAGCCCTTCACCTATCAAAATATTTGATAACAATATGCAAATAATAACGCTTCACAACAAAAATTCATCTCTTATACAATAAATAGCGATGTTAGATATTATTTAATTTATTGATACCAATATGAATAAAAATAACCCCAATCAAGCCAATTTTGGCTTTATGCTTTATCTTGCTGGTTTAAGTATGCTTGGCTTTTTGGCCATTGATATGTACTTACCGGCTTTTAGTATAATGCAACAGCAACTCAACACCTCAGCAAATACCATTAGTGCAAGTCTTAGCCTATTTTTATGTGGCTTTGCCTTTGCGCAACTTAGTTGGGGGCCGCTTTCCGACCGTATTGGTAGAAAACCGGTTTTATTAATTGGCTTGTCTCTATTTATTATTAGTTGTCTGGCAACACTGTGGATCACTAACGACACACAATTACTTATTTTGCGATTTATTCAAGGTGTTGGTGTTTGCTCAACCGCAGTAATTTGGCAAGCTTTGGTCATCGATCGTTTTAGCGGTCAATATGCTAAACGGGTCTTTGCTACCATCATGCCTTTAGTTGCACTGTCGCCGGCATTAGCTCCCCTGTTAGGTGCCTGGCTTCTAACTGGTAACAACTGGCAAATGATATTTTTTGCCTTAGCTATCATTGGGATATTGCTTTTTCTGGCCACAATTTTGTTACAGGAAAAAAATATTCTGAAAAAACTGACAAAATAAAATCCACCACCACATTTATCACCTTTCTACATTCTGCTATTTTTAGCGGTAATGTATTAATTTATGCTGCCTGTAGCGCCGGTTTTTTTGCCTGGCTAACGGGATCTCCCTTTATTTTAACTCAAATGGGATATGATCCGCAGGATATAGGCATCAGTTATGTACCACAAACTATCGCTTTTATGTTCGGTGGCTATGGTGAGCGTTATTTAATAGCCAAAATAAAAAACCAAATCTTGCTACCAATTATTCTTATCGGTTATGAAATAAGTGTATTTGTCATTTTTATCCTTGCTATCTATTCACAACCTAATTTATTTGCTCTATTACTGCCTTTCTGTTGTATGACGGCGATGAACGGAGCTTGCTATCCTATTGTGGTATCAAATGCATTAAGTGTCTTTCCTCAAGACAGTGGTAAAGCCACCGCTTTACAAAATACTCTCCAGCTTGGTTTATGTTTTGCCGCAAGTCTGGCAGTATCTAGCCTCATTGCCAATCCTTTATTAGCAACAAGCGGTGTTATGGTTGCCACTATTATTCCTCTGTTAATTGGTTACTGGCTGCAAAATAGAAAAGCTTCAATTAATACCAAGTCGGGAGCCTTCGAACAGTAAGAAAAATTTTTAAACAAACCCATGTGAGAATCTCTGACGTCAACTGACAGCGTATATTCTAGTCATGGGTAAAATTTTATTCATTGATCAAATGGGAAAGTCCAACTTTCCCATTTCAACGAAGATTGGTCGGCTTAAAATTACAATATCATCCATCTTAATTTATAAAACAAAATATTAAGCCGTTATTTTAAACTGAGATAAAATCAATAGCGGTAGGAATTTCCCTCCAACTCAATAGGAAAGAAGTTGATGTGGATGAGGGCCCAAATCCGAACAGAATAATCAAATCATCAGGAAAAACATCTGAACTCGTATTCAATTCTATCAGTGCGAAAAAATTTTGCGCGGGCCCCAAGCTGCCATATTTATCAAATAGGGTTAAAATTTTATCTTCACTTACCTGAAGGACTTTTGCTGCTACCTCAGCGACCCAAGATGTTGGATCATAAATGTGAAAATATCGAATATCACTAATATCTTTACCAACATCTCGACATATTTGATTGCAGCTATTAAAAATTGTTTTAGGCAGTTTAGAAAATATAGATCTGCCAGGTTCGTTTATATATTCGACATGATTATCAATAAATATTAAGGGATCATAATCATAGGTTTGAATTGTCTTACTATGGACAAGGGAAATACCTGAGTCGTAACCAAGTATAGCGCAGGCAGCACCATCGCTTAGTAAAGAACTTACTGGGTCTTCAGCAGAAAACCAATGAGCATAATTACAGGCAGCGAGTACTGCTACTTGCCTACACTTTGCATTAGAAAACTGGCTCCAACCTAACTCAAGTGCAGTCATTCCACCAGACGTGCCCAAATTGACAGGAATAACCGGACAAACAATATTTAACTCCCGAACAATAGCAATAACTTCTTCATACAGGATGTTCCCAGGCCAAACCAGATTAATAATAATACAATCGAGCTGATTGATATTCATATTCACCTGGTCTAGAGCTTTAGATAAGCAATTTACCATTAATTTAGTCACCGCGCCCTTCTCATCCAGTCGCCATAAACTACGTTTACCAGGTAAATAATTGTCATTTGTTGAAAATATTGTCTTTTTATTATTTTCTCTCAATATGTTTAGCTGCTGATTTGGTAATGCGCCAGCACAGGAAATTAACGAAATATTATTAATCATTTATAAATCCTTTAATCGTTTCATTCCTATCTTTAAGCGGGGGAACCGCATTTTTATCAATTCTGACATCAATTACTGCTGGGTTTCTATTTTTGATCGCCTCAACAATAGCATCCTCTAATTGTCGAAAATTATTGGCCTGATAGCCATCTGCCCCTAACGCACGACCAAACAAGGCAAAATCAGTCACTGGTATATCACAATCGAGTGGGTCGCTATTTAACATTTCCAGCCCTTGAGGGCACATATTATAGCTGCTGTCATTCATCACCAACCAAATGGCAGGAAGATGATAGTGCACTGCTGTGCTGACTTCATTTGCCATTAACATAGCACCATCACCAATAATCCCAATCGCACACTCTTTAAAACCAGCTGCAATACCAACTAATCCACAGGCATAATGCCCCATAGCCCCAAATGCAGTTCCTAGCCGATAACGCCCAGATTGGGAAAATTTCAGGTAGTGACTTGCCCAACAAAATGAGTTTCCAGCCTCAGCAGCTATGTAACAGTTATTCTTATTAATTGCGACACGCTGAATAATATTCATAACCGCTAATGGATGGATAACTTTATCAGAATCATTATTATCTTTAATAATATAATCAACAAATTCAACCATCAGCGCTGGGTATTGAACAGCTGGTTTATGAATCACCTTATTCTGAAGTGCACTAAGCAAAGTTTCAGTAAAGCATTGAATGTCACTTTTAAAAACAATCGCATTAGAAGGAAGGTTATTTCTTACTTTATCTGCCTCCAGACCAATATAAAATAAATCTATATTGCTAAAATTTTTTTGTAAATAAAATGAACTGAATTCTCCGAGACGCGTCCCCATAATTACGACCACATAGCGAGAGCTATCACCAGTTATCTGCTTAGCTATTTCTTTACTAATAGAACCTATCCCAGTTGTTCCTATGGAGGCCAGGCTATATTCGGAAATGATACCTTTGCCTCTCGGCGTTGTTATAACAGCAGAGTTAGTCAGTTGGATAATTTTTTGGATATTGCTCCCTGCATACCTGGCTCCAAATGAGATATAACTCAATAAAGGAATTAATACGTGTATTGCTCCCTGCATACCTGGCTCCAAAGCCTAGCCAGAATAAAGATTTTTTTGCTAATAAAAGTTCTATAAGCATAGAAAAATCCGCAGAAGAAACTAAGTTGGTAAGATTAGCCGGAGCTGGAAAATTAGCTAATATACGTTTTTCTATGGTTAATGTTTGTACCACTGGCATTAAAAAAACACCGATAATAAAATGTTTATTTGATGAAATTAGTTTCTGAATATCATTTCTAGCTTGTAAATACTCATCTTCATTCTTGATAGCAAATACTTTATCTAAATATCCTTGCCCATCATCTTGTACGAGGGTACTCACGTTTAACGCCGTTGTTTCCTGCAAACTCCATAATGCATCATGATATTCTGTGGTAATCACTGAGATAAAGATTACTCTGGCTCCATCAAGCTTTGCCGTTTTTAACCCTGTCAATGCATTACTTATTACCGGGCCTGCTGTCGCAAAAGATATAGATATTTTATTATGACAAAGACTATATTCTGAAGCGCAAAACACGCTACCCGCCTCGGTGCGGCAATGTATAACATTTATTTTTTTTTGATCTAGTAAGCTCTTGCCATATCGGCACTATAAAACCGCCAGATATCCCAAATGCTAAATCAACACCTAAAAACTCGATTAACTCTACCAAATCACGGGCAATTGTTATCTTCATTGTAACCTCTAATAATTTGAATAGATTAAAATGTTCACGCTAGAACTCAAAATTACGATAAAACCACACCACTTTGGTATCCGTTGCTGAATGCGTTCACGTTACCTTTTTGAATTCTTGTTTTTCTATTGGTCACACTATTGTCATTAGCGTTGCTTATGGTTTTCTATCTCAATGATAAATTTTATTGATTTTTTTGCATTAGCTTGCTGAATGAGCGAATTTACAATTATTATCAATTAGTTATAGAGAAAATGAAATAGCAGTTATTTGACAATTTCATTCAATAGCTCAGTCATACTTCTTCTATAAAGACGCTTTTGAATGAGCAATAGCCTAAGCTAGGAAAGGAAAGATAAAACAATTAGCCAACTTGTCTTGGCGAGCCATTTTGAGTGAAGCGATTTGATGTTTATCGAAGAGCTTATTTGCAGATATCACTTAGTTACAGATAAGTAAATTAGACATAGGAAACCACTTTTGACATTAACGCTTTTCTAATAAGAAGAAACCTTGGTCGATTGTTTATCAAATCCTGTTTCTTCTTTTAGCTATTACTTAACCTAATTAAAATAGCGTGACGACTATTTAAAATACGCTCTATGATTATATTTTTTGGGCCATCACTCGCTCAACAGTATCAACTACCGCTTGGGTATGGGCATCAATTTCAATATTAACCTTTTCTCTAAGACGCTTTTCTGCAATTGTGGTGCGTGCAATGGTTTCCGGGATCAGATGGACACAAAAACGATTATTGACCACATCTCCTACAGTTAAGCTAATTCCATCAACGCCGATAAAGCCCTTATGCAAAATATATTTCATTAATTGTTTATCATGCACATAAAACCAAATTTGGAGATTATTTTCAGCTTTAAAAATTTTGGCTACTTCGGCAGTAGTAATGATGTGACCCGACATAACATGGCCACCAATTTCATCACCATATTTTGCTGATCTTTCTAAATTAATCATATCGCCTAATTTTAAACTGCCTAAGTTTGTCAGTCGCAAAGTCTCCTTCATTAAATCAAAACTCACCTTATCGCCATCAATATGGGTAACAGTTAAACAGCATCCATTATTAGCAACAGAAGCACCTGTTTCTAAATCTGCGAGTAATTCAGTGGGAAATTGGACAGTATAAGTACGAAAATTAACGCTATCTTCCACCGCAACTAGTGTTCCTTTTCCTTTCACAATGCCTGTATACATATATTGAGTTCCCAATTTTAATAAAAGATTAAAACTCATTCTACGCTAGTTATGCTAGATAAGCACTCTAGAAACAATAAATATGGCAGCTTTCTATCTATTTATAGCTATAACTTCACCAAATCGATACAATAAGCAAATTTTTAAGGGTTCAATTCTTTTCGTTTTCTATTCATTTTCAATAAGGTATATGGTGGGTGAATAAATATTTTAAAGAGGCACACAGCCTATTAGCATTAGGTATTCCAATTATTCTTGCTCAATTCTCACAAACCGCAATGGGTTTTGTCGATACAGTAATGGCAGGCAAAGTCAGTGAAATAGATATGTCAGCCGTTGCGGTAGGAACGTCTATCTGGTTACCTGCTATTTTGTTTGGCCACGGCTTATTAATGGCTTTAACACCAGTGGTAGCGCAATTAAATGGTTCAGGCCGACGTCAAGTTATCGGCAATCATATACAACAAGACTTATGGCTAGCTTTCTTTTTATCACTTTTGGTCATGGCTGTTATTTATAATGCTCACCATATTATAAATAATATGCCTAATATTGATCCTGAACTGGCAAATAAAGCGGTGCGGTTTCTGCGTGCTATTATGTGGGGAGCACCAGGTTATCTTTTTTATCAAGTTTTACGTAGTCAGTGCGATGGGTTATCTAAAACAAAACCCGGCATGTTTATTGGTTTCCTTGGTTTATTTATTAACATACCTATCAACTATATTTTTATCTATGGCCATTTTGGGGCACCGGCTCTTGGTGGCGTCGGTTGTGGGGTAGCCACTGCCTCGGTATATTGGGCTATGTTTCTTTTGATGCGCTAGTATATACGCCATACTCCTTCACAACGTGATATCCGTGCTAATATAAACAGTTTGCATTATCTGACTTCTCTTTATTAAAGCGCCTGTTCGCGTTAGGTTTACCTATTGGTCTAGCCTATTTCTTCGAAGTCACTCTGTTTGCTATTGTCGCCTTACTAGTCGCGCCATTAGGTATTATCGCTGTCGCAGGACACCAGGTAGCATTAAATTTTAGTTCATTAATGTTTATGTTTCCTATTTCTCTTGGTATCGCAGCAACGATCCGGGTCGGTTATAATTTAGGTAGCTCTTCAACGGAAAAGGCAAAAATATCCGCCTATGCCAGCATTATGATAGGTTTAACGGTAGCTTGCTGCACCGCAATTGTGACAGTGTCACTTAGAGAGCAGATCGCATTAATGTATAATCGCAATCCGGAAGTCGTCCTATTGGCTTCACAATTGATGTTATTCGCTGCTATCTATCAGATTTCCGATGCTATTCAAGTCATTGGCGCCGGTATATTACGCGGTTATAAAGATACCCGTTCAATTTTCTTTATCACTTTCATTGCTTACTGGCTGCTCGGCCTACCAACAGGTTATCTACTTGGTTTAACTGACTTTATTGTGCCGCATCTGGGACCAAAAGGTTTTTGGATCGGTTTTATTATTGGCTTAACGGCATCAGCTATCATGATACTTTCTCGCATATTATGGCTTCAACGCCAGCCAAACGAATTTGTATTACGACATTCCACTCGATAGCTATGTTGTCAAACGGGTATAAGGTATAAAAAATGAAAAATTGCGCTTTTATGCTAAATAGCATTAAATACGAGCAGTTAGACGTAAAATTGCATTTTTTCCCTTGCCAGAATGGCAACTGCCCGTTAATATTCGTTTCCACATTATCGCCATAGCAATTTTTATTGCGTCCGTAGCTCAGTTGGTTAGAGCACCACCTTGACATGGTGGGGGTCGGTGGTTCGAATCCACTCGGACGCACCAATTGTTAGCGATATTTCTATCTAGTGCGTCCGTAGCTCAGTTGGTTAGAGCACCACCTTGACATGGTGGGGGTCGGTGGTTCGAGTCCACTCGGACGCACCAATTCTGTTTATTCCCAATACCGTTTTCAAATTGTAAAGTCAGCCAGCCTGCTTCGATTGGTAATGAAAAAGCGCGGTTACGCTTTTTCATCCAACAAATGATCAATTAACCAGATTTATTTGTATTAAATAGCCCGCTGTGAAAAATCTCGCAAACGAAAACCAAAAATAAACAACGCAGCAAAGTAACTCATTGCACCGGCAAAAACCACCAGTAACAACCGCGTGATCCGCATCAGCATATTTCCCTGCTCCCATGGCGGCATAAAATTTAATAGCAACAACAATACCGCTACCATAACAATTAAAGCGGCGATTAACTTAAGCAAAAATTTTCCCCAACCAGCTAAGGGAGAAAAAATTGCCTGGCGACGTAACTGCCAATACAGCATCAAAGCATTAAAGCATGCCGCTAAGCCAATTGATAAGGCCAATCCTGCATGTTTGAGCGAACCAATAAAGGCAAGGTTCATTAATTGTGTCAAAATTAAGGTAATAATCGCGATTTTAACCGGTGTTTTAATATCTTGTCTCGAATAGAACCCTGGCGCTAATACCTTAACGACAATTAACCCCATTAAGCCGACACAGTAAGCAATTAATGCCCGTTGAGTCATTACCGCATCGTAGGCGGTAAAATTGCCATACTGAAAAAGCGACACTGTCAACGGTTCGGCTAGAATAGCCAGCGCAATCGCACATGGTAGCGCTAATAAAAAGCAAAGCCGTAACCCCCAGTCCATTAGGCGCTGATATTCTTTATGATCACCGGTTGAAAAACTCTTCGCCAGAGAAGGTAATAAGATAGTACCAAGTGCCACTCCTAAAACACCGGTAGGGAGCTCCATCAATCGGTCAGCATAATACATCCACGAGACAGAGCCTGATTGTAAAAATGAGGCCAAAATAGTATTAATAATTAATGAAATCTGGCTTACAGAAACACCAATAATCGCCGGCCCCATTAACTTCAATACTCGCCACACACCGCTATTGCGAAAAGAGATACGCGGTAAAACTAACATGCCAATTTTTTGTAAATAAGGTAATTGATACAGCAACTGTAAAATACCACCGGCAAAAACTCCCCACCCTAACGCTATAATAGGTGGTTCACAATATGGCGCCAACAACAGTACTGATATAATCATACTGATATTAAGTAAAGTAGGCGCAAAAGCAGGAACAGAAAAACGGTTCCAAGTATTTAAAATAGCACCAGCCAACGATACTAAAGAGATCAATAAAATATAAGGAAAAGTGATTCTCAATAAACGAACGGTTAAATCAAATTTATCCGGTGTATCAGTAAAACCGGGGGCCGTAATATAAATAATCCATGGTGCCGCTAATATTCCTGCCAATGTAACGATGGCCAAAATTAATGTTAATAAACTGGAAACATACGCAATGAAAGTGCGAGTAGCCTCATCACCTTGCTGGTTTTTATATTCTGCTAAGATAGGGACAAATGCTTGGGAAAATGCGCCTTCGGCAAAAATTCGGCGCAAAAGATTTGGTAATCGAAAAGCAACAAAAAAAGCGTCTGTCGCCGCTCCAGCACCAAAAAAACGCGCGATAATCGCATCACGAATAAATCCTAAGATGCGGGAAAACATAGTCATAGAGCTTATCGCTGCTAACGATTTTAGTAAATTCATGCAATATCTTTATTAATGATGGCCATAATAGATTGATAAAGTGTATCAGCGACCTGTGAGCATGACCGTGAATTAGAATAACTATTTTTACCAAAGCAAAGCGATGTAGCTTAGATTTTCCAACGATATTTTAATTACCCGTTAGACAAAGTGAGTCTGGTAAATTATGCTTTCGGCTCTGAGATTGATTCTCTTCGAAACATGTATTTATCATCCGATTGGCGCGTTGTATCTGATATATTCCAGTATTGAAGGGTCTGTGGTTTACTAATGTTTAAAATATCACAAATTAGCATTATCATATTATTAAAATCATTTTTATTACCAACAAAGACATCAGGAAATATTTTTAGAATTTCATTGATTTTATCAAACTCCATTTCTAATGCATTTGCGTTAAAAAACATTTGCTTATAAGATGGTTCAATAATTTCAGCTTGATCCTTACTTAAAACAAAAAAGTGTTCTTTTGTTGGGCTAACTTTTTCATAATAATTATTATTAATATGTTTTAATACTTCATCGCAACATTCACCACAATAACCTTTTCTACTTTCCAGCAATATTTTTTCTTCATATGGATTTTGCTGGTAATAATTAAAACCAAACATTTCGTTGTTTTTTACAATGATATCATTTAATCGAGCTTTTACCTTATTGTTTAACATTTCTGCCAGAACATTGTTCGTATGTATATCTAAATGGCAGTAAAACAAATCTTCAATACGACCAATTTTAGTAACAAACGGTTGATGATTCGTGACTTGTCCTATCATATTAATGCCTTCTTTAAAGATAAAAAATAGTAAGCAAATTATGATTAACAAGTAAAATTTAATATATTAAAAGTAAGTCTAAATCTGTTGATTTTTGTCCACTTAGTATTCTGTTTTTATATAAAATAATTCAACTCTGATTATTTTTTGTAATTAGTGACATTAAAATATGATCCTGCCATTCACCATTAATTTGTAAATAAGCTTTTGCATATCCCTCTGGCTTAAAACCTATCTTTTTCAGTAAATTACCACTGCGATGATTATGCGGCATATAATTTGCCATAATTCTATGCATCTGCTGCTGTTCTTGCATAAAATGAATCGTTGGCATTAATGCTTCATACATCAAGCCCTTTCCTTGCCACATTTCACTGATTGAATAACCCAGATAACAAGCTTTAAAAGCCCCTCTAATAATATTACTGAAATTAATTACACCAATAACTTCAGTTTGCCGTTTATCTAATAATATAAAATGAAAAGCACTTTTACGACGATGCATTTCTGCCATAATATGCAAACGTTTACTCCAGGCAGCAGGCTGATAATAACTGCTATCACGAATAGGCTCCCATGGCTTTAAAAAATTTTCATTCCGGCAATAATAATCAGCCAGACGATAAGCATCGGTTTCACAAGCTAACCGTAGGAGCAAACGTCCAGTAACAGAATAACATTCAGGCTTTCTGGTTCGATATCCAAACATCGCGGCCAACTCCAGAATATTGGGTGCTGAATATAAATATATTTTGTTTTTACAATAGTAAGTATATCTAATTTACTAGTATTATATTTACAAAATATCACTGTATGATGCCAAATGGTGTTCAATGTCTCCGGTAACGCAAGCGCGAAACCTCGGTAAATATTTTCTTTTACTCGATAATATGTTAGTCGTGTTGGGTTTTTTTGTCGTCTTTCCACTGATATCGATCCACTTTGTTGAGCAATTAGGTTGGCCTGGCTTGGTGGTTGGTTTTGCCCTTGCCCTTAGACAATTATTTCAACAAGGTTTAGGCATTTTTGGCGGTGCTATAGCCGATCGTTTCGGCGCTAAGCCAATGATAGTGCTAGGCATGTTATTACGTGCTATCGGTTTCGCCTTAATGGCCATGGGCTACCGTTCCATGGATTTTGTGGCTATCTTGCATTCTGTCAGCCTTAGGCGGGACTTTATTTGATCCTCCTCGTACCGCCTTAGTCATTAAACTGACCAAACCACATGAACGAGGTCGTTTTTATTCATTATTATTAATGCAAGATAGTGCCGGCGCTGTTCTCGGAGCCCTGCTCGGTGGCTGGCTTTTACTGTATGATTTTCAGTTTGTTTGTTGGGCAGGTACGATAATTTTCATTATCGCAGCCATTTCAAACGCCTGGCTGTTGCCTGCTTACCGTATCTCGGCTAGCCGGATATCGATTCGTACCGGGATGGGTAAAGTTTTTCGCGATCAACGTTTTTTAAAATATGTGCTTACTCTGACTGGCTATTTTATTTTATACGTACAAGTTATGTTAATGTTTCCGATTGTCGTTAATGAGATAGCCGGCTCACCGACAGCTATTAAATGGATGTATGCCATTGAAGCCATTATCTCTTTAACTTTACTTTATCCCATCGCCCGTTGGAGTGAAAAGCATTTTCGCGTCGAACAACGGTTAATGACCGGTTTACTTCTGATGAGCCTGGCCATGCTTCCTATTGGTTTTACCCATTCACTGACGCTACTTTTTGCCCTGATTAGTCTGTTTTATTTAGGTACCATCACTGCTGAGCCAGCACGTGAAACATTGAGCGCATCACTGGCAGATCCTCATGCTCGCGGTAGTTATATGGGTTTTAGCCGATTAGGCCATGCCTTAGGTGGTACAATAGGCTTTATCGGTGGTGGGTGGCTATATGATATCGGACATCGGTGGGGTTTACCGGCTCTACCTTGGCATCTGTTAACCATAATAGGATTATTAAACTTAGGGCTTTGCACCAACAATTTAATCAGCAGAAAGAAACTATCATTTATAACGATAAATAGTTGTGTACAATCTTGCTATCAAAATTATAGGAGAAAAACAAAACATGAAGCACTTTTTTGTCGGAGCACTATTGTTACTATCTGGAGTGATAGCCGGATGCGATCAATTAACAGAATTCAGTATTAGTGAAGATACCATTAATAACTATCTCAGCAAACATACCCACTATAGTAAAAAAATAGGTATTGCCGGACTTGCTGATGCTAGTATCGATCTAGCCAATCTTGCTACTCAAATAGGTCGGACTGAACCGAATAAAATTACCTTAACGGGAGTAGCTAAAATTAAGCTTGAAACACTATTAGGTTCAACACATGCAGAAGTCTCTTTAGCTATCACTTCACTGCCCTATTTTGACGTAGCTACCGGTGCTATCTATTTAAAAGAATTGACAATCTCTGATCAAAAAATTACACCGGAAAAAATGGCCAGTACAATTACCACAATACTGCCGATTGTTAATAACTCCTTAAAAGCCTATTTTGAAAAAAATCCTATCTATTTATTGCAACCAGAAAAAAGTAAAGCAGAAGCATTGGCCAAGAAAATCGCTAAAGGACTTGAAGTCAAACCGGGTAAGTTAGTTATTCCATTAGTAGAATAAATAACTTAGTAGTCAATAGGAAATAACAGGCGCTATGTACTCGCCTGTTAGATTTAAAGAATAAGTTACAGCGTCACTAATTTTCAGCCAGCTCCTCGCGCAATGCAACTAAAGCTTCACGCGTTATCATAACGAGAGTAGGATAAAAATCACTCACTGCATGGGTTTCAACTTGGCTAAAAAATGATTCACTCGCAGGTAAAATAAACTGATCAAATAATTGAATTTGTGTTAATAGCGGATCCTGCGCTGCATTATCTTCCAACCAAGATGCTGCCAATAATAAAGCCGCAAAATGATCAACTTTTTCCGCTGATAATGGTATTCCATTTGCCACTAAAAATTCATTAACTACCGTTGCTGATATTTCACTATATTGACTAATGCCGTTAGCAATAGCTGAGGTAGGATCAAGAAACAATTGCTTAAAATCTTTAATTACTAACGCTAAATCCTGGCTACTAGCGGCTAATTGCGTTAATAATTCATCTTGTTCTAAAGGCCAAGATAATTTCAATTGATTTTGACTAATCAATTCAAATAAAGGTTTAGTAATAGGATCCTCTGGGGAACGATTAAATAATGTTCCTAGTATTCGGCAAATCACGGAAAATTCATTCATTATTTTTTCCAACTTATGCTATGCATTTAATAATTTTACTTATTAGTAAGGACAATAAAACCTTGGCGGTAATATCGAATATATTTTCAACAAATTGTTCTTTATTTATCTTGTTAACTGCAAAAAAAGACAAAAGTTGCAATATATTATTGACGGTTAGTCTGCTTTTTCCTATAGTAGCGCCCCATCATTCTAGTATCCTACTATATTAAAATGATAACCGGTGAGGTGTCCGAGTGGCTGAAGGAGCACGCCTGGAAAGTGTGTATACGTGAAAACGTATCGAGGGTTCGAATCCCTCCCTCACCGCCATATAAAATATCTGCCAACAACCTATTTTAGTTCCCTCCACAAACTTAAATTGCAGAGCCCTGGCCGCCATACTGACAGAGATATTGATATAACGCATTCATGCCTAACCAACGATTTGCACACCAATCTGGCGCGAGTAAAGTCGGCCGACGCGCATTGGCACAAATACGATGATAAATAATATTTTTTGGTGTGTGACGGATCATTTCTCCGGCCATTTCCACGTACTCAGTTAATTCAAGTGATAACAAACGCCCAGCACGCCAAGCTTTTGCCATTATACTACCATCAACAATATGTAATGGATGCAATTTAATACCATCAACACCGGTATCGATAACACGAGATATTGTTTGCAGATTTTCGCTAGCTGTTTCACCTGGTAGGCCAACAATTAGGTGAACACAAACATTTAATCCCTTTTTGCCGGCAATTTGCGCAATTTTTTGATAACTGGCAAAATCATGGCCTCGATTGATCTTTTTTAGGGTTTTATCATGGGATGTTTGTAAACCTAGTTCCAACCAGATTTCATATCCTTGCTGCTGATATTCTACTAATAAATCCAATACTGGTTGCGAAACACAATCTGGTCGCGTACCGACACAAAGTCCAACAATATTAGCCTGATTTAATGCCCGTTGATATAACGCCTTTAAAATTGAAACTTCAGCATAAGTATTGGTATAAGCTTGAAAATAAGCCAGATAACGTTGAGCACGATGGATTTTTTTTACTTTTTGCGCAATCTGTTGCTGGATGGAAAATTGCTGTTGCTGCTCATCGGAAAAAGAAGCAACATTGCAAAAGGTACAGCCGCCACGTCCTAAGGAGCCATCACGATTAGGGCAATTAAAACCACCGTGCAAACTGATCTTATGAATTTTTTCACCATAGCGGCGCTGAAGATCAGCGCCAAACATAGTAACAACATCATTTAACTGCATAAAATAACAATTAATTAGCGGTATCTAATTGGGCAAAGCTTTTCACCAAATCATCGATAGCTTTAACCTGTTCAAGAAATGGCGCTAATTTTGCTAATGGCAGTGCTGATGGCCCATCACATTTTGCGTTAGCCGGATCAGGATGTGCTTCCAGAAATAATCCCGCTAAACCGACTGCCATACCCGCTCTCGCCAACTCAGCAACCTGTGCACGGCGACCGCCGGAAGCAGAACCAAAAGGAGCACGACATTGCAATGCATGAGTAACGTCAAAAATAACCGGAGAACCCTTTGATACATTCATCATGACATTGAAGCCTAACATATCGACAACCAAATTATCATAACCAAAGTTTACCCCACGATCACAGAAAATAACTTTTTCATTACCTGCTTCTTTAAATTTCTCAACAATATTTCCCATTTGTCCAGGGCTTACAAATTGGGGTTTTTTAACATTAATGATTGCACCAGTTTTGGCCATCGCTTCAACCAGGTCAGTTTGCCGGGCTAAAAAAGCCGGTAGTTGAATAACGTCAACCACCTCAGCAACCGGTGCCGCTTGCGCTGGCTCATGAACATCCGTAATTACCTTAACGCCAAATGTTTGTTTGATTTCTTGAAAAATTTTCATTCCTTCTTCAAGCCCAGGGCCGCGATAGGAATGAATCGAAGAACGGTTCGCTTTGTCGAAGGAGGCCTTAAAAACATAAGGAATGTTAAGCTTGTCCGTTACGGTGACATAATGTTCGCAAATCTTCATTGCCAAATCGCGCGATTCAAGCACATTCATACCACCGAATAATACAAATGGTAGATTATTTGCCACTTTGATATCATCAATGGCGACTACTTTATATTGCATGCTTTTACCCTTTCTATGACAGCAAATTAGTGACAATTTTTAATGATCAATGCAATATAATCTGCTGCCCTTCTATTGAATAGATTTGCATTTTTATCATTTCAGAAACAGGATCTTCTGGACATTGCTCAACAAAATAATTTAAATCAGAAATGGCAACATGATTACATTCAAGATGAGCAAAAATAAGTCCTCTATCACGTATTTCATAAGGATCTTTCGGATCAAAAATTAATAATGTTTCACAAACTCTTAGCGCTTGTTCCATTTTTTTTTCTTCCATCAACGCTGCTTTTATTGTATCAAACATTTTTCGTATGATAATTCTATGCGCAGTTTCTTCTATGTCTTTTCGCGTCAGATGAGCAAAAGGGCTAATTGTTCCCTTGACCCATAAATCAAGCATCTGCTCGGTGAGCGTTTCACCATTTATCGGGTTAATATACCAATAAGTACCATCTTCTCGGCGAACACATAGAATAAGCTGAGTCAGAAAAATAATCGGCATCACCGGCAACTGCAATTGAGTGGCAACATGCAAAAAAATCGTCCCCAATGAAACAGATGCCCCCTGTCTTGCTATTAGCACTTTATCCAGCCAAAGGGCCTCAGAAAGCGAATAAACCCCCGTTACACCGCTAAAAAGCCAGTCTCGATAAAATAACTTTAGTAATATAGATACTTGCGTTTCTATATCATCACCAGCTTGTATTGTTTGTCTTGCTTCGGCAACCAGAAGCCTAAGTTGTGCATTGACTTGTTCAACAGGAAAATCTGGCCGAATAATCCGTGAAACAAGTATAATACCTTCGCTCAGTGGTGCTTTATTAAATTCAAAATCAGCTATGGTTTTCATCACATTTCCATTGACCTACTGTAATACGATCATTACCACCATAATCCTGAAAAGTTACTACCTGTTGATAATGATGACAGGAAAATAACTGCCTTACTTGCCTTCCCTGCAACCACCCGTGTTCGAGTAAAAGCCATCCCTTATTAGCTAAATAGTTACGCGATTGTTCAATTATCAATTGAATATCAGCCAACCCATGATTAGCCGATATTAATGCTGTTTTAGGTTCAAAACGCACATCACCTTGTTGTAAATGTGGATCACATTCATCAATATAAGGTGGATTACTGACAATCATATCAAATTGCTGAATAGGTAGTGAAGTAAACCAATTACTTTTGCAAAATTGGACATTATTAATTACCAAATTATTTGCATTAAGTTGGGCTAGCGTAATTGCCGCATCACTAATATCGATACCAACTATCTGCGCTTGTGGACATTCTGATGCTAAAGCTAACGCCACAGCACCGGTACCCGTTCCCAAATCTAATATTTTTACTGCTTGCTTTTCTGGTAATAATTGTAATGCTCGCTCAACTAAGCACTCTGTATCCGCACGAGGTATTAACGTAACAGGTGAAACTTTCATTGGTAACGACCAAAACTCTTTTTCTTCTACTAAATAGGCGATAGGCTCACCCTTAGCCCGACGAGCTAATAGATGTTCAAGCTGTTGTTGTTGCTTAACGGTTAATTCTGTTTCGCCAAATGCAATAAGGAAAGTCCGTGTTTTGCCGGTTATATATTGCAACAAAATTTCAGCATCACGTTTAGCGCTATCACTATGGCAAAGTTTATTAGCCGCATAGGCTAACCAATGCTGATAATTCATTAATCCTGCTCTGATAAAGCAGAGAGTTGATCTGCTTGATATTCGTTAATAATCGGTTGAATTAACATATCTAATTTTCCCTCTATCACTTCATCTAAACGATAGAGAGTTAAATTGATACGATGATCAGTAATGCGGCCTTGGGGAAAATTATAAGTTCTGATCCTATCGGAACGATCACCTGAGCCGAGTAAATTACGGCGCTCAGACGCTTCTGCTTCACGGCGTTTTTGCACTTCCGATGCACGAATACGGGCAGCTAAAACTGACAGCGCTTTGGCTTTATTTTTATGCTGAGAACGTTCATCCTGACACTCGACCACAATTCCAGTTGGAATATGGGTAATACGGATCGCGGAGTCAGTGGTATTAACATGCTGTCCGCCAGCGCCTGATGAACGAAAAGTATCAATTCTTAAGTCACTAGGGTTGATATCCGGTAGCTCTGTTGCTGGAATTTCAGCCAGAATGGCTACTGTACAAGCAGAAGTATGAATACGCCCTTGAGATTCAGTCTCCGGTACGCGCTGGACACGATGTCCCCCTGACTCAAACTTTAGACGGCCATATACACTATCACCAGAAACTTTGGCGATAATTTCTTTGTAACCACCGTGTTCTCCTTCACTGGCATTCATAACTTCAATCCGCCAGCGACGGGATTCAGCATAGCGGCTATACATTCTAAAAAGATCACCGGCAAATATTGCCGCCTCATCACCACCGGTACCGGCCCGAATTTCTAAAAAGCAATTTTTTTCATCATCGGGATCTTTTGGTAACAATAAAATCTGTAATTGTTGTTCAAATTCCTCATTACGCTTTTTCGCTTCTTTTAATTCGTCCTGAGCCATCTCGCGCATTTCAGGATCATGCAATAATATTTCAGCCGTCTCAATATCTTGCTGAACGGTGCGCCATAACTGAAAACATTTGGTTACATCTGTTAACTGCGCATACTCCTTAGACAACGCACGGAAACGCTCTTGATCTGCGATCACTTCAGCATCAACCAGGTGTGCTTGAATTTCTTCGTAGCGTTCCTGCAATGCTTCTAACTTAGCAATTATTGAAGACTTCATTCGTTATGTTAGACCTTACAAAGGTAGTTTAATTTTGCTCCAGTCCTAAGCTATCTTTTAAAATATTAAGACGGTGAATATCACCATCTGTCGCTGCTTGCTGGAGTGATTTGGTTGGTGTGTGGATCAGGCGATTCATTAACTGATAGGTCAATTGATTAATCACTTGCTCGCTATCTGCACCATTTCGCAGCGAAGCAAGTGCTTTTTCTGCCATTTCAGCCCTAATTTGCTCTGCCTGACCACGATAATCACGAATTGTATTGACTGATGACTGAGAACGCAACCAATCCATAAAATAAGCACTTTCTTGCTCAACAATAAGCTCAGCCTGAACTGCCGCCATTTTCCGTTGTTCGACATTGCGTTGCACAATCGCATGCAAATCATCAACGCTATAGAGATAAATATTATTTAATCTGTCAACATCAGGTTCAATATCTCGCGGAACAGCAATATCAATCAGCAACATTGGCTTATTACGGCGGACTTTCATTGCCCTTTCAACCATCCCTTTACCAATGATCGGTAAAGGGCTGGCAGTAGAACTAATTACAATATCCGCGTCGGCTAAACGGGTATCAATTTCAGCTAAAGTGATAACTTCCGCACCAACTTGATTAGCAAAACGTGCAGCGCGTTCTCGAGTTCGGTTAGCGATAATCAAATGCTTAGCATGATGTTCACGTAGATGGCGCGCAGCCAGTTCGATAGTCTCGCCGGCACCTACCAGTAAAATATGCAATTCAGACAGTGATTCAAAAATCTGACGAGCTAGCGTACAAGCGACAAAAGCAACCGAAACCGCATTAGCACCAATTTCGGTTTCCGTACGAATACGTTTAGCAACTGAAAATGAGTGTTGAAATAAACGCTCCAACTCACTAGATAACTTTGTATAGTGCTGAGATTTAGAAAATGCTTGTTTAACTTGACCTAAAATTTGCGGCTCACCTAAGACTAATGAATCTAATCCACTGGCAACACGCATTAAGTGGCTAACAGCAGCATTATCTTGGTGCCAATAAATACTTGTTCTAACATCATTTAAATTTAAACGATGATAGTTACATAACCAATCAATTAATTGATCTTGTAGGAATTCTTGTGAATCAACGCATAGATAAAGCTCAGTACGGTTACATGTAGAGAGCACAACGCCACTATGAACAAGTGGCTGCTGAAGTAAATTATCCAGTGCGTGTTCAATTCTTTCCGGCCCAAAAATTAACCGTTCACGTAACGTTATAGGCGCGGTTTTATGGTTTATACCGAGTGCAAGTAATGTCATATTCACTAAATCAAGTAACTAAATGGTTTCTAAACATCTGTTAAGCACACAAAAATAAAACCAATAACTTTAATAAGGAAATTTTGAGGTAGTATTCTACTTTATGCAACTAGGCAATTAAAGATGTTAAACTAAGCAAATGAATAATTCGGGCATTTTTTCCCAATTGTAGTTACATTTACCTTAATAATTTTCTGATCGATATCAACAAATTAATACCACTTGTGTGAATAGGAAATATTTAATGATACTCATTGCCAAGCAGTTTGCCAGTTTACGTCACTATTGTTACAAATTTATCCCACTAATTGCTGTTTTTTTGACCGCCTGTACATTCAATCAACAATTAACAACTGAAAAAAACGGCTCAATAACCAATCCATTATGGATAAACCACCAGCAGCAACTGGTCAAGTTGACAAAATTTCAAACCCGTGGTGCTTTTGCCTATATTGGCCCAGATAATAAAACCTATGCCAAATTCTTTTGGCAACAATATACGCTGTCTAATTACCGCCTGTTACTGACCAATCCATTAGGGACAACAGAATTAGAGCTCAATGTAACCCCTGGCGTTACCCAGCTAATGGATAGAGAAGGTAAAAAATATGTCAACCATCATCCAGCACAGATGATTTATCAATTAACAGGTATGGAAATTCCAATTGAAAACCTGCCCTATTGGTTAATCGGTTTACCCACTAATGCCACATCATTCACACTAGACGAAAATGGGCTGTTAAAAACCATCGAATATAGGCAAAATGGCGAAACCTGGCATTTGAACTACCTTGCTTATCATCAGGATAGTCAGCCTAAACTACCTAGCCGGATTGAATTAACACAAGGTAAACAACGTATTAAGTTAAAAATGGACAGTTGGACGCTAAACGAATGACATTAACCTGGCCCTCTCCAGCAAAGCTTAACTTATTCCTCTATATTACCGGCCGTCAAGCTGATGGTTACCATCAACTTCAGACTCTGTTCCAATTTCTTAACTATGGTGATGAAATTACCATCAAACCACGTGAAGATAATCAAATTCGGCTGCTTACACCCTTTACTAATCTGCCAGCAGAAAATAACCTTATTGTTAAAGCAGCGCGTTTATTACAGCGCTATTGCATTGAAGTAGATCGCGCTGATAGTCATCAAGGTGCCGATATTTATGTTAAGAAAAGATTACCCACCGGTGGTGGTTTAGGCGGTGGCTCTTCTAATGCAACAACCACATTGATTGCCTTAAATCACCATTGGCAAACTCGTATTGATGATAATACCCTAGCCGAGCTTGGCCGTCAGCTCGGCGCCGATGTTCCGGTATTCGTAATAGGTCATGCCGCTTTCGCGCAAGGCATCGGTGATCAACTTTTGCCAGCCAGTCCTGCAGAAAAATGGTATTTAGTGGCCCACCCTGGAATAAATATTGCTACCCAACAAATTTTTGCTGATCCGGAATTAAAACGTAATTCCGCAAAACGCTTGTTAAGCGCATTGTTACAAGGGCCATACGCAAATGATTGTGAACCAATCGCAAGAAAACGTTTCCCTGAGGTTGAAGAGCTTATTTCATGGCTGCTAGAATATACATCATCACGTCTTACCGGCACAGGTGCTTGCGTTTTTGCTGAATTCGAAACTGAAGCTGCTGCCCGTAAGGTGTTAAATAAAGCTCCAGAGTGGGTGCAGGGTTTCGTTGCGCAAGGCGTTAACCAGTCTCCTTTGCATACATTCCGCGCTGGGATTTCCAGATATCGAGACCATCAATAATAATATTTTTTGGGCGATAATATCTTTATAGACGCAAGCCTGAGGTTTTTTACGTGCCTGATATGAAGCTTTTTGCTGGTAATGCTACACCGGAACTTGCTCAACGTGTTGCCAACCGACTGTATACGAGCCTTGGCGACGCTGCGGTTGGTCGTTTTAGTGATGGTGAGGTTAGTGTACAAATTAATGAAAATGTCCGTGGTGGTGATATTTTCATCATACAATCAACGTGTGCCCCAACAAACGACAATTTAATGGAGCTTGTTGTCATGGTTGATGCACTACGCCGTGCATCTGCTGGTCGGATCACCGCTGTCATTCCCTATTTTGGTTATGCACGTCAAGATCGCCGTGTACGTTCAGCGCGTGTGCCTATTACCGCTAAAGTAGTGGCCGATTTTCTTTCCAGTGTCGGTGTTGACCGGGTCTTAACTGTCGATCTGCATGCCGAGCAAATCCAGGGTTTTTTTGATGTGCCGGTAGATAACGTTTTTGGTAGTCCGATTTTGTTAGAAGATATGCTACAACAAAATCTAGACAATCCGATCGTCGTTTCACCAGATATAGGCGGAGTAGTACGCGCCCGCGCCATTGCCAAATTATTAAATGATACCGATATGGCCATTATTGATAAACGTCGGCCACGCGCAAACGTTTCCCAAGTTATGCATATCATTGGTGATGTTGCCAATCGAGACTGTGTACTGGTTGATGATATAATAGATACCGGAGGTACCTTGTGTAAAGCCGCTGAAGCACTTAAGGAGCGAGGCGCTAAACGGGTCTTTGCATATGCTACCCATCCCATATTTTCCGGTAATGCCGTCGCTAATATTAAAGATTCAGTCATTGATGAGGTGGTTGTTTGTGACACTATTCCCTTATCAGCTGAAATCAAACAGCTCAACAAGGTTCGCTCATTAACGCTATCAGGCATGTTGGCTGAAGCCATTCGCAGGATCAGCAACGAAGAGTCAATCTCAGCGATGTTTGAACACTAAATAATAAATTACGCTCAGTTAAATTTTTAGCTGCCGCATTTATTAACTTAGTACTACCGAAAACCCTTTGATATTTATCACGGGGTTTTTCTTTACTTTAAGATAGATTACCGACGATGGCGCTCGTCAAAATTTCGCAGCCACCAATAACGATCAGCAATGCCCTCATGACCACTCACTCTGGCACCAGCTAACCAAATCAAAGCACCAATAAAAAGACTAATCAGTGATATTTCTGCTAAATATTCGGGTAGATCTAATTGAAAAACATGATTGCAAATATTATATGCAATACTGATCACCATAATTGCCATGCCAGTTACCATCAAGCAATTACCTAATAATAAAGACTGTTTTCTTTTCATATCATACCCTCCAAAATACTTATCACTATGTACAATATTGAATAATAAAAATACCTACTCCTTTGCTATATTATAGTAATAGTTTTCCGACTCAGATTGAGGAAATGATCACATTAGATAATATTTTATTCACAAATCTATACATAAAACTATTTTTATTGAAAAAATAGTAGCCATTATGCAGCAAACCTGATCAACCTATTCTACTGTCATCAAATTTAACTTTTTGTAGTCGGTTGTCAGAAAAGGTAAGCTATGTTCTTTAATTAAAACCGCTCAATAGTGAAAGAATATGGTGAGTAATATAAAACTGATCGTCGGTCTGGCTAACCCAGGTTCTGAGTACGCGTTAACTCGGCATAATGCAGGCGCCTGGTATGTCGAATTATTAGCCAAACAACATAATCAATTACTAAAAGAAGAAAGTAAATTTTTTGGTCATACCGCCAGGATCAACTTGGCAAATAATGATGTTCGCTTACTGATACCGACAACATATATGAATCTTAGTGGAAAATCAGTGTTAGCATTAGCCAGTTTTTATCGTATCAAGCCAGCTGAAATTCTTGTCGCCCATGACGAATTAGATTTAATGCCAGGCACTGCCAAAATAAAATTAGGCGGCAGCAATGGCGGACATAATGGTCTTAAAGATATTCAAAATAAACTAGGCAACAACCCTAATTTTTATCGTTTACGCATCGGTATTGGTCATCCCGGCGATAAAAATAAAGTTGTCGGCTTTGTGTTGAATAAACCCACCCTCCAGGAACAAAAATTAATCGATGATACCATTGATGAAGCAATACGTTGTACACCGATCCTGCTTAATGAAGGCGTTAATAAAGCAGTAAATCAGTTGCACGCTTTTAAGGCATCGAGTTAATACTATTACATCATATCTTCGGCAAGGTAACTTTTATGTGTATAATCATCGATAAATTCATTCATATTTATCAATTAGCGATACGCGATTGAACAGATAAAAACTAAGGTAACATATTTATGGGATTTAAATGCGGTATCGTTGGTCTGCCCAATGTAGGAAAATCAACGCTTTTTAATGCGCTGACCAAAGCCGGCATCGAGGCAGCAAACTTCCCTTTTTGTACTATTGAGCCTAATACCGGTGTAGTACCGATGCCTGATCCTCGTCTTGATCAATTGGCGCAAATTGTCAAACCACAGCGAGTACTACCGACAACAATGGAGTTTGTCGACATTGCCGGACTGGTAAAAGGCGCATCTAAAGGCGAAGGTTTAGGCAATCAATTTTTAACTAACATCCGTGAAACTGAAGCGATCGGCCATGTTGTTCGCTGTTTCGACAACGATAACATCATCCATGTTGCCGGCCAGGTTGATCCACTAGCAGATATTGATACCATTAATACTGAATTGGCATTAGCTGACTTAGATACCTGTGAACGAACTATTCATCGCATTCAGAAAAAAGCTAAAGGTGGCGACAAAGAAGCAAAAATTGAATTAGACATTTTGACAAAATGTTTACCGCATCTTGAAAACGCAGCGATGCTACGAACTCTAGCGTTAAGTAAAGAAGAAAAAGCCGCCATCCGCTATCTCAGCTTTTTAACCCTCAAACCAACTATGTATATTGCTAATGTGAGTGAAGATGGTTTTAACAACAATCGCCACCTAGATGCAGTGCGGGCCATTGCTGAAAAAGAGGGCTCGGTGGTGGTGCCAGTATGTGCGGCCGTTGAAGCCGATATCGCCGAACTGGATGAAGATGAACGCGACGAATTTATGGCTGAGTTAGGTATTGAAGAACCGGGACTAAATCGTGTGATCCGCGCCGGTTATAAGTTACTTAATTTACAAACTTACTTCACTGCCGGGGTCAAAGAAGTTCGCGCCTGGACCATCCCTGTTGGTGCCACCGCACCACAAGCGGCCGGTAAAATTCACACCGATTTTGAAAAAGGTTTTATCCGCGCCCAGACAATAGCATTTGCCGATTTTATTCACTATAACGGCGAGCAAGGCGCCAAAGAAGCCGGCAAAATGCGCACCGAGGGGAAAGATTATATTGTGCAAGATGGCGATGTAATGAACTTTTTGTTTAATGTTTGATCCATTCTGGCCGGCTTTATGACATCTCAACACAATCTATAAAGACCGCAAAAACACTAAAACCCCACGCAATTTGCATGGGGTTTTTCTATTGATCGTGCTCAATTTTTTATGCTAGCTCAATCAAAGCCGAGTGCAAAATTGAGTATCACTATGATTACAACCCTTGGTTACCGGAAGCGTGCCAAAAGTGTAACCTCTTTCCCACAGTGCCTCACAAATTTTTTGCCACACCACGCGATAGACACGATCTGTCGGATGAGCTTTATCTGAAGTAGACACTTTACTGTTATGACCCATAATAATATCGTAATTACAGCTATCGATAAATTGATTGCTGGTTCCAACTTCTTGCACCCCTTCTGATAAATGTAACTTTTCATACAGGTTTGACATCGATTCTGGTTTCAGTAATGACGCCATATCCACGTACATATCGCCATTACTTTCAGCAATCTCTCTTAATGTGTGGTTAAATAACATCGCCCCACTTTCAAAGTTATTAATTTGTCTCCTAACTTCATGATAAATACGTTTAGCTTTCTTCTCGTTGGTAGACGTTTGATATTTCGCTTTGGCAGAACTAACCATCTCCTGATAACACGCAGCCGATAATGGAAGTCCCATATTTATATAAATAAAGTGTGCATTACTTGAACCAACAATTTTAACTAATTCTTCTCTACGCTTATGAGCAATTTTAATTGCCACTTTGTGCATCTCGGTGGCAGGCAAACCTGCCGTGTAAAGGTCGTTAGCGCCAAACCAAACAATAAAAAGAAAGTTTTCATTATTTATACCTTGTAATGAGAAATCTTTCTCGAAAGCCTTCACCTCATTTTTCATAGTCGTAAGTGAACATTTATGTACAGTAGCGTACGGTATTCCCCCCGTAGCACCACCAATGGCGTAATTGGCATATCGAAACCACAGGTCAGAACCTTGTCCCCAGCCGGATTCTTGAGAAAATGATTGATGCTTGCTAGTTAATTTTTTCGAAGTGCTAGCATTAGCCATCACCAGTGATCCTCCATCTGTCGCAGCTTCATACATATGATCTGTCCAGTTACGGCAATCACTGTAACGACCTGTCGGATTCACAGTCATGGCACCGAATGCGCTCGCTAGCTTGCCAATAAAGGAACTGGCCATAATACCTGTGTCAGACAAGCTGTCACCGAAAACAATAACATTACGAAATCGTGTGGGTTGCATTCCTTTTCCCTCGCTCGCATTTTAGCGTCATAAAATGATGTCATAGATTAAATAAAACATTCTTGTCAATGATAAGAACGACCGACAATCACTGTTCTGCCAGTTTGTTTGTCATTTCTTACCGTAAGTTTTATACATCCAACTCGCAGAAATTGAGTGACTTTATTGAATAAATAGAACTATTACGAAAAAACTCGTCAACTATTGCCGGCCTTTTGCACTTGGGTTTACTAACAATTGTTTCAGCCAGGCAAGCGTCAACAGGCAGAAGATATAAAACTGAACTTTGCAACGCTGGCCGCAGGATCAACAGCAGAACAAATAAGTGGTTAAAACGGTAATTAAAGCAATGATAATGGAGGGCTAAATCAGGCAGAGTATAGCGGAAATTAATCAAAATACCGGTTATATAGATAAAAAAGATGAGTAACGGATCAATGCAGTGATGACAGTCGGCTACCTGCCACCACTGCTAACCACGCAACTAATAAGATCAGTCACAATAGTCAGAAGCGATTATAAAGTAAAACCCCAAACGACGAAAGAACCAACTGTAAAATCAAGATGATATGCAACCGGTTATTCATTTTGCCGATAAAAACTCAACCTTAACCCGCAGATAGGGATTAGTGGTAATTGTTTGAATATATTGGGTTTTGATAAATTACTTGTTTATCGGTTCTGCTCTTATCTGCCTCCTCAAGCTCTTTTTTCATGTCCATGACATCTTTAGCGCTCAAAAAGTTATTCTGCACCGCGATCACTCCCGCATCCTCACCACTATAGGCGCCTTCTGCGGTTCCTGAAGCAAGGGCTCCCGCCAGGCCGCCTATCACTCGGCTGGTGTCGAGGATTTTTTGCTCTCGGTTTGAACTATCAACATAGTAATTATCACCCAATTCAATCGCCGACAGCTCAGCGGCAAACGCGCCAGCTGCTGCTCCAATACGGTCTCCGCCACCTATCTCTGCACTCAAGGCGGCCATCGCACCATGACTGAGCAGTTTGCCTGGTTTGCCTAGTACCTGGCCATTTTTAGCGATTAAATGTACTCCTTCAGCATGTAATTGACGACTTGCCTGACTGACTAACGCTTCTGCCAGTCTATCTTTAAAACTGCCACCATTGAGCGCTGTGTCAACAGCTGAAGTAATCAGTGATTGCGCCGCCACCCGTTGAACGGTATGTTGCCATTCGCCATCACTTAAGCGCGGAAAGGTGGGGTTATAGGGGGAGCTGTTTGCACTACACCACTGCTATTTAATACCGTGGCATCTAAACCGGCCAGTGAACCTTCGATAGCCATCGAGGCAATAATCGATTTAACCGATTGGCTACTACCAAGCTCTTTGAGGGTCGCAGAAACATCCCCCTTGTATCTTGAAAACGGTTTAAAATAGTTACGATTAGATTTGGCAAGGTGCATGCAGCCCGATTCCTCCTTGTATCTTGAAAACGGTTTAAAATAGTTACGATTAGATTTGGCAAGGTGCATGCAGCCCGATTCCTCCTAGGGTTTTAAGCCCGTTAATTAGCGACCGGCGCATACACTGAGCCACTCATCTGAAACCCGAACAGTTGTCCGTACTCCATAACGCATTTGCAAGGATGGGTAATCATGAGTCAGCCAAATCCACTTTGTGTGGGTATTGATGTTTCTAAAGCAACGCTGGACATAGCAGCCAGCTGTGATATTGCACAGTTTACGGTCAGTAATGACTCTGACGGTTTTGATGCCATTATCGCCGAATTGAGAAAGCATTCGGTGGTGTTGGTTCTGATGGAGGCAACTGGCGGGCTTGAAGCTACTGTGGCCTGCTCGCTCCAGGCTGAAGGCTTTGACGTCACTGTGATTAATCCCAGACAATCCCGAGACTTTGCCCGCGCTATGGGCTATCTGGCAAAAACTGACCGTATTGATGCCAAAGTGCTTGCACAAATGGCAGAGGTTATTAATCGACATCCGGAGCGAGAGCGCTTTATCCGGACTCTGCCAAATGCAGAACGTCAGGTTCTTGCTGCGATGGTCGTACGCAGACGCCAGTTGATTACAATGTTGGTGGCAGAACGTAATAGGCTGTATACCGCACATCCACAGAATAGAAAAAGCATCAACATCATCATCAAGGCGCTGGAAGATGAACTTGCCAGAATCGATGAGGATATGAACAACCACATAAGGAACCACTTTAAGGATCTGGCCGCTAGGCTGAGCAGCATTAAAGGGGTTGGTACCATGACAGTTGCTGCGTTGTTGGCGGAGCTTCCCGAACTGGGCAGCCTCTCGAGGCGAGCTATTAGCGCGCTTGTAGGCGTTGCCCCCATAAACCGGGACTCGGGTACCATGCGTGGTCGGCGAACCATATTTGGCGGAAGGGACGGAGTCCGAACAGCACTTTATATGGCCGCGCTTGTAGCAACTCGCTTTAATCCGGTGATAAAAGCCTTTTACATGCGTCTGCTTGCAGCGGGAAAAGCCAAAAAAGTGGCGCTGGTCGCCTGTATGCGCAAGCTGCTGACTATCCTGAACGCGATGCTCAGAAAGAACGAAGAATGGAATGAGTCGTACCATCACGTTTCTCCATAATTTTAACGTTCAAGACAGTTGCTGATTATTCGCCAGAGAAACAGCGGCTTTAGCGGCAATCGCTCTGACCCCAGCCGAAACTGCTCCCTGCATGGCTATTGCACTCGCGCCGCTCAAACCCGACACCGATGCCGCGCTTATCCCTGCCGGGATAGCCAACGCAGAGGCGGCGGCTCCCGTCGCTATCGCTATCACCGCTGCGCTAACCGGATGCAGTTGCTGTTGGCGAATATCCCAACTTTTATAAACATTTTCCACTTTGCGCCAGTTAACGTCCGGATTATCCCTCAGAGCTTTTAACCATTCAAACTCAGGCGAATTACCTAAGCTGGCAATAACCTGTTTTAGCGTTTGTTCATTTTGACCGCTAACATCAGTTTCGATCCCTTGTGCGGCATTTACTTTTAGCTCACCAGCATATTGGATAGTGGGTAACTGCCACACCGCTGAATATGCTCCTTTATCACGCTGTGTGATAAAGATACCGCGTTTGTTTGTTATGGTTTGATTCAAAGTTTGGTTTTGCACCGCGTGAAAGAGAATACGGCCATGGGTACTGGTTAAGGTCGCGTTGCGTTGGGTATTAATTTTTGTCGCTTCATAGATGCTATCATTATAACTCAATAAATTGATATCATTACCAGCATGAAATTCGGTTACCTTATTTTTTACTTCATGATAGGTACGATGCTCAGTATTTTTAGTTAAACACAATGTCCAGCGATTACACTTTTCACGCTTTTCTTCATAATGTTCAATCTCTTCCATCGCCTGAGCATAGAGATAACCGCCTTGCGCAGCGATATCCATTGTCCGCTGTGCCCTCAGCTTAGCGGCCTGAAAAAGCAGATTCCCACCAGCTCGAATGCTAAGCTCCCCATCAGTTTGAATTTCGACCCCTTGTTGATAAGTTTTATCAATTAATTTGCCGTGCTGCCAACCATGATCGCGATTTTTGAACGCTTTTAATTCGGTATTTCCTGCCGATACCATAGTAATATCGCCAGTTGCACGCAGTTTAGCGCCCTTGATGAGCATGTTTTGTTTACTGAGTAAATCTAAGCGACCACCACTGTGTAGTTGCGTATGCAAATGACAAAGTTTTTCATGATAGCCATCGGATCCCGTTTCGGCTCGATAAGGTACGTGCTCGATGACAAATTGATTGCCAGCAGTCAGTGCCATTGCCGCACCACTATTGATATTAGCAGCTTGTAAAAAAAGATTTTCACCCGCTACCATATGTAATGTCCCACCAAATTGTACAACCGGCGTGAAACTTTGTGGTTGGTAAGTATAATAGAGCTCTTTTTGGGCAATTAAATCCACTGCCAGGATCTTGGAAGGAGATCAATGTTACGTCCAGCAAAGAGATGAGTGGTTTGATTAGACGATAATTTGGCAGCCTGTAAGTTAAGATCCCTGCCAGCATTGAGCAGTAAAGTACCCTCGGATGTCAAATAAGATTTAAATAATTGCGTTCTGGGTGCTTTTATATTATTGGACAAATCAAAAGGCAATTTAAGCTGCGGAGAATAAAACGATGCGATATAGTGCTCAAAGTGGGAAAAACGGCGCGTTAATAGTAGATGGATATTGTCTTGTTGCTTAAATGCCGCCGGAGCTAAGTGAATATCATTACCGGCAAATACTTCTATTCCTTGTTCAGCCGTTAAGTCTATGCCATTAAATACAATATCTTTACCGGCATTAAATGAAATATGGCGCGCTTTTTGCCATTTAGGTTGATCTTGCTCACTATTTTTTATGTCATATTTACGATCATATTCTTTATCATGTAAATCATAGATTGATTTCAAGTGTGGCGCTAATCGATCATAATGCAGCGGTTTTTTAAATAACGCTTTTTCCGTGCTGTTGAAATAAATACTGCCTTTAGTGGTAATATTGATGACAGGCACATTCAGCGTAACTCTATTATCAATTTGGATATCCTGGCTGGCAATCATATCCAACCGGTTTTTCCCCTCAATCAAGTTATATTTTGGTTCCATAGCTATGTAACTAATATCTTCTTCATCCGTAAACAAATCAAATGGCCATAAATCAGCAATATTGTAGCGGTCATATTCAGCAGCCTGATAGCTGATAGCGCCATTTTTACTTAGCAGCAGCACATTATGGCCAGATAAGCTGGTATCCGTTAGCACAATGTCATTCTTAGCTATTAGGTTCAATTCGTTGTTAGCGCGAAGCTGGCTGTTATTGAGCGCAATATTTTCACTCATAATAGACAGGTTATTATCCGCCTGAGCTGATAATGATGCATTGAGCTGTTGGCTATTTAAAGTAATATTTCTGCCTGCTAAAAGAGGTTCATAATCATACTTTTCATGTAATTCACGCACTGAATTAAGTGCCAGCGGATAGATTTTATTGGATTCTATTTTATCCGCAGTGATAACCAGGTTATTGCCAGCAGAAAATCTGGCCGATAAAAAATCGTTATCCCGCCAAAGCCATATTTCCGGCTGGTTAATGGGTATTAAGGCGGTCACACTGTTAAATGTTGATAGTGCATCAGGTGCTTTGTCTGCCGGTATAAATGAAAGATATTGATCATGATCGATAAAATAACGGATGCGAACATCATCATAATAATGATGTTCATAAGCATGATGTGCGGGTATCCAACCCCACAGCTGATGTAAAAATCCTTGCAGTAAAAGATAGTTAGTCGGTTCATCTAGTGCATTTTGCAAACTCACCCAAACAGATTTTTCACCCAGTTTTTGATTAATGGCGGTAATATACTTACTGTGCAAATAACTATCATGGTGCGCAGAAATAACAGATTTATTATTAACTAATTGATTACTTTTAATATAGAGATTGTTACCAGCAGAAATACCACCAACCACCAGAGGGGAAGCTAATGTGTAAGCCGTTTTCTCCAATTGAACAAATTGCGTGAACACTGGATCGATTTCACCAAACCAGCGCTGTTTTCCATTGATCTGATAATTAGGTTTTAGATTTATGTTGACACTTGTACCCAGGCCACCACCATTTGCCCTGACAACATAGGGTTTAACTTTGTTACTATCCGGCGTTGTTAATTGTTGCGTGATGTTAGGGTTATTGCTTTGGTTAATCACGTATTTGACTTTCAGGAACAGATCACCGGTTTGCGTTAAGATAGTCGCCGCGCGATTTTCAAACCTTTCACTTAGCTCACCCTGGGCATTTTTTTGTAGCCACAGATTATCATAGGCTTCAATTTTAGCGCTTTCACCCTGATTGCTGATGACATTACTAAATAGATGAATATTTTGTTTAGCCGTTACTTTACCTTGATTAATTAGGCTATCGCTTTCAAGTAATAGGTCTTGCTGAGATAAAATTTCACTGCTTGCCGGAATTATAATAGCTGACGCTTTGGCGGTTAAATGCCCTTTAGTGGTAATATGACCTAGCGTCAGTTTACCTTTAGCTGAAATAAATAACTCATTTTCACTGGTTTTAATATTATCCAGCTTAACTTCACTGTCTGGTTCGGTAGCAATGATTTTAATACAATTAGCATAAATCCCACCAGGCTCTGTAATGTTAACCGCAAATTGGGGTTTTAGGCCCGGGCTAGTTATTTGAGAAACTGTTCCAGTCTGATAGTCAATCGCATTCGTGCCTTGCAAAAAGCTAATATTTTTGCTGAGAATACTCGCATTGACAGTAACAGTACGGCTGATCATTTCAGTATAATTTTGGCTACCACTATGGAGCCCTTTATTATGGAAGATAATATCGCCTTTCTCCACCTTTAAATGGGCAAATTCGCCGCGTTGATTTAGTGTCGGCTGGCCAGTAGTTAAGGTTAAGCCACCAATATTGCTGAAATGACAACCATCACAGCTGATACCATTCGGATTGGCGATGATCACATCCGCTTTCTTGCCTGCAATTTCCAATTTGCCATTCAGTTGTGAAGAAGATAAACCAGTTACTTCATTAATAATCAAACTGGCCGTCTGTTCACCAAGTTGCTCATTTTTAGCCAACTGGCCGGCCAGTACACTGTTGGCAGGTTGGATCGCATTGTTTAGCACCGCACCCTGTGACGGTACATTGAATTGCTTATAGCGGTTATGAGAAATACCGGCCTGATTAGGTGCTGTTATATTGATGACAGGAATTTGATTTTTAACAGTTAGTTGAGTTTTATCGTTCGCTGGTTGGATGGTGGAACTGAAAACCGGTAACAACGGATAACTGGCGATGAAATAAATTATGTTTCTGCTATAGCAAATATTTTATTTTTCATAGCATTACCTATATTTTATTTTTACATAAATATGTGGATGAAAGTTACCACCTCAAAATAGAAAGGAAAAATTTAATAGGCAATATATAATAATCAATAATTTAATTAGCTATCAAAATATTAATGATTATTTTTTAGTTGTAATTCAATATGTTAAATTTAATTAATGCTGTTTAATTTTTATTCCTAAAATTAAACATAATTTTAATAATTTTATGTTTAATAAATTAAATCGTTGCTGTTTGCTAGCCAAATAAATAGCGCTCAGATGATCTGAGCGCTATTCAAATTAACTATAGATTGTTTATCAAAGCTCGTAGGCTAATAAGGCCTTGTGGCAGAGTTCAGAGCGGACACAATCACCAATGGTAAATTTCACGATGGTAACCAAATCGTCACAATCAAAGCGTCGTAACGCATCTTCCAGACCAGACATGATCCCTAACGGCAAGTCACATTGGGAAACATCGCCATTGACGACGACAGTCACATTTTCTCCTAAGCGAGTTAAAAACATTTTCATTTGATTAGCCGTCACATTTTGGGCTTCATCCAGTATCACAAACGCGTTTTCAAAGGTTCGGCCACGCATGTAAGCAAAAGGTGCAATTTCTACTTTGCCTATTTCTGGCCGTAGATAGTATTGTAGAAAAGAGTGTCCCAATCTTTTGGCTAAAATATCATATACCGGCCGAAAGAAAGGTGCGAATTTCTCTGCCATATCACCCGGTAAGAAACCTAAATCCTCCTCTGCTTGCAAAACCGGACGAGTTACAATAATTTTATTGATTTCTTTATTAATGAGAGCATCAGCAGCCATTGCAGAACTAATAAATGTTTTACCGCATCCTGCTTCACCATTTGCCAAAATCAATTTTTGCCACTTAATAGCTTCAATATATTTTCTTTGTGCTTCACTGCGAGGAATAATGGGGGAACGATCACGAGTTTCACATGCCATACCAATGGTTTCAATACCTGTAAAATCAGCAAAAGATGCCACATTGTTGATCTCTTTTAAACGAGATGAGCGACTCTCTTTTCTTAAAGATCTTCTTAATTCTCGGCGTGCTCTTGTTGCAGCTTTCTGTCTACTCATAGTTTTACCTTTCGATAGTCTATATGTCGATGGTAATAATATTTGAATATCTACACAAAAAAGCTATTTAAAACAGAGGATTGTCTCCAATTTTATGATTTGCATGAAAAAACCGGTTACAAATTTCTCCATCTTGCATGTTATGGATAACTTATAACCGGTTAATGACTGAAGAGTATATTTTAAGCATTTTATCATCTATATCCCCTATGCTGAACATCATCAAACACAGAACTACGACTATAAAACATCCTCAAGAGCTTAATATTATTTTATATCCATTAATTGACTATAAAAATATTTTAACATCTCTGATACAAAAAATATTGTCGATTATTGCTTGCCTGTCAACTTTATTACGCAAACAATTACTTCAAGTCACCTGTTAATTTATTAATAACCGCAGTTAATGTGAACAACTTGATAATATGCTATTTGTTTGATAATAGGTGTTTTTTTATTGTCGCGGGCAATTTTTGGCTAATCGATAACCCGCAGCAATAGCGGCCTGCTCATTTTCAAAAACAATACTATTTTTGGCTGATAAAACCTTATATCCCTGACAATGAGAAAAGTGGTATATTTGGCTAATTTGATTACCTTTAATCGCGGCAGTAAGATAATTGCGCGCCATAGCAGAAATATTACTTTTTGTTTTAATTGCTTTTTTTTCTATTTCAGCAGTTGCAACTGACAAACCGGCCGCCTGATTTCTATGACCTAATTGCCAGGTTAATTCACCGGTTACAAACGGGTTATAGTGCCCGGTAATTCTGCCAATTCGCTCATTTTGCAACTTTTCCCAACGATTAACCGGAAATTGTCGATCCCAGGCCATTAATAGCTGTTGTTGTTGCTTTGACATAGTAAGATTATATCAGTCATACATATAGAACATTACACGAGCAACCTGGCCTTTTACTTCATTTCTAGGCTCAAAAATACGATTTTTAAAATCCACCCGGCTTTGGCATTGGCCATAAGGCGATAAAACTGACGAGGCTAGTTGACCATAATTAAAATTGCTTCTATCACCATTTACTTCACCAATAGAAGGCGCAATGTTATACAGATCGGCTTCGATGGTGCGAAAAACAGGATCTGTCTTGACACAATTCTTTCGTCCCCCTTTTTGCCAACATTGGCGCTGATGACCAAATACCCATGCCGGCACAATATGTTCCCACTCTATTCGCTGTGCTCTATTTATTTGTTTTCTTACTTGATAACCACAGCTAGTTAAATCTACCCTACCACCACTTTTACCCATCCATTGCCATTAACATCCACAATAGAGCGTTCCTTGATTTCCGCTAGTTTGATCAAAATAAATTTCATTACGGGCAATTTTTTTGCTTCATCAAAACTAATCGGTGTTGCTAATAAATTAAATGGCGCACAAAAAACTACCATCACGGTAATTATTACCGTTAAAAAATGTATTAATTTCAAAATTAACATCCTGGTTAAAATTAATAAATAAATCGACTATTTTAGTCATATAATTTTTTTCATTATTATCGACAACTGTATGAAAAAATTTAATTTTATATGATGAATATCTATAAAAACCTTATCTTTTTTTTTGTATAAAAATATAACTAACTATTTAAAATAGGTTATTTAAAAATAAAATTTAATTTTCATTTAGGAAATAAAATGAATACATTAATAAAACATTTAAAAGAAGAATTAATTGATGTGACAAAAAAACATGCTCAAGAAAATGATGTTAAGGTCATTATTGCTAAATATTCAGAAGAAGAACTTAATATTCAAATTATAATATCCGGTGAGCAACAATTTGATATTACCTTAAATTCAATACAAGATTAAACTCGTGGACGCTTACGATATAACCATAGTCCAGGAATAGATAAACCAACCGATAAAGCACCGACAATAAATAAGGTTTTAATGAAATGTATTACTAATGTCTCAAGTAACTCAGCGTTATAGCCCAAATGAGCAATTTTTACTAACGATATCATCGCTATATAAGCACTTATACCTGGAAACATAGGAATAATCGCCGCAACAGTAAACACTTTGGGATGTGCCAACCACCAGCGTGACCATTGAATACCAATAATGCCAATTAAAATTGCCGCGCAAAAACTTGCCCATTCAATACTAAAGCTCATTTCCATCAGTATCATACGAAAACCATAACCTATAGCTCCCAGCAAAGCACAATATTTTAACGCCCGTACTGGCACATTAAAGACCATGGCAAAACCGGCTGCAGGTATGGCAGCTAATAACATTTTTTCAATTAAGGTGAGTAAAAATATTATGCCCAATTTCTTAATCCCCAAACCGCCATAGCCATGGTTATACCGATACAAGTCGCTAATGTCAGCAAACTCGCCATTGCCCAACGCGCTAATCCAGTATTAATATGACCTTTAAACATATCTGCCACAGAATTAATTAATGGAAATCCAGGAACTAACAGTAAAACACTGGCTGCCATTGAAATCGTCGATGCATTGGAAAAATAAGGAATATTTAATACAAAACCAGATACTGTAGTAGCCACAAAGGCGGTAATACAAAAATTAATCAATGGATTCATATATTGGGCTGTAAGAATTTGTCGAATGTACATTGCACAACCGCTGGCAATAAAAGTGACAAAGCAACCATCCCAGCCACCCCCATTCAGCTTACAAAAACAGCCACAGGATAATCCGATCATAAGCACTAGTAACCAACGAGGATAACGTAGTGGTTTTATTTCAGCCAGACGCTGCTGAACCTTATCGCAATCTAACAATTTATATTTAGCCAATATCACCGTGTGCTGAACCTTAGTTACCACATGCATATTTATGCCATGATCAATATTTTTGCGGGTTGACGTCATACAGCGACCGTTAATTACAGTTGTTAAAACAATCGCATTAGAAGATATTGCGCTATCAACTTGATCCACGCCTAAGGCAATACCTAATCGGGTTGATAATTGTTCCACTAACATACTTTCAGCGCCGTGTTGAAAAAGGAGCTGAGCGCATTGAATACAAAGGCGAGTAATTTTTCTCTGCCTTTCTGTTTCAGTATGATAATTAGATTCAATATATTCCATTTTGTAGCCTATAAACCTGCAGAATTTTATTAATAGTAATGATAACAATTAAGTTATTGCTCAGTAGCAGACAACATAATTAATAGCGCTCTTTTTAGATCAAAATTAGCAATACTCTTCACAAATAATCTGATTTACAACAACGAATAATTACTACGATTTTTTTCATTTCCTATAATTAACTTAACTAAAAAGCAGGTAAATTAACTAATTTTTTGCATTATAATAATATTAGCTACCGAACTATCAATATCGAAATCGGGGCATTAGAAACAATAGCCGAAGCATTCGAACCTAGCAAATGCGTGGCAATATTTGGTCGACGGGAGCCAACTACTATCAAATCAGCACCTATTTTTTCTGCTTCTGATAAAACTTTATCTCTAGGTGACCCCATCTCCACCGAGTAAGAAATTTTTTCTTTAGGATAGTCAATATGCTTAACTATTTGTTTTAATTGTTTTTCTGAACTTTCGATCGTTTTCTTGGCAAAATTAGCTAATAAATCATAATGATAACTATAACTCATTGAATAACGAGACATATCAGGGGCAACATGCAAGAAATGCAATTTAGCATCAGATAATCTAGCAATATAAAGCGCATGTTTGAGTGCTTTTTTTATTAGTTCTTTTTCTGAGATATCAATTGGAACGAGAATTATTTTATACATATTTACTCCTTCAAACGATAAGCACTAAATCTTGGTTTCCTTTATCATTAATATAAAATACTGCACACTAAAGCCATAAAATTGATCAAATTAGCTGTTAAAATAATAAATAATTAACTTGTAATTTTGATGATTGATTGTTATCTCACCACCAATACAGAGGTTTTTGCATAACGTACAACACCCGCTGCTGTCGAACCTAACAGATGAGTTGTTATATTGGGACTTCTTGAACCAAGAATGATGATATCAGCGTTAATTTCTTCCGCTCGACTGACAATTTCATCACGCGGAGAACCAAAAGCAATAGTATAGCCCAGGCGATCAGCGGGTAGATCGATCGGTTCAAGTAGGTTTTGCATATCATCTTCTGCTTTTAGGGTGGCACGATCTTTTATTTCCATATATCCCAAAGCATAAGCATTTATGATTGCCGATGAAATAGGCAATACATGGATAAAATTTAGTTTAGCTCCTGAAACTTTAGCAAACTGTACAGCCTGTCGTATAGCTTTACTCGTTAGTTCTTCTTGAGCAATATCAACAGCTACTAAAATAACTTTATACATACACACCTCCATCTAAAAATTTTTATTCCAACTTTTAAAGTATAAGATAAAAGTGATAAAATAATTGTGAATATCTTTACATGGATAAATTAAATATTTTTACCTAAATGGCAATAATCGCTGCACCTAACAGCAACCCTGTTTTCGATTACCATTCTTCGCCATTTAAAGGTCCGACATAATTGCAATCACAAGATATTATAGAAACTAAAATCAAATAGTTAATATAATATTAAATACATTATTTAAATTAAAAAAGTTGTATAAAGACGTATATAAAATTCCACAACTGTGTAAAATACGCCAAATTAATTATTGCTTTATTTTTTAATTCATTGAGGCAAAAAAATGACAAATGATTGCTCGAGTAGACCGGATACGGAAACCATTGCTACTGAAATTAGTTGCTTGAAAACTTTTATAACCTATATATTAAAAGCGCTAAATCAAGCCGATACGGGAAGAGCTATACTCAATATGGAAAAAGAAATTCTTGCTATGCAAGATCCTAAACAAGCAGAAGTTTTTCAACGAATAATCGAACAAATCAAAACAGCCTATCGAAGTTAATAAAAAATCCCACCTCATCAGGTGGGATTGATTATTGTTTTACCGATTAAGATAAGTGCCCATACGTAAAGCTTCAATGCGCTTATCAAGAGGAGGATGGGATAAAAACAACTCACTAAAAGATTTAGAACGTCCGTTGATGCAAAAAGCCATCATACTGCCAGCTTCCTGAGGTTCATAACTTGTTTTCAAACGCTGTAATGCAGCAATCATTTTTTCTCTACCCACTAAATGCGCCGAACCTGCATCTGCACGGAATTCACGATAACGCGAGAACCACATAGTAATAATACTGGCCAAAATACCAAATACAATTTCTAACACCATTGATACCGCAAAGTAAATCATTGGATTACCCTGGCTACTTTCATTGTCATTATTACTATTTGATAAAAATCCAGACGCCAGCTGAGCAATGATACGTGAAATAAAAATGACAAAAGTATTCACTACTCCTTGTAATAAAGTCATTGTTACCATATCACCATTTGCTATATGGCTGATCTCATGGGCGATAACCGCTTCGGCTTCATCACGTCCCATACTTTCTAACAAACCTGTACTAACAGCAACCAATGACGCATCACGACGAGCCCCGGTGGCAAAAGCGTTAATATCGGGTGCATGATAAATAGCAACTTCTGGCATTTTTATGCCAGCTTGATCAGCCTGACGCTTGACGGTATTTAACAACCAATGTTCCGTTTCTGTTGTCGGACTTTCAATCACCTGCCCACCAACAGAACGTAATGCCATCCATTTTGACATCAATAATGAGATAAATGAGCCACCAAAACCAAAAAGACCAGCCATAATCATTAGCCCTGGAACGCTTTGTCCCTGGATGCCGGTCAAACTCAAAATAATTCCAAATACAAACATTACTGCCAAGTTTGTAAGTAAAAACAAGGCTATTCGCATCATAAAAATTGCTTTCCTTTATTAATTAACAATGATTAACATTAAATTAGTAATATAAATAATGTTTTTTAACTACTTTTCAAGCCCTTTGTTGTGCAGATATGAAAAAAACACTCAACTTTACATTTTTACAAAAAACTAGCACAAACTGGCATTTTTATTATCTTAAAACAACAATTTTCTTATATAACTTATTGTTTTCTATAAACCACTATAGTTAAAAACTATACAAAATAACCGTATGCGGGTCAATTATGGCTTCTTTTTTTACTCAATGAATTAAAAAAATTGGTTTAGCTAAGCAAAAACGACTTAACTAGTCAGCAAAAAAAGTAATATTCATATTTTATTAATTAATCATCAAATTAATAACAAATCATTAAGTTAATAACAACTCATTAATAATATGCTAAAAAACATTAAATGTTACTATATAAATAAACCCAATTATATACTTTAATATTTTAACTAAATATTTAACTCATAAGTAATCAAATTAATTAAAATATAAAAAAACTTCTACTATTACGAAACAAATTAATTATATAAAACTTAGTATTTTTGTGAAATTGAGAAGCAATTAACTTACATAAGCAATAATTTATAAAATAATAAATACAAAGTAAAAAATAAAAAAGTGAAAAATTAAAGTAAATATTTGTTAAGGAAACTATAATGAAAAAATTAATCTATGTAATAACTTTACTATTTATCTTAATTAATTATGCCACAGCGATACCAAATGATAATGTTATAAAAACCTTTAATGGCGCAGAATTCCATTTAACTGGTGATTACTATCATCCAAATATAACAGATATTAATCAAAAAATGACACCGGTTATACCATTTGAAGGATTATCTACCCATGGTGGACAACAAATTGTTGACGGCTATAAACAAGCATTCAAACGTGATGTAATGGGGGATTTTATAAATTTGCAGCTTAGTTTAGTAAAAAAACAAATATCACCCAATGACCAACATACGATTATTCAAAATCTGGCTGTTATAAGAAAACAATTTCCTGAGTTAATTAATTTTTGGCAAGGGCTCGCTGCCGCAACACACCATACACTGGAGGAAATTTATTTAGTTGCCTGATCAGAAGAGGGATTATTTGCTAATGAAATTCAAAAAGATACCAATAATTCTCTTGAAAAAATGGCTGAAATAACGAAAAAGGGCTCAGCATGTACCTCGATAGGATGGTCAAACGGCATTTTAGGTCAAACTCAAGATATGAATGTTGCCTATTCAGGCTGGGGCGCTATTTGGCAGAGTCCAACACTAATTGTGCATGCTCCAACCCCCTTCTTTACCTCAATTGTGATGGGAAAAAAACTAGCAACCACAACAAATATTATCGAAGGTTTGCGTCAAGGTAGTGGAAAAAATGGCGTGCCTATTAGTGCGGTTATTATGGCAATCGCCGCTAAAATTGATAATGTTTATAAAGGGTCACCAAACTTACAGGATTTTACTAAAGTCTGCTTTGTAAATTAATTTGTTATTACCGAATATTGTCGGTGAGTTAAAAATAAATATAAGCTAATTCCATAAAAGAATTTGTCGCTAATAGAGAGTGAGTATGAAATAAATAATATCAAACATAAATAATAAACCGATATTTTAATATGTCATTTAGACGACTATATTTAGGTCATATCGAAAATGATCTAGTAATCACTTAAATAAGCGAGTTATCTCTTCTGATGAAAAATGCAAAGATAAATAACATTGAGTTAATGTGAAAATTTTTATTAAACATTAACCAACTCTTTATACTAAAAATGAATTTTAATTATTTTTTAGTCTGATGCACCGCTTGCAAATCTGCCAGATCAACTGCAATTTTCACTGTTTCATCAAGATAGGGATCTGGTAATTCATAATTTTTAGGTAAATCATCTATCGTTTTTAATGGTGCTTTCCCTTGTCGAGCAAAGCGTTCATTAATACGACCTAATTTAATTGTGTCCGCTTCTCGATTTTCCTTTTCACGCTTAACATAATTAAGCGAAATAATATTTTTACTCGCCTTCATAGCGCGATAGCGGGCAATATCTTCCTCAATATATTTAAACTCAGGATTTTTGGCTATGCGTTCCTTATAATTAGCAATTAAATTAGCAACATATTGGCTAATATTACCGACAACACTATAGCTAGCAGGCATAATGCTATCCCAAGATAAGGCATTATCTTCAAAATTCTCACCCGTTTCAGCTGGATCGATACCCGTTGGCATAACGATATCCGGTGTAACACCTTTGCGCTGGGTACTACCACCATTGATGCGGTAAAACTTCTGAATAGTATATTGGACAGAGCCTAAAGCCGGCCAATCTGGACGTAACATATGATCATAGACACGACTTAAAGGATGATATTGCTGAACGGTACCCTTACCAAAAGATGATTCTCCAACAATTAACGCACGACCATAACCCTGCATTGCAGCAGCAAAAATTTCTGACGCTGATGCACTAAAGCGATCAATTAATACCGTAAGTGGGCCTTTATAATAAACGACATCATCATCATCCACATCCTGACGAATTTTACCGTTGTTATCACGTACCTGAACAATTGGACCACTTGGAATAAATAAACCGGATAATGATACTGCTTCGGTTAAAGCACCACCGCCATTGCCACGTAAATCAATGACAAGTGCCGTGACATAACTTTTAGCCATTTTTTGTAACTGTGTTTTAACGTCATTAGTTAATCCAACGTAAAAACCGGGAATATCAAGTACGCCAACTTTTTTCTTGCCAACATTTTTGATCGTGAGTTTCACCGCCCTATCTTCCAGTCGAATATGTTCACGAATTAATGTCACGCTATGGGGCTTGGCGCGTTTCGAATCTGAAATAACTTCAAGACGTACCTTACTACCTTTAGGTCCTTTGATAAGGGCAACAACATCATCTAGCCGCCAGCCAACAACATCTGTCATCGACTTACCCGTTTGGCCTACACCAATAATCTTATCGCCGACCTTTAATAATTTACTTTTTGCTGCCGGACCACCCGCCACCATTGAGTTGATAATAATATAATCTTCATCTTGCCGAAGTACTGCGCCTATACCCTCCAATGACAAACTCATTTCTGAGTTAAACTGTTCGGTATTACGAGGAGAGAGATAGTTAGTATGCGGATCTATTTCTCTAGCAAAAGCATTCATAATCAACTGAAAAACATCTTCACTTTGCGTTTGCGCAAGACGTTTTAATGCAAAATTATAGCGTTTTGTTAATATTGGCTTAATTTCGCTGTCATTTTTACTTGACAACTTAAGATTCAACCAATCAAACTTAACTTTTGCATCCCACAGCTTATTTAGCTCCTCAACGGTTTTAGGCCAAGGCGCTTTACTTCTATCAACTTCAATGACATCGTTATTAGCAAAATCTAGCGGCATATTAAGCCGCGATAAAGCATATTGAAAACGTTCATAGCGCCGCTGTTGAGCTAAATTAAATATTGCATAAAGCTCATTTAGATGACCGGTTTCAAGCTGCTGTCCTACTTTGCTTTTCTCACTAGCAAATTTGTCAATATCCGATTGTAAAAAAACATTATGGCTATAATCCAACAGATTTAAATAACGAGCAAAAATCTTACTAGAAAAGTTTTCATCCAAATTAAATTGGCGATAGTGAGAACGGGTAAAACGTGAAACAACTCTTTCGCTAATAATGGCATGTTGGCGTTCCTGTTGAAGCTGAGGAAGCTTCTGAGTTGTTATTAGTGTTGGAGGCGCTACAGTATCTGCGAATGACGTAGCCATTGCAGTTATACCAAACACAAAAGCCAGTTTAATATAATTATTCATGCCGTGATTGGCCTCCGTATCAGAACTTTAAATGCTCAGCGCGTACAATCATTGCCAATCCTGTCGGCAATTGTACCCGAACACCATCCTTAGCTATCTCAAGCACTGACGCATCTACGATACTTTGGCCAACCATAACCTTTAATACTTGACCAACTTTTAATGTAGAAATATCCGTTACAGACTGTAATTTGGCTAGATTGGCCATTTTACTATTATGAGTTTTTTTAGCTTGATTTTTAGAGTAAGAATGATGTTTATGTTTTTTATTTATTTCCTTAGTCTTAGTCGTTGAGCGAGAAGACTCACTTTTCTTACTAGAAGTTGCCGATAAGATCTTTTCGTTGTCTACCTTCTGGACTTTCTGTTGAAATTCCCGTTTTCTTACTTTTTGCTCTGTTCGTTGAGCCTGAATACGAGCCTTTGCATCCATTAGCTGCTGACGCGCATACTCCACATGTTCTGATTCCAGATCACCACAATCATTGCCATCCAAATCAACACGTTTAGCACCTTCTTTGACACCATACAGATAACGCCAACTAGAAGTATACATTCGCAAAGCAGATCGCAATTGGGTTTTACTGATACCATCCTCTTCAGTCAGTCTTGCCACAATATCCTGAAAGATTCCAATCTTCAGTGGACGAGCCTCACCTTCAGCAATAAAGCATTGAGGAAAACGCTTAGCCAAAAAAGCAATTATTTCTTTACTACTATTCAACTTAGGTTGATTTTCCATGAAATTTCCTGATTACAACGGTTTTGCCAACCAACGCAGGCATGAACAGGCGATATTATAATAGCGTTGCAGACAATTGCCACGCAAACCAACTGTTAAATTACATTAATTTGTGGATATTTTGGTATAACACACGCTTTCAAGTGGTTACAAAGTATTACAACTAAGGCTTTCAGACCATTTTCATCCTCTTCATCAAAACGATCAAAAATAGGACTATCAATATCTAATACGCCAATTAACTGTCCATTGACTGCTAGCGGCAAAACTATCTCTGAACGACTGAGACTATCGCAAGCAATGTGCCCAGTAAAAGAATGGACATTAGCAATACGCTGTACTCTATTTTCCATAAAAGCAGTCCCACAAACACCTTTTCCTTGCGCAATACGTACACATGCGACCTTGCCCTGAAAAGGGCCAAGCACAAGCGTATCATGACTTTTCAGATAAAACCCTAGCCAATTAATATTATCCAATCTTTCAAACAGCAGTGCACTCGTATTTGCAAGCGTGGCAATAAAATCATATTCACCTGCAATTAAGCTAGTTAAATCACATGAAAGATCATGATAAAAGACTTTTTTTCCCATAACATCCCGTTTGTCAAATTCTACATATACTCATCTGGTAGATAAATCACCAATATGGCGATTTTTTATCTCTCTAGGTTAACAATTCGCTATATTAATCGTTATGTTTTTTAACTTATTGTAATTTAACTGGCCGGTCAAATCACACAATAAATGAAAATTAATTCAAATTTTAGCTAATTATTAAATATGAAAAAAGTTTCAATAAAAAAATTATAAGCATTTTCAGTAATAACATATAACAAAAAAACCGGCGATAATCATTTTCGGCTATCTTTTTATTCTATTAACCTAAGCCCTATTTGTATTTAAATTAGCAATATTGATTCATCGCAATTTATTTGTAATTTAGTCGCTTATAATTTCGCCTAAGGTACATTTTTCATTAACATAAAAGTTATTTAAAACTGTTAATTTTCAATGAGTAATAGTAAAAAAGCCACCCGTTTACCACCATCCCAATAATTTTGGAAAAGCGTTCCATTTATACTATTCTAAAAACTTAAAGTATCTATAGCGATTTGTTAACATTTTAAATAATCAGTGGGGATCACAGATGAAGAGAGCAAAACTAAAAATTTCCACCTACGTTATTGATGATGCACTCTTGGCTGACGCAGCTGAAAACACTATCAGTATTCCTTGTGAATCAGATACTGAATTTTGTATGCAACTTGATGGCTGGGATGAAAATACAAGCATTCCGGCCACACTAGATAATAAACCTGTTCTTCTCTATCGCCAGTACTATGATAAAAAAAAGCATCATTGGATTATGAGAATAGTTTAGTCATATCAGAATTAAAAAAGAGACCGAGCTAATTCCAATACTCGGTCTTGGGAAATGGCTCTAGAGAGCCGTGCGCTAAAATTTGTCATAGAGACGTAACAAAATGCAATTTAATACTAGCTGTCAGTTACAAAATTAGCTAGTGATAAAAACATATTTATTACATTAAATTAACATTAATTGTTTTCATAGAATAAAATATTTACTAGCCCAAAATTAAATTTGAATTGCCCTTACTTTCTCTCAAATTCGAAATATATTCGGTATGTTTTCTTAATGTTGACAGTCGCCAAAATTAATAATTTTTTAAAAAATCGGATTCGTTTAAATAAAATTACAAACAAAACTATTTCAATAGAAATTATAAGGCAAACAATAATTTTTAATTAGTTTTTACAAAGATTTTGCGCGGTTTTGAGTATCGGAGTGATGTCTATTTTCTGCTGTGATAAATCTGCCGGTTTGAGTAATATAGTTGAAAGTGGTGATGCGATAATTTCACGCTTTTTCATCTGCTCTGCCGCTATACTATTAAGAGGATATTGCATTAAGGTACTAGGATTTATAACCAATAATGCGCCATTGGGGCGACACTCAAGCATTACTTCCTCGCGCTTAAAAATCCATTTATCACCAAACTGTTTTTTACTAACCGTTATAATGGGTGGGGATGAAATTACCGGAAAAGAGGCTGTTTTTGTTAATAGTAATACCAACCTACTAAACTTTACCATATCAATATTTCCTTATAATTCATAATAATGAGATACAATTACTTACAATATCATTCATATTATCAGAAATAATTTTTATAACCGTTTTTTATTTTTGAATTGTTTAAAAAAGATAAAATAAAATGCTAAATGATAGTAGAGAAAATAAATTTCCCACTGGTGCTCAAAGTGGGAAGTTATAAATTAAACATGCACAGCACTAGACATTGCTTTCAACTCTTTATCTAATAAAAATAGTGATTTACCATCTTCGCCAACTAACTCAAACTTATCCAAAATTGATTTGAATAACTTTTCTTCTTCATGTTGTTCTGCAACATACCACTGCAAAAAATTAAATGTCGAGTAGTCTTGCATCTCCAATGCCAGATGTACAAGAGCATTAATTTCATGTGTAATATTTTGTTCATGTTGATAGGTTTTTTCAAAAACCTCTTTTACAGAATTAAATTCCGCAGGCGGGGCATCAATTTGACCTAATATCGGCATTTCACCAGTATCGCTAAGATAATTAAATAAACGTTGCATATGCCCCATCTCTTCCTGAGAATGCGTTTTTAAAAACACCGCGGCCCCTTCAAAACCTTTATAATTACACCATGCACTCATTTGCAGATAGAAATTTGCTGAAAAAAACTCTAAGTTAAGCTGTTTATTTAATTTTTTAACCATCTCTTGCTGTAACATTGTTCACACTTCCTATGTTTTTAAATAAAGTTCAATTTTATTATCTTCAGTTATACCAATGATAAAGGTGTTGTAATTAAAATAAAACTAAAATTAACCATTATTTGATCAAAATAATAGCCTAAAATAGATCACTTTCATTACAATCACTATTAAAATATTATAGAAATAATAAATAGTTACATATTTATTCAAGACAAACTATGTCTCGTTTACTAAAATTAATGTAGAAATCATATTTGATGGGGTCAAAAATACGAGTATGAGTTACAATCTTGCCGAATTAGCAAAGGAGGAGAGGGAAAAACTAAATCTTGCCGCTGCAAGTGTGGCATTTAAAGAAAGATACAATATGCCGGTTATTGCCGATAGAGTTGAAGCAGCGCAAGCGGTGCATTTGCGAGAGCATTTTCGTAAGCGGCTTAAGCTATTTCGCAAAATTTCTCATACTCTGGATCAATTACCTTACGATCCGCGAAAAGGATAATATAAAAATAACCATAAATGTTAATATTCTGACAACTTTTTGCTGTTAATTAATCGCTAATCGCTTTTAATTTGATAAGTAATGGTTTCATCCTGGCAATTAACAATCACCTGATAGCTAACATCTTTTTTCACACCCCTAACGCTCAAAGGGATTCTATAACCATGTTTGATTGCTGTAATGTTATTATTATTTATCCATGCAACTACATTCGAACTACCAAGTAACTTTTTATCCTCATTCCAGTTTGGCAAGCGAGTTTGAATAAAATCATTCTTCACTTTTGCGCCAATTTGCTGCGGGTTTAAATTATCACAATTGATAAATTTAGCCGTTCTTCCCTCATTAATTTCAATATCCTGAGCTGTTATTGAAAAAGATAATAACGTGGATAATATCATAGCTAGCAACATAAAAAGCATCTTCATCACTTTCATTTACTCCTAAACATTTTCTTATGAAAAGTAAGTATAATTAGAGGTGTAAAGGCATATCCATCATATCAACAATATGAAATAACATAAAAAATGTTATTTCTCTTATTTAAGGTCGTTATCAGTTTGCTTTTTAACCGCATGCTTTGCACGGATCTCCTTAGCGACTAAAGCAATCGCTTCCCCACTACTCATTCCATCAGCTATCAATTGATGAATACGTTCAGCAGCTTCTTGTTGCTCCTGATGATTTAAAGTTGGCATATCTGAAAACATTTATTTTTCACTCATTTTTTATTTAAACATCATTATCAATATAACATTAGCATAGTTTGACCTATGAAAAACGTTATTTTATGGTAGTATATTCGTTAATAACCCTTATCGTTGCCTAATAAATATGCGCCTGCAAAAAATTCAATTACCTTATTCATTAGATGCCGCTTTAAATTATTTTAATGCTATCGCCAACCAGCCATGGGCGATGTTATTACATTCGGGTAATGCAAGCCATCCACATAACCGTTTTGATATTGTAGTCGCTGATCCAGTAACCACGTTAGAAACAAGAGACAGTATCACGCAAATTCACCGTGAAAATGAAAAAATCAGCTCAGAACTTGATCCATTTGAGCTATTAAAAAGTGAAATGCAACATTTGAATCTCACTTTCACAGTGAATAGCGATCTTCCTTTCCAAGGCGGAGCTTTAGGTATATGGGGCTATGATTTAGGCCGGCGAATAGAAATTCTGCCGGAACTTGCTAAGAAAGAATTAAGCTTTCCCGATATGGCGATGGGTATTTATCTTTGGGCATTAATTGTTGATCACCATAAAAAAATAGTAACTTTGCTCAGTTATCAAAATGTTGAACAACGCTTGTCATGGCTAGAAAACCAAACGAAAATACCAACTGAACAGTTTCAAATGTGTGAACCATGGCAAAGTAACATGTCAAGACAGCAATATCACCATAAAATTAGCCAAATTCATCAATATTTGCGCGATGGTGATTGTTACCAAATTAATTTAGCGCAACGTTTTAAAGCCAAATATCAGGGTAATGAATGGGAAGCGTTTCTTAAACTTAATCAAAATAATCAGGCACCCTTCTCTGCTTTCATTCGTTTAGAACAACATTGCGTGCTCAGTGTATCACCTGAACGCTTTCTTTGGCTGAACGACAATTCAATCCAAACCCGTCCAATCAAAGGCACATTGCCTAGGCTGACTGATGCCCAAGAAGATCAAAAACAGATAAAACGTTTACAATTATCAACCAAAGATCGCGCTGAAAACGTAATGATAGTTGATTTATTGCGTAATGATATTGGTAAAGTTGCAATACCAGGAACAGTCAGTGTACCAGAACTTTTTGTGGTTGAATCTTTTCCGGCTATTCATCATTTAGTTAGCACTATTGTTGCACAATTGCCTTCTAGCTATCATCCCACTGATCTATTAAAAGCCTGCTTTCCAGGCGGCTCAATTACCGGCGCGCCGAAAATACGTTCAATGGAAATTATTGATGAACTTGAACCTCATCGTCGCCATAGTTACTGCGGAGCGATTGGTTATATCAGTTTCTGCGGTACGATGGATACAAACATCAGCATACGTACCTTATTAACTGAAAATCAAAACCTTTATTGTTGGGCAGGCGGTGGAATTGTGGCAGATAGTACCGCCGAAAAAGAGTATCAAGAGACTTTTGATAAACTGAGTAGAATATTACCCGTATTAGAAAATAATCAATGTTAATGAATATGTTAGATAATTTTATTAACCGATTTCAATTAATATTACCTATCGCTACTGGTACCGCTCAACCTGTTAATACCGATAGCGCAAAAAAAAGTGCCGCTGTACTATTACCCATTATTTGCAAACCTGAACCCACTCTGCTATTTACCAAAAGAACTGATAACTTGCGTCTTCATGCTAGTCAGATTTCTTTTCCTGGTGGCGCTCGCGAACCCGATGATCATAATTTAATTGAAACGGCCTTACGTGAATCTTATGAAGAAATTAATATTTTGCCAAATCAGGTGCAGATCCTCGGAAAAATGCAGCCAATAAAAAGCCATAGTGGCATTTAGTGACGCCTACTGTTGGATTACTATCAACAAAGGTTTCTTATTACAAAAATCCAGCCGAAGTAGCCGCTATTTTTGAAGTCCCACTGAAGCACGCCCTCACCTTAACTCATCATCATTCCATTATGATCAATAATGCAGGCCATAAAAAGCGTCTGTTCTTTTATCGCTACAATCAATATCTAATTTGGGGATTAACTGCAACAATTCTCAATAAATTGGCCTTACAACTTGTTTAAAATAGGCAAAAAATAAAAAATCTTTTTATTTTACATTTTATTCACTGCTACTAGTAAATTTCAAAAAAAACGATAAACTGACAATCCATTATAACACGGTAATATTACAACCATAACATTTAGTCTTAAGTGATTACTTTCTCGTTTTTATTTTTCCAGGGGGTTCTTAGTGATCAGTGTTTTCGATATGTTTAAAGTAGGTATTGGCCCATCCAGTTCTCATACCGTTGGTCCAATGAAAGCGGGTAAAGAATTTGTCGATCAATTGGTAGAAAAAAATCTACTTTCCTCCGTCACTCGTATCGCTGTTGATATTTATGGTTCACTTTCATTAACCGGAAAGGGACATCATACTGATATTGCTATTATTATGGGTTTAGCGGGTAATTTGCCAGCAACCGTTGATATTGAATCAATTGCAGATTTTATTGCCAATGTTGAGCAAACTGAACGTTTATCTTTGGCAAATACAAGCCATTATGTTGATTTTCCACGCCAAGGCGGGATAAATTTTCATTATAATAATTTACCATTACATGAAAATGGTATGACCATTACCGCTTTCAATAATGATAAGCAAATATTCAGTAAAACATATTACTCGATAGGTGGCGGCTTCATTGTTGATGAAGAACATTTTGGCCAACAAATATCTACTAATAAAAAAGTACCCTATGCCTATAACTCAGCAGCTGAACTGTTACTTCATTGTAAGAAAACCGGTTTATCTGTTTCTAGTCTTATGATGAAAAATGAATTAGCACTGCATACGAAAGAAGAAATTGACCACTATTTTGCTAATATTTGGCATACCATGCAGGCTTGTATCGATAGAGGGCTTAATACTGAAGGTATTTTACCCGGCCCGCTTCGCGTCCCCCGACGCGCGCCGGCATTACATCGCATGCTGACCGCTTCCCAAAAAATGTCCAATGACCCAATGGATGTCGTTGATCTGATCAATATGTTTGCATTAGCGGTCAACGAAGAAAATGCCGCCGGTGGTCGTGTCGTAACAGCACCCACTAATGGTGCCTGCGGCATCGTTCCTGCTGTGTTAGCTTACTATGATCATTGTATAGAACCTATTACACCGGCTCTTTACAATCGTTACTTTTTAGCTTCAGGGGCAATTGGTATTCTTTACAAAATGAATGCCTCTATATCAGGTGCTGAAGTCGGCTGCCAAGGTGAAGTCGGTGTTGCCTGTTCAATGGCCGCTGCTGGATTAACGGAATTGCTGGGTGGCAATCCTGAACAAGTCTGTATTGCCGCTGAAATTGGTATGGAGCATAATTTAGGTCTTACCTGTGACCCGGTTGCAGGACAAGTTCAAGTCCCTTGCATTGAACGTAATGCAATTGCGTCAGTAAAAGCTATTAATGCGGCAAGAATGGCATTACGTAGAACAAGTGAACCCCGAATTTCTTTAGATAAAGTTATCGAGACCATGTATGAAACAGGTAAAGATATGAATGCTAAATACCGTGAAACTTCTCGCGGAGGTTTAGCTATTAAAGTTCAGTGTGATTGATTTATCACGCATCTTAAAATATATTCCTTATCGTTTATAACCCTTTCCATAAAAAGGATTATTTTTATTTATTACACATTTTTATATCCAATTAGTTAAAAATCTTACCTGTATTAAAGTACAGTTTATATCTATAGAATTACAAATTAAATTCTATTATTATTTCATACAAGATAATAACAACTATAACAAAATCAACTTGCTTGATAAAAGTTATCTTTCTCTAAATATATTTATATGTATTTTAAATTTTCTGATCAGCGGCATATTTTTTCTTATATTTAAATGATAATCTATAAACTAATTAATTAGTTTCAATAATGGTTAATGCTTTATAACATGAAAAACTATTCATATTAGTGATTATTTGATTGTATTCATCCGTCAACGGAGAGTACACTCTAATAATCATTTTTATTATTTAACCTACTTCTTAAGGGGAAAAGTAGTGAGTGTAGCTATTATAATTAGCACTCATGGTGTTGCTGCAAAACAGTTGCTCATGACCGCTGAAATGTTGATTGGCGAACAACAAATATCGCTTATATCGATTTTGTTCCAGGTGAAAACGCTGATACATTAATTGAAAAATATAATCAAAAGCTTAATGAGCTCGATGTTTCTCAAGGTGTGTTATTTTTAGTAGATATGTGGGGAGGCAGTCCATTTAACGCCGCTAGTCGAATTATCGAAAGTAAAGATAAAGACAAATATGATATAGTTACCGGAGTTAACGTCCCCATGTTAGTTGCTACGTTACTATCCCGTGATGATGATCCTACTTTTAGTGAATTAATCAACACTGCTATTGAAACCGGTCGCAGCGAAATTAAAGCGCTCAACAATCAGCAGACTAGCGATAAACCGCAAAATTCACCGACGCCAACTCCCCCTCCAAAGGTAACCAATTCAGCTACGCAAGGCCATATGTTTATTGCCCTTGCACGAATTGATGATCGTTTAATTCATGGTCAAGTGGCTACTCGCTGGACCAAAGAGACAAAAGTTAAACGTATTATCGTAGTCAGTAATGAAGTTGCTAAAGATCATGTTCGTTCCACCTTATTAAAACAAGTTGCGCCACCGGGTGTCACTGCGCATGTGGTCGACGTAGAAAAATGTATTCGTGTCTACAATAATCCTAAGTATGCCGGTGAACGCGTTATGCTGTTATTTACCAATCCAACAGACGTTTTACGCCTTGTGGACGGCGGTGTCGAAATAAAATCTGTTAATATTGGTGGCATGGCATACCGTGAAGGTAAAACACAGGTTAACAAAGCAATCTCGATCGATAATGAGGATATTGATGCTTTCAATCAATTATCCAAACGAGGCATTGAACTTGAAGCGCGTAAAGTTTCTAGTGACAACAAACTGGATATGTTAGCTCTTATCAAAAAAGCAAAAAACTGAGTTTCCTTTTTTGGTTATCCATTCACGACTTAAAAATAGATTCACCAACGTTGTTGGTTACAGGAGATAAACAATGGAGCTTACCGTTGTTCAAATCATACTCGTTTTCCTTGTTGCCTGTATTGCAGGTATGGGTTCTGTGCTAGATGAATTCCAATTTCATCGTCCTTTAATTGCTTGTGCACTAATTGGTCTCGTACTTGGTGATCTAAAAACAGGGATAATTATCGGCGGCACGCTGGAAATGATCGCGCTCGGATGGATGAATATCGGTGCGGCCATGGCTCCCAATGCCGCCCTAGCCTCAATTATTTCTACCATTCTGGTTATTGCCGGCGGGCAGGATATTGGTACCGGTATTGCACTAGCAATTCCTTTAGCTGCCGCAGGACAAGTATTGACCGTTATTGTTCGGACAATCACTGTTGCATTCCAACATGCATCTGATCGCGCTGCATTATCTGCTAATTTACGTGCATTAACCATAATTCATATCTTAGCTCTGTTATTACAGGCTATGCGTATTGCTATTCCTTCTTTAATTGTTGCTATCTCTGTAGGTACTTCAGAAGTCCAACACCTACTGGATTCAATTCCTGAGGTTGTCACTAAAGGGTTGAATATTGCTGGCGGTATGATCGTTGTTGTCGGTTACGCTATGGTAATCAATATGATGCGTGCAGGTTATCTAATGCCATTCTTCTACTTGGGCTTTGTAACTGCTGCATTTACCAATTTCAACCTAGTTGCACTAGGCGTGATTGGTGTTGTGATGGCTATTCTCTATATTCAACTCAGTCCAAAATACAACCAATCACAAATTGCTGCTTCGCAAAATAACGGCAATAGTGATTTAGATAATGAATTAGATTAATTAAGGAATGTAATAATGGCAGATACAACTTCAGTAAACCAAACAAATCTAAAAAAGCTTACTGCTGGTGATATTCGCGGAGTTTTTTTACGTTCCAATCTTTTTCAAGGATCGTGGAACTTTGAACGTATGCAAGCCCTGGGCTTTTGTTTTTCAATGATCCCAGTGATCCGCCGTTTATACCCTGAAAACAGTGAAGAACGTAAACAAGCCATTAAACGCCATCTTGAGTTTTTTAATACTCATCCTTATGTAGCAGCGCCTGTTTTAGGTGTCACCATAGCGATGGAAGAGCAAAGAGCTAATGGCGCGGATATCGATGATGGTGCAATTAATGGTATCAAAGTAGGTTTAATGGGCCCTCTAGCGGGCGTTGGTGACCCTATTTTTTGGGGCACAGTACGTCCAGTATTTGCGGCTCTAGGCGCCGGAATTGCAATGTCAGGTAGTCTACTAGGACCGCTACTATTTTTTATTTTGTTTAATTTAGTTCGCTTATTAACCCGTTATTACGGTGTTACCTATGGCTATAAAAAAGGGCTCGATATTGTTCATGACATGGGGGGTGGCTTTTTACAAAAAATGACCGAAGGTGCTTCTATCCTAGGGCTATTTGTCATGGGCGCATTAGTCAATAAGTGGACTAATGTTAATATCCCTTTAGTCGTATCAGAGATAAAAAATCCAAATACTGGTGAGGTAACAATTACCACCGTACAAACTATCCTTAATCAATTAATACCGGGTTTAGTGCCATTATTACTAACCTTTGGTTGTATGTGGTTATTGAGACGCAAGGTTAATCCACTATGGATTATCATTGGTTTCTTTATTCTAGGCATTGTTGGCTATTGGGCTGGATTTTTAGGCTAACAGACTCAATTTCTTAATTGTCAATTGCGGGAGGTTGCAACCTCCCGTTTTTAATTTTATCTTTACAGCAGATTAATAATCGATTGGAGTCTTTGCTTATGAATATGAATATGAATATGAATATGAATAATATTGTATTGACTGTCTTGATCCTACTAATGCTAACTTATGCTATCTATGAAGAATTGATTGTTAACTTATTAAATGGAAAAACAAAATTAAAAATAAAGTTAAGGCGTAAAAATAGAATCGATGCCGTTATTTTTATTATACTGATCGCGATTGTTATTTATCATAATATTATTCAATATGGTAGTCAGCTAACAACCTATTTATTAATGATTACCATTATTATTGCTGTTTACTTAACATTCATTCGTTATCCTAAGCTTTATTTTAAAGATAAAGGTTTTTACTACAATAATGTCTATATATTGTACGAAAATATTAAAATAATTAATTTATCGAAAGATGGAATATTAATAGTCGGTTTAGCAAAAAGAAAAATTTATATTGCTGTTAAACAGTTTGATGATTTAGATAAAATTTACAATTTTATGATCAATAATAAATAAATATAAATAATATTGTTAATTATTCTTATACATTTAATCAACTAGAATTATTATTTTTATTAAAAATTAAATGATATTAATTTTATAAATTAATAAAAATTTAAATAATTGCCTTTTATTATTTTTATGATATCTTTTGTGATAAGTCATTGGGGAGTAGCCTGTTCTAAATAAAATTGTCTATTAGCGATTAATTTAGAAATTTCATGTCAACATACTCGTTATGATCCATAACGTGGCATGAATACCTGACAAGGTTGGCGAGACCATACACATATTTTTACTCTAGGTTGGAAGTAAAAATATGTGTATGGATAACTTTCCAACTGAGACGGTATAATGAACTTATACGCAACCCTAGCTTTATCTCTTGCATTATCGATGGATGCTTTTGCTGCATCTGTTTGCAAAGGTGCTAGCTTGTTTAATCCCTCTTTACGTGAAGCAATAAGAACTGGTTTTATTTTTGGTATTATTGAGGCCATCACTCCCATCATTGGCTGGAGTTTGGGACTATTGGCCAACCAATATATTATTAAGTGGAATCATTGGATAGCGTTTAGTCTATTATTCATGTTGGGTAGCCAAATGATATATCAAAGTTACCATCATGCAAAAAACAATAGCAAACCTCAACCTATTCACTGTCACAATTCTTTTACCCTTATTACTACTGCCTTAGCAACCAGTCTGGATGCAATGGCTATTGGTGTCAGTCTGGCCTTTTTGCAAATTAATATCATCCATACAGCGATGGCAATCGGACTAATGACCATGATTATGGCAACACTTGGAATATTATTAGGTCGTTATATTGGTCCATTATTAGGAAAAAAAGCCGAAATGATTGGCGGTGTTACCCTAATCATTATCGGATTTAGTATCGTTTATCAAAATATTTAATTTATTAAATAATTAATACACATCTATGTTTTTAATGCTTTTTTAGGTTAAAAATGATAGCAAACAGACACTAAACAATAAAAGTTTTAACCATTACTAACAAAAATTATTAATTGAAAATCTTTAATGTGTAATATTTACTAACAAAATAGCTAACCATTTAATTGATTGATTGATTGATTACATTATTTTAAAATAGAATAGAATAGAATAGAATAGAATAGAATATAGACTGATGATAATAATTTTTATTAATTACAAATGGCATTTTTTGCCTATCTATAAATATCAAAAATCATAAAATAGAACTTATAAATAAATCAATAATTCTTTATAGTTAGGCTATTTACCCACTGATTGTGGAAGGTGAACATGTCGGAAAATGTAATCAATGATATTGTTAATTGGCTAGAAAGCCAATTACAACGAAATGAAGGCATTAAGATTGATACCATTGCTAATAAAAGTGGTTATTCTAAATGGCATTTACAACGGATCTTTAAACAATTAAAAGGTTGCACTTTAGGTGAATATGTTCGTAAACGTCGATTACTGGAAGCAGCCAGGTTATTACGAGAAGATAAATTTTCTATTTTGGATATAGCCCTACAATACGGTTTTAGTTCGCAAGCAACTTTTACCCGCATTTTTAAAAAACATTTTAATACTACACCGGCTAAATTTCGCCAAAATGGGCAGTTACCCGACTTTAATCAATTTATGGACTAATCTAGAATTATTAATTTTTAGACTTAAGTTATTATATGCCATTCTAAATGCTGGCTTTACGGCTGTTTGCAATAAAATTATGCTTGAATATATCTCTTTCCAGCAATGGATGCTAATAATTAACAATCATTAATTTGATTCATGCTATTTCATTGACTAACCAATTTTCGAATTGTATAAGCTGCTGATGAAAATTTGGATATTGAAACTGGATCTCAGCGATTAATTGCTTAATTGTCGCTGGTTGGTATTTTTTGCCAATCAACTTTTGACCAAAAAGCTCTAATGGCGATGGATCTAAACTATCCGTATAAATTTTGCTAGTTGAAATTTTTCCTTTATCAATATCAAAATGAAGTTCAACACCACCCCAGGCAAATCGGGTTTCAAGTATATGACTAAAAGCTGGCGCGTGACCAAAATTTCACTCCCAACTAGATTGTTCAGCATAAATGTCAATAAAACCGGGTAAATCAGGAAAATTGGTTGGTGAAATTATTTCTGCCTTCACTACCTCATCATAATAGTTAAAAAAATTGTTTGCTAAGGCGTTACAAATTGCCTGATGACTAATCTGAACATCAATTTCAGCTAAATTCATTACCCTAGAACGTACGGAGGTAATGCCTTTACTAATTAATTTCTTCGGATCCGGATTTAAATAACTGGCTAAACGGTTTAAATCTGTATTAATAAGTAAAGTGCCATGATGAAAACCGCGATCGTGTGTTTCAAAATAAGCTGATCCGGAAATTTTACGCTCACCATGGGCGGAATGGACAACTAGATCATTTCGACCTGAAACTTGAGCCTTTATCCCAACCTCAGCTAGTCCTGCAATAATAATTTGTGTTGAAATAGTTTTATCATAGGCTGGTTTACCCGCCATAAAGGTAAAACAGGTGTTTCCCAAATCATGAAAAACCGCACCACCACCACTGCGGCGGCGAGCTAATTTGACTCCATCTTGGGCCATTTTACGTGTATTACACTCTTTCCATGGATTTTGTGCCCGACCAATAACGACAGTATTATTATTGCGCCAAAGAAACATAATCCGCTGCTTGACTGACATTTGGCGAAAAATAGCCTCTTCAACAGCTAAATTAAACCAGGGATCAAATGATTCAGAAATAAGAAGACGTATTGAAGCCATAAGAATTTTGCCAACCTATATTCATTTTGTTATAGCAAAAACCAAAAAGTTATTATAACTAAAAATGACACTTAAATACGGCGTGCCTGCCAGAAAACCTTGCGCCAGTATATATTGTTTAACGAAGAGCGAATAACACCTTTGCTAGTTGAGGCATGAATAAAAGTATTATCCGTATCATAAATACCAACATGTAGACCATTTTCACCTGAGCCGGTTTTAAAAAAAACCAAATCGCCCGGCATAAGATCCTTAATATTAATACGGGTGCCATAAGTGGTTTGAGCTATTGTCGTGCGCGGTAATTGAATGGCAAAACGATCACTAAAAGTTCGATAAACAAAGCCTGAACAATCAATTCCACTTGATGCTAAACCACCATAACGATATGGCGTACCATACCATTGTGATAGTTGTTCTTTAAGTTGAGCGATGGTCATAATAGGATCAGAAAGTTGGCTTTTTAACGGCGGAGCTGTTTTGTTTACTGAAGAAGAACAGCCAATTAAAGTAAGGTAAAATAAAAAAAGCAGGTGTTTAATTCTTATTAGCATAAAGCACCTTTATCGCTTAATAGGATAATTAAATAGACTTTAATCAGTGTTTAATAAAAAACAAGTTTTTATTAATCGGTAATCGCTATTTTTAAGCAATACACTGGCTATAAAAATAAGTATTCTGCTCAGTTTTTTAGCTTTATTTTCGCGTTACTTCAGGCCGAGAAATAATCCAAATACCAAGTAAAATAAATACTACACCGACAAATTTAATCAATGTCGCCGATTCATTAAACCAAGGCAAAGTAACTGCGAATAAATAAACTAGTACATAGCTTAAACTAATCAGTGGATAAGCTTTACTTAATGCTAAAAATTTCAAGGCAAATAGCCAGCAAACCATCGAAAGCACATAGCCAATTAAACCGATAAAAATCAGCCCAAACGCCGGAAGATTTTCAAGTAACCAATTAACATCCATCCACTGATGATTTAATTTAAACTCAGGTAATATAGTTACTCCAGCTTTTAAACAAAGCTGAGCTAAAGTGATCAATATTACACTACCGATACCCCAAAAGTAGCCTTTCATATATTTAATAAAACTATACCCAACATGATAATAAATACGCCGATCCAATGTTTGATACTGATCTTCTCTTGATAAATAAATTGTCCAATCAGTGTAACGATAACAAAGTTAATACTTAACATAGGATAAGCAATACTAAGCGGTAAAATTTGTAGTAATTTAAGCCAAAATAGCATGCCTAACGCAAGCAAAATAATCGCTATTAGCAGCCATTTAATGGCTAAACTATTTTTTGCCGGCAAACCACTTTGCCAATATATCACCGCTTGCTTTTGGCAAACCTGTCCAATGCAAGTTAACAGGCTAACAATTATCAATAAGAAAAAATGTGTCATGGTTGCTGATAATAGGTCATTATTGCCATTCTTGTATTGCGAACTACATGATCAGGCTTAGGAATATCATCAGGCAGCCCTTCATTTCTACGTAATAAAAGAACCACTGAAATTTGTCCTTCTTTCCGTGACAAGCTAAGCCATTTAGCAAAATTTCCTTGTTTGATTAAGCGAAATTGGCTATCGGGATAATTTAAGCCGTATCTTAATTCACCTGATCTTTCATATAAATAAATATCACCTTGATGTAATTCCCATGCCAAAGCTGCGCCTAATCCAACATTATCTGCTAGCACAAACTTACTTTCTTCCAACAAAGATATATTTTGCCGAATTAATTGCTGCGGTAACTTAGAATCAATAGTATCTTGCGGTAATGCATAACTTATTGATAAGCTCAAGGCTAAAGAACATGCCGCGCCCCACAGCCAATACCTGGCATTGGATATCAGACTAAAATAGCCAATAATCAGCCAAATGCAAAAAACCGTTATACCTAATGCCAGTTTTGGCCACTCCAACGGGGTATATAAAGGATGCTCAACAAATAACCCCATAATAATCAAAGTAATAATTGCCAATATGGCAAAAGCGATATTGGTAAAACCGTTAAATTTAATGGCTGTCAAATTGCGATTTTTAACACAATCAACCGCATATTTTGCCATCATTAATGCAAGCGGTGCCATCACCGGCAACATATAAGTAAGTAATTTACCCTTAGCGATACTAAAAAATACAAAAGGGACAATAAACCAACAAAGCAGAAAAAACATATCCGGTTTGATTTTTCGTTCCCGCCAACTTTTTAATAATGTACCAGGTAAAAGCCCTAACCAAGGTATTACACCAAGTAAAATAATGGGAATATAAAACCAAATAGGCGCTTTATGTTGGGCATCCTCTGATGAGAAGCGCTGAATATGTTCTACCCAGAAAAAGTAATGCCAATAATCCGGTTCATATTGATTGACAGCTAATGCCCAAGGAAGGCTTATTAATGTCGCACTGATGATGGCTATGCCACCAAATTTGAGCATCTCAGTAAAACGTTTTTGATACAGCATAATTGGCAGCATGACAATAACCGGGATAGCTAAGGCTAAAAAACCCTTGGTCATAAATGCCATACCACAGGTAAGCCCCATAACTGCCCAGGCAAGTAACTTTGCAGCAACCGTTGATGCTTTTAATAACCAAAAACAACATAGCATACAAGCTGTAAGCCACATGGTAAGTATCGGATCGAGTACGCTATAGGAGCCAACCGCAAAAACCAAAAACATCGAAACATACATCAAAGTAGCAACAAACGCGACATTTCGATTACGCCACATTACCATCGCTAACCAGTAAATTAAACCAGCGCTGATCATAGTTGCAAACACAGCACCAAAACGAACAGCAAAATTGGTATCACCAAATATCATTTGACTGATATTATTTATCCAATATCCGGCCACTGGCTTTTCAAAATAGCGAATATTAAGCAAGTAAGGCACAATCCAATCACCTTTTTGCAACATTTCTCGGCTAATTTCTGCGTAACGCGTTTCATCTGGCTGCCACAGCAGTCGGCCATTTAACGGTACTAAATAGGTAAAAATAAAAAAAAGTGCTAATAAAAAAGCACCTGTTTTTTGTAACTGATTAGTTAACATCAAGCGCTATACCTCGTGTTGACACCCTAGCCAACCCTCACGACCTGGAAAAGATGAACGAATAATTTTTCCGTGTGGTAAAGAATCAATATCATTAGGTATTAATTCACGCAACGGACAAAATACCATTTGTTCTGCAATCATTCTCGCTAGTAAGCTGTCAAATTGCATCGATTTAGACATACCTTCTACTTCAGTATGAATAGTATAAACAGGCGTTCCTGCATCTTCCTGCATCGCGTTAATAATAAAATCATTAAAGTTTTCATCTTTAACCAAAGTGCCAACAACTTCATCATAAGTCGGTAGTGTTACTGGAATTTGTACAGTACCAATCGAACCATCCGCTAAAATAGGACGAAAAGGATGGGTACCACGGCAATCACTATTATAGTCAAATTTAAAATTTTCTTTCGCCGTTAATACGCGTTCATCGGCCCGCCAACCAGCGACAGCTGAACATTTCACGGTAGCGCCCGTTGCGGCTTCAAGCGCATCCACGCCTAATTTAATTTGTTCGACTAATTTGGTTCTTGGCCATTTACCTACATTAGCTTGCCAGCCTTGATGATCCCATGCATGTAGCCCAACTTCATGACCTGCATCCAATGTTTGTTTCATTAAGTAACCTAGATCATTGGCTATTTTTTTACCTGACCAGGCTGTACCGGCTAATAAAATATCCCAACCATAGAGTGATGTCGCATTCGATCTTAACATTTTCCATAAAAATTTAGGTCGAAACAGGCGCCATAAATGACGCCCCATGTTATCTGGACCGACACTGAAAAAAAAACTGGCTCGAATTTGATATTTAGCGAGCACTTTAAGTAACTTTGGCACACCTTCTTTGGTACCTTGATAGGTATCCACATCAATTCTTAAGCCAATTTTCTTCATTATTTTTTACCTAATTCTTCCGTCGCAGCTTGCAAAAAGAAATCTAAAGTTTCATCAATAGTCTGTTTCATATCAACAGTTGGCTCCCAATCGAGCAAGCGCCGGGCATTTTCAATACTCGGTCTACGGTGCTCAACATCTTGATATCCTTTACCATAATAACTACTACTTTCAATCTTTTTAAGACCAGCAAATGGAGGAAAGTGTTTACGTAACGGATGTTTTTCAAAACTGTCAAGTAGCATATCAGCTAATTGAGCAATGCTTGCTTCATTGGTTGGATTACCAATATTAATAATTTGACCATCGCATTTTTCATCTTTATTTTCAATAATACGAAATAATGCTTCAATACCATCTTTAATATCGGTGAAACAACGCTTCTGAGCGCCGCCATCAACTAATTTTATCGGTGAACCTTCGACCAGATTTAAAATTAGTTGGATAATCGCTCGTGAACTACCAATACGGGCAGAATGTAAACTATCGAGACGTGGGCCCATCCAATTAAACGGTCTAAATAGAGTGAATTTCAACCCTTCTTTAACACCATATGCCCAAATAACGCGATCTAATAGCTGTTTAGAAACAGAATAAATCCAACGCTGTTTGTTAATTGGCCCGACAATTAAACGAGAAGTATCTTCATCAAATTCTTTATCATCACACATCCCATAAACTTCAGAAGTTGATGGGAAAATAATACGTTTATTATATTTTACACAATAACGCACTATCTTTAAGTTTTCTTCAAAATCTAACTCGAAAACTTTTAATGGATTGCGGGTATATTCAATCGGTGTTGCAATAGCAACCAGTGGTAAAATGATGTCACATTTTTTAATATGATATTCAATCCACTCAGTATGAATACTGATATCGCCTTCAACAAAATGAAAACGCTGATCATCACCAAAACGGGGATCATTAATAAAACGTGCAACAGCAGAAGAACTAATATCCAAACCATAGATATCATAGTGACCATCTGCTAATAAACGTTCGGTTAAATGATTACCAATAAAACCATTTACACCCAAGATCAAAACACGCTTACGCCGTTTTACCTGTGTCGTCGGTCTAGCACCAACACGCACGCCATTGACAATTCCCATTTCAGCCGCTAAACGCGATCCTTCAACGTATAATCCAGCTCCACTCTGCCCGGTCAGAATTTCAAGCACACCTTGACCACAAGCTATTTGCAATGGTTCGGTAGAAATGATTGTACCCGGTAATTTATCGTGTGATTTTTCTAGCACACGGGCACGCCAGACAATCATTTTACTCTCAGCCAAATAAGTAAATGCACCTGGATATGGCTCGGTTACCGCTCGTACTAAGTTATTCACTTCGGTAGCAGATTTCGACCAATCAATTAAACCATCTTCAGCGCTACGACGGCCAAAATAGGTTGCCTTACTTTCATCTTGTGGCGTTGCTGAATAATCACCCATTTTAATTAAGGGTAATGTATCAGCCAAAAGCTGTTCAGCCACCTGACGAATTTTCTCATGTAACACTAATGCGGTATCTGTTGCATCAATAGAAATTTTTTTCTGTGCAACAATATCACCCGCATCCGGCTTGGCTATCATCTTATGTAATGTGACACCCGTTTCTGTTTCACCATGCAAAATAGCCCAATTAATCGGCACACGACCACGATATTTAGGCAATAAAGAACCATGCAAGTTAAAAGCACCTTTAGGGGCTAACGCCAATAACTCTTGACTAAGCATGTGGCGATAGTAAAAAGAGAAAATAACATCCGGTTGCATTTTCTCAATACGCTCAATCCAAAGTGAATGATTGACATTTTCTGGCGCAAATACAGATAAGCCCATCTCAGCCCCCAAGCGTGCAACTGAGGAAAAGAAATGATTCTCTTTAGGATCATCTGTATGTGTAAAAACAGCCTGAATTTCAAAGCCCGCCTTCTGTAGCGCCTTTAATCCCACACAACCAATATCATGGTAAGCAAAAACAATAGCTTTCATTATTTTTTTTCCTGATTTTCGTCAGTATCTAGATGAACACCAACTATCTTTTGAATAAAGTAACGGGGTCGGGCACGAACATCATTGTACATTCTGCCAATATATTCACCGAGTAGTCCCATGGCAATAAATTGCACGCCAATAAATATGAATAGAATAGCAAACAGCGTAAAAACACCCTCTGCAGCCCACATTGCACCAAAAATAAGACGCAAAATAATTAACAGAACCGCCAGTAAAAATCCACTTGCCGCAATAAAACTACCGACTACACTCAACAAACGTAACGGAGTAGTAGTTAAACAAGTGAGTAAATCAAACATTAAATTTACTAGCTTCATCAAGCTATATTTTGAATCACCAAACTCACGTTCTGCATGGGCAACATCAATTTCGATCGTTCTTTTAGCAAACGTATTTGCTAAAATGGGAATAAATGTACTGCGTTCATGACACTGTAGCATCGCATTAATAATATTACGCCGATAAGCACGCAACATGCAGCCATAATCGCCCATGGTGCGCCCAGTTGCTTTGGTGATCATGGCATTAATGATTTTTGACGCTGTTTTACGAAACCAAGAATCTTGCCGATTCATCCGTCTGGTCCCGACTACGTCATAGCCTTCTTCCGCTACTTGTACCAGATGTGGAATTTCTTCAGGCGGGTTTTGTAAATCAGCATCTAAGGTGATCACAAGATCACCGGTTGCCTGTTTAAAACCAGCCATAATGGCAGAATGTTGACCATAGTTACGATTTAAAATCACTGCGATAACGTGATTTGCCGGATTTTCAGCAGCATCCATCAGCAATCTAGCTGAATTATCAGCACTACCATCATCAACTAAAATTAATTCATATGGCTGTTTCAATCTCTGACAAGCAGCCAATGTTCTTTCCAATAACTGGGGTAAGCTTTGCTCTTCGTTATAAATAGGGATAACGATAGAAACTTTTTTTATTTCTTCAAAATCATTTTGAAAAGACACTATCTCGGCTCCGAAAAAATTTCATTAATAGCAGCAACAACGCGATCAACATCTTGAACACGCATGTCAGGGAATAGTGGCAATGAACATAAGGTCTTCGAGTTCCATTCAGAATTAGGTAGAGAAAGCGATGGATAATGTTCTCTATAATATTTTTGCGTATGAGCCGCTCGGAAATGTAGACCAGTACCAATATTCTTTTCTTTTAAGCGTTCCATAAAACTATCACGGTCAATACCACAGACAGCTTTATCGACTCGAACCATAAACAGATGATTGGCATGTAAATGGGGATAATCGGGTACATCCAACATTTTTAACGGCAGATTGGCAAGCGCTTGTCGATAATAAGCAACAAGCTCTGCACGACGTTTATTTATCTGTGTTAACTTTGTTAATTGAACAACAGCAATTGCCGCATGAATATCAGAGAGATTATATTTAAATCCAGGTTCAACGACCTCAGCCTGTGGTTTACGACCTTGTATTTGTCGATCGAAGGCATCTACACCTAAACCATGAAATTTTAAACATCGCAGACGTGTGGCCAAGGCATCATCATCGGTAGCGACTAAACCGCCTTCGGCACAAGTGATATTTTTAATCGCATGAAATGAAAAAATGGCGGTGCCCTGTTGACCAATCCATTCACTTTGATACTGAGTACCTACGGCATGAGCCGCATCCTCGATCAATGCGATATTGTTTCTTTGTGCAATCTCACGTAACGCATCAAGATCGCATGGCGCCCCGGCGTAATGTACCGGAATAATCGCTTTTGTCTTAGGGGTAATCGCCTTCTCAACGACATCAGGCTGAACCATTAAAGTGTCACGATCTACATCAATCATGACTGGATGTGCCCCTAACAAGGTGATCATATTAATGGTTGAAACCCATGTTAATGAGGGGGTAATAACTTCATCTCCAGGATCAATTCCTAAGGCCATAAGCGTTATATGCATACCCGCTGTTGCCGAACAAAAAGCAATCGCATGCCGACAACCAAATTTATGGCGAAAGTCTTCTTCGAGTTGATGATTTTGCGGCCCGGTGGTGATCCAACCAGAACGTAATACATTTTCTACCGCCCGGATCTCTTCGTCACCTATTGCTGGGCGAGAAAAAGGAAGAAAATCATTCATGAGATTAACCTACTAGCAATTCATCTAATATTTTTTTAGAGTCAGTTGTCTATAATATCATAAAATAGCTTAACTACACATCAACATGACAATAACTTTCCAATCTAACTAATCAGAACGGATTAATTTGTTAAATATACTTGGCTAAAGAGAATTTCATATTAGTTAAGTAAATTAAAAAGCAAAATAAAACCCCTAATAATTCTTATCAATAAGAAAGTGAATAAATAATAATAAGTAAATTTAAAGTCAATGTTAGTGCAATTTTGTTAATAAGTGTTTTTGATTAATAGAGCAAAATAACGAACTTTTGTTTAGGATTATATTGATACAATTGAATAATAAAAAAGCCGCTTTAGCGGCTTTTTAGAATAATAATTCATTATTTATGAGGCTTTATCTTTTCAACCCGGCCTTTTAACTTTTGCCCTGGTCGAAAAGTCACCACTCGACGAGCAGTGATGGGAATATCTTCTCCAGTCTTTGGATTTCGACCTGGTCGTTGATTTTTATCACGCAGATCAAAATTACCAAACCCTGACAGTTTCACCTGCTCCCCATTTTCTAATGAACGACGAACTTCTTCAAAGAAAAGTTCAACCAGGTCTTTCGCATCACGTTTGCTTATACCCAGTTTTTCGAACAGACTTTCTGACATTTCAGCTTTTGTAAGCGCCATAGGTTTAGTCCCTCAAGGATGCTTGGAATCGCCGTTTTAACGCAGCAACACATTTATCAACAGTTGCGGCAATCTCTTCTTCTTCCAGAGTACGATTTGTATCCTGCAAGATTAAGCTAATAGCAAGGCTCTTATAACCTTCCGCTACACCTTTACCACAGTACACGTCAAACAAGTTTATGCCAACTATATGATTTATGCCAATTTTCTTGCATTCAGCTAATACGTCGGCTGTTGCTACCTCTTCTGGTACTACAACAGCAATATCCCGTCGGTTGGCAGGAAAACGTGAAATCATATTTGCTTTAGGAATAACACGCTCCGCAACAGTATCCCACAGCAATTCAAAAACAAGTGTCCGACCATTCAAATCTAGCTTATTTTCCAGTTCAGGGTGAATAACGCCTATATATCCAATATAATCATTATTCAGATAAATCCCAGCGCTTTGTCCAGGATGAAGTGCAGGATCAGAATGAGCCTTATAAATAACATTGTCTAATTTTCCGGTTAATGCCAGTATTGCTTCGACGTCACCTTTGATATCAAAAAAATCCACAGCGCGTTTTTCTTGTGACCAGTGCTCTTCATAACGATTGCCAGTAATCACACCCGCTAACATCAATTCTTGCCGAATACCATGCTCTGCTGTTACATCCGGCACAAATCGTAATCCAGTTTCAAACAGTCGAATGCGATTTTGTTGACGATTTTGATTGTAAATTACTGTCGTTAATAAGCCGGGCAATAAAGAAAGCCGCATTACCGACATATCTGCTGAAATAGGATCCGGTAAAATCATTGCATCAGAATCTGGATGCAGTAGTTGCTGAATTTTAGGATCAACAAAACTGTAGGTAATCGCTTCATTGTAATCACGATCAATTAATAATGTTTTCACTCGTTTTAATGGCAGCGCTGATTCACAACGGGGGGTCATAACTAAATCTGCATGTAACGGTATATCAGGTATATTATTATAACCATAAACACGGGCTACTTCTTCAATCAGATCTTCTTCAATTTGCATATCAAAACGCCAAGAAGGAGCAACCACCTGCCAATTATCTTGCTCACCATTCACTTGGCATCCTAAACGCTGAAAGATCTGGGTAACGTTAATATCTGGAATACAATGACCAATCAAGCGATCCAGTTTTTGCCGAGTCAGGGTTATTGTTGCCACTTTCGGTAAGTTTGTTTGATGGCTAACATCAATAATATTTCCAACCTCGCCACCACAAATTTCAACGATTAATCTAGTCGCACGTTCCATAGCTTTATATTGCAGCTGTGGATCAACGCCCCGCTCAAAACGGTGTGAAGCCTCAGTATGAAGACCATAATTACGTGCCCGGCCAGCAATCGCCAGTGGATCGAAAAAAGCACTCTCTAACAAGATATTAGTGGTTTTTTCATTAACGCTGGAGTGCTTGCCACCAAAAATACCGGCAATCCCTAAGGAATTCTTCTCATCGGCAATGACTAAAGTATCTGGCTTCAAAGTTACCTTGCTGTTATCGAGCAAAACTAATGTTTCATCCTGTTTTGCCATTCGAACAATGATCATGCCATTTAAGCGATCAAGATCATAAGCATGCAAGGGTTGACCTAATTCTAATAACACAAAATTAGTAATATCAACTACCGGATCAATACTACGGATCCCCCCTCGACGTAATTTTTCTCTCATCCAGTTAGGGGTTTGCGCTGTAACATCGATGCCTTTTATTACTCGTCCTAAAAAGCGTGGGCATGCCATAGGCGCTTCCACCTGAATAGGAAAAACACTAGCATCAGTGGCTTTAACTGGTTCAATTTCTATCGTATTTAACTCTAGGTTATTGATAGCTGCAATATCGCGAGCGATACCTAAAATACTTAAACAATCAGCTCGATTCGGTGTCAAACTTACATCAAAAATATGGTCATCTAGTTGTAAGTAGTTACGAATATCGGTACCAATAGGCGCGTCCTGGGGTAGCTCAATAATACCAGTATGGTCATCCGAAATGCCAAGTTCAGAATAAGAACAAAGCATACCTTCAGAAAGCTCACCGCGGAGCTTTGTCGCTTTTATTTTAAAATTATCGGGTAAAACCGCGCCAATTGTTGCCACAGCGACTTTTAACCCTTGACGACAATTTGGTGCTCCACAGACAATATTAAGTAACTGTTCAGTGCCAATATTGACCTTTGTTAACCGTAACTTATCTGCATTAGGATGCTGAACACATTCAACAACCTCACCGACTACCACACCCTGGAATTGACCGGCGACAGATTTAACATCATCAATCTCCAAACCCGCCATCGTCATCTGCTCTGATAAGGCTTCACTGCTTATTGCTGGATTTATCCATTCACGTAACCAAAATTCACTCAATTTCATGTGATAATCCTGCCTTATCTAAATTGTTTAAGAAAACGAAGATTATTTTCAAAAAAAGCACGTAAATCCGTCACACCATAGCGTAACATCGTTAAACGCTCCATTCCCATTCCAAAGGCAAAACCAGAATATAAGTCAGGATCAATGCCAACATTGCGTAATACATTGGGATGTACCATGCCACAACCTAACACTTCTAACCATTTACCATTTTTATCCATCACATCAACTTCAGCTGAAGGTTCAGTGAATGGAAAATATGATGGCCGAAAACGAACGCAGGTTTTTTCTTCAAAAAAATGATTTAAAAAGTCATGCAATGTACCTTTTAAATTGGTAAAACTAATATTTTTATCAACAATCAAGCCTTCTGTCTGATGGAACATTGGCGTATGGGTTTGATCATAATCATTTCGGTACACTCGACCAGGGGCAATAATACGAATTGGGGGTTGTTTACCCTTCATGGTACGAATTTGCACACCAGAAGTTTGTGTACGTAATAGACGCGTAGTATCAAACCAAAAAGTATCATGTGAAGCACGAGCCGGATGATGAGCAGGAATATTTAAAGCATCAAAATTGTGATAGTCATCCTCTATTTCAGGGCCGGAAACAACAGAAAAACCAAGTTCAGCAAAAAATTCTTCAATACGATCAATGGTACGGGTTACTGGATGAAGACTACCATGTTCGATCTGGCGTCCTGGCAATGAAATATCTATTTTTTCTGCCGCTAATCGAGCATTCAATATCATATTTTCTAACTGCTCTTTACGTATATTCAATGAATTCTGAACTTGTTGTTTCGCCTGATTAATAACTGCTCCTGCTGCAGGTAGATCACGCAACGTTGACATCTGTAGTGTTAAATGGCCTTTTTTACCTAAAAACTCAACACGCACTGAATCCAACGCAGCAACATCCTGAGCTTTTTCTATGGCTGCTTTTGCCTGCGCAACCAACTCGATGAGATGTGGCATTGTTCCCTCTTCTTACGACCCTTTGGCCTAATCATTGTTGAAAATAAAATTTTTTAGCAATTACTAACAAAAAAGCCTCCATTTGGAGGCTTATCGCGGTTTTTCGTTTCTTTTCTTAAATGCGCGAAAGCCCCAAATTTTAGGTGCTAAAATAAAAAAAGAAACGAAAAAAAACAATTTTCATCTTTAAGCGGCTATTCATAAAATAACTCTTACTTATAATACAACGGGTCATCGATAATAAAAAAGAGGGAGCTAAGTCCCCCCTTAATTTAACTGATTTAAGCTAACGCGCTTTTTGCCTTCTCGACTAATGCTGCAAATGCAACTTTATCAAAAACAGCAATATCAGATAAGATTTTACGGTCAATTTCAATTGAGGCCTTCTTCAAACCATTAATAAAACGACTATAAGACAAACCATTCTGACGAGCAGCAGCATTAATACGTGCGATCCACAATTGGCGGAACTGACGCTTACGCTGACGACGGTCACGATAAGCATACTGACCGGCTTTAATTACCGCCTGGAAAGCAACACGATAAACACGCGAACGAGCACCATAGTAACCTTTCGCTTGCTTTAATATTTTTTTGTGACGTGCGCGGGCTATTACACCACGTTTTACGCGAGCCATATATACCTCCTATCACTTCGAATTAAATTCGATAATCTTAAACTTATGCGTATGGCAAACAAGCCACTACCAAACCCAGGTCACCTTTAGAAACCATGGTTTTTGGTCGTAAATGACGCTTACGCTTAGTTGACTTTTTAGTCAGAATATGACGAAGGTTAGCGTGCTTACGTTTAAAACCACCACTGGCAGTTTTTTTAAAACGCTTTGCCGCACCACGTACTGTTTTGATCTTTGGCATTTTAAATATCCACTTCGCATTGTTAATTATAACTAGCTAGGCGAATAGTTTTCCATCTAGATAGAACACTATTACTTGGTTGCCTAACTATTTCTTTTTCGGTGCAAGCACCATGATCATCTGACGGCCTTCGATCTTGCTTGGAAAAGATTCGACGACTGACATCTCACCCAAATCGTTTTTGATACGATTAAGCATATCAATACCGATTTGTTGGTGCGCCATTTCACGACCACGAAACCGTAACGTGATTTTGGCTTTATCACCATCATCCAGAAAGCGAATCAGGTTGCGTAGTTTGACCTGATAATCACCTTCATCTGTACCAGGTCGGAATTTAATTTCCTTTACCTGAATAACTCTTTGTTTCTTTTTTTGCTCTTTGAGCGATTTACTCTTCTCATAGAGGAACTTGCCGTAATCCATGATACGGCAAACCGGCGGCTCGGCATTTGGACTGATTTCGACTAAATCAACACCAGCTTCCTCGGCTTTTTCAAGAGCTTCTTTTAGACTAATAATACCAATCTGCTCGCCATCTAAACCAGTTAAACGAACTTCAGAAGCACGAATCTCCGTATTAATACGATTCGGGCGCGCCGTTTGAATTCTTTTTCCGCCTTTAATACCTTATTCCTCCAGTTGATAAATACGACGAGTGCGAATTTCATCAAGCACTCTTTCTGCAAATTCTGTGACGTCAAATGTTCCTAAATCTTTACCATTACGGGTTCGAACAGATACCTGATCCGATTCAACTTCTTTATCACCACAAACTAGCATATAAGGAACACGACGCAAAGTATGCTCACGAATTTTAAAGCCTATTTTCTCGTTTCTCAAGTCCGCTTTTGCACGAATACCAAAATTACTCAATTTTTCTACTATTTTTTGTACAAAATCAGCCTGTGAATCCGTGATATTTATTATAACAATTTGTAATGGCGCTAACCAGGTTGGGAAGAAACCGGCATAATGCTCAGTTAAAATCCCAATAAAACGTTCAAGTGATCCTAAAACAGCACGATGGATCATTACTGGTACCTGACGTTCATTATTTTCATCCACATAGGAAGCACCTAAACGACCCGGTAATGAGAAATCGAGCTGTACAGTACCACATTGCCAAGCCCGATCCAAACAATCATACAGGGTAAATTCAATTTTAGGCCCATAAAATGCACCTTCACCGGGTTGATAATCAAATACAATATCCCCCAGTGCCTTGGCAAGATCGGCTTCTGCGCGATCCCATTGAGCATCAGTGCCTATTCGTTTTTCTGGCCGGGTTGACAATTTGACGGCAATTTTTTCAAAACCAAAGGTTGCATACACATCATAAATCATTTTAATGCAACTTTTTACTTCAGTTAAAATCTGATCTTCAGTACAAAAAATATGCGCATCATCTTGGGTAAAACCACGCACTCGCATCAAACCATGTAAAGCGCCAGATGGCTCATTACGGTGACAGCTACCAAATTCTGCCATACGTAATGGTAAATCACGATATGATTTCAAGCCTTGATTAAATATTTGTACATGCCCAGGGCAATTCATCGGTTTTATACAATATTCTCGGTTTTCCGATGATGTGGTAAACATGTTTTCTTTATAGTTTTCCCAGTGACCTGTTTTTTCCCAAAGAATGCGATCCATCATTAATGGACCTTTTACTTCTTGGTATTGATATTCAGTCAATTTAGTCCGGATAAAGGTTTCCAATTCACGAAATATTACCCAACCATCATTATGCCAAAACGCCATGCCTGGAGCTTCTTCCTGCATATGATAAAGATCAAGTTGTTTACCTATCTTACGATGATCTCGCTTAGCCGCTTCTTCTAAACGTAATAAATAAGCAGCTAATTGTTTTTTATCAACCCAGGCTGTTCCATAGATCCTTTGTAGCATTTTATTATCGCTATTACCGCGCCAATATGCACCAGCCACTTTTTGTAATTTGAAGTAATGACAAAAACGCATATTAGGGACATGCGGCCCACGACACATATCAATATATTCTTCATGATAATAAAGTCCAGGATGATCATTTTTATTAATATTTTCATCCAAAATTTTAACTTTATAATCCTCACCTCGAGCAACAAACGTATCCCTAGCTTCCTGCCAACTAACCCGCTTTTTGATAACATCATAGTTCGTTTCAGCAAGTTCGTGCATGCGCTGCTCAAGTTTTTCTAAATCTTCCTGGGTTAAAGCGTGTTCCAGATCAAAGTCATAATAAAAACCATTTTCAATGATAGGACCAATTGCCATTTTAGTCGTTGGCCATAATTGTTTAATCGCATGACCAAGTAAATGTGCGCATGAGTGACGAATAATCCCTAAACCATCAAGATCTTTACTAGTAATAATGGCTAATTGAGCATCATTATTAATTATATCACTCGCATCAACAAGTTCACCATTAACACGACCGGCTATACAGGCTTTTGCAAGACCTGAGCCAATATCCTTTGCAATATCCATTACTGAAACAGCATGCTCATATTGACGTTGACTTCCGTCAGGAAGAGTAATAACTGGCATTTAAAATCCTTAATTTACAGTGGTGACCCATACGCAAGATCACATGTATAGAAATATATTTTTATTAAAAGTGAGTTAAAGCAATTTCTTACTTCACCTTGTAAGTGATGTACGTGATAAAATACCTAAAATAGAGCAAAAGGAATACGTACTTGCATTAACTTAGCGGCGCATATTACCATCATGCAGGTCTAATTAATAGATTAAATCTGGGATAATAAGAATAAAACGCTAAAAAACTAGTGACAAAATAATTGTCAGCTAGTTAAATTTTGATTAATTAACTTAATTTAAATTTATTTTTTATTATACAATGAAATAGCAATAAAAAACTAGTTTAGTCTATCGCTAAAATTTTATTCAGTTCGGTTCGCTATAATTTTTAGTAAAAAATATAGTACGATAAAAGTCATTATCAATTTTCTTCTTATAAATCAATCAATAATTAATCTATCATAGCTATTGAGTTGTAAGCGTTTTTAATTTTCCAAAGATAGCGTGGTGCCTGCGCATTAGGGTGTTTTGTTTGAATATGTTGATAAAACTCTTCTGCTGTTAGTTCATTAATTTTATCGATTGCAACATGACGATTTTTATCAAAAATTCGTAATAATGCCCCGGCACCATTAACATAAGCAACCACCGTTGCATAATAAAGTACTTTTGGATCACGAATGCCAACTAAATGATTTTCTTGAATAAAACGAATATAGGCGGTTCCCACATCAATATTGATCGCCGGATCTTTAAGTTGACTCGTGGTAGGTTGCCCCGCTTTGCCTTGTAACCGATACGCATCACGACCAGCAGTAGAAGCCTTAACTTGCATTAGACCTATTGCATTGGATTTACTCACAGCATTAACCCGAAAATTAGATTCCACTTTAATAATTGCTCTAATTAAATTTTCATCAATCGCATAGCGTTGCGCCGCTTGTTTAATTACACCATCGTAAGGGGTTTTTGACGGTACACTTTCGGTTTGCTCTTCCATGAAATAGCGTAGATAATCGTTCTGATAGACTGTTTTGGGGTTATTAGATTGTTTGCTTGAACAGCCGATTAATAAAATAATGAATACGACTCCACAACTTTTAAATTTCACCTTACACCAATCCTCTAGTGGTATGATCTATTTAGCATAGCCTAATAAGATAAAAATAAAAAATTACCCTCTTTAGTGTTGAGTTGTGAAGAGGTTCTCATATCTGCTACTTACATTACAATTACAATTACAATTACAATTACAATTACAATTACAATAATCGATCGTATTGACATCTTTCATATATAGTTGATAATCATTCTCATTAAAGTGCAATTTACTACTTTTTTACCGGGAAACCACTTATGTATAAAAGATCCAACCTTTCATCTAAGCACACTTTTACTGGTTTAATAATAATTGCTGTTGTTCTTCTTTTTAATCCAATCGCTTACGCAAAAAAATTTACCGTTGTAACAACTTTTACTATTATTCAGGATATTGCGCAAAATGTGGCAGGTAATGCAGCCAATGTCCAATCAATTACCAAACCGGGGGCTGAAATTCATGAATATCAACCAACTCCCAAAGACATATTAAAAGCGCATAATGCTGATTTAATTTTATGGAATGGATTAGGACTTGAAACCTGGTTTAGTCGTTTTTTTGAAAACTTCAAACATATTCCTGCCGTTACAGTTACTAAAGGAATAAAACCGATGCCTATTCGAGAAGGGGAATATCAAGGAAATCCTAATCCTCATGCCTGGATGTCTGCCCAAAATGCATTGATCTACATTGAAAATATTCGGGCAGCACTAGTAAAATATGATCCTAAAAATGCAGATATTTATAACCAAAATGCGAAAATATATGCTAGTAAAATTAGCAAAATTGATGCACCACTACGGAAAAGACTGGCACAAATCCCGCAGCAAAAGCGTTGGCTAGTAACCAGTGAAGGTGCTTTTAGTTATTTGGCTAGCGATTATGGTTTTAAAGAAGCTTATTTGTGGCCAATTAATGCAGAAGAACAAGGTTCACCGCAACAAGTTCGTAAAGTTATTGATACTGTGAAAAAACATAATATTCCAGTTGTGTTTAGCGAAAGTACCGTTTCTGATAAACCAGCGAAACAAGTCAGCCGAGAAACCGGGGCCCAATATGGTGGTGTACTCTATGTTGACTCTTTGTCTACCCCCGATGGCCCAGTTCCAACATATATCGAATTATTAAAAACTACCGTTGATACTATTACAAAAGGTTTTGGTCAATAATAATGAGTAACAATATTTTTTACGAAAAACCAAACTTAGTTGTTGATAATGCTACTGTTACATACAATAACGGGCATACTGCTATTTACGATGCCAGTTTTAATATTACTGGTGGTTCAATTTGTGCGCTAGTAGGCGTTAATGGTAGTGGCAAATCAACGCTGTTTAAGACAATAATGGGTTTAGTAACACCAACAAAAGGACGTGTAACATTAAACAATGCTGCGATCAAAACAGCGCTTAAACAAAATATTATTGCTTACGTACCACAAACTGAAGAAGTTGACTGGAACTTTCCGGTTCTAGTTTCCGATGTAGTTATGATGGGCCGCTACGGTAAAATGGGTATTTTACGTATTCCAAGCCAGCAAGATAAACAAATTGTTGCTGAAGCATTAGCGCGGGTTGATCTTACCGGTTTAGAACAACGACAAATAGGTGAGCTTTCTGGCGGCCAAAAGAAAAGAGTTTTTCTTGCGCGAGCACTTGCGCAAGAAGGAAAAGTATTACTGCTTGATGAACCTTTTACCGGCGTCGATGTAAAAACAGAAAATGCGATTATTGAGCTTTTACGCTCTTTACGTAGCAATGGCTATTTAATTTTGGTTTCTACACATAATTTGGGAAGCGTGCCTGAATTTTGCGATCAAGTTATTTTAGTAAACCGAACTATACTGGCTAGTGGTCCGATCGAAACAACCTTTACCCAAAAAAATCTTCAACTCGCCTTCGGCGGTGTACTACGCCATATTAATCTCTCTGGTGCAGAACTTCACGATGATGATGATCCTCGTTCATTAACTGTTATTACTGATGATGAAAGAGCAGCTGTTTTTTATGGCAACCATGAACAAGCATCCGTCATTAAAAAGCAACCAAAGGAATAAATCATGTTGGATCTATTACTTCAACCTTTTGAATATAACTACATGGTTAAAGCAATCTGGGTTAGTGCTATCGTTGGAGCAGTCTGCGCTTTTCTCTCAGCTTATCTAATGTTAAAGGGGTGGTCGTTAATGGGCGATGCCCTTTCTCATTCTGTTGTTCCCGGAGTCGCAGGTGCCTATGCCCTTGGCCTTCCCTATTCTATAGGGGCATTTTTTACCGGTATTCTTGCCGCACTTTCCATGACATTGGTGCGCCATATTTCAAAACTAAAAGAAGATGCAGTAATTGGTTTTATTTTCTCCACCTTCTTTGCCATAGGATTGCTAATTCTTTCATTAAATCCCACTTCCGTTAATGTACAAACCATTATCTTTGGCAATATTTTAGGTATTGCAGATGAAGATGTATTACAAGTTGAAATTATTATTACCATTTCTTTTATTATACTTATGTTTATCTGGAAAGATTTACTTGCCGTATTCTTTGATGAAAATCATGCCCGTTCTATTGGACTAAATCCGCTAAAATTAAAAATTATTTTCTTTACCCTATTAAGCGCATGTACGGTTGCTGCCTTACAAACTGTGGGAGCCATACTTGTGATAGCAATGGTTATTACCCCAGGCGCTACAGCTTATTTACTCACGGATCAATTCAAGCGGTTACTTATTATTGCCATACTGATCGGATTTACTTCCAGTGCTCTTGGCGCTTATATCAGTTATTTTATTAATGGTGCGACAGGCGGAATTATCGTTACTTTGCAAACACTGATTTTTCTTTATGCCTTCTTTTTTGCCCCTAAATATGGTTTATTTGCTTCCCGCCGCAAAGCACGACAAGAAATTGTACACCTCAAACAGTTAAAACAAGAGGTAAGCAACAATGAATGATTTGATGGAATTATTAATAACACCTTTTACTTTTCCTTTTATGCAAAAAGCTATCATTACCGCCCTTGTAACCGGAACAGTGTGCGCTATTCTTTCCTGCTTTTTGATACTTAAAGGTTGGTCTTTAATGGGTGATGCTATTTCTCATGCTGTATTACCCGGCATCGTTATCGCCTTTGTTATTGGTATTCCTTTATCAATTGGTGCTTTTATATCAGGAATTTTTTGTGCATTCGCGACCGGTTATCTAAAAGAAAATAGCCGCATAAAAGAAGATACTGTCATGGGTATTATTTTTTCCGGTATGTTTGCCTTTGGATTAGTACTATTTGCCTGTATCGATACAGATCAACATCTTACCCATATTCTTTTTGGTAATATCCTTGGCATTACCAAAGCTGAATTTAAACAAACGCTTTGGATCTCAGCTTTTACTATCGCGATTATCCTGTTAAAACGCAAAGATTTTATGCTTTATTGTTTTGATCCTAATCAGGCAAAGGTTATTGGTTTACCCGTTAAACTTTTACATTATGGATTACTCTCTTTATTGGCACTTACCATTGTGGCATCTTTACAAGCGGTAGGAATAATTCTGGTCATTGCTATGCTTATTTCCCCTGGAATTATAGCTTTTACACTCTGTCAAAATTTCAATCGAATGTTAATTATTGCAGTTATCGCCTCAACCACATCCTCTTTAATAGGCACTATTTTGAGTTTTCATATTGATGCAGCAACGGGGTCTTGTATTGTAATAACTCAAGCAATTTATTTTATTGCTGCATTAATCCACAGCTATATTAGTAAAATAAAAAAGCGCTCTTCTTTCGATAAAATTTCAATTCTTCCTTAAGCTAAGAAATATATTAAAAATAACCAGAAAAAATTAGGATTATCTTATTTATTACAGATGATAATCCTTAGTTTTTCATACAAATTCTATTTATTAACTATAAATTGTCATAATATGATCTCAAGAATTGAAATGAATAATGCAATAACTAGAATGTAAATAGGTAATAATTCATTTCATTATTCAAATTAACACTTTGTCATCATAAAAATCTTTACTAAAGCTAAATTAGAAAACAATATATTTAACAATCATAGCAAAATAAATATTCCAATTAATTGATTTAAAAATAATTAATCGGAATTTGGTCAAAGCTGGCTCGCGCAGAAGTTGACATTTCCTTATCAGCTTTGATAAGCATTAATTGATATATCAAGGCTATTATTGTTAAATTGCTATAATAACATTCAAAACAATAGTTTTATTGCTAGATAAGTTATTACTGATGATCTTCATTCAACTGTTCAATAAAATTATTTTTCAATTGATTATAATATAAGAAAACTACCAGCCTAAAATATTCATATGAAGTAAAGTATTCCTCCTTGTATCTTGAAAACGGTTTAAAATAGTTACGATTAGATTTGGCAAGGTGCATGCAGCCCGATTCCTTGTATCTTGAAAACGGTTTAAAATAGTTACGATTAGATTTGGCAAGGTGCATGCAGCCCGATTCCTCCTTGTATCTTGAAAACGGTTTAAAATAGTTACAATTAGATTTGGCAAGGTGCATGCAGCCCGATTCCTCCTTGTATCTTGAAAACGGTTTAAAATAGTTACAATTAGATTTGGCAAGGTGCATGCAGCCCGATTCCTCCTAGGGTTTTAAGCCCGTTAATTAGCGACCGGCGCATACACTGAGCCACTCATCTGAAACCCGAACAGTTGTCCGTACTCCATAACGCATTTGCAAGGATGGGTAATCATGAGTCAGCCAAATCCACTTTGTGTGGGTATTGATGTTTCTAAAGCAACGCTGGACATAGCAGCCAGCTGTGATATTGCACAGTTTACGGTCAGTAATGACTCTGACGGTTTTGATGCCATTATCGCCGAATTGAGAAAGCATTCGGTGGTGTTGGTTCTGATGGAGGCAACTGGCGGGCTTGAAGCTACTGTGGCCTGCTCGCTCCAGGCTGAAGGCTTTGACGTCACTGTGATCAATCCCAGACAATCCCGAGACTTTGCCCGCGCTATGGGCTATCTGGCAAAAACTGACCGTATTGATGCCAAAGTGCTTGCACAAATGGCAGAGGTTATTAATCGACATCCGGAGCGAGAGCGCTTTATCCGGACTCTGCCAAATGCAGAACGTCAGGTTCTTGCTGCGATGGTCGTACGCAGACGCCAGTTGATTACAATGTTGGTGGCAGAACGTAATAGGCTGTATACCGCACATCCACAGAATAGAAAAAGCATCATCATCATCATCAAGGCGCTGGAAGATGAACTTGCCAGAATCGATGAGGATATGAACAACCACATAAGGAACCACTTTAAGGATCTGGCCGCTAGGCTGAGCAGCATTAAAGGGGTTGGTACCATGACAGTTGCTGCGTTGTTGGCGGAGCTTCCCGAACTGGGCAGCCTCTCGAGGCGAGCTATTAGCGCGCTTGTAGGCGTTGCCCCCATAAACCGGGACTCGGGTACCATGCGTGGTCGGCGAACCATATTTGGCGGAAGGGACGGAGTCCGAACAGCACTTTATATGGCCGCGCTTGTAGCAACTCGCTTTAATCCGGTGATAAAAGCCTTTTACATGCGTCTGCTTGCAGCGGGAAAAGCCAAAAAAGTGGCGCTGGTCGCCTGTATGCGCAAGCTGCTGACTATCCTGAACGCGATGCTCAGAAAGAACGAAGAATGGAATGAGTCGTACCATCACGTTTCTCCATAATTTTAACGTTCAAGACAGTTGCTAATATAATCGGTAATATATACAAAATAAAAAACTGCTGGAAAATGGTATGACGAGGAATAGTAATTTTGGCTTCTATCTCTTCTTTTGATACTTCAGTACCTTTCGCTCTTTCAAAAATAAGATGATCTTCAATACTTTCTTTAATAAATTTCAATTGACGATTCATTCTGTTACCTGAAGCACTCAAAGCTTGACCAACAAACATTAAGAAAAATAGTAAAATAAAGCCAAGATTAGCTGTCGAAAGTCCCATATGAGTACTGGGAATTGGTGAATTATGCCAAAAAAATTTAAAAAGACCGTGTTTTGCCGTATAATAAGAGCCATAATTTTAATAAAATCATTGGCTACAGCATTTAAGCCATCCCCTTGTAAACCTTGCTTTTCTGCTAGCAAAACTAATGAAACTACAGTAGACACCAGCGCTAAAGAAAAAATTATCCATCCTAAAACACACTTTGTAATAGCGATATAAAATGCTGTTTGATAATTCATTAAATCTCCTCATATTTTTTATATTACCATTTATATTAAATGATAAAATGTTATCAAAAACATATAAATGTTATTTTATCACTAACCAAAATAAGACCTCACCTACCTATATTAAAAGATTTCTTTATTTTAAATTGATAGAATTAAGCAACAAATCATGAATAATAGGAGTGCTTTTAATGTCTCATGAGCTATCTATCAAAGCTGCTATTTTTGACATGGATGGGTTATTGATTAATTCTGAACCCCTTTGGAGCCAAGCAGAAAAAGAAATTCTTAGTAAACTTGGCGTTAATACTTCAATTGCTAATCAACTTCCCGACACTCTAGGATTACGTATCGATCAAGTGGTACAACTGTGGTATTTAGCTGCCCCCTGGCAAGGAACCTCATTAGAAGAGGTGGAACAAAAAATTGTTAGACGGGTTATTGAACTTATAGAAGAACAACGACCTTTATTACCAGGTGTTAAACATGCACTTCAACTATGTCAGGATCATAATTTAAAAATTGGTTTAGCATCAGCTTCACCAAAGCACATATTAGAAAAAGTACTCACTATGTTTAATATTCACGATTACTTTTCAGCCGTAGTATCAGCGACACCATTACCCTACAGTAAACCCCATCCAGAAGTTTATTTACAAGCAGCGAAACTGCTAGCTATAGAACCAACACATTGTGTGGCTTTTGAAGACTCTTTTCATGGTATGATTGCGGTTAAATCTGCACGTATGCGTAGTATCGTTGTCCCACCAAAAGATCATTTCACTGATCCACGTTGGACATTAGCAGACGTCAAACTCAATACGCTGGCTGAATTAACAACTAAGCATATCGTTTAAATTTGTTCAATTGGCAGTAATTTGATGCATCAGTATACTGCCAAACTAATGCAATATCACTTCTCTTACAAAAAATTGCTCTTATTATTTAATAAATAAGATATTTTTTTCGATTACACTACTCAAACTAAGCCAAAACTATTATACTTTGCAAACTGTATAAATAAACAGTTGGATATTATATGCTATGACTGCCACCGGGCATCTGTTTTTTTCAGTATCATCATTAATACTTGTGCATAAACTAGCAATAACACCTGAGTTTGCACATGGTGATTGGCTTCATTTATTAGCCGGTGCGCTACTTGGCGCACTGCTACCGGATATAGATCATCCATCCTCTTCTCTCGGACGCTTATTTCGTTTCATTTCTGTGCCAATTTGTCGTTTATGTGGTCACCGTGGTTTTACCCACAGTTTACTCGCATGGCTGCTCATTATGTTATTATCAACTCAATTGCCCAATAGTTACTGGCTTTCTGATGCCCTGATTCAAGCATTCTTATTAGGTTATTTTAGTCATTTAGTCGGGGATATGTTAACCGCGAAAGGGATACCTTTCTTATGGCCAGCAAAAATTTCTTTCTGTTTTCCTATATTAGGTAATAATTCTAATCAAAGAGCAGAACATTCTATCGCCATATTATTAGCTATTTGTGCGATATTAATTCCATCGAACTATCAATTACCACTACGACCGCTGTTACAAGAAACAAAAAAAACGTTATTACATATGTAGTTAATGAATTAAACGATTTAATTTTATTCTATTCACGATGAAACATTATGAATATAAAATTGCATTTAGTTATAAGAAAATTATTTTTATTGCTAATAATATATAAGGGAAAATGAGTTTCATTGGAAGTTTTTCATCATCTTACTTCACCAATGACAAAGAATCTTATACCTAGAACAATAAACCGAGCTGGAGAGTGGGTATGAATTTCCCTGTAATTCTGAATGTACTTATCTTTATCCTATTATTGCTGTTATTGGCCAAAATAAGTGCAGATGGATGGAGTCTATCAAAAAAAGTTTTTGTGGGTCTTCTTATTGGTACTGTTTTTGGTGTTGTTTTACATTTAGTATATGGTATTAATAATCAAATAGTGCATGATTCATTATCTTGGTTCAATATTGTAGGCAATGGGTATGTGAAATTACTTCAAATGATTATTATGCCTTTGGTATTTGCTTCCATACTAAATGCGGTAGCACGTTTGCATCAAACCTCTTCATTAGGAAAAATCAGTTTTTTCACCATTGGGATCCTTCTTTTTACAACAGCCATTGCCGCTCTCATCGGGATTATTATTACATATTGGTTTGGCTTAACTGCAGAAGGTCTGGTACAAACTAGTAGTGAAACTATTCAACTTGGGATAATAGAAAATAACTACATCCACAAGGTTTCTGATTTAACAATACCTCAATTAATATTATCATTTATTCCTAAAAATCCATTTGCCGATCTGGCAGGAGCTAATCCAACATCTATTATTAGCGTTGTTATTTTTTCTACGTTTTTAGGCATAGCGGCTCTCCAATTAGCTAAAACTAATCCCGAAAAAGGTGAAAAAATATTATCTGCTATTGATATTTTTCAATCCTGGTTCGGCTAGTTATACGGCTTACACCATATGGAGTAATGGCTTTAATGATTAAAGTTGTTGCTAATTCAAACCTACAAGATATTATTAAACTTGGCAGTTTTGTCATTGCTTCTTATTTAGCATTATCCTTAATGTTTATTGTCCATGCTATACTTCTTTCTTTCTCTGGCATTAATCCGATAAAATTTTTTAAAAAAGTCATTCCTATTATTAATTTTTGCATTTACTTATCGTACTATATTTTTTACTAAAAATTATAGCGAACCGAACTGAATAAAATTTTAGCGATAGACTAAACTAGTTTTTTATTGCTATTTCATTGTATAATAAAAAATAAATTTAAATTAAGTTAATTAATCAAAATTTAACTAGCTGACAATTATTTTGTCACTAGTTTTTTAGCGTTTTATTCTTATTATCCCAGATTTAATCTATTAATTAGACCTGCATGATGGTAATATGCGCCGCTAAGTTAATGCAAGTACGTAGTCGTTCAAGTGCTGGCAGTATTGCATTAAACGTTGAAACGCAAACTCAGCAACTGGGCATTCCTGAATCAATTGCTAATTTTTCAGCATCCTTCGGCGCAACAATTGGTCAAAATGGATGCGCAGGTATTTACCCCGCAATGCTTGCTGTAATGGTTGCCCCAACGGTAGGAATCAATCCCCTGGATCCTATATGGATCGCTACACTTGTTGGTATTGTGACCATAAGTTCTGCCGGGGTGGCCGGCGTAGGTGGGGGAGCAACTTTTGCTGCATTAATGGTTTTACCCGCGATGGGATTACCAATTACTTTAGTAGCGTTACTTATTTCGATTGAACCATTGATCGATATGGGAAGAACTGCATTAAATGTTAATGGCTCAATGGTTGCAGGAACAATTACTAGCCAATTGATGCATCAAACGGATAAAAGTATTTTCGATAAATAATATTTCAAACTTATAATCTCTGTCCAAAAGTCCTATTAGAAATCTCTTTAGGACTTTAAAACAACTAGTCAACTTTATGAAATAGATTATTTTTATTATTAAATACGATTGACAATAACGATTATTTTGAAACTTAAATAATTATTTTGTCTATTCATAATTTTCATTTTAAATCCACTAGATAACCAATAAATGCATACTATAAAATAAATATCCTGTTTCTCACAATTGTAGAATTATTAACAGTTTTTTTACTAGATGAAAAATTACCACCAGGTATAAAAATGGTGAACAGGCCCAATTCCTTCGCCAACATTTAATCTATTGGCATGCTTCAAGGTATTTTGCACATAATTTTTAGCTGCAATAATTGTATCTTGCCAGTTGTCAAAGTAAGGACGCTTAGCAGCCAACGCTGCAGATAATGTACAACCAGTACCATGAGTATTTTGTGTTCTTACTTTAGGTAATGAATATAGCCATTCACCACTATGTGTAATAAGCCAATCGGGGCTTTCTTTATTATCAAGATGTCCACTCTTTATAAGCACAGCCGGGCAGCCAAATGATAATAGTTTTCTTCCTTGAGATACCATCTCCTGTTCATTTCTAGCTATATTGCAATTAAAAAGTACTGCTGCCTCAGGCAAATTGGGGGTAATAAGAGACACTTTAGGTAACAAAATATGAATAAGACTATCGATTGCATCAGCATCCAATAATGGTACCCCACTTTTCGCAAGCATAACGGTATCTAGTACCGTAAAAGATAATGAATATTTTTCTAGTGCCTCTGCTACTATGGATATATTTGTAGCAGTTGATAACATACCAATTTTCACACTATCAATTCGAACATCAGTTAATACTGATTCAAGTTGTGAAGCGACAATTTCGCCAGGAAGATTATGAATTGACTGTACTGCGCAAGTATTTTGCGCAACTAATGCTGTTATCACAGCTGCACCATAATTTCCTAATGAGGAAAATACTTTCAAATCAGCATGTATACCTGCACCACCCGTTGGATCAGTTCCAGCAATTGATAAGGAATTATAAATCATAAATTTTCCTAATATTAAAATATTAATCAGAATAATTTATGCTACCTTACTTGACTTATTAGATTAAACCAATAGTTATTTTATATCACAACAAATGAATATATTACCTTTACTACCCTATTTCACTATTTTTTGTTTAGTGTTAAGATATAATAAAAATCATTCTCATTATATATCTTTTATCAATTTTGTATTTTTAATGAAATAACCCAAATACAACTAATTTTGTAGCACTTAAGCATAATATTCTTCTTAACAAGAGTGACTTTAAAGCTAAAAATTTTTATCGTATTTTATAAAATGAAATAATAAATAATTTATAAAAATAATTTATCTATCAATAGCACTCATTTACAATAAATAAAGCCAATGGATATCACAGATTAGTCCCTTGCTTTAGCATAAGATAGTATTCAATATTGACAAGTTTATTGATAGGAACCAGTTTTATCAAAAATAAAATTAAAATCAATTTTTTTCAAAACAAAAAAATAACACTATTATTGGATTATATTATCTTTCAATCGTGAAATATAATGAATCTTACAAGACTATCTGTTTTTATTAATTTAAATAAAAATTTTATATAGATAATAGTACATTTAAAATTGGATACCTAATACTAATTAACAAATACCATTTATAACTAATAAAATGATTTAACTGCATAAAAAATTAATGTAGCGCATAAAATGGCATTTATTATACAGTTTATTAAATGAAAATTGAATAATAAAGTATAAGAAATAAAAAAAATGCGACGACAATCTTGTTATTAATGCTAATGTTATTTTTATTGAAATGCCAAACTCTCAACAACGCTTTAATATTCAACTTATCTTAATATAAATTTTTTATTACTTATCCTTTGGCTAACTCAACGGCTGTAAAATATAGTTAAAACATTTTCTATACATAACCAAATATTATAGATGTTTTAAGCATAATAAATATTTAACTTTAATAATTCATTCTATCGTGAGATAACTCACTTGAAAGTTAATATATAACAATTCTTTCCTCTATCTAAAAAAATATAACTAATAAACTATAAACACATTGATTAGTTTATTAGTCGATAATCATAACTTTACACTAAAAATATGACATTAATAATTTTATGATTTTAGTTAAATTAGTTGATAAAATTAATAATGCAGTTTGATAATTTATTTGATTCATTGTTAGTACAATTTAATATTTTTAAAAAAGATTTACACTAACAATACTTAATTAATTTATAATTTGAGCAATAATGGGCTATTTTACCAAATTGTATAATTAAATAACGAACATTTAATTAACATATAGATATAATTTTCAAATTTTATTTAACGTTTATATTTTTTTCAATAAAACAAATTATAATCAATCTTACATACATTTAAGCTACCGTGATTTCCCTGGTGTAATATGGCGATTTGAATTATATACTATAAGATAATACTATTTTAATTTTAGATAATAATTTGAGATAAATTATAATTTAATTTGTAAATTTTTTAAATAATTGTAGATGTGAGTAATAAGAAGATATCGTTTAGGGGGTTTTTCATTCCATAATATTTCCGTACCATCTTTTATAATTGCACAAATCATACCATTTGGCATTCTTTTCAAATCAAGAAAACCACTAACATTGTAAAGTTTTTTTCGTACTCTAGAAAACAATTGGCTAACGTTATTTGCTGTAATACTCCTATATCTATCCATCCACACATACTGAATAAGGTGTTCTAAATCCATCGTATCCTTGCCATGAGAAAAATTGAGGATAACTTCAAGCATAAGAAATTCTTTAGGGGTTAATTTTACAACTTCATCTTCTACTTCAACCGTCCTACCAACGCTATTGATAACTATATACGACTTCATAGCTTCCTCCTCCTGATAAAATATAAATAAACTAATATAGTTATACTTATATCAATAAAGAATACAAAACTATACTTTTTTATTGAGCTAATGTTCAAAATTTTGATAATAGTTTTTTTAAAGACTAAATTAACTAAATTCATTTTACAGCAATAACAGGTTTAATTAACATAAATTTTATTTCATTTAATGAATTTTAGTTCCTAATAGTATCTAAATATTATTACTAATTATGGAAAATTTTAAAGCCATCTTTATCTCTTTTATTAAAAAAAATCAATTATATCTTTCCAAACAGTATATTTATAAAATAAAATAACGCACGAACCATTACAGTAATCGTAATGGTTGTAACAATAAAGTTTAATAATTGTCTTATTTTTGTTTCAATAAAATCCTTTAAAAAAGTAAATCTAGAATCTGGGGGTTATACCCATATGCCTAAAGAAAATGATGTTCTTTTATGGTGTCTTATAGGTTTGTTTTCTGCATGGGGAGGTGCTACTAGATATATATTAAATACGGAAAAAAAGAAATCAAAACGACGATGGATAGCGATGATATTTGAAATGATTATATCTTGCTTTACTGGATTTATTGGAGGCTTATTAGCTATGGAATATGGCTCTAGTGACTATATTGCACTAGTAGTTGCGGGCTTACTAGGATCCATGGGTGGTACAGGATTAAAATTACTATACCAAAAAGTTTTCAATTTAAAGGTTGATAAAAAATAATTTACTTTTATAACTGCCATAATTATAGACATTCAATTATAACTAGCTATGTTTTCTTTTCACTTTAATTACCACTAAGGGTAGTGTTGAAATAAAATTCTACTTTTAGTGGATATCTACTATATCATTCTGATAAATAAAGTTTTGTATTCACAGCTTATTTACCAAATAGATAATTTTATTTAAATGCGATGTTAATTTTATTATATTATGTGTTTTAAAGATAATAATTATTAACTTATTACATTTAAATAGTAAAAAGAAATTATAATTGTTAATATTATTTCTCCTTTGCATTAATAATACATTATAAATCATAAAATATAAAATATAAAATTTATCACATGCATTTATTAATGCGTAATAAGCAAAAAAGATAAAATAAAAAATAACATTTATAATATAAAAAATTTATTTTTTATATATTTAATAATATTAAGCAAAATTAGTTTCATTTTATTCTGTTGAGACATTAAGATCCTTAATCATATTTTTGATCATATTAGCAAATAGCAAATAGCAAATAGCAAATAGCAAATAGCAAATAGCAAATAGCAAATAGCAAATAGCAAATAGCAAATAGCAAATAGCAAATAGCAAATAGCAAATAGCAAATAGCAAATAGCAAATAGCAAATAGCAAATAGCAAATAGCAAATAGCAAATAGCAAATAGCAAATAGCAAATAGCAAATAGCAAATAGCAAATAGCAAATAGCAAATAGCAAATAGCAAATAGCAAATAGCAAATAGCAAATAGCAAATAGTAAATAGAATGACCCAGGAAAAAAATGAATATAAAAAAATATGCAGAAAATAGCAAAATAGTACATATCAATCATAACTTTATACAAGATAATCAAAGCTCCTTAATTAGAACTTTTGTTATTGAAGAAGTAAATGTTGAATTTACACGATTGGTATTTACTTTGGCCAATATGCCATCTGGTTCATACATAGAAATTATCGATCGTAAGAGACAACATACACGTATCTTTCCACTAAATGAAGGTTCTACGCTAAATGTAACTTTTTATACTAATTGCATAGATATTAAAGTTATTTTACCAAAAAATTATCACTATAGTAATAATCAAATAATGGAGCTTGCTTATTATGAAGCACTTCCGCTTGATCTAACACAAATTGTTGAAGATAGTAATGATGGGCGACAACCCTATATGTGGTATAAAAATACGCCTTTTTTTAACCCAGCTCGCGCTGTACATTTTGTCGCATTTAATGGTTATGGTGAAACTTGCTCATGATGAAAGCGGTTCTGCTGAGCGATTATGTAAAAATATTCTATTAGATATTACGATAAACGGATAATTTAATAATGTTGTAACAGCAATAAATAGTAACACTCATTTAAATTAACTGGGTATTACTCATAATAAAACCATAATAAATAATATTAGATCAATTTTAAGTGGCAAAAATAAGCTATTATCAATACCGCTGAGTTCTATTTTGTTGCTGTTAATAAAACTAAATATTTAAGATTAATAGTAATAAATTAAGTTAACAACATAAAAGTATTAACTTGGCATTTAACTTTCTCATTATAAAATTAAATAGGTCATAATATGAAAGAAGAAAAAATTACTACTGAAAAAAAAGATTTAGTTTTTGCATTTGTTCTTTTTCCAGGAATGACACCATTAGATATTATTGGTCCTGCCACGCTATTACAAAATCAAGGATTTACAATAGGATATGTTTGGCATGATAAACAACCAATCTCGACAGAAATTAATTGTGTAACACTCAGACCTACCACAACATTTGATGAATTAGATGCTGTAGATATCTTATGCATTACCGGTTCACATAATCCTTTTCCAGCACTTAACGATACTAAAATGTTAAAATGGATACACAAAGTTGGCCAAAATGCTAAGTATATTACTAGTGTATGTAATGGTAGTATGTTTTTAGCCGCGGTAAATCTTTTAGATAACTATAGATCTTCAGTACATTGGAGTTGCAATGAATTTTTAGCAAAATTAGGTGCTACTGTTTCTAACGAACGGGTTACCATTGATAGAAATAGAATTTCGGGTGGAGGCGTAACCGCTGGTATTGATTTTGGACTGCGCATATTATCAATTATAAAATCAGAAACTGATGCAAAGGTAATGCAACTACTTACCCAATATGATCCTCAACCTCCCTTTCAATCAGGAAATCCGGCAACAGCTGAACCAGAAATAGTGAATATAGCGTGTGATAATATTAAAACATCATTTGAAACAGAAACACCTGATTATCTTGAAATACTTGAACGTGCTATTGAAAGAAAAAAAGACTTTATAAATAATTAAATTATATATTCAATAATGTTGAATATTATTTAATTTATTGATACATTTAAGTTATTTTCACAATATAGCATCCGGATGTATTATGATTAATAAGTTTAAGCGCCATAAACCCTGTGCAGTTATATTGAAGTACTCTTTATCTACGCTTTTTTTCATTTCATTTACAGCTACGGCTAATCAATACCAAGAAATTGCAGCTCTTATTGAGCAACGTCTTTCTTACATGAAATATGTTGCTAAGTATAAATTTGAAAAACACCTGTTAGTCGAAGATCGTACTCAAGAAAATAAAGTTATTTTAAACTCTATTAATAAAGCAGAAATTTTAGGCCTGGATAAAAAATCAATAAAGCCTTTTATAATATCCCAAATAAATGCCGCTAAAGCTATTCAATATCGCTATAAGGCAGACTGGCTAGCTATGCCAGAAACGATAGTTCAACATGATGATTTAGCAGTTATCCGTTTAAAAATCAGCAAATTAACTGATGACATCATACAATTAATTGCGAAAGAATTAAAAAACAACGGTCAAATAAAAAATCAGATCTGTTCATATATAAATAAAATCCAGCTGCATAATCTTAAAGCCGCTGATAAAAAAATAATCTGCTCATCACTTGAGCAAATATCTTTAAAAAATAAAAATACAAACTCAAAAGAATAATCTGGCAATCGGCAAAATTGTCCATTTAGTTAATTTATATTCTTGAGAAAAATTAATATGCCTATATCACCATTAACTTCTGTTCCAGCATTTCCATCTGAGCAATTAAATTATAAAGAATATAATATCGACAATTACAATAATATATTATTAGAATTTGATAAAAAAATTAATGATTCTACGAATATATTATTGAAACAAAAAATAGAATTTAACAATGAAATTATAGGATTAATTAATGAAATTAAAAAATTGCATGATAGTCATTTGGAATCAAGTGAAAAAAACAACGAAAATTTTATAGCAGAGTTACAAATATTAAAAATAAAATTTGGGATGGTCGCCATAAAATATGCTGATACTGACTGGGAAAGTTTTGGCCTTTCCGAAGATATATTTAAAAATAATCATCAATTTTTGAACTCGCATTTATGTCGATTATCATTAGATGAGCAACAACGGCAAAACATAACCGACAACGATATAAATCAAGTTTGGTATTGTTGTTTATATAATTTTGCCTATGAATTAGCTCACAATAAGGTTGCCCCTCCAGCTGATAAAAATCATACTAAATATCATACTGAATATTATTCCATAGTAGATAAATTAAAAGCAGAAAATTTACCAGAAGATAAGATTTTTGCAATAGCAAATGCGCGCAGTGCATTAATTCTTTGCAGGGATTCTTTTGTTACTGAAAGTCCTAAAGACAATGCTTTATTTATAGCACTAAAGGAAGTTAATAAGTTTTATGATAATTATCTCAACATAAATGAAAATACTAATATTGAACAATTAGAGCTCGAATGCGAGGTGCTAATGAAAGAAAAATCACTCTATATAGCCGAATCAATAAAACAAGAACTCCAGGAACTCAAAAACGATTGGCTCAACCAATCTAATCCTAAATAGCAAAATTCACTATACATAACTACTATATAAGCGAATACTCCAGCTTATACAACAAAAGAAGCAAGATAGTTTAGCTCACTAAAATAGCAGAAATTATTTTATAGAGAATACTATTCTAATTATTTGATGACTATTTTCTCCACAAATCATAATTTACTGCTATTGTTGTATTGATATCTTGTAAATTCGGAGTTCTACTATGAAATTGAAAATATTATTTATTACATTAATCAGTGTGTTATTAATAAATCCTGTTTTAGCTGCCGAAAAAATGTCACAAAAAGATATGTCAGAGCAACAACGTAAAATGGGGAGTTGTAATTCTAAAGCTAAAGAACAATCATTAACGGGTGAAAAAAGAAAATTCTTTATGCAATCCTGCCTTCGTAATAAAAAAATCAGCAAAATGAGAGAATGAAAAATTGTAGTAAAAAAGCTAAAAAAATGAAATTTAAACAAGGTAAACGGCAAGAATTTATGCAAGAATGCCTAAGTAATAAAAATAATTAATTTAATATATCAATAAGGCCACTTTCTTTTTAGTGGCTTATTTTTTATTTCTAGAATATTGTTTTATTTTAATTAAAATAGAAATGACACCATTGAATATTTAATAAAAAATAAAATAGTAAATTATTTATCAAAAACTGTCACTTTTGATATATTAAAAATAATAATTAGAATTTAAAAAAAATTAACATTTTCTAAACGCAATATAATTTAAAATAATAACGTTATTCATTTTGCTCATACTAATGGAGTGACATAAGATTACATTATCGTCACATATCAAGCAAATTTATAAAATAATTTGCTTCATTTAACAGAATTTTTCTTATAAAGTAGCTATATTATATTTTCATCTTCATTTTACTATTCAGAATTATAGATGGTTTACAGCGGGAAAGTTGCTAACCTAAAGAGATAAATATAATGCATAATGAATGGCAAGAAGTTTTAGATTTCTGGTTTAAGGAATCTACCAATAAACAATGGTTCGAAAAAAAACCACAATTTGACGCTATCATCCGAGATAGATTTAAACTTACTACTGAAAAAGCGAGTCGTGGTGAACTTGCTCATTGGCGTTGTTCAATAAAAGGGAGATTAGCTGAAATTATCGTGCTTGATCAGTTTTCTCGTAATATTTGGCGTGATACAGCAAAAGCTTTTTCACAAGATAATATGGCGCTTATGTTAGCTCAAGAAGCAATTAAACAACCAGATTATACACACTTACCAATAAAAGAACGTAAATTCATTTTAATGCCATTTATGCATTCAGAATCACCTTTCATACATCAACAAGCTGTTCCTCTTTTTACTGCATTAAATGATAAAATAACACTTGAATTTGAAATGCGGCATAAAGAAATTATTGATCATTTTGGCCGCTATCCACACAGAAATGGAATTCTTAATAGAGTTTCTACTCCTGAAGAAATATTATTTTTAAAAAAATCGGGTTCAAGTTTTTAGCTTATAAGAAGAGCAGTAGAGTATATATTTGCAATATGTACTCTATTTTGTGAATTAACAAAACAATGATTTTTTTGCAACTTTTAAATTAAGTTATTGTTCAATTATTTTTTAAATATTACACTGAAATAACCGCAATATTTCGATAAATAAACGCGTCATAACCACCATTCAAACTATTTTATTAATGAAATGGTATTTCTTTAAAATAGATAAGATTGACAGATATTATTTTAACCAAGAACTTGATGAGATTAGCAGACGATGCCAAACAAAATATTAATAACCAGCTACAACATTAGTGGTTTTGGTGGTATGGAAACCGTTTGTCGTGAATTTATTTTGTTATTAAAACAGCGGCGACCAGATATAACTGTCAGTTTTGTCTTTTTTAATGCTAAACAAACGCAACCGAATGATGATTGGTTAGATAACATAAAATATAGTCGATTATATTCCAATATTAAAAACGGCAAGCTGCGACGTATTCATTATGCTTTGCAGCTACGACAACTACTTAGCGAGCAAAAAATTAACGCAATTATCGCCTTGGATTCGATTGCCTGTTATAACTCAAATATCAGTAGAAAACTTATCTTAGGCAGACAAATACCACTAATTTCCTGGCCACACTTTGCCATTAATGGAAGTTATAAAAAAGAATATCTTTTAAAAGCAGATTACTATTACGCGATAAGCTCAGGTATAGCGAGGCAATTAGTTGCCCTCGGCGTCGATGAAAATAATATTTTTACCTTATTTAATCCAATAAAAAAACAAGACATTGTTATCCCGCGACCTAAGGACAAAACTGTTTTTCTCTATTTAGGGCGAATATTTTTTGCGGGACAAAAACAACTGGCTTTTCTATTTACTAGCTTGGCAAATATCAGCGGTGATTGGCAACTCAATATTGTCGGTAGTGGCGAAGAGCACGAAATCAATCAATTAAAACAGCTAGCTAAAAAACTAAATATTGAAAAAAAAATTAACTGGCATGGCTGGCAGCCAGATCCATGGTTTTATATACGCAATAATATAAAAACAGTTTCGGCCCTACTACTAACTTCCAGCATTGAAGGCCTTGGCATGGTTCTTCTTGAAGCCATATCCTATGGTATTTATGCAATAAGTTCAGATTGCCCAGCTGGGCCGGAGGATATCATTAAAAACGATATTAATGGAAAATTATTTCCTGTTAATGATCTACCCGGTTTCGTTAATATATTGCAGAGTATTGTTGATAATAAAACCTTACCCTCACAGGTTAGCATAAAAAATTCTATCTCAGATTTTTATGAAGATAGCTATTTTGACAGAGTTAATTCATCCCTTAAGAAAATTCTAGCGTGATAGCATTTAGCGGATTAATCATTATGATTAATCCGTGCAAAAACAATATTAGATGGCAACCTCTCAAAACTATAAAACCCTATTCACTTTGACGACGATATTTTCCGGTTAAAAAACCAGATGCCAAACTATAGTAAGTAACAACCCCAATATTTTCTTTGATACAGAGTTTCTTCAACTTATCATCAAAAGCGGCGCGATCGTAAATATTATATTCCGGTTGTAATACCTGGTATCGCGGTAAATTCTGACTATTCGCCACATCTAACGCTGTTTTCAATTGCCCCGCATCCAAATTTGAGGCGCCTATAGCACGAATTTTGCCTGTTGTTAAAAGCTTCTGATAAGCGTTTAACGTCTCTTCATAAGGTGTATTGATGTCAGGCCAATGAGAAAAATAGAGATCAATGTAATCTGTTTGTAAACGCCGTAATGAATCTTCAACCGCGTTTATAATCCAGCGAGCAGAAAGCCCACGCTTACCAGGCGAACCTAAATCTGCGCCCACTTTGGTAAAAATAATTAATTTATCTCTGGCAATGGAATGTTTAGTTAGCCAATTTCCAATGATAGTTTCAGATTCTCCTCCACGATTACCTGCTGCCCAACTTGAATAAACATCTGCCGTATCAATTGCAACTAAACAGTTATCATAGAGAGCATCTAAGATGGTAAAACTCTCTTTTTCATTGATAGTCCAACCAAATACGTTACCACCAAAAACAAGTGGTGGGATAACAAATCCAGTTGAACCTAACCTACGCAATTGCATATTTCCTCACTTGTTTTTAAATAAAGCGAATGTAATAGCTAGAAGATTCTAGTGGTACTTTTACAGCAAGATTGTATTTATTAAATGTTAAACCCTATTTAACTTACAGATATAGTACAGCAATTTAGATATGTTAATTATAACTTACCAATAGCCCAATAACTTCCACCATAAACCACCAATGACTAACCAAATTAAAATATTAACCACACTTAATATAAAACCCATTTTCCACCATTCAGCTAAGGTTGTATAACCAGAACCAAAAATAATCGGCGCAGTACCTGTAGCATAATGGGTTAACGACATCATTAATGATGAAGAGAAAGCCAGGATCAAACCAAGCAAAATAGGTGGCGCGCCCAATGCTAATCCAGCAGTAAAAAATGCTGCAAACATTGCCATAATATGGGCTGTGGTGCTGGCAAAAAAGTAATGGGAATAGACATATATTAAAACAAGTAACAACATGCCATCAATCCAGCCGATCCCCAGATGATCAATAGCGTTTCCAACTGTTTGAGAAAACCAATTAGTCAACCCAAGCTTACTTAGAAAAGATGCCATCATGACCAGTGCAGCAAACCAAGTAATTGTATCCCATGCCCCCTTGGTTTTCAAAATATCATCCCAAGCTAATACCCCGGTACAAAGTAAAACGGAAAGACCGATAAATGCCGCAGCGGTAGGGTTAATAGTAAAAGCGCTACCAAAAATAAGCGCAGGCACACCAGCCCACATCAGCAAAAGCATGGCAAATACCGCTAAAGTAATTTTTTCTGCTACTGAAATAGGCCCTAACTGGTGTAATTTTTGTTTCGCGAAATTTGGTGCATCGGGTGTTACTTTAATTTCAGGTGGATAAATCCAATAGATAATTAATGGCATAATCAATAACGAAATAATACCTGGTATAAAAGCGGCTATTGCCCACATTCCCCAACTTATCTCAAATGGAGGTGTGGTATTTTCCATAATCAAACTAACAATCAATGGATTAGGGGCAGTTGCCGTAATAAACATCGCAGATGTAATTGGATTGATATTAAAATTAACCAATGAAAGATAACGGCCAATTTTGTGTGAGTTACCTGATTCGGGATCAGAGCCGAAACTCTTTGCAATTGAGCGCATTATAGGATGAATAATGCCACCACCCCGCGCAGTATTACTTGGTGTAACTGGTGCTAATATTGTCTCTGCAATCGCCAATGAATAAGCGATGCCTAAGGTCTTTTTGCCAAATAAAGAAATAAAATAATAACCAATACGGGCACCTAAGCCGGTCTTATTTAGACTAACAGAAATCATTATTGAAATACCTATCAACCAAATAAGTTGATTTGAAAAACCGCTCAATGCATCATTAATGGCTTCCGTCGGATTATTAGGATTAGTTACCCCCGTAATAGCAATTAATGCAATTGCAATAATGGAGATTGCACCTATTGGTAAGGCTTTACCTATGATAGCTATTATAGTCCCAATAAAAAGCGCAAATAATTGCCAAGCATTTACCTCAACACCGTCAGGAGTAGGAATAATAAACCAGATGATGAGAGTGATTGTAATAGCAATTATGGTTGGTAAAGGTTTGAATGGGGTCAATTTATCCATATTGTATTATCCAATTGGTGAAATATATCTACACAAAAAATAATTAATAACTTATAAATTAAAAAATCACGCTAACAAATCATACAACTACTTATTATATAAATTTATAGATTAGTAACTATATTTATTTTTATGGACAGTAGCCCGCCTGCGTCGGGAGCTAAGACGCTGTAAGTAAATGGCTGTCCTTAGTAACCGCCTCCCGTTATAATCCGGTGTATGTATATTCCCCGACCCGCAAAACTTCTCTTCCAGATAGATGACGGCTGGAACCGGTTACTCATGAAATACGGCTCTTCCGTTCCCGAATGGACTAAACTGGTCGTCGAACGGATGCTCGCCTGTGGCACCGGTGCTATGGGTATCCGTCGTTATTGCTGCGACTCCCCTGACTGCCCGCACACCAAATATTTCTGTCAGAGCTGCAAAAGCAAAGGCTGCAGCGCCTGCGGGATGAAAGCCACCGAACAGTGGATAGCCGAGCAGCAACACATTTTGCCAGACTGCGAATGGCAGCACATCACTTTCACTATGCCCGATAAACTCTGGCCGGCATTTAATCACAACTGGCCATTACTGAATCAGTTGTTTGCCTGTGCCGCTCGAACCCTGCTGAAATGGGCAGAAAAACTCAATATCGAAATCGGGTTGTTTGTCGCCCTGCATACTTACGGGCGTCAGCTTAACCAACACCCGCATATCCATTTATCGGTGACCCGCGGCGGATTATGCCGCAAACACGACGTCTGGCGACCGGTTTTCTTCAAAAAGAAAGTAGTAGAGCGGTACTGGCGCCGGGCTGTCATCGCGTTACTTCGAGAGAATTACGGCGGGCTGAATTTACCTGCTGCCGGCTATGTGCATATCCGCGACTACCGGGAATGGTGTCAGTTTCTGGAATCACAGTACCAGCGGCGCTGGAAAATTCACTTTGCGAAAAAAACCAAACATGCCCGACAAAATGTCAATTATCTTGGCCGTTACCTGAAACGCCCGCCGGTTGCAGCCTCAAAACTGCGTCATTATAACGGCGGCACTGTTGTCCATCATTACTATGATCACCGGACGGGAAAGCACCGCACCCAATATCTGAGCCAGGAAGCAATGTTGTTGCGCTACATCAGCCATATCCCGTCACAGCATTTTAAGATGGTGCGGTATTACGGCTTTCTGGCCAACCGGAAACGGGGTATTTTGCTGCCGAAAGTCTATGCGGCACTGGGTATGCAGGTGAAGAAAAAACCGCATAAACCGGGCTTTGCGTCGCTGATGAAACACTTTACGAATGTGGATCCGTATCAATGCATATTATGTGGGAGCCGGATGATTTTTAACAGCGTACAGGTGGGTATCAGAGCAGAAGTATTACTGGAAATGCGCCGTAAGATAGTCAAAAAGGCGCGAGGGTTACGGAAAACCGCGTAGGGAAGATCTAACTAAATTCAATTTATTGTATAAAAAAACCTCTGGTTGACGAAAAGCCAGGCGACTACTTGATGGTGAAACTAGAGATCGGTCATCCGTATCAGCAATTAAGGTCAGAAAAAAAGAAATAATTAACATTCAATTTCCTAACCATCAAGCTTAATAATAAATATTAATTTATAAGTTTATTAAATTATCCAATTTATTCTTTTAATTTTTATCTCTTTATTGTAAGAATAAGTTATTTTCATATGTTAAGACTGTGATATGTATTACAAAAATCACAATAAACTTTATTCATTAATTCACTAAGATAAACTATTTCTTTTAGTCTTAGTGATTTTCATAATATAGCAAATTAATCATAATTATTTATGGTTAATTTTATCAAATAACAAATAAGTTTATTTGTTTTATTAAAAAACAATAGATTTATTTGAAAATCAGAATTACTTTATAAAAAATAATATATTTTATATTACAATATAATGTGTAAATCTATTTATTTTTGAATAGATATAAAATTAAAGTCAAAAAAAAAGCAGCAAATCAATATGTCCATTTGTGCTAACCCAAAGCCAAGAAAGATGGTCTTTATCGTTAATGATAAAGACCATCCAATATGATTTTATATCAGTTCAGCTAGACCTATTTCTCTATCCATTCAGTATGAAAGATACCCTCTTTATCAATCCGCTTATAAGTATGAGCGCCAAAATAATCACGTTGTGCCTGAATTAAATTTGCCGGTAAAAAAGCAGAGCGATAACTATCATAATAAGAAATTGCTGCTGTAAGCGTAGGTAATGGAATACCATTTTGTATACCAAAACAGACAATATCCCGTAATGATTGCTGATATTCATCAGTAATATTCTTAAAATAAGGCGCTAACATTAAGTTTGCTAAAGATGGGTTTTGGCTATAGGCATCGGTAATTTTTTGCAAAAATTGCGCCCGAATAATACAACCAGCTCGGAAAATCCTGGCAATTTCACCATAATTTAGCTGCCATTGATATTCATCCGATGCTGCTTTTAATTGCTGAAAACCCTGTGCATAGGAAACAATTTTACCTAAATAAAGTGCCCGACGAACTTTTTCAATAAATTCCTGCTTATCACCTTTAAATGAACTAACAGCCGGCCCAGTCAGGATTTTTGCTGCTGCCACCCGCTGCTCTTTTAAAAAAGAGAGATAACGCGCAAATACTGATTCAGTAATAAGCGTAACAGGTACTCCCAAGTCTAAAGCACTTTGACTGGTCCATTTTCCAGTTCCTTTATTAGCGGCTTCATCCAATATGACATCAATCAAATAATTACCAGTCTGGTCTTCTTTTTTACGAAAAATATCGGCCGTAATTTCGATTAGATAACTACTTAATTCCCCTTTATTCCATTCAGTAAAAATATCGGCTAATTCTTCATTATTTAATTTTAATGCGTTTTTAAGTATTGAATATACTTCAGCAATAAGCTGCATATCACCATACTCGATACCATTGTGCACCATTTTTACATAATGACCTGCACCATCGGGACCAATATAGCTGACACAGGGCTCACCATCGGCCTTAGCTGCAATTTGTTGCAAGATAGGCGCCACTAAATCATAAGCCTGTTTCTGTCCACCAGGCATGATAGAAGGCCCTTTTAATGCACCTTCTTCACCACCAGAAACGCCGGTTCCAATAAAGTTAAACCCTTGTGCTGAAAGTTCTTGATTACGTCGAATAGTATCCTGAAAATAAGTATTACCACCATCGATTAGGATATCACCTTTATCCAGATAGGGTGTTAAGGAAGCTATGGTTTTATCTGTCGCCTCACCCGCTTTTACCATTAATAAAATACGACGTGGTTTTTCTAATGAATCAACAAATTCTTCAATTGTATGACAGGGGATTAATTTTCTACCTGGATTTTCTGCGATCACTTCATCGGTTTTTTCTTTAGAACGATTAAAAATCGAAACAGAGTAACCTCGGCTTTCAATATTGAGCGCTAAATTACGTCCCATAACAGCCATACCAACTACACCAATTTGTTGTTTTGACATGAAAAACTCCTGTCTGACAATTTATTACCCACAATTAACGAGCAAATATATTTTTACGTATTGATATATTAACTTACTCTATAGTTTGGTGATAGTGATTTCATACCTTCAAGGACACGATATTTCGGCTAAAAACGATTAAAAAAACGTTATTATATTGAAATTTTTGTTCAAAGTGCCCATTATTCTAGAGGTCGGCATAAGCCGTCATATTAGAAGGTAAAATAAATTTTATGGAATGGATCGCTGATCCTACGATGTGGGCGGGGCTTCTTACTCTTATCGTACTCGAAATCGTGCTTGGCATTGATAATTTAGTCTTTATCGCTATCTTAGCTGATAAATTACCGGCTAAATTACGTAATAAAGCAAGAATAACTGGTTTAACCTGCGCACTTTTTATGCGCATCATCTTATTGTTTAGTCTCACTTTACTCGTTTCACTAACCAATCCTATCATTAATATTTGGGGTCACCCATTTAGTGCGCGGGATATTCTGATGCTTGGTGGCGGGCTGTTTCTGCTTTTTAAAGCCACTATGGAGCTTAATGAACGATTAGAAGGTAAAGATGAACGATCTGGCAAGCAACGAAAAACGGCTAAATTTTGGGCTGTTGTCGCGCAAATTATTATATTAGATGCTATTTTTTCACTTGATTCGGTAATCACTGCCGTAGGTATGGTTGAACATATTGGCATTATGATTGCTGCAGTCACTATTGCTATGATCTTAATGATTATCGCTAGTAGACCATTAACCCTGTTCGTGAATACTCATCCAACTATTGTTATTCTCTGTCTCAGTTTCTTACTGATGATCGGTTTTAGCTTAGTTGCTGAAGGATTTGGTTATTTGATACCGAAAGGCTACTTATACGCTGCTATTGGTTTCTCTATTATGATCGAATCACTTAACCAATTTGCATTATTTAATCGACGCCGTTTTTTAAAAGGCACCAAATCACTGCGGGAAAGAACCGCTGAAGCAGTATTGCGGGTTTTAGATGGTCAACATGAACGCGCTGAATTAGATCATCGCACCTCTGATTTAATCGCTGATAATAATGGTATTTTTGATCCACAAGAACGACAAATGATTGTTCGTTTATTAGGATTCGCTCAACGTAATGTTAGTAGTATTATGACTTCGCGCCATGACGTTGAATACATTGATATCAACAAGCCTGCGGATAAGCTACTTTCATTGCTAGAAAAAACACCACATACCCGTCTTGTTGTTACGGATGAATCGATAAGCGATGAACCAGTCGGGGTTATACACGTTATCGACATATTAAATCAACAATTAAAAAAGCAAAAACTTAACCTACATGCCTTAATTACCCAGCCACTAATTTTCCCTGAAGGCTTATCACTACTTCAGGCATTAGAGCAGTTTCGTAAAGCTCATACCCATTTTGCCTTTATTGTTGATGAATTTGGCTCTGTCGAGGGAATTGTTACGCTGACGGATATTATGGAAACTATTGCCGGTAATATGCCAATCAGCGAAGCAGAGGTGGATTCTCGTCATGATATTCAACAATTAGAGGATAGCCGTTGGGTTGCTAATGGCTTTATGCCTTTAGAGGATCTGATCCTGTATGTGCCAATTACGCTTGATGAAAAACGTGAATATGAGACGATTGCCGGATTATTAATGGAGTATCTACAACGAATGCCTGTGGTAGGTGAACGTATCAAAATTGAAAATTGGATTTTTGAACCGTTGGAAGTCACCAGCCACCGCCTTAAAAAAGTGTTGATTACTCCCCTGCAACTGGCTAAAAATGATGTTAAACAGAATATTACCTTAACATAAAACATAACGCGCTAATCATGGCGCGTTACATTTGTTGAATATTAAGCTAAAACTAATTTTTCGATTTAACTTCTTTTTCTAACCAACTATCTAGTGCTTTTTTAGCTTGCGATTGAAACTCATCACGCAGCAATTTTTCAATATTCAATTGATATTGTAAATTTTTCCACTTACCATAAATACGCAGAGGAATGGCCAATTGATTAATTTTATTAATAAAATTATCATTTCCATGCCAGCCTTTATTGATATTAACCAGCAATTTGACGTCTGCTGATTTCCCGGCTAAATTTAGCCAACCGTTACCATCGATACTCATAGCGTCTGAAGAAGCAACCAGATTTGAGAACGATAGCATGCCTTTATTAAGTTTTGTATCAACGGTTAAATTTTCAATTTGGGTATTATCGTCAAGATTTTGCGGGGTATCAATTTTATCAGTAAGGCGTGAAAAGGCGTGTTGGATCAGTGAAGCTATATTTAATCCTGTTAACTGTGCCTTGGATAACATTACATTAGCGTTACCGGACCACAAATTTAGCAGCGCAAATTTATCATATCCAGGTCCTGATAAATTTGCTGCTAACATCAATGAACCATCTAGTTTGGTCGGCATGTCAAAGGATTGCAACAAAGGAGCCAACCTAACATGATTAAATTTGGGCTTAGCCGTGACAATAACCGGACTATTTTGATAATTTAAACTAATAGGTAATTCAAAATTTCCACCTAATAATCCACCTTCTAGCTGACTAACATTTAATAACGCTTTTTTATTGGTTATCTTAGATTTAAAGCTATCAACAACTAAACCTCGATATATAAGTTTATCGGCAGAGATTGTTGCTTGAAATGGGAATTGCTTTAAATAACTTAAATCATAACTATCGGTTTCAACCGTCGCAATAACAGGCTTAGGACTTACTTGAGGCGTTATCTTTGTCTCTATTAAAGGTTGTAATAAAGATTGCCAACCTAAAATCTTATCTAGATCCAGTTTTGTGGAAGTAATATTTAATTGATAATCTGGTGATTTACCTAAATGAGCCACTAAATTTCCAGTTAAATTACTATCATTGACGTCAATAGCTAAATTAGACAGGGTTAATATTGGTTGCTGATCATGCAAATAATCAAACAATAAAGTTGCATTGCCGCTAATGCCATCTGTTGGTAAATTAATACCACTAATTTTATATTTTAATTGATTAATTTCCCCAGCAATCTGATGCGGATAATCTGCAATATTTAACTTACTTTTTAAAGAAAAAGTGAGATCTTGCTGATCCTTACTTACATTACTACTAAAATTAACGCTAATAAAATGATCATCTTCCCTGCTGAGCGACAACATAATATTACGCATATTTAGCTGGGTATCATTATCCAACTGCCAAATTAACAAACTATCAGTTAGTTTTATTTTATTAATCTCAAATAACCATTTGCTATCATTATTATTTTTCCTACTAATACGGTTAAGACCTTCTGGAGCAATCGGGGCATCTGGATTTGATTTTGCTTCACTATCTGGAGTAGCGCGCAAAACTGCATTACTGATTACAATCTGTTCAACAGACAGTTGGTGGGAAATTAACGGCCATAAGGAGACATCAAGCCGCATGTTATCTGCACTAATGGCCGGCTTAGTCGCGCCCGGCGCGGTGAGTGAAATCGGCCCAGTAATAATACTTAGCCTAGGCCATACATGCCAACGCATTTCGCCTTGAAAAACTAAATGATAGCCGCTTTTTTGTTCAACTTTATCAATTAAATAGTGACGAAAATCATTGGGATTAACGAGCAACACTAGCGCCGTTAAGCCTGCTAAAATAACCACCATCAGAATAGCTAATGTGGTCAAAAATCGTTTCATCACTGTCTCCATCAATGGTATTCAAACAAACAATTAATGACTTCATCTTTAGATAGCTTATTTTCCGTGACCTGAGAAAATAAAATTATTTTGGTTATAGCATGATTTCAGCTAAACACCGAATTAATTAACTTAAAATATCACAATTTATGATTACTTTTATCATCTTCACTAATTCTACTCCCTACCGCACCTTGTTGATTTTTATATTTTGCATCCTGACGGCGATTATAGGGGCGCTCAGCTGAACCGGATAAAACTTCAAAACTTAATGCGCCAATAACCATACCCGGCCGTAGTGCCAATGGCAGTTTACCTGAATTATAAAACTCTAGCACAATCTGACCGCACCAACCGGGATCAATACGATGAGCAGTAACATGCACCATCAATCCCAAGCGGGCAAGAGAAGAACGGCCATCAAGCCAACCAACAGCATTATCAGGCAAAGTGACTGATTCTAAAGTGACCGCCAATGCTAATTCACCTGGATGCAAAAAAAACGCATCATCATGGCTTAAGGTAATTTCATCACTCATCACCCGATCTAATGCAGCATTAACTTCATTTTTGGGCCCACTAAGATCAATATAAGGTGCAGTATAGCCCTGAAATATTCGAAATTTATTGCCTAAACAAACATCAACGGTTACCCCATTGATCCGTTCGATTGATGGGCGTGGTTCAATAACCAATTTCTTTTCATCAAGCCATTTAACTATATCACGGTCACAAAGTCGCATTTTTCCATCTCCTTGCGAGAATGCCTAATCTATTTATAGATAATTATTGGCAGAACTCCCCTATTTTAGCTTTTAGAATATCAATCGCCACTCGATTTTTTCCGCCACGAGGAACAATAATATCTGCATATTGTTTCGATGGCTCAATAAATTGAAGAAACATTGGACGAACAGTTTTAGTATATTGTTCAATAACAGAATCTAATGTTCTTCCTCGTTCATTGACATCCCGTTTAATTCTTCTTACTAAGCAAATATCCAGTGGCGTATCAACATAAATGGCAAAATCCATATTATTACGTAAGCGCTTATCGGTTAATAATAAAATACCTTCAATAATAATCACTTTTTTAGGCTGAAAAAAAATGGTCTCTCGCTTACGTGTATGCTGAGTATAATCATATTGTGGCACATCAATGCCTTTTCCTGCCTTCAACAATTGAAGATGATGAAAAAGCAAATCATGATCCATTGAGTTGGGATGGTCGTAATTTACTTTCACTCGTTCTTCCATCGGCATGTCATGTTGATCTCGATAGTAACAATCCTCAGTAATCACACCAATATTGTGGTCACCCACTTGAGTACGTAATTCATGATAAAGCGTTTTCGCAATAAGACTTTTACCCGATGCTGAAGCACCTGATATACCGACAATAGCGCACTTATGTGCTGGATCAGCCATTTTAAATAACCTGAGTTTAAATAATAGAAATTAATATAATTAAATATTATGAGCGCCGGAATTATAAGGGGTTATTGTAGTATCTGCCAGCATTTAAAATTAGGTCTGGCTAATTTTCATAACAAGACCTAATAATAATTATCACTTCATATTTATTTTCAATCAATAAGCTATGAAATTAATCAGTTTAAATAGCTCGGAAAGCAATTTCAGTGGGAATTTTTTCTCCTGCCCAATACATCTGAGCAGAAATTGTCGATGCTATTTCTCGATAAATATCAGCGAACTCACCATCAGGATCGCGCATTACTGTCGGTTGACCTTGATCTAAATCCTCACGCAGAGAAATATGTAATGGGATCTTACCTAACAGCTTGCACTGGTATTTTTCTGCCAATATTTCTGCTCCACCTGAACCAAAAATAGGCTCTACGTGACCACAATTACTACAAATATGTAGACTCATATTTTCAACAATACCCAATACCTGCACTTTTACTTTGTCAAACATCGCGATGCCTTTCATCGCATCAAGCAAAGCAATATCTTGTGGTGTGGTAACGACAATCGCCGCGGTAACGGGTATATTCTGTGCTAAGGTTAATTGAATATCACCAGTTCCAGGTGGCATATCAACCACTAAATAATCTAAATCTGGCCATTCGGTATCCTGTAACATTTGCATCAAAGCCTTGCTAGCCATTGGACCACGCCATATCATCGCATTATCATCATTAATCAAATAACCAATTGAATTAGTCGCTAGCCCATAATAAGCCATTATAGGTACCATATGATGCCCATCAGGTGATGTGGGCCGCTGATTTTTAGTTGCCAACATAGTCGGAATAGAGGGACCATAAATATCAGCATCCAGAATACCTACCTTCGCTCCTTCTTGCGCTAATGCCAACGCCAAATTCACTGTCGTGGTTGATTTGCCAACCCCTCCTTTACCTGAACTGACAGCGATAATATTACGCACCCCATTAATACCAGGCAAATTATTCGCTCTACGTAATGTATTGATATTATGACGTAATTCCCACTCTACTGTTTGCGCGCCAGTTATTTTTCGTAATTGCGGTGTCAGCTGCTCAATTAATAACTTAAAAGGTGTTTTCCAGGCAAAGGGCATGACTAATTCAATATGTAAAACATCATCGAGTAATACACAATGACATAATGCCTTTAATGTACTCAGATTACTTTGCAGTGTCGGATGAGAAAATGTGTCTAAAACCTCAGCGACTTGCTGAGTTAACTTTTTTGCTTTTGTTTGTTTGAAGGATCCTGAATTCATCGCAGCTCCTTTTATTTAGTATTAAATTATCAACAATTAATCACTACATCATACCAAAGAACAATTTAATTAAGATAAATAGATAATAAAAACGACGCTTATCAAGCAAAATTACGATAAAATAATGATTGATTATTCATGTTCAGGCCTAGCCGGAAAAAACGCAATCAGTTAACATCAAATTATTGTTCAATTTTTATGGGAATTAGATCCTTACTATGTCTCAAGTCGCGAAAAAACTTTTGGTAACCTGTGCGTTACCTTATGCTAACGGTTCAATACACCTTGGCCATATGTTAGAGCATATTCAGGCCGATATTTGGGTTCGTTATCAACGAATGCGCGGCAAGCAGGTTTACTTTATTTGTGCCGATGATGCCCATGGCACTCCAATTATGCTAAAAGCTCAGCAATTAGGTATAACGCCTGAAGAGATGATTAGTAAAGTAAATCAGGAACATCAACACGATCTTGCTGACTTTGCCATTAGTTATGATAATTACCATTCAACTCATAGTGTAGAAAATAAAACATTATCTGAACAAAGTTATTTAACACTAAAAAAGAGTGGCTATATCAAAAACAAAACTATCTCGCAACTTTATGATCCTAAGCAAGGTATGTTTCTACCCGATCGCTTTGTTAAAGGGGGTTGCCCAAAATGCCAAGCCGCTGATCAATACGGTGATAATTGTGAGGTCTGTGGAGCAACTTATAACCCAACAGAACTTATCAATCCCCACTCGGTGATTTCTGGTGCAACGCCTGAAATGCGTGAAACAGAGCATTTTTTCTTTGATTTACCCGCATTTAGTCATATGCTGCAAACTTGGACACGCTCAGGGGCTTTGCAACCACAAGTGGCAAATAAAATGCAAGAGTGGTTTGAGGCGGGTTTACAGCAATGGGATATTACTCGTGATGCCCCTTACTTCGGTTTTGAAATTCCTAATGAGCATGGCAAATATTTTTACGTCTGGTTAGACGCTCCTATTGGTTATATGGGGACATTTAAAAATCTATGTGACAAACAACCCAATATTGATTTCGATAGTTATTGGCACAAAGATTCTACTGCCGATCTTTATCACTTTATCGGTAAAGACATTGTCTACTTCCATAGCCTATTTTGGCCAGCAATATTAGAAGGTAGTGGTTATCGTAAGCCTACAAATATCTTTGTTCACGGTTATATCACTGTAAATGGCGCAAAAATGTCCAAATCACGGGGTACATTTATTACCGCGCGCGCCTATTTAGATCAGCTGGATGCTGATTGTTTACGTTACTATTATGCCGCTAAGCTTTCTTCCCGCATTGATGATATTGACCTTAACTTAGAAGACTTTGTCCAACGGGTAAATAGCGACATCGTGAATAAAGTCGTCAACCTCGCGGCTCGCAATGTTGGATTCATCAATAAACGCTTTGATGGTAAGTTATCATCGCAACTTGCAGCTCCTGAGCTTTACCAGCAATTTATTGCCGCAGCAGACAAAATTGGTCAACAATTTTGTCATCGTGAATACAATAAGGCGATTCGTGAAATTATGTTACTTGCCGATCTAGCCAATCGTTATATCGATGAGCAAGCACCCTGGGTAGTTGCTAAGCAGGAAGGTCGCGAACAAGATTTACATGATATCTGTTCGATGGGTATCAATTTATTTCGCGTGCTAATGACTTATTTAAAACCTATATTACCGGGACTCACCAACCGGGCAGAAACTTTTTTAAATATTTCACTAAACTGGGATGATATTAGCGACCCTTTGCTAAATCATGAAATTACGCCATTTAAAACCTTATTCCAGCGAATCGAAATGAACAATGTAACCGCTATGTTAGCGGCATCTAGCGAAAATATAACGGCGAAAACAATGACTAATCAACAAGATTGCGAAAATTCCTTCCAAGATATCATCAGTTTTGATGACTTCAACAAAGTCGACTTACGAGTTGCTTTAATTAAGCAAGCTGATTTAGTCGAAGGCTCCGATAAGCTGCTAAAACTCCAATTAGATTTAGGTGATAGCAACCGACAAGTTTTTTCTGGTATTCGCGCGGCTTATCCTGATCCGAAAGTACTTGAAGGGCGCTTAACGATCATGGTCGCTAATTTAGCACCACGAAAAATGCGTTTTGGCGTTTCAGAAGGGATGGTATTAGCCGCCGGTCCTGGTAACAAAGATATCTTTCTATTAACTCCAGATGCTGGCGCCAAGCCCGGTATGCAAGTAAAATAGATTAACAATAAAAAGCATTAAATTAAAATGGCGACAATTGCATTTTCGCCATTTTTAATCCCAGTGACTACACCAGCCTGGCACATTAAGTGGGCTAATTGTATTATCAGTATGTTTTGTTATAGGACTGGTATGATGTTGTTTTGCAAAAATATTCTTTATATTAGTTGGCAATATTTACGCGCTTTTTTACTCATTTATCTCTGCCTAATAATAGGAAACCTAATATCAAATTTACTGCCTTTTTCTCTGCCAGGAAGTATAATTGGTATGCTGGTGTTGTTTAGCTTATTAACCGTCCAAATCATACCTGTCCACTGGATACAACCGTGCTGTCATTTGCTGCTCAAAAATATGACATTGCTATTTATTCCAATCGGGGTAGGCATAATGAATTATTATGATATGCTTAGCCAACAAATTATCCCTATTTTACTCTCCTGCATTATTAGTACCTTAATTATTATGATTATTGTTGCTTATAGCTCACACTGTATTCATCGTGACCCTAATATAAATACCTCGGATGCTGGTAAGCAGCAGCAGAAAAAACAAATTAAGCAAAAAAATAGGCCAAATAACGAGTAACAACAATGTTAAATCATATATGGTGGTCACTACCTTTTACCATTATCGTTTTCTTATTAGCGAGAAAATTATCCCAAAAATACCGATTAACTATTTTAAATCCGCTGTTAATTTCAATCACTATCATTATTGCTACTTTACTAATAACACATACTTCATATAGCCATTATTTCTCTGGTAGCCGTATTCTCAATGATTTGTTACAGCCAGCAGTTATCGCCTTGGCTTTGCCATTATACGAGCAATTACATCAAATTCGTGCCCAATGGAAATCCATTATTAGTGCTTGTTTTATTGGGAGTCTGATTGCTATGGTCACAGGAACCGCTATTGCGTTATGGACAGGCGCGAGCGTCGAAATGGCTGCTTCAATATTACAAAATCTGTTACAACACCGATTGCGATGGCGGTTTCACAAGGGATTGGCGGCATACCAGCCATCAGTGCAGCTTGTGTGATTTTAGTTGGCATTTTTGGTGCTATGTTTGGGCATTTACTGTTTAATTTTTTGCGGATAAAAAACCCTATTGCTCGAGGATTAGCGATGGGAGCAGCCTCACATGCAGTAGGTACTGCGCGTAGCGCCGAGATAAACTACATTGAAGGTGCCTATAGTTCTCTCGCATTAATGACGTGTGGCATAATCACCTCATTAATTGCCCCTTTCATTTTTCCTTTAATAATCGATTTATTACATTAAATGATTAGCTATAAAAAATGAATCAACAACATAGTAATCACTTTCTGTCTATTTTATGTAGAAAAATTAATCTCACTGGCGGGCGGTAACTTTAATTTTTAGGTTATTTTGGCTGAATAAATTTAAATCAAATCTAGCCAGTTGCCACAGTAGCCTTGAACAATGTGTTAAAGCAACTAATTGGAGGTAATTTCAGCTAGTCTGAATATCGTATTTACAAACTTGCTGCCTTCTGACTATTATAAGTCTTATCTAGCAATAAGCTGTTGAATTAATCAGGGGCCGCGCATGATAATAAGTAAAATAGCCCTTATTAAGCTGACTTTCTCTATCCTGTAATCTATAGGCATAAATGATGAGGAAATTCCTTATTTATAGCTTACTTACCATTATAGTAACAGCAATCGTTGCTACTCTAGCATTCGATCGTTGGATTAGTTGGAAAACTGCTGACTATATCTATGATGATGTAAAAAAATTACCACCTCGCAGCGTTGGTATGATTTTAGGTGCGTCAAAATATTATTCTGCCGGTTTACCTAATGAGTACTATAAATATCGAATTCAAGGTGCCATTAACGCTTATAATAGCGGTAAAATAAAATACTTACTGGTTAGCGGTGATAATGCCCATTACAATTATAATGAACCTATCACCATGCGTAGAGATCTGATCTCAGCTGGTATCCCAGCGGCAAAAATTGTGTTAGATTTTGCAGGCTTCAGAACATTGGATTCGGTTGTCCGAACTCACCAAGTGTTTGCCACTAACAATTTTACTATTATTACCCAACGTTTCCATTGTGAAAGAGCATTATTTATCGCTATGAAAAAAGGGATTGATGCACAGTGCTATGCAGTTTCCTCACCCAAAAAAATCATTAAAGTTCGTTTACGCGAGGTTTTTGCCCGTATTAATGCCCTAATTGATCTCTATATATTAAAAAGTGAACCCCGCTTTTTGGGACAACAGGAATCTATCCCCGCACCGATAAAAATGCCTGATGGTATCAAAGGATATCCTGCCGTTTTACCTGAAGAGCTGAAATAATTTCAGCTAGCAAGTAGCGAATTTATTGGTTAAATAACGCCATAACCACTCTATTGGCCCTTGCGTAAAATATTTCAACCAGCTGATGGCAAATATAATATTAATGAACCAAATCAGCGGCACAAAGCTAAGTAATGCTAAACGGCCAAATTGAGCAAAAAAACAAACCGATAAAAAATAGTGGTACAGATCAGCGTCTGTAATAAGTAGCTAGTTAAAGCCATACGGCCAACTGATTGCAGCCATTTAATAATGAAGATATTTTTTATTTGTGGCCAAAAACCATAAATAATAGCAATATAGCCAATAACTTGAACCGGAATAATAATCTGATTAATAATAAAACCTAATAACCCAGTTACAATATAACTCCAGTCATAGTAATACTGGATGGCATTAGAACAGAGTTGAATAAAAATAGTTAATGGGATTGTCCAATAAGCAACATAGAGATAATGAAACAAAGAAAAATTTCCCATTAACCAGCCAATTCTCACTAATGCTGCACCAGCCATCATTAATGCCAATAACTGCCAACCATAATGGATCACTAACATAATTAATCTTTGTGCTACCGATTCAGCCCGATATAAGAACGCTTTCCATCCGCCCGCTATTTTAATGTTGATCTCATTAGTAAAATCATTTTCTGCTGGATACCAAAATGACGAAACATCGGTAAAATAACTAAAACTGCCAAAAATAATTAAGCCGGATAAATAAATAACAATAGATTTATAATAGAGCTGCCTAGTGTTATTAAAATGAATAAATTTTATTGCCAATAGCCCCGTCAAAGCATAAGGCAATAGAATATCCCCATCCCATAACCCAATGCCATGCAGCAGACCAATAATAGCCAATACAAACAGACGAATTTGATTCCAATATAAACCCTGCTTAGACAAAAATTCAAAACTTGCACCAAATAACAAACTAAAAATTGCCAGAAATTTTCCCTGCACAAAGATATTCAAAAATACCCAGCACCAAATATCCCCGGCTGTTGTGCTAGCAATATAAACTGGATTCACATAAGCTAATTCAGGTAGCGCAAAAGCAAAAATATTAACCAGCAAAATTGCAAAAATAGCGCTTGCACGCAGCAGATCAATTTGTTCAATCCGCTGCCGCCTGGCTTTAATAACAAACATTAATTAGCGGTAACGCAGGCGAGAAATATTGCGTAAAAACTCCTGACGGGTATTTTGACTTGATTTAAATAAACCACCTAGCGAGGTTGTCATAGTGCTGCTGCTTACATCACGAACGCCTCTGGCTTTCACACAATAATGAACAGCATCAATTGAAACTGCGACATTACTTGTACCTAATAAAGTTTGTAGCGCAATTAAAATCTGCTGGGTCAAACGTTCCTGAACTTGTGGCCGTTGAGAAAAAAATTGAACAATACGATTAATTTTAGATAAACCAATCACTTTATCCTTTGGAATATAGGCCACTGTTGCCTTACCATCGATAGTAACAAAATGATGCTCACAGACACTCGTTAACGTAATATCGCGAACCGTTACCATTTCGTCGAAATCCATTTTATTTTCGATCAAAGTAATTTTAGGAAAGTTATTATAATCGAGTCCTGAGAAAATTTCGTCAACATACATTTTAGCAACGCGTTTAGGTGTTTCCACTAAGCTATCATCTTTAAGATCGAGATTAAGTAAACGCATAATTTCACTCATGTGCCCTTCAATCTGTTGTTTACGCTCATTTGAGGAAAGAGATTGCCCGCAAAGAGGGGTTTCAAGACCACGAGCTTCTAGTGCTTTACGAACAAGATGCGCTTCTTGACTGAGCGATGACATGCATTTCTCCAACAATAAAATTCAACATTAATTTAACTAAACATTCAATAAATGGATACCATTATCCCATTACAATATCCTATCCTAACAAAATATTTTTTATATCGCGCTAATTTTCATATCAGAGTCACTATTTATTTTTTGTTTTTTCTGTTCATTTATATAAAAACATCAATTTATATTACTACAAATAATCGATTTACTGACTATAGCCTCATTTTAAACCCATCGAGTTGCGACTAAATATTTTATCAAAACAGATGAGCCTGTTAGCTAGCAAAATTGATTGCTTTAATATCACAACACAATAAATAGTGGCCGTCGTTTTTGTATATTTATATTGTTATTTATTGTGGGTGGCAGCAAAGAAATTATTTTAACCATAGCGTTCAGATTTTTAATAGCCTATTGTTTAAGCATGTAAAGATTAAAAAATGTTCGGTGATGGTTTTCCTGTTATGAAAGACTGGCTGATCGATCATTAAGAGCGCAAAATCGATAAGAACGCAAACAATAGTCGAAATTGAATAATTATTTAAAAAAGATCGGCATTATTTAGACTATTTTGTATTTTTGTTAGTATTTCTATCAGATTATTAATTTCTTTTTCAGTTGATCCATAACTGATTTTTTAACATGTTGAATTAACTTATCAGAAATAATGCTTTAATTGATTCCATCCTCTTCCGATAAATATTTCATAATTAATAACTATTCTGGTGATAAATTAAACGGACTCAGTATCTCTTTTATCTTACATGTTTATAACAGATCGGTTTGATGAATAAATTTATAAAAAACATTTCGCTTGATGCACGCCTAATATAAAAATAATTTGCGGCGGCAAATTTTAATATTAAGCGTGTAATTTCAGTCAGCTCTATTTTTTATCTAATATTTTATTATTTTTTATAGTAGATAACTTCTTTGTTAATAAGTGAGATTGTTGTCATAATGCACTGAAAATATTTGGCAAAATTATGCCAATATCAGTTAAAACGGTAGTATTATTTGGAGCCAGATATGGAGCATTATCATACCGACCAATTATTATCGCTGAAGGAAGTATTAAATAATATATTTACCCTAATCACCCCAATTGCAGAAAAAGAAATTATCCCACTAATAGAATCAATTAATCGCATTACTGCCAGAGAAATTATATCGCCAATTAATGTCCCTCCATTCGATAATTCAGCCATGGATGGTTATGCAATACGCTTTAATGATTGGCATGACGCCGCCCCATTGGTTGTTGCGGGTACAGCGCTAGCTGGTTCTGCTTTTCGCGATCCGCTGCCAGCCAAGTCTTGTATTCGCATTATGACAGGAGCGCCGATCCCCTCTGGCGTTGATACGGTCATCATGCAAGAAAACACCCGGTTAGTTGATAATGCCATTAGTTTCATTCAGCCAATAAAACCAGCTAGTAATATTCGTTTTGCCGGCGAAGATATTCGACAAGGTGATACGGTCTTGACAATAGGCAGCAAACTTTCCGCCACTCAGATATCCCTTGTTGCATCATTGGGGATCAGCGAGATTGAAGTTTTTCGCCAATTGAAAGTGGCTATTTTCTCTACTGGCGATGAACTACAAACTATTGGCCAGCCATTGGCTGCCGGTCAAATTTATGATACCAATCGGCTGGCAATACGCTTAATGTTAGAAAAAATGAACTGCCAAGTGATTGATTTAGGGATTATTGCCGATGAGCCTGACAAACTCTATCAAGCGTTTGAACAAGCGGACCAACAAGCCGATCTGGTTATTAGCAGCGGTGGTGTGTCGGTGGGGGAAGCTGATTATACCAAGCAGATCCTTAATGAAATAGGCAGCATCAATTTTTGGCAACTGGCAATCAAACCCGGTAAACCATTTGCCTTTGGTAAACTAAAATCTGCCTGGTTTTGTGGTTTACCCGGTAATGCTGTATCCGCTATAGTCACCTTTTATCAACTGGTACAACCCATTATCAATCACCTTTCCGCTTTTAGCCAATGGCAAAGAACACCCTATTTAAAAGCGCGCACCACCAGCCTGATAAAAACATCACCAGGACGCCTTGAGTTCCAACGAGGGGTTACCAGGGTAAATTCTCAAGCCGAGTTAGAGGTAACCCCCATGCCACAGCAAGGTTCACACATTTTGAGTTCCTTTAACCAAAGTAACTGTTTTATCGTTTTAGAGCAAAATCGTGGCGCGGTTAACGCAGGTGAATTAGTTGATATTGAGTATTTTAATCATTTATTAATAAGTGAATAAATATGGCTATTGAATTATCTGACCAAGAGTTACTCCGTTATAATCGCCAAATTATTTTACAAAATTTCGATTTTGACGGACAAGAAAAATTAAAAGCAGCAAAAGTATTAATTGTCGGAATGGGTGGTTTAGGTTGTGCCGCCGCTCAATATTTAGCCGCAGCAGGCATCGGGCAGCTAACACTATTGGATTTTGATACCGTCTCTCTATCAAATTTGCAACGGCAAATCCTATATAACGACCAATCTATCGGTAACGCAAAAGTTGACTCGGCCAAAACCGCATTACTTAAAATAAATCCGCACATAGAAATTTCTACAGTTAATAGAAAACTGGCAGAATATGAACTGAATACTTTAATCAAACAACAAGATGTAGTTGTTGATTGTACCGATAATGTGACTATTCGCGAACAACTTAACCGCCTATGTTTAACGTTAAAACGCCCTTTAGTATCAGGTGCTGCTATTCGCATGGAAGGACAACTGGTGGTATTAACTTATCAAGATAATACCCCCTGCTATCACTGTTTAAGTCGTTTATTTGGTGAAAATAATCTCTCTTGCATCGAAACCGGCGTTATGTCTCCACTGGTTGGTATTATTGGTAGCTTGCAAGCGATGGAAACACTAAAATTACTCACTAACTATGGTAAAATTATCAGCGGAAAAGTGCTATTTTATGATGCTATGTCAACAGAATTTCGAACGATTAATTTAATGCCTGATCCTAATTGTGAAGTCTGTCAGGCAACCACCATATAGAGCTAACTTTTATAGCTGTGAAACCAATATATCACTTTTTAATTATTTATTTTATTAGTGCTAACCAAGTGATGGAAACTTAACACAGCTATAGATCATCATTCTTCCAGGGTACCAAATCCCCCCGGTAGCGCAATAAACCCATCAGCCAAATCAATCATTTTCTGCTTACGTTGATGCATAGTATCGACAATATGGATTTCACTCAAACCAGTATGAGAAATCTCACGTTCAACTAATAAATTAGGCATTACACCAACCACTCGACCACCTTGCTCCAATACCGAGTTAGCTAAAACACCCATAATACCGACGCGGCCACCGCCATAAACCAGCGTTATTTTTCTGTTAACCAGTTCGGATGCCAATGCAATTGCCTGCTGTTGATAAATATCACTGGCTCCTACACTAGATCCGCAATAAACTGTTACACTATTTATCTTATCCACATTATCCTCCTTAACTTAAATTTACTAATGTCAGCCTTAGCAGACATTAATCAAATCTAACAAACGCATAAATATTTTTCATGTCATTTCTTTTTTAAAATTAACAATTATTATAGTGAATATCCTATTTACAATCGGCATTGAAAAGAATATTTGTTTACTTATCTTTTATGTAATAATTACACAATATCATTAAGCAAATCTTGCTGTTACTGAGTTATTATTTAGTTTTCTAACATTTATTTTGTTCTCTATTTTTGAGGTTACCTCCAGATGTCATTTGTCTTAAATCAAAAGCGTAAAACGCTGTTGCCCGTATTGTTATTGCTATGCGCAATGATATCAATACAAAGTGGAGCTTCATTAGCAAAAAGTCTATTTCCAACTATCGGTGCACTTGGCGTAACAGCTTTAAGACTATTTTTGGCAACGATTATTCTTTTTATAATTTTTAAACCTTGGCGAAAAAAGTTACGCAGCCATTCATTAAAACATTTAGTTATTTATGGTATCTCCTTAGGCTCAATGAATTCGCTGTTTTATCTATCGCTAGAAAGGATCCCATTAGGGATCGCTGTGGCATTAGAGTTCACCGGCCCTTTAGCCGTAGCAATGTTCTCATCTCGCCGCGCGATTGACTTTGTTTGGATATTAATGGTTATTGTTGGATTAGCCTTTCTACTACCTTTTGGAAACAATATTAATAGTTTAGATCCAGTTGGTATTACTTATGCTTTAGCTGCCGGTATTTGCTGGGGAACGTATATCATCTTTGGTCAGCGGGCTGGGGCGGGTTATGGTACAGCAACAGTGGCTTTAGGTTCGTTTATCTCGACATTGATTTTTTTTCCGGTCGGTCTTCTTACCGTTGGCATTGGACCGCTATTTGATCTGTCAATTCTACCAATTGCACTTGCGGTGGCTATTTTGTCAACGGCCTTCCCTTACACGCTTGAAATGTTTGCTCTAACACGTATGCCGGCGGTACGAAGCATTTTTTGTTAGCCCGCAATGGCTTCATCGGCATTTAACGGATGAAAATATTGTCCTAGTTGATGCTTCTGCGCCGCCACCTACCGATCCAACTGATTATCAACAACGATATTATCAAGAACATATTCCCAGTGCGCAATTTTTCAATTTGGATATTGTTGCTGACCAAAGTAATAATCTGCCTCATATGCTACCTGATGAAATAACTTTCACTCAAGCGGTTGAACAATTAGGCATCAGCAATCATCATCAAGTTGTTATTTATGATCAAGGCGCACTATTTTCCGCCCCGCGCGCCTGGTGGACCTTTAAAACATTAGGCTGTAATAATGTTAAAATTTTAGCCGGAGGGCTATGCGGATGGAAAAAAGCGGGCTATTCGCTAGACTCCGGTCTGTCTGTGGTACGTGAAAGACAGCAGTTCATTGCTAAATGTATTACTGATCAAGCTTTATCCCAACAACAAGTCATCACCCTTCTTCAACAACCTAATGTCCAATTTATCGATGCACGCCCCACTGCCCGTTTCTGCGCACAGCAGCCAGAACCGCGCCCAGGATTACGGATGGGACATATGCCAGGCAGTAAAAATGTCCCTTGGGATTGGTTAGTCAATGAAGGTTGTTATAAATCACCGGCAGAGTTAAAAGCTATTTTTGCCAAACAACAGGTTGACATTATGCAGCCCACAGTCATTAGCTGTGGTTCTGGTATGACTGCCGCTGTAGTGTTACTTGCTTTAATACTTTTAGGTAATAAGAATGTCAAACTTTATGATGGCTCATGGGCTGAATGGGGCCAAGATAATGGATTACCGATTGAAACGAAGTAAGATAAAAACATAACTGCCAGTTTAGCAGTTATGTTTTTATATGAGAAATGCTTATTATCTTTAGATAGTGGGCTATGGGCGACCGACCATTCCGGCGATAAAAAGGACAACGATAGCACCAATTACGGCAACAATAAAACTGCTTAAATTAAAGCCATCCACTTTGCCTTTACCAAAGAAGGTACTGATATAACCGCCGACAACTGCGCCGACAATACCGAGGATAATGGTCATGATAATCCCCATATTGTAAGCACCTGGCATGACCCACTTAGCAATAATACCAGCGATCAAACCAAAAATAACCCAGGACAAAATACCCATACACACCCTCCGAAATATCCAACATATCAAATAAGTTAAAAAACTAACTTGCTAACATTTCAAATATATGAACACTTTTTAGTAAAGAACCTAACCGCCAGAAATGCAAATAGATAAGCTATTTTTTATCAAAAATTTGTGATAATCATTTTATATTAGTCGATTAGGCGTCTTATAATATGTTGTATTTTATACTGTTTTTTAAGTATGTTGTGACAGCTCAACAAAAAGTATGACGTTCAATTATATTAGCAATAGCGGCTGATTTTTTCTCTACTCTGATCTGATTAAATAACTCAGCCGCTTCAACATACTTTTTACGCAAATAACCTAACCACTGTTTAATACGCGCTGCGTGATATTGACCTCTATCACCTTGTTTTTCCAGCTGAATATATTTAAATAGAATTTGCATAACCTGCGGCCAAGCCAGCGGTTCAGCTTGATATTTGATCACCTGAGCCAGGTTAGGAACATGTAATCCACCTCGGCCAATCATCAACGCGTCACAGCCGGTTATCGTCCTGCACTCATTTGCACTATGCCAATCCCAAATTTCGCCATTGGCGATAACCGGTATAGTTAATTTTTGGCGTATCTGGCCGATGGTTAGCCAATCGATTTTTTCTGCCCGATACCCCTCTGCCTTAGTTCGACCATGAATGATAATTTCTGTCGTGCCAGCCTGTTGCACCGCATCGGCAATTTCAAATGCCAAACAACGATCATCCCAACCTAACCTGACTTTTACTGAAGTAGGTAAACTCGTAGGTACTGCCGCCCGGATCGCCTTAGCAGTCTGATATATCCGCTCAGGATCCTTTAGTAGTGTCGCCCCACCGCCATGACCATTAACTGTCGGAGACGGGCAGCCACAATTGAAATCCACCCCCCAAGAGCCTAACTCTACTGCTCGTGCCGCATTTTCAGCTAACCATTGCGGATGCTGACCCAGTAATTGAATACGTACTAATGTACCTGATACAGTTTTACTTGCTTGATATAATTCAGGGCAAATTCGATAAAATGTTTTGGTTGGCAATAAACTATCCACCACCCGCAAAAATTCGGTGATACAAAGATCATATTCGTTAACTTCAGTTAATAGCTGACGCACCAAAGAGTCGAGAACCCCTTCCATCGGGGCGAGTAATATTCGCATTTATCCGCTACCTGGATTTTTTTGGTGCTAAAGCTTTAGTATTAACGTTGCTGGTTGTCGGTTGTTTTAGTGGTTTACTCTTAGCATGAGAAGCTTTTGCTACCGATTTACGTCTGCGTTGTTTGCTTGCTGGGCTCTTTTTTGGCGTTGGTTCTGGCTTAATAGTCGGATCAGGTCCATAGCCTGCGAGTGCCATACGCGGGATACTCTGTTTTAACAATCGCTCAATCGCTGTTAATAAACTTTGCTCATCAATAGCAACTAGCGAAACTGCCAAACCGGTGGCTGCCGCCCGCCCAGTACGCCCAATGCGATGTACATAATCCTCTGCTACATTGGGTAATTCGTAATTCACCACATAGGGTAGCTGTTCAATGTCCAATCCCCTGGCAGCAATATCGGTTGCTACCAGAACTCTAATTGCGCCTGATTTAAAATCTGCCATCGCCCGCGTTCGCGCGCCTTGGCTTTTATTACCATGGATCGCCATCGCTTTAATGCCATCCTTAATCAAATGTTCAGTTAAGCGATTAGCGCCAAATTTAGTGCGGGTGAAAACCAATACCTGCTGCCAGTTTTCACTGCCAATCAGATAAGAAAGCAATTCAGCTTTACGTCGCTTATCAACAAAATGAATAAGCTGTTTGACCTGCTGTGAAGCGGAATTACGTGGTGCCACTTCCAATATGGTCGGATTATGCAGTAAGCTATTTGCCAACTGTTTAATTTGGTTAGAAAAAGTGGCTGAAAAAAGTAAATTTTGGCGTTTTGCCGGTAATTTATTTAATATCCGTCGAATATCATGAATAAATCCCATATCTAACATTCGATCAGCTTCATCTAATACTAAAATCTCAACCTTTGACAAACTAACGGCATTTTGCTGCACTAAATCAAGCAAACGACCTGGGGTTGCCACTAAAATGTCAACTCCTCCCCGTAATTTCATCATTAGTGGGTTGATACTAACACCACCAAAAACCACCAGCGATTTTAAGCGCAAAAATTGGCTATATTCACGCACATTTTCTCCAACCTGAGCGGCTAATTCACGAGTTGGTGCCAAAATTAACGTCCTAACCGGTTTTCTGCCTTTTACAACAACAGGCGTATGACTAAGATGCTGTAATATGGGTAAAACAAATCCGGCGGTTTTACCTGTTCCTGTTTGCGCTGGCCAACAGATCTTTTCCAGCTAATATGGCCGGGATCGCCTGCTGCTGAATTAAAGTCGGCTTTTCGTATCCGACCGCTTTAATCGCCGATAAGATCTCTTCAGATAAACCCAATGAGTTAAAACACATAAATATAAAATACTCCAAGTTTCAGTTGACTTAATTTCAGTCAACTGAATATAAAAACCATCACTATAAGCTATTAAAAATGGCGGTTAATGACAGTAAAATAACTGATTACTGGCAACCGCTATCACCAACTAATAAAAACGAAATAAAATAATTAACATAAATTCATCAAATAACCATTAACCTGATAAAATTAAATATGCATAACCTTATTTTATTCCATATTATTGAACTATTTTAAGGATGCTATGAAAAAAAATCTGCGCTTATTATCTATTGCTATCATCTGCCTACTTATCGTTATTATAGTGGCTGGATACTACTACTATCAAACCTATCAGAATAAAACGCTCATTCTGTATGGTAATGTTGATATTAGAACGGTCAACTTAAGTTTCAGAGTCAACGGTAAACTTCAGACACTGAATGTCGATGAAGGGGATAAAATTAGCGCCGGTCAGATCTTAGCTTCTCTTGATAATACTCCCTATCAAAATAGCCTGCAACGCGCGACAGGTATTCTTGCTAGCGCAAAAGCCAAATTAGATATGTTAGAAAGTGGTTATCGTAGCCAAGAAATTGCTCAGGTTGAAGCCGAAGTGGCGCAACGGCAAGCAGCCTGGAAGTATGCTAATAGTTTTTACCAACGCCAACAAGGGCTTTGGACACAACGGGTGATTTCCGCCAATGACTTGGAAAATGCGAAAAATAATCGAAACCAAGCGCTTGCAGCGCTAAATGCAGCAAAAGATAAATTAAATCAATTTCAGACCGGCTATCGTACTGAAGAAATAGCCGCCGCGCGAGGTGAATGGGAACAGGCAGTCGCTGCATTAGCGCAAGCAAAGCTGGATCTGGCAGATACGATACTAACCACACCCTCGCCGGGTACTATCCTAACCCGTGCCATTGAGCCAGGGACTATTCTTACTGCCGGCAGCACTGTTTTTACCGTTTCGTTGATCCGACCTGTCTGGGTTAGAGCTTATGTCAGTGAACCTCATCTCGGCGAAGCAATACCTGGGCGAGAAGTATTACTTTATACCGACAGTCGTCCAGATCAACCCTATCATGGCACTATCGGTTTTGTCTCACCAACCGCAAAGTTTACGCCTAAAAGTGTACAAACCACCGACTTACGTACCGATTTAGTTTATCGTATTCGGGTCATTGTTAATGATGCTGACGATATGTTGCGCCAGGGTATGCCGGTGACGCTTCATTTTGCAGAAAAAAAACACTAAGGCTTAATGAATGGTCAATACTGTTCATAAGATTACATTGACTGAGGTCGAAAAACGCTTTTCTGGTTTAGCTTCACCTGCGGTGGCAAAACTCACCACTGAGATCACCGGAGGTTCAGTGACCGGCTTAGTTGGACCTGATGGTGCAGGAAAAACAACGCTAATGCGTATGCTGGCTGGTTTATTAAAACCCGATAGCGGTAATATCACTATTATGGGCTTAGATCCGATTAGTCAAGGTGTTGACGTCCGTCGCCATCTTGGTTACATGCCACAAAAATTTGGTCTTTATGAAGATCTCACCGTACAAGAAAATCTGGATCTATATGCCAGTTTATGTGGCGTGATAGGTGAAAGTCGCCAACAAATCTATCAGCAATTACTAAATTTTACCGACCTTAGCCGTTTTACCCAACGACTGGCAGGTAAACTGTCCGGGAGCATGAAACAGAAGCTTGGCCTGGCCTGTACATTAATCAGTCGGCCAAAAATCCTGTTGCTAGATGAACCTGGCGTGGGTGTTGATCCTATTGCTCGTCAAGAGCTTTGGCGAATGGTTCATGAACTAGCAAGCGATGGTATGCTGATCCTTTGGAGTACATCCTACTTAGATGAAGCTGAACAATGCCGAGATATTTTACTGTTAAATCAAGGGCAACTACTTTATCGGGGGATACCGCAGGCATTAACTAATAAAATGGCTGGACGCTCATTTTTACTGCAAGTTCCAGCATCAAAACGCCGCGCATACTTACAAGATGCACTATTATTACCACAAACTACCGATTGTGTTATTCAAGGGCACTGTATTCGCCTGATCTTAAAACAAAACAGCCAGCAAACCGATTTCCTTGCCAGTCTGAATTTAGCGGATAGTAAACTTATTACCGCTAAACCCCGTTTCGAAGATGCTTTTATTGATTTATTAGCAACTGTCTTGAACGTTAAAATTATGGAGAAACGTGATGGTACGACTCATTCCATTCTTCGTTCTTTCTGAGCATCGCGTTCAGGATAGTCAGCAGCTTGCGCATACAGGCGACCAGCGCCACTTTTTTGGCTTTTCCCGCTGCAAGCAGACGCATGTAAAAGGCTTTTATCACCGGATTAAAGCGAGTTGCTACAAGCGCGGCCATATAAAGTGCTGTTCGGACTCCGTCCCTTCCGCCAAATATGGTTCGCCGACCACGCATGGTACCCGAGTCCCGGTTTATGGGGGCAACGCCTACAAGCGCGCTAATAGCTCGCCTCGAGAGGCTGCCCAGTTCGGGAAGCTCCGCCAACAACGCAGCAACTGTCATGGTACCAACCCCTTTAATGCTGCTCAGCCTAGCGGCCAGATCCTTAAAGTGGTTCCTTATGTGGTTGTTCATATCTTCATCGATTCTGGCAAGTTCATCTTCCAGCGCCTTGATGATGATGTTGATGCTTTTTCTATTCTGTGGATGTGCGGTATACAGCCTATTACGTTCTGCCACCAACATTGTAATCAACTGGCGTCTGCGTACGACCATCGCAGCAAGAACCTGACGTTCTGCATTTGGCAGAGTCCGGATAAAGCGCTCTCGCTCCGGATGTCGATTAATAACCTCTGCCATTTGTGCAAGCACTTTGGCATCAATACGGTCAGTTTTTGCCAGATAGCCCATAGCGCGGGCAAAGTCTCGGGATTGTCTGGGATTGATCACAGTGACGTCAAAGCCTTCAGCCTGGAGCGAGCAGGCCACAGTAGCTTCAAGCCCGCCAGTTGCCTCCATCAGAACCAACACCACCGAATGCTTTCTCAATTCGGCGATAATGGCATCAAAACCGTCAGAGTCATTACTGACCGTAAACTGTGCAATATCACAGCTGGCTGCTATGTCCAGCGTTGCTTTAGAAACATCAATACCCACACAAAGTGGATTTGGCTGACTCATGATTACCCATCCTTGCAAATGCGTTATGGAGTACGGACAACTGTTCGGGTTTCAGATGAGTGGCTCAGTGTATGCGCCGGTCGCTAATTAACGGGCTTAAAACCCTAGGAGGAATCGGGCTGCATGCACCTTGCCAAATCTAATCGTAACTATTTTAAACCGTTTTCAAGATACAAGGTGGTAGCCCATCGCAACGTTCTGAGCTTGCGGAAATTATGCCGCAAATTCTAGCTGATCCGACTGAAACCGTCATTGAGGCACAAAATCTTAGCAAACTATTCGGTGACTTTGCCGCTACGGATAATGTTAACTTTACGGTTAAACGCGGTGAAATTTTTGGCTTGCTAGGTCCTAATGGCGCCGGCAAATCAACAACATTTAAAATGATGTGCGGATTAATGGTACCAAGCGCAGGCAGGGCATTAGTCTTGGGGGATGGATCTAAAAATAAGCTCGAATAAAGCCCGCCAACATCTTGGCTATATGGCGCAAAAATTTTCACTGTACGGTAATTTAACAGTTGCTCAGAACTTAAAATTTTTCTCTGGTATTTATGGCCTTAGTGGCAGTCAGCAACAGCAAAAAATCAGTAACATGATCAAGGCCTTTAATTTAAATCCAATACTGCAACAAACCACCGATGAATTGCCATTAGGCTTCAAACAGCGACTAGCCTTAGCCTGCTCGTTGATGCATGAACCGGACATACTTTTCTTGGATGAACCCACTTCAGGTGTGGATCCCCTGACGCGAAGAGAATTTTGGTTACATATTAACGGCATGGTAAATAAAGGCGTTACCGTAATGGTTACCACTCACTTTATGGACGAAGCGGAATATTGCGATCGAATTGGCTTAGTTTACCACGGTAAAATTATTGCTGCTGGCACACCCGATGAATTAAAAAGCCAAATCGCCACGGCAGAAAATCCGGATCCGTCGATGGAACAGGCTTTTATTAGTTTGATAGTTAACTATGACCGAGGGAAACAATGAGCCAAACAGAAAAACAATCAGCCCACGAAGCGCAGTTTTCCTGGCGTCGTTTACAGGCCCTGTGTATTAAAGAAAGTAAACAGATTTTACGTGACCCCAGTAGTGCGCTGATTGCCGTCGTTATTCCATTAATGCTGCTATTTATTTTTGGCTACGGCATTAATCTGGATTCAAGTAAATTACGGCTTGGCATTTTGGTCAATCAACAAAATAATCAAGTGCGAGAATTTGTCGCTGCCTTTACCGGGTCCCCTTTTATTGATGCGACAATTAGCGATAATCGAAAATTGCTAATAGATAAAATGCAAGCAGGCGAAATCCGCGGTATGGTAGTGATCCCGGTCGATTTTGCCAGCCAGCTTAATCGTCCCTCAGGGCATGCATCGATCCAGGTTATTACCGATGGTAGTGAGCCAAATACCGCCTATTTTGTACAGGCTTATACTAAAGGCATTTGGCAAACCTGGCAGCAGCAGCAAGGAGAAAACGCCGGTTATGCTACTCAACCATTAATTGTTACTGAATTACGCTTCTGGTTTAATCCGGCAGCCATTAGCCAACATTTTATTATTCCAGGTGCAATCAGTATCATTATTACCGTAGTCGGTGCCATTCTGACTTCATTGGTGGTTGCCCGCGAGTGGGAACGTGGCACAATGGAAGCCCTACTTGCCACCCAAATAACCCGCACAGAATTGCTGCTTTCCAAACTATTACCTTATCAATTGTTAGGCACCTTTGTCATGCTACTTTGCATGTTAGTCACGGTCTTTATTTTGCATATTCCTTATCGTGGTTCACTTTGGTTGTTATTTATTATTACCAGTCTCTACCTGGCTATTGCCCTTGGTATGGGATTACTAATATCTACCTTAACCCGTAACCAATTTAACGCCGCTATCGTTGCATTAAATGCCGCTTTTTTACCTGCCATCATGTTGTCAGGGTTTATTTTTAAAATTGATAGTATGCCGATAGTTATTCAATGGGTAACCTATTTGATCCCGGCTCGTTACTTTGTTAGTAGTTTACAAACTCTATTTCTGGCCGGTGACATTTATGTTGTCCTGTTGACCAATTTTCTTTTATTAGCCACCACCGCCATCATCTTTATTGGGCTCACTGCATTAAAAACGCGTCGCAGACTTGATTAGGGAGAGAATATGCTACATCGTCTCTATACACTGATTATCAAAGAATTACAGTCACTACTACAAGAGCCTCAAACCCGCGCAATATTGATCCTACCGGTTATTTTCCAAATGATCTTATTTCCACTGGCCGCTACTTTAGATGTCACTAACACTACAATAGCTATCTTTAATGCGGATAAAGGCCAAGATTCGATTGAATTAACATAACGATTGGCAAAATCGACGACTTTCTCTAAAGTCTTACTACTCAATAATAATCAACAAGTTGCTGAAACAATCAATAATCGTAAAGCACTTTTAGCAGGCTGTGTTTCTCAAACTAAACAAAATACCAATATGCCTATGGCGCCGGTACAAGATATATCAGGAGCAGAGCCGCGTTACGAACCTTATCACTCTGGCGCTAATAATGACTATCAACTTAATGGCCAAACTTATCAAATAATAAAAGATCCTGCCCATTTCAGTGAAACAGGCTTTGCTAGCATTTTGGGCTCTGAAGTTATCGGTAAAACAACTACGACGGGTGAAAAAGCCAGCCCTTATGAGTTCACAGCTTCACACCCTACTTTACCTATTCCAAGTTATGCCCGTATTACTAATTTAATCAATGGCAGAATGATGATAGTCCGCATTAATGATCGAGGCCCCTATATAGCCGGTAAAAATATAGCGCTATCACAGGCAGCTGCCGATCGGTTAAATTTAATGCTAACAACACGTATTAAAATTGATCCGATTTTGGTTTCCCCTACCGGCACCTTAACTGGACCTGGCACGATTGGTGTTAATATTACCAAGCAGAGTTATGCCTTGCCTAAACCACCAAAATTAGAGGCCCACTCCTCAAGCAGCAATCAATCAACAGCAGAAAATCACACTCACCAACCCGCTTTATCTCAATCAATACAATCAACAAAAATTCCTAGTACGGTATCAACCAATATGGTGAGTCAAAATAATCCTGCTAATCCGTCGTCAATGAAATCAGCAAGCGTGGCTACTGAACGTTATTTCGTACAAATAGGTGCGTTAAGTGATCAGGCTAAAGCAGCAGCATGGCAACAGTCTGTTTCAAAAAAGCTAAACACACCTGGGCGTATTCAACCATTTAATAATATCTACCGTGTGCAGCTTGGCCCTTTTCAAAATGCTAAAATAGCGGAACAAATACAAAACAAAATATTAATAGAATTAAATCAATCGAGCATTATCATAAATACCGAATAATCTATTGATTAATCAATAAAATCTCATTAGAGTAAAATAAAAAACAACTAACCAGGCATCTCTATTTCAGAAATAGTATATGACTTTTTAAGCTGATATTACGATGCCCACTCTATTAACATATTGCCAGCAGATCCCGTATATTATTATGAAATATGCAATTTTCTCCCGTTCTATCGGTAGCCTAATACTTAATATTAGCCTTATATTTTCCAGCACTCTATTTGCTAATAGCAATAATGCTATGCAAATCAACGTGATCCCTTCTGCACCAAATATTGACGCTGAAGCATATGTTCTTATTGATTATTATTCAGGCAAAGTGTTAGCGGAAAAAAATGCCGATCAACGTCGTGACCCTGCCAGTCTGACTAAAATGATGACGAGTTATATCATTGGTCAAACAATTAAAGCAGGTAAAATTAGCATGAACGATATCGTCACTATCGACGAGAATGCCTGGGCCACAGGTAACCCCGTGTTTAAAGGCTCCTCGCTGATGTTCTTAAAACCCGGTGATCGTGTCTCTGTATCTCAATTGATACGTGGTATTAATTTACAATCTGGTAATGATGCTTGTGTGGCAATGGCTGAGTATGTGGCGGGTGACGAAGCGAGTTTTGTCAAATTAATGAACAACAATGTTCAACGCCTTGGTTTAAAAAACACCCACTTTCTTACTGTCCATGGCTTAGATGCTGATGGACAATATAGTTCCGCACACGATATGGCGCTAATCGGCCAAGCGCTGATCCGCGATGTTCCGGAAGAATATGCCATTTACAAAGAAAAAGAGTTCACTTTTAATAAGATCCGCCAATTAAATAGAAATGGTTTGTTATGGGATAAAAGCCTGAATGTAGATGGCATTAAGACAGGACACACTGCCGCGGCAGGTTACAACCTGGTTGCCTCCGCTACCGAAGGGAATATGCGACTCATATCTGTTGTATTAGGTGGCCATAGCAGTAAAGGTCGGGACACCGAAAGCAAAAAATTACTCACTTGGGGCTTTCGCTTTTTTGAAACCGTCAAACCATTAGAAGGCGGGGTGGAGTTTGCCTCTCAACCGGTTTGGTTTGCTAATACTGATCAGGTAAAATTAGGTATTGAAAACGATCTCTATCTGACCATTCCCCGTGGTCGTATGAAAGATTTAAAAGCTAGCTATACATTAAACAATACTGAACTACAGGCACCATTAGCGAAAAACCAAGTTGTTGGCACCATTAACTTACAATTAGATAATAAGATCATTGAACAACGGCCGCTTGTTGTCTTGAAAGAGGTCGATGAAGGTGGATTTTTTAGTAACATATTAGATTATATTAAATTGTTTTTTCAGCGCTGGTTTGGCTAAAGATTGAAAAATAACATTGCAACCTCCATTATGGTAAATATGTTCAATTTATAACTTAATTTTTTATTTAAGAAATATGAATAAATATACTATCTAAATCATATAACATTTAATATGGCAATAAGCGTGGTGGTAGTATTTTAGGAGAAGCTATGAAAACCAAACTGCATGAGTTCCTAGAGTTTCCTTGCTCATTTACCTACAAAGTGATGGGGCTTGCTAAACCTGAGTTAACAGATCAAATCGTTGAAGTGGTTCAACGACATGTTCCGGGTGATTATGTACCATCGGTTAAACCAAGTAGTAAAGGTAACTTTCACTCAGTATCAATTACCATCACAGCAACCAACATTGAACAAATAGAAAAACTGTACGAAGAATTAGCTAAACTAGAATTAGTTCGTATGGTGTTGTAGACACAAGTTATTGATGCGCTTGAAATTATAAACCCGAAGATAGCAGATTTTCGGGTTTATAATTTCAAGCGTCACGCTAACTATACTAGCAAGAATAATTTATGCAGGTTATACTGCATAATTATTGCATATCCCTATCAGTGGGAGAAAAAGTTTGTTAAAAAAAACCATTATATTACGTCAATTTGGGCTGCATGCTTACCAACCCATTTCTGATGAGATGCATCAGTTTACTAAAAAACGCGCGGTTGATACACCAGATGAACTTTGGCTAGTGGAACATTACCCTGTTTTTACCCAAGGCCAAGCGGGTAAAAAAAAGCACCTACTCGCGCCTGGGAATATTCCAGTTATCCAATCTGATCGTGGTGGACAAATCACTTATCATGGCCCCGGTCAGCAAATAATGTATATTTTATTAGACTTAAAGCGTAATCAAATTGGTGTGAGAGAGCTGGTAACTACACTGGAAAATACGGTAATTAATACTTTATCCGAATTTGGTATTACCGCCTACGCACAGCGCGAAGCCCCCGGGGTTTATGTTGAACAAAAAAAAATATGCTCTCTCGGGTTACGTATCCATAAAGGTTGTTCGTTTCATGGCTTAGCATTAAATATTAATATGGATCTTGCGCCCTTCGAACGTATTAATCCATGTGGCTATGCCGGCATGCAAATGACGCAACTAAATGATTTAGTCCCTGGCAGCCAGGTTAAAGATGTCGAACCTTTATTAATAAAACATTTCTGCAACCTACTAGGATTTCAACTTGCAGAATAAGTTGTTATAATTTTTTTATAATTATTAAAAAAAAAATTGAAACATGACATAAATAATGATCACATGTGATAGCATAAAATATATCTATTATTGATCCGCAGCAGGAACCTAATGGAACTGGCATAATTATGAGTAGACCAATTCAAATGGAGCGTGGCGTTAAATATCATGACGCTGATAAAATGGCACTGATCCCTGTCAAAACAATAAGAACGGATCATACAGAAATTTTACCTAAACCTGAGTGGATGAAAATAAAACTTCCCGCTGATTCCAGCAGAATAAAAGAGATAAAAAACGCAATGCGTAAGAATGGCTTACACTCAGTCTGTGAAGAAGCCTCTTGTCCTAACCTCGCTGAATGCTTTAATCATGGTACCGCCACTTTTATGATTTTAGGGGCTATCTGTACTCGTCGCTGTCCATTCTGCGATGTTGCCCATGGACGTCCTAATGCTCCTGATCCTAATGAACCAGCAAAATTAGCAGAAACCATTAAAGATATGGGATTAAAATACGTTGTTATTACTTCAGTAGATCGTGATGATCTGCGCGATGGAGGAGCCCAACATTTTGCTGACAGCATTACCGCTATTCGAGAGAAAAATCCAAACATCAAAATAGAAACGCTAGTGCCTGATTTCCGCGGTCGTATGGATCGCGCCTTAGCAATTTTAGCCGCTGCGCCACCCGATGTTTTTAATCACAATCTTGAGAATGTTCCGCGTATCTATCGCCAAGTACGCCCTGGCGCTAATTACGAATGGTCATTACAACTACTAGCAAAATTCAAGCAAATGCATCCTGAAATACCGACAAAATCAGGATTAATGGTTGGACTAGGTGAAACTAATGAAGAAATAGTTGATGTTATGCGAGACTTACGCCGCCACGGCGTTACCATGCTAACCTTAGGCCAGTATCTCCAACCCAGTCGGCATCATTTATCAATAAAACGTTATGTCAGCCCTAAAGAATTTGAAGAAATGAAAAAAGAGGCAATAGCAATGGGCTTCACGCATGCAGCATGTGGCCCATTAGTACGCTCATCTTATCATGCAGATTTACAAGCGAAAGGCATAGAAACCCGTCTCAATAATTGAGACGGACTATTATAAATTCTTATAGTAAATCAAATAGCGACAACGTTTATAGCAGATGGCCCTTTCTCCCCCTCAGTAATATCAAACTCAACTTTCTGACCTTCCGCCAAAGTCTTAAAACCTTCGGTTGTAATAGAACTGAAGTGAACGAACACGTCTTTACTGCCATCTTCTGGAGTGATAAAACCAAAACCTTTTGCTTCGTTGAACCACTTAACGCTACCTTTAACTTTTGACATCAATATTACCTTTACATAAATAAAAACACACAGTTTGTGTCTTATATAGTACAGCAAAAATTATGCTTCATTGTCTACTACTAAGATCACGAAATTAATTAAAAACTTAAATTATCATTGTAATATAGGATAAAAACCTAAAAAAACAATCAAAAAAACCAATAATAGTGTTTATAAATGTTTATTATAACATTTTTAGCCAATTTTTTGACTATTTCCATTCTTTTCATAATCTAAAAGCCAACTTTTTATATCTAACCCACCGCTGTAACCTACTAAATTTACCATCATGACCAATAACACGATGACACGGAATAATAAGCGCAATAGGATTACGCGAATTTGCCATACCAACTGCTCTACAGAAATTAGCAGAACCTAGTGCAATTGCGAGTTCCCTATAACTCCAGCATTGGCCATAAGGAATTTCACCAAGTTGCTGCCAAACTCTTTTCTGAAAATGGGTACCGAAAGGATTCAAGATGACAGAAAAATTGTCTCTTTCACCATTAAAATATTGCTCTAATTCTTTTATACACTGTTCGGTATGAACATTTTTACGTTCTTTTTCATTTACTTGGTTAACAAAATCAACACCGATTATTCCATTATGATCAGCGGTAATGTGAATGAAAGGTCTTGGAAAACCTTTTGGGGTAGAAAAATAATGGTGGTACATAACAACTTCCTTAAAATAGTAAACTATTTTAACAATTCATTTTATCCCGCAAGCAAAATTACCGCTGTTGGCAAAAATATTTCTGCCTATTGGAATATTTGTTAAAAAAATATAATAAAAATACTAATTTTTTATTTCTTGTTGAAATAATAAGTTAGATAAAATTCCCACCACAAATTAGATAACACTATATATAGTATGGTTGAATAAAAATAAATCAAGATATAGTATTTATAATGGCTGATCAATTGTAAACTTAGTTATTACCAAATTAAGGAGCCAACAATGAATATTATCGTCTACAGTAAACCAGATTGTGTACAGTGCAATGCAACTTGTCTAGCACTAAAACGTAAAAATTTACCTTATGATGTCGTGAATTTAACCCAAGATCATGAAGCATTGCGTTTTATTACCAAATTGGGCTATCAGCAAGTACCCGTTGTTATAGCCGGTAAGCAACATTGGTCAGGCTTTCGCCCTGATATGATCAATCAATTAGCTAGTAATTAACATAATATGATGAAAATTCAGTCACTTATTTGCTATTCCAGTAAATCGGAAAATTGCCATCGCTTTGTGCAAAGATTGGGCTTCCCTTCTACACGCATTCCTATTGATACGAATGAGATACTACCAAATGCGACCCAACCTTACGTTTTACTGCTCCCTACCTATGGTGGCGGTGGTACAACCGGTGCTGTGCCCAAAGCTGTTATTTACTTTTTAAATCAACCCCAAAATCGAAAGTTTCTACGGGGCGTCATTGCATCAGGAAATAGTAATTTTGGTGAAACTTACGCTATAGCAGGCAACATTATTTCCGCTAAATGCCAAGTACCATTACTCTATCGTTTTGAATTACTCGGTACTGAACGGGATCTTCAACAAGTACGCCAAGGGTTACAACAATTTTGGCAACAACAAATGCAGTGAAGTAATACGGAGCTTCCTTATGACAGTACAGCCTCAAGAACAACTCGATTATCATGCACTCAATGCCATGCTAAACCTGTATGATAAAGATAACAAAATTCAACTCGATAAAGATAAGCAGGCGGCTCATCATTACTTTCGCCACCATGTCAATCAAAACACGGTTTTTTTTCATAATTTACAAGAAAAACTGGATTTTTTAGTAGCAGAAAATTATTACGACTCGGCAATAGTGGCACAATATGCATTTACTTTTATTAAAAAACTTTTCCAGCAAGCCTATAACCACAAGTTTCGTTTTCAAACATTTCTTGGTGCCTTTAAATATTATACTAGCTACACCTTAAAAACTTTTTATGGTAAGCGTTACTTAGAGCGTTATGAAGATAGAGTTTGCCTGGTTGCTTTGACGCTTGCCCAAGGAAATCAAGAGTTAGCTAGTCAACTGGTGGATGAAATTATTAGTGGCCGCTTCCAACCAGCAACGCCCACTTTTTTAAATTGCGGTAAAAAACAGCGTGGTGAACTGGTATCTTGTTTCTTACTACGGATAGAAGATAACATGGAATCGATAGGCCGTTCTGTCAATTCCGCCTTGCAACTGTCAAAACGTGGCGGTGGCGTAGCTTTCTTATTGACTAATTTACGTGAAGCTGGAGCACCGATAAAACTGATTGAGAACCAATCTTCTGGCGTAGTACCTGTAATGAAAATGCTAGAAGATGCCTTCTCTTATGCCAATCAACTTGGCGCAAGACAAGGGGCTGGAGCAGTCTATCTGCACGCCCATCACCCTGATATTTTAAGCTTTTTAGATACTAAACGTGAAAATGCCGATGAAAAAATCCGGATTAAAACCTTGTCACTGGGTGTAGTGATCCCGGATATTACCTTTCATCTAGCTAAAAATAATCAAGATATGTATCTTTTCTCACCTTACGATATTGAGCGCTGTTATGGTGTCCCTATGTCGGAAATTAACATTACTGAAAAATATTCAGAAATGGTAAATAATAAAAACATTCGCAAACAGAAAATCAACGCCCGTGAGTTTTTCCTCACCTTAGCAGAAATTCAATTTGAATCAGGCTATCCCTATATTTTATTTGAGGATAATGCCAATCGTCTAAATCCTATTTATGGTCGGATTAATATGAGTAATCTGTGCTCAGAAATCTTACAAGTCAATGATGCCAGTATCTACGACGAGAATTTAGAATATCGGCATGTAGGTAAAGATATTAGCTGTAATTTGGCTCAATGAATATTGCCAAAACGATGGATTCCCCTGACTTTGCTCATTCAATTGAGATTGCCATTAGAGCATTAACAGCTGTTTCAGATATGAGCCAGATCCAATCAGTGCCCTCGATTCAAGCAGGTAATAAAAAATCACACGCTATTGGTTTAGGACAAATGAATTTACATGGCTATCTGGCACGTGAGCATATTCATTATGGTTCAGACGAGGGAATTGATTTTACCAATATTTACTTTTATACCGTAACTTACTACGCATTACAGGCATCGAATAAGCTAGCTATTGAGCGCCAACAATATTTTAGCGGTTTTGAGCACTCTAAATATGCCTCTGGCGAATATTTTGATAAATATATTAATCAGCAGTGGCAACCTAAAACTGAAAAAGTAAAACAGCTATTTCAACGCTCAGCCATCCATATCCCAACTACTGAAGATTGGCAAAAACTCAAGCAATCTATTATAGAGCACGGGATCTATAATCAGAATTTACAAGCCATTCCACCCACAGGCTCTATCTCTTATATTAATCATTCAACTTCCAGCATTCATCCTATTGTTGCGCGTATTGAAATTCGTAAAGAAGGAAAAATTGGCCGCGTCTATTATCCAGCCCCTTACCTGACGAACGAAAATTTAGAGTATTATCAAGATGCTTATCAAATAGGTGCTGAAAAAATCATTGATACATATGCTGCTGCTACCCAACATGTCGATCAAGGGCTGTCATTGACCCTTTTCTTTACTGATGACGCAACCACGCGAGATATTAATCGTGCTCAGATATATGCTTGGAAAAAAGGGATTAAAACCCTTTATTACATACGGATCCGCCAATCAACATTAGAAGGAACAGAAGTCAAAGGCTGCGTTTCATGTGCACTATAATTTATAGGTTTATCAAATGGCGATAAAAAATTCGATAGTACGAGCAATCAACTGGAACCGTATTGAGGATGATAAGGATCTAGAAGTATGGAATAAATTAACCACCAATTTTTGGTTACCAGAAAAAATTCCACTTTCAAATGATATTCCAACTTGGAATACATTAACAAAACAGGAAAAAAAACTAACAATACGTGTTTTTACTGGCTTAACCCTACTGGATACTATTCAAAATAGCGTAGGAGCGCCTGCACTGATGACGGATGCCTTAACACCGCATGAAGAAGCCGTCATGTCAAATATCAGCTTTATGGAAGCAGTCCATGCTCGTTCATATAGCTCTATCTTTTCAACCCTTTGTCTGACTTCCGATGTTGATGATGCTTATCAATGGAGTGAAGAAAATAGCGCTTTACAAAAAAAAGCCCATTTAATATTGGAGCACTATTGTCACACTCATCCTCTTAAGAAAAAAATTGCCAGTGTCTTTCTCGAATCCTTTCTCTTCTATTCCGGATTTTACCTGCCAATGTACTGGTCAAGCCGAGGAAAACTAACCAACACGGCCGATCTTATTCGATTAATAATTCGCGACGAAGCGATTCATGGCTACTATATCGGCTATAAATTTCAAAAATCACTCATCAAATATAGTGATAAAGAAAAAAATGAAATAAAAGATTTCGCTTATGAATTATTATTAAACTTATACGATAATGAAATTAAATATAGCGAATCTTTATATGATGACGTTGGTTGGACAGAGGATGTCAAAAAATTTCTTCACTATAATGCCAATAAAGCATTAATGAATTTAGGCTATCAGTCTCTTTTCCCAGAAGATACGACTAATGTCAGCCCGGCAATCTTGTCAGCACTCTCACCAAATGCTAACGAAAACCACGATTTCTTTTCTGGTTCAGGTTCCTCTTACATCATTGGTAAAATGATCACCACAGAAGATGAGGATTGGAACTTTTAATTTATTAATATTCTATTAAATAATGATAAAAAAGCAGTTAAATAAATACGACATATAATATTATATATCTATATTTTATTTAGCCTGCTTTTTATTATCAATAACAGCTAGCAAATCAATTTTTTAGTTGATAACACAAAGCAAACCTATCTTTACGCTTTATATTAATCAATTACTCATATTATTCTTCTATAAAAAAACAAAAAATAATTAAATTTATAAATTAATTTAATTGGTAAATAAAAAATCATATTAAAAATTATTTGATAATAAAAAAATGTCATCCTCAAAGTAAAAGTCAGTGCATTTCCAGTAATAACAACCAGTTAAAAACAAAAATCTCATTTATTAAAAAATAATTTGGCAATAAAAATAACGTTTTATGCAATATTTGCTAAAAATTACACCCGCCTTTTTGATTAATTTTGTTAAACATAGGGTTGCCAGCATATTTCATTATGTTAGGTTATATAAAACATAAATTTAAATAAGGATACGAAAAATTAATACGCCAATTAATTAACTAACCATAGGATATTGTTATTGCATGTCATTTAAAATAGAAGTGAAAAATTTGTACAAAATATTCGGAGATCATCCTAACCAAGCTTTTAAACTTATCAATAAAGGCTTAACTAAAGAACAAATATTTAATAAAACCGGTTTAGCTATTGGTGTTAAAGACGCCAATCTGGCCATTGAAGAAGGCGAAATTTTCGTCATTATGGGTCTATCGGGCTCAGGAAAGTCTACCCTAGTGCGCCTCCTCAATCGCCTAATTGAACCGACCAAAGGCCAAGTCTTAATTGACGGCGAGATATTGCTAATATTTCGCAGGAAAAATTACGTAAAGTACGGCGTAAAAAAATTAGTATGGTATTTCAATCCTTCGCATTAATGCCCCATCTCAATGTATTAGATAATGTCGCATTTGGTATGGAATTAGCTGGTGTTGCCAAACCAGAACGAACTGAAAAAGCATTAGCCGCTTTGCGACAAGTTAATCTTGAACAATGGACACAATCTTTTCCAAACGAATTATCAGGTGGTATGCGCCAACGTATTGGCCTTGCACGAGCATTGGCTAATGATCCTGATATTTTGCTGATGGATGAGGCATTCTCTGCGCTAGATCCACTAATTAGAACAGAAATGCAAGATGAATTACTGTCATTACAAGGTGATAAACAACGCACGATTATTTTTATCTCTCATGATCTGGATGAAGCTATGCGGATAGGTGACCGGATCCCAATTATGCAAGATGGTGTTATTATTCAAGTTGGTACCCCTGATGAGATCTTAAATAATCCGGTTAATAATTATGTTAAAACGTTTTTTCGTGGCGTCGATATTAGCCAAGTCTTCTCTGCCAAAGATATTGCCCGCCGTCGACCCGACGCCCTGTTACATATTGCTCCTGGTTTTGGCCCACGTTCAGCACTAAAAATACTGAATGATGAAGATCGTGATTATGGTTATTTAATTGAAAGAGGTCAAAAATTTGTCGGTATCGTTTCAATCAACTCATTGGAACAAGCATTATTCGATAAAAAAAATATTGAACAGGCAATCTTAACCTCACCTTGTGCTATTGATGCCAACACTCCACTTAATGAACTTATTTCAACTATTGCTCAATCTCCCTGTGCAGTTCCTGTTATTGGTGATAATCAACATTATATTGGCGTTATTTCTAAAGGAATCTTACTGCAAACATTGGATAAGGAGACAATAAATGGATAACCAAACTCACATAAGTCAAGAAATAATTCATGATCCTTGGAACACTATAACAACAGAAACCTCTACAGATTGGTTAGACATCCCGGTAACCGATGTACCAATAAAACATTTTGATATCATGCATCCCTTTCAACAGCCACTCATACCGTTAGACTCATGGGTTTCACATGCTATCGATTGGATAGTTTTACACTTCCGCCCATTATTTCAAGGGATCCGTCTGCCGATTGATTTTATGTTAAGTCGTTTTGAACAAATCCTAACAACATTACCTGCTACTTTTATCATTGTTTGTTTCGCTCTATTAGCCTGGCAGTTATCAAATAAAAAAGTGACAGTAGCAACTTTCATCTCATTGGTCTTCATTGGAGCTATTGGCGCCTGGCCAGAAGCAATGATAACTTTATCTCTGGTATTGACTTCCTTATTTTTCTGTCTGTTAATAGGTTTACCATTGGGAATATGGTTAGCAAACCAGCAAGCCAAATAATTCGGCCTCTACTAGATGCAATGCAAACTACACCAGCATTTGTTTATTTGGTACCTATTGTTATGTTATTTGGTATTGGTAATGTCCCTGGTATTGTCGTCACAATTATTTTTGCTCTACCGCCAATTATTCGACTAACTATTTTGGGAATAAGGCAAGTACCCGATGATCTTATTGAAGCTGCAGAATCGTTTGGTGCCAGTCGAAATCAACTTTTGTTTAAAGTTCAGTTACCGCTTGCTGCGCCTACTATCATGGCGGGAGTTAATCAGACATTGATGTTATCACCTTCAATGGTTGTGATTGCATCTATGATTGCTGTTGGCGGGTTAGGGCAAATGGTACTAAGGGGAATTGGTCGATTAGATATGGGACTAGCAGCGGTAGGTGGTACTGGTATTGTTATATTGGCTATTATTCTGGATCGGCTAACCCAATCATTAGGTGAAAAAGCCTGCATTAAAAAAATACCGCTTGGTATCACTCGGGGCCTATTGGCTTAGTGACCTGTTTATTGCAAAAAACTAAAACTCGTTTCTGCAAATAAACATGATGTCATTTTTATCATATAAACAATTTTAGCCTATTCATTTTGTCGATACCCCCTAGAGAGGAAATCACATGCGTAAAACTATTTTGCTGGCTGCGGCTTTAACAACATTAATCAGTATTAAACTTTCCGCCACTGAACTACCAGGTAAAGGTATAAAAGTACAACCGATACAAAGCACAATTGCAGAAGAGACTTTCCAAACTTTGATTGTTAATAAAGCATTGGAAAAATTAGGCTATCAAATTTTACCCATCCAAGAGGTCGACTATACCGTTGCTTACGCATCAATTGCGGCCGGTGATGCGACGTTTATGGCTGTCAATTGGCAACCATTACACAATGCCCAATATGCAGCAGTTGGTGGAGATAACCGCCTATACCGTAAAGGCATTTATGTCAGTAATGCCGTTCAAGGTTATCTGATAGATAAAAAAACGGCGGATAAATACCACATCACCAACATAGCGCAATTTAAAGATGCTAATACTGCTAAATTATTTGATACCAATGGTAACGGCAAAGCCGATCTCACTGGTTGTAATCCAGATTGGGGCTGTGAAGCCGCCATTAATAACCATTTAAATGCTTATCAACTAAACACAACCGTTGAGCATAATCAGGGTAATTATGCAGCGATGATAGAGGATACCATCACTCGTTACAAAGAAGGTAAACCCATTTTCTATTATACCTGGGCACCTTATTGGGTCAACGCCGTGCTTAAACCAGGTAAAGACGTTGTTTGGTTGCAAGTTCCTTTTTCTTCACTACCAAATGATGATAAAAGTGATACCACGTTAGCAAATGGTAAAAATTATGGTTTTCCACCTAGTACAATGCATATCGTCGCCAATAAAATTTGGGCAGCAAAAAATCCTGCGGCGGCAAAACTATTTGCCATTATGGAAATTCCAATTACAGATATTAATGCCCAAAATCTTCGTATGCATGATGGGGAAGCTTCGCAAGCTGACATTGAACGTCATGCTCAAGGTTGGATAAAAGCTCATCAACAACTTTTTAATAACTGGATAAAGATTGCTTTAAAAACTAACTAGCAAAAATTCTGTCGTTACACATTTTATGTGATTTTCTATAAATAGGCTGAATGTTATCTTTTTAGCCTTTTTTATATTATATGGCAACTTAATGGCAATAAAGACATTCGCCTTTATTTAAATGAATAAGGAAATTAATTTTTGACTTATCATCTAACAATCAAGTAGATAGCCAGTTTAGATTAACCATTGTTTATTTTAATTTATCTATGTTTAATTTGACATTAATGTTATAACAAAACAATTAATTAATATTAAATGTATATAATTTATTGCAAATGATATTTATTTTTTATTAATTAGATAATGAAATTATTTTGCAAATAAAAAGTTATAGATTATTTAAAGCTATTTTTCTTATATTAACATTTAAAATATTTATGAATTAAATACCAATAACAAAATAAATTTCGCGATAATAAATAACTATAATTGATAATTTTAGCTTTTGATATACCATTTAGATTGATTATGACAGTTGCTATCTTACCAACTGAAACTAATAAGGTATATAAATAATGGAAAGCACACAAACACAAAAAGAAACTTCATTTTCTCCCATAGAGCAATTACTTAATGAACGCAAACAGCAACAACAAAAATCAACTATTCCGCTACCCTATCAGCAAATTTTGCTAACGCGTTTATGTATGCATGTGCAAGGGAAATTGTTAGAAAATAGAAATAATATGCTTAAAAAACAAGGAATTAATGAAACGTTATTTATGGCATTAATCATTCTCGACACCCAAACAACACATAGTATTCAACCGTCTGAACTTAGCGATGCTTTAGGCTCCTCGAGAACAAATGCAACGCGCATTGCAGATGAATTGGAAAATCGAAAATGGATTGAACGCAAAGAAAGTCACAATGTTAGTCGACTGGGCTAGATAGGCTTCAGCGTCAAATCCGATCCGTTTTTTAATTAAGAAACAAACACCACCATGATGCTCAGTACCAGAAGCTTTTACTAGCTCTTCTTCACTAACCACATGATAGGCTTTACGGTTTGCCGCCATCCACTTAAGGGCTTCGCGAAAATGCGGGGTAATGGACTGAACAAACCAGGCACGAACAATTGCTTCCGGGCGATGTTTAAACGTTGCTTGGCAGGCATATTCGCCGTAAATACGCGTCTCTTCTAAACGCTGACGACGAATTTGTTCGGGATCAACCTGGCTTTTACCACTGATACCACTATGGCTAGTAATAGGTTCTTTCCGTTGAGAAACCACTTTCCAGGGATCATCAGTTAAACGTTCATTATTACGATCACTACGGCGTGATGACAATTTTCTATTTTTAGCCGAAAGATGTTTATTCTTTCGTCGATCATTATTTGTGTTGTTTTCTCTATTACGAACATACCTCACTTTTACTTTACCGTTTTTACCGCTATATGAATCGTTCATGAGTGCCTCCAGCCACGTTATGCCAGGCAGATTACATGATGTTAGGATCTAACGCTACTGACTTTTTGTACTTTATCATTAGCACAAGATAGAAAGCTTATGCATTAACACAAGATGATTAAATTTAGATTGTTTAGAAGGATTTTTAGCCAATTCAAGCATAAAAGATATTTACCTGACATGTTGTTAACTATTTAATCATTTGATCACGCCTAAGTTACCTTATTTTTAGCTACCAATGTGTATTTTGACATAATTTGAAATATTTCAGGTCTACACCTGATCATGATTGATTTTTATTCATTGAATAATTAAACCATCTAATTTGTATTATTTGAAAGAGATAAATATATGAGAGACGAATTTGCGGCTCAATTAACATTACTGTATGAAAATATTGGACTGAAATTGCCGGTAAATTTTAACCAAATTGATTTTTCTATCAGAGTAGATGGGAAATTTTCCGTTAGATTGATTGAATACCCTGTGGGTAGATTAGTTATGTGCACAGTTTTACAAAATATCAGTCAAGAAAAAATTATTGATTTAATGAAATATAATTTAATAAGCCACCAGCTCTATCAACCAGTATTAGCAATCAGTGATGATAAACAGCTAGTTATTTGGCAAGGACTTAGCGATATTGTTTTTTCTGAAAAAAATTTAAACGGCAGGTTCGATGACTTTGTTCAATTTTCTGAATTAATGCTAAAGATAATAACATAATAAATTTGCCACAATAAACTTACTTGCTAGTAAAAATAGCAATCTATTGCCATTACTTAAGCATATTGAATAAGTTTTTAGCGAAAAGTTTAAATAGATATAACTAATTTTAAGATCTGCGATTAAATACTTAACTAGCAACTGTCTTGAACGTTAAAATTATGGAGAAACGTGATGGTACGACTCATTCCATTCTTCGTTCTTTCTGAGCATCGCGTTCAGGATAGTCAGCAGCTTGCGCATACAGGCGACCAGCGCCACTTTTTTGGCTTTTCCCGCTGCAAGCAGACGCATGTAAAAGGCTTTTATCACCGGATTAAAGCGAGTTGCTACATGCGCGGCCATATAAAGTGCTGTTCGGACTCCGTCCCTTCCGCCAAATATGGTTCGCCGACCACGCATGGTACCCGAGTCCCGGTTTATGGGGGCAACGCCTACAAGCGCGCTAATAGCTCGCCTCGAGAGGCTGCCCAGTTCGGGAAGCTCCGCCAACAACGCAGCAACTGTCATGGTACCAACCCCTTTAATGCTGCTCAGCCTAGCGGCCAGATCCTTAAAGTGGTTCCTTATGTGGTTGTTCATATCCTCATCGATTCTGGCAAGTTCATCTTCCAGCGCCTTGATGATGATGTTGATGCTTTTTCTATTCTGTGGATGTGCGGTATACAGCCTATTACGTTCTGCCACCAACATTGTAATCAACTGGCGTCTGCGTACGACCATCGCAGCAAGAACCTGACGTTCTGCATTTGGCAGAGTCCGGATAAAGCGCTCTCGCTCCGGATGTCGATTAATAACCTCTGCCATTTGTGCAAGCACTTTGGCATCAATACGGTCAGTTTTTGCCAGATAGCCCATAGCGCGGGCAAAGTCTCGGGATTGTCTGGGATTGATCACAGTGACGTCAAAGCCTTCAGCCTGGAGCGAGCAGGTCACAGTAGCTTCAAGCCCGCCAGTTGCCTCCATCAGAACCAACACCACCGAATGCTTTCTCAATTCGGCGATAATGGCATCAAAACCGTCAGAGTCATTACTGACCGTAAACTGTGCAATATCACAGCTGGCTGCTATGTCCAGCGTTGCTTTAGAAACATCAATACCCACACAAAGTGGATTTGGCTGACTCATGATTACCCATCCTTGCAAATGCGTTATGGAGTACGGACAACTGTTCGGGTTTCAGATGAGTGGCTCAGTGTATGCGCCGGTCGCTAATTAACGGGCTTAAAACCCTAGGAGGAATCGGGCTGCATGCACCTTGCCAAATCTAATCGTAACTATTTTAAACCGTTTTCAAGATACAAGGAGGAATCGGGCTGCATGCACCTTGCCAAATCTAATCGTAACTATTTTAAACCGTTTTCAAGATACAAGGAGGAATCGGGCTGCATGCACCTTGCCAAATCTAATCGTAACTATTTTAAACCGTTTTCAAGATACAAGGAATCGGGCTGCATGCACCTTGCCAAATCTAATCGTAACTATTTTAAACCGTTTTCAAGATACAAGGAGGAATCGGGCTGCATGCACCTTGCCAAATCTAATCGTAACTATTTTAAACCGTTTTCAAGATACAAGGGGGAAAAATGAAGATATTGAATGATTTTATTGCCGGCGTTAATCAAGCGCTATTTCCAAACCAAGCCACTCCTCAGCAATTAAACCAAACTCGACAGCTGCTTTCTGAGCAGACACAGAATTGCCATCAACCGTTTGGCAGAGCAGTTTATAATATAAACGGTAGTATGGGAACTCATGGCGCAGATATACCCAGCTGGAAAGCCAGACAGTATGCGCAAGATAGCACTGATGTTGAAAATGGTCTCAGGTCAAATACCTCTGCCTTTGCCAGATCATCGGTAGGTTGGGCCCAAATTGGTGATCCTGCTGGTACCATAATGAATTTTGGCGGAGCATTATTAGCCGGCGCAATAGATGGCACTAATTATACTACAGGAAATATTCTCCGTATGGAGAAGTTAGTTTAAGTTAAATAAATAGCCATATACATATATTACTGCGAGTTCTATGAGTATTAATTCTTATCATTAGCCAATATTTTGGCCTGCATGTTATCGGTATTATGTTAAGGTTTAGCGTTACATCATGACATTAATACTACACCATGCAAATCAAATGTTGATGGGTAAATGGCAATATGAAGATATATTTTTACCCTAACTCAGAGAACTCGCTATTATTATTTGCTAATAACACTATTAAACAATATACAGTTTAAAGCTAAAAAGATTCTATCGGTAAAAATCTAAGATTAACAGTTAATACCAATTAGGCGGCAATACCGTTGCTAATACATTAAAAAATTGCTCCCTTGCATGACATATCATTACACTGGACAATACGGCAGTACAAGAAAAACTTTTATCTAAGCCAAGCAATCTATTTTTCCACTCTTTAATTTGTTGTTCAGAATTAAAAATGGTCGGGCAAAGTTGATAAGCTTTATTCAACATCGCGCAGGAAAAAAATCTTAATGCATTAGGCGATTCCATCTCCGTACCAAAAATAGCACTCGAAGTATATTTGACAAATACAGCTGCTAAGCTAAAAATTTTTTCTGCTTTTTCTTTATCGGTTGCCTCTTTTAATTCATAGGTATTGATAATATCCTGATAAAAATTTTCAGTTAATTTATAATCATATGGCTCAATAAATTGATAATGTTCTGCGCGAATAGTTTTTCTAGCTGCATTTGTGCTTCTGGATCAACTAATTTCTCTATTGAAATAGATTTTTTTGTTGCCTCAATAAATAAATCTTGCAACGTTTCACCAAGATCTAACAACTTTAGCAAACGGTTAAAAGTATTTATTCGTTGCCGAGATTGATATCCGCTATAAAATATTGGAAATTTATTTTTAAAAATATCCTCTAATTGATAATCAGCTTGAGTTAAATTATTTTGTTGCTGATAGAGAAAAAATTGATTTGATACTTGATCTTTTTCTGTCAGATTTGGTTTAAGCATTTCAGTTAATACATTTTGCGACAGCATCATGACATAAAAATTTTCGTTAGAAGAGAAGAGAATATAGTTTGCCGCATTTTTGTCTAACCAATCGGTTTTATTATTGCCATAATGACCAAAATCATCCATCTGTACATAAGGCTGGGTTTGACTACTTTTCAAGTAGTGATCATAAATAGCTATCGCTTTTGGTTTTAATTCCTCTGAATTAGTTTCATATATAGCTTGGGAAATAGTCTGTATAAAGGCTGAATTATAATTAAAAAATAAATCAGGATAATGTTGGAAAGTATCTATCATCAAATTAATAACAGAGTCTTTTTGTAATGACATCGGCCAATCATTAAATTTTCCATATAGTTAATACAAACACTTTTTAGCCAATTTGAAATTTCAGTATCTGCATAATAGGGTTGTTCAACTAAAATATCGATTAATGATACTTCAATGGTAGAAGTATCAACTTTCTGTTTTGTTAATGATGAAATAATTTGCTTTATCATGTCTATTTTTGCAACATCATACATTTTATCAATGCTAGCTATCTGCATTAATACACTATTTGTCTCTCGATTATTTATATGATTTAAACATCGATCAAGGTGATATTGATCCCACTTAAAATCTATCGATAAAATGATTGCTTTATTCAACACGATCGAATTGAGGTCTAAATTAATTAACGACTCCAAAGATATCGTCGCACCAGTTAACTTGCTGTTAGTAAAATTAATATTTATTAGATTGGCTTTTTTTAAATTAGCATCCGTGAGATTCGCATCAGTCAAATCCGCGCCCCATAAATCAGTATTTAGTAAAATCGCATTAGTCAAATCTACATTTTGCATATTAGCGCAACGAAAATGAGCTCGCGTTAAATTTGCACCTATTAATTTAGCATTTGTTAATATTGAACTTTCACCATTAGTGCGTTCTAAATTAGCGTTAGTCAAATTAGCATCAGTTAAATCAATATGGTACAACTGAGCGTTTGACAAATTTGCGGTTGTTAAATCAACCCTCGACATAACGCTACATAATAAAAATGTTTGCGACAAATTTGCTGTCATTAATTTAGCATGGGTTAAATCAGCATATTTTAGTTGAGCTCCGCTCAAATTAGCCATGGCTAAATTACAGTATTTTAAATTAGCATTATTGATATTTGCGCCTTGCAAATCCGCATTAGATATATTCACATCTGTCAGAACCGACCAGTCCAAAAGAGCATTATTTAATTTGGCATTACTTAAATCTGCTTTGCTCAAATCAGCTCCATATAAATTGCTGTCTTGTAAATAGGCATTTTTCATTTTAACCGCGATTAATTTACTATGCATTAAATTAACGTGACTAAGATCAATCTCTTCTGGTAACTGTATGCCCGTCAAATCAATTTCAGCTAGCTCAAAACAATCACCGGCTTCTCTTATTTGTAATTGCTCCATTAAACTGGCTAATTTTTTATTTTGCCAATCTTGCCTATCAGCTAAACTACAATCTAAAGCTAATTTTTCTGTTAAAATTTCCAAATTGGTTGTTATTTTAGCCTGCTCTTCCGTAATAAGATCAGGCTCCAAAGACGAAAATAAAATATTTTCCTCTTTTGAGATCCTAAACATATTAACCTCTATGATGTTGAATTCTCGATTGTTGCCAATAGTATATCGCTTAAAACACCATCTTATTAATTTTGTTTAGGGCAATAGTCATTGATAGTAACATGAAGAAATGGTTTTATTTTTTATTAATGACAATATAATATTCTGCGCTATTTAAAATGATAAACTTTTATCATTTTTTTGCTTTTAAATTCCGCTCTCAATAGCAAGCTAATTTTTTAACACCGTTCAATTTTATCGTGTATATATGCGACGTTAAAATAACCACCATTTAAGAATAGAAAATCCATAAAAAACTAATAATTATGAAATTATCACTGCATAACTTATTTTTACAAATAATTTCCAGCAAACATACTTTGTCTTCAAGCAGCAAAAATCACAGAAAAATGCGAAAAAATCAGCTACATTGATAGACAATACCCATAAAAAGGTAAATATCTATGAGCCAGCGTGGACTCGACGCATTATTGCGACCTAAATCCATTGCAGTTATTGGTGCCTCAGAAAAACCAGAACGAGCGGGTTCCGTTATTATAAAGAATCTACTTTCTAGTGGCTTTACAGGCCCGATCCTGCCGGTTACACCAAATAAAAATGCGGTAATGGGAATACTCACTTACCCTACTATTGATAAATTACCATTCTCACCAGACTTAGCTGTTATCTGCACAAATTCAGACAGAAATTTAACCTGCCTAAAGCAACTGGGAAAAATGGGTTGTAAAGCGGCAATTATCCTCTCATCACCACCCTCTCAGTTTGTAAAACTTAAAGCATTAACTCAGCAGTACAATATAAGACTATTGGGACCCAATAGTTTGGGGATCCTTGCCCCCTGGCAGCAACTAAATACCAGCTTTTCACCAATTCCAATTCTAAAAGGCAAACTGGCTTTCATTTCACAATCTGCAGCAGTTTCTAATATTATTCTGGACTGGGCACAACAACGTAAAATTGGCTTTTCTTACTTTATCGCACTGGGAAACAGTTTAGACATTGATATCGATGATCTACTTGATTTTCTTGCCAGAGATAATAAAACTAGCGCCATCTTACTCTATATAGAACATATACAACAGGCACGGAGATTCCTTTCAGCAGCTCGCAGTGCATCACGTAATAAACCCATTCTGGTTGTTAAAAGCGGGAGTACCCAACAAGCCCAATATTTACTAGGTGAAGTACAAAGTTTTGATGCTGCTTATGACGCAGCTATTCAACGGGCAGGATTACTTCGAGTACAAGATACCCATGAAATGTTTTCTGCTGTTGAAACACTCAGTCACATGTCTCCTCTAAAGGGAGATAGACTTTCTATTATTAGTAATGGTAACGGACCTGCCGCAATGGCACTCGATGAGCTTTTTCGGCGCAAAGGAAAACTAGCAACTCTTAATGCTAATACTCAACAAAAAATTCAAGCCATTTTTCCCAATCTTCACTCGAACCAAAATCCAATTAATATCGGTGATGATGCAACCATAGAATGTTACATCAAAATCCTAAATATTATGCTAGATAGCCAGGATCATGATGCTATATTACTTATTCATTCACCTAGTACCATTGCCCCCAGTTTATTTACTGCTGAAAGGATTATTCAAACCATTCAATCACATCCCCGCAGCAAGTGGATAACCATATTAACTAACTGGTGTGGCGAATATTCATCACAAGATGCACGTAAACGTTTTAGTGAAGCGAGTATTCCAACTTATCGAACACCAGAAGGCTCCATTACTGCTTATATGCATATGGTAGAATATCGCCGTAACCAAAAACAATTGACTGAAACACCTGCACTGCCTATTGGATTAACAGCTAACACAACAAAAGCCCATGCATTAATCCAAAAAGCATTAAAAAAAGGGATCACCCAACTTGATACACACGAAGTGGAACCCATTTTACGCGCATATGGCTTAAAAATTTTACCTACCTGGATAGCTCATAACAGTGATCAGGCAATCACTATCGCTGAAAAAATTGGCTATCCTGTTGCTTTAAAATTACGCTCTGCAGATATTCCTCACAAATCTGATATTCAAGGCGTTATGCTCTATTTACGTAATGCCCAAGAGGTAGCAGATGCTAGCCAGGGAATTTTTGATCGCGCGGCGCAACACTTTCCTAACGCCATGATCCAAGGTTTATTAGTACAAAGTATGGCAAATAAAGCAGGCGCTCTCGAGTTAAAAATAGCCATTGAACAAGATCCTATTTTTGGTCCTTTGATCTTATTAGGTGATGGAGATATCGAATGGCAGCCAGAAACCCATGCTGCGGTGGCAATCCCTCCTCTTGACATGACATTAGCCAGATATTTAGTTATTCAAGCAATTAAAAATCACAAAATAAAATCAACCAATTCATCCCATCAATTGAATATTGATGGTCTCTGCCAATTACTCGTCCGCGTTTCAAACTTACTAATAGATTGCCCGCAAATTGTACGACTAAATATTCACCCACTTTTAGCATGTGATGAAGAATTCACTTTACTGGATGTTGCTATGGAACTCTGTCCAATAGTCGGTGATCCTAAAGCAAGATTAGCAATTAGACCCTATCCTAATGAATTAGAAGAAATTATCTCTCTTAAAAATGGCATAAAATGTCAACTTAGACCTATCCTGCCCGAAGACGAACATTTACTCAAAGATTTTATTACTCAGGTAACAAAAGAAGATCTTTATTATCGTTATTTTAGTGAAATTAGCGAATTTACCCATGATGACTTAGCGAATATGACACAAATCGATTATGACCAAGAAATGGCCTTTATCGCTATTAAAAAAAATTCCGAGATTATTGGAGTGGTTCGTGTGGTAGAAGATCCGACAATCAGCAAGCAGAATTTGCCGTTTTAGTACGTTCTGATATGAAAGGTAATACACTTGGATATCAGTTAATGGACAAAATTATTAGATATAGCCGTAGTCGAGGCACTCGACGACTTACTGCAATCACCATGCCTGAAAATAAAAAAATGCTACAGTTAGCACAAAAATTAGGTTTTAGTCTCGATATTCAATTTGAAGATAGTATTGTCAATCTTGATCTAACACTATGAAGAAAATAATCTTATAACTAAATAAATAGAACTAATAATGCAATAAATAGTGGCTGAACAATCGGTCAACATAGCTAGGATTAACAGATACAAAAAATTAAACTAATGGTATCATGAATCACCAATTTTCAATAAACCTAAACCAGAGTATGTAATCTACTCCTTTAATAAAAAAGAGAAAATTTACACTGTGATGTTGTCCAAATTAAAAAAAGCAAAGCATCAACAATATCTTGAGCAATTAGCAAAATTACCTCAGTCTGCTGCTGGAGTTGTCACCTTATACCAAACAGAAAATTTTCGAAAAGCTCTGTTGGACAAAATTGCCAACGCTCAACGGTATATTTATATTACTGCACTTTACTTCGAACATGATGATGCAGGACGAGACATACTAAATGCGCTTTATCAAGCAAAAATGGTACGACCAGAATTAGATATCAAAATAATGGTTGACTGGCATCGTGCTCAACGTGGTCGCATTGGTGCAGATGCCAGCGCAACTAATGCCGATTGGTATTATCAAATGGCAATGGCAATGGCACACCCAGGATCAGAAATCGCTATTTTTGGTATCCCGGTCAACACACGTGAAGCATTAGGTGTTTTACATCTAAAAGGTTTTATCTTCGATGATACGGTTATTTATAGCGGCGCCAGCATTAATGATGTCTATCTCCAGCAACACCAACGTTATCGTTACGATCGTTATCATATATTAGATAATGCCCAATTAGCTGCGACGATGAAAAGCTTTATCGACCAAAGCTTGCTATCTTCACCCGCCATCCAGCGTCTAGATCAAGCTCATTGTCCCCGCAATACTCAAATTAAAAGTTTAATTAAACAATTTCGCCATAGCTTAAAAAGTTGCCACTATCAATTGCAAAATAATGCCACAAATGAAGAGTTAGCAGTAACTCCATTAATCGGTTTAGGCAAAAAAAACGAATTAAATAAAACTATTACGCATTTAATGAACAGTACAGAAAAGAAAATGACTATCTGTACACCCTATTTTAATTTACCCACTATTTTAACGCGTATAATTAGTAAATTATTGCGTGACGGCAAACAAATTGAAATTATCATTGGCGATAAAACGGCTAATGACTTTTACATTCCACCAGAAGAACCTTTTAAAATTATCAGTGCATTACCTTATTTATATGAAATTAACCTACGCCGTTTTATCTGTCGGTTACAACGCTTTGTAGATAACCAGCAATTAACTATTAGATTATGGAAAGACGGAGAAAATAGCTATCATTTAAAAGGAATTTGGATAGATAATAACTGGCAATTAATAACCGGTAATAATCTAAATCCTCGTGCATGGGGACTGGATTTGGAGAATGCAATATTAATTCATGATCCCCAAAAAGTTTTGTTACAGCAAAAAAACAAAGAATTAAAATGTATAACAACTAATACTCATATTGTAAGTCACTATCAAGAGCTTGAAAATATCCAGCGCTATCCAGTAAAAATTAAAAAACTTATTCGCCGTTTACGCAGGATCCGCGTTGATAGGCTAATACGTCGCATTCTTTAATAGGTTAGCTCAATTTCCAACTACAAAATAATAAGCTTTTTTGAATCAATGTGTTATCAATAATTAAAACGTCAAAAAGCCACCCTTGGGTGGCTTTCTTAACATAATCAAAGTCTGGCAGCTCCCTACTCTCACATGGGGAGACCCCACACTACCATCGGCGCTACGGCATTTCACTTCTGAGTTCGGCATGGGGTCAGGTGGGACCACCGCGCTATTAGCGCCAGACAAATTCTTTTCTATTTATCCCGTCTTATTTCGCTGCCTTACAGTCTGCTCACCTACCTCAGTAGCGAACACACCTCTGCCTTCAGCAAAATTCGACCAGATTCAATCTCAAAACAAGCTAAAATTCTCTCTCTCAAAACACCTTCGGTGTTGTCAGGTTAAGCCTCTCGGGTCATTAGTACTGGTTAGCTCAACGTATCGCTACGCTTACACACCCAGCCTATCTACGTCCTCGTCTCGAACACCCCTTATGGGACATTACTGTCAGGGAAGACTCATCTTGAGGCAAGTTTCCCGCTTAGATGCTTTCAGCGGTTATCTCTTCCGCACTTAGCTACCAGGCGATGCCATTGGCATGACAACCTGTACACCAGTGGTGCGTCCACTCCGGTCCTCTCGTACTAGGAGCAGCCCCCCTCAATCTTCCTTCGCCCACGACAGATAGGGACCGAACTGTCTCACGACGTTCTAAACCCAGCTCGCGTACCACTTTAAATGGCGAACAGCCATACCCTTGGGACCTACTTCAGCCCCAGGATGTGATGAGCCGACATCGAGGTGCCAAACACCGCCGTCGATATGAACTCTTGGGCGGTATCAGCCTGTTATCCCCGGAGTACCTTTTATCCGTTGAGCGATGGCCCTTCCATTCAGAACCACCGGATCACTAAGACCTACTTTCGTACCTGCTCGCGCCGTCACGCTCGCAGTCAAGCTGGCTTATGCCTTTGCACTAACCTCACGATGTCCGACCGTGATTAGCCAACCTTCGTGCTCCTCCGTTACGCTTTGGGAGGAGACCGCCCCAGTCAAACTACCCACCAGACACTGTCCTCAGCCCGGATTACGGGCCTAAGTTAGAACATCAAACATTAAAGGGTGGTATTTCAACGTTGGCTCCATGCAGACTGGCGTCCACACTTCAAAGCCTCCCACCTATCCTACACATCAAGGCTCAATGTTCAGTGTCAAGCTATAGTAAAGGTTCACGGGGTCTTTCCGTCTTGCCGCGGGTACACTGCATCTTCACAGCGAGTTCAATTTCACTGAGTCTCGGGTGGAGACAGCCTGGCCATCATTACGCCATTCGTGCAGGTCGGAACTTACCCGACAAGGAATTTCGCTACCTTAGGACCGTTATAGTTACGGCCGCCGTTTACTGGGGCTTCGATCAAGAGCTTCGCCTTACGACTTACCCCATCAATTAACCTTCCAGCACCGGGCAGGCGTCACACCGTATACGTCCACTTTCGTGTTTGCACAGTGCTGTGTTTTTAATAAACAGTTGCAGCCAGCTGGTATCTTCGACTGGCTTCAGCTCCGGATGCAAGACCCTTCACCTAATGCCAGCGTGCCTTCTCCCGAAGTTACGGCACCATTTTGCCTAGTTCCTTCACCCGAGTTCTCTCAAGCGCCTGAGTATTCTCTACCTAACCACCTGTGTCGGTTTGGGGTACGATTAATGATTACCTATCGCTTAGAGGCTTTTCCTGGAAGCTGGGCATCAACTACTTCACCACCTTGGTGGCTCGTCATCACGTCTCAGTGTTGTAGCAGTGCGGATTTGCCTGCACTACCCACCTACTCGCTTAAACCGGGACAACCGTCGCCCGGATAGCCTAGCCTTCTCCGTCCGCCCTTCGCAGTAACCCTTAGTACGGGAATATTAACCCGTTTCCCATCGACTACGCTTTTCAGCCTCGCCTTAGGGGTCGACTTACCCTGCCCCGATTAACGTTGGACAGGAAACCTTGGTCTTTCGGCGAGCGGGTTTTTCACCCGCTTTATCGTTACTTATGTCAACATTCGCACTTCTGATACCTCCAGCAGACCTCTCAGTCCAACTTCTACGGCTTACAGAACGCTCCCCTACCCAACAACATCTAAATGTCGCTGCCGCAGCTTCGGTGCATGGTTTAGCCCCGTTACATCTTCCGCGCAGGCCGACTCGACCAGTGAGCTATTACGCTTTCTTTAAATGATGGCTGCTTCTAAGCCAACATCCTGGCTGTCTAAGCCTTCCCACTTCGTTTCCCACTTAACCATGACTTGGGGACCTTAGCTGGCGGTCTGGGTTGTTTCCCTCTTCACGATGGACGTTAGCACCCGCCGTGTGTCTCCCGTGATAACATTCTTCGGTATTCGTAGTTTGCATCGGGTTGGTAAGTCGGGATGACCCCCTAGCCGAAACAGTGCTCTACCCCCGAAGATGAATTCACGAGGCGCTACCTAAATAGCTTTCGGGGAGAACCAGCTATCTCCCGGTTTGATTGGCCTTTCACCCCCAGCCACAAGTCATCCGCTAATTTTTCAACATTAGTCGGTTCGGTCCTCCAGTTAGTGTTACCCAACCTTCAACCTGCCCATGGCTAGATCACCGGGTTTCGGGTCTATACCCTGCAACTTAACGCCTAGTTAAGACTCGGTTTCCCTACGGCTCCCCTATGCGGTTAACCTTGCTACAGAATATAAGTCGCTGACCCATTATACAAAAGGTACGCAGTCACACCCTTTCGGGTGCTCCCACTGCTTGTACGTACACGATTTCAGGTTCTATTTCACTCCCCTCGCCGGGGTTCTTTTCGCCTTTCCCTCACGGTACTGGTTCACTATCGGTCAGTCAGGAGTATTTAGCCTTGGAGGATGGTCCCCCCATATTCAGACAGGATAACACGTGTCCCGCCCTACTCTTCGAGTTCACAACACTTACCGTTTCAGATACGGGGCTATCACCCTTTATTTCCAGCCTTTTCAGACCCTTCTCCTGCGGTAAATATTGATGTTGACTCTGGGCTGCTCCCCGTTCGCTCGCCGCTACTGGGGGAATCTCGGTTGATTTCTTTTCCTCGGGGTACTGAGATGTTTCAGTTCCCCCGGTTCGCCTCGTTTGACTATGAATTCATCAAACGATAGTGCATTAATGCACTGGGTTTCCCCATTCGGACATCGCCGGCTAGTACGCTTCATATCAGCTTACCGACGCTTTTCGCAGATTAGCACGTCCTTCATCGCCTCTGACTGCCTAGGCATCCACCGTGTACGCTTCATTCGCTTAACCTCACAACCCGAAGGTGTCTTCTACTGTCTTTTTGTTGGGTTATGGCTGCGCGTCCACCAATTCTTTGTTGGGCAGTGCGCGCAATGCTCACGTACTTTAGTACGCTGCGCTTGCTGTGCGCTGGCCGCCTCGAATTGCTGACTGCTCGCTCATAACGCTTCATCATGACAACAAAAACCCAACTGATTGGAGTTTTGAGAGTTCTCCACACTATTTTTTCAATAATGTGTGTTTCAATTTTCAGCTTGTTCCAGATTGTTAAAGAGCATTATTATTCGCAGCATACTGTTGCCAGCCTGCTCTGAATAACTTTTTTTCTATTTTTATCTTGCAATATGGTGGAGCTAAGCGGGATCGAACCGCTGACCTCCTGCGTGCAAAGCAGGCGCTCTCCCAGCTGAGCTATAGCCCCATTAAGATTGTCGTATCATTACACCTTACTGCTAACCTTGCCTTTCAGCCACTTCCATCAGCAATGTTGGTAGGCCTGAGTGGACTTGAACCACCGACCTCACCCTTATCAGGGGTGCGCTCTAACCACCTGAGCTACAAGCCTAATGATACCTTCTGCTCAATCTTCATCAGACAATCTGTGTGAACACTCACATTCCATCTATCTAGGTAAGGAGGTGATCCAACCGCAGGTTCCCCTACGGTTACCTTGTTACGACTTCACCCCAGTCATGAATCACAAAGTGGTAAGCGCCATCCAAAAGGTTAAGCTACCTACTTCTTTTGCAACCCACTCCCATGGTGTGACGGGCGGTGTGTACAAGGCCCGGGAACGTATTCACCGCGACATGCTGATCCGCGATTACTAGCGATTCCGACTTCATGGAGTCGAGTTGCAGACTCCAATCCGGACTTCGACGTACTTTCTGAGTTCCGCTTCCCATCGCTGGCTCGCCTCTCTCTGTATACGCCATTGTAGCACGCGTGTAGCCCTACTCGTAAGGGCCATGATGACTTGACGTCATCCCCACCTTCCTCCGGTTTATCACCGGCAGTCTCCTTTGAGTTCCCGACTCTACTCGCTGGCAACAAAGGATAAGGGTTGCGCTCGTTGCGGGACTTAACCCAACATTTCACAACACGAGCTGACGACAGCCATGCAGCACCTGTCTCAGCGCTCCCGAAGGCACTCCTCTATCTCTAAAGGATTCGCTGGATGTCAAGAGTAGGTAAGGTTCTTCGCGTTGCATCGAATTAAACCACATGCTCCACCGCTTGTGCGGGCCCCCGTCAATTCATTTGAGTTTTAACCTTGCGGCCTTACTCCCCAGGCGGTCGATTTAACGCGTTAGCTCCGGAGGCCACAGTTCATGACCACAACCTCCAAATCGACATCGTTTACAGCGTGGACTACCAGGGTATCTAATCCTGTTTGCTCCCCACGCTTTCGCACATGAGCGTCAGTCTTTGTCCAGGGGGCCGCCTTCGCCACCGGTATTCCTCCACATCTCTACGCATTTCACCGCTACACATGGAATTCTACCCCCCTCTACAAGACTCTAGCTAACCAGTCTTGAATGCCATTCCCAGGTTAAGCCCAGGGATTTCACATCCAACTTAATTAACCGCCTGCGTGCCCTTTACGCCCAGTAATTCCGATTAACGCTCGCACCCTCCGTATTACCGCGGCTGCTGGCACGGAGTTAGCCGGTGCTTCTTCTGTCGCTAACGTCAATTGCTAAGGTTATTAACCCTAACACCTTCCTCACGACTGAAAGTACTTTACAACCCGAAGGCCTTTTTCATACACGCGGCATGGCTGCATCAGGCTTGCGCCCATTGTGCAATATTCCCCACTGCTGCCTCCCGTAGGAGTCTGGGCCGTGTCTCAGTCCCAGTGTGGCTGATCATCCTCTCAGACCAGCTAGAGATCGTCGCCTAGGTGAGCCCTTACCCCACCTACTAGCTAATCTCATATGGGTTCATCCGAAGGTGTGAGGCCAGAACGGTCCCCCACTTTGCTCCTTAGAGATTATGCGGTATTAGCCACCGTTTCCAGTGGTTATCCCCCGCCTTCGGCCAGATCCCCATACCTTACTCACCCGTCCGCCGCTCGCCGGCAAGGAAGCAAGCTTCCTTCCGCTGCCGCTCGACTTGCATGTGTTAGGCCTGCCGCCAGCGTTCAATCTGAGCCATGATCAAACTCTTCAATTAAAAGCTTGATGCTCAAAGAATGTTTTACTGACCGTAACGCCCTTTTGTTCAACTCGCTTTGCCAGTGTTTGACCACCTTCGCCGCTGCCGACCAAAATAACGTTACTGCATATTAGTTCATATATGAATTAACTGTTTTGTCACTCTTCAAGACTTTAAAATCAAATATTTTTTGATGATGTCTTGCGAGTGCCCACACAGATTGTCTGATTAATTGTTAAAGAGCGTGCGACCCAGGCCGCGAGGTGGCGTATATTACGCTTTTCACCTTAATTTTCCTTTTCGCTTTTATTCATCAATTGATGAGTAAATTGCGTTAACGGGAGGGCATTATAGATTGATTTTAGCTTTGTACAAGTACTTTTTTGAAAAAAATAAATTTGCTTTATTTATGAACAATACTGTTATTTTTTTATTGCCGATTTTTTATCTTATTAGGTAAATCTGCCAGGCTATTTATAATCCAATCAGCAGACTTTTTATCATCTTCAGTGACAGATTTTCCTGTAGTTACCAATACATTAGTACCAATATGCGCTTCTTTGCCGGCTTGCATATCAGAAAGCTTATCGCCCACCATGTAAGAGGCCTTCATATTAATATTAAGTTGTTTTCGCGCTGCCAATAGCATACCAGCTTTCGGCTTACGGCAATCGCATATTTGTTTATATTTCTGTTCAATTGCATCAGGATGATGAGGACAATAATAAATACCATCAAGCTCAACGCCACGATCAATAAGAGACCAATCCATCCATTCTGTCAGTTCAAGAAATTGTGCTTCTGTGAAGAATCCTCTTGCAATACCTGATTGATTAGTAACAAGAATCAATGCATAGCCCATTTTTTTTAATTCAAGCATTGCTTCAATTGCGCCTTCGATAAACTGAAAATTATCTATTTCATAAACATAACCATGATCGAGGTTAATAGTACCATCACGATCGAGGAAAATTGCCGGAATACTTTGACTCACCACATTACTCCATTAAATTTAACTTTGTTCATTATATGAAAAGCAGCTAAATAAGAACAAGAGTCGTATTTATATTTTTGTTGACTTAGACGTCTAGACGCCTTAACATCCGTGTTAAATATAGTCGAATTTTCTTACCACTCTATTTCCATTATTTAGTAGATCACAATAATGATAAGACTTTCTAACATTAATAAAATTTTTCACCAAGGAGCACATGCAATTCACGCATTAACCAATATTAATCTGCATGTTCCTCAAGGCCAAATTTACGGAGTTATCGGTGCTTCCGGTGCCGGAAAAAGTACGCTAATTCGTTGTGTCAATATGCTTGAACGCCCAACGACAGGTGAAGTATTGATTGATGGGCAAGCGTTGACAGATCTTTCTGAAAAACAATTAATCTTAACGCGTCGTACTATCGGCATGATTTTCCAACATTTCAATCTACTTTCATCACGCAATGTTTTCGATAATATTGCCTTACCTCTAGAACTAGATAACACGCCAAAAGCCGAGATCCATCAACGCGTAACAGAGTTATTAAAGCTAGTCGGTTTAGCAAATAAAAAAGATGCCTATCCAGCCAGTCTATCTGGAGGACAGAAGCAACGCGTTGCTATAGCTCGAGCTTTAGCCAATTCGCCTAAAATATTATTATGTGATGAAGCGACAAGTGCATTAGATCCAGCAACAACCCGTTCTATTCTTGAGCTATTAAAAGATATTAATCGACATTTAGGTTTAACCATCTTGCTTATTACCCACGAGATGGATGTTGTAAAACGTATATGCGATCAAGTCGCGATTATCAGTGAAGGGCGTTTAATAGAACAAGATAGCGTTAGTGAGGTATTTTCTCATCCTAAGACACCAATTGCGCAAAATTTTATTAAATCAACATTCGTATTAGATATTCCAGAAGATTATCAAACGCGTTTGCAGATGGTGCCAGCGCCAGATTTATCGCCATTATTGAAATTGGAATTTACCGGTAAGTCAGTAGATGCACCATTAATTTCAATGGTTGTTAGAAAATTTAATATCGACATCAATATATTGAGCTCACAAATAGATTACGCCGGTGGTGTTAAATTTGGTTTTATGCTTGCTGAATTTCATGGTCTTGACGAAGGTATTGAAAAATCAATTACTTTTTTAGAAGAGCACCATGTAAAAGTGGAGATCTTAGGTTATGTCTGAAAAAATGATCATTCTGCTACTAAATGGTACGTTAGATACACTTATCATGACTTTTGTGTCGGGATTTTTGGGGTTTTTATTAGGGCTTCCTATTGGCATATTACTTTATGTGACCCGCCCCGGGCAAGTTATGGAAAATCTTACCCTTTATCAAATAGTGTCTGCATTGGTTAATGTGTTTCGTTCCATTCCATTTATTATTTTATTGGTTTGGATTATTCCATTAACTAAATTAATTGTCGGCACATCTATCGGTATTCAGGCCGCGATCGTTCCGTTAACTATTGGTGCAGCACCTTTCATTGCCCGTATGGTTGAAAATACGCTGTTAGAGATCCCTAATGGCTTAATTGAAGCTGCTCGTTCAATGGGTGCAACACCGCTACAAATCATTGGTAAAATTCTGTTACCTGAATCTTTACCCGGTTTAGTCAATGCAGCGACCATTACTTTAATTATGTTAGTAGGTTACTCTGCAATGGGCGGCGCAGTGGGTTCTGGTGGACTGGGTCAGATTGCTATGCAATACGGCTATTATACCTATAACCCAACTGTTATGAATACGGTTCTTGCTTTACTGATTATTTTGGTTTTTGCTATTCAATTTGTTGGTAATCACGTAATGAAAAAAACCCGTAAATAAAATTATTGCTTAAAAGCACTAAGATTTAGTCTTATAGAGGTAATTATGTCTATCAAAATAAAAACCATCACCGCTGTTGCAGCGCTATTAAGCATATTAGTTTTTAGTGGCTGTGGTGAAAAAACAGAAAAACCTAATCACATCAAAGTGGGTGTCATTATGGGGAAAGAGTTAGCAGTGGCTGAAGTCGCACAAAAAGTTGCCAAAGAAAAATATCAGTTAGATGTTGAATTAGTTACCTTTAATGATTTTGTATTGCCAAATGAATCCCTGGACAAAGGCGATATTGATCTTAATGTATTTCAACATAAACCTTATTTAGAGCAACAAATTAAAGATCGCAATTATAAATTAGTCGCTGTTGGAAACACCTTTATTTATCCTATTGCGGCTTATTCTAAAAAAATTAAATCTGTTGAACAACTACCTGATGGAGCCCAAATCGCGATCCCGAATGATCCTACCAATTTAGGACGTTCTCTATTGTTGCTACAAAAACAAGGGCTAATCAAAGTAAATGCCAGTGCCGGTTTACAACCCACTATATTGGATATCACCGAAAATCCAAAAAAGCTAAACTTTATTGAACTTGAAGCACCGCAATTACCCCGTAGTTTAGATGATCCGAAAATTGCACTAGCGATTATTAATTCAACTTGGGCTAGTAGCGCCGAACCTAAATTAACGCCCGCAAAAGATGGATTGTTCGTTGAGGACAAAAATTCACCTTATGTAAATCTCATTGTGAGTCGTGAAGATAATAAAGATAATGAAAATGTGAAAAAGTTTGTTAAAGCCTATCAATCCGAAGAAGTAGCTGAAGCAGCCAATAAAATTTTTGACGGTGGTGCTATTCCAGGCTGGTGATCGCTTTTTCAAAAAAAAATGACATTATAATAAAACCAGCGGATTATATTCGCTGGTTTTATTATAAATTTTATACAGTCAATTGTTTCTATTATTATGGCTAAAACTGATTTGTAGTTCTATTTGATTTCTTTAATAAGGAATTTATATGCGCCTATTACTCTGTTGTCTTACACTCTGTATCTCAGGCTGTAGTGTACTTTCTCTAGCTGAATATAATAAACCAGATAACTCGCTAAAAAATCCAAAAAATATTATCAAAAAAAATCACCACAAAAGCGCTCTGTGGTAAAAATTGGTGATAAAACAGAAGCATTACTGGGTAAACCATTTAAGGATCTGGGCATTGTTTCCGGTATTTCATGCCAACCTAACCGACAAGATCCAAGTGTAAGTATTCCCGTAGCGAAAAAAAACATGCTAAAAAAGGCCTCTTCTCTCGGCGCGAATAGCGTGTTATTGCACCGTTGTGAAATAATTAGTACACCAGATTGTTATCAAACTGCTATTTGTGAAGGCTCTGCGCTGAATATTATTAATGGATAATTTTCAATTTAACGTGATTGGGGTGATAGAATCACCTTATAAAGAAAAATTTGCCATCCCGAGACAACCAGGCTTAATTGATGATGGACAGGGTTATTTGCGCCTATTTCCGCCTTATAATCATCCTGATGCTGTTCGTGGATTAGAACAATTTAGTCATATTTGGCTTATTTTCATTTTTCATCAAACCATGACTGAAGGTTGGCGTCCATTAGTAAGGCCTCCCCGTTTAGGCGGTAATACCAAAATGGGTGTTTTCGCCACTCGTTCTCCATTTCGTCCTAATCCAATAGGTATGTCATTAATAGAATTGAAAAATTTAATTATCCGTGATAACGAAGTAGGTTTAGCTTTAGGTAGTCTGGATTTAGTTGATGGCACCCCTGTGATTGATATAAAACCCTATCTGCCGTTTGCGGAATCTTTACCAAAAGCGGTTGCTGGATTTGCCCAAGCTGCACCGGCCAGTGAAATGAAAGTGGTTTTTTCAGCTACTGCCCAAAAACAGTTGATTGAGCAACAAACCTGCTATCCTTTCCTTGAGCGTTTTATTCGTCAAGTTTTAGCGCAAGATCCACGTCCAGCTTATAAAAAAAGCGAAGCTGACGAAAAAATCTACGCTGCCCATTTGCTTGATTTTAATGTTAGATGGCAGGTTTCAGCAAATATCACTGCCGTTCTCGCTATAGATACGCTAAAAAATTAAGTTATCTCTTTAGACATTAGCAACTCGCTGGTAGACTAGAGGATAATTTTGTTTTAATGGTTGGTTAATACCAACTGGAAGTAATTCGTTGTTGATGGAAGCTAATAATGCGTACAAGCCAATATCTTCTCTCTACTTTAAAAGAGACTCCCGCCGACGCAGAAGTGATCAGTCATAAACTGATGCTTCGCGCAGGTATGATCCGTAAACTTGCTTCAGGGCTATATGACTGGCTACCAACCGGTGTTCGTGTGCTGCGCAAAGTTGAGAACATTATTCGTGAAGAAATGAATCGCGCGGGTGCAATTGAGATTTCCATGCCGATAGTTCAGCCAGCAGATTTATGGCAAGAAAGTGGGCGTTGGGAGCAATATGGCCCAGAGTTACTTCGTTTTGTTGATCGTGGTGAACGACCTTTTGTGTTGGGCCCGACTCATGAAGAGGTAATTACCGATCTTATTCGTAATGAAGTGACTTCTTATAAGCAGCTGCCGTTAAACCTTTACCAAATCCAAACAAAATTTCGTGATGAAGTAAGGCCACGTTTTGGTGTGATGCGCTCCCGTGAGTTTATTATGAAAGACGCTTATTCTTTTCATACCGATCAAAACTCGCTGCAACAAACTTACGATGCAATGTACAAGGCATATAGTACAATCTTTACCCGTATTGGCTTCAATTTTAGGGCAGTACAAGCAGATACTGGCTCTATTGGTGGCAATGCTTCGCATGAATTTCAGGTATTAGCTGATAGTGGTGAAGATAATATTGTTTTTTCTACCGCTTCAGATTATGCCGCTAATATTGAGCTGGCAGAGGCAATTTGTCTTACGGAAGAACGTGCTGCACCGGCTGAAGATATGCGACTTATCGATACCCCTGACGCCAAAACTATTGCCGAGCTAGTTAATCAACATAATTTACCTATTGAAAAAACAGTTAAAACCCTAATTGTCAGTGCAGCAAAAGAGAGTGGTCATCAGCTTGTTGCCTTATTGATCCGTGGTGATCATGAATTAAATGAGATTAAAGCAGAAAAACATCCTCTGGTTGCAAGTCCACTGAAATTCGCAACAGAAGAAGAAATACGTGCAATCCTGCATGCAGGTCCTGGTTCATTAGGCCCGGTTAACTTGCCAATACCAGCAATTATCGACCGCAGCGTTGCCGTGATGAGTGATTTTAGTGCCGGCGCCAATATTGATCATAAACACTATTTTGGTATCAATTGGCAACGGGATCTACCTTTACCCGACGTTTATGATCTACGCAATGTAGTCGATGGCGATCCTAGTCCCGATGGTAAAGGAACTGTTCAAATTAAACGTGGAATTGAAGTTGGCCACATTTTTCAACTAGGAACCAAATATTCTGAAGCAATGAAGGCCAGCGTTCAAAATGAAGATGGACATAATCAAACGGTAACGATGGGATGTTATGGTATCGGTGTCACGCGGATTGTAGCAGCAGCAATTGAACAGAGCCATGATGATAAAGGAATTATTTGGTCTGATGCGATCGCACCTTTCCAAGTTGCTATTTTACCAATGAATATGCATAAATCCTATCGCGTTAAAGAAGTTGCTGAAAAACTTTACTGTGATTTGCAAGCCAATGGTATTGATGTCATTTTTGATGATCGCAAAGAACGGCCTGGTGTGATGTTTGCTGATATGGAGCTTATTGGAATACCTCATACCATCGTGATCGGTGATCGTAATTTAGATGACAATAAGGTTGAGTATAAACAGCGGCGAGATAATGAGAAAGAATTTATTGATCTTGCTGAGATAGTTGATTTTCTAAAAACAAAACTTAACTAATCAGCTTTATTGATGCAAAATGCCCTGCTAAAAATAGCTGGGCATTTGATATATCTGATAATTAGTGAGAGTGACAAGTTCGCAGTTTATCAAATTTAATCTCGCCGGTCTGGATCAAGGTTGCATCAAACAAGCCATCTTCCATTGATGGGCGGATGGTGTAATAGCCCTCAACTTCGACATAAACAGGTTTACCCGCTTCAATACCGGTTGCCAGATATCCCTTTTCTAAATCGATATTACTCACACTGTAAGTACGTCCACTTTTACACTCTTTAAATAATGCCGCGTCAGCGATATAACTATATTCCCCGCTCTTTTTATCTGGCTTTACTTGCTCTAAGGTATAATTTAAATTACTTTCTATTCGATTTCCTTCCTGATCGAGATATTCTATTTTTTTACCATCAACGCTAGGTTGAAAATAGGTTTTTTGCTCATCAGAATCAATCAAAAAGAATTTAGTGCCTTTTTTAGTCCAATTTCCTGTAGTAAAAAAAGTATTTTTTTGTTCTTCCTTACCCAAATAGGTTAATTGCTCAATAAATTTACCATTCGGATTGAAAAGAACTGTTGTTTCAATACCTGAACAATCTGCACAAGGGAGTACGCCAGTATAAATTTTATCCATTGTTTGGCTTTGTAATTGTGGCAATTTATGCTGACAGCCAGCAAGGATCATCGCACTCATTGTGAGCAATATATTCAATACTTTTCGCTTCATTATCCGCTCCAAAATCCATTCGATAAAATAGATCTATTACAATAACATTTGGTTATTTTCGCCAAATCATTTTACCTAGTTACACAATATTTAAAACCATTTATTGATTTTCATTACGTACAATAAATATTAGCAAGCGTCATGCTAATTTTTCTCTCTTCGGTTGAAAAAAAGTATGGTGCTATTATGCGCTTTAATCAGTAAATGCTTATAATTACAAATATTCAAAGGCGGCAATAACCGCCACTTAACAATAGTGGTGAGGGATTATGTCTAAAGATACTGAATACAAACCAATTAACTGCGATGACTATGATTATTTAGAACTCGCTTGTCAGCATAGTCTTCAGTTAACCATAAAACTGGATAATGGAGAAATTATTGAAGGCAAAGCAATTGATTTGCTGTTAAAAAAACAGGTTGAATATCTGGTTGTTGATGTTGCTAGTGAAAAAAAACAACTGCGATTAGATCATATTGTTAGTTTTAGTCATCCGGAAATTGGCGACATCGTTATTGATCATTCTGGTTCATAAAAGAAATCTTGATTATACTTGCACAATAATACCCCTTACTTGAAAAGTAAGGGTTTTTTATCCGTTATCCATTTTATTTTCAATTCAGACTGGCCTTGAATAGATTGTCCTGATTGAGTAATAAATACACCAACGGCCGCAATAAGTTCATCATTATAATAAATTAAAGGCGTTCTTTCCCTTAACCAAGGCGCAACACCTAACTCCTGCCAAAGCTTTTTACTCCGTCTGGCGTGCTGACGACCAATAATTTTAATATTTTCTTTTAGTCCAAATCGAATAGTAACCGGCTCATTTGGTAACGGCGCCCGGAATCCGGTTCCCTTATCTGTGACTATTAGCGTGCCTAAGTTATCAGGCAATTTAACCGCAGCAGGCAGCTGCCACGCTAAACAAATTTTAGTGAGATCGTTAAATTGTGGCAGCAACCAAAGCTGTTGTTTAAAGCGCCGAATAACATTGTTGTTAGCTAATATAAATTGCGGCTCTGCATCTGGACGCGCGCAGATGACGTCTTGCCAAATTTGTTTTAATTGAACACGAGAAGGCATCAAAATCCGATGTAAACTCAACCAACGACGTAATATTGCGTTACGTTTCATTTCAGAATAACTTGCTAAAGTATCAAGCTGCAAAGCTCCTTCTGCCGTTACTAGCTGAGATAAATAATCTTGTAGTAATTCATTGAGTAAAGCTTCTTGTTCTGCACACAAACTGGCGCTTCTGGCCACTGCTTGTGAAAAATGCGGCCAACGCCGGTTAAAATGCGGCATTATAGCTAAACGTAAAAAATTACGATCATAGCGCTGATCTTGATTACTATCATCTTCTATCCAAGAAAGCGATTTTTTTTCAGCATAAACAACCAATTGCTGACGGCTGAATGATAATAGTGGTCTAATTAAATAGGTATCAGCAAACGGAATAGAAATTGGCATCGCAGATAAACCTGCTGGCCCACTGCCCCGTTTTAATGCTAATAAAAAAGTTTCTGCTTGATCATCTAAATGTTGGGCAGTAACAATAATTTCTTCAGGTAATAGTATTTCACGAAACGCTTGATATCGTGCATCCCGCGCCGCTGCTTCTATCCCTTTTTTAGTTGGGTCGATATAAACATGCTGTGAAGAAAACTCTACCTGCCAGTCGAAACAAACTTTCTGGCAATGGATAGCCCAATCATCAGCTTTATCATTAAGTCCATGATGAATATAAACCGCACGGATATTAAGGTTTGGCACTGTGGTTTGACGTAATGACACTAAGGCATGTAATAAAACTGTTGAATCTAGTCCACCACTGAAGCCTACCAATATTCGGCGTGTTGAGCCGATGGTTTTTATAATTTGGTTCAGTAATGCAGCCTCATCAACATTCATAATTATTCTAACTACCTCTGTCGTAATTATTTATTGCTCTATTTTCTACTTATTATATTACTAGTATTAATATAATTTATTGTATTAAGTAAAATTTATTTAAAAAATAAATTGAGGGATAAATTTTTTAATCATGATATCTGATGATGATCAAAGATGAAAAAATTTTAAATATTAAAAAATGGAAATAACCATTGATAGTTATTTCCATTTTTATACCTTAGCTAGCGTAAAATTAGCAATAACCACATTCCATTAAACGTTGATAACGGCGGTTTCTCAACTCTTCAGGACTAAATACATCGATATCACTCAAATCATTTAAAATACGCTGTTTAAGATTATGCGCAATTTGTTCATAATTACGATGCGCGCCACCCAACGGCTCTTCAACAATGTTGTCAATCAGATTAAGTGATTTTAAACGTGAAGCAGTGATCCCCATCGCTTCTGCAGCTAATGGGGCTTTATCCGCACTTTTCCAAAGAATAGAAGCACAACCCTCGGGTGAAATGACAGAATAAGTACTGTACTGCAGCATATTGACTTTATCACCAACGCCAATCGCTAATGCCCCTCCAGAGCCGCCCTCACCAATTACCGTACAGATAATAGGAACAGAGAGCCGGGACATTTCACGTAAATTACGGGCAATCGCTTCGGACTGACCGCGCTCTTCCGCTCCAACTCCTGGATAAGCTCCCGGTGTATCGATAAAGGTAATAATCGGTAACTTAAAACGCTCAGCAATTTCCATTAATCGTAAAGCCTTACGGTATCCTTCCGGTGCTGGCATGCCAAAATTACGCCGAATTTTTTCTTTTGTTTCACGTCCTTTCTGATGACCAATAATCATTACTGGACGCCCATCCAATCGAGCCAATCCACCAACAATGGCTTTATCATCAGCATAAGCACGATCACCCGCTAGCTCTTGGAAATGCGTGAATATACGTCCAGCATAATCCAGAGTGTAAGGTCGCATCGGGTGACGAGCAAGTTGTGCTATTTGCCAAGCACCTAAGTCAGAAAAAATTTTGCGTGTTAACTCTAAACTCTTTTCGCGAAGTCTAGCGACCTCTTCATCTAGGTCAATATCTAGCTTGGTATCCTGACGATTTACTGCCGTTAACGAGTCTATTTTTGCTTCCAACTCCGCAATCGGCTGTTCAAAATCCAGAAAATTAAGGCTCATAATATTCCTATTTAGTCAAATTCTAATTCTACCTGCTGATTACCTAGCAGAGTTCGCAGCTCAGTCAAAAGATTATCGGTCGGAGTAACCCGCCAAGTGACGCCTAATTTTAATTTAGCGCGAGCGTCTTTCTTCTGATAATAAAGATGAACCGGTATTGTTCCTGAACGATAAGGTTCCAATGTGCTACGAAGACGGTTTAATAATTGGTCATCAATTTGTCTATCTGTCAATGAAATAGCAATACCTCTAGCATATTTCTCACGAGCTTCACTAAGATCCATCAGTTCACGAACAGACATTTTATTACCACCATTGAAATCATCAAAGCTGACCTGACCTGTGGCAATTAATATTTTATCTTTCTCAAGTAGATGCTGATACTTTTCTAACGCATCTGAAAATAACATTATATCCAAGCGTCCAGAGCGATCATCCAAAGTACATATACCTATTCTGTTGCCACGTTTAGTGGTTACTACTTTAGCGGTCAGCGCTAAACCAACCACCGTTGACATCTGTCCTCGAGGCGTTGGATTCACATCCTTTAATCTTAATCCACTAGTATAACGTTCAATTTCAGACAAATAAGCGGTAATAGGATGGCCCGTTAAATAGAGACCCAATGTTTCGCGTTCACCTTCTAATATAAGCTGTTCAGGCCATTTAGCTACACTAGCATAAGATTGTTCAACCTGCTCAGGCGCTTCAGCTAATACGCCAAACATATCAGTTTGTCCAATTGCTTCAGCTTTAGCGTGTTGATCTGCCGCTTTTAAGGCATCTTCTAATGAAGACATTAATGCAGCACGGTGCGGACCTAAATGATCAAAAGCACCGGACATAATCAATTTTTCCATCACGCGACGATTAAGCTTTTTAGTATCAACCCGTGCACAAAGATCAAAAATTTCTTTAAAATAACCACCTTTTTGACGTGATTCAATAATAGCTTCTATTGGGCCTTCACCAACACCTTTTATGGCGCCAATGCCATAAACAATTTCACCGCTATCATTGACATGAAAATGATATAATCCACTGTTGATATCCGGTGGCAATACTTTCAACCCCATACGCCAACATTCATCAACTAAACCAACCACTTTCTCGGTATTATCCATATCCGCTGTCATCACTGCTGCCATAAACTCAGCCGGATAATGTGTTTTTAACCAAAGGGTCTGGTATGAAACTAAGGCATAAGCAGCAGAATGTGATTTATTAAATCCGTAACCGGCAAATTTTTCTACCAGGTCAAAGATTTTCATGCCTAACTCACCGTCAATACCATTTTTAACCGCCCCTGCCTCAAAAACTGAGCGCTGTTGTGCCATTTCTTCAGGCTTTTTCTTACCCATCGCCCGACGGAGCATATCTGCTCCCCCTAGCGTATAACCAGCAAGCACCTGAGCAATCTGCATAACTTGTTCTTGATAAAGAATGATACCGTAAGTAGGCTCTAAAACCGGTTGTAATGATTCATGCTGCCATTGAACATCAGGATAAGAGATGGCTTCTCGTCCATGCTTACGATCAATAAAATTATCCACCATCCCTGACTGTAATGGGCCGGGACGAAAAAGTGCAACCAGAGCAATCATATCTTCAAAGCAATCAGGGCGTAATCGCTTAATCAAGTCTTTCATACCCCGAGATTCCAGTTGGAATACCGCTGTCGTTTCGGCCCGTTGCAATAGTTCAAAACATTTTTGATCATCGAGAGGGATGGTCGCGATATCGATGGGGGCTAAATTTTGTTTTGCCCGACGTTGATTAATCATATCTAACGCCCAACTAATAATTGTCAAAGTCCTTAGACCAAGAAAATCAAATTTTACCAGCCCGGCGTATTCAACATCATTTTTATCAAATTGGGTAAGCGGATTTTGTCCTTCAGGATCACAATAAAGGGGGGCAAAATCTGTTATTTTGGTCGGCGCAATAACTACTCCACCCGCATGTTTACCTGCATTACGTGTCACACCTTCAAGTTTGCGCGCCATGTCTATTAATGCTTTAACTTCTTCATCAGCATCATAAATTTCTTGCAACTGTGGTTCTACAACGAATGCTTTTTCAAGCGTCATACCGGGATCCGGCGGAACTAATTTGGCGATACGATCAACAAATCCATACGGATGCCCCAGTACCCGACCAACATCTCGAATAACCGCTTTTGCGGCCATGGTACCAAAAGTAATAATTTGTGAGACAGCATCACGACCATACATTTGCGCCACATGTTCAATGACCTGATCGCGTTTTTCCATACAAAAATCAACATCAAAGTCAGGCATGGAAACACGCTCAGGATTAAGAAAACGCTCAAATAGCAGATCAAATTGAAGCGGATCCAAGTCCGTAATTTTTAATGCATAAGCGACTAATGAGCCTGCGCCTGATCCTCGTCCCGGGCCTACCGGAATAGCGTTATCTTTTGACCATTGAATAAATTCCATTACGATCAGAAAATAACCAGGAAATCCCATCTGATTAATCACTCGTAACTCGATATCTAAACGTTGATCATATTCAACCCGTCGCTCAGCTCTCTCCTTCTCGTCGGGATAAAGAAATTGTAAACGCTCTTCTAACCCGGCTTTTGCACATTTGATCAGGAAATCTTCCGTTACCATATCGCCGGTCGGGAATTGCGGCAAAAAATATTCGCCTAAACGCATCATTACATTACAGCGCTTAGCAATTTCGACACTATTTTCCAACGCCTCAGGAATGTCGGCAAATAACTCAACCATTTCCTGTTCACTGCGTAGATATTGCTGAGGACTATAATTTTTTGGTTTTTTCGGATCAGCGAGTGTAAAACCATCATGGATCGCGACCCGTATTTCATGGGCAGCAAAATCATCGCTATTAATAAAGCGTACATTATTCGTGGCAACGACTGGCGCACCTTTTTGTGCAGCCAATTCGACTGCGGCATGCAAATAACTCTCTTCATCAGGCCGTCCAGTTCTGGCAATTTCTAGATAATAGTTATCTGGGAAATGGGTTTGATAAAAATCCAAACATTGTTCAACTAGTTGCTGATTTCCGCGCAACAGAAATTTACCCACATCTCCCATGCAGCCACCAGAGAGTAATAATAGTCCCTCTTTATGGGTTACTAGCCAGTCTCGTTTGATAGTTGGTCCGATCGCGCCATAGCCTTTTTGATAGGCTGCGGAAATAAGCAGGGTTAGATTATGGTAACCTTTATTATCCCTGGCCAGGATAGTCAAATGGGCAACTTCATCGCCGAGTAATTCACTTTCTAGATAAAAATCTGCACCAATAATTGGCTTCACTCCGGCAGAATGTGCCGCGCCATAAAATTTTATTAAACCATAAAGATTGGTAAAATCGGTTATTGCCAATGCAGGCATACCTAATTCTGCCACTCGATTAACGAGTGGATTAATTTTTGCTAATCCATCAATAATGGAATAGTCACTATGTACGCGTAAGTGTATAAAACGTGGTTCGGCCATTTTCTTAGCTATACTCTTTGCAACTCAGTACTCGGCGAACAGGCGCAAAACTTTTGCGATGAAACTGTGTTGCACCATGCTGAGCCAGTTTTTCTAAATGAAATGCCGTTGGGTAGCCTTTATGTTGAGCAAAACCATATTCTGGATAAAGGATATCTAACTCGCGCATTTCCCTATCTCGGGTCACTTTCGCTAATATTGACGCGGCACTAATTTCCTGCACCAAACTATCACCTTTAATAATCGCCTGAGAAGGTACAGCAAAGCCTGGGCTCTTATTGCCATCGACCAAAACAAAATCAGGCATAGTGGTAAGTGCCGCCACTGCCCTGCGCATGGCTAAAAAAGTTGCCTGCAATATGTTGATTTTATCAATCTCTTCAGGCTCTGCACGCCCAATGCTCCAACACAATGCTTTGTTTTGAATTTCAATATAAAGTGCATTACGCCGCTTTTCGGTTAATTTTTTTGAATCCGCCAATCCTATTATTGGCTGTTTGGGATCTAAAATCACGGCGGCTGTCACTACTGCTCCAACTAAAGGTCCTCGACCAACCTCATCAACACCCGCAATAAATTTTGCTTTAGGATAAATAAAATTATTCATTTTATACTTAGCTCCAAGACAGCCTCTGCCGCTTGTTGATCAGCATGACAACGGATACTTTCATGTAGTTGCAAGAAGGTTTGTTTTAGCTGCTCAACCTTTTTTTCGTCGATTAGTAAAGACTTAAGTGAGCCAGATAATTGTTCTGGTTGACAATCTTGCTGAATATATTCTTTAACCAATTCTTCGCCCGCCAATAAATTAGGCAATGAAATAAAAGGGGTTTTAACCAAACGTTTAGCTAGCCAATAAGTCACTGATTTCATTCGATATCCAACTACCATCGGACATTTTGCTAACATACATTCTAATGAAGCTGTTCCCGAAGCTAATAAAGTTACATCGGCTGCGATCATAGCTATCCGCGCTTGGCCATCTAAAATTTTCAGTGGTAAGGTTGGCGAAATCTCACGATAAATCGCTTCAAACTGCTGCCGGCGCTGTTGATTGACGATAGGAACTAAGATTTGCAAATGAGGAAAGTCTTTTAGCAAAATTTGGGCTGCGTGCAAAAAGTCTGCACTTAACATTTCAACTTCGGCCCGACGGCTACCCGGCAAAATGGCCAAACACTTAGCATCATGGGCTATATTTAGTTGTGCTCTGGCAGCCTGTTTATCAGGCTGTAGCGGTATGATATCAGCCATCGTATGACCGATAAAACGGCAGGGAATGTTGTAACGATCATAAAACCTTTTTTCGAAGGGTAACAAAGCAAGCACCAGGTCGGTCGCCTCCTCTATCTTGAAAACACGATCTTGTCTCCACGCCCAAACAGAAGGACTGACGTAATGAATGGTTTTGACCCCTGTTTGCTTTAATTTTCGCTCAAGGGTAATATTAAAGTCAGGCGCATCTATGCCAACAAATACATCAGGTCGCAATTTAGTGAAACGTTTAGTTAGGTCAGCTCGAATTTTTAATAATCGCGCTAGTCGACCCAAAACTTCAACAATCCCCATCACAGCAAGCTCTTCCATTTCATACCAGGCTTCACAGCCCTCAGCTTGCATTAATGGGCCTGCGACACCGACAAAACGCGCATTAGGGACTTGCTGTTTTAGCGCACGAATAAGACCTGCACCAAGTATGTCGCCTGATGTTTCTCCTGCAACGAGACCAATAGTCAAAGGTCGTTGTTGAATTGCAACTTGATGACTATTCGCCAAAGATTTCTCCTATTCAGGTTGCTTGTTAACGAATAATCCCGCGGTTAGATTGCGCTGAATTTTCTAAAAAATCACTCAGTATTTTTACCTGTTGATTTTTTTCACCTAGAACGACCAATTCTTGTCTGGCCTCATCTAGCGTTTTACCACATCGGTAAAGGATTTTATACGCATTCCTAATCGCATGTAGTGATTCTTTATCAAAGCCACGACGTTTTAAACCTTCAATATTCACACCATAAGGAGTCGCATGATTACCTTGCGCAATGACATAAGGCGGAACATCTTGGGCAACACCAGAGCAGCCACCAACCATAACATGAGCACCAATTTGGCAAAATTGATGCACCGCACTCATACCACCAATGATGGCATAATCATCTAGTTTAACATGTCCACCAAGCGTACCGTTATTAGCAATTATACAATAATTGCCTAGCAAACAATCATGGGCTATATGGGTATTTACCATCAATAGATTATCATTACCTATTTTGGTTAAACCTCCGCCTTGTAGGGTTCCACGGTGAATGGTACAACTCTCCCTAATACGATTGCGATCACCAATCTCAACTCGAGTTGGTTCTCCTTGGTATTTTAGATCCTGATTAATTTCACCTATCGTGACAAACTGAAATATCTGGTTATTACAACCAATTTTAGTATTGCCATTGACAACCACATGAGATTTCAGTGTGGTATCTGCACCAATTTCAACCTGAGAACCAATATAGCAAAACGGGCCTATGTGGACATTTGCACCGATAATCGCGCCCTCTTCAATAATAGAAGAGGGATGAATAATCGCTGTTTTATTAATCATATCAGCCCTCATTTTTACGCTTCTTGGCTGCGAGCACACATCATTGTCGCTTCACAAACAACTTTTTCATCCACTTTTGCAATACCTTTAAAACGCGTCAAACCACGCTTAGTTTTAACAAACGTTACCTCAAAAATCATCTGATCACCAGGTTGCACCGGATGTTTAAATCTTGCTTCGTCAATACCAGCAAAATAATAAAGTTCGCCAGGCTCTAATTTTCCCACACTCTTGAAAGCTAAAATACCAGCCGCCTGAGCCATTGCCTCAAGAATTAATACCCCCGGAAATATTGGTTTACCCGGAAAATGACCTTGAAAGAAAGGTTCATTAAAAGAGACATTTTTTACTGCTCGTAAAAATTTACCTTCTTCAAAATCCAATACACGATCAACTAACAAAAAAGGATAGCGATGGGGTAACAAACCTAAAATTTCTTCTATATCCAGAGTATGTTTATCACTCATAGAAAAGACTCTTCTTGTTTAAATTTAAAAAATTATATATTAATAATGCGGCCTGCTTTAACCCTCAATAAGGTAATCTGCAGGCTGCAATTAACAAATCTACACAGCAGTATTTAGTTATCTTTACTAAATACCTTACGTTCTAGTGCCTTCATACGCTTAGCCATTTCATTAATATTCATGACTAAAGCGGCTGTTTTTCGCCAAACCTTATTTGGCTGTAATGGGATGCCAGAAGAGTATATTCCCGGCTCACTAATTGGACGTATTACCATTCCCATTCCGGTTATAGTAACTTTATCACAAATTTCCATATGTCCATTAATCACGCTGGCACCACCAATCATACAATATTGGCCTATTTTCAGGCTACCGGCCATAATAACACCACCAGCAATAGCACTATGATCACCGATAATCACATTGTGAGCAATCTGACATTGGTTATCAATGATAACCCCATTACCAATTATTGTATTCTCTAGTGCACCGCGGTCAATGGTGGTACAAGCACCAATTTCAACATTATTTCCAATAATAACTGTACCTAATTGAGGTATTTTTATCCATTGGCCTTTTTCATTTGCATAGCCAAAACCATCTGAACCAATAACTGTTCCAGATTGGATAAGACACTGTTCACCTATCTCGACATTATGATAGACAGAAACATTTGCCCATAAACGCGTAAACTGACCGATCTTGACATTTTTACCAATAAAGCAACCTGCGCCAATAATAACCTGATTACCTAATGTCGCCCCTGACTCAATAACGGCATTAGCGCCAATGGCAACATCTTCGCCGAGCTTAACATCTTCCGCAATAACCGCTGAAGGATGGATATTTTGTGCAGGTTTTGGCGTGGTATCCAAAATTTGAGCTAATCGAGCATAGGCAAGATAAGGATCTTTAACCACTAATGCGGCTATTTTACTCTCGGCTAGATCCTCTTGCTTTAATACCACAGCAGCAGCTTTGCATTTTGCCAATTGCGTTAGGTAACGGCTATCCGATAAAAAAGTAATTTGCCCTTCCTTCGCTAAATGCATAGGCGCAATAGCGGTAATGGTAATATTACCATCACCATGTAGCTGCGCGTCCAATTGCTGGGCTAAATCAGCTAATCGAATAGAAACCATCTATTATTTAACCTTCTTAATAACCAGATCGGTAATATTTTTCAGGCTAGAACTGTTTTCCGGATAGAGAACTGCATTTACGTCAACAACCACGTCGTAACGCTCTTTTTCTGCAACCGCTTTAGTTGCCGTCTTTATCGTTTGCAATATTTTATTGCGCTCTTCTTGCTGACGACGTTGGTTATCTTGTTCAAATTGCTGTGCTTTTTGAAGAAAATCTTTCCGCTTAGCCTCAAACGCTTGAAGATCTTTTTCATTAGGCTTAGCGGCGCTTTTTTGCAATTTTTCTGCCCGAGCCTGTAAATCTTTTTCCATATTTTGCAACTCATTAGCGCGTCCTTTGAACTCTTTTTCAAGTTGCTTAGTTACCGCTTTACTGGTTGCTATGTTCTGAAAAACTTCACCGACGTTAATAACGGCAACTTTCTCTGCATAAGCACTGGCAGATACAGATAAAATCAAACCTAAACCTGCTGCACACAACAATTTTTTCACACTAAACTCCTTATCTCTTATGATCTGACCACAAGCGAATCGATGAATTGAATTGACGTTTTACCACGTCCTACCAATATTAAACTGAAACTCTTCAGATTTGTCACCTTCATAATCTTTTATTGGCTTGGCATAAGAAAAGACCAGCGGACCAAGTGGTGATATCCATTGTAATGCAATCCCTGTCGAAACTCGAATATTGGATGCCTTACCATAGTCAGGCATTCCTGCTCTCCAGCTTGCGGGGGTGTTACTCCAATTCGAATCCCAAACAGTACCCGCATCAATAAAGAAAGAAGTTCTGATCGAATTAGCATACTTTTCATCAATAAACGGGGTTGGCGTAATTAACTCCAAGGACGCTGTTGCCATTGCATTGCCGCCAACAGCATCCGTTGAGGGACTACCCGATTTTGGGTTGATTTCCCCAGTTGTTTTATCTTTTTCAAGATAAATTGCTTTAGGGCCGATATTATTGGAACGAAAACCACGTACCGTACCAGCACCACCAGCATAAAAGTTTTCATAAAATGGTAATTCTTTTCCACCAAAACCATTACCATAACCTAACTGTGCCCGGCCTAATAATACCCATTTGTTATCCTCATCAATGGGATAATATTGCGATGTATCAAACCGAATCTTATAGTATTGATTATTAGAACCGGGAATGGTGATTTTACTATTTAATGAAGTTTTATTGCCCGCTGTCGGGAAGAAACCACGATCTAGGTTATTATAAGTCCAACCTAAATTAAGGGTAAAATCATTAGCATTATAGCGCGCTTTATCATCAAAATTAGGATTTTCGCCCATACTTTGTAAATAACGCCACATTCCAACTTGAGCTTTCATATCAGACAGGGAGTTATGAACAAAACCTGCCCCAATTCGAAACGCATTATTTTCATTAAAAGGAAAACTCAAGGTACTATCAACACCATAAGTTTTATTATTATAGCGTGAAAGATCGGCATCCTTGGCACTAAAATCATTATAGAATAATCGGCCACCCAAGCGGACACCATTAACGGTAAAATAAGGATCGGTTAATGATAATTCCGCATAAGTCGAATAATCATTCTTGCTTGCACTAATACCAACAGCATTACCAGTACCAAGCCAGTTTTCTTGTTGAACACCGACTTGGAAACTGATACCACTTTCAGTACCAAAACCAATGCCGAAGTTCATCGAGCCGGTATTACGTTCTTTAACTTTATAGACCACATCAACTTGATCAGGTGTGCCAGGTACACGTTGCGTTTCAACGTCAACGGTTTCGAAAAAACCGGTCCGATTTAATCGTTCTTTGCCTAGGTTAACCAAATCATTGCCTAACCAAGCGCCTTCCATCTGACGCATCTCACGACGTAAAACAGAATCTTTACTAACATCATTGCCGCCAAAACGGATTTGGCGAACATAAAAACGGCTACCTGCATCAACATTCACATGCAGTTTAACGGTTTTATCTTCATCATTGATTTCAGGTTGGGTAATAACACGAGGATAAGCATAACTATAACGACCCAGGAGATCCTTAATTTTGTTCTCCATGTTAGTAACTTCAGTACCATTATAAAGCGAAGAAGGTTTGATGGTGATTAATTGGTTGATTTCATCATAATGGCCAGCAGTTTCGCCATTTAATTCAACGCCGGATATGGTATATTTATCGCCTTCTGTCACATTGATAGTGACATAAATACCTTTCTTATCAGGTGTCAGACTAACATTGGTTGAGTCGATATTAAATTTGGCATAACCTCGGTCGAGATAAAAACTGCGTAGGGTTTCTAAATCACCTGCCAGTTTTTGTTTCTGATATTTTTGATCAGCAATAAAATTCCACCAGGGTACATCATCACGTAATTGAAAACGATTTACCAATTCACCCGTGGTAAATGCTTTATTACCGACGATATTAATCTGTTGGATCTTAGCTGAAACGCCTTCAGAAAAGATTAATTTTAAGTCAACACGATTACGCGGTAGCGGTGTGACTACTGCTTTAACTGTCGCATTATACTTACCAACACTGTAATAAAAATCTTCCAGACCCTTTTCGATATTCGCCAGTTTTGTGCGATCAAGGGCTTCACCAACGCGAATATTGGAAGCCTCAAGATTTTGCTTTAATAAATCGTCTTTAACCGACTTATTACCAGAGAATGTAATGCTTGCAATAGTTGGCCGCTCTTTTACTTGAACTATAAGCGTATTTCCATCACGCAAAACTCTAACATCTTCGAAATTACCCGTTGAAAATAGCGCTCGAATAGTACGACCTATATCGTCATTATTAATCGTATCTCCTACCCGAACAGGCATATTCAATAGTGCTGCACCAACGGCGACGCGTTGAAGACCTTCAAAATGAATATCTTGAACTACAAACCCGTCTGAACCGTATGCAGTGGCGCTGCCAAATAGCAGCGATGCTATGAGCAACTTTTTCATCGCCATTGTTGTTATGAGTATTCCTAACTAGTCTCTCTCTTAAAGACGAGAGAAATCATTGAAAAGTGCAAGCCCCATTAATAATATTAATGCAATAGCACCAATACGATAGCTGAAGTCTTGTACACGCTCAGACACTGGTTTTCCTTTAATCTTTTCGATTAACAAGAAAAGTAAGTGCCCACCATCTAATACAGGCAAAGGAAACAGGTTAATGATCCCTAAATTGACACTAATTAATGCAATAAACATCAGATAATACACTAACCCAGACTCAGCGGAAATGCCGGCTCCTTTTGCAATAGAAACAGGCCCACTAAGATTATTGAGTTTAATATCACCAGTGACCAATTTACCTATCATGCTAACTGTCAACTTCATCAACTGCCAAGTTTTATCCGTTGCCTGGTACAACGCATAAAACGGACCATATTGCTGAGTGATTTTATACTCATCTGCAAGTGGTATTACTGATAATTCAAGCCCGGCAAATCCAATTTGCCGCCCTTTAGCTATCGTTTTTACTTCTGGTGTTAACGTTAATTGCTGCTGTTCACCTTGTCTTTCGATCGTCAATAACAATGGAATATTAGGACTTTGCCGAACAAAATAGGTGAATGGATGCCAAACATCTATTATCTGATCACCCACTTTTACAATTCTGTCTCCTACTTGTAAACCTGATAATGCCGCCGCTGAGCCAGGTTGAATATTACGCACAATGGGATCTTGCCTGGCACTAACTGGCATAATTCCCAAAGATAAAACCGGATCCTGAGTTTCTGGATCAAAATGCCATTCCCGCAAATCAATCACTTTTTTTATCGGCGTTGAATTTCCAATAGGTAAAACCTTCATGCTTAATTCTTCATCACCAATTTTACTAATTAAGGCGAGACGAACTGCATTCCAGTCAGGGGTTTCGATACCATCTATTGATTTTAGTTCCATACCTGGTGAAATATTTGCTTGCTCAGCAATCGAGTTTGACTGAATATCTTCAATGACTGGGCGCACGGAAGGGATACCAATAATGAAAACTAACCAATAAACAAATATTGCCAATAAAAAATTGGCTATTGGCCCTGCACTAATCACTGCAGCACGTTGTTCTACTGTTTTATTATTAAAAGCAAAGTGGCGACGCTCTGGTGCTACAGCGGCTACTCGCTCATCTAGCATTTTAACATAGCCACCTAACGGGATCAGGGCGATAACAAATTCTGTACCATGACGATCGACTTCACGCCATAACGCTTTGCCAAAACCAATGGAGAAACGCTCAACATAAATACCACAGCGCCTAGCCACCCAGAAATGGCCAAATTCATGTACGATAATTAGCACACCTAATGCAATAATAAATGCCGCTAAACTCCAAACAAATCCCATGATATACCTTAAAAACTAAAAAATAACAATGTCAATCCTGCAAAAACAGGTATAGCCGCGGTCAAACTATCGATTCTATCTAATACGCCACCATGTCCTGGAATTAAATGACTACTATCTTTGATGCCAGCCTGACGTTTAAACATACTTTCCGTTAAATCACCAAAAACAGAAATAATTACAACAATAACAGAACAAAATAGTAAATTCTTGGATATTAATAAAACAGGAACAAATAAACTAAATAGCCAGGCTATAACACCTGCTGTCAGCATTCCACCGAGCATACCTTCCAAGGTTTTACCAGGAGAAACCTTCGCCGCCAATTTATGTTTACCAAATAAATGTCCAAAAAAATAAGCGCCACTATCTGCACTCCAAACTAATAGCATGACATAAAGCACCCACCAAGCACCGATAAAATTGTCAATATGATAATCGACGCTTTTTAACACCAACATGCCACAGTAAAAAGGTAAAATGGTTAAAACACCAAACAAAATTTTTAATATTACTGACTGAGACCAGAATCGAGCAGAAGTAGGAAAAGTGACAACCAATATTATCGCAACTAACCACCAAACTAACCCAGCCGATAAAATATAAATAATCAAAGGCTCTGTTGTTAATTGACTGAGATCCTGAAATGACAATTGTAAACCCAATAAACAAATACCAAATAAAACAGCAGATATAATTCGTTTAATCTGCACTGTCCAACCAATAAATTGGCTCCATTCCCAAGCAGCTAACGAGCAAATAACAATGATAACATAACCAAACAAGTTAGGAGGTAAGAAAAAAAGTGCCGCGATAACTAATGGAATAAGTATGATAGCTGTTATGATACGAGCATTTAAGTTTAGCAAAAGAGTCCCCTATTCTTCATTGATATCATCAGGCTCAGTGTTACCAAAACGTCGTTCACGCTGATTAAAAGCCACAATTGCACTTTTGAAAGCTTCCTCATCAAAATCCGGCCAGAGCACATCGGTAAAATAAAATTCAGCATAAGCAATCTGCCATAAAAGAAAATTACTGATGCGATATTCTCTCCCAGTTCTAATAACTAAATCAACGGTTGGTTGATCATGTAGACTAATAAATTCATTTACCGTATCTTCGTTAATATTTTCTGGTAATAATGAACCCGCTTTAATTTTCTCTGCAATAAGTCCCATTGCATGGGTAATATCCCAACGACCACCATAATTAGCGGCAATATTGAGTTGTAATCCGGTATTATTTGCGGTTAAGTCAACCGCGTGTTTGATACGATTTTGTAATTTAGTTTTAAATCGGCTGATATCGCCAATAATCGTTAATTTAACATTATGAATATTTAAATTTTTAACTTCATCATCCAGAAACCAAGTAAAAAGTTCCATCAGAGCACTAACCTCAGTTTCTGGTCGATTCCAATTTTCACTACTAAACGCATAGAGCGTTAAAGACTGAATCTCATTTTCAACAGCAAATTTAACCGCTTTTTGTACCGCTACTGTTCCTGCTCGATGCCCTTTAATTCTTAACTTTCCATGTTGCTTCGCCCAGCGTCCATTACCATCCATAATAATAGCAACATGCCTCGGAATTCGTTGCTGTGAGCTATCATTATCATACATAAGTTTCATGCCAAAAAAGTTCCTTTACTATAAGCTAACATAACTATTGCGCTTAATTATTTTGGATAATAAAAATAAAATTACTTAAGATGAATCAAAAAATTTCCATATTTACTAATAAGTTAATAGTTAGCTTTTTATTCATTTTTGATATCCTTAACCCATTATAATTTTATAAAAATTTAATCTGAGATAAATATAGAAACATTTGAGCAGCTAAAATTCTTTATTAATAGGATATTGCTAATGTTTCAATATAATTAATTGCCATTTGACGCGCTTCGCTATCAATCGCTAACACTGCATCAATGCTATCAGGTTCGGCCAAACTTAGCCTTTCTACTGTATCCAAATTAACTTGCGCAATATCAGTAAATCGAAGCTTGCCGGCCAAAAATGCAGCAACAGAAACTTCATTCGCAGCATTTAAAATTGTGGTTGCTGCTTGCCCATGATGACAAGCATCAATCGCTAATTTCAAACAGGGGTAACGTTGGTAATCTGGAGCAATAAAAGTTAATGAAGATAATTGTTTAAAATCAAGTGCCGCTGCACCTGAAGGGATACGATCTGGATAAGCCATACTATAGGAAATCGGTGTTCTCATATCAGGCGTACCTAATTGAGCGATCACACTTCCATCCTGATAGCGTACCATGGAATGAATAACAGATTGTGGATGAATAATAATTTCAATTTGTTCGGCTGAAGCATTAAAAAAATACCGCGCTTCAATATACTCAAGCCCTTTATTCATCATCGTTGCCGAATCAACCGAGATCTTACGCCCCATAGACCAATTAGGGTGATTGCAAGCCTCATTAGGCGTCATGTTCTTAAGAGAAGCGAGCGGAATTTCACGAAAAGGGCCACCCGAGCCAGTTAATACTATGCGCGTTATTCCATGTTGTTCAAGATTAGCAAAACCTAAATTACGCTGAATTTCAGTCGGTAAACTTTGAAATATCGCATTATGTTCACTATCAATAGGCAGGACCTGAGCACCATATTTTTTAATTGCGTCGAAAAACAGTTGCCCACTAGTAATTAATGACTCTTTATTGGCTAATAAAATACGCTTACCTTGACGAATCGCAGCTAATGTTGGCATTAATCCAGCAATTCCGGTAATTGCGGACATCACTTGATCAACATTATCAAGCGCCGCTAGTTCACAAACTCCCTTTTGGCCTGCTAAAACTTCAGTTTTACATCCGTGTTTATTTAGTATGCTTCTTAGATTATTGGCTGATTTTTCGTCTGACATAGCAGCATATTGTGGCTGGAATTCTAAGCATTGCTGAACCATAGTAGCCACATTTTTATGTGCAACTAATGCGATAATTTCAAATTTCGCTGGATTTTTTTTGACTACTGATAGTGTCGTTTTACCAATTGAACCCGTCGAGCCTAAAATTGTCAGACGTATCATTGTGATATATATGCTCTACTATTTAATTAAAAAGAATTATTCTTAACTCAGCCATATAGCATAATATAAAATGGAGCAATAAATTTAAAGATATAATAAAGCCATACTTACTTTTATATAGCTTATGGCTTTATTATAAAAATGTTTAAAATTCCATCAATTCTTTTTCTTTTTGTTCCAGAGCTTCATCAACTTTTTTGATAAAATTATCGGTCAACTTCTGGATTTCATCTTGTGCTCGACGTTCATCATCCTCACTAATTTCTTTATCTTTTAGTAATGCCTTGATTTTATCATTCGCATCACGTCGTGCATTACGAACAGATACACGTCCCTGCTCAGCATCATTACGGACAACTTTAATCAAATCCTTACGTCGTTCTTCCGTCAACGGTGGTAAAGGCACCCGTATTATGGTTCCTGCTGAAGAAGGATTAAGACCCTGATCTGATGCCATAATGGCCTTTTCCACTGCTGGTGCTAACGTACGATCAAACACGGTAATGGCGAGTGTACGTGAATCCTCAGCGGTAATATTCGCTAACTGACGTAACGGCGTTGCAGCACCATAATATTCAACCATGATACCATCCAATAAACTTGGCGATGCACGGCCGGTACGAACTTTATTAATTTGACTTTTCAATGCTTCGACGCTTTTTTCCATACGCTCTTGAGCATCTTTTTTGATTTCATTAATCACATTTAAACCCTTAGCAACTGGTTATAAATATTAGGCTATAACCGATAACCCAATTCAATTATTTTAACGATGCTGATAATATCATACCGCCAAAAATCATCCATGTCTCTCAGGAGAATAATCACACGAGATTAACGTGCCTTCATTTTCACCCATCACAATTCGACGTAACGCACCGGGTTTATTCATGTTAAAAACGCGAATAGGTAAATTATGATCACGAGCCAGCGTAAATGCTGCCAAATCCATCACTTTTAATTCGCGTTCTAATACGTCTTGATACGTTAATTTATTATAAAAAACCGCATCTGAACTCTTCGATGGATCAGCAGAATAGACGCCATCAACTTTGGTTGCTTTTAAAACAACATCCGCCTCAATTTCTATCCCTCGTAAACAAGCCGCTGAATCTGTTGTAAAGAAAGGGTTGCCCGTTCCGGCCGAGAAAATAACAACTTTGCCATTACGAAGCAAACTAATCGCCTCAGCCCAACTATAATTGTCACACACACCATTTAATGGTATTGCAGACATGAGTCTGGCATTAACATATGCACGATGTAAAGCATCACGCATGGCTAATCCATTCATTACTGTCGCTAGCATTCCCATATGATCACCAACTACACGATTCATCCCAGCATCGGCTAGCCCTGCACCACGAAATAAGTTGCCACCACCAATAACGACACCAACTTGTATCGCTAACTCTACCAGTTCCTTAATTTCTTGTGCCATACGATCTAAAACGCTCGCATCAATACCAAAACCTTCTGAACCTTGTAGAGCTTCGCCACTAAGCTTAAGCAAGATACGTTGATATACTGGTTTTGCATTAGTTGCCATGGTGTTTCGTCCTGAGCAGATAAATTATTGAAGGTTTAAAATTCTTAGTTCAAAGTCTGAATGTAAAATACTTGATTAATTACTTTTCTTCATTACTTTAGAAAAAGATAATTTAGTCTAAATACTAACCCTAATCCGTTGAATTAAGCATATGCTGAATTAAATAATTTAGTGGCATATTTACACATAAATTATCATTGATAATGTATTATCAGACAGATAAAAATAAATTATCGATATTAGATAAAACAGAACCGCCTACTGGCGGCTCTATTTAACAATTGGTATCATTATTTACTCATTGCCGCGACTTCAGCAGCAAAATCAGTTTCTACTTTTTCGATACCTTCACCAACTTCAAACCGGATAAAGTTAGTCACTGTTGCATTTTTCTCTTTTAGCAACGTACCAACTGTTTTACTTGTATCCATAACAAATTGTTGGCCAGTTAAAGAGATCTCACCGGTAAATTTATTCATGCGGCCAGTTACCATTTTTTCCGCAATTTCACGAGGTTTACCAGATTGCATTGCTATATCTAATTGAATTTGATGCTCATGAGCGACAACATCGGCTGGTACATCTGCTGGTGTAACATATTCGGGTTTGCTCGCCGCAATATGCATAGCAATATGTTTAATAAGCTCATCATCCGCACCGTTTGCAGACACAAGAACGCCAATACGAGCACCATGTAAATAACAGCCGATTTTTTCACCTTCTAGGATCTCGACTCGGCGAATATTAATATTTTCACCAATCTTGGCAACGATTGCTGTACGTTGTTCTTCAAATTTTGCCTTTAATTCTTCAATATTTGACAATTTATTTGCCACAACGAATTTTAGTACTTCATTACCAAATGCTACAAAACTCGCATCCTTAGCCACAAAATCCGTTTCACAATTCAACTCAAGCAATGCACCAAATTTGCCATCGGCAGAAATTTCCGCCATTACTACACCTTCGGCAGCCACTCGACCGGCTTTCTTAGCCGCTTTTGCTTGACCTGATTTACGCATATTATCGATAGCTAATTCAATATTTCCATCAGCTTCAACCAATGCTTTTTTACATTCCATCATACCTGCACCAGTACGTTCGCGCAGTTCTTTTACCAAAGCAGCGGTAATTCCAGACATGTGATTTATTCCTCAATCTATCTGATGGGAAATCATCCCATGCAGACAATTCTCATTCTGATAAGTAAAAAGGAGCCAATTAGGCCCCTATAACCAATATATTGTAATAACTGGTCCATAAGGGCTCTTCTATACTAACGAAGAGCTGGCCTTATTATTCAGTCTCTATCAAGTTTTCTTCTGGTTTAATCGCCTGATCTTTAGAACGACCTTCATGGACAGCTTTCGCAACTGCATCCAGATACAGTTTAACTGCACGGATCGCATCATCATTACCAGGGATGATATAATCAACACCATCTGGATCAGAGTTAGTATCAACAACCGCAAATACAGGGATACCTAAGTTGTTTGCTTCTTTTATAGCAATATGCTCATGTTCCGCATCAACAACAAATAAAGCGTCAGGCAAACCGCCCATCTCTTTAATACCACCCAAACTATTTTCTAACTTGCTAAGCTCACGAGTACGCATCAACGCTTCTTTTTTGGTCAACTTATCAAAAGTACCATCCTGAGATTGTGCTTCTAAATCTTTCAGGCGCTTAATAGACTGACGAACGGTTTTCCAGTTAGTCAGCATACCACCTAACCAACGGTGGTTAACAAAATACTGATCACAACTATTAGCCGCTTCTTTTATCGATTCGCTTGCTGCGCGCTTAGTGCCAACAAACAGAATTTTGCCTTTTCGTGAAGCAGTTTTAGTCAATTCAGCTAATGCTTCATTGAACATTGGAACAGTTTTTTCCAAATTAATGATATGCACTTTGTTGCGCGCACCAAAGATGTAAGTTTTCATCTTTGGATTCCAGTAACGAGTTTGGTGACCAAAGTGAACGCCCGCCTGAAGCATATCGCGCATGGAAACAGTTGCCATTTAAACCTCTATAATTTAGTAAATTGGGGTTATGCCTCCACAGATCCCATTCCCCGACTCATTAGCTGTAGATTTTCCTACATAAGAGCACCCCGGAAAATGTGCCGATCTGTGTGTGTTATAACACAGTTAAGTTTATGTTAGAGCTAATCTATGTTTTTCTATTATAAAATACATAGAATGCCGGCGCACTTTATATCATAAAATAACCAAAAGCACCAGCTATAGTTATATTTTTCTACGCTTAAGTCATTTAGCTGAATTAAAAAAATAACACCGACAATTAGTATTGCCTATTTTGAAATAAATAATATTCATTTCTGAATAAAATTTACTTTAACAAAATTTTATTGTGTGCTATTGCTAATATCTTAATTTTTATGATTTTTTTACAGTTTACTAGTGATAATTCAATTTAAAATAACCAAACATTACTTTTTGGCTATTTTCATATTTAAAAAAAAAATTGATATGTTAAGTCGTTAGTTGGCATAACTGCGCTTCGCTGCTAACATAACCGTCAACATACAGTATTTATATTTAATCAACATAATTGGCTGATAAGTGCATTTTTACTCACTTAAATCAGCATAAATAGGTAGAATTCATGGCTATCTCAATTAAAACGGAAGAAGATATTCAGAAAATGCGTATCGCCGGACATTTGGCGGCAGAAGTGTTAGAAATTATCGAACCTTACATAAAATCGGGCATTTCCACCGGTGAACTTGATCGCATCTGTCACTCACATATCGTCGAAAAACAGCAAGCTATCCCAGCCTGTTTAAATTATCATGGCTTTCCTAAATCTATCTGTACATCCGTTAATGATGTTATTTGTCATGGTATTCCGAGTGATGAAAAAATCTTAAAAGAAGGTGATATCATTAATATTGATGTCACCGTTATTAAAAATGGCTTCCATGGCGACACCTCCAAAATGTTTATTGTGGGCAAACCAACCATTCAAGGCGAACGGTTGTGTAAGGTAACACAGGAAAGCCTTTATCTTGCTTTAAAAATGGTCAAACCTGGTATTCGTTTACGAACGATAGGTCAGGCAATTCAGCAATTTGTTCAACAGCATCATTTTTCTGTCGTGCGCGAATATTGTGGCCATGGTATTGGTCGAGTCTTTCATGAAGAACCTCAAGTATTACATTACGATGCTGATGACGGTGGTGTGATACTGCAAAAAGGCATGACTTTTACTATCGAACCAATGGTAAATACCGGCGATCATCGTATTAGAACAATGAAAGATGGCTGGACAGTAAAAACAAAAGATCGAGGTTGGTCGGCACAATATGAACATACTTTAGCTGTCACCGACGATGGGTGTGAAATTTTTACCTTACGGAAAGAAGAAGAGCCATTTATTTCGGCTATATTAGTGAATAGATAATTTTCAGATTGGCCTCCATAATTTTGGAGGCTTTTACCTTAATGATATTGTTTTACTGCTTTTTATTGTCTATTCATACCATTTACTAGTGATCGCATAATCAGATCTCCTCCAGCAATTTCGCGGTTATAACACCATGATGAAAAGTAATCAGCCTGTCCCTCTCATCCTTGCGCTTGATAAATTATCTCAAGAGGATTTTACTTTACCTTTACTAAAACAACAGGTAGAGCGCTTGCAAAAATGGTTAGAACAATCTTTCAAGGAGGGAGTTACCGCCGCTGAACTTATTGCCGTCCGTAGCAATTATCTTGATAAATTGCTCCAGCGTCTTTGGCAAATTAATCGTTTCGAGCTAATTCCCCAATTATCATTAATTGCCGTGGGTGGTTATGGCCGACAAGAATTACATCCACTTTCAGATATAGATTTATTAATTTTAAGTCAACATCCTTTAGCTACCGCTATCACCACTAAGATTGGTCAATTTATTACTCTACTATGGGACTTAGGTTTTCAAGTTGGCCATAGTGTGCGCACATTAGAAGAATGTTTACAGGCAGGACAAACAGATCTGTCTATCGCAACTAATCTATTTGAATCAAGGTTAATTTGTGGTGATCAAGCTCTGTTTCTATCATTACAGCAAGCAATATATAGCGATAATTTTTGGCCGTCTGATAAATTTTTTGCTGCCAAACGTAGTGAACAACAGTTGCGCCACCAACGTTATCATAGTACTAGTTACAACCTTGAGCCAGATATCAAAAGTAGTCCCGGCGGTTTACGTGATATTCACATACTGTTATGGGTCGCACGCCGACATTTTGGTGCAACCACCATTGAGCAGACAGTTCATTTCGACTTTCTAAGTCAAGCAGAATATCGAGAATTAAAAATATGTTTAAATTTTTTGCTTCGTATTCGATTTGCGCTGCATTTAATGATAAAACGTTATGACAATCGCCTACTATTTGAACATCAATTAAATGTTGCCCGCTTACTTGGTTATCAAGGTAAAGACAATCAGCCCGTTGAGCAAATGATGAAAGACTATTATCGTGTCACACGACGTGTGCGAGAACTCAATAGCATGCTGCTACAACTGTTTGATGAAGCCATCCTTAGCGAAAAAAACCTAGCCGCGCCACACAAACTTGATAATCAATTTCAACTTAGAGGAGATCTCATCGATCTGATTGATAGCACACTTTTCGATCGTCAACCCGCAGCCATATTGCAGCTATTTTATCAAATGGCCGAACAGGAAAATATTCAAGGAATATACTCAGCTACACTGCGTCAATTGCGTTTTGCTTGTCAAAAACTGACTAAACCTCTGTGTGAAATCCCAATTGCTCGTGAAATTTTTATTACTATTTTGCGCCACCCCAGAGCGGTAAAAGGTGCCATTATACCCATGCACTTACACGATGTACTTAGTGCTTATACGCCAGTTTGGCAAAATATTGTTGGCCAAATGCAATTTGATCTTTTTCATACTTACACCGTCGATGAACATACTATTCGCGTATTACAAAAACTTGATCAATTTGCTGACCAAAATAATAGTCACCAACATCCTTTGTGCGTTGCCATTTATACCAAGCTGGCTCAGCCTGAAATTTTACGTCTGGCGGCTATGTTTCATGATATCGCTAAAGGCAGAAAAGGTGATCACTCTGAACTGGGCGCGGAAGATGCAAAACAATTTGCCCTAGCACACGGCCTATCTGAACATGATTCATCCTTAATTGCCTGGCTTGTACGTCAACATCTTTTGATGTCAGTGACCGCCCAACGGCGTGATATTCAAGATCCGATTGTTATTAAACAATTTGCCAGTGAAGTGAAATCAATAAACCGGCTGGATTATCTTTTGTGTCTGACTGTTGCCGATATATGTGCAACCAATAATAGCTTATGGAATAGCTGGAAACAGAGTCTATTAAAAGAGCTGTATCTATTAACTAAAAATCAATTAAATCAAGATACGCAAGCAATACCCACTTTACGTCAACGGATCCAATCCAATCGCTTGCAAGCGTTAACCCAGCTAGGCGAAAAAAATATTGAGCAAGGTGAGCTAAAAAAATTATGGTCACGCTGCCATGCTGATTATTTTTTACGCCATACTCCCCAGCAACTTGCCTGGCACGCTAGCGCTTTATTAAAACACAATTTAAATGAACCATTAATACTGATCAGTACCGTATCTGTGCATGGTGGTACTGAAATTTTTATCTGGTGTCCAGATCGACCATCTCTATTTGCCGCGGTTGCTGGAGAACTTGATAGACGAAATCTTAATATCCATAGCGCCCAAATCTTTACTAACAAAGATAATATGACGATGGATACTTTTGTGGTATTAGATCCTAAAGGACAACCGTTGGCTCATGATCGCTATGAAAATATTCGCCAAGCCTTATTAAAAGTTATTAAGACTCCAAATAGCAAAACCTTGAAAACACGTAACGCCCATCATAGATTTCGCCATTTTAACGTACCAACTAAAGTACATTTTTTGCCCAATTTTAATGGCAGGCGGACTTATATGGAGCTTGTCGCCCTCGATCAACCCGGATTATTGGCACAGATCGGTAATATATTTACTGAAATGGCCGTGCTCTTACACGGAGCTAGGATCACAACGATTGGAGAAAGAGTTGAGGATTTGTTTGTACTTACTGATCAAAACAACCAGGCACTCGATCAAAATAGACAACATAAACTGGCAGAAAAATTGACCCAAGCCCTGACTGCAATAGATAAAGAAAATAGTAAACATGTTAAATAATTACAACCCAGAGGATGAGTAATTTTATGGAGCAACTTAAAACCATTATTGAAAATGCTTTTGAACATCGCGCAGAAATCACACCCGCAACGACCAATGTTCAACTAAGTGATGCAATCAATCAGGTGATCACTCAACTTGACAAAGGCCAGTTAAGAGTCGCTGAAAAGATAGATGGACAATGGACAACACATCAATGGCTTAAAAAAGCCGTGCTACTCTCTTTTCGTATCAATGATAATCGATTAATCGAAGGTGCAGAAAGCCGCTATTTTGACAAAGTAGCCATGAAATTTGCTGAGTATGATCATGCTCGTTTTCAACAAGAAGGATTTAGAGTTGTTCCACCAGCAACGGCTCGAAAAGGTGCGTTTATCGCCCGAAATACCGTTTTAATGCCATCTTACGTTAATATTGGTGCCTATATTGACGAAGGATCGATGATAGATACCTGGGCAACAGTTGGCTCTTGTGCGCAAATTGGCAAAAATGTTCACTTATCCGGTGGTGTTGGTATTGGTGGTGTGCTAGAACCCTTGCAAGCTAATCCAACTATTATCGAAGATAACTGTTTTATTGGTGCTCGCTCTGAAATTGTTGAAGGGGTCATTGTTGAAGAAGGCTCGGTTATCTCAATGGGCGTCTATATTGGCCAGAGCACCAAAATTTATGATAGGGAAAGCGGTGAAATTCTCTATGGCCGAATTCCAGCCGGCTCGGTCGTCGTCGCGGGTAATTTACCGGCCAAAAATGGCAACTACAGCCTATATTGCGCAGTGATTGTCAAAAAAGTCGATGACAAGACTAGAAAGAAAGTTGGCATTAATGAGTTACTAAGAACAATAGACTAAAATTTATCATAGCGGATTATCAATTGAATATCCGCTTAGTCTTATTATTATGCTAATCTGTAACAATTGTTAGATAACCTTATTCCGTCAGGTATTAATATGTATGATAACTTAAAAAGCTTAGGGATCACTCAACCTGAAGATATCGATCACTACACCCTTCGCCAAGAAGCAAATCATGACATTCTAAAGATTTATTTTCGCAAAGATAAAGATGAACACTATGCTAAAAGTGTAAAATTCAAATATCCGCTGCAACGAAAGCTGGTTAATCTAGATAACAATCTCAAAGAGATCAATGAAATTAATCTCCACCTACGGGATGTGATCGAAGAATTAAATCAAATTTGTCAACATGACCAAACCAACCATGATTTAAAAAGTAAAATATTAAATGATTTGTGCCATTTAGAATCTGTCGTAATAAGCAAAATTGCGGAAATTAAATCAGATTTAAAAAAACTTTCCTGAATAACTCACTGCTGCGTATTTATGCTTATACCAACTGGCCGGTAGGCCAAATTTGTATTTTAAGCAGATAAACTCGCATAACCGTTTAACAATATAATTCATACCATCGATAAATGTTGACGCTCGAGTTCAGGCACTATACCTAACCAACCAAACTGTGATAGCAAATGCATCCAAGCATCATCCCACTTTGCAATTAGCTGCAATTTATCGCCTGTCATTGGGTGCTTAAAAGATAAATAACTCGCATGTAACATCAACCGGCTGCTGGCAAAATGGTGTGAAACACCGCGATTCTGGCGCAGATCACCATGGGTAGTATCACCAATTATGGGATGACGGATATGTGCCATATGACGTCTTAATTGATGCTTGCGGCCGGTTATTGGTCTTAGAGCTAGCAGAGAGAAACGTGAAGTAGGATAACGACCTATCTCGATCGGACATTCAACCTTAGCCAACGGTGAATAATGAGTAATGCTCGGTTGAGGTTGACTTATTTTGCTGGCGTATTTATCAGCAATCTTATCTTTTTCCTCCGTCAGTGCATAATTAATAATATCAGCTTGATTAACATAACCTCGCACAATCGCATGATACTTTTTTTCGATTGTATGGTGTTCAAATTGCCGCGCTAAAAGACAAGCAACTTCACTCGAAAGCGCCATCAATAACGCCCCTGAAGTCGGTTTATCTAAACGATGAACAGGAAATACATGCTGACCAATTTGGTCACGCACTGTTTGCATAACAAAACGAGTTTCATGACGATCAAGCCAACTACGATGTACAAGCCATCCAGCAGGCTTATTTATTGCAATCAAATGTTGATCCTGATAAAGCACTTCAAGCATTTGTTGAGTTACCTTGTGAAAAAATTTCATCTAACGCACGTAAATATTCCAATAATTGGCAATAGCGACTTTCTCGTTCTTCTTGATAGATTTCTTCAAAATAGGGAGTAATAGCGAATGCCTTTGGCAAATCAATATGTTGTTCAATAAGCTTATATAGTTTTGGCAATAGTACCCATTGCAACCATTCGTGTGCCGCCATGGTGTCTACAGCAAAAGGCAAATCACTAGCAAAAGCTTCCTCTGGTGGTGGGGTATTACTCCAAAGATTAAGGTTTTTCATTTCAACTTCAATGAGACGAAGTTTTTCAGCAACGATAAGATTAATATTCATTTCCAACACTAGTATCATAAGTAAAAACAAATGAATCATAACATTATTAGTTACCAAACAAAAAAGCAGCACGTGATATTAATTTCATTACTCATTAGTAAATCTATATAAAATATTCAATCTATCTAAATTATAATCATTTAAATAGACTTACTAATTATGCACAACATCACTGACTTATAGGGTTATATTACTATCCGCGACTGCAGCTAAAAACAATTTTTTGCAAAGCCATATAACCATAAAAAAACCAGTCTATAAAATCGACTGGTTATATAATATGTAACGCTATTAAATAGAATATTTATGCATCCTGCATTATCAGCTTCCTGCTGAATGTATCTTCCTACTTACGAGGTAGTAATTTGTAAGCACTAATACTTATCATTCGTTATCCCTAACACTACCTTTCTTATTCCTCTATATTATTAAACATCAAAGTTAAAAAATAAACTAACATTCACCATTTATTATTAGTAACAATGACTAAATTTATTCCGTGCAATAAACGCCCGTTAAATCATTTCCACTTCTTATTTCGATTTATGGCTCATTTGATAAATGCTAACTTATCGGCGGGCATAAGAATGTCGGATTTATCTGAGGAACACAAGAATAGAAAAAATAGTTTTTAATCATTTTTTTCCGATAATAACAGAATATTTTTTTATCCTACTGAAATAAAAAAATATTTCATCTCGCTTCATGGTTTAAAAAGCAATAAACGCAGATATAACTTACATAATTTTGTAAGTTATATCTCACAAAAAAATAAGTAAATATCTTAATCACATTGCTTTTTAATTACAGGAGTAAGTTGTTGTAAAAATTCAATCAGACTACCAGCTAAGACGCGACGTGTTGTTTGACCTAATGTTTCTAATATAACTTGGCCATTAATATTATCTACGGAAATAATTTCAAATTCAGAATCTAAACTTGCAATAAAGAGAGCTGGGGTCAGTCTACGTCTTTTTTGCGTAATTAAATGCCCAATTAAGTTTTCTTGTAAACGAGTAAAATCGGTCATATTCCATACTTGAATTAAATCAAGTTGTTGATCTTGAAATTTTACTCGCATATCAGCGGCTAATTGTGTTGTATAAAATTGGTGAATATTAGGATAAAAATGGATGTCTAACGCTTTTTCAACAGATTCTAACTTTTCATTTGGCATCGGAAACGGTTTAGGTAACCAATAAACGGCATCATCTTTGCTATATTCAATGCAAGGTGAAGGAATACTGTAAAAAGCATCACTCGCCGGTAAATCACCCGTCTGCTGTTGCCAATAAGCAATATAACTCTGTGTGAGTTCCGTTAATATCTGAGAAATCGTTACTTCCATGGTCAATTATTCTTATTGGTGACTAATTATAGAAATAAATCATTCTAATATATAAAAGTATCATTAGGTATTATTATCTATCTGTTCAATTTGTTGTTAAGCTATACATTAAACAACAAACTTACTCTAATATATTGATTATGCTAGCAACTATCTTACTGATTTTCTATTTTAGGAAGGAACTACATGCCACTTGATCAAGATAATGGTGAGCTACAACACCTAACGCTCGGAAAAAAAACCGAATATCAAGATAACTATGCACCTCATCTACTACAAGCGGTTCCTCGTCGCCTAAATCGACAACCTTTAGGGTTATCATCAGACAGATTGCCTTTCCATGGCGCAGATATTTGGACACTCTATGAGCTTTCGTGGCTAAACAGTCGAGGAGTTCCTCAAGTGGCTATCGGCCATGTTACCATTAATGCTAATAGCATAAATCTGATTGAATCTAAAAGTTTTAAACTCTATCTAAATAGTTTCAATCAAACCCAATTTATTAGCTGGCAAGAAGTTGAAAAGCAACTAACCCAAGATTTGACTGCATGCGCTGCAGGAGAAGTGACAGTAAAATTACAGCCACTCACCATGTTCGCTAATCAAACTATTCATAATCTGTCTGGTGAATGTATTGATGAGCAAGAGATAGAAATTACTGATTATGAATTTAATCGTGATTATCTTAACAACGCAACCACGAATATAAAGGCAGAGGAAACATTAGTTAGCCATCTGCTAAAATCTAATTGCTTAATTACTAACCAACCTGACTGGGGTTCAATACAAATTCATTATTGTGGCGCTAAAATTGATAGAGAAAAACTACTCCGTTATTTAGTCTCTTTCAGACACCATAACGAATTTCATGAACAATGTGTCGAGCGAATTTTCAATGATATTCTTCAGCTATGTCGACCCGATAAGTTAAGCGTTTATGCCCGTTATACACGTCGGGGCGGCTTGGACATCAATCCTTGGCGTAGTAATGAGAATTTTCAGCCAACAATGATGCGATTAGCACGGCAGTGAGGAGTTTAAATTGATAACACATGTCAGCCCGTTAGGCTCAATGGATCTACTATCTCAAATTGAAGTTAGTATCCTTAAACGTACTGCCAGTAGCGATCTTTATCAGCTATTTAGAAACTGCTCCTTAGCTGTACTTAACTCAGGTAGCAAGACAGATAATAGTAAAGAATTAATCGCTAAATATCTCAATTTTGATATCAATGTTCTACAACGTGAACGCGGTGTCAAACTGGAATTAATTAACCCGCCTGAAAAAGCTTTTGTCGATGGCAGAATTATCCGTTCACTACAAGCAAACTTATTTTCTGTGTTAAGAGATATTCTTTTTGTTCATACCCAGATTATTTCAGCAGAAAAACTGCTGGCATTAAGTCTGCATGACAGCATCAGTATCACTAATATTATTTTTACCATTCTGCGTAATGCCCGAGCACTACATCTCGATGAAGATCCGAATACTATTGTTTGCTGGGGAGGCCATTCAATAAATGAAATTGAATATCTTTATGCCCGCAAGGTTGGAAATGAATTAGGATTACGTGAATTAAATATTTGCACTGGCTGTGGCCCTGGCGCAATGGAAGCGCCGATGAAAGGTGCCGCAGTAGGCCATGCACAACAGCGTTATAAAAATGGCCGCTTTCTTGGTTTAACTGAACCTTCCATTATCGCTGCTGAGCCACCTAACCCTCTAGTTAATGAACTTGTTATCATGCCAGATATTGAAAAACGCCTTGAAGCATTTGTTCGAGTTGCTCATGGTATCATTATCTTTCCTGGCGGTGCTGGTACTGCAGAGGAACTACTTTATTTATTGGGAATTTTAATGGATCCTGCCAATAATAATCAGGCATTACCATTAATTTTAACTGGCCCAAAAGAGAGCCAAGCCTATTTTGACACCCTCGATGATTTCATTAAGCATACCCTCGGTGAACAGGCCTGCAATTATTACCAGATTATTATTGATGATCCAGCAGCTGTAACACGTGAAATGAAAAAACAGATGCCACAAGTAAAAGAAAATCGTCTCAATACTGGTGATGCCTATAACTTTAATTGGTCAATAAAAGTTAATTCAGAATTACAAAAACCCTTTACACCAACCCATGATAATATGGCAAAACTTAACCTATTTTGTGATCCAAAACAGCCGGAAAAATTGGCCGCTAACTTACGACGAGCCTTTTCGGGTATTGTTGCCGGTAATGTGAAAGAAGTGGGTATGAAAGAAATTGAAAAGCATGGCCCCTATAAACTTCATGGTGATGCCAAAATTATGGCTCATATGGATACATTATTACGAGGGTTTGTTAGTCAACATAGAATGAAACTACCTAGTAAGGCAGCCTATATACCCTGCTATGAAATTATTAAATAACTGACAAGACTATGCACAAAAAATTATGATCCACTTACTTATCGTTGATGCTTTAAATCTAATCAGACGAATTCATGCTGTTCAAGGAAGCCCTTGCGAACAAGCTTGCGTTTCAACTCTTCGCCAGCTAATTAACCATACTTCGCCTACCCACGCTGTGGCAATATTCGATAACAAAGAACATCAGACAAATAACTGGCGGCAACAACTTTTACCTCAATACAAAGCTGGCAGACAAGCAATGCCAGATGATCTTTATCACGAAATAAAAAACCTTGAAATCGCATTTAAGGCGCAAGGATTAGCTTGTTGGCATGCCATTGAAAATGAAGCTGACGATCTGGCGGCAACGTTAGCAATTAAAGTGGCCACCGCTGGCTATCGGATTACCATCATTTCAACAGATAAAGGCTATTGTCAGCTACTTTCATCATCGATCTATATTCGTGATTATTTTCAAAAACGTTGGCTTGATTTATCCTTTGTTAATAAAGAGTTTGGGGTTAAACCTGAACAGCTACAGGATTATTGGGGACTAACTGGCATAAATAGTAGTAAAATCCCTGGCATAACCGGCATTGGCCCGAAGACTGCAGCAACTTTACTTCAGCAATATCCCACATTAGAGGCCATTTTTGCTAATATCCATTCCTTACCCGAAAAATGGCGTAAACGGATTGAACCGGCGCAAAAAATAGCCTTTATTAGCCGACAGGTTGCCTCTCTCAAAACCGATCTACAGTTAAATGGAAATTTACAACAACTCAGATTTACGCCATAACACAATAAAAATAAAAACTTTATTGTTAATCACTGCTCTTCTAATCCCGCTCTGGTATAGAGGCTGACCAAACTCGTCTTATATGTACCGTGATCTCTTCGCGATCATGGTAGAGTTGCTTCGCTTGGATTTGAGCATTAATACCATTTTCGTTTAGTGTCTGTGATATTTTGTTCAAAATTGATGAAACTTCTTGATAACGTTTTTTCATCGGTAGCTTTAAATTAAATATCGCTTCCCGGCACCAGCCTTTTAACAACCAATCTGTTATCAAAGCAGCAACTTTTGCCGGTTTTTCAACCATATCACACACCAACCAACTAATATTCTTAGTGTGTGGAGTAAATTTAAAACCATCAGTTCGATAATGCCGTACCTGACCTGTTTGCATTAAACTCTCGGCCATTGATCCATTATCAACCGCATCGACCATCATACTGCGCTTCACTAATTGATAGGTCCATCCGCCTGGACAAGCGCCCAGATCAACAGCCTTCATACCCGATGCTAAACGCTCTTCCCACTCATCATAAGGAATAAATAGATGAAATGCTTCTTCCAGTTTTAATGTTGAGCGACTTGGCGCATCCGCTGGCAGTTTTAACCGCGGGATCCCCATAAAAAAAGGTGAATTGTTATTTGCATAAGAATAGCCAACATAGCAACAGCCGGCAGCAATAAAAAATACATGTATAACCGGACGTTGATGGTTTTCTTTCAGCAACAATATTTTTTGTTGACGAAGCGCATGGCGTAAAGGCACAGTAAATTTACGGCAAAATTTCAGTAGCTCTTTACTCTCATTGGTATCCGGCACTTCAACTCGTAACTCACCAGCTCGTTCAACCACACCTTGCAATAACGCAACAATCGGCGATACGCGATCGTTCGATGGCAAATCTTTCAATAACTGGCTAACAACCACTAGTTGACGAGCAAATATTAATGTACCAAAGGGTATATCTTTAGCTAGACGATCTGCATCAGTAGGCTGATAACATTCAAATAAAACATAACCGCTATTATCTTTTACTTTGGCATAGCCATAAACGCCGATCTGGGTAGCCTTATCAGTAATTTCTGCCGCACACTCTTTTTCAAATCCTGAACGACAATATAAAATAATATTATTATTCATGACGTATTGTTGGATTCCTAAGCCGAGTTGCACCAATAACAATTAATATCCAGCCAATTAAAAAGCAAAAACCGCCTACTGGTGCCAAATGGGCAAAATATTTTGCTTGTAAAAGTGCCATACAATAAAAACTGCCACTGAACAATAAAATGCCTATACTGAAGAAAATTCCCCCCCAATAAAACCATAAAATAACTTTACGCAATAAGATAGCGCCTAATATCATAAGAACTAAAGTATGCATTGACTGATAACGTAAACCAATACGAATCCATTCTATTTGATCATGGTTTAGTAGAGGTGATAATAAATGTGAACCTATTGCGCCAAATGCGACACAAAAAAATCCACTAATTCCTGAAAATATCAACATTAAACGAGCATTCACGTTAATATCCTTTTCTTTTTAAATTAATTATTTTACTTGCCATATAGTTTACAACTCACCGGTAACAAATCCCCATTTTTGCTGCTCGCTAGCTGCTTTTGCGAGGATCCATTGACGAAATGCAGCAATCTTACCTAACTCCGCTTGATTATCATGACAAACTAAATAGAAAGCTTTTTTACTGACTAAAACATCATTAAACGGACATACCAAACGACCGGTATCAAGTTCATTTTTTGTCATAACGTTATTAATCAAGGCGATTCCTTGACCATGAATTGCGGCTTGAATAACCATAGCACTATGACTGAAAATGGGTCCTTGTTCTACGTTAATAATGTCTTGTAATGATAATTGACGTGCATAAGCTTGCCAATCACGTCGAGAAGAATCATGTAGCAATGTATGATGAATCAAATCTTGCGGTTTTTTCAATGGGTAACGCCCCGCTAATAAGGCTGGCGCACAGACTGGTATTAAGTATTCCGCATACAAACGATCTGTTCTTAAGCCTGGCCAATTACCATAACCATAAAAGATTGCCACATCAACATCATCAGCCATTTTAGCCCCCTCGTGATCAACAGCCTGAATACGCACATCGATATCAGGATAAGCACGATTAAAACTCGATAGGCGCGGCACTAACCATTGAATAGCAAAACTTGGTAATAAACTGACGGTTAATGCTCCCTTTGCACTGAGAGCCTGTAGTTTCCGAGTAGCTTCACGTAACGAAGAAAAAATTTCTTTAATATCTAAATAATAACTTTGCCCTTCTTCAGTCAATAATAATGAACGATTACGCCGACGAAATAATTTCAAACCCAAGAAATTTTCCAAACCTTTTATTTGATGACTTATTGCAGCCTGAGTAACAAAAAGCTCCTCTGCTGCTTTAGTAAAACTTAAATGGTGTGCTGCCGCATCAAATACCCTTAATGCATTAAGAGGAGGCATACATTTTGACATGATCGCGTCTTACTCATCCTTATATATCCATTAGTTTTTATAATCTGAAGCATTATAAATTGTCCATTGTAGAGAAACCAGTATATGTCTATAGTAAGGCTGCTTCCTAGGCCTGAATGAATCGCTAAGCAATTAATTTATTTAAAGTTCTTGGCTTTATGGTTGTGGTGTTGTGTTTACAAATTATCTGGTTTTTCCAGGTTGAGTAGTTAATACTACTATTTTCACTCCTATACATTTACCTTGTCTGTCCATAGTTAATTTAACGCGCCGTATTTATTGCGGCGTTTTTTTATATTCGCTAAATAAATATCTTTCTCATCGCCGAATATAATCGGATGATATACATATGATACTGATAGAATAGATATTATTAATCAGGACTAATACTACTTTTCTAATTTAAATAAATATAACAAACCTTATGAAAAAGATCATTTAGGACAAGATAAAATTGTAATAATTACACAATATAGATCCTAAATATTCTGATAGCTGTGGTTTTCATGACAAAAACATTTTCTATAACACAATTTCGCCAATATTTTCCTGCTACTCAACAACAAGACAAAACTATTTTTCTAAACAGCGCAGCAATAGCCCTTAAGCCCAAGAGTATGATCGCGGCAACGGTTGATTACTATCAACATATTAATACCTCCGTTGATCGAGGCCAACATCCTACAGCACAAACAACAACACATATTTATGAACAAACTGGCAAGAAAGTTGCTGAACTTATCAATGCCAATCAAGCCGAGGAAATTATTTGGACAAAAGGTAGTACTGAATCGATTAATTTTATTACACAAGGCTATTTTCGCGCTCGCCTGCAACCTAATGACGAAATAATTGTTAGTGAAATTGAACATCATGCCAATTTGATCCCATGGTTGATAATGGCTAAACAGACTGGTGCTAAAGTCGTTAAATGGCCCTTATAAGAACTTAAACAACTGTAAATTAAACACCTAACAACACTTATTAACACAAAAACTCGGATCATTGCCATTAGCTAAATGTCGAATGTTACCGGTGAATAACCCGATATTCAGGCTATCACTCGGCTAGCTTATCAATATAATATTTTAGTCATGGTTGATGGTGCACAAGGTATTGTGCATCGTGGTATTGATGTACAAGCTTTAGACATTGATTTTTTTGTCTTCTCAGCCCATAAACTGTATGGCCCAATAGGATTAGGTATCTGTATCGATTTGAAGCAGGTACGCCAAATATTGCCGGAGTGTTGGCGTTCAACACTGTTATAGACTGGATGAAAGCCATTAATTGGCAACAAGCTGAAAATTACGCTATTGCCTTAACAGATTATACTGAAAATCAACTCTCTAAATTGCCCAAAACGAGCTTTGATCGCTAATAATTAAAAAAATTATTTCATACTTTTTCGCTAGCTATCATTTTACGCTGCAATTTTTTTAATACATGAGAAACAGCAATAAAACCAAAACTAGCAGTTACCATTGTTGCCGCACCAAAACCAGCGGCGCAATCCATACGCATTGTTCCTCCGGCATTACTTTTAGCCTTACAAACGGTTCCATCACTTTGTGGGTAAACTAACTGTTCGGTTGAGAAAACACAGTCAATACCCAATTTACCTTTACTATTTTTAACTATTTTAAAATCACTTTTTAATCTTTCACGTAATTTTGCTGCTAAGGGATCATGGATCGTTTTTGCTAAATCTTTGACTTGGATCTGTGTCGGATCAATTTGCCCACCAGCCCCTCCCGTTGTGACGACAGGTATTTTATGACGGCGACAATAAGCTAATAAAGCAGCTTTAGGCCGCATGCTATCAATAGCATCAATCACATAATCAAATTGAATAGATATCAACTCAGCTAGATTGCTGGCCGAGACAAAATCATCAATAATATTAACTTGACACTCAGGGTTAATTTGCAAAATACGTGATTTCATCACTTCAACTTTTGATTGACCAATAGTGTCGCTTAATGCATGCAATTGTCGATTAATATTTGTCACGCACACATCATCCAGATCAATCAGAGTAATAGTGCCGATCCCGGTTCTTGCTAATGCTTCCGCTGCCCATGAGCCTACGCCGCCAATACCAACAACACAAATGTGAGAACGAGCAAAAAGCATTAATGCTTTTTGACCATAGAGGCGGCCAATACCTGCGAAGCGCCGCAACCAAGCATCTGAAAGAAGTAATTGCATGTCTAACCTTAGCTAACAAAAATAGCGTGTTCACCAATAATAAAAAAGAAACTAATTTATTAATTCAAATCCTGATTAATCTATTATGATAACAAAAACTAATTCGTTATCTATTCATCTACATGGCATAGCCAATCATGTGATAACGATTAGAGCATATTATCTGTATCATACTTATCAACTGAATTGCATCTTATTATGTATTTTTAAATTAGCAATAAATTATACCCTACCCCATTTGATAAGATAATTTCCGATAAAATATTTTACTGATTTAAGCTAATCATTAAATAACTATTTTTATATGACCATTAAAAAAGTTATGAATTTATGTTTGTTGATTACATATTTCGCTATCGATTTTTTGCTGACAAAGTATATCAATAAGCATGATGGCTAATTTGCATAAAAGAACAAAAAACAATCATCAAGTCTCTTTTATGTACAAAATATAAAAAAATATCGCAATATTTAAGAAAAAAACTTGCATCGGATCTGATCCTGAGTATAGTGAGCCGCTATCGGACGCGGGATGGAGCAGCTTGGTAGCTCGTCGGGCTCATAACCCGAAGGTCGTCGGTTAAAATCCGGCTCCCGCAACCAATATCAAAAACCTTAATCATTTCAGACGCGGGGTGGAGCAGCTTGGTAGCTCGTCGGGCTCATAACCCGAAGGTCGTCGGTTCAAATCCGGCCCCCGCAACCACCTTTCATTCAATATCAAATTAGTTTCCCAACAAGACTATCATCTATCTAATTAACTCGCTTAACGCAAAGCCAGTTTTCCGCCGTTGTCGAAATAAGCTTTAATACCCCGAAAAATGGATTCTGCCATCTGCTGTTGGAATTTTGCTGTCTTTAGTTTTCGCTCTTCTTCAATATTACTGATAAAAGCAGTTTCAACTAGAATTGACGGGATGTCTGGTGCCTTTAATACCGCAAAACCCGCTTGATCAACAATGTTTTTATGCAATTTGTTAACGTTACCCATCCGTTTAAGCACTTCTGTCCCAAATTTCAAACTATCATTAATAGTCGCAGTCTGAACTAAATCAAACATGGTGTGATCAAGATATTTATCACCACTTTTACTGACACCACCAACCAGATCGGCCTCATTCTGTGTTTGAGCTAAATAACGGGCGGTATTACTGGTTGCTCCTTTGGTCGATAATGCAAATACTGAGGAACCTCTCGCCTTACGATTAGTAAAGGCATCAGCGTGAATAGAAACAAATAAATCAGCTTGCATTTTCCGCGCTTTTGCAACTCGCACTTTTAAAGGAATAAAAACATCTTCATTACGAGTCATATAAACTTTCATCTTAGGTTCACGATTAATTAATATTTTTAATCTACGTGCAATTTGCAATACGATATCTTTTTCCCGCGTTTTATATTTTCCTATAGCACCAGGATCTTCTCCACCATGACCAGGATCGATCATGATGATAATTGGCCTATCTCTCCCGGCTTTACCCGCTGGCTTTTTCGCTTTAACCGGCAACGTATTATCCAATTTACCTTTGTTATAATCTTCTAATAGCGCTAACAACGGATCATCATCAGTGTAAACACCTGAAGCAGGATAAAAATCAACCACTAAACGATGTTTAAAACCAGCAACAGGCACAATAGTAAACATTTGTGGTTCAACATGAGTTTTTACTTCAAAAACTAAGCGAACCGTTTTTTGATCAAATTGGCCTACTCTGACTAATTTTAAATAAGGATCACGTGAACTGATTTGCTGGCTAATACCCTGCAACACACTATTTAACTGCATATTTTCTAAATCAACAACAATACGATCAGGCCCAGATAAAGCAAATTGACGATATTTTAAAGCAATATTCGATTCTAACGTTACTCGAGTATAACTAGAGGCAGGCCAGATACGAATAGCAACTATACTTGAAGATGAAGCTAGCCCGAATGGACTAATACTTAACAGCATAGTAGCCACTGCACCTTGCAGAAGACGTCGTCTTGAAAAACCGTGATTTGAATGATCCATCGAAAAATCCACTTAAAGCATCAAATAATTATAAACCGCTCAATATTATCAACAACAAAAAAATAACTATAGAAAACTTTAACCAATCATTAATGAACTGTCATTAATAAATTGCTCTTTATGAATAATTAGCTACTAATATATTCTGAAGCAATAATGATGATTTTTCATGCATTTCTTCTTGCTATTTTGTGTCAAAAATCATAAAAATACTTTCATTAAGAACAGTCATTTATATGAGGAACATATGAAAGGACGTCGTACTGATTTAGTTAATGGATTTCGCCACTCTGATCCCTATATTAATATACATCGCGATAAAACCTTTGTTATTACATTAAACGGTAACGCTATCGCAGATAAAAATTTTGCTCATATCATTAGCGATATCGGTTTATTACACAGTCTGGGTATTCGGCTAGTTATTGTTTATGGCATACGCCCACAGATAGATAAAAAACTCATAAACCAACAATATCCGATAATCTACCATAAAAATATTCGCGTCACTGATGCAAATACCCTAGAGTTAGCTAAACAAATATCGGGGACATTACAATTAGATATTACTGCTCTGTTATCAATGAGTCTCAACAATACCCCATTGCAAAGTGCCCATATAAATGTCGTCAGTGGTAATTTTATTATTGCTCAACCTTTAGGGATTGACGATGGTGTTGATTACTGTCATAGCGGAGGTATACGAAGAATCGATGAAGTATCCATCAACCATCATTTAAAAAACGGCTCCATTGTATTAATTAGCCCAATTGCTGTTTCGGTCACCGGAGAAAGTTTTAATTTGTCGACAGAAACAATCGCAACACAATTGGCAATAAAATTAAAAGCAGAAAAATTAATTGGATTTTGCTCTTCACAAGGAATTAGTGATAAAAATGGCAATATATTATCGGAACTCTCGCCGAATGAAGCTGAAAAGTATATTGCTGAATTGGAAAAACAGCCAAATAATCATTCTGACATACTGCATTTTTTATATAGCGCAATTAAAGCATGCCGGCAAGGTGTTCGTCGTAGCCATTTGATAAGCTATCAAGAGAATGGTGCTTTATTACAAGAACTTTTCTCTCATGAAGGTATCGGTAGCCAAATTATCATGGAAAATTGTGAACAAATTCGTCGAGCTAATATCAATGATATAGCAGGAATATTAGAATTAATTCAACCGTTGGAACAGCAAGGAATATTAATTTGCCGTTCACGTGAACAATTAGAAATAGAAATTGACAAATTTACTATCATCGAGCGAGAAAATATGATCATCGCTTGCGTAGCACTTTATGACTATTTAGAAGAAAAGTCTGGAGAAATGGCTTGCCTGGCTGTACATCCTGATTATCGTAATTTATCAAGGGGTGAAATCTACAGGAAAAGCTCCACAAATGTTATTAGTCTTAATTTTTGCGTGGTCTATTTGTACCTCTTTATCAGTGGTTGAAAAATCATTAACAATCCCGACAGCTAATCCAGCGCGATAAAACCTATCAGCTTGCTCAGTAGATTGAGATGTATTGGCAATAATTAGAAGATATTCATTACTTTTAATTACCTCAAATAAATCATTTTCCTTTTCTTTTACCGCAAGTAGATCAATACTAGAATTTCCTACGGTTTTTAATTGAGAGCTAAGTTTATTCTCTGTATTCGTAGTCGTATCCATTTGCGCAGAAGCAACCTGTTGATTAACTATTTGAGATGAATAATTCCCAATCTGAGGTGCTGAATTTAACATTTTATTTGTATCCTCCCATTGAATAAGAATAAATCGCAAAGATATTTTGCAGCATCTCAAATATCAATCATTTATACTTATAAAAAACAATCAATAGCAGAATTAAAATAATTGATAGCAATAAGTTACTAATTAATTAAAGCAAAAACTAAAGTTATATATCGCAATACTTCAATTCAGTTCGCTACAATTAAATATTTATTATTTTTTACTTTTATCGCTATTGATATTCACTATTAATAATATCAAACAAAATAACGAATAAAATGGGTTCTACTTCCATTAAAGTAAGCGCTCAATCAAACCACTGTGCCGTTCCGTTGAGGTCATTAACGCTTTAGCAAAAACATGACGCTCAGCATAAATCATCAACTGAATTTTTGCTCTGGTAATTGCAGTGTAAATAAGCTCTTTACTAATAATAGGAGTAAAAATCGGCGGTAAAACCAATGCGGCATGTTCAAATTCTGACCCTTGAGATTTATGTACTGTCATAACAAACGCAGTTTCATGCTGAGGTAAACGACTGGGTTGTATTTTTTTTATCACCCCATTAGGCAGCTGAAAATAGGCTTTTAAATCTTGTTGACCATCCCGTAACATAACACCAATATCACCATTAAATAAGCCAAGAGGACGATCATTTTTGGTGATCATTATTGGGCGACCTTCATAATTTTTATTCCAGCTATAGGCAGGCCGTCGAATACTTCCTTGACGATGTAAAAGCTGTTCTAATTTATCATTTAACCCTGTAACCCCGTATGGTCCTTCCCTCAAAGCAGCTAATAAACGATAACGATTAAAAGTAGTCAGGATTTCTTCGGGATCTCGACCCATTTTTATCATATCCAGATAGCAACGGTAACATTCAGCCGCATCAAAAAGTAATTTGCCATATTTCTCAGACGAAGCAATTGAATGAAAAGCAATATCCGCATTTTGCTGCGCTAATAGTTGTTCAACCTGTCTGATATTACCTTTGTTAATTGCAGTAGCTAGTCGACCAATTCCTGATTGCGCATCAAAACGATAACTTTTTCGTAATAAACAAATCCTATCTTTAACCTCTGGCCCATCATTCGATATAAAATCAGATAAATTACAAGCTGTGATTTTAGTCAGTTGTGCCGCTCTTTCACGACTGTATCCCGATTCTGAAAAACGACAAAGATCGCCTAGGACAGCGCCCGCTTCAACAGAAGCTAATTGATCTTTATCACCTAGCAAAATGACACGGGCATGATCTGGTAGAGCTTCAATTAATCTAGCCATCATAGGCAGATCAACCATCGATGCCTCATCAATAATTAAAACGTCTAGCAAAAGTGGATTGTCTTTGTGATAACGTAATAATTGGCTATTGGGTTGAGCGCCTAATAATCGATGCACAGTCTGCGCTTGTTCTGGCATAACCGCATACTCATCAGCAGATAAATTCAGTTTTAATAATGCATTATTTAATGATTCCGTTAATCGAGCAGCCGCTTTTCCTGTCGGCGCCGCTAGCTGAATGATTAACTTTTCATCACTTAATTGGACTAAAGTAGCTAATAAACGTGCCACTGTCGTGGTTTTTCCTGTACCCGGCCCACCAGAAATAACTGCGATCCGACTGGTTACTGCAACAGCAACAGCTATTTTTTGCCAATCTTGCGTTTTCGAGGACGCAAAAAAACCAGTTAAAATAGTCGCTAATCGCTGTTCATCAACGGTTTCTAACAAATGGCGAGAAAAAAAATCAGCCACTAATCCTTCATCAGCCCACATCCGCTGAAAATAAAGTTTGTTATCTGATAATACTAATGGTTTTGCTGCTGATTGCGGTGCCTCACAAACTGCATTACATTGTTTAAGCTCAGTATAAATCCTGTTACTATCAGGTGCTCCTGCCATTTCCCAGAGCATAAAAGCCATTTCCGCCTGTCTACCTTCAAATAAATAAGCGGGTTCGAGCTTATCAATAAATAAACAAACATGACCTGCTCGAGTTTCAGCACTTAATATTGCAAATATTAATAACAATAATGGGTTTTCATCATCAGCTAACCGAATAGCAAGTTGTATGTCTAAACAACTAAACAAATTAAGCTCAGCAGCTCTCTTTAGTAAAGTTATCATCATTGCTCACCTCGATTAGTTGCATTAAATAACTCATCCAGGCTATTAATAAACGCATAAGGAGGAATAGTGTGATAAATACCATAACCAGGGTTTTTCGCATCAAATCCACGCAAAAAAAGGTAGATAACCCCACCAAAATGTTTTTGATAATCATAATTAGGTAAACGATTCCGTAAATAACGATGCATAGCTAATGTATAAAGCTGATACTGTAAATCATATCTATGATCAATCATGGCATTCTGTATGGCCTCCTGGCTATATGCCAGACCATTTTCCCCTAACCAATTTGATTTATAATCAAGCAGATAAAATTTGTCTTGCCAGCAAAAAACTAAATCAATATAACCTTTTAAAACGCCCGTTACTGGCTCAAAACTAAGCGGTGGGCAACGTTGAGATAAAACATCATATTGATGAGTTAGCCTATCTAATGCAGATGGCAATAACAATTTTTCTATCGGTAAATGAAATTGCATTTCATTTAATTGATTCTCAGGCGTGATCTTTGACAAGCTGAGGCTATCGCTAAGTAAAGGGGTGTCAAAAATATTTATTAGCCACATTTTAAGCACCGGTGCCCAATCAGCGGAAAAACCGGCTTGCTCTAATTTTTCAGCTAACCAAGACTCTTGTGGATGTTGATTAAATGGCAGTAATTCCAACAGGGAATGCAAAAAAGTTCCTGCTGTGGCCCCCTTAGGAAAGGTATGAACACTCCACTCTGCTATTTCACCTTGAACCAATGAGCTGTCACCTTGTGCATCAACGTCCATTTTAGGTGCCAAATCTTGTATAGCAATCTCAATACTTATATCACTAGCAGTAAATTTATCAGAATACATATCATGATAGGTTAATCCTGAATAACTCGTAACCCGCCAGGTATTTTGGATCTGTCCTGTAAAATTTCGAGCCAATAACTTCACGGGTGTATTTTCTTTCGGGTACCAAGGCGATAAGTTAATATCACTAACGGGTGTGATGCTAATATTTTCACTCGCTAATGCACCTAGAGCATCACGCAATAAAGTCGCATTACCTGGCTGTCCATTTTGCAATAAATAACCTAATGCGCTTTGATGCAAATCCGTATTACCACTTTCCCCACTAGGACGACCTTTTATTAAAGGTGCAATACCAACACTACAATGATATTTTGAGCGCGTTAGTGCAACATATAACAGCCGCAAATCTTCGGCTAAACGCTCTTCATTAGCCAGCCTGATGCTCTCTTCTTGTTGGGTCAGATCAAGACAAGTTTGAAAATTATCACGATCATGGAACGTTGCCAATTTTTGCTGCGAGAATTGACAGGCAAAAGGTAACCAAACAATCGGGAATTCTAAACCTTTAGATTTATGGATCGTACTAATACTCACCAAGTGACTATCACTCTCTAGACGTATTTGCTGATTTTCTACTAACGGATCGGGGTGATCGATCTGCTGAGCTAACCAGCGAACTAGAGCATGCTCACTTTCAAGCTGTAATTCAGCTTCTTGCAACAATTCACTCAGATGCATCACATCCATCAAGCGCCTTTCACCATCTATATTATCCATCAGTAGGTTTTCAGCAATCCGATGGTTAACCATAATAGCTCGTAATGCAGGCAAAATACCATGTCGCTGCCAAATCAATAAATAATTTGCAAACTCTTCAACCCGTATCTCCCACTGATTTTCATCTTGATTTAATTGCTCAATATCTTGTGCACTTAGTCCAATTAAACGAGTAGCTAATGCACAACGCAGCGTACGCTCCTTTTCAGGTGAGAGCACGGCTTGTAATAACCATAATAGATCGCGCGCTTCATCAGTAGCAAAAACGCTTTCTTGATTAGAAAGAAAAACTGACGAAATATTAAATTTACTTAATGCTTCTCGTATCATTACTGCTTCGCGACGACTTCTGACTAACACCATAATATCCGCAGCTGTTACCGGCTGTTTTACATCATTTCGATACAGCCAGGTTGTTCCATTCTCTCCCCCTTTAAGCCAATCACAAATCTGACTAGCACACTGATAGGCCATCGTTTGTTGATAGTCCAAGGTTGAAACCGCTTCTTTATCTAAATAACAAAAATTTAAAGCTGATAATTTTGCTGTTTTATGAATAAATGCTAAATGCTGATTTGAAGAAGCTGAATCAACTGTGTTAAAAGGTATTTGCTCAAATAAAAACGGTTTTGTTGCCCGACTGAATAATTGATTAATAGCTGCTACCATACTTGGTGAAGAGCGCCAATTAGTATCAAGAGTATAGTGTGATTCAATCTGATCTTTAGCTTTAAGATAAGTAAAAATATCCGCCCCACGGAAAGCATAAATAGCTTGTTTAGGATCGCCAATAAATAACAAACCACAATGATTATGCCCCTGATAAATACGTTGAAAAATGCGATATTGTTGCGGATCAGTATCTTGAAACTCATCAACCATAACAACCGGGTAACGATTACGGATCGTGTTAGATAATCGCTCACCACCTTCTGCATGTAGTGCCTGATCTAAATGACTTAATAAATCATCAAATCCAATCTCTCCACGTCGTCTTTTCTCTTTAACAATTGTTTGACGAACGTCAATAATCGCTTTTGAAATAATGATATCGCGTAATGTAAGTGATTGTTGCATCAAATTATCAATAGCAAGAAAAACCTCATGTTCAGGTACTTGACCTGTCGGTGTTTTATCTATCAGTTGAGATTGGCAAAAACGAGCTAGTTCTTTAGGGGTTTTATAATCGACTGTTGCTGATTGAGCCCAACCAGTGACCGCGGCTATCCAACCCGGTAAATTACGGCGACTATAACTACGTTTATTAATAGCGGAATCAGTAATTAAATCAATGAAACTTGCTGAATTTAAAAGCCACAACTCTTTTACTTTTTTTATCGTGTCAATTAGGGTCTGATGACGCTGTTTTATTGATTGCGCTTCAATCGATTGGTTAACAAAATTCGGAATATCGCCTTGTAAATAAGGCTTTATTTCGGCTAAAAGTGCCTCTGGGTCACTCCATTCATCAACAATAACTTTTGATATAGAATAATTCAGTGGATAGCAGTTGCAGCGCCAAAAATCAGCACAAGCCTGTTTTTGTATGGTATGTTCATCTTTTATTATTGATTGCTCAAATAGCATACCTGACTCAAAAGCATTATGCACCAACATGCGTTGACAGAATCCATGGATAGTATAAATTGCCGCTTCATCCATTTGACGTTCAGCAGCAAGTAACCATTGAGCAGCCACCTCTTTATCTGCAATAGAAGATAGTAAGATTCGGAATATTGAATTTTCATCAAAACCAATACCATCTCTAATACAGGCCATTCTCATCTGATGAATATTGTGGCGAATCCGTGATCGTAGCTCATCGGTTGCCACTTCAGTAAAAGTGACGACTAAAATCTCTTCAACACTTAATGGGCGAGAAAATGCATTTTTTTGCCCAACACCTAATAACAATCGCAAATATAGTAAAGCTATCGTATAGGTTTTTCCTGTTCCTGCTGAAGCTTCTATCAATCGCTGGCCATAGAGAGGCAAACAATAAGGATCCAGTTGATAAGCCTGTATTCGCCGATTACTCACTTAGCATCTACCTCAATTGGCAAAATCTTTTGTAATTCAGATGCAGTCGGATAAGTTATCCAATCTTTCAATTGAGCATAGCCTTCTTTATTAACCTCTTTGGCAATAATTTGTGAAACAAAAGCTAAACCTGTTTGTTGCAAAACGGCATTGTTATAAAAAGTTAATAGATCTTGCTGTGTAACCGTTTTCAATACTTTGATTAATTTTTTTCTGCTATCAAAAGCAAAATTATTCCTCACAAAATCTGGTAAAAAACGATCTATCTCCTCATAAAAAGTTTGCGGAGGCTGTTCCATTTCCGTCAATAGTGCCTTTTTGTATTGCTCAAATTCTTTTTTTGGCATTGCATTTAATTTTTTAAAAGCTAATTGATAAAAGTTTTGATAGCGTGTATTCAAATATGCAGGGGTTTTATTATTACTTTGCAATAAAAAACCTAATCCCCATTGCTCACCAAGGCTAGTAGTAAAGGCAAAAACAGCATAGCCTAATTGTTCTTGCGTCCTAAGTTGCTCAAAAAACCAAGGATGTAAAATATTGGCCAAAATATTTGATAAGACAAATCCACTATAACGATCATATCCTGTCGGAATAAATATTTCTGCTAACGCATTATCTGTACTATTTGCCTGATGTTGGAAATTTACTTTATTCTGTTTATCAACAACCATAATATTCCCTCTCCACCAATTCTTGCCTTTATTATTCAATAAATGGGCAATAGACTTAATAATATCAATGCCTTGCTTTTGTGTTAGATTGCCGAATACAATCGCTTGTAAAGCAGCATTGTCAATAGTCTCTTGACGGTAGTTTAGGATGTCATCTGCTGTGATCGTTTCCAGGGCCTTTAAGCGCTGTTCTTGCTCAAAATAAGGTACTTTTTCTAAACGTTGTTTCGGCTGCATTGCCAACTCAAAGGCTTTAAGATTATTGCTAACTTCAAGCTGTTCCCTATACCATGATTTTGCTTGTGTAACTTCGTCAGCAGAAATTGTGAAGGTAAGAAATTCCTTAACCATTTTTGTCGTCAATTCCGCTAGATGTTGAGTATAACCACTGGTTTTCAATTGCAGGCCTAAATTTGAAGACACAACCAGTTCCATTCCGGCGACGGAAGCTTGGTAACTTAATTGAGACAATTTTAAAGAGGCCAGGTATTCTAATAACGCTGCACTAACTTGAGCTTTTGCCGTTTTACTGCTCTGCTCATTACGTAAATCTATCGCAATCCCACCTTTAGGTTCATCAGCAAAATATTGACTTGGCATATAGACTACCCGCACATTTCCTTGCTCATATACCAATTCTGGATGCTGATAATGACGAGAACTTTTAATTAAAGAAAAATCATCAGCAATATAAGGGTTCAATTCAGGTAACGAAAAATGCATTGCTTCTTTTAAATCAGCCCATCGCTGATATTGTTGGCTGTTAATTTTATCAACTTGATAAGGAGCATTGAGAAAATAGGCTTCTTTATTATGTGGTTCATTCGGTGCGATAAACCAAATTCTGGCATTATAGGGAGTTAATTCTGCTAAACGGCTGCTTATTGCTTTTGGATCAAAACGATCAGCAATGTAATTAGCATCAAGCACATGTGCAATTGGGATATTCAACATTTGATTAGATAGTTGCTGAATATAATTCATATCACGAACAATAGAATTATGTTGAAATGAAAGCTTCAGAACATTTGCGATCTCGTTAAAATAACCACTCTTAATACCTTGTTCTTTTAATAAATCAATATAGGAAAATATTGCCGCAATAATCTTATCTCTATTTCCCAATCCCTTATCCGTTAATAAAACGTTTATTGAAAAAATGCCATTATTACGATCAACATCTGGTACAACGTCAACATTAATCTCTTCAGCAAGACCATTCTTTAGTAACCAATCAGCAAGGGTATTTTGACTTCGATTTCCTATCAAATAGCCAATATATTCATCTGACTTACTGCGAAATTCTGTTAAATTATTTGCAATACTAAATTCAAGTTGCAAAACTTTTTTAGGTTGTGCTGGCACATAATGAATTATTATTCCTTTTTCTTTATCGGTTATGGCGGGTACCGTTATTTCAGGAACAATAGCCTTTCGATTTGGAATACGACCAAAAGTTTCAGCTGCGATTTTGGCTAATTGACTCAATGAGTCATTGCCATACAAAATACCTTTCATTAAATTAGCTGAGTAATAGCGATAATAAAAATTCTTGAGCTCAGTCTGTAAATGGCTACCAGGCTTATCGCTTAAGGTTTCTAAATTTCCACCGGAAAAACGTGAATTAGGATGAGCCGGATTAAGTGTTTCAGAACGCACTTGCCATAATCGCATTTCATCACGAGCACGTGCCATTGTTAATTCTGCATTGACTGCATTACGTTCTCGATCGGCATTTTTAGGATCAAGTAATGGCTCGGCTAATGCACTTGCCAAGCGATCTGTGGCTGCTTTTAAAGCACCATTTTCAACTTCTAAATAGTAAGCAGTAAGATTAGAAGCCGTACTAGCATTATGATTGCCACCATGTTTTTGCAAAAATTCTGATATTTCACCTGACTCAGGATAGCGTTTAGAGCCCATCAATACCATGTGTTCAAGGTAATGTGCCAAACCAAGTTGTTGATCAGGACTTTCCATTGTGCCAACTGGTAAGGTAACCGCAGCTAATGATTTACTGGCCTTCGGATCAGATATTAGCAATACAATCATATTATTAGAAAGTTTTATCGCCTGATACCCTCGAGTATCTTTTTCACTTTTGTTTATCCTATCAGGCAAAACTTGCCAATTCTGCTTAGCAAAACTTACCGTACCAAATAGTAATAAGAGCACGACTATCATGTTTTTCATAACAACCCTTGTTACTTTAAGCATCTTATTACATCCTCTTTTTATTTTTTCTATAGATTGCCATTGGCAATAAATAAGTACGTGCCTTTTTTTGTATTGTTTCAAGCAAATTACTATCTATTTTACTGAAAGCACGACCAATATAGCTATCTTCCATTTCACCTGGCTGATTATAGGTACCTTGTAAGGAGTGGATAAGCTGCATTTTTGCTTTTTGCAAAACAGCCTCAGACTCAAAATCAAATTGTTCACTTTTTTTGTTATAGCATGACATTAACCAATTCCAGCCACTTTTATTAAAAAGTGGTAATGGCGAATTCATCCCCTCTTGATAACCATTAATGAGCTGTTGTAAATATATTTTCGCCTGATATTTGTCCACTGACTCAAAACACCATTCACTATTATCTCTTCCCCAATAGTAACTTTCACCAGATCTAACAGTTAAACAAAAAATTAAATGTTCTATCCATAGAGATAAACCATCATTAATCGTTAAATTTGCAGGACGATAACGAATAATACCGTTTTGCTGAATATTTCGTAATTGTCCAGCCAAACGAATATTCTCAAAGGGTTCAACGAATAGTTTATTAAAATATTCATGACAATTTATCTTTACTTTATCAGCTAATGGCTGCATATCTTGGATCTGTTTTTCCCAATAAATTTGACCAAAATGTTCTGCTGGTAATCCACCCGTTGCACGCAAAGTCGTTAACAGCTCCTCCAGTGACTCTTCATAAATCATCGCCTTAAGTAAGCGTTCATTATATTTATATCGTTGTAAATTATTTACAATAAAAGGCTCATCTTCCGGTAATTGTACTTCTTCATTAAAAAAATTAACTTTTAACCTTTGTTGAAAAAAAGCCCGAATCGGGTGTCGATAAAAAGAGAGTAACTGCTCTAATAATATTTCATTGTCATGTTCTATCATTGGCATTAACAGAGTACAGAATTCAGGCCGTGGATTACCTTGTTTTCTGGCTGCTGATAACCATTCACTGGCATAACTCTGATGAATGCTATTAGGCAAATAATTCTCTGTCGCAAAAGGTACTCGCGTATGTTTAATCACTAAATGTTCTTTTACTCTATCAGCACTAAGATCAATATTTAAATGTTCATCACCCTCTAAACAAAAACTTTGGCTAATATAATCAAGTAATTCATTTACTAGCACCGAGGGATTATGTGCTTGATTGTCACGTATAGCATGCCCAATATAGCTAACATAAAATAGTTGAGAAGCGGAATTTAAAGCTTCCAAAAATAGATAGCGATCATCATCCCGACGCTTTCTGTCACCGCGTTGGGGCTGCTCAGCCATTAAATCAAAACCCAGTGGTGGTATTGAGCGTGGATATATCCTGTCGTTCATACCTAATAAACACACAACCTTAAAAGGAATAGAACGCATAGGCATTAGAGTACAAAAATTAATTGCCCCTGCAAGAAAACGTTGACTGATCTTTTCATCATCAAAACAGGTTGCTAATTCATCACGAATAAGCGATAGAGGAACTGTTTCTTCATATTTTGCCGCTATTCCAGTCTCAATCGTTTTTTGCCATTGCTGGAGCATAAATATGAATATCGCTTCAATTTGTTCATCAGTCTCAAAAAAAGCATCTAACAGGCATTGACATAATGGCAACCATTCTGACAATTTCCTTTCCTGATTAAGTTTACTTCTCCAACTAGCCAATGAATCAATAAATGCGGCAAGCTGCCCAGCTAATTTCACGGATAACCCTGTACATTCATCATAAGGTAAAATTTTATTCCAAGTCCCTACATGACTATCCATCGCATAACCAAGCAACATTCTATTTAAACCAAAAGCCCAGGTATTTTGCCCTGTTGCTGGCAATTCCAGCATTGCAATGTTTTCATCATCAAGCCCCCAACGGATACCTGATTCGTTAATCCATCGTCGCAATAAAAGTAATTCATCATCGTAAATAGAAAATCGACGAGCCAGTGCAGGCACTTCTAATAAAGCTAATACTTGTTCTGTGGTAAAACGACTTTGGGGTAAATCAAGTAACGAAATAAAAGCTTGCAAAATAGGATGTACCTGCCTGGCTTTTCTATCTGAAATAGAAAAAGGTAACCGACGTTCAGGGGACACATGACTAAATACCGCTTGGATATAAGGTGCGTAACTATCAATATCTGCCACCATTACAATTATATCTTTGGGTGTTAAATTTGGATCGTCTTCAAAGAGACGCAATAAATAATCTTGCAATACTTCAATTTCACGTTGTGGGCTATGGCATGAATGAAATGTTAATGATTTATCTTGTTTGCTTAATTGTCTTTTTGAAAGACTATTATTATAACTCGCTTCGGTTAAGCCAAGTTGCGCATGATCTTCTAAATCTAAAATATCTCGCTGCACTTGGTGCAACAAACAATCACGTGGTAAATCTACAAAGGCAGCAACTTCATTAGATAGCTCCAACTGAGACAGGAAATAGAGGTTGTCACGGCCTAATTTACCCCAAGAAGCTAATAGCGGATTAGTCAGAAATTGTTCACCTTGTTGATTAAATAACGTATCAGGTGAACTTTCTCCCTTGAAACGCGCAATTTCATGGTTATTTCGATAATTTTTTAACTTGTGTCGTTCAAGTTTTGCCAAAGAAGCATAGCTCTGAATATCTCCCCAATAATAACGACATGGGTTAGTAAACATTAAATGAATATCTATATGCTGGCCAAGGGCATTTAATGCCTGCAAATAAACCGGAGGTAATGCGGTGATACCACAGATAAATACACGTTTTGGCAACCTAATATGTGAAGGCAGATTAGCATGCAAACTTTGTATAAATTGTTGATAGAGATTTGCCCGATGCCATTTAGATTGATTAAGCTTTTCCGTATACTCTGTCAACGCTAACCAAAGACGTTTTTGCCATTGCTGATTATCACTTAATCCCTCAATTAGTTGTTTTTTACGCCAGCTTTCTAACCATTGGGGACGGTAAACTAAATATTGGTCAAACAGATCCGCAATCCGAGCTGATAACTGATACAACTTACGTTTACCCATATCCTCATTAAGATATTGTCTAAGAGGCTTGAATTCAGGTTCTTGTAGCAAGGAAGGTAAAATTGTCATTAATTTCCAAGTCATTGCCTTTTTGGTAAAAGCACTCTCTGATGGGATATCAGATAAAACCCGAGTAAACATGTCCCAAATAAAAGTTGCCGGTAGCGGAAAAGAAATGTTAGCGGCAATTCCCAAGCTTTGCGCAAGCTCTATTTTTAGCCATTGCGACATACCTGGACTTTGAACCAAAATAATTTCTTGCTCAAACGGCTGGGTCAAGGGATTATTTTTGATCAAACTAGAAATAAGCTCTTTGTGAATATCTAATTGATTAGAATGATAAATTTGTAGCATAATCTTTTCCTGACAAACAGTACCACCTTGATGCAGCAGTTAATTGGTTATAAGGCATCTTAAATGTAACTAATATCTGCTTACAATTATCTGTAATGTTCACGTAACGATATGATAAGTCAATATTTTTAGGCATATCATTTGTTATATCGGCACTAATAGAGTCAATGCCTAGCATCGCTTCTCCACTTTCAAAAAAAGTGTGCATCATGCGAAATTGCTGTGTTTTTGCCATGCGAGAGAAAATCCAGCCATTAGATTATGAACATATTTTATTAATGCGATAGCTGAAATCGCAAATAAGGCTATAGCTACCATAACTTCTGTTATTGCCATTCCAGATTGCCTGTTAGGCTTAGAATTTTTCATTGACAAAATTCCGCTCTTTTAACTGGACAAAAATCCAACCATCCCTGTTTTAGAGGAACAAAACCAGATATGGCATTTTTATCTTTCTTAAGCCATTGATAAAGTGTAAATATAGCTTTACCCTCAAAATAAGCATGGCCGGCTAATAGATAATAATCATTTTTATAGTAACGCAAACAACTTTTAAAATCCGCGCCTAACGGTTGCAGACAAGACCATGAGGCATTTTTTTCCTTAGTCATAACCCAAGGTTGATATTTTCCCCAAGCCAATGCAGACTCAGCTTGCTCAAAAAAAAGCCAATAACTTCGTTCACTTTCCAACATCTGCAATATATTATTCTGATGATGCAACGCTTTTAACATTAATAAACTCATAGAAATAAGCATTATTATTACCATTAATAAAACGCTCCCTTGCTGTTCAAACTTGTGAGGAAAAAACCAATTTATCTGTTTCATATCGATTGATTTCTTAAATAAATTTTTAGTTGGTATTCCCTTAATAGATCTGGATATGCTCGCGGAGATAGACTTAAAAATACAGCTAAAAAACGTTTTTCATCCATGATCACCTCTTTTAAAGCAAATTGTGAAACTATTATCTGTTTGGGATCAAATAGGTTTATCCATCCTTGCCCTTCACAATCTACTCCGCTACGGTGTATTTCCATCTTACCTCGATGAATACGATAGATAAAGAAATCAGAAGTCTCATCTGTTGCTTTTTGCCATTTGCCATTTGCCATTTGCCATTTGCCATCTAAATTGTAATCGTAAATAAGATGAATACAGGAATGCTTGGCCTCGCCTCGTTTTTCACTAATTTTCAATGCCACTCCGACACAATCACCAAAACAATAACCTGAAAGTCGAACATCTTTTTCCAACATTAATAAGAATTGTCTCGCCACAATATCAAGATGATAAGCTTGATATAATCGATTGATTTGCTGCGTCAGTAATGGATATAGCGTTATGATAGCGAGAAAAACAATACTACTTATTATTAAGCTGATTAGGACTTCTATCAGAGAAAAACCTTGTTGCTTACAATTAAAGGAAATGTGTTTATTTAGCATTTAGCTATTCCCCCCAGCCTTTGATTACTACATAAACGCACTCGTCCCAAACCCGAAATAATGATCGAGATCTCTGCTGATTGATTGCTAAAACGTAAAGTAGTCGGTAATGCCGTTCCTCTTTTACCTAGCAACAAGGTCGATATTCGGCTGTAGTTTTGCAACACTACTTCATTATGCCTATTAATCCACTTCATCTCTGTACTTTGCTGGGTATCTTTTTTACCTTTAATTGCAACTATCAGCATCCAATTTGAAGTTTTATCCGTTTGAACTATCAATTGCCTCTCTTGATTCAAATAAGCCGCCTGCATTTGATGACGGGCAATAAAAGCGGCAACTTTTTGCGTAACAACAATTAAATGTATTTTTTGTTGATAATTTCGCCACCCCTTAATGCTAACAACAGCAATCAAGGCTGCTATGGCAATCGCAATCATAATTTCAAGCAGAGTGAACCCTTGTTGGCGCATATATTTTTGCCATATGTAGCACAATTAATGCAAACTATTGTTATGTATTTAGGATAAAAAAATAAATGCTCAAATAAGATAGAAGGGAAACAGATCTATTAAAAAATTGGTATTACAAAAAACTGGGGAGCAAAGATAGAAACGCCTCCCAGATTTTAATGTTTTTAGTGGCTATTTATTAATTAAACCATAATATTAATTAAAAACAGCAAATAAGATGGTAGTCACCTTGTTGATGTTAATGATCAAAGCAACCCATAAAAAATGTCATACCGTAAATGGATATTTAATTGCATCATGATATTGGTAACCAATGACTTCAAAATCATCACTAGTCACCCAGGTTTCAATATCTTTTAATGTTTTAATATTAGGATTAATACGTAGTTGCGGCAAAGAATAAGGAGTACGCTTCAACTGGATATCACGCATAATCGAAAGTTGATTTTCATAAATGTGAGCATTCACTATCTTATGGTAAGCCTTACCTGGTTTGTGACCCGTGATCTGAGCAATCAGTGCCAGTAAAACAAAACATTGAATTTGATTAAAGTTTAGTCCCAAAGGAACATCACAACTACGTTGATATGAAGTTAAATAAAGCGTATCAGCTAGCAGAGAAAAAGTGTGCGTATACATACAAGAGCGTAAACAACCTAATTCAAACTCACCCGGATTGTAAAAAGTGATTATCTCGGCACGATCATCTATTCCTACCGAAAGGTTGCTAATGACTTTTTGCAGCTGATCTAAATAAGTACCATCAGGCCGTCGCCATGAACGCCCCTGAACACCATAAACCCGCCCCATGTCATCTTCACCTTTACGGTTCGGATTATTGAGCCATGCCTGATTTTCATTCGCATTGGCATTCCATGTATTACAGCCAATATCACGAAATTGTGCAGCGTTAGAATAACCTCTTAGATAACCTAATAATTCAGCAATAGCCGCTTTATAAAAACTTTTGCGAGTCGTAATTAAAGGAAACTGGTTATTTGCGACATCATATTCAAGATCAGCATTAATAACCGTTAAACACCGAACTCCTGTGCGTTTATTTGCTACCCACTGACCTTTATCAATAATACGCTGACATAAATCCAGATATTGTTTCATTATTATTACTCGCTTAGAATCTATTATTTAATACTATAAATAAAAGCACTGTATTAAAATTTTCTGCTACTTACTCTTTTCTGCCTTGCTAGCAATGGAATAGTCCGTACAATGGCTATCTTTCTTATAGGCCCAGATCATCATTAAAATACCAATAATGATCATAGGGACTGACAAAATTTGTCCCATACTTACACCACCAAATAGCCCCAACTGCGCATCCGGCTGACGGAAAAATTCAACAAAAATACGGAAAGCCCCATAACCAATCAAAAACAATCCTGAAACACTGCCCATTGGGCGTGGTTTACGAATAAACAGATTCAAAATAATAAATAAAATGATCCCTTCAAAAAATATCTCATAAAGTTGGGAAGGGTGTCGTGGTAATACGCCATACTGCTCTAAAATCGGTAATAAAGAAGGGTCTTGACTAACAATCTGAATGTCTTCTGCTCGTGAGCCTGGGAATAACATTGCCCATGGTGTATCTAATGTTACACGTCCCCAAAGTTCACCATTAATAAAATTACCAATACGTCCCATACCTAATCCAAATGGGATTAATGGAGCAACAAAATCGGCAACTTGAAAAAAATGGCGATGGGTTCTGCGTGCATACCACCACATGGCGCATATCACACCAATTAACCCACCATGAAAAGACATTCCTCCGTCCCAAACTTTAAATAGATACAAAGGATTGCTCAGGAAGGCCGGCAAATTATAAAATAAAACATAGCCTAAACGTCCACCGATAAAGACACCTAAGAAACCAATATAGAGCAAATTTTCAACTTCGTTTTTGGTCCAGCCACTATTTGCTTTTCCGGCTCTCCGTTTTGCCAACCATAGAGCGAAAACAAATCCCACCAAATACATCAAACCATACCAATGAAGGGCTACTGGACCAATCGAGAATATAACAGGATCAATATCAGGAAACACAATATAACTATTATTCATCGTCTCCACTCTTTAGTTTTATAGAGCTTGATAGAATTGCATGACTGCATGCGGTTTAAAATCTAATAGTATTTTATTGATTAAATTCATCAACAAATCTATCTAATGCATACTTTGGCTAGTAAATTTTCCAAAAAATAAACAAGAGTAGCTTTCACTACTCTCACTTCGCTTTCAAAACGACAAAAGTTGGCTATTAAAATAAACATAAACCTACTTTCTTCCGCTAAATTTATTTAGCCACGTTTACGCCTATAGGTATGGCTTTTATTTGATGTCATTGTACTATTTTGCAGTGACATAACCATCGGAGCAAATTCTTTCATAACGCGCCGATAAACATCACGTTTAAAAGAAACAACCTGACGCACAGGATACCAATAACTCACCCAACGCCAACTATCAAATTCAGGCGTTTTACTTGTTTGCACATTAATATTATGTTCATTACAAACCAATTGTAACAAAAACCAACGTTGCTTTTGCCCTATACAAACTGGCTTTGTGTCCCAACGCACCAAACGTTTAGGTAATTTGTAACGTAACCAGTTCCGGGTAGATGCTAATATTTTAACATCTTTACGATCCAACCCAACCTCTTCGAATAATTCCCGATACATTGCCTGTTCTGGTGATTCTTCAGGATTAATGCCCCCTTGAGGGAACTGCCATGAATGTTGCCCATAGCGACGAGCCCATAATACCTGGCCCTGCCGATTACAAATTACAATTCCTACATTCGGGCGGTAGCCATCATTGTCAACCATCTGACTACCTCGTTAAAAATTTAAAAGATAACTTATTGTTTCATACTACTCTATATGGTAAGCCTTTATCAAATATAGTATTTGCAATTATAAGATAACATCTTACAATAAGGCCATCTCAACGGGGTGCCAGCTATGATTAATATTGTTAATAGCTGGCTGAGAAAAACTCGTCGAACCTGATCCGATTAACATCGGCGTAGGGATTTGAGCCACTCTAATGATTTATTCATCAATAAATAGCTTCATTACTGTCCATTCCTCAGATCCTAGAACATCACTTTTATTTAATTATATAGGAGAACTCAGTATTGAAGAATGTACTGCTAAAAATAGTTAGTATTGGTTTAATTTGTTGTTCAGCTTTTGCTCTCCAGGCAAAACCTATATTAACCGTTTACACTTATGATTCCTTTATCGCAGATTGGGGGCCAGGGCCTACAATAAAGCCTGCCTTCGAACAAATCTGTCACTGTGAACTGAAGCTAATTGGCCTAAGTGATGGGGTTGCGTTATTAAATCGCCTTAGAATGGAAGGAAAAAATAGCCCAGCTGATATTGTGCTCGGACTTGATAATAACTTAATTGATCTAGCAAAAAAAACGGGCTTATTTACTGAAAGTAAAATTGACATCAGTCAACTGAAATTACCCATAAAATGGGATAACAATATTTTTATCCCTTACGATTATGGTTATTTTGCTTTTATTTATGATAAGACGCGGATCACTGAAGTGCCTAAAAGTCTTGATGAACTTATTAATAGCCCCCAGCCATGGAAAATTATTTACCAAGATCCACGTACCAGTACACCAGGTTTAGGGCTACTACTTTGGATACAAAAAATTTATGGGCAAAACAGTGCTCAGGCTTGGCAAAAAATAGCCAAAAAAACCGTAACCGTTACTAAAGGTTGGAGCGAATCATATGGATTGTTTTTAAAAGGTGAAAGCGATTTTGTCCTCAGTTATAGCTCTTCACCAGGTTTTCATCTGTTAAATGATAAAAAAAATAATTATGCTGCGGCACTATTTAGTGAGGGTCACTATCTGCAAATTGAAGTGGCGGCCCAATTAGCAACCAGCAAGCAGCCTAAACTAGCTCAACAATTCATGCAATTTATGCTATCACCAACGTTCCAAAAAACGTTGCCGACAACCAATTGGATGTATCCAGTCATTGATATCCCCTTACCCGACGTTTATCAACAAATACCTGTGCCAAAAAAATCATTACAATTTAATGCAGAAGATATTACTCAACATCGCAATCAATGGATCAATTTATGGCAAAATGCCGTCAGCCACCAATAGGGAGTTCACTTTGGCCTGGCATAGTTGTGTCCGGCCTATTAATCACTATTGCGGTAGTTACTTTCAGCACTTTATGGTTACATGCCCCGCAAATAAGCTGGCAAGAATTTATTGATGACAGCTATTTATGGCACGTCATTGGCTTTACATTTTGGCAAGCATTACTATCGACCGTCTTATCCGTTATCCCTGCAATATTTCTCGCCAAAGCCCTTTTTCGACGCCATTTTCCAGGTCGGATACTGTTTTTACGCTTATGTTCGATGACACTGGTATTGCCAGTACTAGTGGCCATTTTTGGCTTATTAACCGTCTATGGTCGGGTGGGATGGATTGCTCAATTTTGTCAATGGTTAGGTATTAATTACCAATTTACTCCTTACGGCCTAAAAGGCATTTTATTAGCACATGTCTTTTTTAATTTACCATTAGCTATGCGGATGCTGTTGCTTGCGCTAGAGAATATTGCAGTTGAGCAACGTCAGCTTGCCGCACAACTCGGCATGAACCAATGGCAACATTTTCGGATTGTTGAATGGCCTTATCTTAGACGACAGATTTTACCAACATCGGCTCTGATTTTTATGTTGTGCTTCGCCAGTTTTGCTACCGTAATGACGCTTGGCAGGGGGCCTGCTGCAACCACCATTGAACTCGCTATCTATCAATCATTAAGTTATGATTTTGATCTCAATAAAGCTGCTTTGCTGGCTCTGATCCAACTTTTTTGCTGTTTAGGGCTAGTATTATTAAGTCAAAAATTAAATGTCGTCTTTTCCGTCGGTGCTAGTCGACAATTGCGGTGGACAAATCCAGCTGATAGTCGATGGCAGAAATGGTGGGATACATTACTGATTAGTATGACCCTATTTTTCTTAATTCCGCCTTTCTTGGCTATTATCGTTGATGGTTTAAACTTAACGCTATTACACGTGTTACAACAGCCAGGCTTATGGCAAGCAGCCATTAATTCGATTTTTATCGCTATTAGTGCTGGCGTACTTTGTATTATTCTTACTATGATGTTGCTTTGGAGTAGTCGTGAATTACGTCTGCGCCGCTCAATACTGCTTTATCGAACTTTCGAATTAAGTGGATTATTAATACTTGCAATGCCAGGCATAGTTTTAGCTACCGGCTTCTTTTTATTGCTAAATAATACTATTAATTTAACCTACTCGCCTTATAGTTTAATCATCTTGACGAATGCTTTAATGGCTATTCCTTATGCCTTAAAAATATTAGAAAATCAGATGTATGACTTAGCTGAACGCTATAATTTATTATGCCTTTCATTACAGATCAAAGGCATAAATCGACTAGCTCAAATTGAATTAAAAGCTTTGAAACGTACAATAGGACAAGCCTTCGCTTTTGCCTGTATACTCTCAATCGGTGATTTTGGTATTATTGCACTGTTTGGTAATGAGAACTTTCGTACCCTACCTTATTATCTCTATCAACAATTAGGCTCTTACCGTAATAATGATGCGGCAGTTACCACGTTGTTAATGCTATTACTTTGTTTCAGCTTATTCAGTTTATTAGAATATTTATCAGGAAAAGAGCATGATTAAATTAGATCAACTTGTCTATTGTTATGAAAATCTAACAATGCAGTTTGATTTTCAAGTAAATAGAGCTGAAAGGGTGGCTATATTAGGCCCTAGTGGCGCAGGGAAAAGTACTCTACTGGATTTGATCGCTGGATTTCAATATCCCAAACAGGGGGAAATTTGGCTAAATAGCCAAAATCATACTGCTACACCACCCGCCAAGCGGCCAGTTTCTATCCTTTTTCAGGAAAATAATCTCTTTTCTCATTTAACTGTTTGGCAAAATATTGCGTTAGGCATTTCACCAAATTTAAGATTAGAAAGAGCTCAACATCGCGCAGTAAAACAGATCATAGAACAAGTTTCTCTTAATAATTGTATCGCTCGTTTACCTGCACAAATATCAGGCGGACAACGCCAACGTACTGCGTTAGCGCGTTGTTTGATCCGCCAAAAACCGATTTTATTGTTAGATGAACCTTTTTCTGCTCTCGATCCAGCTTTACGTAATGAAATGTTAACATTACTTAAACAGGTGTGTGATGAACGCCAATTAACCTTACTGATGGTTTCCCATAATTTGGAAGATGCTAGCCAAATAGCAACTCGGTCTATCGTAATTGCAGATGGAAAAATTGCCTATGATGGTCAACCAGATTGTTTAATTAATGGATTAACACCCGCAAGTAAACTGCTGGGTATATCTCATTTTTGACATTATTTATAATAATTAATTATTAATTCACACTTTGGCAAATAATTGGATGGTATTTTTCGACCTTTATAATACTATTTGTTGTATTAATACTAAGACTACTTTTTCTAATACAAAGATATATGTTGTCACAATTTTATTAAAAACGTATCTATTTTTTATTTTTTATTTTTTATTTTTTATTTAAAAAATCAATCAACAAAAAATTTATTTTTTCAATAAATTGAGAACATAAAATAAATATTTAAAACAAAATACCTACATATCACAAATTATAACAAAATTTAATAATTATTTATTTTTTATATGATATAGAAGAATCAATAATTAAGTAAATAAAATTAAGCGTAACTTTTTTCATCATTTTTTATCTTAATATTGATTATTTCATCTCGCTTTTAGCAAGAATAACATAGATATAAGCGATTATAGCACTCTATCAATTTAACAAAAAATTAAATAACTTATTATATAATATCGATAAAAAAACATTTTTTTAAAAAGATTATTTAAAATAGCACAAAATTTTATTAAATGAATGGATATATTAAACGAAAAATTTTATTACATATAATATTATTATAAAAAGCTAAGATTGTTGCTCACTAATTACAAAATCACTAACTTAACTAATTATTTTTAGTGATTAAAAAAATAAAAATGACTAATATATGAAAGCAATTAACCAAAAATAATAAAGCTAATTTTAATTTGTTAAATAACTAAAAAATTATTAAAGAGTGATATCAAATACTTTATTAAATTTATTATTAACTATAACCATGTTTATTTTATACTTTCAAGAATTAATAATTGAAGATTAAAAATATTATAATAACTTCATTAATCATATAAAAATTTTCATCATGATATTATATCATTACTTTTATTTTTATATAAATAAAATTTATATTTTATATTTTATATTTTATATTTTATATTTTATATTTTATATTTTATATTTTATATTTTATATTTTATATTTTATATTTTATATTTTATATTTTATATTTTATATTTTATATTTTATATTTTATATAAAAATCCATTTTTTCAATAACAATAAAAAAATAATAACAAAATTTAATAATGAAAATTCTAAATTTTGAATTTGATTTTATATATAACTTAAAGCAATGTAGCTCATGTGTTATATAAAATATAGATGCGCATCTAATTAGCAAAATTTTAATATACCAAATACTAGATGAGGTTATATATGTCAAATAATAAAGAACAATTAGCCATTCGTTTTTTAAACAAAACTGGTGATGGTTTTCCTTACCGGGCTTTTATCCGCGTACATGGAATCGACGAACCAGCATATATCGATTCAGACAAAGATTTTGTAACAGTTGGTGATATTCTTGATGATGGTATGCAACATGTTGCTCATCTCGTCATTTATGATAGATATAATATAGTTAAATTTAACACTGCTACTTACTTTGAATATAATGCTGTAGAAAATCAAATTGAAGTCAATTCAGATACCTTACCATTTGAATTAGAATTCGAAAGAGTTGATGGCTTCCGCTTTGATTTAATCTTAAAAAATGATGATTAATGTTATTTTTTCAGAAATCATAGAACAAAGTTAATTAACTACCCAATCTTAATCTAATATTGATGTATTATTTATACTAATATTTATTAGATTAAGTTGGGTTTTAGAAATTAAGCAGATAATTTTAATACATGTGATAAAAATATTTATCCCCCAGTAAAAAATTTCAAATAACATAGCATTTTTATTTCTATGCTTTATTTTTATCAATATTAAATTAGCCATAACATCTATATAATTTTCTTTATATATTAGTTAATTATAAATTAATGAGCAAAAACAGTAGGATGCAGAATAATAAAAAATGGTGATTTGTTCTTTTTTCCATCTGCTTAATACCTTAACATTCTCTGTTAAAACACAAATAAATAATAATATCTTATAAAAAAGCATTTTTATAGGTGACTATTGGCACCGCATTTATTAACATACAGTCCTTTCAAAAAGAGAGTAAGATATTGTTTTATGATTAATATAATTACTCTCTTCAAAATGAACAACCCATAATTTTCTCAAACATACGGATAAACTGAGTTAAAATTTATGCCATTTATTCTTGGTCAACGCTGGATAAGCGATACAGAAAGTGAACTTGGATTAGGTACCGTGGTAGCTATTGATAGCCGCATGGTTACAGTACTTTTCCCTGCAAGTGGAGAAAATCGCCTTTATTCAATAAATAATGCACCAATTACACGCGTTATGTTTAATGAAGGCGATCTGATCACCAGCCATGAAGGCTGGCAGTTGAGAGTTGACAATGTACAACAAGACGAGGGAGTACTTATTTATACAGGAACTCGTATCGATTCCGATGAAAAAAACGTCAGCCTGCGCGAAGTGTTTCTTGATAGCAAGTTAACTTTTAATAAACCACAAGATCGTTTGTTTGCCAGTCAACTTGATCGAATGGATCGTTTTGCATTACGCTATCGCGCCTTGCGTTTCCAATACCAACAATTTGGTCACCAAACCGGTGGACTAAGAGGTATGCGTGCCAATTTGATCCCTCACCAACTTTATATTGCTCAAGAAGTAGGTAAACGCCACCATCCACGTGTTTTATTAGCGGACGAAGTTGGATTAGGCAAAACTATTGAAGCAGGAATGATCATTCATCAACAGTTACTTGCTGGACGTATTGAACGAGTACTGATTATCGTACCTGAAAGTTTGCAACACCAATGGTTAGTCGAAATGCTACGTCGTTTTAATTTGCGTTTTTCGCTGTTTGATGACAGCCGTTATACCGAATCATTACACGATAGTGAGAATCCTTTTGAAACAGAGCAGCTGGTCATCTGTTCTCTTGATTTCGTTCGCCGCAATAAAAAACGTTTTGATCATCTGTTAGAAGCCAGTTGGGATATGATGGTTGTTGATGAAGCTCATCACCTGTTATGGAGTGAAGAGTCGCCTAGCCGTGAATACCAAGCTATCGACACGCTGGCTCAGCAAATTCCTTCAGTGCTGTTATTAACCGCTACTCCTGAACAGCTGGGTCAAGAGAGCCATTTTGCTCGCCTACGTTTACTGGATCCTAATCGCTTTCATAGCTATCAACACTTCATTGAAGAACAACAAAATTATAGCCCGGTTGCCGAAGCCGTTAGTTTGCTCCTTTCTGGTGAAAAATTAAATAATAAGCAACAAAATTTACTAACAGAATTAATTAAGGAGCAGGATATTGAGCCTCTTCTTAAAGCCAGTAACAGTGATAATGAAGAAAGTGAAAAAGCACGTCGCGAATTGATTACCATGTTGATGGATCGTCATGGAACGAGCCGTTTACTATTTCGCAATACCCGTAATGGAGTTAAAGGCTTTCCTCAGCGTGAATTACACGCTATTAAATTACCTTTACCCCCACAGTACCAAACGGCGATTAAAGTTGCTGGCATCATGAATGCTAAAAAATCCGTTGATATCAGTGCGCGGGAGATGCTCTATCCTGAACAAACCTATCAGACGTTTGAAGGTGAAAATGCAACTTGGTGGAATTTTGATCCCCGGGTTGAATGGCTAAAGCATTTCTTAACAACTCATCGGCAAGAAAAAGTTTTAGTTATCTGCTCTCAAGCAACTACTGCCTTACAATTGGAACAGGTACTAAGAGAAAAAGAAGCGATCAGAGCGGCCGTTTTTCATGAAAATCTATCATTACTCGAACGGGATCGGGCGGCTGCCTATTTTGCCTCCCAAGAACAAGGGGCTCAGGTATTACTATGCTCTGAAATTGGCTCTGAAGGACGTAATTTCCAATTCGCCAACCAGTTAGTTATGTTTGATTTGCCTTTTAATCCTGATTTGCTTGAGCAAAGAATTGGGCGTCTGGATCGTATCGGTCAAAATCGGGATATCCAAATTAGCGTACCTTACCTTGAAAATACTGCCCAAGCTATTTTGCTACGTTGGTATCATGAGGGGCTTGATGCCTTTGAGTATACTTGTCCAACTGGTCGCGCTATTTATGATCAATATTATCAGCAACTGGTTGAGTATTTGGCTAAACCCACCGTCCTTGATAACTTTGACGATTTTATTAAGGCTTGCCGAGCTAAACATAACCAACTCAAAACCCAATTAGAACAAGGGCGCGATCGCTTATTAGAAATGAATTCTAATGGTGGCGAAATTGGTCATGATTTAGCCAAACAAATTGCAGAACAAGATAATAGTATTGATTTGATTAATTTTTCATTAAATTTTTTCGATATCATTGGTATTAACCAAGAAGATCGCAGTGATAATCTGATCGTTCTTACGCCTGCTGAACATATGTTGATACCTGATTTTCCTGGCTTGCCGCAAGATGGTTGTACTATTACCTTCGATCGTACTCAAGCATTGTCTAGAGAAGATACCGAATTTATTAGCTGGGAACACCCGATTATTCGTAATGGTATGGATTTGATCCTTTCTGGCGAAATTGGCAGTTGTGCTGTGTCTTTATTGAAAAATAAAACCTTACCAGTCGGTACACTACTTACTGAATTAATTTATGTTGTTGAGGCACAAGCACCCAAAAATCTACAAGTCACTCGCTTTTTACCGCCAACGCCAATTCGTATTCTAATGGATTTAAAAGGTAATGATCTGGCTAAGCAAGTAGAATTTGAAAGTTTTAATCGTCAGCTAAATACTGTGAATCGCCATACTGGTAGTAAACTGGTAAATGCCGTACAAAAAGAGGTACATAACATACTGCAACTTTCTAAAGCTATGATAGAAAAAGAAACAAGTATGTTGATTGCCGAAGCAAAAACACAAGCGGATAAAATATTATCGTTAGAGTATTCGCGATTAGAGGCATTAAAATCTGTCAATCCGAATATTCGTCCTGATGAATTAAGCGCTATTGAATATGAACGCCAACAATTATTGCTCAATATTGATCAAGCTAATTGGCGATTAGATTCTATACGCCTGGTGATTGTTACCCATCAGTAATTATTTATCGCCAGAAACAATAAAATTTTTGGCCACGTTGGAGCAACTGATATGTTTTACAATCCGCCTATCGATCCCTGGCTACACGTTCTTTATCAAGATCAGCATATTATTGTGGTGAACAAACCTAGTGGTTTGTTATCAGTACCTGGTAAAGCCGCCGAACATAAAGACAGTATTATGACACGGGTTCAGGCGGATTTTCCAACAGCTGAATCCGTTCATCGCCTTGATATGGCAACCAGCGGAGTTATGGTCGTGGCATTGAATAAAAGCGCAGAAAAAGAGTTAAAACGTCAATTCCGTGAAAGAGAGCCACAAAAAATTTATCAAGCAAGGGTTTGGGGTCATATTACCAATAAAAAAGGACTTATTGATCTGCCTCTGATCTGCGATTGGCCTAATCGGCCTAAACAAAAAGTGTGCTTTACAACCGGTAAACAAGCACAAACTAAATACGAAGTGTTAGCTTATGAAGAACAAACAACGCGAGTTAAACTTATTCCGATTACAGGTCGCTCACATCAACTACGTGTTCATTTGCTGTCACTAGGTCATCCTATTATTGGTGATCGATTCTATGCTCATCAAGCAGCGCTAATACTCTCTTCACGTCTACAATTACATGCAGAAGCACTTTACATTACGCACCCAGTTTATGGGTCACCTATCCACTTCACGTGTAAAGCCGATTTTTAACAGCTGGAAAACTTATTCAACTAACGTTTAATATTATATACTATTTAAAATGACGCTCTTTTTTAATTAAATCATAAGCTAATTGAATGGATTGTGCTTTTTGTTTGGCAATTTCCATCATTTCTGGTGGTAATCCTTTAGCAACCAATTTATCTGGATGATGTTCAGCCATTAATTTACGATAAGCACGTTTAATTTTGGTTTGTTCATCATCAGGTTGCACACCTAATACCTTACAAGCATCCGCTAATGTTGGTCCTTGAGCAGTATGTCGATAGCGATTGGAACCATAAGAATAGTTACTACTATGCTCAAACCGTCGACCGCCTTCCATCATATGTAAGAATTGTTCAAACTGATTATGTGAAATTCCTAACTCTTCAGCAATAATAAACAGTACTTTTCGCTCATTTGGATGTAAAGCGCCATCGGCAAAAGCAGCTTGTATTTGAATTTCCAGAAACATCTGGATAAGATCAAATCGACCGAAACAAGCTCGGCGTAATTTTTTCAGCGTTTGTCTTAGAGGAAAATTTTGCTCCTTACCTTCTCTAAATGCATTTTGTGCTGAAATTCTGGCATCACCATGCAACTGCATTCTGTCCATCAGGTTTGTTGCTAGTTGAATATCAACTTCAGTGACTCGGCCTTTTGCTTTCGTTAAATGGCCTAAAATCTGAAATGTGCTGACAAAAAAAAGTGCCTGACGGCTCTGCTTAGTGCCTGTTTTCTCTAAATTTTGCTGTTCTGATGCTTTATCATATGCATGACCGATAATGAAACCGATGATAACACCCCAAATATGAGTGCCAGACATGATCCCCAACATAACACCAATAATTTTTCCCCAATACCGCATAAACTTCTCAATTCCCCAATGCCCTGAGTATAATTTTGCATTATCATACTACTCATTCTACTCTGTGCCTAATAACCTGAATATATAGCTGATGGTCTTATACAGACAAGAGCCGTTAAGTACGTTAATTGTTGAACTTTTGCCTACACGATAATATCGATGAAGGAACTACATACAGAATGATGAAAAAAAGTCACCCGACACTACTTGCTACCATGATTTGGATAGCTGTTCATAGCCAACAGGCCCATGCTGATCTAACAGAACAATGCATGCTAGGGGTACCGGTATATACTAAACCCATCGTGAAAGGTAATCCCAATGATCTACCCATCCATATCACCGCAAAAGATGTGGCTGGTGAATATCCTCATTTCATCGAGTATAAAGGTAATGTAGATATTCAACAAGGTAACCAGACTCTCACCGCCGATGAAGTTAAATTGACCCAAACAGAGACGACAAGTAAAAATCCATTGCGTACGGTAGTAGCAACAGGAAATGTACATTATGATGATCCACAAATCATCCTAAAAGGGCCAAAAGCATGGTCAAATCTTAGTAATAAAGATACCGATGTCGAAAAAGGTGACTATTTGATGGTCGGGCGTCAGGGTCGCGGCTACGCAAATAAAATGAAATTGCGCGGAGAAAATCGCTACACCATTTTAGAAAAAGGCATGTTTACTGCCTGCCTTCCAGGTAATGATAGCTGGAGCGTTGTTGGCTCAGAAGTTATTTTAGATCGCCAAGAACAGGTTGCCGAAATATGGAATGCACGTTTTCGCATTGCTAATGTACCTGTTTTTTATAGCCCTTATTTACAATTACCGATTGGCAATAAACGTCGATCCGGTTTTCTACTACCTAATGGTAGTTATTCTAAAGGTTCAGGCTTAGACTTTGCGCTACCCTTTTACTGGAATATTGCACCTAACTACGATGCAACCATTACACCACAATTTATGACCTTTCGTGGCGTAAAACTGAATAACGAGTTTCGTTATCTGACGATAGCTGGAACCGGTACCGTTGCCGTTGACTGGCTAAAACACGACCGCAGTTATATTAAAGATAAAAATAGTGGCAAGTATCCCGCTCGTGATAGTGATGATCGCTGGCTTCTATATTGGGGTCATTCGGGCGTACTCAATCAAGTATGGCGTTTTAATATCGATTATACCAAAGTCAGTGATCCAAAATATTTCACCGATTTTACCTCTAAATATGGTAATAGTACTGACGGCTATGCCACTCAGAAATTCAGTGTCGGTTATGCACAACCTAACTGGAATGCAACCTTAACACATAAACAGTTTCAGGTTTTTGTCGATTCACCGAATAGTAAAGCTTACAAAGCTGAACCGCAATTAGATCTAAATTTTTATAAATATGATCTGGGGCCATTTGATCTGAAAACTTATGCCCAAGCAGCGCGTATTACCAGTGTTGGGGCCAATAATCCTGATGCCACTCGGTTACATATCGAGCCAGAATTGAACCTACCACTAGCAAATGATTGGGCCAGTATTAACAATACTGTAAGGGTAATGGCAACTTATTATGATCAGGATATCCCTGACAAACTGGCTAATGGCACGCTAAAAAAACATGTTACTCGCGTCTTACCGTCAGTAACTTCTGATGCGAAACTGGTTTTCGAACGTGACCTGCTGACAAATAGCAATTATGTACAAACGTTAGAACCTCGGGTGCAATATCTTTATATACCTTATCGCGACCAAAGTGATATTAATAATTATGATTCATCCTTGCTACAGGCTGACTATAACGGTTTATTTCGTAACCGCATTTATAGCGGCTTAGATCGTATCGCTTCAGCTAACCAATTAACGACCGGTATCACTACGCGTATTTATGATGAAGAATTAACCGAACGTTTTAATTTTTCTGTCGGACAAATATACTATTTTGAGCGGCCCAGAACTGAAGATTCCGATTTACCAATTGAAGATAAAAGTAATACCGGTTCATTATTATGGGCCGGTGATACTTATTTACGCTTAACGGATAACTGGGGACTGCGTGGTGGGCTCCAGTATGATAGACGGCTGGGTGATATTACAATGGGGAATGTTGTGACCGAATATCGCCTGGATTCAGATCGTTTAATTCAGCTAAATTACCGCTTTGTCGATCGCGATTATATTCAAGCAACAGTTAGAAGCGCACCAGCCTTTCAAAAAGGAATTTCTCAAATGGGGGTGGTAGTGAGTTGGCCTTTAGGTGATCGCTGGGGCTTTGTTGGCTCATACTATCATGATCTAAAAGAAAACCAACCCGCCAGTCGATTAATCGGTTTACAATATAGTACGTGCTGCTGGTCAATTAATATGGGCTATGAGCGTAAAATCGTCGGTTGGCAACAACAAAACTTCAATAGTGACTATGATAATCGCTGGTCAATCAATGTGGAACTAAGAGGCCTTAATAATAATCATAATTTGGGAAGTCAGGATATGCTTGCTAGTGGTATTTTACCTTATCAACGAGCCTTCTAATAAAATTGATATTTTCAACTATCAAATAGAAGAAACCTGAAATAGGATCAAACCTTAATATAATCGAACAAAATGAGAACTTTATGAATTATTGGAGAAAACTGATTATTGGCTTGTTGTTCACAGTTAGCACTACCACACTGGCCGCGCCACAACCATTGGATAAAGTGACTGCTATTGTTAATGATGGCGTTGTGCTACAAAGTGACGTAGATAATATGCTAGATATAGTAAGAATAAACGCCAGAAATGCAGGACAACAAATTCCCGATGAAAATGCATTACGTCACCAAATATTAGAACGCTTGATCATTGACAAAATTATTATGCAAATAGCCGAAAAAATGCAGATCCAGATCCCTGATCAAGCAATAGATGCTACTATCGCCAATATTGCAGCCCAAAATAGATTAACGGTTGGCCAACTACAACAACGATTGTCAATGGATGGTATTAATATACAAAATTACCGCAGCGATGTTCGTAGAGAAATGATGATCGCAGAAGTACGTAATAATGAGGTTCGTCGACGGATAACCGTCCTGCCGCAAGAAGTAGACTCACTGGCTGCCCAACTTAATTCACAAGCTGGCCAAGATGCTAATGTTAACTTAAGCCATATTTTGATCCCATTACCAGAAAATCCAACTAATGAACAAAGTCAATCAGCGATGGATACGGTAAATAAAATTATCGCCCAATTAAAGCAAGGCGCTGATTTTGGTAAGCTGGCCATTACTTACTCTGCCGATCCTAATGCTTTAAAAGGCGGGCAAATGGGCTGGAGTAAAGTTGAAGAATTGCCAACCGTTTTTGCTCAACGAATTCAGCATGCTAAAAAAGGCGCTATCATTGGACCTATACGTTCTAGTGTCGGTTTTCATATCCTAAAACTTAATGATATACAAAGTGGCAATATGCCGATTTCGGTTACCGAAGTGAAAGCTCGCCATATACTTATTAAACTTTCACCTATTATGAATAGCGAACAGGCATATGCAAAAATACAACAAATTGCACAGCAAATTAAAACGGGTCAAATAACCTTTGCCGAAGCAGCTAAAAAATATTCACAAGATCCTGGCTCTGCATTACGTGGCGGTGAACTTGGCTGGAATATGCCCAATGTTTATGATCCAGCATTTCGTGATGGTTTAATGCGTTTAAATAAAGGTGAAACAAGTCAACCAATCCAGTCCTCTTTTGGCTGGCATCTTATTCAGCTGGAAGATACTCGCCAAGTTGATAAAACCGATGTAGCCCAGAAAGATCATGCCTATCGTCTATTATTCAATCGTAAATTTAACGAAGAAGCGCAAATTTGGATGCAAGAACTACGCGCATCTGCCTATGTAAAAATTCTTAATGATAGCGATGCACAGTAATCTTTATGGAAAAAAAAACTAATACTATCGTTCTCACCCCCGGTGAACCGGCCGGGGTAGGTCCTGATCTTTTGATCCAACTCGCTCAACAAAATTGGCCGGTTAGATTAGTTGCTTGTGCTGATCCAGACCTGCTAATAAGCCGAGCGGATCAACTCGGCTTAGAATTAGAATTAACTATTTATTCGCCAGGAACTTCGAATAACAACCAAGCTGCCAAAACATTGACCGTGTTACCAATAAAATTACCTGCGCCGGTCAAAGCAGGCCAACTTAATAAACGAAATAGCACTTATGTAATAGAAACACTTAGCCGCGCCTGCGATGGCTGTATGACTGGTGAATTTTCAGCATTAGTTACCGGCCCTGTTCATAAAGGAATTATCAATGATGCAAGTATTCCCTTTACCGGGCATACTGAATTTTTTGCTGACAGAAGTAAAACAAAAAAAGTCGTCATGATGTTAGCGACAGAAACCCTGCGTGTTGCGCTAGCAACAACCCATTTACCTCTCAAACAGGTTCCCGCTGCAATTACTTTTCAAAGCTTACAAGAAGTTATTTATATTTTAAATGAAGAATTAAAATCTAAATTTGGCATTAAAACACCCGCCATCTATATCTGTGGATTAAATCCTCATGCCGGCGAAGGCGGACATATGGGACATGAGGAAATCGATACTATCATCCCAGTTATCGAGAAATTGCGTCATGAAGGATTGCAGCTTTATGGCCCTTTCCCGGCGGATACTCTATTCCAACCCAAATATCTGAACCAAGCTGATGTGATTTTAACTATGTATCACGATCAAGGTCTGCCTGTGCTAAAATATCAAGGTTTTGGCCACGCGGTAAACATTACTTTAGGCTTACCCTTTATTCGTACATCGGTTGACCATGGTACAGCGATCGAGCTAGCAGGAAGTGGGCAAGCAGATGTTAACAGTTTTATAACCGCCTTAAAATTAGCTATTAGCATGATACAAAATAACAATGAATAAACGAATCCATCAAGGGCACTTTGCCCGTAAGCGCTTTGGGCAAAATTTTTTAACTGATCCATTTATTATTGACAATATGGTTACTGTTTTTAACCCAAAGCCTGATCAAGCTATTGTTGAAATTGGCCCGGGTCTAGGCGCCCTAACATTACCTATTAGTGGACTTATAGAGAATATGACGGTAATCGAGTTAGATCGTGATCTTGCCGCCCGTTTAGCTGCACACCCTGCGCTGAGTGCTAAACTAACAATTATAGCAAACGATGCAATGACGATTGATTTTGGCGCAATAGCGAAAAAAAAAGGTCAACCCCTTAGAGTGTTCGGTAATCTTCCTTACAATATTTCAACTCCGCTAATGTTCCATCTTTTTACATATACTAATGCTATTGCTGACATGAATTTTATGCTACAAAAAGAGGTTGTAAATCGATTAGTCGCAGGACCGAATACTAAAGCATATGGTCGCCTTAGCGTTATGGCGCAATATTATTGTCAGATAATCCCTATCTTAGAAGTACCGCCGTCGGCTTTTTCACCTGCGCCAAAAGTGGATTCAGCTGTCGTGCGTTTAATTCCTCATCAACGAAACCCTTACCCTATTTGTGATGTCAAATTATTAAGTCGTATTACTACACAGGCATTTAATCAACGACGTAAAACTATTCGTAATAGTTTAAGTGATTTATTTAGCGTGCAAGATTTTGAGCAATTAGGTATTGATCCAAATTGTCGCGCTGAAAATATTTCAGTAGAAAATTATTGCAAGTTAGCCAGCAAATTGGCTAAAACCTCTCGCTAATAGTGATAAACTTTGGGGGCACTATGCTAAATGAACCTAACATCTGTATACAAGTTCAAAGTGTCTATATTGAAAATCAATCTTTACCGGAAGAAGCCAGATTTGTTTTTGCCTATACGGTTTATATTCGCAATCTAGGCCGCACGCCGGTACAGCTAATAAGTCGCTATTGGTTAATTACCAATAGTGATGGTAAACGTACCGAAGTACAAGGACAGGGCGTGTTAGGAGAGCAACCTATCATTCAACCAAGCGCCGAATTTCGTTATACCAGTGGTGCTATTATAGAAACGCCAATGGGAACCATGGAGGGCCATTATGTGATGTTAGATAATGATGGTAAAAATTTTTATGTTGATATCCCAGTCTTTCGTCTTGCTATCCCAACAGTTATAAACTAATTATGGCTACTTATCTTATAGGAGATATTCACGGTTGCTATCGTGAACTTAAAGCACTTCTCAAACAAGTGAAATTTGAACCACAAAAGGATGTTTTATGGCTCACCGGTGATCTCGTCTCCCGAGGCCCGGATTCACTCAAAGTTTTACGTTACATTAAAACATTAGGCTCATCCGTCAGAATGGTACTAGGTAATCATGATCTCCACCTTATCGGTGTATATGCCAATATTAGCCATAATAAACCCAAAGACAAACTGAAAAAATTACTGACAGCGCCTGATGCTGATGAATTAGTTAATTGGTTACGACGTCAACCATTATTACAAGTTGACAATAAGAAAAAAATCATCATGGCACATGCTGGGATCACACCACAATGGGATTTAACAACAGCACAGATGTGTGCCAAAGAAGTAGAGGCTATTCTTAGTAGTGATAGCTATCCTTTATTTATCGACTCCATGTATGGCGATATACCGAACAACTGGTCACCCAATTTAACAGGGTTATCCCGTTTACGCTTTAGTACTAACGTCCTGACTCGTATGCGTTATTGCTTTCCTGACGGTCAGTTAAAAATGACCTGGAAAAATAAACCTGAAAACACACCTCCTCCTTTAAAGCCTTGGTTTGATCTGCCGCGAAAAATACCACCAGAATATGCCATTATTTTTGGTCATTGGGCTTCCCTTGAAGGGAAAGGAACACCTGAAGGTATTTATGGGCTTGATACCGGTTGTTGCTGGGGAGGAAAACTGACTTTATTACGCTGGGAAGATAAAAAATATTTTCACCAGCCTGCATTTACCAAAAGATAACTAATACTATGCTTATTTTGCTATGCAACAAATAATGTAATATAAGTAATAAATTAATTAATTTTGTTTTAATATGACTAAAATAATAGCTATAAAAGCTATTTTAATAGACCCTTATTTATAAATATTTGACTTAAATTATTTAATTAATAATACAAATTTAATTTTTATTTATATATTTAACATCCCCTAATTCAAATTAATAATAAAAAACCGAAGTATTAGCCTTCGATTTTTTATTACCACCAAGAATCTCTCTTAGCTTTGTGAACGGCGTTCTAATATTTCAAAACAATAATTATGAGAATTTTTATCATCTGCTTCATGGTATTCAGTAAATACAGAGTCCCATTCATTAGGCTTATAAACAGGAAAATAGGTATCACCAATCACTTCCGCATCTACATGCGTTAAATAAAGACGATTCGCCAGAGGTAAGAATAATTCATAAATTTTTCCCCCGCCTATAATCATTATTTCTTCTACTTCTCCTGCTGCAGCTAGTGCCTCATCAACTGAGTTAACCCAAACAACGCCATTATCATCACTCGAATGAGTATGACTAAGAATAATATTCAAACGTTGAGGTAAAGGTTTACCTATAGATTCATAAGTTATACGTCCCATTATAACTGGCTTATTTAACGTATTACGCTTAAACCAGGCTAAATCACCGGATAACACCCATGGCATGTTATTTTCCAAACCAATCACCTGATCCGCCGCCATTGCCGCGATTAAACTAATATTCATTAGGTCACCATATTGGCATAATAGAAAATTGGATTTTACATTTAATAAATCCAATCACTCTTCGATAAATCTACATTTTTATAAAAACGATCAAATTATTAATTACTATTATATAGATAATTTTAAATAATAAATAACAATCAAAATAACAAAACATAAAATAATACAATCACTTTTTTTATAATCAGCCACAAAAATATTCTATATTATAGAAATAAATTAAGCTGATGGATTGATCACCATCTGCGCAACTGAGCCTTTATCCGCTTTCTCTAAATTTTGACTAAAATACAAAAAAGGAAAATGATCATAAGACGGTTGTAGCATATTAACTAATAATTCACTGTATCCATTTATCCATACTGTATCTTTCCAGCCATAATCTTCCGGCCCTGGTACAACGCCATTATGATTAATAACTTTGAAACGAACACCTTCAATATGAAATGCTTGCGGCTCATGCGCTTTTACCGTCCAGCGTTCCCATGCTCCCTGCTGGGTGATTAAGTCAATACGATTTACATCCCGCATCATACCATTAATGCCAAAAGGTTTGCTAAGGATCACTTCACGATTACGGATCGTCGATGTGATTTGGTTCGTGTCATTAACCAGCGTTTCTGGTAAATTATCTGTTACTAAGGATAATAATCCTGAAGAACAAATGGTTAAAACTTTGGTTGAATTTAATAAAGTTGACGGTTCGAAAAGTCCTTTAATACGATCCATAACCCCTGCTGCTCTTCCAGCCGTTATCGTCAATAACTCTGTTTTGGACATATCAATCAACACTTCTCGACGCTCGCCAGGCGCCATAGGTAATCTTTCGATACTTACTGGAGCAGGTAGCAGCCCTTGATCACTACCTATCAAATAAAATGGCCGCTTATCACTGATTTCCAATATATAACGCCTTGAATTTGATGCATTAAGCAGCCGTAAGCGGAGCCAGCCGCGAGCAACTTTAATATACGGCTCCTGCACACCATTAACTAATAAAGTATCACCTAAAAAACCTTCAGCTGTTGCTTTATAGTGAGGTGCGCCAAAACTATCTAGCCGTTTATCTTGCATAATAATAGGAAAATCATCAACACCGTAATGATTAGGAATATTTAAATTCTTACTGGTTTTATCTGACACAATCCACATACCAACCAAGCCATCATGAATTTGTTTTGCCATCTTGCCAGGTGTATTAGCATGATACCAACAGGTCGCAGCCGGTTGACGGATCGGCAGTACCGGCGACCAATCAACATTGGGTGACATTAATCTTGCCGCCCCACCAATTTGAGTTCCTGGAACTTGCAACCCACTGACTGTCATAGCTACTTCTTCAGAAAGTCGATTGCTATATACCAATTTCAAATCACTACCATTTTCTACTCGAATGGTTGGCCCCAAATAATAACCATTGCAACCAATAGTATTAGTGCGATGGCTACCATCAAAAGACCAATAAGATTTTTTCAACGTAAGAAACAGCGGTTGACCAACATGAGATTCCAATAAAGGTGGGATTGGCAATAATGGATACCCTTCATTTTTTTCTGCTCTAACCGCAGCAGGAAGCATAGAAACACTCATAGCTATACTTGATAGCTTAAGAAATCGACGCCGACTTAGTGACATATCTTCTCCACAAAATCATTAATAAGCTAGCGCCATTTATTGTTCATCCAGGAAAGATCCTTATCTTACTATCCGCTAGTAATTGTATGATCACAATTGTTTGATAACTATATTCCATTAAGACGATAGATTGATACAACGCCAAATATTAATATATTGTTAAATATGACAATTTAGAAACTAATTTGCTTGAAAAATAAACTTAAACTTTATTTCATTTTTTGTTCTATTTCTGCCACTTCTTTATTTAATTCTGCAATTTTAACTTTGAATAAATCATGGCAATATTCTGCTAATTCACGCACGTTTTCCCGATTATACTTTGTTGTATCAATAGGCGGTAGCATTTCGACAATCACTACTCCATTATTCCAACGATTCAGTTTAATGCGCCCTTCTGTTTCAGATAAACAGACTGGTACTATCGGAACCCCAGCTGCAATTGCTGCATAAAATGCACCGGTTTTAAATGGCAGTAAACCTCGACCACGACTACGGGTTCCCTCAGGAAACATCCAAACAGAAATTTTTCTTTTTTTTATCTGCTTAACAACCTGTGAAATGGTATTGTGCGCTTTAGTTCGATTAGCCCTATCAATGAGAATATTACCGGCCAACCAATATAGTTGACCGAAAAAAGGGATAAATACTAAGCTCTTTTTTCCAACAGTAACGGTATTTGGCTGTACTGCATTTGACATAGTTACCATATCATAGTTATTTTGATGATTACCGATATAAATACTGGGACCGTAATCTTTCGCTTCAGAAGGCACCCGATTAATAATGGTAATACCAAAGACATAAGATAATTTGCCAAACAGTCGGCCAAAGCGCATAACATGGTGTGGATTTCTTGGACTCAATAAGCAATAAAAACAACCTAACACGCAAACCAATATCGTAAATAGGATCACAATAATAATACGAACAATAGCTAACATATTTACCTCAAGTAATAAGTAACTTCACACACCTATAAAAAAATCAAAAATTATCCATTACTGGGAGGAGTTACTTCTATACGTTCAATACTCTGTAATCCACGAGGTAATGAAGAACCTTTACGACCTCGTTCAGCACGATATTTTTGCAAATCTTCTGGATTTAATTTCAGTTTTCGTTTGCCAAAATAGAGGGTAATTGAAGACTGAGGCTGCAAAAACATTAACCAAACTAGCAAATCCTCTCTGCTGGCTGATTGAGCCGCTGCAATATTAATAATTTTATTCCCTTTACCTTTAGAGAGCTGAGGGAGATCACTAACAGGAAATATTAACATTCTCCCTGCGTTAGTAATTGCCAATAATAAATCTTGCTGTTCATTATTGACTTCTAATGGCGCCAGTACCTTTGCATTATTAGGTAAGGTAATTAATGCCTTACCTGCTTTATTTTTTGCCACTAAATCGCTAAAAGTACAAATAAAACCATAACCTGCATCCGATGCTAACAAATATTTTTGCTCTTCGGGAGCAGTCAATACATGTTCAATCGTTGCGCCAGGTGGTAATGCTAATTTACCAGTAAGTGGCTCTCCTTGTCCGCGGGCAGAAGGAAGATCAAGCGGATCAAGGGAATAACTACGTCCAGTACTATCAAGGAAAACAACCGGTTGATTCGTTTTGCCCCTTGCTGCGCTACGGAAACCATCTCCGGCTTTATAGTTAAGATTAGTCGGATCAATATCATGGCCTTTTGCGCTTCTCACCCATCCCATAACAGAAAGAACAATAGTAACCGGCTCAGAAGGCAAAATATCATGTTCATTCATGGCCTTTGCTTCAATACGCTCCTTAAGTGGTGAGCGACGATCATCACCATAAGTCTGGGCATCGGTTTCAATTTCTTTCTTGATCAAGGTGTTTAAACGACGCTCAGAGCCTAAAATAGCTTGCAGTTGATCACGCTCTTTAGCTAATTCATCTTGCTCACCACGTAATTTAAATTCCTCCAGTTTAGCCAAATGACGCAATTTCAATTCCAGAATAGATTCAGCCTGAGTTTCTGAAAGCGCAAAACGGGACACTAATACTGCTTTAGGCTCATCTTCATTACGGATAATATGGATAACCTCATCTATATTAAGATAAGCTATTAATAAACCCTCAAGGATATGTAAGCGTTTTAATACTTTTTCTAAACGATGATTTAAGCGATTACGTACAGTTTCTCGTCTAAATAATAACCATTCATTTAAAATTTCTACCAGTCCTTTAACTGCCGGACGATTATCCAGGCCAATCATATTCAAATTGACCCGATAACTTCTTTCTAGATCGGTCGTGGCAAATAAATGTGTCATCACTTGTTCTAAATCAATCCGATTACTTCTAGGTACAATCACTAAACGTGTTGGATTTTCATGATCTGATTCATCACGTAGATCTTCTACCATCGGTAATTTTTTGGCACGCATTTGTGAAGCAATCTGCTCCAACACCTTAGCACCTGAAACTTGATGAGGTAGTGCAGTAATAACGGCATTGCCATCATCCATTTCCCATACAGCACGTAACCGAATAGAACCACGGCCTGTTTGGTAAATTTTTTGAATATCTTCTTTTGATGAAATAATTTCTGCTTCTGTTGGATAATCAGGAGCGGGAATAAAACCCATCAACATTTTAAGATCAGCTTTTGGATTTTCCAGTAAAGCAACTAACGCGCTTGCTACCTCACGAGCATTATGCGGCGGAATATCGGTCGCCATACCAACGGCAATTCCTGTCGTGCCATTTAGCAGAATATTGGGTAATCTTGCCGGTAGTGTTTTGGGTTCGGTTAATGTTCCATCAAAATTAGGTGTCCAGGATACCGTTCCCAATCCTAATTCACTGAGTAGCGTTTCAGCATATTTTGACAATCTTGACTCAGTGTAACGCATCGCAGCAAACGATTTAGGATCATCAGGGGCTCCCCAGTTTCCCTGACCATCAACTAATGGATAACGATAGGAAAATGATTGTGCCATCAATACCATGGCTTCATAACAAGCGCTATCACCGTGCGGATGATATTTTCCCAATACATCACCGACTGTACGAGCTGATTTTTTATACTTAGCGGCATTACTCAAACCAAGCTCAGACATGGCATAAACAATTCGTCGCTGAACAGGTTTTAACCCATCACCAATAAATGGCAATGCTCTGTCCATGATGACGTACATGGAATAATTGAGATAGGCATTTTCGGTAAAGGTATAAAGTGGTTGCTGCTCTACACCATCGTGAGTTATCTCACTCATTCATTTGATTCCTTAATCTCTGGTTAACAGTGTCGATTACACTTCAATTTCTATCGTATCGCCTTTATCTTGTAACCAATTTCGACGATCTTCTGCCCGTTTTTTCGCCAATAACATATCCATCATCGCTAGTGCTTCTTGATAATTCTCATCATTAATAATGAGCTGCACTAAACGTCGTGTATTGGGATCAAGTGTGGTTTCGCGTAATTGAGTCGGATTCATTTCGCCTAACCCTTTAAAACGCTGGACATTCGGTTTGCCGCGCTTATAGCTTAGTCTGTCGAGGACCGCGGCTTTTTCACCTTCATCGAGGGCATAATAGACTTCTTTACCTAGATCAATACGGTATAAGGGTGGCATAGCAATATAAATATGGCCTGCTTTTACTAAAGCGGGAAAGTGGCGAACAAAAAGCGCGCAGAGTAAGGTTGCAATATGCAATCCATCTGAATCTGCATCGGCAAGCACACAAATCTTACCGTAACGGAGTTGGCTAAGATCATCGCTGTCTGGATCAATACCAATAGCTACTGAAATATCATGGACTTCCTGTGAAGCTAAAACCTCATCGGAAGAGACTTCCCAAGTATTCAATATTTTCCCTCTTAGCGGCATAATCGCCTGATATTCTCGATCACGAGCCTGCTTAGCCGAGCCGCCGGCTGAATCTCCTTCAACTAAAAATAGCTCAGTAAAATTAAGATTTTGAGAAGTACAATCAGCTAACTTGCCGGGTAACGCAGGCCCGCTGGTCAGTTTCTTGCGCACGACTTTTTTCGCTGCTCGCAGACGCCTTTGTGCACTTGAAATGGTGAGTTCCGCTAATTGCTCAGCTTCTTGAACATTTTGGTTTAACCACAAACTAAAAGCATCTTTTACTACACCGGAAACAAACGCAGCACTCTGGCGAGAAGAAAGACGTTCTTTGGTTTGGCCGGCAAATTGTGGATCTTGCATTTTGACTGATAAGACATAAGCACAGCGTTCCCAAATATCATCACCTGTCAATTTAACACCGCGCGGAAGTAAATTACGGTATTCACAAAACTCCCTCATCGCATCCAGTAAGCCCTGGCGTAACCCATTAACATGGGTACCCCCCTGTGGGGTTGGAATAAGGTTAACATAACTTTCGGTTAATAGTTCTCCACCTTCTGGTAACCAAAGCAGAGCCCAATCGACCATTTCTATTTGGCCGGTAAAATTACCGACAAACGCTTTCTCAGGTAAAATAACTAAGCCGTTCACTGCTTCCATTAGATAGTCGGTCAAGCCATCGTTATAACGCCATGTCTGCTCAGTATTATTTATTTTATCCTTAAAGACGATTTCAACACCAGGGCATAGCACAGCCTTGGCTTTTAATACGTGCACTAAACGCGAAATGGAAAAGCGTGGGTTGTCAAAAAAATGGCTATCAGGCCAAAAACGGACACCGGTACCGGTCGTGCGTTTAGCACAACTACCAATAACCTCAAGTTCCTGAACTTTTTCACCATTTTCAAAAGCAATTCGGTATATTTGGCTATCACGACTAACAGTTACTTCAATACGTTTTGATAATGCATTGACCACTGAAATACCAACACCATGTAGCCCGCCAGAAAATTGATAATTTTTATTAGAAAATTTTCCCCCGGCATGTAACTGCCCCAAAATCAGCTCTACAGCCGGTACCTTCTTTTCTGGATGAATATCAACCGGCATACCTCGGCCATCATCAATCACTTCCAGTGACTGATCTTCATACAAGATTACATCGATACGTTTAGCATAACCAGCAAGCGCCTCATCCACGCTATTATCAATTACTTCCTGTGCCAGGTGATTTGGTCGAGAAGTATCGGTGTACATGCCTGGGCGACGACGTACAGGTTCTAAACCACTGAGGACCTCGATTGCCTCTGCATTATAACTAGATTGAGTCATATTATTTTCTGCGGTAATTGACGATTAATTAGGCAAATAAATGCTGAGATACTGATGATAATAACAGTCATTTAGCTATTTTGGATAATTTTTTACTTATTTTGTCTTTGCCAAAGCTAAAAAACGCATAATTTGTGGAAAATAGTAGTCAAATCCAACAAAAGCATGGTTACCTCCTGGCGCTATTGTTTGCTTACACTCCATAAGATAGGTAACAGCTTGACGATAGTCCAATATTTCATCACCTGTTTGTTGTAATAGCCAAATCAAATCAGGCGCGGTTAATGCATCAATTTGTATTGCTTGTAGTTCATTTAAATGGTGGGATTGTAAAATGTAGCGTTCCTTTGTATAAGGATTGACTTGCTCACCTAAATACTGCTCAAACAAATCAAAAGGACGTACCGCTGGATTGACAACCACAGCGGGTAAATTAAATTTCTGCGATAACCAAATAGCAAAATAACCGTCCAATGAAGAACCTAACAACCCAATCTGCTCTCCCGCATGGGCTGCTACGAGATTCTGTAATAATTCAATCGCTTCTGCTGGATAACAAGGAAGCTGGGGTATCAACATATTAACTGCTGGATATTGTCGCTCTAGCCAAGTTTTTAAGCTATTTGCCTTCTGCGATAAGGGGGAACTATTAAAACCATGTATATAAATTAATGTTGACATTAATAACCACCTGAGTCGAAATCTGGGCGAAATTTATCACTATCCAATCTGAAAACTTGTGTATCCAACACATTTTCACCGTTATCATTGATAGAAAGATCAAGATAACGCCACCCCGGTGCCATTGTATCTAATGTAAAATTAGTACAATGAGGTTTAAATTGTATACAGGTTGATGGTGTTGCCATCATGCGAACCCCTTGCCAATATTCATCTATTTCTTGGTGAATATGCCCACATAAAATCGCTTTAACTTGTTGATATTGATTTAAATAGTCAGCCAAAATATGAGAGTTACGCAAGCTATGTTGATCAAGCCAGGTACAACCCGAAGGCAAAGGATGATGATGTAACATTAGTAAATGACTACGCTCCCTGTATGCATCAAAACAGCGTTTCATCCATAACAGCTGTTGCTTAGATAATTTTCCATGCACAGCACCTTGAATTTGGCTGTCCAACATCAGGATTTGCCAATTATCATTAATTAGCACCTGCTTAGAGGGTAAAATTCCTGCTTTTGCTAAAGTAGCAACCATTGCCGGTTGATAATCGTGATTGCCCGGCAACCAAACACAAGGAGCAGATAACCGTTTGATCCCTTCCGCAAAATGCTGATAAGCTGATGCCGATTGATCTTGAACCAAATCACCGGTAGCAACAACCAAGTCAACATTTTCATTGCGCGCTAAAATTGCATCAATTACTGCATGAAAACTACCAAAAGTATTGACGCCAAGTAGAGTATCATCAACATTAGCAAAAAGGTGAGTATCGGTAATTTGCAAGATCCTCACCAGGCTTTTTTGCTTTGTTGTTAATTTAAACAGACTATCCAAGCAATTTCCTTAGTTTCTACCTACTTTATACGTTATTTTAACATTAATACTTTATTAATATCTGTAGGCTGATACACACTTCTTTTTCATGTTATGACAAACCGTTATTTTAAGTTCTTCAACCAGTTATTTTTCAACCTAAGATGATTTAATTGTAACCATTGTATTGCGATTACGGTAGCCGCATTATCAATTACCCCTAACTCCATCCATTGATAAGCTTGTTCACGACTAACAACATGGACACGAATATCTTCATTTTCACTGCTTAATCCATGTACACTAACGGGTTTGATAGCGGATGCATCAATTTCACCGATATGAACATAAATACGCTCAGTTGTACCCCCCGGGCTGGTAAGATAACTTAGAGCATAGTAACAACGCTGAATGGTAATACCCGCTTCTTCTTTTGCTTCACGATGAACTAGCTGTTCTAAGTTTTCATTTTGTTCTACCATGCCAGCAATAACTTCTAACAACCACGGTGTTTCGCTCGTATCCATCGCCGGGATCCGTACTTGTTCAACTAACACTACCTTATCAAGACAGGGATCATAGGGTAAAATAACGCCAGCATTACCCCGCTCCAAAACTTCTCGCCGAATTTCCTTGCTCCAATCACCATTAAACAACTTATGTCGAAAACGGTATTCAACAAAACGAAAAAAACCATTATAAAGATCGAATTTAGCGGTAATTTCCACATCATTTTGGCTAAACTTGAAAGGTAAATTTTTTTTATCGCCCATAGAAACTCTCTGAATTTATATGCACTAACTGACAAAAAGTGAGACTTGTATAACGTTTTTTAAGGAAATTAGCTTATAAATAATGTAGCATTGGCCAGATTTAACATGATAGATGGCACAAACAGCTACCATGGAATAATGACATATTCTGCTAAAATTAGCGGTGTTCATGTTTTTCTGAGATAACTAAAGCAAAAAATTGTATAATCAAGGAATCAGAATGAAAAAATTTATCTCTCTTTTTATCACCATTAGCCTAGTTGGACTAAGTGCCACTGGGCAAGCTGAAAATTTATTGCAAGTCTATCAGAAAGCAAAAGAAAGTAATCCGGATTTACGTAAATCGCTAGCAGAACGTAATCAAGCATTTGAAAAAATTAATGAATCTCGTAGTCCTTTGCTACCACAATTAGGTTTAGGCGCAAATTTCACCTATAACAGCGGTTATCGTGATAATCGTGACACGGAAAACAACCAACTTGGCGCCAATCTTAAACTCACCCAAACCATCTTTGATATGTCAAAATGGCAACAGTTAGACATGCAGGAAAAAACCGCCGGTATTGCAGATGTCACTTATCAAACTAACCAACAAAAATTAATTCTTGATACCGCCACAGCTTATTTTGACGTATTACGTGCTATTGACTTATTAGACTATATTGAAGCACAGAAAAAAGCCGTTTATCGCCAGTTAGATCAAACAACCCAACGTTTCAACGTAGGATTAGTCGCGATTACCGATGTACAAAACGCCCGCGCTAATTATGACAGCGTATTAGCTCAAGAAGTATCGAGCCGTAATCAATTAGAAAATTCGCTGGAAAAGTTACGTCAAGTTAGCGGCATCTATTACAGTCAATTAGCGGCTTTAAATATTGCTCATTTCAGTACCCAGACACCCGCACGAGTAGAGAAGCTATTAAAAGATGCTGAAACACGCAACTTAAGTTTACTTAGCGCCCGTTTATCACAAGATCTGGCGCGAGAAAATATTCGTTATGAACAATCAGGACATTTACCTACCCTTGGATTAGAAGCGTCAACCGGTGTTAGTAACACCCAGTATCATGGTAGTGCTAATCAACAAATATGGAATAGAAATGGTCCTAGCTATACTGGCCAAAATAGTGTCGGACTAACGTTGAGTGTGCCTTTATATACAGGTGGCCGAACTAACTCACGCGTTGAGCAAGCACAGTATGGTTATATTAGTGCCAGTGAACAGCTTGAAAGTACTTATCGCAATGTTATTCAGATAGTACGCTCTTCCTATAATAATGTGATTTCTTCTATTAGTAGCATTAAAGCCTACCAACAATTGGTTGTTTCAGCACAAAGTTCGTTAGATGCGATGGAAGCAGGCTATCAGGTCGGCACTCGGACTATCGTGGATGTATTGAACGCAACAACAGCCCTTTTTCAGGCGAAACAGAATTTAGCCAATGCACGTTATGATTATCTGATTAATGATCTGAAAATTCAGTATGCCCGTGGGACTTTAAATGAAGGCGATCTGCTCCGTTTAAATAGTAGCTTAGGAAAAACATTATCCACCTCACCGGATACTATTATCAATCCGATGAGTGTTCCGCAAATACACTAAATAAATAACCCACTATTAATACCCATATATTGTGGGTATTTTTTATTGTAACGAAATTTAATTAGAAAAGTTGTATTTTTACCACTTAAAATAAATAATCAGGTTGATAGCCATCTTTCTACCCGTTTTATGCTTTAATTTCCAGCGTAATTACCCTATTCTATCCTAGTTTCACGATTTTTATTTCGACCTTTAGGATAGGTAAATGATGATGAAAATAAAGCGCACGAAAAATATTAATCAAGGTGCTTTTCGCAAAAGCTGGCGCGTCTACAGCTTAGCGCCTGTTGCCTTAGCTATTAGTACGGTATTTATGTTGTCCGCTTGTGAGCAAAGCGACGAAACCGTCTCTTTATATACTAACGCAGAGGATTGTGCCCAAAAAAACCCGGCTCAAAGTGAACAATGTTCGCTGGCTTATAAAAATGCATTGCAGGAAGCGGCTAAAACTGCACCTAAATATGCGACACGTGAAGACTGTGTGGCCGAATTTGAGGAAGAAAAATGTACTCAGGCTTCCACTCAAACCACAACTACAACCCAAACTGCATCTCAAGCTCAAGCTGGTTTAGCGACAGAAAATCAAGCTAGTGGACAAAGTGGTAGTTTCTGGATGCCATTAATGGCAGGTTACATGATGGGACGTCTAATGGGTGGTGGTACAGCTGCGCCAGCCCCTGCAGCGCAACCTCTCTTTAGCTCAAGCAATCCTGCAAGTCGTCCCGCCAATGGAAAATTTGTTGATGCTAGTGGCAAAAACTATGGGCCGGCTGTAGCGGGAGGTAGAACTATGGCCGTACCTCCATCAGCTCTTGCTCCTAAACCGGCAACGACCACCACTATCACTCGTGGCGGTTTCGGTGAATCAGTCGCTAAACAACAGACTCGCATGCAGCATCAAAGTGCCACAACGCCTTCTCAGCGTTCTATGGGAGGTTGATAGCGATGATAAGGATGCCCATCACTGAACGCCCTGATTGGAAAGAAAAGGCAGCTGAATTTGGTTTTCATTTTCACACCTTATACGGTGAACCTTACTGGTGTGAAAATGCCTATTACCAATTTACTATGCAACAAATCGAAGATCTTGAAGCAACCACCGCTGAATTACATCAAATGTGCCTGCAAGTGGTCGAAAAAGTGGTTAGTAACGAGGAATTATTGATAAAATTTCAGATCCCTAAACATTGTTGGGAATTTGTTAATCACTCATGGAAAACTAACCAACCTTCACTTTATTCTCGATTGGATTTAGCTTATGACGGTAAAAGACCTGCAAAATTATTAGAAAATAATGCAGATACACCAACATCTTTATATGAAACCGCATTTTTTCAGTGGATTTGGTTAGAAGATCAAATCAATGCTGGCAATTTGCCGGCAAATGCTGATCAATTTAATAGCATACAAGAACAACTTATTGAACGCTTTGCGCTTTTGCGTGAATCATTTGGTTTTAATTGGTTACATTTCAGCTGCTGCCAAGATAGTGACGAAGATCGCGGCACCATACAATACCTACAAGACTGTGCTCACGAAGCCAATATTCCCACCGAATTTCTCTATATTGATCAAATCGGTTTAGGTGAAAAAGGACAATTTACCGATCCTAATAACCAGGTTATTAGCAATCTGTTTAAATTATATCCTTGGGAATTTATGTTTAGAGAGATTTTTTCTACTAAGTTAGCAGATGCTGGCGTAAGGTGGTTAGAACCTGCTTGGAAAAGCATTATTTCTAACAAGGCATTACTACCTATGCTATGGGAAATGTTTCCTAATCACCCCAATTTGTTACCGGCCTATTTTGCAGAAGCTAATCCGCCAAAACTGGACAGCTATGTAATCAAACCTATTTTTTCACGAGAAGGAGCAAATATTCGTATCATCGATAATGAACGTGAAATTGCCTCAGTAGACGGTCCATATGGCGAAGAGGGGATGATTATTCAACAATTTTATCCGCTACCACAATTTGAAAATAACTATACATTAATCGGTAGTTGGCTGGTAAATGATCAACCGGCAGGAATTGGTATTCGAGAAGACAAACAATTAATTACCCAAGATCTATCCCGCTTTTACCCGCATATTATTCTAAATTAATCCATGCAACATAAGAACAAGATAATGATAAAGCAATCATTATCTTGCTGTTTTTACTATTATGACTAATGAGTTGAAAAAATAACAAGTAAAATTCCATTGCCAGCTAATTAATTACAAGCTATTTTTTCTCTAATTGGCATTGCCAGATGAACAATACAAATCTTGATTTAACTTGGGAAAAACATGGGGACTTGAGTATTTCCATACCTGCTGCCAATATTCTGCAATTAATTCTTCCACCGCCTTTTTACCTTCTATCACATAATTAAACTCAGAAAGATGACCTGGATAAAGATTGTCAGAGCCGACAACATATAGTTCATCGTCAATAATCATTAACTTGGCATGATTTGCCGGAGCAGCCGGCACCTTAGGGTAAATAAACCCACTGCCTTCAATGGTTGACATAAGAGAACTACCAATTATACCTCGTAATGGCGGCTTTTTTGCCAGAGGCTGCTGCTTAAGCGTGGCGGTATATGCCGCCAAATCGAGATTCGGCCATTGATAGGTTTTTCCCTCCGTAGTTTGTTGTTCTGATAGCCTATCAGTGAAAAAAAAGGGCGCTATCAATACTCGCTTCAATGCATCAGCACGATCGCCATTTTCATCACTCAATAATTCATCGGTATGAAGATCATGAGTGATGTAATATTTTAACAATTCAAAGGTTCGTTCAGCACCGGAGCCAAAAGAGTATTGATCACCCGCTGCCCCGACGGCGGCATCCAAAGGAGACACAACCACATGGAGTTGTAATGATTTATTAGTAAGCAATGCTTCAATAAGCCACCGGCAAACAGTATGATCAACCCATCTTTTTTTCCATGCACTAATTAAATCTTGCTGCGAGATCCTAATCATATAGCGGGCATTTTTAATCAGATGTTCTTTCATAATTTCTGAGCCGTGATGATAATCGGTATTCATATTAGGCCCAGTCCAGTATTTGCCAACAGACAATATCCTATCAGCTCGCTTATATTCTTCGATTTTACTATAGTCGTCTCCCTTTGCTCCGCATTAATTATCAATATCTTCATGCAGCTGAAGCAGATATTTTTGCTGCTCGGTTACCGACATCATCACAGCTGGATCTTGTAATGGATCTTCCGGTTTTCCTTGTAATTCACTGCCAATTTGCCAAGACATACTTTTTACATCAAAATATTCTTTCTTGAGCAGATCACTATTGCATAACCACATTTCATTTAAGTAACACTGAGCATCAAGCGCTGCCGCTCCATGAACAATAACCGATACATCATGCACCGGAGGATAATTCCTGAATAAATCCATATTCAAATTATGCCCCCCTACCAGAGATTCAACCCCATCAACAGCAATGATCTTCGTATGATTCCAGGTCATTCTGGTATCATTAATTGGCAGAAAATCTGGAAAAAGGTTTTTTATAAAAGAATTGATCATTCCTTCATCAAGGCGGAAAAAGCGACTTATCCAAATTTCAGGCATTAATTCCCAATCTTGCGCTCTTGATTGAATAAGTTTTAATAGCTCATCTTTAAAAGCAACGTAATCAACGGAACCTGTTTCTACCGCCGACAATCTATCTAAAAATACCGTTGGCGACTGACCAAAAAGAAAACGAAATTGAGTTGGTCTGGTTCGCCCCATTTTTTTTGACAACCCATTATCAATCGCCTGCAATATAATTTTACGCCAATCAGCATCAGGGCTGTTAAGTGAAGAAATATCACAGCGGTAACGTGCTTTTTTGATTATCTCAATGATAGCTGTCGCAAACTCTTGCTGGCGCTTAAAAGAATGGGGCATAATTTGTTCATCGAATGAGCTTCCCCAAGCGTGTGGTGTATCCATTAGGCGAACATAATTTGGACCACTAAGACGATGAAAATATTTTTTAAGTTTTTCCAACAAATTATCTATCTGACTCATGTTTAAAATTCCTTTTAAAATATGATGATCATGATGGAATAATTGAAATAATATAGAGCTGCCAATTGAAACAATCCGGTTTTACCGGCAAAGCAAATTTACGCATCATTCTTCAATCGCCATAGTTTTCCATTATGGCGATATATTTCAATATGGCAGGAATTTGAGAGAAAACTTTCCAGTATTGAACATACTGGTTTAAACATAAAACTCAGATAGGATAAAATTCAATCACCAGAAATAGCTTATTCAAACTGCTAACCTGCTTTTTTGGTAAATTGCTGACGATAAGTTACCAAATCCTTAATAGTTATTACCGGCATATCATGTTGCTTGGCAAAGATAAGTACTTCTGGCATACGGGCCATGGTACCATCGTCATTTGTCAACTCACATAAAACACCTGCTGGCTTAAAACCGGCTAAAGTCACCAAATCAATGGTAGCTTCGGTATGACCACGACGCTGCAATACCCCTCCTTCTTGGGCTCTCAACGGAAAAACATGTCCAGGCCGATTAAGATCGGTCGGTTTTGCATCATCGGCAATTGCTTTACGGATAGTCATTAAACGATCACTGGCTGAAACGCCGGTTGTTACACCTTCGGAAGCCTCGATGGTAATAGTAAATGCGGTTTGGAATTGACTAGAATTTTCTTCAACCATCATCGGTAATGCTAGCTGCTTACGGCGTTCTTCCGTTATACAAAGACAAACAATTCCACTGCCATGGCGGATAGTTAATGCCATCTGTTCAACAGTCATAGTTTCAGCAGCAAAAATAATATCACCCTCGTTTTCACGGCCTTCGTCGTCAAGTACCATAACACCTTTACCTTGACGTAATGCCTTAAGAGCACGTTCTATACGTTCGATCGGATTGCCATACGCGGAAAGTGACGTCTGATTCATGGTAAAACCTCATCAATAAATACTAAATTACCAGAACCAGGGCAAACGTGGGAGTATAAAAAATCAAATCAGTATCTTAAAAATCTGCACACAATTGGCAGGCCTCAAAACTACAGATATCGTTATTATCTCCCATCCGGACTATAACCGTCGGTTCCAGAATCTCACTGGATCTGCTGACTTCCATCACAAAATGCTATAATGGAACGCTCGCGGACTTAATTATTCAATTAACAGAATAAATATCACCGCCGGTGGAGAATTTCACTCCGCCCTGAGATAAACAGCTAAACTATATCGTGAATATAATTCTATAGCAATCAACAATAACAAAATATATCATGGAATAGTATTTTCATTTATATAGTCAGCCAACTTAGTATTAAGTGGTTATTGCGCTAATTTAGACCCATTATTCTCAGCAAATTTATTAAAAATAATTTTGTCAAAGTAAGCTGATTATTTTAAGATCTGCTACTAAATAACCTATAGATTATAATTTGTGACCTAAAAGGATAGCGTAATGCTTGACGCGAAAAAAATTGAACAAGTTGTTCGCCAGATCAAAGATACCTTACCGCAAGGAATACGCGACTTAGGCGATGATCTTGATAAAAAGCTACGGGCAATATTACAGTCCCAGTTAGGAAAACTCGATTTAGTCTCACGTGAAGAGTTTGATATTCAAACACAAGTTTTACTGCGAACCCGTGAAAAAATGGCACAAATGGAAAAACGCATTGAACAATTAGAAAAAAAACGGCTAGCCAACGAAAACAAGAATGAATAACAAAATGCCACGATACTACTATCGTGGCATCGCTATTTTTTATCTCAAAATATTAATCACTTTTCATAATGGTATTAATAATATTTGTCGTCGACAACCCCGCTTCAAAATTAAGCACTTTAACTTCACCACCTGCCGCCCAGACCTCTTGGCTACCAGCAATATCTTCCGGCTTATAATCGCCACCTTTGACTAATACATCGGGTAAGATTTCACTGATCAGGCGTTGAGGAGTATCCTCTTCAAAAGAGACCACCCAATCTACTGAACCTAGCGCCCCTAACACGGTCATACGCTGAGCTAATGGATTAATAGGACGATCATCACCTTTTAGCCGTTTAGTTGAAGCATCACTATTCACCGCAACAATTAATCGATCGCCTAACTTACGTGCATTGGCTAAATAGATAACATGCCCAGCATGTAAGATATCAAAGCAACCATTGGTCATCACAATCTTTTCGCCACGGCTACGGGCAGCTGCAACCGCATGCTTTAGCTGCTGCTCATTCATCACACCAAAACCATCATCAGTTCGACCATGAATGGCATTCTCCAGCTCAATGGGTGATACCGTTGAAGTACCCAGTTTTCCAACCACGACTCCAGCAGCCGCATTAGCTAAAACACAAGCTTGATGAAAATCGAGTCGAGCCGCCAACGCCGTTGCCAAAACACCAATAACCGTATCACCAGCTCCAGTAACATCATAAACTTCCTGCGCTTGGGTCGGTAAATGTAAAGGCGGTTTTTCACGCTGCAACAGTGTCATCCCGCGTTCTGAACGAGTGATAAGTAATCCCTTAAGATCAAGGGAATCAATTAACTTCATTCCTTTCTGCTCAATTTCGCTATTGTTTGCACATTTACCAACAATAACTTCAAATTCAGACATATTGGGAGTTAATAAAGTCGCTCCACGATAACGTTCAAAATCACTACCTTTCGGATCAATAAGAACTGGCACTTGAGCAGCATTTGCTAATGCAATGATCTGCGAAATTTGTGCTAACGCACCCTTACCATAATCAGACAATACCAGTGCCCCGACGCGTGGCAAAGCTTGCCGAATCCGATCTAACAGCGGATTTATATCGACATCACCGAATCCTTCTTCAAAATCCAGTCGAATAAGTTGTTGATTATGCGATAAAATTCTCAGCTTAGTAATCGTAGGATGCGTTGATAATGTAACAAAATCACAACATACATTAGCTTGATTAAGTTTCTCGGTTAATACTTCAGCATCATCATCAATACCAGTCAGCCCTAGCAAACGAACATTAGCGCCCAAAGCTGCAATATTCATGGCAACGTTAGCAGCACCACCAGGACGTTCTTCTTTCATTTCCACTTTAACAACCGGAACCGGCGCTTCTGGTGAAATTCGGTTAGTTAATCCATACCAATAACGATCTAACATAACATCGCCGATCACCAAAATACTAGCCTGTTTAAAATCAGGGAGAGTGATTTTCATCCATACTCCAAACAAATAAATTACCGCAATCAAGATTGCTACCAATAGTAACATAGCCCAACTCTATCAATCATACTAAAAGTACGGCGAGTCAATTCTATTTCAACTTAACTAGCATAAAACCATTTTTGCCAACTAAGCAGAACTTTTTTACGTTGCTGTTCAAACTGAGAGACTAACACTTTACTGGGTAACGCCTGTAATGACAAATGATGCAAGGTATCTCGCATTTCAGTATAAATTTGAATTAACTTTTCAGCTTCCTCGGTAGGCATTACGGCATATTCAGCTAACATGGTAAAAATACGCACATTATCTGACCAACGGAGTAATGCTACATTGTCTGCGCAGTAACGTAATACCAGATATTGAGCAATAAATTCAATATCAGTTATACCACCAGGATCGGTTTTTAAATCAAAATATGCCTGCTGCCGATTAGCTTGATGCTGATACATTTTTTGTCGCATTTCAACGATCTGTTGACGTAATATCGTTTCTTCTCTTGGTATGAGCAGTGCTTCGCGTCGAATTCGATTAAACTCTTGTTCTAATGACGGTTCAGAGAAAATCGTTCGTGCTCGGATCAAAGCTTGATGCTCCCAGGTCCATGCTTGCGTTTTCTGATAATCCTCGAATGATTGGAAAGTACTTACCAACATGCCAGATTCACCGGATGGACGCAAACGAGCATCTACCTGATAAAGAATACCCGAAGAAGTTCGCGTACTAAAAAGATGAAGAATTTGCTGAGCTAATCGTAAATAAAACTGGCGAGCTTCGATTATGTGTGGCCCATCGGTAACAACACCCAATGGGCAATCAAACAAAAAAACCAAATCTAAATCAGAACCATAACCCAATTCAAAGCCACCTAGCTTACCATAACCAACCACTGCAAAACCGGTTACAACAGCTTGTTGTTGAGATAAATGAGTAGGTTTACCATAACGCTTAATTAACTTATTCCACGCCCGCCTTACCACTGCATCAATAATGGCTTCCGCTAAATAGGTTAAATGATCACTCACTTTCATAACAGTAAGAACACCAGAAATATCTTCTGCGGCAATGCGTAACAGCTGTGCTTGTTTAAATTGCCGCAATGCTTCAAGTTGCTGTTCATCATCTTCATCAATACGCAATAAATATTGTCTCAATTCATCGCGATAAGCCGTAACAGGTAAAGGCTGGTATAGTGAGAAGGGATCGATTAATTCATCCAGTAACAACGGATGACTAGCTAATTGCTCAGCGATCATTGGTGAAGCCGCACAAAGACGGATCACATGGGTTAATACCTGTTCAGACTCTAAAATTAATTCTAAATAAGTTGTTCGGCTAACTATACTAAGTAGCAAAGGAATAATTCGTTGCAAAATACTATTAATATCATCTCTATGATAGATTTTAGCTATCAATTTTGGCATCAATTGATCAAGAACATCGCGACCACGGGGACCGATAGTTCGCTTAGCTAAATCTTGGCGAAATAGCCATAACTGTTTAATAATATTTTGCTTTTTTTCGTCATTAAATTCAGAAAATAGTGGGGGCAATTCACTTTCATTAGCAATTTGTTGCCAAAAATGGACAAAAAATGTTAACTCCGTATCATCGCTTTTCTCATCATCTTGGCCAATAATTTGCTTAAATATAGCGTGGACACTTTGCATTCTGGCGATGAGTTGCTGATAAAACGCCGACCAATCGTCAAACCCCATCGCCCATGCCAGTCGCGCGCGATGTAAAATTTGCTCAGGTAACGTCTGGCTTTGTTGATCATTAATCGATTGCAATATATTTTCTGCTCGACGCAAAAACAGATAATTATCCGTTAATTGCGTGACCTGCTCCGTTGTCAGCAATGAAAGCTCACCGATTGCAATCAATGTAGGTAACAAAGCCTGTGAGCGCAATTTAGGTTCACGACCACCTCGAATTAACTGAAAAACCTGGCCAATAAACTCGATTTCACGGATACCACCTGCACCCAATTTAATATTATTCTGCCAACTATGACGGCGTACTTCACGCGCTATCATGTTTTTCATATTACGCAACGATTGAATAACACTAAAATCGATATAACGTCGAAAAACAAAGGGGCGCAACATATTTTTTAATCCATCAGTATAAATTGAGCGATCATTACCTATCATGCGCATTTTGATCATGGCATAACGTTCCCAGTCGCGCCCCTGCTCCTGATAATAATCTTCTAAAGCAGCAAAACTAAAAACTAATGGTCCACTATCACCAAACGGACGTAGACGCATATCAACGCGATAGACAAAACCATCTATCGTTTTTTGCGTTAATAGGCTAATTAATTTTTGGCCTAATCGGGTAAAAAACTGGCCATTGTCCATCTGACGACGACCCCCTTGGGTAACTCCATTTTCAGGAAAGGCAAAAATCAAATCAACATCAGATGAAAAATTTAACTCTCCGCTGCCTAACTTACCCATAGCAAGGATCAACAATGGTTGTGGTTGCCCTAGTTTATCACAAGGTGTTCCCCAATTATGACAATACTGGACATACAACCAATCTCTCGCAGCGATGATTAACGTTTCGGCAAGCACACTCAGATGCTGCAATATTTGCGGCGTACTATCCTTATGTAATATCTGTAGCCACGCTATTCTAATCAGCATTTGATGGCGAAATTGCCTTAGGATCCGCTGCAACCCTTCCTCGGCAGTTATATTGGCTAGCTGTTCGATTAACCATTGATGATAATGTTGCCATTCGCCTATTTGCGGTGGCTGTTGACGTATAACCGTCCACCAGGCAGGATGGTTTTTGATCTGCAAGTAGGCAAAATCACTTAAGGCAAAAAATATTTTTTCCTGTGACGATAGAGGTAAAAGTTCAGGCGCGTAACGCTGAAAATCATCTACCACCCTTTGCGCCTGCTGAACCAAGATTGATGGCAGCAATTTCATAAAATGCCTTTCATTAGGATAATGTTAAAGCCGTAAGCCATTGGGTAAAAGCAAGTTTGCAACGCAACCAATCCGCACACAGAGTTGCTGGGGTTGAATATCCGCAGTAGCCAATAATGCCGTTATTTTTTTAATGGCGATGCTTGAACAAAATGAGGAATAGAATGAGAATAATGGACTAAAAATGCCTGTATCAATACCAGCAAATGACTCAAATTTTGCTTTGCTTGTAGCTGATTATCTAACCAACACTCTTCATAATGCTGCCAATACGCTAATAACTGGTTTAAGCCCTGTTCAATCGGCATAGTATGCCAGTTACAGTGTGGCAAAAAGTATTTAGTATCAATATAGTCGCTATGTTGAACTAACGAATAGCCTCGTTCAGCCTTACTTTTATTTGCTAAACGTAACCCTTGAATGTTAACAAACTCTTTTGCAAACGCTAACAGCTCGATCAATGTGCCCTTTTTTAGTTCCAGTTCAATTTCCATAATTGGTTTTTTTCTGGCACCGGCATAAATGCTACCTTGATCCAATACAATTTCAATTTCACTCCCCTGATAAGTAACAATCCATTTTTCACGAGAGAAATCAGTATAGAACAAGGTTGTTAACTGTGACTGTAAATGAGCAACATTGGTATTTTTTGGCCATATTTCGCGTGGAAATGCCAAAAGATTCAGCTCAGGTTTATTAATTTCTACATTGTATTCAGGCCGCTGATGTAAACCACCAATAACCTTACCGGCGGTTTTTATCGTCATTTCATAACGACCATCACAACCGCGGATCCTTAACCGCATATCCCAGCGACGTAATTGATGATCCACTGTTTCAAAATAGATATTTGACAGTTTATGTAAGGAAAAATGTGTATAGCGAAAACATATTATTTTTTCACGGATCCGCTTAATAGCTTCCGGGCGAACAGATAATTTTAATTCAATTTCTAGCTGACGCATATTTAGTCCAGATTTTCTGATATTTCTCCCCCGAAGGATAAACGTTTCTATTTTTATTTATACTGTCTAGACGCATACTTAATGTAGATTGTTATTTTTTCTATTTACTCTGTCGCTGATTAAAAACGGACAGTTTCATGACTAACGATAGAAAGGAGTTTTAAGTTTAACATAAATAAGCCAGAAAACAGCAGCCAAAGCGTGATTCATTTTTCCTTACTAACAGTAAAAAATTTTTTCTAAAAACAAACAATTCTAATATTAATTAAGTCTATATTAATAACTAAACACCAGAAAAATAACTAACAAAGAATTTTATTCTATGGTTTTTACCTGAAAATAATAAAAAATGAAATATTATTAATAATGGCAAATCAATTAAAAGAATTATTATTTTACCTTTTTAGATTTGCATCAATACATTTAACGCATTAGTATCAGCTAATAGCACTTTTTTCACAGTTTGAAGATAGTTGAATACAATGAGAAAATTTCCTTTATATATCTTAGCATTGATAGGATTTAACCTGCCAATGACGACTCAAGCAGAAGAAACGCTTTATGTTTCTGATGAACTGCCTACCTTTATCCATCGAGGACCTAGAACCGATTATCGCATTATTGGTAGCCTTAAAAGTGGTGATCAAGTTCAGTTATTGAACACAGATGCTGAAACCGGCTACGCCCAAGTTCGTGATTATAAAGGACGAGTTGCTTGGTTACCCAAAAATCAACTCAGCAAAACACCCAGTGTAAAAGCACGTATTCCCTTACTTGAAAAGGAAAATCAAGAATTACGTGAAAAATTGACCAGCATTGATAGTAACTGGAATAATCAAACCAGTGAAATGCAAAGCAAAGTGGCAGCCAGTGATCAAACTATTGCTAATCTAACCGCAGAAAACGAAAAACTGAAAAATGAGTTAATCCGCTCAGGAAAAAAATTAGAGATTGCACGAATCAATCTTGATAATAATCGCCGTGAGCTCATTTTACAGTGGTTTATGTATGGCGGTGGCGTTGCCGGTGCAGGTTTAATTTTTGGTTTATTATTACCTCATCTCATCCCACGACGTAAAAAACGTAATGAACGCTGGATGAATTAAAAAAAATACCATGCAGATTTATCTTGTTGGTGGCGCGGTAAGAGATCAGCTATTAGGGTTGCCTGTTTCTGATCGTGACTGGGTAGTGGTCGGAGCTACCCCAGATGATTTAATCAAATTAGGTTTCCAGCAAGTAGGTAAGGATTTTCCCGTTTTTCTCCATCCAAAAACACGTGAAGAGTATGCCCTGGCTCGTACAGAACGCAAAACGGGTGTCGGCTATACCGGTTTTTCTTGCTATGCCGCACCTGATGTCACGATAGAAGAGGATCTGTTACGTCGAGATTTGACCATCAATGCGATTGCGCAAACTGAAGATGGCCAACTGATTGATCCCTACCATGGTGAACGGGATATAAAAAATCGCCTATTACGCCACGTTTCCGCTGCTTTTGCCGAAGATCCTTTGCGAATACTCAGAGTGGCACGTTTTGCTGCTCGGCTAGCTAACCAAAAATTTACTATTACCAATGAAACACAATCGTTGATGAAAAAAATGGTTTTTAATCATGAGGTTAGTACAATTAGCGCAGAAAGAGTGTGGGGAGAAACGGAAAAAGCACTACAATCATTATCGCCTGAAATCTATTTTCGTGTCTTATATGATTGTGGCGCGCTAGCTATTCTTTTTCCTGAAATTAATCAATTATTTGGCACACCCGCAGCGGCAAAATCACATCCCGAAATAGATACCGGAATACATACGCTTTTAACCTTAAAGGTAGCGGCCTCATTAACTGACAATGTCGAAACTCGCTTCGCTGCTCTCTGCCATGACTTTGGTAAAGCGCTGACCCCATCTGAACAATGTCCCGCTCATGACGATTATGTTAGCAAAGGTATTTCGCTAATTGAGGCTATGTGCAATCGACTACGTATTCCTAATAGAATGAAAGAGTTAGCTAAATTAGTGGCTCGTTTTCATCAACAAATCCACCAAATTCATCAGTTAACACCAGAAACTGTTATTAATCTATTTAATCAATTAGATAGTTGGCGCAAGCCGGAGCGTATCAATCAATTGGTCATCGCCTGTGAAGCAGATGCCCGCGGCCGGATAGGGCGAGAGCATATCACTTATCCACAAGCTAAATTTGTTATTGAAGCATTTAAGGCTGTACAACAAATATCAAGCAAAGATCTTATTGAGCAGGGTATAACGGGGATCGCGATCAGGGATGAGCTTAACCGAAAACGTATCCAGACATTAACTGACTGGTGGCAGCAACAAACCATTTTACCGATTTAAGCTAACCTAAACAGATTTTGTCTGCTCTATAATCACACCAACCTGCTTAGCCTGCGCCACCGCACCTGGCTTACAAACTTTAACGCGGACCCAACAACTATTGAACTGATTTAAAATAATATCAGCAATCTCCTGCGCAACCCGTTCTATCAATGCAAATTTTTGTGTTTCTATATGATTAATTACCACTTGGCTAACCTGCGCATAATCTAAACAATTTTCCACTTGATCACTTTTGGCTGCCTGCTGATTATCCCATCCCATCTCAATATCGAGCAACAATTTCTGTTGGATCGCTTGTTCCCAATCATAAGCGCCAATGGTTGTGAATACTGATAACTGTTCAATAAATATAATGTCCATTTAACCTTCTCTCATTTTTTTAATTGCGATAAATAATCGCTTTCCAGATACTTCTCTATTATCATTGACAAAAATGGCCCAATGATCACACATTTTAGTAAAATTTGCGGCAATAATAGGAGATTAACGACTATCATGCTGACAGATTTTGCCCAAAAAGTTGAAAAATAATTCACTATAACTAAAAAATAAATTTAGCAAAGATATTCCTTAGTTTTACTAACAACTATACTGTATATTTTATTAATGATCTGATATCCCTATGATCTTTAAAACACGGCATGCAAATAATACTTCGATAAAATACATGTATTATTAATACGTTAAGTTAAAAAGGTCTTGATTATTTGGAGTAATGATATGAGTGCAATCGCACTTGGCATGATTATCTTCGCTTATCTCTGTGGTTCAATCTCCAGCGCCGTCTTGATCTGCCGATTGATAGGTCTTCCTGATCCCAGACGCCATGGTTCCGAGAATCCTGGAGCAACCAACGTGTTACGCATTGGTGGAAAAGCGGCTGCTTTAGCTGTGCTCATTTGCGACATCCTAAAAGGGATGATCCCAGTATGGCTAGCCTATTATTTAAATATTCCTCCTTTTTACCTTGGAATTATTGCCATTGCCGCCTGTTTGGGCCATATTTACCCCATTTTCTTTCGTTTTAAAGGTGGAAAAGGCGTTGCTACTGCTTTTGGCTCAATTGTTGCCATTGGCTGGGGTTTATCTGGCGTTGTCGCGGGTACCTGGCTACTGACTGTACTACTCAGTGGATATTCATCATTAGGAGCTATTGTCACTGCTCTATTAGCTCCCTTCTATGTTTGGTGGTTTAAACCGGAATTCACCTTCCCGGTTGCGATGCTTTCATGTCTCATACTCTTTCGCCATCATGATAACATTCAGCGTCTGTGGAGAGGCCAAGAAAGCCGTATATGGCAAAAAATGAAGAAAAAAAGCGAAAAAACAAATAAAGAACTGATTCAAGCCACTAAAAAACAAGAAAAAAATGATTAACTACTGATTACTGTGTTAATTTTTAGACTTTAAGTCGATTTATGCACAGTTGTTGTTGCTAACGGTGATAAATCTGCTAGTGGCCAACGTGCTTTCACGGTGATATCCAGGCTATTACTTACGCCATTTTTTAAACGGATCATGCCGGCCAGCGCTATCATTGCGCCATTATCAGTACAAAATTCTGGTCGAGCATAAAAAACCTGGCCGCCAATTTTTGTTATCGATTCTGCCATTTTTAGCCGTAAGGTACGATTTGCACTTACACCACCTGCCATAACCAAACGCTTAGAACCCGTTTGTTCTAAAGCACGTTTACATTTGATCACTAATGTATCCACAACAGCATCTTCAAATGCCCGAGCAATATCAGCAGCGGTTTGTTGATCCATACTATTATTACGAATGGTATTGGCAGCAAAAGTTTTTAACCCTGAGAAACTAAAATCCAGTCCCGGGCGGTCTGTCATCGGACGAGGAAATACAAAACGGCCAGCCTGTCCCTGCCCTGCCATCAATGAGAGTGCTGGCCCGCCCGGATAATCCAAACCTAATAATTTTGCTGTCTTATCAAAAGCTTCACCCGCAGCATCATCAATTGATTCGCCTAATAACTGATATTGACCAATCGCTATTACATTAATTAACTGAGTATGCCCACCAGAGACCAATAATGCTACAAAAGGGAATTCAGGACTATTTTCTTCCAGCATTGGCGCCAGTAGATGCCCTTCCATGTGATGAATAGGAATAGCCGGCACTCGCCAAGCAAATGCTAATGAACGCCCGATTTTTGCTCCCACCAATAAAGCACCGATCAAACCAGGACCCGCGGTATAAGCAACCGCATCAATATCACCAGCAGTTGAATCCGCTTGTTGTAGTGCCGCTTTAATTAAAGGAATTGTTTTACGAATATGATCGCGAGAAGCTAATTCAGGCACCACTCCGCCATAATCGGCATGCAATTTTACCTGGCTATATAATTGATTGGCTAATAAACCTAATTGATCATCATAAATCGCGATACCCGTTTCATCGCATGATGTTTCTATACCTAAAACACGCATATATTACTCACCACCTTCGCTAATAGCGCAAGTTTATCACTATTTATGTAAAAAAGGTGCAACTTCTCAGCAAATAAATAACTGTCTATCTGAATTAAATCAGTTATAATTAATATAAATAATTTGTAGGGCTTATTCATTATCATCTAGACTATGCCAACTATTTTGTTATTAAAAATAAATAATTGGGTGATTTTGTGCGTTTCGTTTTTATACAGCACTTTACAAAGCCCTACACATTGAAGTAAAATTCCGCACCATTTTAATAAAGGCAGCTGGCTATGATATTGCTAGCAAAAACCGATTTTTTTGAGGTGAAAGGCACATGCCGGTAATTAAAGTACGTGAAAACGAGCCATTTGACGTAGCACTACGTCGTTTTAAGCGTTCTTGCGAAAAAGCAGGAATATTAGCTGAAGTGCGCCGTCGTGAGTTCTATGAGAAACCAACGACTGTACGTAAACGTGAAAAAGCATCAGCAGTAAAGCGCCACGCTAAAAAATTGGCTCGCGAGAACGCACGTCGTACTCGTTTGTACTAATTGCTACGGTTCAACAATCGTAACAATTCGACAGCAGTGATTAAGTGATTACAAGAAGGCCGTGCTTTCTAACAGGAAGCACGGCTTGTTATCTTTCATCAATGAAGAGTTTATGGCTGGACGAATCCCGCGTACATTTATCAATGATTTATTGGCCAGAACCGATATCGTTGATCTTATTGATACTAAAGTGCCGCTAAAAAAGCAAGGCAAAAACCATCACGCGTGTTGTCCATTTCATAATGAAAAAACGCCCTCATTTACAGTTAATGGCGATAAACAATTTTATCACTGTTTTGGCTGTGGCGCTCATGGTAATGCCATTGATTTTTTGATGAACTATGACAAGCTTGATTTTGTCGAAACGATTGAAGAACTGGCTACCATGCACGGACTGGAAATTCCTTATGAAACCGGCAATAGTTCAAACCAAATAGAGCGGCATCAGCGACAAAATCTTTATCAATTAATGGATGAAATTAATCAATTTTATCAACATTTATTGAATAAATTAGACTCGCAGAGTGCAAAACAATATTTAATACAGCGCGGCTTAAGTGATGAAGTTATTTATCGCTTTTCTATCGGTTTTGCCCCAAGCGGCTGGGACAACCTACTCAAGCATTTCGCTAAACACGCTGATAGCCATAAACAGCTAGATGCTGCTGGTATGTTAGTTACCAATAATAATGGCCGCACTTACGATCGCTTTCGTGAACGTATAATATTTCCAATCCGAGATCGTAGAGGACGTGTCGTGGCATTTGGTGGCCGTGTTTTAGATGACACATTACCAAAATATCTCAATTCACCAGAAACTGAGATTTTTCATAAAGGCCGTCAATTATACGGCTTATATGAAGCAACACAAAATAATCTGGCACTTTCTAAACTATTAGTTGTCGAAGGTTATATGGATGTTGTCGCTCTGGCGCAATTTGGTATTAATTATGCCGTAGCGTCATTAGGTACATCAACCACGGCAGAGCATATCCAGTTACTTTTTCGGACAACAGATACGGTTATTTGTTGTTATGATGGGGATAAAGCAGGTCGCGAAGCCGCATGGCGAACGCTTGAAACGGCACTTCCCTATTTGAGTGATGGCCGCCAACTACAATTTATGTTTTTACCTGATGGTGAGGATCCTGATTCACTAATACGTAAAGAAGGTAAAACAAATTTTGAACAACGGATGGATAAATCCCACTCTTTGTCTACATTTTTGTTTGATACATTGGTTGCACAAGTTGATTTAAGCAGTCATGAAGGTAAAGCAAAATTCAATCGTCTTGCTATCCCTTTAATTAAAAAAGTGCCTGGTGATACTTTACAGTTATATTTGGCACAAGAATTAGGTAATTTTATTGGTATTCCTGATACTTCGCGTATTTTTGCCATGATCGAAAAAGGATCGGCGGAAAAAACAAATTATCAGACACCAAAAATTAAACCGACAACAATGCGAATATTGATCGCATTATTGGTACAAAATCCAAATTTTGTCAGCCTAATTCCTACTCTTGATGGAATTAAGCACTCACAATTACCAGGATTAGCGCTGTTTTTAGAGTTAGTTGAACTTTGTCAATCTCATCCTGGCATAAATACTGGTCAATTATTGGAATGCTATCGTAATAATAAATTTGTTAAACAACTTGAAAAACTGGCAACTTGGAACGATATAGAGATAGAAGAGATAGCGGAAAAAATGTTCAAGGATGCGTTGGAGCATTTATTTATTACCGCGCTTGATGAAAGGTTCGCATTTCTGATGGCAAAAGAACGAGCAGAAGGCTTAACCAGTGAAGAACGTGAAGAAGTTCGTTTAATTACTGTTGCAAGAATAAAACAGTAATCTTGAAAAAGTAAAAAACATCCGGCTTAAGTGCCGTATAACGTAGGGCAAGCGCCTGTAAGTTGCCATGATGTAAAGGGCATGGCACATAAAATAATTAAATTCCCTTTAATTTTATTGTTGGCTGACTTGTTTTCGCCGACCAACACCAACCCAAATTATGAAGTGTGGATACCGTCTTATGGAGCAAAACCCGCAGTCACAGCTGAAGCTACTAGTTACCAAAGGTAAAGAGCAAGGCTACCTGACCTATGCTGAGGTCAACGACCATCTGCCGGAAGATATCGTCGATTCAGATCAGATCGAAGATATCATCCAAATGATTAATGATATGGGCATTCAAGTGATGGAAGAAGCGCCTGATGCCGACGATCTTATTCTGGCAGAAACCGCCACTGATACTGACGATGATGCTGTTGAGGCTGCTGCCCAGGTATTATCCAGTGTTGAAAGTGAAATAGGCCGCACAACAGATCCTGTGCGGATGTATATGCGTGAAATGGGCACCGTAGAACTACTGACCCGTGAAGGTGAAATTGATATCGCTAAACGCATCGAAGATGGCATTAATCAGGTTCAGTGTTCTGTTGCTGAATATCCTGAGGCTATCGCTTATCTATTAGACCAATACGAACGTGTTGAAAAAGGTGAAATCCGCCTATCTGATATTATTACCGGCTTCGTTGATCCAAACGCTGAAGAGGATTTAGCACCGACAGCAACACATATCGGTTCGGTGTTACCGGAAGAAGCCTTAAATGATGACGAAGATGAAGATAAAGACGAAGACGACGATAGTGACGACAGTGATGAAAACAATGTCGATCCAGAACTCGCTCGACAGAAATTTTCAGAACTTCGTGAGCAATATGAACGTACGTCCATTGAAATCCAAAAAAGTGGCCGTAACCATGCTAATTCAGTAGCAGAAATCGAGCAGTTGTCCGAGATTTTCAAACAGTTCCGTTTAGTACCAAAACAGTTTGATTATTTAGTGAACAATATGCGTGATATGATGGAACGTGTTCGTTCTCAAGAACGTCTCATCATGAAACTCTGTATTGAACAATGCAAGATGCCGAAGAAAAACTTCATTACCCTATTCTCAGGTAATGAAACCAATGGTAATTGGTTAGCTGCGGCAAAAGCAATGAATAAACCCTGGTCTGAAAAATTAGTTGAAGTCGAAGAAGAGATACAACGCTCGTTGCAAAAACTACAACAAATTGAAGAAGAGACTGGTTTAACCATTGAACAGGTTAAAGATATTAACCGCCGAATGTCTATTGGTGAAGCAAAAGCGCGTCGAGCGAAAAAAGAGATGGTTGAAGCTAACTTACGGTTAGTTATCTCTATTGCTAAAAAATATACCAATCGTGGCCTTCAATTCCTTGATCTGATCCAGGAAGGTAACATTGGTCTAATGAAAGCGGTTGATAAATTTGAATACCGTCGTGGCTATAAGTTTTCAACTTATGCAACCTGGTGGATCCGACAGGCGATCACCCGTTCAATTGCTGATCAGGCGCGCACAATCCGTATTCCAGTGCACATGATCGAAACGATCAACAAACTGAACCGCATTTCTCGCCAAATGTTACAGGAAATGGGTAGTGAACCCTCGCCTGAAGAATTGGCAGAACGCATGTTAATGCCTGAGGATAAAATCCGTAAAGTACTAAAAATTGCTAAAGAGCCTATCTCGATGGAAACACCTATTGGCGATGATGAAGATTCACATCTTGGTGATTTCATTGAAGATACTACTCTAGAATTACCGTTAGACTCTGCTACCTCGGAAAGTCTAAGATCAGCTACCCACGAAGTTCTAGCTGGCTTAACGACCCGTGAAGCAAAAGTTCTGCGCATGCGCTTTGGTATTGATATGAATACGGATCACACGCTAGAGGAAGTGGGTAAACAGTTTGATGTTACTCGCGAGCGGATCCGACAAATAGAAGCAAAAGCGTTACGTAAACTGCGCCATCCAAGTCGTTCAGAAGTGTTACGTAGTTTCCTGGATGAATAACGCTTATTTCTCTTTAGCGTAATAAAAAGCACCTCTAGATAGGTGCTTTTTTATTGATAGTTATGTTAATTCAGCAGATCATTAGTAAAAGTTTTAGCCACTGTAATTAGATAACATGGTAAAAACGCTAACAAAATGTTGCCTAAACACCCTCGATTCAATTTCCAATCTGATATTTAGTTATCCATCAATATTAATTATTGCCAGTTATAGAGCAGAAATGGTTGTTTTAATTGCACTGATGTCGTCGATAATTGTCGCCACCGCTAGCTGCTGGCCGTTAGTGATAAATCCGTTGCCTACAAAGACAAGCAAAATCTGTGGCTTTAGAATAGCAAAAACCACTCATAGTAGAGTGGTATCAATTGGCTGCTATTATAGCTAAAATTTGGTGGCCCCTGCTGGATTTGAACCAGCGACCAAGCGATTATGAGTCGCCTGCTCTAACCACTGAGCCAAGGGGCCTAAGTGGGGTGCATTATACGTGCTGTTTTAGTGCGGGTCTAGTCTTTATAAATCATATGCTTGTTTTATAAACAAAATCAGTGAAATTAATGATTTTGCTGTGTGTAATTTATTTATTAACTATTTCAGTTTAAATTCATGGCCAATAACTGAACAAAAATAACTTATTGATAAATTTGCATTCAAAAGTTAACAGCCAAGTTATGGATGAAATATAAACTAACTCATTAGGAAATCTGCAAAAGTCTATTGATAGAATTTAAGTATTGATAATAGGTTATGAGCATAATTGATGTTGAACAACATCAAGAAAATAAATATGAATATTAAAAAGCTTATACGTCTTATCTTATAAGAAATAACGATCTGGATAAAATAAATAATCTAATTAATATAAATTATTGTATGGCATTATTATGTTGAATTTAAAGAAAACATTAGAAAAATTATATAGTATAAATTCGATATATCTGATTATATATCAATACTAATAACATATTCAGTAATATTAATATATATCTATTGTTGTAATACCATTAATCAAAAATAAGCCAATTGCGTTTATTTTAAATTTAATACTATTAGGGAAATAGAAAGTATGGCATATATAAATATGGATACCAATCGTTGTTCAATGTTTACTAATTACGCAATAAATATTAACCCGATAGAAGGAAAAGAATTAGCGACGTCACCGAAAGGCTTACATGAACATATTATAAACTTTTTTACCCTAGGCGGGGTGGAAAGAAAATTATCTAAACAATACGATAATTTCATGCAAACAATGACCACCGCACTAGAAGAAAAAATTGCCAATTCAAATTGTTATCATATTCCTAAAGAACTCAAATTTAATTTTGATGGTTGCACGGTAGCTATTAAACCCTCTGAATATCATTCAGACAAACTATCTGTTACCGTTGAAGGACAGACAGGAGAGAGTTTTACTTCAGATATTGATGTAAAAGGATTTAAAAATACCGCCACTTTAATGTTATTAAATAACAGGATTGATCCAAACATATTTATAAAGGAAGGAAAGATTCATTTATTAAATACCGATCTATCTGCCAGAATTTTAGAAGGAATTGATTTAAGCGGGGCATATTTTTCAAATGTAAATCTAAACGGAACAGACTTATCCGGCGCAAATCTGCAAAACACGAATATTATAAATACAACATTTGATAATGCAAAATTAATTGAAGCAAATTTAAACGACGCAAAAATTGAAAAAACGACATTCAAATATGCAAAATTAGATTCAGCATTATTAGAAAGAGCCTCTATAGCTGGCGCTAATTTTGATCACGCAAAACTTACTTATGCCAACTTGACCGACACAAAAATTATTACCCTAAAATTAGCCAACGGAGAAATTAAAACCAATACATTCAATCATGCAAAGTTAGATTCTGCATTGTTAGAAAAAACCACCCTATCTGGCGTTAATTTTGATCACGCAACACTTACTCGCGTAAACATGGTCGATGCAACCATTCAAAACACGACATTCAATCATGCAGTATTAGACTCAGCATTGTTAGTAAGAGCTACCATAGCGGGCACTAATCTGGATGACGCAACATTGATTAAGGCTGACTTGAGTAATGCAAAACTGGCCAGATTAAGACTACCCAACGGAGAAATTAAAGCCACTACATTAAAAAATGCATGTCTAGATTCAGCATTGTTAAATAACGCGACTTTAGATTCAATTGATTCACAAGGGGCATCATTTTGTAAAGCCTATTTAAATCAAGCGTATATTTTTCATTCTAAATTTAACAATGCAAATTTCGATCATGCTTCATTGAACGAAGTAAACGTAAAACGCAGTACTTTTCAAAAAGCAATATTCACTGAAGCCAATTTAAGCCAATCAAACATAAGACTGTCTAATTTATCTGACACAAATATGCAGGATGCAAAATTAAATGACACTGATTTTCTCGGTTCAGCTTTTACCTTAGCCAATATGAGCAGAGCTGATCTAACGAAGGCAAAAATGTTTTTTGTAAATATGACCGGAGCGACGCTAAATAACGCAAATCTATATCAAGCAGATTTAAACAATACGACTTTAAAAAAAACCAGTCTAAAAGAGGCCATTCTAATTGAAGCAAAGCTTAATAATGCAGATCTTGTAGGCGCTGTTCTGGAAAAAGCAAACCTATCAGAAGCAGTACTTGACAATGCCGATTTAAGTTTTGCTAGTTTATATCAAGCTACCTTAAAAAGTGTTAGTTTAAAAAATACATGTTTAACTGGATCTATATTAAAAGAAGCAAATATCGCTGACGCTAATTTAATGCAAGCAGATTTTACTCCGGGCATTTCATTACAAGGAATTGTTGTTCCTAAAGAAAAATTAACAGAAGCAAAGTTAGCGGCAGCTATTTTTTTACAAAAAATAAATATTAACGAACTAAAGATCACCGAAGAAAATATAACAGCTACCTTGTCACAAAAAACAGATGCCGTGGCAGGATATTTAGCAGCGGCTATCTTATTACATAAAAGAAATAACATTGATTTAAATAACATAACGCTCACTAATGCAAGTCTCATTAAAGCAAAATCAGCAGCCACTGCTTTATTACAAACAACAAGTCCTACTGATATAAATTCAGCAGCAAGCTTATTACAACAAACAAATATCACTAAAAGCAGCCTAGAAAATGCGATCTCATTACAAAAAACAAATCTTTCTGCTGCAATTTTAATCAACGCTAACTTAGAAAAGGCAGATTTCACTGATGCAGATTTAACCCAAGCTAACTGTCAAAAAGCCAAATTCAACGATACAATTTTAATAAACGCTAACTTAAAAAAAGCCAATCTTACTGATGCAAGTTTAACTAATGCTAACTGTCAAAAAGCTAAATTCAGTAAAGCAAATTTAGCAGGAACAAATTTTGCTGAAGCAAACCTACAGGATACAAAGTTTTCTAAAAATGATACCAAAAGAGAATTTCTGGCAGACATTAATATAGCTACCAAAAAGATTGAAGAGAAAGCAAAAAAATAAAAAACAAGTTCAATAAACTACTCCATTGAAAACAGGTAAATCTTATGGTTATAAAACACAATATATTCGCAATCATTAAATAAAATTACTGCTAACTTTTTTATGGTAACTCAAAGTTGGCAGGCAAACGGCTACGCCCTATTATTACGCTTAGTGATACCTATCAATAAACAAAAAAGCCCACATCAAGTGGGCTAAATGATAAACAGAAGATTTAACTCATCACAGATGGACAATTGCTGTAGGTAATTATTTTAACTAGAATCAATTCTCGCCATCCAGTTCCGTCCCATCACACTAGGTAATTTTGCCAAATAATTTATAGATATTTTAGCCAAATTAAATCCTTGCGGCGCGCCTTAAACTGGCTAAACAGCTTCACAAACGGATAAAAAAGTATCGCTAATATGATGGTCACTAACCAGATCATAGCAACATGATCAAAACCAAAATACTCACCTTGATTTGTTCCCCAAATAGCCACCGCGATCAAATAGAGAAATTTCAATACATAAAGATGCAAAATATAAAAAAACATCGGTACTGAACCATAGGTTACTAAGGGTTTTAACCATGGTAAATTTTGTTTTATCTCAAGTAACCGAAGCAGTAGTAAGCCAATACCCAGCGTCAACATAATGAATAATAAAGAGGGCGGATATTTGGTAATATTCAAAAAACTCATCACGGTATCCAGCCAAGAGCCCGCTAATATCCATGGTTTATCACCATAGATATTAATTGTTCTTAAACAAATAAAACCAACTAACAGGCCAACACCCCAGCAATTTAGTTTCTTTAATCGCTGTTGCTGATTACAACTTTCTGTAAACCATGAACCAGCCAAATAACCAAATATAATAAAACCAATCCATGGTAGTATTGGATAAGATGTACGCGCTTTGATACTGTCAGTAATCTCAATCCATCCTCTATCATGCAGTACTGCCCAAGGAATATGCATAAAATGATCGGTTGGGAAATGCAATGTATCTAATAGATTATGACCCGCAATCAATAAAACCGTCAGTACTACCAGCAGCCATCTTGGTAACATAGCTTTTGTGGTTTGACTGTATAAAAACTGCAGCGTTTCACTCATTTGTGAATAGGAGAAAACATGTTTGATGTGCCTAAAAAAGATATCCATTTAGCACAAGTTGCCCAAGCATTGATCAATGCGGGTTACGTTACGCCAGATTATCTAATCGGTATGCAAAAAAGGGAAAATCAAGCGTCAACTTATTTAGGCAATGGTATTGCGATTCCTCATGGTACCGTAGAAACGCGCCATAATGTATTACAGACAGGTGTACAAGTATTTCAGTTTCCACAGGGCATAGATTGGGATAATGGCCACAAAGCTTATATTGTCATCGGTATCGCCGCTAAATCAGAGGAACATTTAACCTTATTACGACAACTGACACATATTCTAAGTGATGAAAATATTGCCAAGCGATTGGCAACCACGACATCAATAGACACAATATATAATATATTGCTTGCCCAAGAGTCGATTGATGACTTCATTTTCAACGCTTCCATGATCTCTTTAGATGTTGATACCGACCATATCATGACACTGCAAGCGTTAAATATTAATCACTTACAGGATGCAAATGCCATTAATAATGATTTTATCGTTGATGTGATCACTAATCCACCGCTTTATTTAGGCCAAGGTATCTGGCTGAGTGATAGTAAAAAAGGTAATCTAAAAACAGCAATGGCCATTGCACGCCCTAAAGAGCCTTTATCTTATCAAGATCATCAACTTTGCCTACTTATCATGCTATCATGCAAAGATAATCTAGCTAATAATACTTTAAATCACTTGGCCAATTTATTGATCGATAAAAAAATAGCGAAATTATTACAAGCATCAGATGCCGTACAAGTATTTAGCTTGCTAACGACTGAAACAAACGAAGAAAAAGAGACACTATCCGTGGAGTTTACGTTAAACAATAAACATGGATTACATGCACGCCCAAGTTCGCAATTAGTTAATACAATAAAAAAATTTAATAGCAAAGTCACTATTACTAATTTGGATGGGAGCTGAATTCCCGCCAATGGCCATAATATAATGAGTGTCATTGGATTAGTTGCACGTCAAAATCATCGTATCCAATTTAAGATCAGTGGCCCTGACGCCCAAGCAACCTTACATGCTATTGAACAGGTCATTAGCGCTAATATGGATGAGGAAATTGCATGAAAAGTAAGGTTGCTACCATTACATTAAATCCCGCCTATGATTTAGTCGGTATGCTAGACAATATTGAAAAAGGTGCCGTCAACTTAGTTAAAACCCATGGATTATATCCAGCAGGTAAAGGCATTAATGTTGCTAATACATTAAAAAATCTAAATATTAATGTCACTGTTGGTGGTTTTTTAGGGAAAGAAAATCTAACCGGTTTCCAACAGGATTTTAAGGAACGCGGGATCATAAATCGTTTTCATGTTATCGAAGGTAGAACTCGAATTAATGTCAAATTGACAGAAAAAAATAGTGTAGTTAGTGATTTTAATTTTTCCGGTTTTGAAGTCAACAAACAGGATTGGCAGCATTTTGCTGGACAGTAGCCCGCCTGCGTCGGGAGCTAAGACGCTGTAAGTAAATGGCTGTCCTTAGTAACCGCCTCCCGTTATAATCCGGTGTATGTATATTCCCCGACCCGCAAAACTTCTCTTCCAGATAGATGACGGCTGGAACCGGTTACTCATGAAATACGGCTCTTCCGTTCCCGAATGGACTAAACTGGTCGTCGAACGGATGCTCGCCTGTGGCACCGGTGCTATGGGTATCCGTCGTTATTGCTGCGACTCCCCTGACTGCCCGCACACCAAATATTTCTGTCAGAGCTGCAAAAGCAAAGGCTGCAGCGCCTGCGGGATGAAAGCCACCGAACAGTGGATAGCCGAGCAGCAACACATTTTGCCAGACTGCGAATGGCAGCACATCACTTTCACTATGCCCGATAAACTCTGGCCGGCATTTAATCACAACTGGCCATTACTGAATCAGTTGTTTGCCTGTGCCGCTCGAACCCTGCTGAAATGGGCAGAAAAACTCAATATCGAAATCGGGTTGTTTGTTGTTTGTCGCCCTGCATACTTACGGGCGTCAGCTTAACCAACACCCGCATATCCATTTATCGGTGACCCGCGGCGGATTATGCCGCAAACACGACGTCTGGCGACCGGTTTTCTTCAAAAAGAATGTAGTAGAGCGGTACTGGCGCCGGGCTGTCATCGCGTTACTTCGAGAGAATTACGGCGGGCTGAATTTACCTGCTGCCGGCTATGTGCATATCCGCGACTACCGGGAATGGTGTCAGTTTCTGGAATCACAGTACCAGCGGCGCTGGAAAATTCACTTTGCGAAAAAAACCAAACATGCCCGACAAAATGTCAATTATCTTGGCCGTTACCTGAAACGCCCGCCGGTTGCAGCCTCAAAACTGCGTCATTATAACGGCGGCACTGTTGTCCATCATTACTATGATCACCGGACGGGAAAGCACCGCACCCAATATCTGAGCCAGGAAGCAATGTTGTTGCGCTACATCAGCCATATCCCGTCACAGCATTTTAAGATGGTGCGGTATTACGGCTTTCTGGCCAACCGGAAACGGAGTATTTTGCTGCCGAAAGTCTATGCGGCACTGGGTATGCAGGTGAAGAAAAAACCGCATAAACCGGGCTTTGCGTCGCTGATGAAACACTTTACGAATGTGGATCCGTATCAATGCATATTATGTGGGAGCCGGATGATTTTTAACAGCGTACAGGTGGGTATCAGAGCAGAAGTATTACTGGAAATGCGCCGTAAGATAGTCAAAAAGGCGCGATGGTTACGGAAAACCGCGTAGGGAAGATCTAACTAAATTCAATTTATTATATAAAAAAACCTCTGGTTGACGAAAAGCCAGGCGACTACTTGATGGTGAAACTAGAGATCGGTCATCCGTATCAGCAATTAAGGTCAGAAAAAAAGAAATAATTAACATTCAATTTCCTAACCATCAAGATTCACTGAGCTGGTTAAGCCAATTTGATATGGTATGTGTAAGTGGTAGTTTACCCAAAGGTATCGATTTAGATTATTTTACTGACTGGATGAAACAACTACGTGATCAATGTATGTGCGTCATATTTGATAGTAGCCGAGAAGCATTGATTGCTGGTTTAAAAGCCAATCCTTGGTTGGTAAAACCAAATCGACATGAATTAGAAAGCTGGATTGGCCACCGGTGGCTTACCGTCCTGATTTGGAAAAATAGGTTCAGGTAGTTAAGATCGGTAAACAGCGGGGTAAAGACATTTGGGTGCAGATCAATCTGGAAACAAATACCCTTTTTGGCTGTAAATATCTGCGCAATTCGATAGGTGAGCTGAAATTAGCACCAGTGTCAATCCGCGAGCGGCTTTATCAATTAAAAACTCAAGGAATGGGCGGCAAACGGGCGAATGAAGCCGCTAAAAATTGGCCACTTCAATCTGAAGTTTCCTCTTTCTACCAATCACAACAACAAAAACTGCAAGCATTAAGCACACAATTGGCAAAACGCCGGATTGGGAGCAAACTTAATTTATCAAGTGAAGACTTAAGTTACATGGATCTTACCCAAGTTTTTGGTGGCTACCATAACCTTGCTCACGCGAATTTACAAGGTACTAATCTAAGCAGATCTAACCTGAAAAACATTATCATCGTGGAAGCTAACCTAACAAAAGCGATAATGAATCAAACTCAGCTGGTTAATGCTAATCTACTCATGGCTAATCTAAATGAAGCACAATTAGCAGGAGCTAACTTAACTAAGGCTAATTTATGTAACACTAATTTAATCAACTCTGCAATGAACGGAACTATACTGCAAGAAGCTTACTTAAATAATAGTGACTTGACTAATAGTGATTTGACTGGCGCCAATTTGGCGCAAGCTAAGATAGCGAACGCTAACTTGACTGACGCCAATCTGACCAAGGCTAATCTAACAGGTGTGATATTAGTTGATACTAACCTCAATGGTGTAAATTTCACTAGTGCCAATTTAACGCAAGCCAAATTGAATGGCCTTACACTACGTGAGGCGATTTTTGATCAAGCTGACCTAACCGGGGCTAACCTTGCGAACAGCGATGCTAGCAACGCTGATCTGAGTAATACTATCTTAAAAGAGTTAACAATTAGTAACACTAATTTTGCCGGTGCTTCTTTACACGACAGTTTTACCCTTCACCTGCCTGGCGAGTGGGATGAGGATAGCCTAGATGCACTACTGAATCATTTCAACAACCAAAGCAGTCTGCTAACTAGCCTTAATACGATTGATAATCGGTATAGTGAACTAAAAAACAAATTGGCTCTACAGCTCGTTCATTCCCTTGACCAGCCAGACATTAATCTCAGCCATGTCACTTTACCACTATTAGATATTTTTGGAAAACCGCCGTTTATTAGCAATGAAGAAATTAGCAATTTTATCAATAAACTGATGGATAATTACCTGGCAACCCCCTCAACACAATTAATTAATATGCTGGAAGCGCGTCCTGCTAATATTAATATTTTTCTCGATTATTTTAACCATCAACCAGAACTGATGGTTTCCCCCCAATTTAACAGTAGCTTTATTCAAACTATATTGGCGGCTAGAACAGGAGGAAATATTGATAGCAAAATCGCCACAATGGCTAACCAATTATATGAACAATATCTACAACTTTCTGAAATAAAACAACAACTAGCATATCAACAAATTAAGGAAATATTTGGCAATTATGATGGAAAGGCAGATTGGACAGAGAGCAATGCGCAAAACTATCTGTTACTTTCACCGAAAAAGGCAGGTAGAACATTAGTGGTTGCGGAAAATATTCTGACAAAAATGCTACATCCTGATCTGGAAACCAAGTGGAATAACATTTTTATTTTTCACGATGGCGAAAATTTAGGCCCGCAACAATTCAGTCTAGATGAATGCTTCAACCAAGATTTCCCGCTATTTTCTAGTCATTTTTCTTATAGCCAACACCAAGCAACATTCAATAAGCTGATTGAAGCACTAAATTTAGGCGAACAGCTGGACACGCTATTCCTTAATGCACAAAAATCCAATATTTCTACCACTAAATTAGTTGATCAGGCGTCGCAACAGACACTAAAAGAGATTTTTACTCATGTGCTTGATTTTGAGCATGGCTATAGCTTAAAAAATGAAAATTATAATAAAATCATAGAACTATATAATTTGGCTAACAGTAACGAACGAAATAAAGCTGAACATCTGCTGGCTTTATCCGCTGTTTTTACCCGTTATTCATCCAGTGCTGTGTTTGGTACCGAATTGGATTCTCCTCTGATGCTAAGATATCATGCTTACGCCTTAATGGAAAAAGCCCATAAACTTGATCCCACGCTGATTGCGCAAGATACCTTTAATAATTGGAAGAATCGATTACTTGGCTGCGAAAACGCTTTTTCTTGCACTGCCGTTTTATATGATCTGATGATTGATTATGCAATAGAGCACTGTCATGATGTTTTGAAAAAAATTCAACCATCCGCCTGGCGATAAATGCTGCAAAAAACTTTATAATAGCCTAAAAAATGATTATTAACGGTAGCAAAAGATATTAAATATAATGAAAAATTTAAATTTTTTATACGATCCGTTAATAATCATCTATAGTTAGGATCATATTAATGAAAGATAGATGTTTAAATAATATTGTCATCTAATCTAATAGCAACTGTCTTGAACGTTAAAATTATGGAGAAACGTGATGGTACGACTCATTCCATTCTTCGTTCTTTCTGAGCATCGCGTTCAGGATAGTCAGCAGCTTGCGCATACAGGCGACCAGCGCCACTTTTTTGGCTTTTCCCGCTGCAAGCAGACGCATGTAAAAGGCTTTTATCACCGGATTAAAGCGAGTTGCTACAAGCGCGGCCATATAAAGTGCTGTTCGGACTCCGTCCCTTCCGCCAAATATGGTTCGCCGACCACGCATGGTACCCGAGTCCCGGTTTATGGGGGCAACGCCTACAAGCGCGCTAATAGCTCGCCTCGAGAGGCTGCCCAGTTCGGGAAGCTCCGCCAACAACGCAGCAACTGTCATGGTACCAACCCCTTTAATGCTGCTCAGCCTAGCGGCCAGATCCTTAAAGTGGTTCCTTATGTGGTTGTTCATATCCTCATCGATTCTGGCAAGTTCATCTTCCAGCGCCTTGATGATGATGTTGATGCTTTTTCTATTCTGTGGATGTGCGGTATACAGCCTATTACGTTCTGCCACCAACATTGTAATCAACTGGCGTCTGCGTACGACCATCGCAGCAAGAACCTGACGTTCTGCATTTGGCAGAGTCCGGATAAAGCGCTCTCGCTCCGGATGTCGATTAATAACCTCTGCCATTTGTGCAAGCACTTTGGCATCAATACGGTCAGTTTTTGCCAGATAGCCCATAGCGCGGGCAAAGTCTCGGGATTGTCTGGGATTGATCACAGTGACGTCAAAGCCTTCAGCCTGGAGCGAGCAGGCCACAGTAGCTTCAAGCCCGCCAGTTGCCTCCATCAGAACCAACACCACCGAATGCTTTCTCAATTCGGCGATAATGGCATCAAAACCGTCAGAGTCATTACTGACCGTAAACTGTGCAATATCACAGCTGGCTGCTATGTCCAGCGTTGCTTTAGAAACATCAATACCCACACAAAGTGGATTTGGCTGACTCATGATTACCCATCCTTGCAAATGCGTTATGGAGTACGGACAACTGTTCGGGTTTCAGATGAGTGGCTCAGTGTATGCGCCGGTCGCTAATTAACGGGCTTAAAACCCTAGGAGGAATCGGGCTGCATGCACCTTGCCAAATCTAATCGTAACTATTTTAAACCGTTTTCAAGATACAAGGAGGAATCGGGCTGCATGCACCTTGCCAAATCTAATCGTAACTATTTTAAACCGTTTTCAAGATACAAGGAGGAAACTCTCTGACAGCTCCCAACCAAATCGCATCTAACCCTGTGCTTATTAACAATGCTGATAGTTTGTTAGTGATAAAATTCTCAGATTGAGAAAAACGATTAATCAACCAAATACGCTGGGCATCAAGAGGAACATTTTTAAACATTCCTGCCGGATGCCGAATAAAATGCTCCAATACCGCAATATCTGCTTTATCTCCTCTTTTAATTTTCGTTATAGAAGCAAATATTGGCCATCGGTGTACATTATCAGGGCCTAATGGCCTGGCTAAAACCTGTCCTCCAGTTACGGCAATTACGCAGCGACTACTAACCGGTATGCAAGGTTCGTGCAAAGCAGGCGCTTTTAATGGCAGACCTCTTGAACCATCGGCTTCGACCAGTATGATATCCGCGTAGTGTCGCTGAGCAAGTGCATCGACCTGCTGCGGTAAAAAACCACGTACTTTCCCACTACTGGGTTGCCAAGCGGAATAACAAGCACAAATTGGTGAAGCAAATACCGCCGCAGGTAAATGAGCCGGATCGCAACACATCAATAGTGGGATATTTTCATCAGGTAAATACATCCTTGTTGTTGTGGTGATAATCACTTTTTTACCTAACAACGAAAACTGTCGTGCCAGCCAAAATAAAGTACTGGTTTTGCCACCTGCGCCAATCAAACTAATAACAACAGATGATGAGTTTAATGATCCATCACAAAACTGAGTGAGCGGTTCAGGTATATTTGCCGGTGGCATAACTTAAGAGTCCATAAAATGAATAAATCTGCTATTCCGGTCCCCCTAATGGCCAAAAAATCGGCACAAATAATCAAAAATATCGATTGCATTATTCCAGCTGCCGGTCTTTCTTCCAGTATGGGACAATGGAAAATGATGTTACCCTGGCAGAATGGAACAATACTTGATGCAAGTATCAAAAATGCATTAACCTTCTGTTCTCGCATTATTTTGGTGATTGGTTATCGGGCGGCAGAATTGAGCGCGCGCTACCAGCAACATCCAACAATCAGCATTGTTTATAATGCTGATTATCAGCAGGGACTATTTAGCTCCATCAGCGCTGGCGCTATGGCTGTCAATAGCGACTACTGCTTTATTACGCACGGTGATATGCCTTGCCTGAATAGCAATATATTTCAGCAAATTTGGCACCAACGCGGCGCTTATGCGTTGATCCCTCGCTATCAAAAAACACCTGGTCATCCAGTTTTATTGCCTTATCACTGCCTTAATATGGCGGTAAAACAAACCCATTGCCGCTCAATGCAGCAAGCTTTACGAAAAGGTCAATGGCAATATTTAGACTTAGATCAATCGGCAATCACCGCAGATATTGACACTCCTGAGATTTATTTGACGTTACTAGCAACAGAAAATCTGCTTGCCTCCACTTAAAGACAACAAAAAACATCCTCTGCCTGTTTGGTTTATCAAAGTGATAGTGAAATTATTTTTTTGAGAATTAAAAAATTGATAACTATCTGTTGAAGTTAGCTATTTTCTATTGATTATCATTCTTATTTGCCTGAGCGTGAGTTATTTCACAAATAAAAAGCAAGATTAGATATTAATCACATTTCTTATTCACCATTCCTCGGTTATTTGTTTCTGGCGTGATTGTTGCAAAGTTTATGACAACTGTTTGCCAATTTGCCCAATTAAATCGCAGCAAGGAGAGTCTCATGGGAGATATCATGCGCCCAATTCCATTCGATAAACTTTTGAAGCGCATCTTTGATGAATACCAACAAAATCAATCAATATTTGGTATTCCCAAACAACAATTTTATCGTCAGCAAAATCAACATCCATTAATTAATGTATTTGGTGAAACGTGTGCCACACCAATTGGCCCTGCTGCCGGACCGCATACCCAGTTAGCCCAAAATATTATCGTCTCCTGGTTAACTGGTGGCCGCTTTATCGAACTGAAAACAGTGCAGATCCTTGATCAATTAGAAATAGATAAACCCTGTATTGACGCTGAAGATGAATGCTTTAACACTGAGTGGTCAACTGAATATACACTAGTAAAAGCCTGGGATGAATATCTGAAAGCCTGGTTTATTTTGCATCTGCTCGAAGCTATTTTTGAGCCACGCCAAGCAGCCTTTATATTTAACATGAGTGTCGGTTACGATTTAGCTGGTATTCAGCAACCAGCTATGCAGCAATTTATTGATAACATGATGAATGCTTCTCATCATCCCACTTTTAACCGCTACCGTCAGCTTTTACAGTCATGGATCGAAAACCCTGACTTTATTAGTCAGTTAGGTATTGAAAGTCAACAAACTGCGCTGACAACATTAGCCGAAAGTATTCCCGCTCAAATGGTAAGCGGTGTAACCCTATCTACCATGCACGGCTGCCCACCTGATGAAATAGAAGCTATCTGTCGTTATATGTTGCAAGACAAAAAACTCAATACATTTGTCAAACTCAATCCTACCCTACTCGGTTATCAACGGGTAAGAGCGATCCTCGATAGCTGCGGTTTCGATTATATTGGCTTAAAAGAGGCTTCATTCCAGCATGATCTACAGCTTGAGCAAGCCCTGGCGATGCTGCGCCGCTTAATGACACTGGCCAGTGAGAAACAGCTAGGGTTTGGCGTGAAACTGACTAACACATTAGGCGTTATCAATCATAAAGGTAAACTAGCCGGCGAAGAGATGTACATGTCTGGCCGCGCACTATTTCCACTATCAATCAATGTTGCTGCGGTTCTTTCCCGTGCCTTTGACGGCATGCTACCGATCTCTTATTCAGGTGGTGCTAGCCAGATCACTATACGTGATATTTTCGCAACCGGCATTCGTCCCATCACTATGGCAACCGATCTATTAAAACCCGGTGGTTATCTACGTATGACTGAATGCCTACGCGAATTAACGGATAGCGCGGCCTGGCAGGCAGAAAAAATTGATGTAGAACGGTTAGAAAAATTGGCAAAACAAGCAATCAGTATGGATTATAGCCAAAAAGAGTGGAAGGCTGATCATGAGATAAATATTGATGATTCACTACCATTAACAGATTGCTATGCGGCTCCCTGTATTAATGCCTGTGCCATTAAACAGGATATCCCCGAATATATCCGTTTAATGGGTGAAAAGCGTTATACCGATGCGTTAGAACTTATCTACCAACGCAACGCGCTACCGGCCATTACCGGTCATATTTGCGATCATCAATGCCAATATAACTGTACTCGTTTGGACTATGATAGCCCGCTAAATATTCGTCAACTGAAGAAAATTGCATTAGAAAAAGGCTGGCAAGAGTACAAACAGCGTTGGCATAAACCTGCCGGTACAGGTACTCGCCACCCGGTTGCCATAATCGGTGCCGGCCCTGCCGGTCTCAGTGCGGGCTACTTTTTAGCCCGAGCAGGCTATCCAGTAACAATTTTTGAGCGTGAATCCAGCGCCGGTGGGGTAGTAAAAAATATTATTCCCCAATTTCGTATTCCAGCAGAGCTTATCGAGCATGATATCAATTTTATTGCTGAACATGGCGTCAAATTTGAATTTGGATGTCAGCCTGATTTAACCGTGGAAAAATTGAAAGCGACCGGCTTTCATTATGTTTTGATTGGCGTTGGCACCGACAAAAATAGTGGCATCAAACTGGCCGGTGAAAATCATAATATCTACCAATCTCTGCCCTTCCTGCGTGACTATAATCGTGGTTTTACACCGAATATGGGTAAACATGTAGCGGTAATTGGTGCCGGTAATACCGCCATGGACTGCGCTCGGGCAGCGCTACGTATACTTGATGTAGAACAAGTCACTATCATCTATCGCCGCTCAAAAGCTGAAATGCCCGCCTGGCCAGAAGAATACGAAGAAGCTTTAGCTGATGGCGTAAAATTTATGTTCCTCGCCAATCCTGAACATTTTGCCATTAACGGTAAACTGACAGTCAGGCTGATGAAATTAGGTAAAATTGATAGTTCCGGACGTCCTCAGGCGGTGGCAACCGAACAACCCACCAGCTTAAAAATCGATAGTATAATCACAGCAATAGGTGAGCAACAAGATAGCCAAATGCTTGCCGCAATGGGAGTTCCACTCGATCAAAATGGTAAACCAGCTATTGATCTGGCCAGTGGAGAAACTACGCAATCTGGCATATTTTTAATCGGCGATGTTCAACAAGGGCCTTCTTCCATTGTTGCGGCAATCAGTACTGCACGTCGCGCTGTCGATACCATTTTGCGGCGGGAAAATATTTATAGCCATCATGGTAATAAATACTGGAGTAACGTTGATCCTCAGCATCTTTATCAACGTAAAGGTCAAATTACCGTCAAGTTGGTTGACAAACAGCACAGTGAGGCTTTCGTTGAACAGGAAGCCGATCGCTGCCTGGAATGTAATTACATTTGTAGTAAATGTGTTGATGTCTGCCCAAATCGCGCCAATGTCTCGATCGCCATACCTGGCTTTCAAAATCGCTATCAAACACTGCATTTAGATGCCATGTGCAATGAGTGTGGCAATTGTGCGCAATTCTGTCCATGGCAAGGCAAACCCTATCGAGATAAAGTGACTATCTTTAGCCTGGAAGAGGACTTCATTAACAGTACTAACCCTGGTTTTTGGGCCGAAGGCGATCGGATCTCTGTCCGACTCAATAGCCGAACCTGGCTATTACGCATCAATAACGACAGTCAATTTCAAAAAATACCGCCAGAGCTGCATAACCTGTGTCAAATCATTAGCCATGTACACAAACACCATCAATATCTATTAACCCGTATGGATGCCTGATTATGCTAATTTTAAAAAATGCCACGACAGTAGAATTTGAGCCTGCCCGGGTGAGAGAAAATATCGATATTGCTATCCAGGATACAGAGATCTTGGCTATTGGCCCAAATTTGACCGCCCGTTTTCCAACCGCAGAAATTAAACAGATGAATGGCCGCATTGTCATGCCTGGTATTGTCTGCGCCCACAACCATTTCTACTCTGGCTTATCCCGGGGCATCATGGCGCAAATTCCTCCCTGCCCAGATTTTATTTCTACTCTAAAAAATTTATGGTGGCGACTGGACAGAGCTTTGGATGAAGAAGCGCTTTACTATAGTGGCCTGATTTGCGCATTAGAAGCGATTAAAAGTGGCTGTACTGCCGTTATCGACCATCACGCCTCACCCAATTTTATTCATGGCTCACTGCACACTTTACGTAACGCTTTTTTGAAAGCCGGATTACGAGGCATGACCTGCTTTGAAACCACTGATCGCAATGGTGGTCTGCAAGAGCTCGAGGCTGGTATTGAAGAAAATATTAACTTCGCCAAATATATTGATAGCACCAAAGACAAAGAACGTTATTTGGTAGAAGCCCACATTGGTGCTCATGCCCCCTTTACGGTATCCAATGACGGACTTGGTCTATTACAAAACGCCATCAAAGAAACCCAACGCGGTTTGCACATTCATGTAGCAGAAGATCACTATGATGTCTCCCATAGCCATGATAAATACGGTAAAGATCCCTTACAACGTTTAGCCGAATACAATCTGAGCAATCACAAAACATTAATTACTCATGGGCTCTATTTGTCTATCAACGATATACAAATCCTTAATCAAAATGGTGGTTTCCTGGTACATAACGCCCGCTCTAATATGAATAATCATGTCGGTTATAACGCGCAATTAGCGAATTACCACAATGTCGCTTTAGGCACTGATGGCATCGGTTCAGATATGCTGGAAGAATTGAAATTTGCCTTTTTTAAATATCGCGATGCCGGCGGATCACTATGGCCAGATAGTTTTACGCGCTATCTGTGGAGTGGTAATACCTTACTAGCACGCAACTTCAATGCCAAATTTGGCCGGCTAGAAAAGGGTTATAAAGCTGACTTAACGATTTGTGATTATGCAGCACCAACACCACTACAAGCAGAAAATATCGCCGGACATCTGGCCTTTGGTTTAAGTTCAGCCAGTGTTGATAGCGTAATAATAGACGGTGTTATGGTTTATGAAAATCGACAATTTACTTTCGATCATCAACCTATTTACGCTGAAGCCAGAAAAATTGCCGCTAAATTGTGGCAACGAATAAACACACTGAAATAAAAACCTAACACCTTCTCTTACAACAAAAAATAGCTATTAACAGGTGGATTATGATTGAGCAATTTTTCCGACCAACCACCATTGAACAGGCAATGGATCTTAAGCGCCGTTTTCAACATCAGGCAGTCTGGTTTGCTGGTGGCAGCAAATTAAACGCAACACCGACTAAAACTGAATGCAAAATAGCCATTTCGCTACAAAACTTACCGATGAATAGTATTGATTGGGATAACGGTACATTACGTATTGGAGCACTCACTAAGTTACAGCAATTACGCGATACACCGTCTATTCCCCAAGCACTGTATGAGGCGTTAGGCTTTATCTACTCTCGCCATCTACGCAATCAATCTACCATTGGTGGTGAGATAGCCGCCCAACAAACGGAATCAGTTCTACTTCCAGTCTTATTAGTGTTAGATACACAGCTACTGTGTGCCGATGGGCAACTCTTGTCGCTGGAAGATTACTTAGCCGCACCTGATGATCGACTGTTAAGTGAAATTATTATCAAGAAACCTTTTGACCATTGTAGCACCGGCAAAATCAGCCATTCAGCCGCCGGTTGGGCAGTTATTACGGCGGCGGTGGCTATCAGCGATAATCAGGAATACCGCATCGCCCTGGATGGTGTCGGTGAGAAAGCACGCCGCTTGCATGCTATCGAATCATTAACATTAGCAGGAGAAGAACTGGAAAAAGCGGTTAGTAATGCAATTCATCCAACAGATAGTTTATTAGGAAGCGCAGCATACCAACGTTACATTGCCGGCATTTTGATATCTGATCTATTGACCGATTGCCGGCAAAAAGAGGAGAGAAGCAAATGATGGTTCGTTTCACACTAAATGGCGGCCCCAAAGAACTGGAGTGCAAAGCGGGTGACAATGTTCAGCAACTGCTTTTCAATCTTGGCATGCATTCAGTTCGTAATAGTGACGATGGATTTGGCTTCGATGGCTCTGATGCTATCTTATTTAATCAGACCATCCATAATGCTTCACTACTGATCGCCGCACAACTGGATAACGCAACCATTGTTACGGCTGAATCACTCGCTAGTTGGAATCAACTCAGTATTGTTCAACAAGCGATGATCGATGTCGGCATTGTGCAATCTGGCTACAATGATCCCGCTGCAGCATTGATCATCACTGACTTACTAAACCGCATTACTGATCCTGATCGTGAACAGATCGATGACGCTCTGTCTGGCTTATTTAGTCGCGATGCCGGCTACCAACAGTTTTATACGGTCGTCGATTTAGCCAAAAATCGGCTGATAGATCCTGCTCATCAAATAACCGTTGCCCCCATTTTTCGCGACGACTTGACCTTAATAGGCAAAATCCATCCTAAAACCGATTCGGCCAAAATGGTGCAAGCTAAACCCTGTTATGTCGAAGATCGCATTGCCCACAATGCCTGCGTGATAAAAATGCTCCGCAGTCCCCATGCCCATGCCGTGATCAGACAACTTAATGTCACCAAAGCGGAAGCACTAGCTGGTGTCATCCATGTCATTACCCACCTTAACTGCCCAGATATCTACTACACCCCTGGTGGACAAAGCGCGCCAGAACCCTCCCCCTTGACCGTCGGATGTTTGGCAAGAAACTACGCCATGTTGGCGATCGCGTGGCGGCCGTTGTGGCAGAAAATGAGGAAATTGCGCTGGCAGCACTAAAACTTATCGAAGTGGAATACCAGGTATTAAAACCTGTCATGCCAATTGACGAAGCGATGGCTGCAGATGCCCCGATTGTCCATGATGAGCCGGTATTTTATATCAAAGGTGCACCTGCTGATCTGGTACAGCAAAATCAACAGGCGGTAAATCGCGGCGAGCAGATGATCATCAACTTTCCGATCGGTGCCCGCCCAATCAACAATATTGCGGCTAGTATTCATGGTAGCATCGGTGATATTGCTGACGGATTTGCTAAAGCCGATGTAATTATCGAACGTACCTACCAATCTAAACAAGTACAACAGTGTCCTGCCGAGCCACATATTTGCTATAGCTATATGGATGGTGATCGCTTAGTGATCCACGCCTCAACTCAAGTACCCTGGCACCTCCGTCGCCAGGTTGCACGTATCGTTGGGCTAAAACAGCATAAAATCCATGTCATTAAAGAACGAGTTGGTGGCGGCTTTGGCTCCAAACAAGATATGCTATTAGAAGAAGTTTGTGCCTGGGCTACCTGCGTAACGGGTAGACCGGTCTACTTCCGTTATAGCCGTGAAGAAGAGTTTATTGCCAATACTTCACGCCACGTGGCTAAGGTGACCGTTAAACTCGGTGCGACTAACGACGGAAAACTGACTGCGATCGACATGAATTTCCGCGCCAATACCGGCCCTTATGGCAATCATGCGCTAACCGTACCCAGTAATGGCCCAGCGCTGTCATTGCCTCTCTACCCCTGCGATAATGTTAATTTTCAAGTCACCACTTATTACAGTAACATCTGTCCAGCCGGCGCCTATCAAGGCTATAGTGCACCTAAAGGTAATTTTGCGCTAACGATGGCCATGGCTGAATTGGCGGAAAAATTAGGTATTGATCAGCTGGATCTGATTGAGCTTAATCGGGTTCAAGAAGGCCAAGAGTTGAAGATCCTTGGCGCTATCGGTGAAGGGAAAATGCCCCCCAGCGCGCCCACCGCCGCCAGTTGTGCCTTAACACCAATCCTGCGTAAAGGACGCCAATTGATTGACTGGCAGGGACCGAAACCTGCTTCAGGCGACTGGTGGATCGGTAAAGGGGTTGCCATCATTATGCAAAAATCGGGTATTCCAGAAATTGATCAGGCAAACTGCATGATCAAGCTAGAATCTGATGGCACCTTTATTGTTCATTCTGGGGGCGCCGATATTGGTACCGGTTTAGATACCGTATTGGGAAAACTGTGTGCCGAAGTATTATGCTGCCCGTTGAATAAAATCCATGTCATTTCTGGCGACACCGACCATGCCCTGTTTGATAAAGGGGCATATGCCTCATCCGGCACCTGCTTCTCGGGTAATGCCGCCAAAAAAGCGGCGGAAAACTTACGCCAAAAAATACTTTTTCATGGCGCGCAAATACTCAACGAGCCCAAAGAGGATGTTTCGTTGGCACACCCTGGCATCGTCTGTGGAAAACAGGGTCAAATCAGTTATGCCGAAATTGCCCATCAAGCGGAAACCGGCACCGGATTTGGTGTACTGGTAGCCACCGCCAGCTACGTCACCAATGATTTTGCCTCTCCATTTGGTGCCAATTTTGCTGAGGTCGCAGTTAATCTACGAACTGGCCAAATTCGGCTCGACAAATTCTACGCACTACTCGATTGTGGTACCCCGATTAACCCAGATTTAGCGCTTGGTCAAATTTATGGTGCCACATTACGCGCCATCGGCCACAGTCTAACCGAAGAGATCCAATATGATAGCCAAGGCAATCCACTAACGCGCGATCTGCGCAGCTACGGTGCACCCAAGATCGGCGATATTCCGGCTGACTTTGGTGCTTTCCTGGTTCCCAGTGACGATCCAGTTGGGCCGTTTGGTGCCAAATCTATCTCTGAAATTGGCGTCAATGGCGCCGCACCAGCTATTGCCTCTGCTATCCATGATGCTTGTAATATTTGGTTGCGCGATTGGCCTTTTACGCCAGAGAAAATATTAACTGCCTTGGGAAAACTGTAATTAATTGAGGCTGCTTTAGCAGCCTCCCACTCAGGCTGCAACCATCAATTAACTATTTTAATTTGCTTCACTTAGCAGACTTAAATAAGCAATTTTTTAGCCGACAAATAACAGCAGAAGGCGAATATTGACGATTTTTTGGTCATCGGTCAGCAAAATAAAATTACCGACAGCTCTGATTGTCATTATAAAAAAATAGGTCGGATACTATGTAAAAATAACCAAAATGACTCAACCACGCTCATCTATCATACGCTCAGATTAATAACAATCCCTATCTTCAGCCTATTTTATCATGTTGCCAACCGGCTTATTACAACCCGCCTAAAACCACTAATCGACAATTTGAATGGTTCACCTGCAAACACATCGTCTTTCACATAATCACGCTAAGAGGTCAGCACTATGTCTGCCAATTTACCGGAGGCGCCAACCGAAACACAGACGGCAACAGCCCTCGAAACATTTTTCAAAATTACTGAACGTGACAGCAATGTTCGGCAAGAAATTTTAGCCGGCATCACCACGTTCCTAGCCATGGTTTATTCTGTGGTCGTTATTCCAAACATGTTGAGCCAGGCGGGTTTTCCGCCAAACACTACCTTCACGGTGGTCTGTTTAGTTGCTGGCCTTGGTTCATTATTGATGGGGTTATGGGCAAACTTACCGATGGCAATAGGCTGCACCACTTCAATGTGCGCCTTTACCGCTTTCAGTCTGGTATTAGGACAACAAATTAGTATCCCAATTGTACTGGGTATTGTTTTCTTAATGGGTATTGTTCTTGTCATTATCTCAATTGCCGGCATCCGTACCTGGATATTACGCCATTTACCACAAGGTATTGCCTATGGCACTGGTATCGGTATCGGACTCTTTATTCTGTTGATTGCGGCTAATGGTGTTGGTTTAATCACCAAAAACCCACTAGCCGGATTACCGGTTGCCCTTGGCGACTTTACCTCATTCCCGGCCATTATGTCGCTATTGGGTCTGGCTATTATTTTTGGTCTAGAAAAACACCGTATACCCGGCAGTATTTTATTGGTGATCATTGCTATTTCTATTGTGGGGCTGATATTTGATCCCAGTATACAATTTCAAGGCGTATTTGCCTTACCCAAGCTAACTGATGATAGTGGCCAATCACTAACTTTTAGCTTGAACATTAGCGCCGCCTTACAACCACAAATGTTACCCTATGCGTTAGCACTGATTATCACCGCCATATTTGATGCGACCGGCACCCTACGCGCAGTAGCCGGTCTGGCCAATTTACTAGATAAAAAGGATAAAGTTATCGATAGCGGCAAAGCATTTACCATAGATTCAGTAAGCTCTATTTTTGCGGGCGTAATGGGCGCATCACCTGCTGCGGTATACCTAGAATCAACAGCAGGCACAGCAGCAGGTGGCAAAACCGGCTTAACCGCCGTGATGGTAGGCACTCTTTTCTTATTGATGTTATTTTTAGCACCGCTATCACTGTTAATTCCCCATTACGCCACGCACCAGCGTTAATGTACATTGGCTTACTAATGTTACAGAATGTCTCAAAACTGAATTTTAATGATTTTGTTGACACCATGTCTGGCCTGGTGTTCGCTGTTTTTATTGTTTTCACTTGTAATATCGCAACCGGCCTAATGTTTGGTTTTGTTACCCTGGTTATCGGCCGTATTTTTGCCAAAGAATGGCATTGCCTTAATGCCAGCACCCTGCTCCTAACACTACTGTTAGTCATTTTTTATTATGGCGGCTTAGCGATTTAGTTCTTTTTCCGAATCTGAAAGATGATTCGGAAAAAATTTCTTCTCCGACTAAATAATTTTTTATTGCAACAATATTACAGATTATTATCCATAACAAAATCAAATTATCAGTCATTTGATGCGTCATTTTTTATTCAATTTAACCAATCAGCTAGCCTGACATAAATAAATCAACACTATATAAGTGAATATTTCATTCGTAAGTGATTGATTAGTAAATTTAAATTAGGTATGACCAGTAAGGTTTTTTGTTACTCAAAAGGGTAAAAAAGATATTTTTTTAATCTAAAAACCAAAAGAATTTGATGATAACTTTTTATTTGCTAATGAATCGGTGAATAAGTTGATCATAAACAAGGTCATAATACCGCATTTAAATAACAATTATTAAACATTTGAACATCAATAAACTAAAAGCAAAAAGGTGCCAGATAACAACTTATCAATAGCAAATAACCATAAAATAAGAAACCTAGCGAGCACAAAAGGGAGCAATCAAAATTAATAATTTGTAAATTGGAGAAAGTAAAAATTATGGATAATTCCTTATATGGAAAAAACAAAGAATCTTACACGATTGATCAAGCAGTTAAACAGCTTACCAAAGGATATGCAACCAAAGGTTGGCAAGAAGCCCATAAACAGACGGACGATAAAACCTTAAAAATCACCTACTCCTTTCCGGATTGGGCTAAATATCCGAGAGAAAGCAGCCAAAGTCTGACTTATCATGGCTATAATCCTAACCCAAGCGGCCTAACCGCATACCAACAACAGCAAGCCAGACTAATCTTACAAACCTGGCAAGATGTCGCTAATATAGAATTAATTGAAGTAGAATCTACGGAAGAAGCCATGATCACCTTCGGTAATTATCATGGTTTTGATCATGCCTTTACAGAGACCAACTCACATATTAAAAAAGATTACTATGGCAATACTACCAATAGCCATATGGAAAACCACATTTGGTTCAACCTTGATAGTAATGATAACTCACAGCCAGCCTTGGGAAATTATGGTCGCAATCCTTACACTCACGAAATAGGTCATACATTAGGGCTTAGCCATCCTGGCAATTATGAATCATCAAACGGCGGTTACGCACTGAATGCTTCCTATAAACAAGACTCACGCCAATATAGCGTTATGAGCTATTGGGAAGAAACAAATACTGGCGCTAACCATCATTATGATGAGAGTCTCGGTTACTATATCTATAACAATACCTATTACCCAACCGGGCCACTAATGCATAATATTGCCGCCATACAAAAAATTCATGGTGCCAATACTACTACTCGAACTGGCGATACCATTTACGGATTTCATTCCAATAGCGATAGAGATTTCTATACCATAACCAACAGTAACCAGAAAGTGGTTTTTTGTGTCTGGGATGCCGGCGGTAACGATACACTAGATTTTTCTGGTTATTATCAAAACCAACGCATTAACTTAAATGAAGCCTCCTTCTCCGATATTGGCAGCTTAAAAGCCAATGTCTCAATTGCTCGGGGCGTCATTATTGAAAATGCAATCGGTGGCTCAGGCAATGACGTTATTATCGGCAACAGTGCTGACAATATCATCGAGGGGGTAAAGGTAGAGATAGTATTTATGGAGGGGAAGGCAAAGATATATTATGGGGTGGCAATCGTGACACTATCATGCCAGATAAAAAAACAGATGACCAACCTCCCAACAATATTCATGATCATCAACCAACACAAGATATTAATAATAAACAACCAAAAGATGATTATGATGATGAATTACCGCAAGATGCCGATAATGAGCTGCCACAAGAGGATAATGATAATGAAGTTACCAGCATCCCTAACAACTGCATAACCTCACCATGGTGGTGAATAACACTAACACTTGTTATTGGACAACACCGACATCATGCTATAGCAGTACTCCCATATTTTATTACCCGATGATGAACAATTTTAATGGTTATAGTTATGATTATAGCTCTCCCTGGCAATATTCTATTACTTACAATGCCGCATTGCCCAATCAACCCACCAATTGTAACAATTATGGTTACTGTAACCAACAGCAATCCACACTCTGGCCAACACAAAATAGTCGCATGATGAGCAATAACTATATCAGCAATAATGTTAATAATTGGTATAGCGACAACAAAAAGCCACAGAAGCTAGACAATGGTAGCGGCAAAGATACCTTTGTTTTTTCCAGTATCAAAGATTCACCTTACGACAATCCAGATAAAATTATGGATTTTGAAACTGGCATTGACTTAATTGATCTCTCTGCCATTAGGCTGGATAGTTATATCAATAGCAACCCTAAACTCTATTTTGTTGACTATTTTACTAAACAAGTGGGAGATATGATGTTGACTTATAATGAAGAAAGTAACTTAAGTCGATTATTTATAGATGGTGACGGTGATGCCATCCCCGACTTTGAACTGCATATCCTTGGCGTTGTCGAACAAAGCGATCTTATTCTGGCATAATAGTAAAACGGTGAGCTTAGCTCACCGTTTTTTGGGATGGTGGAGTAAATAAGCGTTATGCCGCGATATTTGACATAGCTACGCGCAAAATGCAACATAACACCCCTTTCTCTAAAAAATTTTTATTTTTTTAAATCTTCTTCGGCAACTTTCTCTAGATAGGTAAATTGATCAAGTTCTTCCTGCGAAACGGCTGGCCACTCTTTAATCACGTAATAATTCAGGTAATCCTTTTCAATTGATGCCTTTAGTATCTTTCTTGCTTCTTTTAATTTACTTAGCAAGAAAAACGCACACATTGACTTATGACCTTTTGAGTGATTATGAGAAATTACACTCAATAACTCATTCTCTTTCAGCTTATGCCCTAATGCTTTTTTTTGCAACTTCTCTATTAATGATTAAAATATCTTTTTCACTTATACCTTTAACACTATCAATCTTTGAATCAATGAGTTTAATTACTTCAGAATTTCTGCCTATTCTAAGTAGCATATAGCTTTTCGACAACAAAAACTCTGCGAGACTTAAATGACTGTTAGCACGCTGTTCATCAATAATTTCAAGCGCTTTTTCAAACTCACCTTCGGTAACATATATGTCAGCATTAAGATCGGCCACGGTTGGAGGATAAAGATCACCGCCAGAAGAATTTATTGCTTCTCGTAAGATAGAAATATTATTTTTATCAATACATAAAATACGCGCTATCGACTTCAAGTGACCGGTTCGCCACTTCGACTCAAGAGCTCTTTTGGCAATTTTAATTCCTTCTTGAATGTCTTTATTTTGCCCTATCTCAAAGGAAGCCTTGAACAGAAGATAGGAGGCTATTGTTTCAGAGCTAGTATTGGTATCATATTTTTCAAAGAAAGATTCAGCTATTTTTCTGAAATCAAAATTTTCATCTTGTTGCAATTCATTAAGATACAAATGTAGCTTGCTTAAAATGTGCAAGATATATTTCTGCTTTTTGTTAGATGAAGTTTTGTATATATCGTGCAACTCGTCTACAAAATCTTGTATTTCTTTTAAATCCTTTTTCTTGGCCAGAAACTTTCCTTTCAAAGTAAGAAAATTTTCATGATGCGGATTTATATCTTCCATTTTTTTCAATAACTCTTGCAATGCGATATGCGCGTTTTTTTATCGATATCTCCAGCATGCATATCAACTATTAAATTATATTTTATATACCAAGCTTTATTATCAAAACTACCGTCAAATCTCAAACTTTCATTTAACCACTTTGCTATGTCTTGATAAGTTACATCAGCATCATTATCAATGGTATTACTAAGATAATTCAGTACACACTTCGATAAAAAATTCCTCAATGAGAAGCTATATTTAAATTTATCGAGACATTCTCGCAGGTAGATAATTTTTTCTTTTGGTTTTTGAATTTGTTGTGCTTTCGTGAAATGATAGGAAACATTATTGGGGTCGATAGCAATGAGTTTTTCGCTATATTCAAGAGATTTTTTAAAATCTAATCTTTCAACATAAATCTTTATAAGTCTCTGCACATACTTTACATAAATACCTTCACTCAGATCAGTTGATAGATGCTTTATAATTTTGAGTTCTGCCTGTTCATAAGATTTATTTTTTATTAAAGAATCAACAGAAAGTAGTTTTTTGAATTCGTTCTCAGGTACTTTTGAATCATCAAACTCTTTATCAGATAATTCATTAATTAACGATGATATATCTTGAGTGTAAGCATGTTTCTTTAGCTTTTTGATGTCTGTGCTTATTACCTCATTATTAGTAAGACGATATTCATCATCAATAAAGTTAGTTATCATCTTTTCCCTTTTTGTTGATTTCTGATTCCCTCCGAGAGAAAGCTCAACACCGAGCTTGTGTGTCAATTCAGCCATGAACTCGTCGAAACCATCTATTTCGACCCAATATACTCTATCATTATTAAGTAACTTTAAGACCTCAGGGGAAAACTCATCACCAGCTCTTTTGCACCAATATACCCCATTCTTTAAATAATCATCTTGTTTAAGGAGGAATTTCAAAACTTTCATAATAGAATTATCATTACCTGCATATCCGACGAAAATAATTCCATACTCTTTCGCAAAATCCATTAATTTTTCTTTAGTATTGGCTTCTAAATTCTCGGTCTCTTTTAACGAGCTTTTTATACTATCAAATAGATAATCTCCATGTAATTTAATAATTTTTGGCCTTGCAGAACTTATTGATATTCCTTTAATAGATGAATCATGAGCGCACAATAAGGGTCTATTAGAAGAAAATTGGTAGAAAGCTTCATTTATAAGATCATCAAAATTAGTGGTAAATCCCGTGTCAAAATAGTTTGTTTCAAAAAGCTCAACCAAATAAGCATAGCCGATTGATGGTAGTTTCTTATCAACTTGAATTTCAACAAACCTTCTTCTCTGTGATGCTAAATCGAACTTCATTTCAAACAAAGATGAATATTCATTCGATGAATCGAACCAATCAGTATGGTTTTGTTTAAACCATTCAATTGCATTTTCTTTTCCAGAATATTCAGCCGATGATAACCTCTTATAAATTTCTTCTCGCCATTCATCCACCAGATCAGAAGCTGTTCTAATACCAGATGTAACAGACGCACCGGCCCCCAAAAAAAGAGAATAATTAGGGGTTGTCCCGGGATTTATTTTTATATACTCAGCTAAATCTCTAATTGTTCTCTTTTTTGCTTTTAATTTTGCTTGTAAATCATATTTGGCAACCATGCGTTATAACCTCATATACACAAAGAAATAAAATAACAAATAATTTTTTATATTAATAAAAATCAATAAGTTGAAAAATAGAGATACAAAAACATATTAACCATACAATTTTATTAATATTTTTTGTCTAAATTGAGGGTTAGTCTTAGAAAAATTAAACCCGACATCACCGTTTGAACTGTATAATCCATAATAACGTTAGTTCATAGTAATGTTCTTTGTGCTACATCATATTTTCTATCGTATGAATAAGTTATAGAATTTATTAAATAATGTACTCTTAAAGTACAAGTATCGAGCATACTTATATGAAGGAAATTAACGATAGGTAAATTGTGATAAATATAAGGGCTAGGTACCACATTTTTATTTATCTCGTTTTTATAGAAATTTGTGAATATGAGCCAATAGTAAAAATATACTATCAGAGCCAAAAACCAACCCCAAACACCGCTTAGTTACATACCATATAATAATTTTTTATCATGCGATTTTTTGTGCTCGATATTCGTATTTGCCGCCAAATTAATTTCGCCATATTATATTGACTGGTTTTTATTCAATTTTATGTAATAAGTGAAAATAACCAGCCCTCTGCTTCTTCACCAATAATGACATTTTTAATTTACTCTATTAGTCATTATTTGATTAATTAGCCATTCGAAAAATATTATTTCGCTGCACACCTGTAGTGAGTATTTTTTCAATATTGGTTTTATATGTTTCTAGTTAATATTTTATTTTCATTGTCATTGTCATTGCAGATAATAAACAACTAAATTTTGCAGCAATTTATTCTTGTCATAAGCAATGGATAGTGACTTTTTATTGGTCTTCTCTTAGTGAACTGAAGCATTATTTTTTTATTCATTTTGCTGATTATATAGGTATTTATTCGGCTAAAAATTGGTCAATATATTGTTTTAATAGTTCAGATAAATTCATTAATCTGTCTGATATCAAATTATCCGACTTAATAAAAAATAATTAAATAAAAACAATTATTTACATAATGTTATTGAAATAACAGACAAATAATTTGCTAGAAAAATTTCCATTATGTCCAGAATTTATTTATATTAAGACGCTATTCTACAAGGAATAAACAGATTGTTTATAGGTAATTCATGAGTATTATTGAGTCCTATCGGCGGGAGGAAATAATGGATGTGAAAATATCACCTCAACTTATTGCTATGTTTGAAAACAATAGCGATCCGTGGGGAATAAAAATATTTGACGGCGACCAATCTATTCATTTTTATAGCAATCCACAAAACTACAGGTTATTTAATTTATCTACAAATTTTAACTTATACGGCAAAAATGATAGCGAAATACCTCATCCCACAGCTGAATTTTCAGAAAACTTTCAAGCACATGATTTTGAAACATTGAAACAAAAAAGAAATATCATTTCGATTGATATTTATCCTTATGGTGAAGATTCACTATTACAACCTTACATTTGTGAAAAATTTCCGTTTATTGTCGACGGAGAATGTGTTGGCGTTATGTTTCATTCAAGAAAGATGGAACTAATGCCTTTTAGGAAATTTAAAAATTTTGGTAAAATTCATGGAACAACAGATTGCCTGATTGAAACAAAATTTACCAAAAAAGAATTAGAAATAATGTTTCTGGTAGCACATTCATTTAACCCAAAAGAAATTTCTAAAATGCTTTGTGTTAGTCATCATACCGTTAACAATAAATTACAATCTATCTACCAAAAATTGGGGATTAGCTTTCGGGAACAACTTATAGAATATTGTATTCATAAAAATATTCATAATAAAATACCGATGCGATTTCTCAGACCGCGCAGCTATTTATTTAACTAAATAATATAGAGAAATATAAACATGGATAAAGAACACTCCCTTGAAAGGATTCCACCTTCAGCACGCTCTGATTTATTTTCTATTGTTTTAATTCGTATCGGCGCCAATACTGCACTATCGCAGTTTATACTGGGTGCTACATTAGGCCATGCAATGACATTTTGGCAGGCAATGTTAGCAACACTTTTGGGTAGCTTAATTCTTGAATTTGTAGGGCTAGGATTGGGTCTTATAGGATGTCGGGAAGGGCTACCTACCAGCATTCTGTCCAGATGGTGCGGCTTTGGGCGAATAGGCTCTGCCATGATCGGATTTGCTATTGCGATAAGCTCGCTCGGTTGGTTCGGCGTACAAAATGGAGTTTGTGCCAAAGCTTTAGAATATGCATTAAACGGCAAGCTTGACTTCGGCTGGTGTGCCACAATTTCAGGCATATTTATTACCGTATTAGTTGCATACGGATTTAAAGGATTAAGTCTAACCGCCAAAATAGCGGTACCTTTATTTTTTGCTGTTATGATTTGCGTGACATTTAATTCATTAACCACCATCGACATTAAAGAATTAATCAATATCATTCCAGCAGAGCAGGACTCGATGACATTAAGCGCTGGAGCAACAATGGTCGCCGGTGGGTGTATTGTTGCAATGCTAATAACACCTGATATCAGTCGATATTGTCAGAATTCAAAAGATGTTTTTTGGATGTTAACAATTTCAATCATTGTTGGTGAATTTATTGTTAATGGCGTTTCTATATTGATCGCTAAAGCGATGGGTACCGATGATGTGGTTAATATCCTTATTCAAAATGCAGGCTGGATCGGCGTCATTTGTACCATCTTAGCGGTGGTTAAAATAAATGATATTAATCTTTATAGTGTCTCGCTTAGCATGAGCAATGTTATTGAGTGTATGATAGGCAAGAAAATCAATTATGTTACATTAACGCTAATCGCGGGCAGTATAGGAACTTTCTTTACCGTTATCGGTATTTTAGATAATTTTATTAATTTTTTGATAATAGCGGGTGTTATTTTCCCACCAATAACTGGGATTATGCTCACTGACTACTATATCCTTCGTACTAATAGAGATTTACTTGATTCAACGCGTAAAGATGGCAAGTTGCCAAATAATGCTGCTACACCATGGATAAATTACCCATCTCTCATTGCTTGGGCTTTAGGCTCTATCGCTGGGATGACCATAACTATGGGTATTCCATCAGTTAACTCGATATTTATCTCTACTGTGATATATTTCTGCTTGTCTATTTTAAAGAATTTTTTCAATAAAACCCAAAGAGATAAAAAATGATCAAAGTTACAATAGCTCAGACGGACGCAATTTTAGGTGACAAAGATGAAAATTTACGATGTTTAGAAAACTATTGCTATAAGGCTAAGGAAAACAATGCGCAAATTATCTGTTTTCCTGAATTAGCGACTACTGGATATTCACCATCAATACTAGGAGAACAATATTATTCACTTAGTGAAACCCAAAATGAACAGACAGATAAGCTATTTAGCCAATTATCCAGCAAACTTAATTTAGTTATTATTTGTGGTTTTATAGAACGAGATGATCCAACCGGTAAAATTTATAATTCTGCCGGTATTTGGATTCCAAATAGAAAAAACTGGTTAGCTGTATATCGGAAAATGCATCTATTTCATCATGAAAAACTATGGTTTACACCCGGTGATAGCTTGCCAGTTTTTGATATTGGTATTTGTCGTATTGGAATAATAATTTGTTACGATGCAGGATTTCCTGAAGTTGCCAGAATTTTGGCAACTAAAAAGGCAGATATTTTATTTATGCCATCGGCTTGGTCACAACAAGATAAAGATCTTTGGTATATAAATACGCCTTGTCGTGCTTTAGAGAATACAACGCATTTGGTAGCAGTCAATCGATGGGGCAAAGAAGGTGATATAAACCTATTTGGCGGCAGCCGAATTATCGATCCCAGAGGAACGGTTGTTGCCAACGCCTCGGAAAAAGCAGAAGACATGATCAGTTATGAAATAGATTTAACAACGCAAACAGAGATCAGAAAGTCATTAAACTACTTAAAAGATAAAAAAATAAACTATACAACCTATTTATAATAGTCTAAAAGATGTTCTCTTTTATCGCTTTCATATTTTTACACTGTAGTATATGTAGAGCATAAAAACATAATAAAATTAATATAATTAGTTATAAATTAATAGCTAAAATGCATATTATTGCTTTTAGCTATTTAAACTTTTTATTTATATTATGAAATAGCCTGTCTATTAAATTCATTATCACAAAAATAAAAATAATAAAGATTAATAATTAATCTTTATTATAACTTATATGTATTATTTATTTTATTTAATCAAATTAAATATCACTTATTTATTTTAATTTAATAAATTTTATTAATAACACGATATTTGTAATAAGTATTGTACAAAAAAATTGCTGGATATGATCCTTCACAACATATATCACTGCTTATCTATCAAATTGATTCGTTAATTAACAGTACTATATAATTTAAAATAAAATACCTCCGTTTATGCACTTATGTTTTTATCTAGTTTAATTAAATAAAAGTTAGCTTATTGATTGCTAAAAAATAGTAATACTCAATCTACTTTAATGATTTGATCTCTTTTTGATCAAGCTTTTGGGTTAATTATGTTAGTTTTCAAAATTCCCCTTAGATTAAATATAATCCTCCAGTTGCAGCTAATTTATCCGTTTATTACTAGGCTTGATTGTCTTTATCGCTTTTAACTAACGTACTAAGCTGATGTAGCTACGTTGGCATAGTTTGCCGCTAAACTTCCCATTAGCCAATTGGCCTAATAGATTGAAAATGATAATTGAATAGCAGTTGGTGACAGGGCTGATTGGAAGCTAAACCGGATACTTTAGATTGACTTGGATTATGGATGAGTATGTGTTTTTTGGTTGATAACACTTCTTCTAAAAAAATAATTATCTCTTACACAAACTGGAGCAAGATAACAATATTTTGATGTTGTAAATAAAAACTCAGTAAAGTGGTACTACATACTACTTTGTGATTAAGGTATTGAGAATATTCAAGCAAGTAATATAATGGATGAATATTAACCGAAGACCGCCAAATAGTTTTACCATTCAATATATTAAATAAAATTTCTAGATGAATATTCCCATTTAATTCTTTCAAAAACAAAGATCAAACTTAACATCAGAAAAATTAGATGTCATAGTAGAGAAATTAACGTTAAGTATCACCTTGATAAAGGATTTCTATGGCGGTCCCAACTTATGATAAATTTATTGAGCCTGTATTGTGTTTTTTAAAACATCATCCTGAAGGCGTAGCCGCGAAAGTGGTTCATGAAGGTGCAGCAGAACTTTTAGGACTTGATGAAAACCAACGCTCTGAACTTGTTTCCAGTGGTCAACTCATTTATAAAAATCGTTCAGGTTGGGCACACGATCGACTAAAACGCGCTGGACTTTCACAAAGTTTATCACGCGGAAAATGGTGTTTAACGGATGCAGGTTTAGAATGGATTAAAAACAACCCTTTTCCTCTTAGTAAAGAGCAGATCGACCACCTTGCCTTTGATTTTATAGACGTGAGATTAAAAACAAATCCAGATGCAGTACCCTTAGATGAAGATACACCAGTAAAAGCAAATGGTTCGCGACAAGTTAGTAGCCCAGATGATCGCTTAGCAGATGCAGTAAAAGAAATTCGCGATGCGATAGCCATTGATTTACTGGAAAATTTACTTCAAGTATCTTCTAATCGATTTGAAGTGATCGTTTTAGATGTTCTTCACAAGCTTGGCTATGGTGGTCATCGCGATGACCTACAGCGTGTAGGTGGCACAGGAGATGCTGGCATCGATGGTATTATTTCGCTGGATAAGCTAGGACTGGAAAGAGTTTATGTACAGGCGAAACGTTGGCAAACTACTGTCGGACGCCCTGAACTACAAGCATTCTATGGAGCCCTTGCAAGGCAAAAAGCGAAACGTGGTATTTTTATTACCACCTCAGGCTATACCGCTCATGCTATCGATTTTGCCAAATCGGTTGAAGGATTAGTGCTAATTGATGGCAAGCGTTTGGTTAATTTAATGATGGATAATGAAGTTGGCGTTAGCTCACAACTAATTAAACTGCCAAAACTTGATATGGATTATTTTGAACAATAATTTTAACTATCAATTCCTTCAAAGCTTAATAAAGATGACTGTAGGTCTAACATAAAAGATATTGAAGATCGCGAGCCGGCACACCATCAGGTTTACCAGCCAGAAAGTGGAGTACTGGCTCAATAAATTTATCGTAAGTAGGAACGGCCATAGATACATCCCTGATAATGTTTTTATTAGATTGGTTATCAAACCAATCAGATATAAATTAGTTAGTTGCTCAGCAACTAAATATACTTGCAACTTATGAAGAAGATGAAGACGAAGATGAACATATAAACCACTGTTCCCCATTTTGCTGACCAAGGGAAAATCTAATCTCCACATCATAAATCAGAAAATATCACCCCCGCCATCTCATCCAGTCGCGTTTTTATAATTTCCCATTCCGGCATAACCTGCCCCATTAACCGATAAAAGCGCTCGCTGTGATTATGTTCGGCGATATGGCACAACTCATGCAGGATCACGTAATCGATGCATTCGCGCGGAGCTTTGACTAAATAGGGATTTAGTGTCAGCCGACCATTAGATGAACAACTGCCCCATTGAGTCTGCATGGTTAAAAGGCGCAGTTGAGGACGTTCACTTACCCATAGCGCCTGCTCAAGCATCGCATCCAATCGTCTGCTAAAGACCTCTTTAGCTCGGGTTTTATACCAGTGAGTCAACAACTGCCGGACCTTTTCTGCGTCCCGATGGTGCGAAATGACTTCCAGTTTGCCTCGTAGCATTTTTACGCCCCGTGTACTGGCGGGCTCTTCCAAAACCTTTAACTGATATTGTTTACCCAAGTAATAGTGGCTTTCCCCACTAATATATTTGCGTGGAGTGATGTAAGCCAGCTGTTGGCGAAAATCACGCAATTGCTGATAAATCCAACGGCGACGTTTTTTCACTGCATTTAGTACTGCCTGATCGTCGGCTCCCTCAGGGGCGGAAACTATCACCCGGCAATTCGGGTGCACTTTAATTAACACGCGCTCGGTTACCTGGTGGCGGGGAATGCAGTCGAAGTAAATTCGCTCATCACCATAGAGAAAACACATTGATCGCGGTGAACATTGAACAGACAAAACTTAAACCCCACTCAACCCGACACGGGTAATTTGCACGATCATTTCCACAATCTTTTTGGCTTGTTCCATCCCGCCACCAATAACTTTGCACTCTTTAAACATCAATGGCAGCAGCTTCTTACGAATATCCGCCTCAATGTTTTGTGGGTTAATCGAGTTTTCTGCAACCGAACGATCAACAAGTTGATCGAGGGTAAATGCCAACTTCACCCACTTTTCCTGTATCTGGGGGTCGGAAATGGTGAAAACCTCCGGCAAAATCTTTCTAAATACGCCAAAATAAGCCTGAGCATGATGATTACCGCAAAACACATCGGGAATATCACTAAGCTGACGCCTCTGCACTTGCTCTTCGAACTCACGGAACAGCAAATATTGTTTCAGCGGATGGTGAAAAAGCTTTTCTGCTTCCTCAATTGCCTGACGCAACAGTTTAGAAAAAGCCTCCTGCGCGTAGGGGTCGTCATATAGTTGCTGCTCGATCATCCGGGTGACGCGGGTTTTAATAATATCGGTTTCGTTGCGGGTTTTCTCCTCACTCCACTCTTCTGGTTGCTGACGTTGCCCCATTAGGCTAACTTCATATACCCCATCGGGCTCGCGGACTTCCACGCCAACCACATGCTTATTCAACAGTTTTTTCACCTGCTCAGTGTACACGTCGTAATCAATGCGTTCACCAGCATCCTGCTGCACTAGCTGACGCAAGCTGGAGAACTGCTTCACCGTCTCCTTATAGAGACGGCGATCGTCATCACTAAAGCTCTTATCCTCAAAGAAAGTGGCAGATTGCAACGCCACCTTAAGGCAACTGGCAAACGCCGTCAGCGCTTCGTAGAAATCTTCACGTACCTTAAGATGGATATCCACCAGTTCGCCGTCATGTTCTTCAATATGCGGTATCAGTACCTGGCGCAGTTGCTCAATGTCATGTTTATTCTTTACAGCCGCAAAAATCGCCCACAGGTTTTTATGCAGTTGGGGCAAACGTTTGTATTCCGTGCTCATCTGGTTGTAAAGGCCTACCAGATCGTTGATGTCGTAACCGCCCTGGGTGCGGGATGCAAGCTTCTGATATTTCTCAATCGTAGTATCCAGCTCGCTAAGAATGCCACGATAATCGATTAACAAGCCAAACTTCTTTTGCGGATGCAGACGGTTAACACGAGCAATCGCCTGGATCAGGTTGTGACCTTTTAGCGGCTTGTCGATATAGAGCACCGTATTCTTCGGCTCATCAAAGCCAGTCAGTAACTTATCGACCACAATCAGCATTTTCAACGTGTCGTCTTTTTCAAAACGTTCAATAACATGCTGCGTATAAACTTGCTCATTCTGCGAACCGATATTATCTTTCCGCCATTGAGTCACTTCAGGCGTGGTAGATTCATCAACCTCAGTATTGCCTTCACGGCTATCAGGGGGACTGATGACAACCGCCGATTCAAATAGCCCGGCTTCATCAAGGTACTTTTTATATTTTATAGCAGAAGCTTTGCTGTCACAGGCCAGCTGGCCTTTTAAACCATCGTCAATGTTCTTCACGAAGTGATTGGCGATATCTAGTGCAATCAGGCGGATACGATCGTCGGTACTATAAATTTGCCCCTTTCGGGCAAACTTACGCTTAAGGTCAGTTTTTTGTTCGTCACTCAGACCCTCGGTAATACGTTCAAACCAGCTATCAATTGCGCGTTCATTAACATCAAGATCAGGAATACGCTCTTCGTAAAGCAGTGGGGTGACCGTTTTGTCCTCTACCGCTCGCTGCATGGTATAGGCATGCACAATAGGGCCAAACTTATTGGTGGTTTTATCTTCTTTCAACAACGGCGTGCCGGTGAAGGCAACAAAGGCAGCATTAGGCAGCGCCTGCTTCATTCGGATATGATTTTCACCCCCCTGGCTACGATGGCCTTCATCAATCAATACGATGATATCCGAGCTGGTATTAACGCATTCAGGCAACCGGGTGGCGGTATTGAACTTCTGAATCAACGAAAAGATGATGCGCTCAGTCCCTTTACCAATCTGCTCCGCCAGCCGCGTGCCGGAGGTAGCGATAGCTGACGCTTTATCTCGCTTCCCTGACAGTTCGCCACCCGAAATAAAAGTGCGACTGAGTTGTTTCTCCAGATCGATACGATCAGTCACTACCACAATACGGCACTGCTTTAGAGTTTCATGCAGGATCAGCACCTTACTCAGGAAAACCATAGTGAATGATTTTCCGGAACCGGTGGTATGCCAGATAACTCCGCCTCCACGGCCGCCATCAGGTCGATGAGTATTGATACGTTCAAGCAGGCGCTTTATGCCAAACACCTGTTGATAACGGGCTACCACTTTACCCACTTTTTTATCAAACAGAGTGAAGAAACGCGTCATCTCCAACAAACGAGTAGGCGACAACAGGCTGATTAACATCTGATCCTGGCCGGTGACAGCCAATTCACCATTAGAAACCAGTTGTTGATACCAGGCCACAACCTCAGCTGAACGATGCCTGAACAACCTAGTGAATTGTTCAGTAGAGCAGGAGCGATTCTTGATGGCATACATTTCCGCGTCGGAGATGTCTTCTTCGCGCCAGTTTGCCCAGAACTTGGCAGGCGTACCACAAGTAGCATAGCGACCCTCATGACCATTGATGGATAACAGCAACTGGCTATAGACAAACAAATACGGGATTTCATCGTGGCGCTGATTACGCAGGCTTTGCGAAATCCCTTCATCAATAGTTGGCCCTTTTTTAGCATTGCCATCAGGCCGCTTGGCTTCAATCACAACTAGAGGAATACCATTAACAAAGCAAACAATATCCGGCCTGCGTGATTCAATCCCGCTGGCACGGGTGACATTGAACTCTTCAGTAAACACAAAGCTATTATTGGTCGGATTATGCCAGTCAATCAGAGCAATCGTAGGATTAGCCTTTTTACCGTCGATAAATTCAGTGACAGAAATGCCGTACATCAGGTGGTTATAGAGCCGCTCATTGGCAGTGAGCAAACCTTCATTTAATGCCGGACTATTTACTTCGGCTACCAAGTTATCGATGGATTTATCAGAAAGTGGGTAGTCCAGACCGGCAAAGGTAAAAGTACGCTTCGCCAGTTGTTGACGCAAAATTTGGCTTAATAACACTTGATCTGGCTTATTACCTCGGACAATCAGCGACGCTTCAGGTGTAAGATATGACCAGCCGAGATTAGAAAGCAATGCCAGCGCCGGAATTTTAGCGCTGAACTCCTCCTGAAATTTTGGCGGGTGCTGTATATTCATGACTCATCCTTAGCTTTTGGTTTAGCTTGCCACTGCAATAGCTCGCTGATATCCCGCTCGCCTTCAGCCTCTTTTAAACGACGCCGCTGTTCAGCAAAATGTTCATATTCAGTCTGGGCTTTGTTGTTTGCCATTTTTTTACTGATTGAGCCTGCACCTTGCAACACTTCGCGATCGTTAAATTGCAGAAATTGATCCAGCTTTTCCTGCCAGTCAGGTAAAAATATCTGCTGCCGTCGTCTGGCCTGATCTTCGGCAAAATCCAGCCACATATTGACCACCCGGTTTAGTTCATTAACTTCATCTTGATTGAGATAATTTTTGCCGACAGTCACATCTCCTTTACGCACTTCGCCACCTTTAAAACTGGTCAGCCCCATATGCGGAAGACTAGCATCGGCCCGCTGATGGATAAGCTCAGCAGCCGTTTTCCCTGTACAAGCGAAATGCAGCTTATTCTGAATGGCCTGGAAAAAACGGCTCGTCTTTTTCAGTGAGGGCTGATAGTCCGCCGCCAGGGCAAAGATTTCCCGTACCCGCAAATAAACACGTCGCTCGCTGGCACGAATATCACGGATGCGTTCCAGCATCTCACCAAAGTAATCGGGTATTATCGATGAGCCGATCGGCGGATTTTTCAGCCGCTCATCGTCCATCACAAAACCTTTAATCAGATATTCCTGCAAGATTTGAGTGGCCCATTGGCGAAACTGGGTACCACGAGTGGAACGAACACGGTAACCGACGGCCAATATAGCTTCAAGATTGTAGTGGTCGATTTCCCTGGCAACCTGCCGCTTACCCTCTAAACGAACTATCCGGAATTTCCGGAGAGTTGAATTTTGAGCAAGTTCACCTTCAGCAAAAATGTTGACCAGATGTTCATTGATGGTGCGCACATCTTTAGCGTATAGCTCTGCCATTGTTGCCTGAGAGAGCCAGAGCGTTTCCGCTTCAAATCGGCATTCAACCCGCACACGGTCATCGTCACTTTGAAATAACAGAAATTCACCCGCCGGGGCCAACTGTTTATCCATTATGCCGCCTCCGTTTTCACCCGGCGTTTACCGGTAAGCAGTTGCTGCATCAGGGCTTTTTTTTCTTGTTTTAGGTGGTGGAGTTTTTGTTTTAGGGTTTGGGTTTCTTGGTCTGCAATAGCTAAAACAGATGCAATCTTATTTTGCTCTTCAAGTTCAGGCACAGTGATTTTTATCTTTTTTATTGCTTTTCCTACAATTTGAGGCTGAGCCGATCCAGATATCACATCATTAAATCCTCTATATTTCAAAAGATAAAATATAAAAAGATGATGATTTTTATCTGTATCTATCTCATCTAAACACATTGAATTCCCAGTTATATAACTTTTTTTTGGTATTAATGAAACTTCACCACAAGTTGAGCCTCGACAAGTGATTGCAACCGTTTCTAACGGATGATTAAATTCGGTAAAATATCCTATAAAACCATTCGCACCATATACAGGATACCCACTATCAATCAAATCGGACGATGATATGGTTGCCCATTGCCGGGGCTGACAAATATCTCCCAAGTAAACCTGATTCCACTCCCCACTAAAATCCAAAAAACGTCTCTTACCAGTAAGCAATTGCTGCATTAATGCTTTTTTCTGTTGCTGACTATTAGCAAGCAGTTGCTCAGTGGTAGCAATCGCTTTATCCCAAACAGAGAGTATACAAGCAATTTTAACTTGCTCATAAAACGGAGGAATTGGAATAACCAAAGATTTAAGCAAACTTACGGTTAACTGCGGCTGGGCACTACCAAAAATAAAACCATCAAATTGTTTTTTTATTATATCAGAAAGAAATAACTGATGTAAAAAGTTTACATCCGTATATTCTTCGCTTGCCCTTATGATGACAAGACCTGAATTTATCCTTGCAACTTTTCCATGAATTTTATCAGAAAAAAATATACAAGACCTACCTGTTCCATTACCTCTCATAACTAGAATAATGTCTTTATCCTGTACTATACCCTTACGCATCTCCTCATACTTTTCTTTTGAAATGAAAACCGTCTTATTCAAAGAAAAATATCCATTAGCAATATTTTCAGCGCCAATAAATAAGGCGTGCCCATTCGAAAGATAATCATCTTTCTTGGGATAGCTTTTCCCTCTATCACCATCAATTATACTGGCTCTAACTCCATCAAGTCCTGTTAACCTCCATCCATCAGGCACCATAACCAAGCTCCTCTAGATACTTAGCCATCTGAATTTCAAGTTCAGCTAATTGCATTTTCAACTTTTCTCGTTCGGTACGTACTTCAATCAAATCAACTTCTTCTTCATCTTCGAAAGTATCAACATAACGGGAAATATTTAGATTATAATCGTTATCACTGATCTCTTGAAGGCTAGCAAGATAAGAATATTTATCTACACTATCTCCTTCTCTATATATTTTAACTATCTTAGAGATGTTTTCTGGAATCAGTTGATTTTGATTCTTACCTGACTTGAATTCACGACTAGCATCAATAAACAATACTTTATTGTCCACTTTCTGCTTTTTAAAGATCAGAATCGCAGCTGGAATACCAGTGCCAAAAAATAACTTTTCCGGCAGGCCCATCACTGCATCCAGCAGGTTTTCTTCAATCAACTTTTGTCGAATTTTACCTTCACTGGAGCCACGAAACAGCACACCGTGCGGCACCACAACGCCCATTCGCCCGGTTTTCGGTTTTAGTGTTTCGATCATATGTGAAATAAAGGCATAATCGCCTTTGGTTTTCGGCGGCAGACCACGGCGGAAACGGCCGAATTTATCGCTTTCCACATCGCTGTGCCCCCACTTATCCAGCGAGAACGGCGGGTTAGCGGTGACAATATCAAATAGCTTCAAGTTACCGTTTTTATCCAGTAGCTTAGGGTTACGAATAGTGTCACCCCATTCGATCTTGTGGTTATCCTCGCCGTGCAAAAACATGTTCATTTTCGCCAGCGACCAGGTCGAACCAATCGCTTCCTGGCCATACAACTCATACTGCTTGCTGCCGTGATCTTGTACCACTTTTCGGCCACATTTCATCAATAACGAGGCAGATCCGCAGGCCGGATCGCAAATGGTATCGCCCGGTTGCGGATCGAGTAATTCTGCCATCAAATCGGACACTTCCGGCGGGGTATAATATTCACCGGCTTTCTGACCACTATTAGCCGCGAACTTACCAATCAGGTACTCATAGGCATTACCGATGACATCCAAACCACCTATCCGGCTGGGTTTCAGGTCAAGTTCAGCACTGGCAAATTCTGCCAAAAGGTCTTTCAGAATGCCGTTCTTTTGCTTCTCTTCACCCAACTTGTCGGTATTGAAAGTGATATCCTGAAACACGCTTTTTCCCGCATCTTTCAGCTTGGTACCGTTGGCTTCTTCAATCGCGTGCAGCGCCTGATCGATACGCTCACCGTTGCCTGGCTCATTGCGGTGCTGAAAAAGCGTATAAAAGCTGGCTTTCTTTGGCAGAACGAAACGCTCGTTCTTCATCATCTCTTCGATCAACTCCGGCTCATCACCATACTCAGCCTTATAGTTATCGTAATGATCCTGCCACACGTCCGAGATGTATTTGAGGAACAGCATGGTAAGAATAAAATCTTTATAAGTGTCCGGACTGATAGTGCCGCGAAAAATGTCGCAAACACTCCATAACACGCTATTAATACGATTCTGGTCTATCTTGTTGCTCATAATGGATTAATCCCTAAATAAATTTTGCAAAATTCCGCATTGCAGCTTCTGACGACTGGTCTGTAGCTGATTAATCAGTTGATCTTCTTGTTCCCATGCCTGCTGTAAGCCAATGATACTGCGCTGAGTTTCTATTGGCGGCATGGGCAGTTGCACCTTGAGCAGCGCAGATTTTGTCAGTAGCTGAATATTTGTGCCACTACGATGAAACATTTGCTGGATCTTTGGCTGATTGATGATCCAGCACAGATACTCAGGCAACACCGTTTTTGTTTTGATATTGATGATAAGAAATTGATTCGTCGCCACAACGGGCACTTTAGCGCTATAAACCGCGGCAATATTGCGATTGCCGCGCGCAGCAACGACGATCTCCCCCGGTTCAAGTAACGGGGGAGTAGAATTCTGCTCCCACACCACTGCTGGCAGCGCATTTGGTTCTATTTGCAAACCCTGGGTGAGATCTTTGATCTGCAAAATACGAACGTCGCCCCCTGAGCTTGGTTTTATCGCCTCGCGCAAGGTAAAGCCTGAACGGACATCGGCAATTTTCTCCAGGTTCACTAAGTTTGTCGGCATGCTTACCTCTTAGTTATTGCGCTATTTGTTGCAGCAATATGGTAATCCACGAACCGGTCTGCGATTTACTCGGTGACGATAATCCAGGCCGATTTGAGAGAAGGCACCAGGCTCCATAGGGTTGGATACGTTCGATAAGAGACGAATAGTCACGCTGCTTAGGCAAATGGTAATTAATTTGATATACTGACATAACTTCTATTTCCTTCTGGCAAGTTGGAGTTTAAGTGATAGTTACAGGTGGCCGCCTGTAGCATCACTTTGCTTAACTCTATAGAACTGCTACAGAGATAAAAATAAAACAACATTAATTATCGTGCAAACTTTTCACTGAGTCAAGAAAATAAACGCAGTAGAACCTCTATAGCATAACACTAATTTAGAGTAAGGAACAAAAAATAACAGCGGCCGCTAATCTTGTGACAAAGTAACCACAATCACTAATTAAGGCATCTAACAAAATTGGGTTAGCATCATTAATGATATAAATTAAGAATTAAGCTTATCAATATTCTACGGAATAACCCTTTTTTCCGAACCACATCCAGATAATCCCTGTACCACTGCAGCATAAGGCTTGCGCTTACCCAGATGCTGCGTATCATTAACAAAATCCACACGCTTTGAGCTTCATTCCTAATACCACATCTGCCGCTTTACCGCTTCCTAGACCACAAATTTAACTCAATCAACTAATCACAGGCCATCGTCCTGAAACCATGCCACAAACTTTGACTTTAGTCTCATAATCTATAACTTGAAGTACCTTATTCAATATTTTTGAACCATCGGCTTATGAGAGCATGTTCATCGATAAATATTAGCTCAAAGGAACAAATAAATAATCATAAAATGAGTCTGACAACCAGTGAGATTAACACGCATGCTTATATAGCTATCAATTCGCTATAAAAATTCAGCTAAGCGTTTAAGTTTTAGTGCTGCTCTATCTCTTTGTTTAGCTGCTGAGATGAATCGGCCATATTTTGGGAGTTATAATCGATTGAACGTTTGGTAAAACTAGGATTCCAAACACAAAAAAAGACATCACCTGATGTCCAGAAATGTTTTATGGTGCCGAAGGCCGGACTCGAACCGGCACACCCGAAGGCGGTTGATTTTGAATCAACTGCGTCTACCGATTTCGCCACTTCGGCATTGAGGGAGAATCGCGGAAAACGGCGCCATTATACTTGTCATCTCGTCAGGCGCAACTGTTATTGTTCACCAATGACATTAAGTGCTTAAAAAGCAATCATCTATCTGCTTCAGGCAAGCTTTGGTCGCTGGCTGTCAGATAGTGCTCAAACTGTTGTTGTAGCGTTTTAACGAAGTTATCTTTCAGTTCAGTGATGCAGGCTATTTGTTGCTGGTTGCTGGCGGCGATCTGTTTATCTGCAATGATACTTTTCATCATCTCGGTAACACTTTTTTCCGGCGAGAAGTAAAGAATTTCATTACCCATTTCTAGCATTATGCAATTTTGTTGGTGGCTAGTGAGTTTGATATTGCTAAATTTGTCTGACCAATGCTCAGATAATGTGGTTGCCAGCTTTTCCGGTAGGTAAATTTTGCTTTGCTGCTGGAGGTCAACTTTGGCCACTAAATTACACAGTAGCTGCTCAATCACCGGTTCTGTTAATAGAAATTGAATTAATGTTTGCTCTATTTGTTTAATTATATCGTTATAAAGGTTGTGGTTGATGGTTTGGTATGCCTGAATAAATAAGGCAAGCGCAGTAGATGTCTGGCTGATCCCTTGGCAATAACCGTGGATTTTAGCCTGGCTAAATATTTGTTCTTTTTCTGCTTGCGCAGCAATAATTATTTTCTTCGCCTGTTTTTTGGCCTGGCTTATAAGTAGTTGATGATAATCATGGCTCTGTTTGGACTTAGCGCGGATCAAGACATTATCTATCGCTTGAGTCAATAATTTTTCAGGTCGTGTAGGTAACATAATTAAGCGTTGTTTTTAATAATGAGTAATTAATCGGTAAAATGGTAGCAAGTTGCCACTGTGGATAATTTTTATTAAACAGTAGACTAAAACGAGCAGCTAATGCCAAAGAGCATTTTTCAATTAATGGTTTCATTGCCCACATGCCGAACTTTGTTAGTTCATCTTGTAAATAGGACGTGGCAGTTATCGGGATAATTTGTTGTTTTTGTGGCGGTAACAGTAACTTAGCCCAGGATAAAAATTGACTGAATGGCTCTGGTAACTGTTTGAGTTGATTGGCGATCATCAGCTGTGGTGATTGATATAATCCACCTAAGTATAAAGCTGCTATTGGTAGCCTAGACCAATAATTAATATATAACTGTACGTGTAAGTTATCAGCAAATTCAAAATCGACCGTGGTTGGCAATTGAAAGTGCATCATTACCTGTTGGTCATATATCCGTTTTTCAGCCATTGTTAGCTTATCATATGGTGGGTAGCCAAATGAGTGATGAATATAACTGGCAGGTTGATACATTATTGTTTTTATCAAATTAAAAGTTTGCTGTTTCATTGCTGTTGAGATTTTATTATTGATTGCGCGAGCTTTTTACGTTTAATTGCCCAATATATTAGCCCAGCACCGATAATTAAGATAAAAAGCAATAATATATAAAAATAATATCCCTCACCTGATGTATTTTTTTTCGGCTGAGAAGAAATTGGTGGTGATATTTTATGAATTAAAAATACCGTAATATATTGAGGTTCCAATTCACTAATCGCATTTTTAATAAATGCTTTTATACCCATTTTAAATTCATCAATATCTTGCTTTTCATCATGATAAAATACGATGACAGAGGCTTTCATCGGTGTCTGACTGCGGCTATTAACTACAATAGGGTAACTGTGAGGTGTACCCGCGCATCAGCGATGGTGTCCAGTGCCATTAAAGATTGTTCAAGCCGCTGCTCAATACCTGAAATTAATCTGGCTTTTTCAATTTGCGGCGAGTTAACTAAGGCATCAGCAGGAAATAATTGAGAGATCTCAAGCCGTTCTGGTGAAGGTAATTGATATTCTTGTAATAACTGTACCGCAGCCGACAAGTCCTCTTTCGCCACATTAATTTTATAGAGCCCTTTTCCTTGTGCACTTTTACTGACCATAATTTGATGCTTTTGTAAAACTGCCAGTACTTCATTTGCCTGTCGGTGATTCAGCGAATTAAGTAACGCTTCATCATGACAACCTGATAAAAGAAAAGTGAAAAGAGATATGGTGATAAAAAAGTATAGGTGGCGAAAGAGTATTGTCACTGTTATTGCGCCTTTATAACTGTTTCAACAGTTGTTAGTGCTTTACGTGCTAATGTACTTAGCAATGACATTTCAACCTGATAATCACTTGTAGTTCGCTGAATAGCAAGCAGTGAAGAGAGATCGCCTGTTTGTAATGTATCAGTAACTTGCTGTTCAACTTGATTATGTTGTCGATATAGCTGACTAATGGCTTGCTGTAACGTCATCGCTCCACCCTCTGCTGATTCAGTCAGAACAGAAATATTATTTATGCTACTAATATTCATCATTTATCCTTAACGCATATTACCTAATATAGTCTGTGCATTCTCTTTGTATGCTTTAATGGTTGTTGACATGAAATTCAGTAAAACACTATGTGCCGCCATCGCTGCCTGAAATTCAGCCAAATCTGCTGAGTTAGATGGATCTTTTTTCAATAGTATCTTTAATACTTTTTTGATATTCATCAGATGTTGCTTGAGTCTCTTTAAGTATTTCCCCGATAGTACTATCATTGACTGCCATAAAGGATCTCCTTTCCAATAATGTTAATAATTAACCAGCGGGAAAGTATCGGTGCTCCGGTTGAACAAAAATATATCCCTTGGTACTTTTAAGTTGCGTTTTTTCTGATTCTATTTCCCGCTCTTCAGGTAATAGAAATTGAAAAAAACTTTTTCCCAGTTGAGCTTGATAAGGTTTTAATTGTAATTTCAATTGATAAATCTCATCTTCCGTCAACATTTCACTCAACTGAATTATTAATCCTTTTTCTGATAACCATAATTTATAATTTTTTACTTTATTTGAAATTTTATTATTCACATAATCAATTAAATCAGATAATAAAATAGCATTCATATTAAATTGACATAATTGATATTAGCTAAATAATTCTTCAATTATTTTCTTTGTTTGTTTATTTTTATAAATAAAAGAAACACTATTATAATTTATTATATGGAAATAAAAATATTCAGTATTAGGAATCGATCTATTAATTTCATCAATAATTTTTTTATATTATTTTTTTTACTCAAAAATTGTTCACAATCAAATGGCAGTGAGTTATTAATGGCTTCATTAGGAAATAAAGATTTCTTATTAATATTGACTTCATAAGAGAACACATAATAACAGAATAAAAATAAAACAAGCAATAAAAAAATGGCTCCTATTTTTATCAAGTGATTCTTATTTGACTTATCTGATTTCTCAATTAAATAAGACAAATTCTCACACTCATCACACCATTCTTCATCGACTCGCTTTATCGCAAATAGTGGTATTTTCTGCCAGAAAGTCGAGTAATTAAATTTAGCTTCAAATGACTTAATAGATTCATTTTGTTCATTTAAAGTATAGCCAAAACTATCTCGTTGGTTATCCACTTCAGGCAAGATAGTGTCAATAATAATCAGCTTATTTTGCTGATTGATGGGTACATAGAGTTGTATAAAATCATCATCATTTTTATCATGTTGCTCAGACCATTGTTGAATACATTGATCACTACCAACAATAATTTGATAGTGACCGGGTATTAGCGAAAAGACCATACCACTGAGTTTTCCAGTAAAAAAACGAATCATATAGTTATTATTTATATTCATGGGATTTATCTATTTTAAAGTAATTAAATATACTTTTATGATTATTTAATTTGAGATGTTATAAATAAAGAAAATACTTTAAAGACTAAATTTTATTTTTTATTTATATACTTATTTATATTTTTTTCTTATGCGGAGTAGTGTATCATTTTACCAAAAAATTTAAAGCTAACAAGTTAAACATCATATTATACAAATCACTTATATTATAAATTAGATTTATCAGGGAAGGAGTATATGAATTATTTTATACCTAAAAATAAAATAAATATTAATAATATAAATATCAAATGTTTTTTATTTTTATATATCCATAATAATTCATTTGGAATTATAAAAGACAAACAGAATCAATATTATCATTTAACTGATAAACAAATATTTTTATCCTTGGAACAAGTCTCAACAATAAAACCAATTCATAATCATTGGACAATAGAAAAATCAGATATTTTTTCTTGTATAAAACTGGTTGCTTATATCGATTATGCGTTAACTAACCACAATCTTCCTCATTATTCTAACCAATCAATAATAACTAAAAATCATATGTTTATTCTCGATTCTAGCATCGGAAAGGATATTCAAACTTTACTTATCAATTCACTGCTAACTCCTTATCAGACACCATTGCGGCCATTAATTGAAGCGATGAGGAATCATGAATGCTACTGGATAACCCATCACTTACTTAATCAAATGAAACAAAACGTTATAATATAACGGAAATTCGCCTGAAGTATGGCGTTTCAGAGACTCACTTTCGGCGCCTTTGTCATCAATATTTAGGTCTATGTGGTAAAAAACAGCTACGTTCATGGCGAGCTACTTCAGCAATCTTATCAATTATTCTAAAAAATAAACCGCTAACCAATATAGCGCTGGATTACGGTTTTAGTTCCGCTTCACACCTATCAAAAGAGATAAAAGTTATTTTTGGCGCCACACCTAAGTCATTTAGATTGATAAGGAAGTCGTTTTATGAAGATTAGCCCGTTATTTAAGGCCATCCTTTCATGTTGTTTTCTATTGATTGTTTTTCCTAATCAAGCAACGACATTTTCAAATTTAAAAGAAGACGTTTTAGTTAAAGATCATATTGAACAGGACAATGATCTTTTTATTGCCGTTGATAGTCGGGTTGAACAATTTTTTGACGTATTATCCGATAAATTAAATAAACCTTTTATTCTTAGTTCCGCAGTGAAAAAGAAGCGAATTTCAGGTCGATTTGATGTTTCGTCCCCCAAAACCGCTTTTGATACTTTCATACGTAGAATGGCATTTATCTATTTTAATGATGGTAACGTCATTTATGTTTACGATGGCAGTGAAATGAAACAACAGATGCTGAATCTAAAAAAGATCGATTTCAAGCGCGTAAAAGAGTATTTGCATGCTATCGGTCTTTACGATCCACGTTATCCCTTACGTGGTGGCAGCAATAACAAAACCTTTTATGTCTCTGAGCCACCAATTTATGTGAAGTTAGTTCAAGCTGCGGCAGAATATCTGGATCAAGAAGCACGGCAGTTAAAACAGGATATTATTGAAGAAAAACGCTTTGGTAATGATTATGTTCACATCTTTGCTTTAAAAAATACCTTTGTCACCGATAGAAGCTACTCTATCCGGGGAGAAAAATTAGTCTTACCTGGCATCAGTACCGTTTTACAACAACTTTTTCAATCCAACAAACAAAGGGCAAGTCAAACGGATACAAAAATTGCTAACATTGACGAACAATATCAACCTGAACCCTCCTTTGTTACCCGTGTTGGCAAAGAATCAATCGAGTTAATGCCTTTACCCGGTTCTAGCAGTCTGTTAGCCAAAGGCAGTATTCAAGGTATTCAATTGATCAATGAAATGATCCAACGGCTTGATCAACCAAAACGACAAATTGAGCTGTCATTGTGGATCATCGATATTGCCAAACATGAAGCTGATCTCCTGGGTATTGATTGGCAAAGCAGTTACCACACTAAACACGGTAACTTTTTACTTAATACCAGCGATATTAGTGCTGCGGCCGGGGTACATTTTTTAGCCAAAATACGAGCAATGAGTCTGGAAGGAAATGCTCAAATGGTTTCCCGCACGATTATCCTAACGCAAGAAAATACGCCTGCCATCTTTGATAACAGCACCACATTCTATACTCAAGTACGTGGAGAGCGTACTGCCACCTTAGAGTCAGCCACATTTGGTACTATGATCAGTGTCCTCCCTCGCCTTTCTCCCGCCGGCAATGAAATTGAGATGGTTATCAATTTAGAAGATGGCGCTGAAAAAAAACCAACAACGGTGAAACAGAAAAAATCGATGCGCTGCCAGTAATTAATCGCACCAATATCAGTACAGTGGCTCGTGTTACCCAAGGCGATAGTTTGCTGATTGGCGGTTATACCAGAGAAGATATCGATGCCAGCGAGAGTAAGATCCCATTACTTGGCAATATTCCATGGATAGGTGGATTATTTCGCTATAGCAGTACAACCAATAAAAAAATGGTACGTATTTTTATGCTGCAACCCAGGTTGGTTAAAGAAAAAAATCTATTGAATGATTCGCTGGGAAAAAATCCATTTCAGCCGGTTGATCCGCAAACACAGGCTGCTATTGACCTGCTTTATACTTATATCAATGGAGAGAATAGGTAATAAAAATGGTAGATATCAATAAAATTAATTCATCAGTTTTGTTGCACCAGCAACCAAAAACCCAACATTTATCTGACATTGAAACAGCTAAACCTACGCCAATGGTAGTAAGCCACCACCACCAGCTGTTAGATATTATGGATGATATGTCAATGGCTATGAGTCAATTTAATCGCCGACAAGATCTACAAAAGAAACAACAGGATAGTAGCGAAATAAATAGCCGTATATTGGAAGATAATGCAGATAGAAAACTGGCCACCGTGATCAAATTATTACACAACCAAAAGAATAAATTAGCCGATATTTTAGCCTTACTGCGCCAGTTTTTTCCTGATGATAGTGACTTTGTCTCAGTGCTAAAAGAGCTTTTACGCCGACGCTATTTTTCTGCCTCATTGGCCATTGAGATTGAAGCCGAAATCAATTCACTTTGCCAGGGTACTAATCAACGAGCAAAAGCAACCCGAGCGGGTATCAATATTGCACTAAAAGCTAAACAATTTAGCTATCAAACGGCATTAAGTGCCATGCAATTGCGCCAGTTATACCGTGATTTTATTAGCCAAGATATTGAGCCGCTATGGTTTTATGAGGAGTGGGTTAATCAATATGGCTATGATAAACGTTTTTTAATTATTGATTTTGTTTTGCAGTCGTTACTCTGTGATATGCAAGCGTTGTCACCTAGTTGCTCTTTTATGCCCGAATTTGCTGTCTATCTATCCTCTTTAGGCCGGATCAAACAACTCTCTTCTGCTGACAAAATCTTTTTCGCTTACTGCTCTAATCTACCCTTTTTAATACAGCCGAAGGTTCAAGTTAGTTGGTTAACCATTTTTATTAAGGGATTAAGTGATCCAGAAGCGATGATGGTTATCATTCAAGATATTATCGCTAATAAACAGCTAAATATTGTTATCAGCCAACATATTATGTTGCTTAAACAACTTATTGCAGCATTTAAATCTATAACCATAGAAATCTACTTAAGCGCAGAAATCAGGGAAAAAACACTATCACAATTACTTTCATTACTTGACTTACTTTATCAAAAAGAAAAAACCTTACGTCGCCTTTAATTTTCAAAGCAGGGAAAGCAATATGTTGCAATCAGTTTTGTTGCAAATTAGAAACAAGCCTGAACTTATCGTTCTTGGTATCATGATCTTAGGGATTGCCATGCTAATACTGCCATTGCCTACGTATATTGTTGATCTGTTGATAGGCTTAAACATTGTCATTTCACTATTAGTGTTAATGAGTTCTTTCTATATTACCAAAATCATTCATTTCACCAGTTTTCCAGCTCTGTTGTTGATTACTACCTTATTTCGATTGGCATTATCTATTAGCACTAGCCGTCTGATCTTACTCGATGCCGATGCCGGCGACATCATTACTTCCTTTGGTCAATTTGTGATTGGTGACAATCTAGTCGTGGGATTGGTGATCTTCGCTATCGTAACCGTAGTACAGTTTATCGTAATCACCAAAGGCTCTGAACGGGTAGCCGAAGTTGCTGCCCGTTTTTCTCTTGACGCCATGCCCGGTAAACAGATGATCATCGATGCTGATTTAAAATCTGGCATTATTGACAATGAAGGTGTCAAACACCGCCGCATAGAACTTGAGCAGGAGAGTCAATTATATGGCGCCTTTGATGGTGCAATGAAATTTATTAAGGGAGATGCTATTGCTGGCACTGTGATTATTTTTGTCAACTTTTTAGGTGGCATTTCAGTTGGAATGGTGCAGATGGGTTTTAGTTTCAGTGAAGCATTGACAACTTATACCATGCTAACCATCGGTGACGGGTTAGTCGCCCAGATCCCCGCTTTACTCATTTCGATTAGTGCCGGTTTTATCGTCACCAGAGTGGGAGGCACGCAGAAAAATTTGGGTCAAAATATTATCAAAGAACTGTTTTCTCATGATTTTTCTTTAATTATTACCGCGGCTCTAACGTTTATTATGGGGTTCTTACCTGGTTTTCCAACACTGATATTTATTTTACTATCAATATTAATCAGCGGTTCCTATTTAAGAAAAACCTTACTTAATAAAAAAAGGCTAAAAATCAGAAAAAAACTAGTGGCCAGCATAGTAGTATTAGTAACAGAGAAAATAATATTCAATCGCAATCTAATGTAGATGTCTCTTATCATGAAGCGCTGCCATTGATTATTTCAATCTCAGAGCAGCATGAAAATTATATTGAAAATAATCGATTAACCCAGTGGTTAAAAAATCAGATCCTAATTCAATATGGTTTGTTATTACCTGACTTTATTATCAACTATTCTACCGAATTAGAACCCTATAAAGTCATTGTCTTAGTCAATGAAGTTAGAAGCGCAGAATTTGATATTATCTTTGAAAGTTATCGAGTGCTCAATAAAAGCAGTGAATTTGCTCAGTTGGGTCTTAACAGCCAAATAACCCTGAAACAAGGCAAAACTTGCTACTGGGTACAACAAAAAGAAAAAAATAGATTAGAACCGCTAGACTATCTGTTTGAAAGTGATATCAACGAATTTTACGGTTACTTCAGTCAGGTAATAACCCGTAATATCGGTGAGTTTTTTGGTATTCAAGAAACGAAAGATTTATTGGATCAATTAGAAAAGAAATATCCTGAATTATTGAAAGAGTGCTACCGCCATGTATCGATCCAACGAATTACCGAAGTATTACAACGTCTACTTCAAGAACAGATATCGATTCGTAATATTAAGATAATTTTAGGCGGGCTGGTGCAATGGGGGCCGAAAGAAAAAGATCCGATTATGTTAGTTGAACAAATTCGAGCACTTTTAGCACGTTACATTACAGCTAGTTTTATCTTTCAACAAAAATTGCATGTACTAATCGTTTCAGCAGAACTAGAAGAGATTATTCGCCAAGGAATACGACAAACTTCGTCAGGCTCTTTTTTAAATCTCGAACCTGCTCAATTAGATGTTGTACAAGATAGGTTATTAGTCGCAATTAAAGAAAATTATACTATTCCTAAGATAGTTTTACTCTGCTCAGTTGATGTACGTCGTTTTATAACAAAAATTTTAGCCAGACATTACCCGGAACTGAATGTCCTCTCGTTTTCCGAGATCACAGAAGGAACTGAGGTCAATATCATAAAAACAATTTAATAAATTCAAGGACTGAATTATGCAAATGGATCTTGCTTCACTTGTCACCGATGCAATAAAAATAATGGGAAAACCGCATTTATTTCCCCAAGGGCATCAACTCAATAATCATTCTACTATCACGCTTGAATTAGAAGAATTACCTGATATTCATATCGCTATGATAAATGATTTACCGATGATATGGACTAATCTTGGATATGTAGAGCCAAATGTTATCCCACAATTAAGTGAACGCTTATTCGAGACGATGATTAGTAACCATTCGCCCTTTTTTTATCCAGGACAACCCGCTTATTTTCTCAATGATAAAAATGTGCTTGAGTTGCGTGCAACCTTCTCAATCACAGCGCTAGAAAATGCGACGCAATTTACCGAAGCCATCGACAATTTTTTCCAACATATGCTCACTATCAACACATTGTTTATTGGTTAACTGGCAATGAATAGTAACTTTACGCCTTTCTATCAAGCTGCCTATCCGGTACGCATTCAGGGAAATATTATTGAGGCACCATTAAGAAAAGTTTTTATCGGCGAGATTTGCTTATTAAAACCCTATCCTGGCAGTCTTAAAACTATTGGACAAGCTCAAGTAATCGGTTTTCATCAACAACAAGCATTACTTAGCTTAATGGGTTCTTCGTATGGCCTTTCTTTAACGACAGTCATTGAGCCAACAGGCAATACGCTCTCCATTCAATTAAATGAAACGCTATTAGGAACCATGTTAGATGTTGCGGGCCAACCAATCTTACGTTTTGCGCCACCAATTGCATCTACAACTACTAGCTGTCGACGCTCAGTTAATGCCAACGCCCCTGATTTTTTAAGTAGAAAACCTATCACCAACTATTTTGCCACCGGTATTCGGGCGATTGACGGGCTATTAATATGCGGTATAGGGCAAAGATTAGGCATATTTGCCGCCGCAGGTTGTGGCAAAACCATGTTAATGAATATGCTAATCAATTATGCACAAGCGGATATCTTCATTATCGCGTTGATTGGTGAAAGAGGACGAGAAGTTACTGAATTTGTTGATGAATTAAAGCGTTCAGCACGTGGCAGCCAAACTATTCTTATCAGTTCAACCTCCGATCAGCCGGCGGTTGATCGCTGCAATACCGCCTTAGTAGCTACCACCGTGGCAGAATATTTTCGTGACCAAAATAAATATGTCGTTCTTTTTATCGATTCCATTACCCGTTATTGCCGTGCCTTGCGTGATGTGGCCCTGGCTTCAGGTGAACTACCTGCTCGTAAAGGTTTTCCAGCTTCGGTTTTTGAGCAGCTACCCTCATTGCTTGAACGGCCCGGCAATACCCAAAAAGGTGCATTAACCGCTTTTTATACCATTTTACTGGAAAATGAAGAAGAACCCGATGCGATCGGCGATGAAATACGCTCTATTCTGGATGGTCATATTTACCTTTCTCAACAATTAGCCGCACAAGGGCATTACCCGGCCATCGACATTTTGCGTAGTACCAGTCGGTTGTTTCAACAGATCACTGAGCAACAACAGCAAACAGCGGCACGAAATTTTCGTCATTATCTTACCCAGTTAGAATCATTAAAACTGTTACGGGAGTTGGGCGAGTATCGCGCGGGAGAAAATCGTGAGCATGACCAAATCATCAATAAGAAAAATGCCATCGAGCAGTTTCTGCAACAATCATGGCAACAATCTTATTCGTTTTCTCAATCCGTTAAGGAGCTTTATGACATCGTGGCGTAAATTTGAAACTCCGATCAAACTGCTTCAACAAAAGCAAACTAGAGTAGCGTCAGCCATCGTCCAAATTAAAGGAGAAATAGCCAATGAACAGCAGCGACAGCAACAATCTTATTTTTTATTTACTCAACTAATCGAACAAGCGAAGACCTTAGAGCCTGCTGGACAATTAGCCTATAACGCCTTATTTGATGGAAAAAGGAAGCAAGCGATAGTTAAAGCACAAACCAATCAAGTGCAGGCAGAAATAGCACTAATCGACCAGAAGATAGCCCAATTGGAACAACAAAAAAGCTTACTTCAACAACAGCAGTTCGAATTGATAAAAAAAGAGAAAAAATTAAGCCATTGCTATCAGCAGGCAAAAAAATGCCACCGTTTAAAAACCGCTTCGCGAGAAGAGATACAATTACAGGAATTAGCAATTTATGGTTAATATTGTTACTCATCAAAGCCAACGGATTATTAGTAGTTTCTCTTATTTACCAGATAATCCGTCCACCACCTGCTCTTTATCGGATAGCCATGATGAACAGATTAATAATGCCGATTTCTCAATAGCAATTGATGAAAAATTAACCTTATTACACTCTATTCTTGCCACAGCGCTACCAGCCGAAAATACGACTTATGAAAAACAGCGACCAAAAGAGCAGGAAGAGTTGGTTACCACCGACATAATAATCCCCATCAATCCGCCGTTCTCCACGACTGAAATAACCACTGATCTCCTTCAGTCACACTATCAATACTATTCCACAATCGTTGATACCAATAAAAACAATTATCCAATAAACACGAGTTATGAAAAACAGCAACCAGCACAGCAGGAAGTGTTAGTTACCACCGACATAATAATCCCCATCAATCCGCCGTTCTCCACCACTGAAATAACCACTGATCTCCTTCAGTCACACTATCAACACTATTCCACAATAGTCGATACCGATAAAAACAATTATCCAGTTAATCGCCCATTGATGAAAAAAAATGACATCGTCCTCGATATTGAGGAAAACCATCAAATCAGCGAAAAAGTTAAATCAACAATCGGAGTCAAACAACAATATGACAACAAAGCTGCTGACACAGAAATAGTTACTTTAACCGCTAACAGTGCTCATTTGAAAAACACTAGCCATAAAACGGTAACAGAACACAATTTATCACCAACGATTGCAAATGAGTTAAATAGCATAGAACCAGCAGCGCAAGAAAATTACCGCTCTCCTATAGATAGTAATAACTTAGCTAATAACGATAGTGCACTTCCTTTGGCTGGCTGGCCAACCTTCCAAGCCTCAGCCGGCTACCAAAGTGACATAGCGGCAGAACCAGCCGCCAAAACGGCAACAATCGCTGTACCATTTAGCCATCCATCACCTGAAGCAGAATTACGTTATACATTCACTCAATGGCAAGGTACTCATCACGTTGATATTTACCGAATTGCAGATCACCATCTTCAACTTATGGCATCAAATAACTATGTTATGTCGATACTTCAGCGCCATTTAAACGAGAAAATATCTGCACGGTCAGTATCTTTATCTGACACACTTAATATCACACTCAATGAAGTACTCGATAATAGTGAAGAATCAGGTGAGCCATCATCATGAAAGGCAAATTATCACTTAGAACCAGCAGATATGTAGATAAAAGCGCGTTATTTGTCGCACTTACAGCCCATTACCCCAACGAACAAATTGTTACTGATAGCCACCACTTCGTATTAGTGTTACAACAACCGAAATTACAGTTAACCGTTTATTTACCGATTGAGGTCGCACTCAGTCAATACTTAACGATGTTAGCATCACTGCCCTGGCTTTCTATTCCTGCCAGCTATCTAATTGAATTGCTACAAGAACAACTAACCACTATTTCAATTCCACAATTAGGTGAATTTCAAATTCAAGTCACACAATTTGCCTGTCTGCAAGAACCGATTGATGCGATTAGAATAACAAGTTCGCTAGGCCAGATATTGATTGTTGACGCCAATGGCACTGCACCGTTAAAAGAGAATGGCTATGCCAATTTACCTTTACAGGTCAGATTTTCTATTGGCTATAGTCGATTAAAACAGCAACTTTTTCGCACTTTACAAACGGATGATATTTTATTACTGCAACAATCCCAAACATCTCTTAGCGTAGAAACGTTACCGCTATTTCATTACACCTGGCAACCTAAAGGAAATATTATGTTAGAACAGCCTATTGTCTCTGATCAGGATGCTCAAAATGCCAGCCCTGAATCCTCTGCGACTATTTTTGATTTAAATCAGTTACCGTTAAAAGTGGATTTTATCTTACAACGCCAGACCTTTAGTTTGAATACGATAAAATCCTGGCAAAGCGGCACACAACTGATACTTAATAGTGATGCACATTGTGCAATCGCTTTGGAAATTAACGGTCAACCATTCGCTAAAGGAGAATTGATCCAGGTCGGCGAACAACTTGCGGTTGAATTACACACCCTGTTATCTACCGAACGAGAAGGTTAGCCACCATGACAGATAATCCTGTTTCTATCATCATCCTGCTGTCAATTGCCACGCTACTTCCCTTTTTGATAGCAGCAGGAACTTGTTATTTAAAGTTTTCCATTGTGTTTGTTATGGTGAGGAATGCCTTAGGGGTACAGCAAGTGCCATCCAATATGGTGTTAAATGCGATTGATTTAATTTTGTCACTATTTATCATGGCACCATTAGCTAAAAATTTTTATCTCTGTAGTGTTAATTTTCAAACAGAAAACCCGCATGGTTTTGCTGATCCAGTGTTACTCGATCAGTTTTTAGATGAAAGTTTACAGGATTATCGCCACTATTTACGCAAATACGCCGATCCAGAACTGGTTAATTTTTTTGTCGCTGCGCAAAAACATACTCCCCAACCAGAAAGCCAAATCGATGATTCGATAGAAAATGGTGCTTTTATCCCTCTATTAGCCGCCTATGCGCTGAGTGAAATCAAAAGCGCATTTATCATCGGCTTTTATCTTTACTTACCCTTTGTGGTCATTGACTTAGTTGTATCAAGTATTCTACTAGCTTTAGGCATGATGATGAGCCCGATTACCCTATCGGTACCTATTAAGCTGATTTTATTTGTCGCGATGGATGGCTGGTCTTTATTATCAAAAGGGCTTATTTCGCAATACTTAGATTTAATGGCGGTCAAATAATATGGACATGAGCTATGCAATGAGTAAAGGCCTCTATTTGATTCTGATCCTGTCATTATTACCTGTGCTGGTTGCTACTGCTATCGGCTTGCTGATTGGACTATTACAAACCGTCACCCAGATCCAGGAGCAAACATTACCTTTTGGTTTAAAACTAGTGGCTGTTTTTATCTGCTTATTAATGCAAGCCGGTTGGTTGGCGGAAAAAGTGATCGCTTATGCCACTGAAATGTTCAATTTAGGTCTCACCACTGGGATCTGACCGCAATGATAGAACTCTATCTACAACTACAAAATTCATTGTTCAATTATTTATTAATTTTTGCCCGGTTGGCACCACTATTTTTTATGTTGCCTTTTTTGAGTGATCGCATACTGACCAATTTATCCTTAAAAGGAATTATCATTTTATTACTTACCCTCTGTTTATCGCCATTGATAGTTATCCCAACATGGCAATCAACCAGTCAATTCATTGCATTATCTGTTGTTGAACTATTTATCGGTTTAACTATGGGTATCTTGATGGCGGCACCTTTTTGGCTAGCCTCAGCGATAGGTGAATTCATTGATAATCAAAGGGGAGCCAGTATTGGCGATATGCTTGATCCAGCGACCGGTTCTGAATCTTCTTCACTTGCGTCATTAATCAATATGTTCTGTGTTGCATGGTTTCTCAATCAAGGCGGTATGCTCGAATTCATCGCCACAATAACCGAAAGTTACCAACAATTACCTATCGGCCGCCCAATTGATCATGTTGATTTATTCGCTTTAGGCAAATGGTTAACCCGTTTCATTATGTTAGCAATAACCCTATCAGCGCCGATATTAATCGCTCTATTTATACTAGAAATCGGCTTGGGTGTTTATTCATTATTTTGCCCGCAATTAAACGCATTCTCTTTATCGTTGACTGTTAAAAGCATCGTGGCTTTTAGCCTGCTATTTATTCTGTTCAATACGACGCTACCACAAACACTTATTTCGGTGCTCCCGCCGTCAATTTCATCAATAATCATAGTGGGTAACTGATGGCAGAAAAAACAGAAAAACCAACGGCCAAAAAATTACGTGATTCAGCTAAAAAAGGACAATCCTTTAAAAGCAAAGATTTAGTTTCCGCTTGTGCCTATTTTGCTGGCATCTGTGTATTAGGGTTTTATCTCGAGTTTGAGCAATTTATTAATTTTTATCAACATATTTTGTTAAATCCATACAATATTAACCCGCAAAGTTTTTTCAATGCATTAATATCATTATTTTTATCGACTGTCCTACCGGTAATTTTTATCAGTGCATTAGCTGCCATTATCCCATCATTGATCCAAGCAAAATTTATCCTGGCAACCGAAGCTATTAAACTAGATTTTAAAAAACTGGATATCGTGCAAGGAATAAAACGGCTAGTAGATAAACGAGCGCTCAAAAACCTGCTCAAAGCATTACTATTTTTAACTATTTTTATCAGTAGTTGTTATTTTTTCATTCAATCATATCAATCGACACTATTATTCACCCAACGAAAAATGATTTGGCATATTATTTATGATTGGCGTATCTTAACGCTGAAATTTGTTTTGTTTTTTTTGCTATTTTCACTACCTATTTTGTTGTTAGATGCCCTGTGTAAATATTTTCTCCATCACAACGATATGAAAATGGAAAAGCATGAAGTAAAACGAGAATACAAAGAAAATGAAGGTAATCCAGAAATAAAATCGGCCCGTCGCGGAGCTCATCAAGAACTACTCAACGCTGAAACCAAACAAGCAATAGCACAATCATCAATGATATTAGCCAATCCGACCCATATTGCTGTCGGTATTTATTTTGATCCTGACAATAGCATATTACCGCTGGTGGCAGTTCGCATGGCGAACCAATATGCACTGGCGGTACAAGCCTATGCCAAAGAGATCGGTATCCCAATTGTGCGTAACATTAAACTGGCACGCCAAATTTATCACCGCTATCGATTGTACGAAACCGTGGTAAAACAAGATTTACTGGATGTGATTGATATTTTTATCTGGTTAAAGCAGGTAGAAATGGCTGCCGTACTTGAAAATTCACCTATAGAAACAGAAAACCGTGAGCAAAAACCTTAATATTTATGCTTTAACTTGGCGGATTTTTGCAAGTTAAACCGCTTAAATTCATTTACTCTGTCATAAATAAAGCGAGAAGATGCTATGGAACAGCAAAATACGACCAACACAAATGATAATAACATGGATGCTCAACTGAATGAGTATACTGAACTGGTGACAGAAGCCCTTCAGCAAGGTGCCAGCCTAAAAGATTTAGAAGGCATACCTGATGAACTGATGGATGGTGTTTACCGCTTTGCTTATGATTTTTATCAACAAGGTAAACTGGAAGAAGCTGAGACTTTTTTTCGTTTTCTCTGCTTATATGATTTCAATAATAGTGATTACATTATGGGGTTAGCAGCGGTTAAGCAGTTACAGAAACAGTATGAAACAGCGCTTGATCTTTACGCTCTAGCTTATGTACATGGTGATAATGACTATCGCCCGATGTTCTACGGTGGTCAATGTAATCTTATCATCGGTGAAAAAGAGAAAGCTAAATACTGTTTTCAGAAAGTCTATCAACATGCCAACGATCAAGAATTAAAGCATAGAGCACAAGCCTACATTGAATTCTTAGCAAGCTCTTTAGCAAATGACGATAAGCAAGGATGACCTAAAGATGATAGACATTAGTCGACTAACGGCCAACAAAACACACCCGTTTACTGCCGAAAAGCAAGATATAATTGTAGATAATAATCTAGTCAACCAGTTAACCACGCTACAAAAAAAATTACTCAACAAGTCAATAGTGTGATTGAAAACGAACAAAAAAAGACCACCAGTCAAAATCAATCTGGTAAAGATATACCTATCCTTACTCCACCGGCAGATAATCTTTTATCTAACGCAGATAATAATGCCCAACTACTGTTACTTATTAAACAATATCAACAAGTTATCGGTAAAAATGAGATTAAAAATCTACGCGAAAATCTAACTCAGTGGAAAATTCAAGCCCAATTGAATAATCAGATTCAACAAGCTAAAAAAGTGGAACAAATCTACCTGAAAATTGAAAAAAATCTCAGCCAGTATCGAGATGATTTTATCGACAGCTGGCTGCATGTCGCCAAAAAGTTACATGAACAAACCGAGGCTGATACTAATGCACTGGCCAATCTGTTTGAAAATCAAGGACTCAGCGAACAGTTTAGGCAGGCTATTGCAGGAAAAAAATAGACTCACTGACCGGCAAGAGATGAGCAACCTGTTAGAGCAAGAGTTTCCATGGCTTAAGTTAGATTTAACTAATATCAAACTGTCAGTTGATGAACTCAAGCAAAAAAAACTCGCCATCACGCAATTCCTCCAAGGCATTGAACGTAATCGTCTGAAACCTATCTTTAGCGATAGCACCAGCCAAACCGATAAAAAATGGCGTGATAATGGTGTTATCTATACCGAATGGTATAACGCTGTTCTCTACTCGATGGATGAGGATAAACGGAAATTATATTCTATCTCAGTCGCCCAAGGCGCTTACAAAAGCCTAGTGCGAGATACCGAACATCAGCGTGTTCGACTGGCTGATCTCAAAAACGACACTAACATCGTTAACCAACTTGATGAAGCAGAAAAAAGCCTATTCAGTTTAAAACTAGCTAGCTTTAAAACCTTAATCGAGCTGGAATCACAGCATTTGCCAAGCAGCGCCAAACTCACTTATCTAATGGCCAAAATGCGTGAATTGCTCGGTTCCCTCACCCTAGAAAGTATGAATAGTCAACGGGAAATTTTGCAAGAAATGCAACGAATGACTGAAATTCAGGCAGAAAAACGAGCGCAGGATATTGATGAAAAAATCCGTAAAGCAGAAGAAGCGCGTAAATGGTTGGCGATTGGCAGCCAAATTTTTTCCTGGCTAATTGCCGCGGTTGGGGTGGTTGCCGCCGTCTTTACCGGTGGTGCCAGCCTGGCGCTAGCCGCAGTCGGCATCGCCTTACTCGCTGCTGATACCATCAGCCAGGCAGCAGGAGGCGGCTCCTTTATGAATAAAGCATTAGCGCCAGTCGGTGAGTTGATGATGAAAATAGCTCAAGAGATCTCCAACTTTTTATGCAATATCGCAATTAGCGAAGCTAAATTACGGGGAGCATCAGAAAGTGAAATCGCCGAGCTGAAAAAACAGACCAAGGAAATAACCGACATTGTTGCTACCATTATCGTTACAGTAACAATGGTTGCTGCCGCCATTGGCTCAGCGAAATTAGCCAGTGTAGCCGGTAAAATGATCGGTAAAATTATCGCTGACAAGCTTAAACGTGCCCTAAATCACTTGCTGGACAAAATGATCAATAATCTATTAACTAACTTAGCACGTATGGTAAGCAACAATACCAGCAAAATGATTGCTATCGCTATCAAACAAGCATTCAATAACTTGCTGGATAAAACCATCAATAATTCATTAATTCATACCATGAAAAATAAATTAGCCCAACATATCAGTGCCTCAGCGATGCAAAAAAGTCTGCTTGGCCTTTCCGTTACCAATGCCAGCACAAATGCTGCCTTAAATCTCCACGCCACTGATCTGGAAGTCGATGTTATTAAACGATTAGGTGATTTGACCGTCATTAATCAAATAATGGCTCAACTGGATAAACTGCTTAGCCAAGTGATGGATAACTTTGCCAAAGAGATGGAAACGATCGCTGAGTTAATGCGTAAAATAGGCGAAATGGGCAGCCAAAGCCTGCATACCGGTAAATATATTACTCATAATTTAAACACTATGGCATAAAAAGGACTTAACCATGACAACTATTACTCCTTCAGTAACTAAAAATTTTATTCCGTCATTAGCGGTAAAGGATGCTAAAAACGCGACGGAATCTAATCAAGTTTCTGACAAATTAGTCTCTCAGCATTTAGCTAACAAAACAGCACAGCTACAGATTGAACAGACAACCAAAGAGCAAATCAATCAAACCAATTTACCGCTACTTACACCACCAACAGTGGAAAAAGATGAGCAAGCGTTAATCGATCGTTTAACAAAATTATTGCCTACCGTAATGAATTTATTAGGAATTACTGATGTGCAATTGCTATCGTTATTGAACAAAATATCAGCTACATTAAGAGAACTTAACGCCAAAAGCCGTAACAACGGAGACCAACTAAAAATCACCACCCTACAATCCAGCGAAAAAGTCAAAGATAGTAAGTACACCGAAGCCGGTTCACTATTGACAAGTGCTATCGCGGGTAGCTCTTTAAGTCTGGGAATGACAATCGCCGGCGCAGGGATCAGTTATAAAGGGTTGTCGCAAACCACCACCAATAATGTTGGCACCCTACAAAATAGCTCCCTGTTAGCTGGAAATGCCATTAGCAGCTTATCAAACCCAATCAGCCAAATTGCGCAACAACCCCTAGCTTCTGGACAAGTCAAAGAACAGGGTAACCAACGTATTTTAGAAACTGAGCAACAAATTAATAATGCCACCGGAGAGACCCATCAGCGGGAAGAAAATATCAATGACGAGGTAAAAAACAAACTGATACAAATTCTTAATAAAATGATCGAATATAGTCAACAAACTGTATCCACTATTTCAGGCAATATTAGAGCTTAATATTAGCGTTTACTTAATAATCGATGATTGAAACGAGAATTTTTATGGTCACAGCAATAAATTATTCCACGTCACATTCTGCCGGGTTTTCGTCTAGTATAGAGCACAAAAACACTGTGTCTGCATTTATCAAAACCGATACTCAACCTATTCTACCGGCAAGTTTGACTATTTTACCGCCTGAAATAATAAAAGATCATCTCATTTACCTTAAGCCAGATGATAAATTGCAAAACAAACAAAATTTCTATTTTTATGTCATAGAGGGATCACTAAACGATATAAAAAATGGTAATAGAGATATAGAGAATGGGACTCAAAATATAATAAGTGGAAAAATAAATAAAGATCAGACATTAATAAAAAACGGCCAAACATTAGTAGAGCAAGGTCAAGCACTAAGAGATAACGGCCTAATTAACCTTAACCGACTATTATCTGATGAAAATCCTGCGCCTGTTGCAAAAAGTTATCAACAGTCACATCAGGCGTTATTAGCCGCTAGCCAACAAAAACTCACGCAAGCGCAACACACATTAGATGAAAATAGCTATCACTCATTAATTGTGATGTTTAATGATATTCAGCAAACTATTAGAGATGCTAATAAAAGTTATCTGCATAGTTATCGCGATGTGTTTAAAAATAGTATGGAAAAATTCCAGGAAATTAGTGGCTTACTTTCCGAAGTCAGTAACTATGTTAACGAAAGCTCAAAAGATAACTTTATCACTCTTAAACAGCAAAAAATATTGGATGATTTCCAACAATTGAAAACTAAATTATCGCAAGAGCCCGAGGGGATCATCTATCAACAAGAAATTAAATTTATTCAACATGCGGATGGAGATTATCAAAAAGTTGGCGATGACAGCAATGTGCGTTACACCGAAGCACAAGCATTGGCACTGATGCAAAGCTATCGCCAATCATTTGAACAAAAAGTTACTGGCACTTTGATTGAAGCACCCAATTTGGATCAAATCAATGCCAATAGTTTAACTCAAGGTATTACAATTAAAATTGATATCAAGCCACTAGAACGTGTTATAGAAGTAGTGAAAAATCTGCAACAACCAACTAGAGATAATCTTGAGATCTCCCAGGCTCGTTTCAATCTGATTAATACCTCCATTGATACCACTAAAAAAGATTATCAAGCCATGCTAGATGAAATGTCACAACGCTATAATACCGCCAATGCTAACTATGATAACTATGATAACTATGATAACTATGATAACTATGATAACTATGATAACTTCGTTAAAATTTTAAGCAGTACCATCAATGCTATGTTAGATAGTGCCAAAAGTTTTTTACGTTAATCCCTTACCAGCTTCCAATTAAATAATAAAGAGTAGTGTGTTATGGCTACTCTTTTATCGATTCAATATTAACCACTATAAGAATTAGATTTTTGTGCTGTCAATAAAACATTAGAAAATAGTTTTGTAGCTTATATTCACAATTTTTCTATAATTAGAGAGTTATATTATATAATACGTTTAGCATCGATAACATAATCTATTTTTTCCTGCTGCCTGATGAAGGCGTTAATGAAAAATTAAGTATTTATCAGGCGATTGTTTATAAAAATTTATTGATACTGGTTTATTAAGAATGCAACTATTTTGCCTAAAATTCTTTTCAGCCTTGACACTATTTTTATCGCTCACTGGTTGCTCGTCATCGACAACAGAAACAAAGCTTCCTTCAGCCAAAACTTCATCAATTTCACCAACAGCACTAGAAATTCTTAATCGTCATCAACCCGCTACAGAAAAAACCACTGATTTGGTTGATCGTTTTGCTAGCCAAATTTTTGCTGAAACAAATCCACAAGGGATGGCAATCGTTGTCATCGATAATGATCAGATAGTGACCCGCTATTACGGTGAAACTGCCCCCGGAGCGCGACAAAAGCCGGGCCCTAATTCACTGATCCGCATTGCTTCATTAACCAAACTAATGACCAGTGAAGTCATGATCAAATTAGAAGCGGATAAAAAATTACGTATTACTGATCCCCTACAAAACTACAGCTATTTCGGTACTCATATTCCTATTTATCATGGCAAACAGCCTATTCGATTATATCACCTAGCGAGTCATACCAGTGGTTTACCAAGAGAGCAACCTGGCGGTAAAATCGGCCGGCCGGTATTTGTTTGGCCAACCCAATCAAACCGTTGGACATGGCTCAAAAAGGCAAAAATTAAATGCTTACCAGGAACCAAAGCTGCTTATTCTAATCTGGCTTATGATCTATTAGCCGATGCCTTGGCAAAAGCGGCAGGAAAATCTTATAAGCAACTATTTGCCGAAAAAATTACCTTACCAGCCGAAATGTATGATACCACCTTTACACCAACTACCAATCAATGTTCTCACCTAATGGTGGGTTATAAATCCAGTCCATGTATTAGTACCTTAGCTGCCGCCGGTAGTGGAGGGGTTTATTCAACGCCAGCTGATATGCAAAGATGGATGCAACAATTTCTGTCAACCCATACACAAGTAAGTAAAAAAACCGCTCAACGTGAACAAGCGATCTATTTTGCTCGCGATATGCTTACCGACATTAAAGGTATGGACGTCGCTGGACATGCCGATGGTATTGGCCTTGGATGGGTTTATATGAATCCCCGCGATGGCATTCCCGGCATCTATCAAAAAACGGGTGGCGGTGGTGGTTTTAATACCTATATGACCATGATCCCACAACAACGTATTGGTATATTTGCCGTGATTTCACGCAAAAAAGGCAGTAAATTTAGTCGGTTAACCGAAGGAGTTAATGATTTAACTGCCGCGTTAACCATAAATCACAATAACAATCCTTTCCAGCCAACCAAACAAGATTTTGCGGCAAATCTGGTCAAAAAACTGCTAGAAAGCCCTGATCATGGTTAAGCCAAATAATAAGAAATAAATTTTTTATCAGCATGGTAGCGCATTGAAAATATACCTAACCATGCTGTCAAAACTAATTATTGGCGTCGCATTAATAATAAAATGCTAAATCCCAGAAATAATACACTAGGTAACATTGCTGCTATCAGAGGAGGAACACCATAGACTAAACTTAGGTTACCAAAGCCCTCATTTAGCAGATAGAAAATAAATCCCCCTGAGATACCGATCAATACCCTTACCCCCATTGCGACACTGCGCAGCGGGCCAAAAATAAATGATAGTGCCATTAACATCATAACAGCGACAGAAAGTGGTGACAGGATTTTCTTCCACATACTTAGTTGATAGACTGATGCTTCTTGACCACTCTCCTTAAGATATTTAACATATTTATACAGGCCCCTGATTGCTAACGAATCAGGTTCCAGAGAAACTACCCCTAATTTTTCTGGGCTTAGGTTGGTTTTCCAATCCATCAATAAACTCTGAGAGCCAGTAATTTCTTTTTCATTGTTAATCAATGACTTATCTACTTGTGACAATTGCCACTGGTGAGTATCAGAATTATAGCGACCTGAAGCGGCAAAAATGACCGCTTGCAGTTTTTTCTGCGCATCAAATTGGTAGATAGAAATTTCTTTTATGTCATTTTGATCGATAACGCGCTGAATATGAACAAAATTATTACCATCTTTAGCCCATAATCCACGATCTGTCACCATTAGCGATCGACCGACAATCTTTTCAGCCCGATAGTTACGTGCCCACTGCTCTGCTGCAGGCGCAACCCATTCACCAATAACCATCGTCAAAATCACTAAAGGGATCGCGGTCTTCATCACTGACATCGCAACCTGTAAGCGAGAAAAACCAGCCGCCTGCATCACTACCAATTCACTACGGGTTGCCAGGGTTCCTAATCCAAGTAATGCGCCTAACAGTGCTGCCATCGGAAAAAATACTTCAATATCTCTCGGAACGGTTAATAAAGTAAAAATTCCGGCACTCCAGGTGGTATAGTCACCATCACCGACTTTTCTTAATTGCTCAACAAATTTAATAATGCCCGATAATGAAACCAACATAAAAAGGGTCATTAGGATCGAGGAAAGAATAGTACGCCCAATATATTTATCTAATACACCAAACATCAGACGACTCCTTTAAAGAACTTAGCACGTATTCGACGCATCGAAACGGTATCCCAAATATTCAATATGATAGCTAATAGCAAAAAAGCCCCATTAACTAGCCACATTGTTATTCTGGGATCAATTTCACCTTTCTCAGCATTAGAGTGCAGGGTACTTTGTAATAAAAAGAAAATTAAATAAAGCAACATCGCAAGTAACATACTTAAGACTCGTCCCTGTCTGGGATTAACTTCACTTAGTGGCACAACCATCAAGGCCATAATAAGTACCGAAACGACTAATGTTAAGCGCCAGTGAAATTCTGATTTTGATTCAGCATCTGTAGCACGCCACAATTGCAACATATCCTTTTGCTCGATTTTATCGCCTGTAACTGCGGTTTCTTTATGATCGATTACCGCCTGATAATCTTTAAAATCCGTTATACGAAAATCACGTAATAGTGCTGTACCTTCATAGCGGGTTCCCTTATCTAATACCACAATTTGATTACCGTTTTGATCCTCTCGGATACGTCCACTTTCAGCAATCACCACGGAAGGACGTTGGTTATTAACCGGGCGTAATTGCGCCATAAAAACATCAGTAAAATTTTTGCCTTTTACATCACTAATATAAAGAACAATATTTTGATCCTTAGTGGTTTTAAACTGTCCCTCAACCATACTGGCCAAACCAGGATTGGCTTTCGCATCGGCTAATGCTTGCTCTTGATATTTTGCCGACCAGGGTAACATCCAGGCTACATTTATTGCCGCAATCAGAGCGGTAAATAATGCCAAAATTAAAGCCGCTGTCACTAATACCCGTTTACCTAAGCCACAGGCATGCATGACAGTAATTTCACTATCGATATAGAGTTTGCTGTAGGTCATTAACAGGCCAAGAAACAGACTTAATGGCAAAATCAATTGTGCCATTTCAGGAATTCCAAGCCCCAGAAGAGGAAAAACTAAATCGGAAGGAATATTTCCCTGAACCGCTGAACTTAATATATTGATTGTTTTTTGACTAAAAAAAATTAAAATCAGGATAAAAAGTATTGCAACTTGACTTTTCAGCGTTTCCTTAACTAAGTATCGAATTATAATCACACTAATTACACCTGTGAAAATTTGTTTTTTGCAGCAAAATAGCTAACTTCGTCGTATAGTTACAGTTACGTACAATATTTTGGTTTTCTTAATGGTTACAATGTATCATGATGATAAATGCAGCATTAACTATTCGATCACCAAACAGAATATGCTTAATCGTTACCTATTACTATCCGTAAACCATTCGGTTAGTTTAATATAAAGCAGCTATTTCATAAGGTAAATTTATACTGTTCGTTAATTTTAGCGATAGTATTAATCTTTGTCTTTAAAATTCAGGAGAATGCATGGAGTTTAGTGTAAAAAGCGGTAGCCCAGAGAAACAGCGTAGCGCCTGTATTATTGTTGGGGTATTTGAACCTCGCCGCTTATCCCCTATAGCCGAACAACTGGATACGATCAGTGACGGCTATATCAGTGCCTTACTACGCCGCGGAGAACTGGAAGGTAAAGTTGGCCAAATGCTATTACTTCACCATGTTCCTAATATATTATCTGAACGCATTCTGTTAGTTGGATGCGGTAAAGAACGTGAACTCGATGAGCGTCAATATAAACAGATTATCCAAAAAACAATTAATACCTTGAATGAAACCGGCTCAATGGAAGCCGTCTGCTTTCTAACTGAATTGCATGTAAAAAGCCGCAATAATTATTGGAAAGTTCGCCAGGCAGTAGAAACTGCAAAAGAAACATTATATGTATTTAACCAACTTAAAAGCAATAAGAGCGAGCCACGACGGCCATTACGTAAAATTGTCTTCAATGTTCCAACACGCCGTGATTTACCTAATGGCGAGCGCGCTATTCAACACGGCCTGGCTGTCGCGCTGGGTATAAAATCAACCAAAGATCTGGCTAACATGCCGCCCAATATTTGCAATGCAGCCTATTTAGCCTCACAAGCACGTCAATTAGCCGATGATTATGAAAATCTTATCACCAAAGTGATCGGCGAAGAACAGATGAAAGAACTGGCGATGAATGCCTATTTAGCCGTAGGCCAAGGCTCACAAAACGAATCGCTAATGTCGATCATGCAATATAAAGGAAGTGACGATCCAACGGCTAAACCGATTGTGTTGGTCGGTAAAGGATTAACTTTTGACTCTGGTGGGATTTCTATTAAACCATCCGATGGCATGGATGAAATGAAATACGATATGTGTGGAGCCGCAACTGTTTATGGCGTTATGCGCTTTGTGGCCGAACTAAAACTGCCGATTAACGTCACCGCAGTGTTGGCCGGCTGTGAAAACATGCCGAGCGGTAAAGCTTATCGCCCTGGTGATATTTTAACCACCATGTCAGGGCAGACAGTAGAAGTCCTTAATACTGATGCGGAAGGAAGATTGGTTCTTTGTGACACACTAACTTATGTAGAACGTTTTGATCCTGATGTGGTAATTGATGTTGCAACTTTAACCGGAGCCTGTATTATTGCACTTGGTAATCACTATAGTGGATTAATGTCAAACCATAATCCCTTAGCACATGAATTACTGAATGCCGCTAAGCAAGCAGGCGATAAAGCATGGCGACTGCCTCTGGCTGAAGAGTTCTCTGAGCAGTTAGAATCAAATTTTGCAGATCTTGCCAATATAGGCGGCCGTTCTGGTGGTGCAATTACCGCTGGCTGTTTCCTGGAACATTTTGCTACTAAATATCACTGGGCACATTTAGATATTGCAGGAACAGCTTGGCAATCAGGAAAAGCAAAAGGAGCAACAGGCCGCCCGGTGGCTTTACTTGCTCAATTTCTGTTAAATCGTGCTTATATAAACTGTGACGAATAATCGCACCAGTGAATTTATAATAGGGTGTTGTAAGCAATACCCTTTTTCTATAATAGTAATGCGATGAAAAAAGCAACTTTCTATTTAATAGCGCAGCTATCTTCACAAGCAGAACTTGAAAGTCATGAATGGTTAGCCTGTCAGCTAGCAGCAGAAAACTGGCGGATGGGTAAACGTGTTTTAATTGCTTGTGAGGATCAAATACAAGCCGAAAAATTGGATGAAATACTTTGGCAAAGAGAACCTTATCAATTTGTCCCACACAATTTAGCCGGTGAGGGCCCTCGCTATGGGGCGCCGGTTGAGCTTTGTTGGCCAACAAAACGTGGTAGCTCAGCAAGAGATATATTGATAAATCTACAATCAACATTTGCAAACTTTGCCACAGCCTTCCATGAAGTGATAGACTTTGTACCCATTGATGAAAATTTGAAACAGTTGGCACGTGAAAGATACAAAACTTATCGCAGTATGGGTTTTAATTTGATCATGGCACCACCTCCAACCACTTAATAAATAACGAAGCAAGATGGAAAAGAAACCCGCAAATCAAACTCAGTCTGAGCCATCACTCGACAAAACTTATCAGCCAGCTGCAATTGAACAACCTTTATATGCACACTGGGAAAAAAACGGCTATTTTGCACCACACGGTGATAACAGCAAAGAGAGTTTTTGTATCGTGATCCCGCCGCCTAATGTCACGGGTAACCTGCATATGGGGCATGCTTTTCAGCAAACGATCATGGATACCTTAATTCGCTACCAGCGCATGCAAGGGAAAAATACCCTATGGCAAAGTGGCACAGATCACGCGGGGATCGCCACTCAAATGGTTGTTGAGCGCAAAATTGATGTAGAAGAGAATAAAACTCGTCATGACTATGGCAGAGAAGCGTTTATTGAAAAAATTTGGCAATGGAAAGCCGAGTCTGGCGGTAATATTTCTCAGCAAATGCGACGACTGGGTGACTCTGTTGATTGGCAACGTGAACGCTTTACCATGGATGAAGGCCTCTCGAAAGCAGTAAAAGAAGCATTTATTCGGCTCTATCAAGATGATCTTATTTATCGCGGTAAACGATTAGTTAACTGGGATCCTAAGCTACATACCGCAATTTCCGATTTAGAAGTTGAAAATCGAGAAGTTAACGGTTTTATGTGGCATTTACGTTATCCCCTTGCTGATGGGGTAAAAACTGCCGAAGGCCAAGATTATCTGGTTGTTGCCACGACTCGACCAGAAACCATGCTTGGTGATACGGGTGTTGCAGTTAATCCCGCTGATCCGCGCTATAAGGATTTAATCGGCAAACAAATTATACTGCCATTGGTTAATCGCCGTATTCCTATCGTCGGTGATGAACACGCCGATATGGAAAAAGGCACCGGCTGTGTGAAGATCACACCAGCACACGATTTTAACGACTATGAAGTGGGAAAACGTCATCAGTTGCCAATGATCAATATTTTCGATTTCAATGGCCATATCCGCCAACAAGCTGAAGTATTCGACAAAGCAGGCAACCCTAGCACTATTTATACCACAACAATCCCTGCAAACTATCAGGGAATAGAACGTTTTGCTGCCCGTAAAGCGATGGTCAGCGAATTAGAAAAATTAGGATTATTAGTTGCCGTAAAGCCGCATCAACTTACCATCCCTTATGGCGATCGTGGCGGTGTTGTTATTGAACCCATGCTGACAGATCAATGGTATGTTCGTACCCTACCATTAGCAGAGCAAGCCATTGCGGCGGTAAAAGATGGCCGTATTCAGTTTGTTCCTAAACAGTATGAGAATATGTATTTTTCCTGGATGCAGGATATTCAAGATTGGTGTATTTCACGCCAATTATGGTGGGGACATAGAATACCCGCCTGGTATGATAAAGACGGTAACGTCTATGTCGGACATGACGAAGAGGAAGTTCGTCGAGAGAACAACCTCAGCGCTGATATTAGCCTACATCAAGATGAAGATGTATTAGATACCTGGTTCTCTTCTGGTCTGTGGACCTTTTCAACATTAGGCTGGCCAGAAAATAGCGAGGCGTTAAAAACTTTCCATCCAACGGATGTGTTGGTTAGTGGCTTTGATATTATCTTTTTCTGGATAGCCCGCATGATCATGCTGACGATGTATTTCATCAAAGATGAAAATGGCCAAGGGCAAATTCCTTTTAAAACCGTCTATATGACAGGCCTGATCCGCGATGAAGAAGGGCAAAAAATGTCAAAATCCAAAGGCAATGTCATCGATCCATTGGATATGATCGATGGTATCTCGCTGGAAGATTTACTGACAAAACGTACTGGCAATATGATGCAACCCCAATTAGCCGAAAAAATTGCTAAACGTACCCGTAAAGAATATCCGCAAGGCATCGAAGCGCATGGTACTGACGCTTTACGCTTTACGCTTGCAGCATTAGCATCGACCGGGCGAGACATCAATTGGGATATGAAACGTCTTACTGGTTATCGCAATTTTTGTAATAAACTTTGGAATGCCAGTCGTTATGTCCTGATGAATACAGAAGGTCTAGATTGTGGTCAGCATGGTGGGGAAATGACTTTTTCGCTGGCTGATCGCTGGATCATGGCAGAATTTAACCAAACGGTAAAATTGTATCGTGAAGCATTGGATACTTATCGCTTTGATATCGCTGCCAATATTTTGTATGAGTTTACCTGGAACCAGTTCTGCGATTGGTACTTAGAACTGTCTAAGCCGGCTATCCATAAAGGAAATGAGGCAGAAATTCGTGCCACACGTTATACCTTGATTGAAATACTGGAAAGCCTATTACGGCTGGCACATCCTATTATTCCATTTATTACCGAGACGATTTGGCAACGGGTGAAAGTGATTAAAGGCATCCAACAAGACACTATCATGTTACAGCCTTTCCCAATCTTTGAACCAGCCAAAGTTGATGAAGAGGCGCGTTATGATCTGGAATGGATCAAAGAACTGATTATTGCCATACGTAACATTCGGGCAGAAATGAATATCTCACCCGGTAAGCCATTAGATCTGCTACTACGCGGTGCTAATCATGCAACCAAACGACGTATTACAGAAAATCTGAATTTTATTCAAGCAATGGCCCGCCTTAGTTCTATTACTATTTTGGATGAACAGCAACCAACACCACTTGCTGTAACTAAACTGATAGATGGAGCAGAAGTGTTGATCCCAATGGCAGATTTAGTCGATAAAGATACCGAATTAGCGCGGCTTGATAAAGAGCTGGATAAATTAACCAAAGAGATAGCGGCGATTGAAAACAAATTAGCTAACGATAGTTTTGTTGGCCGAGCACCTGCTGCTGCTGTTGAAAAAGAACGAGAGCGCCTGGCGGGACATTTAGCAGCAAAACAAAAACTGACTAATCAAAAAGTAACTATTAGCTCACTTTAAATAAGAAACAACACTGCTACCTTATATAGCAGTGTTGTTAGCTGACAAACTTACTCTAACCACCCTACTTACTCAACTCAATATGCATCATCAGCTGATTTATAATCCCTGTCCTTTCTATTCTAACAATTTGATTCTAGTGTAATTCCTTCGGTTCAACGTCTTTTTCTTCCGCATCATCATAATTAGGATCTTCAAAGAAAGTACCCCAACCATCGTAGTTAATGCCAATTTTCTCAGTTAACATCATCAATTGTACGACTTGCTTATCAATTAATTCTGCATCAAGCGCGCTATCTCGATAGACATCACAACACATCAGTACTGTACCATCTTCAATTTCTAGCTCTTCAGCATCATGCACTTCATAACCCAATTTAAATGCCACTATTGCCGCTTTTTCCAATAACTTAAAGTCTTTGGCCGAAAAGTGATGTTCTATTTCATACAAAGCATTCGGATCACTACCATCTTCCAATAATTCTTCGATGATTGAATGCGTTTCTGCTCGCTGCTCTGCAACTGCTTTTTGCTCCAGTAACAAATTTTCTGTGGAAATTTGCTGTTCTGATAATGCTTTTTTAAACAACGTCAACTCTTCAGCTGAAAGGTACTGCTCTATTTCATAAAACACATTAGGATCACTGCTATCCGTCGCTACATTTTCAACATCCAAACGGGTATCTGCGTGCTGCTCTCCTAGTACTTTTTTATTAACCATGTCGCGCTCCCTCTGTATTAATATGACAGTAACTTTTGCATTCTCCCATAGCCAACGAAGGAGAGCTACTATTACAACAAAGAAATTTATATTCAGATTGATTTGGATTTTTTATGATCATGATTTGAATATAAGTTCAATATAAAAAAATAAGTAAAATTACCGAGTTCTGTTTAATAAAAAGCAACTCGGGTATGATTATTTAAGTGAATATCAACAAAAAAAATTGATTTTCGATTAGCAGATAACGAAAAATAGACCACCCATTTGATTATTGGCAGCTAAGAATTGTAGGTTTAATGTTGCCAAAATATTCCTCAGTAGGTTCAGTAACAATTATTTTGTTACCGCGCAAAAAATTTTTTCTAAATTCAATGCATTATATTTTTAACCATTTTTTTCAATTTTCTTTCTGTAATCACTTGCTATACTGACAGAGCGGCGTATAATACGCCAAAATTTTTGTGGGAGAAGAAATGCATAACCAATGCTTAAAAGAATCAATATATGCATTGCTGCCATTGGGCTATTTAGTTATTGCATTTCCTCCTCAATTAACCCTATTTATTCAAGCCCCTCAATGAGGGGCTTTTTTTTTGGCATAACAATACTTAGATATGGTACAAAGAAAGGAGGAACAACACGATGGTTAATCCGTTGTATCTTCGAGACATAATCTCGATTAATGATTTAAAGCGTGAAGATCTACTCACTGTACTTGAAGTTGCTACATCACTAAAACAACATCCCCAACCGAATCTGCTAAAACATAAAGTGATTGCCAGTTGTTTCTTTGAAGCTTCCACCCGTACACGCCTTTCATTCGAAACAGCCATTCACCGCTTAGGTGCTTCGGTGGTGGGTTTTTCCGACAGTAATAATACTTCGTTAGGTAAAAAAGGCGAAACCTTGGCAGATACGATATCGGTTATTAGCCAATATGTTGATGCCATTGTTATCCGTCATCCACAAGAGGGTGCATCACGTTTAGCGGCTCAATTTTCAGGAAAAATTCCCGTGATCAATGCCGGTGATGGTGCCAACCAACATCCTACCCAGACATTACTCGATCTATTCACCATTCAAGAGAGCCAAGGCAGCTTAAATAATTTGCATATTGCGATGGTTGGTGACCTAAAATATGGCCGAACCGTTCATTCATTAACCCAAGCATTATCGAAGTTTGATAATAATCATCTCTATTTTATTGCACCTGAAGCTTTATCGATGCCAGCTCATATCCTTCATCTGCTAGAAGAAAAAGGGGTAACTTATAGCTTACATGACAACATAGAGGCGGTCTTGCCAAAACTGGACATTCTCTATATAACTCGAGTGCAAAAAGAGCGTTTAGATCCTTCTGAATATGCTAATGTTAAAGCCCAATTCATTTTAAACAGCCATGAATTAGCCGTCGCTAAACCTGGCATGAAAGTTTTACATCCTCTACCACGCATGGACGAAATTACTACAGATGTTGATAAAACATCCCATGCTTACTATTTTCAGCAAGCCGGTAATGGTATTTATGCACGACAAGCACTTCTAGCACTGATCTTAAATAAAACCATTAATTTCTGAGGCATTCAATTATGGCAAATAACCACAAATTACAAGTAGAAGCAATTAGCTGTGGCACCGTTATCGACCATATTCCTGCCCAAATGGGTTTTAAATTACTTTCGTTGTTTAAATTAACGCAAACTGATCAGCGTATTACCATAGGTTTAAATCTACCTTCTAATCACTTAGGTAAAAAAGATCTGATTAAAATTGAAAATACCTTTCTCACCCCTGAACAAGCAAACGAACTGGCAATGTATGCTCCCCATGCCACCGTTAACTGTATTAAAGACTATAAAGTGGAAAAAAAGCTATCAATTACCTTACCTGAGCAAATTGATGCAGTTTTGATCTGTCCTAACAGTAACTGCATTAGCAATAATGAACCGGTCAGTAGCAGTTTTACCATTAAGCAGCGACATAATGAAGTCATTCTGACATGCAAATATTGTGAAAAAACCTTTGATCGACATGCGGTAATTAATAATATGTAATGCAGTATTATATAACCCTCTCATTCATGTCGACCACTAGAATAGTGGTGGTAGTAAATTTATAATTAACTTTTAGACTACAAGGTAAATAACAACTTATGTCATACGAAATTAAAACTGAAAATGCACCAGCAGCTATCGGCCCTTATGTGCAAGGTGTTGATCTTGGCAACATGCTTATTACATCCGGCCAAATTCCGATTGATCCGAAAACCGGTGAAATAGCTGAAGACATAATTGCCCAAACAACACAGTCACTGAAAAATATTCAGGCTATCGTAGAAAAAGCGGGGCTCAGTGTGGCTAATATTGTTAAAACTACCGTTTTTGTTAAAGATATGAATGATTTTGCGAGCGTAAATGCCACTTATGAAGCGTTTTTTAACCAACATAATGCGCCTTATCCTGCTCGTTCTTGCGTCGAAGTTGCTCGCTTACCAAAAGATGTTGGCATTGAAATTGAAGCGATAGCTATTCGTTAATAAAAACCCCTAACTTTGATATTATGCCTAATCAAACTTAGCTAACGCTTGTGATTTAACCATTTACTTAACCAAATCTTTATAGAAACTTTTTCTATAAAGATTTTTAAATCATTAGCAACTTAAACCTCTCTGTTGTTATTAACATTTAGCTAAAAAGCAAACAACATCAAACTTCTTTGTTTTAGATCAATAAAAGCCCTGCTAAATAACCTCCAGATACTATATATTGTGCTTTAATATACTTAAAAGTACTAGATATAGAATTTATAGACAAGTTATCCACAATTTAATGCTACCTGATTAATTGTGATTAAGTTGTGGATAATAATTGGAGGAGCCTATTGTGAAAACAGTAGTTATTAAACGCGATGGTTGTCAGGTCGTTTTTGATAAAAATCGGATCAAAGAAGCCGTCATGCGTGCAGCCACTACCACTGGGATTTGCGATGATCAATATTGTGCAGTTGTCGCCTCAGTCGTCGAACAACAATTAGGCAACCGCCAAGCCGTTGATATTCATGAAATTCAAGATGCAGTTGAAAATCAACTGATGGCGGGTCTTTATAAAGATCTGGCCAGAAATTACATTGAATATCGCCATGAACGGGACATTGCCAGAGAACAACGTAGCCGTCTTACTCACGAAATTCGCGGCTTAATTGAGCAAAGTAATGTTTCGTTACTTAATGAGAATGCGAATAAGGACAGTAAGGTTATTCCAACTCAACGCGATTTATTAGCAGGTATTGTTGCTAAACATTATGCTAAACATTATGCTAAACATTATGCTAAACATTATGCTAAACATTATGCTAAACATTATGCTAAACAACATATTTTACCGCGTGATGTCGTTATGGCGCATGAACGTGGTGAAATTCACTATCATGATCTGGATTACTCACCATTTTTTCCAATGTTTAACTGTATGCTGATCGATTTGCAAGGCATGTTAACCAAAGGTTTTAAAATGGGCAATGCTGAAATTGAGCCACCAAAATCAATTTCAACCGCCACCGCCGTCACAGCACAAATTATAGCCCAAGTGGCCAGCCATATTTATGGTGGTACTACCATTAATCGTATCGATGAAGTGCTGGCTCCATTTGTTCAGGCGAGCTATAAAAAACACTTAAAAATTGCCAAAGAATGGCAAATTGCCGACCAATTTGCCTATGCTGAGAGCAGAACAGAAAAAGAGTGTTATGACGCTTTTCAATCACTAGAATATGAAGTCAATACACTGCACACTGCAAATGGCCAAACACCTTTTGTTACCTTTGGGTTTGGCTTAGGAACCTCAAAAGAGTCACAATTAATCCAAAAATCTATCTTACAAAATCGTTTAGCTGGATTAGGTAAAAATCGTAAAACCGCGGTATTTCCAAAATTAGTTTTTGCTATCCGTAAGGGGGTCAATCACCAATATGGCGATCCCAACTACGACATTAAACAGCTTGCACTTGAATGTGCCAGTAAACGGATGTATCCAGATATTCTTAACTACGAGCAGGTGGTAAACGTCACGGGCTCTTTCAAAACACCGATGGGTTACCGCAGTTTCTTGGGCGTTTATGAAGAGCAAGGTCAAGCTATTCATGAAGGACGTAATAATCTCGGTGTGATCAGTATTAACTTGCCCCGGATAGCAATTGAGGCAAAAGGTGACGAACAACGATTTTACCAAATATTGGATAACAGATTGGCAATTACCAAAAAAGCACTGATGACGCGTATCGCCAGACTGGAAAATGTCAAAGCGCGTGTCGCCCCAATTCTTTATATGGAAGGTGCTTGTGGCGTTCGTTTAGAAGCAGAAGACAATATTGCTGAAATATTTAAACGTGGTCGTGCATCGATCTCTTTAGGTTATATCGGCCTGCATGAAACAATCAATGCACTTTATGGTACGCAACAACATGTTTTTGATGATCAAACTCTGCGACAAAAATCCTATCAGATCATTAAGCAGCTACGTGCAGCGACAGATCACTGGAAAGCTGAAACCGGCTATGGATTTAGCTTATATAGTACCCCCAGTGAGAATTTATGTGACCGATTTTGTCGCTTAGATGTGGCTGAATTCGGTTTAATCGAGGGGGTTACTGATAAAGGATACTATACCAATAGTTTTCATCTGGATGTCGAAAAACAAGTCAATCCCTACGATAAAATTGACTTTGAAGCCCCTTACCCAGCTTTAGCCAATGGCGGCTTTATCTGCTACGGTGAATATCCAAACTTACAGCATAACTTAAAAGCATTAGAAGATGTCTGGGATTACAGTTACCACCATATCCCCTATTATGGCACCAATACCCCAATTGACGAGTGTTATGAATGTGGTTTTGCAGGTGAATTTGCCTGTACCAGTAAAGGATTCGTCTGCCCATCTTGCGACAATCATGATCCAACCCGCGTTTCGGTTATTCGCCGCGTTTGTGGTTATCTTGGCAGTCCCGATGCTAGACCATTCAATAGCGGTAAACAAGAAGAAGTCAAACGACGCGTTAAACATTTGAAAAATGGTCAACTTGGATAATGATTATGAATTATCATCGATATTACCCGGTTGATGTGGTCAATGGCCCAGGAACACGTTGTACGTTATTTGTCGCTGGCTGTCTCCATCAATGCAAAGGTTGTTACAACAAAAGCACCTGGAAAATTGATTCGGGTAAACCGTTTACCCAAGCAATAGAAAATCAAATCATCACTGATTTGCAAGACCAAAGGATCGTTCGTCAGGGACTTTCCCTCTCTGGCGGCGACCCATTACATCCACAAAATGTAGAGACGATTTTACAACTGGTTAAACGCATTAAACACGAATGCCCAGATAAAGATATTTGGTTGTGGACCGGTTATACCCTTAACCAATTAACTGATAATCAACGAGCCGTGGTTAACTATCTTGATGTATTAGTTGATGGTAAATTTATTCAAGCGCGCTATGACCCCAATCTATTATGGCGAGGTAGTCATAATCAAGTGATCCATAGACTGAATTAACTATCACGATGCCAGACCAGTTTAGTGCCAAAACCTAACTTATTATTGACCATTTTGATCTGTTGTAAATATAATTGCCAAATAGGGATACTGGCTGCCATAGCGACTGGAAATCGTCGATTATAATCTTGCCTGGCTTGCTTTTCTTCTTTGCCGGTTAGAGAATCGACTTTACCGATAAATTGTATTCCTTGTATGTTGGCCACTGTTTTGTTTTGACAACAAATAGTGCCAGCCACAAGCGGGTTTTTAAGCATCAGTTGCCCATGGCAAGTACTGGTTTCAGTCAAAAAATATAACGACATCGTTTGGGAGTTAAAGGTATAAAAACAAATGGCAGGCCAGACATCTGACTGAAAAGAGGTAAATAGCGAAAAAACATGCTGACGCGAAAGATATTGTTGCATAATAGCTAATGATGATTGATCAGCTAACATAGTCGTAATATATATCCTTAAGTAAAAACACGCTGAGAATAACTCTTCAGCGTGTTTTTATCAAAAATTAAAGCGCTATCATCATCCGATAATTTATACTACCAATTATCTATAGGCTGGAGAAGTAGCTTGACTGTTACCATAGATGCGGGCATTAGCTTGTACTTTATTTTGTGTATAGGCTAAAAAGGTAACATAATAGCTAGTTGCCCCTTTTTTGGTAGCTTCTTTAGCTAACTGCTCAACGGCACTAGTAGGCGTTTCTCCCACAACAACAGAGACAACATCCATTGGCTGCTGAGCAGGAAATTGCATGACTTGTTTTGCCTCATCAGCGATTGTACCGAATGACAACGCACCTAAAACCTAAATTAAAGCAGCTGGTAATTTTTTCATCATAAACTCCTTAATTGATTATTATCATTCAGAAATATTATTGGTTATTCCTGTGATATAGATCATAGTATAGGCACTAGTTAAAATTTTGGATTAGTTTTTTTTGTTGCTGTCTTTCAAAAAAAATGAATAACATATAAAAAATAATTCTTTTAATTTTGTTAAAATAGCGTTTACACACCTTACAGGGCACATAATCACCACAAAATCAGTATAGAAAATTGACTTATTTTTTCTATAAAATTAACTAAAACCTAATTTAATCAAACCAATATGATGAAAAAGCATTGGTCAATTTACTTGATAAGAAATAGACAAAATGCGCTTTATACTGGTATCACCACAGATATCGAGCGCCGCCTACAACAACATCTCTTAGGCAAAGGTGCTAAAGCTTTAAGAGGTAAACCCCCTCTTTTATTAGTCTACCAATGCCAACTAACAAGTCATTCAGAGGCATTGTCCTTAGAATATCAAATAAAACAATTAACCAAAGCACAAAAAGAACAACTTGTCGCAGACCAACCTTTAGATCTGGTTGGTTATCTTGCCAAATTAGCAATCATCAAAATAAGACGAAAAATTTACCAATCCTGAATAATCGGCTAAATTACCATTATCTAACGCATAAACTTGAAAATAGGCCTCCATTCCAGGCCATTTACATGTTAATTGATGCGGTAAAGCCTGCGTAAAACCAAAACGACGGTAATAGTCTGGATCACCCAACACTACTACCGCTTTATAACCAAATTCGTTTAGACTATCTAATCCCTCACAAACCAATTTTGCCCCAATACCTTGTCGTTGATAAGCGCTATCAACAGCTAATGGCGCTAACCCCACCCATTGACACTCCTTATCACCGTTGACATCTACTAACGTAAAACCGATATAGCCAATAATTTTTCCTTTATCATCAGTCGCCACCATTCCCAATACCAATAAACCGTCCTGACGCAATTTCTGCACCAAATCAGCCTCAGCATCGGTGGGAAAAGTTTGACGTAATAATTGATCAATACCTGGCGCATCAATAGGAATTTCAACTCGAATTAGCATGATAATGCACGCTCTTTATAATCAATATTTTCATTTTGTACTAGTTTAATCAAATCGGCTAATTGCAATAAACCAAAACGTAAAATTGCCGGCATGGTCTCTAACTCAAATGCATCTAACAGGTTTTTTACATACAAACCAAGTTCTGTATCACCTTCAATATGCAATCGACGTTGGAAAAATAAGGTGTCAGGATCTTCTTTACGCGCGGCAATTAAAATTAAATCATTCGCATCACTACAAAAACTGACATCTGCTTGTTGATCCCTACTAACTATGATTTTACCTGCCTGCAGGCTAATATACCAAACAAGTTGTACATCTTGCACCTCAACTCTTAGCCATTTATTCTGCAAAAAATCCAGTTCGCCATCGTTTAATGCCTGCTGAAATTGCCAACTTAGTAATTGCTCCAGAATTTGACGCTCTAATATAAAAGGCGTAGCTTTTAATGGTAAACGCATCAATTTAGGCCCTTGTTGGATAATCTGCTGGCGAATTTTTTTTAACACGTTGCAAATTCCTCTTACACTTTTATGATATATTTTTAAGCATTAATGATAATCATCCATTCTGCCAAATTATTAATTAATATCCTTGAATCCACATCAAAATTTAACCAACAATCGATTAAGTCCGTTCAATTTTATGCTCCATCTAGCAAAATCAATTCACAAAAGAAAGTAATCTGGTTTAAGTCAAAACAACCATATTACACCTTGACTACAATCGATAGACATCTAACTATACGCTAGGATCATCAATGGAATTATTATGTCCGGCAGGCAACCTACCTGCCTTAAAAGTAGCTGTCGATAATGGCGCCGATGCGGTCTATATTGGTTTTAAAGATGACACTAATGCACGTCATTTTGCTGGTTTAAATTTTAGCGAAAAAAAATTGGTTGAAGCCGTCAAATACGTTCATGATCATAATTGCAAATTACATGTTGCTATCAATACCTTTGCTCACCCCAATGGTTTTAATCGCTGGCTATCCGCCGTTGATATGGCTGCGCAAATCGGTGTTGATGCGCTGATCCTGGCTGATCTGGCTATCTTAGAATATGCGGCCAATAAATATCCCCATATTGAACGTCATGTTTCCGTTCAAGCTTCAGTGACAGATATTGCAGCGATTGAATTTTATCACCGTAATTTCGCTGTCCAACGAATAGTGCTTCCTCGTGTTCTATCATTACATCAAGTTAAACAGTTAGCCAAAACCAGCCCGGTAGCATTGGAAGTTTTTGCTTTCGGCAGCCTTTGCATCATGGCGGAGGGACGCTGTTATCTTTCTTCTTATCTGACAGGAGAATCACCCAATACCGTGGGGGCTTGTTCTCCAGCCCGATTTGTACGCTGGCAACAAACCGACCAAGGTATGGAGTCGCGCTTAAATAACATTTTAATCGATTGCTATTCAAATAATGAAAATGCTAGTTACCCAACTCTTTGTAAAGGAAGATACTGTCTCAATGGAAAAAAATATCATGTATTAGAAGAGCCTACTAGCCTAAATACGCTGGAATTGTTACCAGAATTGATGCTGGCAGATATTGCCGCTGTCAAAATCGAAGGCCGCCAGCGAAGCCCAACTTATGTTGGCGACGTTACCCATATCTGGCGGCAAGCTATTGATTATTGCAAAAATGATCCTAAAAAATTCATTACCAATCAAAACTGGAGCAATGTATTGGAAAATCTCTCTGAAGGTAAACAGACCACATTAGGTGCTTATCATCGTAAATGGCAATAGGATAAGGCGAAAAATGAAATATTCCTTAGGTTCAGTACTTTATTATTGGTCAAAAGAAACATTAATTCAGTTTTATCAACAAGCGATGAACAGTAGCGCCGATATTATTTATCTTGGTGAAACGGTTTGTAGTAAGCGTCGAGAAATGCAAGCAGCAGACTGGCTTGAACTGGCAAAAGAAATAACTTTACACGGTAAACAAGTAGTAATCTCTAGTTTATCTTTATTGCAAAACGCGGCCGAGCTTCGACAAATAGCTAAATTGGTCGATAATGGTGAATTTTTAGTTGAAGCACACGATTTCGGTGTCGTTAATAAGCTTATTGAGCAAAAAATACCCTTTATGGCAGGATATGGACTCAATTGCTACAATGCCTATACCTTACGCCTGCTTTATCGCCAAGGAATGATACGTTGGTGCTTACCGATTGAACTTTCTCGTGATTGGTTACAAGATCTGCTTTATCAATGTGAACAGCTAGGATTTCGCCACAATTTTGAAGTCGAAGTATTTGGTTATGGACATCTACCACTAGCACTGTCAGCTCGCTGTTTTACTGCCCGCTCAGAAAATCGCCATAAAGATAACTGTGATACTTGTTGTGAAAAATATCCCCAGGGTAGAAAAATCTTTTCGCAGGAAAACCAATTACTCTTTACCCTAAATGGTACCCAGACGCAAAGTGGCTACTGCTATAATCTAGGCAATGAACAAACGTCAATAGCCGGATTAGTCGATATCGTGCGGATCTCCGCTGAAAATCTAGATTCACTCAGTATTTTGGAACAATTTAGAGCTAATCAGCAAGGTCAGTATCCACTAACATTAACTAATGATACAAACTGTAACGGCTTTTGGCGGCGCGCCGCCGGTTTATCGCTTATACCATAAAAATTAATAACGTTTTTTTCTTTTCAATAAACAACGCAAATGGTGGCTGAACTGGCGCAGTTCGCCACTACGTAACATATTGATCAATATGCCCAGTAACGCATAAATTGTGCCTAACATTAGCATCATCAAGATATCAATACCTACGTCAGATAAACTTAAATCAAGTTGGTTAATACCCGCTATCGCTTTGATTGCCCATGTTGAAGGTAAGGAATAAGCAACCATTCTTACCCAATCCGGCATTGCTTGTAATGGCCAAATAGCGCCTGAAATATAAAATACCGGCGTGGTTAGAAAAGCCAGTGTTAGATAAATCATTTCGACACTACGTAAAAATTCGGTAACAAACTTACCTAATCCTAAAACCGCCAATAAGAATGGTAAGGTGACGATCACAAGCTGATAAAGTGGTGCTTCTTGTCGGTAACCCAATACCCAAGGCCAAAGTGCAAAAAAGATGGCCGACAGGAATAACCAAATGGGTAGCAACGCTGACCATGCCCCCAGATAAACAGCGGATGAAATTTTGCCGTTTGCCGCTTTGTAAACGTCAATATAGGCTTTCACACAAGCGACTAACAATGAGTGTTGTAATAACATGACCAATAAACCTGGAAAAACAATCGCAGCAAAACTCGGGCCCGGATTGAATAAAGGTTCTGTTATTCCTTTAATGGGTGTTAATAATGTACTGGCCTGTTGATCAGTAAACCCTGCATTTCTTAGCCGTTGAGTATTATATTCGTTTAACAACTGAATATAAGCAGAGGAAATTTCTTGCTGTATTTGGCCGCTGGCAAGTCGATTAGTACCATCACCATAAACGGGTACCGTAATATTTTTACCATTGAGTAAACGCTTTTCAAAATCGATAGGAATAAGAATAATGGCAAACAATTTCCGTTCACGCATATCAGCCCTTGCTCTGGCCAAATCATCATAACTGTGTAATTTTATTTTTGGTATCGTATCCAATCGGTTCATCAGTAAGCGGCTAGCAGAACTATGATCTTGATTAATAATTGCTACCGGCAAATCCCACAGTACTGGCCGAATATAAACCAGACTCATAATCGATAACGAAATCAACAACAATAACCACATAGGCTTTGCCAACATGCCAAGTAATACCCGATAAAAAGTCCGCAAATATAGCTTTATCAAAAGGCCTCCTGCATTCTTAGCCTTGTTAACAGGCGATTACGGATCAAAAAGGCACAAATAGCAGGGTAAATTAGTAACATTAAACAGACTTGCATGACGCGTAGCAAAGAAACCTCTCGCAAAAAAATATCAAACATCACATTTAATGCATGAGTAAGTGGTTGAATATTTGCCACAATCTGCGCGGGCCAAGCCATTGCCATTATTGGCATGGCAAAACCGGAAAAAGCTAATGCCAGGCTAACCAGCATGCCGATCAAACTATAGGCAGTAAAAATACTTTTGGTAAAAACGAATAACAACATACCGACACTCTGGGCGGCAATGACATAAAAAAAGCCCACCAGCAAAAGGTAAAATGGGTTACCGGTAATTTTGGCGTCAAAGAAAAAAGAGAGAGCAGCAATTTCAATTAATAATAATGTGGTAAAAAACAGGGTGTAAGGCGCCAATTTGCCTAATAATGCACTGGTAAATGTTTTGTTGGTTAATAATGCCGTGCCACGCGACATAATATAGATAGTACAAGTGATAACAAACAACTGTAACATATGGATAGTAGCAGCAAATTGCTGATAATAGATATAGTTTCCACTAGGGTTAAACAGACTATCATAAGAGAGAGTAACTCTGGCCAAAGGAGGTATACTACGCCCCATTGATGAAGCTAATATTGGACGGAATTGTGCATTCAGTTGAGCGATTACCCCGCTAAAATCTTGGATGGCATAACTGCCAGAGGCATAAAATAAGGCATTATAATACATTCTGACTGTCGGTTGCCGACCCGTAAGAACATCCTTTTCAAAATGAGAGGGAATGTAGAGCAAAGCATAATCTTTAGCACTGCCTAAACGTAATAACGAAGTATTGATTGTGCCATCAATCGCTTTAATATCAGCATGTGGCGCTGCATTTAAATTACGAATTAACTTATTTGATAATAGGCTATGGTCATGATCAACCACTGAAACAGGAAGATTTAACAAGGTTCCTTCAGAAAAGTTAGCGCTTACTAATATAAACAGAAGCAATGGAAATATCCAACTTAACCAGTGTAGGATCGGGCTACGAACAGCAATCTGCATTTCTTGATTAAAAGCAAAACTAAAGTTAGCCCATATTGCTTTTATTGTTATAAAAAACATCTATTTATCCCAAGCCCACAGTGCGCTCATCCCAGGACGCAATCCATCAATAGGCTCTAGTGGATAAAGGCGTACTTCAAATATTCTTAAATCAAAGTCTCCAGTTGTGCGTTTAGTTGCATAGTCTCCCATTGGTGCAATATAGAGTATTTCCGCTACAATAATTTTGTCCTGTAAAGCAGGAACACGTATCGATACCTTATCGCCTTTACGAACGTAGGCCATAATATCTTCGCGTAAATTATAAATAAAGTAGGCCTGTGGCAAACGAACAAGTGTCAGCAGTGGGCTATTGGCATTAAATAATTCGCCAACTTCGGCCGGTATGGGGCCAACTTCACCATCAACCGGTGCTTTAACAAGTAAATCATCAACTTGCACCTGCAACTCAATCATTTGTTGCTCGGTTTGCCGTAATGCAGCAGCATATTTATTCCGCAATTCAATGCGATCACCATTTTTAGCTTCATCTAATTGCGCCTGAGCGCTATTTACCTGATGGAAAGCGACATCTTTCGCCCGCCGTGCTTTATCTAACTCATTAGCCGAAACATAGCCTTTACCCGATAAATTATTCAGTCGGATATATTCGTTATTTGCATTGGTATATTGGGATTGGGCCTGTTTTAATACAGCTTGAACATTACGGATCGTCTCTTCGCGAGTACCATTTAAAGATAAATCAAGTTGCGCTTTAGCTTGATCACGTACTGCCTTCAATGCCGCTAGTTGCGCTTGCAACTCCGGGCTTTCCAAGGTGATCAATAATTGTCCTTTTTGTACCATGTCACCGCGTTCAATATGACGCTCAATTACACGTCCTCTAGCTTTAGAGGTAACGATGACTTCAGGTGCATCTACCTCCCCTTGTAACAAAAGGTGCTTATTCTGTGTATAAAGCAACACAGCAATCGCAACAACGATCAGCATCAGTAGCACTAAAAATGAGATTCTTCTTTTCTTATTAACTATAACATACCATAACTATTTCACATGCAACTATACTGTTTGCAATTAACAAACAATTCAGTATGCGCTTTTAAAATGTAAGTTGTTAATAAATTCGTGCTCTAAATCGCATAAAACAGACGGTATACCTTTACTATTGTACAATCTAATCTTTATCCTACGCATATTTTGACTAGTAACCATTCAATTTTAGTCTTGCTCATTCAGTTATGCGATACCATGAAATGTATTTTTTACTGGATTAACTATGTATGCCTTTGATTTATTACTATTATTACTCCAACAAATATGTGTTTATTTAATTATCGCCTGGATACTTAGTAAAACCCCGCTCATTATTCCATTATTAAAAGTCACGATTTTTACCCCTCATAAGCTGATGTGTTATGTTATCTTTGCTGCTTTTTCAATTATCGGTAGCTATTTGGGGTTATATATTGGTGATGCAATTGCTAACACTCGCGCCATCGGTACCGTATTAAGCGGTTTCCTCGGCGGTCCCAGTGTGGGAATATTGGTTGGTATTACCGGCGGAATACACCGTTATTCACTCGGTGGTGCAACAGCAACTAGTTGCATGCTGTCAACGATTATGGAGGGTTTAATTGGCGGACTGGTACATCGTTATTACATAAAACAGATGCAAATCAACAAGCTGTTTAATCCCTATACTGCTGCCAGTGTGACTTTTTTAGTTGTAATTCTGCAAATGTTAATCATTTTATTACTAACAAAACCCTTTGCTAACGCTATCGCCCTGGTTAAAAATATTGCCCTGCCGATGATTATTAGCAATAGCATTGGTGCAGCGATATTTATTCGTATTTTGTTGGATAGGCGAGCTATTATTGAAAAATATACCACGGCCTTTTCTACCCAAGCGTTAAAAATTGCGGCTCATACCGAAGGAATATTGCGCCAAGGATTTAATACTCATAATAGTATGCATGTTGCTAATATTATTTATCAACAATTACAAATTGGTGCGGTTGCAATCACTGATACAGAAAAAAATCTCGCTTTTGTTGGCATTGGCTCTGATCATCATATTGCCGGAGCTAAACTTACTTCTAAACCAACAATGCGTGCGATTAAAAATAATCAGGTGGTATACGCAGACGGAAATGAAGAACCCTATCAATGCTCAATGAGTATCAACTGTAAAATTGGTTCAGTTTTAGTGATCCCGTTACGAGCAGAAAATCAACAAGTTATTGGTACCATTAAGCTTTATGAGGAAAAAAATCGATTATTTAGTTCAATTAATCTTACTTTAGGAGAGGCTATTGCTAGCCTCATATCCGCCCAAACTCTATCCGGCCAATATGAACGAAATAAACAATCTTTGTTAAAGTCAGAAATAAAATTGCTTCATGCACAAGTTAATCCTCATTTTTTATTTAATGCACTCAATACCCTACAAGCCGTGATACGTAACGACCGCAAACAAGCTATTGAACTGATAAACTCACTCTCTACCTTCTTGCGTAAAAATTTAAAACGCCCTGAAACGATAACAACATTGTATGACGAAATTGAACATGTAAACACTTACTTACAAATTGAAAAAGCGCGTTTTGGTGAGCATCTGCAAATTAAAATCCAGATCCCGCCAAAATTGCAAGTCACTAAATTACCGACGTTTTCACTACAACCCCTAGTTAAAAATGCGATCAAACATGGAACCGCACATTTATTAAATACTGGCCGAATTAGCCTTCGTGCCTTTCAACAACATGGGCATATTTATATTGAAATTAAAGATAATACAGGATTATATCAACCTGCGGAAATAAATGATGGATTAGGCATAAAGCTGGTAGATAAGCGTCTGAAACTCCACTACGGTGAACAATATGGTATCAATATCTTCTGCCAACCAGAACAATTTACTTGTGTCAGGCTGTGTATCCCCGATATTAACGTAACAAACCAGGCGGCTTAACAATGAAGATTGTAATTGTTGATGACGAACCTCTTGCACGCGAGAATTTACGTTACCTATTAGAGCAGGAAGCCAATATTGATATTATTAGCGAATGCTCTAATGCCATTGAAGCGCTCAGGGTTATTCATCATAAAAAACCGGATGTTGTTTTCCTTGATATTCAAATGCCTCGCATTACAGGACTTGAAATGGTACAAATGCTCGGTCCGCAACATCGGCCTTATATTATATTTGTTACCGCTTTCGACGAATACGCTATTCAAGCTTTTGAGGAGCACGTTTTTGACTATTTGCTAAAACCGTTTATCAAAAACCCTTCAGCGGTTACATCACTATCGACAAAAACAGAATATTGAACAATTGTCGAGTAATATCTCCCTTAAATACATTCCCTGTGTAGGCCACAATCGTATTTGGTTGATACCCCTTGGCGAAGTGCTCTACATTACATCTCGTATGAATGGTGTATATGTTATGAATAACAAAAATCAAGAAGGATTTACCGAGCTGACACTACGCACTATTGAAATGCGTACCACATTGGTTCGTTGCCACCGCCAATATTTGATCAATATGGCCCAACTAAAAGAAATTACTTTTACTGAAAATAATCAGGCAAAACTGGTATTAAGTAATGGTCAACATATTCCGATCAGCCGTCGCTACCTGAAAGTCTTTAAAGAAGCGTTAGGATTATGCTAATTCGGTTGATAACCTTTTAATAAACAAAAAGCTGAATTCAATTGAATTCAGCTTTTGGCGCTAAATAGGACAATAATCCTATTACATTAGATATTGTGATTGCTACGACGGCGTAATCCAGCGTTATTATTCCCTTCGTTACGACCACGGAACTGTTCACGCTCACTACGACGTTCATTACCAAAGCGACGTCCTCGCTCACGTAATTCACCACCATTACGCTGCCCACCGTTACCACGACGTTCAAACGGTTGTGCTTCACCTAACAATTGCATTTGCATTGGCTTATTCAAAATACGTGTACGTGTCAAATGATTAAGTAATTCATTTGGCATACCTTTTGGTAACTCTATTGTTGAGTGTGAAGCAAACAATTTAATATTACCAATATAACGACTACTAATATCTGCTTCGTTAGCAATTGCACCGACAATGTGGCGAACTTCAACGCCATCATCACGACCAACTTCAATACGGTACAATTCCATATCACCGACATCACGACGCTCGCGACGCGGACTACGTTCAGAAGTGCCGTTACTGCGACGACGCTCATCACGTGAATTAAATTCACGTTTTGCACGACGAACAGGATCAGGTGGCAATATTAGCGGCCGATCACCTTGCGCCATTTTTAATAGTGCTGAAGCTAAGGTTTCCATATCCAGATCATCATCAACAACTAATTTAGCCAGTAATGCACGATATTTTTCTAAATCACCGCTTTCTAATTGCTTTTGAATATTTTCAGCAAATTTAGCTTGGCGACGTTCACTTAAAAGCACAGAACTTGGTAACTCAACTTCGGCAATTGGCTGCTTCATGGTACGTTCAATATTGCGTAGTAGTCGACGTTCACGATTATCGACAAACAAAATAGCACGCCCAGCTCGACCTGCTCGACCGGTACGACCAATTCGATGCACATAAGATTCTGCATCCATCGGTATGTCATAATTAACAACTAAACTAATACGTTCAACATCTAGACCACGTGCTGCGACATCGGTGGCAATTAATATATCAAGACGGCCATCTTTCAAACGCTCTAAAGTTTGCTCACGTAGAGCTTGATTCATATCGCCATTTAGAGCCGAGCTATTATAGCCACTAAGTTCAAGCGCTTCAGCAACCTCTAATGTGGCATTTTTAGTGCGTACAAAAATAATTGCCGCATCAAAATCTTCAGCCTCCAAAAAACGAACTAATGCTTCATTTTTACGCATGCCATAGACAGACCAATAACTTTGGGTAATGTCTGGACGCGTCGTCACACTGGATTGAATGCTGATCTCTTTTGGTGATTTCATAAAACGACGGGTAATACGACGGATCGCTTCCGGCACTGTGGCAGAAAATAGTGCCGTTTGATGCTCGGTTGGGATCTGACTCATGATATTTTCAACGTCTTCAATGAACCCCATACGTAACATTTCGTCCGCTTCATCAAGAACCAAGCCACGTAAATGGGATAAATTTAGCGTCCCTCGTTTCAAGTGATCTAATAAGCGGCCCGGAGTTCCTACTACAATTTGCGGGCCTTGCCTTAGTGCGCGTAGTTGCGAATCGTAACGCTGCCCACCATAAAGTGCGACTACATTTACTGAACGCATGTGTTTGGAGAATTCACCCATGGCTTCCGCAACTTGTACGGCTAACTCACGCGTTGGTGCCAACACTAAGATTTGAGGGGCTTTCAATGTGATATCTATATTATGTAATAGCGGTAAACTAAAAGCGGCGGTTTTACCACTACCGGTTTGTGCCATACCTAATACGTCACACCCATCTAATAAATAGGGGATACATTGCTGCTGGATTGGCGATGGTTTTTCATAACCAAGGTCATTTAGTGCAGAAAGAATCGGTGTTGATAAACCTAAATCAGCAAAAGAGATTTCAGTCTCATTAATCATGCAAAAGTGCCTCATTTATTATGGCGGCCAGTTTACATAACTCTGCGAAAAAAATTTCGGTCATTTTCATTTAAAATGTGAACTGGCTCAAATTATGTTATTAAAAGAACAACAAGCCCTCATCACAATCGATGAAGACTTAAAAAAGCAGTGATGATATGTTCGTCGCTACTGTTAGCCTGATTCTGAAAGGTCGTCTTGTGCCTGACCTAACAAAGCCAGTTCCAACAGAGCATAGCGGTGCTCAACAAAGCTATGTGCATTGCTAGCTACCGTAAGCTTGAATAACGCTATAGCGTTATCATTATCCCCCAGACTTAGGTAATATTTACCTAAATAGAAGTTAGTTTCACTAAGATGCTCAGCGAGCGAAGTGTTATCTGTTGAATTCTCTTTCAGACGAACTATCAATGTTTTTTCACTGATTTTACCTAAATAGAATTCAACTATATTCCAGCCCCATTGCCCTTTTTCCGCTTGGTTATAACGAGATAACAAATTGGCTTGCGCCATTTTTGGTTTTATCTCTTTCTCCACTAAATAAAGCCATAAGCTGCGGAAAGGATCATTTGGATCTTGTCGATAATACGCCAGCAGATCACCCTGCGCCAATCGATATCTCCCACCATAATACAGTGCAATACCCCGATTCATACGCGCGAAATTGTAAGTTGGATCAAGCTCTAAAACAGAATCAAACGCTTCATAGGCAGCATCAAAATTGCCTGCCTGTGTAAAATATATTCCCAGAAAATTAAAAACTTCCGGAATATCAGGACGTATAGCTAGCGCCATGGTAAAATCATTGCGCGCTAACGCCCTCAATCCGAGACTATCATACAACACACCGCGTTCATATAAAAGCTGTGCATATTCATCATCGGACAACGACCGGCTCGCAAGGATCTGTTCCATACGAGCCAATATTACTTCTTGTTGCAATGTGGGTTGCAATGGGACAGCAAAGACTTCATTTTTACGCCAGTTTTCACTGCTGCAACCGACAATATAAACAATAGCAGCAGTATAAAGCCAGCGCAGAAAAGAATTCATTTCCTTCTCCCAAAGACAGAAACTAATCAATATATCCCGTCAATCCCCACAATTACCGGAGACTCAGCTATTAAAAAAACTGAGTAGGTGCTCTTTTTACAGGACACCGAGCCTTACGTCAAATTATTCTGCAGAAATCTGTGTTTCTGTTTCAGCCGGCTTTTCAGCAGAAACCGCCTCTTTAATACTAAGGCGAATACGACCCTGCCGATCAATTTCCAATACTTTGACTGGCACTTCCTGACCTAACTGTAAGTAATCAGTAACTTTTTCAACGCGTTTTTCTGCTATCTGAGAGATATGCACCAGCCCTTCTTTACCACCACCAATGGCAACAAAAGCACCAAAGTCAACGATACGTGTGACTTTGCCCTGATAGATACGACCAACTTCAACTTCTGCGGTAATATCTTCAATACGACGAATAGCCGCTTCTGCTTTAGAACTATCGGTAGCAGCAATTTTTACGGTACCATCATCACCAATTTCAATCGTAGTACCGGTTTCTTCAGTCAATGCTCTAATGACAGAACCACCTTTACCTATTACATCTTTGATCTTATCAGGATTGATGTGGATAGTATGAATACGTGGCGCAAACTCAGAAATCTCTTCACGAGGGCCATTAATAGCCTCTTCCATAACACTTAAAATGTGTAAACGAGCCCCTTTTGCCTGGTTTAACGCAACTTGCATAATTTCACGCGTAATGCCCTCAATCTTGATATCCATTTGCAGAGCACTAATACCTTCACGACTACCCGCGACTTTAAAATCCATATCGCCTAAATGATCTTCATCACCCAAGATATCGGAAAGCACAACAAAATCATCGTTTTCTTTCACTAATCCCATTGCAATACCTGCTACCGCTGCCTTAATTGGAACACCGGCATCCATTAATGCTAGTGATGCCCCACAGACGGAAGCCATAGAAGAAGAGCCATTAGATTCAGTGATTTCAGACACTACACGTACAGTATAGGGAAACTCTGACTGATTCGGCATCACCGCCAATACTCCACGCTTAGCCAAACGCCCATGGCCAATTTCACGCCTTTTTGGCGAACCGACCATGCCTGTCTCACCTACTGAATAAGGAGGGAAATTATAATGGAATAGAAAACGATCGGTATATTCACCCATCAGCTCGTCAATAACTTGCGCATCACGTTCAGTACCAAGAGTTACCGTGACCAACGCCTGCGTTTCTCCGCGCGTAAATAATGCTGAACCATGGGTACGAGGTAATACACCCGTACGGACATCAAGTGCACGTACCATGTCTTTTTCTCGCCCATCAATCCGCGGTTCACCTTTTAATACCCGAGTACGGACAACTTTTTTCTCTAAACCGGAAAGAATGTCGTTTATCTCAGCAACATCTAAAGATTCATTTTCTGCCAAAAGCGCATTAGCGACATCTTCTTTAATTGCATCAACGTTAGTGTAACGTTCTTGTTTTTCAGTAATACGATAAGCATCACCTAAGCGCTCTTCAGCTAATTGAGCAATACGATTATGTAATTCTTCATTAATCGCTTCAGGCTGCCAATCCCATTTCTCTTTACCTGTTTCGGCTACCAAGGCATTAATATTATCAATCACGATTTGCTGTTGCTCGTGACCAAAAACAACCGCACCAAGCATTTGCTCTTCCGTCAATAAATCAGCTTCAGACTCTACCATTAATACCGCACTCGACGTACCTGCGACAACTAAATCTAAGCGACTGCTATTCAATTCATCAACGGTGGGATTTAAAACATACTGGTCATCAATATAACCAACACGAGCTGCACCAATTGGACCATTAAATGGAATACCCGATATAGATAATGCAGCAGAGGCGCCGATCATAGCAACAATATCTGGATTCACTTGCGGATTAATGGATACAACCGTAGCAATAATTTGTATTTCATTGACAAATCCCTCTGGAAACAAGGGACGAAGTGGACGATCAATCAGCCGGGCTATCAGTGTTTCACCTTCACCAGGACGACCCTCACGACGAAAAAAACTACCGGGGATCCGGCCGGCAGCATAAGATCGCTCCTGATAGTTAACTGTCAGTGGAAAGAAATCCTGCCCTTCTTTCACTTTTTTCTGCCCAACAACAGTGACAAATACGGCTGTATCACCCATATTAACCATAACTGCAGCAGTCGCCTGACGCGCCACCATACCCGTTTCGATAGTGACGGTATGCTGGCCATATTGAAATTTACGAACAATAGGATTAAGCAAAATAATACCCTTTTAATAGCTGTTTATTTATATAACAACACCAATATTTCCTTTCTTGCTACATCCTCGCGACTAATGACAATACTGAATATTTTTACTTATTTTGTGAATATCAGTATTCTCATTAGCCGCGCGAACCGGTTGTAGCTAAAGAAGCTCACATTATTTAGAAATAAATTGACAAAAATCTATTTCCTAAAATCATTTTGTAAGTGTAAACCAATTCTAAAAATTTTTTCCGCTTTCTAGCAGAAAAGGGGCCTACTGGCCCCTTTTCTTTTGAAACCAACTAATCAGCGACGTAATCCTAAGCGCTCAATAAGTGTGGTATAACGAGCAACATCTTTACCCTTAAGATAGTTCAATAACTTACGGCGCTGAGCAACCATACGCAACAGCCCTCGACGGCTGTGGTGATCTTTCTTGTGCTCTACAAAGTGACCTTGTAAATGATTGATCTCCGCAGTCAATAGAGCAACTTGAACTTCACTAGAACCCGTGTCATTTTTATCACGGCCATAGTCTGAGATAATTTGCGCTTTCGCTTCAGTACTTAGAGACATAAATAACTCCAAATTTTCCATTAAACATAAGGAAAGCCAATCTCTAATTCAGCCTTCCCGAACAAATGCTCACCTATTTTACGCTTCAATTAATCATAACGCAAGATTACATCTAAATCCTATCAAACACTTTCCACCACTAAACGACGAGGTGCTATCCTATTTTGTTCATCGATCTCAGCAATACCAATAAATTTATGCATATCACCTTCTGTTACGCGAACTTTATTACCTTCGGAAAGCCGATGGTTAGCAACAACAACCGCTTGCCCTTGTTTAAAATAGCTTGCAACAATCGATGAAATATTGATTTCAGGAAAATGATTAACTGCTGTATCCATTGGTAATAATAAAGGATCTAATTGTGCCTCCAGAGAAGTTGTCCCTAATTCCACTTGCTGCTTAAGCGTATATAATTGTTCTATTGTTACCATACGTTCACTGGGATAACTAGCTACCTGTAAGCGCCTTAGATTAATCACATGAGCACCACAACCCAACAATTCACCTAAATCATCAATAATAGTTCGTATATAAGTTCCTTTAGAACAATGAATTGTTAATTCCAGTTCATTCTCTTGCCAGCGCTCAAATTGTAAATCATAAACAGTAATCGGTCGGCCTTCACGTTCAATAGTAATCCCCTGACGGGCATATTCATAAAGTGGCTTACCCTGATATTTAAGCGCAGAATACATAGACGGTATTTGGATTAAATTACCACGAAATTTATCTAATGCTTTATCAAGTTGCAGCTGTGTTATTTCGATAGGGCGTTGACAAATTATTTTACCATGCGCATCTGAAGTATCAGTACGCTGTCCTAAACGAGCAATAACCCGATAGCGTTTATCAGAATCAAGCAAAAATTGTGAAAATTTGGTTGCTTCACCCAAACAAATCGGTAACATGCCGGTTGCTAAAGGATCGAGTGCTCCTGTATGACCGGATTTTTTTGCATTAAATAAACGACGTACTTTCTGCAAAGCGTCATTAGATGAAAGTTCTGCCGGTTTATCTAATAACAATACTCCGTGAACCTCACGACCACGACGACGCCTCATTACTTCCTCTCTTTATCATCTTTTGTAGTATAACGGCGCTTTTCATCATCACGGATCACGTTGCTAACTAAATTAGACATACGCATACCTTCCACCAAAGAGCTATCATAAAAAAAAGTTAATTCAGGAACAATACGTAAACGCATCGCTTTACCCAACAAAGAACGAATATGTTTCGCCATATCACCATTCAATACTTTAATACCATTTTTAACCATATCTGTTTCATGTTCTTTTGCTGATATGTTTAAAAAAGTCACGAACACTTTGGCATAAGCCAAATCACGAGAAACTTCCACCCCTGAGACAGTAGCCATTTTAACACGTGGATCTTTAATTTCTCGATGAAGAATAATGGCGATCTCTTTTTGTATTTCCTGGGCAACACGCTGAGCACGACCAAACTCTCTTGCCATTATGATATCTCCTCACAAGGGTAAAACTAAAATATAATGACCATTAATTATTATGATATATATATTAGAAAAATAAAATTCAATACTTATATCTATTTGATTTTTATATAAAATAAATATTAACTATTATTTATCATAATAGAATTAATCCCATCGCAACAATCGATAACCAATATACCCGATCTAAATGGTTATCTATAACTCTTTAACTAAAAGGCCATAACATCAGTTATGGCCTTTTAATAAGCATCAATAAAGCAGGCATTAATTATCAATAGAACGTTTCACTTCAATGATTTCAAATACTTCTATCATATCACCTAGACGTACATCATTATAATTCTTCACACCAATACCACACTCCATGCCATTGCGTACTTCGTTGACATCATCTTTAAAGCGACGTAATGATTCCAATTCACCTTCATAAATAACCACATTATCCCGCAATACACGGATAGGGTTATTACGCTTGATTATGCCTTCAACAACCATACAACCAGCAATGGCCCCAAACTTAGGTGATTTAAACACATCACGGACTTCGGCTAATCCGATAATTTGCTGTTTATATTCAGGCGCCAACATACCACTCATCGCCTGTTTGATCTCATCGATAAGACTATAAATAACCGAATAATAGCGTAGATCCAAATTTTCACTTTCAACAATGCGTCTTGCTGCAGCATCGGCGCGAACATTGAAACCAATGATAATTGCATTAGAAGCAGCAGCCAATGTAACATCGGTTTCTGTAATACCACCTACACCTGAACCAATAATTTTCACTTTCACTTCATCAGTTGATAATTTTTGCAACGAATCAGTAATGGCTTCACAGCTACCTTGTACATCGGTTTTTAATACAATATTTAACTCAGAAATCTTACCATCTTCCATATTAGCAAACATGTTTTCTAGTTTTGACTTCTGCTGGCGTGCCAATTTTACTTCTCGGAATTTACCTTGACGATAAAGTGCAACCTCACGCGCTTTCTTTTCATCACGGACAACCGTTGCTTCATCACCTGCTGAAGGTACATTTGATAACCCCAGAATTTCAACCGGAATTGATGGCCCTGCAGACTGAATATCTTCACCTAATTCATTACGCATTGCACGAATACGGCCATACTCAAAACCACATAGTACAATGTCACCTTTATTAAGGGTGCCTTCCTGAACTAAAATCGTCGCAACCGAACCGCGACCTTTGTCCAAATAAGACTCGATAACAACACCACTTGCCATTCCAGTACGAACCGCTTTGAGTTCTAATACTTCAGCTTGTAATAAGATAGCTTCTAATAATTCATCAATCCCTGTCCCTTTTTTGGCAGATACATTGATAAATTGATTTTCGCCACCCCACTCTTCAGCCACAACACCATATTGCGACAGCTCATTTTTGACGCGATCAGGATCAGCTTCGTGTTTATCAATTTTATTAACTGCAACGACAACCGGCACATTAGCGGCCTTGGCATGCTGAATAGCTTCTATCGTCTGAGGCATCACACCATCATCCGCCGCAACGACCAAAACAATAATATCCGTTGCTTTAGCACCGCGGGCACGCATTGAAGTAAATGCAGCATGTCCTGGTGTATCTAAGAAGGTAATCATGCCTTTATCTGTTTCAACATGATAGGCACCTATGTGCTGCGTAATGCCGCCAGCTTCACCCGATGCAACTTTAGTTGAACGAATATAGTCAAGTAATGAAGTTTTACCATGGTCAACATGCCCCATGATGGTTACGACTGGCGCCCGAGGTTCTGCAACTGCTTCACCGGTATCACGATCATTTAAAATCGCTTCTTCCAGCTCATTTTCACGCCGTAAAATAACTTTATGCCCCATTTCCTCTGCCACAAGTTGCGCTGTTTCTTGATCAACAACCTGATTGATGGTCACCATAGCGCCCATTTTCATCATGGTCTTGACAACTTGTGAGCCTTTGATTGCCATCTTATTCGCTAATTCAGCAACCGAGATAGTTTCGCCAATCACGACATCACGGTTAATAACCGCAACCGGTTTTGTGAAGCTTTGCTGGAATGAACTGGTTTTTTTCTGTTTACCTTTGGTTTTATTCGTACGACCAACCGCTCGCTCTTCTTCGCGATCAGCTTTTTCAGAATGTTTATTATTTTTTTTCTGCCGAGTAGCCTTTCCAGCTCGATTTCGGGCGCGACGGCCTTCTTCTTGGGCATCATTTTCATCTTCTGCTTCACGAGCATGACGAGAAGTCGTAGTATGATAATCTACATTATCTTCCGTTTCGTCATTACTACTCCAACGATTGGAGTTTTCCTCTGCCATACGACGAGCTTCTTCGGCAACGCGTTTAGCTTCCGCTTCAACCTTACGTCGCATCTCTTCTTCAGCTTTACGTTTAAGCTCTGCTGCCTCAGCTTCGCGACGCTGTTTTTCAGTATAAGCAGCCGAATCTTGACTGGATTTAGCTGTTTTTGGATTATTTTTACTTTGTTTCACTTTCTCTTTTTCCGCTGCTTCGCGCTTTGCTTTTTCAGCTGCTTCACGTTTCGCTTTTTTCTCTTCAGCTTCACGTTTTGCTTTTTTTTCTGCTTCGCGCTTTGCTTGCTCTTCCGCTTCATGCTTCACTTGTTCTTCAGCTTTCGCTTTTTCCAAGGCATCGCGGTCAACATATGTGCGCTTTTTACGGACCTCAATGTTGACTGATTTACTTTTTCCGCCAGTACTCGGCACACTTAGTGTGCTGCGAGTTTTTCGCTGTAGTGTTAATTTGCCAGTCTGGTTACCTGTCGTCCCATCTTCACGATTTAAGTATGCAAGTAAAGTTTCTTTTTCATTTTGAGTAACAGCATCATTTTCAGTTTTCTTTATCCCGGCATCAGCAAACTGCTGTACCAGGCGTTCAACTGAAGTTTGAATCTCTGCTGCCAATGATTTTACAGTTTCATCTGCCATTCTGTTCCTTCCTGCTACAAATTATTTTGGATCGTTGCCAAACCAGCAAATATTGCGCGCAGCCATAATAATTTCACCAGCCTGTTCATCATTCAGCCCTTCTTCAATATCTCTCAGATCGTCGATCCCCTGCTCGGCAAGATCTTCCAATGTACAAATACCATGAGCAGCTAGGTTCATTGCTAAAGCATGATTCATACCTGGTAGATTTAACAGATCCTCAGTTGGCTGATTATCACCCATACTCTCTTTTTGAGCCAATTCTAATGTCGTCAGCGCTGCTTTCGCTCTTTCACGCAAAACTTCAATCGTTGTCTCATCAAGACCTTCAATTTCTAATAGTTCGTTGATTGGTACATAAGCTAATTCTTCTAATGTAGAAAAACCTTCTTCAACGAGAGCAGTAGCGAATTCTTCATCAATATCAAGGTGCTTAACAAAAGAATCAATAGATGCATGTGCCTCTGCTTGATGTTTAGCTTCAAGTTCTTCCGCGGTCATTACATTCAATTCCCATCTGTCATCTCCACGATGCTTTTTCAGTAACTGGGAAGCTAAGCGAACATTTTGTCCATTGCGGCCAATTGCCTGAGCCAAATTACTACTTTCAACGGCAACATCCATCGTACATTTATCTTCATCAACGACAATAGAGGCAACGTCAGCTGGCGCCATCGCATTAATCACAAATTGTGCAGGATTATCATCCCACAAAACAATATCAATACGCTCTCCTCCAAGTTCGCTTGATACTGCTTGCACCCTTGCACCACGCATCCCAACACAAGCGCCTACTGGATCGATGCGTTTATCATTCGTTTTTACGGCAATTTTTGCCCGCGATCCTAGATCACGAGCAGCGGCTTTAATTTCAATAATTTCTTCACCGATTTCCGGTACTTCTATGCGAAATAATTCTACTAACATTTCAGGACGAGAACGGCTAACAAACAGCTGCGCTCCACGCGCTTCTGGGCGTACATCATACAATACACCACGCACACGGTCACCTGGTCGAAAGTTTTCACGTGGTAACATATCTTCCCGTAAAATTACCGCTTCTGCATTATTACCTAAATCCAAGGTAATATTTTCACGATTGACTTTTTTTACCACCCCGGTAATGATTTCACCTTGCTGCTCACGAAATTGCTCGACAACCATCGCTCTCTCAGCTTCACGTACCTTTTGAACAATAACCTGTTTTGCAGTTTGAGTGGTAATGCGGTCAAAGGTAACAGACTCTATTTGATCTTCTACATAATCGCCTAAATTAATCTCTGAGTCTTCAAATTTTGCCGCATCTAAAGTAATTTCCCGTGTCGGCTGTGTAACTTCTTCAACCACCAACCAACGACGAAATGTATCAAAATCTCCCGTTTTACGATCAATATTAACGCGAACATCAATCTCTTGTTCATATTTTTTCTTAGTAGCTGTTGCTAATGCGGTTTCAAGCGCTTCAAAGATTTTTTCGCGAGGAAGCGATTTTTCATTAGAAACCGCTTCCACAACAGCCAGAATTTCTTTATTCATCCTAGTTGCCTCATTGAACTTTATTAAAAGTGGGGTACCAGGTTAGCTTTCTGGATGTTTTTTAGTGCAAACACTTCGTCCTTGCCATCCACAGTAACCGTAATCATTTCGTCATCAACAGCTTTAATTATACCTCGCCATTTACGACGGTTCTGCATTGCTATTCTTAATATTAAATTCACTTCTTTACCAATAAAATGCTGATAGTGTGCAACAGTAAAGAGTGGACGCTCAAGTCCTGGTGAAGATATCTCCAGGTTATAGAGCTCTGATATCGGATCTTCAACATCCAGTACTGCACTGACCTGGTGGCTAACTTCGGCACAATCATCAACGGTAATACCATTTTCGTTATCAATATAAACGCGTAATGTCGAAACCCGTGCTCGAATAAACTCCAGACCAACAAATTCAAAACCTAGAGCTTCTACCGGCACTGAAATCATCGATATTAATTTTTGCTCTAACGTGGACAAACCCCACCCCCAGACATAAAAAAAGGGCTAAAAGCCCAGTAATTCTGTTTTAAATAACAAAAAACCCCGAAAACCGGGGCTTTATGCAACTGGACCCTATACACTGCCAGTAGGTTTAACCCCTGACTCAGCACTCTTCCAAACGAAAATAATCCAATAAGACGCCTGAAATAGATCATATGCTAAGAAGTGGTTGCGGGAGCCGGATTTGAACCGACGACCTTCGGGTTATGAGCCCGACGAGCTACCAAGCTGCTCCATCCCGCGTTCGGAAATTCCGCAAATTTTACGCTGATAATATGCGAAACGCAAGCTATCTTTTAAAATGGTGCCGAGAACGGGACTTGAACCCGTACGCCCGTTTTATAGGCACTACCACCTCAAGGTAGCGTGTATACCAATTTCACCACCTCGGCACACCAGTAAGACAATTTTTTAATAAAACCGCCTCACTACACAAACTGTTGCTTAATTAATTAGGGATATCACTTGTTGGTGCTACAGGCGCTGTAGGAACTCCCACTGGTTTCTCAACTTTAACAGGTTCACCAATGTTTTCCCATTTGCTTCCAGTCACACTTTTATTAGCAGTTAAATTCCCTAAAATTAAACTGATAACAAAGAATAATGTTGCAAAGATAGCCGTCATCCGCGTCATAAAATTACCTGATCCTGATGAACCAAATAATGTTGCAGAAGCACCTGCACCGAATGAAGCTCCCATATCAGCACCTTTCCCTTGTTGCAGCATGACCATACCAATCAGCGCAATTGAGACTAATAAAAAGATAACCAAAAGGGTTATGTACATAGCTAACTACCTATTTGACAATAAAGTTCGGAAAAACCTATCTACTGCAACTTGCTCCTTAAGTCGTTACTTTAAGGAGCGGTTTTGAATACTAACCAAACCTTAGCTGACAAGCAAGATTATTTTTATCTCATCGTACTATTTGTAGAAAAAAACAACAAAAGTTGTTCTCCAAAGCCAGTTGACGAAAAATGACACAATACTTATACAACCATATGATCTTTTATAAAAATATTTGACCTATTTCACTTGCTTGACAACTTCAGCAATGCGATTAGCCATTGCGGTAACCTGCTTTTCATTCTCACCTTCCACCATGATACGAATTAAAGGCTCGGTACCTGATTTACGCAATAAAACCCGTCCTCTACCTGCTAGTTCTTTTTCCACTTGGTTTACCACATTTAAAACTTCTTCTGTGGCCAATGGATTATGGCTACCGGAAAAACGCACATTTATTAATACTTGAGGCATCAATTTAATCTCACAACAGAGATCATAAAGGCTCATATTATTACGGAGCATCGCACTTAGAACTTGTAAACCAGCAATAATTCCATCACCTGTTGTCGTTTTATCTAACAAAATAATATGGCCTGAATTTTCAGCACCAAGCCGCCATCCTTGCTCTTGTAATTTTTCGAGAACATAACGATCGCCAACTTTTGCCCTGATAAAAGGTATATCCAACTGTTGCAGGGCTAATTCTAATCCCATATTACTCATTAAAGTGCCAACAACTCCACCGTGCAATTGACCTTGTCGAAGTGCATCACGCGCAATAATATAAAGAATTTGATCACCATCTATTCTATTACCACGATGATCAACCATTATTACCCGATCACCATCACCATCAAAAGCAAGACCAATATCCGCTTTTTCTGTTACCACACGTTTTTGCAATAGCGTAACATCAGTCGCGCCACAGCCCTCATTAATATTCAGTCCATTTGGTTCACAGCCGATTGCGATGACTTCCGCACCAAGCTCAGTTAAAACATTCGGGGCAATATGATAGGTTGCGCCATTAGCACAATCTAAAACTATTTTTAATCCACTTAAACTTTGGTCACTGGGAAACGTCCCTTTGCAATACTCTATATAACGCCCAGCAGCATCAACAATGCGACTCGCTCGTCCTAATTCGGCAGACTCAACACAAGTAAGTGGTTTTTCCATCTCAGCTTCTATTGCTTCTTCTACATCATCAGGTAATTTAGTGCCATCAATCGAAAAAAATTTAATACCATTATCATAATAGGGATTATGGGAAGCAGAAATAACAATGCCCGCTTCAGCACGGTATGTGCGTGTTAAATAAGCAATCGCTGGTGTAGGCATAGGACCTGTAAATGCAGCTGATAACCCCGCTGCTGCAAGACCCGCTTCTAAAGATGACTCCAACATATAACCTGAAATGCGTGTATCTTTACCTATGATTATTTTACGAGAACCATGACGCGCTAAAACCTTACCCGCTGCCCAACCCAATTTCAAAACAAAATCAGGGGTAATTGGGTTTTCTCCTACTTTGCCACGAATACCATCGGTGCCAAAATATTTGCGCTTACTCATAATCATCTGTTTCCTTTACTGAAAGGGTTGCTTGAACAATCTTCATAGCCTGTACAGTTTCTTTCACATCATGAGCACGAATAATCTGTGCTCCCTGCATAGCTGCGATAACTGCGCATGCGATACCGCCAATAAGCCGTTCCTCTAGTGGTACATCTAATAGTTCACCAATCATAGATTTACGTGACATACCAACTAGTAGTGGCACTCCGAAAGCATGAAATTTATTCAATTTCGCTAATAATTGATAATTATGCACCAAGTTTTTACCAAAACCGAAACCTGGATCAATAATCAAACGATTTTTCGCAATGCCAGCCACTTCACAGCGTTCAATTTCATCTGATAAATACTGTTTTACTTCTACAACCACATTTTTATAATCGGGTGTTTGTTGCATTGTCTTAGGTTGACCTAACATATGCATAATACAGATTGGTAATCCTGTTTCAGCCGCAGCTTCTAATGCACCCGGTTCATGTAACGACCGAACATCATTAATAATATGCGCACCTGCTCTAGCTGCCTCTGTCATGACAACAGCTTTAGATGTATCAACAGAAACCCAAACATCAAAACGGTCAGTTACTGCTTCGATTATTGGGATAACTCGATCAAGTTCTTGCTGTAGACTGACTTCACTAGCACCCGGACGGGTTGATTCACCACCAATATCGATAATTGCCGCACCATGGTTAACCATACTAGCTACATGCTTGAGCGCATAGTCATAACGATTGTATATACCACCATCAGAAAAAGAGTCTGGAGTAACATTTAATATTCCCATAACAACAGGACAATTAAGATCAAGCTCTATTTTTCGGGCAGTAATTTTCATAATCACCTTACTCAACCAAACAAAACCCCAGGTTGTCCTGGGGTTTCAATCATTTATTCATTTCACATAGAGAATCAATGATCATTAACGATTCTCTGTGTTACTTCCATTATCATTTTCTTGCACATTATCTTCACCCTGAGCGGCAGAAATATTCTTTTCTGGCTCTCCTTGTGATGAGGATGTTGTAGTAAGATTACTATCATTATCATCCCAGCCAGCTGGAGCTCTAACTGGACGGCGATTCATCAAATCATCAATTTGAGGTGCATCAATGGTTTCATATTTCATCAATGCATCCTTCATCGCATGCAAAATATCCATGTGTTCATTCAAAATCTGACGAGCTCGTTTATAATTACGATCAATAATTGCCTTGATCTCTTCATCAATTGCTCGCGCAGTTTCGTCTGACATATGATTAGCTTTAGCAACCGAGCGGCCCAGGAAAACCTCACCTTCTTCTTCGGCATAGAGCAATGGCCCTAATTTCTCAGAAAAACCCCATTGCGTCACCATATTACGAGCAAGATTAGTTGCTACTTTAATGTCGTTTGACGCGCCAGTAGATACCTTTTCTGAACCGTAAATAATTTCTTCAGCTAATCTGCCGCCATAAAGCGTAGAAATTTGACTTTCTAGCTTTTGCCGACTGGCACTAATTTGATCACCTTCTGGCAAGAAGAATGTGACACCTAACGCACGACCTCGTGGGATAATTGTCACTTTATGAACAGGATCATGTTCTGGAACAATACGTCCTATAATTGCATGGCCAGCCTCATGATAAGCCGTAGATTCTTTTTGTTCCTCTGTCATCACCATAGAGCGACGTTCAGCACCCATCATGATCTTGTCTTTTGCCTTTTCGAATTCCACCATCGTGACAACACGCTTATTTCCGCGTGCTGCAAAAAGGGCGGCTTCATTAACTAAATTAGCTAAATCAGCACCAGAAAAACCAGGTGTGCCTCGTGCCAATACTGAAGCATCAACACTAGGATCTAAAGGTACACGGCGCATATGAACCTTCAAAATCTGCTCACGACCACGTACATCAGGTAAACTCACAACAACCTGCCGATCAAAACGTCCAGGACGCAATAATGCCGGATCTAACACATCGGGACGATTGGTAGCAGCAATAACAATAATACCTTCATTACCTTCAAATCCATCCATCTCTACCAACATTTGGTTAAGAGTTTGTTCACGTTCATCGTGCCCTCCTCCCAAACCTGCGCCACGTTGGCGGCCAACCGCATCGATTTCGTCAATAAATATGATACAAGGCGCGGCTTTCTTTGCTTGTTCAAACATATCACGAACTCGAGAAGCACCAACACCAACGAACATTTCTACGAAATCTGAACCGGAGATAGTAAAAAAGGGAACTTTTGCTTCACCTGCAATGGCTTTTGCCAATAAAGTTTTACCTGTTCCCGGTGGCCCTACCATCAGAATTCCCTTAGGAATCTTACCACCTAATTTTTGAAAACGACCCGGTTCACGCAAATATTCAACTAGTTCACCAACTTCTTCTTTCGCTTCATCACAACCGGCAACATCAGCAAAAGTGGTTTTAATTTGATCTTCTGTCAGCATGCGCGCCTTACTCTTACCAAAGGACATAGCACCTTTGCCACCTCCTCCTTGCATCTGACGCATAAAAAAGATCCAAACCCCAATTAGTAATAGCATTGGGAACCAGGAAATGAAAATAGTCGCTAAGAAACTTTGCTCTTGAGGTGGTTCACCAATGACGGTGACACGCCTTTCAAGCAAGGTATCCAACAATCTTGGATCCTCTCTCACTGGAATATAAGTCGTATAACGACTGTTATCCGTTTTCTTAACACTAATTTCACGATCAGAAATCCGCACTTCACGTATCTGATCCTGAGTTAACTCATTCATAAAGGTAGAATAATCCACCCTGCGACTATTCGAATCGCTAGGACCAAAACTCTGGAATAGAGACATCAGGACTACCGCAATGACTACCCAGAGAATCAGGTTTTTCGCCATGTCACTCAAGGGATGAACCTCTTCATTACAACTATGTTAAATAAATAACGTACAGGGTACTATATTTTGCGTCCTGTCGCTACAATGTACACTTCACGTGAACGTGACCGTGAAGCATCTGGTTTACGAATTTTAACTTTCAAAAATAGAGAGCGAATTTCCCTCAGATATTCATCAAAGCCTTCTCCCTGAAATACTTTAACAATAAAACTTCCCCCAGTAGCCAGTACATCGCGACACATATCCAACGCTAGCTCAACCAGATACATGGATCGAGGAATATCGACCGCAGGTGTCCCACTCATATTGGGAGCCATATCAGACATAACAACCTGGACTTTTTTATCACCAACTCGTTCAAGTAATGCCTTCAATATCTGCTCATCCCGAAAATCTCCTTGTAAGAAATCAACACCTACGATGGGATCCATTAGTAATAAATCACATGCAATAACCCGCCCCGTCTGGCCAACTTTGCTTACTGCATATTGAGACCAACCACCAGGCGCTGCCCCTAAATCAACAACGGTCATACCAGGTTTAAATATTTTATCACTCTGCTGGATCTCATCCAATTTAAACCATGCACGCGAGCGAAACCCCTTTTTTTGTGCTTGAAGAACGTATTTATCACTAAAATGTTCCTGCAACCAACGACTAGAGCTTGCTGAACGCTTTTTATTAGCCATTGTTTTTCCAACTATACTTATAAAATAACACTGATCTCTACCATTTTCGATATACCAAAATTATAGAATTTATGGTGATAACTAAAAGATGGCGGTAGAATGTACCGTTTTCAATCCCACTAAAGCAAAAAACAATGACTCTTAATAAAAAGCAAATACAATATCTAAAAAGCCTTGCTCATCATCTAAACCCTGTTGTAATGATAGGTAACAATGGTTTAACTGAAGGTGTTTTAGCTGAAATCGAACAATCTTTGTCATATCATGAACTTATTAAAATCAAGATAGCGAAAGCAAAAATTTGATAGCTAACGCTATTGTTCGAGAAACCGATGCTATCAATGTGCAAATTATTGGTAAAATTTTGATACTCTATCGCCCTTCTGAAGCACGCAAGATCATTTTACCTAAATAAGTTTTCTACATTTATACAAAAATGCCATCCCACTTCAGGGTAAAAAAGGCCGCTTTGGCCTCTTTTACTTTTGAATTAACTCAAGAACATAACACTTTAAGATAAAATGAAAATCAAATATATTCCACTCGTAAAATTTCATATTCAACTTCACCGCCAGGGGTGTTGATAACTGCCACATCATCCATAGTCTTACCGATCAGGCCTCGAGCTATTGGTGAATTAACAGAAATGAGATTTTCTTTGATGTCGGCTTCATCATCACCCACAATACGATAAATCTGATCTTCATTTGTCGTTACATTAAATACGGTAACTGTCGCGCCGAATATTACACGGCCCTCATTTTTCATTTTTGTTACATCAATAACTTGCGCATGAGACAATTTAGCCTCAATTTCTTGGATACGCCCTTCGCAAAACCCTTGCTGCTCACGCGCTGCATGATATTCTGCATTTTCTTTCAAATCACCATGTTCACGTGCTTCTGCAATAGCAGCAATAATTTCAGGACGGCGAATATTCTTTAAAAATTCTAACTCTTTACGCAGCTTGTCTGCACCACGTACCGTCATTGGAATCTGTTTCATTAATAAATGCCTCTGATTCTTTCCTAAATAAAAATTAAATATCTTCCTGATTTTTCTGTCATTAAAGCAAATTAGCACTTCTGACAAAACAACATTCTGGGCAAACAAAAAAGGGGGCAAACCTTGTTAACTATTAATTTATAACTTTATTATTCTATCATTTAATTAACCATTCTAACGCACACTTAATGCTAGGTCACCGTTTACTTTTTTCTGCATTACACTTTAGTATGTCTATTATGTCTACTTTTATATACAGCACTTATGGCTTTTTTAAAAAAAATTGGAAGATCATATTGGTTATTTAACCTACTTTTCATATTCAATCAGGCGCTATCAGCGCCAATTGAAAACTATATTAATTATCTGCCTGCAGGTACAAATCTCTCTTTTATCGCGCAAAAAGTGGGGAGTGATACTCCATTGTTCGATTACCATAGCCAACAAATGGCACTACCTGCAAGTACTCAAAAAATTATTACCGCACTAGCTGCATTACTTCAATTAGGTCGCGATTATCAATTTGTCACCCATTTCGAAACTGAAGGAAAAATTATCGATCATCGTTTAAAAGGTAATTTGGTTGTACGCTTCACTGGCGATCCAACCTTAACACGCCAACAAATTCGCAACATGGTAGCTGAATTAAAGCAACTTGGTATTGAACAAGTTGACGGCGATTTAATCATCGATATATCAGCCTTCGCTGGCCAAGATAAGGCTCCAGGGTGGGTATGGAATGATATGACACAATGTTTTAGTGCTCCACCAAGCGCCGCTATTATCGATAAAAACTGTTTTTCAGCCACTTTACATAGTGGTCAGAAACCTGGCGATATCGCACATGTCCATACTGCCTTTTTTTACCCTATTAATATGTTCAGTCAAGTTATTACGCTAGCAAAAGGTTCAACTGATGCACGTTATTGCGCATTAGACGTTATACCAGGAGAACTAAACCGTTATATATTAACGGGTTGCTTAACTCAACGCGCTGAACCGCTACCATTAGCATTTGCCGTTCAAAACGGCGCAAGCTATGCAGGAGCTATTATAAAAACTAACCTGATAGATGCCAAAATCACGCTTACCGGGCACATTAAACAACGCCACTTGCCTACCATAGCAGGAAATATCCTGGCCACTACAAAATCTAAACCGCTACACCATTTGCTGACAATAATGTTAAAAAAATCTGATAATATGATAGCTGATGCGATCTTTAGAACCATAGGCCGTGAATATTATGGTGTCCCGGGTACTTGGTCTTCTGGCTCCGATGCTATCCGCCAGATTTTAAAACAGAAAGCCAATATTAACTTAGCCAATACGATTATGGTAGATGGTTCAGGACTATCTCGTCACAATTTAATTACACCAACGGCTATGATGTCTATTTTGCAATATATTGCTAAACATGATAGTCAACTGAACTTTATTGCCATGTTACCATTAGCTGGTCATGATGGCACTTTACGTTATCGTGGAGGCTTAGACAATGCAGGCGTTAATGGTAAGGTCTCAGCTAAAACCGGTGCTTTGCAGGGAGTATATAATCTCGTCGGCTTCATTACCGCGCAAAGTGGTCAGCGTATCGCTTTCGTGCAGTTTATTTCAGCTTATAGCTTGCCACCAGCGCAATATAATAGTCGCCGTATTCCGCTTGTCCGTTTTGAAAGCCATCTCTATAAAGATCTTTATCGTAATTACTAATAGAAAAACGGGTATCTATTCGATACCCGCTAAAAAATAATTCGCATTAATTAACGCTTATAAATGAAGTCGATTCCCTGTTCATCGTCTTCATTCCAATCGTCATCATCCAGATCCGTTTCATTATCAAGTAGTTGTTCTTTGTGATAATCATCCCACATAAATTCAGCTTTATCGGATCCTGCACTATCTACCGATATATTTTGAGGATGGGCTTGGATAAACGTCATAATATCCCAACAAAGTGTTTTAACACCTAGCTGATTTACCGCAGAAATCTGATAATACTTATCTTGCCATCCTAATGCTTCAACAATGGCTTTTATACGGTCATTAGCCTCTTCGGGGGTCAAAAGATCAACTTTGTTAAAAACTAACCACCGCGGTTTTTGTGCTAATTTCTCACTATATTTTTCCAGTTCCGCATCAATTATTTTGGCATTTTGAGCCGGATCAGAACCATCAATAGGGCAAATATCAATAAGATGCAGAAGTATCGTGCAACGTTCCAAATGCTTTAAGAAACGAATGCCAAGACCTGTTCCTTCTGCCGCTCCCTCAATTAAGCCAGGGATATCAGCAATAACAAAGCTTTGCTCACTATCCATGCGTACTACGCCCAAACTCGGCACCAAAGTAGTAAATGGATAATCAGCAACTTTGGGTTTTGCCGCCGAGACTGAGCGAATGAAAGTCGATTTACCAGCATTCGGCATACCTAGCATGCCTACATCAGCCAATAACATCAATTCAAGTAGCAATTCTCTTGTTTCACCTTTCGTTCCCATCGTTTTTTGACGGGGAGCGCGGTTGACTGATGATTTAAATCGGGTATTACCTAAACCATGAAATCCACCTTTCGCAACCATTAAACGTTGCCCGTGACGCGTCATATCACCAACGATTTCTCTGGTTAAAAAATCACGTATTCGCGTGCCAACCGGGACTTTAATGGTCTTACCTTGACCACGTTTGCCAGTACAATCACGACTTTGACCATTCTGTCCCCGCTCAGCCTGGAAGATTGTTTCAAATCGATAATCGATCAACGTATTAAGATTTTCATCAGCCAACAGATAAACATCTCCACCATCTCCACCATCTCCACCATCAGGCCCGCCCTTAGGGATATATTTTTCACGGCGGAAGCTAACGCAGCCATTGCCACCATCGCCAGCTGTAACTAATATTTTGGCTTCATCAACAAATTTCATTATCTTTTCTCCGCATACTAGACATTATACGCTAGATGGTAGTTTTACCCAGAGATGGTATCACATAAGGTAATATAAAAAGCCCCGCAAAATTGCAGGGCTTTTTTAAACGCTATTTAAAGATCAAAAAAACTTATTCAGTTTCGATACTGATATATTTACGATTTTTTGGTCCTTTAATTTCAAATTTAACTTTTCCGTCAGCCAATGCAAATAGGGTATGATCGCGACCACAACCAACATTATTACCAGCATGGAATTTCGTACCACGCTGACGAACAATAATGCTACCTGCCAACACAGATTCACCACCAAAACGTTTTACACCTAGGCGTTTTGCTTCGGAATCGCGACCGTTACGCGTTGAGCCGCCAGCCTTTTTATGTGCCATTAATCTGCTCTCCTAATTCTTAAGCAATACCAGTGATCTTAACATCAGTAAACCACTGACGGTGGCCCTGTTGTTTACGGCTATGTTTACGGCGACGAAATTTAACAATTTTAATTTTCTCACCGCGACCATGCGCAATAACTTCAGCTTTAACTTTGATGCCTTCAACGACAGGAGCACCGATTTTAATATCATCACCGTCGGCGATCATCAATACTTGATCGAACTCAACAGTTTCACCTGTCGCAATGTCTAGCTTTTCCAGGCGAACTGTTTGGCCTTCGCTGACTCGGTGTTGTTTACCACCACTTTGGAAAACCGCGTACATATAAACTCCGCTTAACACACTCCCTTAGCATATTTGATTTCAGAGTGCATTTTATAAATATTCACAATAGGGCGCGAATTCTACGCAAAAAAGCATCAGAAGACAAGCCTAGAATTCAATCTAATAATAAAAAATCTACTTTCTGAAGTGTATTTTTATTCCGTAGCCGTTCATTTGTAATTAATTTTACAGTACAATTAGCGGCAGATTAACAGCACGAAATCACTTGACTAAATATTATGTTTAGGTAAAACCAAATTGATAAAAGAATTTATAAAATGAATTTAGAATCAATTATAAATCTAACCGCAAAAGACATGGAAGCGGTTAATAAAGCAATCTTGAATCAATTAAATTCAGATATCCATCTCATTAATCAGCTGGGTCACTATATTATTAGCGGTGGTGGAAAAAAAATTCGGCCCATGATTGCTATCCTGGTTGGAAGGGCTTTAGGATATCAAGGAGAAAAACACATTAATGTAGCAGCATTGGTTGAATTTATTCATACCGCAACACTACTACATGATGATGTTGTTGATGAGTCCACCTTGCGGCGCGGTAAAAAAACAGCAAATGCTGTTTTTGGTAATGCTGCCAGTGTATTAGTAGGAGACTTCATTTATACCCGATCATTTCAAATGATGACAGAGCTTGATTCTATGCCTGTTTTAAAGCTGATGTCTGATGCAACAAATATCATCGCAGAAGGTGAGGTTTCACAATTAATCAATTGTAATAATCCAGACATCACCGAAAGTACCTATATGCAAATAATATATAGTAAAACTGCACGCCTATTTGAAGCAGCGACACACGCATCAGCGATCGTATCAGGTGCCAATGAAATCCAACAGCAAGCCTTACGAGATTATGGCCGTTATCTTGGTACTGCCTTCCAACTGATTGATGATCTTCTGGATTATGACGCGGATAGTACCACTATTGGCAAAAATATTGGCGATGATTTGGATGAAGGAAAACTAACACTACCTCTACTTCATGCAATGAAAAAAGGCAGCGCAGAAGAATCTGCACTTATTCGTAACTCAATAGAAAAAGGTAATGGGCGCCATTTACTCAGTATCATATTAATTACCATGAAACGCTGTGGCTCTCTTGAATATACCCGCAGCCGAGCTAGAGAGGAAGCTGATAAAGCAATTAAAGCTCTCGATATCTTACCTGATACATCTTATAAAGATGCTCTAATCAGCTTGGCTTGCATTTCCGTTCAACGCCCCTCGTAATAAAAACTTCTCTGGAACAGCTCATCCTGTTCCAGAGTTATCTTCTTCCACCAATATCGCTTCACAACAATTGATATAACCAATTAACTTTTCCAATCCTTCCCGTAAAATAAATTTAATAATCTTTTCACGCTCTTTTTTTGTTAATTGTTTATAAGCTTCGACCCAAATTAAAAAAGCATCTTGTCGTTTTCCTTTGTCGCGATAATCAATAGAGTTATCATTTAGCGATAATACATTAAATACATCTTCAGGTAGACTACTAACATGATATTCAACAGCTTTGCCTTGAACCCCACGTTTTCGACGTTGCTCCCATCCTTCCCTGCGAGCCATTAGGTTGATACCTTGTGGTGATGAAGGCAAACCAACCAATCCAGCGAGTTCTTTCGCGGTATACCATTCTTTTTTCATAATTTTCTCGCATCACTTTTGGTATTAATACATAACCTAATTCTGCAAATCTAATTGTTAAAAATGGTGGCCTTTTAGATTATTTTTTTCTTTTAAAATCCTCCCAATTTTCTAACCATAGAAAAAGCATTGAATAAAATTGTAGGGTTATTTCTTTTTTTATCTCTTGCAAATATTGTTCTCCTTTTCACTATCATTATTAACTAATTTTTTTTCTATTAATATCGGACAAATTATTTAATTTATATTAATTCTAAGGAATTAATATAAATTAAAGATTTTTATTTTTGTCATTCTATTATACTGAATTAACATAACTAGAATTAATTATTTATACTCCTTGTATCTTGAAAACGGTTTAAAATAGTTACGATTAGATTTGGCAAGGTGCATGCAGCCCGATTCCTCCTAGGGTTTTAAGCCCGTTAATTAGCGACCGGCGCATACACTGAGCCACTCATCTGAAACCCGAACAGTTGTCCGTACTCCATAACGCATTTGCAAGGATGGGTAATCATGAGTCAGCCAAATCCACTTTGTGTGGGTATTGATGTTTCTAAAGCAACGCTGGACATAGCAGCCAGCTGTGATATTGCACAGTTTACGGTCAGTAATGACTCTGACGGTTTTGATGCCATTATCGCCGAATTGAGAAAGCATTCGGTGGTGTTGGTTCTGATGGAGGCAACTGGCGGGCTTGAAGCTACTGTGGCCTGCTCGCTCCAGGCTGAAGGCTTTGACGTCACTGTGATCAATCCCAGACAATCCCGAGACTTTGCCCGCGCTATGGGCTATCTGGCAAAAACTGACCGTATTGATGCCAAAGTGCTTGCACAAATGGCAGAGGTTATTAATCGACATCCGGAGCGAGAGCGCTTTATCCGGACTCTGCCAAATGCATAACGTCAGGTTCTTGCTGCGATGGTCGTACGCAGACGCCAGTTGATTACAATGTTGGTGGCAGAACGTAATAGGCTGTATACCGCACATCCACAGAATAGAAAAAGCATCATCATCATCAAGGCGCTGGAAGATGAACTTGCCAGAATCGATGAGGATATGAACAACCACATAAGGAACCACTTTAAGGATCTGGCCGCTAGGCTGAGCAGCATTAAAGGGGTTGGTACCATGACAGTTGCTGCGTTGTTGGCGGAGCTTCCCGAACTGGGCAGCCTCTCGAGGCGAGCTATTAGCGCGCTTATAGGCGTTGCCCCCATAAACCGGGACTCGGGTACCATGCGTGGTCGGCGAACCATATTTGGCGGAAGGGACGGAGTCCGAACAGCACTTTATATGGCCGCGCTTGTAGCAACTCGCTTTAATCCGGTGATAAAAGCCTTTTACATGCGTCTGCTTGCAGCGGGAAAAGCCAAAAAAGTGGCGCTGGTCGCCTGTATGCGCAAGCTGCTGACTATCCTGAACGCGATGCTCAGAAAGAACGAAGAATGGAATGAGTCGTACCATCACGTTTCTCCATAATTTTAACGTTCAAGACAGTTGCTAATAAATTGAAGAGAGCCTCACTATATTTCTTAAAATATCTGTAAAATTTCTCTATTTTTTGTAATCAAGTTCAAAAAAGAGATTTTTAAGAAAAAAATAAGAAACTATTAAAGAAAAAAAATGTTATTTTATTTCTAATAACAAGTTCTAGTTCGAAATACATGTCAGAACTATCTGTTATTTATACCACTAATACAGCAATATATTTAATAAAAAAAGGATTAAAAATGATTTCACAGAAATCTGATTGGCATCCTGCGGATATTATTGCAGCGCTAAGAAAACGCGGAACAACATTAGCAGCTATATCAAGACAAGCAGGTTTAAGCTCTTCAACACTAGCCAATGCATTATCTCGGCCCTGGCCAAAAGGAGAATGGATAATTGCGAACTTTTTAAACCTTCATCCTTCTGAAATATGGCCAAGCCGTTATTACGATTTCAATACAGGAGAATTATTAGAACGAAATATTCGTCGGCCTACTAATAAAAATAACGAATAAATTATAAAAAAACCGCAGACTCATATCTGTGGTTTATTATTTAATGAAGTTAATAATATTATTTATTAATAAAATCTTCGCCTAATTTAATATCTTTATTGAGTGTCTCTAACATATTTTCCAATTTATTTTTTTCAAATTTATTCATAATATTAATAGGTAATCTTTCTTCAATCCCATTTTTACCTAAACGTATTGGCTGAGCAAAAAAACGAGCATATTCACCATCACTTTCCACATATGCACAATCGATTATATTTTCTTTACCATTTAAAGCGTTAATTAATGATAAACCAAAACGTGCAGCGGCTTGGCCCATAGAAAGTGTCGCTGATCCGCCACCAGCTTTTGCTTCAACAACTTCAGTGCCGGCATTTTGAATACGCTTGGTTAGCTCCTCAGCTTCCTGCTCGGTAAAGCTAACATTGGCAATTTGAGAGAGTAACGGTAGGATCGTTACGCCAGAATGACCACCAATAACCTTCACTTCGATTTCTTGAGGTTTTTTACCTTTTAATTCAGCAACAAAAGTATTAGAACGAATAATATCTAAGGTTGTTACACCAAATAATCGATTTCTATCATACACGCCGGCCTTTTTTAATACTTCTGCTGCTATCGGAACAGTAGTATTAACCGGATTAGTAATAATACCAATTAACGCCTTAGGACAGCTCTGAGCAACTTTTTCAATCAGATTACGAACGATACCGGCATTGATATTAAACAAATCTGAACGATCCATACCTGGTTTCCTGGCAACACCTGCCGAAATTAATACTACATCAGCACCGTCAAGTGCGGGTGTCGGATCTTCACCAGCAAAACCAATTACCTTTACATCTGTTGGAATATGGCTTAAATCTTTAGCAACACCAGGGGTCACAGGAGCAATATCATAAAGAGAAAGCTCTGAGCCTGATGGAAGCTGGTTTTTAAGAAGAAGTGCAAGTGCTTGGCCGATACCACCTGCTGCTCCAAGAATAGCTAATTTCATGCTGATACTCCTTTATATGATGACACTTCAAAATGGCTTAAAAACTTTCAACCTATTACATACGTTATTCATAACACAGTCTATTAATTACGATTAATTCTTGTTAATAAATAAATCTTGTAAATTTTTTCTTTCATTTTAAATAAAATTCTTATCGACTAATGCGATAAGGGGCACTTTTTTAATATTGCTTAGGTAGCAGCGTAATTTAGAGGCACGACTGCCATTTTTTAAACAATAATTTATCGCTAATTTCCACAAAGTAGGCAAATAACTGACTAATAATTTTTATTATTGCTATTTTTATTATTTTCATAGCACCAGGCTAGAACTGCTTGTTGCATAAAAATTCACCTTTATACATAATACCGCTCTACTTAACGTCTTGAAAAAGGTGATTTATGTATGTTTCTTCTAAACAAGAAGATCTCGTGAAAGCTTTTAAAGCTTTGCTCAAGGAAGAAAAATTTAGCTCCCAAAGTGAGATCGTTATAGCACTTCAAGAGCAAGGCTTTGAAAATATAAACCAGTCAAAAATTTCTAGAATGCTGACAAAGTTTGGTGCGGTGCGTAACCGTAATGCTAAAATGGAAATGGTTTATTGCCTACCTGCTGAACTGGTTGTTCCCACAACAACTAGCCCGCTAAAAAATTTGGTATTAGATGTTAACTACAATCAATCAATTGTGGTTATTCGTACTAGTCCTGGCGCTGCACAGCTCATTGCTCGTTTATTAGATTCGTTAGGAACTTCAGAAGGAATTTTAGGTAGTATCGCCGGCGATGATACCATTTTTTCTACCCCAACTTTGGGATTTTCCACCGAACAACTTTATGAAGCCATCTTGAATTTGTTTGAACAAGAGTTGTAAAAGCCAAAGTTATCGCGCTGATCAGCGCGATAATATGAAATGAATCGTTCTCTTGATCAGTAAAAATAATCCAACTATTAATCTTGGCCTAATTTGGCTAAACTGCACGCACACAAGGAACACGATTCCTTACAAAATCTCTATAAAATTAGACTCAGGACCTTGGTCATGAAAACATTAGACGAATTTATCGTTGAAAAACAACATGATTTTCCTCATGCTACGGGTGAACTTACCGCATTATTATCAGCAATTAAATTAGGTGCAAAAATCATTCACCGCGATATTAATAAAGCCGGTTTGGTGGATATTTTAGGCGCAAGTGGTGCCTCTAATACTCAAGGCGAAGTTCAAATGAAACTTGACCTATACGCTAATAAAAAATTAAAAGCCGCTTTGAAAGCGCGAGGAGAGGTTGCTGGCATTGCCTCCGAAGAAGAAGACGAAATCGTAATTTTTGCTGGTGATCGGGCAGAAAATGCCAAATATGTTGTGCTAATGGATCCATTAGATGGTTCATCAAATATCGATGTAAATGTTTCCGTTGGAACTATTTTCTCTATTTACCGCCGTATTACACCAATTGGCCAATCGGTTACTAAAGCAGATTTTTTACAACCGGGCCATCAACAAGTCGCTGCCGGCTACGTTGTCTATGGTTCTTCAACCATGCTGGTTTACACAACCGGTTATGGTGTGCATGCCTTTACCTATGATCCTTCTCTGGGCGTCTTCTGTCTATCTCACGAAAAAGTGATGTTTCCACCACAAGGCAATATGTATTCAATCAATGAAGGAAATTATAGTAAATTTCCATTAGGGGTAAAAAAATATATAAAATATTGCCAGGAACAAGATCCCGCAACGCTTCGCCCTTATACCACCCGCTATATTGGCTCTTTGGTGGCAGATTTTCACCGAAATTTACTAAAAGGTGGGATTTATATTTATCCAAGTACAGCAAGTCACCCTAAAGGTAAATTACGCTTGCTATATGAATGCAATCCGATCGCCTTTTTAGCCGAACAGGCAGGAGGTAAAGCAAGTGATGGTACTAATCGAATTTTAGATATCGTCCCAGAACAACTACATCAACGTGTACCTTTCTTTGTTGGAACAAAATCTATGGTAGAAAAAGCCGAAAGCTTTATGCTTGAATTTTCAGTTAATGAATAACATCCTATCATACGCAATAAAGGCAAACGATCCGGCCTTTATTGTTAAGCTTATTTTTATAGTGATAATGAGTTTTTGTTTCGTTTACGGCTATAATAACCGCTACTCAATTTTTAGCTTTAAATAAAGGACATTTTTTATGAGCCTAAATAATGTACCGGCAGGGAAAGAGCTGCCTGAAGATATCTATGTTATTATAGAAATTCCCGCGAATGCGGATCCGATAAAATATGAAGTAGATAAAAAATCTGGCGCCATCTTTGTCGATCGTTTTATGTCTACCGCTATGTTTTATCCCTGTAATTATGGTTATATCAATCATACTCTCTCCCTGGATGGCGATCCCGTTGATGTTTTAGTTCCAACACCTTATCCGCTACAACCAGGAGCAGTAATTCGTTGTCGCCCAATCGGGGTATTAAAAATGACCGATGAATCGGGTGAAGATGCAAAATTGGTTGCGGTGCCTCATTCTAAATTAACTAAAGAATATGATCATATTAAAGATATTAACGATTTACCTGAATTATTACGCGCTCAAATTAAACATTTCTTTGAACACTATAAAGATTTAGAACAAGGCAAATGGGTAAAAGTGGATGGTTGGGAAAATGTTGATGCGGCAAAAGCTGAAATTCTTTCTTCTTTTGAACGCACAGCTAAAAAATAACCATTATAGAGTTTTAATTAGATCCCCTTTATCAGCGATAAATGGGATCTGGTTAGAAAATTTTATTTGCTTTTTCCATCACGCTTTAGCCAATCACCACTTTCAATTCGGCGTAAACCATCTACCGAAAGTTTATAAAGATAAATCCATGCATTACCATAAGGTGTAGGTATCAATTCTCTTACATAATCCTGAGAGTTCCTTTTTAATTCATCAAGTTCAGTCAAAATGGATGGTGTAATACGATAAACTTCACACTCTATCGTCCCTTCACCACGCATTACTGCAGGGTAATAACCTAAGTCATAAATCTCATAACCTTCCAACCTATACTCTCCTAACAGCTGAGCATAAGTCATCCAATGATGATTTCCCTGATTACGCCTTAAACTACCATAAACAATTATACGCATAATTAAAACTCAAACTGATAAAGCAGATCTAGTGCCTGGTCCACGCCAGACACAGCTTCTAGATACAATTTTGGCATCAAACGATAGCGTAGTGTTAATGTAGCAAGAGAATTAAATATCCCTACGCCATATTTAACTTGCAAATCATTAGTTATTTTACCACTCACGACAACTTGAGATTGGTCACCAACGCCCTGAGTATCTAATGCTAAGTCGGAAACACCAAATGTTTCACCAATACTTCCCAATAATTTTCCGCTCTTGGAAACTCCCAGACTAATCAGCAAAGCAGCCATATGAGTACTATCTGCCCCACTACTATTTAACCCTTCACCTCTCAGTAAGTAAGACAGAGCTTCCTCCTGCGATTTAACTGGTTCAGAGAAAATCGTTGCTTTTGGCTTATCAGCCAAGCCTGTAACTCTTACCCCCGCAATCACATTATCATTGGTACTATCTGGATTGCGGATCGCTTCTACATTTAAGAATGGCTGATCAACGGGGCCGGAAAATAAAATTTGTCCTTTTCGCACAATTAGATCTTGCCCATATGCATGAAATCGACCTTCAGGAATATCAATCTGGCCATTTAAACCCAGCCCTTGCTTATCTTGGATAACTTTCAATATTCCTGTTAATCGCGCTTTTAAGCTAAATGCATACAAACGAACATCATTTCCAATTTTAATCTGTAGATTAGTTAATATCGGAATTGATATACCTTTTTTCTCAATTGGATGTAAATTTGCATCTAACATCACCTCATCTGATGAAACGCCAACTGCTGATTCTGGTAATTCTTGTACCGTAATACGTGCCCAAGGAATATTTACATTGCCATTGAGACTTAATAAATTAGGCGTAGCTTCAAAAACAATATCCGGCTCCACGTCAATACGAACCATTGGCGGTAATGTTATCCGCAATTTGTTACCTGTGGCAGAAATTCTCGCTTGCCAGGCTTTAATATTACGCCAATCCGCTTCTCCAACTAACTTCAAATAACCTTCAGGTGTATTAATACGTCCTGTCAATTGAGAGCGAGTTCCCATAAAATCCAGTTTGAGGAACCCCTGATTGATATCAAATGGAAACCAGTGTCCTTTTGCTGCTACATTAGAAAGCGCCAAATTACCATTTAATAACGGCTGCTTCATATTGCCAGATAACCTTAAATCGGCATTCAAATTGCCATCTAACCTTTCACCATTACTTAAAATTGGACGAATTAAGGCTAATGAAATATCGTTAATATTAATACTACCCGATAATCTACGACTTTGTTCCAGATCGTCAATCCGTATATTGCCTGAAAATTTGCCATTATTGGTAATTTGTATTAACCACTGTAATACTGCCTTACCATTACTCATATCTGCATTCAAGCTTAGCGTTTGAAATTCAACGGGTAACAATGATCCTTCAATCAATTGTTTAATTTTGACGCCATTACCAAACAAATTTACTTTCACCTGCGGCGAATGCCCATCGGCATACCAACTCACTTTCGCATCACCATCAAAACTGCCAGTTAGCTGAGTTTCCGCTGGCAAAAAGGGTTTGAGTAGTGCTAAATCAAACTGCTGTAGCAGAATATCTGCATTACCGGATTTACCAATTTTAGCCATTTTAGACAAACAAAAGTGCCCTTTAGTATTTAGCCAACAATGAGGTGAAACTGTGACTTCCTGTTGCTGATTGGCATACTCAATTGACACCGCCCGACTTAACTGCCATTCACCGATCGGGGTGTTAAATAACGTATTATCTAACACACCTTGCCATAACGCTTTCTGTCGATCAAAACTGCCTTTCAGGGTTAAGTGACCTGAAATGGGTTTTCCATCGATATTGATGTTAACACTATGCTGCTGTTCATAACCTTTAGCATCCAAGGTGAAATTATGAACAACTAAATCTGCCTGTTTCAACTGCTGAACAGCAGCGGTTAGTTGGCCATGGATCTGTTTATCAGAACGGATATCACCTTGAATAGTTGCTTTATCGATAGCTAAGTTATCTTGCCATTTAACGCTATGAGCTGCGATATCAACCAGTAATTGAGGTGACTTTAAATCACCTCGTAATTTTAATTGTCCTTTTATTACTCCGGCTAAACCAGGTAATACACCATCGAGAGCTGGCGCATCAATTATCCCATCTAGTTGCCAGCTGTCACTCAGATGTCCATTAATATCTAATTTGTTGCGTCCGAGTAAGATATTGAAAACGGGAATGTTCCATTGACCTGTGGCATTGCCACTTATCTGTCCGCGTGTGCGTAATAAATGACCTTTTACATTACCATCAAGGGTAATTTCAGGAATTTTTAATTGCCAGCTACCACCATGTAAACTGCCAGTCGTGACGATTTTACCCTGCAATTTAGCTGGCCATTGTGGCCACTGTTTTGCAGTATTAATATCGGATAAAGTTAATAACCCATTCCAACTTATCGCTTTACTCCAATCGATAATAGCGGTTAATTCTGTTTTTCCCTGCAACGCATTCAATCGCAAACGCGTTAACCGAAACTGTTGTTCATTCCCTTTAGCATCAAGCGTTAACAACGTCGGTGGCAAATCCCGTCCATTAATATCAGTTCGGAATGAGAGATCATAACCTGTCACCATACCATTTAAACGTAAACGTAGATCTTTTAAACGATATTCTGGCTCACCTTGTAGTGGCCAATTAAGCTGCTGACTCTCTAAGGTTAATTGAATTGGCAATCCTGCCTGTGACAAGGCTGCTTCAGCGACCAAATTAGCCTTGATGGGACCCGTTAAACTTAACATTAATTTAAGTTGTTGTAATAAAGCCCCCTCCAGTTTTAAATCAACTTGTTGCCCTTTAAGATCGTTAAGATAGGATTCAGCTTGAACAGCAATATTGACCGGCCACTGCTGAGCCAAATTAGCATCACCGGTAATAGTGATCTTGCCTTCAGGCATCACAACAACAAATTGTTTGATAGCTATCTGCTGATTTTGTACGCTCGCCATTAATGTCAAATTATCAATTGCCACCTTAGTATCACCACTTAAATGCCAGCTTACCCCTCGGATCTGCTCGATATTAATATCGATAGGTAAAACGACTTCAGGTAAGTTAGCTAATAAAGGCTCAGCAAATAATGCTTTTAATGTTTCCGCAGGTGATTTATCGGCTACTTCATCGCTGGTTTTTATTACTGCTTTTGCTGTCGCTTTATTTTCTTCCACTAAAGTTTTTGGCAAATTAACCACTAATCTATTAATTGTCGTTGGTTTAATTGTTAACAGATTAGCTTGCCAATCAGCCGCCATGGTTAATTCAGCCAGCGAAATCTGGCTGTTATCGAGCTGAATATTGATATTTTTTAGTGTTAACTGATTTAACAAAATAGGATAGGGCGTTGACAATTTAGTCAATGGAGTTGAGTTGGCCGGCTCTTCGGTAGATGCAAAGGCTTTGCTATCAATCTTAACATCGACGCCGTCAGTTGAAATATTATTAACACACAATTGAAAACGTTTTAAACAGTTAACTTCGAGTGAAAGATTAAACTTATCAACATCAACATTAATACCCTTGGTTCGATAACGAACTCCCTGCAAATTTAAATCACTCCAGCCACCGGAAATGGTCGCAATTTCTAATCCTGGCAACCAACGCACTGCTGTATTAAGGGCAAAATGTAAGCCTGATTGGGTGGTAACTATCCAACCAATCATCGTTAATAATATTAGTAACAAAAACAATAAGACCAGGCTAATGCGTTTTACCCATTTCATAGCTCAGCACCTAACCCAATATAAAATTGTACTTTGCTATAATCAGGATCACCGACCGGCGCAGCAATATCCAGTTTAATAGGCCCAACCGGTGAAACCCAGCGAATACCAACGCCAGCGCCAACTTTAAAATCATCTTTACTAAAATCATTTACCGCCTCACCACCATCAACAAATATTGCGCCCCACCAGTTACCTGTCACATTATATTGATATTCCAGTGAGCCAACGGCTAATTTTGAAGCACCGGTTAATTTTCCTTGGCTATTGGTGGGTGAAATTTTTTGATAACCATAACCTCTAATACTGCGATCACCACCAGCAAAAAAACGCAGATCAGGTGGGACTTTGTCAAATCGATTAGTTTCTATCCAACCAAGATGGCCTCTTACCACAAAACGATGCCCTTTCCAGGGTGTTCTTATCCAAACATTTTGTGCTTGTAATACCACAAAATCGATATCTGAACCCCAAGTAGTATTAGAAATATCAATAGTATATCGCTGGCTATCCCCCCAATAGGGCATAGCACCACCTCGCTGTCGCATCCGGCTAAGGCTGGCTCCAGGATACAGAAGCATAGTAGTATTGGTTATATTTGCCTGGGTAAAATGGCTAAGACTCCAGCGCAAATTAACGCCATATTGCCAACCTTTATAATAATCCCAATTCCTTAATAAATTCAGCGTTGTGGTATCAGATTAAGTATCATTTAGATCAGTACGTTTAAAGCCCGCTTGAACGGCATAATATTGTTCTAATGGACTCTTTTTTAGCGGAATTTTATAGCTGGCATCAATAATTTGTTCAGGTTGCGAAAGACTAAGGCTGGAAGTAAAACTCTGTCCTCTAGAATTAATCCAGGGTTTATTCCAAGTAGCTTTGACTCGGGGACCTACATCGGTCGAATAACCACCACCTAATTCAACATGATTACGCGCACGTGGCGTTAATACTGCGTCCATTGGCAAGAATATGCGTGCCTTTTTCACGAGCTTTAGTAATATCAGGGGTCACAATTGCGGAATTGAACCAACCGGTATTGACTAACCGTTGATTGAATTCAGCCAATTGTTCAGAGGCATAATAGTCTCCCTGTTTAAAGGGAACAATATTATTTAGATAATCTTCGCGAATTTGAGAGCCTTCATATTTGATGGCACCGAAGCGATAACGCTCGCCACTATTGAAATTAAATATCCAGTAAGAAGCCCTGTGAACCAATGAGACCCCTAACTGACTTTTCTCCATTTCTGCATCAAAATAACCTTTACGCACCGCTAGCCGACTAAATCCCTGTTTCAAATCTTCATAATCGCCATGATTAAGAATAATTCCTTTTGGTGGCGTATTGCGAGCTATCATTTCCGCATAATCTTTATCATATTTAGCCTCCCCATTTAACGTTATACTAACATTTTCAACACGAATAGGTTTTCCAGGATCAACTTTAGCTGTCAAAACGGGTCGAGAAGGAAGCTTAAATTCCTGATAAGAAAATTCAATGGTGGGTTCACAATAACCTAACGGCCTTAACCCTAAACGAATTGCTTTATCAACTCTGACCTGGAAACGGCCATCTGGGGCAATTTCATCCTGAGTGATATTTGAGAGCTGAATACGAACGTTTTTTTCAAGTTCTCCTGTCAATCCTTCAACTTTTAAACGAAGATTGGCACCATTGGCAACTGACACTACCATCGACATACAAAGAAAACAAAGCAAAGAATATCTTGGCACGCCAACTCCTAATGGAAAATAGACTTTATAACGATAAAAAACTCACTCATTTTGGTTAAATTAAACAAGATATACAAGACATTAATAATAAATAATGCAATCTTTCTCTGTCCATTTAAGCCCCAATAATGGCTATTGAATAGCACGCTAAAACATTTTTAACTGATAAGACTATCGGTCTGTTTATTTTTATACCGTCAAGCCAAAATTTATGCACGAAATACCTTATTAAAAAATAGCAACTTTCTTGCAAAAAAACGAAATGCAAAAATTTTCTTAACCATGAAAAAGTTTAGAAAGGCATATAAATAGAAGATAGACTGAAAAAATAATTACCACCTAACCACAAATTTTAGTCACTATCTCACCGTTAAAACAGATAAATACAGTCAAGTGGATATATTAGAATTGATCACTACATTTATTCAATTAACAGTCAGAATATTCTAATTCTCCTGAACTTCTTCACTCCCTGGCAGTACAATCTGTTTTGTATCTATTAGTTCAATAAAAGAAGCGGCTTTAATCGATAACGGGCGATTAGCCGCAGGATTAAATAAGTAAGCTAGTTACGTCTGGACGTGAATAATGCCCGACCGGATCGGCGATCGCTTTGGCGAAGGTAATTGAAGCAGGGTCAAGCGTAGCTAACAGTAATCCTTCCTCATTTTCTGCCAAGGGGGTTGTTAGCTCACTGCCATCTGGACCAAATATACGTGCATAGCCGCCACCTGCTTTTAACAAGTTCCGTTTAGTTTTATCTGTACATAACTGTTCAATTATCTGCTCTGACACAATGGCACACGATGCAATAACAAAACATTGCCCTTCTACTGCATAGGATCGTGAAAGCGCGATATTGACTTCAGGGCTCAAAGCAGCTGTTATATCGCGATAAAGGCTAAAACTAGGCCAAGACGCAATATGAATTTGCTCATGCTGAGCATATATAACATAACGCGTTAACGGTTGTATGTGTTCCCAACAACACAATGCCCCAATCACACCTAATTCAGTGGTAAACGTTTTTAGCGATGAACCATCACTTTCACCAAATAGAGTGCGCTCAACATGACTCGGTTTAAGTTTTCGCCGCACACCGACCGTTTCCCCCGTATTACTGATGAGCCATTGAGCCATATAAAGCGTACCATGATCTCTTTCACTCAAGCCCAATAGCAACCAAATATTATTCTCTTTAGCAACCGAAGCGATACGCTTTGCCTGTTCACTGCCTAATACTAAAGAATTTTGATAATATTGATAAACCAATGGAGTTAATGCGGCAGGTGAGTCCAACCAAAGAAACCAAGGATAACCAGGTAGCCAATTTTCCGGAAAAGCGATCAATTCCGCCCCTCTACTGGCCGCTTCTTTTATTAAATCGATAGTTTTATCAATAGTTCCTTCCAAATCCATAAATACAGGAGCTGCCTGTACACAAGCAACAGTGATTGATTTATCCATTATTAATTCACCTCATTGTTGAATATCACATATCGTTTATGTTTGCGATTATACAAATGAAGTGTTTCTAACGTTATTACCCGAAAGCAGCAAGTTTATCAGGCTCTACGCTATAGAGCCTGATATTGAAGTCTACCAGATATGGATTCGATCTTTAGGTGCCAGATAAAGCTTATGCTCTTTTTCTACATTAAATGCTGCATACCAATCATCCATATTGCGTACCACACCGTTGGCGCGATAGGGGTTCGGACTATGGGGATCAGCCATAATCTTATTACGCTCTGACTCTTTATTAGCTAACTCGCGCCAAGTTCTCGCCCAGGCTATAAAGAAGCGTTGTAATCCCGTCATTCCATCGATAATCGGCGGTTCATCATTCGGATAATGTTCTTTAGAAAATTGCTTATAAGCATTGAGGGCAATATTTAATCCACCGAGATCACCAATATTTTCACCTAGGGTAAGTTTACCGTTAACAGCTAAACCATCAATTTTAAACCCGTTATACTGCTTAATAAGTTTGGCGGTTTTTTCTTTAAAATGCTGCTGTGAAGCCGTTGACCACCAGTTTCTTAATTGCCCTGTTCCGTCATAAAGACGGCCTTGATCGTCAAAACCATGTCCCATCTCATGCCCGATCACCGCACCAATGGCACCATAGTTATAAGCAGGATCAGCATTTTGATCAAAAAATGGCGCTTGCAAAATAGCCGCCGGGAAAACAATTTCATTCTGAACTGGATTATAGTAAGCGTTAATTGTTTGTGGCGTCATCCCCCATTCCCACTTTCTGACTTTTTCACCGATCCGGCTCATATTATCTTGATAGAGCCAGTTTTGTACTTGCAGATAATTGTCGAATAATGTATCTGGTTGCAAATGCAACGTACTAAAATCATGCCATTTTTCAGGGTAACCAATTTTAACCGTAAATTGGTTAAGCTTTTTGAGTGCTTCTTGGCAAGTCCGTTTATCCATCCAGTCATTATTTTGCAAACGTGTTTTAAACGTTCCTTTAACATAACTCACCAGATTTTGGATCTTATTTTTAGCATCAGGATCAAAATATGTTGCAACATAAAGCTGCCCCAACGGCTCCCCTTGTAGTTTATTCACGACTTCCAATGCCCGTTCTTTACGTGAACGCTGCTGTTTAATACCATTTAATCGAGTTGAATAAAAATTAAATCGAGCATCAGAAAACGCTTGATTCAAGTAATTGGCTTTACTACTCAGATAATGGAAAACTAAGTAGTCTTGTAGGGTAGATAGCGGGGTATTAGCCAATATTTTTGCCAGCTGTTCATCTGAAAGTTTCCATTGTTGAATAAACCCCTGCCATTGATAATCTGGCGTAAACTTTTTCAATTGGCTAAGCGTCATCGGATGATAATTTTTCAACGTGTCACGTTCAGCTTCTGGTGTCCAATGAACTTTTGCCAACGATTTTTCTAACGCAAAAATCTGCTTAGCCTTTAACTGTGCTTCTTTTTCGCCTTCTCCCGCTAAATGTAAAATAGTGGCAATATAAGCGACGTAATCGTGACGGATAGTCTCCATCTGTTTAGTGTTATCCAGATAGTAATTTCTATTTGGTAGGCCTAAACCACCTTGTCCCAGATAAAGAACATAGGTATCAGGTACTTTTGCATCCAATCCAACCCAATAGGAAATAAATGGCATATAACCTGGTTTTGCCATCAAATTAGTAATATCAGCGTGAGTTTTTGCCTGCTTGATAGCATTCAGGGCATTTTGTACCGGCGTTAAACCTGTTTTTTCAACTGCCGTTTCATTTAAATAACTGCGATAAAGATTACGAATATTGCGTTGATTATGATTAAGCTCACTTTCCGGTTGAACTTCAAGTTTATTTATCAGTGCTTGCAGCTGTTTTTCTGTTTTGAGATATAACTCAACAAAGGAATTAATACGTGACATTCCAGCTGGGATTTTTGTATGAGCTATCCTATCTTGATTAACATATTGATAAAAATCATTACCCGGAGAAATGGAATCAGACAGTATGATTTTTTGTTCACCGTAAGTAACGTCTTTGGCAACAGCAAAGGAGGAGACTGTCAGAGCAGACAGACTAATAAGTAGTGCTAAAACAGTTTTTTGCATAGGAGAAAACCTTTCTCTTCTTTGAGATTGATATGTTCCATCAACAAGTGTTGATAAGCTGATAAAGTATATATACTACTTCAATTTTTTAACAAAAACGCACACATAAATTTAATTTTGTTTAAAGTTATAATCTTTATACTAATCAAAACATCGCTGTTGACAGATCCAAGACCAAATTATTAAACGCCAGCCACAAAATGAAATGTGGTTGGTAAGCATTAAATTTAACATGAAGCGAGTAAAGCGAAGTATAGTAAAACACTTTTTGCTAATCCGATCTGTCGTAAAACTTATGGATTAAAATTGTTAGGTCATGATTAGTTTATATTTTATTTGCGCCACTGAGGATGTGGCGCACAACTTATCAGATGAGTTAACCTATTTCTGTCTGGAGGATAAGGACTTCTTTATTGATTTCATTCATTATGTTGAAATGCCGCTTATCTTTAATTCTAGGGGGTAATATCTTTCCTTTGTCAAATTCAAATACTCCCATATCTTTGATATACAATCGACCACGAAATAATATCTTAACGTAACGCGCAATCTTCAGTGGGTTATAACGGTGAAAAATCTTCATTCAACTTTTTCCTCCCCTTTGTTGATCTTGAAGTCACAAAAATGTGATTCATGACACATTTTATAATCATAGACTCTGGTTACAAGCTTTAGTTCTCCTTTTCCAATAAGATTTAACGATTTTACATAACATGATAACGGGTTAAATAGTTTTGAATAATCATTACAATATTTTTCATTTGAAGCCTTAACAACTTTTGCTGTATGTGCTAAAGCAGCTCTCTATAACAAAGACATTATATTTAAGATTGACTATGCTAATAAACGAGGATAATCATCAATAACCAGTTTAGAAAAAATTAACGAGGAGTACTATGTTAAAAAAGATCATACCAATAGTAATTTTATTAACTCACCCTTTTTCTGCATTAACTGCCACCTTACAAATTAATAAGCCGGTGCCTGCCGTAACTGTCACCGATCGAGGTGAACTTTTGTTAAACGAAAAGGGTAAACTTATTTATCAAGATTGGCGCAGCAAGGAACTTGTTGGCAAAACAAGAACGATCCTGCATATTGCCGGGCGCCTTTCCGCTAAAGAGCTGAATGAGCCATTAATAGAGGCAATTAAACAAAAGAAATTTGATCAGAAAAAATATCAGACAACAACAATAATAAATACTGATGATACAATTCTTGGAACCGGTTTTTTTGTTCGCAGTAGTATTGAAGACAGTAAGCGAGAATTCCCGTTTTCTCAAATTATTGTGGATAATAATGGTGTAGTTAAAAAAACCTGGCAGCTAAAACCCAAGAGTTCTACCATCATCGTATTAAATAAAAAGGGTGACGTATTATTTGCTAAAGATGGTGCTCTAACATCTGAAGAGACAAATAACGTTATTAAATTGATTGAAACACAATTAAAAAAATAATTAATTAAACCATCAGAATATTGACACTCTAAATCCCGGATTAATAAATGATTCTCTGGGGGAATAGTCTAATGTTCTACCATTCCAATCCGTCACTTTAGCACCTGCCGCTTGGGCGATCGCATGTCCTGCGGCAGTATCCCAAATATGAGTGGGACCAAATCGCGGATAAAGCTGTGCTTTGCCTTCAGCAATAAGGCAAAATTTTAGTGAAGAACCCATCACATAATTTCATGCTGCCCCATTTGTGCTAAATAATCAGTCAATTCTTTATCCTGATAAGAACGGCTAATAACAATTAGCGGGGGATGCCCATTAGCAACATGAAGTAATTGTTTTACTCCATCCACTATTTTCCATGCCGCCCCTTGCTCACTAGCATAAAGCACATTTTTTGCTGGCGCATAAATAATCCCCATAACAGGAGAACCCGACTGAATCAAAGCAATATTAACGGTAAATTCACCATTCCTATGAATAAACTCTTTAGTTCCATCGAGCGGATCCACTAACCAATAGCTTTCCCAATGACAGCACTCTTGCCAAGCCGGTGGATCTTCTTCAGAGAGTAGCGGAATATGTGGCGTTATACTTGTCAATCCAGTTTTAATAATTTGGTGAGCAATAAGATCGGCTTCAGTCACCGGTGAGCTATCTTTTTTGTGCTTAACAGCAAGTTGTTGTGCACTTTCATAGATAGTCATAATTGCGCTACCTGCTTCTTTCGCCAAATCACATATTTGCTCAAGCATAATATATCTCGGAAAACGGCATAGATTATTTATCGAATTATCTTATTAATACACCAACTAACTCGATGACAAGTAAAACTTAATTATATAATTTCTAGTAATTCAACTTCGAATATTAACGTGCTAAAAGGTGGAATAGCGGCACCAGCACCACATTCACCATAGGCTAAATTATGCGGAATATAAAGTTCCCACTTTGATCCTGTAGGCATCAATGTTAACGCCTCAATCCAGCCAGCAATAACACCATTAACAGGAAATTCTGCTGGTTGCCCTCGATCTTTTGAACTATCAAAAATCGTACCATCGATTAATCGACCAGTATAATGAACACGAACCCGATCTGCTTTAGCCGGGACCGGGCCTTCACCTTGTTTTAATATACTAAATTGTAATCCTGATTCCGTAGTATTGACTTCCTCACGTTGCTGATTGTTGTCCAAAAAATTTTGTCCTTCCACCACCGCAGCTTGCTGAAATTCACGCCGCTGAGCATCCGCGCGTTCATGGATCTCTCGTAATGCTCTATGCAAAGCTTCAACAGGAACCACCGGCGTTTTACTATGTAATGCATCACATAAACCCGCAAGTAAAGCTTCTGGCTGAATGCCTTCCAAGCCTGATTCTAAAAGCTGTTGACCAACTTGAAGACCAATGCCATAACTTGCCTGAGTTTCAATTGAATCAAATGCCTGATCTGTCATAACAGCTCCTATTTATTAAATTATAAATAATAATAAAGAATAACAGTCTCAAATAAATGGGTAAATAACCATATAAAATAAATCTAGTTAAAAATAATATTCTAATTTTATATCAATTCATTAATTTTATAATACTAAAAACCTAAAGGTGGGATTTCAGTTTGAAAAATAAATTTTATTCCTAAATATAATATCTATAAATGATAATATATGAACAGTGACAATTTCATGAATTAAAATTATCGACTACCAGCCAAAAATTCCTCTAACACTCGGCAGAGATAAAAAAGTAAAACAATTGACTTTGTACGATTGATTAATAGCAACAATGATTTAGCTGATAGAAATCGGAACAAAAACACCAGCATCAGCTGGTGTTTTTGTTTGTGCATAATAATCAGAAAGCAATTATTCAGCAATAATATTCACATTCAGTTTTGCAAATACATCACTATGCACTTGGAAATGAACTTCATGTTCACCAACAGTACGCAATACACCATTTGGTAAGCGAACTTCGCTTTTCATAACCTCAACACCGGCAGCAGTGACTGCCTGAGCAATATCACGAGTCCCGATCGAACCAAACAGTTTACCTTCATCACCGGCTTTAGAGGCGATGGTTACTGTTGCTAATGAATTAATTTTTTCAGCGCGCCCTTCCGCAACAGCCAGAACATCGGCTAATTTAGCTTCTAATTCGGCACTGCGTGCTTCAAAAAATTCAACATTCTTTTTAGTTGCAGGAACAGCTTTTCCCAGCGGAACTAAATAGTTACGAGCATAACCCGCTTTAACATCAACTTTGTCACCCAGGCTACCCAGGTTTGCTACTTTATCCAGTAGAATAATTTGCATTACCTTATCCTCTTTAAGTCGTTAATGGACCGTACCAATTACTGATGATGATCAGTATATGGCAACAGAGACAGGTAACGCGCGCGCTTGATAGCATGAGCGAGCTGACGCTGGTATTTTGCACGAGTACCAGTGATACGACTTGGTACAATTTTACCACTTTCAGTGATATAGTTTTTTAGCGTTGCAATATCTTTATAATCAATCTCTTGAACGCCTTCCGCTGTGAAACGGCAGAACTTACGACGACGGAAATAACGTGCCATTTGGCTAGTCTCCAGAATCTATCAATTCAATCTGCTCGGCGTGAAGCACCAAATTATTCAAGCCATTAGCGCCCTGATGGCTACTAATAAAACCGATAACTGTGATACAACTACCGACCGTTATACTGTGAGTAAACTGTTGTAATTTTTGTCCGCTGGCGATGATGGTTATTCTACACCATACTTGCCGATCAAAACCGGCTTCCTGCTGCTGTGAACGATGTTCGAGCACAAACTGGCAGTGAGGAACCCCAGCTGGACTGACTTTTCTTATCGGCGCATTACAGATTTTGCCTGACAGCACCAATCGATTAGTATTCACAACCAAATTTACTCTTCAGAATCCTCAGCAACCTCAATTCCTTCCAGGTCTTCATCAACCAAATCACGACTGCGACGATCGTCTTTGGCTTTAACCATTGGAGAAGCTTCAGTAACCGCATGCTTAACACGCATAATCATGCTGCGGACAACGGCATCATTGAAGCGGAAGTTTGTTTCTAACTCATCAATCACTTCTTGCGGCGCTTCAACGTTCATCAGAACATAGTGTGCTTTGTGCAATTTATTGATTGGATAAGCCAATTGACGGCGACCCCAGTCTTCCAAGCGATGGATTTGACCTTGCGCTTCGGTGATAGAACTACTATAACGCTCAATCATACCTGCAACTTGCTCGCTTTGGTCCGGATGAACCATAAAAACGATTTCGTAATGACGCATGAGTTTTGCTCCTTACGGATTAATCAGCCTCCTGTCAGGGTCAGCCGCATCCCATGGAGGCAAGGAACTTATTTAAGTGCGGCTGAAAAATCGACGCGTAACTATACCTATCCTTTAGTTAAAACTCAAGCAATAGATTAAATCATCACTTATCGCCATTGAATTGGGTTAAGTAATCTTGCCAAGATTATCAATGCTCTTACTTTTTTCTCAATAACTGTGCCGTTGACGTACTGCTTCGAATAAACAAACGCCGGTCGCAACAGAGACATTTAAAAACGAAACCATACCGGCCATTGGAATACTAATCAGTTCATCACAATGTTCCCTTGTTAAACGACGCATACCTTCACCTTCAGCACCCATCACCAATGCAACCGCCCCGGTTAACTTACTCTCATATAATGTATGATTGGCGTCACCTGCAGTGCCAACAATCCAGATATGATGCTGCTGCAATTGACGTAGTGTCCGCGCAAGATTGGTAACCCGAATTAATGGCATACTCTCAGCTGCACCACAGGCAACTTTCTTAGCGATGGCATTAAGTTGAGCAGATTTATCCTTTGGTACAATAACCGCATCAATACCCGCAGCCTCTGCACTACGTAAACAAGCACCTAAGTTATGTGGATCGGTAATACCATCTAATATAAGCAAAAAGGGTGATTTTGTCTGAGAAATAATAATATCTAAATCACTCTCTTGATATTGCCGCCCGGGTTTTACCTGGGCAATAATACCCTGATGAACAGCGTTCTCTGTCTGCTTATCCATCCATTGACGATTAGCTAACTGGATAATAATACCCAATTTTTCAAGCTGGTGAATAATCGGCAATAAACGTTTATCTTCACGCCCTTTGAGTACATAAACTTGTTTTAAACGCGATGGATCGCGCTCCAGCAGTGCTTGCACTGCATGAATACCATAAATAATTTCACTCATAAATTTATCGATTACTTTATAACTCTCAAAGATAGTTAATCATTGCCGATGAAGATCAGTAATAAAAATAACTAAGATTATTTTTGTGCTTTTTTGATAGCCTTTTTTGCTCTCAATTTTGCGGCAATTTTTTTACTTTTATCAGAAACCTTTTTCCCTTTCTTATCTACTTTTTTAGCGTTGCCGCTGCCTTTTTTATTCGCTTTAATAAATGCACTACTGGGCTCAAAATTTTTGTCCTGGCTGTGATCTTGCTTGCTATGAGTTGAAATTGTTTTTTTAAATTGCTTTTTTGCTTTTTCTTTTGCTGTCTTACCTGGATTTTTTGCCTTACGTAAGGTTGATATCAATGCAAAATCGATCTTGCGTTCATCCATATGTACAGCTTCAACGCTAATTTCAACTTCATCACCAAGACGATATACCATCCCCGGAGACTCACCAATAAGTCTCTGTCCTACATTATCGTAGCGATAGTAATCATTATTAAGTGATGAGACATGCACCAGACCATCAATAAAAAGATCTTTTAAGCGGACAAAAAAGCCAAAACCCGTGACACTGGTGATAATGCCAGTAAATACATTGCCAACTTGATCCTGCATAAAATCACATTTCAACCAATCAGCAACATCTCTCGTTGCTTCATCAGCTCGCCGTTCGGTCATTGAACAATGTTCACCCAATTGCAGCATTTCATGAGTATCAGAATGCCAACCACCGGTCGGCGTCGAGCGATGTTGATTGTTTCCATGTTGGCCAGATAAAAGATATTTAATCGAACGATGTAACGCTAAATCAGGATATCGACGGATCGGTGAAGTGAAATGGGCATAAGATTTCAGTGCTAAGCCAAAATGCCCTCTATTTTCAGGATCATAAATAGCTTGTTTCATTGAACGCAAAATCATTGTTTGCAGCAATTCATGATCCGGACGTTCAGCCACTTCATCCATAACTTTAGCATAATCAGCTGACTGTGGTTTCATGCCACCTGGCAATGTCAAACCCAGCTCACTAAATACCGTCCGCAAATTTACAATACTCTCTTGTTTGGGCCTATCATGGACACGGTACAAGCTAGGTTCTTTATTCCGCTCAACAAAACGTGCGGCAGCGATATTCGCTAAAATCATACACTCTTCAATTAATTTATGCGCATCATTACGTTCAACCGGCTCTATCCGCTCAATGCGTTTTTCTGCATTAAAAATAAATTTAGCTTCTTCAGATTCAAAGGAGATAGCCCCGCGTTTTATGCGCGCATTATCTAACGCTTTATATAATCGATGAAGTTGTTCTAAATGCGGCACCAGGTCTTGATAATGTTGACGTAATTCTTCGTCACCCTGTAAAATTTTCCAGACTTTGGTATAAGTCAATCTGGCATGAGAACGCATTACGGCTTCATAGAATTTAGATGAAGTAATTTTCCCTTCCGCCGATAGCTGCATTTCACATACCATGCAAAGCCTCTCAACTTCAGGGTTTAATGAACATAACCCATTAGAAAGAATTTCAGGCAACATAGGGATCACTCGTGATGGAAAATAGACTGAATTTCCCCGACTAACCGCTTCACTATCCAAAGCCGTTTGTGGCCGCACATAATAACTAACATCAGCAATCGCGACCCATAAGCACCAGCCACCGTCTTCTTTCGGCATACAATAAACTGCATCATCAAAATCTCGGGCATCTTCGCCATCAATGGTGACTAAAGGTAGATGACATAAGTCTACTCTGCCTTTTTTTGCTGACGCAGGGATCTGTTCGGACAAATCAGCAACTTGCTTCTCAACTTGTGGCGGCCAACTATACGGAATTTCATAGGTTCTTAATGCAATCTCTACCGCAATGTTAGTCCCCATGCTTTCGCCCAATACTTCGACAATATTTCCTACTGCCTGGGTATGGCGCGCTGGTCGGGTTGTCATCTCAACGACAACCACATTTCCCATCCTGGCACCGTTAACCTGCTCTTTAGGGATCAATATGTCAAAGGACAGTCGACTATCATCAGGGACTACATACCCCATCCCCGATTCTATAAAATAACGTCCTACAATATGATTATTTAGTGGGACAAGCACTCGAACAATGCGAACTTCTGTACGTCCTCGCCGATCTTTGCCCAATGGCTGGATAAGTACAACATCACCATGCAGCGCTTTTTTCATTTCTTCTAAAGAAAGGTAAAAATCGTCTTTCTGGCCTTCTACCCGTAAAAAACCAAAACCATCACGATGGCCAATAACTGTGCCTTTGAGTAAATCAAGGCGTTCAGGTAAGGCATAACATTGACGACGAGTAAATACCAATTGCCCATCACGTTCCATAGCACGTAAGCGGCGCCGCAAAGCCTCTAACTCTTCTTCTTTAGTTAACTTTAATATTCGGGCGATTTCTTGTCGACTTACAGGCTTAGTAAATTTTGCTAATACCTCTAAAATATATTCACGACTTGCAATTGGTGAATGATATTTCTCAGCTTCCCGGTCTTTATAAGGATCTTTTGCCATCACTCACCTCCGCTACCACTTTGATTAATATAATCCACTAATACACCAGGCCTGTTATTTATTTTAATAGTAACTTATAAAGTAGCTTATTATTTTCTATTAGATCTGCCAGTGTATATTTATCTAATTCATTTAAAAAAAGTTCAATTGCTTGATTTAATATTTTTTTTAATCGACAAGCAGAAGTAATATGGCAAAAATCGCTGCAGCAATTAACTAATGCTAGAGGCTCTAATAGACGAACAACATCACCTATCCGGATCTGCTCAGCTGGCTTGCCTAAGTAAATCCCTCCATTTTTCCCTCTCACCGCAACAACAAGTCCACATCGGCTTAATTGATTAATAATTTTTACCATATGGTTACGCGAGACACCGTATACATTAGCAACTTCAGTAATATTAGTTCTTTTATCCTTAGGTAATGAAGCCATATAAATTAATGCTCTTAAGCCATAATCAGTAAAACTTGTTAACTGCACATTAACCTCTGGTTATAAAACAAAAATGGAAAGACATCTTCTTGACATTAATTCATCTAGTTATATCTATTATGTAAATTTTTATCATATTAAGCAAAATTGATCAGTAATCAGGTAATATGAATTACTAGATATAAAAATAACGCCTGAATGTTCAGGCGTCACTCTTTGAGCAATATTATTGAGTGGTAAAATTATGCATCAAAAGAATCTCGTAATATCATTGTTTCAGCACGATCAGGTCCAGTCGAAATAATATCTATCGGGATCCCGGTTAATTCCTCAATCCGTTTAATATAATCAATGGCTGCTTTAGGTAATTGATTATATTCTTTTACCCCAAAAGTACTTTCACTCCAGCCTGGTAACGTTTCATATATCGGCGCTAAATCTTCCCATTCCTCTGCCGCTAACGGCGTGATAGTCAATTCAGTCCCATCTGGTTTGCTATAAGCAACACAAAGTTTCACTTCATCCAAACCGTCTAATACATCTAATTTAGTTAAACAGAAACCGGAAAGAGAATTGATTTGAACTGCCCGGTTAATAGCAACAATATCTAACCAACCTGTACGACGGCAACGGCCTGTTGTTGCACCAAATTCTTGCCCTTTTTCACGCAGGTATTCGCCGGTTTCATCAGATAACTCCGTTGGAAAAGGACCGCCACCTACACGGGTAGAATAAGCTTTCAATATTCCTAAAACATAATCAATATAACGCGGACCTAATCCTGAACCAGTGGCAACACCACCCGCCGTTGTATTTGATGAAGTCACATAGGGATAAGTACCATGATCAATGTCCAGCAATGTTCCCTGAGCACCTTCATACATCACTAATTCGCCTTTTTGATGCGCTTTGTATAATAAATCAGCAACATCAACGGTCATAGCCGTCAAAATATCGGCAATAACCATAATATCATCTAATGTTTTTTGGTAATCGATTGCAGGCGCTTTATAATAATTCACTAATTGAAAATTATGGTAATCAACAATTTCTTTAAGTTTGACTGGAAAGGTTTTTTTATTAAACAGATCGCCAACACGTAATCCACGGCGGGCAACTTTATCTTCATAAGCAGGTCCAATGCCCCGGCCGGTCGTTCCTATCGCTTTTGCGCCTCGCGCTTTTTCACGCTCATTATCTAAAGCAACATGATAGGGCAAGATTAATGGACAAGCAGCCGAAATTTTGAGGCGTTCACGCACTGGCACGCCACGCGCTTCCAATTTTTTCATTTCATCCATTAATGCATCAGGCGCTAATACCACACCATTGCCAATGACGCTTATGACATTTTCACGCAGAATACCCGATGGGATAAGATGGAGAACAGTTTTCTCACCATTTACCACTAGCGTATGACCAGCATTATGCCCACCTTGGTAACGAACAACATACTTAGCGCGTTCAGTTAGTAAATCGACTATTTTGCCTTTACCTTCGTCACCCCACTGAGTACCTAATACGACAACGTTTTTACCCATTTCAAAATTCACTCGATTGCTTAAAAAAGAATTCTATCATTTCAATCATTAGCTGCCAGCAATTTTTATAACACCAATACCTCTTTTCATGACAATCTTAACAGATTAAAGCCCGCCTAATGCGGGCTTACCTAGAGTCAATTGGCAATCATTTCATTTATCTTTAAATGATCACTGTACCGCTCTTTGTTTAGTTGGTGCTCGCATATAGCGGAAAAAATCGGTATCTGGGCTTAATACCATCACATCATCACCATTTTTACTAAAGCTCTTTTCGTATGCCCGTAAACTACGAATGAAAGCATAGAAATCAGGATCTTGGTTAAATGCATCAGCAAATAGCTTAGTTGCCATCGCATCTCCTTCACCATGTAATTTCAGTGCCGTGCGCTCCGCTTCTGCCAATGTCTCGGTCACTGTTTTATCTGCTGCTGCACGGATCTTCACGGCCTCTTCTTGACCTTGTGAACGATGTTGGCGTGCTACAGCCTCTCGTTCAGCGCGCATACGTTGATATATCGCTTCCGAAACTTCACTTGGCAATTCAATACGTTTGATACGAACATCGACAACTTGGATCCCTAACGCCGCCATGCTGTTTGGATTAACAACTGGCGAATTACCTTTGATCTCTTGATCAAAACGGGCTGCTGCCGAGGCAATAACCTGATCTGCATCTTTTGTCGCTTCTGTATCTGAACCAGAACCTTTATTAAGTGCATCACGCACATCGACGGTCAAGCGCCCGCGAGAATCGGTAATAATATCTTTCACATTTAAACGGCCAAATTCTGAACGCAGACGATCACTAAATTTACGTTTCAGTAAAGTTTCAGCTTGATAAGGATTACCGCCACCGGTCGCCACATAGTAACGACTAAAATCAGTAATTCGCCATTTTAAATAGGAATCAACCATTAAATCTTTATTTTCTCGAGTCAGATAGCGATCTGCCTGAACATCCAATGTCTGAATACGAGCATCCAGCATTTTTACCGTTTCAATAAATGGTATTTTGAGGTGCAAACCTGGCTCATAAATAATAGGTTTATTGTCACTATCACGCACAACCTTACCAAAGCGTAGAATAATGCCTCTTTCTGTTTGTTGAACGGTGAAAATTGACATATACAACACAACTAATGCAGCAACAATAATAACAATCACTGATTTACGCATGATTATTGTCTCCCTACACGAGTTGAATTACTGCCCCGAGCATTATCCCGCGTACCATAGCTATATGAATAAGGCGATTCAGTAGAAATATCTGATTGCTGAATAACTTTTAGTGGTGTTATTTTTTGTATATCTGCTGCTTTATCTTTGGTTCCACTGCGTAAAATCTGCTCTAACGGCAACACTAACATACTATTGCTCTTGTCGTTAACAATAACCTTACGCGTATTACTTAGTACTCGTTCCATTGTCTCAATATATAAACGTTCTCGAGTGATTTGAGGAGCAGCTCGATATTCTGGCAACATTTTGGCAAAGCTAGCTACTTCACCTTCCGCCTTGAAAACCACACTTGATTTATAAGCTGTTGCTTCTTCAATCAATTTCTGCGCATTACCTTTCGCTAATGGCAAAACTTCATTACGATAAGCTTGCGCTTCACGAATGGTCTTCTGTTCTTCTTCTCGCGCTGCAATAACATCATCAAATGCGGCTTTAACCGCTTCCGGTGGACGAGCAGCCTGGAAGTTAACATCTAATATCGTTATACCCATATTATAAGGTCTTATCGTATTTTCTAACTCTTTTTGTGTTTCATCACGGATAAAGGCACGTTTCGTCGTTAACACCTGTTCCATTGCTGATTGGCCAATAATTCCACGTACTGCGCTATCTATTGCCTGACGTAAACTGTTATCCGGGTTAGTAACATTAAATAAATATTGAGCCGGATCTGTTACGCGATACTGGACGTTCATTTCTACTTGAATAACATTTTCATCCGAAGTTAACATCATACCATTAGTCGCTTGTTCACGAATGGTTTCAACATTAATCGGAATCACTTTTTCAATAAAATTTGGTTTCCAATTTAAACCCGGTTCAGCAGTATGGCTATATTTACCAAAACGGAAAACGACGCCACGATCACTCTCTTTTATCGTATAAAAACCACTTGCAGCCCAAATAATAACAACTGCTGCGATAATAAATACGATAAAACGGCCGTTTATATTGACGCCATTTTGATTACTCGAACCATTTTTACCTTTATTATTCCCACCTAAACCACCAAGTTTGCGACTCAACTTGCGGAACAGATCGTCAAGATCAGTTGTTCCCTTTTTCCGATTACCTTTATTACCACTGGAGTTGCCGCTATTGCTGCTTCCCCACGGGTCGCGGTCCTGTCCGTTATTACCGGGCTGATTCCACGCCATGTTATAGCTCCATTCGTTATGATTGGTTTTTCAGGGCTAAGAGCAAAATATTTTACTCTTAATTTGTTCAATTTATTGACCACATTTAATGTGTTGACTTAACAATGTACTCAAGTAAAGGTTGTTCTTGCTTGCAAAGTCTTTGCCAGTCAACAATGGGCAGCTTCACTTCAAGCATGATACTGCCATCTTTATCCATTTCTTCATATTCGATTGCCTGAAGTTGATAGAACCGACTGCGCAAACGACCCGCTTCTGGCGGTAAACGCAATTCATAGTGTGCAATTTCACCAGAAAGGCGTTCTGTCAGCGCCTGTAATAATAATGGAATCCCTTCACCAGTTTGAGCAGAGAGCCAGACCCGAATAGGGACATTATTCTCATCGCGATCAATACGGGGAGTAAATCCATTCAACATGTCAATTTTATTCATGACTAACAGCGCTGGAATTTCATTAGCCTCAATTTCTTCTAGTACACTTTCAACTGCGCGGATATTTTCTTCCATACGGTTATCCGCAGCATCGACAACATGTAATAATAAACTGGCTTCGCGTGTTTCCTGCAATGTTGCTTTAAATGCAGCGACCAGATCGTGAGGTAGATGGCGAATAAAACCTACAGTATCAGCCAACACTGTCACTCCAACATCATCAATATCAATACGCCGTAATGTAGGATCTAACGTCGCAAATAATTGATCTGCTGCATATACTTCAGACTCTGTCATTTGATTAAACAGACTAGACTTACCTGCATTAGTGTAACCTACCAATGATATGGTGGGAATACCCGCTTTACTTCTAGCTTGTCTACCCTGCTCTCTCTGCTTTTCTACCTTAGCCAACCGAGAAAGAATTTGTCGAATTTTACCGCGGATCAATCGACGATCCGTTTCAAGTTGCGTTTCACCAGGTCCACGTAAGCCGATCCCTCCTTTCTGTCGTTCAAGGTGAGTCCAGCCACGTACCAAACGGGTAGAAATATGCCTTAACTGAGCTAATTCAACTTGTAGTTTACCTTCATGTGTACGTGCGCGCTGTGCAAATATATCTAAAATTAAACCCGTACGATCAATAACTCGGCACTGACATAATCGTTCAAGATTTCTTTCCTGTGCAGGGCTTAACGTATGATCAAAAAGAACCACATCGGCATTACTGTCTTTAACAGCTGCCGCAATTTCTTCCGCTTTACCCTCACCAACAAAATATTTAGCCTGCGGTGATTTGCGATTTCCTGTGATTATCTGTACTGGCTTAATGCCCGCAGAGATGACTAATGATTCAAATTCAATCAGGTTTTCAGTATCTTTTTCATTAGAGAAAAAAACATGCACAAGAACAGCTAATTCCCCACCTTCATGTCTATCAAACAAAAGCACAACTCCTTAGACTTAAAAAATATCAAACAGGCAAAGTACAGGTAAAAGGAACTTTACCTGTACTTTTTTGTTCAGATAATTAACTGAATTATTCAGTCGCATCACTATCCTGTGGAACTGCCACATTACCTGTATTGTAATTACCTAAGCCTGTATTACCCCCTTGATTACTATGGTGAGATACAGGACGAGAAGGTACTACAGTAGAAATAGCATGCTTATATACCATTTGGCTTACTGTGTTTTTCAGTAAAATAACAAATTGATCAAATGATTCGATTTGACCTTGTAATTTGATGCCATTGACCAAATAAATGGAAACCGGAACCCTTTCACGACGTAACGCGTTTAGGAACGGATCTTGCAAAGATTGCCCCTTAGCCATTCTCTATTTTCCTTATTTTGTTGTTTTTAACTAAGAACCTTTATGGTTCGAAAAAATTAACTACTCAAAAAAATTGTGCCTTTACCACCAATTGTACATAAATAGCAAACCTATGCACTAATAACATGCAATATTGTGTTAAGAATTCCCTTAATATCATCGCTATCGAGTCTATGCACGTTTTTCCATCCTCTTAACCATGTAATTTGACGTTTAGCCAATTGACGTGTTGCACATATACCACGATAAACCATTTCATCATAGCTGATTTCACCAGACAAATATGACCACATCTGACGATAACCAACAGAACGTATAGCGGGTAGATCCCCATGGAGATCCCCTCTAGCATAAAGAGCGCTAACTTCATCCTCAAAACCCGTCTTCAACATTTGCAGGAAGCGCATCTCAATACGTTGGTGGAGAATTTTACGATCTTGCGGTGAAATCGCAAACTGTAACACATTATAAGGTAATTCTGCCTCTACAATTTCAGTTAATTCTGTCAGACTCTTCCCGGAAACTAAGAAAACCTCCAAGGCACGAGACAATCGTTGAGGATCATTAGGATGGATTCTAGCTGCCGATATTGGATCAACCGCTTGCAAACGTTTATGAATTGCACCCCAACCAAATTGTTTCGCTTGCATTTCAATTTCTGCCCGAATTGTGACATCGGCAGAAGGTAAGGGTGACAACCCATCCAGTAATGCTTTAAAATATAGCATAGTCCCCCCAACGAGTAAGGGAATACGGCCCGATGCGACAATTTTTTCCATTTCTAATAAAGCATCACGGCGAAAATCTGCGGCTGAATAAGACTGTGCAGGATCCAATATGTCAATTAATCGGTGTGGAGCAATTTGTTGCTCTTCCCGTGTTGGTTTCGCTGTTCCTATATCCATACCGCGATAAATTAAAGCAGAATCTACACTAATTATTTCAACGGGTAATTGTTGACGCAATGCCATTGCCAATGCTGTCTTTCCTGACGCCGTTGGCCCCATGATAAAAATCGCTTGCGGTTTATGTTGAAAAATTTGTTTACTCATGAGTTAAAGCCGTTATCACCGATTCAAAATCAATTAGTTGTAGTAATGTTTTCGGTGGTTCTTTAACTAATTCAGGGTAAGCCCGCTCCAGATCCGCTAATAACTGTACCCCTTGTGCAATCGTCCACACTTGTTTTTCATTTACTAAATGATCTGCTAACCAAACAACTAATTCCATCAACTGACAAGAAGTATTTTGAGCAAGATATTTCAATAGTTTTGGAAATAGTTCAGCTAAATTTTGTGATCTCAAGGGACAAGATACACCACTAATTGTTGCTTTGTTATGAGAAATATTGATGTCAAAACCTAAGGTACTTAATAATACCTTTACTCGATAAAAAGTTTCAATTTCCTTTTCTGTTAATGCGAGCTTTATTGGTATCAGTAAGGGCTGAGATTTTAATTCTTTATCAGTAGGAATTAATTGACTTCGCTTTAAATATCGCTCAGCTTCCGCTAATGATAACAAACCTATTCCAAATGATGATTCAATAAATGCGAAATTTTTAGAATAAATTGTTAGTATTTTACCAAATGTATAATTTTTATCATTTTTTTCTATATCAACCGATTTTACTGCTATTTTTTCAGTTTTTATCGATTCTCGCTCTGGAAAAAGTGGGATTTTTTCTTGTTTAGCTGGTTCATTTTGCATCAATTGCTGATAAAGCTCACCCTGTTTTTTGTTATAGATTTTTTTAGCTATTTTTCCATTATTGTAACAAGGAAATGATGCTGTTTTAGACGGCGAAATTTGGCTACTGGCACTTAATTCTGTTATTACTTGTGCTTCTTGCTCTTTAATAACTAAATGCTGCTTTGAATCATCTGAGGCAAAAAAATTTTCACCCGCAGCTAACCGATTTTGTAATCCTGAAGCAAGATGAGTTTCCTGATTTGAACTAACAGAGACTTGATTAAATTGTTTTTGGTGTTGTTGGCTTAGTACCGTGTTCACACCCTGATAGATAAAATCATGAACCAATCTCGCTTGGTGAAAACGGACTTCCTGTTTGGCTGGATGAACATTAACATCAACCTGATGAGGATCAATGGTTAAATAAAGCACATAAGCCGCTTGCTGTTCTTCTTGCAGACGATTAGCATAGGCTTGACGAATTGCATGATTGATTAATCGATCACGCATTATGCGCCCATTAACATAACAATATTGAATTTCAGCGGCCTTACCTAAATAGGGATTAGTTATCCAGCCTTTAATGGCTAAATCACCATGTTGCCAACATAATTTCAGCGCATTTTGTATAAAAGAAGTGCCACAAATAGCAGCTAAGCGTCGTTCATATTGCTCTTCACTATTTGTCGCACGATACTGGCGAACTAATTTACCATTATGATGCAAATTGATTGCAACATCGAAACGCGCTAAAGCTATTCTACGTACAATCTCATCAATATGGCTAAATTCGGTTTTTTCTGTACGTAAAAATTTACGTCGAGCCGGCGTATTATAAAACAGATCAAGAACTTCAACTGTTGTTCCTATTGGGTGAGCAGCAGGTTTTAACGAAACATTCATCTCACGCCCTTCAGCATAAGCTTGCCAAGCTTCTGTCTGAGTCTCGACGCGTGAAGTTAGTATTAAACGAGAAACCGAACTAATACTGGCCAGCGCTTCTCCTCTAAATCCCATACTCATAATAGCGGCCAGATCTTCTAGCGTGGCTATTTTGCTGGTAGCGTGTCGCTCCAACGCTAGTGTTAAATCTTCTTTGGCGATACCACTACCATTGTCATGGATACGGATAAGTTTTGCCCCACCACGCTCAATTTCAATATCAATACGGCTGGCGCCAGCATCAAGACTATTTTCGACTAACTCTTTCACAACCGATGATGGACGTTCAACAACTTCACCCGCAGCAATTTGATTAGCTAACTGAGGAGAAAGAATTTGTATCGCTGACATAATGACCTCTGCCATATTCCATCATTTTGGCGCTGCTTGTAAGGGGTGTTGGGTAAAATAATTGCGTAATCCTTGATGAATAGCTACTGCCAAACTTTCCTGATAATCGTCAGAAACTAAAAGGCGCTCTTCAGAAATATTACTAATAAAACCTGTTTCCACCAGAATAGATGGAATGTCGGGAGAACGAAGTACACCAAGACTGGCATGTTCTGGATCATATTTATGGATATTACCAATTTTACTTAATTCTCTCAGTACTTTTACCGCGACAGCATAACCTACACGTTGGGAATTGCCAAATTGTAAATCTAAAACAGCTTGGCTAAGATAAGGATCTGCACCATTTGCTAACGCATCACCTGCACCACCTAATAATTCAGATTGCTTTTCATGTTGTTCAAGCCAATTACCCAATTCACTATTCGCTCTTCGATTGGAAAGCACCCAGACAGAAGCACCTCGGGCACGATTATTAGGTGCTGCATCAGCATGAATTGAAACGAGCATATCAGCCGCTTTTTGTCGTGCCACTTCTGAACGACCCGCTACAGAAATAAAATAATCGCCATTACGTGTCATCACTGGCTTAAACATTGGATCTGTCTTTAAATGGTTCTCTAATTTACGCGCAATTATCATTGTTATATTTTTTTCACGATGACCATTTTGCCCAATTGCGCCTGGATCTTTACCGCCATGTCCAGCATCAATTGCCACGACAACTTGCCGAGTACCTTTAGGTAAATTTTTATATATTGAGGGAGTTGGTGAGTTATTGGCTAACTTTTTCTCAGCTTGTGAATCAATTGATAGCAATTTATTGGTTGCTTCAGTTGCGGACTGAGATGTCTGAGGCTGCGATGCCCCAGCACGATTATTCTTTAAGGTAAAAACTATTTGATAGCGATGATTTATTTGTTCAGCCACCGCACTTGCTTTCACTGCATTTGCCAATTCGATAACAATACGTTGATACTGACTATTCGGTGGCTGACTAGTACGGATCCCTTTAACCAAATTATTATTTATAAACTTCATTGGTAATCCAGATACCTGATCAGATTGACGAAAATCGACAACCAAACGCTCAGGCTCATGAAGGGGAAAGAAGCGGTACTCTGGATTACCGCCAGCAAAGTGTAAAGTGACTTTTGCCTCGGATAAATTATCATTGACGCGAATATTGGATAAAGTTGCAGCCTGTGCATTAGATAATAATAAGTTGCTAAGTAATATCATTGTCATTAATAAAAGAAATACATGAGTTTGCCATCTTTTTATTATATTAATCATCTAAGTCTTCATCATGATTAGTATTCCTATTATGACAATTTTTCTAATAACATTTCCCCATATGTTGATAACGCGACAAATCGTGCTTGTCTTCCATTATTGTCATATAATAGGTAGAGTTCAAGATCAGCGCATGGTAGCATCCCTTCACCTTTTTTTGGCCACTCCACCAAACATATAGCCTGCCAATCAAAATAGTCACGGATACCCATAAATTCAAGCTCTTCAGGATCAGTTAAACGATATAAATCAAAATGGTAAACAGGATTAGGAGTCAGCAAATAGGGTTCAACTAACGTGTAAGTTGGACTTTTTACATGTCCTTGATAACCTAAACCTTGCAAAAAACCACGACAAAAAGTCGTTTTCCCCGCACCTAAGTCTCCATATAAATAAAGAATAAAACCCTGCTTACAAAGCTGAGCTAAACGCTGCCCTAAGGTTATTGTTGCCTTTTCATTAGCAAGCAATAATATAAGTTCTTTCATGAAAATATTGCCACTTTTTATAATTTTTTATCTAATAATTTAATTCATAAAATATATCACAAAATACTATTACTTACCGAATATTATAGCGATATTTAATGTTATATTTATCAATAAAACTTACATCATATGCTTATTATTCAGCTATTTAATCTTTTTCAGTTACTTGCTTTTATCAATATTCTATCATTTGATTTGTACATATTTATATAAAAAACAAACATATAAAAATTTCTATTAATATCAAAAAATTAACGTTTATTATGCAATATTATTGTCTTAAACGATTAAAATTATTTGGTTGAGAGAAGCTTTTTTACATCACTAAGAAGGCGCTACAATATATCGAGACATAGGTAAATATCCGCTATTAAAATATTATATTGCCTTAGGTAGTTACACCTTGAAATATATCGTTAAAATGATACTTTTATTATAAATAAAAACCTCATCAAAATAATAATAGCGCCTTGCGCGCAATATCTGGTTATTAACATCAGTATTTTCTAGAATAGATACTTCAATTTTACTTGTGCATAAAATAAAAATGCATTGATCATAAAAAAATAACCATATAATCAATCATCAAAAAATATAAATATTTTTTTAAATATTTTCAATAAGTTAAATGATATTGATAAAGAAAAGCATCAATAGCGATAGCGATAGAAAAACGCATTTGCCTGTGGATAACTCTGTGCAACAAAGCAAAATATACACTGTGTGCCATAACCAAAATTCAATTGTAAATGAATAAGTTATTAAAACATTTTAACTGAGAAAATGTAGCAGTTTTAGCCATAAAATTTCTAAGATTAATGTAAATAACAACATCAATTCACCTACAATACATTTTAAATACTAAAATAATTTCCCTGCCAAGAATGACACCACATTCTTCACTTCACTGATAAAGTATATGCTGTAATATCACATCTACTTCAAAATTGGGGGAGTGGAATTCTATGCCTAGCAGATACGATTTGCAAGTCCTATGTGCCCGATTTTTCAAATAAATTCTATCTCGATTAGCTATATAATTGTTGACTATTAATCAAGACTGTGACTTCTTTTAGTAGCTAATCTCCTATTTAAAAATAGACGGTTTTTATCATAGTGCAACAAAAAATTTTATTCTTATTATTAAATAAAACCCAAAACAGAAAAATAAAATTCATCAACAAAATAGGTATAAATTGGCCACTAAACTTTGAGTAATTAATAAGCTGAAAGAACAAAAAATATAAGAAGAAACAATAAATTATATCACAGAATTTTATGCTAATAATGATAAAAGAAGAATTTGGAGCGGGAAACGAGACTCGAACTCGCGACCCCGACCTTGGCAAGGTCGTGCTCTACCAACTGAGCTATTCCCGCATATCTATAACAACAATATTACCAATCACTATGGGTTGCGAATTATACGAAAAATTATCAAACAGACAAGTACTTTTAACCATAAAAAATCTATTTTCAATCTAAATGCTGATTAAAACAGCAAATCGCTCATAATCAGCATGATCATAACACGATTTAAAGGTTGATAAAGTGTTGACGATAATAAGCTAATTCTGCAATAGATTCCTTTATATCTTCTAAAGCCTGATGGGTATTTTTTTTCGTAAAACCGGCCAATATATCAGGCTTCCAACGGCGCGCCAGCTCTTTTAAGCTACTCACATCTAAGTAACGGTAATGAAAGTATTTTTCCAACTCAGGCATATATTTGAATAAAAAACGACGGTCTTGAGCAACACTATTACCACAAATAGGTGAAACCCCCGCAGGTAACCACTTTTCTAAAAATGCAATTGTGGCTAATTCTGCTTTTTTTTCATCATATTGACTAGATTTAACTCTATCAATCAATCCACTTTCAGTATGAGTTTTAACATTCCACTCATCCATAAGTGACAACTGTTGCTCTGATTGATGAATGGCAATCACTGGCCCTTCGGATAAAATAGTTAGATTGGAATCAGTGACAATTGTTGCGATCTCAATGATACGATCCTGTTCCGGATCCAATCCCGTCATTTCCAAATCTATCCATATCAAATTGTTCTCACTATTTACCATGTTATATCCTAGGTTCCATTCTAAACTGATAGCATGCAATACTTAGTGTATGATAGCTTCTTAAAAGCACAACTGCGATAACTCTTGATAATGAATTCAATCAACAAACCAATAAAATTAGTGAGGTCAGGTGGCTAAAAAGAAATTTACCAAAGGCCAACAACGCCGAATACATGCAAACCATCAAACTAAGCTAAAAAAACAATCTCAGCAAGATATTGATGATAATCAGCTTGGTATTCCCCAAGATGGGTTAGTTATTAGCCGTTTTGGTCAGCATGCAGATATCGAGACAAATGAAGGTGACATTCAACGCTGTAATATTCGCCGAACAATTCACTCATTAGTCACCGGTGATCGTGTTATTTGGCGTCCTGCGCTACATCAGCAATCTAATATAAAAGTTAATGGTGTCATAGAAGCAGTCTATGAACGAACATCGGTCTTGACTCGCCCCGATTACTATGACGGGCTCAAGCCTATCGCGGCTAATATCAACCAAGCGATTATTGTCTCAGCAATTTTACCCCAATTATCATTAAATATTATTGATCGTTATTTAGTTGCCTGCGAAACACTTAATATTGCACCAATGATTATTTTAAATAAAATTGACCTACTCAATAAAGAGAACAGAAAAGAAATAAGTAAAGCAATAAAACTTTATCATAACATTGGCTATGTAGTTTTAGAGGTATCCAGTCATACTAATGAAGGAATAGATACGCTTATTGAAAACCTTATAGGAAAAATATCTATTTTTGTCGGGCAATCTGGTGTCGGTAAGTCCAGTTTGATTAATAACTTATTACCTGATAATGAAGAAAAAATCTTAATCAACCAAGTATCTGATAATTCAGGATTAGGTCAACATACAACAACAACGGCACGTCTTTACCACTTCGCCAAAGGAGGTGATCTTATCGATTCACCAGGCATCCGTGAGTTTGGCTTATGGCATCTGACAAAGGAACAAATAACTAAAGGATTTGTCGAATTCAGGCAATATTTGGGATACTGCAAATTTCGTGATTGCAAGCATTTAGACGATCCTGGATGTGCATTACAACAAGCGGTAATCGCTAGAAAAATAGCAAAATCACGTTTCGAAAATTACCATCGAATTTTAGCAAGCATGGAACAAATAAAACCACGTGGATCTTTTACAGATAATAAATAGTTATAAACATAATTCTGGAATTCATAAAAAGCATAGGTACAATAACTATCTTTTTTTGATTACAACCCAATAACATTAGGATCAGATTAGAGGTTAATGTGCTGGAAAAAATAAAGATCAAATTACAATATCTATTACCAAAACAAGGGCTAACGCAATTAGCAGGTTGGCTTGCGGATCAAAAAGTGGCTGGGTTTACCCAATTAATGATCAAGCTTTTTGCCAAGTTTTATAAAGTTGATATGGCAGAAGCCAAAGAAAGTGAGTTTTCCGCTTATTCTACCTTTAATGAATTTTTTACTCGCCCATTAAAACAAAATATTCGTCCTATTGTTGCAGGTAGTAATCAACTTGCTCTACCAGCCGATGGTGTAATAAGCCAATTAGGATTAATTATGGATGATCAGATCCTACAAGCTAAAGGTCATTCTTACAGTTTAGCGGCATTATTAGCAGGTAATTATATACTGGCCGAGCAGTTTCGAAATGGTTTGTTTGTAACTACTTACTTATCTCCACGTGACTATCATCGTGTCCATATGCCTTGTGATGGCTTACTAACTGAAATGATTTATGTCCCTGGTGATCTCTTTTCTGTTAATCAACTGACTGCAACAAACGTCCCTAATCTTTTCGCCCGTAATGAACGTCTCATCTGTATTTTTGAAACAACATTTGGAAAAATGGCTCAAATTCTAATAGGCGCAACAATTGTTGGCAGCATAGATACTAGCTGGTGTGGCTGCGTCAATAATCAACGGGAAGGAATTATCAAACGTTGGACTTACCCAGAAAAAGATAAAACAGGTGCAGTTTATCTGAAAAAAGGTGAAGAAATGGGAAAATTCAAACTGGGTTCAACTGTTATCAATTTGTTTGAATCTAACCATATCAAACTTAATTCTGCTCTAGAGCAAGGATCCGTCACTCGAGTAGGTGAATTATTAGCAGAATCAATTTATCCAAATACTGAGGAACAGGCCCATCGACAAAATTTAATTGATGGATCTGAATAATTTTATCTGAGGAAATCATATTGTGCGCCTGATAGTCGGCATTCTATTTAGTCTCTTTTTCATCACGATACCTGCATTTGCAGCAATTAATCTTGATGAAATACAAATTAAAAAAGAGATTAAGCAACTTGAAGCAAATAAAAATTCAAAAAATGCAGAGATTATTCAGGCATTACAAGTTGCCCTAAATTGGTTATCAGAGGCACAAGAGTCAGAGAAAAAAACCCGCGCTTATCAAGAGGCAATTGATGATTTCCCCAAAATCATAAAAGAATTACAGCAACAATTTCTTATTGAAAGCAATAAAACAATTACTATCCCAACCAATATAACTATCCTCGAACTTGAGCAACGTATTGTTCAGGCTAGTAGTCAATTACTTGAGCAAGGCAGACAAATTCAGCAAGAACAAGATAGAAATCGTGAAATTAGCGATTCTCTTGTAACATTGCCTCAACAATTATTAGAAGCTCGCCGGCTGCTTTCTGACTCTACCGTAAGACTACAGTCGCTGCATGTTCCGGTTTCCCCTTTAGCTGAAGCACAATATAACTTAGCACAAACAGAAGTCACGGCAAGAAAGTCAAAAACCAATGAACTAGAAATAGCACAGCTTTCAGCCAATAATCGCCAAGAAATTGCTCGTTTACGCATTGAGCTTTTTAAAAAACGTTATCAGCAAATCGACCAAGAGCTTCAACAACTGCGAAATCATCTAAACTTTCAGCGCCAACAAAAAGCACAACTGGCACTTAAACACACTGAAATGTTAGCTGCTCAAGGGGGAGAGCTTCCCAAATTTTTAACAGCCCAATTGCAACTAAATCGTAAATTATCACAACGACTTAATGAACAAGCATACAGAATAAATGATATTGAACAAAGGCAACGCCAGACTTCCAGTGATATACTAACCGTTCGTCAAGCGCTTGGGACAATTCGTGAACAGGCCCAATGGTTAAGCGGTTCAACTACTTTAGGTGAAGCATTACGCGCGCAGTTATACCATTTGCCAGAAATTCCCAAAAATCAGCAAATTGACAGGGAAATCATCAACAAACGAGTTGATCGCCTTCAGTATCAAGATATGTTGGAAAATCTCGATTCCAACAATAAAGAGAACGAGGAAAAGCAAGCCGAAATAAAAAATTTGACGCCAGAACAAACGCAAATTTATGATTCACTCATCCAAACCCGGAAAGAATTATTAAGCTCAATAATTTCTGGTTATGACAGTGAAATATTGGAATTAACCAAGCTTTACGTTGCGGCAACCCAGTTAACCGATGCATTGACAGATATCAAAGATGCGACCCATCGCTATATGTTCTGGATTGCGGATACCGATCCTATAAGTCTCAACTATCCAATTACCATAGTAAAAAATCTGACTCGCTTACTATCATTAGATACATTATCTCAACTCAGTGGCGCAATTAGAGTTATCTTCGCCAGTCAGGATAGTTTGTTATACCTGCTCGCTGCTGTTGCTATCGTCATTTTTAGCATTAGTACCCATCAGCATTATAATAATTTTCTTCTTCGCGCTAGTACCCGTATTGGTAAAGTAACCCAGGATCGCTTTGCTCTAACCTTACGAACCGTATTTTGGTCTATTCTGATAGCACTCCCTTTACCTATTTTATGGTCAGCGATTGGTTACGGCCTTCAAAGCGCCTGGCAATTCCCTATGGCCACTGCTATTGGCTCTGGGGTGAGAGCAACAACACCGGTTTTATGGGTTTTTATGATTAGTGCTACTTTTGCACTACCAAACGGATTGTTTATTTCTCATTTTGGCTGGTCAGAAGAAAACGTAAAAAGGGCAATGCGTTACTACAAATTATCAATTTTTGTCATAGTACCATTGATGATGGCCTTGATTACGTTTGAATATTATAACGACCGTGAATTTGCCCCAAGCTTAGGCAGACTATGCTTCTTATTACTGTGTATTGCGCTAAGTTTGATTACCCATAACCTCAAACGAGTAGGCGTACCACTTTATCTAGATCGCCACGGCTCGGGTGAGAATGCAATTAGCAATATATTGTGGTTATTATTGATTATAGCGCCAATTTTTTCTGCGGTTGCCGCATTGTTGGGTTACCTTTCAACATCTCAAGAACTTTTAGCCAGGCTGGAAACCTCTGTTGCAATCTGGTTTTTCTTACTGATCATTTATCACATTATCCGCCGCTGGATGTCTATCCAACGGCGTAAAATTGCTTTTGAAAGAGCAAAACAGCGTCGTGCTGACATTCTCGCTCAACGAGCAAAAGATGAAGGTGACAATAATAGTAGTGGCGAAGGCTTAGTCGATATCGAAGAAAGTGCGATTGACTTAGATACAATCAGTGCGCAATCTCTGGGACTTGTGCGCTCTATTCTCACTATGGTAGCGTTAGTCTCACTGATTTTAATTTGGTCTGAGCTACACTCAGCATTCTCTTTTCTGGAAAATATCCGGCTTTGGAATGTCACTACTACGGTAAATGGTGTAGATACCATTCAACCGATCACCCTCAGCTCACTATTTATTACTATTCTTATTATTATAATTACAGCACAACTAATTAGAAATTTGCCGGCATTGTTGGAACTCGCCCTGTTACAACACCTTGATTTAACTCCAGGAACTGGCTATGCAATCACCACCTTGACTAAATATACTATTGCGCTTATAGGTAGCTTAGTCGGGTTTTCCATGCTTGGTATTGAGTGGTCAAAACTACAATGGTTAATTGCCGCGATGGGTGTTGGACTTGGCTTTGGGCTACAAGAAATCTTTGCCAATATCATTTCTGGTTTAATGATCTTATTTGAGAAACCAATTCGTATAGGCGATACCGTCACTATTCGTGATTTAACAGGCAGTATTACCAAAATCAATACTAGAGCAACAACCTTAACAGATCGGGATCGCAAAGAAATTATTGTTCCTAATAAAGCCTTTATTACCGAGCAATTTATTAACTGGTCGTTATCCGATACTATCACTCGTATTGTTTTAACCATTCCAGCGCCCGCTGATGTAGATAGTACCGAGATCAGTCAGATATTATTAAATGCCGCCGAGAAAACGCCGATGATTTTAACTAACCCGGCACCTGAAGTATATCTAGTTGATTTACAACAAGGTATTCAAATCTTTGAATTACGTATTTATGCGGCAGAAATGGGGCACAGAATGCCTGCCCGCCATGAAGTTCATCAAAATATATTAATCGGTTTTGCACAACATGGGATCACGCTACCATTTCCGCCCTTTCAAGCCCGAGTTGATATTGCCAGTAATAATCTATTACGAAGTGCAACAAAAAATACATCTGGGCGAAAGCCGGCAAGAAAAGCCGGAGAATTATAAATTACAATCAACTTTGGCCGTTTAAATAACAGATAAAATTGTATAAAAATCAAACAAAATATATCATATTTATTTTTAACATAAATATAATATTATTTTAATATATAACGGATTTAATCTAGTTATCAGTTAATTTATTTTTAATCAATTTGGGTGGGGTACTTTTTAATATAACGTTCAGCTAACGCCTGCGCTGCCTTCATTTCTTTATCAGAAAACAATTTACCGATCCTATCATGAAATTTTTGACTTTCTTTATTACCATTACAAGCTGCGGTAGCTAACCATGCATAGGCCATTTTATTATCTTTATTAACACCATGTCCCTCTGCATACATGACACCTAAACGATCCTGAGCTTTAGCATATCCCTGTTTTGCAGCGTGTTTAAACCAATAGACGGCTTTTTTATAATCTTTTATCACACCGTTGCCAATACTATACATTAATCCCAAATTAAACTGTGCCAATGCATAGCCCCCTTTTGATGCTTGCTCATACCAATATGCTGCTTCCGGTAAATTTCGTTTCACACCTAATCCATGAGCATACATGGTAGCCATATTGCTTTGCGCACGAACATGCTGCTGGATTGCTGCCCTTTGGTACCATTCTATTGCCCGATCATAATCACGCCTAACACCAAAACCATTAACATACATAGTCGCGAGTCTAAATTGCGCATCTGCATTACCTAATTCAGCTGATTTCAAATACCAAACGACAGCCTGTTTGAAGTCCTGAGAAATTCCTTGTCCACGGAAATATTTTTCCCCCAGTTCATACTGAGCTTTGTCATTACCTTGTTCAGCTAATTGCTGTAATTGCGTTATTCCATTAGATTTTGTAGTTGTTATATTAGCAGATACTAAAGAACCATAACTTATTATTCCTAGCGTAAATACCAGAATTAATTTTCTCATATCGCCAGCTCCTTTTTATAACTAACGCTTCAAAAATTATACTAAGATACTAATCTTAGTATCCCTTTATTTCACACTATACAAATCACAACTCAAAAATAGATTTAAGCAATTTATTTTCCATAATATAAATCATAATAAATCTTGAAAATTCATTATTAATTAACCTGTTGATATAATTAAAAACGAAAGCACTGCAACAAATTAATAATAAATTATCCTGTTATTTTCTAAAGTGAACTTCCGTAACCTCAATTTACATGGTTTTTATCTACGCCAAATATTTAAATACCACTATAAAGCCGACGTAAATAATAGGAAACGGCTTCTTCTTCATTAGAACCAATAATTTCCATATCGGGTAAATTATCTCGTAATAATTGATGTGAGTTTTTCATAATGCAGCCTTTTCCCGCCATGGTTAACATTTCATAATCATTCATTCCGTCACCAAAAGCGATACAATCCTGCAAAATATAACCTAATAAATCCGCTACCTGCTTTAGTGCATTTCCTTTGGAAACACTACCATTCATAACCTCTAGACAACATGGTAATGAAAAACTAACGTTGACACGATCACTCCAACGATTTCTTATTTGTTCCTGCAATAGCAGTAACTGCTGGTGATCTTCGCAAGTAAAATAAACTTTGCTCACATCCGTCGTCGAAAAATTATCACGCTCAAAAAGTTGATAGTGAAAAACAGACTCTTGAAAATATGCTTTTTGCTCCGGGCTCTCCCGATTAATTAACCAATTATCGCTAGAATAGTAGTTGGTCAGAATATTTGGATTATCAAACTCCATTAAACAGAGCTCATGAACAATATCAGGATCAAGATTATGCGTTAAAATCAGCTCTCCATTGGTGTTATGTACCCTAGCGCCATTAGATGTGATCATATAAGCATTAATCCCTAACCCATTACGGATCTGATCAACATCAATATAGTGGCGACCCGTAGCAAAAATGAAATGAATATTTTTTTCTGCTAATAATTTTAACGTTTCTTTTGTATAAAGGGGTAAAGTGTGGTCAGGAGACAGTAAAGTACCATCTAAATCTGAAGCAACAACAGAATACGTCATTGTTTTTCCTTGGTTAATCAATGTTGATCAAAAAAATCACAAATTGCATTAAGTGCCATAGCACGTAATGCATCGTTTTCAAATAATATTTCATGGTCTGCCCCTTCAATAATTAAAGGTAGCTTTTCCTCTCTTCCCATCTGCATTGTTTGCCGAGCGACACAAAATCTCTGGATGTCCCGATTACTAACGACCTTATCTTCACTCGCTTCTAATACCATCAGCGGAACCGCAATCTCTGCCGCTTTTTCAATTAAGCTAGCACCAAACTGCAGACTCTCCCCAATCCAATGATAAGTTGGACCACCAAGACGTAATTCAGGATAATCGGCATAATAACGTAAATAACGCCGATAACGTTCATAACTATGGGTCAACACATTAATAATAAAGGGTAATGGCTGCCATCTACCGGTTGATACTGCATAATCATCACGGGTATTGGATCTCGCCTCAGCACATTGAATGATAAAATTTGCCAACCAACGTGAAACCGGTAAATTAATGCCTATCATTGGAGCACATAAAACCGCAGCATTAAAAGTCAGACTATCTCTCAGCAAATAACCCGCAAGAATAGCCCCTCCCATTGAATGGGAGAGTGCATAACAACGTGAATAGTGTCGTGACTTGATCTCAAGAGAAATAAAAGATTCAAAATCATCAATATAATCAGTAAATTTTTCGACGTGCCCCTTTTGCGGATCGGCCAACATTCTTCCCGAAAGGCCTTGTCCACGATGATCTATGATAAAAATATCATAACCAAGATGATAAAGATCATAAGCGACTTCAGGATATTTTACATAGCTTTCACTACGCCCGGGCAAAACAACAATCGCTTTATCATGCTGAGCAGAACAAATTTTTACATAACGAATAGGAATATTATCAACGCCAATAAATTCTGCTTCATCATGCATCTTCCAAAAATCTAAAAGCGGACCATTAGCAAACGCTAAAAACTGAGATTCACGTGTCAGCCAACTCGCTTTTAGCATGTCAGGCGTCATAATTACTCCTAAACTCATTCAAAATCTGCCAGATGATCGCGAATCAATGTCATAAATGCCTCACCAAATCGTGCTAATTTTCTTTGACCTACACCATTAATCAACAGTAGTTCATTCGGTCCGACAGGGCATCGCTCCGCCATCTCTATTAAAGTGGCATCGTTAAAAACCACAAAAGGTGGAATATTTTCTTCATTAGCAATCACTTTTCTTAATTGACGTAATTTAGCAAATAATTTTTTATCATAATGGCCTTGGTAGTTTTTATTTTGCTGATTACGGCTTTTTTTCGATAAAACTCTAGCAACAGCCAATTGTAATGGTACCTCGCCGCGCAATATCGGCCTAGCTGCTTCTGTCAATTGTAATGCTGAAAAATGAGCAATATTTTGGTTCACTAAACCCATATGAATAAGTTGCCGACACACACTCACCCAATGCTCATGACTCTGTTCTTTACCCAAGCCATAAACTGGCAACTTATTATGATCAAATTCACGTATACGTTGATGATTTGCGCCGCGCAAAATGTCAACAATATAGCCGATACCAAAACGCTGCCCTGTCCGATAAATACAAGAAAGTACTTTCTGAGCATCAATTAGGCCATCATACCGTTTCGGTGGATCTAAACAGATATCGCAGTTACCACAAGGTTGCGGCCGATTTTCACCAAAATAATTTAACAATACTAGACGGCGACAGGTTTGTGTCTCGGCAAAAGCACTCATGGCATTTAGTTTATGGCGCTCAATCTCTTGTAATTGTCCGGCAGGCTTTTCCGCCAAACAACGACGCAACCAAGATAAATCAGCGGGATCATAAAATAAAATAGCTTCTGCAGCTAAGCCATCGCGTCCAGCTCTACCGGTTTCTTGATAATAAGATTCTATATTACGGGCAATATCAAAATGGACGACAAAACGGACATTAGATTTATTAATTCCCATACCAAATGCCACCGTTGCAACCACCACTTGCAAGTCATCTTTTTGAAAAGCATCCTGTACTTTTGCGCGTTGTGTACTATCAAGACCTGCATGATAGGCCGCCGCACTCAAACCCCGTTTATACAATCGTTCAGCTGTCTCTTCAGCTTTACTACGGTTATTGCAATAAACAATACCGCTGTTACCCTTTTGTCCTTTAATAAAAAACCAAAGCTGATCAAGAGGCTTGTATTTTTCTACTAAAGTATAACGAATATTAGGTCGATCGAAGCTACTGATATGGACAAGTGGTTCACACAGTTCAAGCCCGTCAATAATATTATTACGCGTTGTTTGATCGGCAGTAGCCGTTAAGGCAATAACTGGTAACTGTGGAAAACGACGCCGCAATTGCCCTAATGCTCGATATTCAGGGCGAAAATCATGTCCCCACTGTGAAATACAATGAGCTTCATCGACAGCCAATAAAACCGGATTTAATTTCGGCAATTGATCAAGAAAATTATCCATAACCAACCGCTCTGGGGCAATATAAAGTAATTTTATGTTGCCTTGCCGACAATGCTCAATTACCTGCTTTTGCTGTTGCCCGGTTTGGCTTGAATTAAGATAACTGGCTTCAATACCATACTGAGAAAGCTGATCAACTTGATCTTTCATTAATGAAATCAGTGGAGAAACTACTATGGTTAAGCCAGGTAAAATTAAAGCGGGTATTTGATAACAGAGAGATTTTCCTCCGCCGGTTGGCATGACGACCAAACAATCTTGATTTGTAAGTATAGTATTAATAATTTGTTCTTGGCCTGGCCGAAATTGCTGATAACCAAAAATCGGCTGTAACACTTGCCGAGCCGGGGATGTAATATTGATAATTTCCGCAGTAGACACTGGTATCCTTAATAAACGTGACTAATCAATTTTGATAAAAAGCGGTAAATAAATATATGCTACCTGACTCTGATAAGAATTACAGCATCCTATTAATTTCCGCTATAAAATAAAGAGGTTAGAAGAAAAAAAGTCACTCTTTATTATGCCAAATAACCATTTATTTTTACCTATTCATAAAGCATAATCATAGAAAAATTGCCAACCTTTGCATAATAACAATCGTTGATTAACATAATATCTAATAATTAAGAGAATATTTATGAATACGCCTGCCCTTACATTGGACGATGCACAGAAACTTATAATTGGAAAATATCTTCAAATGCAATTCAACCAATTATTAGGTCTTGAGTTGTTATCCTTTGATAACACCCAGATCAAGTTAATTTTTAACAACAAATCACAATTGATAGGAAACTTTGAACAACAAATCCTACATGGTGGTGTAATTGCTGCAGTGTTAGATGTTGCTAGCAGTGTAATTTGCTTTTGTAATGCATTAAGTCGAATAACTTCATTGTCAAAAGAAGCGCTCAAAGACCGTTTATCAGCCTTTGCGACCATCGATTTAAATATTAATTACTTGCGTCCAGGTCGTGGTAAAAAATTTATTGCAAGTGGAAAAATCATTCGCACTGGTAATAAGATTTCTGTTGCCCGGGCCGAATTGCATAATAACGAAAATAAACATATCGCAACAGGCATAGCCACTTGTTTCGTGGGTTAAATATAAATAACCAAGCTAAGACCATAATAAAAATCTATTTTAAATAAACGTTATATGAAGCTTATGTTATTAAGCTGGCCTTTCTACTTTACTCAAGTTATCTTTATTTATCTGATAAATTCAAAGCCAATTCTTACGTTTAAAATAAAGATAAGGTGCCAGCCCGGCAATAATCATCAATATAATTGCTGCCGGATAGCCAAAACGCCAGCCTAATTCAGGCATAAATTCAAAATTCATACCGTAACTGGACGCCACCAGCGTCGGCGGTAAAAAGACCACAGAAACAACGGAGAAAATTTTAATAATTCGACTCTGCTCAATATTAATAAAACCCATTGCCGCTTGCATAAGAAAATTTACTTTTTGAAATAGTGATTCATTATGAGGTAGCAGTGATTCAATATCACGTAAAATATCTCTCGCTTGCTCTAATTGACCTGCCGGCAATCTTGCTCGGCGGATCAAAAAATTTAATGCTCGTTGACTGTCCATCAAACACAACCGCACTTTCCAGCCAATATCTTCTTGTTCCGCTAAATTAGAAAGTGCGCTATCGAGTTCATCACCTTGTTTGCCTTCCAAAATAATCCGGCTTAACGATTCCAATACGCTATAAATATTTTCTATTACATCAGCAAGTTGTTCAATTTTGGTTTCAAATAAATCTAAAAATAATTCATAAGCATTAGCATCGATCAGCTTTTGACTTCTTGAACGCATACGATACAAACGAAAAGCCGGCAGATCACGCTCCCGTAAGGTATATAAACGGCCATCACGAAAAGTGAAAGCAACCGTCGAATTACTAACATGTTCATCACTATCTTGATAATAAAAAAATGAATGAATATGTAAACCATCCTCATCCTCAAAAAAACGAGCCGATGCTTCAATATCGGTTAATTCAGATGGGGTTACTAATAATTGTTTCAATTCAGTTTGCACTGTTTGCCGTTCTTTTTCATCAGGCTCCATTAAATCAACCCATACCGCATCGGTTAGCTTTTCACCTTCATCAAGCTCAAGGCGAGACAAACGGTGGTTGTCTAATTTAAATGCCAGCAGCATATTATGGCGCCTCCTTCAGAACCCCAAATAGCAAAATAATAGCCAGTTAATTAGTAACAAAAATTCCCATACTTCAAGCATTCTTTATTGCAACTCTAATTTAGCATAAGCTGCAACCAACCATTTGATCCCTTCGCCCTGAAAAGCTATCTGCAAGCGGCAACGCTCACCATCCCCTTCCAAATTAATAATAGTTCCTTCACCAAACTTAGGATGACGAACCCGTTGGCCTAATGCATAGCCACTATCATTTCGATTAATTGGGGTACCAAGTCGCTGATGACTAATAGGGCGAGAAACCGTTGCACGCAAACGGACTTCTTCAATACATTCAGTCGGTAATTCGGCAATAAAACGCGAAGGACGATGGTAGACTTCTTTACCATATAATCGACGGCTTTCCGCATAAGTCAGCGTCAATTTCTCCATCGCTCGTGTCAATCCAACATAAGCCAATCGCCTTTCTTCTGCCAGCCCTCCGCTCTTTTCAGCACTCCTTTGGCTTGGAAACATACCTTCTTCCATACCAACAATAAAAACCAATGGAAATTCTAAACCTTTTGCCGAATGTAGCGTCATTAACTGAACGGCATCTTGATGTAACTCCGCCTGCCCTTCACCGGATTCCAACGCAGCATGAGACAAAAATGCTTGCAGTGGCATTAAATCTTGATCTTCTTCTTGATAACTAAATTGACGAGTAGCAGTGACTAACTCCTCAAGGTTTTCAATCCGCGCTTGCGCTTTTTCGCCTTTTTCTTGCTGGTACATCGACCGCAGACCTGAGTCGCGGATCACGCGATCAGTTTGAACATGTAACGGCATATCCGTCGTTTCTTTAGCTAATGCATCAATTAGCTCAAGAAACCGTTCAATCGCCCCGGCCGCCCGACCTCCAAGGACTTTTTCAGCTAATAAATATTCACAACTTTCCCAAAGCGTGAGTTGTTTTTCACGCGCGGCCTGACGAACAGTGTCTAAAGTTCGTTCGCCGATACCTCGAGTTGGTGTATTAACAACTCGCTCAAATGATGCATCATCATTACGGTTAGCAACCAAACGTAAATAAGAGAGCGCATCTTTAATTTCCTGCCGCTCAAAAAAGCGTTGACCACCATAAATACGATAAGGCATTGAAGACTGCAACAAGGCCTCTTCAAGCACTCGTGATTGTGCATTGCTGCGATAAAGAATTGCGCACTGCTTTAAAGCGCCACCTTTCTCATGCCATTGTTTAATGCGACTAACAACATAACGCGCTTCATCTAACTCGTTGAAGCCACAATAAAGCGAAATAGGTTCACCATCAGCCCCTTCTGTCCAGAGATTTTTTCCTAACCGGTTATTATTATTGGCAATCAGTGCATTAGCCGACTTCAAGATATTGTTAGTCGAACGATAATTTTGTTCTAGCCGAATAGTTTCCGCCGCCGGAAAATCTTGCAAGAAACGTTGAATATTTTCTACCTGTGCGCCACGCCAACCATAAATTGACTGATCGTCATCACCAACAATCATCACCTTGCCAGTATCACCGGCCAAAATACGTATCCAGGCATACTGGATACTGTTGGTATCTTGAAATTCATCAACCAGAATATTGGTAAAACGTTCACGATAATGTTGTAGTATATGCGGTTTCTTCAGCCACATTTCATGGGCACGCAATAAAAGTTCAGCAAAATCAACTAATCCGGCCCGATCACACGCTTCCTGATAAGCCTGATAAACTCGCAGCCACGTCGCCTCTGTTGGATTGCCATAACTTTCAATATGCTGTGGCCGCAAGCCTTCATCTTTTTTTGCATTGATGTACCACATAGCCTGACGTGGTGGCCACTTACTCTCATCCAGATTGATGGCCTTGATAATTCTACGCAATAAACGATATTGATCATCACTATCTAAGATTTGGAAATCTTGCGGTAAATTGGCATCCAAATAGTGAGCCCGCAATAGACGATGCGCCAGGCCATGAAAAGTTCCTACCCACATACCGCCTTGATCGCTACCTAATAACGCATTAATACGATGACGCATTTCAGCCGCTGCTTTATTGGTAAATGTCACCGCCATAATCGAGAAAGGCGAAACCTTATCAACCGTCAGTAACCAGGCAATTCGATGAACCAGTACCCGTGTTTTACCACTACCTGCGCCAGCAAGTATTAACATATTCGTTCGAGGAGCAGCAACAGCTTCGCGTTGCTTATTATTTAAGTTTTCAAGTAAATATGAGGCGTTCATGGTTACCATTAAATTAAGAGAGCAGTCAATAAATCACTACTGTGTTTTTAACCAGATGAGAAGATTATATCAGCGCAATGAGTGAAGCTAAACCGGTGATCTCAATATGAGGTAATATGTCATTCTCATTGGTGGCTAGTAAGTTGCTACTGTTAGTATTGATCCAACAAGCTTGCATGCCACTGTGTAAAGCACCTTGAATATCGGTTGTTAAATCATCACCGACATGTAAAATTTTATCCACTACAATATTAAATTTCTGCGCAGCAAGATAATACATATCACTAAACGGTTTAGCGCGTCCATCTGGCCCCGCTTTTAAAACAAATTGAAAATAATCGCCTAATCCACAAGCATACGGTTCTGCATTGCCATTAGTAATAACCGCTAGTGGGAATTTTTCGGCTAAGGTAGATAAGATTTTATGGGTCACGTCTGGGACTACGATTTGACTACGCCAATAAGAAAAGTATGCCATTATATCGTCAGCACCACCAGCAGATCCTTCTCGATCGTAACCATACTGACAAAGTAACGCCTTGACTGCTAACCAACGCCACTGTGTAACATCATGATAAATTTCAGGATATTGATTAACAATTAACATTTGATAGTTTTTCAAATCGGCAAATTGAAGTTTATTAAAGCGATCATCATAGCAACGAATAAAATTTAATAATTCCTGTTCAGTTTTAGCAATAACAGGGCGATTATCATACAGTGTATCATCCAAATCAAAGGTAATCGCTGCAATAGAAGTTAATTGCCGATAAACATGCATTCAAGGTTTCTCCCTTTTTGCCCTTGGATGAGCCACATCATAAACCTTGGCTAAATGCTGAAAATCTAGGTGAGTATAAACTTGAGTGGTAGAAAGATTAGCATGTCCTAGTAACTCTTGAACTGCCCTTAAATCGCCACTTGATTCCAGGATATGAGTGGCAAAAGAGTGACGAATTCCCCATAATGCAAAACGCTTTTGTACATTCCGAGCGGAAATACGTTTTCCTCTTTGGATTGAGATAAAAACAGCTTCGTCTTGCTTAACATATTGCTGGCGCATCTCAAGCCAACGGATTAACCATTCTACCGCAATACGTCCTAATGGTATCTTCCGTTCTTTACTACCTTTTCCCATAACCCAAACTTCACCATTAGGTAAATCCAGATGTTGGCAATTCAAATTAACCAGTTCCGATAAACGTAATCCTGCGCCATACATCACTTCCAACATGGTTCTATCACGTACAGATAGCGGATCTGCTAAATCAATATTTAACAACTGATTGACTTCATCTACATCGATATTTTTTGGTAAATGGCGTTTATTTTTCGGCGTTCTAACGGTTTTAGCTGGATTAGCGGTTAATATGCCCTGCTCAACTAACCAATTTAAAAAACTTCTTAATGACGAAAGACGCAAAGCGAGAGTCGCTGCCTGTGATCCTTGTCGGCGACATTTTGCAACCATCATACGAACATGTGATGTTTCTAATTGCGTCCAATCATTGATGTTCATATTTATAGCCATGTCCATTAACATGACTAATTGGCGTTGATAATTAATAATCGTCACGGGGCTTAGCTGCCGTTCTACACGTAAGTAACGCAAAAAGTCGTCAATTCGCTGCTGCAAGCTTTGCCGTGTTGAATTCATGCACGAGTTACCCAGCGTAACAGCAAATCGGGCAATAATTTGGCTAAGTGGTCAAGCATTGTCGTTCCCATCCCTTTTTGATAATGCTGAGTATCGCGGCTACTAAAGATCACCATCCCTAAATTACCATAAAGACCTAATAAAGAAATAGCCACCGAACCGACATGATTTGCGTCTGGCATTAGTAATAATATTTCTGGATTATTTAACGTACCAAGATAATGATTTTTTTCACCAAATCGCTGAATACGAACAGGCTCAAATGCCTGACGAGAAATCATAACTTTTTGCGCATCCATTGGTATGCCTAGCTGCCAACAATCACTAAACAAGCGAATATAAGCACCGCTCAAACCAAAACTTCTTGACCAGGCATATAAACGTCGCTGAAAATCGGCAAAATCATCTGCCGTTGATAGCTGAATAACCAATTTTAACAGTCGATTAAATAGTATTTCATTATTGCGCGCCTGCTCAACCAATAGTTGCATATCCTGTTCCAGATTTTGGATATAAACTCGTTGACGTTTCATTGACCATTCAACTAATGAAACCGCATGATGAACCGGATGAGGAACCCGTATCTGTTCAACAGCAGCTGCATTGCGAATAAAAAAATGAGGATTGCTTTTTAGATATTTTACGACTGTCTGATCATCTAACAGAGGTTGAGGATCAAATGCTGCTTCTTTTTTATCCATAATAAAAGACCTCTTAACCAAACAAAACTTAGAAATGAATAACACCATCATAAACATGTGTCGCAGGGCCTGTCATAAACAGTGGATGACCCAGTCCATTCCAACGAATTTTTAGCATGCCACCAGGTAAATCAACACGGACATTTTTTTTTAATAAACCTTGCTGAATACCGATAGCAACAGCAGCACAGGCACCGCTTCCACAAGCCTGTGTTTCTCCTACACCACGTTCATGTACACGTAATCGAATGTGTTCATGATCAATAACCTGCATAAATCCTATATTAGCTCGCTCAGGAAAACGTTCATGCTTTTCAAGCATCGACCCTAATAAAGCAACTTCAGCCGTGTCAATATTTTCAACCTGTAATACACAATGAGGGTTGCCGATAGAAACCACGCCACATAATATTGTTTGTTGCTGAGTTCTAATTATATAAGTTTTCTCAGCTTTTTGCGCTTTAAATGGTACTTTATTTGGCTCAAACTCAGGAACTCCCATATTGACACAAACATCTTCATTTTCTGCTACTGATAATGTCAACCTGCCAGATTGAGTACTTACCTTGATATCGCGTTTATTGGTCAGTTTTTTAAGGCGAACAAAACGAGCAAAACAACGGGCACCATTACCACATTGAGCCACTTCACTACCATCGGCATTAAAAATACGATAATGAAAATCAAGATCGGGATCATAAGGTGCTTCAACAACTAAAAGCTGATCAAATCCAATTCCCTTATGTCGATCTGATAAACGACAAATAAGTTCAGGAGAAAAATAAACATTCTGAGTAACGGCATCTACCACCATAAAATCGTTACCCAAACCATGCATTTTGGAGAATTGCATTTTCTATTCCATCTTAATCAATTGGCTATTTTGTCATTACTCGATTTTTGCAATGTTTCGGTCTGTATCGATTGATGTTCTGTCTCTTTAGACGATATCGTACTTTCAGTCTTTTGCTCCGCTGTTGCTTTTGCTGGGAAATAGAGTGGCCCTTTCAAACCACAAGCAGAAAGTAAGGTTAAAAATATCGATGTCATAAATAGCCAAAGTAATTTTTTCATTATGTTAACGCCTGCATGTTTAAATCATTATCCTTTATAATCTATAATCGCAGTTAGGCGTAGAAAAGCAAATAGGAAATTGACGATGACAGACACAGAATTTCATCAACTGGTTGATAAAGTGATGAATAAAATAGAAGAACAACTTGATCAGTATGATGGTAATAATGATATCGATTGCGAAACCCATGGCGGTATTATGACACTAACCTTCGAAAATGATAGTAAAATTATTATCAACCGCCAAGAACCACTCCATCAAATATGGCTAGCTACACGGTCAGGTGGTTACCACTTTAACTATAAAATAGACAATTGGTATTGTACTCGCAGTAATAAAAATTTTATCCAAATATTAGCCTATGCTATAAGTGAACAAAGTGGTGAACCATTTTCATTTGATCTCTAACTGCGAAAAAACAAATATCATTCTTTATTATTAATGTATATAAAAACTAATACCTGATTCTTCTCGACAGACATTCTCATTGAACGGTGAGTTTGAAAATGAGCCAGACAAATAAGGAATGACTTGATTTTTATCTTCTACTTTTATTATCTGATAAAATTGCGGTAAATTGAAATTGACTAAACTTGCACGGTAGGTAGAACGATAATGTGAGGATGAGTAAAAACGGCTAACATCCCTAACAAGTTCTTCTTTGTTTCCTTCACAGTGTGAATAAATTTCCACCCGGTTTTTTTCATCTAAAATATAGATATTAAAACCATGATTCTCTTCTGTATCCTCAAAGAAGAATTGTACAATCCCTTCACTGGCATAACCATCAACAACTAAAGGTAAATGATAAGTTTCTTTGATATCCAGTTTTATCGGCAAACCATGTAATTTATTATTAGAGATTGCACCATAAAATTCGACTGCATTTTCCAATTTCTGCACTGAAACATTCAAACGCTCAAAAAATAATCCCCAGGTCTGACCTGCAATACGTAGTGCCTTAAAACGTCCTGAGTCATTACAACTGCTTGATAGACGTAATTCAATACATTCTGAAACCAGCTGTTGAACACGTGTACCGATCAACCCTCTCATATGTTGGCTATAGCAGAAAACTTCAACTACATCTGGCAGTTCAGCATCTTGATGCATTTTGCCCAGGATCGTTTTTAATGCTTCCAACATAGATTGCTCACCAGAGAAATGCAGTGTTCTTACCTCATTCCAAGAATTACGATACAGTAGATCAATACTACTCACTAAGCATTGCGGTGGATCACCAAAACTCAATATGTCTAATTTACGTAAATCAAAATGAATAATTTGATCAGAAAACACCGCTGTCGGATCTTTCTCTAAATTAACAATAATGGCTAAATGGCGAATTTCACAGGGACTATATAAAGCTTTTGGTGTGGGTGCTAGTAATCGAATAGGAAAATTTGTGGTTATATCATTAATAAATTGATGTAATTTATTCTCATCACATTGTGAACCACCATTATGAATATAAATATGGGATTGTTCTGTCAATAAACCATTGAAGTAAGTCCATGCCACTAATTTACTAAGATAACGGTTATATTCTAAAGGTTGGTGTCCAATGATAGAATCAATAGTTGGCGCCTTATTATATAAATACCAACCACTGCGATTGGCGCGCCCAGCAGGAACATAAATAAAAGTGAGATGACTTTCAGATAGATCTGGTGAAATTTGCGGATTAACTAAAGTGACTTTGCCAGGTAATACTTCAAAGGCGGCATACAATTTCCGCGTCAACACACCAATATCTTGTGGGCTTGCACTAATCCGTAAATTATTACGACGGGCAAAGAGAATAAGATTACGATAACTTTGCATCATGGTGTCAAGTAATTCATTATGTGCATCTCGAACCTGCGCTATTTTCCAATAATTTCGTTTGTCGAGGACGCTTAATCGCTCTGTATTCCACTCCCATGAAGTAACAAGCTGTGATAACACCTGCCTGCGCCAACTACCACTCACCAAGGTACTATTTTCATCAGACAATTTTTCACAAACTTTGAGGTAAAAACAGCGACGAATCAAATCAAGGCGTTTAAAATCACCGATTTCCATTAAATAACGGGTAACGCGTTCTAACATTAAACAATAGGCATCCAGACCATAGGAAACAATTTCCCCGGCATGCAAACGTTTCTTAAATTCCATTGCCAGCAACATACCATGCGGATAATTCCAGGAATAAGCTTCCAGTAAAATACTTTTCAGCACCGCTTTATAAGGAGAATCAACACTTTTATACAATTGCCACAAGCTAGCACCAAAATACTCTTCAGCCGATAATTCACCTAAGCCGCCTAAATCCAACCACTCATTTGGCGTTAATACTCCCCGCGCGTACAAAAATAAAACATATTCATCATAATTGGCTTCTTCTTCTGCGGGTACCATCATCCATAGCAAACATTTCCCAGCCATACGAACCGCTGTACGATAAAATTCATCCAATAGCAATATATGTTGTGTTGTTCCGCAATCTTCATCGCTCAAACTACCACTCGTATGATGGCGAAAACGATTTTCATCAATTAAAAAGAAAGTAACATCTATACCAAGCGAGGACGCCCATTGCTCAATTAATGTACATTTTTTTTGTAGCAGTTGTCTTTCTTCTTGATCTAACCATGATTGATGACATACCCAAATATCTAAATCAGAAACATCACTTTGCCCGATTGATGATGTACTTCCCATGGAATAAATACCTGTAATAGGTAATTCACCATTGGTTTGTTGTGAAGATAGTTCACAAAAAAGATATGCCTCAAACTGCTTTAACCAATTAATTTGCTGAGCATCAGGCGCAAAAAAACAGACACCAGCAGGTACATTACCTTCTATATAACCAGGTAACATGGGATGATGATAATTTAATAAAACTGGCAGCAATCCATATACATGCTTGAACGCTTCATTCATAGAAGATGATGCTCGTTCCAGTCGTAATTGATTGATCGCATCCAATCTTTGCTTTAGTGTCTCAATATAAAGATACAAAAGTTTTGCCTGAATTAACTTTAAAAAATAAATAACCTTAACTCAGCCATTGGTTCCTTGGGTATTGGGGAACGATAACAGCGATAAGCTTTTTGAATAGGTTGCTAGAAACGTGATCAATTTAACATTTTGTACCAAAAGGGTAAAGTACATTACACCTACATTAACTGTTTATTTTTCACACTAAATGCTTTCCGTTCTTTTACTAAAAAATCTTTTTCGTTTCTAAGAATTTCAAATAGATGATCTGTATAAAAAAAGGAAACGATTGGTTAAATTTTCTTATCAAACTTTTATAATTACCTCCATTAATAAATATTCAGATAAATATAAAAAAATTAATTGAATATGTATTTATTTGCTTTAATCCAATAACAAAAAATCACGTTGCAACTGTTGTAAACCACTTTTTCCTGTTTACAAATTGAACTATGCATTAGCTATATTTATTAAGTGTTCAGCTACAACTGGAAAAAAACTTACCAAAATGTTAAAACTGTCTACCTTTCCTTTATAATTCACTCATAATCTAATTACCTAAGAAAAATAAAAATATGTCAACACAAACACTGCGTATCGCAACAAGGAAAAGTCCATTAGCAATGTGGCAAGCGATTTTCATAAAAACACAATTAGAAAAGCATCATCCAACACTAACGATTGAACTTATTCCCATGAGTACTCAAGGTGATATCCTACTTGATACTCCCTTGGCTAAAATTGGTGGCAAAGGACTTTTTGTCAAAGAATTAGAAAATGCACTACTAGAAAACCGAGCTGATATTGCTGTTCATTCTATAAAAGATATTCCCGCAACTTTTCCTAATAACTTAGGATTAATGGCTATTTGCCAGAGAGGAGATCCTCGTGATGCTTTTGTATCCAATCAGTACGATTCCCTTGATGCGCTTCCAGCTGGGAGTATTATAGGAACATCAAGCCTACGCCGCCAATGCCAACTACGTCATACTTATCCCCACTTGGTTATTCGAGATCTGCGTGGTAATGTCGGAACACGGTTGAGTAAATTAGATAATGGTGAATACGATGGTATTATTCTTGCTGCAGCTGGCTTAAAACGTCTAAGTTTAGAAACACGCATACGTATGCCACTGCCACCAGAGCAGTCATTACCAGCAGTTGGGCAAGGCGCAATTGGTATTGAATGCCGTCTAGATGACTATCACACACAACATTTTCTAGCGTCATTACATCATCATGATACTGCTATCTGTATTCAAGCAGAACGAGCCGTCAACAATCGATTGGAAGGTGGCTGCCAAGTCCCAATAGGTAGTTATGCTATTTGGCAAAATAAACAAATTTGGCTTAGAGCGCTAGTTGGTGCGCCCGATGGTAGTCAAATTATTCGTGCAGAAAGATATTTTAAGCCTGAAGACGCTCAACAAGCGAGTATTGAACTTGCGGAGGAGTTACTCAATAACGGTGCCAAACAAATTCTTAACAAAATTTCGCCAGGAGCATTTTCTCGATGAGTATATTGGTCACCAGACCAAACCCCAGCGGTGAAAAACTTGTTCAACGTATTAGGTCATTAGGAAAAATGGCATTTCATGCTCCACTGATTGAAATTATGCCAGGTAATGAACTAGCCCTTCTGCCGACTAAATTAGCCAGGCTAACTAATGGTGATCAGGTTTTTTTCTTATCGCCAAATGCGGTATGGCATGCTAATTCAGCACTTTATTTAGCAGGACGAAAATGGCCTGATACGCTATCCTATTATGGTATAGGGCACTCAACAGCATCGACTTTTCACCGATTAACTAATTTGCCTATTCAACTATCTCAAGCTGGTGAAACTAGTGAGACATTAATTGAATTACCTGATTTACAATCAATATTAGGCAAAAAATCTTTGTTATTGCGGGGTAACGGTGGACGTGAACTACTCGCCGCAACGTTAAAATCGCGCGGAAGTCATATTGATTATTGTGAGTGTTATCAACGTCAACCAATAAAATATGATCGACAAACTTTCCAGTTGCAATGGCGGCAGGCAAATATTAAAACAATTATTGTTACCAGTGGCGAAATGTTACATTTATTATTTAACTTAATTACAGATGATGTTAAACCTTGGTTGCTTTCTCGCCACTTGATTATTGTCAGTGAACGTTTGACCAGTACTGCTTACCAATTAGGATGGCAATCAGTCAAAGTAGCCAAAAGTGCTAATAATGATGCTTTAATTCAGGCATTAATGTAAACCGATATTGAGATATTAATTATGACGGAACAGAATAAACCTAATGAGGCAAGTGAAAACCCATCAAATGCCTCAAAAACAGCAACGCAATCTACCGCCAAAAATGGTAACCCCCATAGGCAAAAGCGTTCTGGTCTGTTTGGTAGTATAATTACTATCGTTCTTATTATCATACTCGGTGGTGGCTTCTATTATTATCTTCATCTAAAACATCAACAAATAGTCAATGAAAGCAGTGAATTACAACAACAAATAAATGAATTACTACGTCAACAAGAAACAGAAAAACAGCAAATTAACCAATTGGTTGAATCCCAGCGTATTAGCCAGTTAGATAAGAAAGAATATGAGCAACAACTTGAACAACGCGTCGAAGAATTACAAGCACAAATCACAACACTTTCAAGTACAGATGTGAAACGCTGGTTACTTGCCCAAGCTGATTTCTTAGCCAAAATGGCTGGCCGAAAACTTTGGAATGACTATGATCCCGTTACTGCGATTGCCTTATTAAAAAGTGCTGATGAAAGTCTAGCAGAAATGAATGATCCTAATTTAATTGAGATCCGAAAAACGCTTAATAATGATATCAGTGGGCTATCAGCCATTACCCAAATTGATTATGACGGAATTATTTTAAAGCTTAATCAACTGAGCAGTGATATCGATAATTTACGCATAAATGATAGTGCTCCAGATGGTAACCCCATGGATGAGGATAGCACGGAACTTTCCAATAATATTGCTGATTGGAAACAAAATATTAGCCAAAGTTGGAAAAGTTTTAGTAAAAATTTTATTACTATTCGTCGTAGGGATTCTCATGAAACTCCTTTACTTGCACCAAATCAGGACATTTACCTACGCGCCAATATTCGAGCACAACTACTTATTGCCGCCCAAGCCGTACCTCGTCATCAAGAGCAAATTTATAAACAATCTTTAGAGCAAGTTTCAACCTGGATTCGAATTTACTTTAATACCAATGACGCGGCAACAAAAGCCTTCCTTACCGAAGTCGATAAATTGATTGAACAACCGATTACAATGGATATTCCCAGCGAGTTAAAAAGTTTATTACTACTCGATAAAGCGTTGCAAAAACGTATTCAAGGGCAAATCCCTTCTTCTCCAACACCGAAACCGCAAAAAACGCAACCAACCAACGAAAAGAGAACAAATCATGACATAAAAATAGTTCCCCCTGCTCCAACAGAAGAAGCGGTAAAACCTAGCAATAAAACCGCCCAGGAGGGAACTGCATGATAAAAGTACTGATCCTTTTTATTGTACTGATTGCTGGCATCATTATTGGTCCCATTGTCGCCGGACACCAAGGTTATGTACTGATCCAAACCAACAACTACGATATTGAAACCAGTGTAACCGGTTTAGTCATCTGTTTTATTATTTTACAATTTATTTTTTATTTGCTTGGCTGGTGCTATCGTCGTATTCGCGGTACCTCATCATTTACCCATAATTGGCTAAAAGGCCGTAAATATCATAAAGCGCACAGTCAAACACAAAAAGCATTACTAAAATTAGCGGAAGGTGATTTTTCACAAGTCGAAAAACTACTGACAGGTCATGCTGACTATGCAGAACAACCGGTTGTTAACTATCTGCTGGCAGCAGAAGCCGCTCAACAACGCGGTGATGAGTATCGTACCAATCAATATCTTGAGCGCGCAGCAGAAGTCGCGGGTAACCATCAACTTCCTGTTGATATTACACGCGTGCGTATACAACTTGCTGAAGGTAAAATTCATGCAGCACGCCACGGTGTTGATAAATTACTGGATCAGGCACCGCGGCACCCTGAAGTCTTAAGAATGGCAGAACAAGCCTATCAACGTTCAGGAGCTTATCAAGCGCTTATTGAACTTTTGCCTATTATGCAAAAAGAAAAGTTATATAGTGCAGAAGAGATCGATAAATTACGTAAAGACGCCTATAAAGGTTTGATTAATCAATATATGGCTGAAGGTGGCAGCGAAAATTTAAAAGATTGGTGGCAGTCTCAAGGACGTAAAATACGTCATGATCCGGTACTACAATCGATCGTTGCTGCTCGCCTTATTGAATGCGACGATAGCGAAGCAGCAGAAAAAATTATTATTACAGGTTTAAAACAGCAATATGATGAGCATCTTTTATTGCTGGTTCCTCGTTTACAAATTAGCGACAGCAAAGCAATGAATAAAATCCTGACCAATCTAATAAAACAGTCAGGTGGTGCCACTCCCTTACTAAATAGTACATTAGGTCAACTTGCATTACAGCATGGCGAATGGCAAGAAGCGGAAAAATATTTTAAGTCTGCTTTAGCACAACGTCCTGATGCTCACGACTTTGCTTGGCTTGCTGATGCTTTAGATAAACAACATAAAGTGGAAGAAGCAGCACAAATTCGCCAACATGGCTTACTTTTTTCATTAAAGCATGAAAATTGATGACTCCCTATTCTCTATTGTTTTGATCCCGCCTCTAACTTATGGAGGCTTTTTTTACCTTTATCGATTGATTTGACATTTTTAACGTAAAACATTTGGATCAAATAGCATCAATAATACTATTTAATAATTACCTGTTGAATAAAATTTTAGCTTTGCTAAATAATTAACAAAATAAAAAAACACCTATCAAAAGATAGGTGTCAAAATACAATCAGGTCTACAGACGGATTGTGCCTCACTCAACGTTGCGTCCGGTTGGTGATGGATATTATGCATCGATAACGTGGACAATAGGCACATCAAATTGGCTCTGCGTCATCCAATAGTTTATGAAGCTGAAAGCTATCACAAGAAGCAGGATGAGCATCTACACTCTATCTTAGAGCATAATTCATGCCAAATATTACTTTTTACTCAAAGATAATCTTTTTGCGCCCACTATTGAATAAATATTCACCAATTAACTATTGTTTGCCTTTTAACAAAATAATTTTATTTACTTTAATTGCCACAATTCACGATACACATTATCAAACTGTCTCTTATTAGAGACGTTATAGCAATATTTATATTTTTTCTTTATTTTTCATGAAATAAAATGTCTCTATATTGAGACATCAATTACTAGCTTTGTTGTTAAAACACGACAAACTTTTAAAAATAGATAAAAAACAACATTTTAAATACAATTATGCAATTTTTTCGCTATAAAAATGGGGAAGTCGATGTTGACAGATAACGCGCATAAACTAACTTATTCACACTTATTTGTTTAACTAAATATAATGGTATAATTAGCATAGCTCTTTATTAGCCGCTTATTACGCTCTCTACTGGCTTCTCACTCCGACTTTTACCGCCACCCTTTGAGGCGTTAGGTGAAATCTCTACCAAGTAAAAACGCATTATTCTTCATCACACAATCACCGCATTTATGCTATTTCGCCTTGATAATGAAAGTCTTGTAGTTTTTAGTCCATTCCGCTTGCTTGGCTGCGCCTGCTATGCATAAGCTCATGACTTACGCTACACGCTTACTCCCATATTTGGTCGCTGGCATGCAATTGCACTTCACTTAATTTGCTATGATACGCTTATGACAAAACTTTCACTCGCAGGAATGCGCCCATACTGGGCACACAAAAGAAAAAACCCTGCAATAAATTGCAGGGTTTTTTTAAAATTTGGTCGGCGAGAAAGGATTCGAACCTCCGACCCACTGGTCCCAAACCAGTTGCGCTACCAGGCTGCGCTACTCGCCGAAAAAAATCTCTATTTAACGATGTTTTTTATGTAATTTTTAAAACTTATTTATATTATGGTGCGAAAGGGGGGACTTGAACCCCCACATCCGTAAGGATACTAACACCTGAAGCTAGCGCGTCTACCAATTCCGCCACCCTCGCAAACTGCATAAAACAAATATGGGGTGACTAATGGGATTCGAACCCACGACAACCGGAATCACAATCCGGGGCTCTACCAACTGAGCTATAGCCACCATAAAATCTTTAAAAATTCAATTCATTGTATACAACATTAATCTACTACACCGTAGCAGAGCACGCATTAAATGGCGCGCCCGACAGGATTCGAACCTGAGACCTCTGCCTCCGGAGGGCAGCGCTCTATCCAGCTGAGCTACGGGCGCTTAACGCCGTTGCGGGTGAGGATAGTACGGATTTAATAGCATGCTGTCCAGTGATTTTTTTAAATAAAAAGATTATTTGCTTATGCTTTATCCATTTCAATCATAAAATTAACCTTACCATCATTTTTCAATCAGTAAAACAGGTTATTGCTAATCATTTTTTCATTGTTTTATGACGGAAAAGACGATTCAAAAAATAGATCACAGAAACAATCAATAAAAACACGCCGCCAACAATTAATGATAAACGCGTATCTGGATTAATTGCCATGCCAACAAGTACACATGCCAAAAAAAGCAGGGTCAAATAATTCACGTAAGGAAATAATACTGATTTGAAAGTATGTTGGGCTAATTGCTGTTGATGCACTTGCCGAAAACGCAATTGACTCATTAAAATAACAAACCAGGGTATCATTCCAGGCAATACACTTGCACTATAAACATATACAAAAACCGCTTGTGGATCAGGGATAATATAGTTGAGACCTGAGCCAACAATAAGGCACAAAATTGTTAGCATAATACACCGTGCAGGCACACCATTTGCGGTCACTTTCAATAAAGATTTTGGCAGTTGACCATTCTGTGCTAAAGCATAAATCATACGCCCGCCACTATACATGCCACTATTACAGCCTGATAATGCCGCTGTAAGTACCACAAAATTAATTACCGCAGCTGCCGATACAATACCTACTTTGGCAAACATTAGCACAAATGGACTACCATTTTGACCAATCTCTGTCCAAGGAAATAACGTTACAACAATAAAAATAGCACCGACATAAAAAACCAAAATTCGCCATAAAATATTATTAATAGCTTTCTTTAATGTGACCTGCGGATTTTTTGCTTCTCCCGCAGTAATACCAACTAATTCAACGCCTTGATAAGAGGCAACTACAATACAAAGCGCAAATAAAAAGCCTTGCCAGCCACCGGCAAAAAAACCACCATGCTCAGTCAAATTGGCTAAACCAATCGGTTCAAAATTATTGCCAATACCAACAAAAATCAACCCTAATCCAATCAAGATCATCACAATAATCGTGGTAACCTTAATCATAGCAAACCAGAATTCCAATTCACCGTACAAACGTACTGCGGCCAGATTAGCTAATGCAACAAGTACAACTGCAATCAACGCAAAAAACCATTGTGGAACCTCAGGAAACCAGAATTCCGCGTAGACACCAATCGCTGTGATCTCTGATATACCAACAGCGACCCACATGAACCAATAACCCCATGCTGTTAAACATCCCCAATAAGGGCTCAAATATTTATAACCAAACGAGGCAAAAGCGCCAGTAACAGGTTCAAGAAACAGCATTTCTCCCATTGAACGCATAATAAAAAAAACAAATAATCCAGCAACAATATAAGCCAGTAATACAGAAGGTCCTGCCCACTTTAACGTACTGGCAGAACCCATAAATAAACCAACACCAATTGTTCCACCTAATGCAATAAGTTCAATATGCCTCGCTTCAAGGCCACGACTGAGACCTTGTTCCGGTTTCCCCATAGCAATTTCCTGCCCTTTCAATAATCACTTAATACCATATGACCTTCATGGTCAAAATGACAGATAATAGTGCCGTAATGAAAACATGTTTTTAATAATAACGAAATAAAAATTTATAAATGTAATCAAAATAGTGTTAATTGCTCAACAATGAAAAAACAGTTGTCAGCCAAAAACCCTATTTAAAAGAAGACATAGCAGATGGAATTGAAATTTACTACTGTCAAAACGAACCTTTACGATAGAAATAATACACAAATAAAAAACTACAGTTTGCCACTATAATAGTAACCCAGAAAACGTAATAATTTTATCTGTCGTTTGATACGACTCGGTTGAGAAAGCAATCTATATAACCATTCCAATCCTAATTGTTGCCATAATTTAGGTGCTCGTTTTACATGTCCGGTAAAAACATCGTAAGTACCACCTATTCCCATATAAAGTGCATCTGGATATACTTGCCGGCAATCCCGGATAAAAATTTCTTGCCTTGGTGAACCCATTGCTACCGTAACAATTTTTGCTCCACTAGCCTTGATGCGCTCAAATAATATTTCACGTTGTTCCGGCTTAAAGTAACCGTCCTGGCTACCGACAATATTCACCTGCCACTGAGTACGAAGCTTATTTTCAGTCTGTTTAAGAATTTCCGCTTTTCCACCAAGCAGAAACACAGGTACAGCTTTTTGACCTGCAATTGCCATCAATGCTTCCCACAAATCAGCACCCGCAATACGTGAAACCTTTGCTTGTGGGTATTTACGACGAATCGCTCTGACAATACTGATTCCATCAGCATAGAGATATTCTGCTTCAGCTAGCAACGCATTTAAATCACGGTCTTGCTCTGCAGTTAGGACTTTTTCCGCATTGATAGCCACCAATGTTCCATGCTTAACTTCTTGATCTGAAATTAGATAATTGAGGAAATGGGTTATATCATGAAAACCCCAAATAAGATGACCTCGAATATCATATTTCGGGATCACTTGTTGCTTCATACATTACTCCAGTAAGCTATTATTTAGCTTATTTTTTACAATCATTCGTGGTATATATGCGAATTAAACCGGCTTTGGCAAATAACCAATAAACCAGTTTGGCAACAAACAAAAAAAGCACAAATACCAAGCCAAAAAACACCACCCGCGATACGAAAGAGTCTACCCCTTCACGAACCAGGACAATAATATTAAAAATAGCGCCAAAACAGAAAACTTGCAGAATAACGGCTTTATAATGATTAATTTCAATCTTACTTTTTTCATAAAGCCAATCAAACCATTTAATAATCAAGCCAACGCCAATTGCACCGATAGGAATAAAAATAACCCCACCCATAACCACTAAAGAACCAATTAATGTGGGCGATATAGCTAAACCAGAGTGATTATCAAGCACTTGCCAGGTAAAATAATTGGCTGAATTCAATACCGTATCAGGTCGTTCAGGCCATAACCAAGTGGGAATAAAAACATAAAAATCACGTACAATAGGAGCTAATCCTTGGAATTCGATTTTGTCATAGTTATCAAGTAACAGAGCCAAATTTTCCCATGGCGAAAAGGTATCACGCGTTAAATAGAGAAAAGTATAAAAAGCTTCCGCACCACTAACATCTAATCCATAACGCTTTAATGCTAACCAAAACATACCAATAATGCTAATAACACCAGCGATAATTAGCATCCATAAATTAATCCAGCCACGGACGATACCGATAAATAGGAAAAGCGCAAAGGCGATAATAATATTAGCCCGTGTTCCACCGACAACCAGATAAGTGAGTACCCCAAAAGCAACTGTGCTAAAGAGAAAAAATAACCAGCGATACTGGGTCGGCTTTAAAAAATAGACAATTAACATTGCCGGAATGAAAAAATAAAAAAAACGTTTTAATGCTACACTTGAAACTTCACTAGAAAAAATCTGACTATAAGACTGTAAACGAAACAGTAAAAAGCCATTTTGTAAGAAAAATATTGCTACTGTCACTATAGCAATGAGCATCAACAAGAGACAAGTTAGCCGCGTTTCTACCCCATTCATAGTGAATAACGACTGTTCAGATTGTTGGACACCCGTTCGCAAGCGGGTTTTGTAAGCGATATAATAAACAATATAAAAACTGATGGATGATAGCAGCGCATTCAATAATGCATTGGTTGATACCACATTAACATCAAATTGAAAAACAAGTAATCCCGTTAATGGAAAACCAAAGTAGAACGTTAATAAATAAAGTAGAGAGAAAAAGATATTAAAATTGAAGCGTACTCGTCGAAATTCACGATATGTTAGTGCCAAAATTAATATCAGAGAGATAAAATAGACAATCGATAGGCCACCAAATTCCATCATAGTCATTACTGCTCTCCTATCGATGTTAATGCAGCTTGCCATCCTTTAATAAAATTAGGGTTAAAAAAAGCTATTTGGCTTCTATCCGTTAACATCATTTTCTGTCGCAGGGTATCCAGTTGCCGTTCATCTAATTGATCATCATAAAATAGAAAAGGTACAGACTGCTCAATAAGATCCTGCCAAAAGTAATTTTGCCGGCTAATAATAAAAGGAATGCCAAACTGAATTAATAAGCACAATGTGCCTATACCTTGCTGTCGTTTGAAAATAAAGTAACCTAAATCACAACAACGCAGTAAAGTGAGATAATCATCAAAAGCCATTTTTTCCTTAATAATTGTCACTTCTCCATTAGGAAAATAATTTTCGGCCGCTTGGGCAACTTCGGCAATATATACTTGATTATTAGCGGGATATCCCATAGGAACAAAAATTTCGACCGGCTGAAAAGCAAACTGCTTTTTGATAGCCTGCAACGCTTCAATATGTCGATTGGATTTATCACCTGAGTTACCAACCAAAATTGTCACTTTATCCGTTTGATTAATCGATTTTTCATAGACGGTTAAGGCTGGATCCATTTTGGTTGGAAAATAGAGTAGTGATGTTGGTATAGCTGGATTTAACTGAGAAAAATAATTTAAATCCCCTCGGGTAGCAAAAACATGCCCTACCCGTTTAAATGCCAGACGCCGAAAATAATAAAATAATTTAAATTTCAATGCAGCTGAGTCTTCATAGAGATCAGCTCCCCAAATATGCCATAAAAATTGTTGTCGACGGATCTTGCCAAACAATAATGCCAACCAAATTGATACATTAAATTGACCATGAAAAAAGAATTGGCAATTTCTATCTGCTTTTGCTTGCATAGCGATAACTTTAGCAATCGCTTTTTTATTATCAAATTGGTTAATGTGTAGTCGTGGATAGCGTGATGCTAGAGTGAGGTCACGGCTAACAACCATAAACTGTCTTTTTTCTGGTGATGGTATTGACGAAAATAATACATCATTAAAAAATGCTAACACTGTCTGGTTATGGTGTGGGATATCAGAGCCTAATACATGGATTAAGGTTTTCATGTGCGCCTGCGGTAAAGATGGAATATGCCACTACAAAGCATAAAATAAACAATATAAGTTGCCATATAAGCCTGGGCAGCACCTAACGCGCCGTAAGCTGGTATTAACCAATAAGCAAACCCTGTTAACAGCGCAAATTGAGTCACCTCCGTTAAAATGTAAAACCGTAATGCGGCCTTAGCAATAACTAAATAACCAAATACATAAGCGCCTACTTTCAATACATCACCAATCAACTGCCAAGCAAAGAGATCGCGCATTGCAATAAACTTATCGGAAAAAAGCAGCCAAATTGCCAGATCTCGTAATAGCCATACGGTAAAACTGGCTAACGCAACCGCCGGTAAAACAAACTTCAAAGCTTTAAAAATTTCTGCACTAATCTCATCTCTATGCTGCAATTTAGCTAAAGTTGGCAATAAATAAACGGTAAAAGATGCGGTAATAAACTGTAAATAGGCATCTGAAATACTACTCACTGCCTGCCAAATACCCACTTCATCCCAACTATAACGCTCAGCCAATAAATTTCTCATCATAATATAAGCAACCGGCAACGTGACTGAGGTTATTAACGCCATTAAGGTGAATTTAGCTATGTGATGACCAATGGTACTATTCCACCTTGGTTTAAAATATGACCAATTCAGCTGTTTATGACGTAGGATCATGATCGCGGCTGGTACAACAATTAATGCAGGAACTAAAGCCAATCCTATTAGCGCCCCTTGATAACCACTTAATCTAAAACAAAAATAGTAAGCAATCACGCCTGCTAAGCTACCAACGATAATCGATAGCGCATTACCTTTCGCATCACGGTAACCTTTTAGTATCGCCAAAAAGTAATTCGCATAAGCGATGCCCATTTGTATCAATCCTAAGGCACAAATAACCATTTGATAATGGGTATGACCAAATAGCGCCAGACTGATAAATGAGCTAAATAGTAAAAAAATAAGCGCTAATAAGGTTGAAAAACCCAAAATAATTAATGATGAGGTACCTAATACAGCACCTAGTTTTGTTGGTGTCTGATGATATTCAGCGACATATTTAGTTACGCCATTGAAGATCCCTGCACCAGATAAAACACCAAGTACAGTAATTAGTTGACGGAAATTTCCCGCCTGACCAACACCGCTCGGACCAAAAGTGACTGCCAATAATTTGATAACAACTAACCCTGCCCCAATTTTTATTAAGGTTGAAATAGCTGTCCAAACAGACGCTTTAGCTAATGACATATTAAGCAAAAAAACATTGGATTTGATTGATCACTTGTTGCTGCTCTTCATCGGTAAGATTATAAAACATCGGTAAACGAACTAAACGATCACTTTCCTTCGTCGTATAACAATCATCACCATGAAAACGGCCAAATTTATGACCTGCTGGACTAGAGTGTAAAGCAACATAATGAAATACTGACAAAATATTTGCTGCTTGCATATGCTTATTAAACGCGGTTCTTTGTTCAATATCTTTTAATTTGATATAGAACATATGGGCATTATGTTCTAGATCTGCCGGTATAACCGCCAAATCTAATTTACCTACTTCAGCGAAAGGTTTAAGCGCCTGATAATAGTTTTTCCATAACGCTAGCCTACGCTGATTAATTTTATTCGCCTGCTCCAATTGCGCCCATAAATAAGCCGCTTGTAGATCTGACATTAAGTAACTAGAACCAATGTCTCGCCAAGTATATTTATCAACTTGGCCACGGAAAAATTGACTGCGATCCGTGCCTTTTTCCCGCACAATTTCTGCTCGCTCGATAAATGACGGTTCATTAATCAGTATCGCTCCCCCTTCACCACCGGAAGAGTAATTTTTTGTTTCATGAAAACTATAACAACCAATATGCCCTATCGTTCCAAGCGCTTTCCCCTTATAAGTGGACATAACACCTTGAGCCGCGTCTTCAACAACATAAAGATGGTGTTTTTCTGCCAATGCCATAATGGTATCCATCTCACAAGCCACACCAGCATAGTGAACAGGGACAATAGCGCGAGTTTTGGCCGTGATCGCCGCTTCAATTTTAGTCTCATCCATATTCATGGTATCAGGACGTATATCGATAAAGACAATCGTTGCGCCCCTTAGCACAAAAGCATTAGCAGTAGAAACAAAGGTAAAACTTGGCATAATGACTTCATCGCCAGGTTTAATATCAAGCAAAATCGCCGCCATTTCCAAAGAGGCGGTACAAGAAGGTGTCAACAGCACTTTCGGACACTGGAAATGCTTTTCCATCCACTCTTCACAACGCTGAGTAAAGTGCCCATCACCACATAATTTGCCACTCTGCATGGCTTCTTGCATGTAACTTAATTCAGTACCAATAACCGGTGGTTTATTAAATGGGATCATGTCGTCCTCGATATAACCAATAAGCTGTGCTTTCAATTTGTGCACCCATTTGTGAATAGAGACGTATAGCAAAAATATTGCTGATTTGAGTCGCTATCCTTAATCGCTCTACCCCTTGCTGCTCACACCATTGACAGGCGGCTGCTAGTAATTGTTTACCAACCCCTTTGCCCTGATGGGCTGGAGCGGTGGCTAATAAACCAATACGCGCCTCTTTTTCAGTTGGCAGTTTCCTTATGGTGACAAAGCCTTGAATATTTCCTTGCTTATCGTTAACTAATAAACAAAGATCATCAAAAGTACCCTTAACTGCTTTTTCAAGCCAAACAGAATAAAAACGGGCATTATCTGTTAATCGATACCAGGGCGGGCGAAAACGACTATATGAAAAAGCCTTAGCCGCAATACTTTTCAATATTTCAATATCCTGTTCCGTCGCCACAGCTAGATCTAAACTATGATTTTTTGCCCTACTTGCAATATTTAGACAAAAATCGATTTCACTTTCTACCAGCCAAAAACCCATCGCCAATATTGCATCAATCAGTTTAGTATCAGCGGTAGCAATTTTAGCTTGCACAATATCGTAGTCAGCTAGTTGATCTAATGAGACAATTGGCGCATCGGGTGCAAAATGTAACTTGGCCGTTTTACGCTTAAAGAAATCACTTTCCCAACTGAGTATTTCAATATTGGCGTGGATAGACATGCAGCAAATCCTGTAAATATTGCCCATAACCGGTTTTCGCCAGTTTTCCCGCTGATTTTCGAACCTGTTCATCCGTCAACCAACCGTTACGCCATGCTATTTCTTCCAGACAAGCGATTTTAAATCCCTGCCTTTTCTCAACGGTTTGCACAAACATACTCGCTTCAATCAAACTGTCATGGGTGCCGGTATCTAACCAGGCAAATCCGCGGCCTAACAGCTCAACATTTAGCTCTCCACGCTCAAGATACATTTGATTCAGACAGGTGATCTCAAGTTCTCCACGTAGCGAAGGTTTAATTTTTTTAGCAAAGTCAATTAATTGATTATCATAAAAATAGAGGCCAGTAACCGCCCAGTTAGATTTAGGTTGCTGAGGTTTTTCTTCAATAGACAGTACTTTGAACTTTTCATCAAATTCAACTACGCCAAAACGTTCAGGATCCATCACCTGATACGCAAAAATTGTTGCTCCCGACTGACGAGCCACCACAGATTTCAATTTATCGCTAAAAGCCTGCCCAAAATAAATATTGTCACCTAATATCAAACAGCAAGCATCATCACCTATAAAACTTTCACCGATCAAAAACGCCTGCGCTAATCCGTCCGGTGAAGGTTGTGCGGCATAACTGAAATGAACACCGAAGGCATCACCATCGCCAAGTAACCGTTGATAATTAGGCAGATCTTCAGGCGTGGAAATAATCAATATTTCTCGGATACCTGCCAACATCAGTACCGAAAGCGGATAGTAAATCATCGGCTTATCATAAATAGGTAACAGTTGTTTAGAAACTCCTCGTGTAATAGGGTACAAACGGGTTCCAGAGCCACCAGCCAAAACAATGCCTTTCATCACCTCTCCTCGTTTCCTATTTTGTCGCGATGCCTAGACGTTCACCTGCATATGAACCGTCTTGCACATGGCGCCACCAGGTTTCATTGTTCAAATACCATTCAACGGTTTTACGAATACCCGATTCAAAGGTCTCTTGTGGCTTCCATCCTAACTCTTGTTCTATCTTGCTAGCATCAATGGCATAACGGACATCATGGCCTGGACGATCCGCGACATAGGTAATTAAATCACAATAGTGAGCCACGCCTTCAGGCTTAAGCGGACGTAACTCTTCCAGCAAGCAGCAAATTGTCTTTACTACATCAATATTTTTACGTTCATTATGGCCACCAATATTATAAGTTTTACCTGCATCGGCTTGACTAATGACTAAGTGTAATGCACGGGCATGATCTTCAACATACAGCCAACCACGTATCTGTTCACCTTGACCATAAACAGGCAATGATTTACCAGCTATGGCGTTCAAGATCATCAAAGGAATTAATTTTTCAGGAAAGTGATAAGGGCCATAATTATTTGAGCAATTGGTCACCAAGGTCGGTAAGCCATAAGTACGCTGCCAGGCTCTAATTAAATGGTCACTGGAAGCCTTCGAAGCTGAGTAAGGGCTACTCGGTGCATAAGGGGTTGTTTCGGTAAATAGCCCCTCAGTGGTATGCAGATCGCCATAAACTTCATCGGTAGAAATATGATGGAAACGAAATGACTGTTTTTTCTGCGGGTTCAAATGATTCCAATAATTGCGAGCAGCCTCCAATAAAAGATAAGTACCGACAATATTGGTTTCGATAAAGGCGGCTGGCCCATCGATCGAGCGATCAACATGACTTTCTGCCGCTAAATGCATAATAGCATCAGGTTGATATCGCTGAAAAATTTCATCAATTGCCGGTCGATCACAAATATTTATTTGGGCAAAAGCATAGCGAGGACTTTCTCTCACTGACGCTAACGATTCCAGATTACCAGCATAAGTCAAATTATCAACCACTAGCACACTATCGTTAGTATGCTCAATGATATAACGAACAACTGCCGAACCAATAAATCCAGCCCCACCAGTAATTAAAATACGTTTCAACGCCAAACTCCTTTGGTATCAACTACCCATTTTTGTCGGATTTGTTCACCCTTAATCGCCTTAAATTGTTTATGATCAACCAGTAACAAAATAATATCTGCATTAGCAACGGCAACTTCAGTAGAGACCAATTGACAAAGACCTTTCAGTGCATTTGGCAATTCATTAATATTAGGTTCTACTACATAAGTGGTACCAGTATGCCAATCTGCAATCATTTTAGTGATTTGCATAGCGGGGCTTTCTCGTAAATCATCAATATCCGGTTTAAAGGCTAAACCGAAGCAGGCAATTTTAATTTCATTTGCCCGTTTGCCTGTTTCGGTTAAACAATCAGCTAATACTGTCTTGACCTGATCGACCACCCAAATTGGCTTGCTGTCATTAACCAAACGGGCTGTCTGGATCAAACGAGATTGCTTTGGATTCTGAGCAACAATGAACCAAGGATCGACTGCAATACAATGGCCTCCAACACCTGGACCCGGCTGTAAAATATTGACCCGCGGGTGACGATTGGCCAAATTAATCAACTCCCAAACATTAATCCCTTGTTCTGCGCAAATAAAAGAGAGTTCATTGGCAAAAGCAATATTTACATCGCGAAAACTATTTTCTGTCAATTTACACATTTCTGCCGTTTTGGCATTGGTGATCACACATTCACCGGTAAGGAAAATACGATATAACTCACTGGCTCGCTGGGATGATTTCATCGTCATACCACCAATTACCCGATCATTTTTGATCAGCTCAACCATGACTTTGCCAGGTAAAACCCGCTCAGGGCAATAAGCAATATCAATATCTGAGTTTTCACCCTGTTGCTGTGGAAATGTCAGATCAGCTCGCATAGCTGCTAGCCGCTGTGCCATTTGCTCAGTCGCTCCAGTTGGCGAGGTAGACTCTAGAATAATCAAATCGCCTTTTTTCAATAATGGCGCTATTGATTCTGCCGCTGCCATGACATAAGAGAGATCAGGCTGATGATCATCTTTAAACGGTGTAGGAACCGCAATTAAAAACGCATCAGCCCTTTGCGGTGTAGTAAACGCTTTTAAATAGCCAGCTTCTACGGCTGTTTTTACCGTTTTATCTAAATCTGGTTCAACAATATGAATTTTACCTTGATTAATCGTATCAACCGCATGTTGATTAACATCAACCCCAATCACTTTTTTCTGCCGAGCAGCGAAAGCGGCAGCAGTCGGTAAACCGATATAACCTAAACCAATAACAGAAATAGTTTCAAAACTCATAATGTCACCTGATTTGTCTTCAACGCTTCAAGAATTCGCTGGCAAGCTTTACCATCACCATAAGGATTATGCGCCCGGCTCATTTTCTGGTATGCATGGTCATCCGTAAGTAATTGTGTTACCGCTTGAACAATATTTTCTGTTTGCGTACCCACTAAACGTACCGTACCAGCTTCAACCGCTTCAGGTCGCTCAGTAGTATCACGCATCACTAATACTGGCTTACCTAAAGCTGGCCCTTCTTCTTGAATACCCCCTGAATCTGTCAGGATCAAATAAGCGTTATTCATTAAATAAATAAAAGGGAAATAATCCTGTGGATCAATCAGGTTTATATTATTAATACCCTGCAAAATGCGTTGCACTGGTTCACTGACATTAGGATTAAGATGAACCGGATAGACAACTTGAACATCAGCATGATTTTTGGCAATTTCAGCTAATGCATGACAAATACGTTCAAATCCGCTACCAAAACTTTCCCGCCTATGCCCTGTAACCAGTAGCATCTTTTTATTTTGGTCAAGAAAAGGGTATTGCGCGGCAAGGCTTGCTCGTATTGTGGCATCATTGATAACCTTATCACGCACCCAAAACAACGCATCGATTACAGTGTTACCAGTAACAAAAATACGATTAGCAGGGATCGATTCATGCTGTAAATTTTTTCGTGAATACTCGGTAGGCGCAAAGTGATACGTTGCCAGATGGCTGGCAATTTTACGATTGGCTTCTTCCGGCCAGGGAGAATATAAGTTACCAGTACGCAATCCTGCTTCAACATGACCAACCAGAATACGCTGATAAAAAGCAGCCAGGCTGGTTGCCATCGTGGTAGCAGTATCACCATGAACCAATACCACATCGGGTTTAAAAGATAACAATACGGGTTTCATTCCTTCAAGAATACGACAGGTAATATCAGTTAAATCTTGTCCCGGTGTCATAATATCTAAATCATAATCAGGTGTTATCTCAAAAAGATGCAATACCTGATCCAACATTTCTCTATGTTGAGCAGTTACGCAAACTTTCGACTCAAAAGCCTTATCGTTTGTCAAAGCATGTACCAGTGGAGCCATTTTTATGGCTTCAGGACGAGTACCAAACACAGTCAACACTTTCACAGTGACTCTCTTTTTATTTTAACCTCATCTACTAATGAGATGTATCATCAATAATGATTTTACCTTCAACATATTAATAGTTTGTTGAAGTCCTCTATTGCTATATGTTTAGCAAATAATTAGGTATTACGCCTTAACAACACAATACCCATTCCACTTAAGGCACCAATCATTCCCCAAATGACCATCATTAATGCTCGACGAGGGCTATCACGTTTAACGGGATCTTCTGGTGTTCTTAAATAGCGATAAGTTTGAAAATTATTCTCGAGAGCGGGTTCTACATTTAATGTCGTTAACATCGCTATATTTTGATCATAGCTTTCATCATAATTAGGCCCTGTTGCCTGTAATGTCTCAATTTGTGCTTGTAATAATGAAGTACCTAATAGAAACATTTCTGAATCAGGCAACTGATCGATGGGGACATCAACTTTGTTACGTGAAATACCTTGCTTTTGCGCAACTTTGAACGATTGCTGTACGTTATTTAAACGCCGTTCATAATTTGCCTTTGCGACCATTTCCTGGCGTTTAATTAATGCTTTTAAAGACTGTGCCTTTGCTGCCCACGCGCCTTTAATCTGTTCATTAAGATTAAAACTAGCTCGTTTGTTGGCAAAAGAAATATATTCACGTAGTAATCGGTTTGCATCAGTAGCCGTTTCAGCAACTAATTTTACATTATCATGAAGTATCTTATTATCATCTTGGGGAGTGAATTGAATATCATCAATTAATTCATCAAGTAATGCAGCATCAGCCTTAGCATTTCCTTCCATGCGGGTTTTATAGTAATCACTATTTAACCAAAACTCTCGCCGGGTATCATAAGAACCTACTTGAGTAGTAAATTCTTGATAAACCTGATTCGAAATTGTTGGCAACTGATTATCCTGTGTTTCATTAATATGCGAATCCAAATTTCGCAAAAATTGCTGCTGGGAATAATATGCACCTAAATTATTAACTGTAGGTAAATCAGTGACAGCATTAGCACTCCATTTTTGTTGCATCATGTAAGAAACGATCAATGCAACAGCTGCAAAAATAAATGCTAAAGAGATGATCCATATTTTTCCCTGCCATAGCGCACAAAATAAACTTCTAATATCTAACTCATATTCAAGAGACTGTGAGTGAGAATTAGGTTTGGGTTGTGTTTCTGATTTTGTCACTGGTATGAAACTCCTTTAAATATTTGTTTATTTATTTTGCTATACGTTGCATCCGACGTTTAACACGTTTCACAAAACGCGCCACTTTCCAAGCACGTTTAATACAGTAGCCATAGATAGCAAATATAGGCAAAAATAATGCCAACATCACCCATTCAGGAATAAAATTTGAACGTTCACCGAACATACCTACCGCTGCTAAAATAGCTGCCGACACTGTAATCAAGATAAAAGCCTGACTTGAGGTAAAACCTGAACGCATAATTAAATGATGAATATGTTGTCTATCTGGTGAAAAAGGACTCATTCTTTTACGTAGACGCCGATACATAATGGCAATCATATCCATCAGAGGAATAGCAATAATCCAAAGGGCAGTCACTGGTTTAATCGAAGGTTGCTCACCTTGTGTCGACATCAACAGCAACCAAAGAATAGTAAAACCAATTAATGTACTACCCGCATCCCCCATAAACACTTTATAACGCTTTCCTAATAAACCTAAATTCAGGAATATATAAGGGAGAATGGCAGCAATAACAGCAAAACACCAAAAAGCTAATGCCATATTGCCATTTTGATAAAGCAAAATGCCTAATGCAGCAAAGGAGACACAAGAAAGCCCACCAAGCAGACCATCAATACCATCAACCATGTTAAAAGCATTGACTGCACCCCAAACAGCAAATAACGTCATTAAATAGCTTAAAGGCCCCAACGTTACATGCCATGGCCCAAAAGCATAACCTAAGTTATCTAACGTTAGACCAGCAAAATAAATCATGAACAACGCAACAATAGCTTGAATAGTTGCTCGAATTTTAACACTAATATCAAAGCGATCATCCAATACTCCAACAAATACCAAAACCCCAGCACAAATCAAATACAACCATTTATGAGGAATATATTCGGGCGTAATCATGAATGCCAAACCGATACCAAAAAAAACCGCAATACCACCAACCAAAGGAATTTCTCCTTGGTGTTTTTTTCGATGATTAGGTTCATCTACTAGACCAAATCTTTTTGCCACTTTTCTCGCAATAAATATGAAAATCAGAGAAAACAAGAAAACCCAAAAAACGTCGATTAGTAAATTTAGTGTGTGCACAATATTTACTCTCTTATAATTTTTTTAGAAATCATCCACTGCACCCATTTCCATGTATAGACTATAAGTGTACTTTAAGTTAGCGTATATGTAACAATAACGAAACATTTCTATCATCTTGCACTGCTTATTAGTAAGCAAAATCTATACCAAAACAGATGCTATTGGATAACAAAAACGAACAAAATAAAACGCCACATAAAAGTGGCGCTTTTCAATAACTCATTAAACAAACAGCAATTTAAGAACGCTTCATAAAATCGAAAAATTCATCGTTCGTTTTCGTCATTGCCAATTTATTAATTAAAAACTCCATTGCATCAATTTCACCCATAGGATGAATAATTTTACGCAATATCCACATCTTCTGTAACTCATCCGGTAAGGTCAATAATTCTTCCTTACGAGTACCAGAACGATTATAATCAATCGCCGGGAAAACACGTTTTTCCGCTATTTTCCGCGACAAATGTAGCTCCATATTGCCGGTGCCTTTAAACTCCTCGTAGATTACTTCATCCATTTTGGAACCGGTATCAACTAATGCTGTAGCAATTATCGTTAGGCTTCCACCTTCTTCTACATTACGTGCAGCACCAAAAAAACGTTTCGGTCGGTGCAAAGCATTTGCATCCACCCCACCAGTCAATACTTTTCCAGAGGAAGGAACCACTGTGTTGTAAGCACGAGCAAGACGCGTAATCGAATCTAAAAGAATGATGACATCTTTTTTGTGTTCAACTAAACGCTTAGCTTTTTCTATTACCATTTCAGCAACCTGAACATGACGAGATGCAGGTTCATCAAAGGTTGATGCAATGACCTCACCTTTAACCAGGCGTTGCATTTCGGTCACTTCTTCTGGTCGCTCATCAATTAGCAACACCATCAAAACACAGTCTGGATAGTTATTGGCAATATTAGCTGCAATATTCTGCAATAACATGGTTTTACCTGCTTTTGGTGGAGCAACAATTAAACCACGCTGCCCACGCCCAATCGGTGCAGCCAAATCCAGAACACGAGCAGTCAAATCTTCTGTTGAACCATTGCCACGCTCCATACGTAGACGGTTATTAGCATGCAGCGGTGTCAGGTTTTCAAACAGGATTTTACTACGGGCGTTTTCAGGTTTATCAAAATTGACTTCATTAACTTTTAGTAGGGCAAAATAGCGTTCGCCTTCCTTAGGAGGACGAATTTTTCCTGATATGGTATCTCCTGTTCGTAGATTAAAGCGACGAATCTGACTAGGAGAAACATAAATATCATCAGGACCTGCTAGATAAGAGCTGTCAGCAGAACGAAGGAATCCAAATCCATCCTGCAAAATTTCTAGCACGCCATCACCAAAAATATCCTCTCCACTTTTCGCATGCTGCTTCAAAATCGAGAAAATAATATCCTGTTTTCTCATGCGGGCTAGGTTCTCTAGCCCCATACTTTCGCCAAGAGTAATCAATTCAGATACCGGCGTATTTTTTAATTCGGTAAGATTCATAATGGTGGGTTCTTAAACTCGGGGTATATTTTTTGAACTATGAACAATAAATAGTATAGCAATCTCTAAGTGCCTATTTAAATAAAAATACAAAAACCTTAACGATTCTTGATGAATATATCAATTTCATTAGGATATAAATTCATGTAGTCGCAGTAATTTGTTAATTTACTACCTTAGATAACACTCTTTATACAGCAAAGACAGAATAAGACTATAAGAATTCATCTCAAAGTTGATGAGAAAATCTCACTTTTTACTTCTTAGGCCCTACACAACAGCACCAAGCAAATAACAAATGGAACATGTCTGTCTAAAAGAATTATTTCTATGAGAGTCAATGGAATTCAAACCATTGTAGGATATAGATTATCCAGAGATAACAAATATATCTATACAATAACATATTCAATATGTACACATTAAGATAAAAACGCGTATCATATTAAGTAGTGACGCTAAATTACCATGCTTCAAAGCAGACGTCTAGCTATGAATTGTATAAAAAGCAGACGTCTAATAGCAAATTGAGAAAAATATTAGCCTACTAAACGTCTGTTTGTTAATATTTTACGGGAAATTAGATGTTTTTGTCTAAAAATTCTTTTAATTGAGTTTTAGACAAAAGACCAACTTGCTTATTAATCAGCTCACCGTCTTTAAAAAGTGCTAAAGTAGGAATGCTACGAATACCATATTTAGTCGCTGTTTCAGGATTATCGTCAACATTCAATTTTCCAATAATCAATTTAGCTGCATATTCATCAGCAATTTCGTCTAAAATGGGAGCAATCATTTTACAAGGGCCACACCATTCTGCCCAAAAATCAACTAATATTGGCTTTGCTGCCCCTAGGGCTTTTGTATTAAAATCTCCATCAGATAGATGAATAACTTTGTCGCTCATTGCGATACTCCAAGGATAAAATTTTTATGCCGTTTCAGTCTAACATTAATTTAACCATGTTTGCTTTATTTCAAACAATCTTCTTTCATAAAGCAACCGTTAACTGATATTCTAACACACTATGAGTAAAACACATTTGACAGACAAGAAGTTTATAGACTTCGCCTTACACCCTAAAGTTATTGAAGCCCTTAATAAAAATGGCTTTCATAACTGTACGCCGATACAAGCGTCAACATTGCCTTTTACTGTCGAAGGCCGTGATGTTGCGGGGCAGGCACAAACAGGAACGGGTAAGACATTGGTTTTTCTTATCTCAACATTTCATTATTTACTAACACATCCAACAAATTCAGAACGACAAGTTAACCAACCCAGAGCGCTAATTATGGCTCCTACACGAGAATTAGCGGTTCAGATATATACTGATGCAAAAGAATTAGCCGCTATAACGGGCTTAAAAATGGGTTTAGCTTATGGTGGTGATGGCTACGACGAACAACTGCATGTGCTCCAGTCGGGTGTAGATATTCTTATCGGTACGACCGGGCGTTTAATCGATTATACCAAACAAGGCCACGTTCATTTAGGTCTCATTCAAGTGGTTGTACTTGATGAAGCTGACCGTATGTATGATCTTGGTTTTATTAAAGATATTCGCTGGCTATTTCGTCGAATGCCACTCGCCACTCAACGCTTGAATTTACTCTTTTCCGCAACACTTTCTTATCGTGTTCAAGAACTGGCATTTGAACAAATGAATCAACCCGAATATATTGAGTTAGAACCTCAACAAAAAACAGGTCATCACATTAAAGAAGAACTTTTCTATCCTTCTAACGAAGAAAAAATGCGTCTGTTACAAACGTTAATCGAGGAAGAGTGGCCTGAAAGATGTATAATTTTTGCTAATACCAAACATCGCTGTGAAGATATCTGGGCTCATCTTGCTGCTGATGGTCACCGCGTTGGCTTATTAACTGGCGATGTAGCACAAAAAAAACGGCTACGCATTCTTGAACAGTTTACTCAAGGCCATTTAGATATCTTAGTTGCAACAGATGTTGCCGCCAGAGGTTTACATATCCCATCTGTCACTCATGTATTTAATTATGATCTACCTGATGATTGTGAAGATTATGTTCATCGTATTGGTCGTACCGGCCGCGCCGGTGAGAGTGGTCATTCAATTAGTCTGGCTTGTGAAGAGTATTCTTTAAATTTACCTGCTATTGAGGAGTATATTCAGCATCAAATCCCTGTCAACAAATACAACAGTGAAGCATTATTACAAGATTTACCTACACCAAAACCACGTCGTCGTCCACGTACTAATGGAACACGTCGTAACAATAATAGCCAAAGCCGACAGAATAATTCACGCAACAATCGTAAACGTCCGAGCTAATAAATATTATGTTAAAATCATCGCTTTATGCAGCAATCGATCTTGGTTCTAACAGCTTTCATATGTTAGTAGTACGAGAAATTTCTGGTTATGTACAGACCCTTGCTCGCATCAAGCGTAAAGTCAGACTGGCCGCGGGTCTCGATGAAAATAACTATTTATCTCAACAAGCCATGGATCGTGGCTGGCAATGTCTGCATCTTTTTTCCGAGTATTTACAAGATATTCCTACTGAACAAGTACAAATTGTTGCTACAGCAACACTTCGTCTCGCTAAGAATGCCGACCTCTTTATTAAGCAAGGAGAAAATATTCTAGGGCATCCCATCAGAATCATTACTGGAGAAGAAGAAGCTCAACTCATTTATCAGGGAGTAGCATATACCACTGGCGGTTCAGATAGACGACTAGTGATAGATATTGGGGGTGGTAGTACTGAAATCATTACCGGTACCAATGTTAAACATAATCAACTTGTTAGCCTTAATATGGGTTGCGTTACCTGGCTTGAACACTATTTTAAAGATCGTAATCTAACCGAAGAAAATTTTGCGCAAGCTGAAACTGCCGCGCATAAGATCATTAAACCTATCGCGAACCAACTTATTGAGCAAAGTTGGCAAATTTGTGTCGGCGCTTCAGGTACAATACAGGCGATTCAAGAAATTATGCTGGCCGCTGGCATGGATGAACGTATTACGCTAGATAAATTACAATTATTAAAAAAAGTGGCAATCACCTCAGGAAAATTAGAAGAGTTGGAAATCAAGGGGTTAACACTAGAAAGTGCGCTAGTTTTTCCCAGTGGTTTAGCTATTCTAATCGCCATATTTGTAGAATTAAAAATCGATCATATGATATTAGCAGGTGGAGCATTGCGTGAAGGATTAATCTATAACATGCTTGATCTGCCTGCAAAACAGAATATACGCGCAGTTACACTCGCTAATATTCAACATCGTTTTCAAGTTGATATTGAGCAGGCTAATCGGGTAAAAAGGCTAACCGAATATTTTTATTCACAATTAAAGAAAAGCTTTTATCGTGATAATCACCAAGTTGATGAGCTATTAAAAGGTGCCAGCGCTCTACATGAAATTGGCTTAAGTATTGACGCTCGTCATGCTACTAACCATGCCCATTATCTGATCAGCCATCTTGATATGCCAGGTTATACCCTTACGCAAAAAGGCTTGTTAGCGGCTTTGCTAAAAAATCAAACTGGCCCAATTGAGTTAGCGGAATTGACTCAACAAAACGCGATCCCCCTCCAACATGCTATTCTTCTTTGTCGCCTTTTAAGACTGGCGATTATTTTTACTCTCCCTCGTCGTGACAATACCATACCGTTATTACGGCTTAGAGCAAATAAAGAAACCTTGATCCTAACATTACCTCATCAATGGTTATTGGAACATCCACTTTGTTATGAAAATTTACAGCAAGAAATTCAATGGCAAAGTAATATCAATTGGCCTTTGATACTAGAAGGACAAACTGAATTAACTCAGTAAACTCAATCTTTTTTAGTTAGCAAAATTTATTTTTTATTTAACCCCAATCTCGCTCTGATATCAGCAATCGCAGACTGTCCTTTTTCCATTCGCTGTTCTGCAGTAACTATCTTTTTATTTTGTTCCCAGAGCAAATCATCTTGAGGTAACTCATGTAAAAAACGACTAATTTCTGGTCGAATAAGTTCACCATATTGACGTCGCTCCCGACAATGAGTAAAAAATAACGCTCGTTGAGCACGGGTTATCCCTACATAAGCAAGACGGCGTTCTTCATCGATATTATCTTCATCAATACTGGTTTGATGGGGTAACAACCCCTCTTCCATACCAACTAAAAAAACGTAAGGAAACTCTAGTCCTTTTGAGGCATGCAGAGTCATTAATTGTACCTGATCTAAATCTTCTGTCGTTTCTCCACGCTCCATCATATCCCGCAATGTAAAGCGCGAGACAACCTGCGATAAGGTCATCGCCTCATCGATATCGTTGCCATTAACCATTTCATCCATCCAACCAAACAGTTGATTAACATTTTTCATCCGCATCTCAGCCGCTTTGCTACTAGTTGATGTCTCGTATAACCAGCTTTCATAATCAATGTCATGCAGTAGATCTCTGACGGCAAGTAGTGGCTCGCGTTCAGCACGTTTGGCAATATTGGCTAACCAATGGGTGAAATGTTGCAATGCTGTCAAACCACGGCCGGTTAAAGTTTGTTCAAGGCCGACATCAAAGCTAGCATTAAACAGGCTTTTTTGGCGCAAAATCGCCCATTCACCTAATTTTTGGATGGTTTTTGGCCCAATTTCACGTTTCGGTGTATTAACAATACGGAGAAATGCACTATCATCATCTGGATTAGTGAGGATCCGCAAATAAGCCAATATATCTTTAATTTCTGCCCGTGAAAAAAATGAAGTACCACCCGAAATACGGTAAGGAATACGATTTTGTAACAATAATTTTTCAAATAGTCGTGATTGGTGGTTACCACGATATAAAATAGCATAATCTTTATATTGGGTTTTATTGATAAAATGGTGGGCAACCAATTCGCCGATCACACGTCCTGCTTCATGATCTTCATTGTTAGCCGTGATAACTTTTAGCGCTTCACCATAACCCAATTCAGAAAATAACTTTTTATCAAAAACATGTGGATTATTAGCAATCAATATATTAGCGGCTTTCAAAATCCGGCCAGAAGAACGATAATTTTGCTCCAATTTGATCACATTAAGCTGAGGGAAGTCGTTTTTTAGTAACGCTAAATTTTGTGGTTGAGCACCACGCCAGGAATAAATAGATTGATCATCATCACCAACAACGGTAAAACGTCCACGTTTACCCACTAACAATTTAACCAGTTGATATTGGCTAGTATTGGTATCTTGATATTCATCCACCAGCAGATAACGGATCTTTTGCTGCCAACGCGAACACACCTCTTCATTCTCATCGAGCAAGCGAGTTGGTTTAGTAATTAAATCATCAAAATCCAGCACATTGCAGCTCGATAAATGTAATTCATAGCGCCGATAACATTCAGCAAACAGCTGATCTTTTTCCGATTTTACCTGCGCCATAACTTGTCTGGCAGTTAATAAATCACTTTTCCAGTTAGAAATTGTTGACGCTAATTGGCGTGACAGATCTTTATCATCTGCCAATAAATCAAAGGTTAGCTCTTTTAGCAAAGCCATTTGATCGTGTTCATCAAACAATGAAAAATTGGCTTTTATGCCTAATGCACTATGTTCCCGTTTAATAATTTCCAATCCTAGGGTATGAAAAGTTGAAACAATTAATCCTCTGGTTTCTTTTTTTCCTAGCGTTTGTCCTACCCGTTCTTTCATCTCTCTGGCGGCTTTATTGGTAAAAGTGACTGCCACCACCTGACGTGGTAAATATCCATGATGACGAATTAAGTAGGCTATTTTATTGGTAATAACGCGAGTTTTTCCTGAGCCCGCCCCAGCCAGCACTAAACAGGGACCGTCAACATATTCAACCGCTTGTTGTTGATTGTAATTTAATCGCATAGCGTATTAACTGAGTATTTGTCATTATTGATCATAAGTTAAAATTGTATCAGAAAGAAAATCAGTAAAAAATGTCATAAAAAAACCCGCTATTGAGTAATGAAAATATAATCGCTGAAAACCCATATCAGAGATAAAGTTGTTCTACCTTCGAATCATGACGAATTAGGGCAACTTTTCCAAAGCTATTTCATACCGCTAATAAAAAAACTTTAAAACAATTAGTTAGGGTTTTATTGTCGTTGATTTACTCTAGGCTAAACTCTCTAGTATATTTGAACTAACTATGAGTGCAAAACTATCATTGTAGTTACTACTTAAAAGTGGGAGTATTTATGACAACTACCCACTAACCCTCTTTTAAAAAATCAAAAATTTAAAAAATCTGCACAAATGCAGTAAAAGCTATGAGTACTTTTAGCCTAATTTTCTAATCTAATCAGATACAACTAAATAAAGGAAATTCTTATATGACAAATAATTCAATGCGCTATGGTACTGACAAAAACGATGATCTATACGGTAGTGATAGTAACGATACGTTATTTGGTAATAACGGCGATGATAAATTATCCGGTGGTAAGGGGAACGATATTTTATTCGGCGGTTGTGGCAATGATCACCTATCCGGAGGTAGTGGTGATGACAAATTATTTGGTGGTAGTGGTAACGATCACCTATTTGGAGATAGTGGTAATGATAATTTATACGGCGATAAAGGCGCTGATAGATTAACTGGTGGTGAGGGTAATGATACTTTTAACTACTTGTCACTAGATGATTCTTTGTCTGAATCGCCAGATACCATTACTGATTTTGAGATGGGTAAAGACAAAATTGATATTTCCACACTTAACATAAACTCTGATGATAATTTTGTTGCTATTCAATTAGTCGATCATTTTACTCATAGAAAAAATGAAATGTTATTTAGTTACAGTGAACAAAAAAATCTAACAAAATTAATGTTGGATCATGATGGTGATGGAGTCGGTGAATTCCAAATCAACATCATAGGAAAGATGAATGATATAACTAACATTAAATTACTTATGTAAATAATTTACCGGCACTAGCTAAAAGTTTGTCTATCTTGTTCTTCTCTTTTTTACTTTCTACTATTTATTGCTCCATCGTTAATGCTAATGTCGTTATTTTTTTACTGTTCATTGTGTTAATGATTAATGCATGAATCATAGGCAGTGAATGTTGTATCATATCGCTTTATATTCCCTTTCCACTCGAGTACTGACTCTATCGGCAGATATTTCGGTTTGAAACTCCCACCAAATACGGGTATATAGCAATACCCGATAGTGGTTTGCATTATTATGGCAAGCGAAAAATCTGTGTCCGTTTGAATTACACTCTAACTTAGTATGTGCTCTCTAACTTCAATCGTATAATGGAGAAACTTAAAAATTGCGTAGCTATATTTTTAGCCTATCAATAGCGCGGTAGATAAAATCTACCGTTTACATTATGCAACAGAAGCAATACCTTTCATATCAGTCATATAATTACGCAGTTTATTACCTATGACCTCAATGGGATGACTACGGATCGCTGCATTGATATCCCGCAATTGCCTATTATCAATGTGGCTAGCGGCCATATTTTTCGCTAAGTCACCTGGCTGTAAAGTCGCCATAAAATCCTTGAGTAAAGGTATTGCAGCAAAAGAGAATAGATAATTACCATATTCTGCAGTATCGGAAATAACGACATTCATCTCATATAAACGTTTCCGCGCAATGGTATTCGCAATCAATGGTAATTCATGTAATGATTCATAATAAGCAGACTCCGCAATAATACCGGCTTGCAGCATAGTTTCATAGGCTAATTCAACCCCGGCTTTGGTCATCGCAACTAATAAAAGACCATGGTCAAAATAATCCTGCTCTAAAATTTTCCCATTATATTCTGGATAATTTTCAAACGCTGTTTGCCTGGTTTCTGCCCGCCAAGACAGTAAATTTTTATCATTATTATTCCAATCTGCCATCATCGTAGATGAAAATTTGCCGGACATAATGTCGTCCATATGTAGTTGAAATAATGGCGCCATGATTTCTTTTAGCTGTTCAGATAATGCAAATGCCCGCAATTTAGCTGAATTAGATAAACGATCCATCATCAGTGTAATACCGCCGTGCTTTAAGGCTTCGGTGATCGTTTCCCAACCATATTGTAATAATTTTCCTGCATAACCCGGCTCATACCGTCTGCAACCATTTTGTCATAACAAAGCAAGGAGCCAGCTTGAAGCATGCCACACAAGATGGTTTGTTCACCCATCAGATCTGATTTTACTTCGGCAACAAAAGAGGATTCAAGCACACCCGCGCGATGACCTCCTGTAGCAGCAGCCCATGCTTTCGCAATGGCTATTCCTTCACCTTGCGGATCATTTTCCGGATGAACGGCAATCAACGTTGGTACGCCAAAACCACGCAGATACTCTTCACGTACTTCGGTTCCCGGGCATTTCGGCGCAACCATAATAACGGTAATATCCTGGCGGATCTGTTCACCTACCTCAACGATATTGAAACCATGTGAGTAACCTAATGCTGCACCTGGTTTCATTAATGGCTGAATGGCTTGTATCACAGCAGAATGTTGTTTATCTGGGGTTAAATTAATGACTAAATCCGCTTGTGGAATTAATGTTTCGTAACTACCAACAGTAAAACCATTTTCTACCGCCTGACACCATGAAGGGCGCTTTTCTTCAATCGCTTCTTTGCGCAATGCATAGGCAATATCCAGACCTGAATCACGCATATTCAATCCCTGGTTTAGACCTTGCGCACCACAGCCAACAATCACAATTTTTTTATCTTTTAAATAACTGGCTCCATCAACAAATTCATCACGGGCCATAAAACGACATTTACTTAATTGTAATAATTGTTGGCGCAGATCTAAGGTATTAAAATAATTAGCCATCGATTAATTTCCTTCATAATTTCAGTAATTTATTGTACATTTTCTATTGTTTTATTCTCAGATTATTTAACAAAGAAGCGTTTATATGATCACTATATGCGATCAAAAATATTGCGTAAATTGATATATTTAAAATATTATATTGCAAAAATTGCAACATTAGTTTGTCACTTTTTATCACAGGAGGCGTGATGAATATTCGCGATCTAAAGTTATTTTTACATCTAGCTGATAGCTGTCACTTCGGACGTACTGCTAATGCAATGCATATCAGTCCATCTACATTATCTCGCCAAATACAACGTCTGGAAGAAAGTTTTGGTCACATTTTATTTATGCGTGATAATAGAACCGTACGCCTCACCGAAGCAAGAAAACAATTTAAACAATTTGCCCAGCAAACACTGTTTGAATATAAGTAACTTCGTCACTCACTTAACCAACAGAGTGCCTTATTGACCGGTGAATTACGCCTATTTTGCTCAGTCACTGCCGCCTATAGTCACTTACCTAAGCTCCTGGATAACTTTAGATTAGAAAATCCTTTAATCGAAATTAAATTAACCACTGGCGACGCAGCGGATGCGGTCAATAAAGTTGCCAGCCAAGCTGCCGATTTGGCGATTGCCGGTAAACCTAAAAAACTACCTGATAATATTTTATTTAACAAATTAGGTGAAATTCCGTTGGTTTTGATTGCCCCATCATTAGCTGGAACGATCCGTCAACAAATTACACAACCACAACCGAACTGGCAACAAATTCCCTTTATCCTGCCAGAGCACGGACCTGCCCGCCAAAGAATTGCACTTTGGTTTCAACACCAAGCTATTAATAATCCGTTAATTTATGCTACCGTGTCAGGCCATGAAGCTATTGTATCAATGGTTGCGCTCGGTTGTGGTATTGCATTAATACCAAAGGTTGTGGTCGATAATAGCCCAGAATCGATCCGCCATCGTATTCTACAACTTGACCCTATTTCGCCCGTTGAACCTTTTGATCTTGGCGTTTGTGTTTTAAATAAACGTCTTAATGAACCATTAATTCGAGCATTCTGGCAGTTGCTGACTGTTGCCAATATGCGCAGTCAATAACTGACTATGCGGCGCTAAAAAGAATTGGAATGAAGTATTATTGGTTTCATCATAATATTCATAACCCAATGCAGCGAGATGTTGCTCAAAAAGGGCTTCAGAACCGGATAGTTCAAATGCCGCTAAAACACGCCCATAATCAGTGCCATGACTGCGATAATGGAAAAGGGTAATATTCCAATAGCTACCTAATGTTTGCAAAAACTTAAGTAGCGCGCCAGGTGACTCTGGAAAGACAAAACTTAATAGCCGTTCATTCAGTGGCTTTGACGGACGTCCACCCACCATATAACGCACATGGAGCCTAGCCATTTCATCATGGGAAAGATCGGTAACGTCATAATCCGCTTGTTGTAAGTCAGCAACAATATCAGCAGATTCGTCAACCCCATAGCTCAACCGGACACCAACAAAAATACGCGCTTGCTCTGAATTTATGTCGCTATAGCGATAATTAAATTCAGTAACACTACGCTTACCCAATACTTGGCAGAAACGCAAAAAACTCCCTTGTTGCTCAGGGATGGTGACAGCGAATAATGCTTCTCGTTGTTCGCCTAATTCACAACGCTCTGAAACATAACGTAAACCATGAAAATTGATATTAGCACCCGTTAAAATATGCGCTAAACGTTCACCTTTTATGTCATGCTGCTGAACATATTTCTTTAAACCGGCTAATGCCACTGCCCCTGCTGGCTCGGCGATAGCACGAACCTCTTCGAATAAATCTTTAATCGCAGCACAAATATTATCACTATTGACCGTAATAATATCATCGACATATTTTTGACACAGCCGAAAACTTTCATCGCCAATACGCTTAACGGCCACCCCCTCAGCAAATAACAACACTGGGTAAATCTACCGGATACCCGGCGGCTAAAGCGGCCTTAAGACAAGCGGCATCTTCTGCCTCAACAGCAATAATTTTAATTTCAGGCATTAATTGTTTGATCAAGATCGCTACACCGGCAATCAATCCTCCACCACCAACCGGCACAAAAATACGATCAAGGTGAGGAGCTTGTTGTAGCAATTCCATCGCTATTGTTGCTTGACCCGCGATCACTGCCGGATGATCAAAAGGTGGCACATAGGTGTATCCCTCCTGATGAGCAATTTCAATCGCTTTAGCTTTCGCCTCATCAAAATTTACCCCATATAAAAGCACTTCAGCCTGCAACCGCCGAACAGCATCAACTTTAATATCAGCAGTGGCTAATGGCATCACAATCAATGCCGGGATCCCTATCCGACTAGCCGATAACGCAACACCTTGCGCATGATTATCGGCCGAAGCGGTAATGACACCATTAGCTCGCTGCTGTGCTGACAAACCAGCAATCATGTTATAAGCACCACGTAGCTTAAAACTATGCATTAATTGAAGATCTTCACGCTTAACCAAAATGACATTATCAAACCGTTCGGAGATTTTTTTCATCTCCTGTAATGGGGTGATTTGTGCTACTTGATAAACTGGCGCTTTTAACGCCGCGGTTAAATAATCCTCTGCCGATGGTGAACTTTGCAAAGAAGAAAGCGCCATTTTATTCCTCCAGCTTCGCTTTATCACGCACCGCCCCCTTATCTGCACTTGTTGCTAATGCAGCATAAGCGCGTAGAACAAAAGAAACTTTACGTTCACGCTTGCGTGGCGTCCATGCTTTTTCACCACGCTGTAATTCAGATTGCTTACGTTGATGCAATATTTCCCTATCGATATTTAAGGCAATCTTGCGAGCAGGAATATCAATATCAATAAGATCGCCATCTTCAATCAAGGCAATCAAACCGCCACTTGCCGCTTCTGGAGAAATATGGCCAACTAATAATCCAGAGCTACCACCAGAAAAGCGCCCATCAGTAATTAATGCACAGCTACTCGCTAATCCCATTGATTTAAGATAAGAAGTTGGATAAAGCATTTCCTGCATGCCTGGCCCTCCTCTTGGTCCTTCATAACGAATTACCACTATGTCACCAGCCACGATCTTACCACTCAATATTGCTGCTACCGCCTCTTCTTGACTATCAAATACCTTGGCCAGACCACGAAATGTCAGACAATTTTCATCAACACCTGCAGTTTTGACAATACAGCCATCTTCAGCCAGGTTGCCAAATAAAACCGCCAGACCTCCATCCTGACTATATGCATGGGCTAAATTGCGAATGCAGCCTGTTTGACGATCGAGATCTAAAGATGGCCAACGACATGTTTGTGAAAATGCTTGAGTAGTGCGAATACCAGCCGGCCCTGCGGCATACATCTGTTTCACCGCATCATCTTGCGTCAATATGACATCATACTGCGCTAACATTTGAGTGACGTTCAAACCAAGAATATTTTTTACCTGACGATTAAGTAATTGCGCGATCTAATTCACCTAAAATAGCGATCACCCCACCGGCTCGATGAACATCTTCCATATGATATTTGGCAATGCTCGGTGCTACTTTACACAAATGCGGTACTTTACGTGATAACCGATCAATGTCTGCCATAGTAAAATCAACCTCGGCTTCCTGCGCTGCTGCTAATAGATGTAATACCGTATTAGTCGATCCGCCCATGGCAATATCGAGGGTCATCGCATTTTCAAATGCAGCTTTGCTGGCAATATTGCGTGGTAAAACACTGTCATCATCCTGTTCATAATATTTTTTCGTGATCTCAACAATACGTTTACCCGCGGCCAAGAATAACTGTTTACGATCGCGATGCGTTGTCAGTAAAGAACCATTGCCAGGCAAAGATAATCCTAATACCTCCGTCAAACAGTTCATTGAATTAGCGGTAAACATGCCTGAACATGAACCGCAAGTCGGGCAGGCTGAACGTTCAATTTGTTCGCTTTCTTTATCACTGACAGCCGGATCTGCACTTTTGATCATAGCATCGACCAAATCTAGTTTAATAATTTGATCAGAAAGTTTGGTTTTGCCTGCCTCCATCGGACCACCCGATACAAAAACAACCGGAATATTTAAACGCAACGCGGCCATCAGCATTCCTGGTGTGATTTTGTCACAATTAGAAATACAAACCATCGCATCGGCACAATGAGCATTAACCATATATTCAACGGAATCAGCAATAAGCTCGCGGGAGGGCAACGAATACAACATACCGCCATGCCCCATAGCAATACCATCATCAACAGCAATGGTATTAAACTCTTTTGCCACACCACCAACGGCTTCTATTTGTTTAGCCACTAACTGACCAAGATCACGCAGATGCACATGACCAGGGACAAATTGAGTAAATGAATTGACAACAGCAATAATTGGCTTACCAAAATCAGCGTCAGTCATTCCTGTTGCCCGCCAAAGTGCCCTTGCACCAGCCATATTACGACCATTGACCGTTGTAGCAGAACGATATTCTGGAATTTTTGCTCCCTTGGTATAAAAATTGACGATAACTAGTCGCCAATAAACATCTATTAATTTGAACTAACTATTGACAGGATCTAACCAATCCCATTTGTCTTTTGTCGAACCATCAAATAAACCGAAAAAAGCCTGCTGGATACGCTTGGTTACTGGGCCACAATGACCGGCTCCGACTTGTATTTCATCAACGCTACGAACTGGCGTAATCTCAGCCGCTGTGCCGGTCATAAAAATTTCATCAGCCAGATACAACGATTCACGTGATAACATCTGTTCACGGACTTCAAATCCCAATTCAGTGGCCAACTTAATAATCGCATCACGTGTGATGCCGGGTAGTGCCGATGAGGTAAATGGCGGTGTAAAAAGTACGTTATCTTTAACTTCAAATAGGTTCTCACCCGCCCCTTCGGAAATATAACCACTAACATCTAACTCTATTCCTTCCTGATAACCATGGCGTCGAGCTTCACTACCTACCAGTAAAGAGGATAGATAATTACCACCGGCTTTAGCCGCAGTCGGGATGGTATTGGGTGCGGCGCGATGCCAGGACGAAACCATCGCATCAATACCTTGTTCGAGTGCTTTTTCACCGAGATAAGTTCCCCAAGGAAAAGCCGCAATAATGACATCCGTTTTGTAACCTGGTGGCGGATTAACTCCCATACCAACATCACCAATAAAAACAAGTGGTCTAATATAGGCACTAACCAACTTATTTTTACCAATCGTTTCGCGACAAGCTGTCATCAACTCATCAACACTTTGGCTTAAAGGCATGCGATAAATTTTGGCTGAATCATGTAAACGCTGCATATGCTCACGATGGCGAAAAATTACTGGCCCTTGATGAGAGTGATAACAGCGAATACCTTCAAAAACCGAAGTACCATAATGTAAAGAGTGAGACATAACATGTATCTTTGCCTCCGCCCAGGGCACCATTTCTCCATTAAACCAAATATAATCTGCTTTTTTTGTCATTTTTTTACCTTACATTACGATTGATTGTTTGGCAGCTTGTTGCTTGATTTCAATATCAAAAACATCTGCCAATTTAATTAACTGGGAACAAAGTAGGTTTAGTGGACGCTGACTATTAACCGTTATTTCAATGCTAACGTTATTTCCACCTAATACCTGACTCATGCTTATTGCGTTAACCTGAAAACCGCGATGACGGGTCACCCGCAAAATGCGCTCTAAGACCTCTGGCCGAAAGCGCGTTTCAATATTTAATTGATATTCTCTCATCAGGGTTTCTCCATCATTTTTTCATTGCTGGCACCAGGAGGAACCAATGGCCAAACATTTTCTAATTCATCAACAGATACCTGTAGCAAATAGGGGCCTGCATGACTGAATAATCTATCAAGTGCGTCATTAATTTCTAAAGTATGCGTAATACGCTGACCGGCAATATCGAATGATGCGGCTAATGCGATAAAATCTGGATTATCCGTTAACTGAGTTTCACTGTAGCGTTGTTGAAAAAATAACTCTTGCCACTAACGTACCATGCCCAAACGTTGGTTATCGATAAGCACAATTTTGATCGGTAATTGTTTGCGTTTTATGGTGGCTAATTCCTGAATATTCATCATAAAAGAACCATCACCTGAAATACAAATAACCGCTGCATTAGGGCGGGCTAACTGAGCGCCGATTGCAGCTGGAATACCAAATCCCATTGAACCTAATCCACTTGAGGTAATAAAATTCTCTGGAGCTCGAAATGCCATATGCTGTGCCGTCCACATCTGATGTTGCCCAACATCTGTTGTAACAATGGTGTCAACATGCATACGTTCTGAGATTTGTTTTAACATAGCAGGGGCATCGATAGCATCCCCTGTATGGTTATAATTCCATTCATACTCTTTTTTCAACGCGCTGACTTTGGCTTGCCATGAAGCAATATTTAATGGTCTAGCTAATCGTGGTAATAATAGTTTTGCATCACCGAGCAAGCAAACATGCGCCTGACTCAATTTATTCAATTCAGCATGATCTATATCTAAATGGATGACTTTGGCATTAGGGGCAAATGTATTCAATTTACCGGTCACACGATCATCAAACCTGGCGCCAACCGCCAACAATAGATCACATTCCTGCACAGCAAAATTTGCCGCTTTACTGCCATGCATACTCAACATTCCCAAATAATGCGGATCATCTGCTGTGACAGCACCGAGCCCCTTTAATGTAGAAACTGTAGGTAATCCTGAGATAGCAATAAAATCCCTCAACTCAGCGACCGCCCCTGACATACCAACACCGCCACCCACATACAAAATAGGTTGTTTCGCCTGCTCCATAATTTCACATGCAGTAGCTAATTGATAGGCAGAATAAAATGGTTTTTGTTCAACTGGCATCAAATAGGGCAGCGAATGAGTTGTCTGCAACTGTATATCTTTGGGAATATCAATTAAAACTGGGCCTGGACGACCCGTTGTTGCAATACTGAAAGCCTCAGTAATAACCTGTGGCAACATATCAACAGAATCCACTAAGAAACTGTGTTTTGTACAAGCTAAAGAAAGACTTAAAACATCAACTTCCTGAAAGGCATCTGTGCCAATAAGCTCCAAAGCAACCTGTCCTGTTATGGCAACGATAGGCACTGAATCTAATAATGCATCGGCTAAACCAGTGATCAAATTGGTTGCTCCTGGCCCTGATGTTGCAATACAAACTCCTGGTTTATTCGTTGCTCTTGCATAACCAATAGCAGCCATAACAGCACCTTGCTCATGGCGACATAAGAGATGTTCTAAATCACTATCATACAAAGCGTCATAAACAGGCATAATGGCCCCCCTGGATAACCAAAAATCTGTTCAACCCCTTGGGTAATTAATGCCTGAACTAACCATTGTGCTCCATTCATTGTTCTACTCCAGCAACCTAATTTATTAGTTTATTTTTCTAAACTCTCACCGACAACTAAAATTTAAAGCTAAAAAAAACCCCGCGCCTTTCGGTGCGGGGTTCTTGTGAAATCTGGCTAGTTATTCTGCCTTTCTTCTTCCAAGTGCTGCCCCGCGCGGTGGGATAATCACCACCACGCTCACAATAATTAGGTTAATTATTAGGGCAAACACCTTCGTCATAATATCCGTTCTTTGATCTTGATAATTTATTTAGAGTTAACACGTTGACACTTATTTGACAATACTTATTTTATTTTTTTATCGAAAAATAAAAAATTACGACTAAAATCAATAAGTAAATCTCAGCATAAAATAATTCTATTAAAAACAGAAAATAATTGAAATAAAAAACTATTAAATGCAGTTAATGCAAAAAAATTTAACCAAAAAGCCATTTGATTATAAAATGATAAACCACAGCTTATTAATTAATGTCAGAAATTGTAATACAGACAATTAATGGCCAATTTTCATCATCAAAAATGGCAGCGCTGTCCTAAAAAATTACCACAAAAGTAAAAATTTCGGCCACTTCTCTAACAACCTTCCCATATTCACCAAAAGCTAGTTGTACCTAATTTACTAACTAAGAAAATAGTGACATGACATTTTAGGGAGGAAATATGGCACTAGCGGTTATTTACACCAGAGCTTCAATCGGTATGAATGCCCCACGGGTAACAGTTGAGGCACATATTAGTAATGGGCTACCTGGACTCACCCTAGTAGGGTTACCAGAAACAGCCGTCAAAGAAGCTCGTGATCGTGTCAGAAGTGCTTTAATTAATAGTGGTTTTCAGTATCCATCTAAAAGAATAACTATTAATTTAGCGCCTGCCGATTTGCCAAAAGAAGGCGGACGTTATGATCTAGCTATCGCACTCGCCATCTTAGCGGCATCGGAACAAATTACATCAATAAAATTAAATCAATTCGAATTCCTTGGCGAATTAGCTCTTTCTGGTCAAATTCGTCGAATAACAGGGGTAATAACAGCGGCACAAGCAGCATTAAAAAATCAGCGTAAATTGATCACTTCCCTAGAAAACACAAATGAATTAAATTTGTTACCAACAGAAAGTGTCTATTTTTGTGAACATCTATTAGCTGTTTGTCATTTCTTACATGATCAAAATACTTTATCTCACAATCAAGAAACACCTATCACCAACCATAAGCACTCTAATATAACAGATATCAATGATATTATTGGCCAACAACATGCCAAGCGCGCATTAGAGATAACCGCCGCAGGAGAACATAACCTTTTACTACTTGGCCCACCAGGCACAGGTAAAACCATGCTTGCCAACCGCCTTATTACTATCCTGCCTGATCTAACCAATCAAGAAGCGCTAGAGGTAGCGTCAATAAAAAGTTTATGTGATATCTCATTTGATAACGAAAAATGGCTTACACGGCCATTTAGAGCACCTCATCACAGTGCTTCTATGGCAGCATTAATTGGTGGAGGAAGCTTACCCAAACCGGGAGAAATATCCTTAGCCCATAATGGCATTTTATTTCTTGATGAACTCGCCGAATTTGAACGAAAAGTACTCGACGCACTTAGGGAACCGCTAGAGTCTGGAGAAATAATAATTTCACGTGCAAAAGCTAAAGTTAATTTCCCAGCCAATATTCAACTTATTGCCGCTTTAAATCCCAGCGCTATGGGCCACTATAAAGGCATATATAACCGAGCCAGCCCAAAACAGATCCTCCGTTATTTAGCAAAGATATCTGGACCATTCTTAGATCGTTTTGATCTCTCTATAGAGGTACCTCTGTTACCGCTAGGTACTTTAAGCCACTCTACACCTACAAATGAAAGCAGTTTCGATATAAAAAAACGTGTAATACAGGCAAGAAAGCAACAAATTGAACGTTCAGGTAAAATTAATGCAAAACTAAATAGCAAAGAAGCCGCACTTTTTTGTAAACTAAAACCAAATGACGCCCTTTTTTTAGAAACAACATTAAATAAACTTGGCCTCTCAATCAGAGCTTGGAATCGTATACTGAAAGTCTCACGGACCATTGCCGATTTAAAACAGCAACAACAAATTGAAAAAATTGATATTATTGAAGCAATTAGCTATCGCAGTATGGATAAGCTACTTATTCAATTACAAAAACAAATTGAATAATTAAGGGGTATTAAAACCCCTTTTTTTAGAACTATGATGATATTAATCATCAGTATCGGTATAGTCTTCTGAGGGATCCAGTTGTGGTTTACCTCCAGATAAGGTATGAAAACGCTTAGGTCGGCTAATACGAGTCATATACTTAGACCATACTTTTTCTTCTGGTGTCACAGGTTCGCGTTCACCGCGACACATAGCAACAAAAAGTTTTTCTTCTTCTGTCTGAGGTTGACGCTTACCTAAATCAAGTTCATTGAAAGCTTGACCGCAACATTCTAACAACTGAGCTTCTTTAATGGTGAAATCACCATGACGAGAAAAACCTCGAGGATAATTTTTATTATCAAAAAAACGATTAGTCGTGATAAAGCTTTCTGCCATCTAACACACTCCTACCTCTCTAATGTCACACTCATTATGGCGCGGAGTATTAGTTAGCAATTGCATTCTGTAAAACAAAACATTTAAATCGTTAAGATTAAAAATTTTGGAGATTGCTGTGGATACTGAATTATTAAAAACTTTTTTAGAAGTTAGTAAAACCCGACATTTTGGTCGAGCAGCCGAATCATTATACCTAACACAATCAGCGGTAAGTTTTCGAATACGTCAATTAGAAACGCAATTAGGTACTATTTTATTTGCCCGTCATCGCAATAATATTCGTTTAACTGCCGCAGGCGAACGTTTGATTCCCTACGCTGAATCGTTAATAAATACCTGGCTACAAGCTAAAAAAGAAATTTCTCATCAATCATTACACACAGAATTTTCAATAGGCTCAACAATATCACTATGGGAAGGATGCTTAACAAATTGGATACAACTTATCTATCAAAAACACAAAGAGCTTCATCTTGAATGCAGAATATCCACGCGACAATCTTTAGTAAAACAGCTTCATTCACGCGAACTTGATTTACTTATTGCAATCGAACCGCCAAAAATGGATGAATTTGAAAGCGCCATTATTGGTGAAATAAAATTACAATTAATGACAAATAAAAAAAATTTAACTCTGTCGAGATTCAATTACATCAAACTTGAATGGAGTCCTGATTTCAATACCACTGAAAAATCATCTTTAGTTGAAAATTCGCCGACACTACTTACAACATCGGCTAATCTTGCGCGGGAGCTATTATATCCCACAAAATCTGCCTCTGTTTTACCAATTCATTGGCTTAATCAATATCATGAATTAAAAACACTATCGAAAGTTGTCTATAGCAAACCAATTTATGCTATTTGGTTACAAAATAATGGACAAGAGACGTTTATTGATAAATTAGCAAAAATACCTATTAAGAATAACTAATTATGAATAAGTAAAATATAAACTTTTAGTTACATGACCTATCATTAACAAAAAATATCTATTATGGCTAAAAGTACAAAAAACGATCCTAGTCTTTTTGTATCTAATATTTACCAAAAATAATATGATAGGACAGAAATACATCAATTTTAATAACTAGAAATTAAAATGGCTTTGGGTGGCTCATAAAAAAACCCAGTCTGTTAAACTGGGTTTTTAATATTTAATAACATTATCTATAAAGCCGTAAATGGCAGGGGCGGAGAGACTCGAACTCCCAACACCCGGTTTTGGAGACCGGTGCTCTACCAATTGAACTACGCCCCTAATAGGTGGCGGTGCGGACGGGGCTCGAACCCGCGAGCCCCGGCGTGACAGGCCGGTATTCTAACCAACTGAACTACCGCACCACCCGATTTATTTCACTAATGGTCTTTCCCATTAGCCTTAAATTAAAGTCTGGCAGCTCCCTACTCTCACATGGGGAGACCCCACACTACCATCGGCGCTACGGCATTTCACTTCTGAGTTCGGCATGGGGTCAGGTGGGACCACCGCGCTATTACCGCCAAACAAATTCTTTTCTATTTATCCCGTCTTATTTCGCTGCCTTACAGTCTGCTCACCTACCTCAGTAGCGAACACACCTCGGCCTTCAGTAAAATTCGACCAGATTCAATCTCAAAACAAGCTAAAATTCTCTCTCTCAAAACACCTTCGGTGTTGTCAGGTTAAGCCTCTCGGGTCATTAGTACTGGTTAGCTCAACGTATCGCTACGCTTACACACCCAGCCTATCTACGTCCTCGTCTCGAACACCCCTTATAGGACATTACTGTCAGGGAAGACTCATCTTGAGGCAAGTTTCCCGCTTAGATGCTTTCAGCGGTTATCTCTTCCGCACTTAGCTACCAGGCGATGCCATTGGCATGACAACCTGTACACCAGTGGTGCGTCCACTCCGGTCCTCTCGTACTAGGAGCAGCCCCCCTCAATCTTCCTTCGCCCACGACAGATAGGGACCGAACTGTCTCACGACGTTCTAAACCCAGCTCGCGTACCACTTTAAATGGCGAACAGCCATACCCTTGGGACCTACTTCAGCCCCAGGATGTGATGAGCCGACATCGAGGTGCCAAACACCGCCGTCGATATGAACTCTTGGGCGGTATCAGCCTGTTATCCCCGGAGTACCTTTTATCCGTTGAGCGATGGCCCTTCCATTCAGAACCACCGGATCACTAAGACCTACTTTCGTACCTGCTCGCGCCGTCACGCTCGCAGTCAAGCTGGCTTATGCCTTTGCACTAACCTCACGATGTCCGACCGTGATTAGCCAACCTTCGTGCTCCTCCGTTACGCTTTGGGAGGAGACCGCCCCAGTCAAACTACCCACCAGACACTGTCCTCAGCCCGGATTACGGGCCTAAGTTAGAACATCAAACATTAAAGGGTGGTATTTCAACGTTGGCTCCATGCAGACTGGCGTCCACACTTCAAAGCCTCCCACCTATCCTACACATCAAGGCTCAATGTTCAGTGTCAAGCTATAGTAAAGGTTCACGGGGTCTTTCCGTCTTGCCGCGGGTACACTGCATCTTCACAGCGAGTTCAATTTCACTGAGTCTCGGGTGGAGACAGCCTGGCCATCATTACGCCATTCGTGCAGGTCGGAACTTACCCGACAAGGAATTTCGCTACCTTAGGACCGTTATAGTTACGGCCGCCGTTTACTGGGGCTTCGATCAAGAGCTTCGCCTTACGGCTTACCCCATCAATTAACCTTCCAGCACCGGGCAGGCGTCACACCGTATACGTCCACTTTCGTGTTTGCACAGTGCTGTGTTTTTAATAAACAGTTGCAGCCAGCTGGTATCTTCGACTGGCTTCAGCTCCGGATGCAAGACCCTTCACCTAATGCCAGCGTGCCTTCTCCCGAAGTTACGGCACCATTTTGCCTAGTTCCTTCACCCGAGTTCTCTCAAGCGCCTGAGTATTCTCTACCTAACCACCTGTGTCGGTTTGGGGTACGATTAATGATTACCTATCGCTTAGAGGCTTTTCCTGGAAGCTGGGCATCAACTACTTCACCACCTTGGTGGCTCGTCATCACGTCTCAGTGTTGTAGCAGTGCGGATTTGCCTGCACTACCCACCTACTCGCTTAAACCGGGACAACCGTCGCCCGGATAGCCTAGCCTTCTCCGTCCCCCCTTCGCAGTAACCCTTAGTACGGGAATATTAACCCGTTTCCCATCGACTACGCTTTTCAGCCTCGCCTTAGGGGTCGACTTACCCTGCCCCGATTAACGTTGGACAGGAAACCTTGGTCTTTCGGCGAGCGGGTTTTTCACCCGCTTTATCGTTACTTATGTCAGCATTCGCACTTCTGATACCTCCAGCAGACCTCTCAGTCCACCTTCTACGGCTTACAGAACGCTCCCCTACCCAACAACATCTAAATGTCGCTGCCGCAGCTTCGGTGCATGGTTTAGCCCCGTTACATCTTCCGCGCAGGCCGACTCGACCAGTGAGCTATTACGCTTTCTTTAAATGATGGCTGCTTCTAAGCCAACATCCTGGCTGTCTAAGCCTTCCCACTTCGTTTCCCACTTAACCATGACTTGGGGACCTTAGCTGGCGGTCTGGGTTGTTTCCCTCTTCACGACGGACGTTAGCACCCGCCGTGTGTCTCCCGTGATAACATTCTTCGGTATTCGTAGTTTGCATCGGGTTGGTAAGTCGGGATGACCCCCTAGCCGAAACAGTGCTCTACCCCCGAAGATGAATTCACGAGGCGCTACCTAAATAGCTTTCGGGGAGAACCAGCTATCTCCCGGTTTGATTGGCCTTTCACCCCCAGCCACAAGTCATCCGCTAATTTTTCAACATTAGTCGGTTCGGTCCTCCAGTTAGTGTTACCCAACCTTCAACCTGCCCATGGCTAGATCACCGGGTTTCGGGTCTATACCCTGCAACTTAACGCCTAGTTAAGACTCGGTTTCCCTACGGCTCCCCTATGCGGTTAACCTTGCTACAGAATATAAGTCGCTGACCCATTATACAAAAGGTACGCAGTCACACCCTTTCGGGTGCTCCCACTGCTTGTACGTACACGATTTCAGGTTCTATTTCACTCCCCTCGCCGGGGTTCTTTTCGCCTTTCCCTCACGGTACTGGTTCACTATCGGTCAGTCAGGAGTATTTAGCCTTGGAGGATGGTCCCCCCATATTCAGACAGGATAACACGTGTCCCGCCCTACTCTTCGAGTTCACAACACTTACCGTTTCAGATACGGGGCTATCACCCTTTATTGCCGGCCTTTCCAGACCCTTCTCCTGCGGTAAATATTGATGTTGACTCTGGGCTGCTCCCCGTTCGCTCGCCGCTACTGGGGGAATCTCGGTTGATTTCTTTTCCTCGGGGTACTGAGATGTTTCAGTTCCCCCGGTTCGCCTCGTTTGACTATGAATTCATCAAACGATAGTGCATTAATGCACTGGGTTTCCCCATTCGGACATCGCCGGCTAGTACGCTTCATATCAGCTTACCGACGCTTTTCGCAGATTAGCACGTCCTTCATCGCCTCTGACTGCCTAGGCATCCACCGTGTACGCTTCATTCGCTTAACCTCACAACCCGAAGGTGTCTTCTACTGTCTTTTTGTTGGGTTATGGCTGCGCGTCCACCAATTCTTTGTTGGGCAGTGCGCGCAATGCTCACGTACTTTAGTACGCTGCGCTTGCTGTGCGCTGGCCGCCTCGAATTGCTGACTGCTCGCTCATAACGCTTCATCATGACAACAAAAACCCAACTGATTGGAGTTTTGAGAGTTCTCCACACTATTTTTTCAATAATGTGTGTTTCAATTTTCAGCTTGTTCCAGATTGTTAAAGAGCATAATTGGTAAACCAACTCACTAAATTGGTTTAATCATTATTGCGTAAAGCACAAACAGTGCACAACACTAAAAGCGTGATGCACCGCCTTTCTAAATCACTAAAGTGGCGTCCCCTAGGGGATTTGAACCCCTGTTACCGCCGTGAAAGGGCGATGTCCTAGGCCTCTAGACGAAGGGGACTTCAAGCTCTTTAGTCAATCTTAGATTGGCTTTACGCGCTATTTCATCAGACAATCTGTGTGAACACTCACATTCCATCTATCTAGGTAAGGAGGTGATCCAACCGCAGGTTCCCCTACGGTTACCTTGTTACGACTTCACCCCAGTCATGAATCACAAAGTGGTAAGCGCCATCCAAAAGGTTAAGCTACCTACTTCTTTTGCAACCCACTCCCATGGTGTGACGGGCGGTGTGTACAAGGCCCGGGAACGTATTCACCGCGACATGCTGATCCGCGATTACTAGCGATTCCGACTTCATGGAGTCGAGTTGCAGACTCCAATCCGGACTTCGACGTACTTTCTGAGTTCCGCTTCCCATCGCTGGCTCGCCTCTCTCTGTATACGCCATTGTAGCACGTGTGTAGCCCTACTCGTAAGGGCCATGATGACTTGACGTCATCCCCACCTTCCTCCGGTTTATCACCGGCAGTCTCCTTTGAGTTCCCGACTCTACTCGCTGGCAACAAAGGATAAGGGTTGCGCTCGTTGCGGGACTTAACCCAACATTTCACAACACGAGCTGACGACAGCCATGCAGCACCTGTCTCAGCGCTCCCGAAGGCACTCCTCTATCTCTAAAGGATTCGCTGGATGTCAAGAGTAGGTAAGGTTCTTCGCGTTGCATCGAATTAAACCACATGCTCCACCGCTTGTGCGGGCCCCCGTCAATTCATTTGAGTTTTAACCTTGCGGCCGTACTCCCCAGGCGGTCGATTTAACGCGTTAGCTCCGGAGGCCACAGTTCATGACCACAACCTCCAAATCGACATCGTTTACAGCGTGGACTACCAGGGTATCTAATCCTGTTTGCTCCCCACGCTTTCGCACATGAGCGTCAGTCTTTGTCCAGGGGGCCGCCTTCGCCACCGGTATTCCTCCACATCTCTACGCATTTCACCGCTACACATGGAATTCTACCCCCCTCTACAAGACTCTAGCTAACCAGTCTTGAATGCCATTCCCAGGTTAAGCCCGGGGATTTCACATCCAACTTAATTAACCGCCTGCGTGCCCTTTACGCCCAGTAATTCCGATTAACGCTCGCACCCTCCGTATTACCGCGGCTGCTGGCACGGAGTTAGCCGGTGCTTCTTCTGTCGCTAACGTCAATTGCTAAGGTTATTAACCCTAACACCTTCCTCACGACTGAAAGTACTTTACAACCCGAAGGCCTTCTTCATACACGCGGCATGGCTGCATCAGGCATGCGCCCATTGTGCAATATTCCCCACTGCTGCCTCCCGTAGGAGTCTGGGCCGTGTCTCAGTCCCAGTGTGGCTGATCATCCTCTCAGACCAGCTAGAGATCGTCGCCTAGGTGAGCCCTTACCCCACCTACTAGCTAATCTCATATGGGTTCATCCGAAGGTGTGAGGCCAGAACGGTCCCCCACTTTGCTCCTTAGAGATTATGCGGTATTAGCCACCGTTTCCAGTGGTTATCCCCCGCCTTCGGCCAGATCCCCATACCTTACTCACCCGTCCGCCGCTCGCCGGCAAGGAAGCAAGCTTCCTTCCGCTGCCGCTCGACTTGCATGTGTTAGGCCTGCCACCAGCGTTCAATCTGAGCCATGATCAAACTCTTCAATTAAAAGCTTGATGCTCAAAGAATGTTTTACTGACCGTAACGCCCTTTTGTTCAACTCGCTTTGCCGATGTTTGACCACCTTCGCCGCTGCCGACCAAAATAACGTTACTGCATATTAGTTCATATATGAATTAACTGTTTTGTCACTCTTCAAGACTTTAAAATCAAATATTTTTTGATGATGTCTTGCGAGTGCCCACACAGATTGTCTGATTAATTGTTAAAGAGCGTGCGACCCAGGCCGCGAGGTGGCGTATATTACGCTTTTCACCTATAAAGTCAAGTAGTTATTTCTACTTTTCTTTTCACTTCACTGACTAAAAATCCAATTATTTATTCTCAACCAGTGGGAGCGCATTATAGGCGCTTTTAAGCCGCTGGCAACCGTTATTTAAAAAAAATTTGTCTAATTGGTTTATATTTCAACAAATCGGCTTAAATAGAAATTTTTTTTAACCGATTAAAACTTTCATTTATCAGTACAGGAATAAGCTTTTCAGCTTCAACATCCATTTTAGTGCAATAGGCGATATTTTTACTTTTTGTCAAAATCAAATTTTGATGGTTATTGATTAACCAAACCGCTCGTCTGGCAATTGCAGCGCCTGAATCAATGAGTCTGGTTCCGTCAAGCAGCACTTCTTTTAGTTCTGCCGATAATAACGGAAAGTGTGTACAACCGAGCACAATGGTGTCAGGGGGTTCTTTCATTTTTAACCACGGTTTTACAATGCGCACTAACGCTTCTTTTGAGATTACCTGACCATGAAGTTTTTTTTCTGCTAATTCGACTAATTCTGATGAAGCGATCATCTCAACTTTACAATCAACGGCAAATCGATCGATCAGTTCTCTAGTATAGTTTCCACTAACCGTTACCTTAGTTGCTAATAATCCAATAACACCATTACGTGTTAATTTAGTTGCTGGTTTTATTGCGGGAACAACCCCAATAATTGGAAATTGGAAATGCGCTCTTAAAACAGGCAAACTGACCGTACTTGCCGTATTACAAGCAATAATTGCTATTGCTAACGCATGTTTTTGTTGAATTTGATCGATGAAGCGAATAATACGTTCAATAATAAATTCTGCACTTTTCTCTCCATAAGGAAAAGCATCATTATCAAAAGCATAAATATAGTGTAAATCTGGCAATAGCTGTCTGACTTCACGATAAACAGATAACCCACCAACACCAGAATCAAAAATTAGAATAGTTGGCCGAGCCGTTTTCGACTGAGCAGAGGTTACTTTTTTTATTTCATTTTTCATTCATTTCATCACAATAATGAACAATATGCTGATAAGAGAATTGTTAGTAAAAATAGTCATGAGTAATTATACAGTAATAATAGATTGAATGAATCCTGTGCTGTTGTAATAATTGTCCGCTGGTTTTAAGACAATATTATAACCTATTTTTATTTTTGCATTACCGTCCAATATCGAAGAACTAAAACTTTACGACTCTTACTATCAATATTCAAAAAATAAGCTTTAGAAAAACCTTTGTAATTACTATCTATAAATCGTGCACCAAAGCTAGACTTCTCTTTCTCTTTCCCTACAATCTCACGATAGAAAATTTTTTATCAAGATGAATCTGAATACATGCTAAATAATTTGTCAATTACACAATACAACTTGCAGTTAGCTGAAAAAATCAAATATTTAAACAGTATTATGCTGCCTTTTAATGCACCTGAGCCAGAAATTTTTCGTTCTGATTTTTCCCATTATAGAATGCGCGCTGAATTTCGCCTCTGGCATGAAGGACCAGATTTATTTCATATAATGTTTGATCAAACGACTAAACAACGTATAAGAGTTGATCAATTACCTAGCGCTAGTAAATTAATTAATCAAATGATGCTTGCTTTAATTCCATTAATTAAAACTAAACCGCTTTTACGGTATAAACTCTTCCAAGTAGATTATTTATCAACATTAAGTAATAAGATTATTGTTTCATTAATTTATCATAAAAAATTGGAACAAGAATGGATTGAACAAGCTAAACAATTACGTAGCGCTCTAATTAATCAAGGTTTTGATATACAACTTATTGGCCGCGCAGCAAAAACAAAAATTATATTAGAACAGGATCATATTGATGAGGTATTACCTATTTCAGGTAAGTCAATTATCTATCGCCAAATTGAAAATAGTTTTACCCAGCCCAATGCCGGAATAAATATCAAAATGTTAGAATGGGCGATTAATATTACTAAAAACACAAAAGGTGATTTACTGGAGCTTTATTGTGGAAACGGTAATTTTTCTATCGCACTAGCACAAAATTTTAATCGTGTTCTGGCAACCGAGATTGCAAAACCATCAGTAGCAGCGGCTCAATATAATATTGAAGCTAATAAAATTAATAATGTAAAAATTATTCGAATGTCAGCAGAAGATTTTACCCAAGCAATACGAGGTGAACGTCAGTTTAAACGCCTTGAAGGTGTTGATTTAACAAGTTATAAATGTGAGACTATTTTAATCGATCCGCCTCGCTGTGGTTTAGATGAAAAAACGCTTGAATTAGTACAAAAATATCCACGTATTCTTTATATATCCTGTAATCCTAATACACTTTGTCACAATTTAAATATACTCAATAAAACTCATAAAATTGATCGATTAGCGTTATTCGATCAATTTCCTTATACCCACCATATTGAATGCGGTGTTTTACTTGAGAAAAAACATATTTGAATGAAATAAAAACGCCATTAAAAAATATGGCGTTTTATTTTATAAGTCATAACAGCAAAAAATCTATCTAATGATAGCTAATATTATTTTTATTTTAAGAATATATTAAATAATATTGATATAGACAATATTTCTCTAACATTCATAATATTAAAAGTCATTTAAAAAACTAATATAGAAAACACCAATAAATAATTGCAATTTTTGGTTTACTGCAAAAAATTATTTATAATTTAATATTATGTTTTTCCTGTTCACGACGATACCAATAATAGGCTCCGCGGGCGATCATTCTAAGCTGTAAAACTAATCGTTCTTCCAAAAGCTGCCTTTTTTCCTGATCAATATCTAATGCTTCTGCCCCCGCACTAAATACTATAGTAACCATGGCTTCGGCTTCAATTTCAGTAAAATACCGAGGCATATTACTTTCCTGTTGCAAGTAGTCGGCCAATTCAGCAATAAAATGCTGGATTTCTCTGGCAACTGCCGCACGAAATTCAGCCGATGTACCTGAACGTTCACGCAGCAATAATCGAAAGGCATTCGGATTATTACCAATAAATTCCATAAAAGTAGCAACAGATGTTCGAATAACACTGCCACCTTTTGCAATACGCTGTCGTGCTTGACGCATTAATTGACGGAGCATAAGACCGCTTTCATCCACCATGGTCAATCCTAATTCATCAACATCACGAAAATGTCGATAAAAAGAAGTCGGTGCAATACCCGCTTCTCGGGCAACCTCACGTAAGCTGAGACTAGTAAAGCTACGCTCAGCACTCAATTGACTAAACGCCGCTTCTATCAGAGAACGACGCGTTTTTTCTTTCTGCTTTGCTCTGACGCCTGTAATATTACTCACAGTAATTAATATACCTCTTCGATAATAATGTAACTAGGCTACTATACCAAATTTTAACAGATTTGCAGTGTCCTTAAGTTTAACTAGTATATAAGGAATTTCTGTTATTTATTAAAATGTAAAGCCTGAATCTTATATTTAAGCTTGATTAAAGAAGATAATGTTAATCTGAGTTGTCTATTCGTATTTACATAATAATAGGTTATACCGAATGCCACAGATTCAATTTGATACTATCGTTATTGGTTCCGGCCCCGGGGGAGAAGGTGCAGCAATGGGGTTGGTAAAACAAGGGAAAAAAGTCGCAGTCATTGAACGTTATAATAAAATTGGTGGTGGTTGTACCCACTGGGGAACCATTCCTTCTAAAGCGCTTCGGCACGCGGTCAGCCGAATTATCGAATTTAATCAAAATCCATTATACAGCGATAAATCCCGGCTTTTACGCTCTTCTTTCTCCGACATTCTTAAACAAGCCGAGACCGTAATTAATCAACAAACACATATGCGGCAAGGATTTTACGAACGAAATGGTTGCAAAATGTTTGCCGGTGAAGCCTCTTTCATTGACCAACATACTTTAAAAGTTCTTTATAATGATGGTACCTACGATACTCTATATGCTGAAAAAATCATTATCGCAACCGGCTCTCGTCCATACTGTCCTCCCGATGTCGATTTTCTGCATTCACGCATTTACAATAGTGATTCAATTTTAACTCTCAATCATGAACCCCACCATGTTATTATTTATGGTGCAGGGGTAATTGGCTGTGAATATGCTTCAATATTTAGAGGATTAGGGGTAAAAGTTGATCTTATTAATACCCGTGATCACCTTCTGTCGTTTTTAGACCAAGAAATGTCAGACGCTTTATCATACCATTTTTGGAATAGTGGTGTTGTCATTCGCCATAATGAAGAATATGAAAAAATCGAAGGAACAGATGATGGCGTAATTATTCATCTGAAGTCAGGTAAAAAGGTTAAAGCCGATTGTCTATTATATGCTAATGGCCGTACGGGAAATACCGATAATCTAAATTTAGAAAATATCGCTATTCCTATTGATAATCGAGGTTTGATTAAAGTTGATGCTACCTATCGTACTCATAATAAAAATATCTATGCGGTCGGCGATGTTATTGGCTATCCCAGTTTAGCTTAAGCCGCTTATGATCAAGGTCGTCTCGCTGCCCGCGCGATAACAACGGGCCACAGCGATACCCATTTAATTGAGGATATTCCTATCGGGATCTACACCATTCCAGAAATCAGTTCTGTCGGTAAAACAGAACAACAATTGACTGCCATGAAAATTCCTTATGAAGTCGGGCGTGCTCAATTTAAACATTTAGCCAGAGCACAAATTGCAGGGATGAATGTAGGCAGTTTAAAGATCCTATTTCATCGCGAAACATTAAAAATTCTAGGTATTCACTGCTTCGGTGAGCGTGCAGCAGAAATTATTCATATTGGCCAGGCAATTATGGAGCAAAAAGGTGAAGGTAATACTATTGAATATTTTGTTAATACTACCTTCAATTATCCAACTATGGCAGAAGCATTTCGGGTTGCCGCACTGAATGGGTTAAACCGTCTGTTTTAACCCAATAAAGCTCAATATTAGTAGTAAGTAAACAATTAATTTTTACTATAGTATCGATACATTTGTTTACGAATTGCCTCAGCAAACTGCTCATGACAACTTCTAAGCGGTGAGCCAGGACGGTAAATTAAAACAACCGAACGTGAAGGAACAGGGTTAATACAATCAAGATAATAAACACCATCACGTTTTATCTCTTTCGGTACAGATAAATCTGGCAATAGCGTTATACCACTTCCGGCTGCCACCATGTTACGTAATGTCTCTAAACTGGTGGCACGAAAGTGGGTATCATCTTTTGCCCCAACCTGAAAACAATATCCCATCGCTTGATCACGTAAACAGTGTCCATCTTCCAACATAAGTAATTTCTGTCCAACAAGCTCACGCATTTCAATTTCCTTACGATTGAACCATGGATGTCCTTCATAAATAGCTAATCGCATAGGTTCCTCATACAGAGGTATTTCAATAAAAGCTTCGGTCTCCTTCACTTGCGCTAATATTGCACAATCTAGTTTGCCATTATTTAATTGCGCTAACAGATGGTGTGTTTGTGCTTCATGTAAATACATCTCCAATTTAGGAAATAAACGGTGTAATTCTGGAATGATGTGAGGTAAAAGATAAGGACCGATAGTAGGAATTAATCCTATGTGTAACGGGCCTGACATGCTTTCACCTTGTAAGGAAGCCATTTCCTGCAGTATTTTAACTTCTCGCAATACTGTTCTGGCTTGTTCAACTAATAATAACCCCTGCTGAGTAAACAGAACCTTTCGGCTTGTCCGCTCTAATAACATAACACCTAAATCGTCTTCCAATTTACGAATTTGACCGCTGAGGGTCGGTTGACTAACATGGCAGGCATCTGCAGCACGCCGAAAATGTTTATGCTCAGCTAATGCAACAAGGTACTCCAAATCACGAATATTCATGCCTACTCCTTCCCTAAATACAAATTTGATAGAATCAACCTATCTATTCATCATAATGGATCCAGTTTTCCTATCAACGAAAAAATTCGGCAAAAAAAATTTATCTTCATAATTTATAGACAAAAACGAATAAATTAAACGCTTTCGCGGTGAGTTGTTTAGCGCCAATAACTGATTCTACTAAGCAGCTAATATTTCACAACTAAGTTGCGACCATAAATCAATGCTTCAACACCCTATTTATTGAAATTCAGATTCACTAAGCATCGATTGAACACATCACCAATAAAGACTTCACTAAACTTTTATGAACAAATTAATGGTCATTGCTGAATTTAAATCGATATATTGAAATAATTATTTTATCAATAATATTATTATGTTAAAGCAAATATTTTTTTAATTCTTAAATAAAATCTTTATATCGAAATATATTAATCGACGATCCTATACGCCATTAATTTTCCTTTATCCTGTATATATTGTTGTTATCAATTAAAAGAAAAAATTTGTATCATCAACCCTCTCATTAATAAATCTTGTACACTGAACTAACATTAATTGTTGTATTTTTATTCAATGAAATGCATGAGTACTGAAATTTTAGTCATTAAGGCTGACAACAGTGAAAAACAAACTGCCCACATTTATTGAGTTATACCGTCAATTAGTTGCCATACCATCAATTAGTTCTGTCGATGCAAGACGCGATCTAAGTAATGAAACATTAATTAATCTACTGGCAGAATGGCTTACGACACTAGGTGGTAAAATAACCATTCAACCTGTACCAGATAGCCGCCATAAATTCAATTTACTGGCTACTTTTGGCCAAGGAGAGGCTGGATTACTACTTTGTGGGCATACTGATACGGTTCCTTTTGATGACGGGCGCTGGACAAAAGATCCTTTCCAATTAACGGAATATAAAGACAAATTATATGGTTTAGGTAGCGCGGATATGAAAGGTTTTTTCGCTTTTATCATTGATACTTTACGCAATGTCGATATTGATCAGTTACAGCATCCCATCTATATTCTGGCAACCGCTGATGAAGAAACCACCATGGCCGGAGCACGTTATTTTGCTACAACTGCAGAAATTCAGCCTGAATTAGCAATTATTGGTGAACCAACTTCATTGCGACCGATTCGCGCTCATAAGGGGCATATTGCCAATGCCATTCGTATTACCGGTCAATCTGGCCATTCAAGTGATCCGGAACAGGGTATCAATGCGATTGAGTTAATGCATGAAACCATTAGTCAGTTAATTTTGCTTAGAAATAGACTAAAAACCGATTACCACAACAAGGCATTTGATATTCCCTACCCAACAATGAATTTTGGACATATTCATGGGGGTGATGCCGTAAATCGAATTTGTGGGTGTTGTGAATTACATATCGATATTCGTCCACTACCCGGTCTGTCACTAAAAAATTTGGATGAATTGTTACATGCCGCACTTAAACCGATTAAACATCGTTGGCCTGATCGCTTAACTATCGAGGAACTTCATCCGCCTATTCCCGGTTTTGAATACCCAATAAATCATAACATGGTGAAAATAATTGAAAATTTATTAGATAAAAAAGCTCAAACCGTTAATTACTGCACCGAAGCGCCCTTTATTCAAACGCGATGTCCAACATTAATATTAGGGCCAGGTTCGATAGAGCAGGCTCACCAACCTGATGAATTTATTGAACTTAAATATATAAAACCGACAATTGAATTACTTTCACAAATGATATCCTATTTTTGCTTGAAAAAATAAACTACTAAATTGGGAATAAAATAAGACCAGCTCTATCTTTTTTTCGACTACCGCACCATGATTGTGCTTTAATAGCATCCGATTTGCACAAGAATGGTGCGATTTATTATTCAATTTATGATTATTTACTAATAAATCATTAAAAAAGCATCTATTATCAGTTATAAAAATTTGGCATGATTTTCGCATAGTGAATAATTAACTATAGTAAAACTTTTTGGCGCTATGTTCAAAATAGGATCCAATCAGGAGAATCTTTATGTCTGTTGAGCATGTTTTATCCATGATCAAAGAGCACTATGTTAAATATATTGATCTACGCTTTACCGATACCAGAGGTAAAGAACAACATATCACTATTCCTGCTCACCAAATTAACCAAAATTTCTTTGAAGAAGGTAAAATGTTTGACGGTTCGTCAATTGCCGGTTGGAAAGGAATTAATGAGTCAGATATGATGCTTATGCCTGATCCTGAGACGGCAGTATTAGATCCTTTTTTTAGTGATTCAACCCTAATTATTCGCTGTGATATCCTAGAGCCCCACACTCATCAGGGCTACGAACGAGATCCACGTTCAATTTCTAAACGCGCCGAAAATTTCTTACGTAGTAGCGGTATTGCAGATACGATATTATTTGGACCTGAACCTGAATTCTTTGTGTTTGACGATATTCGCTTTGGTAACAATATTTCTGGTGCTTATTATCATATCGATGATGTTGAAGCAGCCTGGAATTCTGGCGCACATTATGAAGATGGTAATAAAGGCCATCGGCCAAGCGTTAAAGGTGGTTATTTTCCTGTCCCTCCCGTTGACTCTTCACAAAATATGCGCTCCGCTATGTGTTCCACCATGGAGAAAATGGGATTAATTGTTGAAGCACACCACCATGAAGTTGCCACCGCAGGCCAAAACGAGGTTGCTACCCGTTTTAATACCATGACTAAAAAGGCCGATGAAACACAAATATACAAATACGTGGTGCACAATATTGCCCATTCTTTTGGTAAAACAGCAACATTTATGCCAAAACCACTAGTGGGTGATAATGGCTCTGGTATGCACTGTCATATGTCACTGGAAAAAAATGGCAGCAACTTGTTTGCCGGTGATAAATATGGCGGGTTATCTGAAATGGCACTTTATTATATTGGCGGTATTATTAAACATGCGCGAGCTTTAAATGCCTTTACTAATCCAACCACCAACTCTTATAAACGTCTGGTGCCAGGTTTTGAAACACCTGTAATGTTGGCTTACTCCGCACGTAATCGTTCAGCTTCTATTCGCATTCCAATCGTTACTAATCCTAGAGCATCGCGTATTGAGGTTCGTTTCCCAGACCCGGCTGCCAATCCGTACTTAGCCTTTGCGGCACAATTGATGGCAGGTCTCGATGGAATTATTAATAAAATTCATCCGGGTGAAGCAATGGACAAAAATTTATATGATTTACCCGCAGAAGAAGCACAAGAGATCCCAACCGTTGCCAGTTCACTGGAAGAAGCACTACAGGCATTGGATGCTGATCGGGAGTTTTTGAAACGGGGTGAAGTATTTACTGATGAAACGATCGATGCTTATATCAATTTATTAAAAGATGATGTTCAACGTATTCGGATGGCACCTCACCCATTAGAGTTCGAAATATACTACAGCGTTTGATAAGCCATTCTCCGCTGAGTATTTTTGTTGTATTGTAATATTTACCTCATCTTTTGATGAGGTTTTTTCTGCATAAAAATTGAACAAAAACTCTTGGTTTATACTCAAATATGTTAATATGCACTAAAAAGGTGCAGGAGTAAGACCAAGTGAAAATTGATAATTTACCAATTGGCGATCATATTTTAGATTGTTTATTGCATAATATTCTATTACTCAATAATGAACTCATTATCCATTACGCTAATCATGCTAGCCGCCAATTTTTTTTAGCTAGCCCAAGAAAATTACTAGGTACACCGCTACCAGTACTGTTTGATTATTGTTCGCTTAATATGGATTTAATGCAAAAAAAAATCTAAGCTTTACCGATAATGACGTTACTCTGGTTATTAATAATCACTCTTATATCGTGACTATCAGTGCGCAGCCCATTTCACCATGCTTTATTTTGCTAGAATTTTCGCCAGTCAATCACCATCGCCGTTTAGATCAAGAACAATCATTACAAAGCGCATCACGTGAGTTAATCCGTACTTTAGCTCATGAGATAAAAAATCCATTAGGTGGTTTACGTGGAGCAGCTCAGCTGTTAGCCAAAACCCTTTATAATTCTAATCAGTTGGAATATACCCAAGTAATTATTGAGCAAGCCGATCGCTTGCGTAATTTAGTTGATCGTCTACTTGGCCCCCAACATCCTGGCGCAAAAACAAAACAGAATATTCATCAAGTTGTTGAGCGTACTTACCATTTAATATCACTGACACTACCGGAAAATATTAAACTAATAAAAGACTATGATCCCAGTTTACCTGAGTTTCCACACTATCCGGAACAAATTGAACAGGTATTACTCAATTTAAGCCAAAACGCGATACAAGCAATGGAAGAAAACGGCGGAACCTTGACTATACGGACTCGCACCGCATTTCAAGTGACATTACATGGAAAAACGTATCGACTTGCTGCCCGGATCGATATTGAAGATAATGGTCCAGGCATCCCGTCACAGATACAAGATACGCTGTTCTATCCAAGGGTCAGTCATCGTAAAGGTGGCAATGGTTTAGGACTCTCAATTGCACAAAATATTATTGACCAGCATGCTGGCAGGATCGAATTTTCCAGTTGGCCTGGCCAGACACAATTTTCGATTTATCTTCCTATTAAGAATTAGGTAACTGATATGCAAAAAGGTACGGTGTGGATCGTTGATGATGATAATGCCATTCGTTGGGTTTTAGAACGAGCGTTAAATAATGCCAGCATGGAATGTCGCAGTTTTGAAGATATTCAAAGTGTACTGGCTGCATTAGAGAAAACCTGTCCGGATGTTTTAATCTCTGATATCCATATGCCAGAAAACGATGGATTATCATTACTGACAAGACTTAAACAAAGTCATCCTAAATTACCGATTATTATTATGACTGCCCATTCAGATCTCAATACCGCAGTTAATGCCTATCAACAAGGTGCTTTTGATTATTTGCCAAAACCTTTCGATATTGACGAAACGATATCGTTGGTTGAACGCGCACTTAATTATTATCGCAATCAACAACCGAGTAGTGGATCAAATTCTTTTCCGACCGCTCCTGTCACCAAGATTATTGGTGAAGCACCAGCCATGCAGGAAGTTTATCGAATTATCGGTCGCTTATCCCGCTCCTCGATTAGTGTACTTATTAACGGTGAGTCAGGCACTGGTAAAGAGTTAATTGCGGATGCACTTCATCGCCATAGTCCTAAAGCAGCAGGGCCTTTTATTGCGTTAAATATGGCGGCTATCCCTAAAGATCTGATTGAATCTGAGTTATTTGGTCATGAAAAAGGCGCTTTTACTGGCGCCAGTCAGGTCAGGCAAGGGCGCTTCGAGCAAGCGCATGGTGGTTCACTTTTCCTCGATGAAATTGGTGACATGCCACTTGATATTCAAACTCGCCTTTTACGCGTATTGGCTGAAGGCCAGTTTTATCGGGTTGGTGGTTATACACCGATTAAAGTTGATGTCCGTATTATCGCCGCAACCCATCAATGCCTTGAGCAACTAGTACAAGAAGGAAAATTTAGAGAAGATCTCTTTCATCGCCTCAATGTGATCCGCATTCCGCTTCCACCATTGCGTGAACGGACTGCAGATATTCCACATTTGGCCAGCCATTTTTTACGCCAAACAGCACAAGAACTTGGCGTTGAGAGCAAAATTTTGGCGCCACAGACAGAAACTATCTTAATGTCTTTACCTTGGACGGGTAATGTACGCCAGTTAGAAAATGTCTGTCGTTGGCTTACAGTGATGTCTTCCAGCCTAGTGATATTGCCGCAAGATCTGCCTAGCGATTTGCAACAAAATCAACAATTTCGCTATTCGCCTAAAAAGAAACCTTCGGCAAATAACGAAATATGGCTTGATCCACTTGCCAATTGGACAAAAACCGCACTCGAAAATAATAAACAGAATTTACTACAGGAAGTTTTACCGCAGATTGAACGTACAATGCTTGAATGCGCTTTAATCCATACCAAAGGCCATAAACAAGAAGCCGCTCGCTTACTCGGCTGGGGGAGAAATACTATTACTCGTAAATTGAAAGAATTTGGTATCGAGTAGTAAAAAAGAGCTGAAGTGTACAGCTAGACTATCCTCTGTAACCAACTAAATCACACGTGAAAATTGACGTTGACGCATTTGGTTGCGCAAATAAATATCAAAACACATACATATATTACGAATTAATAATCGGCCTTTAGGGGTAATTTGTAACTGTCTTTGACCAACAATCACCAAACCATCTGCTATCATCGGTTGTAATAACTGTAAATCTGCAGAAAAATAATTTTTAAAATCAATCTGATAGCAATCTTCAATTTGACCATAATCTAAATGAAAATTGCAGATCAAAGTTTTGATGACATCACGTCGAATACAGTCATCCTGTGTCAAAGATAAACCTTTCCACAATGCATGTTGATGATTTTCAATGGCCTGATAGTAGGCGCTTAAATCTTTTTGATTTTGTGCGTAATGATCGCCTAACATGCTAATTGCTGACACGCCAAGTCCGAGTAGATCACAGTTTTGCTGAGTGGTATAGCCCTGAAAATTACGATGTAAAACCCCATTACGTTGTGCAATAGCCAGTTCGTCGTTAGGTTTAGCAAAATGATCCATACCAATAAATTGATAACCATTTTGTGTTAAGGTGAAAATCGTTTGCTGCAAAATAGCCAGTTTTTGTTCCGCTGTCGGTAAATCTTGCGGTTTTATTTTGCGTTGTGCAGCAAAGAGAGCCGGTAAATGGGCATAATTAAACACACTTAAACGATCAGGCGAAAGGGCTAATACTCGCTCTAAAGTAAAAGCAAACGTTTCCGCTGTCTGTTTCGGTAAACCATAAATCAAATCGATACTGGTAGAAATAAACCCCGTGTCTCTGGCTCGTTGAATCAAAGCGAAAATAAAATCTTCATCCTGCTGGCGGTTAACTAAATGCTGTACCTGTTTATTAAAATCCTGTACGCCCATACTCAAGCGGTTAAAACCCTCGTAGCGCAAGTGATCAATAACATCCAATTCTATTTCTCGCGGATCAATTTCAATTGATATTTCGGCATCGGTGGCAAAATGAAAATGTGATTTCAACATTGCCAATAGTTGGCTGATCTGGGATTTACTCAAATAGGTTGGTGTCCCACCACCCCAGTGCATTTGGGTAACAGTACGATTAGTAAATAATTTCGCTTGTTCTATGATCTCTTTTGCTAAAACCAGCAGATAGTTATCTACTTTATGTTTATGACGAGTCACCAACTTATTACAGCCACAGAAATAACACAGCTTATGACAAAACGGAATGTGTACATAAAGAGACAGCGGTCTGTCAGTATAGCGACTGGCAGCAATAGCAAAATCACTATCACTGTAGTGTTGATTAAATTCTAACGCAGTAGGATAAGATGTATATCTGGGCCCAGCATAGTTATATTTTTGAATGAGGGAAAGATCCCAAATAATACCCTGCTCTGACATATTTTTATCCTTCAATAATAACTATCTGCTATCTTATAGCCAGACTCACATTACTTTATTTGCTGCCACTATCTTAACTGATGAGAGATTATCATAAGATGATGTAAATGGAATAATAATCCAATTAACCAAACTATTTAAGATCAGTAATATTGATAATCAAAGATAATTATTGATAAATTATTTATGATTAATCAGTAATAAATATTACTATTTTATTAGGCAGTAACACCCATTTTTACTATTAAATAGTTATGAAACAAACAATGCTTACTTCCCTTTTAAAAGCCGCATAATATCATCTGGTTTATCATCATCTTCTTCGTCATCAAGCTCAATACCAACTATTTTCAGCAAAGTATCAATGCGATCCAATTTACTATCAACATAAGTCATTTCATCTTTGGCCAATTTTTTACCTTCTTCAAGATCAGTTAATAACGCGGCCAGACGTTCATCATTTTCCAATAATACCAACTCTTCTGCGGGTGATAATATTGATTTTTCTACCTTGTTTATTTTTTGCTTGTTGGTATTTAAGGCTTTTTCTTCTTTAGCATCAATGAGTAGAGGGATCGGTTTCTTACTACCAATGCGCGGATCTTTTTCAATTGATGGATAATTGTTATTTTGTGCATTAGATCTTTCTTGATAACGGCTACCTGCTATATGGCCACGCTTTTTTTTCTGTTTTTTTCGTTCACGACTGGCTAAATTTAGCGATTCACGATTTTTTTTCATCTTATTAGCTGCTTTTTTCTTATGCTCCGACATAACGGGTTTTCTCTCATTGCTGATTTTCAATTCTATATTTAACACAATAATATGATATGTGGATGACTTATACTAGATACGGTAAAATTAGAATAAATGAAAACTTCGATATAATAATTATCGAAGTAATGTAAATAAATTATTCAGTTATTTATTAATGCTATTACACATCAACCAAAATAATTTTTGCAATAAATAACAGCGAAACAATAACGACTGCCAAACCAATTTCACACCACCGTCCTGTTCCTATTTTCATGACACAGTAAGCAATAAAACCTAACGCGATACCTTCAGTGATGGAAAAACTAAAAGGCATCATAACCACTGTGATAAAAGCGGGTACTGACTCGGTTAAATCATGCCACGCAACACGTGTTAGACTCGATGTCATTAAGACACCAACATAGATCAGTGCGCCAGCTGTTGCATAGGCGGGTACCATACTAGCTAGCGGTGAAATAAAAATTGTTAATAAAAATAGCGCGCCAACCACAATTGCGGTTAATCCAGTACGTCCACCTATCGCAACCCCAGAACTACTTTCAATATAGGCAGTTACTGAAGATGTTCCCATTGCGCTGCCTGCGACCGAACTTAAACTATCAACATAAAGCGCCTGTTTCATCTGCGGAAATTTACCTGTCTTATCAGCCAAACCCGCTTTATCGGTAACACCAATTAAGGTTCCTGAAGAATCAAACAGGTTAATCAGCATAAAAGAGAAAATAATGCCAGACAAAGCAATATCTAGTGAGCCAATCATATCAACATGTCCAACAACCGTCATGATGCTAGGTGGTAGCGCAAAAACACCATTATATTGGACATCACCGATAATCATCCCAATCAGCGTGGTGATCACAATAGAAACAAGCACCGCAGCATGAATATTGCGCGCCGCTAACACGACAATGATAAAAAATCCCAAGATTCCCAATAACACATTCGATTGGGAAAAATTACCAATCGCCACCAAGGTATCTGGATTAGCAACAATAATGCCAGCATTTTTCAATCCCATCATGGCAATAAATAAACCAATACCACTGGTAATACCAACCCGTAAGCTTAAAGGGATATGCGCAATGATCCAGTAGCGAATATGAAAAAGCGTTAAAAGAAATAAACCAACTGCTCCCCAGAAAATTGCTCCCATCGCCACTTGCCAGGAATAGCCCATAGCACCAACAACGACAAAAGCAAAAAAGGCATTTAATCCCATCGCAGGAGCAACAGCAACCGGTAAATTGGCGACGAGCCCCATCATAATACTACCTAACGCTGCAACCAAGCAGGTAGTGACAAAAACAGCTTTAATATCCATTCCCGCCATTGATAGAATTTGTGGGTTAACAAAAACGATATAAACCATTGTCAAAAACGTCGTCAATCCGGCAATGATTTCTGTTCGAACTGTCGTGCCATGTTCATGTAATTTAAACATGCGCTGAAGCAGGCTCTGTCGTCTGATCGGATCTGTTTTGTTCATATATTTAGCCTAATAAAAAAGTTTTTTTGCTCTATCCTACAATAAAATTAATTCAAATAGTTAATTATAAAACAGAAAAAGGAAAACAATATCTGACATAATGATGCGAATGAATATTCAACACAGTCATTACGTTGAAATAAGGCTTCGTGGAATCAAAAAGAGAGTGATATAAATACCAACGGATCAACCACTCATGTTACCAATCTTTCACTTACCTCTAAAAGGCAAAAGAAAGAATAACGGACACTAGAAACAAACCAACTGATTTGGTTGCTTGCCTGATAATAGAGCCTGTGACGACCGCGATTTTTTTCTAAACGACGTAAGATTTGATTTGCTATCAGCTCAAGTGAAAAACACATAATGAAATAGATTAAAGCAACAAATAGAAAAATTTCCATTGGATAAATCATTTCTCGATTATTTATTTGAGTGGCTAAAAATGATAATTCTGCCACTCCCACAATATAAGCCAATGAAGTATCTTTAATTAATGCAATCCACTGATTAATAAAAGATGGGATCATCATCCGTAACGCTTGCGGCAATATAATATTCCACAATACCGCCCAACGGGTAAAACCTAGCGACATCCCCGCTTGCCATTGCCCTTGACCTATAGCCAAAATACCTGCTTTTACTCCGTGCGCTAAATAAGCTGATGTGATCAAAGCTAAAGCACAAATTACGGTCGTCAATTCAGGAATATCCGTACCTAGTAAAACAGGTAATAAAAAGTAACTCCAGAAAATTAACATGATGACAGGTATAGCCCGAAAAAAACCTAACACAGCTGCCAGTAAATTTGCCCACCAACCATTTAACATCGCCAATGCAATTCCACCAGCAATACCGAGAAAAATAGAGATACTTCCTGCTAATAAACTTATTAACAGAGTCAGTGCTGCACCTTCTAAAGGGCCATCAGGAAATGTACCAAATAACAGATAGCGCCAATTTTCAGCAATCACTGTAAAATCCATGTTAATATCCCTTTATTAATAGACGCTGCTGACGCCATTGTCCCCAAGCTTCCATCAAGGCAATAATGGCAATATAAAGAATTGTCGCCACACCAAACGCCGTAAAGGTTTGTAAACTTTGACTTTCAATCTGACGAGCAACATAAGAAAGCTCAGCAACACCAATTGCCATAGTTAGGGAAGAATTTTTTACAATATTCATATACTGCCCCAATAAAGGCGGCATTGCGATTTTTAGCGCTTGGGGTAAAACCACATAACGCATGGCTTGCCAGCCAGATAAACCTAATGCTAATGCAGCAAATTTTTGTCCTTGCTTTACACCATAAATACCGGCTCTTAATTCTTCAGCAATAAAAGGCGTAGAGTAGAGAGTTAAGCCAATCACACCTACCAAAAATTCAAATGATGGCCATGCGAGCTTAATATCGAGAATAGCCAGCTGATGGGGTGTATTTAGCCATTGCATAACTGATTCTGGTAATATCGTTCCAGCAGCAAAGTACCAAAAAAAAAGCTGTATTAATAATGGCGTATTACGAAATAGTGAAATATAACTAATTGCTAACCAACGCAAAAATACGGTATGGCTATCTCTAGCAGCAACGACAACAAACCCTAGCAAGGTTGAGGCGACTATGGCACAAAATGAGATCCAAATAGTAATGAGTAAGCCCTGCCAAATCCAATCAAGATATTCAGGGGCTAATAGCTGGCTAGAGAAAAAATGTTCAAACATTTATGCAACCTATTTATGATGAAGCACTCATTTAGGTATTTTTATTAAAAATAATATTTTTTTACTTTTCTAATGGTGCAAATTTAAAATCACCACGAGGTAGTGCTACTTTAGTTTCTGGACCAAACCAACGATTATAAATTATTTCTGCCTGACCATTTTTTTCTAATTTCAATAAAGTATTATTTACTGCTTTAATCAAATTCGTTTCACCTTTAGCTGCTGCTAATGCCTGATATTCACGTGTAAGACTAAAAGGTGAGATCTCATAATCTGCTTTAATTTTTACCGGTAAGTTCCCCAATAAACCAATCAGTTTGGCATCATCTTGCGTAATAGCTTGTACATTGCCATTTTGTAATGCAGCAAAAGCAAGCGGGGTGTCATCGTAAGATATTACTTTAGTATTAGGATAGCGTTCACGTAGAGTAATTTCCTGCACGGTTCCTTTATCTGCACCGATACGCAAAGAAATAATATCATCAGCCGTTTTTAATACCCCAATACGTGCGATAAATTTCTGCCCAGTAGCAAAATCAGGAATTGAAAACTCAACTTGTTTAGCACGTTCGTTGGTGATGGTAAAATTAGCCCCAATCAGATCCACTTTACCCGCTGTCAATAGCGGTATTCGATTCGCTGGATTAGTTGGACGCAATACTAATTTAACACCAAAATCTTTAGCAATCGCTTCTGCAATATCAATATCATAACCCACCAATTTTTTAGTTTTAGCATCAATAAAACCAAAAGGAGGATTACTATCAAAAACAGCAATACGGATCACACCGGCTTTTTTGATACTTTCCAATTTATCTGCTTTTGCCAACCCAGTAACCAAGGCTAATGTGACAGATAATACAGTTGCAATAAGATTGAATTTCATTTCACTATTACCTTTTACTGTCAATTTTTTGTATATTTATGTTTATTCGAGTCAAATTATCAATTCACAGTTAGAACATGAAATAATATAAAAATCTATGGTTATTCCAAAAAGGAATAACCATGAGCTAAAAAATAAACATTCGATGATCGCTGAAAAGCGTGTTAATGACCACCCTTAGTTAGCATTTTTTCTACAAAATCCCCACCTAAATGACGGAAATCTTGCCCTTTTAAATAATAGAAAATAAATTCACAAATGTTTTGGCAACGATCACCTATTCGCTCAATAGAGCGCGCACAAAACAACGCTGTTAATACACTAGGAATAGTGCGAGGATCTTCCATCATATAAGTCATCAGTTGGCGAACAATACCTTCATACTCTTCATCAACCTTTTTATCTTCCAGATAAACGCCAATTGCCGCATCCAGATCCATACGGGCAAATGCATCCAACACATTATGTAACATTTGAATAGTATGCCCGCCTAAAGCTTCCAGACTAACAAGTAACGATTGATGTTGCTCAGAAAACTTTTCCAACGCAACCTCACAAATCTTATCAGCCACATCACCAATACGTTCAAGCTCAGCAATGGTTTTTGAAATCGCCATAATTAAACGTAAATCACTTGCAGTCGGTTGCCGCTTAGCAATAATGCGCGCACAAGCCTCATCAATCGCCACTTCCATCATATTGACTTTTTGATCATCCTCTATCACTTTTTTTGCCAAATTCTGATCTCGGTTATGTAAAGCTTCAATGGCATTTTTAAGTTGTTCTTCTACCAACCCACCCATTTTCATTAATTCAGTGCGAATATGCTCCAACTCAGCATTAAACTGGCCAGAAATATGTTTGTTGTAATTTAGATTATCCATGGTAATACCCTATATTAACCGTAGCGGCCAGTAATATAATCCTCAGTCTGTTTTACTGTAGGTGTGGTAAACAAAGTATCTGTATCATTAAATTCAATCAGCTCACCTAAATACATAAATGCTGTGTAGTCGGAGCAACGTGCGGCTTGCTGCATATTATGTGTGACCATTACCACGGTATATTCCAATTTCAGTTCACTTATCAACTCTTCAATACGTCCTGTTGAGATAGGGTCAAGTGCTGAACAAGGCTCATCTAATAGTAATATTTCTGGCCGGATCGCGATACCACGAGCAATGCACAACCGTTGCTGCTGACCGCCTGATAAACTATAGCCACTATGCAAAAGTTTATCTTTCGTTTCATCCCAAAGGGCAGCTTTAGTTAACGCCCATTGAACACGTTCATCCATTTCAGCGCGAGAAAGTTTTTCAAATAAACGCACCCCAAAAGCAATATTGTCATAGATTGACATCGGAAATGGTGTTGGTTTTTGAAAAACCATACCTACTCTGGCGCGCAATAACGCAATATCTTGTTCATCGGTCAAAATATTAGTGCCATCCAACAAAATTTTACCTTCAGCATACTGCTCAGTATAAAGCTCAAACATCTTATTAAATGTACGTAACAGGGTAGATTTACCACAGCCTGAAGGACCAATAAAAGCCGTTACCTTATTCTCTGCAATATTTAATGAAATGTTTTTTAGCGCATGGAATTTGCCATAGTAGAAATTCAAGTCACGAACTTGAATTTTACCTTCTGCCATGTCATTAACTTTAATCATCAATTTGTCTCTTAAGTTTGTCATCTGTTACTAAAGAACTAATATTTTTTCTTGGCAAATAATACACGCGCTAAGATATTGATTAACAAAACACATAAAGTAATCAATAAAACACCTGCCCAAGCTAATTGCTGCCATTCTGAGAATGGACTCATCGCAAATTTAAATATGGTTACTGGAAGATTAGCAATCGGTTCACTGAGATCTGTACTCCAGAACTGATTGGAAAGTGAAGTAAACAACAAAGGCGCAGTCTCACCAGCAATTCTCGCAATGGCGAGTAATACTCCGGTAATAATCCCTGAAACAGACGCTTTTAAGGTAATTGATAAAATCATTTTCCATTTTGGTGCACCTAAAGCATAAGCTGCCTCACGTAAATTATCTAGCACCAGTTTTAGCATATTTTCCGTTGTTCGAATAACAATCGGGATCTGTAACAAGGCCAGAGCAATAACACCTGCCCAACCAGAAAAATGCTGCATTCTGGCAACGATAATCATATAAACGAATAATCCAACCACAATTGATGGCGCAGACAGCAAAATATCATTAATAAAACGAATTATTTCTGCCAGCCAAGAACGACGTCCATATTCGGCCAAATAAATACCCGCCATAATGCCAAGGGGTGTGCCTAACACCGTAGCCCACAAAACCAGCAAACCACTACCTACAATCGCATTGGCTAATCCACCACCGGTAGAATTTGGTGGTGGCGTCATTTCAGTAAATAAACTCCAGGACATGCCTTCAACCCCTTTGGTTAACGTTGTAAATAAGATCCAAATTAACCAAAACAGACCAAATGCCATGGTGATCATCGAGAGCAACAGTGCAATCCGATTTTTTTGTCTCCGCCATGCCTGACGACGTTGACGTTGTTTAATATTAATAGTTTTTGTTGTATCTGCCGTCACCATGTTAGCGCCCTTCATTTTTGGCTAAACGCATAATCATCAATTTAGAAAACGCAAGCACGATAAAAATAATAACAAATAAAATTAAGCCTAACTCCATTAATGCAGCGGTATGTAATCCACTTTCCGCTTCAGCAAACTCATTTGCCAACGCAGAGGTAATACTATTTCCTGGCATGAAAAGTGAAAAGCTATCTAGCTGATAAGTATTACCAATAATGAAAGTGACTGCCATTGTTTCCCCTAAAGCTCGCCCTAACCCTAACATCACACCGCCGATCACACCATTACGCGTATAGGGCAATACGATATGCCAGATAACTTCCCAAGTCGTGCAGCCAATACCATAAGCAGATTCTTTCATCATAACTGGGGTCTGCTCAAAAACATCCCGCATCACTGAAGCAATATAAGGAATAATCATAATTGCCAGGATCACGCCAGCAGCTAAGATGCCGATACCTAAAGCCGGGCCTGAAAATAATTCACCAATAATTGGTATACCTGCCAAAACGTTACCAATCGGCTCTTGAAAATAAGTGGCAAATAGTGGCGCAAAAACAAACAATCCCCACATGCCATAAACAATACTCGGTATGGCCGCCAATAATTCAATCGCAATACCTAACGGTCGCTTTAACCAATTTGGTGATAATTCTGTTAAGAATAAAGCAATGCCAAAACTGACAGGCACTGCAATGATCAATGCAATTAACGACGTTACTACCGTGCCATAAATGGTCACTAGCGCACCAAATTCCTGGGCAGGAACATCCCAATCCTTTGACCAAAGAAAAGAAAAGCCAAATTTTTCAATACTTGGCCACGATGCAATAATCAAAGAAATAATAATTCCACTTAACATTAACAGTGTAATTAGTGCAGCTAGTTTAACGAGAGCACCAAAAATAATATCACCTTTTTTTCCCGGTGCTTTATATGTCGTTAACTTCTCAGCCATTGTTTTTTCTCATTTTAATCCCCTTATATAACAAGGGGATAATCGTTCATTTATAATAGAGCGCGATTTTTGCTATCAGCTGATGCCACGCTCAATTCAATATACAGAATTACCATTAGCGTCTTTTATATTACTTTTCCATGCCGCCCTAATATGGGCCACAACTTCGTTCGGCAAGGTAGCATAATCCAAAGCCTTAGCCTGTTCAGCGCCTTTATCGTATGCCCAGTCAAAGAAGGTTAATATTGCTTTCGCCTTCTCAATATTTTTTTGTTCTTTATGTAATAAAATAAAAGTAGCAGAAGTAATTGGCCAGACATTTTGGCCTACCTGATTAGTCAGATCTTGTGCAAAGGTTTTAGTCCAATCAGCTTTTTTAGCAGCGGCACTAAAACTACTGGCTGTTGGCGACACCGCTTCTCCATCGGCAGAAATTAATTTGGTATAAGCTAATTTGTTCTGTTTAGCGTAAGCATATTCTACATAGCCAATAGCACCAGGCAGACGCTGAACAAATGCAGCAACGCCTTCATTACCTTTTCCAGCAATGCCAGTTGGCCATCTAACCGTAGAACCCGTGCCAATCTTACTTTTCCAATCAGCATTCACCTTAGCCAGATAACTGGTAAAAACAAAAGTCGTTCCTGAACCATCAGCACGGCGAACAACGGTAATATTTTGTGCTGGCAATGCTAAACCTGGATTTAATTCAACAATTTTTGGGTCATTCCATTTTTTAATGTTACCTAAATAAATGTTAGCCAATGTTTTGCCATCTAATATCAATTGCCCAGATTGAATACCTGAAATATTGATTGTTGGAACAACACCACCAATCACAGTTGGAAATTGAATGAGTCCTTCTCGATTGAGTTTTTCATCACTTAAAGGCGCATCTGAAGCACCGAAATCGACCGTTTTAGCTATAATCTGTTTTACCCCACCGGATGAACCAATCCCCTGGTAGTTAATCTGATCGCCGGTCTGTTTTTGGTAACTATCTGCCCATTTTGCATAAACTGGCGCGGGAAATGTGGCACCAGCGCCAGTAAGGCTTGTTGCCGCAAAAGCTGACATGGCGGTCAAAGAAAACATGGCTATGATATTAACGATGATAGAACGCATCAATTTCATAATCTCTCCTATTTGAGATGAAAGAGAAACAAATTACTCTGTTAATTGTAGCGAGTTAAAAAATACGAGGAAAAAATAGGTTAGTTAGATGACAGAAAGATGTATTATTTATGACAGTTTTATGACTGTTAAATAAATAATCAATTTATTTAAAAATAGAGCCTTATATATCGATATAATAAATTTTCAAAATCAAAGAATTATATGATTTCATAAAATATAATAAAATTTCCGTTAAATTACGGCTAAATAAAAATATAGATTTTTATTTTTCCATAATGGTAAAGTTGCCCGTATAGATAACCCTCCCCGTTTACTTTTATCTATAATAATTTCACCATCATGAGCATCAATAATTCGGCGAATAATTGCTAATCCTAGTCCTGTACCACCATTACTTCTTGCCCTTTCACCTTGCACAAAAGGTTGAAAAAGATGTTGAATACTTTCTTTTTTAATTCCTGCTCCATCATCCTCAACCTGAAACCAGGCATGATCTTTTATCACACCACTACTGACTTTTACCCAACCATTTCCATAGCGGAGGGCGTTAACCAGCATATTGGTTACTGCTCGTTTTATGGCAATTACATTAGCATTAATAATGATAGGTGATGAACTAATCTGCGTCTCAATATTAGACAGGAAACTACTCTCAGCATTAACAGCTTCAAGTAGGACTTTGTTCAAGTCACAAAACTCCATGTTCATTTCCCTGCCTGTACATATATAGTCCATGAACTGCCCAATGATGGCATTACACTCTTCAATATCTTTGTTAATTGATTCTGCTAGATATTGATCCTTTTCATTCATCATTTCTGTTGCTAAACGGATCCGGGTTAACGGAGTTCTCAAATCATGACTCACGCCTGCCATTAATATCGTTCTATCATTTTCCAGCATTTTTATTCCTGACGACATACGATTAAAAGCGCGGATGACATAACGTATTTCTAATGAACCTTCTTCCTTGATTGCTGGAACCATGACACCTTTTCCCATTTGCTTGGCATAGCTTTCTAATACAAATAATGGTCTACTCTGATAACGAATATAAAGCCATGTAACAGCAAAAATGGTTAAAAAAATAGCCAATGTATAACGAAATACAACGGCGAACTGATTCTGTCCTATTTCAGTTAAAGGCAGTCGTATCCAAACATTTGGGGCAAGATAAGAGTTTAACCATAAAAAAGGATGCTCTTTGGCAATTTCAAGACGAACATCCGCCTTGCCACCCATATATTCCGCCATCTGCTGGCTTAATTCCTCATAATGTCTTGCCCAACGTAAGCCTTTTGCCATAGCACGCGACTCGGTATAAAAATTAATACCCAGTTCTTTATAGATTTTCTTCTTAAATGATGGCGGCATTAAAATTGCATTTCCATCTTGCAATTCAATTTTCTCTGTTAATAACGTATGCACTTCATAGGCTAAGGCTTTATTAAGCTGCTGAAGACTCGGCATTACAACAAAATTAAGCACAACTAAATAGCTGGTGACTAAACTAGCAAACAGTAAAGTAACAATAACAAATAATGAACGAGAAAACGTGTTACGTCTGGAAAAACGCAATCGTTTCATGCTTTACTACCATCTGGTACAAATACATAACCCAACCCCCAAACCGTTTGAATATAACGTGGATGAGTAGGATCATCCTCAATCATTCGACGAAGACGTGAAATCTGCACGTCTATCGAACGCTCCATCACACTATATTCACGCCCTCGAGCAAGACTCATCAATTTATCACGAGATAGAGGCTCACGTGGATATGAGACCAGCACTTTTAAAACCGCAAACTCACCGCTGGTTAATGGCATAGACTCATCATCTTGAAACATTTCCCTTGTTCCTAGGTTTAATTTGAATTTACCAAACCGAATCACCGCCTCGTCCTGTGCCGGCGCACCCGGCAGCTCATTTACCTGACGTCGTAATACGGCGCGAATACGAGCCAATAACTCTCTAGGATTAAATGGTTTAGGTATATAATCATCCGCCCCAATTTCTAATCCAACAATCCGATCTACTTCTTCACCTTTTGCTGTTACCATAATAATTGGGATAGGATTATTTTGACTCCTTAAACGACGGCAAATAGATAAGCCATCTTCACCAGGTAACATCAAATCCAGTACAATCAAATGAATAGATTCACGCGTCAAAATACGATCCATTTGCTCCGCATTGGCGGTACTACGAACTTGAAAACCCTGTTCAGTTAAATAACGCTCCAGTAAAGAGCGCAAACGCATATCATCATCCACAACAAGAATTTTATAATTTTCTTGCATTTTTTGACTCCACAAATATTTTTAAGATCCCTATATATAGTGTCTTAATAACAAATAAGACAATAATAATATAACTAATTCCTATTAGGCTTTTTTAGATTAATATTTACATTTTATTGATTTTTTTAATTTTATATCATTTACAACTCAATTCCTTGATAATTAATTTCCAATATCCAATAAGTAATAATACCATTTGGCGTATTCACCGTAACTTCATCATCAATTTGTTTACCTAATAATTCCCTTGCCACTGGTGAATTAATAGAAATCCATTTTTTAGCCGGATTAAATTCATCTGGTCCAACTAAACGAAAAACTTTAATACCACCATTTTCATCTTGTAGTTTTACCCAAGCCCCAAAATAAACTCTACCTTCCTGCCGAGGATCGGGATCAACTATTTTCAATACTTCAAGACGTTTAGATAAAAATCGAATACGTCGATCAATTTCTCGTAATCGCTTTTTACCATAAATATACTCCGCATTCTCTGAACGATCACCAAGCGCCGCTGCCTCTGATACAGCTTGAGTGACTTTCGGCCGCTCCTCACGCCAAAGAAACTTCAACTCTTGTTTGAGGTTGTCCCACCCTTCACGAGTAATATAATTATTTTTCACAATAAAAACTCAGTATGATTAACCTTAATTTAAACTAATTACTATATATAATTCAAAAAAAGTTTTCGTTCACTACATCAAGTTCTAATATCCAAATATAATGTTAACTGGAAATTATTGTTTTCAACACGTATAAATGCGCACATAAGTCGTTAATTGCGTCCTATTTAAGTATTGAAGAAACTAAAATGATGAATAAATCCTTAAGCAAAATTATTGCACATGAATTAGATACAACGCCAGCGCAAATACTTTCAGCCATTACATTACTCGATGAAGGAAATACTGTTCCTTTTATTGCCCGTTATCGTAAAGAAGTCACAGGAGGACTCGATGATAACCAGCTACGTAAACTTGAAACACGTTTAAGTTACTTACGTGAATTAAACAAGCGCCGCCAAACTATCCTAAAATCGATTAATGAACAAGGAAAGCTTACGGCTGAACTTGCTCAGGCGATTAATAACACTTTTAATAAAACTGAGCTCGAAGATCTCTACTTACCCTATAAACCAAAACGTAGGACACGAGGCCAAGTAGTGATTGAAGCAGGTTTAGAGCCACTCGCAAAGCGGTTATGGAATGAGCCCCAACATATACCAGAGCAGATAGCTGAAACCTTTATTGATCCACAAAAAAATATTAATGACACTAAAGCTGCGCTCGATGGTGCTCGTTATATTTTAATGGAACGCTTCGCTGAAGATGCAAATTTACTTAGCAAAATTCGTAATTATTTGTGGAAAAATGCCCATTTAACGGCAAAAGTTATTGAAGGTAAAGAAACCACAGGTGCAAAATTTAGCGACTATTTTGATCACCATGAGCTTATTTCGCATATCCCATCCCACCGTGCACTTGCTATGTTTCGTGGCCGTAACGAGGGTATTTTACAATTATCACTTAATGCCGATCCACAATTTGAATCACCACCAAAAGAAAGTTATTGTGAAGAAATTATTACCCAACACTTTGGCTTACATTTAAATAATGCACCAGCAGATAAATGGCGAAAAGCCGTTATCAGTTGGACATGGCGAGTTAAAATTCTGTTACATCTTGAAACAGAATTGATGGGCACCTTACGTGAAAAAGCAGAAGAAGAAGCGATTCATGTTTTCGCCCGTAATCTACGTGACCTTTTGATGGCGGCGCCTGCTGGTATGCATACCACCATGGGATTAGATCCTGGTTTACGCACTGGGGTCAAAGTTGCTATTGTTGATGCGACAGGCAAACTCATTACCACAGATACGATTTATCCTCACACCGGACAAGCAACTAAATCTGCAACGACTATAGCATCCTTATGTGAGAAATATAAAGTTGCCTTGGTCGCTATTGGTAATGGTACTGCCTCACGTGAAACTGAACGCTTTTTTGCCGCAGTTAAAAAACAGTACCCGCAAATTACCGCCCAGAAAGTAATCGTTAGTGAATCTGGTGCTTCAGTTTACTCGGCATCTGAGTTAGCGGCTCAAGAATTTCCAGCACTCGATGTCTCTTTACGTGGCGCAGTCTCTATTGCCCGCCGTTTACAAGATCCACTAGCCGAATTAGTAAAAATTGATCCCAAATCAATTGGTGTTGGTCAATACCAACATGATGTTAACCAAACTTTACTAGCTAAAAAATTGACAGCGGTAGTTGAAGATTGTGTAAACTCAGTCGGTGTTGATCTAAATACCGCCTCTGTTGCTCTTCTTTCACATATTGCAGGACTAAGTGAAGCGATTGCGCAAAATGTCGTTAATTGGCGTAACGAACACGGGCGCTTTAATGACCGCAAACAACTATTGGAAGTTACACGTCTTGGTACAAAAGCTTTTGAGCAGTGTGCGGGCTTTTTACGCATTATGGCAGGGAATAATCCTCTCGATGCCTCAACAGTTCATCCTGAAGCTTATCCGATTGTAGAAAAGATTTTATTAACCACTAAGCAACCCTTAAAAACGATTATGGGTAACACCAGCGTGCTTAATAATCTCAAACCAGAATTGTTTACTACAGACAAATTTGGTATTCCGACGGTAAATGATATTCTAAAACAATTAGAAAAGCCTGGACGAGATCCGCGGCCAGAATTTAAAACAGCCACTTTTATCGATGGCATTGAAACCATGGAAGATCTTAAAGTAGGCATGATATTAGAAGGTTCGGTGACCAATGTGACCAATTTTGGTGCGTTTGTCGATATTGGCGTTCATCAGGATGGTTTGGTACACATTTCCTCTCTGTCCGATAAATTTATTAAAGATCCTCATTCTCTAGTCAAAACAGGGGATATTATCACCGTTAAAGTCATCGATATTGATTTAAACCGTAAACGAATTGCATTAAGCATGCGTCTGGATGAGAAAACAGCAGATACGCCACAACAACATCGTAATAAGCCACAGACAGGCAAAAATGCCTCCTCAGCCAGTTCAACTAAAACATCCCAACGCAACAATACGCTATTCGCTAATAGTGTAATGGGTGATGCACTGGCGGCGGCACTCAATAAAAAGCGTTAATTGTTAATATATATTATATAGTTAATAGTCTGATCTAACATCAGACTATTAGCATATTCAATTTTAGAAAATGGTTTTTTTAATAAAAACTAATGAATTAACACTAATTTTGATGCCAATACTTCACTCTCTAGAGAACTATTGATCAATATCAATTGCTGTCATTTAAAAAAAGCGCTAAATTAATTCGAGTAGCATATAATGATGATTATCATTATTAATGTAAGAATGATAATATTTTTCATTAATTTTACTATTCGTCTGGTACCCATTTGCGGTATCTTTGTTTTTTTTTTGGCTCTAGAGTGGAAGTGTCTATGTCAATTCTTCCTAATCATCGATACAAAATTGTCGGATTTTCAGCAGAAATAAATCCAGATTACCGTCAAAAGTTACTTTCTTTAGGTATGTTACCTGGATCTTTTTTTAACGTTATTCGTATAGCGCCGCTTGGTGATCCTATTCAAATCGAAACTCGCCGTATGAATTTGATCTTAAGAAAAAAAGATCTTGCGTTATTAAATTTGGACGATGCCGGCAACCAAGCGGTATAAAAATATTTTTTATGATAACTAAATAGCCTATTGCTTATTACTCATCTGACACCAAAACTATGAAACCATTAACTATTGGCCTTATTGGCAACCCTAACGCCGGTAAAACGACACTCTTTAATCAATTAACAGGCGCTCGCCAACGTGTTGGCAACTGGTCTGGTGTCACTGTTGAGCGAAAGGCTGGTCGCTTTGCAACCTCGGAATATGATATTGAATTAGTTGACCTGCCTGGCACCTATTCACTAACCACTATTTCAGAACAGACCTCACTCGATGAGCAAATTGCCTGTCATTTCATCCTAAGTGGTGAAGCGGATATGTTGATAAATGTTATCGATGCCGCTAACCTCGAGCGTAATCTTTATCTAACATTACAACTTATTGAATTAGGTGTGCCTTGTATCGTTGCGCTTAATATGTTGGATATTGCCGAAAACCAAAATATTCATATTAATATTGATGAACTTCAAACACGCCTGGGCTGCCCTGTTATCCCTCTAGTTTCGACTCGCGCAAAAGGTATTAGCAAATTAAAACAAGCTATTGATAAACATAGTAATAATCTTATTTCAACCCTCATCCGCTATCCCGATTTTTTGCTCACCGAAGTGGAAAATTTAATTCAAATTATCGACCATAATAAATTCAATCATCAACAGCGCCGTTGGCTAGCACTACAAATCTTAGAAGGTGATATATATAGCCTGGAACGTGCCGCTATTTCCACTGATAAATTAGATAAAATTAGAACCCATTTACAATCTCAACAACAAGAAGAGCCTGAGCTCATCATCGCTGATGCACGCTATCAAACTATTGCCAGCCTTTGCGAAGCAGTGATTAATACTGAAACGGCAAAACCGAATGCCTTAACGCAATTTATTGATAACATAGTACTTAATCGCTGGTTTGGGGTGCCGATATTTCTTTTTATCATGTATTTGATGTTCATACTTGCTATCAATATTGGTGGTGCATTACAACCGCTCTTTGAAGGTGGCTCAGAAGCCATTTTCATCCATGGAATTCAATGGATTGGCCATACTTTTAACTTTCCACAATGGTTGACGGTTTTCCTTGCCCAAGGGGTAGGTGGTGGTATCAACACTGTTTTGCCATTAGTTCCCCAAATTGGTTTAATGTATTTATTCCTTTCTGTATTGGAAGACTCAGGTTATATGGCACGCGCAGCATTTATCATGGATAGACTGATGCAAGCACTAGGTCTGCCTGGTAAATCTTTTGTTCCTTTGATTGTCGGTTTTGGCTGTAATGTACATGCTATTATGGGTGCACGGACACTAGATACTCCTCGTGAACGATTAATCACCGTTTTAATGGCGCCTTTTATGTCTTGTGGCGCCAGGCTGGCTATTTTTGCTGTCTTTGCGGCCGCTTTTTTTGGCAAAAATGGCGCAAGTATTGTTTTTTCTCTTTATTTATTAGGTATTGTCATTGCCATCCTAACCGGGTTGTTATTGAAATATACTGTTGCACGGGGCGCATCCTCCCCTTTTATCATGGAATTACCGGTTTACCATGTACCACACTTAAAAACATTACTATTACAGACCTGGCAAAGATTGAAAGGCTTTGTCTTAAGAGCGGGAAAAGTGATTATTATTGCCAGTATGATTATCGGGGCACTTAATAGTTTTTCTTTGTCCGGTAAAGTCGTTGATAATATTAACCAATCAGCATTAGCGTCAGTAAGTAAAACCGTTACCCCCGTTATTGAAACCTATCGGTATCAATGATGATAATTGGCAAGCAACCGTTGGACTTATTACGGGCGCGTTAGCTAAAGAAGTGGTTGTCGGCACATTGAATACACTGTACACCGCCGAAAATATTACTCAAACACCTTTTAATGCCAAGCAATTTAATCTGTTAGATGAATTAGAAGATGCGGTTAATGAAACTTGGGATAGTCTAAAAGAACATTCAGTTTAAGTGTCTTATCCAATCCTATTGAAGCCAGTAAAGGTGATGGTGATATGGATAGCAGTACAATGGGCGCTATGGCAGCACGATTCGGCTCGTCTTTATCAGCCATAGCTATCTAATCTTTGTTCTACTTTATGTGCCTTGCATTTCTGTATTAGGAGCCATTGCCCGTGAAACGAATCGAAACTGGATGACATTTTCTATTCTATGGGGCTTGAATGTTGCTTATTCGGTTTCTGCCTTGTTCTACCAAATAGCCACTTTCTCACAACATCCACAATATAGCGCGGGGTTATTGGGATGCTCGTCGTGTTTAACTTACTGTTAATCGCATTGTTGCGCCATTCACGTAAACGCATAACACTAAAACTCCATCATAATGTCCATAAATGTAACCACAGCCAAAGTGGTTCATGCCACTAGAGGTAATGAGATGATCAGTTTATTGCAAGTCAGAGATATGGTTGCGCTGTATGGCAGAACGGATGCTTACCAAATTAGTTAGAAATTCTCTGTTTCATTACCTATGATTGAGGCTATGTTAGATAAATTAGCGGCCATGGGAAAATTAGAACAAATTGATCAATCATCCTGTTTAACGGGCCATAGTTGTAAGCAATGTCCCGAAATAAAAAAGTTTAACCTAAAAATTTATCAAGTTACTTCTCTCTAATTTATGCAAGTAAGCGATAATTTATTAAAATTATCGCTTACTCGATTAGCATAAAGAATGTTTTTGCTTTTATTCTGACTCCCCATATTCATTTCTCCAATTGACCCAAAAAATCGACTAACAATTGAATAAACTGATTAGGATGAGAAATAAAAGGGGCATGGGCGGCATGTTTTATTACCACCGAAGGCGAATTTGGTAACCATTTATCCAGCATTGGTAATATTTTTTTTGGTACTAAGCTATCAAGGTCACCATAGATACGCAAAAAAGGTTTATTTAAGGTTAATAAAGATTGCCGTAGATCAGTTGTTCGCAAAATTTCCAAACCTGCGTTTAACACGGCAACAGAGGGTAACGGCTGCTCTAGTATCACCGATTTTAATAATCGTATATCGCCATTAGCTGTTTTAGTGCCCAATGTTTGCAATACAAGAAAACGTTCTACTGTACGATGAAAATCAACCTGTAATTGTCGTTCAAACCCCTTAAGTACCGTAGGTTTAATGCCTGGCCAATTTTCTTGTTGTCCAAAACAGGGCGATGAAGCCACTGTTATTAAACCTGCTATTTCAGCTTGATGGTTAAGTGAGATGATACTAGCAATCAGTCCGCCTAACGACCAACCTAACCAAATAGCCTGCTTGGGCGCTTTCTGCCAAATTACCTCTGCCATTTGTTGTAGCGACATCGGTGGAAAAAGATTACTACGACCATAGCCAGGTAAGTCAACTAGATGGAGACGAAAATGAGAACCACATTCCACTTCAATGGTACGCCAAACTTCTGCATTCAATCCCCATCCGTGCAATAGCACAATATCTTGTTTTCCTTTACCCAACTGCCGCCAAAACAGTGTCGTCATAGTTATTCTCGCTTTACAGGTATAAAAAAGGACATCATTATGTTAACAATGGCTGGGTATTGTTGGCTATGCCACCAAACACTAAAATATCGCTTTCATGGCATTTGTCACTACTGTTTAAAACATTTGCCTTATCTAAAACGAGTTTGTCATCGCTGTGCTTTACCCGTTGAACAATTCACCCTTGCTTGCGGTCGCTGCTTACAAACTCCACCCTATTGGCACAATCTTGTCGCCATTACTCCCTATATACCACCATTAAGCAAGCTAATACAGCAGTACAAATATGAAAAGATAACGCAAATCGCCTTTATCCTTGCACGCTTATTTCTACTCTATTGGCAACAAGGATATCGCCAACAACGCTGGCGCAAACCAGATATCATAATAGCGATCCCACTTCATCATAGTAAACATTGGCAACGTGGATTTAATCAAGCCAGTTTAATAGCAACTCAATTAGCTTATTGGTTAGGATGCCAATTTCAAACTAATTCAATTATTCGCACTCGTGCTACACTACCGCAAACTCAACTTTCTGCTAAAAAACGTACCCAAAATCTTAGTAAAGCTTTTAGGGTAAAAAAATCGTTTCAAGATCGCCATATTGCCGTATTTGACGATGTCATTACAACAGGAACAACAATGAATGAAGTTGCTAAGTTGCTGATTAGTGCTGGAGCAAACTCAGTTCAAGCCTGGGCAATATGCAGAACCTTGTAGAAAGTAAGGAAAAGAGCGTATGATAAACATACTAAAATGATAAACTTGAGCATCGATTATGATTAATATTACTGAAGCAGCACAAGCTCATTTTGCCAAACTATTGGCAAATCAAGAACCTGGTACACAAATTCGCGTATTTGTCATTAATCCTGGCACACCTTCTGCAGAATGTGGGGTCTCTTATTGTCCTCCTGATGCTATCGAAGCGACGGATATTGAACTTAAATTTGATAAACTTTCAGCTTATATTGATGAAATTAGCGCACCTTTTCTGCAAGAGGCCGAAATCGATTTCGTAACGGATCAATTAGGCTCTCAACTTACCCTAAAAGCGCCTAATGCTAAAATGCGAAAAGTGGCTGACGATGCTCCACTGATTGAACGAGTTGAATATGTTATTCAATCACAAATTAACCCACAATTAGCAGGCCATGGAGGACGGGTTTCATTGATGGAAATCACTGACGATGGATATGCAATTCTACAATTCGGTGGAGGATGTAATGGCTGTTCAATGGTCGATATTACCTTAAAAGAAGGTATTGAAAAACAGTTGCTAAATATGTTCCCAGACGAATTAAAAGGAGTAAAAGATTTAACTGAACATCAGCGTGGTGATCACTCTTATTATTAAAATAATTACTCATTTTTGCCAATGATGGATACTCTTTAAAAGTACAGAGAGTATCTTGTTTTTCCGAATGTAAAATAATATTGTGCAGATTACTATGGATAATTTTCAATTAATTACAGTTGAACAAGCCTATAAACTTTGGCAAACAGGTGACATCATCATGGTCGACATTCGTGACCCACAAAGTTTTCATTCAGCGCATATTAAAGGCGCTTACCATCTCACGAATGAGACCTTAAATAACTTTATTAAGCAAACAGACTTTGACTCGCCGGTAATGATAATGTGTTACCATGGCCATAGTAGCCAAGGCGCAGCACAATATTTAGTTAATATGGGCTTCGAAACTGTTTATAGCATAAACGGTGGTTTTGAAGCATGGTTGAGAGAATACCCACACACCATCAACTCACTCTCGTAAGCGATATAACTGGTTATGATCCATTTAATTTCTATAGCAAATCCTAGATTAGCACAAGCATTTATTGATTATATGGCGATGCAAAACATTGTTATCGAAATGCGCGCAGAACCACAGGGAAAATTTTTTGATCTCTGGCTACATGATGAAAATAAGTTCGATCAAGTGCAGCAAGAACTAAAGCTGTTTATGCAAGATCCTCTTAATTCACGTTATCAGGCAGCAAGTTGGCAAACGGGACATATTGATAAAAAATTTGGCTACCGTAATTATCTCACTGTTGATTATTTAAAAAAACAATCTGGGCCACTAACCATCATCGTTTTCTTTTTAGCTATTTTTATTTATATTTGGATGTTAATTTCCGGTAATGACGCCGTAATGGCTTATCTTGCTTGGCCATCAAGTACTCAGTACACGGAAATCTGGCGAATATTCACCCCCGCCCTACTTCACTTTTCGTTGATGCACATTTTATTTAATTTAATGTGGTGGTGGTATTTAGGTAGTCAGGTAGAACGCCAATTGGGTACAGGTAAACTATTTGTCATTGCTATTGTATCAGCTCTTTTTAGTAATTGGGGGCAATCGCTCTTTAGTGGCTCTGCTTTTGGTGGTCTTTCCGGCGTAGTTTTTTCGCTGATTGGCTACGTTTGGTTAACCGGTGAACGTCACCCAGAAAAAGGTATTTCTATTCCAAGAGGGTTAATGATATTTGCTGTTTTATGGTTATTTCTTGGTTACTTTGATATTTTTGGCATGAAAATAGCTAACACGGCACACACTGCCGGGTTAATTATCGGTTTATTAATGGGATTATGGGATAATAGACATAAACCAAATAATACCAAACATGACCAATACATATAGTGATACTTGAGGTTTTTGTGAAGCAAACTCAACGCCATGATACTATTATCGAACTTGCCCGTATTCAAGGCTATGTAAGTACTGAAAAGTTAGTTGAATATTTCAATGTCAGCCCACAAACTATCCGTCGTGATCTCAATGAACTGGCGGAAAAAAATAAAATTCAGCGCCATCACGGAGGTGCCGCGCTTCCTTCAAGTTCTGTTAATACTGCTTACCACGATCGCAAGATGATGTGGTCGAGCGAAAAAGAACGGATTGCTCAACATGTTGCGCGTCAAATCCCTAATGGAGCTACACTATTTATTGATATCGGCACTACACCAGAAGCTGTCGCCTATGCTTTGCTGGATCATAAAAATTTAAGGATCGTCACTAATAATCTTAATGTTGCAACCCTACTTATGGCAAAAGAGGATTTTCGTCTGATCTTAGCAGGAGGAGAAGTTCGCAGCCGTGATGGAGGAATTGTTGGTGAGGCAACCTTAGATTTTATAACTCAATTCCGTCTTGACTATGGTATTTTAGGCATCAGTGGTATCGATGGAGATGGTTCATTACTCGAATTCGACTACCATGAAGTACGAACAAAAAAAGCAATTATTGAAAATTCTCGTTGCGTTATGCTGGTTACTGATCACTCAAAATTTGGTCGCAATGCAATGGTTAACCTAGGTAGTATGGAGATGATTGATTATCTTTTTACTGACAAAGCCCCTCCTGCAAACATCCACAAAATGATTGAGCATCATAATGTAACACTTGAAATATGCTAATGCTCACTTGTCGCAGGAAATTTTCTTATTTCCTGCTCTAATCTGTGGCTATACTTCTTAATAAGCTAATATTCTCTCCAGATTAATACTCATTTTCTTAATTAGTTTGCTATTTTTTCTCTATTTTTCCAATAAATGATAAATAGCTTCAATTTAATGGTTTTTCTTCACTTAATAATAGTTGGCTTTAGAATCTAATTTGATTAAAATTGTGAGCGAAAACGAACATATTTGAGCAATCTCGAACATTGGGGGACGCATGAAAACAAAAGATTTAATTGTGCTAGGTGGTGGTATAAATGGTGCAGGTATTGCCGCTGATGCTGCTGGTCGAGGATTATCAGTATTACTATTAGAAGCTCAAGATCTTGCTAGCGCAACTTCTTCTGCTAGTTCCAAACTAATCCATGGCGGATTACGCTATTTAGAACATTATGAATTTCGTTTAGTTAGTGAAGCGCTTGCCGAACGTGAAGTTTTGCTTAAGCTCGCTCCTCATATTGCTTTCCCTATGCGTTTTCGCCTACCTCATCAACCTCATCTTCGTCCTGCTTGGATGATACGTGCTGGCCTTTTCCTTTATGATCACCTCGGTAAACGTACCAGTCTACCCGGAAGTAAAGGGCTAAAATTTGGTAAAAACTCTGCCTTAAAATCAGAATTAACAAAAGGTTTTGAATATTCAGATTGTTGGGTCGATGATGCACGCTTAGTTGTCCTCAATGCACAAGAAATTCTCAGACATAAAGGTGAAGTTCGAACTCGCACTAAAGCGACGAAAGCCTGGCGTGAGAATGGGCTGTGGGTCGTAGAAGCAGAAGACTTACGTACGGGCAAAAAAGAAACTTGGCAAGCAAAAGGATTAGTAAACGCAACAGGACCTTGGGTTAAATCTTTCTTTGATGAAGGGTTACAATTAAAATCTCCCTACGGTATCCGGCTAATTAAAGGTAGCCATATTGTTGTACCTCGTGTACACGATGGCTCACAAGCTTATATTTTACAAAATGAAGATCATCGTATTGTCTTTGTTATACCTTGGATGGACGAGTTTTCTATTATCGGTACTACCGATGTCGAATATCAAGGTGATCCAAAAGATGTTCACATAGATAATAATGAAATCAATTATTTATTAAAAGTTTATAACGATCATTTCAAAAAACAGCTAACACAGCAAGATATTGTCTGGACTTACTCTGGGGTACGTCCATTATGTGATGATGAATCTGATTCACCTCAAGCTATTACACGTGATTACACCCTCGACATCCATGATGAACAAGGAAAAGCACCTTTACTATCTGTTTTCGGCGGTAAATTAACCACCTATCGTAAACTTGCAGAACATGCGATAGATAAATTAGCTCATTACTATCCTAATGCCGGTAAAGCGTGGACTAAAGAAGCAACGCTACCTGGTGGTGATATCGAAGGCTGTGATCGTGACGGTTATGCCCAACTATTACGTAAACGCTACCCATGGTTACCAGAAGGCATTGCATTGCGATATGCCCGCACTTACGGTAGTAATAGCAATTTGATTTTAAAACAAGCACAATCGTTATCAGATCTAGGTGAAGCTTTTGGCCACAATTTATACGAAGCTGAATTACGTTATTTAGTCGAAAATGAATGGGTTACAGAGTTAGATGATGTCATCTGGCGCAGAACCAAATTAGGTATGTGGCTCAATGATGACGAAAAACAACGAATAACGCAATGGTTGACTAAAAATACAACCATCACGCAATAAAACCATATAAGCCTCATAAATTTATGAGGCTTATATCGAAACTTTATCAGCTACAACCCGCTCAAACCAGTTAATAAAGTTTCTTCGCCGTATCTAACCAATCCTGCTTAAACTTACGTTGCATATTTTCAACTGCATCAATAATATCATGATGAACCAGTTTATCATTTTGAATACCAACACAGCGCCCACCATACCCCTGTAAAAGTAACTGAATAGAGTAAGCGCCCATACGGGATGCCAGAACTCGATCACTCGCAACTGGGCTACCACCTCGCTGAATATGGCCTAAAACCGTTGCTCGTGTCTCATGCCCCGTTGCTTTTTCAATATATTTTGCCAATTCATTAACATCATAAATATGTTCAGTAATGGCAACAATTGCATGACGTTTACCTCTTGCTAAGCCAGATTTAATTTCTGTCAGTAACTCTTCCTTATCAAAAGGTATTTCGGGCAATACCACAAACTCACAGCCGCCAGCAATAGCTGCGGATAAAGTCAAATCACCACAATGACGCCCCATTATTTCAACAATCGAAATACGTTTATGGGAAGTTGAGGTATCACGTAAACGATCAATTGCCTCAACAATAGTATCCAAAGCGGTAAAATAACCAATCGTATAATCAGTACCGGCAACATCATTATCAATAGTTCCGGGTACACCTATACAAGGGAATCCCGCTTCAGTGATCTTCTTTGCGCCACGATAAGAGCCATCTCCACCGATGACAACCAAGGCATCAATATTATGTTTTTTCATATTCTCAATAGCTTGGGTTCTTACCTTCTCACTATCACGAAATTCAGGAAAACGGGCAGAGCCTAAGAAAGTACCGCCGCGATTAATAATATCAGAAACACTAAAACGGTTGAGTTTTTTTATTCGATTTTCATAAAGTCCCATATAGCCGTCATAGATACCATAAACTTCTAAATCTTCAAAAAGTCCCATGCGCACAACACTACGAATAGCGGCATTCATTCCTGGCGCATCACCACCACTGGTTAAAACGCCAACTTTTTTTATTCCTTTTTTGTTCATGGTGACCTCTGATTTAATATATTGCCATAAGTATAAAAACCATAATTTCATGTATTTTGCTTATGGCTATAACTGGCTGAATTGATTCGGCTTACTACATTATACGATAAAACTTTTACCAAATGCTTAAATTATTAACTTTCTTTGATAAAGGTAAAATTTAGTATAAATATTGCAAATGCTATCATTAGAATAATTAAATAAAAAAATGGCTAATCATTATGTTAATAAATTATATATTTAGCGGATAGTTCAGTTATCTTAATAGATAGTTTAATTTTTTTTATACTATAAATATATAGATTACTTTTCTTAAACCAGCGCTATTAATAAAACGCTTTTTATGTCTTTTTAATATAGCTAACTTTATCTATAAAAATTTTTAACTTTTAATTAAAAACTGTCCGATTAATTTACACCTCCGATTTGCACTTCATCTAAAATATTCCTTATAAGTCAGTTAATTCCATCGCAAAACGCATATATAAACTTAACACCACTAGTGTACAAAAAATTATAGAGAAGGCAAAATATAACAGGCATTATTACCCACAGTGGAAATCGAAAAATAGTATCGCTAGATAGAAATATTTTAGTAATTTTAAATATAGGATCTGCGAGTAAATGAAATAATGGAGAAAAAATGTTAGAAATATTTGATGTGAACTACAACCTTTTGACTGAAAAAAAATCAAAAGAATTATTTACGCTAAGAAAAGAAACATTTAAAGATCGCCTTAACTGGGCAGTTAATTGTATTAATGGCATGGAGTTTGATGAATATGATAATGACAAAGCTAACTATCTATTTGGCGTAAGAAGTAACACCATCATCTGTAGTGTTAGATTTATTGAAATGCAATTTCCTAATATGATCACAGGCACATTTGCCCCTTTTTTCAAGCATCTCAATCTCCCTAAAGGAAACTATATTGAATCAAGCCGCTTTTTTGTGGCTAAAAACCGAATAAGCCAGGGAAATTATAATAAAGATCCCGTCTGTTCTATACTATTTTTAGCAATGCTTAATTACGCAAAAAAATACCAGTATGATGGCATTCTCACCATCGTTAGTCGTGCTATGTTGAAGATTTTGGAGCGTTCTGGTTGGGATATCTCAATTATCGAACAAGGGATATCTGAAAAACACGAAAAAGTATATTTGATGCTTTTACCTACAGACTCTGGAAGCCAAAACCAACTCATCCTAAAAATAAGAAACCATTATGACAGCCTTATTAATAATAAATTGAAGCAATGGCCATTAATATATCCATCATTTGGAGACAGATTTAATGAGTTGTAATTCGACACCAAGTCTTATTGCATGCTTAGCATTTATGACACCTAATTTTTTCACAACATTGCCGATATGAAATTTTACTGTACCCAACTTTATACCTAGTATGGTTGCAATTTCCTGGTATGTTTTTCCCATACTAGCCCAGTATAAAATTTCATTTTCACGCGGTGAAAAAAAATCTTTCCCATCTGCTGGCATACAGTAGGTTTGTTGAGTCATCTCTCGATATAGGGAGGTGATTTTTTCATGAATAGTAAGCAAAAGCATTTGCAAGTCACCCTTACTCTTTTCTAGTTTTTCTTCTATATCGATGGCTCCATCTTCATTCATCAAAATCGATAACATAGCAAGATAGTTATTACAATCATGAAGAACAAAAGTATAACCATTCATAACACTATAATTTTTTGAGATATTAAAAATCTTTCTGAAACCATTTAAATCCTTAACAGAAAAACTTTCATTCCAAGAAAAAGGGGTAATTCGACTAAAAGCTGCTAAGACAACTGGATCTATTTGTTGATATTGCCTTTGTTTATATATATCAATCCATTCCGTCAGATAATTTGAGATGATTAACATGCGCATTGGGTCTCTCTTATTGAGAATCATATATGCATATTTGAAATCTCCAAAAACAGCCAATTTTCTATCTAAATAATTTTTTACTGAGTTATCTATTTCATCATTACCATAAAATAACTCTGACATCTAATATCACCTCAAAAGTAAAATAATAAACTTCCGTGTTAAGACAAAAGTATAGTACAAAACTAGACTTAAGTCTAACTACAATCGAAGCATAAAAAAGGGTAAAGTCACTATTAGATTTATATAAAAACAATAAAAAAACCTGACCTCATGTAAGGTCAGGCTGCCAAGTTGGCCAACACCAGGGAAATTTATTCCTCAATATCATAAAGCCATATAGTCAGCAGAAGCAAGATGTCTCTGCTGGCTTTATAGCTTTTTTTCATCATAATTTGCCATTAATACCTCACTTTTTCTTCGCAAGACTTTGATTTTTACTTATATATCAATATATTAACCTTAACAAAGAAATAAACTTTTGCTTACAAATTTATTTATAATTAAATCAATATATCGACTAATTAGCCATATTTCATTCTAAAAATCAGTTTAATCTATATCTCAATTGCTCTATAAATTTCATTTAGTTATATATCGAACATCTTACATATTAAAATTATCTAAGAATTTTACGATATAAAAACATTATGAATGGCTTATTCTTTATGAAAATAAATGTACTAAATAAGCAACATTTTTTCGATAGATGCTTATCATGATTGAATTTTTCAATATTCTGTCACTAATTAACAATATTTTTTAAAAAAAACAACACCATAGCAATACAAGTGCGTTATTTAGCCACACTAACAATTTTAAAAAATACCTTAACTTAATAAACTAGTATGATTTTGAGTACTGAATAGTGGCTTACTACTAATATTATTTGATTATATTTTTACTAAACTAATTTTTGATTAATTACATGAAAAACAATGACTATTCAACCAATTGGCTCGATACGATTTACTAACTCACGTAACTGCTGCGCTAACTGATCAACAGTTTTTTCTCCGGTAGCAGCTTCTACCGTTAAATTTTCCAAAGTATTGTCGTTATCTCGGATATTGATACCGTTGCGGTAGAGGAAAGTCATGGTCACAAAAAACGCGGTACGCTTATTGCCATCATTAAAAATGTGACCTCTGGCGATAGCAACCCAGTAAGTGGCAGCCAACTCAAAAATATCCGTAACACCGTCATAATGTGCACGATTTTACACCCGGCAAATAAGAGCTTCAGCTCTGCCAGGATCCGGCATACCAGCAACGCCGGGAAGCCATTGCAATATACGGTCATGAAAAGCAATAACTTCCTGTGCGCTGACTCCATATCATCGGTTTGTCAATGCCTCTACAGTATGTCCATGGCGCTGCATAATCACATCAAACTCCGCATCCAGCTTAGCGTTCTGGTATGCCTCGAATTCCGCCTTGCTGATAACTACTGCTGAACTTCCATCCCTGCGGGTGATTTCAACGGGTTCACCATGAGTGGCAGCATCCAGCACTTCTGAGATATTGGCGCGGGCTTGAGTGGAAGTGTATGTACGCATGATATGTCTCCTAAAGTGTACATTTAAATTGTACGTCGAACATCTGTATTGTGCAACTATATGAAAAGAAATGAGTGATGGGGCCATTAGACATTGAAATTGACATATATAATACTTGTTTATTTTTTTATTAGCTTGGAAAATAAAATATAGCTCACTACCGTCTGAGCATCTTATAAAGAGTTCTCCACTTCATATCCATGTTCTTTTTTATATGTCGTTAAGTTTTCCCATATTTTATCGATTTTATTGAGGGTGTCCTTAAATTAGTGTACTTAAAACCAACTAAGTACCCTTTTAAGTACACCAATAATGTACGACTTTGGTGATATAATATGAAACTTGTTGAATTAAAAAAGTCAGTATTCGCACTGGCTTATTGGTATTAGTTGCAAGTTATGATATTTAGTGAATTTACTTGAGAATCTACTCGATGTTTTGAATCTGCTCACGCATTTGTTCTATTAATACTTTTAATTCAACAGCAGAATTAGTCACTTGGCTATTAATAGACTTTGAGGCCAAGGTATTTGCTTCACGATTAAACTCCTGCATCATAAAATCTAACCGACGGCCGACAGCTTCTTGTTTTTTAAGAATATTACGTGTTTCTTTGACATGAGCATCCAGCCTATCAAGCTCTTCTGCAACATCAATACGTTGTGCTAATATGATAAGCTCTTGTTCTAATCGATTATTATCTATCTGAATTTCTGCCTCCTCTAATTTTGTTTGTAAGCGCTCACGCTGCCATTTTAAAATTTCAGGCATTTGACGACGAACCGCTTGAATTTCCTGACAAACAGCATCTAGCCGTTGCTCAATCATTATTTTTAGCATCTTCCCTTCGCTTTCCCGATTGAGAATAAAATCATCTAAAGCAAGTTCTAATTCTTTAAGCAAATGCGTACAAATAACATCCAAATTCTGTTCTTGAGCCGACATAACACCAGGCCAGCGAAGAATTTCTAACGGATTAATTTCTCCTTCACCACTACTCTTTTTTACCCAGTTAGCAGTTCTAATCAATTGGTTAGCTAACTCTTCATTCAGTACTAATTCACTCTGTTGATGTGAACTAAGTTCAAAACGTAAACTACACTCTACTTTCCCTCGGGTTAATCTGGCACGTAGACGCTCACGAATAACAGGTTCCAGACTTCTAAATTGTTCCGGCAAGCGAATATAAGTTTCAAGATAACGTTGGTTAACGGAACGCAGCTCCCAAGCCACATTTCCCCATTCACTTTTTATATCTCGTCGTGCGAAAGCGGTCATACTATGGATCATATTTCGTTCCTATAAATAAAAATTAAATTATAACCTTGAGTGAAACCATAGGATAGGCATTCAATATCGAAGAACGTATAATGCGCCACCAACATTGTTTAACTACGGAGATAACACCATGCGTCCAGAGAATAGAGAAGCTAATCAGGTGCGCCCTATAAAAATCACCCGCCAATATACTAAACATGCCGAAGGCTCTGTTCTGATTGAATTTGGTGATACCAAAGTATTATGTAACGCCACAATCGAAGAAGGCGTTCCCCGCTTTTTAAAAGGCCAATCACAAGGTTGGATAACAGCGGAATACGGTATGCTACCACGGGCAACAAATTCTCGTAATATACGCGAAGCAGCAAAAGGCAAACAAACGGGTCGCACCATGGAGATACAACGCCTTATTGCCCGTTCTCTGCGTGCCGCCGTTGATTTAAAGCAATTAGGTGAATATACCATTACACTAGATTGTGATGTTATTCAGGCTGATGGGGGGACTCGTACCGCTGCAATTTCTGGTGCCTGTGTCGCTTTAACTGACGCATTAAATAAAATGGTCGCAGAAGGAAAATTGAAAAAAAGCCCACTTAAATCGATGGTTGCTGCGGTTTCTGTCGGTATAGTGGATGGCAAACCTATTTGTGATCTAGAATATATTGAAGACTCTGCCGCAGAAACAGATATGAATGTTGTCATGATGGATAATGGTAAAATGATCGAAATTCAAGGTACTGCCGAAGGTGAGCCATTTAGTCATGAAGAGCTGCTATCACTGCTTTCTTTAGCAAAAAATGGTTTACAAATTATTTTTACCGCCCAAAAAGAAGCATTAGAACAATAAATTTTAATCATCTGTTTAACTGTCTTTTTATATCGATTAATTAAAGTGAGAATAAATTAAAGAGGAAAATTTAATGAAAGGTTATCAGCGCGAATTTATTAAACTCGCCATGAAAAAAAAGCATTGGAATTTGGTGAATTTACGTTGAAATCTGGTCGTAAGAGCCCCTATTTTTTCAATGCTGGCCTCTTTAATACAGGAAAAGATTTAGCTGCACTCGGTCATTTTTATGCCCAAGCGTTTATGGATCATAATCCTACTTGTGACATTATTTTTGGTCCGGCCTATAAAGGTATCCCGATCGTAACAACCATGGTAGTTGCACTATCTGAGCATTATCACTTCGATAAGCCTTACTGTTTTAATCGTAAAGAAGTTAAAAAACATGGGGAAGGTGGGGAATTAGTAGGTAGCCCATTAAAAGGAAACGTTGTGATCGTTGACGACGTTATTACAGCAGGAACTGCAATCAAAGAATCTGCAGAAATAATTAAGCGACATAAAGCTAAACTTAGTGCTGTTATATTAAGTCTAGATCGTCAGGAGAAAGGTGAAAAGAATCTATCCGCCGTCCAAGAAATCGAAAAAAAATTCAAATGCAAGGTATTTTCTATTATCACTTTGAATGATTTAATTAATTATCTAAGTGAAAATCCGAATATGTCAACCCATTTAGCTACGATGAAAGCTTATCGTGAGAATTACGGTATCACTCCCTCTTAACAAATAAAAAAATTAGCAATTTTATTAACCCACTAACATAAAAAAAACTCCGCCCAAATATCAGGCGGAGTGAGTAGTACAATTAATTATTGCAACTGCGCCAAGATCATAGGCCAGCGTGCATCAAATTCTTTAGTTGGGCAATACCGAAATTCTGAACGTACAAAACGTGATAGCATCCCCTCACAAAACACTAATAATTGAGATGCTAATAAGCTCTCATCATAACTAAAACTTTGCTTATCACGTATTTTTCTTTCCTTTAAAACCTGTCTAAATTGCGCTTCGATACGTTCAAATAATTGGCTAATCCTATCTTGTAACTGAACTTGCTCAAACATCAACGCATGTGCCGTCATTATTCGTGTCAATCCAGGATTTTTCTCCGCAAAACCGAGTATCAACATAAAAATCAACCGAATACGCCTAATGGTATCTTTTTCATCTTGCAGAATCAGATTAATCCGTGAAATTAAAGAATTTTCAATAAATTCAATAAGACTATCAAACATTTTTCCCTTACTAGGGAAATGCCGATAAAGTGCTGCTTCAGATACACCAACATGACTTGCCAACTTAGCTGTGGTAATGCGTTGACTACCATCACTCGTTTCCAACATTTGCGCAAGCACCTGCAAGATTTCCTCACGCCTGTTTTTCTTCTTTGTTATCTCTTTTCCTGCCATGGCGAAACAAGACCCCTGATAAAACAACAAAACAGACCACGCAATCCTTGCCTTTCATCATTTATAAAGCACAAAATTTAACAAATTTATAATATTTTATAAATAACAAGATTATTATTGACGACCTGAATGACCAAAACCACCACTACCTCGTTTTGTCGTTTCAAAATCTTGTACCAGATCAAATTCAACTTGAACAATTGGTACAAAAACCATTTGTGCTATACGCTCACCAGGTTCAATAGTAAAACTTGTATCACCACGATTCCAGACTGAAACCTTCAATTCACCTTGATAATCAGAATCGATTAAACCGACTAAATTTCCTAATACAACACCATGTTTATGTCCTAAACCTGAACGAGGAAGAATGACTGCAGCTAATTGTTGATCTGCAATATGCACTGCTAATCCTGTAGGTAATAGCTCAGTTTGACCTGGTTCTAATTGAATAGCCTGATCTAAGCAAGCTCGTAGATCTAACCCAGCAGATCCTTCTGTCGCATAAGTTGGCAACGGAAATTTATTTCCTACACGAGGATCAAGAATTTTAATGTCTATTTTTTTCTTCATAACGTTGAAGTATCTCATCGAGTAAACGGTGACCAAGCTTTAATTTATGGCTATGTGGTAAATGTATCTCTTTATCTTCCCAAAATAAATTCAAGGCATTGCTTTCTGAATTAAACCCATGATCAGCTAATGAAACATCATTTGCACAAATAAGATCCAGATTTTTTTGGGTACGCTTATTACGGGCATATTCTTCCACATTTTGTGTCTCTGCTGCAAATCCAACGACATAAGGACGATTTTTAGTCAATTTACCAACACTTGCCACAATATCAGGATTTTTTACCAATGTCAGAGTAATTTCATCTGCCTGCTTTTTAATTTTTTCTTTTGTAAACTCTTTTGGTCGATAATCAGCAACTGCGGCACATCCAATAAAAATATCTTGTTTATCAATTATATTATGTACTTGACTATACATTTCCAACGCGCTTACAACATTAATACGTTTAACGCCTGCTGGTGTTGGTAAATTAACTGGACCGGTAATAAGTGTTACATTAGCCCCTCGTTTTGCAGCAGCTTGTGCTATCGCGAAACCCATTTTCCCTGAACTATGATTAGTCACAAAACGAACGGGATCAATTTCTTCTTGTGTTGGCCCCGCAGTAATTGCTAAATGCAGGTTTACCATATCTAGCTTATGCTGAAAACTATTCTTAGCTAATTCAACAATAGCTAACGGCTCTAACATTCGACCAGGGCCAACATCACCACAAGCTTGACTACCTTCATCTGGGCCCCAAACTAAAACATGGCGTTCTTTAAGTATTGCAATATTTTGCTGAGTAATATTAGCGCGATACATTTGCTGATTCATTGCCGGTACGACAGCTATTGTTGCCTCTGAAGCTAAACAGACCGTTGTTAATAAATCATTCGCCATACCAACGGATAAACGAGCCAGCAAATCTGCAGTTGCAGGCGCTAAAATAATTAAATCTGCCCATTTAGCTAATTCAATATGACCCATTGCAGCCTCTGCGGCAGGATCCAATAAATCATCTGCAATTGGATAGCCCGAAACAGCCTGTAGCGTCAACGGTGTAATGAAAGATTTGGCAGCATTCGTCATTACCACACGTACAATTGCACCATGGTCACGCAAACGACGAACTAATTCTGGTGTTTTATAAGCAGCAATACCACCACTAATGCCAAGTACGATATGTTTACCTGTAAGTTCTGCCATCATATATATCCAAATTCAAATGATGAGTCTACTGATATTACCATAAGCTGAAGTTTAGGTGAGAATACCATCAATTTTTATCTATAAAAAAAACTTTTTTGCAAAACGCTACGCAACTACGCTAGAAAATTTTGGCCCATATTTTGGCATGCTGTAACCTGTCAAAGCGACAAGGAAATAGACAGGAAAAACATATGGACGAAATAAATTATGCACTTCAACCTAGAGAAAAGCTTTTAGCTTATGGGGCATCATCATTAAGTGACCAAGAGCTTTTGGCCATTTTTCTTCGCACAGGATTGCCTGGATTTCCGGTTTTAATATTGGCTGAAAACTTATTAAAAGAATTTGGCTCGTTGCACAAACTATTAACTGCTGATTATCAACAATTTTCAGCGCACAAGGGATTAGGAGTTTGTAAGTATTCACAATTACAAGCGATTGGTGAAGTCGCTAAACGATTCTTTACACAACAACTTATTAATCAAAGTATTATGAGAAGTCCTAAGCACTTGAAAAAATATCTACTCGATTTTTATCTTGGACAGGATAGAGAAATTTTTATTGTATTATTCTTAAACAACCAAAATCAAATTATCTGCTATGAAGAAATGTTTAAAGGCACCATAAATCGCGTAGAAGTATATCCAAGAGAAATTTTAAGGCAGGCGGTTAAAGTAAATGCAGTATCCATTATTCTTGCACATAATCATCCATCGGGTAACCCAGAGCCCAGTTTAGCGGATAAAATTGTCACCGAAAAAATTGCTAATGCTTGCCGTTTGATAGATATAAAATTGTTTGACCATTTTGTCGTCACTCATAAAAAATACCTTTCATTTGTCGAACTTGGCCTACTCTAGTACCACATTTTGACTAATAAATAGCAACTTTATTAGTTCTGGGCTTGAGTGAAAGCGCTAGAGGGCGTATAATACGCCACCTTTTAGGATCTCGGGTTTGACAAGAAGAGCCTATCTCAGTGAGTTTTACTGAAGTTAAGTTATTTTTTATATTAAGAAAATTTGCTGAGATAGGCTTCCAAGTCTGACGAGGCAGTCATTCCCGATATAAAGCTCGAGCTGATTAGATTTTTGGAGAAATAGACATGTCACGAGTCTGTCAAGTTACTGGTAAGCGCCCGATGAGTGGTAACAAACGCTCACACGCAATGAATGCAACTAAACGCCGCTTTCTGCCAAACCTGCACTCTCACCGTTTCTGGGTTGAATCTGAGAAACGTTTCGTAAAGCTTCGTGTGTCAGCAAAAGGCATGCGTATAATCGATAAACAAGGAATCGACGCAGTTCTTGCTGAGCTTCGCACCCGTGGTGAGAAATACTAAGGAGCTAAAGAATGGCTAAAGGTATTCGCGATAAAATTAAACTGGTTTCTTCTGAAGGTACAGGTCACTTCTATACTACAACGAAGAACAAACGTACTATGCCTGAAAAATTGGAAATGAAAAAATTCGATCCAGTTGTTCGTAAGCATGTGATTTATAAAGAAGCTAAAATTAAATAACTTCTTAATAAAAAACCCAGCTTGCGCTGGGTTTTTTATATAATATTTGGGGTGTATAAAGCAAAGCTTTATATTATTCACATTTTTATTCATTCCATTCTTTTCACAACAAGATCTACGCCCTATTTGAAAAATTTACTTTAGAAATAAATTATTTAATTAAATTTAATCTATTAATCAATAATTTAATCAACAATGCTGCGTCAAATTCTATTTTCATATACACAATTATGTACAAATTATTTTTCTACCCTTGACGTGCTATCTTTTCCACACTACAAAAAACAAAACCACCGTCTCGCACATAACCACTTACACGCAACCAACAACTAATAGTTAACAACTTCCTCCAACGCTGCTAATATGATGCCCCTGTGATGGGGTTTTAATAATTTTTTCTAAATAAAAATTTCACAGGGGAACCAATGCTGAAAGACAAAATAAAAAATATATTATCTAGAAGTGATTATTTTATACCAAAATTAATGTTTCTTTTTATAACGTTCTCTCTCGTTCATTTCGGATTAGGTTATGCTACAAAACCTATATATACTGTAGGAATTGTTGCTTTTCTTGTTTCTATAAACAGGCTAAATTTTTTATACTACCTATTTGTGATTATTTTTTCTGTTATTGCGGCAGTTTATTTACCAGCCAGCATAATGTATGGACAGCCTTCTTTTAACATCGCCTCTTCTATTCTTTATACAGATCAAAATGAAGCTAAAGAGTTTATATCAACAATCCCTTATTATTATTTTTTAGTATCAATTTTGATTATATCTCTTTCGTTTTACAGTCTGAAATTTAAATTTAACGTATCAAAAAAATTACGCATAACATATTTAGTTGTTTTTTTAATAATATTAATGCATTCACCAATAAAAGATAAACACAGTAATGATTATATTGATATTTCTAACTCAGGATATCCAGAAATCAAATTTTTTAAAGATTTTTATTTATCGATAAAAGAATCAAATAACGAACAAAGTAAAGTTATTTCTTTAATATCAAAAAAAGATGATTTTAATAGTGTCAAAGCCAATAACAAATATAATACTTACGTTCTTGTTATTGGTGAAAGCACCAGACGTGATTTTATGAATTTTTATGGATTCAAAATTAATAATACTCCATTTATGAATTCAATAAATGGTATCTTTTTCACCAATTACACTTCCGCATCCGGCTCTACGCAGCTATCTTTAACTAATACTCTGGCTATAAGTGGTAATTTATCAAATAATGTGATTTCATTAGCAGAAAAAGCTGGCTTCCATACCATATGGTTATCAAACCAAGGCTCCATTGGTATCCATGATAGCCCTGTTGCTTCTGTGGGTAAAAAAGCAGACAAATTTACCTTTATAAAAAAAGGTGATTCGGATATTGAAAATAATAAAAAAAATGATAATCATCTTTTACCATTCATTAAATCGGCAATAAATAAAACTAAAAGAAATAAATTAGTAATCATTCATTTAATGGGTAGTCATCCACCCGCTTGTGCTAGAACAAACGATAATTATGATTATTTTTATGAAAATAAAGAAATATCTTGCTACATACAAAGTATAAAAGATACTGATAATTTATTAGCAACCATTCATGAATATTTAATTGAAAGTCAATCGAAATGGACAATGATGTACTTTTCTGATCATGGCCTTTCTATAATCGATGAAAATAATAAAAATAAATTAAGATTGATACATAATGATAAATACAGACAAAATTTTGAAGTTCCTTTTTTTATTACATTTTATGATTCAAAAGAAAAAATTTACATTAACGCAAAGAGAAGTGCGTTTAGTTTTATGACCTTATTTTCTGAATGGACAGGCATTAATGATGACATTATTAATAAAACATGTAATATGATTTCTAATGAAAAATGTGACAATCAAAATAAAATTATCAATTTTAATAATGAAATAATAAATTATTTTGATTTACCTATGCAAAAAAATATTTAAGGGAGTCTCCTCCCTTTTATTTATTAATTTGGTTTTTCAGGCCATTCAATATCAGGTGCAATCGAAATGTCCTTTCGATGAAGGTTTAACCGATAGAGTTTCCAACTTCTTAATTGAATTTTTTCTTCCTCTGTTGCCATATCTAAATCAACCGCATCTTGCAAAGGTTGTATGATTTCTGACGCTCTATCAATGCGATATCGCTTTTCATACTTTGCAGATTGAATAGCGTCCTTTTTCTCAGCTTCTTTATCGGTTACCCATTTGTCACCATCCCAATAATCAAAAGGCGTTTTTGGTGCTAAAAGAGTAAAACCCGTTTTTATTTCGCCGGGGTAATCAACAGTGTAGTAAGACTGATCATCGGTATTATATACCGTCTTCCCTCTGTGATCTGGCACATATAACCACCTTTCATGATCTTCACTACGAATAATTGCAAGCTCATCATTATCTGGTATCACAGGTGCATCTAGGGCATAGCCGTAACCCGGCCTTGTATTCTCACTGACGTACCTATACCTTGCTCCAGAGTATTCTCTCGTCGAATCCGCCAAATATTCATAAACCAACATATATCCATCCGATATAGCAAAACCGCTTTCTCCAAGTTTCGTAATCGAACTTTCAGTAATGTCATTCTTATTTGTTATTTCTAAGCTGTATCTCATTATGCTGCCCTCACGATGTATAAAAATGTGACATTTCGCGGTCTGTTTTCATTGGCAGTTGGCACGACACGAGAAGGATCAAAACTTACTTTTCCTAGTTCGTTATTATTACTATGCCCCGCTCCTAACGCGTTCATACTTTCTAATTTAAATACACCAGTGACATACTCAGGGTTAAAGCGCCCTGCAGAACCCTTAAATGTTCCTGTTATATTCCGAATAGCATCACCTTGTGCGCTCAATACGGTTCTTCCTACGTCAACATTTTCTCTTCCAGCAGAGAGTCCACGAATAAATTCACCACGTAAATCTGGCAACTTTCCTGAAGGATAAGCGATTAGCAATTTGGGGCATTTGACTTTATCAAAGGGATCACCATTGCACACCAAATAGCCTTTTGGTGGGTTTGCTTGAGGCCAAGGAATGGGCGCGCCGACCGGATAATTGTTAATCGCGTCCACATCAGACGTTAACGCCAAAGTGCCATTTTTATTCGGAAATATTACCGAATTTTTAAGCGTATTGTCTGGATTGCGATAATCAAGTTTGAATGTTTTTTTGTCAAAATTTAATTCAAAGATGGAATTACTATTATCACGGGTGGTTTGGAATTTTAACGTAGGATTGCCGTATTTTATGATAATCCCACCCGTGGTAAATCCTTCTTGTGAATTTTTCTTGGCAAAAGTATCGGTACAGGCTTTTTGGCTGATGACTTTATCGGTAGCATTACCCGTCGTTTGTAATACGCTCGCTTTATCGAATTTTTTATTAACCGCATCAATACTCACTGTTTTCGCTAGGTCATAAGCAATTTTGACTGCTTTGGGGGTGGCAGCCAGCGTTTCATCGTCACTATTCTTGGCGCTACTGAGTTTCGTTATTCCTGCTACTGTTTTTGTGGCGGCTGGCACGGAGTTATTCACGTTTTTCGATAATGCACTGATAAGTCCGGCTTTCAGTTTATCAACGTTGCCATCGTCCAGTACATCACTGTTATTGGTTTCAGCGATGAATTGCGCGATGACATGCGCTATCACCGATGCCTGTCGCCAGACGGTGTTTAGCTCCTGTGAGCGAGCGACACCAGCACTAAAGCCGTTATTACGCGCAGGGAGTTTCTGATACTCATCTGCCGGCAATACGTTAGCCCCGTCGGCTATACCAAACGGTAAAATTTCATTTTTTGCCATGATTATTCCTATAATTTTACTGACCAGCTACCGACGTCAAAGCCGTCGATGTAACGATTATTGACATCAAACCCAAAAATACCGTTATCCCCTTCGGAACCGGTGTAGGCGTTAAGTCTTACGCCTTCTGGCTTGATATTGAGATATCCCTGTTTGATAACGGCTTTTGTCACTTCCGGTATGACGCCACCGGTTAGATACACATCCATCGACATATTCTGATTGTCGATAAAAAAGATTTTTACTGTTTCATCAGGAATTACGCCCTGATAAATTTCTGAGAGCATCTCGCTTGTGCCATCCCAGTGATTTGCGCGGATTTTTGCTCTTAATATGAAGCGGTAGGTTTCGTCATCAAGCTCAGTAAAACCACTATCAGCATCAAAGCGCCGTTTCCAGCTCCCTTGGTCAAAGCCCACCTTTTCGGTATCCAGTGAAAAATAGACCCCTTTTATCGGCGTTTTGACAAAACGTGATAAGCCTATCCATTCACCCACGGCATCCAGTTGTTTACCCGTTGCCGTATCAATACTGAAAAAGGCATTAAGCTGTGAGGCCAAAGCTGAAATATCACTTAGCGCGCGCGTCATTAACTCAATATGTTGCGTAAACTTTTCTGCTTGACGATGTTGTGGGGTAATGTACTCGGTGTAATCTCTCATGAGGTCACCACCAGTTTGATGTTATTCTCACGACAACTGACTGCTTCGTTGAAGGCAACGACTAAATTTTCTTCTTTCACGCTTTCTGGTGTTCGACCAATCTTTAACGACGTAATATCAAACGTTTTCCCTTCTTCATCAGCGGGCAGATTTGCCGGGGAGTAAAGACGGGTCAGATACAGATTGTCGCCAATGAGTTGCTGGTTAATATAGTCTGCAACTTTACGTCGGATTTTATCACCGGTTAAGGTGGTAAATCCTAAAAACGCCGTTAAGTCAATTTCAACGTGTACCTCAACCGTTTTAGGCCGGGAAAAGCGAATCGTAATTGGCATATCGTAACGGTCTTTTACTGTCACGGCGGTATCACCATACGTGCCTGCACCTGGGGTTTTCTTTTGTGCGATTGCGTTGGCAATCGTGGTGACATCGCCACCATCGACTATCATCGCAATGGAATGCGGAGAAATACCGGTTTTATCCGTTTTACTGGTGTCATTTTCAAAACCGCGTTGTCTCGTCACCCCTGATATGAGACTAATCGCGCCCTGTATACCTTCCAGTACCGTGCGTGAAGGGAGTGAGACCGATTTTCGCTGCCGTTCCCGTAACTGATTATCCGTTTCAATCGGCCTGCCTTGTGTTGCGGATTTTGGATTGCTCACCGTTTGCCAGCCTCGCGTGGGTGTGGCTATCTCGTTAATTTCACCGGTCAATGCGGTAACACTTCCGGCAACCAGACAAACCGCTGTCACCGTCGCTTCACCGTGCGTATCGAGCGTAACCGTTTTCGGTAACCGCCAGATATTGCCGTTTTTATCGCGCACACGGCCATTTTTTATCACCGTACCCACTTGCCCCGTTAATACGACATCCACATTCGAGTACCCCGATGCATGACGGGAAATGCCGTTAATGGCGACATTATTTGAAAGTGCAGCCCCTGTACTGGTACTCGGGCTAAAACTGTTGTAGGTGGCGATAAGCGCATTATTGGCATCGTGGATAGCGAGTGCGTAAATGGCTATCATCTGGCCGTCTTTGCTATCCGGCGTTAAATACGCATCCTGCCCATAAATTTCATGAAAAAAATCGGTTAATCGCATCAGTATCGTCTGATAATCCGGCGCACTGATGCCGTCGTCAGTCACTTTCGCTGACAACGCTAACGTATCAAGATTTAACATTATGCCTCTTGGATAAAAGAAGTTTCGCCGTATTGGGTTTGTACTTTTGTGCTGATAGTCAGTTTTCGCGTCGTTGAATTTTGATTGACATTGAAATCGGTTAATGTGGTTACACCCTGCGTGTCCAGTATGCGCTGTTTGAGGGTCATACCGTAAGCCTCCCGATAAGGCTTACCCAATACCGATTGCAACCAAGGCGTACCTTCTTCACGGTCTAAAAACCATTGCCCCTGCCAGAGGGACAAGCGGGTTTTAATTGCAAGGGCGACGGCATCAGGGGTGTTGGTTAAAAACGTGTTATCCCCTTGACCAAAGCTGTAGTCGCCTTTAGTCGTTTCTCGTCGATAACACATCAATAGAGTCCTTTTACTGTTGCTTTTTATTTTTTTCAACTACCTTGATGTCTTCTAACTTTAAGGATGGCTCTTCATTGATGATTAATAAAAAAATCACGCCCAGAAGTCGCCATGAGGTTTTTAGTTTGTGTAAATATGAACCGCCGAAAAAAATATTAACGCTTTCTTTCATTTAATTTACCTCACCTGAATTATCCCCACCGGCTTTGACACCTTTGTGGGTATGTGTGTCGTCAATCCGTTTGCCGTTGGCGGTCAATGTGCCCAAAAACTCAATCGCACCGGTGATTTTTGCAGCCACACCGGAGGCCGTTGAACCTACCATGCCACCTAGCCAACTCAATAGTCCTTTTACGGTAATTCTCTCCGAAAAAATAGCTTCCGGTGTGATAATTTCAAGCCCCCCAGGGGCGACAATTTTCATTTTTTGCGTTGTCGGGTTTACTTCAAAATAGGTTGCGCCATCGTCACTTCTTAACTGCATCGCATCGGTGCTAATTTGGCTTATCTTCTGTTTTTGTGATTGCACACCGACGAAAGCGAAGGCATCTGATAAATCATGCTGTCTGGGGTCGATCGCTTCTTGTATCCCGCCGTTTTGCCACCAAAAATCAATACATCTATCTGCAAACACCACCAGACACTCATCACCGCTTTTAATGGGGAAGGTCATTGTGACACCGCCACCGCGCGGGAACACAACCGGTACATCAACTAGCAGGGGCAAATTCACCGACTGGCTATTCCCTTTGGTATCCGTCAAGGCTCCCTTTATCGCTGGTTGTACAACACAAGTGACTTTGCTGGCATCGAAGGATTGAACAATAGCCGGCATCGCGACGCGAAGTTGTGACGAAATCGCATGGCGAAAGACTTCAAGCAGTTGTTGTTGGTCGCCGGTGCGCGCTGATACGGAAATCGCCATCATCCCACCTTCTTGATATCGATTCGGTCATTTGATCCCTTGGCAATACACACCAAATCCATATACCACGGCTTGCCGCGCGTATCGCCGGAATACGTGATGTTTTTCACAATATAATCCCCATCGGTGGAAAGACTGGCCGGTTGTGAAACAGCGCCTTGGGTTTGCTGTAAGCCGCCGTCATCGTTTTCGCTTAACTTGCTGTACCCCAAAGCGATATCGCTGTTGGGCAACATCGTGCGATAGATTAACGCCTGGTCAAGACGAATAAGCCCATTGATTTGAATGTTTGGGTTAATCAAACAACGCACATTCACCCCCGCCTCAATCGTTTGTTGCGGTAAGCCAATCAAGCCCGTTGCGCTATTCAGGACAATCGCTTCATGGATATAATTCTTCTCCGGCACCATCACGAGCTGGCCGTTAATGTATTGCCACGAGGCAAGGCATTGCCCTGCCAGATTATCAGCGGCGTCCCTAACCATACCAAAATGGACTTTACCCCTTGGAAAGCGGATACTATCAAACTCAGGCGTCACGCCTTTGACAATCCCGTAAGGGGTAAGCCCTGTCAGTAACGTATTGTGTTGCTCTGCCTGAGTATGCCCTGCGCTTAAGGTAGTATTTAGCGTGGCGTAGTCATAGGCCTCATGAGAATCAATCGCCTGAACAATAACAAACGTGTCAGTAGGATTATCTCTACCTGAAATCGTGTAGCGGATTTTTCCAGTAAATATCAGACCCGTATTATCCTGATAGCCTGCCATGAGCTGAATGTTAACAAACTCCTTCGCCTGAATTTGACTGACGGTTTCTTTTCTCAGATTCCAGACTTTAAACACCCCCGCACGAGGGTAACGCGTATCTGGCCACGTGATATTGAACGTGGCGCGAAAATCCGATAGCTCAATACCTTCCCCGTTTTTATCAGAAACAATCAGTGAGCATTTTCGTATCCAGTTTTTTGACATAACAATCAGTCCGTGATCCAGTATAATTTTACGGTTGCGCCCAACGTATCCGCGTTGATATCGCTTTCTTCATCTGATAGCAAAACGAGATTTCCTTTACTGATAAGGTGACTATATTGAGCCAGTAGATTTTCACCCACGATCAGCGGAATACCCTGTATCACCGGTTGATTGTCAACCGTGAGCATATCCAGCACCCAGCCCGCACTATCACGCCAGATAAGGCGAAACTGCCAAACAGTATCAGATAGCTTAATCGTAAATTGCTGGTTGGTGGGGGTAAGCGGTATTTCGTTAATTTCCATTGAAAAATGCGGCTCCTCGCTGTAATAGGCTGCGATTATCAACGGGTTTTGGCGTTTTCATACCGGTATTACTCACGCCACTCGTTGTATTCCCTTCCCGCATATTTTTTGCATCGGTAGATTTGATATTAACCGTTTGGGTTTGGGTGATGTTAAGCTCCCGCAAGGTTAATATCGCCATCAACACGGTTTCTGTGTGCTTATCCGTGGTCACCTCGATAGCGCGAATGAGCATATTCTTATACTTGCGCTTACCTGTTATGACATCAAACGGTTGACGGCTGGCTTGAAGCGCTAAAATTTGCTGGTAGATTTCCGGTGCGCTTAACCCTGCGCGAATAGCCACTTTTGCCGTGTCCCAAAAATCCAGTAGAGATCCACCACTTGAAAAACCCACCTCCATGGTCACTTCCGCCGGACGTTTGTAAGCGTGATCGGCAATTTCCGCGCCCAGTTCAACCGGATGTTCTGTGATTTCAAGGGTGTCGTGATGTTTTTCTGAGATAATGACATCCGGCACCAGCAAACCGATTTTGCGCGATCGTTGTGAAAAAAGCGTAGAAAGGATATCCATCAGTAGGCTCGCTGGGTTAATTGTCCAATCAGTCTGGCGTTAACGCCCGTTTGTTTATCGGCAATCGCATTGGCGGTAGCGTGGGGGTCTAATGCGCCTTCAACATTGATCGTGATATTCTGGTCAATATTATTTCGCATACCCGCATTTGCGGCATGATAGAGCATTGCCTGACTATACGGCTGTCTGCCATTTTCGTGCTCAACGATGCCAGACATGAGCGATGTCATGACCGTCGGATTGGACAGATTCAACACGGTGTCAGGGGAAACCCCTAATTTACCGGATATTTTATCAATGTAGGCACGAGTATTATTTTCACTGGCGGGAGCCCAGGTGCTAATAATTTTTTCAACGGTATTTAATCCCCTTTCAGCGTAGCGATTAAGCTGTGAAGAAAGTGCTTGTAAGCCCTCAAATGCGGTATTGAATTTGGCGAATCTTCCGTTAGGTGATTCACGTACTGCACCGCGTTGTCCAACAAAATTCAAATTACCCGGATTGTTATTACGAATACCCCGTGGAATATCGCCGGTAGGCACATCAGCGATATTATCCGGTATATTGCTGCCTTGATTTTTGTTTGCCCAGTCATTATCAATACCAAAAAAACGCAAACCGTTACCGATCGCACGTTTGACTTGACGGGTGTTGTAATCCCATGATGCGCTTGCGCTATCACTAATATTATCTTTATCTGAAATCAGATACCCCGCATAGAGACTCCACAATTTCAGCCAAGGTGGGATAGGTAACTTCGCTATTTTACTAAAAGCGCCCAATACCTTACTTACCCACGCGCCCGCAATAAAAATTGCTAAGATTTCAAGTGCATTTTTCCATCCACCCACCAGGTCAACCAATCCCGTTAATTTTTCACCTAACCATTTAAATGCCGCTTTTGCCTGGTTGATTTCACCTTCCCACTTAGACCAGTTGATAAAGGATTTTCCACCTTCTTTCCACGTCTGGTAGTCTTCCCAAAGTAACAATAAGGCCGCGATAAGACCGGTGATAATCCCGATGGGCGAAGCAAAGAATGCCCGATTGAGCCCCCAGATAGCCACTGCCAATCCGCTAAAGGTAGTGATGAGTTTTTTAGATTTTCCGTCTAAATTGCGCCACCAGTCAAAAATCTGCTCGATCGCCTGACTCATTCGCCAGATAACGCGCCCCACCATTTCACCGGCTCGAATAATGCCACTAATGAGACGGGTTAATACTCTCTCAATTTTAGGAAAATTATCCAGCAGTCTTTTGCGCAGATTGTCTATCTCTTTAGTCAACCCCCCTGCTAGGTTTGATCCGACTTTATCGCGTAAAATACCAAATAACCCGGTCAATCCTTTCATCGAGGTCATAAACTGGTTGGACTGTTTGGCAGCAACGTCTGCGTTAAATCCGGTTTGTTTAAGCATACGCTGGTAATCAGCAGAAAATTTGTTCAACCCTCTACGCATGGCCATTAGCGTATTTTCATCAATGCCTAACAGTTGGGCATATTGATTGGCGCGGTAATAGGGCATTGAGGCCAGTTTATTCCCCACACGGGTAAAAATAGCGCTCATATCCTGCAAATTGCCATTGGCATCACGGGTCTGCACCCCAAGACGATTTAAAAACCCCTCAGCACCCGGACTGTTTCTCAAAAATCGTGCCAGATTTTCAAGTGAACCTCTTGCCGCTTCTGCGCTACTGCCGGTGAGACTGGCGGCATACCCTAATGCTTTCATGCCGTTAACACTAGCGCCTGTACGCTGTGACGCCCAGTACATCTTATCAAGACCGGCGGCAATTTGTGTGGTAAATCCCACGACGGCAAGCGCTGCCCCCTCAACCGACGCACCTAGTTTGATAACATTGGCACTCACCCCCGTAACAACGGACTGAAATTTTCGCAGGCCACTGTCATCAACCTTAAAACCTAAGCTGATGAGAAAATCTTGCAACGTTTCAGCATTCGCCATGGCGATTTCTCCAACGCGCAATTCGCGCTTCGTTATCCTGTTCGATATCTATCCACTCATTCATTTCTGCTAAATCTGCCAAATCGATTGAGCCATCTTTTAATTTGTCGAATTTTATGTACCCATACTTAACAGGAAGGCGTAAAAAGTCTTTACCATCCGGCATTGAATCCAGGGTTAATCCTGCGACAGGAGGCTGGCTGTCTCGTCGCCTTGGGGTGCGTGAAAAAAATTACCGAGGGAATCTCCAATCACCTGCGCCACAATCTCAAGCAGGGTTTTTAAGTCAATATCATCAAACATCAATTCGCCCTGGCGAAAAATCGGCGTCCATGCCTTGGCATTTTTGCGTGAAACCACGGCTAAACAAGGGTGCAAAATCGCGTTACAGTCTTCATCGCTCATTTGGGCAATGGAATTTGCCATAATGGGTAACACCGCTGCCATTGGCATTTCCCCTTGCTGTAATTTTTGCAGTTCACCCGTTAAACCGGATAACACCGGCAATAACTTTCGCGTCACCTTAAGCTGGTCAAACACATTGAGTTTTTGACTTCGATATTCATGACCGTTAATTTCAATTTCCACTAGAATTCTCCTAATAAGGCGTCGATCTTAATGCAGTCAAAGACCCATGCTAAAACATTCGCCTCTTTTGCATTTTGCAAATCCGGTATTTTTTGAAACGCACAACTGCGCGTGGTGATCATATCGCCAGATACCGGATTACGGATCACAATCACGTTATTACCCCAAAGGGTAGATGACACGCTTTGCGCGTTATAGGCGATCATCAGTTTTTTGTTAACCGGTGAGGCTTTAATCAGACTGACCGTAACGGTGCCGGATTTTCCGCCATGTCGGGTATGCATCCCTTCACCATCAGCACCAATGGTCATGGTGTTTTTGGCTTCGGTCATTGTCACCACTATTCCTTCTTCCGAGTTCGCCGAGCCAGAGCCCAAATCTATCACCCCCGTGGGGCCGGTTAGCGTGGCGGAAACATCAGCAAAACTATAAGCGGCCATTTTCTCTCCTTATCGAACAATGGTGATTAAGACATCCGCGAAATGCACGGCACCCGCTAACTTACAGGCAACCTGAATCGGCGGCGCCTTGCGTTTTTCGCGCTCAGATTGCGCCTGCTCTGCCAGCGGTTGAATATAAACGTAATATCCTTTGGTGAGCGTATCCCCGCTTGTTAATTGACCTATACTGCCACCGTTCCATACCCCCGGTGCCAGTAGCCCATTAGTGACCACCTGCGCTAACGATTGCTCAACATTGGTCAGAAGCTGCGTGCTGCCTTGCTCCGTTTGAGGGACTTTGGTGGGGCTGGTATACAAAAGATTATACAGATTGGTTTGCACAAAGTTTTGCAACCAGTCCAGCCCATGGCGTTCATCGAAAAAATCACCATTGGCCATCACGCCTTCTTGTATAATGGCGGTGTCGTTATCGTAATTGACAAACACGTTGCAGTTTTTGGCCGCCAGCGTATTCGCCTGTGACGTAGTCAACGTCTCCGCTTTAACACCCGGTTCCTGTCTGAATTTGAGGGTGATCGTGGTGTTATTGCCGTTGAAATTCACTGAAAACGCCCGTCCAAAAGCAGAGGCTGCTGCATAGGGGGTTGATGAAGAATATTGTGTAAAGACCCGTTGATATTTCGCTTTTTTCAAAACAGAAGCGATATCATCCGCTTTCGTACTATCCAGTACGGCGGTATCTTGGGTGGTAAACCCAAAAACGCGGGAACTTCCGGCCGCGCCAATAAAGTTGGCGATACCTTTCACTTCATCGGTAGAAAGCGCAGCGGTTACCACCAGTCCATACCAGCCGCTCGAAAAATCCGCCAATGTTGAAACCGCATCAACGATAGTTTCACCGTCCATACCTAAAACAGGGGTTGCGCCACTCTCTTGGGTTAGTTTCAACAACGCCGATAAATCGGTACCTGATTCCGGTGCGGAAGCAAAACCCACTGCGCTTGTTTTATCTGCCGTATTCGATGTCATCACAAATCGACTATCGTTATTATTCCACGTTATTGTAGACGTGCTCATTTTTTCACCAATTCGGGCGGCAACACCGTTTAAATTGGTTTCTTGCGAAAAATCAATGGCACTTAACTTAACCGTTCTTCCGTTTACACTGATATTCATCGCGCCATCGGTAATCGCCTTAAAATTGTTAATTTTTGTCTCTTCTTCGGACAAAATGCCACCGCGCAATAATGCGGGTGAGGCTGCTTTTACCCAGCGTCCCACGTATAAATCGACGGGTTTTGGTGACTGCTGGTAATAGAGTGAAGCCGCCTGATACTCGGGTGCGGTTGTACCAAAATCATTGGCGACTTCCTCAATATTGGAATACGCCCGTAATCGCTCAAGCGGATCGATAACGGGTGAATCACCTAAAATGAGTAGTGAACCAAAATTACGGCTACTTGCGGCACGCGGTGACATATCAAGCGTGACCTTAACCACCCTTGAAACGGGTAAACCTGTTGACATTATTTGTCTCCCAAAAACGTGACGTGGGCATCTGTCACTGATTTTATGTGATAGCGACGCACCACTTTGCGACGTAGATGAACGGTTATATCAAACCGGTTCACCCACTGATTGTTGATAAGCTCAGGAAACGCGGTAATTTGGCTGTGGCTACCGAGGGTAAGATTGGACTTATTCAGTTCGGCGTTATTTTGACTGAGCATAATGCCATCCCGAAATCGGGCGGCGTAAACCATACCTTCTCTTCCGTAGAAAGAAGCCATACAGGTTAAGGTTTCGTACTGCCAAAGTTCGCTCGATTCATCGCTTTGTTTTACCAAAGCGGGATTTGGCTCACTGGTAATATCAATGATACCGAAGGCACACCAGTTAGTATCAGGGGATGGCAATGGCGCGGGCTTTGACTGCCAACGCGGTAATACCTGTTTTGCGGGCAACCCCGATACGCCACCAACCCAACGACTTAACAGACGATTTAAGCCTTCATTATACAGGGCATTATCATCAAAGGGCGTTAGCCATCCCGCCTCCGTACTGCTGTTATTGCTCATGAGCGATGCCTCCGTCAAACGGCATCAGTTCACAATGCGCCTGCACAAATCCCGCACCATAAGCGGTGTAAGGATCGACGGATTTGACCAGATATTTGCGCCCCTGATAGGTGACAATATCGCCAATATGATGGGTTTCACCGGCTATTAATCGGGTGGTGGTCACCACCAATATTCGACCACTGACCAGTTGACCAGACGTTCTTATTTGTGCCTCAATTGAACTATCCACCGTTACTACACCTGAAAAAGGATACGTACTTTCTTTTGTCGAAGTAATACCTTCATCATCAATCAAAATTTCCCGTCGTGTGTAAGTGAGCGAGGTATCGCAAAAATCCGGATCAAAAAGCACATCGGTTACATCAAGCATTGGCATTTTTCTTTCTCACAACATAGGTAATTGAACGACGATAGATACCGGTGTCAATCAGCGGTCTCGCGTTAGTATTATCCGGCGGTAAACCGGTTTTTCGATTCTCATGCTCTTTCGCTGCGCCTTTACGTCCTCGTCGTGCTCTGGCAGCTAATGTACTGTCCGCCAGTGGCACAAATTTGCTTTGAGTAATGACGGCTTGCACGCCTTGAACGGCGATCTGACCTGCTCGATTTAACGCTTGCTCTGCTTTATCCGGCTGATCATCCAAAATGGCTTTAGCGGCAGATTTCAATTCAGCGGTGGTTTTAGTTTCCACTGAACGAATACCCGGTATTAAATGTGGCCTTGCCGGAATGTTTTTAGCCGGTGAGCCAAACTCGTTGAGATAACCAATCGCTGCATTGCTAAAGGGAATATCCTCGCGTTCACCCCTTTCAGCCGGAATACCGACCAGTACCTCTTTTTTACCAAGTTGAACGAGGGCATCAAACAATTTACCCGTGTTGTCAATACGTAAGGTGACGCCACTTTTCATAATTGCCGGCCTCCAGCCCCAAACATAAGCACCCATTGGTAAAACTCCGCACCAAAACGGGTGTTATTCCAAAATCCGGCATTGGGGTTTAGCGTCATGCTGTTATCGTAACTGACGCTGACCTTATCAACCGACTTGGATGTTGCCACCCCTGAACTTGAACCGCCAACACCGCCCGCCTGTAAATAACGCGAATCCATGGCATAAAGCGTGAGGTAATGCGCGACAAATAACCCCACCCAGTAAGGAAAAACATCACTACCGGACACATTTTCACTGAGGAATTTGTCGGCTAAATTTAAACGAAACTGAATTTGCGCATCTGGAAATTTAACCTCATCGTTAAACGGGGGAAAATCATTGCGAAATTGTTGTACCGTTGGCAGGTTTTTGTTCCGTTGACGCATCGATATCCTCTTTATTTTCAGTTTCCTTTTTTCCCTTCGCTTTTTTCTTGGTATGCCCGTTTTCTTTGGTTAACGCTTTAACGGGAGTAAGCACAATGCTATGCGCCTCGGTAAACCAATGTTCTGCCGTGCTTTTGCTTACGTCGTGAATACCGACATCAAAATGGGTTCGCTCGCCGGATTCATGGGTAAGCGTAAAGGGTGTGTGTACTTGAATCCGCATAAATAGACTCCAAAAAGAAAGCCTCATATAGGGACTTAAATGCCATCACAGTAAGCTAGCGTTTCCCGATAAACGGGCTCGACGGCACCTAGACGACCATAATAGGTGGTCAGTTGATACAATCCGCGGTATTGAATGGGAATACTTTGTAGTGGCACCATCGGAAAGCGTACATATTGCTTTTCGTTGGTATAGGCCACCATTCTATCTTTATTACCTACCCCACGGCCTTTTAACCATTTTACCGCCCGGATATTCAGCGGGATACCGTTTTGATGATACGCAATGGTATTGGTTTTCAGGTAAGTCAGTAAGGACTGGTTACCCGCACTAGACACCAAAATAGTGGATAACAATGCAAATTGTTCAGGTGGAATAAGTAAATCTGTGGGAACCATCGAGTACGCCGATGCTGCCCACGCATCGCTTAATATTTTATTGATGCTGTCGCGAATTTCATCGGCGGTTGATTCGCTCCACTTTTTGGCAGCGTTATTGGTCTTGATATTATCAAGATTGAGCAACCCTTTTACATTCATTGCGGTGTCACCAATATAGACTTGCTCGTCAATGTCCATATTCCATTTCAGACGCATACCGTCATATTTTTGCGAATCTACCGGACGACCAATTTGTCTTGCGGCTTCAAGTTCGACGACCGTCCAGCCAAGCTCCATCCCCCAAAGTTGCAGTGGGAACCCTTCTTTTTGAATATCGATATTCACGCCGGCGATCGCGGTAGAATCCTTCCCTATCCAGTTTTTACCGTTTGGATTGGCGCCTGTCCCTGCGGCGGCAAATCCGGTACGGGTAAAACTTGAAATATCATCCGCAATTGAAACATCTTCTCGTAACTGAATATCACGACTATAGGTATATTGCACCAAAGGGAGATTAATCGTCTGGTCTAAACGCTCAAGCTCACCAATCAAAAAAGCGCCGGTTGAGTCAATCGTACGCTGGTCAAATGTTAACATGGGTTATTCCTTAAATTTTGTACGATATTTCAACGTTGCCGTCAGCATCACCGTGTCCGGTGAATTCCGCATTAGCCAATATCACGGTATTTATGTTTTCTGACGCCCCTGACCCCGTTTTTTCTTCAGCAATTAAAATAGCACCCAGTGGGCTTTTATCCGTTGCCCCTGCCACTCGCACATAGACCTTGGCACCTTTTTTAACCTGTTCGCTATCCACACCCACATTCACCATCACATAGCCTCGCTTTAGCGCATCACCGGTGAAATTTTTATCTTTTCCGACTTGTTGAATAAAATCTTGCGTTTGCGTTGTTGGATAAGGGCGAATATAGATGCCTTTGATAACATCAGCGGTATCACCTTCGGCAAGCGGCACAAAATAATCGCCGTCATATTTCCCGGCTAATCCATAGGCGGGAAAACCGTCTTTAGATTTCAATAAGACAGGTTCAGTGGTCAAATCCCGATAGCGTGAGATAGCACCGGCGATACCCACTGGCATCCGATAAAGATAAGGTTTCATCATTTTTATTTCCCTCGTGTTGCCCAAAATTCGGCATTTGCCTTGTTTAAATCGGCGATAGTATTGCCGGATTTTCGGATTGAATCGATAGTGGGGGTATTGGCGGTATTGTGGTTTTTCGAAAGTTCTGCGACCGCATTAAACGCCATATCCACCGTGCGCTTAGGTAATCGGTTAATTTCTGCATCTCCCACAATAGAGCGCACAATAGTTTGGTCTGCATTGGCTAACACCTGACGTTTAAAGGCCGTGGGTTTCACTGGTGTTGAAAGGGCTATCCCTGGCATAATCAACTCTGCTTTATACGCCGCATCGCCGGTAATGGTTTCTGCCTTTTCGTTTTTTTCCTCGTCATCAACGGTACCGGCTGTTTTATCCTCCGGTTTATCGCCACTATCAGCGGTTTTACCCTCAAGAGCATCTAACCGGGTCAAAATAGCCTGAATGTAATCCGGTACCCCCTCATCACGGGTCTCGACTTCGGGTTTTTCGGCTGGCATCGGGGTTTGAGGGCTGATAGTAATATTAATCGCCTTCGGTAACTCGCCGGTGCCTTCATCACCGGTGAGGGATTCAGGCGGATTATTTAGGACTGATTCCATTGCCACGGCGTCTTCGTGCGATGGGCACTTAGCAGCCGTTTGAACCAGGTTTGTGTTTTGTTTGACATACTGTCTCCAATTGCACATCGTATTCCCGCTCTGCCTTTAGGTACCAGAGCGACATGATTGCCAACGATTTCATACTGACGTGCGATGCCAGGCGCAATCTGTTCGTATTGCGCATCATAGCCACACGAGACTTCGTCGTTGCCGTTGTTAATTTCCTCGATTGCGAGCGCATCTTTGATAATTAAATCCGCGATTATCAAATCCGCCTGTTCACCTTCTCCGCGCCTCACATTTTGTACATGCCCCTGCGCCAAATCGCGCCAATTGTCGGTATCAACAAAAATGACATTGCCTTCTTCATCTTCGGGATGCAGTAGTGTGACACTCATCCCTTCAAACGAGGCCAGCGTTTCGGGACGAAAGACGTCACTTTCCTCTCTTTCTACCAGGATTTGTCCGCGGCTATCCGGTTTGACCTTCGGCAAATCCAAGGCGGAATAAACCTGCGTGCCCGTTCGGGCAATCGGTACGTTTTTACACAATAGCGAGCCGTCCGCCATCTGGTAACGGGTGTTACCAAGACGGGTTTCAAAATAATATTTCATGGGTTTTATCTGTCAGAAAAAGAGACTTCACAGTAGCAACGGCAATTGGGTAATGCGCCCGCGTGCCCTGTCATACCATCCAGGGTAGGTGGGTTGTGCCAATCGATAAATTGACCTTCCAGTTTTTTGTGTGATGGCCTTACATCACCATCATGGGCGGTACGCCAAATATAGCCGGTTGAGCCAATTGCCAATGCTCTCGCTTGAGTTAAGGCTTGCGTTGCTCGGCCTAGTTCGGTACGGGCTAGCATCTTTGCCCGCGATGCCGCCACCTGACCGGATTGCGCTATCATTGTGGTAAAATGTTCAGGTCTTTCGCCGTTCACTACCGCTTCAATCGCTCTGTTTTGGATATCGTAGACTCTATCAGCGGCATCCATTGGCAGCGATTTAATGTACTTGATTTGCTCATGGACAATAGACTGCATGACATGCCCCACGGGTGCTTGAGCAATTAACTGTTTGAGTTCCCCGCTCATTTCATGGCTATTTTGTTGCCACAATTTCGCGTTATCTTGTGATACCGTGTCGACAAATTTTGTCGCTACCCGCCTTGCCCAACTCTCGATAAGTTCGCTGTAATCCTCTAATGCTTGCTGAATGTCCAGCACTGAATCATTCGAACCGTCGTAGCGTTGGTTGATAATAGCGCCAATTTCGCGGGCAACCTTACTCAGGCTCGTTCGATATTGGGTTTCCGCCCGTTTTGACCGTCGCTGCGTGGACAGCACTGAGCCTTGGCGGCGGTTCGTCTTCCGCATGATTGATATCCTCATCGGTGATGGTACTGCCAATACTGATAACATCGGACAAATCCCGTAGCGAGGACATGGCCGCTTTCATTGACAGCATGCCGCCATCCTGCGCGGCATTGAGCGCATTAATCATGTTAACCGCGACGGTAGACTTATCCATGTCTGACATTTGCCAAAGGGGATTAAACGCAAAACTAAAATCATCGGGTAAGGGTTTACCTAATGCCGATTGATGCGCTATCTCAAATAGCTTCCTTAACGGTTGCTTTAATCGCCTTGATTGTTGCGTGGCGATATTGTCGTAGTAATTGGCTAAATCGGCATCGCCAGTATTGAACCCTGACGGGGATTGACCAAACAGCCGGACTAAGGGAATACCTGTCGCTCCGCTAATCTGTTCAGCAAACCGCGCCAGCACGTTATCTAATCCTGAAAACGAATAGCTATGCGTTTCAAAGTCATCGTCCGTATCCATGAGCGTCATCCCTTCGTTGCTCTGGTACTGACGTATCATGTCCATGTGCTTCATCAGCGATTCGTATGGCTTGCCGCCAAAACCGATGATTTCACGGAGCTTATTCACTTTGAATGTTCGTAAATGCGCTTTATACACCAATTGCGCAATACCGGTTGTGGTGCTATCAAAGGCGGTTAACCGGTCAAAAATACGTTCAATGAACGACATGCCCCACTCATTCTCGGTTTTGGCTTGCTGGTAAGGGAGTGTCACCCCATCAAAACGGATTAATCGACTATGATGCACTTTCCAGGCGGGAATGCCGTTCTCAACGGTCACAATGTCGTAGAATTCTGGTCTACCTAGGTCCTTGCTTAACGTTTTGATACGACGATTCAAATCCGGGTTAACCTGCCAACGGTCAAGCGGTAAAATACCTTTGAATTTACCTTGTCCTATCGTCTCGATACGTAATGGTGTAAAAGGCGCTTGCCCTTCTATCATAATAAGCCCTAATGCGCCGCCGTAAAGCCGTGACCACTTGATCGCGTTATTGAGACTCTCCCAGATTTCCAGTTCATCAAATAAAGATTCGATTTCCCCTTTGTCGCTCGACTCCATTTGTGAAGTAATGCGAACACCTTTTCGGGTCATATCATCGGCGACGGTATCGACCGCCGCACCAATGATCCACGATGAGCGATAAGCATATTCGAGTAATAACCGGTTTCGACTTGTCCAGTCAGGGCGATAAGTTGAATCCGCATGTTGATTGGGGGTTTGCATCCCGACACGGGCGGTAAAATTCTCATACCCGTCAGCCGTTTTTTGAGAGTGTGATTTTTTCTTTTTTGTCATGCGCTTCTACCCAGTAGTGTCCAGATTTCAAGTGCCGTGTTCATTGGGGCAAAGTTGATCATCACTGAATCGGCTAGATTGGGTGACTTTGTCCCATCGGGTTGTTTATCTATTACGATTTTTCCCACCGCGTTAATGGAATAGGTTGGCTGCGATAATTCAACGATGAGTTTGTCTTTGAGTCGCATTGCGCCATTAATGGCAATCAGTTCATCCGGTTTGAAGGGTTGTTTTTCGACTACCGCTCGGTAAACATTTTGGAAGCGTTTGCGTAAATGCCACCAACTTTGCGCTTTGGCATTGGCAAAAAAATCCTTGTTTAATCGCGCATTCTGGCCGTCAAATCCGGCGATCGCTTCTTTGTCTGGGTCAAACACCCCGCCACTGCCGCGAAACGGCACGGCGTCAATACGTACGGCTCTTCTTTGTCTGCGCTGGTCATTGATAATTCGCGCATCCCCTCTTACGCCCGCACCTAACCCATCCTCATCAAAGCGAAAACTCTCAAGCTGATACTTATCCGCTAACTGAAAAACGGTTTCAACGCTGCCGAAAATATCGCTGCCTTTTCCTGACCACTCTTCGATACCCTCAAGCAAAAAACCATGCCGCCAAGAAAAGGCGTTCTTGTCTCTGCCCTCATCCGCCACATCAAAGGCCCCTAGACGTATTCCGGTTGGGTTAATGCCAAGTTTCGTATGGGCATCAATTGCTGCTTGTACCCACTCTGCCGGAATCAGCACCCCTTCAACCGACGCCTGATAGTTCAAATCCAACTCTTGCGCCACAATGACCGGATTATCAATTTTCTGGCATTCTTTCTCGTACCATCCATCATCCTTGCGCGGGTCACTTCTCCAGTGAAAGGTAAACACCGGAATACGGCCACTATGACGTTTTTGGGCAAACGGATTAGCCATGCCGTTAACCGAGCTCAAATCAATGCGGCAACGGGTGGTTTGAGATAAGGCAGCATCAATCAGTAACGGTCTGGGCAAAAAGGCGGCTTCATCGACGAAATAGAGTGTCGTGCGGTCACCCCGTCCGATATTGTCCCCTGCTTCACCCTTGATAATGGCGCCTGTGTTTGGGAAATTGACCCGCATGTAGGGGGCGTGTTTTTTCGCTTCCCAACCGCCCCTAAACTCTTGAGGTAACGATTCCACAAACTTGCGCGCTTTCCAAAATAGCGCTTTCGGATCACCGGTGCTGTCAACGTACTCTTCTTTGCGGGAGCCTAAGCCAATCACCATTTCCTTGTTGAAGAGACATAACGCACAGGCTAACGCAATTGACGTCCAGCTTAAGCCCATTTCGCGGCTTTTTTCGGTAATGCCATTTTCACGCCCACGCCAGCGGGTCATTATCCAGTCAATCCAGGCTTCCTGTTTCGGGAACAGCAAAAAAGGAATAGTCACCGGTAGTCCATAATCAATATTGCGCGGATCTGTTGTCATGCCCCAGTCGATAATAAACTGCGCGGGATTATCCTTGTAAAATTGGGTTAATAGTTCAAAACTTTCCGGCTGCTCCCGAAGACGTTGTAGTCGCTCCGCGCGCCACTTAAACACCTGGACATAATCCGGCTTTTTAAAGTCAAAAGGGAACGGTAATGGCATAGGGATTTGTCCAGAAAAAAGCGAGTCAAAAAAATATATCGCACATAACTGCGTACATAAAAAATAAAAACAGGAAATTAATTAACGTAGTATATTGATATTAATACATAATATTTATCTAAATATTATTTCTAGTGAAAATAAGTAAGCGATTTTTAGCCCTTTACCCCATCAATTTTTTATAGGCTTCTGCCGCCTGTTCGGGGGTCATCTCATGCGTGATTAATTCAACCTGATTATGTGAAGTTCCTGAATGTTCTATTTTCTGTTTATTGGTATACGCGTCACCACATTCTTTAGCTGCTTGCTCTATCATTTGCGCCGTGAGTAAAAAATTATCCATCGACTCTGTTCGAATCGCCATACGGTTTAACACACGCAGTCGATACGCTTTATTGGCAATAGGAATATCACTAATCTCTTTTTTGAATCGCTCTCGCGTGAAGTGAAAGAGATCAACCCATTTTTGACCAAGGCTTTTTCCAATCGCTTTTGTGGGGTCATAGGAAGAGACCTGTTGTACGGTGAGCGTTAATCCAAATTCCAGTTTCACCTGTTTGAGCACCTGAGTTGGGCTATCGAAACAGGCTAACGACTGCACGATGAAGGCCTTAACCTCTGGAGATAATGCCGCCATTGGTTACCCCTCCTACTAAGTTAATATAATTTATTCTGGTTAATTTCAATCGAAAACACGTTTACTGATTTATTGACACTGTGTTTTGATGTACTGCTGTAAATATTCTGTCTGCTTTTCGTTCTCAACTATCATTTCTCTGCTCTTCAATTCGCTTTATTGCCTGTTTGTCAAGATTACACTGTTCAATCACTGTCAGTAACTGCTCATTGAGTATCAGGCTATCACGCCATGTCATCATACCCGCAATCGCTGGCGGCAAGCAGTCAGCGAGTAGGTGAGAGGGTATCGGAATGTGAGGAATCTGAACGTATTCGATTTGTGTGCTGCTGCAACTCGACAACAGCACCATTAGGGATAATGCGATTGGCGCAATCCCGATTGGCGACATGCGTTTTAATTGCTACTTGTGTTGCTTCAGAGTCAACCGCTTTACGCTGACGGGTTTCACTATTAATTCGTGCAATATCATTGATTACCCTTATTGACTGAAAAGCATTAGTCGTGATGGCTACCTGTTTATTGAGGTCAACAGTGAGTTTTTTATTTAATGCCCTGACTTCGTTTAAGGATGTCAACAACCAAGATGCCCATAAGATTAGTCCTGCAATAATCACTACGACAAATGCGTAAGGTCGCCATAACATATTACGCTCTCTATTTCTCGACGGGTCATTAACCCTTTCCAAACTTCGCCTTTTACATAAACCCATCGTTTCATCTCGTCACAAGCACCCGTTCGGTCATTTGTGTTGAGCTTTTTAAGCAAGGTGGATTTAGCAAAATTGCCGACGCCCACGTTGTAGGCAAATGAGTAAAGGGCTGCCTGAGTGAGCGTATTGATACTGACCTTAATCAACGGGTCAACATAACGTTTAACCACTTTCAAATCGTCATCAAGCCACTTGTTGCAATCTTCTTTGGTGTAAGTTCGGTTACGCTCAATATCGTTGCCTGTGTGCCCGTAACAGACGGAAAGCACACCACCCCCATCGAAATAGGGTTTGAGTCTCAACCCTTCAAAATGGGTTATCATGCTTGAGGCTAGAAACAACGCACTACCGCCTGTTGCCATCACTATTTTTTTCGGTATTTTCATACTGACGCTCCTTGAGTTTGTACTCCTTTTTGCGGTAGTACACGTTGATTAAAAATGTCCCTATCGTGCAGACAATACCGACAATAGCCACCCACTCCTCAAGGGTAAAAAAACCTAAAATGGTCGTCATAATGCCCCAGAGATAGGCCGTTGGGGTTGAGTATTTTTCAGGCATGCGCATATACCCTCCTTGTTGAGGGTTCCATTGCTTGGATTAAACAGGGGAGCCAACCGCCTTACTCGTTTCGATTATTAGATTTGTCAGTATTGCGGTGGCGTAAATGCCAAAGCGAAATAAAGCCAGTTAAGCGACTGGCGGCACATATCCGTATTTGATATTGTTAAATCGTCAAATAAACCAATGTCAAAATAAGGAAAATTATGTCTGACCAAAAACAATCACCAAGTGAAAACAACACCCAATCTTCTAACGCCGGAAAAACCACGCCAGAACAAGGTGCTAAAGACTTCACAACAAAACGTATGGTTGTCGGGGATTCAGCGAAAAATATCAAAAAAAGTAATAAGTAATTGCAGATATTGTCATTGATAATATTGGAGTGAGGATTGTTGCGATCCTCACTCTATTTAAATGTTTTCTAATTTTGATGTTAATATTAATCAATTCATCTGCGGTAGCACATAAATCAATTAGCCGGTAACGCCGTATGAGCGTTAAGGGTTTTCTTTGCGCTTTGAACCCTTTGATTTCTAAATTTTTATAATCGGTATCACAAATGGCTTTGTAAGGTTGCGTATACAATCTGTTTGGCGAAGTAAACACAGCACCTCTAATATTTGGTCGTAAGCAGAACAAGACCAGATACCCTGCACAGAGCACCCAACACATCAGGAAGGTAGCTAAACCCATCGTTAAATACGCAAAAATTGGCTTTTGCGTTAAGAGCAAGAAAGCGGAGCCAATGCCTACTATCAAAATGTTTAGCAATTTATACGCGTTTTCAATATTAACCGTATTCGACTTGTAAATTTCTTTAGCGCACTCCTCACCTTGTTTTTCAAGAAATGCCAATAGGTCATCATCCACATCAAGGAAATAATCACTTGGAAGTTTGTTCATCCCCACCCCACAAAAAAGAAAACCTCGCAAAAGCGAGGTGAGCAAAAAATACTTAATCGAGGTTTTATTTATCAGCGTACATTTCGGCTGGACGCAAAAATTCATCATGGGCACTTTAGCATACCTTTTGCGGCCGCACCAGTGTTTGATAACTGTTTGTATGATATTTGTACAACACATCGATATCTAATTGAATATCAAGGGTTTCTAAGCATCCCAAAATAAAGCCTTCCGCAATTTGCATTCTTTTTCGCACCTCATCCTCTCGTACCGCAAACTTTCGCGCGATAGCACGCTTGGATATCCCACGGATATAATAATCCTCGATGTAATTCAGCTCTCTCGCCATCCCCACCGTGTTAAGGCGACTGACGCACACACCAATCACTAACCCATCTGCATCACTGCATGATAAACGATTTGCCCCGGTAAACGGCATGAAGCGATCAAAGCCCGATGCCACCGGCAACCAACTTACCGCGGCATACGGATTACCCGCACACCACCCGCCCCAGTGGAGTAGTATTTTCTCGATGTCTCTGCTCATGATCTTTGTCGCTCCTGTTGTGAACGGGAATGTTTTTGCCGCTCGCGTTTAAACTTCAATTCAGGCATTTCAGGTTTTGCATATTCATTTGAACTGAATAAAACCGGAACGGCTAAGGCGCAACACAATACCCCTCTCACCCCCTAAAGGGGGTGAGAGGGGTATTGTGTTGCGCCTTCTCGCTAGCCGTCATGTTGCGCTTTGTTGCGCTAAAAAACCTTTTAAAATCAATGATATTATTTTTTGTTGCGCTTCATGTTGCGCCTTACTTCCAATTAACCTTAAAAATTGCATATCTATGTATAATAATTGCATATTTATATAATCTCTTCTCTTGGTTGATTTTGGCTTTTTTGTTTTTCTTGCAAACTGTGAAAATTTTTCCGCTCATCTTTTTGGTCGTTTTCACGTTCGAGTGCTAGTATCGAATCATAAATAATGCCATCAGACGACTCAGAAACACCTTGCGACTTTTTCATTCTTGAGATAACCGTTCGCAGAATATTTGATTCCATACCTAAATCTTTCCATCTTTCTCGTAGTACTGCCCGTTCAATACGTCCGCCTGCACTGTCTAATTGCTCCCAAACCCAAGCTTCATGTGTATCACGCTTTGTGGGCTTGCTTTCATCATCAAAAGTGGTGATAATTTCAGCGAAAGGAACATCTTCAAACACACGTTCGGTTGTTAAACGTACCGGCTCGTAGATCTCTCCTTCTGTACTGGTATAGTCGTTATTAACGCTTTCGTTTTGCTCAATAACGTAATCGGGTAGTGGTACCGTAGGGACGTGATAGCTTTTAGTCGGTTGGGTGGGGCCAGTACGCTGTTTCTCATTGATAAGGTTAACGGACTCACCCACTCGCTCTACCTTAATAACCGAGTCGACGTTTGCAAAAGCCGCAGAAGAGCCACGCATCCCTTTATTACTGTCTTTCCCTGTGTGGTGGATGAAAACTACCGCTGCTTCAATTTCTGAAGCAACTCTGGTTGCGCCCGCCAGAAATTTAGCCATATCCCCAGCACTATTTTCATCACCGGAGTTCATCGACTGCGATAACGTATCCACCACAACCATACGTACCGGCTCTCCGGTTACATCTTTTATACGCTTAATTTCTTTCAATACACCATTAACCACCTTTGGCTCTGCTAAATCAACCGCACGCGGTAACGTGTAAAAGTTTTTGATAGGGTTACCATTATTATATTTATCTGCCCATGCGCCTACCCGTGGCGAAATCGAGCTTCCACCTTCTGCGGCAATATAGAGAACAGAACCGCCCTTTATGTTCCTTCCCGCCCAACGGTGTTTCATCAGGGCAACGCGCAAGCTAATAGACAAGGCGGTATAGGATTTAAAGGTAGAAGAAGCGCCATAAATCGCCGTCACACCCACAGGAATAAGCCCCTCAACAATAAATTTTCCAGGGGTTCCGTAACCGCCTAAATGCGGTTGCGATACAGGTAATTCAATCTCACTGGCAACCCCCGTTTTCAATCGCGCTGCCCCGGGATTTACCCATCCTGCTTTTTGCGCTAAACTGAATATTGCTTGATAGCCTGTTCTTTCGGCGCGTAGTTCAGGCCATTTGGCTTCTGCGGCGGATAAGTTTCCTTTATCGGCGGCCGAAGACCAATCAAGCCACATCTTTTTAGCTTCCTCCTCAAAGGGTGTGTCTTTAAACCAGGCGAGGCGATTGCCCATATCCACCCATGAAGGGTAATTCTCCGCCTGGTTTATCATTTTCGGATACCATAGTGCGGAACGTAAATCTTCGAACGTCTGATCATTAATATTTTGCAAATCGACTAGACGGGTTAGATCGTCATTATCGGATTTAGGCACATCGATATGCTCAATAACAGGCGTATTATCGGAGGCTAAAAGCGTATCCACATCAACCACGGTACCTTCAAAACTTTGGTACTTAGCGCCTTCATGAGGAGCAAAAACCATATGCGAAGGCTCATAGACAGAGCGATCCCACTTGATCGCCAGATCACTGAGCAATTCGAAACAATCCATCAACTCCTGCTCAATCCGTGGTCCTAGTTGTGCATATTCGGAGGCAGTCACCTCACGAGATAACAAAAAACCAATACGCCAGCGTTGCTCACCCTGCACAACGGGATGTTCATGACTGGCAGTGGTATAGGCAAAACATTGATAAAATCCGAGAATGCCTGTAAGCATTTCCCACGCGTCTAAGGCACAACCATCCATGTCAAGCCATAACACGCTGCGGTTACCCGCATTAAGCGCATTACGCCCTTTCTTGACATTTTTCATCGCACCCCAGATATAATTAAGCGCTTTTTTCTTTTTGTCGAAAACCGCTTTTGGATCGGAGGGACTAATATTAATATGTTTGGTTAATTTTTTTATCGCCTGCTGATACTCAGCAAAAGAGCCAGCAACAGCAGGACTCGGGCGCTGATCAGTAACACTACGCCCGACGGAATAATTGATTTGCATGGGTTATTTGGCCTTTGACTTATTTAATTTTGACTTGGTAGAAGAATTAGTCATTTTCTTTAAATAAAATTTTTCTAGGGCAATCATCGTAGATATACGCGAATCCTTAGTCTTTCCAGTCAGTATTCTGCTTATTGAAGGCTGTTTAATACCCGTATTAGCTTCTATTTCTGATTGAGTTAAGCCCAATGCTAATAATGCTTTGACAATTTCTATAGGTGATTTCTCATACATGGTATTTCTCCAATTTAATTTCATTTAATCGTCAAAAATACCAATTCGCATAAATATTTGCAATGCGAAAAATTTATTTAAATTCAATTATAATATACGTAAAAGTATATTATGAATTTAATATATAATTTATAGGGGATAACATAATGGGGATGGGGACTCAAAATTTAAATAAAAATATCAAGATATTAATGGATGAAAAGGGGGTAAAGAGCGTTGCTGAACTATCACGTCGAATTGGGATGCCACAACCAACGCTACATAGAATGTTAAGTGGAGAAGTTAAAAGTCCACGATTAGAAATAGTTCAAAAAATTGCTAATTTTTTTAGAGTCGAAGCAAATGAATTGCTATATAAAGATTTAAGTACAACAAATATCTATGAAGAAAGAGATATAACATCATTCACAAGGATCGAACTCAATGCTATTCCGTTTAATTTTTGTAAGGTTCCTGTGTTAGGAACAACACAGTTGGGCGGCGGTGGATATTGGAATTCCAAAGAATCATCGATCGAACATGACTATGGTTATATTGTTTGGCCGACGGAGGATAAAGATGCTTTTGCGCTTCGTTGCCAAGGCGAATCGATGATGCCACGAATTTAACATGGAGAATTCGTTGTTATGGAACCCAACTATAAATATAAACCCGGTGACGAGGTTCTAGTTCAAGATGATAACGGTCAGGTTATGGTAAAAACATTTCTTTATCAAAGAGATGACGTTATTCATTTGCTTTCTATTAACGCTGATCATCCACCGATACGTCTTGCAGCGTCAACCATTAAAAAAATCATTTACGTGGCAGGCATTGCTAAGGATTCTCTTTACCATAGAGACTAAGTGAGTACTTCTACTCAAAGCCCAATACGATTTATCAAAAAAATAATGCGAAAAATAATTGACTAAATGTATTTTTCGCATAATATTATCTATGCGATTATGAATAAAATAATTTATATGAATACCTGCTCTTTAACAATTTAGAAAGTCGGAACCGCACAGATTTTTCTGTATAGACCCCTGCGCATAAAATGCGATGTACCGTCAAACGCGATCCGGTTGGCGAGAAGATTAGCCCCATTTGATAAAAATGGTCGTGAAAGGGCAACACTGACAGAAAAAGAAATGCAAACGCAAAAAACACTAATTATAGGTCATTTTGCGAAGTGGCCTATGGTGGGTGACGACAGTTAAACGCTAAATTACATTAAATTAAGAGGTCAAACATGGATAACGAACAGTTAAGTAGGAAAACCGTGATTATTGACGGGAAAGAAATTGATAAAGAAATTGTTCATCACTGTATGGATACGGTGGAGCAAGCGGTTTTAGACGTTGTGACACATTTAGTGAAAAACGGTGCAGAAAAAGAAGACGTGATTAACGCTGCAAAAACTACCGCCGAGGCGATAGTAGTTGGAATGGTTTTTAATCTTTCTGGCCTAGCTTCTTCCAAATAGCTAAAGACTTCTTGCTGCCAGCATCCTCAATAATTTTTTGATAAACATCTTCTAGTTTAAGAACTTCAATAAGATATTCTTCAGGGGTAAATTTTTTATCACAACGTCTAAGGTATTCGACCGCTAAAGCGCGAGCATCGTATTTATAGCATACAAATTTTTCATTTTTATTGGACATTACTTTTTCCTTATAAGTTAATCGAACCATAAGGATACCACCTCGCCTGACGTGGTTAAAAGCAGGCAATGAATAAATTACGTTAACAAGCACCGCGCTTTAGCCCTTTTTACGGTGAACAAAATGCTCAGATATATCAATATTTCGATTAGGTTTTTATTTATAATTCTTGCTCTCCCAATCGTTTTTTATCTTGGTGTAGTTCAAAATACTGATTTGAGTTTTTTTATTGGTAGATGGGAAGCCAAGGCTGAAAAACTCCTCGCTTTACTACAAACATTCTTGGATAAATATTTCCCTGTAGCGTCAGAGCAAGAAAGATGATGCGCCAAACAGTCGGTTTTGGGGTGTGTGAATAACCAAAATACAGCCATTAAGTTAAAAACCAACACCAGGGCACTACCAATATGGCTGTAGATATAATCCGGATACCTCCGGCACACACCGCCAAAACCGATTGGTATTTAGGAGAAATGATGAAATTTGAAGAATTGAGTGAAAAATCTCAAGAGAAAGCCAGCGAAGCGCTACTGTATGCATTACAGGCAGAAATGGATTCAAATCGCGCTATCGATAATGTCAGGGCGAAAGCACTTGCATCGGCTATCAGAGACGGTTTTATTGCACTTGAAACAGAAGAGCTAGAAAAAAGAGCTAGTAAAGATCCTGGTAAAAACAATAAGAATTTTGGGTTTGCCAATTCATGATGTATACGGTAACCAGGCTTCCCAATCGTCAACCAGGCTAGTCACTCATTATTGATATACCTGTTTTGTGTGTTGTCGTAAACCACAAAGGGGGCGAGCCTGACGCGCCAGAAATATCAGGCAACTCAATAAAATAGTTGATCACTTGTAATCCCTAACATACTCATAAGGGAAATCATAATAGGCATTGCATCTATGACAATGGAAAAGCGCATCGTGAAGAGAAGTATCACCTGGTTTAATGACAGCATATTGAAGTATCGATTTCACGCCAGACTCATAGCAATGAATACAAAGATAGTGAGGTTTTTGCTCAGCACTTTCAGGTATTTTGCTACGGTAGACTACCGTACCCGGTTTAGGGTTATAAAGTTCATAATTAGATTTTTCAATCAACCATTGCTCTTTGTTATTAACCTCTTTTTCAAGCTCAATGATGCGATTCTTTGCCATCATCAAAAATTCTTGAAGTAGTATTTGTTGTTGGGATACCGCACCTAATTTATTTAATAAATCTATCGTTTTTGATTTGACTTCATAATCGATTTTCATACTGAGAATAGCCCGTCCAGCACTAAAAGCCTGACCAACAGATGAAGTCGTATTTGTTAACACCTCAGTTATTTTAGTAATAATGTTTTTATCTTCTGACATAAAACTCTCTCACTCTGTAAGGGTGAAATTATTTTAGCCGATTTCTCTCTGTAGGGGTACAAGAGGAACCACTGCGGCCTGAAGTGGCAAAATAATCAGGCATACCCTATCTAGCCCATTCCATCGGAAAAACCACCATGCAAAAAGCAAAAATCCTGTCATCGGAGCGATTTCCGATGAACAACAACGTCCGGCGTTTACGCTATTTACAAAAATTAGAAGCGTTAAAACGTAATAGCAATCACCAATTCCCTGTCACTGTATATCGTTGAGGTCGACGCAAAATGCTTACCGCAAATAGCCCCCTGCTGGCAAGACTGGCAGAAAACCACACGCAAATGATCATGGCGCACAATCAACTGGCCGAAGCCCATAAAATGTTAATCAGTCAGTTGGTCGGACATACTGAAAATGACCCCAGTGACCCAAATGAACCGACAGGGGTGAAAAAGCCGAAACCCTTCACACCGGATGTTAAGCCACAACCTGTTGCGCCATCGGTTACCTTTGAACCTCAAGAAGCGATTGAACCTGAGCCTGTTGTCAAAGCACACACTAAAGCCGAAGACAAACCAGCCCCCGTTGTCGCCGAGAAAAAGGTTCAAGCCCCAAAGACCGAAACGAAACCTGCTAAAGCCGTTAAACCAATTGAGCCGATTATTGAAGCGCCTGAAGTAGCGCCTAAGCCCGAACCGGTGGATATTGAATCACTTGATTTGCGTCCGAAAAAGCAGATAGCGTTACCGGGCAAATTGATGCACTTTATTGCGCCTTAAACGGGTTACCTAAAGTGACATTTCTTCCTAAAGCCAAAACCTTCGACGTATGCCTAAAAATACTGGCTAACTGGGATAATCTCTTTGGCATTACCGATCGTCGCGAATTTGCCTTGTCATTACTGCGTGAATTGCCTACCCCAGCAGAAGTCAAACCGATTGATTTTAAGGCACTTCGCAGTGAGGCTTCGGCCTGCATTACTCAACTGGTCAAAGGCGGATATCGCAATGAAGCGGTGGATATCCTCGCCTCATTCAACGCTAAAAAAACGGGTGACGTTACCGATGACAATCTGGTTCAGTTTATCGAGAAAGCCCAACGCGTTTTAGCCGATGATAATGCCGAGGGTAGCGATGGCTGAACATGCAAAACTTTCTCCCTCCTCAGCGCATAGGTGGATGAGATGCGCAGCTAGTCTCGCAGTCGAGGCCACCTTACCCGATAAAACATCGCCGTTTGCGGAAGAAGGAAGCGCGGCGCATGCGTTAGCGAAAAGTATCTTAACAATGCGCCAAAACCCGTTTAGTGACGGGCGTAGACGAACATCTGGATTTGATGCGAAAGACTATATCGGCACGTATCCATTGTTAAAAGCCAACTCGCCACAAGTGGATGAGGAGATGATTGAGCACGTCCAGACCTATATCGATACCGTCTGGAGGCTTGCGGACGGGAAAATCTTACAGGTTGAGGAGCGAGTTGACTTTTCAGCCGTCATTGACGTAGAGAATTCGTTTGGTACCGCCGATGCGATTATTGTCAGCGAGGATGAGTTACAAATCCATGACCTGAAATACGGTAAAGGCGTTAAAGTCGATGCCAGGCAAAATGCGCAACTTATGCTCTATGCGCTAGGGGCGTTACATCAGTTTGACCTTATTTATGATTTTAACACGGTTCGTCTTTTTATTCATCAGCCCAGACTTAACCATCTGTCCGAATGGGCGCTATCGGTTGAGGACTTAAAAGACTTTGGGGACTTAGCCAGATTGAGGGCGCAAAAAGCCATGGAGATGGTAACCCTTGCCGAGCGCAACGGGCTTGATGCGCTACCGGATAGTGCCTTTTCACCGGGCATCAGGCAATGCCAGTTCTGCAAAGCAAAAGGCGGATTGTGTTTTGCCCAGGCGCAATTTGTCCATAATGAAGTCAAAGGCGATTTTGTCGATTTGACCCAACCGCTCGCACCACAATTAAGCGATGCGCCGAAACGTATTACGTTACTAACCCCTGGGCAAATGGCAACACTCTACCCGCATATCGATTTGATAGAGAGTTTTTGTAAAGCCCTGCGAAATCGGGTCGCTGAGGCATTACATACGGGGCAATCGGTACCGGGCTTTAAACTGGTTACCGGCAAACAGGGTAATCGCACCTGGTGTGATGGACAGTAGCCCGCCTGCGTCGGGAGCTAAGACGCTGTAAGTAAATGGCTGTCCTTAGTAACCGCCTCCCGTTATAATCCGGTGTATGTATATTCCCCGACCCGCAAAACTTCTCTTCCAGATAGATGACGGCTGGAACCGGTTACTCATGAAATACGGCTCTTCCGTTCCCGAATGGACTAAACTGGTCGTCGAACGGATGCTCGCCTGTGGCACCGGTGCTATGGGTATCCGTCGTTATTGCTGCGACTCCCCTGACTGCCCGCACACCAAATATTTCTGTCAGAGCTGCAAAAGCAAAGGCTGCAGCGCCTGCGGGATGAAAGCCACCGAACAGTGGATAGCCGAGCAGCAACACATTTTGCCAGACTGCGAATGGCAGCACATCACTTTCACTATGCCCGATAAACTCTGGCCGGCATTTAATCACAACTGGCCATTACTGAATCAGTTGTTTGCCTGTGCCGCTCGAACCCTGCTGAAATGGGCAGAAAAACTCAATATCGAAATCGGGTTGTTTGTCGCCCTGCATACTTACGGGCGTCAGCTTAACCAACACCCGCATATCCATTTATCGGTGACCCGCGGCGGATTATGCCGCAAACACGACGTCTGGCGACCGGTTTTCTTCAAAAAGAAAGTAGTAGAGCGGTACTGGCGCCGGGCTGTCATCGCGTTACTTCGAGAGAATTACGGCGGGCTGAATTTACCTGCTGCCGGCTATGTGCATATCCGCGACTACCGGGAATGGTGTCAGTTTCTGGAATCACAGTACCAGCGGCGCTGGAAAATTCACTTTGCGAAAAAAACCAAACATGCCCGACAAAATGTCAATTATCTTGGCCGTTACCTGAAACGCCCGCCGGTTGCAGCCTCAAAACTGCGTCATTATAACGGCGGCACTGTTGTCCATCATTACTATGATCACCGGACGGGAAAGCACCGCACCCAATATCTGAGCCAGGAAGCAATGTTGTTGCGCTACATCAGCCATATCCCGTCACAGCATTTTAAGATGGTGCGGTATTACGGCTTTCTGGCCAACCGGAAACGGGGTATTTTGCTGCCGAAAGTCTATGCGGCACTGGGTATGCAGGTGAAGAAAAAACCGCATAAACCGGGCTTTGCGTCGCTGATGAAACACTTTACGAATGTGGATCCGTATCAATGCATATTATGTGGGAGCCGGATGATTTTTAACAGCGTACAGGTGGGTATCAGAGCAGAAGTATTACTGGAAATGCGCCGTAAGATAGTCAAAAAGGCGCGAGGGTTACGGAAAACCGCGTAGGGAAGATCTAACTAAATTCAATTTATTGTATAAAAAAACCTCTGGTTGACGAAAAGCCAGGCGACTACTTGATGGTGAAACTAGAGATCGGTCATCCGTATCAGCAATTAAGGTCAGAAAAAAAGAAATAATTAATATTCAATTTCCTAACCATGAACGTGAAGCCGAAACGCTGTTAAAAGCCGCCAAACTTAAACAGGAACAAATCTACCACAAGAAAATTATTAGTCCGCCACAGGCTGAGAAACTACTTAAAAAAGACAAACCGAGTCGCTGGGCAAAACTGGAAGCACTTATTGAGCGAGCAGACGGGAAACCCGTTATCGCACCGGAATCTGACCCTCGCCCTGCCCTTGTTATTAATCCCTTAAACGACTTTGACGATGTGACCGAAGCGGCACTCGCTGATAAATCCATCTAATTAAAAGGTAACGTGATGAAAATTAAATTAAACAACGTACGTCTGGCTTTTCCTGAATTATTTGAACCTACGCAAGTCAGTGGTCAAGGAGCGTTCAAATACCGTGCCAATTTCCTTATCGCCAAAAGCCGTACTGACCTGATTGAAGAAATCAAAACGGGGATTAAGGCGGTCATTAAGGAAAAATGGGGAGCCAAAGAGGTAGAAAAAATTTATAACAGCATCTGCCACTCCAACAACCGTTTTTGCTTCCGCGATGGCGACAATAAAGAATACGATGGCTATGCCGGAAATATGTACATCACCGCCAGTAATAAAGATCGTCCGTTAGTCATTGACGTAAATCGTACACCACTCACCGCACAGGACGGTCGTCCCTACTCTGGCTGTTACGTTAACGCCACCATTGAATTTTATGCCTATGACAATAATGGTAAAGGGGTTTCAGCCTCCTTAAGAGGGGTTCAGTTTTTCCGGGATGGCGATGCCTTTAGCGGTGGAAGCGTGGCCTCCGTTGACGAGTTTGACGACCTGAGCATGGCTGAGGAAGAAGACGATATCGCCTTTTAAAACACCAGAGAAACCACTGCGGCCTGAGGTGGTTAAACATTCAGGCAATCTAATCAATTTAAGGATGTGTGAATACGGCTCTGCGCTCGTGGGACAGTCAACACTATAAATTATCTTTCAAATAGCTAATAGCGTTTGATTGCGTTTACCCGTCCGTCATGACTGTAAGCGGACACCGAGAGGCACTCGGCATACATCCTATCTCACACAAATGTATAAGACCTAATCAGGTCTTTTTTATTGCCTAAATTAAGGGTAAAAAATGAACAGCGATGAATTAAGAAAAATACTTGATGAACATAAAGTTTGGGTAGAGTCGCTTGGCGAGGATGGATCTAAGGCCGACCTGTGTAGAGCCAACCTACGTGAAGCCGACCTACGTGGAGCCGACCTATATGGAGCCAACCTATATGGAGCCGACCTACGTGGAGCCGACCTACGTGGAGCCAACCTATATGGAGCCAACCTATATGGAGCCGACCTACGTGGAGCCAACCTATATGGAGCCAACCTATATGGAGCCAACCTATATGGAGCCAACCTGCCAGAGTTTACATTTATGATCATCGGTGAAACCTATCCAATCACAATCACAAATGGAGAATATCTGAGTGCTGGATGTCAGCATCATTCGGTAGAGAAATGGCGGCAATTTACCAAAGAAGAAATCTCAGGGATGGACGGTAGAAAAGCACTTGAATTCTACCCTCGTTTACTTGACATTCTGGATTTTTACTTGGGTAAAGGTGAACGCCCTGACTGGTTAAACCAAACAGCGCAATAAGAAGGAGTCTGCTTATGGAGCTCGATAATCCACGCATTGTAACAGCGAAACATCCCAATATGGGCAATTTGGTTGGAGTAACTAATGGTAGTCGTCATTTGAGCGATGCAAAATACTTAAGCAGCATTGATATATGGAATGACGACGACATGGAAACAAGAACTTTCAAGGAAATTATACAGTGCTTAACAAAAGAAAATGAGCGTCTTAAAAAAGAGAATCGAAGGCTGATGAAGATATATCGTGAAATTGGCGGGCTGTGCAGGACTTGAACCTGCAACCGAAGAATTAAATCCCCTGCTATACCATTCAGCTAACAGCCCAATGATAATTATAGTGCAAGAATTAGAAGAATTTCAGTATTGCCGTTGCAGCACTAATAGTCACAACGATTACACCACCAAGTTTTAAAAGTAATCCAGTAGCAATAGTTTCAACGTCTTTACGAATCAACGCTATCTGACCATCAGTTTTCTCAAAACGTAAATTCATCTCAGCAGATAAGTCTTTGCGAACATCAGCTATATCACGTTTGACTTCGGTAATATCAGCTTTAGTCGCTACATCAACCGCTTCGTGCGATTCACGAACAGCCAGAGATATAGCTTTTGCCTGGTCTTTAGGTAAACCAGCACCTTCAAGCGTTTCAACAAATTTTAATGTATCAAATGCAACTTGACCCATAACGTTATCCTCCCGTGTTTAGGTAAGTATAACGGGTTTAGGGTTCAATCTGCAAAATCTTTCACATTAATACCTTCATTCGTTCCATTACGGAGAAATATTTTTATGTCTAAAATTACCAAAACCGAATTAATGACTTTCAAAACCGATGATTTAGGTATTGAATTACAGGGAACCCTTTATCAAGGCAAACCAGTATTCTTTGCCGTAAAAGTTGCTGAAGCTTTAGGATATGCACAGCCAGCAAAAGCATTAAATGATCATTGTAAGTCATTGATTAAACTTAATTGTGCTGAAACGGCAGAATTAAGTTTAGGATTCAGACCTAAAGGAATCATCCTTGTACCTGAAGGGGATGTTTTCCGTCTGATACTTAAAAGCAAACTTCCTTCCGCTGAACGTGTTCAGGATTGGGTCTGTGAAGACGTTTTACCAGCATTACGTCAACACGGAAGCTATAGCATTAAAAAGCATCACAAAGACGAAGGTAGCGGATTACCTGAATTTCGTAAAGCAAAGGCGATAGAAATTCAGGCTAAAGCCATACAAATTCAAATGGAAAATGTGAAGAAGATATTTGAATGGGCAACAAACCTTTCCGATAACGCCAGACAAACTATCATAGCCGGACTGATTAACCCTATTGCGGGTAGTGAAGTGATCCCCTTGCCGCTTATCACCGAAAAACATTATACAGCAACAGAGATTGGTAAAATGTTTAATGTTTCCGCAAATAAGATTGGGCGTATCGCTAATGACAATAAGATGAAAGTTAAAGCATACGGTGATACCTATCTCGATAAATCCCCTTACAGCAATAAAGAGGTTGAGTCCTTTCGCTACAACGACAACGCAATCAAGAAATTCAGGGAAATTCTTATTGCTGAACAAGAAGCAGCAAAAAGCGAACTTATTTAAATACCCATTGACGAAAGCAAAAATCATGCGCTATAGTTTATTTGCATCTGATAAATCAGGTGCCAGGTCTGCAAACCTGCCGTAACTAAGAAGGCGCATAGCACGCCAACAGCGTGTTTTTTTATGCGTCAGTCTGCCATATCAAGAATCAATGGTGGACTGGATGGGGGAGCCGAAAGGCTCGCCGGGATCCTTCTTAGCCGGTTTTTGCAGCCCTGTTCAGTTCACCGCCATATTAAGAGCCTGCAAACTCTTTGGTGGTGATTATCCTAATTTAAGAAGGAAATCATTACTATGACTACTTTAATTTTCCGCAGTACTGCTCTTGAAACTATTTCTCATAAAAACCAAATTTGGTTTACTTCTACTGAACTTGCTAGAGCTTTGCAGTATCAACAAATTGACTCTGTTACCAAAATATTTAACCGTAATAAAGACGAATTTACATCATGTATGACACAGACGGTCAATTTGACCGTCAGCGGTAAAATCAATGGGTTACAGCACAAAAAGACCCGTATATTCTCCTTACGTGGCGCACACCTGATCGCTATGTTTGCGAATACGCCAGTAGCAAAAGAATTCAGAAAATGGGTGCTGGATATTCTCGATAAGCAAACAATTAATCAAACCAGTAACTTTACCCCAAAATATCAACCAAAAGCCGTAGAGCGTTTTACTCATTCGGATACACGTAACCTAACGCATTTAGTTTGGTGTATGACAAATGGCTTCCGGTTTGAGCGTTCATGGACTAATGCGGTGTGGCTGGCTTTACGTGAAGTCACTGGCACACCATCACCGGAGCGTTTTCAGGTAGAGCATATACCGTTAATGGCTGACGAATGCAGACGGATTTACTATATCACCGAGTCACTACGCCAGATTATCAATGACGCTGAAAAACAGGTTATCAAACGACTTTTACGTAAGCGTGAGAATATCGATACCGTTTTAGCGGAAATAAAACAGCTTTTTGAGCAATTCCACCATCAACAAATCGGGATAATCACCGCGCGCACCGATCAGTGGTACGAAGGTGAATTGACCCACTTCTTAGAACGTCACTAATTAATCTTAACGCCCCTTGCTAAGGGGCAATCTTTCATCAATTTAACTATTGAGGAATTTTCTTATGTCAAATTTAATGAATGTACCAAATGTCACACTTTCCAACAACGAAACGATTGACTCGCAACAATTACTCATCATGGTTAACGAAACACGAAAAGAACACGGAGAACCCGCTATTAGAAATAACGTTTTTATCGATCGCATTAAAGATGAACTCGAAGACGAGTACTACAAAATTTTTGTAGTGCAAAAAATGAACAACACGGAATCAGAAATTATCGAAATGACGCTTAAACAGGCACTGCGCGTTGCCGCCCGTGAATCCAAAGCCGTTCGCCGCTCGCTGATTGATAAACTGGAGCAGCAAAGTAAACCTAAATCACAGGCTGAACTTAATCTCGCTTATGCAATTGCACAAGTTGAGCAAGAGCGTCGGTTAAAGAGTATCGAGCATCAGGTAGAGCAAGTCTCAGAAGAAATCGAACAAATCAAACAAGGCACTATCCCAGCCGGTTTCCAGGGCTATAGCTATCTTAAAACAAAGTACGGCTTAAGCGATGCCAAATGTCGGCAATTAGTCATGGCGTGGAAGGTGCCTTGCAAAAAAGTGCCCCATGTTGCGCCTGGCGGCCAAATTACCCAAATGTCAGTGGTTGATGAAGCGGCATTTAAAAACGCGTTGGATAACATGATGCTTGAGGCTGAGAAACGCGGCAGTCAGTGGTATCACCCTAAAATGGGGCGTTTTTCCGTAACCGCCTGATAAGGATGGATTATGCAAAATTTACTATTTTGCGATTTAGAAACCTATAGCGATATTCCGATTAATTGTGGCACGCATCGCTATGCTGAAAATGCAGAAATTTTACTTTTTGCTTATGCTTACAATCATCACCCCGTAAAGGTCTGGGATGTGACGCAAGATAAAACGATGCCGACAGATTTGAAAGCGTATCTTAATGACACAGAAATTTTAACTGTCTGGCACAACGGCGGCATGTTTGATACGGTAATTTTAAAACAGGTGTTAAATATTGACTTACCGTTATCCCGCGTTCACGACACATTAGTACAAGCACTGACACATGGCTTACCCGGTGCGCTCGGTTCGCTTTGCGATATCTTCAACGTCAATAGCGATAACGCCAAAGATAAAGAAGGTAAAGCGCTCATACAGCTATTTTGCAAACCGCGTCCTAAAAATAGCAAAATACAACGCGCCACGGCGTTAACTCACGCAGAGGAATGGCAACGTTTTAAGCAATACGCAGGTTCTGATATTTTAGCCATGCGCGAGATTTATCAACATTTACCGGGTTGGAATATGAGTGTGGACGAAACCCAATTATGGCAGTTAGACCAAAAGATTAATCGCCGTGGGATGTGCATGGATGTTGAACTGGCGAAAAGCGCCTTGACTGCCGTTGAAAACGAGCAAAAACGGTTATCAACCGTCACCCAGCAATTAACAGATAATGCCGTGCAAAACGCAACACAACGCGATGCACTGTTACAGCATATCGTTTCGGCATTTGGCATCACGTTACCGGATATGCAAGCCAGCACGCTACAGCGCCGCGTTAATGACCCTGATATTCCACCGGCTTTACGCGAACTGCTGTCAGTCCGTTTGCAATCGTGTACAACCAGCACCAGTAAATATAAGGCGCTGTTAAAATCGGTAAGCGCAGATGGACGACTTCGAGGAACCAAGCAATTTTGTGGTGCCTCACGCACCGGACGATGGGCGGGACGTATTTTTCAGCCGGATAATCTCCCCAGACCCACGCTTGACCAAAAGACGATTGATAACGGCATTGACGCATTAAAAGCCGGTTGCGCCGAGCTGATTTGTGATGACATTATGCAACTGACCAGTTCTGCGCTTAGAGGGTGTATTATCGCGCCACCCGGTAAAAAACTGGTTATCTCGGATTTGTCGAATATCGAAGGCCGCATGCTGGCATGGCTGGCAGGGGAAAACTGAAAAGTCAATGCTTTTAGCGAGTTTGATAACGGCAAAGGCGATGACCTCTATAAACTCGCCTATGCGCGCGCATTTAATCTTTTACCTGAGAACGTCACTAAAGCTCAACGACAAATCGGTAAGGTGATGGAACTCGGCTTAGGCTATGGCGGTGGGGTTGCGGCATTTTTGACATTTGCCCTCGCCTACGGTCTGGATTTAGATGAACTGGCGGAAGCCGCATTACCTAACATACCGCCTAACGTTAAGCGAGAGGCGATGCGCTGGTATCAAAAATCCGTTGAAACGGAGAAGACTTATGGCCTCAGCGAAAAAGTCTTTGTTACCTGCGATTCCCTTAAGCGCATGTGGCGCAATGCCCATCCACAAACCGTATCATTCTGGTACGACATTGAAGACACTGTAAAACAAGCCATTCAGTCACCGGGGATAGTGTTTAAGTGCCGTAAACTTAGCCTTCGTCGCGATAAAGGCTGGCTCAGAATTTGTCTACCATCAGGTCGTAGTCTTTGCTACCCTTCTGCGCGAATAGAGAATGGACAAATTAGCTATATGGGCACCAATCCCTACAGCCGAAAATGGGAACGGTTAAAAACCTACGGCGGTAAAATTACTGAAAATATCTGTCAGGCCGCCGCACGCGATGTCTTGGCCTATAGCATGCCACGCATTGAAAAGGCGGGTTATGCGATTGTCTTAACCGTCCATGATGAAATTATCAGCGAAGCGCCGGATACTCCTCAATTTTCCGCCGAGGGGTTAAGTAAGCTGTTAAGTCTTAATCCGGATTGGGCTTTTAATTTACCGCTTAGTGCAGCGGGGTTTGAGACTTATCGTTATCGCAAGGAATAAATAACACACACAGGATAAAATAAACATCATGGCCTTTATGAAAAACGACAGCCCACTTTATTTCAAGGCAGCACAGGATGCGGTACACCTTGAACAGTCAGGCCAATACCATGAAGCGGCGCGCGCATGGTCACAGGCAAACCGACTGGCGCGCAATCGCAATAATCGTATCTGGAGTGAACACCGCGGCGATTTTTGCCTGATGCAAATCAAACGGGAACATATTAAAAGGATGTATCCATGCGGTTAATCAGGGAAGAGAGCATTGAAAAACATTTGGTGCGTGAGGTGCGAAAAATCGGCGGCATTGCCTATAAATTTGTTTCACCCGGGCGACGAGGCGTACCTGACCGATTAGTTGCACTCCCCAATGGCAAGATTATTTTTGTGGAATGTAAAGCACCGGGCGAAAAACCCACCCCTTACCAATTACGCGAACACGCACGGCTTTTTGCCTTAGGCCATCAGGTCATCGTACTGGACAGTCAGGATTTAAGCAGCATTTTACCTGCTTTTGGTTGATAACCTTAAAAACAATTTATTTCTTGTAGAATCCACATATTTTTATTATTTTTTAGTTAATTATTTTTGCATAAGGAGAGCAGTTACACATGCAGCTTAATTTCAGTTCGTTAGATTCTTTTGATCATGTCATATCTCCTTTTGAAGAAATGGCAGCTTATGAAGCTTTGTGGTCTGAAAATGGAGCTACATTCAGGTCTATTGCAGACAGATTTAGAAAATATCCTGATACCATTCCATCAAGAATGGTTACTGAGAATGTAAGAAAAGAATTTAAGGAGATCTTAAAAGATATTTTTGACCGATTTCAGGTTAAGCATTTTGGAATTAGAATACATGGAGCTAATGAATATCCCGAGAAATTAAGGGATGCTAAACATCCGATAGAAGTTTTTTATTATCAGGGATGGTGGGATCTAATAAATACTCGCAACGTTGCAGTTGTTGGCTCTCGTAGGGTATCTGAAGAAGGTAAGAAAAGAACAAGAAAGCTTGTTAAATGCCTTATAGAAGATAATTTTACCATAGTTTCCGGTCTTGCTGAAGGTGTTGATACTGAGGCTCATAGAACAGCATTGGATGCTGGAGGGAATACTATAGCAGTTATTGGCACGCCGTTATCACATTTTTATCCAAAACAGAATATTGAGTTACAACAACGGATTAGAGAAAATTATTTATTGATCAGTCAGGTACCGTTCAAACGTTATCTAGATCAAGATTATCGTACTAATAGATTATTTTTTCCTGAGCGCAATGCTACTATGTCTGCTTTATCGGAAGCGACAATTATTGTAGAAGCATCCGATACGTCAGGAACTTTGACTCAAGCCAGAGCAGCTTTGGATCAGGGTAGAAAATTATTTATACTGGATAGCTGTTTCCAAAATAGTACAATATCTTGGCCTGCAAAATATGAAGCTCGTGGTGCAATTAGAGTTAAGAACTACCAAGATATTAAGGATAATCTGTGACATTTCTATTACAAAAGATAGATGAGCTTACTCTTGGTCATCATTTTCATTTAACTGAAGATGATATCTGTCTTTATTTTGGAGAGTATACAGCGGAAAAAGGATTTGCTTTCAGTAATACTAACAATTTGATTCTTAATTTAAAAAAGGATGTTTTAAAAAAAGATAAACCTGAATATAAATACAAGAAAAGAGCGATTAAACAAATAGCTTCTTTTTTATCTGAATATCGTGATTATTTACTTAAATGTACAGTTGTACCTGTCCCACCATCTAGATGTAAATTAGACCCCAAATATGATGATAGATTAATTAACATCCTTGATGAATGTAAAAAAATAAATTCCACTGTTGACTTTAGAGAGCTAATAACACAAAGAGAAACGTTAATAGCATCACATAATTCTTCAAATAGACCATCTTGTGAAGAATTAGCAAATAATTATGAATTCCATGGCTCTTTAGCCAATAATATTAGATCTACTATAATTATTTTTGATGATGTTTTAACCGCTGGTAGTCACTATAAGGCGATGAAAACCGTTATTAAGCAACATATTCCAGATGTTCAAATAATAGGGCTTTTTATCGCAAGAACGGTTAGAAATATTATTGATGATTTTGATGTTATAGATTTTTAATCAAATTTTATATTCAACGCCGATTTTCCCCCAGCAGTTTTTGTGTATCGATACCGTGTTAGCGGAAATAAAACAGCTTTTTGAACACTTCCACCATCAACAAATCGGGATAATCACCGCGCGCACTGACCATTGGTACGAAGGTGAACTCACCCACTTCCTAGAACGTCATTAATTAATCTTAACGCCCCTTGCTAAGGGGCAATCTTTCATCAATTTCATTATTGAGGAATACCTTTATGTCAAATTTAATCAACATCGAAACAAAAAACATCAATGGCGGATTAATCCAAACGGTTAATGCTCGTGATTTACATGCGTTTTTGGAAAGTAAGCAGGAGTTTGCTAATTGGATAAAAGATCGCATTCAACAATATGGTTTTATTGAACATCAGGACTTTTTGATAAATTTATCAAAAACCCCAAATGGAGGCCGTCCAGCAAAGGAATATCATATTTCCCTCGACATGGCGAAAGAGCTATCAATGGTTGAGCGCAATGAAAAAGGGAAACAGGCCAGACAGTACTTTATTGAATGTGAGAGACGAATTTTACAACCTCAAACATTACTACCAACGGCAAAAGAACTGGCGCTCATGGTTGTTCGTGCCGAGGAAGAGAAAGAAAAGTTATTACTGGAAAATAAAAACCTATCAACCGAAAACGATTGTCTTAAAAATCTATTCAAAGAAGGCATGACCCCTACCCAATTTAGCAAAATGCTTAACGGCGTGAATAGTCAACAGATAAATCATTATCTTGCTGAGATTAAGTGGCTCTATAACGACAGTAAGTCCGGCAACAATTTACGCTGGCGTGTTGCCGCTACCGCTCGGGATAAATATTTAACCGAAAAACAAAACGAAATAAGCCCCCATGGTGCAAATAGCTTTATTAGCTATCGCCCTGTTTTGCTCAGAAAAGGCGCACAGCGACTTTATGACCAGTATTTGGCTGACAAACTCCCCATGAAAAAGAACTGGAACGGATTACATACCCATGACAAAACTATCCAGATTGTCGCCTGAACAAAAGACAATCGCAAAAACCTTCACCCCTCGCCCTTACCAAAATCTCATTATCAATCACCTGCTCGATATTAAACGCTCAAATGTCTGGGCGGGGATGGGAATGGGTAAAACAGCAGCAACCCTGACGGCATTAGAAAATCTCTATTTATCAGGCAGTGAAACCAAACCCACACTGGTATTAGCCCCTTTACGGGTAGCCCAATCCACTTGGCCTGACGAAGCGCTTAAATGGGGCCACCTGCGTAATATTGAAGTGCAGCCCATTATTGGCACTGCAAAAACGCGGATGACAGCTCTCAAAAATACCCATGTCAGCGTATTTACGGTCAATTATGACAATCTCGTCTGGCTGGTTGAAACACTAGGTGACAGCTGGCCTTTCGGCACGATTATCGCTGACGAGAGCACCCGGTTAAAATCATTCCGGCTACGCAAAGGCGGTAAACGCACCGCTGCACTCGCCAAAATCGCCCATAAATCGGTTCATCGATGGGTAAATCTGACCGGTACGCCTTCACCGAATGGCCTGATGGACTTATGGGGGCAAACCTGGTTTGTTGACCAGGGCGAACGGCTAGGCAGAACCCATAATGCGTTTACGTCTCGCTGGTTTAACCGTATCCAGTTCCCCGGGCAACAGTGGAGCAGGTTTGAGCCTTTAGGATTTACGCATCTACAAATTCAGTTAGCACTCAGCGATGTCACGCTATCCCTTAATGCCGCTGATTGGTTTGATATCGACGAACCCGTACACAACGTTATTAACGTTGAACTACCCGCGAAAGCGCGAGCACACTATCAGGCCATGGAAAAAGAACTGTTTCTTGAATTGGGCGAGAGTGCGATTGAAGCGTTAAATGCCGCGGCCAAAACAATAAAATGTTTGCAAATTGCCAGTGGTGCTATTTATAGCGATGACAATCGCAACTGGACAGCGATACACGATGTCAAAATCCAGGCACTGGAGAGTATTGTTAATGAATCAGGATGGACGCCAGTACTGGTCGCTTACCATTGGAAACATGACCTTGAAAGATTAGTAAAAGCGTTTCCAAAAGGCAAAATGTTAGACGCTAACCCACAAACCCTTACCAACTGGAATAGTGGCAAAATCCCGTTGCTTTTTGCCCACCCCGCAAGCTGTGGACACGGCTTAAATTTACAGGACGGCGGTAACATTCTGGTCTTTTTCTCCCATTGGTGGGACTTGGAGCAGTACCAGCAAATTATCGAGCGTATCGGCCCCACGCGTCAAGCGCAAGCCGGACATAATCGCCCTGTCTTTATTCATCATATCGTCGCTAAAGATACACTCGATGAAGTGGTGATGGCGCGCCGTAATTCAAAACGGGCAATACAGGATTTATTACTGGAAGCGATGAAGAGAAAGTAAAAAAGACCAGCGCAAGGCTGGCCAACACCAGGTAAAAAAATTGTGAATAGCAAACACACAACCAAATAACTATACCAAAGTATATCAAGACTGTATATATAAACAGACTTGCTTAACCTTAAATTTACAAACATTTATATATTAAAATCAAATAGTTATCATTAACATTACCATTCTCATTAACAACGGAGAGCCCACCATGTGGATTTTAATCCTAGCCATGTACGCCAGCCCTTATGCATCAAGTGACTTTGCCAGTGTTCATACTCAGGAATTTGACACTGAAAATATGTGCCAATTCGCCGCCGAACAATTTGAGCGTGAATTTGAGACTTTCAAGGATATCAACGCCAAAGCGATTTGCGTTAAGAAATAAGCTAATTTTACCGAGGTTTAACCATGAAACTTAACATCATCAAATTACTAATCACGACATTACTTTTTATCAGTGCAGCGTTTGCCTTCGAACTCATTGTTGGTCACATTGCGCACGCCAATGCCGTCATTGACCCGCAAATCAGATTTAAGCGTGGCGAATTAGGCAATATCCATTTAGGCGGGCAAGAGCTACTGGTTATCGGCATTATGATAGTGCCAGCACTCTTTGTCTATTTAGGGGTATTCCTCGACACATTGAAGAAATAGCATAGAGCGAATAAGCATTATCCCACCTGAATTTACCCCACTCAAATTACCCATACCGAAAGGTAAGCGTTTAACAGTAATAAAGGAAAATATCCTATGAATGAATCCCCTTTTGTCAAAACCAGTGAACTGGCAAAAAGGTACAAAGTGTCAACTCACACTATCAGACTATGGGCGGGTAACGGATACCAACGGCGGGAAGGTTTTCCACGCCCTCGGTTTAGATCTGATGAGCTTAATTTTGCCCGGCAGGATATTCTGGATTGGGAGATGGGTAAACGATTTGATTAACTTTATTCCACCAGCGATCATAAGCCTCTCGCTGTTCCTCTAGGTAGGTATGCTTGTCGTATACCTGCCAAACCCCCGGTAATTTATGACCTAACATGATTTCAGCAACATGGGGTTGAGTTAACTCCGCAACCCCCGTACGCATGGTTTTACGCAAATCGTGAATTGACCAGTGAGTATAGTTCTCAAATCTGCGAGCCATTTTTTTGTTGAGATTGCTAATAAAACTAATATGCCCACTGACACACAAAGGTTTCCCTTCTGAGACGGTAAATAAATAATCACTGCCATAATTCAATTTTTTAGCAGTTCTGATCAATTCCTCTGCCGCGGGGATAATAGGCCGGATAATGGGCTTTTTGCTTTTACACCCTGTTTTATGATTCTCTGGTGGCACTGTCCATATTCCTTTAGTAAAATCGAAATCAGCCATTTTTGCTTTTAGCAATTCACCTATCCGGCAACCAAACAATAACGCTAGGTTGATTATCAGGGCATTTCTAGGGTTATAGTCTGGCGCATCAATTAACGCAAATAATACCCTGAGCTCGTTGCTACTCAACACTCTCTCGCCTTGTTGCGTTTTTACCCCTAAATCCTGTGAGGTAACATCGATAAGTGGATTTAAAGAAATAATCCCCCAGCGAATTCCCCACCGATGGGCAGTTTTGGTATAACGTAAAATCCGTGCTCCTATCGCCGGTTTCGCTTTCACCACCTCTTCAATTAGCGATAGCCAGACATGCAAGTGCGTTTCGTTGTGGGGTAAATTGCCGATCTTGGGGAAAACATAAATTTCAAATGACCGTAATATCTCACCGGCTTTAACCTGTGAATTTTTAAGCGATTTCTCCCACCAGTCACGAATAACGGATTCAACCGTTCGCGCTTCAACTGATTTTTGTTTACGAGTGCGTTTGACCACTTTCGGGTTTCTGTGCTGCTCTAGTTCACCACGGTAAAAAAGCGCACTATCACGCGCATCTTTTAAACTAATTGCCGGATAGGTTCCAATGTCTATCCGATCACCTTTCCCCTGCCAACGATAGCGATATTGAAAAATGACTTTACCTTTTGGTGTCACGCGAACCGATAAACCCTCTCTGTCGGATTTAGTCACCATTTTAGCTTGTGGCTTACCATTTACCGCTCTTAACCAAGAATCACTTACCGCCATATTTTTTTCTCCTTACGTCTTTTTTATATAATATTTCATGTACACCAATATGTACATAAATTTGATGACACAAGGAATATAGTAGGTGACTGAAAACAGTCATTCTATACTGAGACAAAAAATAAAATAATTATAAAACAATGCATTAATTATAAAACATTGGCTATCGGTGACTGTTAACGGCTATTGTTGATAGAATATCATCATTTTATCCTTAAATAAATCGTTAATGGTTAAAATACGCCATAAGCTATTATTACTGGCTAGTGGTATGGTACCTAAGAAAAGTTGTCCAAAGATTCAATACTAAAAATATTAAGACATTTTAGCCTTGAGTTAATTAAACCAATTAAATTGGTCAGTCACGATTTAAGTAAGTTTAAATTCTCAACTTTATCTGATATCAGATATTTATTAATTTATCGACAGTAACAGTTACTAATGTTGGTAGCAAAATAGATAATTTTTCAGTGTATTTTTTGCTAATTAAAATAAAAACATAAACAGCTATAACAACTCCATATCACCTCTAATGAAAAATCATTGACAACCAAACTGCTGTTGATAGTGTCTAACCGATTATATAGAAGACAGCCAACCTAAACATTTTATGATATGATTAATACCGATAAAAAGAAAAGTAACTACTAGGCGTTTTTATAGCTATTGCAACGACTGAAAATATCGACTAAGTGCTGAGGAATGCAAGGAACGATTTGAATAAAACTAAAATTTTAATTAATGCTTTAATAGCAAATAGCTTTATTAATTTTATCTTAAAATAGACTAAAAAAATCTGTTTTCAATATAATAAATAACCTTTTGAAAAAAATTATTTAATATAAATAATTATTAAAAATAGGAAAACCCTATTATTTTATTCATTAAGTTTGAACTTACATATCGATATAATTTTTCTTTGAATAAAAACATTACTCAGACAGTCAAGAATTACTATTTTTGGGATAATGAAATAAACATCTAAAATTTATCTCTAAAGTGAAATAACCGGTGCATTTAAAATTATTACCATAATTACTCAAACCGTTAACAGAAACTTGAAGAGTAACAAAAATTATTCAATTTTTTGTTATAATAAACTAAATCAACCATCGGGTTATCTTATTTTCATACTAGCCATATAATCTTTCACCACTGTCGATTCAAACTTTCTAAAAATATTTATGGATATTTCTATTTAAAAAATAGATAGATAGCGTGATGTGTAGTAAAAATAGTAGATAATAAATTACAAATCAGTAATTTTATTATTAAGATAATTGATAATATTAAAAATCCTTTACTTTATATAAATTCAAATTTTTATTATTTTTTCAAATCTGCTGAAATTTTTTAAAATAAAAGTTATTTTTAATGCCAAAATAGGTAACCATTTAGATTATTCTAATAAATTAACTATCTTAAATTTGTTGAATTTATAGTGATAACATTAGTCAAAAAATCAGATAAACTTATAAACAAACAATTCAAGAGTGACTGCAGCAAGTGGATAAACAATTTAAAAAAATTCTGATCATTAAAATGCGATTTCATGGAGATATGTTGCTGACAACACCTGTCATTAGCACGCTCAAAAAAAATTATCCAGCCGCTAAAATTGATATTCTTCTCTATCAAGATACAATACCAATTTTGTCTGAAAATAGAGAAATTCATGCACTTTATGGCATTAAAAACAAAAAAAATAACACGATGGCCAAATTAGTTAATTTTATTTTATTAATCAATAAATTACGAAAAAATCATTATGATTTAATTATAAATTTAGCTGATCAATGGATTGTGCCTTTTTTGGTAAGATGTATCCCTGCCAAAATAAAGATTTCTCACCAATTTAACCATAGAAATACAAACTATTGGTCTGAAAGTTTTACACATATGGTTAAACCAACGGGAAAACATGTTGTTGAACAAAATCTCTCTATATTAAAACCACTTCAACTTAATACTTTGTATTCCAGTACAGCAATGACTTACCAACCAACTGATTGGGAAAAAATTAATCACCGATTAATATCTCTAGGGGTACATAGTAGTTATGTTGTTATCCAACCAACAGCTAGACAAAAATTTAAGTGCTGGGATGATGAAAAATTTGCTGAGGTGATTGATAATCTACAATCTAGAGGATACCAGGTGATACTAACATCAGGTCCCAGTAAAGATGATCTCAGCTGTGTGGCTAATATTGCACAACAATGTCGTCAATCACCCATTACCGAATTTGCAGGAAAAACAACATTTCCAGAATTAGGTGCTCTAATTAGCCATGCCGCCTTATTCATCGGTGTAGATTCAGCACCAATGCATATTGCAGCAGCATTAGAAACCCCCATTATTTGCTTGTTCGGTGCGACAGATCATCAATATTGGAAACCATGGAGTAAAAACGTTATTCAAATTTGGGCTGGCAATTATGAAAAAATGCCAGAACGACATGAACGTGATCGTAATAAAAAGTATCTATCAATAATTCCAGTTAAAGATGTTATCACCGCTACAAAAAAAATGTTACCAATGGATATACAAACCATAAAATCTGAGATAGAGATATAATCCGATGAAAATTGCATTTTGTTTATACAAATATTTCCCTTTTGGTGGACTACAAAGAGATTTCATTCAGATTCTCTCTGCTTGCCAAAAACAAGGGCATCAAATACGTGTTTACACAATGGTATGGGATGGTGAAATTCCTGCTGATATTAACGTTATCATAATCCCAGTTAAAGCACATACAAATAATGGGCGTAATGAAGCATTTTATCATCAGGTCAAAACACATTTAACCCAGCATCCGGCTGATATTATTGTCGGTTTTAATAAGATGCCAGGATTAGATATTTATTATGCAGCAGATGTTTGTTATGCAGAAAAAGTTGAAAAAGAAAAAGGTTTTTTTTATAAACTGACCAAACGATACAAACATTATATCGCTTATGAAAAAGCGGTTTTTGATGCAGACAGTCACACCAAATTATTAATGCTTACCCAACATCAAATTAATGATTTTAAAAAACATTACAAAACACCTGATGCACATTTTTATCTGTTACCACCGGGCATTGACCTTAGTAGAAAATATGACCAACAAATTATTGACGCAAAACCAATTTATCGTAAAAAAAATGCTATCTCTGAAGACCAATTTCTTTTATTACAAGTCGGCTCAGATTTTAAACGTAAAGGCGTAGACAGAACACTCAAATCAATAGCTTCCCTGCCTGACAAAATAAAAAATAAGGCTATGCTAATGGTAGTAGGACAAGACTCACCTACCCGTTATCAACGGCTAGCAAAAAATTTGGGGATAGATAAACAAGTTTTATTTTTTCAGGGGCGTAATGATATAGCAGAATTGATGGCTGCTGCTGATATGTTAATTCATCCTGCCTATCAAGAAGCTGCTGGCATAGTATTAATCGAAGCCATTGCAGCGGGTTTACCAGTAATTACAACAGATATATGTGGCTATGCGTTCTATATCAAACATGCAGATTGTGGCATAGTAATAGATGAGCCTTATAAACAAAAAAATCTTAATAATGCTTTAACAACAAGTTTAACTAATAAATCTCTATTAAAACAATGGTCAGAATCTGCACGCCACTTTGCTGATACTCAAGATTTATACAGTTTGCCTGAAAAAGCTGCAGATATTATTTTGGGATGCCAGCATGCTTGAACTTAAACAACCTTTTAAAAACTTATGGCAAGGCAAAGATCCCTTTATAGAAATAGAAAAATTAGATGGTAAAATTTTTCGTCAATTAGAAACACGCAAAACATTATGCTTTATGCTTAATGAAAAAAGTTATTTTCTCAAAATTCATTATGGTACTACGTTAAAAGAAATACTAAAAAATCTATTTTCTTTACGCTTACCAGTATTAGGTGCTGATAGAGAATGGAAAGCAATCCATCGTCTAACTGAGGCAGGTATTGATACTATGCATGGTAAAGCTTTCGGTCAAAAAGGAATTAATCCTTTACGCCGTAAGTCATTTATTATTACCGAAGCGCTTATTCCAACCATTAGCTTAGAAGAGTACTGTGCAAATTGGAAAAATTCAGCTTCCCAATTTAGTACTAAAAAAATATTAATTTGTCGAATGGCTGAAATAGTACGTAAAATGCATGCATGTGGTGTCAATCATCGCGATTGCTATATTTGCCATTTTTTATTACATTTGCCCTTTGACGGCGATGACAAAAAATTAAAGATTTCAATCATTGACTTGCATCGTGCCCAAATACGTCAGCATGTACCAAAACGTTGGAAAGATAAGGATTTGATTGGATTATATTTTTCATCACTGAATATTGGTTTAACCCAACGAGATATTTTTCGTTTTATGCAGATTTATTTTTCTGATAATTTAAAAAATATTCTCAACAATGAACAAAAATTGATATCGAGCGCTAATATTAAAGCAGAAAGAATAAAAGAAAGAACCGTTAGGAGAGGATTATAACTCTAACCGTTTTGTTTTATGAAAAATTTTAAGAAATAGGTATAGTACATGTATTTTGACAAGCATAAAGTTATTACACAAAAACTCTGCTTAACGCCAAATTTGCATGCTGATTGCCACCCTAAATTCCATATTGCCTATGGAGTAGACAAAAATTTTTTATATGGTTGCGGAATTTCGATAACATCAATTGCACTGCATAATATTAATAATAATCATTGTTTCCATATATTTACCGATTATTTTGATCATGAGCAAGAAACCTTGTTCGATACCCTTGCGCAACAATATAAAATTGAAATAAATATTTATTTGGTTGACGATCAGAGCTTAAAATCATTACCTAGTACTAAAAACTGGTCCTATGCCACCTACTTTAGATTCATCATTGCTGACTATTTTTCAAATAAATTAGATAAAATTTTATACTTAGATACAGATATCATATGTAATAATAGCTTAGATAGATTACAAAACATTCACTTCAATAATAATAAAATTGCTGCAGTTGTGACAGAAAAAGATGAAAAATGGTGGCAAAAAAGAGCATTCGAATTAGAAGCAGAAAATATCTCGCAAGGATATTTTAATGCTGGATTTTTATTCATTAATCTTAATCGCTGGGCAGAAGAGGATATTTCAACGCAGGCAATGAGATTACTTAAAAATAATGCGTTAAAAAATAAATTCTCTTTTTTAGACCAAGATGTTTTAAATATTCTGCTAGCAAATAAAATAATCTATCTGGCCAAAAAATATAATACTCAATATAGTATAAATTATGGTCTGAAAAGCGTTAAACATGCTGCATTTGCTATTGATACGATTTTTATTCACTATATTGGCCCGACCAAGCCATGGCATGAATGGGCAATATCGCCTTTTTCCCAACCATTCATAAAAGCAAAAAATGCTTCCCCCTGGCAAAATAAACCGCTATTAAAAGCAGAAAGCGTACATCTTTTAAGATATTGCGCTAAACATAAATTCAAACAAAGAAAGTACCACGAAGGTTTAAAGAATTATACTCACTATTATTTAGCAAAATTTAAAATTCTCTTTAAAAGAGTTAAAGGGCTATGTTTATCATGAAGCATTTTATAAAACAAAGTTTTAATATTGCGGGGAAAAAAAATCTTCTTGAAAAGAATAAAAATTTTAACATTGCTTATGGCGTTGATAAAAATTTCCTACTTGGTACAGCGATATCAATAAATTCCGTATTAATAAATAATATTGATACAGATTTCAATTTTCACCTATTTACTGATTATATTGATGACGAATATATACAACGTTTCCAAAAAATGATAACAAAGTATAATTCTAATATAATTATCTATCTGTTAGATGCTGAAGAATTAAAACAACTATCAACCTCAGATTTCTGGTCTTATGCCACCTATTTTAGATTAATCGCTTTTGAATATTTAAGTACGAACATAAACTCTATTTTATATCTAGATGCTGATGTTATTTGCAAAGGCAGTCTAAAAGAACTATTCCAGCTAAACTTAGCGAATTCTTTTGCCGCCGTAGTACTCGATGTCGACAACATGCAGCAATCAAGTGCGACTCGACTAAAGTTAACCGATTTAAATGGCAAATATTTTAATGCCGGCGTAATCTATGTAAATTTAAAGAAATGGATTGAAAATGATTTATCCAAAAAATCATTAGAACTGGTACGCGGAAAAACAAATTTTGGTAAATTAAAATACCTTGATCAAGATGCACTAAATATATTATTTCAGACGCAAAACATCTATTTATCTCGTGATTATAACTGTATATATACGTTGAAAAATGAATTGGCTTACCACGATTTATCCAAATACAAAAATACCATAACTGATAGCACCATTCTTATCCACTATACTGGCGTCACAAAACCCTGGCATACTTGGGGTATTAATTATCCGGCCAGTCAATTTTTTTTTCAACTCATATATTCACTCACCGTGGAAAGATCAGCCATTAAAAATCGCAGAAAAGAGAACGGAACTACAAGAAAAATATAAGCATCTATTTTTACAACATAAATATGTGCATGGTTTGTTATGTTTAATTAAATATAAATTACTAAAAAAATAATTTTAAAGCACCTTACAGATAGGTGCTTTCACTTAGCTAATTAATCAATTTTTTATCGCTATTCAGTGCTAATGCTATTCCTATTATGATAGCCATATTTGAAACATTTACAGTTTCAAACAAACCTCTAACAATCATATCACCGATAAATATCAACATCAGGATCAAAAAACCATCTTTTACCGTATTATTACGATATCCATTAAATAAATAGATAAAAATTGAAACAAAAAGATAGAGGGTAGCAATTAGTCCAAATATTCCAGCGGCAAACCAAATTGACAAAACTGTATTATGAGGCCCAATCGATTGTTTAAAAACCCAGTCAGGATAATCAATTACCCTTTCATTATAAATTTTATAAAATAACTGCTCGCCATAGCCATAACCGGTTATTGGATTATCTTTAATCAAATCTAATGCTGAATCCTGAGTACCATTACCATATCGATGACTACTATTAGTCTGTTCTAATTTGTAAAATAATTTATCAAACTGACCTTGATTAACTGTTGCTAAACCAGACAATAAGATACTGCAAGCAATAACAGCAATAACAGCAATAACAGCAATAACAGCAATAACAGCAATAACAGCAATAACAGCAATAACAGCAATAACAGCAATAACAGCAATAACAGCAATAACAGCAATAACCGGCAATTTAATTTCTTTTTTTACTACACACCAGATAATAAATATTACTGCAATAGATAACCATGTACCTCGCTGTAATGTGCCGATTGTTATTGCGAGAAAAATAACCGAAAGCGAGAAAAATAAGATCTTATTTTTTACACCTTTATATAACCACAAAGCAAACAAAGCGGGTGCAATAAATATTAACCAATCAGAAATATATCGATGTTCAAATGCTGATAACGGCATGATACCTTGATGATATTCATCAATATATTGCAAAATTTCCTTAATGGCTAACGGTAAAATAGAAAAAATTAAAGAGAAAATTAATAGCTTAGTTATGTGCTCTTTCTTTTCTCGATAAAGTACTATCGCAATAGCCATTGCGGTAATAAATAATTTTTCGACAACACCTTTATTAATAGCCTTTAATGAAATGTTAACATCTTTAGAAATAATTAATGAATAAAGCATTGCCAAAACAAAAAATACTAGAGATAAAAATAAGTTATTCTTAAATATACTGAAAACACATTTTCTATCTTTAATTAAATAGACAATTGCAGTAAGATAAATTAATCCAGCTAAGGCATGTTTATAACGTGTAACACCATCAAGAAAATAAATAGCAATAAAAAAAAAAGACTATCCCTAAATTCCAATAAAATTGGTAATTAAATCGTTTATTAATTATAGAGATAAGCTTCTTCATTTGCACTCCAGATAACATATTAACGCATTCTATTCTATCGACTAACCAACACAAGATACAGTAGTATATATTAATATTAACGACTAGTTACATAATTAAGGGATCTATGCCAGAACTACCTGAAGTTGAAACCAGCCGACGTGGAATTGAACCCTACTTGGTTGGTAATAAAATACAATATAGCATAGTACGCAATAGTAAATTACGCTGGCCGGTAGCGACAGAAATTGTACATATCGCCAATGAATCAGTGATCAGTGTTAAACGGCGCGCTAAATATTTACTCATTCAGCTCCAGCATGGTTGGATAATCATTCACTTGGGTATGTCAGGTAGTATACGCATCTTAACCAAGCAACAATTAGCCGAAAAACACGATCATATCGACTTGATTCTAGCCGATGGCAAAATATTGCGTTATACCGATCCCAGACGTTTTGGTGCCTGGTTATGGACTAATGACCTGGCTAATTGCTCTGTACTTTCCCATCTAGGGCCGGAACCGCTTTCTATCGATTTTAGCGCCGATTATCTTTATCAACAAGCAAAAAATAAAAAAACCGCCATCAAACCTTGGTTAATGGATAATAAAGTCGTCGTCGGTGTAGGCAATATTTATGCTAATGAAGCGCTATTTGCTGCCAAAATTCTGCCAACCAGAGCTGCACATTCATTGACAAAAAAAGAGATCAGCAATTTAGTTATTCAAATTAAACAAGTTCTTCAACGTTCAATAGAACAGGGTGGAACAACATTGAAAGATTTTTTACAGTCAGATGGCAAACCGGGTTACTTTGCTCAACAACTGTTTGTTTATGGTAAAAAAGATCAAGCTTGTACCCATTGTGGTCAACTGATTGAATCAATAAAACTAGGGCAACGCAGTACTTTTTTCTGTCATAGTTGCCAAAAATAAACTTAAGTATAACTCGTTTTTATTGTTCAATTTTTTGCAACATTGCTTTAGCTATTGGTTCTGGTATAAAAGATGAAATATCACCGCCATGGCGGGCAACATCTTTAATCAAAGAAGAAGAAACAAACGACAACTTCGGAGAAGGTAATAAAAAGATGGTTTCTAGATCAGCCATTAGATGACTATTCATATTAGCCAACTGACATTCATATTCAAAATCTGATACGGTTCGCACACCTCTAATCAAAATATTAGCCTGGTGTTTTTGCGCAAAATTTACCGTGAGCCCACAAAACCCGATTACTTCAACGTTAGTTAAATGTTTTGTCTGTTCTTTAGCAAACAAAATACGTTCATCGAGGGTAAACATCGGATTTTTACGCGAACTATCAGCAATAGCCAATATTAGCTGTTCAAATATTAAGGCAGCGCGCTCTATAATATCCAAGTGACCGTAAGTTATAGGATCAAAAGTACCAGGGTAAATTGCTTTTTTTTTTTCATAAAGTTATTTTCACTAATAACGAACAACTGAACACATATTATCGTATTGTTTAAGCATATTGAACAATTATGTTGACAAAATAAATCTCTATCATTGATAAGAATAGCTACAATTTATTATCTTTTGAAAATAAATGATAATTACTATCATATTTTTAGTTAATCACTAGTTTAATTTTAATTAACGGACAAAATATTAAAAAATTTTATCTTTAATGATGAATAAAAACGCTATTTAAATAGATATTCATTGCACTTTCTTATGTGCAATATGCTACTATAGTGCTAATCTCAATCAGTCAATGTGATAGAATGTTATTACGTCTATATCAAATACTTATTTACCTTATTCAACCTATTATTTGGTTACGTTTATTGTGGCGTAGTCACAAATCTCCCGCTTATCGCAAACGTTGGGGTGAACGATATGGTTTTTGTAATGGTAAGGTAATTCCCGGCGGTATATTATTACATTCTGTTTCAGTAGGCGAAACCTTAGCCGCGGTTCCGTTAGTTAGAGCATTGCGCCATCACTATCCAACACTACCTATTACCGTTACTACCATGACCCCAACTGGTTCGGAGCGTGTTTTATCTGCATTTGGTGATGATGTTCAACATGTCTATTTACCCTACGATTTGGCAGGATCTGTACGCCGTTTCCTTAATCATACGGATCCTAAATTAACCATTATTATGGAAACAGAACTTTGGCCAAATCTTATTATTCAATTAAGACAACGTAAAATCCCTTTAGTTATTGCTAACGCCCGTCTGTCTGAACGATCAGCGGCACGTTATCAAAAATTGGGTCATTTTATCAAAAAGTTATTGCAAAAAATCACCTTAATCGCAGCACAAAATCAAGAAGATGGCGAACGTTTTATTAAATTGGGTTTAGCAAGAAAAAAATTGAATGTTACAGGTAGTCTAAAGTTTGATATTTCTGTCACCCCTGAATTGGCCGTAAAAGCCATAACATTACGTCGACAATGGGCTCCGCACCGCCCGGTTTGGATTGCTACCAGTACCCATGAAGGAGAAGAGTCAATTATTTTACAGGCTCACACTAAACTATTAAAACAATTTCCCGACTTATTGCTGATCCTTGTTCCTCGCCACCCGGAACGCTTTGCACTAGCAAAAGCGTTAACCCAAAAAGCTAAACTACGCTATATTTGCCGTAGCGAAAATCGCGTTCCTAATACGGATACTCAAGTTATTATTGGTGATACCATGGGTGAACTGATGCTACTCTATGGTATTGCTGATCTGGCCTTTGTCGGCGGCAGTTTAGTTGAAAAAGGCGGGCATAATCCTTTAGAAGCAGCCGCACATGCCCTGCCTGTTTTAATGGGGCCTTATACTTTCAATTTCAAAGATATTTGTACCAAACTAAAACAAGCCGATGGTCTTATTACGGTTAATGATAGTAAATCCTTAACTGTTACTGTTTCCCATTTGCTTAAAGATGAAGATTATCGTCTATACCATGGTCGTCAAGCAGCAGAAGTTTTACATGAGAATCAAGGGGCATTGCAAAAATTACTAAAGCTACTGGAACCCTACCTGCCACCAGTAACCCATTAAATACGAATATTATTGAATATCGCTAAAACCCATAGCGAAATAGCACTTATGATAATTCACTAAACAATATAACTTAACAAATACTACATATTTTGTCTTTTCTTCATTATGTGTTACTGGTTTAATTCAAATAAATGGGATCCTTACCCTCCAATTTTATAACTAACGATGAAAAATAATATGCCTTTATCTAGCTCAAATTCAAAAATATTGCTCTATCTGTGGGTATCGATTTATGCAATTTTATGGATTTGTGGAAGTTATTTTTTAGATCCAACTGTACCTTACGATGCTGTTGAAGCAGTTAACTGGGGAATGAATGGTGAATGGGGCTCCCCCAAAAACCCTTGGTTTGTTGGTGCCGTTATGTGGCCCGCCATCTACTTAAACCTCTCCTACAGTTTTTATTGGTATTTTATTCACTTTGTTGGTATAGCCATTGGTATGATAGGGGTATGGCAACTGGCTTACCGCCTCAGCCACAAAATTGAATTGGCTTGGTTTGCATTATTGATACTAAATTTATCAGGCATCATTAATTTTGATATCATTCCTTATAATGATAACTATATTTTGGTCACTCTATGGCCCTGGGTGCTGCTTTTCTTCCTGCGAGCTGTTTATGATCATCCTAAATGGTGGTTTGCCTTTGCATTGGTATCTGGCTTGGCAACCATGGGTAAGTATTCAACATTGGCCCTGGTTGGCACGGTTTTTTTATTAACCCTTTTCGTGCCTAAGGTGCGCAAAAGTTATCAACAACCCCTTTTTTATATTGCAATTGCACTTTGGTTTGCATTGATCTTGCCTAATTTGTTCTGGCTATTAGAAAATGATTTTTCTGCCTTTAAATGGGTTGATTCACAGATCAAACAAGGCTTTAACCTGCATGTTGTCAGCTCAACATTATCTGTTTTCTACCCGTTAGTTATTGCTACCATAATTCTCTACCTATTAGGTGGTAAAATAGGCTGGCCTAAAGAGCAACCCAATCAATTAGTTAATTTTATTTTACTCCTTCCCTTGGCCGTAATTTTTGGTTGGTTTTTGTTTCATGATGGAGGGCGGATGACCGAATGGTTACAACCATTTATGATGATTGCGGCGCCATTATTTATTGGCTCTATCTCCATTTCGCCCAAGAAATCACTACGAAAGACATTTTTTGGTTTAATTATCATTGGCGGCCTGATCTTTTTAGGTTACTGCCTGGTATTAAATTATAATATCCGTGGCGCTGGCCAGAAAATGATCGGTATTAAAGCACTCACGGCAGAAGGACAACAGCGCTGGCAGCAAAAATATGGTCAACCATTAAAATATGTTGGTGGCGAAGATAACCTTTATCAATGGTTTATTATCTATGCTTCTGATAGGCCACACACTATCCAGCCTTGGGATAGCAGTGAAGATCAGCCACCGAATGTTTATTATCGCGATATTACGGCAAAAACAATTAAAAAACATGGTGCTTTATTATTAGGGCGAAAAGGTAAAGATTGCAGCCAAGAAAATTTTACTCGGATGTCAAAACATTGGCCACAATTTACCATTAAAAAAGAAGCCATTATTTACCAATCAGAACCAAACGCTGATCCGCAATCAATGTGCTTGGGATTTATTGCGCCAGAAAAAAATTATCATTAAAAATAGAGTGACAATGAAATAGGAAGAAAATTTTCATTGTCACAAAATTGCTACCTATATTTGTATCAACCTGACAGTTTTACTAAAGCTAACTTAAGTTTAACTGAGTAAATTGCCTTGCTCGGTTGTGCCTTATCTGTCAACAAATAGATAGATAAAAATTTTCACTATTTATTGTCTATTATTAAAACTAATCGTTGGTAGATTTCATTCGGTTTAATTGTCGCCATATTGCCATCAGCTGAAACAATTGCTTGTTGTGCTTCACCATAACCGCCAATTAATCCCGGATCGGTAGGGCCATAGAGGGTAATATTCGGTTTGCTCAGTGCAGCGGTTAAATGGCTTAATCCTGTATCAACAGAGACGACTGCTTTGGCTGCGACAATTTGTTGAGCTAATTTGTCTAATGACAGCTTAGGCAATACCTCAACATGCTTAAAACCAGCGGCCAGCCTCAGGGCACGTTGATGTTCCAGATTGGTTCCCCACGGTAATTTAACTGTTAAGCCTTTAGCTGCTACAGCGGTGATCAATTGTCGCCAATGGTACTCAGGCCAATGTTTCTCATCACGTGTGGTGGCATGGAAAAAAATAATATAAGGATCGTTTTCTTTTGCCAAAGCCGGTGGCGAAAAATAGGCTGCAATACCATAATCACCGACAATAGTCGGTTTACTATAATGTAAACTATCAGCAAATAATTGTCGGATACGTTCAACCGCATGTAGCTGTTTATTGACACTATAGCGACAATCATAAAATAGGCTTGCTATAGGCTCGCGAGCACTTTTCCAATCATAACCATGACTTACACCACTAGCTAACCGTGTGATCAAAAAAGCACTTTTCAATAATCCTTGTGCATCGATCACAGCATCATATTCTTGCTGTTGCAATTGGGCACGAAAAACGGCTCTTTGCTGCCTGACAGATTTTGCCAACCAGTTTTTTCGCCAGCGTCGAATAGCTACCGAAATAACTCGCTTAACAGCATGATGCCAGAGTGGAATTTCGACAAAATTTTCTTCAACAACCCAATCAAACTGAATATCAGGATAGCGCATAACTGCATCAGTCAGTGCAGGTAAAGTATGCAATACATCACCCATCGATGAGGTTTTAACAATCAACACTTTCATGGCTATTGGCTCTCCGCCAATAACTGAGTTAATGCGGTGAACACGCATTCGGGTTTTATATCAATCAAACTTTGATGATAGCCACTTTCTGCGCTACCTTTCCTCACCTTATGATAACCGGATATTAAACGGATAATTTCTACTCGATTTGACAATGGTGGCGTAAAATCAGGACTACTTGGCCCATAAAGTGCTACCAAAGGCCGATTTAATGCTGCCGCAATATGCATTAACCCGGAATCATTGGTCACCACAGCTCGACAAGATGCCAGTAGATTAACTGCCTGCTCCAGGGTTGTTTTACCTGCCAGATTAAAACAATGCTGCCGACAATCTGCAGAAAGTGACTGTCGAATATCTTCACCGATACGACTATCTTTTTGCGAGCCAAAGATTAAAATTTGATAACCATGGGCAGCAAATAATAATTGCGCCAACTCAGCATAATGATAAGCTGGCCAGCGTTTAGCTGGACCAAATTCTGCACCTGGACAAAAACCGATAATCGGTAACTGTTCTGGAATATGAAAAATGCGTTTACTCTGGACAATCTCTGTTTCTGTCACCGCAAGTTGCGGCCATAAAATAGGCTTGGGGATCTCATCGGCGTTGTTAACAGTGCCTTTTTGATAAGCTAAAGCCACATAACGCTGAACCATTTGTGGAAAAGCGGCTTTATCTAATAGGCGAATATCATTCAGCAACCAATAACGCATCTCACCGCGCCATCCTGTCCGTATTGGTATTTGGGCAAAAAAAGGCACCAGCGCAGATTTAAAAGAGTTGGGTAAAATATAGGCTTGATCATAACGCTGGGTACGTAAATGAATACCAAGCTGACGACGTACACTGATAGCTAAACGACCATGGCCCAAAGGCATCGATATGGCCTGCCTGACTTCAGGCATTTTGTTTAATAGTGGCCGACACCAATCAGGCGCCATAACATCAATTTCTGCGTCTGGGTGTAGGGTCTTCAAAGTACGGTAAAGACTCTGCGACATCATCATATCGCCCACCCATGACGGGCCAACTACCAGTATCTTCATACTATTTCCATTTAATCATTGCAATTTAACCATTGCATATAGTCAGCAACCCCTTCCGCCACAGTTTTGAACGGTTTATCGTAACCCGTAGCACGTAATTTGGTGAGATCTGCTTCGGTAAATGCCTGATAACAACCTTTCAATTTATCAGGAAAGGCAATATATTCCACTGCCAATTTTTTTTCCTGATGAAAAGCGATTACCGCATCAGCTACCGCCTGAAAAGAGTCCGCCTTACCGGTACCGCAGTTAAATATGCCGGAGATTTTATTTTGCCAACACCATAAATTAACCGCAGCAACATCACTGACATGAATAAAATCACGTTTGAATTTTTCACTACCGGCAAAAAGTTTTGGCCTTTGCCCTTGATTGATTTGGCTATTTAAATGGAAAGCGACACTGGCCATGCTCCCCTTATGCCCCTCACGCGGACCATAAACATTAAAATAACGGAAGCCACAGACTTGTGAAGTAATTTGTGGTAAAAGCCCACGAACATATTGATCAAATAAAAACTTGGAATAACCATATACATTTAATGGTTTTTCATATTGCCGCTCTTCAATAAAATGATCACTGCGCCCACCATAAGTTGCAGCCGAAGAAGCATACAAAAACGCAATATCTCGTTCAATACAGTAATGAAGTAACTCTTTTGAATATTTATAGTTATTATTCATCATATACTGACCATTCCACTCAGTGGTTGATGAACAAGCGCCTTCATGAAAAACTGCGTCAACTTCACCAATATTATCACCAGCCATTATACTGGCAATAAAATCTTCTTTGTCGATATAATCTGCAATATTTAAATCGACTAAATTAACAAATTTAGCACCATTTTTAAGATTATCGACCACCAGAATGTCGCTACGCCCTATATCATTCAGTGCTTTAACAATATTGCTGCCAATAAAACCAGCCCCACCCGTGACTATGATCATTGGATTTACCTCTACTCAATCGATCTAATCGTTGCTTATATTAGGTGATAATAACATTTATCCCACGTTAACCACAGTAACTCATCTGATTTATCCAAATAGAATAACTAACCAGAAGCAACAAAACGGTTGCACTCCTCAATCTGTTAGTCAATTAACTACTCTATTAAAATAAATTACAGCAGAACGGGTCAGCACAATTTTCACTTAATTTATTAAAGATATAGAAAAAAATATTATGACGAATTTTTTCACGCGAACAAAATAATGTGTCATTGTCGTCAGCTATTATTTTATTAGGATGATGAAAAATTTAGCCAAACAGTGGCTTTCTCTGTTCAGTAAATAGTTTTTTTAAGTCTGGATCACGATACATCGCATCGACAAAATATATCATTAAATCAATACCCGATAATGCTTTTGTGACTGGTGATATTTCGCAGTAACCGCTGACAACTTTCGACAATGCCAAGGGTCGCACCGGAACTTTCTCTGGATTTAGTCTAACCGTGTGACTCGCCAATTTATCTTTTATGTTATTGTTAAGTAGAGTACTAACCGCCACTAGTTCAATATCATCAGGTAACTTAAATAATGTTTGTTGTAACACATCAATGGTAGCAGGATAAGGGTGACCAATAACAATACTGCTACCATGCTTACGGGCAAATGAAATGGCATGGGCAAACTGTTTACGAATTTGTACTTCTGCTTTTATATCATCTAAAAAAACGTTGCGACGTAAGGTTGGCAACGTAAAAACTTTAGCCGCTTCATTGACCCTAGTGTTTGCTATCGTCACACTATCGAGAAAATAGAGATCATAATGCGAAAGCACGCGCATAACATTTATCATAGCCGCTAAATCAGCCGTCATCACACTGCCCATATGATTATTCATACCTTTGGCGTGAGGTACTCGCTTAATCGCAGCAACGATATACTGCTCTATTTCACTGGCACTCATCTCAGGCGTTAAGGTATTTTTTTCCAGTGGTTGATGGCTAATCGGCTTCATCGGCATGTGAATTAAAATTTCTCGCCCTTGTTGATAAGCTTTTTCGGCCATTTCTCTGCTATAAGGGGAGTCTGGTAAAATGGCAATAGAAAGTGCCACCGGCAAAGCTAATACCTGATTGTCTTCCGTTTTACGATAACCAATATCATCAATCACAATGGCTAATTTGCCAGCATTGACTTGTCCGCTTACAAGTAACAATAGAAGCATGATTATCAAAACCATCCGCTTTTGCACTGTTATCTCCCTAACCAAGGCTGTGGATTAACGGTTTTACCTTGACGACGGATCTCAAAATAGAGTGAGGAACGTTGCTGTCCACCACTACTACCCACTAACGCAACAGGCTGACCCGAACGAACCTGTTGACCAACATTCACCAATGCACTCTGGTTATAACCATATAAACTCATATCTCCCTGACCATGATCAATAACCACCACCAAACCATAGCCTTGTAGCCAATCAGCCAGTAAAACACGGCCGGCAGAAATGGCTTTAACCTCTGTTCCTTCAGCGGCATTGATCACCATACCCTTCCAGCGTAATTCATCGGAAATACTGTCCCCATAGTGATGAAGGATCTGGCCATGAACCGGCCACAGAGCCTGACCAACAGGACGGCCTAAACCGCCAGTACGCGCCATCAGAGCCCGCTCATCTTCGGTTGGACGATAAGTGGTTCCTTTTTGCTGTGCCTGCCGTTGTTTTGCTCGTATACGTGCCGCCTCTTTCGCTTCCCTTTCCGCTATAACTTTTGCCTCTCGTTCAGCTCTGGCAATTTTACTACGCAACAGTGTTTCGTTACGTTTCATCACCGCCAAACTTTTTTGCTCCGCTTTTAAAGTCGATTCCAACGATATCAGAGTTTTCTTTCTAGCATCCTGCGCCGAATCTAGCGTTTTCTTTTCTTGATCTTGTTTGGCTAAGTTTTTTTTCTGTGCCAATTGCGTTTGCTGCTTTTGTTGTTTCTGCTCAGCAAGTAAGGTCGTTGTTTGCTGCAATTTAATAATCGTTTGCTCTCTGGCTGCATTTAAGTAACTATAATAGGCTAAAATACGCTCTTCTCGTTGTCCTTGTTCACCTTTAAATAACAATTCAATCCCTTTTTGCTGGCCTAATCGAAACGCGGCATCGAGCTGCTTAGCTAATAATGTTTCATGGAGCTGTTTTTGCTGTTGTAAACGGCTAATATTTTCATTTAATTGCGTTAGTTCTTTTGCTAACTGCGAAAGTTTTTTCCGTGTTTCATGTAATGCTCGTCCAGCAGCAGCAATATTTTTTTCCTGATTTTTCAATTGATCAAGTAAATGATTTCTCTCAGCTTGCTGCTGTTTAACACTTTTCTCTTTTTCTGCAATATTTGATAACAGATCTTTCAGTTTTACTTTATTGTCACTGATGGGATTGGCTGTGGTAATCAATGGCCAGATAAGAAATAGCGAGACACAGAGTAACGACTTAACCACTACTCTCTTTAGTAGAGCCAAAAGGATTAGGATTAAACCATATCGGCTGGTATTGTTCATCTTAGTTCAGCATCCTGAAACAATATCACTTAAAATTATTGACAATTAATATAATTAGTAAACATTTCTGCTTCTTTTAGGATAATACTGAAAAAACTTAATTTCTTCATTTATACAACAAATTATAAAATAACTATAGGTTATTATTAATATTACTTTCAGTCAGCTACTTTTTAAGTGGTATCAATTAACTGATATCGCTGGCAAATATCGCCGGTATGAACACTAATTTGCAAAAAAACCTAGTCATTTTTGCAAATTGGCTGTAATTGCGCAGCGACAAAGGTATACTTTGCAACCTAGATCTATCTATTACTAACTACGGGAGTAATTACCCCACATGATGCAAGAAATCATGCAATTTATTAGCCGACATCCAATACTCAGTCTGGCCTGGATCGCTTTGCTGATCGCTGTAATTATCTTAACCTTTAAGGGTTTGTTCGCTAAAACAAAAAATATCACCCGTGCCCAAGCGATACAATTGATTAATAAAGAAGAAGCGATCAGTATTGATTTACGTTCCCGTGACGATTTTCGTAAAGGACACATTATTAATTCAATTAACCTGACGCCATCAGAAATTAAAGACAATAATATCGGAGAATTGGAAAAACATAAGCAAAAACCCATTATTGTTGTCTCAGCAAATGGCATGGAAGCATCTAAACCAGCTGAACAACTGGTGCAATATGGTTTTGAACGTGTCTTTATTCTAAAAGAAGGAATTACCGGCTGGTCTAGCGAAAATTTACCTCTAGCCCGCGGCAAAAAGTAATTCATCGGACACATCAGCAATTATGTTTATACAATTCAATATCATAAGGAAATTTAAAAGGTAATTAACATTATGTCAGAACAAAGTCATGAAGAGATGGTATTCCAGATCCAACGAATTTATACTAAAGATATCTCATTTGAAACACCAAGTGCCCCCAATATTTTTCAGCAAGAGTGGCAACCAGAAGTCAAATTAGATTTAGACACCTCGTCTAGTGAATTAGCTGAACATGTTTATGAAGTTATCTTACGGGTCACGGTTACCGCCAGCGTCGCTGAAGAAACCGCTTTCCTGTGCGAAGTGCAACAAGCCGGCATTTTCTCTATTGATGGTATCGAAGAAAGCCAAATGGCTCATTGTTTAGGCGCTTATTGCCCAAATATTTTATTTCCCTATGCGCGTGAATGTATTACCAATTTAGTTAGCCGTGGAACTTTTCCTCAACTAAACTTAGCGCCTGTTAACTTTGATGCATTGTTTATGAACTATCTACAACAACAGCATACTGCCGAAACTGAAAATTCGGCAGATCATCAGGAAGCTTAATGAACACTGTTTCGATGACAGTTATCGGTGCCGGCTCTTATGGCACCACATTAGCCATTACACTTGCACGTAATGGCCACCGCGTTCTGCTTTGGGGACATGATCCTCAGCACATTAAAAAATTACAACAAGAGCGCTGCAACCAAGCATTTTTGCCCGACGTTCCATTCCCAGACAATTTGTTACCTGAAGTTTCCCTGAAGACGGCAATAACCGCAAGCCACAATATATTGATCGTCGTTCCAAGCCATGCATTTAATCAAGTTTTGCAAAATATTCAACCTTACTTAACGCAACACTCACGCATTATTTGGGCAACAAAAGGGCTCGAACACGGGACTGGACGCCTGTTACAAGACGTTGCCCGCGAAACGCTCGGAGATAAAATTCAGCTAGCTGTTCTTTCCGGCCCAACTTTTGCCAAAGAACTGGCTGCCGGCTTACCGACTGCTATTGCGGTAGCCGCTTCTAATGCAGAATTTAGTGAAGAGCTACAGCAACTTTTCCATTGCGGTAAGAGTTTTCGAGTTTATAAAAATCCAGATATGATCGGTGTGCAGTTAGGTGGTGTGGTCAAAAATGTCATTGCGATTGGTGCCGGCATGTCCGATGGTATCGGATTTGGCGCCAATGCTCGCACAGCGTTGATCACCCGAGGATTAGCTGAAATCAGCCGCTTAGGCATCGCTATGGGTGCTCAATCCTCTACATTTATGGGAATGGCTGGTTTAGGTGATTTGGTTTTGACTTGTACCGACAACCAATCGCGTAATCGTCGCTTTGGCATGTTGCTCGGCCAAGGCATGCAGACTAAAGAAGCTGAAAAGCAGATTGGTCAGGTGGTTGAAGGTTACTTAAATACCAAAGAAGTCCGTGCATTAGCGCAACGTGTTGGTGTAGAAATGCCAATTACCGAGCAAATCTATCAGGTTCTGTACGGTAATAAAAATGTACTCGAAGCGGCAAATACATTACTTAGCCGCGCAACCAAAGACGAAACTAATGATACACGTGCTTCTTGATCATTAAAAATAGTAGAGTGTGAATATGTCTCGACAGCAACTTGAGGAAATTTGGACGATAATAAAGCAAGAGGGTGAAATTTTAGCCAATTGTGAACCAATATTAGCCAGCTTTTTTCATGCGACATTACTTAAACATGATAATCTTGGTAATGCGTTAAGTTATATCCTGGCAAACAAGTTAGCTACCCCGATTATGCCAGCGATTGCCGTTCGAGAGATTATTCAAGATGCTTATAAAAATGATAAACAAATGATCGCTTATGCCGCTCGTGATCTAAAAGCCATCGTGCAACGTGATCCGGCAGTCGACAAATATTCAATCCCGTTATTATATTTAAAGGGCTTTCATGCTTTACAGGCTTATCGTATCGGCCACTGGTTATGGAAAGTGGATCGCACGACATTAGCAACTTATCTGCAAAGCCAAATATCTTTCTCTTTTGGGGTTGATATCCATCCCGCGGCTAGTATTGGCTACGGTATTATGCTTGATCACGCAACAGGTATCGTTATAGGCGAAACGGCGGTAGTTGAAAATGACGTTTCGATATTGCAATCAGTCACCCTTGGTGGAACCGGCAAAACAGGTGGAGATCGTCATCCTAAAGTTCGTGAAGGGGTGATGATCGGGGCGGGAGCAAAAATTTTAGGCAATATAGAAATTGGCAAGGGCGCTAAAATTGGCGCGGGTTCAGTAGTGCTACACCATGTACCACCTCATACTACCGTGGCAGGAGTACCAGCGCGCAAAGTGGGAACACCGAACAGCAAAAAACCTTCACTAGATATGGATCAAAACTTTAGCAACTCAATCCATGGTTTTGGTGAGGGTATCTAACCATGCCATCAACCTTTGGTGAATAAAATTACTCACGCAACAGTGCACCGGAGTAATCCAACTGTCGCCATGCTTCAAATACCACCACTGCAACGGAATTGGACAAATTCATACTGCGGCTATCTGCTAACATTGGGATACGGATCTTTTGACTGGTTGGTAACTCATCAAGAACATATGCAGGTAAACCGCGGGTCTCCGGCCCAAACATTAAATAATCCCCCGGCCGATATGCCACACTACTATGACTTGGTGTTCCTTTGGTTGTCAAAGCAAACAAACGGTTAGCAGATGCTGTCTGACAATGCGCTTTGGACAAAGCAATACTAGTTAGAAAAGCAAAATAATCATGATGACGCTGAATATTGGCAAACTCATGATAATCTAACCCTGCCCGCCGTAACCGTTTATCGTCCCAGGTGAAACCCAATGGTTCAATGAGATGTAACTGACAGCCGGTATTCGCGCATAGACGAATAATATTACCAGTATTCGGTGGAATTTCAGGTTCAAATAAAACGATGTTTAACATACAGCCCTCAACAATAAGTACTGTATTCTAACACAATCATTGTCACTGTTAACGCTTTCAATTGTGCCCAATTAAGCAAACAGAATTTTTTATTAATCTAATGATTTTTTAAACTCAAACTGAACGGTATTTTCTATCCCCTTTGCCAAGGTTACCGGCGGTTCAAATCCCGTTTCAGCGATGGTATTAGATTTAAATTGGGTGCGCGCACAGAATTTTTTAACCCGAATACTGCTTATAGGAAAATTTTTACCCGTTATTTTAGCGAGCAAATCAAAACAATAACCCGCCAAAAGACCCAACGAATAAGGAATACGCAGATTGGATTTCTGTTTTTGCAATGCCAGACAAATAATTTCGGTTAACTGATCCATGGTGAAATCAGGTTTATCAACATAATTAAAGATATGACGGCCGGCTTTTAATTTAGTAACAAAATATAAAAAGGCAGCAACATTTTCCACATACGCCATCGATTTCTGATTATTGCCAGAACCAATCATCAAAAACTGCCCGGCAGCAATTTGTCTAAATAGGTTATAAACATTACCTCGATTACCCTCACCGAAAACCACAGTCGGGCGAATAGTCACTAATGTCCGTTGGCTATCTTTAGCATGCCAGTCATCATAGACACCTTCCGCCGCCAGCTTCGATTTACCATAATCATTAAAAGGCTGAAATTTACCATCTTCACCAGTTTCCTGCTCAACAAAACCGTAAACCGCCACCGAAGAAGTAAAAATAATATGTTTAATATCTAGCTGCTCAGCAACCTGACAAACATTATTCGCGCCATCCACATTAACTTCATAATAAAGACTGATAGGATGCACATTATCCTGATGTTGCGCCGCCAGATTAATAATAATGGAAGCGTCTTTTAATGGCTCCAATAAAGTTTCTACTTTAGTGACATCACCAAATAGCCAGTTATCTGGATGTGCCTGGCTTTTATTAATATCAACGATTTTAAACTCAATTTGTTGTGCTTTTAATTGATTAGCAAAACGGGTACCGATAAAACCGGAACCACCGAGGATTGTTAGCATAAATATCCTTCTACTTTCTTAATCTTTTATATATTTTGGACAAAATAAAGGTTGGTAGTAGTCTACTATAAGAAGCCTAATTTTCATAAAAAACATAACTTTTAGTTGTTAAGCATATCAATATAATTCTAAGTAGTTATAAAGCCAATATCGTTGAAAACATCAATTAATACAATGACAAAACTTTTTACTTAAAGCAATTAACGTCCATGAAGCGGTAACCATAATTGCAATCTTAGTCCGCCTAATGGGCTATCAGAAGCTTTTACCCACCCTTTATGGTGAAAAACCGCTGTTTCGACAATAGCTAGCCCTAAACCTGTGCCGCCTGATTGCCTATCTCGCGCTTCATCAGTTCGATAAAATGGTCGAAAGATTTTTTCCCGATCTTCCTTTGATACGCCTGGGCCATCATCATCTACCGTGATCAAAATACCTTGATTTTCTTCTTTAAATGCAACTTCAATACGATTATGGGAATACCGTAAGGCATTACGAACAATATTTTCTAACGCGCTACCCAATGCTGGAGGGTTACAATAAATTGTCCAAGTGCCAGGAGAAGCCGTTACATTAAGTGTTTTATTCATCTGTTCAGCTTCAAACGTGGCATTGTCCAAAATATCATTCCAAAGATCGGTAACTTTAATATTTTGTCTCAATATTTCATTCTTATGTTGGCTATGAGACAGTACCAACAAATCATTAATCATACCATCAAGGCGCAATGTTTCAGTTTCAATCCGTTCTAATTCTTTGCTCTCCCCATGTCGGCGGCGTAATAATGCGGTGGCTAATTGAAGACGTGTTAACGGGGTGCGTAACTCATGGGAAATATCAGAAATCATCCGTTGTTGCGCACTAACCATTCCTTCTAGCGCACTAATCATCTGATTAAAGCTGTTTCCTACCGCCAAAAACTCCTGCGGACCAGATTCCAATTCAGGGTGTTGACGTAAATTACCATTAGCAACATCATCTGCTGCCATTTTCAATTTTCTGGCAGGTTTTGCTAAACTCCATGCTAACCATAATAACAAGGGAGCACTAATTAGCATTGTTGCAACTAACAATAAAAAAGGCCTATCAAAAAGCAAGCTAATAAAATCAGATTGTGGACTACTGGCTGGACGAACCAAATAAAGTTGGTAATGATCTTCCCCATCACGAATAGAAAATGGCCCTAACATTTCGACTCGACCATATTTTTTCTTTTTCGGCTGATCAGCATTATCTGATTGCCCAATAAAATTACGAATTACCTGCATTTCATTGGGCATAGCGCCAATAACCCGTCCTTCACTGGTTACCATGATAAGATGCTGATCTGGCGGAGCCCACTTTTGAATGGCGTTAGAAAGCCGGCGCCACCACATAAGATCATTAATTGGGTCGCCAGCTAATTCAGCTTCTATATGCTGTTCTAACATAAGACCTTGACGGTACTCGCTTTCCAACAGCGGTGTAATTTGCCTTGAGTCAAGCTTTGGTACCATCAATACCAACATCAATACTAAAGCCAGCGTAAACCAAAAAATGGCAAATATCCTGGCTGTCAAACTATTTATCATGTTGCTGAAACCATCAAATACCCTCGTCCACGTAAGGTTTTAAACCAAGGCAATCCATCTGTCCGCTCAGGTAATTTACGCCGCAAATTTGAGATATGCATGTCAATAGCACGATCGAACGGGGTTAAACGTTTCCCTAAAACCTCTTGGCTAAGATGTTCACGAGAAACAACCTGACCAAGATGTTGTGCTAATAAATAAAGTAAAGTGAATTCTGTTCCAGTAAGATCGAGCACCTTGCCATTAAAACTCGCTTCTTGTCGTCCTGGGTTTAACTGTAAACCATCTACCTGACAAATTGACGAATTAAGATTATCCTGACTTTGCTCACTCCAATTTGAACGTCTCAGTAAGGCTCGTATACGTGCAACTAATTCACGATCATTAAATGGTTTAGGTAAATAATCATCTGCACCTAATTCCAAACCAAGAACACGATCCAAATCACTGCCACGAGCGGTTAACATAATCACCGGAATTTGATATTGTCTACGTATCTCTTTTAATGTATCAATACCATTTTTCTTGGGCATCATGATATCAAGTAACAATAGATCAATTGTTGAATCGAGAAGCGTTAATACTTGCTCGCCATCATAGGCGATGATCACACTAAAGCCTTCCATTTCAAGTAATTCTTTTAACAGCGAAGTCAGTTCGCGGTCATCATCAACAAGTAAGATTTTATGCATTAGTCATATCCTCCAAGAGCAAAATACGACAAGAATCGCCGCGATGCCATGACTTTACGTTCTTTTACACGCTCTGACGCTAGTTTTCAACCACACGGATATAGTTAGTATAATATTAACATTTTTATTCAAAGAGGGCGGGAGTAAATTATTAATGCGTCACTGGGCAATGATAACTTTTACATCATCGCTATTTATTGTTGGCTCAACAGCGGCTTTAGCCGAAGCAGCAGATGTTAGTATAGCAACATCACAATCTGCCGAAAAAATACAGGCTGTAAAATATGATAGCCATATTTCTAAGCGTAACATAACAAGAGATAGACTATGCAATCCCTATGATATATTTATCCCCTTAATGAAAGGTATTACATTAAGCGAAAGACAACGCCAGCAAATGCGTGACTTGATGGCTTCACAACGACAACAAAGCTTTAAAAATAGAGTTTCGCGACAAGAACGTGAAATTTTACATAATTTGATGACAGCAGATATTTTTGATGATGTTGCTTTTCGCGTAACAGCAGAAAAACTGGCACAAGACATTGTTGAACAACAAGTTAAAATAGCTCGCATATATAACCAATTTTACAAATTATTAACGCACGAGCAAAAAATGATACTGGAGAAGCAACATCAAAAACAGCTATCTCGAGCAAGATATTAAATATTTCGTAACAAGCCTAGTAATAAGTAGCAAGTAATCATTGAAGTTTTTCCTTGCCATAGACACCATCCCTGTCTTGTTGCCCTCTTTTATAGAGGGCTTTTTTCTATGTTACAGAAAACTAATTTTTAGATTTAATAATTAAAAATTCTATTGTTAATTATAAACTAAACAAAATTCTTCTGGTAATAATCCAAGAAAAATGACTTCTTACTATCAAATATAATTATTCAATCTTCATTATGAGAAAATTTATCATAATATATTTTAAAAATATAAATTTATTAATTTTTAATAAATCCAGTTTAATTATTTTATAACACCAAAAAATATCATTTTTTTTTAAATAAAAAATTATATTTTATCCATTCAAATTTATAATAATAAATATAGTAATAATAGTTAATATTTAAAATACAATCATTAATTGAACTAATATTTTATTAATTTAACCATTAGCATAATATATTAATTTTTTATTTTCATAATTTATATGAAGATTTTTATAAAAAAGCATAATCAATAAATTAATTATAAAAAATTAACTTGAAAAAATAAAAAGATGCCTTATTGTTAAAATATTTTCAAATACTATGTTAAGTAAATTCATTATTTAGGTAAATATAGCTTTAACAATAATAAGACACAGTCTTTAGGATAAATTTCATATGCGATTAAAAATAAATTCAACAGAAACCAATCAACCCATTGAATCTCAAAGTCAATCAAAAACAAAAATAACCATAACCTATAATAAAGTTGATATATCAAATAGTTCCACCAATGCAGAAGCTGCTATCACAATTAATAAAAACGATAATAATACAAAAGTTAATACTAATATTGATATAATCACTAATACATCATCAGGAGGGATAAAAATAGATGAAGGCTCTACTCTAAAATCCAATGGAAATGTTTCTATAAAAAACATCTCAAACAAATCTGCATTAGAATCAACAAAAAATAGTAAAATTGATATAAATGGAAATTTAAGTATCAATTCAAATAATGGAACATCTATTGTTGCTAATCAAGAAGGAACTATTAATATAACAGGAAAAACAAATATAGATTCAACGTCTAAATACACTGTTAATGCAATTCAAGGAGCTATTATTAACTTAAATGATGATGCAAATATAAAATCAAAATCAAAAAAATCAGGTGTGATTCAATCTAATGCACTGAACAATGAAAAAACAAGTATTAATCTTAATGGAAACTCAGTAATTGAAGTAAATGGGGATGAGTCTGATGGTATTTTCGTTCAAAGAGGAGGAAATTTAACATCAACAAAAAATATTAAAATAATAACTAACGGCTCTGAATCAAATGCAGTGCATGCAGATAATATTAATAAACCAGAAGAAAATAAAATATCTTTTAACAATATTAATATTACACTCAACGGGAAAAAATCTAATGGATTAAAATCAAAGGAAAAATCAATTATAAATGTTAGTGGATTAGCTACCATAAAATCAAATAAAGATGACTCTGCCGCCATCTCTAGTGAACGTAAAGAATTCCGAATTTTTATTAACAAAGTAGATATAGAGATATCTGGTGATGATTCAAATGCAATTGTAGGAACAAAAAATTATAATCAGAAAGCAGAATATAATATAAAAATAAATAATGGAAAAATAATATCAACAGGAAACAATAGTAATATCATTCATGGTCATGGAACGAATATTTTCATTGAAAATAGTAAGTTAAGTGCTAAAAATGGAAATTTAATTTCTTTAGATGGTTCAAGTTATATTAATATAAGCAAATCAACTATTAACGCAAAAAATGCAGTTGTTGATATCATGGGGGAGAATGAAGGTAATATAAGTAATGTTATTCTAAACAATGTTAAGCAGGAAAATACAAATCAAGATATAAACCTTATAAATGCAAAAGGTAATTCAGAATTACAGTTAACATTAACTAATGGTACTCAAGTTTCTGGTGGTGCATTAAAAGAAAATACAGCAACAACTAATATAACAATGAATAATAATTCACAATGGAATTTGACCAAAGTCTCTAACATATCAAATTTAAATTCAGATAATAGTCAGCTAAATTTCGCTCCCCCGACAGCAAAAAATTTTTTGACATTAGATATTGATAAAAATTTAACATCAAAAAATGGTAAATTTGTTATGAATACTACCTTAAATAATGACTTATCACCCACAGATAAATTAATTATAAAAGGTAATACTTCAGGAACAGCAGGAATAATAATTAATAATATTAATGGAAAAGGCGAATCGACAGTTAATGGTATTGAATTAATACAAGTTAATGGTAATTCATCAGGAGAATTTAAATTAGCCAACCGCGCTGTAGCTGGAGCATATGATTATACTTTACAAAGAGGCGGGCACACAAAAGCCACTTCAAATAAAAATTGGTACCTCACAAACGTTTTAATTAAAACAAGAGAAAAGTCACCACATCAATTCAATCCAACTGAAAATGAAATAGAATCAACAACTCCTATTTATCGACCTGAATTTGGAAGCTATATCAAAAATATTCAAGCCGCCAATACACTATTTCATATGACATTACATGATCGTCTGGGTGAAACACGTTATACAGATGCGCTAACAATGGAACATAAAGTTACCTCTATGTGGATACGTGGCGTTATTGGAAGAAACCGCGCCAGAATGGGTGATGATCAACTAAGAAGTCAGGCAAATCGTTCTGTAATTCAAATTGGTGGTGATTTAGCACAGTGGTCAGCAAATGAATGTAACCGCTATCATTTAGGTGGAATGGTAGGATACGCCAATCACCGCAGTGATACTGTCTCAAACATTACTGGTAGTGGCTCAATTGGTAGAACAGTTTGGTTATAGTGCAGGATTATATGGCACTTGGTATTCAAATCAGCCAGATCAAACTGGATTATACTTAGATTCATGGACACTATATAACTGGTTTGATAATGAAACCCATGGTGATTTCCAGCATAATGAAAAATATAAATCTCGCGTTGCAACCATTTCAGCTGAATCTGGTTATACATTTAAAATTTACCAATACCTTTCCCAAAATAATTTATTGAATAAATTCTATATACAACCTCAAGCTCAAATAACCTGGATGGGAGTAAAAGCCAAAACGCACATAGATAAAAATGGTACCAAAATAGCTAGTTATGGGCAGGATAATATTCAAACTCGGCTTGGTATTCGGGTTTATCTTAAAGGAAAGAGTATCACGGATAAAGACAAAAATCGGAAATTTGAACCTTTTATTGAAACCAATTGGCTCCATAACAGTAAAAAATATGGTGCTATGATGGACACTACACCAATTAGCATTGATGGTAGCCGTCATATATTTGAATTGAAATTGGGTATAGAAGCAAAAATTAATAATAATTTGAATCTATGGGGAAATTTCTCTCAACAGCTAGGTAATAAAGAATATAGCGATACACAAGCTATATTAGGAGTTAAATATCTTTTTTAATCTATTTAATTCTTTAATTAATGTATTTAAATTATTTCACAAAAATAAAATAGTTTATTTTAATCTAGTAAACATTTTCTATAACGAAAACATCTACTAATAAATATTCAAATACACATTAACGATAACATAAAAACAAAATTCACTTAGTAAGTAAAAATTTATTTTTTACAATAGTAATAACCAAATTTTTAACATTAAGTATAATTTAAAACGTTATTCTTTATACCTTATTAATAAGTATACTTTTACAAGTATAACTTAATCTCAAATTTGATAATTTTATAAAATCTCTATATCATTGTCATTATTATGTTTTTTGAACTTTAGTGACACAATATAAAAATACCACATTAAAAGCTCAGAAACTAACTACAAAATCGCATAAAATCTAGTAAATAAATCAAATTACAACGATAAGTGTAAGGCTAGGATTAGTACCTAATTGTAATATGTTTTCTAAAATCGGCTCCAATAATAGCCGTAATGACTTTTATTTACCAGGGGAGCTGTATTTTTAATGAGTTTTTATCGCAATATCATAAGATTAATATTAATCAATTTACTTATTGTATCCACGGTGGCCTACGCCAATATTTTTCCCGAACGACAAAATATAGATCGCGGGCTCGAAAAATTGGGGGGAGCAAACCGTTTTGATGAAACTAAAACTATCGACTGGGGATTATTGCCAGGTCCTTTTTATACACCAGAAATGAGCGCTGGCGTTGGTGTCGCATTAGTAGGTTTATATCGTATTGATAAAAATGATAAAATTAGTCAACCCTCATCATTGAGTCTAAGTGGATTTGCTTCAGCGACTGGCGCTTTCGGGCTAAATTTTAATAATTATAATTTCTTATCTGCGGAACAATGGCGTTTATTTATTTCCGGTACTGTAAATAATATTCCTACCTATTATTGGGGAAAAGGTTATTCTGCCGGTAAAAATGATTACAATAAAGTGGAATATAAATCCCAAGAATTTGCTATTAGACCAAGAGTACTTTATCGCATAATTGATAACACTTATATAGGGCTAGGTTGGGATCTTTCATTACTCAATGCTAGTGATTTAGATGATCGTGGCAAAAATTATTTTGCCAAATCAGTTGGTGGTAGCTCTATACGTAGTTCTGGGATCAGTGCCCACTTCAATTACGATTCACGCGATTTCTTACCTAATGCCCGGCATGGTCAAGCCCTTGAAGTTATTTATAGCTATTTTTCACCAGAGCTCGCTAGCGATAATCGCTTTCAAAGCACACAATTACAATACTCTGTCTACTACACATTATCAGAAAATAGTGTTTTAGCCGTTGATAATTATGCTCGTTTTACTTCAGGTTCAGTTCCTTGGGATCATCTTTCTTTGTTGGGTAATGCAAATCAAATGAGAGGTTATTATGAAGGCCGTTATCGTGATAATAATGTTTTTACTACCCAATTAGAGTATCGCCGAAAGTTGGATTGGCGCCATGGGATCGTTGGTTGGATTGGGGCAGGCACACTTATTGATTCACCATCAAAACTAGGCTCGAATCATTGGTTACCGACTATTGGTGTAGGCTATCGATTTGAATTTAAACCACGAATGAATATTCGATTAGATTTTGGTATTGGTCGCAATAGCACCGGCTTTTATTTTCAAGTAGGTGAGGCATTTTGATCAGCAAAAATTTGTTATTTATAGTAATAAAATAGCCATTAGGTGGAAATGAAACCAATAATACTAATGGAATTAATTTTTACATCTATTTATTACCAGATTATTTTGAACTAACATAATAACCAATTTTCAGTTAACTATTGGTTCATTCGAAAGATCCACATCAAGGCGACATAATATATCGGTAAATAAATTCGATCGAAAAAAAGATGAGATTTGACTAAAAAACAATAACAGTGAAAATTATATAAGCATATTAATTGTTAAAATAGACTTAATTAACTATTTTCAATCTCAAAAATGAATAGCATAAATATTGTTAAAATTTTTCATCATTTAATTAAGAATTTTTTCATAAATTAATCTCCCCATTTCTCCATATCCTAAATTATTAAAATGCAGGTGATCAACATAAATATTATCGTGAAGTTTAGGTGATAGTCTCATCAAAAAATTCATATCATAGTATGGTATATTATCTTTTTGACAACCCGCTTCAAGCTGTGAAGAATACTTTTTATGTAAGTCTAAGGCACACAAATGATCAAATAATTGCCAAAACTTATTCGCACATGCGTTCATTGTGTAAAACATCTCTTCTTCATCTTTATGAAACCGCTCTTTACTCCATCGAGAGAGTGGCTGCAGGATATAATAAACTTTGGCATCATGCTTTTTAGCTAACTGCTTTATCTGAACTGCTGATTCAACAGTCATTTTAACTGCTCGATTGAGACGCTCCTTAATATCTACATATGTATCAGTAAATACCTTTTCCATTGGGTTTTGTGCAAGATCATCAAGCCAATTATTTAATCTTTCCGCAAGCTTTGGGATAAATTTTTTTGCAGCACTATTATTACATGGTGGATTAGAATTTATTCTATACGCTAAATCTTCATTATATTTATTCATATAATGAACTAATTCGTAAGAATAATAATATTTACCATATTCTGTGGTAAAATCGTCAGGTAGCCCCTCCAAGGTCAGAGTGCTAAGGCCACTTAATATAATAATATTTTTTATTTTTTTAAACCTATGCTGATTCAGCATAAAAAGAATTGCTTCTTGCACACAATTATATCCACTACCACCAAAATTAAGCCATATTTCTCCAGTCAACTTAGAAAGTATAGAAGAAATTGTATATGCATCCGAAGTAGCACCAGTTCCCATAGCTGTCGAACCACCAATAACAATGTTAACTAATTCATCGGTTGGAAAATTAGCAGGCGAAACCCAACCCGAAAATGATTTACTCATTCGGAAGCCCATTTCATCGGTATTAATCACGGCCGATCGATAATTCTTTTGGTGAAAAAACATAGTATAAGGAAGCCAGCGAACACTTAAATACATAAATTCATCATATTCACGAAGTTGTGGTGTCAGCTCATAACATCTTTTCACAGCTTCCTGACGGGTCATTTGTTTATATTTCATTATTTATTCCCTAAAATTTTATGAAAACATGTGATTTAATATCTTGTAACAAACAATTATCCCACACTAAATAATTTTTAGAACTTTCACTGTATACACCGATAAGTACTATATTTTGCTCCATTCTAGAAATAAATAAATTAATAGCTACTTCATGGCGGTTAATAAACACTAATGTAATAAAATAATTATACTTTCTAAGTAATACGCGATATTTATCTTTTATTTATACCGCGAAGTATCAATACTATAAAAACATTTCTCAACGGAATAAAATGAATTTAATTCCTGAAACGATGCGATAAGCGGATAGCCTGTTTGGTTATGTGTTAGCTGGCTCGAGTTATATCTGGCCATTACCCGCCACCATTAAACAGCCACAACGGCTAACAGCACAAATTAATACCGATAAACAACTATGGCAAGCATCTAGCACTGGGCTGTACCAGTAAAGATGAAAACTGCCCATTTAACAGGTAAATTAGCCAACTTAATTACCTTACTGATTACCTTACCCATACCGCTATTATCGACAGCGGCGGATAACAGCTGGTCTGAACTGCCGCCACCACCAACTGGCAAAATCAATCAACAAAATTTGCAATATAGGTTGGAGTTAGTGGTTAACCAGTATGCCACCGGGATTATCGCGATCGTCAATGAACGTAAAGGCCATTTTTGGTTATCTGCCGCTGATTTACAAAAAGCCGGTTTGCCCGCAGCGAAACTAACGCAACCGCAAATTGACGTCAGTACCATGCCCGATGTGCAAGTCAGCTATGACGGCAGCCAACAACGGCTACTATTACAAGTTCCCGACAGCTGGTTGCCACAGCAAAACCTAACGATTGGCAATAACCCTCATCGCTATCAGGGACTTAGTAGCCAGGGAGCGCTATTTAATTATGATATCTACGCCAACCGGACTCAGCATAATCATTCACAAATTTCTGTCTGGAATGAACTACGCTTGTTTAGTATGGCTGGCAGCCTATCTAGCACCGGTGTATTTAAACAGCAAATTGGTGGTAGTGATCAGCATAACGATAATCAGGGATTTACTCGTTATGACACCACTTACACCAATGAAAACGAAAACCATGCTATAAGCTGGACGGTCGGCGACTTGATTAGCAACGCATTAAGCTGGAATAGTAGTGTCAGAATGGGTGGGCTGTCACTGTCCCGTGACTTCTCTATCCGACCCGATATTATTACCTACCCATTACCGACCTTTGCTGGTAAAACTGCCGTCCCTACCGCAGTTGACCTATTTATCAATGGTTATCGATCCAGTAATAGCCAGCTACAACCTGGCCTTTTTACTATCACCGATATCCCCTATATTAATGGCTCTGGTGAAGCGGTATTGGTCACCACTGATGCCCTTGGCCGACAGGTTTCCACCACCTTACCGTTTTATGTTGCCAGTACCTTGCTGAAACCGGGTCTTTCTGATGGTGCATTTTCAGCCGGCGCACTACGTCGTGACTATGGTATCAAAAACTTTTCCTACGGGCCGGTAGCCGCCAGTGGTTCTTACCGCTATGGTGCTACTGATTGGCTGACACTAGAGTCCCATGCGGAAGCAGCGTCCTCATTGTCACTCGGTGGCTTTGGCTCTTTGATTAAACTGGGCAATTTTGGTGTGCTTAATGGTGCTTATACGCTCAGTCAAATGCGAGGCAATCACGGCAATCAGTTTAATTGGGGTTACCAATATACTCACTCTCGTTTTACTTTGGCTACCCAACATACCATCCGCAACAGCAAGTTTGGTAATTTGGCACTATATGATCAACCCAACAATCCTAACGATACCCAACCTATCTACAGTTTAAGTCGACGGAGTTCGCAATATTCTGCCTCATTATCATTAAATGAATTTGGCAGTATTGGTTTGGCTTACCTGGACATTTATAGCTTCAACGGCGATAAAAATCGCTTGCTCAACTTATCATGTAGTAAGGGTTTATGGGGCAATAGCAGTCTTTATGCTTCTGCTAGCCGCGATTATTCATAAAATAACTGGTCATTCGCCTTAGTGCTACAAATTCCATTTAACTTTTTAGATTCGGTGACGCTAGACGCGCAACGCAATACCGCCGGGCAAAATATTCAGCGCGTTACCTATAACCACGCCATGCCAAGCGACGGCGGATTTAGCTGGAACATGGCCTACGCGCATCAAGACTCGCAAGATGATTATCAACAAGCCTCACTAGGCTGGCGCAATGCCCATGTCCAAATGCAGGGCGGAATTTATGGTTCGTCTGGCAACTATACCCAGTGAGGGAATGTTTCCGGCTCATTGGTTTTGATGGATGGCACCATCCAAGCGGCTAATAAAATCAACGATGGTTTTGTATTAGTGAGTACCGATGGATACCCGAATATTACCGTTGATTATGAACATCAACCCTATGGTAACACCGGCAAATCTGGTTATTTGTTGATCCCTAGTGTACCAGCCTACTACCCAGCGAGTTATCGTATCAATACCCTAAATTTACCACCCGATATCTATGCAGATACCACCAAACAACGTATTTCTGTCAAACGCGGCAGGGGCTATCTGCTCCATTTCCCCATCAAAGTACGCCATGCTGCTAGTGTCATCCTGACCGATCAACGGGGCAAAGCACTACCATTAGCCAGCGTGGTTTCACGGGCGGGCAAACCAGACACTTATGTTGGTTGGGAGGGACTGGTTTACCTGGAAGAATTAGAGCCAAACAATTTGCTAACTGTCCGCACACCGGAAGGTAAACACTGCCAGCTTAGTTTACAACTGCCGGCAAACACTAGCCAACAACTAAAAACCTATGGTCCGCTTACCTGCGCTTTAGATGGCAACCCCAGGAGTTACCATGAATAAACGTCTATTTTCTGCCATTCTGTGGTTATTTACCGGTCTGATTAACAGCCCTGTCTGGGCCGCTTGTACCGCAACCATGCAGAATGCTTCATTTGGCACACAAAGCTCTTTTGTCATCAATAGCACTGTCCAATCAACCTCGGCTAACCTAGTCGTCACCTGTGGAGCAGTACTAGCTTCTTTGTTAACTACCGATACTATCTCTGCCAAATTGAATAGTGCATCAAGTAGTAGCGGGACGCAAGCGGCAATGAAAAACACCGCCAATACCGATCTTGAACCCATTAATATGTGTAAAGCTTCCAACTGCGCCACCACGACGCCGATTGGTAGTACTATCAATTACTCATCAACCGAATTGCTTAACTTATTAGGCGGCAACGTATTTACTATTCCAATCTATTTTAAAACCGTCACTGGACAAAATTTATCGGCCGGAACCTATAACGTAACGTTAAATCTAACCATTAACTGGAATATTTGTGGACTACTTGGCGTCGGCAGTATCTGTTTAAATCCGCAAGTTGGCAGTACCACCCTTTCGCCGGTGGTGTCACTGATCGTAACCAATGATTGCTCAACCATCACCGCGCCTAACATCAATTTTGGCAGCGCACCGTTAATTAGCAGCTTTCCGAATGTGTCACAAACCATTTCTATTACTTGCACTAAAGGCAGTCTGTACAATGTAGGGATCAACAATGGTACCAATGCAGTTAGCAATGTGCGTAATATGAAACATGGCAGTGGCTTGATCAGTTATGATATTTACCAAGGTACAACCAGTACTCGCTGGGGATCGAGTGGTAGCGAATTGTGGTCTAGTGCCAACTCCACCACCATTAGTGGCGATCAGTTGACCCGTACCTACAATTATGTAGCGAAAGTGCTAACAGGCCAAGCTACCCCGAATCAATCCGGTAGCTATACCGATACACTAACGGTAAATGTCGCTTTTTGATTATCAGGGAGACTATAAAAAGCTACCACCACTCGCAGCTATGGCAACTCGCCTGTGATAAAAACAGGCAATCAGCAATAATCAAAGCGCCAATCTTAAGCTGCGATTGGCGCCAAAGTATGGCTAATTATCAATCGTGACCAAATAGATCGCGGGTATAAACTTTCTGTTTTACATCTTCCAGTTCCGGCACCAATCGATTGGCCAAAATAATATCGCACTGGGCTTTGAAATCGGCCAAATCGGTAATTACTTTGGAGTGAAAAAACTCGCTTTGTTGTAAAACCGGCTCATAAACCACTACTTCGATTCCCTTTGCTTTGATCCGTTTCATCACACCTTGTACTGCCGATGCGCGGAAATTATCCGAACCAGCTTTCATCACTAACCGGTAAACGCCTACTTTTTGCGGATTTTGACTAATAATCCTTTCGGCAATGTAATCTTTACGCGTTCGATTCGATTCTACGATCGCATTAATCAAATTATTTGGTACATCATCATAATTAGCCAGCAACTGCTTGGTATCTTTTGGTAAGCAATAACCACCATAACCAAAAGAGGGGTTGTTATAGTGGCTGCCAATCCGCGGATCAAGTGAAACACCCTCAATAATCTGACGACTATCCAATCCGCGGCTATGTGCGTAAGTATCTAACTCATTAAAATAGGCCACTCGCATCGCCAGATAAGTATTGGCAAATAATTTTATCGCTTCCGCTTCGGTGGCATCAGTAAATAGCACTGGGACATCTTTTTTCAGTGCACCTTCTAATAATAAATCGGCAAAAATCTTGGCACGTTCGGAACGTTCACCCACCACAATACGAGAAGGATAAAGATTGTCATATAGCGCTCTGCCTTCACGTAAAAACTCCGGTGAAAAAATGATATTTTTATACCCTTTCTCTTGTTGCAAGCGGGCGACAAACCCCACCGGGATGGTTGACTTAATAACAATGGTAGCGGCTGGATTAATCTGGTTTACATCATCAATCACCGCTTCTACAGAAGAAGTATTAAAATAATTAGTTTTGGCATCATAATCAGTCGGGGTAGCAACAATCACATAATCTGCCCCCTGGTAAGCCTGTTGTTTATCCGTCGTTGCTTTAAAGTTCAATTTTTTTTCTGTCAGGAACGCTTCAATTTCTTTATCCACTATCGGGGATTGCTGGTTATTCAGCATTGTTACTTTTTCAGCAATAATATCTAACGCAACCACCTCATGATGTTGCGCTAACAACATCGCATTCGACAGGCCAACATAACCTGTTCCTGCAATAGCAATTTTCAAAACTAACCTCTCAAATATTTAGGATCCAGGCTAAACGTGATAATAAGTCCGATACCAGTCAACAAACGCCTTTACCCCTTCTTTAATCGAAATCTGTGGCCGATAACCGGTTAACGAAAACAAATCTTTGGTATCAGCCCAGGTGGTATGGATATCACCGGCTTGCATCGGCAGCATATTTTTAATGGCTTTTTGTCCTAATGCCTGCTCGAGAGCAGAAATAAAATGCAATAATTTTATTGGCTGACCATTACCAATATTATAAATACGATAAGGCGCATCACTGCTAGCCGTTAAAGATTTATCGCTCTTTTTTGGCGGAATAATATCAGCAATCGATAATATTCCTTCAACAATATCTTCAACAAAAGTAAAGTCGCGGCTCAGATCGCCATTATTATATACATCTATCGATTTCATCTCCAAAATAGCTTTAGTAAATTTAAATAATGCCATATCTGGCCGGCCCCAAGGACCATAAACGGTAAAAAAACGTAACCCAGTGGTCGGCAAATTATACAGATGAGAGTAAGCATTCGCCATTAACTCATTAGCTCTTTTGGTGGCAGCATAGAGGGAGATGGGATGATCAACGGACATATTGGTAGAACAAGGAAATTGATTATTGGTACCATATACCGAGCTGGAAGAAGCATAAATCAAATGAGGGATTTGACCATAATAACAACCTTCCAATATCGACAGAAAACCGGTTAAATTACTATCTACATAAGCGAAAGGATCCTTTAAAGAGTAGCGGACACCCGCTTGCGCAGCCAGATGGATCACTCTATCAAATTTACCTAAGGTAATCACTTCAATTACCTTTTCCCGCTCAATAATATCCAGCCGCAAAAACTGAAATTGCGAATAAATTGTTAAGCGCTCAAGGCGGGCTTTTTTTAAACCAGGATCATAGTAATGATTAAGATTATCCAACCCAACAACATCATGACCATGTTGTAATAAACGCTGACATAACGTAAATCCAATAAAACCGGCACATCCTGTTATTAAATATTTCATAGCTATTTTTAGGTTCTATAGAGAAATGAAAAATATTTATCTTTTGTGTAATACAAAAGCGCATCCGGCACTTATTTCCTTCGCCAACATATACAATTAGTCAATAATAAAAAGAAGTGCAAATTAAGCACCTCGAAAATTAGATCAAAACCCTAATCATTAAATTAAAAACCAGCCAATACTAGCTTGCCCTTTACTTTGCCACTTTCTATCATTTGATGGGCAAATCGCAAATTTTCAGCACTGATTTTACCAACTTCTTCACTGATGGTGGTTTTTAAAATCCCCTGATCAATCAATCCTGCCACCCGTTGCAATAATTGATGTTGTTTGATCATATCTTCAGTCTGAAAAACAGGACGCGTAAACATAAACTCCCAATGCAATGAAAGGGCTTTACGTTTCATTGGCATAATATCAAAGGTTTTAGGATCGTCGATTAATGCCAGTTTTCCTTGTGGAATAAGAATATCTAATACCTGCTGATAATAGTCATCACTGTGGGTTAATGAAGCCACATAGTCGACATGCTGAATGCCTAATGCAGCAAGCTGCTGGCTAAACGGTTTTTTATGATCAATAACCGCATGCGCCCCTAACTCACTGACCCATTGCTGTGTTTCCGGCCGTGAAGCGGTAGCGAAAACTTGCAACTTAGTCAGTTTACGCGCTAATTGGATCAGTATTGAACCCACACCACCGGCGGCACCAATAATCAATATCGATTTACCAGCAGCACCATTCTCCGCAACCTCTAGTCGGTCAAATAGCAGCTCCCAAGCGGTAATTGAGGTCAATGGCAAAGTTGCTGCCTGAACGGCAGTTAACGCTGTTGGTTTATGCCCGGCAATCCGCTCATCCACCAGTCCATATTCGGCATAGCATCCTGGCCAATCGATAGAGCCGGCATAATAAACCCAATCGCCTGGTTTAAATAACGTAACTTCACTACCAACCGACTCCACCACTCCACAAGCATCCCAACCTAAAATACCTGGTGCTTTGGGTGTTTCACGCTGGCGCATTTTTGTATCCACCGGATTGACCGCAATAGCAGCAATTTTAACCAACAGATCACGCGGCTGAGGTTGGGGCTTTGCTAGCTCGATTTCATAAAGTGAATGTATATCGCTAAGTGGTAGGGTAGGATCAGTAAAAACAATCGCTCTCATGGCTGACTCCATAAAGCAAGAAATTTCAATCAATAAAAGGAAAAATGAATATATTGCGACTATAAAAAATTATGCTAAATGCTTAATATTTTAATAAATTTATCTGCTGCTCAAATCGATCAACTTAAAAATAACGAAAAATAATTTATTCAAACAATCCCTGATCTCTTAAAATATGCGCATTAAATTTACGTCGGGTAAAACCGCTTCGATCAAAAAATTCCAAAATTTGAACCTCTAATTTTCGTCCTATTGCTAACTCATCACGAAAATTGGCCACCGTAATGGCTCCCTCTAGATGGTTATAGTGTCGAATAATGGCAGCAAATTGTTGAATTTGTAGATTATGGTAATAACGATCCGGCACAATCGCCGTAATTAAACCCAACTTTGCCACTTTTCGCAACAAATGGCGAATGATGGCTTCATCTTGTTGAATTTTTACTGCCAATTCTCGTACCCACCAAGGCTGGTTTGCCACAAAATAGGGTTCTAATTTTTGCCATAATTGCGCCTGTTGTTGGTCAAACACCAAACTATGTTCAGCTAAATGGAGCCAACCATTGGTTTGCATCAGCTTTTTTTCATCAACCAGTTGACGCAGTAGGCTAAACACCAGTTCATCATTCAACCCAGGTAATGCCATCCGTTTTAAGCGGGCACGGCCCACTCCTAGCTGATCAGCATGATGTTGATGATAATCGGCCAATATTTGCATCAAATGCTGTTTAGTCTGCTGAACATTAGTTTGAGAAAATGCAATATCGTTAACTATCAGCACATCAAATTGCGAAACTAACGCTTGTAATGAGGAATGAGTAAGTTGACGTGCCCAACCATAATCCCTAAGTGATAATTCGCCGGTTGGCAACTGAAAAGCCAAATTTTCCTTATCGCCAGTGGTATTAGCCAACTGCGATAACCACGATAGGAATTCGGCTTGCCGTTTACCGCGGCGCGGCGAATGAAGTTTAACCACTCGCGCACCGGCCAAAGTTCGCTGCGCACTAATATCACGCAAGATTAATCGATCATTATCTACCAACCATAAAGGAGTATCCAACGACAACTCAGCCAGTAATGGTTTATCTGGTGGCTGGTTAATAAAGCGATACGTCCGGTCACATGACTAGCGGCATGATAGAGATGTAACGGCTGCCAATTTTTTAAACATTCATTCGTTTCAACTTCAACCAGAACTTTATTAACCGCAAACGCCGGTTGTTCACTTAACAACCAATCACCACGAGAAATCTGTTTTTTGCTAATATCACCCGTCAGATTTAAAGCGATCCGATCACCGGCTTGTGCCTGTGAAACCAGCTGGTTTTGCGCATGCAATCGCCGAATTTTGACTTGCTTATTTATTCCAGTTAACCATAGAGTATCACCAACAGAGACTTGGCCGGACAAAGCCGTTCCAGTGACGACTAAACCTGTACCTTTAACATTAAACACCCGATCGATCGCCAAACGAAATCGATGACCAAGTTTGGCATGCTGGCCAACTTGACCATGTAACATTTGCAAATGTGATCGTAATAAAGGAATGCCTTCTCCTGTTAAGGTAGAAGTGACAAAACAGAGTGACTGAGGCCAGCCATACTCTGTCAATAATTGTGAGATTTCGGTTTGTACCGTTTGGATCCGTTCAACCGAGACGCGATCAGCTTTAGTTAATATGGTCGTTATTTGCGGGCAGCCAATGAGACGCAAAATAGCCAAGTGCTCTTTGGTTTGAGTCATAATGCCATCATCACAAGCAACAATTAGCAATATATGGGATATGCCGCCAATACCAGCTAACATATTAGCTAGAAATTTTTCATGACCGGGAACATCAATAAAACCAATCGAGCGACCATCTGCTTGTGGCCAATACGCAAAGCCAAGATCAATTGTCATGCCGCGTTTTTTTTCTTCCGGTAAATGCAGCGTATTGATCCCTGTCACTGCCTGAATCAAGGCAGTTTTTCCATGGTCAACATGACCGGCGGTGGCAAAAATCATTGTTTTAATAAAACCTGTAATAACTTAGCCTCATCATCTAGACAGCGTAAGTCTAGCCATAAGCGTCCAGCTGAAATCCTACCAATAACAGGAGTAACTAATTGTCGCCATTGGCGAGCCAGTGATAGTAACTGATTACTTTTATTATCTTTAGGCGTAAATGTTATTGCCCAACTAGCCAATCGTTCATTGGGTAGTGAACCACTACCAATCTGCGAAAAACAGGCTTCATCTTTAACCCTGAATTGACCACTATAATGGCGCTTTATCGGTTCAATAAGCCGCTGCGCTAGCTGGCGAATTTCCTGTTGCTGTCGTGACAGAAAGTTAAGGGTGGGTAACGAAGTTGTCACTTTTTCGCCATGCTGATAGAGTCTTAATGTAGCTTCCAGGGCGGCTAACGTCATTTTATCCGCTCGTAACGCGCGTTTTAACGGATGTTGTTGAATAGCCTCTATCCAACTTTTTTTGCCTAGAATAATACCCGCCTGCGGGCCACCAAGTAATTTATCGCCTGAAATTGACACCAGATCAATTCCTTGAGCCAGATATTGTTGTGGCATCGGCTCAGCCGGTAAGCCATATTGGCTCATATCAATTAGCGCACCACTACCTAAATCAATTGCAGTAGCAATATTATATTTAGCACCAAGCTGAGCTAACTGATGGCCTTCAACCTCGGCGGTAAAACCTAAGATACGGTAATTACTGGTATGAACTTTCATTAACAAACCAGTCTCTTCATTTATTGCACGCTGATAATCTTGGAGATAAGTTCGATTGGTTGTTCCTACCTCTACCAGCTGACAGGCAGCCTGTTTCATTACCTCTGGCAGGCGAAATGCTCCGCCAATTTCGACCAATTCTCCTCGCGATACAATAACCTGCCGTCCCGCCGCGATAGTTGCTAACATTAATAACACTGCAGCAGCATTATTATTGACAATACAAGCATCTTCAGCACCCGTTAGTTCACAGAGTAAATCAGCTAATATTCGATCACGATGTCCACGCGCTGCGTCATTAAGCGTATATTCTAAGGTCACTGGATAACGCATCACTTGAGCAACCGCTTCAATCGCTTCTTCTGCCATTAACGCACGCCCCAAATTAGTATGTAACACCGTGCCGGTTAAATTAAAAACTGGCCGTAAGGCACAATTTTCTTGCCGTTGGAGTTGATAAGTAAGCGCACCAATCCAGTCACTTTGCCACACAGGTAAACATTGCTGCTGTTTTATTTGTTCACGTGCATGCTGCTGCATATTGCGTAATATCTTTGTTACTTGAGTTCGACCATAACCTTCTATCAACGATAAAACCGGCGCTTCATTCAGTAAATAATCGATGGCGGGTAACTGACGATATAATGAAGTAACATCTTTGGACATAAGCGATTGATACCTTAAATTATTCGCAAGGAAATAAAAATGGATTAATACTGCTACGCGCAAACCCCTCTTCTTCCAATTTAGCGTCCAGGATCAGGGAAGCCAGATCATCAGCAACTGCGTCAACCTTGGTATCTCGCTCCTGATAGAGAATTTTTAAATAACTGCCACAATCACCACAACTTTCAGCCTTAACCGCCGCATATTCACTAGCTAGGCACCAATAATCTAATTCTTTTGTTTGTTCGCAATTACTACATTTTACCCGCACAACATGCCATTCAGTTTCACATAAATTACAATGTAAATAACGCAGCCCTTGATATCCCTATTTGCACCACACTAGAAACCGGAATACTGCCACATACCGGACAAAATTGACGATGCTCACCATATTCGGCGGTAGCTTTACCCGGGATTTGACTGGCCATTTGTGCCCAAAACAAGGAAAGGGCAGCCCAAATAAACAATGCTTGTTCTGGTGATACTTGGCTAAATTCACCATTGAGTAACGCTGTTGCCATCAACTCCAACTCATGTATAGAAACTTTGGTTAAGTTTTCTAATGCGGGCTTTACTTCTTCGGGTACCACAGGAGCCAGTTCAGCAATTAAAGAATTAAATAATTTATGCCAATGGTCAGTGCGGATAAAAGTTTTACAATCTAATGGCGGTTTATTGGCGATCATCGATTGTTGCAGGATATCCGTGATATCCATCATCAAAGGATTATCATACAGCGCATTTTGCTGAGCGCGGGTAACATGGGAAGCAAAGATGAGATATTCACTAAATGGATTTTCTGCCGTCGCTAATGATTGGAAACGTTCAGCTCGGAATTGATATAGATTGTTTAAATCTGGAAATAAAACCGGCGGGATATGACAGATGCCTTTTTTGGCTGGTTCATTTTTACCTATCTCTTCTTTAGGCAAAATCCTAATGCTCATAGATATGCTCTCTTTGATGATTTATTTTACCATTATTGCCCAATAAATCTCAGAATAGACCAAAAGCTAACAGGGATCTATAAACGGATAAATAACATAAAAAAAGCAGAATGTAATTATTCTGCCTCTGTTATTACTACTCGAAAAAAACGCTGTTAGCTGCTCTTTTCTTGCTGTGGCTTCTCTTTTTCAACAATCTCACGATACCAACGAGGGTGATGTTTTTTCGCCCAAGCCCGCGTTACCCATCCTTCAACCATTGCTCGAATAGAGCCTTTTACCCATATAGCGGCATAAACATGAATAATAATCGTCATTATTAAACCAATCGCCGCAACAGAATGAAGCAGCAATGCCAAACGAATAATTGGGATGGGAAAATAGTCAGCAAAATAAGGACGCCAAATAATAATACCGCTAATCAAAAGTAAAAACAGGCAAATTGTTGCCAACCAAAATACCGCTTTTTGACCTAAATTATATTGACCAACATCACCGACTTCCTCATTTTTTAAAATTTTATCAATATTTTTAGCCCAGATAATATCTTGTTTATCAATAAAATTATGTTTGAAATATCTAATAAACATGCCAACAAACAGCACAAACATCATGGCACCCAAAAATGGATGCAGTACTCTTGAGAGTTGTGGCGTACCTAAAATATTCATCAACCAATTTAACGATGGAAAGAAAAAACCTAATCCACTAATTGCCGTAAATAAAAAAAAGATAACCACTAGCCAGTGATTGATTCGTTCACTGGCAGAATGGTGGATAATTTTTTCATTCGGTTTTTTTATCATCAGCTATCCTCCTCTTTTTTTACTCGCCAATTTATCGCTCTTTGTTAATGTTTGATCATCATTATTTGGCAATTTATCAGCATTATCTTCATCAGAAACACGATTTGGACCCACCGCCAGATAATGGAAAAATGCAGAAGCAAAGGTAACGGCAAACCCTACAGCAGCTAACGGTTTCCAAATACCTTTCCAGAAGGTGACGGTTGGGCTGATAGTCGGATTATCTGGCAGGCCATGATACAGCTCGGGCTTATCACCGTGGTGTAATACATACATAACATGCGTACCACCAACACCTTGTGGATCATAAAGCGCGGCATTTTGATAACCTCGGGTTTTCAACTCTTCAACTCGTTCAGCAGCAAGTTGTTTCATCGAGCTCTTACTACCAAAATGAATTGCACCAGTCGGGCAAGTTTTTACACAAGCCGGCTCTTGACCTACTTCAACCCGATCAACACAAAGGGTGCATTTATAAACCCGATTATCCTCTTTATTTAATCTGGGAATATTGAAAGGGCAACCAGCAATGCAATAACCACAACCAATACAATGCTCTGAGTCAAAATCGACTATTCCATTGGCATACTGAATAATCGCTCCCGCAGAAGGACAAGCTTTCAAACAGCCTGGATCAGCACAATGCATGCAGCCATCTTTGCGGATCAGCCATTATAATCTCCCTTGCTCTTCAACTTCAGCAAAGCGCATCACCGTCCATGATTTCGCCGTCAAATCTAACGGGTTATCATAAACCCCAACGTTATGACCAATTTCATCACGAATATCATTCCATTCGGAACAGGCAACCTGACACGCCTTACAACCAATACATGTGGTGACATCAATTAATTTTGCGACTGCCTCTTTATCACTGCACACTTGAGGAGCCGGTGTTAACGAGTTGGTCGCAGAGCGGCGAATAATATCTTGTGAAGCCATCATCTACCTCCTTACACCTTTTCCACATTAACCAAGAATGCTTTAAACTCAGGCGTCTGAGTATTGGCATCACCAACAAATGGCGTTAGCGTATTGGCAATAAAGCCTTTTCGCGTCAGTCCCTGAAATGCCCAATGAATTGGGATCCCAATTGTATCAATTTCCCGACCATCAACTTTTAAGGTACGGATACGCTTAGTCACCACCGCTTTCGCTTTGATATAACCACGGTTAGAACTAACCTTAACCACATCGCCTGCTTTGATACCTTTTTTCTCTGCCAATCGTTCACCAATTTCAACAAATTGCTCAGGTTGAATAACCGCATTTAAATGCGCATGTTTGGTCCAAAAGTGAAAATGCTCAGTTAAACGATAAGTTGTGCCGACATAAGGAAATTTTTCAGCGTTTCCTAATGCATTAAGATCGTCATTGAATAGGCGGGCAGCAGGATTAGAGATAACATTTGGATGTAACGGATTAGTTCCTAACGGGGTTTCAAAAGGTTCATAATGTTCAGGGAAGGGGCCTTCGGCCATCTTATCTAAAGCAAATAAACGGCCTAATCCTTCTTGATAGGACGTGAGATATTTAAACGGGAAACGTGCGATAAATGTGGATCTACCTGGGACAAACTGGATCTATCTGGGACAAGTCAGGGTGATTAAGTTACACATAGTGAAACAGGAATCATCACTCAAATTAATCGATTCTTGAAATCATGTTGCTGCTTGAAGTCGTATCCAGTTCAGTCGGTAGAAGAGCATGATGGCTTTGCTTCTCTTTTCCTGATGTCTATTCTGGTAATTTGATCTGCAGGGATGTAAGTGGCAAGAGCGCCGTAGTCCTGATGAATAACATCCCCATACTCTACCCACTCATCGCTATTTGCCGAACTTCTATGCGTGACATAGAGAATGACATCGCCGTTATTACCCAGTGTAAAAGGCCCATTTGGAAGTCCCTCGAAGCGTCCAGGCAATCGTGACAGCAAGCCCGAACCATCCTTTAGTACCACAAATAATTCGGTCACCCGATAATCCGTCAGGCCAAACATTTGTTGCCAGGCAGAGTGGGTACCATCAGACCACGAGATATTATGCTTCCGGAGAAACGCGTACAACCGTTTACGCCCATATTTACGCCACGATGCACCCAGGGTCAATGCCAATAACACTGGCAATAACGTTGCCGTGTAAGCATTGACGCCATACCATAGTGTCACGTGGTATATTGCTGTCGGCAACAGGCTAAAAATCAGTGTGGAGAAGAGAATATCAATGGGTTTATGGTGTTCTTTCAGACCGACATTGGCAATAAAATAACCGATGTAGCCAGAGGCCAGTGTTACCAGAGTTGCCCAAGACAGATCCAACAGCGATGCATCTATCATTCAGTCCTCCTTCGCCCCGTGTTGCCAGGGCTCATTAGTGCTTTCTCGTGGAACAGGTGGCAGCGGCATCCAGTGAGTAACTCCATGGACATCATTGTAGAAATCACCGTCATCCCACTCCCTTCTTTGGCTTAGAAAGCAGACCTTCATATCCCCATAGCTACAGTAAACTAGCACCCATTGTTCAGGAGCTGGAAGTTGATTTTGACAAGAGATCCAACCATCAGCTGATGAATCGAGCATATGAAATATCCTTCTATTGTCTGGTTAGCATTAACCCAATACTCACTATCTGGTGTATATGTTATGTTTTTCTCTCCGACGTTTCACTGCGTGAAACAAGAAACAGTCATCGAGGCGGCTTATCTTCATCTTCAAACAGATTGCCCTGGATGCGGGCCAGCTCTTCTTTTTTAACCCGTTTTATCACGGAATAAATCCACTGTAGCGAGACTTCGTACTTGCGTGCCAGGGCACGGTGGTTATGGCCGTTGAAATCGGCAAATATCTCCCGGTCGCGCTGGTTTATTTTCCACATCAGCCCCATCGGAAAATAGACATTCTGCCCGCCCCAGACCCGCATCATTTGGCTGGCGACGGCATCGCCTATCTGACTGGCAACAGCGGGGTCAACACCGATAATCTGTCTGACGGTCTGGGCCGTGTGTTCGGCCAGCTCAACCAGTAACTCCGGCCCTTTGCTACGAAAGGTATGCTCTAGCATGAGGTTGCCCTCACCACGCGTTTTTGCCACTGCTTGAGTTGCTCGATAACCTGGCTGGCCTGCTGGCTATCTAGCCAGTAAGGCGAATCACAGCCGGTTTCCCGTTTAACAAAGTGGGCCAGGGCTTTTGCTGACGCATCCCGGACAATGCCCTCATCGGCCATTGCCTGCCACAGGGCCTGCATTTTCTGGATTTGCGGACGGTCGGTCTGCTTTTTCGTCGTGGGTTGAGTCGGTTGGATACGAAAGCCTTGTGTCTTCAGGGCGTTTAACACTTGCGCCAGTTGACCGATATTCAGGGCTTTTGCTGATGTTTTCCCCGTTAGCCTGTGCAGCATCTGGCGGTAAGTCGTGTCATCCAGTTTGAGGTGGTGGGCGGCAATATGGATTAACTGCAGGTATTTTTGTCGGGTCATCGGAGGCGTCCTTTATCGTTGTGGTCGGGGTCAGGATTCCTTATGCCATGAATAAAAAAATAATCCTTCGGGTTTTGAAGGATTATAAAATGAATATCGTTATTATTCAATTGAATGCCTCAAGCGCGGCTTTTCCGCTATGACTTCTTCACACAAATCGCCTTGGCGTCGATATCTTTGAAGGTTTCAAATTTTTCTGCGAACTGCTTGGCGGCCTGTTGACAGGCGCTTGCCGTATAAAACTCCTGTGTATGCAGCGTGGAAAAAGCATGACCGGCATAGGGACTGGCGTATAGGGCTAAAATTAATATCCACATGATAATTTATCCTCTTTCACTGAATTAAGGTCGGGTGTTCAACAAAACAAAGACTGAACGCAATCAACACCAGGAAACCGGCAAACAGGCGGTTTTGTTGTTTGCGGGTTTCGGGCGATTGAAAATAAGGCCGCAAGCGGGCGGCAATGACCGCGTAGAGCGTCATCATCAGCGCATCGACCATTACCATCGTCAGGGTCATAAGGGTAATTTGTGGCCCTAACGGATGGGCCGGATTAAGAAAGAGCGGTAGTGTCGCAAGCAGGAAGGCGAGCACTTTGGCGTTGGTGATGTCGGTCAGAAAACCCCAGCAGAACCGTTGCGCGCCGCGGGTCAATGTGACGACATCGTAGGCATCCATGATGACTGGCGCACGCCAGGTTCGGTATGCGGCAAACAGTAGCCAGAGTACGCTAATGCCTTTCAGCAGCAGCCAGGCTGTTTCTGAAGCGCGCAACGCTTCCGTGCTCAGTGCCACAATGGGCACCATCAAGGCTAACGCGGTCGCCTGGCCGGCAATAAGCGGTAGCGTCTTGCGCCATCCACGCTGGAAGGCATGGTTAAGGGTGAGGATAGCGCCTGCACCCGGTAATACGGCACTGAGCAAGGCACCGCCTAAAAAAACTAACCAAAGGTCAAGGTTCATGGTTTATTTACCTCGTGCGTTTGATGATGGGGTGGTGTTGACGTCGAGGGTGAATGTACCTTCGTACCCGTTAAGGGATGAATATCCCAGTTAAGTACCCAGACACCATATCGCTGCCCGCAATCGGGGCAGGCCAGGATGAGGTCAATCCCCCACTCACCACTTTCCGGTTGTTGAGTGATGTTTGCCTGGATGGGATTGAGGTGGTTTGTTCCCTGATGGCAGCTGATGCAGGTAATGGTCATAACGTGTTTTCCTTACCTAAGGCGACTATCAGTTCGGCCAATATCTCGAAGGCATTTTGAAATTCACAATAAGCGGCAGCAGAATGGTCTGCCCGCAGGTGATGCATGGCGCGGTTTATGTGCCTTTCAATTTGGCGGCGCAGAGGTTTTATTTCCTGATAGCTCATGAGGTCACCTCCTGCCCGAAGGGCGTAATAATGAAATCCTCAAGCTGATTGCGAAACGTAATGCCGGGAATATTCAGTCTCTGGATAGTGTCCTGTTTTTTTAGCAGGGCATTTTTATCAAGCTGTGCTTTGCGAATAATGCAGTCGGTCTGTCCGTTTTCTTCCAGCGCCTGCAGGATATCGTCCATCTCTTTTAGCGAAACGGACGGGGGGCGGTTACGCCATGACACCTCGCCGGTTATCAGGTTGGCGGTTTTGGTTTTGCCGTTTTGGGTAAGCTCTTCACGGTTGGCCTCGCACCAGGTCTGGATACCTCTTTGCAACAGGGTGATGCGGGCTTTCATGGCTTCAATATCAGCCGCATGTTGATGGGTTAACCGCGCAATTTCATCGTTAATCTGCGTCTCCAGTCGGGTCATTTCCCGCTGGATATCGCCCAGATTTTTAATATCGTTTATCACCTGCTCACGGGTTTGCGGGGTGCAGGAAGCCGCCACGGCTTTAAGCCGCGTTATTTTCTTTGCCATCTTTTTTACCTTTTCATTAACAACGTCGGGAATTAAACACGCTCGAAAATAATGTCTTCCAGGGCGTCAGTGTGTTGAATATGCTCAAATACGTTAATTCGATATCGGGCCGCAATGTCACCGAGACAGCAATCCTGTTCATTAAAATCACGGCAGTTTTCGCAAATCGATAAATAGGTTTCATATTCCTTTTCCGGCATATCGACGGTTTTTGCCAGATAAACCCATTGTCGTGCGGTAATACGGACAGGTCGTGTTTTCATGATTAACGTACCTCCCAGGTGATTCGGCAGTTATCTTGCAGGAACTGGTATTTTTCCCAGCGGCCCTGACGGTCGGCACCCAAGGCATAGCGCACGGCATGGCCCTTTTGATGTAAAGCATCACACCGTCGGTCATGCCGCAGGGTAATGGTCGGACGGCTATAGCCATCAACGGTAAACTGACTGACGATAAAGCCTTCCTGGCTGAGTTTGTCCATCACCGACAGGCATTGCCTGAACTGTTGCTGGATAACCTGGTAGGTCATCGCTGACGGGTTTTTAATGGTCACGGCGGGGTTGAGCATAGAAGCCTCCTTTAATGCACACTGTGAATAATATTGGCGTCGATAACCGGAATGGCGTTTTGCGCGGCCAGATTCATGGCGGCGGTCAGCAGGTTGCCGATAGCCAGGGGGTAAAGCAGACTCACTGTCGTTCTCTGTTGCGATGGGACGCTTTGCCCCCCTCTCTGATAACTCAGGCGTTGGCGTATCGCCTTGATTGCCTCTGGGGTGATAATTTTGTTTAGGTCTGCGCCTATCCGTTTGAACTTGAAAGCAAGAAAATCCTCCAGGTGTGCATCCAGGGGCGGCAGGTCAATGACCTCACAACGTTGCACCACCTCCCTGACGTCAAGTAGCCGTTCAGATAACTTGTCGCCCAGTTCAGGCTGGCCGAGCAAAACGATGGACAGCAGCTTTTTATGACCATCATCCAGTTCAAAGAAGCGTTTAAGATGTTTTAATGTCGGGATGGGCAGCGCGTGCGCTTCTTCAATCACCAGTACATGGCTGTAACCGGTGCGACTGCTGTCTTTTAATAGCTTGTGTAACTGGCGAAAACGGGCTTCGGGTGAGCGTTTGAGTTTTTCCAGTGGGGCCAGCGTATGGACAATGGCCTCGGCGAGACTGGCGGCTTTCAGGGTCTTGCCCTGATGGTCGTTGTCTTCCATCGCCAGCACGTAGGGTTCAATCACCACCACTGGGCTATTTTCTTTGTTAATGCGGTCAATCAGGTCACGACGCAGGGTGCTTTTACCTGCGCCGGATTCACCGATAACGGCGATAAAGCCGCCAAACAACGCGGTCTGGTACAACGCTTCTCGGGCATAACCGCTGTCAGGGGTTAAAAAAACGTCATCCGCACTTTGCACCGCATAGTCATCAAACGGAGCGCGAAACAGCCCAAAATGCTTTTTGGTGGCAGGCAGTAATACCTGTTTTTTTAGTAACATGGTGTCTTCCTCATTGCTAAATAGTGGGCGCTTTTCCTTGCCGCCGGACGTTACCCCGTCAAAGCAGTCGTCCGCCGCGATGCCCTGGTCACGCAGCCAGGCACGGATACGTTGTTTTAGCGCGTCGATGTCCTGTTTTGGCCACTGATGGTGGTTGACTATCTGCGCCAGTGTCGCCTCGGAAAGGTCAAGCGCACGGGCCAGGGCCGCCTGGGTCAGATTGTGGTGTTGTAACAGGGGTTTCAGTTTCAGCATGATGGCCTCCCGTTAACCGTGACTGGCCAGACTGACCACCACCTCGGTGGACTGGGCCATCAGCTCATCACCCAGCGCATCGACCTGGTCAGCAGGAATACCCTCAGGGAAGCGTTGGGTCAGCGTGGTGTAAAATTCACTGCGCCAGGTCTTGCCCGCCGCCTGGAAACGCGCCCGCAGGCGTTGCACCACCACGACCGGGTTTAAACGTTCTTCAAAACGCGGCGCGCAAACCGGGGAGGCCTGGCCCTGTTTGGGCAGGTAAATGGGTGGGGTATCGCGTTCATTGTCCAGATAAGGGTTAAAGCGACCTCCCAGTGGCAGCGCCTTGGCTTTTTGCGCTGCGGCAGTTTCGCCTGGCGTGGTGGTGCCATACAGGGTCTGCTCGACTTCCGCCAGATGGTGTTGTGCCGTGGTGTGGGGTAATGCTTTGAACGATTCGCCGAGTGTCGGGCTCTTGAGGGCAAAGCCGTAGTCGTCTTTCACCACTTCCGGTACCCGGTAAAAGACTTCCATGCCGTCCTCATTGATTATCACCACCTGTGCTTCACTGTCACGCCAGGGGTTACGCACTATCTGTACGGTGTCGCCCACGCAAACGCCGGGGACTTGCCGTACATCGTATTCACTCCCCCTGAACGATACGCGCCGATGTGCGCTGACCTTACGGCTTTCCGGCAGACTCACTGCCAGTTCACGGCATATTTCAACGGGTGGTGCCTTGATTAACTGCTGCGGGGTGATCCGTAACCAGCAGTCGGTGCGGGTCATGCCGGTACGCCGATGCACTGCGGTGCGGTTATACTTTTTACGCCATAACCCGACCAGGCGGTTCAGTTCATCAATATTATCGACTTGCACAAACCGTAAACCGGATTCAAAATTGCACTCCAGAATGTCGCGCGCCTTTTCCACTGAGCCGGTGGCGCGGGCATTACCGGCTTTATGGGCGATAAGTTGAATACCAAGAGTTTTACACAGGTTGCGCATGGTGGACGAGACCAGCGCGCAACCGGGGTCGGTATAAAGGATGCGCGGCACACCATGCAGTACGTCGGCCCCACCGCGTTCTTGCATGGCATTAATCAGCACATCGGTAAAGTTTTGTGTCGTTTCGCCGCCAAAGCGGTACTCAGCGTAAATCCAGCCACTGGTATGGTCGGTCAGCTCAAATGACCAGACACGGTCATTAACAATACGGGCCAGATTTTTGGGTTTGTTCGGGTTAAATTCTTCTTCACGCATCATGCGCAGGCCACTATCGCGTGTGGTACGACCTTTGGTGGGATTTTTCAGGTAATAAAGCACACACTGTGACGCATCCAGTTGCCAAACATGATTAGGATGGTCGGTTTTTAACTGGACGCAAGGGGCAGGTGCGCCTAACTGGTTGGGGTGTAAGCGATAACGGTACAGCGCCCGGCTGATGGCATCGACTGACAAGGGGAACCACTCGCCGGTCTCGTTATCAATATACCCGGCATTAATCAGGTTGTTCGCCCGCAGGTCGTTAATCGCCTGCTCCAGGCTGTAAAGGCGTTTACCGTTCTTGCGATGCGAGGCCATCATCACGCCGGATATCTGTAGAGCTTCCTCACGGGTCAGGGCGCTGGTACCATAATCCACCCGCTGCTTGCGCGGCGGTTTAGCGCTGACCTGTTTGATTTTTCGCAGCAGCGTAGCCCTGGAAATACCGAGTGCCTGACAGCCTGTCTGATACACCGCGTCTTTGCCGCCATGTCCGGCTTTCTCGGCCGCCTGGGCAATTGCCAGTACGCGTTCGGTCAGGATGGCGTTCATAACACCGCCTCCTCGCCGTTATCCTGTCCGGTGCCGCGCAGGTGTTCCGGTAACTGAAAATCCGCATCGTCGGCATCCGCATCGGCTTTTGCCCAGTCAGGTACCAACGCTGATACTGCGTGGTGGGGTAATGAAAAATCACTGCGTAACACATTGATTTCAAACTTAATATCATTAAGCAGTCCCGCTAAATAGTCGGCGTGGGACGTGATATCGCCACTGTGGCTGCTCAGTTTTTCCAGCCCTTCCCGAAAGCGGCCCATTAACATGGTTTTAACATCAAAGCCCACCAGGCCAATCTCTTCACGGAGCTGGCGTATGCCTTCTTCCCCTGATGGTTGAGGTTGATCGAGTATCAGCTTGTCACTCAGTTGATTGATTTTTTCTTCTTTTTCTCTGACTCGGTCGCGGCTTGCTTCGAGCATCTTTTCTGTTGCTCGCAGTTTTGCCCGCAATTCCCGCACTGACATGCGATCAACCTCATCTAGCGTCAGGCCCGCGATGGTGCCGCCTTCGGCGAGTTCCGCCAGATCATCGTCGTCTTCTGTCATGAGTTCAAAAAGCTTTGTTTTGCCCAAAACGGCAAGCGATTTCCGTTTTTCTATTAAACTTGGTGACATGAATTTTATAGATGCCTTCATCATTAATCTTGCGGTTCTTTCATTAAGACCTAACTGTTCAGTAACAATGCTAGTGAATTCGCCGTGTGGCTCATTTTCTTTAATAATGATGAGTCGCTTGCCCGCCTCCAGCATGGCTTCGGCACTCTGTGCCATATAGAAGCGCGCTTCATGAACAATGCGCTCACGCTGATAGGGCAACCCCTCGCCGTACTTCTCCATAATGGCCTGCTGATGTTCAGCCAGGGCGTTAAGATTGTTCATTAAATCCGGTGACAATGCCTGTTCGGGGGCAATTTCAGCCGTTATCGGTAACGCTTTTCTACCCATTGTTTTTTCCTCTTACGGTTTTGACGGTGAGGCTACGCAGCGGCCACGTCTTTCTGCCATCTTGATTTGCGCCCGTTCGGTTTCATCAAAAAAGGCAATAGCAATCTGTATTAATTCTTCACCGAGGCCGTAATTCCCATTGATGCGCTGCTCAACCATGCCCTCTTCCACTAAAAATGGCAGGGTGCGACTGATATTGGCCGCAGAGTCATTGATTAGCGCCGCCAAGGCTTTATTGGACAGGCCGTCGCGGTAATGCCCTTTCATGGCTTTTAAAATACGCAGCGCCCGCCGTGTACGTGAAGAAGGGTGCAGTGATAAGGTGTTTTTCATCGGATGCCTCTTTTTCATTAATGGAAATTGTGTTACCGTCAGTGAAACAGGCGAATGTTATTTTTTATGGCGCTTTTTGCCCGATGGCATGGGGGAACCCATTATCTGTTCAATCGCCTGTTTGATTTTGCGCGCTTCCCCGCGCCAACCTTGGCAGCGGCCATTCAGTAGCATAGATACATGATTGTGGTTAAAGTCGTTGGCCTTGGCCCAAGCCCTCATGGAGCGATAGTGCTGGTAGACATGGTCATAAAAACAGCGCTTAAAGTCAGCGGGGTGTTGCAGTGACATGGTGTTATCTCCGTCATAAAAAGTTAAAAATAAATATACAATGACATACAAAATGATGTAAAGTCTTTTTTGTCTGTTTTTGTATATTTATTATCACCGTTAAAGACCACGGGCTGTTATCGGCCTAAAGGAGACCTGTATGGCAAAGAAAAAAGCGGCAACCAGCCTGTCTGTCAGTACGGCGGACAATATCACGATTGCGGGGGGGGGGGGGGGCAATTGCATACCCTGAAAAAAATGCAGAAAAAAGCGCCCAACAGGAGGTAATGGCACGTTTTGGGGATGGCTTACCCTATGAACGCGAGCGCATTGTGCATGAAGCGCGCTTCTATATGGCACAGAGTGCCGAAGCCATGCTGGAGGCGGGCAAGCGACTCATCATTATTAAAGAAAATGAGCCACACGGCGAATTCACTAGCATTGTTACTGAACAGTTAGGTCTTAATGAAAGAACCGCAAGATTAATGATGAAGGCATCTATAAAATTCATGTCACCAAGTTTAATAGAAAAACGGAAATCGCTTGCCGTTTTGGGCAAAACAAAGCTTTTTGAACTCATGACAGAAGACGACGATGATCTGGCGGAACTCGCCGAAGGCGGCACCATTGCTGGTCTTACACTGGACGACGTCGACCGCATGTCAGTCAGGGAATTGAAGGCAGCACTGCGTAAAGATGAAGCAGCCCTTAAACGCAGCCAGCAACTGGTGTCCGAAAAAGAGAAGCAGCTACAGCAGTTAAGCCAGCAACTGGCTGGAAAAACCTCTACAACGGCTACGAGCGATGAACAGGCTCCGCTCGATACCCAGCAGTGGATCACGCTGACGCTCGAAGGAGTGGGAGATCGCCTCAAATCAGAGCGCCTGCGGCTGGGTCTTAGCCAGGAGATCTTCGCTGAACGCTGTGGGGTTAAAAAACTCACTCAGTATAACTACGAAAAAAGTGAACGCCATCCTGATGCAGGCTACTTAATTGCGGCGAAAGCGTTAGGCGTTGATCTGAATTATGTGATGACCGGTGAGCGCAGTGATGAAGCAAGTGCGCTAGATGTGGTGCGTGATGAGGAAGAGGCTAACTTATTAACAGCGTTTAGGCATATTCCAAGTGATTCACGGGATATTGTCCAGCGCACGATATCAGCCTTGTCCGAGAAAAAAGTCACTCGTCACCGCGCTTAAGCCTTCCCCCTTCGTTGGCGCGAAGGGGTTATTTGACGGTAATAATCAGCTCACGCCGTTGGGTGGGCTGATTGCTGTTGAGACTATAACGAATCGGCACGCTCTCCATCTCGAACCCCTGAAACACTGCCCGCATCTCAGGAATATCATTGACAGAAACAATCATCATTCCCGCTAGGTCTCGTCCCATCCCTGCCAGTTTTTCATATTGCGCCAGACCAAAATCCACCCCATAGCCCTCGGTTCCCCAATACGGCGGGTCGCAGTAAAACAGCGTGTGCGGACGGTCATAACGGGCAATGCAGCTGGCCCAGTCCAGCTGTTCTATGGTGGTGCGTGATAACCGCAGATGCGCGAGCGACAGCTCTTCTTCCATGCGTAACAGATTCAGGCGTGGCCCCGTGGTGGTGGTCACGCCAAAGGTGTGCTCGGCCACCTTACCCCCGAACGCCTGTTTTTGCAGGTAGTAGAAACGGGCAGCCCGTTGGATATCGGTTAAGGTCTCGGTCGGGGTCATTTTCAACCATTGATACATCGCCCGGCTAACCAGCGCCCATTTAAACTGGCGCATAAACTCTTCCAGATGGTGTTTCAGCACCCGATAGAGATTGACCAGCTCGCCGTTGATATCGTTAATCACCTCTGCTTTGCTGGGTGACTTCATAAAGAAGAGCGCCGCCGCGCCACAAAATGGCTCCACGTAGCAGGTATGCGCCGGGAAGTGCGGTAAAATCTGTTTGGCCAGCCGCCGTTTACCGCCTATCCAGGGCAGTATCGGTAAAAAATGTTGTTGCATTCACTGTTCGCCTTTTTCACTAATGGAAATTAGTGTAAGCTCTTTCTGTCCTCGAGGACGGAAAGCGCCACGGTTGACTCACAGGTCGATTCTGTGTGTTGACGGCCTGCTCGGTGTTCTAGCACCGGGTGGGTCGCGCTTTTTCCCTTGCCCCGTTCGGGGCTAATCACTGCGCCTAACCTAACCGCTGACCCGCATCCCCACTAGTAAACCGCTTTAAAAGCGGCTAGCGCACCGTCTTGTCACACTATCGGTCTGATTCTTAGGGAGATGGTGATGAAAATCCGAAAAAAATTGACCTTGACCTCCTTTAAAACCCCGCGTCTCGGCGGTTGGTTGCTCACTGCGGCTGGTCTGTTACTGGTGATTGGCCTGGTCTCACCCCAGCAACTGCCGGTGATGCTCTATAAGCTGGCATTAATCACCCTGGCCGCGGTGGTCGGTTACTGGCTTGACCGTTCGCTGTTCCCCAAGGCCCGACCCGGTCAATACCTGCACCATGACCACCCTGAGGTGGCGCAAGGCCGACATCCGGTGCGCGGCGGCTGCCATCAGGTCTTTGCCGCCGCCCAACTGCGTCGAGCGGTGATTGTGGCGGCGGTGTGTTTGAGTGTGGCGATGGGGTTGTGAGTATGCATTATCACCAACACCCCGATAACCCACCCGGCATGATGCTGTCCTTTTTGCTGATGCTACTGCTGGGTGGTGCCTTTGATGCGAATGCCGCGCGTCCGCCGCAAGCCGCACTCCCGTACCGGGCTGACCTGATACGCAACGCCCGTCTGGTGTGGGGACTCAATGCGCCGGTGGCGGATTTTGCCGCCCAGATTGAGCACGAAAGTGGTTGGCAGCCGGGTATCACCAATCGCATCGGCGCGCAGGGGCTGGGGCAGTTTATGCCCGCGACCACGGCCTGGATTGGGGAATTAATGCCGGAGCTGGCAGCCAAAGCGCCACTGAATCCCGGCTGGAGCCTGCGGGCAGTGGTGAGTTTTGATAACTGGCTATGGCAACGCCTGTCGGCGGTGAATGCGTGTGAGCGCATGGCGATGACGCTCTCGGCCTACAACGGTGGCCTGGGTTGGGTGCAGCGTGACCGCCTCCTGGCAGAACGTCAGGGGTTCGATGGTGGTCGCTGGTTTGACAGCATTGAACGGGTTAATGCCGGACGTGGCGTGAGCGCCTGGCGTGAGAATCGCCATTATCCCCGCCGTATTTTAAAAAGCCTGGCACCGCGTTACCTGACCTGGGGAGGGGCAAGCTGTGTTTAGTGCAGTCAGCCTAAAAAGTCTCGGCGGGGTGCTGGTGATGACGCTGCTGTCGGGCATCTGGTGGCACGGCTACACGCAAGGCGCAGGTCGCTCAACCGAACGGTGCGCGGCAACCCTCAGTCAGCTGCGCGAGACGTTTGCCATGCAGGAAAAACAGCGCGCCGAGCAGGCCGCGCAAACCCTAAATGCCCTGCAGCAGCGTTTTACCCATCAGGTGAAGGTGGCGCATCAGGCCGAACAGCGCTACCTGAATCGCATTGCGCAACTTCGTGACAAAACCCAACACTTAACAAGGCGGATAGAGGATGTTACCCAACATTGGCGGGATGAAAAAGGCCAGGCACATACTGTGGCCTGCGTATTTACTCGTGGCTTCGTGCAGCACTACAACGCCGCCCTCGGGCTGTCAGACGTTGACGTATCAGTCCCTACCGCCGCTGCCGGCGGTACTGGCAACACGACCCGGTCAGCTGAGACCCCTGGCGAGCGACAACGACCGAGTCCAGTTACCCAGCTCGATATGCTCGCCAATATCACCGACAACGGGCAACAGTGCCAGGTCTGGCGAGCACAGGTCAATGGATTACTGGATTACATCGAAGGATTAACACCATGACATTACAGGTCGATTTTTGGGTACTGGTGAGCTATCTGTTTGGGCTGGCGGGCTTTCTCGCGGGGCTGGCCCGCTGGTTTATCCGCGAGACCGAAAAGCGTCAGGCCGAACGGTTTGCATCACTGGAGCGGTTGATGCGCGAGGCGTCCGATAAAGGCTCACGCCTTGAGCGCGAGGTGCTGGAATTCAAGGTGGAGGTGCCGGAACGTTACGTTCGGCGCGACGAATTTATTCATTATCAGCAGGTGGTGGAGTCCCGGTTAGACGCGATTTACCAGAAGCTGGAAACGATACAACTGCGTCAGGTGGCAGGAGGATAAGGATGATAGAGACCGAACAGGCGCGCCGCGAAGGGTTGCGCTGGCTGTTACTGCAGGTAGTCAACAAGGCACGGCCCTATCCGGCCAATGACCGGCTGCTGTGGGATGTGGGCCATTCGCTCTACCCGGACATAACCATGCTGGAGCTGCAAAAAGAGTTGCTGTTCCTTGAGGGATTCAGTCTGGTTCGCCTGACCCGACCGCCCGCACGCTCATGGACCGCTACACTGACGCCGGAAGGGGTGAATCTGGTGGAATACGTCACCGACGATATTCCCGGCATTGCCCGCCCGGCCAAATACTGGAGAGAGTGACGATGGCACCGCGCAGTCATATCGAGGTATTGCCCTCCTCGGTGCGTGAATGGCTCGACCGGGCGCTGACCTAGCGTAATTTCAGTGGCTACCGGGAGCTGGAGACGTTGCTGCGGGATAAAGGGTACAGCATCGGTCGGGCGCAGATTTCCCGCTACGGCCAGAAGGTACAACGCCGTTTTGCCGCTATCCGTGAAGCCACCGAGATGGCACGCGTCATTACCGAAGGGGCAGAAGACGACCAGGACAAACGCTCGGAGGCGATTATCGCCACCATTCAGGCCGATATCCTGACCGCGCTCATCGACGTGCGTGAGGCCAGTGATGAAGAGATGGAGCCGGCAGAGCGCGCCTCTCTGTTAGCCAAGGTGGGCAAAAGTATCGCCACTCTGACCCGCTCGTCAGTGAGTCTCAAACGCTATCAGGCGGAGGTACGCGAGAAAATCGCCGCCCGTCTCGATGAGCTGGAGCAGGAAGTCAAAAACAACGACGGCAACGTGAGCCTGGAAACCGTGCAGCGTGTCCGTCAACAAATTTACGGGATCATCCAATGAGCGCGGCACTCGAGCTTTACCCTTACCAACAGCACTGGCTCCTCGACCGGTCGCGCTTTAAAATCGGCCAGTTTGCGCGCCAGACCGGCAAAACCTTTACCACCACGCTAGAGCTGGTTGACGACTGTTTTGAGACCGAGGCCCGTGGCGGTCGCACCGGCTGGGTCATTCTCTCGCGCGGTGAGCGCCAGGCCAAAGAAGCGATGGAAGAAGGGGTCAAAAAGCATTGTCAGGCGTACGGTCTGGCCATCCGTGAAATCGAAGGCAGCGTGAAAGGCTCGGGCAGCGAACGTTACACCATGCTAGAGGCGGAGCTGCCCGGCGGCTCACGCATTACTGCACTCCCGGCTAACCCCGATACGGCGCGCGGCTTTGCCGCCAATGTGTTTCTCGATGAGTTTGCCTTTCATGCCGACAGTCGCAAAATCTGGGCGGCGCTGTTTCCGGTGATATCAAACGGCTACAAACTGCGCGTCACCTCCACCCCCAATGGCAAGGGCAACAAGTTTTATGAGCTAATGACCGACCCGTCACTGGACAGCGTCTGGTCGCGCCATCGGGTCGATATTCACCAGGCGGTCAAAGACGGCCTGCCACGGGATGTGGCCGCCCTCAAACAGGCGCTCAATGATGAAGACGCCTGGTCACAGGAATTTGAACTGCACTGGCTGGATGAAGCCTCTGCCTGGCTCTCCTATGACCTGATTGATGGTGTTGAACACCCGCAGGCGGGCAAGCCTGAGCACTATAACGGGGGACCCTGTTTTGTCGGTGTCGATATCGGTCTGCGCCATGACCTGTTTGTGATATGGGTGATTGAACAGGTGGGCGATGTGTATTGGACACGCGACATCATTACCCGCAAGCGTGCCCCGTTTGCCGAGCAGGATGCGCTGCTCGATGGGGTCTTTGCCCACTACCGGGTGCTGCGGTGCTGCATCGACCAGACCGGCCTGGGCGAAAAGCCGGTGGAGGATGCCAAACGCCGTCATGGCAGTACGCGGGTCGAAGGGGTGTTATTCACGCCCCCCAACAAGCTGACGCTGGCGACACGCGGTAAAGAGGTATTTGAAGACCGGCGCTTGCGACTGCCACAGGGTGATGGTGCATTACGGGCCGATTTGCATAAACTGAAAAAAGTGATGAGTCCGACTGGCGCGCCGCGTTTTGTCGCCGAGAGCGATGCCGCCGGGCACGCTGACCGTGCCTGGGCGCTGTTTTTAGCGCTTAACGCCGCCGACCAACCCCACGGCCCGGTGCGCGCTTACTCCTGTTGCCCGCGTCAGGCCTCATCCTTGCTGGAGGGATATTGATGATTATCGATAAAAAAGCGTTGTTCAGTGACATTGCCACCCGCGTTCGCAGTCCGGCGGGCCTGGGACAACTGTTCGGCCATTTACCCAATCCCGACCCGATATTACGCGCCAGAGGCCAGGCGATTAGCGTTTACCGCCAGTTACGGTCTGAGCCGTTGGTGGGTAGCAGTATCCGGCGGCGCAAATCCGCGGTCAAATGCCTGGAGCGCGGACTGGAGCCGGGGCAAGCGCCTGCGCCTGTGGTGCGCTTTATTGAACAGACCCTGGCGCAGTGGGACATGAACCGCATCATCGGTGAACTGCTGGAGGCGGCCTTTTTTGGCTATCAACCCGCCGAACTGACCTGGGCAAAAGACGGTCGCCATCTGGTGGTGACCGATGTAGTGGGCAAGCCGCCGGAGTGGTTTACCTTTGATACGGAGAATCGCCTGCGCTTTCAGGCCCAGCAGTCGGGTCTGGCGGGCGAGTTATTACCGCCGCGCAAATTTGTGGTGGCGACGCAAGACGCCACCTTTGATAACCCCTACGGCTTTGCCGACCTGTCGCTGTGCTTCTGGCCGGTGACGTTCAAGAAGGCCGGCTGGTCGTTCTGGATGCGCTTTAGTGAAAAGTATGGCACCCCGTGGGTGGTGGGGCGTCATCCGCGCGGCCATGACCAGGCGCATATCGGCCCGCTGCTGCACTCCCTCGAGCAGATGGTACAGGATGCGGTGGCGGTTATCCCGGATGACAGCAGCATTGAATTCAAGGAGCCCGCCACCAAAGGCGCGTCGAGCAGTCTGTATAAAGACCTGAATGAGATGGCTCGCAGTGAAATTACCATTGCGCTCTTGGGTCAGAACCAGACTACCGAAGCCGAAACCAATCACGCCTCGGCCCAGGCCGGGCTGGAAGTCGCCGCCGATATCCGCGATGGCGATGCGGTGATGGTGATGAGTGCGGTGAATCAGATACTCCGCTGGCTGGTTGAGCTGAACTTTGGTGATGTGCCGGTGCCAACGTGGCGACTGTGGGAGCAGGAGACCATTGATGAGGTGCAGGCCAAGCGTGACCTGAGTCTGGCGCAAACCGCCGGCTTTTTCAGCGCACAGTACTATCAGCGTGAATATGGCCTGCAACCGGGGGATTTACTGATGGAAACCGAGCCAAAAGCCACTGCTCCCTCCGCACCCGCGCTGGCCTTTGCCGAAGGCGAGACGCAGAACGCGCCTGATGCCCAGGCACAGCTTGACCGGGCACTGGACAGTCTGATGAAAAACGGCACGCTGGACAACACCCTGCAACCGCTGCTCACCCCGTTATTTGACGCGGTAAAATCGGGTATTTCCCCCGGCGAACTGAGGGGGAAACTGGCCGCACTTTACCCCGAGATGCAGGCAGAGGCGCTACAGGAAACCCTGGCCAGGGTGATGTTTGTTGCCAACGTCTGGGGGAGATTACATGCCGATACTCAATGATAACGAACTGGCGGCGCTGTTTAGCCTGCCGCCTAAACGGGTGATAGCCTACTTGAAAGCCAAAGGCTTTACCTTTTCCTGGGACTGGCAGGACATCTGGCAAGCCGCCCATTCCCAGAGCGCGACGGTAGCCAAGGTGACACAACTGGATATTCTGCAAGATATTTATCAGGCGCTGAAAACCGCCCTGGAGGAAGGTAAAACCGGGCAATGGTTTGCCCAGGAATTAACCCCGGCACTGCAGGCCAAGGGATGGTGGGGGCAACAGGATACCCACGACCCGGTGAGTGGGGAGCCGGTGACGTTGCAATTAGGCAGTCCGCAGCGACTGGAGACGATTTATCGCACCAATCTGATTACCCTGTACAACGCCGGGCGCTGGGCAGAAATGCGGGAGAATATCGCGGCCCGTCCCTACTGGATGTATGTGGCGATACGTGATAACCGTACCCGCAAAAGCCACCTGGCGCTGCATGGTCGGGTATTTTCTGCCGATGACCCAGTATGGCGCGCACTCTATCCGCCCAATGGCTGGCGCTGTCGCTGCAGTGTGATAGCTCTGGCAGCGCGGGATGTCAACGCGCGTGGGCTAACGGTGGAAACGTCCGGTGACCGTCTGCGCTGGTCGTTGCAGGTGGTCTCGCGCAAAACCGGCGAAATGCGGCCAGTGGCCCAGCTAACGCTCGACAATCATACCGTGTTTTCCCCAGATATCGGCTGGTCGTATAATCCCGGTGAAGGGTATCGACCGGACTTAACCCGCTATCAGGGGCCGTTACACCCATTAGCCCGTCAAACACTGGGAGAACGGAATGACCGCTAATATTCTGTCGGTTGAGATAACCGATAACGACCTGAAACAGGCCCTGAAGCAACTGGAGAAAGCCGCTTACGACCTGACGCCACTGATGCGCATCTGGTCTGAAACGCTCAAAACCGCCACCGACCTAAACTTTGAGGCGCAGGGGCGGCCACGCTGGCAACCGTCGGTCGCAGCACTCGCCCGCCAGGGCATGACGCTCTCCAAGGACGGGTATTTACGCCGCAGCGTGACGTCGGAATATGATGCGCATCAGGCGATGGTCGGCACGAATCGTGTTTATGCTCGTATTCATCAACTGGGCGGTAAGGCTGGAAGGGGTAACTCGGTGACACTCCCCCCGCGTCGGTATCTGCCGGTATCCGAAGCGGGACAGTTAGACACTGAGGTCAAACGCCAGCTGCTCGATGATGTCCTTGATTATTTGCAACAGGCTAGCCTCCGCTAAATGCCCTCTGACGCCTTCGGGCGTTTTTGTGGGACTATTCGATACCCAATAGCGCTTTTCCCCTTTATAAAGCTTTATAAACCCCTTCCTGACCCGTTTATGCCCGCTCGCGGAAGCGACATGCGAATGCTGAAATAAAATACGCAAATGAAAATCTTTAAAGCCCTTTAAAAGGGAAATCAGACAACCCGACATAGACTGTTGGCAAGATGTTAATGGAGGTGCCATGAAATCCCTGCATATTTTTACGCGCGGTCGGCATACGGATAGCCATGGGCAGGTACTGAACGTCAGCGAACAGGATTTGCGCGCCTGTGCGGATGCCTACGATCCGGCGTTACATGAAGCCCCGATAGTGACCGGTCACCCGACTACCGATGCGCCCGCTTACGGCTGGATCAAACAGCTGTCGGCGCAAGGACGTGATTTGCTGGCAGAGCCGCAGCAGGTTGATCCGGCTTTTTCTGAACTGGTGACGGCGGGCCGCTACAAAAAAATCTCGGCGTCGTTCTATTTACCCCACGCGCCGAATAATCCGGCACCGGGTGCCCTGTATTTACGCCATGTCGGTTTTCTTGGCGCACAGCCGCCCGCTGTCAAAGGGCTACGCGCGGTCTCTTTTGCGGATACCGAGGACGGGGTGGTGGAATTTACCGAAGATCTGGATGACAGCCACGACTCGCTGCTAGTTCGGTTACGGGCGTTACTGAGCCACTACGTGGGTAGCCCGTCTGAACCCCCTGCGCTAACCACCGAGACCCTGGCCTTTTCTGAGCCTGGGGTTGTCAACCCTTATCCCACAACGGAGAGCCTTACTGTGGAAAAAACTGAAACCGAAAAGCAGCTGGAAGCCGAGAACGCGGCGTTAAAGCAACAGATTAGCGCCCATCATGCCGAAAAGGCGGCGCAGGCCGCTAAAGTGGCTCATGACGCCAATGTGGCCTTTGCCGAAACGCTGATGAACGACGGACGACTGGCCCCGGCGGGACAACCGGTTGTCGTCGCGTTACTGGATGCATTGACCCACAGCGAAAAACCGCTGGAGTTTACCGAAGGCAGTCACACCCGTCCGCTCGTGGAGGCGGTTAAATCGCTGCTGACCTCATCCGCCCCGCTGGTTGATTTTCGCCCACAGGCGGTGCCGGGCAGACGCGCTACACCGCAAGGGGGCGTTGCCTTTAGTGAGCAGGCCGCCGATCCGGATGCACTGCACCAGCAGGCGATGGCGCTTAAGGCGCGTGAGTCCATCCCTTACGAAGCGGCGGTGAAGCGCTGCCTGTCAGGAGAGTCCTATGTCTGATTATTTAAAAAGCAAACGGGCCAACGACCCGGTGCTGACCCACATTGCCGCTGAATACCGCAATGTCAGCCTGATTGGGGAGAAGTTATTTCCTCTCGTCAGGGTAGAAAAAGAAGGCGTTAAGGTGCCGACCTTTGGTAAAGGACGGCTGGCGTTGTATGAAACCAAACGCGCGGTCGGGGCCAACAGCAATATCCTGTTAAGAGAAAAACAGGCGTTCACCGATATCGTGCTCGATGAGCATGATTTGGCGGTGCCGGTCGATTACCGCGAACAGGCGGAATCGATGTTCAATGAAGAAATCAAGGCGATTAAACGCGCCACCGACGGTATTTTGCTGCGCCATGAGCAGTATGTGGCGGAGCTGGCGCAATCGACCTCAGTCTATGCCAGCAACGCCACCAAAGCCTTGACGGGCGAGGCCGCTTGGAACAAGAAAAATGGCGATCCACTGAAAGATATTGAAGCCGGGATGGAAGTGGTCCGGGCCAATATCGGCCTGCGTCCCAACGTCATTACCATGGGAGCCAGTGTGATGGCACTGTTGCGCTTCCATGAGGTGCTACAGAAGGCGCTCGGCGGGAATGAACGCAAACGTATCACCACCGAGATGTTAAAAGATTTATTCCAGGTGGATGAGGTGCTGATTGGCGCGCCGGTTCAGCTGGCGAAAGACGGTAAAACCACCACCGACCTGTGGAAAGACAACCTGATGCTGCATGTCGTCAATTTTCCGTCAGTAGGCAGTGATAGCGCCGATGAGCATAGGCCGTCCTTTGGCTACACCTTCCGCCGTCAGGGGATGCCGCTGGCCGACCGCTTTGACAGTGTTGGCGGCAAGGTGGTCAATATCCGCTATACCGATATTTACAAGGTAGCGGTGGTAGGCAGTGAAGCCGGTTATCTGATTAGCGGCATTAAAGGAGCGTAAAAGATGGTGACACAACAGGTGGTACTCACCACCACCGTCGTGGCGGTGGAAGATTTAACCGCCCATCGTCTGGTGGGGATTTCGGCAAAACTCTTTAAGGGCACCGGGACGGAACTCGGTGTCGCCGAGGTCTCCGGTAAAAAAGGCGACAGCGTACCGATTAATGTGCTGGGCATCATGGCGGTAGAGGCCGGCGCCGCGATTAGCGCGGGCGAGCTGCTCAAGGCCGACAGTGACGGCCGGGTGGTATCGGAAAGCGCATTAACCGGTGGCGGGCTGCCCGCTTCAACGGTGGGTGTGGCATTGGATGCCGCCACCGCCGCCGGCGAGATTATCCGCATGGTCAGAGGTATCTGATGGCCTACTGCACCCCCGACGATATCGGGCAATTGCTCTCAACCCATACGCTGGTTCAGCTGACGCAGGATGTCTCTGTCGATGGTTTGACGGGGGGCCGGCTGCCCAATGCGATTAACGACAAGGTGCTGAACGACGCTATCCGCTACGCCGATGAGTTGATTGATGCCCATCTGCGCGGTCGTTACGTATTGCCACTGGAAACCGTTCCCACGGTACTGCGCGATATGGCGGTCAATCTGGTCAGCCATCGATTGTACCTGCGTCGTCCCGAAGGCCAATTGCCGGAAGCCATAAAAGAGGTTTATCGCGGCAGCTTAAAAATGCTGGAAGCCTTGCGCGACGGCAAATTAACGCTCGGGATAGCGGGACAGGGGCAAGCGATACCGGAGCCAGGGGCCTTTCATGTTCATGCCTGTCCGGCGCGCTTTAGCGGCCCCGGCGGCTTACTGGAGGACTTTGAATGACGCTCGATATCATGCGCGCCGTCCTGGGCCTGCTGACAAAACGCTTACCGCAGCTGGAGGTCACCTTCTTCCCTGAGCAGCCGGAACGCTTTCATCTTAACCATCCACTCGGTGCGGTGCTGCTCAGTTTTGCCCGCTCACGTTTTGGCGACATTCAGGATGTGGGCATGGTATTCCAGCCGCGGGTGCTGCATTTCACGCTGACCCTGGTGATGCGCCAGCTTAACGGTAATGACGGGGCGATTGCCACCCTCGATACCCTGCGTCAGGCCGTGGGGGGCTTTATGCCGCCGGACTGTCGCCGCCCACTGTGGCTGATAGATGAGGTTTTTTTGGGACAATCCGAGGGCTTATGGCAATACGCGCTGACGGTGGCGACCGAAACCTGGTTTGTGCAGGACGCCCCGCAGGAGGCTTTACCGCGTACCCGGGAAGAGTTCATGAAGAAAGAGAATAACGAGGTGGCTTATGGCGAAGTTTCGCTACAACGGTGAATCCCCGAATGGGGCTCCCCTGCGTCTGGCTGATGGCCGTACCCAGGATGTGATGTTTTATCCCGGTCAGGTGGTCGATGTGCCGGTCGATCATCCGTTTATTGTCTCGCTGGAAGCGCAGGGCTATCTGACTTTTCTGGGCTTTGATTATCCCGATGCGCCCCCTGAACCGCCAAAACCGCTGACGGATTTTGAACAGCGCTTACAGGCCGCTCAACACCCAACCGGCAAAATGGCCCGTTATCGTTATGACGGCGAACAGATGGGGGGTGCTTCATTACGTTTACCGGATGGCCGCATCCTGGATGTAATGTTCTGGCCGGGTCAGGAAGTGACCTTGCCGATGGATAACGATTATGTGCTGGGGCTGGAAGCCCAGGGCTATTTAACCTTTCTGGATCAGAAAGCAGAAACCCCCGTCGACTCCATCGTGACGGCACCGTTGTCACAGGCCATCACATTGTCGAGCGACACCGTGACGCTTCCCGCTGATGAGGCCAGGCCCGTCGACGCGCCGGTCAGCACAGCGTTATTGATGCCCGCCAGAAAACGCGGCAAAGGGCCAGCAGACACAAAAAGTAACGAGGTCACCCCATGAGTAGAGAACACCATCACGGCGTTGATACGCTGGAAATTGAACGCGGGTCCCGTCCGGTCAAAACGGGAAAATCGTCCGTGATTGGGCTGGTCGGTACTGCGCCGACAGGCCCGGTCAATACCCTAACCCTGTGCCTGTCGGAAAAAGACGCGGCGCAGTTTGGTGATGAGGTGAGTGGATTTACTCTGCCGCAAGCCTTGCGCGCTATCTATGACCACGGTGTCGGGACGGTTCTGGTAGTCAATGTGTTTGACCCAAAAAGCCATCAGAAAACGATAACCGCGGAAAGTGTCACCTTCGATAGTACGCACCACAGTGCCACACTGAGCCAGTTACCCGTGGGCGATATAGTGGTGAAAAGCATCGATGGGCAGACCACGTTTAAGGCAACGACCGACTATACCGTGGCATCCGCAACGGGCAGAGTCACTCGCGTCACCACCGGCGGCATTGCACAGGGTGGCACGGTCAGTGTGACCTATAACACCCCGGATGTATCAAAAATTACCGCCGCTGACGTTTTGGGTGCCACCAATGCCGCCGACCAGCGTACCGGTATGAAAGCGCTGGAAAATGCCGACAGCCTGTTTGGTTATCGCCCCAAATTACTGATTGCACCGGGCTTCTCGCATTTTAATGCCGTGGCCACCGCCATGATTGCCCTGGCCGACCAATGTGAGGCCATCGCCTATATTGATGCCCCAGCGGGGACGACGTTTGCCCAGGCGATAGCCGGACGGGGGCCACAAGGCACGATTAATTTTAATACCGCCTCTGATCGGGTACGCCTGTGTTATCCGCAGATCAAGGTCTATGACAAGGCAACAAACCAGACTCGCCTGGAGCCTCTTTCGGCGCGCGCGGCGGGTCTGCGGGCCAAAGTTGACCGTGAAAAAGGGTTCTGGTGGTCGTCTTCCAATCAGGCACTGATGGGCATTGTCGGCATTGAGCGCCCGTTAAGTGCGCGCATTGACGATGCCAATAGCGAGGTCAATCTGCTTAACCAGAACGGCATTACCACGGTGTTTAACAGCTTTGGTAGCGGATTACGCCTGTGGGGCAACCGCACCGCGGCCTGGCCGACCGTGACGCACCTGAAGAATTTTGAAAATGTGCGGCGCACCGGGGACATGATTAATGAGTCTATCCGCCATTTCAGTCTGCAATATATTGATCGCCCCATTAATCAGGGGCTGATTGATGCGCTGACCGAATCGGTCAATGGCTATGGTCGTCGGCTGATTGCCGATGGGGCGTTGCTGGGCTTTCACTGCTGGTATGATCTGGCGAACAACACCAAGGATGCGCTCAGTCTGGGGCAGTTGAAACTGAATTACAAATACACCCCGCCGCCGCCGATGGAGCACCTGACCTTTGAGACGGAAATCACTAATGAATATCTCACCTTCCTGAAAAGTGGGGTTTCCACATGAGCGTGACGCACAGGATCAATAAGATAACGATAAGGAGGAGATGATGGCGGGCAATGCACTGCATTTTATAACCAATGCCAACGTCTACCTGGACGGCAATAGCCTGCTGGGTCGGGCAAAAGAAATCAAGCTACCGGAAATCAACGTGGTGCAGCAGGAGCATCAGGCGCTGGGGATGATTGGCAAAATTCAGTTACCGGCAGGGTTTGACAAGCTCGAAGGAGAAATTCACTGGACCAGTCTGTATGAAGAGGTGGCACTGCGTACCGCCAATCCCTTCAAGGCGTATCCGCTGCAATGTCGCGGCAGCCTGCAGCGCTATAACCCGGCACAGGGTCGCCAGGATGAACTGCCGGTGGCGGTGTTTATGACGGTGATGTTCAGCAAAAATAGCCTGGGCAGCTTTAAGCAGCATGAGGTGCCGGAGATGAGCAGCAGTTTTACCTGCAGCTATATCAAGCAGGTGATGGATGGCCAGGTGCTGCTGGAGCTGGATGTGATCGCCAATATTTTTAAAATCAACGGTGAAGATATGCTCACCGATTATCGCGCCAATCTGGGCGCTTAACCTGACAATCCGAGGAGTGATGATGACAGACCGTATTCATTATAGCTTGCAATACCCTTATGCCCTGGGCAGCGGTGAAAGGCTGACCCAGGTCAGCTTAAACCGGCTCAAAGTCAGTGACATCAAGGCGGTACGCCGCTTAAGTGAAAACGTCAATGACTGGGACAGCCTGTTGATTGCCCGCATGACCGGCCTGATACCGGAAGATATCGACAAGATGGACCTGGTGGATTATCAACAGCTGCAAAGCCACTTTCGCCAGTTTGCGGGGCTGGATGCAGTCGCCGAAGGCGCTGCGTCAGGCACAGGCGCTGTTGGCGAGATGGTTCCGCTGGCAGCCGAGTGAGCTGGATGCGCTGACGGTGGTGGAGTTTGAGGACTATTTACAGGAAGCCGCGGCCCAAATCCGGCAGGAACACGGGCAACGCGGGGCAAACCGATAAAGAGTGATCGGGTGTAACAGAGGCAGGTGACGCGGTGTCGAGCATATTTTCGATTGGGGTGGTGATCAAAGGGGCGGTGGCCGGTGCTTTTCGCTCAGCGATGGGCGATTCACGGCGTAGCCTCAATAGCCTGGGTGAAACGACCCGTCGCCTGCAATCCCGCCAGCAGCAACTGACCCAGGCGGTAACCCGCTACGGTCATTTGGGCGCACAGGCCGCCCGTAACCTCAATAGTGAGCTGGGTCGGGTGGGTCAGACACTTTCCCGTCTCGAGCAACAGCATCGCCGTTTGCATCGCACGCTGATGGCCAGTCAGATGGCCGGGCAACAACGCCACGCCCTGATGGGGCAAGGATTGGCGTTAGGGGCCACCACGGCGGCAGCGGTGGGCGCGGTCGCGCCGTCTGTCAAGCAGTCGATGACCTTTCAGGACAATCTGGTCGATATGGGTATCACCGCCGGTTACGACGGAGCCACCCAGGCCGCACTGGGCAAAGATATCCGCGCCTGGAGCCAGCAATACAACCAGACCCAGGCCGATTTACAGGCCGCCACCAGTGCGCTCATTGGCAATAACATTGACAGCCTGGACGATATTCGTGCCTATCTGCCACATATCGCCCGAGGCGCAACCGCCACCCGCACCTCCGCTGAACTGTGGGCGCAGGCGGCGGTGACCACCCAGCAGTCGCTGGGCATTGCGGCAAAAGATTTTGCTGCGGTACAGAACATCATGGCGCAAGGGGGCAAGGCCGGGTCATTTGAAATTGCAGACCAGGTGAAGTGGTTGCCTGAGCTGGCCCCACAAATGGCCAACATAGCCCAGGGTAAAGCGGCGGTGGCCGAGATGGTCGCTGCCTTGCAGGTAGCCAAAATGGGTGCCGGTAGCACCGATAAAGCGGCGAACAATTTTAATAACTTTCTTGAAAAACTGTATGCCCCGGAAACCCAAAAACGTTTTGGGGATGTCGGTATCGATATTGAAAAATCCTTGATGCAGCAAAAAGCGCACGGGATTTCGCCGATTGAAGGGATGATGAATACCCTGCAACGCTATCTGGCGCAGAAGAGTCCCGAGGCGCTGGCACAATTTAAATCGGCGATGGCGCTGCAGGACGATACTGCCCACGATAAGGCGTTACTGGCCCTGCAGCAAAACTTTGGCTTAGGTGAACTGTTTGCCGATATGCAGGTGATGGCCTTTGTGCGTCCGATGCTGGCCAATATGGACAAGTACCGGCAAATCCGCGCACAAGCCCTGGCAGCCGCGGACAAGGATGTATTAGGCAGTGACTATAAAAAACGTCTTGAATCACCGATTGAGCAGATGAAAAAGCTGGGTATCGCCAGTCAGGATTTGTCGCTGAGTCTCGGTGATGCCCTCAAACCGGCGGTAGGGAGTTTAGCCGCGACGGTACTCCCTTATGTGCGCGCCGCCAATGCCTGGGTCAAAACCCACCCGCAACTGATTAGCGGTATCGCCAAAACCGTGGGCGGTCTCCTGCTGTTTAAGGGCGCACTGCTGGCTGTTCGTCTGGCACTTAATTTGCTGGGTTCACCGATACGCCTGCTGTGGGGCGGGTTTACCCGGCTGCGTACCGGCTGGTTATTACTCCAGAGTGCTTTCGGCATGGGTGGACGCTTAAGCCGCCTGGCGGGTGGGGTAGGTCGATTGGGTAAGGTCTTGGCCGGTGGGCTGGTGACGGGCCTGCGCCTGGCCGGACAGGCGCTGCTGTGGCTGGGGCGGGCACTGATGTTTAACCCTATCGGCCTGACTATCACCGCAATTGCCGCCGGCGCTTACCTGATTTACCGCTACTGGACGCCGATAAGCGCTTTCTTTCAGGCGCGTTGGGCTGAGGTGAAACAGGCGTTTTCCGGCGGTATTGCGGGCGTTGGCGCACTTATCCTTAACTGGTCGCCGTTGGGTCTGTTGTATAAAGCCTTCGCCGGTGTGATGGGGTATTTCAATATTGAACTGCCCGCTAATTTTACCGATGCGGGTCGCCAGCTGATTGAGGGTCTGGTCAACGGGATCAAGAGTCGTTTAACCGCCGCCAAAGAGACCATTGTCCATTTTGGTGACAGTGTGTCGGGCTGGTTTAAGGAGACGCTCGGCATACACAGCCCCTCAAAGGTCTTTGCCGGATTGGGGGATAATATTGTGCAGGGGGCGGTGCTGGGCATTACCCGCACCACGCCCGCGTTAGAACGCGCCGTCGGCGGCCTGATGCCGCTGATGCAACCACCGTCCCCGCGTGTGCCCCACTGGCCTGATACCCCGATCTCCCCTGCCGGTCAGGGGAAGGCATTTTCAGGCATACAGATCACCTTTGCGCCGCAGATTGTGATGAACGGTCAGTCGCAGACGACCCCGGCGGCGTTGCGTGATGCCTTGGCTATCAGTGTACGTGAGCTGGAAAAACGCCTGGCGCAGCTGATGCACCAACAACAACGGCGGGGCTTTTACTGATGCTGGCGATCCTGGGTGAGATTGAAGTGCAGTTACAGACCGGCTTTACCGCGCTGGAAGCCACCCTCGGCGGTGAGTTTGCCGAGCAGGCGCGCATTGGCCGTAAACCGGGTCTGCAGTGGGTCGGTGACAAGTGCGATGAATACAGTTTAAGTGTGCGGTTTCATCAGCAGTACTGTCAACCGACCGCGCAATGGCAACGGCTACAGGCCGCCTGTCGTGCCCATCAGGCACTGGCGTTTGTGCTCGGTAATGGCGAGTACCTGGGGCATTTTGTGATCAGCACGCTCACGGGCCGCACGGTGTTGGCGCATGCCGACGGGTTTGCCCAATGCCTGGAGGTCGATATCAGTCTGCGTGAATTTACCGGCGATCTGCGCCAACCACTTAAGCCGCCGGCGATGGCCACGACACTGAACAGAAAAGCCACCGGGCTAACCCGGACGATCGCCACCGGTACACCGCTATCGCGGGCGGTGGGTCTGGCCCGTCAGGCGCAGTCGGCACTGGCCACGGCCTCACAGGCGATCCGGGTGGCGCGCCAGATGAAAGCGGATCCGGTCGCGGCGTTAACGCGCGTCCCTGGGGTCATGAATAGCTTAGGTGAGGTGGCCACCCCCTTGATACAGGCGCACCCGTTGTTGGCCGGCCTAGAAGCCCATTTCCCTGCGGCCAGTCACCTGACCCGTGCGGCGGGCAAGGTGGCGACCACGGCCAGCGAGGCGAAAAACACGCTCAGTGCCCTGACCCCCAGTACCGGCCAGGCACTGCCCGGTGCACTGGATACGGTGGCCGGTCAGGTGGACGGTGCCCTCAGTACCTGGAACGACGTCGCACCGGTGCTGAGCCGTCTGACGAGCCATCTGGTGACGCGCCGCTAAAGGAGAACAGGACGATGTCTGCAAGCCAACATGAACAGGAACATAACCCAGGCCTCTGGCAACATATTACCCGTGAGGGCGAGCGCTGGGATACGCTGGCCGCCCACTATTACGGTGACGCCTTGGGCTATGTGCGGATCATTGCCGCCAATCCGGCTATTCCGATCACACCGGTGTTGCCTGCCGGCATCACCCTGGCTATCCCGCTGATTAACACCCAGGACAGCGTGGAGGAGACACCGCCATGGTTACGTTAACGACACAACGACAGCAGGCGGTACCGACCCCGACCTGGACCCTGCATTATGGCCAAAAAGACATCACGCACGATATCACCCCGGACGTGCTCGGGATCCGCTTTACCGATCAGCTCAGTGGCCAGTCTGACGAGCTGACGGTCGAACTGGAAGACAGCGCCGGGCGCTGGCGCGGGGCCTGGTATCCGGGTAAAGGCGATACGCTCTCATTGGCGCTCGGCATGGTCGGCGCGCCATTACGTCCCTGTGGCACCTTTTCGATTGATGAAATAGAACTCAGTGGCCCGCCAGATACGGTGTCGCTGCGCGGGTTATCCGCTTCGGTGACCAGCGCGCTGCGCACCCGGAGCTACCGGGCATTTGAGCAGACCACCCTGGCGGCCATCGCCCGGCGGATTGCACAAAAACACCACCTGACACTGGAAGGGCAGATTGCACCGCTGCCCCTTGATCGGGTGACGCAGCAACATGAAACCGACCTGGCTTTTTTGCGCCGTCTGGCGGAGGAATACGGCTATATCGTCAAAGTTACCCCCCCACACGCTGGTTTTTTCTGAACGTATCAGATTGCGAGAAGCCTCGCCGGTTAACGTCATTACCCCGCAAGCCGTCAGCCATTACAGCCTGCGCGATACGCTTAACCGTATCTATCAGCAGGGCAAGGTGAAATACCAGGACAGCCAGCGCAAACAACTGGTCACGGTCGGTATCAAGGCCGATGGCACGATAGGCGAAGTGGCGCGAGAAACGGCGCCTCAAAAACAGGGACGTTCAACCAGCGCCGATACCTTAAGACTGCACAGCCGGGCACGGAGCCAGGAAGAAGCGACCGCCAAGGTGTGCGCGGGCCTGAACCGGCATAATGAATATCAACGGGTGGCGACGGTAGCGCTGGCGGGCAATACGGCGTATCGAGCCGGGTTAACCGTGCGGCTTGACGCTTTTGGTCGCCTGTCCGGGGTGTGGCTGATGACGGAAGTTCGCCATGCCCTGTCGCGCCAAAGCGGTTATACCTGTGAACTCACCCTGGGCCAGGGGCCGATGGCGCGCACGAACAGGAAAACGACTCGCGCGGATCAGTCGGCGACCCAACAGGTGATTGGGGTAAACGCCGATGGCAGCGTGGGTCCGCTGAATGAAAAAGAGACGATACGCGGAGAAAAAAACAACGATGAAAGGACTGCAATTGATGTTCGGTACCATCAGCCAGATTGATGAGCAAAACGTCAGGGTACGGGTACGGCTGCCGACCTGTGATAATCTGCGCACCGCCTGGCTGCCGGTATTGCAACGCAATACCCAGAATAACAAGGATTACGGGCTACCGGATTTAGGTGAGCAGGTGAGTCTGCTGCTGGATGCTGACGGCGATGACGGCGTGGTGTTAGGGGCGGTGTATTCCGATGTTGACCCACCCATAGTGGCAAACCGCGATAAACGGCGGGTGGATTTTGCCGACGGGACTTTTGTCGAGTATGACCGCAAAAACCATGCGATGGCTATCGGGGGCGAGATACAGACCCTGACGCTGACCACCCAGGCCTCTGTGCTCATTCAGACGCAAAACGCGACGGTGAAGGCGAGTCACACCCTGTTACTGGATGCACCAAACACCGTCGCGACGGGCAACCTGACGGTGCAAAAGCAACTGACGTACCAGGGCGGCATGAGCGGTTCGGGCGGCAGCGGCGCGACAGCCATCATTGACGGCACGCTCCAGGCCAGTGGTGATATCCAGGCGGGTCGGGTGTCGCTGCAACACCATCAACACAGCAACGGACATGACGGTAAGCCCACCGGCAAGCCGTTATAAGCGAGGGGGAACACGTTTGATGAACATAATGACAGGTCCTGGCACCGCAGACTGGCAACCCGCGCTGCACGCGCCGGGTGAACGGGTCAGCGGCGTCGAGGATATTCAGCAGTGTCTAAGACTGATTTTAGGCACCCCGAAAGGTAGCGACCCGCATCGACCGGATTTTGGCAGTGATCTGCATCGCTATCTGGATATGCCGGTCGAACGGGCCTTGCCGCATGTGGTACGGGAAACGGTGGAGGCCATCAGACGCTGGGAGCCCCGATGCGAATTACATCAGGTCACGCTGGAGGCGCAGGGTGAGCGGGTCAATCTCCTGCTGCGCTGGCGACTGCCGGGCCGTCAGGCTTATCAACAAACGGAGGTGGCATGGCGTTAACCCTCGAGAAGCCGGTTTTTGTTGCAGCGGATGCGCAGGCCATTACCCGCGAGATGATTGCCGCCTATGAAGCGACCAGCGGTAAAACCCTGTGGCCGGCGCAGGCCGAGCGGTTATTGATAGACCTGTTTGCCTACCGGGAAACCCTGGTGCGCAGTGCCATTCAATCCGCCGCCGAACAAAACCTGGTGGCCTTTGCCCGTGCCCCGATGCTGGACTATCTGGCCGAGCTGGTCGGCGTTTACCGTTTACCGGCTCAACCGGCACGCACCACGGTGCAATTTTCACTGGCGGTTCCGCCCTCAGTCACGATACCGATACCGGCAGGCACACGGCTCAGCGCCACCGACAGTCTGATATTTACCACCGACAGCGAGGTCAGGCTGACGCCGACGGCATCAACGGTGACGGTGAGCGCCACCTGCAGCGAGGCGGGGATACAGGGTAATGACTGGCAACCGGCGCAAATCAGCACCCTGATGGAGGCCATCGATGACGGGGATATCCAGGTGACCAATACCACGCCGAGCGCGGGCGGCTCAGACGCTGAAGACGATGAGCATTTACGCAACCGTATTCGTCTGGCCCCGGCGTCCTTCAGTACCGCCGGTTCACGCGAAGCGTACCGTTTTCATGCCATGAGTGCCCATCCGGGGATTTGTGATGTGGCGGTGACCCGACCCAAACCCGGCACGGTCAACCTGTATCCGCTTCTGACCAGCGGGCTGCCGGACAAGACGGTGCTGAGTCTGGTGACGGCCCTGTGCTCGGAAGAGCGGGTGCGCCCGCTGAACGATACCGTGCAGGTGCTGGCCCCCGAAAAAGTTGACTATGCCATTACCGCACAACTGACCTGTTATGCCAGCCAGCCGGGGAAGCCGGTACTGAAACAGGCGCGGCAGGCCGCCGAGCAGTATGTCGCCCGCCAGGCTAAACAGCTGGGACGGGATATTGTGCCGAGCCAGATTATCGCGGCACTCTCGGTACCGGGCGTTTACCGGGTGCAACTCACGAGTTTCAAGACCATGGAGCCGACGGTACTGTCTGCCCAGCAATGGGCGCATTGTAGCGACATTCAGTTAACCCTGGGCGCGGAGAGTGCTGATGACCGATAACAGCCTGTTACCGCCGCTGCTGGCGGTAGAGAAACATTTTCAGGCGCTGGCAGCACAGGCCGCACGGTTACAGCAGATTGACCTGACGCCGCTGCTGGTTTATCTGCTGGATATGACCGAGGCGTCGGCCTTGCCCTGGCTGGCTGAACAACTGGCGTTAACCGGGGTCAATGGCTGGCATTTAGCAGAATCGGATGATGCGCGCCGGGCGATGCTGAAATCGGCCATCACGCTGCATCGCTATAAGGGTACCCCCTGGTCGATTCGTGCCATGATACGGGCGCTGGGGTTTGGGGAGGTGACGATAACCGAAGGGGGAGCGGCGCTCAAACAGGAACAGGCAACCGCGTATCCTGATAGCGAGACGCACTGGGCGCTGTATCGGGTGGTACTCAATACGTTGATTACCAATGACCAGGCGGCCAAATTACGCGAGACGCTCGCGGCGTTTGCGCCGGCGCGCAGCGAACTGGTGGCGCTGGATTATACGGCGGTACCGCTGCGCTATAACGCTCAGACGACCTACAGCGGGCGCTATAATCATGGCAGCAGTTAATAGTATGCAAAAACACTTAATCAATAGACAAAAAAAAACTACACTGTGACTAAAAAAACCACCAGGATGGAATCAGACCCTATGGAGAACGATGAAATGAGCTATTTAAAAGAAACGGCTGCCTGGGAAGACGGTATCTACCAGATAGAGACCTCCGACCCGGTATTGGGTGGGCCAGATGGCATCACCAACCGACCCGCGCGTGAACTGGCGAATCGTACCGCCTGGTTAAAGCAGCAATTAGAAGAGGCCGAAGCGGCGTTGACTGCGCATACGCGCTCGAGAAACCACCCGGATGCGAGCGTAAGTGAAAAAGGTTTCGTCAGGCTCAGCAACGCCAATCAGAGCAGCAGTGAAACGGAAGCGGCGACTCCGAAAGCGGTAAAAATTGTCAATGACAGGCTGAACGCGGTGATCGACAGTGCACCCTCAACATTAGACACCCTGAATAAACTGGCAAAAGCCATCGACAATAACCCTAAATTTGCTGAAAAACTCAATCAGCTTCTTGAGCAGAAGTTATCAAAAAATGACAACGGCGCCGACATCCCAGACAAAAATCTTTTTTTAAAAAACCTTGGTTTATTGGAAATAATAAGTTTGGCTAAAAATGCAACACCCAATCAGCGTAAAATTAACGGCAAAACGCTGACTCAGGATGTGCAGCTAACCGCTACAGATGTTCATGCTGTTACTCCCGAAGTATTGCGTGTCGAAATCCCTGTCGGCGTTCCTCTGCCTTGGCCTACTGAAAAACCGCCGATAGGTTGGCGTATCTGTAACGGTGAGCGCTTCGATAAAAAACAATGTCCACTTTTAGCGCTGGCTTACCCGTCGGGAAAGCTCCCTGATTTACGTGGCGAATTTATTCGGGGCTGGGATGCAGGACGAAAAGTGGATAACGGACGCAAAATATTAAGCGTACAAGGTGATACCCTTCAAAATTTCACTGGAAACATAACCGGCATTCAGTTTGTCGGTCAATCATCAGCCAGTGGGATTTTCAAAATGGGAAGAAGAATGGCCAGTAGTAGCATTACTGGAGGAACCAGCGGCGTATTCGCTGTTGATTGCTCAGCCAGTTTTCAGTCTGGTTTGAGAACCGCTTCAGAAACAAGGCCGCGAAATGTCGCGTTTAACTACATTGTCAGGGCAGCATAAAGTTTTTATCTTTTCGGAGCTTCCGGCCACGCAATATCCAGCGTTTTGCTGATATCGACACGGTTTAGCAGCACGCGGTATTTTTTCCAGGCCAACAGTGCCGCTTTTTCGGTTTCTGTCGCCATGTCGAGGTCTACGGCGTCCTGAAGCGGGGCTATAATTTTTGCTGCCTGTTCAAGTAGATAATCTCGCTTATGGGTAGCTTGCTCCATAAGTTCATCTGCGGTATAAACACGTGGAACAACCTCACCATCGATAAAACACCATTTTCGGTTAGGGGCGGCCTCTTTAGGCCATTTCGGATACTTCAGATATGCTGCACCCATCGGGACAGAAGGCACTGATATCGTAGCCCATTGAGCGTATAATCCCGTCGGTTTCATACTCAACTTTCATCGTATCGGGCTGAAATAACTTCTGGCACTCATACCAGTCCTGATCATCTTCTGAGATAAGAAAAATCGCACCAACAGCGTATTCTAGACATTTTTTATCAACAGAATCAGGGTGATATCGTTTAAAGTTTTTAATATTTTGCATTATATGCTACTCACATTCATCCATTGACCATTAATATTTTTTTGTAAAGGGCGGCGGTAAAGAGTATCAATATAATGATCGTGATTGAAATTGCTGGCACCCGTTAAGACATAACCGGCCTGATCGTAATATCCGGGGCCATTCCATGCCGCCACACTTTCTAAACTTCCTAATCGAATATCACGCACAAAGGTATTATCAAGCCATCCTCTTAAAGTCCCTCCCCAGAGTGGGCCAGTAATATCACCGTTTTCATGATAAGTGGCCCTTCTGCCGCCCCATGAAATGGTTAAATTTTGCCCTAATGTGACACCTCCGTTGATAGTTCCGCCGGTTCGTTTATCCAGTGCGTTTTTTGCACAATCTACCGTTTCCAATAAACCAAGGTTTTCTGTAATGAAGAGTTTTGCTAACATTTTGACCAAAAGCAGCGATGACAAGGCTTACAGAGGGAGGAGAAAGGGCTAAAATGGCAAAAATAGGCTATATGAGGGTGTCAAAAAATGACCAAAACACCGATTTACAGCGAAAATCACTCATTTGTACAAATTGTGAACAGATTTTTGAAGATAAAATCAGCGGAAAAATAGACCAGAGACCCGGATTAAAACGGGCACTAAACGCACTGAAATCGGGTGACACATTGGTGGTCTGGAAGCTAGATAGACTGGGTCGCAGCATTAAACATTTGATTACTTTAATATCCAAACTGGAAGATGAAGGTATTCATTTTCATAGTTTGACGGATTCCATCGATACTTCTTCGTCAGCAGGTCGTTTTTTCTTTCATGTGATGAGTGCATTAGCACAAATGGAGCGAGAACTAATTGTTGAACGTACTCAGGCAGGTTTAGCCGCAGCGAGAAGCAGAGGCGTATCGGCGGTAGACCTTGCTCATTATCTTCTGCACAGCAAGAGCAGGCTAAAAAATTACTTGAGTCCGGCCATAGTAGAAAGCAGCTGGCGTTACTGTATGGAGTTTCATTGACCAGCATCTACAAATATTGTCCCGTTGATCGTACCACTCAAACAGACCAAAGTGCCTCCGATGAAAAATGACAGTGTAATTTCGTTGCACTGATGGAAACAAAAGTAGCCTGCCATTTATCGCACGTTTTGGCTTCAAATATCGCACGCCGCATCACCTTCTGGTTGCATAATAAATGGCCCAACACCGGAATCTGGCGGTGCCGCGCTATAATCAGCAATATCAATGCCTGTCCATTTGGCGCCATCCCACTCAATTAATTGACGCTTAGGATCCCAGGGTTTTCCCGCCGGATCAGCGGATGCTCGATTATAAAGGATGCGGCGGTTAGACGGCCAAGCCCATGCCCAACCCAATGTATTACCTAGACCAGAAGGATCGGCATTATCTCGGCGAGCCATTTGATTACCCGCGGACGTCCAACTACCGGCAAAAATCCAACAACCACTGCTGGTAGTTCCATCATCTCGTAATTGGGCAAAAGCTGACAGTAACTGGCCTTTTTTCACCAGTAGATTACCATTAGCATCCGTCAAATCTGCCAACGCGTAACCATTACTTTCTTGCGCAATTTCTTCCGCTGTTGGGCGATAAGGATCATAGTAATCCCAGCGCATATTTAATAGTTGCTCAGGTACAGCGCCACCTTGTTGTTGATAAAGCTGACGCAAACGATGAAAAATACCAGCTAAAATTTCTCCATCACCGAGCGCTTCTGCGGGTGCATCTGCGCCTTTCCAATGCCATTGTAGCCAACGAGCAGAATTAACAATAGAGCCATTTTCCTCAGCAAAACAGCAACAGGGTAAGCGGAAAACCTCGGTCATGATTTCTGCTGGCTGCACATCATTAAATTCGCCATGATTTTGCCAAAAACAAGCGGTTTCAGTATTCAATGGATCGATAGTGACTAAAAACTTTAATTTGGACAATGAACCAATGATTTTATTTTTATCGGGGAAAGAGGCCAGCGGATTGAATCCCTGACAAATATAACCATTAACTTCCCCCTTATTCATCATCTCAAAATATTGTAGTACATCGTAACTTTTATCCCATTTAGGTAACCAGTCAAAACCCCAATCATTCTCTTTTTGCGCCTTGTCGCCATAAAAAGTTTTCATTAAACTAACAAAAAATTTAGGGTAATTATTCCAATAGTTAACTTGATCAGGAAGTGTTTGTTTTGGGGTATTGGCCGCCAAATAACTGGCTAACGTGCTCTGTTTTTCCGATGGTAAGTTCATATAACCGGTTAAACTTTGAGATAACAGCCCGAGATCAGTCAAACCTTGTATATTTGAATGTCCCCGTAAAGCATTAACTCCGCCACCGGCCATTCCCATATTACCTAACAGTAATTGAATGATTGCCATGGTACGAATATTCTGAGCACCGATAGAATGTTGTGTCCAACCTAGTGCATAGAGAAAAGAAGCAGTTTTATCTTTTTCGCTGGTTTCAGCGATATATTCACAAACCTTAATAAAATCTTCTTGCGGTGTTCCACAAATATTGGCAACCACTTCCGCCGTATATCGACTGACATGTAACTTAAGCAACTGCCAAACACAACGTGGATGCTGTAGAGTTTCATCTCGTTTAGCAAAACCGTTGCCATCTAACTCATAGTTCCAGGAAGTTTTATCATATTGGCGATTTTTAGCGTCATAGCCGCTAAATAGCCCATCCTCGAAATGATAATCATCGCGCACAATTAAATTGGCGTTGGTATAAGATTTCACATATTCGCTATTAATTTTATTATTACTCATTAGATAGTTAATCACTCCCGATAAAAAAGTAATATCAGTACCTGAACAAATAGGAGTATAAAAATCTGCCACTGATGCAGTACGGGTAAAACGCGGATCAATGACAATTAAATTAGCTTTATTGTGGATTTTTGCTTCGATTGCCCAACGGAATCCGACCGGATGAGCTTCCGCCGCATTTCCCCCCATAACAATGATCAGGTCAGCATTTTTGATATCAACCCAATGATTTGTCATGGCACCGCGACCAAATGTTGGAGCAAGACTTGCTACCGTTGGCGCATGTCAGACACGAGCTTGATTATCAACCGCTAACATTCCCAGAGCCCGACAAAATTTCTGGGTAACAAAACCGGTTTCGTTACTGCTAGCCGAAGCACACAGCATACCGGTTGTTAACCAACGATTAACGGTTGTCCCGGCAGGATTGGTTTTAATAAAGTTAGCATCACGATCGGCTTTCATTAACTTAGCAATCCGATCAAATGCTTCTTTCCAGCTAATACGCTGCCACTTATCAGAGCCTGGGGCTCTATATTCGGGAAATTGCAGACGACTTTCACTATGGATAAAATCAATTAGTCCAGCACCTTTTGGACACAAAGCGCCTCGACTTACCGAATGGTCGGGATCACCTTCTATGTGGAATATGCTTTCTTTGGCATTTTTAGCCCCATCACCAAGGCTATACATTAATAATCCACAACCAACTGAACAGTATGTGCAGGTATTTCGGGTTTCTCTGGCACGTAATAGTTTATATTGACGCGCAGATGCTAATGCAGTTGCCGGAGCAAAACCCAAAGCAGCAATCGTTGTACCTGCCATACCGCCAGCACAGATCTTAAAGAACTGTCTTCTGCTGACTTGCATCAAAAATCTCCTCATTCACATGACTGACATTGGTTTCCATAAAATAAAAAACGGCAAAATAGGTGATCATTTTTTATTAAATCACGATCTTTTTTGGTCGGATCAAACTCTCTATCCATAATAATTAATATAATCTCTTTTAATGTATTATATTATTAGGAATTCGGCTAATGAGTAATTTTTGCGCAACTGAAATGATGAAAAATGTTAAAAACATCGGAGTATCCGAAATAAAAATTCGCCAAAAGAAAAATTTTGATATTTTTAATTTAGACAATGTTGCGCAAGAAGTCCCTATTGCCTTGGTCTACAATGGCATTTCCCATGCCGTCATGATGGCAAGCCCAAAAGACTTAACCCTATTCGCTGTAGGTTTTTCGCTGTCCGAAGGCATTATCCAATCTGCTGAAGAAATTCGCGATATCAACATCAGTAAATATGACTCAAAGGGCATAGAATTAAATATTGAACTATCACCCCGCCAGTTTATGGCATTAAAAGCACAACGGCGTAATCTAACTGGCCGTACTGGCTGTGGCATCTGTGGCACAGAACAACTTAGCCAACTATTTCGTCCAATCAATCCGCTTCCTTTCACGCAATCATTTTCACTAACTTATCTGGATCAGGCCTTATCTCAATTAAATACCATCCAAAAAATTGGCCAATTAACCGGCTGTACTCATGCCGCAGCCTGGATAACTCCCACCGGTGAGCTAGCGGGAGGCTGTGAAGACATTGGCCGTCATGTCGCACTTGATAAATTGCTTGGTATGAAAAGTCGAGAAAAATGGCAAAACGGCGCAGTGTTAATCTCAAGCAGAGCAAGTTATGAAATGGTACAAAAAGCAGCAACCTGCAGGGTAGAAATCCTCTTTGCTATCTCAGCCGTCACTTCCCTTGCGGTTGAAATTGCCCAACAATGTCAATTGACGTTAGTTGGTTTTTGTCGACCGGGTAAAGCCATTATTTTTAGTTATCCGGAACGCTTAACGGAATAATTAAATTCAATAAATATCATTTATTTCTTATTTAATAAATATAATTAAATTAATAAAACAAAATTCTTTTATAAAATAATTTGATTTTATTTACCGCCTCATTTATTTAATTGAGATCACATTTTTAAATTTTGATCACTGATATTTAATAACCATTAAATTTAAAAAGTAAAATTAAATCATACTGCTATTAAATTAGTTAGTTATATATTTATTTCTTTTATAACCAAATGATAATAACTATCATTTACTTAGGTTATTTTTTATTTTATTGTTTATTTAAGACAATGCATTATTCGTCTATCCCATTTTTTATCATAAAAAATTTAATATTTTTACAAGGAATTAAAAATGAAAAAATTAAATATTATTACCTTGCTAACATTATCAATTGGATATATTGGCTTTAGCCATGCAGCAACTGGTTTTAATCAATCAAATACCGCTCATGGCAATTCTCTGAGTGTTGGTAAAATGGAACAAGCCTCTAATGGCTTTCATAAAGCCGAGATAGGTGATCCAGCTATTGGTTTATCTGAATTACATGGCGGTAATAAAATTGGCTTTCCCGGTTTGATAATGTACTCTGATAAAGATGATAATAACGTTTATCAGCTTGGTGGTACAAGCGATTCCCACCACCCTAATATGGGATTATTTGCATTCGCTAAACTCGACGATATTGATGTTTTCTTCGGTGAATGGGCGCAAACTAGTGATATGTCTTCTTCCTCTCACACCACTTACTATGCAGGTAAATATATTACGGCAAATATGCCAACCGCAGGTACCGCCACCTATACTATTTAAAGGGTTTAACGATTATTCTAACTATGGCTTGATGACTGGTGAATTAACCGCCGATTTTGTGCAAAACAGCCTAAAAGGGTCATTCAGTCATAGCGCATTAACCATGAATATTGATGCAAATATTAATGGTAATGGCTCTTTCAGTGGAAAAGCTTCAGCCAATTCAATTGAAGGAACAACTAAAGGCCACTTTTTTGGTGCAGATGCCAAACATATAGCCGGTATTACCCAATTTAACGATAATCATGAATTAGATACTGCTTTTGGCGGTACTAAACAGTAATTTATTTTAAATTTTAAAAGAGCATGGAACTTCTATGCTCTTTTTTATTATGGAAATAAAAATGACTAACAAGAAACGATTAATCATAACACTATTTATTTCTTATTTTTTTCATATAAAATTAACTATCGCCAATTCATTAATAATAAATAATATACAAGTGAATAAAATAAAAAATAAGAATTATGTTACTAATATTTTTATTGCTATTAATAAAAAAGATTGGCAACAAGTTGAAAATCATTTAAATCAATTAATAAAAAATAATTATCATGATAAGAGTTTAATTTATTTTATGCAGGGTTTGTTGTCATATAAAAATCGAGAACTTCAATCTGCTATACATTATTTATCACAGGCAATAACAATAAATCCTCACTTTACCCGCGCCAAGCTCGATTTAAGTTATATATATTAAATATTATTGAAAATTTAATTTCAGAAAAATATTTGCTAATGTCAGATTATCATAATATTTGATTATAAATTGTTAGAAATTAATTTTAGTTACATAACTATTCTATAAAACATACAGCGGAGCAGTAATGAAAAAATTTTTACCACAATTAGAAAATAAAATGCTGATGGCGTTTGTCGCCGCTGCTGAATCAGGTAATTTTTTACAGGCTGGGATACTATTAAATAAGTCTAAAACAACAATCAGTCGTTGGATAAATGAATTCGAGTTTATATTAGGATATACGTTATTTGATAAACGCTCGAATGGTTCTGTATTGGATATAAATAGTAATGGTAAAATTTTATTACCAAAGGTTAAAATGTTTTTGTTATCTTTGCAAAAACTAGAAAAGTTTTCTTTTGCTTTAAATAATCATAAAGAGCCAGCGGTCATTAGATTAGCATTTAATCAGCTGATTCCAGAAGAAGCGATTGCTGATGTAATATTAAAATTAAAGAGCGAATTTCCTGCTGTTGAAATATATATTGTGCATGCAGATTTATTTGATGTTGAATTTACCCTTAATAGTAATAAAGCAGATTTTGTTTTAGGCTTACAATGTGTTGAGATATATAACAACATTAATGCCCAAGTGGTTGGTGATATTCAAATGATGTTAGTCGCTGATCCAGCCCATCCGTTGACGAGAGAAGAACCGAAAATAGTTTATCTTCAGAAACAGTCATTTATCCTTCATTACAAGGTAAAGTCGATGATGAGCGATATCATTTTTTGCCTTATTCAGAAATGATGTTAACCACGGATTATTATTCGTGTGTAAAATTGGCTGAAAAAGGATTAGGTATTACTTATATTCCTGACCATATGGCAATTAATTCTATTTTGGCAAAAAAATTAAAAGAGATAAAAGTAGACAAAAATGAAGTTAATAATATTCATTCATTAATGTTATATTACCGTGCAGATTATAGTTATTTTACCATATCTGCGATTTTAAGCTCAGGATTAAAGGAGTGGTTTGGTTATCATTAAATGATGAGTACTGTTTGTTGTTAGGTTTTATCATAAAATAGATAACATAATTAAATAAAACATAAACAAACTATCAATGTGATATTTTTTCCCAATTTTTTGCGCATATAATACGCGCTCATTCGAAAGTGTTATATCTCGTTAGGCGAGGCTCCTATACAAACACAAGTTGCTGATCTCACGACGTCGAGAGACGCCCAAGGTTAGGACAAGGCAGATCGGATTAAGGTTTGCCTCAAAGTAACTTCCTTTCATAGGATACGTTGTATAGTGCTAAAACTAAGACGATTGGGATAGTGTTCTATGCTCTTTCATCTGGTCGCCCCTATAGATGAGATTTATTATAGGGTAATCTATATGTTTTTATTTTTGACATTCATTGGGCAAAGTATTTTCTTAGCTAGATTTATTTATATCTCTCTTCTTTCTCCTATACCGATAAATTAATCGATTATTTTATTTGTTTTCAAATGACATGCAGTGATTATCAATAATCACTAATTAGACAATGCCTATTTGAAATATTGGCATGGTGTTCTATTCATCAATTTTTTTTATCTGTATTGAGATAAGTATTATGTTTTCTTTTCGTAAAAATAAATCAGCCAGTTTAATTTTTTTCTGTTTTTATATTCCCGGGGCTATGGCAGTAGATATTTATGATAAGCAAGGTAGTCGAATCGCGGTTAATGGTGAGATTGAATCTAAACTAATGAGCTCTAAAGATCAGGATCAAGATGGTAATGAGATTAAAGTAAAACTGGGTTTAGAATTAGAGAGTCAGCTTACCGATTCTGCTAGTGGTTTTGCCAAATTTGAGCATGAAACCGAACTACATGGCGGAGAAGGGGATAAGAGTAACGAGTCAAAGAATAATTTGGCGTTTGCCGGATTAAAATATGATACTCACCATATCGATTTTGGTCGTAATTATGGTGTTATTTTTGATGTTGCTTCTTATACTGATGGATTACCGTTTTTTGAAGGTGATTTCTTTTCTGATAGTGATATTTCAACCACTAAAGAGGCGAGTAATTTGCTGACTTATCGGCAAACTGATTTTTTTAATTTAGTTAAAGGTCTCAATTTTGCTTTGCAGTATCAAGGAAAAAACAGCAATAATGATGAGGTTCAGCATCAGAATGGTGAGGGTTGGGGAGCCAGTGTTAGTTATAACTTCAGCGATAATCTGCAAGCTACCATGGCCTATTTTCATTCGAAAAGAACTCAACAGCAGCAGATCCGGCCAGGTAAATCTGCCGAAATATGGGCGGTTGGTTTCAATTATGACGCTGAACCGGTCAAATTTGCTGGTTTATATTCCGAAAGCCGCAATATTCATTCCCACGAAGTCGATGATAATGTGGTGATCTTTGGTAAAGTTAGTACCATTGAGTTGCTAACTTCCTATACTTTTGCATCAGGTCTAGAGCCTGGAGTGGCTTATTTTTATTCACGTGCTGATAAAGCAGTAGATGTCGTTAATTATCTTAATATTTTTACTAATTATAATTTTAACGATAATTTTAAAGCCTACGCTGCTTATAAAGTTAATCTATTGAGAAATAGCCAACTAGGTAACGAATTAGAATTAGCTCGTGATAATGTTATTGGGATAGGGATGACTTATAGTTTTTAAATTTTATCCTTATTGCGGCAGGATCCTCTGTTAACCCTTATGGTAATTGCTAGTTATGTCTGTCGTTAGCGATTTAATGACAGACATAACTAAATTTATTTTTATTAACCAATAGTTATTAATTAGCTATTTCAGTGCTGGTTCTTAATTTAGTTAATTCCAGCGCTTTATTTTTAGTTAACTCAATTTTGTTGACCATCACAGCTATTCCCCAATAAGTTCCTTGCTGATTATCGTAAAAGTGGTTAATCGCTTCTAAGTTGAGATCACGATATTTTATCCATGCCAATTGCGATTTTTTCAATGCCACTTTGAATTGTGGGCTTAACTTTTTATCGGTGATTAATAATTGGTATTGCTTATTCAATTCGTTATCCCATAACTTTAACGCGTTTTGGTAGCAATCAATGCTATCAAGGGTTGATACGGTTGTTGGTTTCGCTAAACACTGTTCTAACGATTGTTCGATATTATGGCTATCGGCCAATACTAATTTACTGATAAATAACATGATAACTATCGTTAATTTTTTCATAGCATCAAATCTAATGGTTTATAGGAATTAATAATATATTAAGTATATCTGACAAGTTGGTGATTGAGTTATTAATATCAGTTAATGATCGATATTATGATTTAGTCTGAATAACCGGGTGATTATTGTAATCATATTAGCTTCCTCATCGCGTGGCGATGAGGAGGGTGTGAGTCAATTATATTAACCTATTATTTGCTATTGATGTTTTGATTGTTTTCCAGTTCGAAGCGTGGTGAAACGAAACCATAAAGTGTCCAGCCTAGGAATGTCGCAAGGGCACCCCACATAACGGCATCTTCCCCAGATGAATACAAGGCATAGAAACTATAGGCGGCGCCAATAAAAGCAACAATATTACCCATTTTGGCTTTCTGTGGATCAACATTAGCCACTTTTTGTAAGATGATCATGGTGGCCATAGAAAGAATATAAGGGATGATATTGGTTACAACTGCTAGGTTAACTAATACATTAAATTGTTTGTTTAATGATGGGCTAATGGTCATCAGCGCTAAGCCAGATTGAATAATGACAATAGTTAGCATACCTTTAACCGGCGCTTCTGCTTTATTAACAGCGGAGAATACTTTCGGAAAGTAGCCTGCATCTGATGATGATTTGAATACTTGCGCAATAGTAAACTGCCAACCCAGCAGAGAACCACAACATGACATAATCATTAGCGCCATGATGACTTTACCGACAGTCGGATTAAATATTTGTGCGAAGGCTAAGCCAAAGGGAGCCGTTGAGTTCGCTAAATCTAAATTGGGCACACAATACCGGCGATAACATTGGTGGATATGATATAGATGACTGCTGCACCTAGTGTGCCACCTAATACTGCAATAGGGACATTTTTCTCTGGGTTATCAACGGCTTCACTATTTGCACAAGCCGATTCCATACCGAGAAATGCCCACAGTGTCATGGCAATTGAGGAGCCAACAGCCTGAAAAAATGGAAAGTTATGTGGATTCCAGGAATTGATGTAGAGATCGGCTTTGAACCAGTACCAGCCAATAATGGAGATCCCCATAACTGGAATAATAACTCCCCAGACAGTAATACTACTTATTTGGCCAGTGATGTGCGCACCGCCAAAATTAGCAACGGTACAGATCCATAATACCGCGATGGTGGCGATACAGATGGCCAATGGCGTTAAGTTTGTCCCTAGTAGTTCCGCACCATAACCAACAGCAGAGATAGCAATCGCTACGTTGGCAATTAAGAGTGAGATCCCATAGGTGTAGTTAGCCATAAAGTTGCCAGATTTACCAAAGGTATATTCAGCGTAACCGCCCATTCCACCGCTGCGACGGCTGTACATGCCACACTTCGAAAAAGCGTAAGCCAGTGCCATCGAGCCGACTGCGGTAACGATCCATGAAAGGATCGATATGGTGCCAACTTCCGCTAATTTTGTCGGTAACATAATGATACCTGAGCCCATCATATTGACTGTAGTCAATATGGTTAGCTGTAGCACACTCATTTTATTTTTAGATACCTGCATTTTTTTCTCTCTTAACTCATAAGAAATCTTAGCTATTCAATCGGTAAAGATTTACTTATTGTGTAGTTATGCACGACTATTTAATGGCATAGCCATAAGCACGCATGCGGCCATCAGCATCGGTTTGCATATATACGCCTTGTAATTCAGGTGAAAAACCTGGGAATTGATTAATTCCTTCTTCTAGCGCTAGAAAATAGTTTTGTACTGCACCGCCCCAGACTTCTCCTGGTACAACACACAGTACGCCTGGTGGATAAGGCAGTGCGCCTTCGGCAGCAATCCGACCGCCGATGTTTTCAAGTGCAATCAATTCGACCTGGCCGCGGACAAATTGGATATTGGCTGCTTGCGGCAACATTTTGACGGCCGGAGAATGCGATTGACGAAACATCTCTTTTTGTAGCTGTTTGACGTTCAATTTGGCATATAAATCATGCATCTCTTGGCATAGCTGACGAATGGTATAGTGCTGATAGCGTTGTTGGTTGCTGCGGTAGAGGGTCGGTAAAACGTCGGCTAACGGTGCGTCGATTTCGAGTAATTGTTCAAAATGAGCAATTTGGGCCACCAGATGTTGCATTTTTGCCATCGATTCTGCCGGTGTTAGCAGAAATAGAATTGAGTTTAGATCGCATTTTTCAGGAATAATACCCTGTTCACGTAGGTAGTTTGCCAGGATCATTGCTGGTACCCCAAAGCTTTCGTAATTGCCGGTTTGGCTATTAATGCCGGGTGTTGTTAACATCAATTTACACGGATCAACAAAGTACTGATTTTCGGCGTAACCATCAAAGGAGTGCCAGCGTTCCCCTGGGGTAAATTTAAAGAAGCGTAAGTCATTAGCGATTTCATCGGTGTCATAGTCAGCCCAGGAACGGTTATCGACCAATTCAGGAATAAATGGGCGAATAAATTTACAGCAACTTAATAATAATTTGCGCGTTTCGATACCTGTTTTTACGCAATCCATCCATAGCCGTTTGCCACTTTCACCGGCATGCATTTTGGCATTAACATCTAAAGCGGCAAATAGCGGGTAGAACGGGCTGGTGGAAGCGTGCATCATAAAGGCGTTATTTAAGCGTTTATGATTGACATAACGTTGTTGCCCTTTGATATGACTGTCTTTTTTATGGATTTGAGAAGTTTGTGAGAAACCCGCTTGTTGTTTGTGAACCGATTGAGTGACCAAAATACCAGGATCATTTTCATTGAGTTCCAACAGTAATGGTGAACAGTCCTTCATCATTGGAATAAATTGTTCATAACCAACCCAGGTAGAATCAAATAAAATATAGTCACAAAGATGGCTGATTTTATCGACAATTTGGCGTGCATTGTAAATTGTTCCGTCATAAGTTCCAAGTTGGATCACCGCCAGGCGAAATGGACGTTTTTGCGCGGCATGCTCAGGTGAAGTTTTTTTGATTAGCTCAAGCAAATAATCTTCATTAAAGCAGTGAGCATCGATGCCCCCGATAAAGCCAAATGGATTGCGGGCGGTTTCTAAATAGATTGGTGTTGCACCTGCCTGGATCAGCGCACCATGGTGATTAGATTTATGGTTGTTGCGATCAAATAACACTAAATCCCCAGGTGCTAGCAGGGCATTTAATACCACTTTGTTGGCAGAAGAGGTGCCGTTTAAAACAAAGTAGGTTTTATCGGCATTAAACACTTTTGCTGCATATTGTTGGGCATTACAGGGTACACCTTCATGGAACAATAGGTCGCCCATCGAAACGTCAGCATTACAGAGATCTGAACGAAATAAATTTTCGCCAAAATAGTTAACGAATAAATTACCTAATGGATGACGCCGAAAGAATGCTCCTCCTTGATGGCCTGGGCAATCGAAAGCGGTATAGCCTTGTTCGACATATTTTTTTAGTTTACCAAAGAAAGGTGAAAGCAAACTTTGCTCATATTTTTGTGCCGCAGTTTCTAATTGCTTAGCATATAACTGGCTATTGTCTTTGTTAAGATCAATAACACCAGCCAGGCAAGAAAGGGTATCAGCCGGAATAACTTGATTGTGATTAATTAGCGCAAAGATAGGCTGATCAAAACTATTTTGTTTAATGGTATCGAGTCCACCTTGTTGAATATCTTCTAGCGAGATGATAATCGCAGCAACATCAGTAAAGTCAGTATCAAAGATATTAACAAAGTTACGCTGGCTATCAATATAGTCACTGATATCAAAACTGGTGGCTAGTTTATATTGTTCCATTTTATTTCCTATAAATTCAGACAATAGAATTGCTGCCAAAATGGATGAACATCTATTTTGGTGTATTTCTTATTTACAATTGAATTAAGCTGAATTTAATTTAGCTTAAAGCAATAAGTCATTTTGTTAGATTAATTAATCTAAATGCGCTGACTGACAAGTATGAATAGTTAATGCAATAGACATGATTTGTTTAAATCAATAGCATGACTATTTTGGGGGAATGACGATCCATACAGTAAGAACAGCAGCATGGATGTCGAAAAGGATCACCTGTGGGTGCAGAAACGTTCAAAACTGAAACATGAGCGATGGCAAAACATCATTAGATGGGTTGTTCGTCTTATATGCGGCCAAAGCCGATTGTTATTTTCCATTTTTGCACTTTCTAAAACGCAGTTTGTTATGTGATGTATTTTTATCAATATAAATTAATAAAATAATTAAATAATGATGTTAATCAAAATTAGTATAAAAAATTTTTTATTTATTGGCTGTTGCTTTATTTTATCTGCATTTATCAATCATTTTGGTTAAAATTTTATTATTAATAATCAATATGACAGTTTGTGATGCCTATTTATGTGCATCGCAAAGCTAATTGTACAATTTAGTTTTTTCAATGTTAAAATAACTTTTTTATTCAATTAATATTACAACATAGATCCTATCCTTTATGAGCAATGAACAACGTGTCCCAACAATAGGATTTTTATCATTAGGCTGCCCGAAAAATTTGGTCGATTCTGAAAGAATTTTGACTGAATTGCGCACGGATGGTTATCAAATTGTAGCTAGTTATGATGATGCTGATCTGGTTATTGTTAATACCTGTGGTTTTATCGATAGCGCAGTACAAGAATCATTGGAAGCTATTGGTGAAGCATTAAATGAAAATGGTAAAGTGATCGTAACCGGCTGTCTGGGAGCTAAAGAAGATCAAATTCGTGAAGTACATCCGAAAGTATTAGCCATCACCGGTCCGCATAGTTATGAACAGGTGTTAGCCCATGTTCATCATTATGTTCCGAAACCTCAGCATAACCCTTTTTTTAGTTTAGTGCCGCAGCAAGGGATCAAGTTAACTCCTAAACATTATGCTTATTTGAAAATTTCTGAAGGCTGCAATCATCGATGTACATTTTGTATTATTCCATCGATGCGTGGTGATTTAAATAGTCGGCCTATTGGTGAGGTTTTGAGTGAAGCTAAACGCTTAGTTGCCGCAGGTGTGAAAGAGTTACTTATTATTTCACAGGATACTTCAGCTTATGGCGTTGATACTAAGCATCGAGTAGGTTTTTGGGATGGCCAGCCAGTTAAAACTAGCATGGTAAGTTTGTGTGAACAGCTTGCGGCTTTAGGAATTTGGATCCGGTTGCATTATGTTTATCCTTATCCTCATGTTGATGAAGTGATCCCATTAATGGCGCAGGGTAAAATTTTACCTTACTTAGATATTCCCCTTCAGCATGCTAGTCCGACAGTTTTAAAACGAATGAAACGGCCCGGAGCAGTAGAAAAAACGCTAGAGCGTATTCGCCGCTGGCGTGAAATTTGTCCCGCATTAACCTTGCGTTCAACTTTTATTGTTGGCTTTCCGGGGGAGACTGAAGCGGATTTCGAGTTATTACTTGATTTTCTTCAGCAGGCTCGTTTAGATCGAGTCGGTTGTTTTAAATACAGTCCAGTTGATGGTGCGCAGGCCAATGAGTTACCAGATCAAGTTCCAGAAGAAGTAAAGGAGGCGCGTTACCACCGTTTTATGCAGGTTCAGCAGCAAATTTCTAAGCAGCGATTGCAGGAAAAAGTTGGATCTAAGATCTGGATGAGCAGGGAGCCGTCGGCCGTAGTATGGCAGATGCACCTGAAATTGATGGTGTGGTTTATCTCAATGGTGAATTTGATGTTAATCCTGGTGATATCATTCAGGTGCTAGTTGAGCATGCTGATGAATATGATCTATGGGCGACCAGGCATATCCATTAATTTAAATCAAGTCTATAAGGTATAATAGGTTTTTTCATTTTACCTACTGTTATACCTATTAACAAGATTACCGCCTTTTTTTGAATTTTGTCCAATTTTAAATTCTTGTGTTAAAATTAATCTGTTCATTGTTTAGTTAATTATGCTAAGCAGTGAACATTTTTATTTTTGAGCCTGCATCTTGTATCGAAGATTATCTTATTGTATTTCTAAGGACAATAAATCATGATTATTCGTTTGTCTAAAGCGTTGGCTGTATGTGCGGTGGCGTTATATGCCTCTTTAGTGGTTATAGGCAATATTACCGATTATGACACCAATTTTGCCTTAATTCGTCATGTTCTTTTGATGGATACTATCTTTCCTGAGGCCACAATTAAGTACCGTGCAATTGAATCTCCAACTGCTCATAATGTTAGTTATATCATTCTGATTATTCTGCAAACATTAACGGCAATACTTTGCTGGATTGGTGGCATTAGATTATTGGCTAATTTGAAAAATACTGCGGCTAATTTTAATAGAAAGAAAAAAATTGCAATTGCTGGCTTAACATTGGGCTTTTTGACCTGGCAAGTTGTCTATATGTCATTAGGCCGGGAGTGGTTTGGCATGTGGATGTCTGAATGGAATAGCGGGGGTAGAAGCGTTTCAAGTTTATACTACTATTTTGTTGGTGCTTATTTATCTTGTTCATCGCGATAGAGACCGTAATCGCGAGCGTGATGAGATGAAATAACCAGCTTTTAGTATGCCGTGAGTTGCAGGTCATCTTATTGGCAAAGTTCATTAGCATTTATAAGTTTATAAATGCTAATGAACCGCTAGGTTATGGTTAGTTAAAATATATGTTATTTTATTTTTTGAACAGAATAATATCGGCTGTTACGGCTATTTTACGCTAATATTAAATTAAATATTTTTATAATAATTTATTAAATATATCAATAGTATCATCCAATGAGATATATAATAAAATATAGTTTTATTTAAAAATTCTTTTCCAACGATATTAAATAATAGGTACTTAAATGAAATATTATTTATTGCCTGGCACGATAGAGTTTAGTCAAAGTTTTAGCATCAAACTATTTTTATTAAAAAATTAAAATAATTTTCTATTCATTATCATAAATTGTCGCCATTTTAAAAATAATTAAATATTGAGTTAAATAAGTATACAGAAATTATAACCGAACTTTTGCTAACTGAATTTATTTAAAATTTTTATGATATGAAAAATATTAATAAGTTGATGCTGACATTTCAATTACCTAATTAATTTTTATTAAAATCACATTTGCAACAAACCAAGGTTGTTCATCTATAACAATAATCCGGACAGAATAATTTTCGAAACTGAATGGAATAACTGATGATTTGGTCATAATGACCTCCAACGGTATTTTAAATTTTTGCTACCACTGGAGTTGCAAATCTCGTGGTGGTAGCCCAGAAAGGGTTTGCAATGCCGGATACCGTGAACCGGTGAACCTTTTGGGTTCCCCTACCTGAGCCACCATAGAAGTTGCTTAGGTAATAAAAAACACGCTTATGCGTGTCAGTTTATGACACGGTATTCCAGCGGGTTGCAAATCCCGACACCTGATTTATCAGATGCAAATAAACTATAGCGCATGATTTTTGCTTTCGTCAATGGGTATTGCAAAAAGGTTAATATTTTATTATGTTGCTGCAATTCCGTTCATCATGATGCTTAGCAATCTGGGAAATTGGCTATCATAGAAATGGGGCTGAGTCTGACGGGGATGGTTTGGGTCAGTTAAGTTTTTTCCAAACTGTAATCCTCTTTCCGTCAGTGACCAGAATAGTTTTTCCTTGTCAGGATGTTTGCTACTTGGGCGTGATTTACGCTCAACAATACCTAATAATTGCAAACGTTTAAAGCCGGATGGCGGACTGTAAGGCTTACCATGCAGCAGTAAAAGCTCCGTAAAAGAGTGCGTCACTTCGCTTGATACTGTCATGCTTCCTTCAGGTGCATCAACGGCGTAAGCAGGTAGTACATCTGGCATACCAAGGGAAGATTGCAATTTTTTCATTGCACCAAGTAGACCAGAAGGGGCGATACGCAGCTCTTGTTTGTAAAAAGCGATCATGGCTAAACCAGCTTGCACTTTATCGGTTAGCGGTTGTGTAGGTGTAGCGATAACTTCATCGAAAGTACGAATAACTTTAAGATTAAAAGCTGCGCTAATCCACATGGCGTAGGCGTAAACTAGTTCTTTAGCAACGTAAGTTCCTTGCTCGACACCTCCTCGAATGACCGATACCGGAATTCCGCCCTCGCTCAAAAATTGTTCAATTAATTCTTGAGTTTGTTTATTAGCAAGCCAATATGCAGGACTGTCTTTTTTAAGATCACCAGCGGCTTTATGTAAATCATTTAGACAATAACGCCCGAAAGCGTCTTGACGAACAACGGTATTTTCAATAACAACTAATTTAGACATGGAAACACGCCTCCGTAGTTAAACAAAGAGAATCAATAAGATATAGTGACTTAAAGGGTTCTTAGTCCACAGTGGGTAAGATGCTGCTTAAATCCTGACTGTCCAGTACGATGACCTGATGGCCTAGGGCAAAAAGCCGTGCGTGTTCGCGTAATTGGTAGGGGGTGGGTTTTTCGCCCGGTGCTTTACATTCCACGAAAATAATCTTGCCATTGGGGAGTGCAACTAATCGGTCAGGTACGCCTCGTCGTCCCGGTGAAACAAATTTATAGGCAATGCCACCGATTTTTCGTACTTCACTGACCAAATGTTTTTCAATGCTCTCTTCCCTGATTAACCGCATGGATACATCCTTTTAATATGTTCCCGTTTGATTTGCATCAGGCAAAAATCGCCGCGGTGTTCACTCCAGATACGATTATTGCGATTACGCGCCAGTCGGTTTGCCTGTGACCATGCGCGCGCCGCTTCATGGTATTGGCCTGACTGTTCAAGGTGTACCGCATCCTGTGCTGCCTTGAAATAAAGTGGGCTGTCGTTTTTCATAAAGGCCATGATGTTTATTTTATCCTGTGTGTGTTATTTATTCCTTGCGATAACGATAAGTCTCAAACCCCGCTGCACTAAGCGGTAAATTAAAAGCCCAATCCGGATTAAGACTTAACAGCTTACTTAACCCCTCGGCGGAAAATTGAGGAGTATCCGGCGCTTCGCTGATAATTTCATCATGGACGGTTAAGACAATCGCATAACCCGTCTTTTCAATGCGTGGCATGCTATAGGCCAAGACATCGCGTACGGCGGCCTGACAGATATTTTCAGTAATTTTACCGCCGTAGGTTTTTAACCGTTCCCATTTTCGGCTGTAGGGATTAGTCCCCATGTAGGTGATTTGTCCATTCTCTATTCGCGCAGAAGGGTAGCAAAGACTACGACCTGATGGTAGACAAATTCTGAGCCAGCCTTTATCGCGACGAAGGCTAAGTTTACGGCACTTAAACACTATCCCCGGTGACTGAATGGCTTGTTTTACAGTGTCTTCAATGTCGTACCAGAATGATACGGTTTGTGGATGGGCATTGCGCCACATGCGCTTAAGGGAATCGCAGGTAACAAAGACTTTTTCGCTGAGGCCATAAGTCTTCTCCGTTTCAACGGATTTTTGATACCAGCGCATCGCCTCTCGCTTAACGTTAGGCGGTATGTTAGGTAATGCGGCTTCCGCCAGTTCATCTAAATCCAGACCGTAGGCGAGGGCAAATGTCAAAAATGCCGCAACCCCACCGCCATAGCCTAAGCCGAGTTCCATCACCTTACCGATTTGTCGTTGAGCTTTAGTGACGTTCTCAGGTAAAAGATTAAATGCGCGCGCATAGGCGAGTTTATAGAGGTCATCGCCTTTGCCGTTATCAAACTCGCTAAAAGCATTGACTTTCCAGTTTTCCCCTGCCAGCCATGCCAGCATGCGGCCTTCGATATTCGACAAATCCGAGATAACCAGTTTTTTACCGGGTGGCGCGATAATACACCCTCTAAGCGCAGAACTGGTCAGTTGCATAATGTCATCACAAATCAGCTCGGCGCAACCGGCTTTTAATGCGTCAATGCCGTTATCAATCGTCTTTTGGTCAAGCGTGGGTCTGGGGAGATTATCCGGCTGAAAAATACGTCCCGCCCATCGTCCGGTGCGTGAGGCACCACAAAATTGCTTGGTTCCTCGAAGTCGTCCATCTGCGCTTACCGATTTTAACAGCGCCTTATATTTACTGGTGCTGGTTGTACACGATTGCAGACGGACTGACAGTAGTTCGCGTAAAGCCGGTGGAATATCAGGGTCATTAACGCGGCGCTGTAGCGTGCTGGCTTGCATATCCGGTAACGTGATGCCAAATGCCGAAACGATATGCTGTAACAGTGCATCGCGTTGTGTTGCGTTTTGCACGGCATTATCTGTTAATTGCTGGGTGACGGTTGATAACCGTTTTTGCTCGTTTTCAACGGCAGTCAAGGCGCTTTTCGCCAGTTCAACATCCATGCACATCCCACGGCGATTAATCTTTTGGTCTAACTGCCATAATTGGGTTTCGTCCACACTCATATTCCAACCCGGTAAATGTTGATAAATCTCGCGCATGGCTAAAATATCAGAACCTGCGTATTGCTTAAAACGTTGCCATTCCTCTGTGTGAGTTAACGCCGTGGCGCGTTGTATTTTGCTATTTTTAGGACGCGGTTTGCAAAATAGCTGTATGAGCGCTTTACCTTCTTTATCTTTGGCGTTATCGCTATTGACGTTAAAGATATCGCAAAGCGAACCGAGCGCACCGGGTAAGCCATGTGTCAGTGCTTGTACTAATGTGTCGTGAACGCGGGATAACGGTAAGTCAATATTTAACACCTGTTTTAAAATTACCGTATCAAACATGCCGCCGTTGTGCCAGACAGTTAAAATTTCTGTGTCATTAAGATACGCTTTCAAATCTGTCGGCATCGTTTTATCTTGCGTCACATCCCAGACCTTTACGGGGTGATGATTGTAAGCATAAGCAAAAAGTAAAATTTCTGCATTTTCAGCATAGCGATGCGTGCCACAATTAATCGGAAATCGCTATAGGTTTCTAAATCGCAAAATAGTAAATTTTGCATAATCCATCCTTATCAGGCGGTTACGGAAAAACGCCCCATTTTAGGGTGATACCACTGACTGCCGCGTTTCTCAGCCTCAAGCATCATGTTATCCAACGCGTTTTTAAATGCCGCTTCATCAACCACTGACATTTGGGTAATTTGGCCGCCTGGCGCAACATGGGGCACTTTTTTGCAAGGCACCTTCCACGCCATGACTAATTGCCGACATTTGGCATCGCTTAAGCCGTACTTTGTTTTAAGATAGCTATAGCCCTGGAAACCGGCTGGGATAGTGCCTTGTTTGATTTGTTCGATTTCTTCTGAGACTTGCTCTACCTGATGCTCGATACTCTTTAACCGACGCTCTTGCTCAACTTGTGCAATTGCATAAGCGAGATTAAGTTCAGCCTGTGATTTAGGTTTACTTTGCTGCTCCAGTTTATCAATCAGCGAGCGGCGAACGGCTTTGGATTCACGGGCGGCAACGCGCAGTGCCTGTTTAAGCGTCATTTCGATAATTTCTGATTCCGTGTTGTTCATTTTTTGCACTACAAAAATTTTGTAGTACTCGTCTTCGAGTTCATCTTTAATGCGATCGATAAAAACGTTATTTCTAATAGCGGGTTCTCCGTGTTCTTTTCGTGTTTCGTTAACCATGATGAGTAATTGTTGTGAGTCGATAGTCTCGCTGTTGGAAAATGTGATAATTTGCTCAGTGGTTGAATTTTGCATGTAGGAATTCCTCAATATTTAAATTGATGAAAGATTGCCCCTTAGCAAGGGGCGTTAAGATTAATTAGTGGCGTTCTAAGAAATGGGTCAACTCACCTTCGTACCACTGATCGGTGCGTGCGGTGATTATCCCGATTTGTTGATGGTGAAAATGTTCAAAAAGCTGTTTGATCTCCGCTAACACGGTATCGATATTTTCACGTTTACGTAAAATGCGCTTAATCGTCTGCTTTTCAGCGTCATTAATAATCTGGCGCAGTGATTCTGTGATGTAGTGAATACGTCTGCATTCGTCAGCCATTAACGGGATATGCTCTACCTGAAAATGTTCCGGTGACGGTGTGCCCGTCACTTCGCGCAAAGCCAGCCACACCGCATTACTCCACGAACGCTCAAACCGAAAGCCATTTGTCATACACCAGACTAAATGTGTTAAATTGCGCGTATCAGAATGAGTGAAACGCTCTACGGCTTTCGGTTGGTATCTGGGGTGATTATAGTTAGGGGTTTGATTAATTGTTTGTTTATCGAGGATATCCAGCACCCATTTTCTGAATTCTTTTGCTACTGGCGTATTGGCAAACATAGCGATTAGGTGTGCGCCCCGTAGCGAGAAAATTCGCACCACTTTCTCACGTAAGCTATTGTTTATTCCATTGACCCTCAAATTGAGTGTCATTGACATCTGAGATGTAAACTCGTCCAAATTACGTGCATAAATCTGGGTGATGGCATCAATTTTCTTGTATTGTAAAGCTCTTGCGATTTCAGCAGAAGTAAACCAGATTTCGCCATTACGGGAAATAGTTTCAAGAACAGTATTACGGAAAACTAGAGTAGTCATAGTAATGATTTCCTTGTTAACTTAGGATAATCACCACCAAAGCTGTGAAACTTACGGGTGGTGAACTGAACAGGGTTCACAGTACCGGCTAACAAGGACCCGGCGAGCCTTTCGGCTCCCCCATCCAGCCCACCATTGATTCTTGATATGGCAGACTGACGCATAAAAAAAACACGCTTACGGCGTGCTATGCGCCTTGTTAGTTACATCGGGCTGTGAAACCCGACACCTGATTTTGCAGATGCAAATAAACTATAGCGCATGATTTTTGCTTTCGTCAATGGGTATTTAAATAAGTTCGCTTTTTGCTGCTTCTTGTTCAGTAATAAGAATTTCCCTGAATTTCTTGATTGCGTTGTCGTTGTAGCGAAAGGACTCAACCTCTTTATTGCTGTAAGGGGATTTATCGAGATAGGTATCACCGTATGCTTTAACTTTCATCTTATTGTCATTAGCGATACGCCCAATCTTATTTGCGGAAACATTAAACATTTTACCAATCTCTGTTGCTGTATAATGTTTTTCGGTGATAAGCGGCAAGGGGATCACTTCACTACCCGCAATAGGGTTAATCAGTCCGGCTATGATAGTTTGTCTGGCGTTATCGGAAAGGTTTGTTGCCCATTCAAATATCTTCTTCACATTTTCCATTTGAATTTGTATGGCTTTAGCCTGAATTTCTATCGCCTTTGCTTTACGAAATTCAGGTAATCCGCTACCTTCGTCTTTGTGATGCTTTTTAATGCTATAGCTTCCGTGTTGACGTAATGCTGGTAAAACGTCTTCACAGACCCAATCCTGAACACGTTCAGCGGAAGGAAGTTTGCTTTTAAGTATCAGACGGAAAACATCCCCTTCAGGTACAAGGATGATTCCTTTAGGTCTGAATCCTAAACTTAATTCTGCCGTTTCAGCACAATTAAGTTTAATCAATGACTTACAATGATCATTTAATGCTTTTGCTGGCTGTGCATATCCTAAAGCTTCAGCAACTTTTACGGCAAAGAATACTGGTTTGCCTTGATAAAGGGTTCCCTGTAATTCAATACCTAAATCATCGGTTTTGAAAGTCATTAATTCGGTTTTGGTAATTTTAGACATAAAAATATTTCTCCGTAATGGAACGAATGAAGGTATTAATGTGAAAGATTTTGCAGATTGAACCCTAAACCCGTTATACTTACCTAAACACGGGAGGATAACGTTATGGGTCAGGTTGCATTTGATGCACTACAAGCATCGGAAGAACTAGAAAGTGCTGGCATTTCCAGAGAACAAGCCAGAGCCATTTCACTTGTCGTACGTAGATCGCATGAGGTTGCAGATGTTGCGACTAAAGCGGATATTGTTGAGGTCAACCGCAATATTGCTGATGTCCGCAAGGATTTATCGGCTGAGATAGCTGATGTTCGTAAAGACTTATCGGCTGAGATAGCTGATGTTCGTAAAGACTTATCGGCTGAGATAGCTGATGTTCGTAAAGACTTATCGGCTGAGATAGCTGATGTTCGTAAAGACTTATCGGCTGAGATAGCTGATGTTCGTAAAGACATGGCTGTTCGTTCTGAGAAAACGGATGCTCAAATCGCTGATGTCCGTAAGGATATTGCTCAGATAGATAAGCGCCTTGATTTTTCAGAAAAACGGTTTGACAGACTGGAACAAAAATTTGACCGGCTGCAATGGTTCTTATTGGCGGGTATTCTCGGTTTACTGTTTAAAGAAATAATCCCTAAATTATGGAGCGGTTAATTTTATCAATATGCCAGTAATAAGTGTGTTGATTGCTTAAATGTTTCTTTTAAGGCAGTTAGCGTCTTGAGCAATGCTGTGTAATAAAACAGCGATTTTCTCTCTGATAATTACTGCAATCCTGATTTTTTCAATAAAAACACCTTGTATTTCTATATGTTTAGCTTTGATTGTTGCTAGTTTGTGTAAGCCATAAATTGCTGTTTTCAACTCCTCAATATTTTTTAATACTGAATCTATAGAGGTTTCTTTTCCGGTAAGATAATTCATCTTTTACTCCTTGATTGAATCTTTAACATCTGTACAGCCCCCAACTTACCGATGCATTTTTGCCAGTCGTTTATTCTCTTTTCTCAGGTATTGATTTTCTTCTGCCAGTAGTTGAATCATATTGATTAATGTCTTGGTTTCTTCATCGGCATAAACGGGTTGCGCTAAGTTAAGTAAATAACGGCCGTTGTTACTGGGGTTAGTGAGCGTAAGGACTTCAGTCATATTATCTAATTTCATTTTTAAGCCTCCTTGAGTTATTTACACTTTACATATCAAATTTCCCGTAAGCTAAATAGAGTAAAAACTACTCATATTTTTAATCGATGCCTGATTATTTAGCCACTTCAGGCCGCAGTGGTTTCTCTGGTGTTTTAAAAGGCGATATCGTCTTCTTCCTCAGCCATGCTCAGGTCGTCAAACTCGTCAACGGAGGCCACGCTTCCACCGCTAAAGGCATCGCCATCCCGGAAAAACTGAACCCCTCTTAAGGAGGCTGAAACCCCTTTACCATTATTGTCATAGGCATAAAATTCAATGGTGGCGTTAACGTAACAGCCAGAGTAGGGACGACCGTCCTGTGCGGTGAGTGGTGTACGATTTACGTCAATGACTAACGGACGATCTTTATTACTGGCGGTGATGTACATATTTCCGGCATAGCCATCGTATTCTTTATTGTCGCCATCGCGGAAGCAAAAACGGTTGTTGGAGTGGCAGATGCTGTTATAAATTTTTTCTACCTCTTTGGCTCCCCATTTTTCCTTAATGACCGCCTTAATCCCCGTTTTGATTTCTTCAATCAGGTCAGTACGGCTTTTGGCGATAAGGAAATTGGCACGGTATTTGAACGCTCCTTGACCACTGACTTGCGTAGGTTCAAATAATTCAGGAAAAGCCAGACGTACGTTGTTTAATTTAATTTTCATCACGTTACCTTTTAATTAGATGGATTTATCAGCGAGTGCCGCTTCGGTCACATCGTCAAAGTCGTTTAAGGGATTAATAACAAGGGCAGGGCGAGGGTCAGATTCCGGTGCGATAACGGGTTTCCCGTCTGCTCGCTCAATAAGTGCTTCCAGTTTTGCCCAGCGACTCGGTTTGTCTTTTTTAAGTAGTTTCTCAGCCTGTGGCGGACTAATAATTTTCTTGTGGTAGATTTGTTCCTGTTTAAGTTTGGCGGCTTTTAACAGCGTTTCGGCTTCACGTTCATCACACCAGGTGCGATTACCCTGTTTGCCGGTAACCAGTTTAAAGCCCGGTACCGATTGCCCCGTATGTAATGCCTCAGCGACCCGATTTCGCAGGGCTTTACAAAAACTCTCTATCAAATCGATATGCGGGTAGAGTGTTGCCATTTGCCCAGGGGTTAGTAACGTAATACGTTTCGGCGCATCGCTTAATTGTGGTGCGAGCGGTTGGGTCAAATCGACAAAATCGCCTTTGACTTCATTATGGACAAATTGCGCCTGGGCAAAACACAATCCGCCTTTTGCTTTGCAGAACTGGCATTGCCTGATGCCCGGTGAAAAGGCACTATCCGGTAGCGCATCAAGCCCGTTGCGCTCGGCAAGGGTTACCATCTCCATGGCTTTTTGCGCCCTCAATCTGGCTAAGTCCCCAAAGTCTTTTAAGTCCTCAACCGATAGCGCCCATTCGGACAGATGGTTAAGTCTGGGCTGATGAATAAAAAGACGAACCGTGTTAAAATCATAAATAAGGTCAAACTGATGTAACGCCCCTAGCGCATAGAGCATAAGTTGCGCATTTTGCCTGGCATCGACTTTAACGCCTTTACCGTATTTCAGGTCATGGATTTGTAACTCATCCTCGCTGACAATAATCGCATCGGCGGTACCAAACGAATTCTCTACGTCAATGACGGCTGAAAAGTCAACTCGCTCCTCAACCTGTAAGATTTTCCCGTCCGCAAGCCTCCAGACGGTATCGATATAGGTCTGGACGTGCTCAATCATCTCCTCATCCACTTGTGGCGAGTTGGCTTTTAACAATGGATACGTGCCGATATAGTCTTTCACATCAAATCCAGATGTTCGTCTACGCCCGTCACTAAACGGGTTTTGGCGCATTGTTAAGATACTTTCAGCTAACGCATGCGCCGCGCTTCCTTCTTCCGCAAACGGCGATGTTTTATCGGGTAAGGTGGCCTCGACTGCGAGACTAGCTGCGCATCTCATCCACCTATGCGCTGAGGAGGGAGAAAGTTTTGCATGTTCAGCCATCGCTACCCTCGGCATTATCATCGGCTAAAACGCGTTGGGCTTTCTCGATAAACTGAACCAGATTGTCATCGGTTACGTCACCCATCTTTTTAGCGTTGAATGAGGCGAGGATATCCAGCGCTTCATTGCGATATCCGCCTTTGACCAGTTGAGTAATGCAGGCCGAAGCCTCACTGCGAAGTGCCTTAAAATCAATCGGTTTGACTTCTGCTGGGGTAGGCAATTCACGCAGTAATGACAAGGCAAATTCGCGACGATCGGTAATGCCAAAGAGATTATCCCAGTTAGCCAGTATTTTTAGGCATACGTCGAAGGTTTTGGCTTTAGGAAGAAATGTCACTTTAGGTAACCCGTTCAAGGCGCAATAAAGTGCATCAATTTGCCCGGTAACACTATCTGCTTTCTCAGATGCAAGCGTTGCGGTGGCTTTAGCGACTTGCGCATTGTCAGGTTTAACTGCTTTATCCCCAAACAAGACCGACAGGGCGACGATGTGACGCAAATCAAGTGATTCAATATCCACCGGTTCGGGCTTAGGTTCAAGTTTAGGCTCCACTTTAGGTGCTTCAAAAATCGGTTTAACGACTTTAGCAGGTTTCGTTTCTACCTTGGGGGTTTGAACCTTTTTCTCGGCAATAACCGGGACTGGCTTGTCTTCCGCTCTAGCGGGCACTTCGATGGTAATTTCAGACTTAATCACTTCTTGAGGCTCAGTCATAGCAGATGGCGCAACAGGTTGTGGCTTAACATCCGGTGTGAAGGGTTTCGGTTTATTTCCCCCTGTTGGTTCATGTGGACCGCTCGGGTCACTCGGGTTATTTTCAGGGTGTCCGACTAACTGACTGATTAACATTTTATGGGCTTCGGCCAGTTGATTATGGGCGATAACCATTTGCGTGTGGTTTTCTGCCAGTCTTGCCAGCAGGGGACTATTTGCGGTAAGCATTTTGCGTCGACCTCAACGATATACAGTGACAGGGAATTGGTGATTGCTATTACGTTTTAGCGCTTCTAATTTTTGTAAATAGCGTAAACGCCGGACGTTGTTGTTCATCGGAAATCGCTCCGATGACAGGATTTTTGCTTTTTGCATGGTGGTTTTTCCGATGGAATGGGCTAGATAGGGTATGCCTGATTGTTTACCGGCAAAAAATACTATTTCAAGAACTTTTGATGATGGCAAAGAATCGCATCATTGAGCTTGAAAAAGAGGTTAATAACAAAGAGCAATGGTTGATTGAAAAATCTAATTATGAACTTTATCCCTCTAAACCGGGTACGGTAGTCTACCGTAGCAAAATACCTGAAAGTGCTGAGCAAAAACCTCACTATCTTTGTATTCATTGCTATGAGTCTGGCGTGAAATCGATACTTCAATATGCGATCACTAAACCAGTTACTACGTCTTTGCATAGCGCGCTTTTCCATTGTCATAGATGCAATGCCTATTATGATTTCCCTTATGAGTATGTTAGGGATTACAAGTGATCAACTATTTTATTGAGTTGCCTGATATTTCTGGCGCGTCAGGCTCGCCCCCTTTGTGGTTTACGACAACACACAAAACAGGTATATCAATAATGAGTGACTAGCCTGGTTGACGATTGGGAAGCCTGGTTACCGTATACATCATGAATTGGCAAACCCAAAATTCTTATTGTTTTTACCAGGATCTTTACTAGCTCTTTTTTCTAGCTCTTCTGTTTCAAGTGCAATAAAACCGTCTCTGATAGCCGATGCAAGTGCTTTCGCCCTGACATTATCGATAGCGCGATTTGAATCCATTTCTGCCTGTAATGCATACAGTAGCGCTTCGCTGGCTTTCTCTTGAGATTTTTCACTCAATTCTTCAAATTTCATCATTTCTCCTAAATACCAATCGGTTTTGGCGGTGTGTGCCGGAGGTATCCGGATTATATCTACAGCCATATTGGTAGTGCCCTGGTGTTGGTTTTTAACTTAATGGCTGTATTTTGGTTATTCACACACCCCAAAACCGACTGTTTGGCGCATCATCTTTCTTGCTCTGACGCTACAGGGAAATATTTATCCAAGAATGTTTGTAGTAAAGCGAGGAGTTTTTCAGCCTTGGCTTCCCATCTACCAATAAAAAAACTCAAATCAGTATTTTGAACTACACCAAGATAAAAAACGATTGGGAGAGCAAGAATTATAAATAAAAACCTAATCGAAATATTGATATATCTGAGCATTTTGTTCACCGTAAAAAGGGCTAAAGCGCGGTGCTTGTTAACGTAATTTATTCATTGCCTGCTTTTAACCACGTCAGGCGAGGTGGTATCCTTATGGTTCGATTAACTTATAAGGAAAAAGTAATGTCCAATAAAAATGAAAAATTTGTATGCTATAAATACGATGCTCGCGCTTTAGCGGTCGAATACCTTAGACGTTGTGATAAAAAATTTACCCCTGAAGAATATCTTATTGAAGTTCTTAAACTAGAAGATGTTTATCAAAAAATTATTGAGGATGCTGGCAGCAAGAAGTCTTTAGCTATTTGGAAGAAGCTAGGCCAGAAAGATTAAAAACCATTCCAACTACTATCGCCTCGGCGGTAGTTTTTGCAGCATTAATAACGTCTTCTTTTTCTGCACCGTTTTTCACTAAATGTGTCACAACGTCTAAAACAGCTTGCTCCACCGTATCCATACAGTGATGAACAATTTCTTTATCAATTTCTTTCCCGTCAATAATCACGGTTTTCCTACTTAACTGTTCGTTATCCATGTTTGACCTCTTAATTTAATGTAATTTAGCGTTTAACTGTCGTCACCCACCATAGGCCACTTCGCAAAATGACCTATAATTAGTGTTTTTTGCGTTTGCATTTCTTTTTCTGTCAGTGTTGCCCTTTCACGACCATTTTTATCAAATGGGGCTAATCTTCTCGCCAACCGGATCGCGTTTGACGGTACATCGCATTTTATGCGCAGGGGTCTATACAGAAAAATCTGTGCGGTTCCGACTTTCTAAATTGTTAAAGAGCGTATTAGTAGTTATTTGTTTGTCTCACACTGTACATATATCCACTTACACAAATAACGTACTTTTGATATACTGTTATATGGGACTTTTTAACTTTTATTTTTGTTAGTGCCAAAATAATTTGCAAATTTCTTTTGTTTTTCTGGACATGCTTTGTTTGTGGCGTTGATGGTTTCTGAGTTAATATGAGCATCGTTTGTTAACTCGATCTGATCACGCACTTTTAGTGAAAGTGATTTTAATTCAATTGCTTTATCTAGAACTAATGCATTTAAAACATCTCTTTCCTCGCCAGAAAGACTAAAAGAAATTTTTTGTAGTAATTCTATTTGCTCTGATATATCAAAAATTTTAGATAGTAATGTAAAGTTGTTACTCATTCGTAAGTCTACTTACCGATTTTTATAAAGTATAGTTTACATGAATATTGATGTCAAGATGTAAGGTAAATTTTATTTTACCTTATCTTGATATGGCTAATCTTAGTGAAGAGATTTAGATAGGTGTTGCAGTTTTATCTAGCTGCTTATTTTTGAGGCGAAAGTTTTTGAGTAAGTTCAGTGTATAGTTTTCTGTAATACTCGACTTTGTCTTCAAGCAATTTTATTAGATTATCTTTTTCAGTATCAGGTAGTTGCTGAACAAGTTTGAGTATTTTAATATCAGATGCTTCAATATCTAGGTCTTGTATTTTCTCCAAACGATCTATACCCGCAATGATCCATTCGGGAGAGCATTTCAAGGCTTTGGATATATTCATTAATTTATCCCCGCCTACAACGCTTAGTCCTCTTTCCCATTGAGATACCGCTACGCGACTTACTCCGATTAAGTCAGCTAAATCTGTTGCTCTTAGACCTAACTTAGTTCTTCTTTCGTAAATTCTACGACCTATTGCTTCCCTATCATATTCAGCCACTTGTAAACTCCTCTTTATTATGTGAAATATTATTTATAAAAAGTAAACTTTAATTTATAATTTTGAGGTTTTTGAATGCTAAAAGCAATTGTTGTTAGTTATTTCCGCTCAAAAAGGAATGTCGCTAAGGTTTTAGGGATATCTCCACAGGCAGTTGGACAATGGAAGGATATTATCCCTGAAAAATCTGCATTACTTATTGAAAGAATAACCGATGGATCACTTAAGTATAGTCCTGAGCTATACAGAAAACACCATCAGAAAATTCACAACACAAAAATACCTACTGAATAAGGCCAAATAACCCATGCAAATCAATTATTCTGTCGGGCGTAGTGTGAGTGATCAGCGCCCGAGTCCTGCTGTTGCTGGCTCTTTTGCTGAGTATCAGCAGGCGATAAAAAAATTAACCAAACATATTAATATTAGTCCCTCCGATCCAAAAGCGGTTTTCGACAAAAAGAAAAAAGCGCTTAATTATATCTGGGGTGCGATGAAAAATGTCAAGAAAGGGCGTAATGCGCTTAATGCGGGTAACCGCAGCGTGTTATGGCTTGACATGGATGGTTGTGCCTTAGACGCGTGGGAAATGCTTACAGGCATTCTCGGATTTTATCAATGTTTTGCCTATACCACTGCCAGTCATGAACATCCCGTTGTGCAGGGTGAGCAACGCTGGCGTATTGGTTTTTTGTTATCTCGTGAGGTGAATGCCTCCGAATATGCACAACTAGGACCACGGATTGAGCAGGAGTTGATGGATTGTTTCGAATTGCTCAGTGATCTGGCGATCAAGTGGGATCGCTCTGTCTATGAGCCTTCGCATATGGTTTTTGCTCCTCATGAAGGCGCTAAGTACCAAAGTTTTGAAGGTACCGTGGTTGATGTGGATACGCTTTTAGCCTCCGATAATACGCCTGTTATTGAGCATATCGATGTGCCTAAATCCGATAATGACGATCTAACCCGTCTAGTCGATTTGCAAAATATTAATGATCAGACGTTCGAAGATTTACGTTCCGCACTATGGTATCCGAAAATGATAAACCAGGCGGAGAATTACCCTTCATGCGTGGATATGGGCAATCGCCTCGCCTGGTTTAAAGACACACCCTTTGAGGAGGAAGCTAAAAAGATGTGGCTTGATTGGTCTTCGGCCGCCGATAAAGGAAACTTATCCGCCGCAGAAGCCAAATGGCCTGAACTACGCGCCGAAAGAACAGGCTATCAAGCAATATTCAGTTTAGCGCAAAAAGCAGGATGGGTAAATCCCGGGGCAGCGCGATTGAAAACGGGGGGTTGCCAGTGAGATTGAATTACCTGTATCGCAACCGCATTTAGGCGGTTACGGAACCCCTGGAAAATTTATTGTTGAGGGGCTTATTCCTGTGGGTGTGACGGCGATTTATGGCGCTTCTTCTACCTTTAAATCCTATACCGCCTTGTCTATTAGCTTGCGCGTTGCCCTGATGAAACACCGTTGGGCGGGAAGGAACATAAAGGGCGGTTCTGTTCTCTATATTGCCGCAGAAGGTGGAAGCTCGATTTCGCCACGGGTAGGCGCATGGGCAGATAAATATAATAATGGTAACCCTATCAAAAACTTTTACACATTACCGCGTGCGGTTGATTTAGCAGAGCCAAAGGTGGTTAATGGTGTATTGAAAGAAATTAAGCGTATAAAAGATGTAACCGGAGAGCCGGTACGTATGGTTGTGGTGGATACGTTATCGCAGTCGATGAACTCCGGTGATGAAAATAGTGCTGGGGATATGGCTAAATTTCTGGCGGGCGCAACCAGAGTTGCTTCAGAAATTTAAGCAGCGGTAGTTTTCATCCACCACACAGGGAAAGACAGTAATAAAGGGATGCGTGGCTCTTCTGCGGCTTTTGCAAACGTCGACTCGGTTATTAAGGTAGAGCGAGTGGGTGAGTCCGTTAACCTTATCAATGAGAAACAGCGTACTGGCCCCACCCAACCGACTAAAAGCTATCACGTCCCTACGGTACCACTACCCGATTACGTTATTGAGCAAAACGAAAGCGTTAATAACGACTATACCAGTACAGAAGGAGAGATCTACGAGCCGGTACGTTTAACAACCGAACGTGTGTTTGAAGATGTTCCTTTCGCTGAAATTATCACCACTTTTGATGATGAAAGCAAGCCCACAAAGCGTGATACACATGAAGCTTGGGTTTGGGAGCAATTAGACAGTGCAGGCGGACGTATTGAACGGGCAGTACTACGAGAAAGATGGAAAGATTTAGGTATGGAATCAAATATTCTGCGAACGGTTATCTCAAGAATGAAAAAGTCGCAAGGTGTTTCTGAGCCGTTCCGGTTTTATTCAGTTCAAATGAATATGCAAAAGCTGAAATGCCTGAATTGAAGTTTAAACGCGAGCGGCAAAAACATTCCCGTTCACAACAGGAGCGACAAAGATCATGAGCAGAGACATCGAGAAAATACTACTCCACTGGGGCGGATGGTGTGCGGGTAATCCGTATGCCGCGGTAAGTTGGTTGCCGGTGGCGTCGGGCTTTGATCGCTTCATGCCGTTTACCGGGGCAAATCGTTTATCATGCAGTGATGCAGATGGGTTAGTGATTGATGTGTGCGTCAGTCGCCTTAACACGGTGGGGATGGCGAGAGAGCTGAATTACATCGAGGATTATTATATCCGTGGGATATCCAAGCGTGCTATCGCGCGAAAGTTTGCGGTACGAGAGGATGAGGTGCGAAAAAGAATGCAAATTGCGGAAGGCTTTATTTTGGGATGCTTAGAAACCCTTGATATTCAATTAGATATCTATGTATTGTACAAATATCATACAAACAGTTATCAAACACTGGTGCGGCCGCAAAAGGTATGCTAAAGTGCTAATGATGAATTTTTGCGTCCAGCCGAAATGTACGCTGATAAATAAAACCTCGATTAAGTATTTTTTGCTCACCTCGCTTTTGCGAGGTTTTCTTTTTTGTGGGGTGGGGATGAACAAACTTCCAAGTGATTATTTCCTTGATGTGGATGATGACCTATTGGCATTTCTTGAAAAACAAGGTGAGGAGTGCGCTAAAGAAATTTACAAGTCGAATACGGTTAATATTGAAAACGCGTATAAATTGCTAAACATTTTGATAGTAGGCATTGGCTCCGCTTTCTTGCTCTTAACGCAAAAGCCAATTTTTGCGTATTTAACGATGGGTTTAGCTACCTTCCTGATGTGTTGGGTGCTCTGTGCAGGGTATCTGGTCTTGTTCTGCTTACGACCAAATATTAGAGGTGCTGTGTTTACTTCGCCAAACAGATTGTATACGCAACCTTACAAAGCCATTTGTGATACCGATTATAAAAATTTAGAAATCAAAGGGTTCAAAGCGCAAAGAAAACCCTTAACGCTCATACGGCGTTACCGGCTAATTGATTTATGTGCTACCGCAGATGAATTGATTGATATTAACATCAAAATTAGAAAACATTTAAATAGAGTGAGGATCGCAACAATCCTCACTCCAATATTATCAATGACAATATCTGCAATGACTTATTACTTTTTTTGATATTTTTCGCTGAATCCCCGACAACCATACGTTTTGTTGTGAAGTCTTTAGCACCTTGTTCTGGCGTGGTTTTTCCGGCGTTAGAAGATTGGGTGTTGTTTTCACTTGGTGATTGTTTTTGGTCAGACATAATTTTCCTTATTTTGACATTGGTTTATTTGACGATTTAACAATATCAAATACGGATATGTGCCGCCAGTCGCTTAACTGGCTTTATTTCGCTTTGGCATTTACGCCACCGCAATACTGACAAATCTAATAATCGAAACGAGTAAGGCGGTTGGCTCCCCTGTTTAATCCAAGCAATGGAACCCTCAACAAGGAGGGTATATGCGCATGCCTGAAAAATACTCAACCCCAACGGCCTATCTCTGGGGCATTATGACGACCATTTTAGGTTTTTTTACCCTTGAGGAGTGGGTGGCTATTGTCGGTATTGTCTGCACGATAGGGACATTTTTAATCAACGTGTACTACCGCAAAAAGGAGTACAAACTCAAGGAGCGTCAGTATGAAAATACCGAAAAAAATAGTGATGGCAACAGGCGGTAGTGCGTTGTTTCTAGCCTCAAGCATGATAACCCATTTTGAAGGGTTGAGACTCAAACCCTATTTCGATGGGGGTGGTGTGCTTTCCGTCTGTTACGGGCACACAGGCAACGATATTGAGCGTAACCGAACTTACACCAAAGAAGATTGCAACAAGTGGCTTGATGACGATTTGAAAGTGGTTAAACGTTATGTTGACCCGTTGATTAAGGTCAGTATCAATACGCTCACTCAGGCAGCCCTTTACTCATTTGCCTACAACGTGGGCGTCGGCAATTTTGCTAAATCCACCTTGCTTAAAAAGCTCAACACAAATGACCGAACGGGTGCTTGTGACGAGATGAAACGATGGGTTTATGTAAAAGGCGAAGTTTGGAAAGGGTTAATGACCCGTCGAGAAATAGAGAGCGTAATATGTTATGGCGACCTTACGCATTTGTCGTAGTGATTATTGCAGGACTAATCTTATGGGCATCTTGGTTGTTGACATCCTTAAACGAAGTCAGGGCATTAAATAAAAAACTCACTGTTGACCTCAATAAACAGGTAGCCATCACGACTAATGCTTTTCAGTCAATAAGGGTAATCAATGATATTGCACGAATTAATAGTGAAACCCGTCAGCGTAAAGCGGTTGACTCTGAAGCAACACAAGTAGCAATTAAAACGCATGTCGCCAATCGCATTATCCCTAATGGTGCTGTTGTCGAGTTGCAGCAGCACACAAATCGAATACGTTCAGATTCCTCACATTCCGATACCCTCTCACCTACTCGCTGACTGCTTGCCGCCAGCGATTGCGGGTATGATGACATGGCGTGATAGCCTGATACTCAATGAGCAGTTACTGACAGTGATTGAACAGTGTAATCTTGACAAACAGGCAATAAAGCGAATTGAAGAGCAGAGAAATGATAGTTGAGAACGAAAAGCAGACAGAATATTTACAGCAGTACATCAAAACACAGTGTCAATAAATCAGTAAACGTGTTTTCGATTGAAATTAACCAGAATAAATTATATTAACTTAGTAGGAGGGGTAACCAATGGCGGCATTATCTCCAGAGGTTAAGGCCTTCATCGTGCAGTCGTTAGCCTGTTTCGATAGCCCAACTCAGGTGCTCAAACAGGTGAAACTGGAATTTGGATTAACGCTCACCGTACAACAGGTCTCTTCCTATGACCCCACAAAAGCGATTGGAAAAAGCCTTGGTCAAAAATGGGTTGATCTCTTTCACTTCACGCGAGAGCGATTCAAAAAAGAGATTAGTGATATTCCTATTGCCAATAAAGCGTATCGACTGCGTGTGTTAAACCGTATGGCGATTCGAACAGAATCGATGGATAATTTTTTACTCACGGCGCAAATGATAGAGCAAGCAGCTAAAGAATGTGGTGACGCGTATACCAATAAACAGAAAATAGAACATTCAGGAACTTCACATAATCAGGTTGAATTAATCACGCATGAGATGACCCCCGAACAGGCGGCAGAAGCCTATAAAAAATTGATGGGGTAAAGGGCTAAAAATCGCTTACTTATTTTTACTAGAAATAATATTTAGATAAATATTATGTATTAATATCAATATACTACGTTAATTAATTTCCTGTTTTTATTTTTTATGTACGCAGTTATGTGCGATATATTTTTTTGACTCGCTTTTTTCTGGACAAATCCCTATGCCATTACCGTTCCCTTTTGACTTTAAAAAGCCGGATTATGTCCAGGTGTTTAAGTGGCGCGCGGAGCGACTACAACGTCTTCGGGAGCAGCCGGAAAGTTTTGAACTATTAACCCGATTTTACAAGGATAATCCCGCGCAGTTTATTATCGACTGGGGCATGACAACAGATCCGCGCAATATTGATTATGGACTACCGGTGACTATTCCTTTTTTGCTGTTCCCGAAACAGGAAGCCTGGATTGACTGGATAATGACCCGCTGGCGTGGGCGTGAAAATGGCATTACCGAAAAAAGCCGCGAAATGGGCTTAAGCTGGACGTCAATTGCGTTAGCCTGTGCGTTATGTCTCTTCAACAAGGAAATGGTGATTGGCTTTGGCTCCCGCAAAGAAGAGTACGTTGACAGCACCGGTGATCCGAAAGCGCTATTTTGGAAAGCGCGCAAGTTTGTGGAATCGTTACCTCAAGAGTTTAGGGGCGGTTGGGAAGCGAAAAAACACGCCCCCTACATGCGGGTCAATTTCCCAAACACAGGCGCCATTATCAAGGGTGAAGCAGGGGACAATATCGGACGGGGTGACCGCACGACACTCTATTTCGTCGATGAAGCCGCCTTTTTGCCCAGACCGTTACTGATTGATGCTGCCTTATCTCAAACCACCCGTTGCCGCATTGATTTGAGCTCGGTTAACGGCATGGCTAATCCGTTTGCCCAAAAACGTCATAGTGGCCGTATTCCGGTGTTTACCTTTCACTGGCGAAGTGACCCGCGCAAGGATGATGGATGGTACGAGAAAGAATGCCAGAAAATTGATAATCCGGTCATTGTGGCGCAAGAGTTGGATTTGAACTATCAGGCGTCGGTTGAAGGGGTGCTGATTCCGGCAGAGTGGGTACAAGCAGCAATTGATGCCCATACGAAACTTGGCATTAACCCAACCGGAATACGTCTAGGGGCCTTTGATGTGGCGGATGAGGGCAGAGACAAGAACGCCTTTTCTTGGCGGCATGGTTTTTTGCTTGAGGGTATCGAAGAGTGGTCAGGAAAAGGCAGCGATATTTTCGGCAGCGTTGAAACCGTTTTTCAGTTAGCGGATAAGTATCAGCTTGAGAGTTTTCGCTTTGATGAGGATGGGTTAGGTGCGGGCGTAAGAGGGGATGCGCGAATTATCAATGACCAGCGCAGACAAAGAAGAGCCGTACGTATTGACGCCGTGCCGTTTCGCGGCAGTGGCGGGGTGTTTGACCCAGACAAAGAAGCGATCGCCGGATTTGACGGCCAGAATGCGCGATTAAACAAGGATTTTTTTGCCAATGCCAAAGCGCAAAGTTGGTGGCATTTACGCAAACGCTTCCAAAATGTTTACCGAGCGGTAGTCGAAAAACAACCCTTCAAACCGGATGAACTGATTGCCATTAATGGCGCAATGCGACTCAAAGACAAACTCATCGTTGAATTATCGCAGCCAACCTATTCCATTAACGCGGTGGGAAAAATCGTAATAGATAAACAACCCGATGGGACAAAGTCACCCAATCTAGCCGATTCAGTGATGATCAACTTTGCCCCAATGAACACGGCACTTGAAATCTGGACACTACTGGGTAGAAGCGCATGACAAAAAAGAAAAAATCACACTCTCAAAAAACGGCTGACGGGTATGAGAATTTTACCGCCCGTGTCGGGATGCAAACCCCCAATCAACATGCGGATTCAACTTATCGCCCTGACTGGACAAGTCGAAACCGGTTATTACTCGAATATGCTTATCGCTCATCGTGGATCATTGGTGCGGCGGTCTATACCGTCGCCGATGATATGACCCGAAAAGGTGTTCGCATTACTTCACAAATGGAGTCGAGCGACAAAGGGGAAATCGAATCTTTATTTGATGAACTGGAAATCTGGGAGAGTCTCAATAACGCGATCAAGTGGTCACGGCTTTACGGCGGCGCATTAGGGCTTATTATGATAGAAGGGCAAGCGCTTTTACACCATTACGTATCGAGACGATAGGACAAGGTAAATTCAAAGGTATTTTACCGCTTGACCGTTGGCAGGTTAACCCGGATTTGAATCGTCGTATCAAAACGTTAAGCAAGGACCTAGGTAGACCAGAATTCTACGACATTGTGACCGTTGAGAACGGCATTCCCGCCTGGAAAGTGCATCATAGTCGATTAATCCGTTTTGATGGGGTGACACTCCCTTACCAGCAAGCCAAAACCGAGAATGAGTGGGGCATGTCGGTCATTGAACGTATTTTTGACCGGTTAACCGCCTTTGATAGCACCACAACCGGTATTGCGCAATTGGTGTATAAAGCGCATTTACGAACATTCAAAGTGAATAAGCTCCGTGAAATCATCGGTTTTGGCGGCAAGCCATACGAATCGCTGATGAAGCACATGGACATGATACGTCAGTACCAGAGCAACGAAGGGATGACGCTCATGGATACGGACGATGACTTTGAAACGCATAGCTATTCGTTTTCAGGATTAGATAACGTGCTGACGCGGTTTGCTGAACAGATTAGCGGAGCGACAGGTATTCCCTTAGTCCGGCTGTTTGGTCAATCCCCGTCAGGGTTCAATACTGGCGATGCCGATTTAGCCAATTACTACGACAATATCGCCACGCAACAATCAAGGCGATTAAAGCAACCGTTAAGGAAGCTATTTGAGATAGCGCATCAATCGGCATTAGGTAAACCCTTACCCGATGATTTTAGTTTTGCGTTTAATCCCCTTTGGCAAATGTCAGACATGGATAAGTCTACCGTCGCGGTTAACATGATTAATGCGCTCAATGCCGCACAGGATGGCGGCATGCTGTCAGTGAAAGCGGCCATGTCCTCGCTACGGGATTTGTCCGATGTTATCAGTATTGGCAGTACCATCACCGATGAGGATATCAATCATGCGGAAGACGAACCGCCGCCAAGGTTCAGTGCTGTCCACGCAGCGACTGTCAAAACGGGCGGAAACCCAATATCGAACGAGCCTGAGTAAGGTTGCCCGCGAAATTGGCGCTATTATCAACCAACGCTACGACGGTTCGAATGATTCAGTGCTGGACATTCAGCAAGCATTAGAGGATTACAGCGAACTTATCGAGAGTTGGGCAAGGCGGGTAGCGACAAAATTTGTCGACACGGTATCACAAGATAACGCGAAATTGTGGCAACAAAATAGCCATGAAATGAGCGGGGAACTCAAACAGTTAATTGCTCAAGCACCCGTGGGGCATGTCATGCAGTCTATTGTCCATGAGCAAATCAAGTACATTAAATCGCTGCCAATGGATGCCGCTGATAGAGTCTACGATATCCAAAACAGAGCGATTGAAGCGGTAGTGAACGCCGAAAGACCTGAACATTTTACCACAATGATAGCGCAATCCGGTCAGGTGGCGGCATCGCGGGCAAAGATGCTAGCCCGTACCGAACTAGGCCGAGCAACGCAAGCCTTAACTCAAGCGAGAGCATTGGCAATTGGCTCAACCGGCTATATTTGGCGTACCGCCCATGATGGTGATGTAAGGCCATCACACAAAAAACTGGAAGGTCAATTTATCGATTGGCACAACCCACCTACCCTGGATGGTATGACAGGGCACGCGGGCGCATTACCCAATTGCCGTTGCTACTGTGAAGTCTCTTTTTCTGACAGATAAAACCCATGAAATATTATTTTGAAACCCGTCTTGGTAACACCCGTTACCAGATGGCGGACGGCTCGCTATTGTGTAAAAACGTACCGATTGCCCGAACGGGCACGCAGGTTTATTCCGCCTTGGATTTGCCGAAGGTCAAACCGGATAGCCGCGGACAAATCCTGGTAGAAAGAGAGGAAAGTGACGTCTTTCGTCCCGAAACGCTGGCCTCGTTTGAAGGGATGAGTGTCACACTACTGCATCCCGAAGATGAAGAAGGCAATGTCATTTTTGTTGATACCGACAATTGGCGCGATTTAGCGCAAGGGCATGTGCAAAACGTTAGACGTGGAGAGGGTGAACAGGCGGATTTAATAATCGCGGATTTGATTATCAAAGATGCGCTCGCTATCGAGGAAATTAACAACGGCAACGACGAAGTCTCGTGTGGTTATGACGCGCAATACGAACAGATTGCGCCTGGCATCGCACGTCAGTATGAAATCGTTGGCAATCATGTCGCTCTGGTACCTAAAGGCAGAGCGGGAATACGATGTGCAATTGGAGACAGTATGTCAAACAAAACGCAAACCTGGTTCAAACGGCTGCTAAGTGCCCATCGCACGAAAGACGCCGTGGCAATGGAATCAGTCCTAAATAATCCGCCTGAATCCCTCACCGGTGATGAAGGCACCGGCGAGTTACCGAAGGCGATTAATATTACTATCAGCCCTCAAAATCCGATGCCAGCCGAAAAACCCGAAGTCGTGACCCGTGATGAGGGGGTACCGGATTACATTCAAGCCATTTTGACAAGGTTAGATGCCCTTGAGGGTAAAACCGCTGATAGTGGCGATAAACCGGAGGATAAAACAGACGGTACTGTTGATGACGAGGAAAAAAACGAAAAGGCAGAAACCATTACCGGCGATGCGGCATATAAAGCAGAGTTGATTATGCCAGGGGTAGCCCTTTCAACACCGGTAAAACCCACGGCCTTTAAACGTCAGGTGTTAGCAAATGCCGATCAAAACATCGTACGTTCAATTGTCGGGGATGCGGAAATTAACCGATTACCCAAACGCACCGTGGATATGGCGTTTAATGCGGTGGCAGAACTGGCGAAAAATCGCAATACCGCCAATACCTTCACGACAGATTCACGCCAAAAATCCGGCAATACTATCGCCGATTTAAACAAGGCAAATGCCGAATTTTGGGCAACACGAGGTAAATAAAAAATGATGAAACCTTATTTATACCGGATGCCAGTTGGCATTGCCGGTGCTATCTCACGCTATCGAGATTTAACAACGGAGCCCGTTTTGCTGAAATCTAAAGACGGTTTTCCCGCCTATGGATTAGCCGGGAAATATGACGGCGATTATTTTGTGCCGCTTGCCGAAGGTGATACCGCTGATGTTATCAAAGGCATCTATATTCGTCCTTATCCAACAACGCAAACGCAAGATTTTATTCAACAAGTCGGGAAAGATAAAAATTTCACCGGTGATGCGCTAAAGCGAGGCTATGTGATGGTGAATGTGGGTGTGGATAGCGAACAGGTTAAAAAAGGCGCTAAGGTCTATGTGCGAGTGGCAGGGGCAACGGATAAGAGCCCACTGGGTGCTATTTTGATTGCCGAAGAAAAAACAGGGTCAGGGGCATCAGAAAAAACCAATACCGTGATATTGAATAATGCTGAGTTTACCGGCCACGGTGATGCTGACGGCAACGTTGAAATCTCGTACAAAATTTAAGGAATGACTATGTTAACTTTTGACCAACGCACGATTGATTCAACGGGTGCGTTTTTAATCGGTGAGCTTGAGCGTTTAGACCCTACAATTAATATGCCTTTGGTGCAATACACCAACAGTCGGGATGTGCAGCGCAGGGAAGATGTCTCGATTGCGGATGAAATTTCGAGCTTTACCCGTACCGGATTTGCAGCAGCAGGCAGTGGCGCTAATCCTAACGGTAAAAACTGGATTAGCATGGATTCCACCGCATTAGCGGGCATCAATATCGATATTCAAAAAAAGGGTTTCCCTCTGCCACTGTGGGGAATGGAGTTGGGCTGGACGGTTGTCGAATTACAATCCGCCAGACAAGCAGGTCGCCCCGTGGATGCACAGAAACATGAAGGGATGCGTCTGAAGTGGAATATGGATATGGACGAACAAGTCTATATTGGTGATACCGGATTGGGCATTAAAGGCTTGCTGAATCTTGACAATATCAAGACTAACAATGCCTCCAAAACCTGGAGCCAGTCCACCGCTGATGAAATCCGTGACAGTATTAATAAAATACTCAGTGATGCGTGGGCAGCATCGGCCTACTCGATGGTTCCCACCGACTTACTTATTCCGCCTGAACAGTTTGCTCACATATCCAGTATTATCGTTTCGAGCGCAGGTAATCAGTCACTGTTAACGTATCTGAAGACCAATACCATTGCCTATCACCAAAACGGGGTGCCACTCAATATTTACGCGGTGAAATGGTTAAAAGGGCGAGGTGTCAGCAACAAAGATCGCATGATCGCTTATACCAATGATAAACAGTATGTTCGCTTCCCGATGGTGCCGTTACAGAGTATCCCTATCCAATACCGCGGATTGTATCAATTGGTGACTTATTATGGTCGTCTGGGTGCGGTTGAAGCGGTTTATCCGGAAACACTTGCTTACTGCGATGGTATCTAAGCCCCTTATTGGGGCTTCATTTTTGGAATCTAATTATGCGAATTCAGGCAAATTGGGGAATGGAGCTGGGATGGACTCCCGTTCAGCTGCAAACCAAAGAAAACGGGAATGCCAAGACCGAGAAAAAAGGGAAAGAAAAAATCAACCAGGAAACCGAAAATAAAGAGGGTATTGATGAGTCAACGGAACAAAAACCTGCCAACGGTACAACAATTTCGCAATGATTTTCCCCAGTTTAACGATGAGGTTAAATTTCCAGATGCGCAAATTCAGTTTCGATTAACTTTAGCCGACAAATTCCTGAGCGAAAATGTCTCAGGGAGTGAAGTTTTTCCTTACTGGGCGGGGCTGTTCGTGGCGCATTACCTCACGCTTTATGCCATGGATTCGCGTTATTTACAGGCGGGCGGTGTGGGCGGTTCAAGTTCAGGGGTGGCAACCTCTAAGTCAGTGGATAAGGTGAGTGTCAGCTATGACAACAGCGTGACGCTAAACCCCGATGCCGGATTTTGGAATAACACCCGTTTTGGCGCAGAGTTTTATCAGTGGGTGTTAATGTTTGGCACGGGAGGAAGGCAATTATGAAAAGTGGCGTTACGTTACGTGTTGACAAGGCCAGTGAATTTTTTGATGCCCTCGTTCAACTTGGCAAAAAAGAGGTACTGGTCGGAATTCCGGCTGAAAATAGCGAACGGGAGGATATTCCCTTTAGCAATGCGGCGATTGGTTATATCAATGAGTTTGGCTCACCGGCAAAAAACATTCCGGCAAGACCGCATTTGATACCGGGCATTCGTTCAGTGGAACCCAAAACCACTGCTGAATTGAAATCTGCCGCTAAAGCCATTTTGGATGATCAGCCGGATAAAGCAGAGCAAGCGTTAAATCGAGCAGGTCAGATCGCCGTTCAAGGCGTGCAAGCCGTCATTACTCAAAGCAAATTTGTGCCACTGGCGGACAGTACATTAGCTGCCAGAGCAAGACGTGGGCGCAAAGGCGCGGCACAAGAGCTTGAAAATCGAAAAGCCGGTTTAGCGCCGGATAATGCCAACGCGAGACCCCTGATTGACACCGGCATCTATCGTCGTTCGATCACCTATGTTGTGAGGAAGAAAAATGCCAATGCTTGATGTGACTGATGTGCTTTTTGATCCGGATTTTTGCGATACCACACTCACTTACACGCGGCGTGAAATTTTGATTGATGATGACGGTATTACTTCGACAAAGAAAAGTACGTATCCTTTTTCAGGCGTGGTAACCGTGGACAGTGCGCTTGAAGCACAAATACGAACTTCTGGGCAACTGGTCAGTGGGCGAATACTGGTTGTCACCACAACCCGATTGATCGCCGGTGAGACCTATCATATTGGCGATATTGTTACCTATCAGGGGCGCAAATATCTGGTGAAATCCGTCGATCCTTACACCGCTTACGGTGCCGGATTTGTGCAGGCGCATTGTGAATTGATGCCGTTTGACGGGGGATCCTACTTTGAGCAATAACAGCAGTGCCGAGGCGGGATGGTTAACGCCCTTTAATGATAATGCCCTATACAATGAAGCCCTCAATCGCCTGTTAAGTCGTTGGGTTGGTGGTGTTTCTGGCTTGGTTGAAAAACAGGTTTTACCCCGTTGGCAAGCAAAGCCCGCACCATTGCCACCACCGGATACCGATTGGTGCGCGTTTGGTATTATCAATATTGAAAGTGACGCCAATCCCGCTTTAGTTAATCAAAGTGATGAATCGAGCGAGCTTTGGCAGTACGAAACCTTAACCTGTATGGCCTCTTTCTACGGAAAAGAGGGCATGTATTACGCCGCCCGATTTCGGGATGGCATTATGCTCAGTCAAAATAACGCCGAACTGAATAAGTCCAATCTTACCCTCGGTAGCCACAGCCAAATTACCGCGTTTCCTGAGCTTATCAACAATCAGTGGGTGAACCGATTTGATATAACCGTTCATCTACGTCGCAAAGTGGTGCGTCGCTATCACATAAAATCAGTGACAGATGCCCACGTCACGTTTTTGGGAGACAAATAATGTCAACAGGTTTACCCGTTTCAAGGGTGGTTAAGGTCACGCTTGATATGTCACCGCGTGCCGCAAGTCGCCGTAATTTTGGTTCACTACTCATTTTAGGTGATTCACCCGTTATCGATCCGCTTGAGCGATTACGGGCGTATTCCAATATTGAGGAAGTCGCCAATGATTTTGGTACAACCGCACCCGAGTATCAGGCGGCTTCACTCTATTACCAGCAGTCACCAAAACCCGTCGATTTATACGTGGGACGCTGGGTAAAAGCAGCCTCACCCGCATTATTGCGCGGTGGCATTTTGTCCGAAGAAGAGACAAAAATTAACAATTTTAAGGCGATTACCGATGGCGCGATGAATATCAGTGTAAACGGAAGAACGGTTAAGTTAAGTGCCATTGATTTTTCGCAAGAAACCAATTTAAACGGTGTTGCCGCCCGAATTGGTGAAAAAATGAGCACGTCTACAATAACGTGGAATAATAACGATAGTCGATTTGTGATGACATCGAATACGGCAGGTAAAACAAGCGCAGTGGGTTTTGCTTCCGCACCGGAATCAGGTACCGATTTATCGGCGTTGTTGAAACTAACCCAAGAGAGTGGCGCAACCCCTGTTTTAGGTATGGACGGTGAAACTATCGTTGATGCGGTTTCAACATTGGCGGATTTTTCGAGCGGCTGGTATGGACTGGTGGTAACCGCTGCGCTTTCTACCGATGAAGTGAAAGGTATCGCCAACTTTATTGGCGCGGCCGGAAGTTCCCGCGTTTTTGGGTTTACCACCCAAGATACCGCCGTACTGGATAGTACGAAAGCGGATGATATCGCTTCTGTTTTGAAAAAAGCGAAATATCAACGGGTCTTTACACAATATTCTTCATCAACCCCCTATGCAGCAGCCTCTGCTTTTGGACGGGCGTTTTCAGTGAATTTCAACGGCAATAACACCACGATCACCCTCAAATTCAAACAGGAACCGGATGTTAAAGCGGAGACGTTGACTACGTCACAGGCGAATACGCTGGCGGCCAAAAACTGCAACGTGTTTGTCAATTACGATAACGACACCGCCATTATACAAGAAGGCGTGATGGCCAATGGTGATTTTTTCGATGAACGCCATGGGCTGGACTGGTTGCAAAACTTTGTGCAAACCAATCTGTATAATCTTTTGTATACCAGCCCCACCAAAGTCCCTCAAACGGAGCAAGGCAGCACGCAGCTTCTGACCAATGTTGAGCAATCGTTAGCGCAGGTGGTCACTAATGGGCTACTGGCACCGGGGGTATGGAACGGTGGCAGTATAGGTCAATTAACAAGCGGGGATACGCTCACCAAAGGATATTACGTTTATATTCAACCGCTGGCAGAGCAGGCGCAATCTGAGCGCGAAAAACGCAAGGCGCCGCCGATTCAGGTTGCCTGTAAGTTAGCGGGTGCCGTGCATTTCGCGGATGTCTTAATCACCATTGTTCGATAAGGAGAGAAAATGGCCGCTTATAGTTTTGCTGATGTTTCCGCCACGCTAACCGGCCCCACGGGGGTGATAGATTTGGGCTCTGGCTCGGCGAACTCGGAAGAAGGAATAGTGGTGACAATGACCGAAGCCAAAAACACCATGACCATTGGTGCTGATGGTGAAGGGATGCATACCCGACATGGCGGAAAATCCGGCACCGTTACGGTCAGTCTGATTAAAGCCTCACCGGTTAACAAAAAACTGATGATCGCCTATAACGCGCAAAGCGTGTCATCTACCCTTTGGGGTAATAACGTGATTGTGATCCGTAATCCGGTATCTGGCGATATGATCACCGCGCGCAGTTGTGCGTTTCAAAAAATACCGGATTTGCAAAATGCAAAAGAGGCGAATGTTTTAGCATGGGTCTTTGACTGCATTAAGATCGACGCCTTATTAGGAGAATTCTAGTGGAAATTGAAATTAACGGTCATGAATATCGAAGTCAAAAACTCAATGTGTTTGACCAGCTTAAGGTGACGCGAAAGTTATTGCCGGTGTTATCCGGTTTAACGGGTGAACTGCAAAAATTACAGCAAGGGGAAATGCCAATGGCAGCGGTGTTACCCATTATGGCAAATTCCATTGCCCAAATGAGCGATGAAGACTGTAACGCGATTTTGCACCCTTGTTTAGCCGTGGTTTCACGCAAAAATGCCAAGGCATGGACGCCGATTTTTCGCCAGGGCGAATTGATGTTTGATGATATTGACTTAAAAACCCTGCTTGAGATTGTGGCGCAGGTGATTGGAGATTCCCTCGGTAATTTTTTTCACGCACCCCAAGGCGACGAGACAGCCAGCCTCCTGTCGCAGGATTAACCCTGGATTCAATGCCGGATGGTAAAGACTTTTTACGCCTTCCTGTTAAGTATGGGTACATAAAATTCGACAAATTAAAAGATGGCTCAATCGATTTGGCAGATTTAGCAGAAATGAATGAGTGGATAGATATCGAACAGGATAACGAAGCGCGAATTGCGCGTTGGAGAAATCGCCATGGCGAATGCTGAAACGTTGCAAGATTTTCTCATCAGCTTAGGTTTTAAGGTTGATGACAGTGGCCTGCGAAAATTTCAGTCCGTTGTTACGGGGGTGAGTGCCAATGTTATCAAACTAGGTGCGTCGGTTGAGGGGGCAGCGCTTGCCGTCGTGGGATTTACCACACAAATTGCCGCCGGTCTTGATAAGATGTACTGGGCGTCACAGCGTACAGGCGCTAGTGTTAACGGCATGAAAGCATTAGGGTATGCCGCCAGTCTCACCGGCAGTAGCGCAGAAGCGGCAAGAGGTTCACTTGAAAATCTGGCACGATTTTTGAGAAACAGTCCGGGTGCTGAGGGGTTTTTAAATCGTCTTGGGGTGCAGACCCGTGATGCCAATGGCAATTTGCAGGATATGAGCGCTATTTTTACCCGTGTGGGGAATAAACTGGCCTCAATGCCCTATTACCGCGCCAATCAATATGCCCAACTGTTAGGCATTGATGAAAATACGCTAATGGCCATGCGTAGAGGGTTGAACAAATTTTCTGCTGATTACCAGCGTATGCTTAAACAAACCGGATTTAACGCAGACGTTGCTGCCAAACAGTCCAACCAGTTTATGACCTCGATGAAAGGATTGACCGGGTTATTTGGTATTTTACGCGATAAAGTCGGATCAAACCTAGCAGGGGGGTTGACTAAAGAGATAGACAATCTGCGCAAAAGACTGCTGGATAATTTTCCTAAAATTGAGAGAGTATTAACCCGTCTCATTAGTGGCATTATTCGAGCCGGTGAAATGGTGGGGCGCGTTATCTGGCGAATGAGTCAGGCGATCGAGCAGATTTTTGACTGGTGGCGCAATTTAGACGGAAAATCTAAAAAACTCATCACTACCTTTAGCGGATTGGCAGTGGCTATCTGGGGGCTCAATCGGGCATTCTTTGCTTCGCCCATCGGGATTATCACCGGTCTTATCGCGGCCTTATTGTTACTTTGGGAAGACTACCAGACGTGGAAAGAAGGTGGAAAATCCTTTATCAACTGGTCTAAGTGGGAAGGTGAAATCAACCAGGCAAAAGCGGCATTTAAATGGTTAGGTGAAAAATTAACGGGATTGGTTGACCTGGTGGGTGGATGGAAAAATGCACTTGAAATCTTAGCAATTTTTATTGCGGGCGCGTGGGTAAGTAAGGTATTGGGCGCTTTTAGTAAAATAGCGAAGTTACCTATCCCACCTTGGCTGAAATTGTGGAGTCTCTATGCGGGGTATCTGATTTCAGATAAAGATAATATTAGTGATAGCGCAAGCGCATCATGGGATTACAACACCCGTCAAGTCAAACGTGCGATCGGTAACGGTTTGCGTTTTTTTGGTATTGATAATGACTGGGCAAACAAAAATCAAGGCAGCAATATACCGGATAATATCGCTGATGTGCCTACCGGCGATATTCCACGGGGTATTCGTAATAACAATCCGGGTAATTTGAATTTTGTTGGACAACGCGGTGCAGTACGTGAATCACCTAACGGAAGATTCGCCAAATTCAATACCGCATTTGAGGGCTTACAAGCACTTTCTTCACAGCTTAATCGCTACGCTGAAAGGGGATTAAATACCGTTGAAAAAATTATTAGCACCTGGGCTCCCGCCAGTGAAAATAATACTCGTGCCTACATTGATAAAATATCCGGTAAATTAGGGGTTTCCCCTGACACCGTGTTGAATCTGTCCAATCCGACGGTCATGACATCGCTCATGTCTGGCATCGTTGAGCACGAAAATGGCAGACAGCCGTATAGTCAGGCAATGCTCTATCATGCCGCAAATGCGGGTATGCGAAATAATATTGACCAGAATATCACGATCAATGTTGAAGGCGCATTAGACCCCCACGCTACCGCCAATGCGATTGCCGATAAACAAACGGGCGTTAACGCCAGACTGATTGGACAATTAACCCAGCGAGCCTACTGATGGATATCCTTTCTACGCTTTTTTCACAACGATCGCGCAAAATCGGTTTGCTGGTGCCGGATGTCATTATCTCAGAAAAACATCACGACACCCTTGAAATCACAGAACATCCGGTTGAACTGGGCGCGGAAATTGCCGATCACGCTTACAAACGTCCGGCGGAAGTGACCATGGAGGTGGGTTTTTCAAGTGGTGGATCTCTACTGGATTTTTGGGACACGGCAAAAGTGGCTATTCGCGCAGGGTTAAGCGCACCGGAAATCTACCAGCAAATTTTAGCGCTTCAAGCCAGCCGTCAACCGTTTGATGTCATAACAGGTAAGCGCAAGTATAAGAATATGCTCATTCGCGCTATCGAGGTGACCACGGATAAGCACACAGAAACCGTGTTGATGGCGATATTAACCTTGCGGGAGCTTAACATCACCCAAACCCAAACGGTTAATATCAAATCTACCGATGCAAAAAATATGCGGGAAGGGAATACAACGAGTGGCGTGAGTAATACCGGTATGAAAACGCCAAAACCCGTTGATAATCGCAGCCTATTACAGCGAGGAGCCGCATTTTTCAATGGAAATTAACGAAATACCGCTTACCCCCACCAACCAGCAATTTACGATTAAGCTATCTGATACTGTTTGGCAGTTTCGCCTTATCTGGCGTGATAGTGCGGGCTGGGTGCTGGATATGCTCACGGTTGACAATCAACCGGTGATACAGGGTATTCCGCTGATCGTGGGTGAAAATCTACTGGCTCAATATAGTCACCTTATCAGTAAAGGAAATCTCGTTTTGCTATCAGATGAAGAAAGCGATATCAACGCGGATACGTTGGGCGCAACCGTAAAATTATACTGGATCACGGACTGATTGTTATGTCAAAAAACTGGATACGAAAATGCTCACTGATTGTTTCTGATAAAAACGGGGAAGGTATTGAGCTATCGGATTTTCGCGCCACGTTCAATATCACGTGGCCAGATACGCGTTACCCTCGTGCGGGGGTGTTTAAAGTCTGGAATCTGAGAAAAGAAACCGTCAGTCAAATTCAGGCGAAGGAGTTTGTTAACATTCAGCTCATGGCAGGCTATCAGGATAATACGGGTCTGATATTTACTGGAAAAATCCGCTACACGATTTCAGGTAGAGATAATCCTACTGACACGTTTGTTATTGTTCAGGCGATTGATTCTCATGAGGCCTATGACTACGCCACGCTAAATACTACCTTAAGCGCAGGGCATACTCAGGCAGAGCAACACAATACGTTACTGACAGGGCTTACCCCTTACGGGATTGTCAAAGGCGTGACGCCTGAGTTTGATAGTATCCGCTTTCCAAGGGGTAAAGTCCATTTTGGTATGGTTAGGGACGCCGCTGATAATCTGGCAGGGCAATGCCTTGCCTCGTGGCAATACATTAACGGCCAGCTCGTGATGGTGCCGGAGAAGAATTATATCCATGAAGCGATTGTCCTGAATAGCGCAACGGGCTTGATTGGCTTACCGCAACAAACGATTGAGGCGGGGGTGAATGTGCGTTGTTTGATTAACCCAAACATTCAAATCAATGGGCTTATTCGTCTTGACCAGGCGTTAATCTATCGCACGATGTTGCCCAACAGCGATATCGCTTTGGGGTACAGCAAGTTAAGCGAAAACGATGACGGCGGCTTACAGCAAACCCAAGGCGCTGTTTCACAACCGGCCAGTCTTTCCACCGATGGGGATTATATTGTGAAAAACATCACGTATTCCGGCGATACGCGCGGCAAGCCGTGGTATATGGATTTGGTGTGTATTGCCAAGGGATCAAATGACCGAATCGATATCAAGAAGGTGGGATGATGGCGATTTCCGTATCAGCGCGCACCGGCGACCAACAACAACTGCTTGAAGTCTTTCGCCATGCGATTTCGTCACAACTTCGCGTCGCGATGCCGGCTATTGTTCAATCCTTCGATGCCAGCAAAGTCACTTGTGTTGTACAACCAGCGATAAAGGGAGCCTTGACGGATACCAAAGGGAATAGCCAGTCGGTGAATTTGCCCCTGCTAGTTGATGTACCGGTTGTGTTCCCGCGCGGTGGCGGTGTCACAATGACCTTCCCCATTAAAAGCGGTGATGAGTGTCTGGTGGTGTTTGCAGATAGATGTATTGATTTTTGGTGGCAAAACGGCGGGATACAAGAAGCGATCGACCCCAGACAGCATGATTTATCAGATGCCTTCGCTTTCGTCGGTGTGCAATCACAAAAACAGAAGATAAGCCAAATTAGCACCGATGCGATGCAGTTAAGAAGTGACGATGGCGCAACCTATTTTGAAGTAAACCCGACAACGCAAAAAATGAAAATTGTCGCCCCTGGGGGGCTTGAAATTATCACACCGGAAGCTATTTTTTCGGAGAGAATTACCGTAAAAGGACTATTGAGTTGGCTAGGTGGCATGGTAGGTTCAACGGCCTCCGGTGTGGCTGCAAAAATCACCGGTGCGATTGAGTTTTTGGGCACATTGACCGCCAACGGCAAACGGATTGACGACACACATACCCACAAAGGTGTCAAAGCCGGTGGGGATAATTCAGGTGAGGTAAATTAAATGAAAGAAAGCGTTAATATTTTTTTCGGCGGTTCATATTTACACAAACTAAAAACCTCATGGCGACTTCTGGGCGTGATTTTTTTATTAATCATCAATGAAGAGCCATCCTTAAAGTTAGAAGACATCAAGGTAGTTGAAAAAAATAAAAAGCAACAGTAAAAGGACTCTATTGATGTGTTATCGACGAGAAACGACTAAAGGCGACTACAGCTTTGGTCAAGGGGATAACACGTTTTTAACCAACACCCCTGATGCCGTCGCCCTTGCAATTAAAACCCGCTTGTCCCTCTGGCAGGGGCAATGGTTTTTAGACCGTGAAGAAGGTACGCCTTGGTTGCAATCGGTATTGGGTAAGCCTTATCGGGAGGCTTACGGTATGACCCTCAAACAGCGCATACTGGACACGCAGGGTGTAACCACATTAACCGATTTCAATGTCAATCAAAATTCAACGACGCGAAAACTGACTATCAGCACAAAAGTACAAACCCAATACGGCGAAACTTCTTTTATCCAAGAGGCATAATGTTAAATCTTGATACGTTAGCGTTGTCAGCGAAAGTGACTGACGACGGCATCAGTGCGCCGGATTATCAGACGATACTGATGCGATTAACCGATTTTTTTCATGAAATTTATGGGCAGGATGCGTATTTAACGCCGGATAGCAAAGACGGCCAGATGATAGCCATTTACGCACTCGCTATCCACGATGCCAATAATGCGCTTATCGCCACCTACAACAGTTTTAGCCCGAGTACCAGTACAGGGGCTGCACTTTCAAATAATGTCGCCATTAACGGCATTTCCCGTCATGCATCGGGGTACTCGAATGTGGATGTCGTATTAACGGGGCAAGTGGGTACGGTGATAAAAAATGGCCGTGTGCGCGATAAAAACGGCAATATCTGGCGGTTACCGAAAACGGTTACGCTCGATACGCACGGTGAAGCGACGGTGACAGCGGTTTGTCTGGTTGCCGGAAGTGTTACCGCATTGACCGGTGAAATTAACGAGATAGCCACACCCACGCGAGGCTGGCAAACGGTGAGCAATCCAAAATCCGCAACACAAGGCAGGCCGATTGAAACGGATAATCAGTTACGGGAACGGCAGCGAAAATCGGTCTCACTCCCTTCACGCACGGTACTGGAAGGTATACAGGGCGCGATTAGTCTCATATCAGGGGTGACGAGACAACGCGGTTTTGAAAATGACACCAGTAAAACGGATAAAACCGGTATTTCTCCGCATTCCATTGCGATGATAGTCGATGGTGGCGATGTCACCACGATTGCCAACGCAATCGCACAAAAGAAAACCCCAGGTGCAGGCACGTATGGTGATACCGCCGTGACAGTAAAAGACCGTTACGATATGCCAATTACGATTCGCTTTTCCCGGCCTAAAACGGTTGAGGTACACGTTGAAATTGACTTAACGGCGTTTTTAGGATTTACCACCTTAACCGGTGATAAAATCCGACGTAAAGTTGCAGACTATATTAACCAGCAACTCATTGGCGACAATCTGTATCTGACCCGTCTTTACTCCCCGGCAAATCTGCCCGCTGATGAAGAAGGGAAAACGTTTGATATTACGTCGTTAAAGATTGGTCGAACACCAGAAAGCGTGAAAGAAGAAAATTTAGTCGTTGCCTTCAACGAAGCAGTCAGTTGTCGTGAGAATAACATCAAACTGGTGGTGACCTCATGAGAGATTACACCGAGTACATTACCCCACAACATCGTCAAGCAGAAAAGTTTACGCAACATATTGAGTTAATGACGCGCGCGCTAAGTGATATTTCAGCTTTGGCCTCACAGCTTAATGCCTTTTTCAGTATTGATACGGCAACGGGTAAACAACTGGATGCCGTGGGTGAATGGATAGGCTTATCACGTTTTGTCAAAACGCCGATAAAAGGGGTCTATTTTTCACTGGATACCGAAAAGGTGGGCTTTGACCAAGGGAGCTGGAAACGGCGCTTTGATGCTGATAGTGGTTTTACTGAGCTTGATGACGAAACCTACCGCTTCATATTAAGAGCAAAAATCCGCGCAAATCACTGGGATGGCACAAGCGAGATGCTCTCAGAAATTTATCAGGGCGTAATCCCTGATGAAACAGTAAAAATCTTTTTTATCGACAATCAGAATATGTCGATGGATGTGTATCTAACCGGTGGCGTCATACCGGAAGTGACAAAAGCCGTTATCAAACAGGGATATCTCAATATCAAGCCAGAAGGCGTAAGACTTAACGCCTACACCGGTTCCGAAGGGGATAACGGTATTTTGGGGTTTGATGTCAATAATCGTTACATCGACGGCTTTGACGTCGGTAGCTGGTCAGTAAAATTATAGGAATAATCATGGCAAAAAATGAAATTTTACCGTTTGGTATAGCCGACGGGGCTAACGTATTGCCGGCAGATGAGTATCAGAAACTCCCTGCGCGTAATAACGGCTTTAGTGCTGGTGTCGCTCGCTCACAGGAGCTAAACACCGTCTGGCGACAGGCATCGGTGATAGCGCATGTCATCGCGCAATTCATCGCTGAAACCAATAACAGTGATGTACTGGACGATGGCAACGTTGATAAACTGAAAGCCGGACTCATCAGTGCCTTATCAAAAAACGTTAACAACACGGTGCCAACTGCCACAAAAACAGTAGCAGGTATAACGAAACTCAGTAGCGCCACTGACAGCAATGACGAAACGCTAGCAGCCACACCTAAAGCGGTTAAAATTGCTTATGACTTGGCGAAAACGGTGAGTATTGATGAAGTCAATAAAAAACTCGATAAAGCAAGCGTCTTGCAAACAACGGGGAATTCGACCGATAAAGTGCTGAGCCAAAAAGCCTGTGACGATAATTATTCTAAGAAAAGTTCAGAAGAAGCTCTCAAAGTTGGAAGACTGAACATTGAATCACCAACGGGTGATACGGTTTTCAATTTAGGTGGCACTAATGGTTCTAGCGGTGCTGAGTTTGCTTACGTCAGAAATTCAAAAAGAACCCAGGTTCACGATACAAACACAAAAACAACGGTTTTGTTTCCGCAAAAATCCGGTGAACTTGCTTTAACGTCTGATGTGGACGCGATTAACAATTATCCGGTCGGCGCGCCCATTCCCTGGCCCCAGGCGACACCCCCTAACGGTTATTTTGTCTGCGATGGCAATAACTTCGATAAAGCCAAGTATCCCCAATTAGCATTAGCTTACCCTTCTGGGAAATTGCCCATTTTGTACGGTGAATTTATTCGCGGGCTGGATTTAGGCATAGGAGTTGACCCAGGCAGAACAGTATTAAGTAATCAAGGTGATGCTATTCGAAATATCACCGGACGCATTGGGTATGCCAGACATGGCGGAACCGAACCACCGATTGCAGGGGGTGATGGCGCATTCCGAAAAGACAGCAATCACAACAGTAATATCGGTAATGGACGAAATGACGATTGGGGCAGCGTCATGTCTTTTAATGCTTCGCGGGTCGTTCCTACCGCAAACGAAAACCGACCGCGAAATGTCGCATTTTTATACATCGTGAGGGCTGCATAATGAAATACAGTGTAGACATAAAAACCACCGAAATCGGTGAAAACGGTTTCGCGAAAAACCGAGGCTGGATAAAAACGTTTATTTGCATGAAGGACGCACCCCATGAATATATCGGTGCAACAATGGAATTTTTGCATGATGGTCTCAGCGTGGGAGAATGTTCTTATACGGATGCGCCAGAAATACCGAACAATGACGAAATCGCCATTATCCGGAGTCTTGATGGTAAACAGTGGCTATATGTTCCTGACCACCGAGGCAAGACGGTATACGATACCAATAATCGTGCTTCCTATCCCGTTGATTATCTCGGCGTGATAAAAACCGGCTTCACCTTGTTAGCACCGGTAACGAAATTCGATAAATGGGATGGCAAAAAATGGGTAACGGATAATCAGGCGATGAAAGCAAACCAAATCAACACCGCAAATCAGACAAAATTACATTTAATCGACGAAGCGGAAACAAAAATTACCTTGCTTGAGCGTAAAGTGCGATTAGGGATGGCCACCAATAGCGAGAAAACCGCGCTACGGGCTTGGGAAATGTACAGCGTAAAACTCAATGATATTGATACCGCCACCGCACCCGAGATTGACTGGCCTAAGAAGCCCGAATAACAAATTAGCCCCATTTCAGGGGCATGATATTAGCAGCGTTGGCGGAAGTTGTTAACTATTAGTTGTTGGTTGAGTGTAAGTGGCTTTGTGAGAGATTGCGGTTTTGTTTTTGGTATTATGGCAAAGATAACACGGGGGTATGAAAAATAATTTGTACATGACTGTGTATATAAAAATAAATTAAGATACATATTTTTTAATTAACATTTTGACTAATATAATTTATTTTATCTAACTTATTATTTGTGATGGAAATAATATGCAAACGGACTCAGCTGCAATAGAACAATTGTTATTGATTATGACTCAGTTACGTGATCCTGAACATGGTTGTACATGGGATAAAGTGCAATCTTTTGCCACAATAGCGCCTTATACGCTGGAGGAAACTTATGAAGTTGTTGATGCTATTGAACGACAAGATTTTGCTGCTTTAAAAGAAGAATTGGGTGATTTACTGTTTCATATTGTCTTTTATGCCCAGATTGCAAAAGAACAAAAATTATTCGATTTTAATGAAATCTGCCAAATCGTCAGTCAAAAGTTAATATCACGTCATCCTCATATTTTTGCTGGACAATCGATTATTAATAGCGATAAAGCAATATATGATTGGGAAAAAAATAAAGTCAAAGAACGGGCCGCAAAAAATCAGCATTCAGTTTTAGATGATATTCCACAAGTACTGCCGGCATTAATGAAAGCCAGCAAAATGCAAAAACGCTGTGCGGCTGTCGGTTTTGATTGGGACAAATTTGCCCCGGTATTAGCCAAAGTTCATGAAGAAATTGAAGAGGTTTTGGCAGAAATAAATAAGCCTGAACCGAGCCAATCACATATTGAAGAAGAAATTGGTGATTTACTTTTTGCGGTGGTTAATTTATCGCGCCATCTTGGCCATGAACCTGAATTAGCATTACAAAAAGCGTGTCGTAAATTTGAACACCGTTTTTGCCGAGTAGAAAAACTGATCTTAAACAAAGGCCGTTCATTAGAAAATGCTACACTAGATGAAATGGAAAAACTTTGGCAACAAATTAAAAAAGAGTGATTATTATTTTTAGCTGAATGGATTAAGTATTAGTTAGGATGTTATAATCGAGCAGCTATTTATTGACAGGAATTTGCATAAGCTAATTCTTGATATTGAAAGATTATTGATGAAAATTAACCTTAATAGGTTTAGAACATTTGTAGCAGATTTAAGGTTAGGGTATACTGCTTTCCCGTCCTGTTATATTCATCGTCTTTTACACCTAAATTTTCAGGTTTAGCATGAAAACAAGTTATATTTTTGTAACCGGCGGGGTAGTATCCTCTCTGGGCAAAGGCATTGCCGCAGCTTCTTTGGCTGCTATACTTGAAGCGCGTGGACTGAATGTTACTATTATGAAACTGGATCCTTATATTAATGTTGATCCAGGCACGATGAGCCCAATCCAACATGGAGAAGTTTATGTCACCGAAGATGGTGCAGAAACTGATCTTGATCTGGGCCATTATGAACGTTTTATTCGTACTAAAATGACACGCCGTAATAATTTCACAACCGGTCGCGTATACTCTGAAGTATTGCGTAAAGAGCGTCGTGGTGATTATTTGGGCGAAACTATTCAAGTTATTCCTCATATTACTGATGAGATCAAAAACCGGATTATTCGTGGCGGAGAAGGTCACGATATCGTTTTGGTTGAAGTTGGTGGCACAGTGGGCGATATTGAATCTTTACCTTTTTTGGAAGCAATTCGTCAATTAGCGGTTGATGTTGGTCGTAAACACACTCTTTTCCTGCATCTTACTTTAGTGCCTTATTTACCTGCTGCAGGTGAAGTTAAAACCAAACCAACTCAACATTCAGTAAAAGAACTTCTTTCTATTGGTATTCAGCCAGACGTGCTAATTTGCCGTTCAGATCGGGTTATTCCGGTTAATGAACGGGCTAAAATTGCGCTTTTCTGCAATGTACCGAAAGAAGCAGTTATTTCATTAGAAGATGTTGATTCAATTTATAAAATTCCTGCATTATTGAAATCTCAGCAGCTAGATGATTATATTTGTAAGAAATTTGAACTTACCTGCCCAGCAGCTGATTTGTCTGAATGGGAACAGGTTATTGATGCGCAAGCCAATCCGGTAGGTAAGGTAACTATTGGCATGGTAGGTAAATATATAGAGTTACCTGATGCTTATAAATCGGTTATTGAAGCGTTAAAACATGGCGGTTTAAAAAATCGTTTAACAGTGAACATCAAGCTGATTGATTCTGAAGATATTGAAGAGCGTGGTACCGAACTATTAAAAGAACTTGATGCTATCCTGGTTCCAGGTGGTTTTGGTGAACGGGGTGTCGAAGGGAAAATTATGGCAGCTCGTTACGCACGTGAAAATAATATTCCTTATTTGGGTATTTGCCTGGGAATGCAAGTTGCTCTGATTGAATATGCCCGTCATGTTGCTGGTATGGAAGGGGCAAACTCAACAGAATTTGCGCCAGATTGTCCATATCCGGTTGTTGCCTTAATTACGGAATGGTCTGATGACAGTGGTAGTATTAAAGTTCGTAATGAGAAGAGCGATCTTGGCGGTACGATGCGAGTAGGTAGCCAATTATGCCGTTTAGAGAAAGGTAGTAAAGTCCGTGAGTTGTACAATAGCGACACAATTATGGAGCGGCATCGCCACCGTTATGAAGTCAATGGTAAGCTTTTGGCGCGTATTGAAGAAGCGGGTTTACGTATTTCAGGACGCTTAGCGGACAATAAGCTGGTGGAAATTATCGAGGATCCTAACCATCCTTGGTTTGTCGCTTGTCAGTTTCATCCTGAATTTACTTCGACACCAAGGGATGGCCATCCGTTATTTGCTGGTTTTATTAAAGCCGCAAAGGAATATCAGCAAGGCCAGCTGAAAAGAGATATGGGCTAATGGTATTAATTTGTTACCATTGGCTGAAATTTAACTTGTACTGAGGAAAATTTAATGTCCAAAATCGTTAAAGTCATCGGGCGTGAAATCATCGACTCCCGTGGTAATCCGACTGTTGAAGCAGAGGTTCATTTAGAAGGCGGATTTGTTGGTTTAGCAGCGGCACCATCTGGTGCATCGACTGGTTCACGAGAAGCATTAGAGCTACGTGATGGTGATAAAGATCGCTTTTTAGGTAAAGGTGTTTTGAAGGCAGTTGCAGCAGTAAATGGCCCAATTGCGGATGCATTGATCGACCAAGATGCCAAAAATCAGGCTAATATCGATAAAATCATGATCGAATTAGACGGTACAGAAAATAAATCTAAATTCGGTGCTAATGCGATTTTGGCTGTTTCACTGGCTAATGCAAAAGCGGCTGCGGCAGCGAAAGGTATGCCTTTATATGAGCATATTGCTGAATTGAATGGCACGCCGGGTAAATTCTCTATGCCTTTACCAATGATGAATATTATCAATGGTGGCGAACATGCGGATAACAATGTTGATATTCAAGAGTTTATGATCCAGCCAGTGGGCACAAAAAGCTTGAAAGAAGCAGTTCGGATGGGATCAGAGGTTTTTCACCACTTGGCAAAAGTGTTAAAAGCCAAAGGGATGAATACAGCGGTCGGCGATGAAGGTGGCTATGCACCAAATTTAGAATCTAATGCCGCAGCTTTAGCCGCAATTAAAGACGCCGTTGAAGCAGCAGGCTATGAGTTAGGTAAAGATATTACTTTAGCAATGGATTGTGCCGCCTCAGAATTTTACAACCAGGAAACGGGTAATTATGAGCTGAAAGGTGAAGGTAAAACTTTTACTTCACAAGAATTTACCCACTATCTAGAAGAATTAACCAAACAATATCCTATCGTTTCAATTGAAGATGGTCTTAATGAGTCAGATTGGGATGGTTTCGCTTACCAGACTAAAGTGTTAGGAGACAAAATTCAGTTAGTTGGTGATGATTTATTCGTTACTAATACCAAGATTTTGCAAGAAGGCATTGAAAAAGGAATTGCTAATTCTATTTTAATTAAATTCAATCAGATTGGTAGCTTAACCGAAACTTTAGCAGCAATTAAGATGGCAAAAGATGCCGGCTACACTGCGGTTATCTCACATCGTTCAGGTGAAACTGAAGACGCTACAATTGCAGATTTGGCAGTAGGAACAGCAGCGGGCCAGATCAAAACAGGTTCAATGAGCCGTTCTGATCGAGTTGCTAAATATAATCAATTAATCCGTATTGAAGAAGTGTTAGGTGAAAAAGCGCCTTTTAATGGTCTAAAAGAAGTTAAAGGCCAGGCTTAAATTTACTGTTATTGATTAATCATATATTAAAGGCGAGAGACTTATTGTTATCTCGCCTTTTTTATTAATAGTCCTTGGATTTCTTTTATGCTTTTATTGTGGCTTAATAAGGCAACTGTTTATTAATATTATCAATTTATCGATCATGGTTGCCGGCGGACAGTAGCCCGCCTGCGTCGGGAGCTAAGACGCTGTAAGTAAATGGCTGTCCTTAGTAACCGCCTCCCGTTATAATCCGGTGTATGTATATTCCCCGACCCGCAAAACTTCTCTTCCAGATAGATGACGGCTGGAACCGGTTACTCATGAAATACGGCTCTTCCGTTCCCGAATGGACTAAACTGGTCGTCGAACGGATGCTCGCCTGTGGCACCGGTGCTATGGGTATCCGTCGTTATTGCTGCGACTCCCCTGACTGCCCGCACACCAAATATTTCTGTCAGAGCTGCAAAAGCAAAGGCTGCAGCGCCTGCGGGATGAAAGCCACCGAACAGTGGATAGCCGAGCAGCAACACATTTTGCCAGACTGCGAATGGCAGCACATCACTTTCACTATGCCTGATAAACTCTGGCCGGCATTTAATCACAACTGGCCATTACTGAATCAGTTGTTTGCCTGTGCCGCTCGAACCCTGCTGAAATGGGCAGAAAAACTCAATATCGAAATCGGGTTGTTTGTCGCCCTACATACTTACGGGCGTCAGCTTAACCAACACCCGCATATCCATTTATCGGTGACCCGCGGCGGATTATGCCGCAAACACGACGTCTGGCGACCGGTTTTCTTCAAAAAGAAAGTAGTAGAGCGGTACTGGCGCCGGGCTGTCATCGCGTTACTTCGAGAGAATTACGGCGGGCTGAATTTACCTGCTGCCGGCTATGTGCATATCCGCGACTACCGGGAATGGTGTCAGTTTCTGGAATCACAGTACCAGCGGCGCTGGAAAATTCACTTTGCGAAAAAAACCAAACATGCCCGACAAAATGTCAATTATCTTGGCCGTTACCTGAAACTCCCGCCGGTTGCAGCCTCAAAACTGCGTCATTATAACGGCGGCACTGTTGTCCATCATTACTATGATCACCGGACGGGAAAGCACCGCACCCAATATCTGAGCCAGGAAGCAATGTTGTTGCGCTACATCAGCCATATCCCGTCACAGCATTTTAAGATGGTGCGGTATTACGGCTTTCTGGCCAACCGGAAACGGGGTATTTTGCTGCCGAAAGTCTATGCGGCACTGGGTATGCAGGTGAAGAAAAAACCGCATAAACCGGGCTTTGCGTCGCTGATGAAACACTTTACGAATGTGGATCCGTATCAATGCATATTATGTGGGAGCCGGATGATTTTTAACAGCGTACAGGTGGGTATCAGAGCAGAAGTATTACTGGAAATGCGCCGTAAGATAGTCAAAAAGGCGCGATGGTTACGGAAAACCGCGTAGGGAAGATCTAACTAAATTCAATTTATTGTATAAAAAAACCTCTGGTTGACGAAAAGCCAGGCGACTACTTGATGGTGAAACTAGAGATCGGTCATCCGTATCAGCAATTAAGGTCAGAAAAAAAGAAATAATTAACATTCAATTTCCTAACCATGAACAGAGGCGAATAGTATCGCTTTTGTCTTCATTAATGTAACCTATCCTAGGTTGTTATTTATTCAATTGTTTAATAAAGAGGGAATGATACTGATCTCGTTAGCTAATGACAACCATCAATTTAAAAGCGATCTTTTAGTTTGCGAATTTTGGCAAATACATCACAATTTGAACAAGTAGCAGGAGAAAACCCCAATACTTTTTGTAAGTAAGGATCGTCATATCTTAAGAAGATATTGATCTTTTTTTCTACTTTAAGTTGTGATGGCAGTGTGGATTGTTTTTGGGCTCGTTTTTGATTCACGGCTAAAGTATAAGCTTTTATTGCTTCATCGTGGGGTAGCAAATAACTGGCAAATACCATATTCGCAGCGGTATATTCATGTGCGCAACAGACTAACGTCTCATCAGGTAAAGCTTTAAGCGTTTCAAGCGAATGATACATTTGTTCAGCTGTTCCTTCAAAAATACGGCCACAACCACCAGAAAATAGGGTATCACCGCAAAATAGATATGGTTTTTGATAGTAAGCAACATGTCCTAAAGTATGTCCAGGTACGGCAAAAATTTGCCATGAAAAGCTGGCAAAATTTAGCTGCTCTCCACCTTTTATGATACATGTTGCTCCTTTGCTACTGGTTTCCATTGGACCATAGACGACTAATTCGGGATAATATTTTTGTAATTCTTTGACGCCATCGACGTGATCATGATGGTGGTGAGTAAGTAAAATAGCGACCGGTTTTATAGCATTTTGTTGCAAAAATTGCTGCACTGGCTTAGCAGTACCAGGATCGACAATAATACAGTTACCTTGATAGATTAATAGCCATATATAATTATCAACTAAGGAAGGAATTCTGATAAGCTCCATAATATAATAATGCCTCATAGCTAAAGGGTTAGAAGGATATTACAATGAAGTCAGCTCGTATTGCTCAACGATCTAAAATGCCTGACTCCTGGGAAGACATTCCATGGGGAGAGTATTATCGTATTGCATTGAACCAGCAGCTACAACCATGGTGGCCAAAAATATTTGGTTTCCATTTATTAAAAATTGGCCAATTGAGTTTACAGATTGATACCCAAGCATCGCTGATTACCCATCAATTTAGCATGAATATAGCTGGAAGTAACTGTCAATTATTAGGTGATCCTAATGAAATGCCTTTCGAGGACAAATCGATCGATGCCTGTCTTTTGATACAACAATTATCTTACGGTACTAACCCACATTGGTTATTGCGTGAAGCTGATAGGGTTTTGGTTGATGATGGTTGGCTAATTTTATCTAATTTTAATCCTTTTAGTTTGCTAGGGTTAGGGAAATGTATTCCTCTTTTGCGTAAGCGGCAACCCTATCGTAGTCATATGTTTTCGACCTGGCGTCAACTTGATTGGTTGAGCTTATTGAATTACGAAGTACTGCAGCGACAAAGTTTTCAAATTATACCCTGGATAAATCCTGATCATTTTATCAATAGAAATTTGCAATTTGCCGGTTGTATCAATCTTATCATTGCCCGTAAAAGAACGTTACCGTTGACGCCAACACCCATAAAATTTATGCGAACCCGCATGAAAATAGGTAACACAATGGGGGTTGTTAAGTGTTGGCGCAAACGTCATTAATTTTGTTCCGTTTGGTAGCCGCTATCCTCTTCTGTTGGTGAATTTGCCGCATTTCTTGCTAATTCATCGCATCGCTCATTTTCTGCATGTCCAGCATGGCCTTTGACCCAGTGCCATTCTATTTGGTGTCGAGAAATTGCTGCGTCTAATCGTTGCCATAAATCAACATTCAAAACAGGTGATTTATCTGCGCGTCGCCATTGGCGATTTTTCCAGTTGTGGATCCATTGGGTGATACCCTGACGGACATATTGACTATCAGTCGTTAGAATAACCTGGCAGGGTTGTTTAAGCGTTTCCAAACCAATAATGGCAGCCATTAATTCCATACGATTATTGGTGGTACGAAAATACCCTTTGCTTAATGTTTTTTCATGTTTATTATAACGCAGTAAAATACCATAACCGCCTGGGCCTGGATTGCCTAAGCAAGAACCATCGGTGAAAATTTCTACCTGTTTCGTCATTTCTGATAAACTCATTTTATTCGTGATTTATAACCCTAAGTCTGACATAAAAAGGCACTATGAGCACTGTGATTACACGACAAATTGTTCTTGATACGGAAACTACTGGTATGAATAAGCTAGGGATCCATTATGAAGGACATAATATTATTGAAATTGGCGCGGTAGAAGTGATCAATCGCCGCTTAACTGGTCGTCATTTCCATGTTTATATTTGAGCAATTAGCCAGTTTGCGCCTGACGCCTAATATAAGTACTTGGCGTCCTTGTGATCAGGTTGAATCGGCCATTGCCTGGCAGTATGCGATTGAGCGTAATGAGGGGCCAAGTGCGTTGATTTTTTCCCGTCAAAATCTTGAACAGCAACCACGTGATACTAAACAGTTAGCCAACATTATTAAAGGGGCTTATGTGCTCAAAGATAGCGAAAAAACACCCGCGCTTATTTTGATTGCAACTGGCTCTGAGGTTGGATTAGCGGTTAACGCTTATGAAAAATTGACTGCCGAAGGCTATCAAGTACGAGTGGTTTCTATGCCATCAACGGATACTTTTGATAAACAGGACGCCGCTTATCGTGAGTCTGTATTACCCTCTTCAGTTACTGCACGATTGGCTGTTGAGGCGGGTATTGCCGATTATTGGTACAAATATGTTGGCACAACCGGTGGGGTTGTTGGTATGCATACTTTTGGTGAGTCAGCACCGGCAGAGGTTTTATTTAAAGAGTTTGGTTTTAGTGTGGAAAATGTGATAGAGAAGGCTAAAGCTTTATTGCCGTAATTGATGAAAATGATATGAGCGTATTGATCAGCTTTATATGATTAGATACGCTCTTTTTATTTCAGCAGATAATCATGCGCTATTGCGATCTTTTTTTATGTTGTAGTGCATTTAAATTAAGCTGAAACGTTTCATTTTGGCAAAATTGCTAGATTTATTGATCAAAAGCACACTTTTTATGATTGACGACAAAAATCCTCAGTACAAAAGCTGTAATTACCGGTATTCTTAGCCATTAACAAATCAGTTGTTATATTGAAGGAAGAGTATGGTAGTTAGAGTGGCAATTAATGGTTTTGGGCGAATAGGGCGTAGCATATTAAGAGCGCTTTATGAATCAGATCACCGAGCTCAAATTGCTGTTGTTGCAATTAATGAAATTGCTACTTCGGAAGGAATAGCGCATTTATTAAAGTATGATTCTAGTCATGGCCGATTTGCTTATGATGTGCGCCTGAATAACGATTTGTTAGTTGTAGGTAATGACAGTATTCATCTTTTTCATCAATCTGAGATTGAAAAACTACCATGGCGAGCATTGGATATTGATGTAGTACTCGATTGTACCGGTGTTTATGGCTCAAAGGCCGATGGCTCTGCGCATTTATCAAGTGGCGCAAAAAAGGTGCTATTTTCTCATCCGGGAAGTACTGATCTTGATGCAACTATTGTTTATGGGGTTAATGAAACCAGTTTGAAAAATAGCGATCAACTGGTATCAAACGCATCTTGTACCACAAATTGTATTATTCCTGTGATTAAAATATTAGATGATGCTTTGGATATTGAGTCTGGTACAGTGACAACGATTCACGCTGCAATGAATGATCAGCCGGTTATTGATGCTTATCATCAAGATCTACGTCGTACACGCGCCGCTAGCCAATCTATTATTCCTGTTGATACCAAATTGGCTGCTGGGATCACACGAATATTGCCAAAATTCAAAGATCATTTTGAAGCGATATCGGTTCGCGTACCAACTATCAATGTAACGGCGATCGACCTCAGTGTGACGGTAAGATCTAAAGTAACGGTAGCTAAAGTCAATCAGCTGTTGCAACAAGCAGCAGAAGGTTCATTTCGTGGTATAGTTGATTATACTGAATGCCGTTAGTATCAACAGATTTTAATCATGACCCACATAGTGCTATTGTAGATGGTACGCAAACACGAGTTAGTGGGCAACACCTAATTAAGATTTTAGTTTGGTGCGATAATGAGTGGGGTTTTGCCAATCGTATGCTTGATACGACATTAGCAATGGCTGCTACTGGTTTCAACAAATCTATCTGTTGACAGACAGTATGGGGAATATTGCTCTCCATACACAGCAGAAGATTAATAATTTAGAGAATCAACGAGAGGATTCACCATGTCTGTAATTAAGATGACCGATTTAGATCTAGCGGGTAAAAAAGTATTCATCCGGGCTGACCTAAACGTTCCTGTCAAAGATGGCAAAGTTACCTCTGATGCACGGATCCGTGCTTCTTTACCGACGATTGAAACCGCTTTAAAGCAAGGCGCAAAGGTAATGGTAACGTCTCATTTAGGTCGCCCGATTGAAGGTGAGTATAATGAGGAATTTTCATTGAAACCCGTTGTAGACTATTTAGCAGATAAGCTCGACTATCCTGTTCGTTTAGTAAAAGATTATTTAAATGGAGTTGAAGTTGCTAATGGCGAGCTGGTGGTTCTTGAGAATGTACGCTTCAACCGGGGTGAAAAAAAGGATGATGAAAACTTATCTAAGCAATATGCTGCACTTTGTGACATCTATGTAATGGATGCATTTGGTACGGCGCACCGTGCTCAGGCATCAACCCATGGTGTGGCAAAATTTGCTCCTATAGCATGCGCAGGGCCGCTGTTATTTGCTGAGTTGGACGCATTAGGTAAAGCATTGAAAGAGCCTGCTCGGCCAATGGTTGCAATCGTTGGTGGTTCAAAAGTTTCGACTAAATTAACTGTCTTGGATTCTTTAGCAAAAATTGCCGACCAAATTATTGTGGGAGGCGGTATTGCCAATACCTTTATCGCAGCTGAAGGTCATAAAGTCGGCCGTTCTTTATATGAAGATGACTTGATCCCAGAAGCAGAAAAATTATTATCTACTTGCGATATTCCTGTACCTACTGATGTTCGTGTAGCGACTGAATTTTCTGAAACAGCCGAGGCGGTAATGAAATCTGTCAATGATGTTAAAGATGATGAGCAGATTTTGGACTTAGGCGATGAAACGGCTGAACGTTTGGCGGGTATTCTTAAAAAAGCAAAAACGATTTTATGGAATGGTCCGGTTGGGGTTTTCGAGTTCCCTAATTTTCGCCACGGCACCGCAGCGATTGCCCAAGCGATTGCAGAAAGTGAAGCTTTTTCTATTGCAGGTGGTGGTGATACATTAGCGGCGATTGATCTGTTTGGTATTGCGGATAAAATTTCTTATATTTCTACTGGCGGTGGCGCTTTTCTTGAATTTATGGAAGGTAAAAAATTACGCAGTTGTTGTGTTAGAAGAACGAGCAAAACAGTAATTATATCTGAAGAAAATGACAGGTAGCACTGTTCACCTGTCCAATAATAGGATTTTATCTCATGTCTAAGATTTTTGATTTTGTAAAACCAGGTGTTATTACCGGCGATGATGTGCAAAAAGTTTTTGCCGTTGCAAAAGAACATAAATTTGCGTTGCCGGCAGTCAATTGTGTCGGTACAGATTCGATTAATGCTGTTTTGGAAACCGCTGCTAAAGTTCGTTCTCCGGTAATTGTCCAATTTTCTAACGGTGGTGCTGCGTTTATCGCCGGTAAAGGTCTAAAAGCAGAAGGTCAGCAAGCTGCGATTTTAGGCGCAATATCAGGTGCTCATCATGTGCATCAAATGGCAAAACATTATGGTATCGCTGTTATCTTACACACTGATCATTGTGCACGTAAACTACTGCCATGGATTGATGGCTTGCTAGATGCTGGCGAGGAATATTATAAAACCACCGGTAAACCACTGTTTTCATCGCATATGATCGATTTGTCTGAAGAGTCATTGGCGGAAAATATTGAAATTTGCTCTCAATATTTGCAACGGATGAGCAAAATGGGCATGACACTAGAAATTGAGTTAGGTTGCACTGGTGGTGAGGAAGATGGTGTCGATAACACTGGCTTAGATAGCTCATCGCTTTATACACAGCCTGAAGATGTCGCTTATGCTTATGAGCAATTGAGTAAAATTAGTCATCGATTTACTATTGCGGCATCTTTCGGTAATGTGCATGGTGTTTATAAGCCAGGCAACGTTCAATTAACACCAAAAATTCTACACAACTCACAACAGTACGTTGCGCAGAAATTTAATTTGCCAGCGGAAAATAATCTGAATTTTGTTTTCCATGGAGGTTCAGGCTCTACTGCTGAAGAAATTAAAGAAGCGGTCAGTTATGGTGTGGTAAAAATGAATATTGATACTGACACCCAGTGGGCGACCTGGGAAGGCATTTTGAATTATTATAAGAAAAATGAAGGTTATCTACAAAGCCAACTGGGTAATCCAGAAGGTGAAGATAAACCTAATAAAAAATATTATGACCCTCGTGTTTGGCTGCGTGCGGGTCAGACTTCCATGATTGAGCGTTTAGAACTTGCATATAAAGAGTTAAACTGTATCAATGTGCTGTATTAAACGCTATTTTATTTTCCTAGTTCTCAACCCTGTGGTTCACCATAGGGTTTTTTATTATCCGACGTAAGTTTTGATAAAAAAGATGTTTTAGGTATAAGTGAGATATCAATTTTAACAAAACTAATAGAATATTTTACGGTTAAAGATATTACTGTTGGATAGAATAAATAATTAACCATTCGGGTAAAAACGGAACATCGACATATTAAGCGACGAATACCAGCTATGCTGGTATTCAAATCATTGCAGTGTACCCAAACTTTGTTTACAGATATCGAATTGATACATATGTTAAACAAGCAGCAGCTTCAACATCCGAAAAGGGATGACTTGTTGCTGGCCAACCGATTTTATCTGTTAGCCAGCTAAAAATAACAGAGCAACTTTTACTGAAATGCTAGCGGGTTTCCAAAAAACGCCTCCCCCTCATTGTGAGCATGCCATTTTTATCAAGGTAACTTTTTAAGGTACTTAAATTCACCTTATATTGCTTACTGATCCCTATTAGTCCACCGGCCTTTGCGATCCCTTCCTCACCTAATGATGCTATTGTTTTTAATAGCCTAGGGGTTATTTTATTGGATTTGTTGCCTAAAAAACTTTTTCCCCTTACAGTGAATGTGCCGTTTTTATCAACGTAATTATTTAAGGTCGCCAAATTTACGTTATATTGTTCACTGATCCCTCTCAATCCACCGGCTATTACAAACCCTTCAGCACCTAAGGACGCTATTTTTTGTAATAGCTCAGGGGTTATTTTGTTCGATTTACCACTTAAGAAAATTTTTCCCCTAACTTTAAGCATGCCATTTTTGTCAAGGTAATTATTTAGCGTAGTTAAATTGACGTTATATTGTTCACTGAGCCCTGTTAGTCCACCGGCCTTTGTAAACTCTTCGGCATCTAATGACGCTATTGTTTCTAATAGCTCTGGGGTTAATTTACTGGATTTGTCGCCTAAAAAATTTTTTCCATTAACCGTAAGCGTGCCCTTTTTATTAAGATAACTATTTAAGGTATGCAAATTCACGTTATATTGTTGACTAAGCCTTCTCAATCCACCGGCCTTTGCGATCCCTTCAGCACCTAATGACGCCATCTCTTTTAATAGTTCAGGGGTTAATTTATTGGATTTACCACCTAAAAAAACTTTCCCTCTAACCGTCAGTGTGCCATCCGCATGGAGGTAATTATTTAAAGTACTCAAATTCACATTATATTTTTCACTGAGCCTTGTTAGTCCACCGGCTTTTGCGATCCCTTTTGCACCTAATAACACTATCTCTTTTAATATCTCAGGGGTTACTGATCTTATTTTTTCTCCATTTACCATCGTGTGAGCTAGATGAGTATTTTCAGTGAGTGAATTATGAGGAATGTTATTGGACTCGACTTTTCTTTCTAAATTACCATTAGTTATCTGCTGTTGTGTAAGTTCATTGCCTATAAAATATGAAGATAAAGCCTCATATTGGGGATAGAGACTGAACCAGATATCAAAAGTACTGTGGTTAGAGGAATTCATATATTTATTTACTACTTGTTGATAAGTTCGTGAAAGATTTTCAGCCACTTCTAGTTGTAAAGTATTAATATTACTGTAGGGTGCATGCAATAAAACCACCCGTTCTGGATCTACCGGGCCTAAGATATGTGTTTCATCAAAACTTATTGCTCTTTCTAAACTCCCTGTTACAGAAAATAGCAACGCTATAGCACTAGTGTCAGGATCATCAAAATTCTGTTTCAATGAAACCGCTGGTAATCCAAGCGCGGCAATAGCAAAAACCGCATAGGCTTGATTGCGGGATACATATCGTACAATTTCATCATAATTTCCGGCAACAATGGTTGTTTCTCCTTGTTTTCCAATCATTGGGTATAAGGAATTAAAGTCATGTGAAGGTTGAAATTCATTTCTTTCAGGCTGTTCATTTACCGGATCGAGGACAACCTGAAATAGTAACGGAAAATTATCGCGAGCAGTTAGTCCGTTAGGAAGCAAGCGAGTTTCCCCTTGAATATGAGCAGAAGATGATATTAATTGCTGCAACAGCATGTTGGTTGGATCATTTTTATTGGGCAAAGCAACATGAGCAACCGTTGATAAATTATTTATTGGAAACACGTCACGAACTCCATAAAAAATAGAATATAAATAAAGAATCAAGCATAGAAGAAAAATAATTATTGTAGTAATCCAAATTTGATCGGATAGTCAGCCACTTTATTGACGCAGGATCCTATATTGCCGTTGTTATTATAAACAAGACTTAAGTGGGTATCATCCAGATTAATGGAGTGACGATAGGTAAATTCTATAGAGGCTGCCTGCGGTATGTTTAGCCAATGTGTTTTTTGCCTAATTTGCCGTTGCTAACAAAACAAGACTTTTAATTTAGAATAACCCATGGTAGCGATACTAATGAGGAAATCGCCTATTTGCTAAACTTGACGGTAAAGGGTGAGAAAGCTGTTGTGCTGGTGGGTGTGATGTGTCCGGTGACTGCATTTATTTCTGACGCGCCGGCAAACTTGCACGACGTAATCGTGACGGTAGCGTCACCAGACAACGTCAGGCAGGGTGTGATACTTATATGAATAATACATCCTTGACGCGCTGGACATGACGCAGATAGGGCTTTGTTAGCGTGAGCATAGGCAATAGCAAACCGCATTAAATATCTGTTTAATCGATTTAAACACAACGAATATTTTTTAAAACGATTTAATAGACATTTTAGGGCAGACATTTTCAACTGTCTAAAATTTATACTATAACTGCGAATTTTCAATTGATAATAAATTAGATTTTTAATTTAATAATTTATAAAATGTTTGGTTATCAACACATTGTGTCAGCCCACACTCCAATATTGTGGATATAAGGTTAGCGAGTATTAAAAATACAAATAGATAAATCGCTATTTCTCTGGCAGGGGATTTTGCTACTTGTATTTCAGCGCTATTGAATAACATTAATACACAAACGAACAGAATGATGGCTAAGGAGAAAATTAGCGACCAAGTATAAAGATGCAAACCGAAGACTGTAGAATAATATCCAGGATCACCTGGCAGAATATGAATTAATACTTGGCGGGTTGCAGTGATACATATGGTGATAGAACTAAGAATAATTATACTATAATGACGCTGATTAATACCAAAGATAAGATTAAATAGAAAACCGATACCTATCATTATAATACCCACTCGTTGTAATAAGCATAGTGGGCAGGGTATTTCATGTAATATAATTTGATAATAGAATGCAATGATTAATGTTACAGATATTCCTAATAGTCCTAGAATATTCAGATTAGAAATAACTTTTGTTGAAGATAGTGTTTTCATCATAATTCTCTAACTAAAACGATAGGTTGATATTATCGCTTGCATGATATTTAAATAATAAGATAGTTATAATAAACAGCATTAATAAAAGGATATAACTTAGTTTTCTCTGTTTGAGAATAAGTGAGATAGTGACCAGAAAAGCGATGAAAAAAGGTAAAAACATCATAAGATCCTATTAGCATAACATTAACTATTATAATATTATTAATATAAATAAATTTCATTTTTTGTAAAAAAATGTTGTGTATTGCAATCTGAGATACATTAGTATTTCAACCAAATAGAAATGCAAAATCAAATTCAATTTATTTCCTGTTTAACCTCTATTTATTTACCTATTCAATCATTATTAGTAATTTTTAATTTTCTGATAAATAAAAACCATAAAATATTAACAGCATCTTATTAATGTATAGTTCTTTAAATTAATATTGTATTTCTATAACTTATATTAATTATATTTACATAACTTATTAGCCAATAAAAAAATTGCTCGCGACTAACTAATAAACTTATTACTCTTCAATAGTTAAAAATTAAAGCTAATTCCATCAAACCTATACCGCAAACAACACCAGACTTAACCTAAATTAAACTGATTTTTATGTGCTATATCATGAAATGTAAAATAAATTTTCATTAATATATAACGTGTAATAGCAACCAATAAAATACGACTTCGCAATCAATTAATACGCTATCGCAATTTAGCAACAAAAAATAAAAATCATTAAAATGGAGTTTTTAAAACAAAAAATGGAACAATTACTTCCTTCAGATTTAAAAAACATATTACATTCTAAAAGAGCTATTCTCTACTATCTTGAGCATTGCCGGGTTATGCAAAAAGATGGCCGAGTTTTATATCTAACGGAAGCTAAAAATGAAAACTGCTATTACAATATTCCAATTGCAAATACCACAGTAATTTTATTAGGTACAGGAACCTCTATTACCCAAGCCGCCATGCGCATGTTAGCCACCGCCGGTGTACTGATAGGTTTTTGCGGCGGCGGCGGTACCCCCTTATTTATGGGTGCAGAAATCGAGTGGCTAACACCACAAAATGAGTATCGACCAACGGAATATTTGCAAGGCTGGATGCAGTTCTGGTTTGACGAAGAAAAACGTTTAGCTGCTGCGAAGCAATTTCAACAGGCGTGAGTTGATTATTTACAACATGTCTGGAGCAACGATCGTGAATTAAAAAGTGAAGGATTTATTTTGCAGGATAAACTGCTTAAAAAAGCCCTCGAAACATTTCACCAACGAACTGATACAGCCAGTAAATTCTCAGATTTATTACTAGCTGAAGGCCAACATACTAAAGCGCTTTATCAGCATGCAGCAAATAATACCCAGCAAAAAGATTTCATCCGACAACATAAATCGCTCAATAAAACCAATGATTTTCTTAATCACGGCAATTACTTAGCTTACGGTTTAGCCGCCAGTTGCTTATGGGTATTAGGCATTCCCCATAGTTTCGCCGTTATGCATGGCAAAACCCGTCGTGGCGCATTGGTATTTGACGTCGCGGACTTAATTAAAGATGCGATCGTTTTGCCTTATTCATTTATTTGTGCCCGAGAAAATGCCAGCGAACAGCAATTCCGTCAACAAGTATTGCAAGCATTTGTTGATCACCAAGCGCTAGATTTTATGTTTAAAACAGTGAAAGCAATCGCATTACAAAACCATTCTGAACAAGATATTAAGGAACAAAATCTATGATGGTAACCTTTGTTTCTCAATGTGAAAAAAATGCCTTGAAAAGAACACGTCGAATACTAGATGCCTTTGCCAATCGGATTGGCGATAACACATGGCAAACTTTGATCACTGAAAAAGGATTAAAAACCGTACATAAAATGCTACGCCAAAGCGCTAGCAGAAATAGCGCTATCAGTTGCCACTGGATACGTTCTCGTTCCCGGATCCAATTATTATGGGTGGTCGGTAACAAAAATAAATTTAATAGTGAAGGTCATGTTCCAGTTAACCGCACAGAGAAATCTCTCTTTGGCAGCCAATATGAAAATAACTGGAGATACTTGCCGTTAATTGATGCCTTCACTCGCCTAGCCGGCTTATTGCATGATTGGGGTAAAACCACTCGCTTATTCCAAACAAAGTTAGATCCGCAATGTAAAACGTCAGCTAAAGGTGATCCCATCAGGCATGAATGGATCTCGGTATTACTGTTTAGTGCATTGGTAAAAAGCGGTGACCAACCTCAGCATGATCCAGGTTGGCTGGACACCCTTATTACTCAGCGCATGGATGAGGCAAAGCTACAGAATTGGATAGCAGAGCAAAACGGTCATCTACAGCAGATAAAACCATTAACCCACCTACCTGATGCCGCATCGCTGCTAAGTTGGTTAATCGTTTCTCACCACCGGTTACCATCGCTACATGTTCAAAAGGAAATTAACAATTTAAAAGATCACACCAGTGACACAATAACCCTATTATTACAGCGGCTAAAACAAGATTGGGGATATGAAAATCGACAGGATGAAAAACAATATCAACAACGAGTAAGTCAGTGCTTTGAATTTCCACAAGGATTACTCAGTCAATCGTCGGTTTGGCTTACTGCACTCAGTTCAGCTGCCAACCATTTAAAACAACATTTGCACCTGTTTATGGAAGCAATGCAAAATGGTAGCTGGCGACTCATTGCTCATCATGCTCGCTTATGTCTAATGTTGGGCGATCATCATTACTCATCACAAAATAACGATCCTAACTGGCAAACCAATATTAATTTATATGCCAATACGGTACGGGAACCAAACGGCACAAGATTAAAGCAAAAGCTGGATGAACACCTACTCAATGTCACAGAAGCGGCGAGAAATGTGGTGGAATATTTGCCTTTTTTTGAAAGTGAACCGCCAGTCGCCTGTGATATTAAGGAATTAAAACCGAAAAAAAATACCAAACAAGAATTTCAATGGCAAGACAAGGCAGTAACGGCAATTAGCCATTACCGCGACCAAAATAACGACAATATTAGTGGCTTTTTTATTGTGAATATGGCTAGCACTGGCTGTGGTAAAACGCTGGCAAACGCCAAAATTATGCAAGCGTTATCGGATGATAAACAGAGTCTTCGTTATATACTGGCGTTGGGATTACGCACCCTAACACTGCAAACTGGGCATGAATACCGCGACCGCATCGGACTCGATGATAGCCAATTAGCGGTTTTAATCGGCTCCCAAGCAATCCAACAATTGCATCAGGATGAACAATCACCGAAAAATGAACAGCAAGAAACGAATTATGAGGCAACGGGCTCAGCCTCTGAAGAAAATTTGTTTGATGGTGATGATGAATTACACTGGCAGAAACAAGCCTGGCAAGGCGTTCTGCCAGAGGAAGAACTCACAACGGTACTAAGGCGCGCAAAAGATCGCGCTCTGCTCTACGCACCAGTATTAGCTTGTACCATAGACCATATCATGACTGCAACCGAGACCACACGTGGTGGACGCTATATTTTACCCTGCCTGAGATTAATGTCCTCCGATTTAGTTATCGACGAAGTTGATGACTTTATGGGCGAAGATTTGGTTGCTATTGGCCGATTAATTCATCTGGCGGGTATGTTAGGGCGTAAAGTGATGATCTCATCAGCCACGATCCCACCGGATCTGGCATTAAGTTTTTTTCACGCCTATCAACAGGGCTGGCAGCTACATGCCACCAGCCGTCAGCTTAACCATCAGGTCGGTTGCGTCTGGGTCGATGAGTTTACCACTCACCTTGCCACTCTCAATCACAATGAACAAACTGCGCAATACTATCAAGCTGAGCATCAAGCATTTATCCAAAAACGAACTGAACAACTGGCGAAAAAACCTGCAAAACGCAAGGCAACAATTTTACCATTATCGCGTGATAAAAATGATACTAAGCAGCAAATTCGCTATTTTCAGGCCATTCAGCAAGCGATTATTGCCCAACACCAACAGCACAGTTTTCCTGACCAGCTCACTGGCATTAATGTCTCTTTTGGTGTCGTGCGGATGGCTAATATTCAGCCGTGTATCCGCTTGACTCGTTTCTTACTGGAAGCCACCTGGCCGGAAGAGATCGATATCCGGGCCATGGCCTATCACAGCCAACAAGTACTATTATTACGCCATGCTCAGGAAAAACATCTTGATGCGGTACTTAAACGCAAAGAGGAGCCAGGAGAGACACCCGCAGCATTAAATGATCCGGTGATCCGTAACCATCTTAATCAGACTAAAACAAAACAGTTGATCTTTATTCTAGTCGCTACGCCGGTAGAGGAAGTCGGCCGCGATCATGATTTTGACTGGGCAGTGATCGAACCCTCATCCTACCGTTCGCTGATCCAATTAGCTGGCCGGGTACGCCGCCATCGTCAAACCGCAGTTGAACAACCCAATATGACACTACTGCAATACAATTGGAAAGGCTATCAGGGTAAAAATGAGCGAGTATTTTGGCAACCGGGTTATGAAACTGCAGCAAAATACACTTTAGCGACCCATGATCTAACACAATTAGTGGATGAAAGCCAATTACGCGACACAGTAGATGCAACACTACGCATCCAAAAACCCACCGAGTTACAGCCTAAAAATAAGCTGGCCGATTTAGAACACCATGTTATTGGTCAAACACTTGGTTGCCAATATCTCGTTCCACAAAATAAGAACGTAGCAGCGCAAAAAACTGCAACAGGAAAAACGCCTGATCAACTTTGGGGTTATACCAGCGGTTGTTGGTGGATGACCGGACTACCACAACATATCAATCGTTTTCGTCGCAACACCCTCTCTACCCAACTGTACTTGATGAAAGTTAAAGAAAACCAACGACCCATATTTCAGCGATATGACAAACAAAATGGTTGGAAAAGAGTTGAACAATTATTTGGTATTAAACCGCAACCTGTGGCCGAACATTTTTTGCAAAAATTATGGCTGGTACGGGATTACGTTATGTTAATAAATCAGCGACAGCAGGAAAACGAGCAGATGCTCTATGACTCATATATTTTTGGTGAAATCACTTTTACTCAATGGGATAAAACACGCACTTACTATTACAACGATCAGTGGGGATTAGAGGAAAAGGAAGAGGAAATGGATGACTGACTGGGGTTAGGCGACAATAACCCAATATGAATAAGCATAATTGAAATATATCAATATTTATCAAATAAAATAAGGATAATCCCATGTTTGATCCAGCAATTGAAGACTTCCTTGCCAAACGCAGGGAGAAATGGCTTAAAGAAAAACTTAAATCTTCCGACAATGACCAACAAATTCAGATAAAACAGCAAGAATGTGAAAGAAAATACAATTTAGCAAACTATTTACTCGATGTTGCATCAAAAATACATCAGCGAGCCTTAACCACCCACCCCAGTACATTTACCCATACCGCTACCGGCATCGGTAAAAAAAATCTAAAAAACCAAACTTTTGTCACACCACTTATCTACCAAGGCGACAGACAAAAGGACGGTTTTTTGCGCTCAGGTAATGTAAGATGTAAAACCATCGATTCAGTCGGTAATGCTGCAGAAATGGCTATTGAAAATTTTCTTCGACTTAAATTAACAGATGGGGCATCACTATTTGAACATATTGAAAACGAAACGGATTTAGCCAAATCGCTATTATTCATAGTAGGCCAAGACTATAATACCCTCAGAACTAACTTGTTAGCCATTAAAGCTCAGCATAAAGAGCCATCAACCAGTTCCAAAATAAAGCAGGTCTACTTCCCAACTTCAGATGGATATCACCAATTATCATTATTGACACCATCGTGTTACCTATTTGAATTGCGTCAACGTATCGACCAGTTGCGCTTTGCGGAACAAAATAAAGTGGCACGACAGTTAAAAAACAAAAACGAATACAGCGAACATGGTTTTAGCGAAATTTATAATCTCACTACCATGAGTTTTGGTGGAAAAAAAGCACAAAATGCCTCAATGTTAAGTAGCAAAAATGGCGGTAAAGCTCATTTATTATTATCCCTGCCACCAACACTACAAACGCGCACCCTGCGCTTACCACAACACAATTTTTTTACTGACACCTTCAATTCTTTTCACATAAAAGAAATCTTTCAGGCATTTCATCGTTTACTTTATATCAGTAAAGATAAACCTGAACATTTAAATGATACACAACAGAGCAAAGAAAACCAGAGATACAAGCCGAGTCGCGCTGCTGTACATAATATACTAGCTACCCGCATACAGGAGTATATTATTTTACTCATGAGCCAAATTCGCCAGCAATTCGCGAAAAATGAAATACCTTTACCAAAAACTCTGCCTACTTACCAAAAAATTTGGCTTTTCCCTGACCGGCAAGATGAACGCAATCAAACTAATGATTGGCTAACTCAGCTGATTAAAGAGCTCGCCCGCCAGTTTATTGCCAACTACGAAAAAGTCATCGGCAAAAAATACATTCAATTAGGTGATGCTGAATTAAATGAAATAATTCGCTGTGTAATTGAAAATAATAAGGAGTCACTACGGTGAGTATAATTCGCCTATTACATCTACCCCATATTCGGATCCATAACGCCAATGCGTTATCCAGCCCGTTTACTATCGGTTTCCCAGCGATGACCGCCTGGTTGGGCTTTACCCACGCTTTACAACGCAAACTCCATCAGCATGGCTTTCCTGCACTGAAATTTTCGGCAATCGCGGTTATTAGTCATCAATGTGAACTACAAACCTATAAAGGCCCCGGTGATTTTGTCCAATCAATTATCGCTACCGCCCATCCCATTGAAAAAGACGGCTCACGCGCTTCATTTATTGAAGAAGCACGCTGTCATCTGGACGTTTCATTATTAATTAAATATGAAAATATCGAACAAGGACAGCTAGAGCCATTAAGCCAACAACAATTAGAAAAAATCAGCCAGTTACTAACAACCATGGAAGTTGCTGGCGGTGACATTTTAACCTTTGCTAACCCCCAAATATGGACAGTTGACGATGACGACGATACAGAAAAACGTCAATTAAAGCGGAATTTGATGCCTGGTTACGCACTGATTGAACGCCGTGAATTGATGAAACAGTCTATGGAAACAGGAAAAGATGCTATCGATGCTCTGCTTGACCATCTGACGGTATATCACCATTGTGAAAAACAGCAAAATGGCCAAATTAAATGGCACAGTAAACGTAAAACCGAAGGATGGATTGTGCCAATTGCCACTGGTTTTCATGCTATATCCACATTAGGCAAAGCAAAAAACCAGCGTGATCCTGATACGCCACATCGTTTTGCCGAAAGTATCGTCACGTTAGGTGAATTTAAAATGGTACATCGTTTGGAACAGTTAGCCGACAGCTTATGGCATTACGCCATCGATGCAGAAAATAACCTCTATTTATGTCAGCAAGATAAATGTAACGAATTTAATTAATGGAGAAATATAAAATGGCAAAAAATAATGACTTGGCTTCAGTATTAGCATTTGAAAAAAAATTAGTGCCCTCTGGTGGTTACTTTTATGGCACCTGCTGGGATAATAAAAAAGAAGCTTTCCCTTTAGCATTACAGGAAAAATCGGTTCGTGGCACAATTTCAAATCGTTTAAAGGGGCCGATACAAAATGATCTGATGAAGCTTAATGCTGCCGTTGAAAAAGCCAATTTACAAACCGTTGATACCTGCGCGCTCGGTACCGAGCAGGACACCTTAAAACATCACTTTACCCTTAAAATATTGGGCGGTGTGCAATATCCTTCAGCCTGTAATAATGCCAATTTTAAACAAAGCTATGAACAGGCAGCAACCAACTATATTGAGCGGGAAGGATTCAAAGAACTCGGCTGCCGCTATGCACATAATATCGCTAACGCCCGTTTTCTATGGCGCAATCGGGTGGGTGCTGAAAAAATAGAAGTCCAGGTTAGCGTATTAAACCAAGGACAGGAACAACAGTGGACATTTGATGCCACCCAATACAGTATCCGTGATTTTGACCAACAAGATGCAGCTGTCAAAGAGTTAGGTAATAAAATCGCCGCAACTCTGGCCAGTAAAGATGGCGCACTGCTATTGAACATCACCACTTATGCATTATTAGGCAAAGCTCAAGAAGTCTATCCTAGTGAAGAACTGGTACTCGACAAGGGAAAAAGTAAAAAAAGTAAAATCCTTTACCATCTCAATCAACACGCAGCAATGCACTCACAAAAAATAGGTAACGCATTGCGCTCAATCGACACCTGGTATCCAGCCTACCAAGATCCTGAACGCAGCGCCGGCCCGCAACTTGAAAGCTCACATCGCTTTCATTGCCTTGCTGATCTAGAAAAAGAACTTCTTATGCGATATATGATCAATGGAGAAAGATCTTTTATTATTCAAGCTCAAGGTTACACTGTTCCCATAATTGGCCAGTGTGGTCATGATTTTAATGCTGTTGTTTTGTGTGGAGAAGACAACAAACCATATGTACAGTTTGTCGATTCCTGGAAAACATTTAATGTCCTACCAACCATTACAGAATTAAATGCGCATTTTCCATCATCAGCAGAATTTTATATTCGATCTTATCAGCGGAATAATTGATACCCCACCCGCCGTAAAGGGCGGGAAGCCTTTTGCCAATCTATTGGTGTGAGATGAATTAGATTAATGCCGTAATTCAGATAAAAATTAAGGCTCTACCAGTAACCTGTGTTTAATTTAACTGGCTATTTAAATGACCACTATTTTACTTACCAGCCAAAGTCGGGTTCAATAGACTAGCAAATTAGCTAAAATCGCTAGCTAAAACAAAAATATATCACTATTTTTAATCGAAGAAATGAAACTAACCAGCAATAAATCATGCATTAATGGTTAGCATAATTTAATGCAATTATTTTTCATTTTTATGTTTTATATATTCAAAATTAAGCGAGATATTTTTGGCAATATTAAAGCCAAAATTTACATATGTTCTCAATGACAAAATAGCCAATCATTTTTAGTATTCAGCAATCTAAATGCAACAGTGGCGGAAGCGATAAATGATAAAAGAAATTCACAATAATAAGGTTTAATCCTGATAGTAATAAATAAATTTTATTGGAAAAATTATTGTAGAAACTCAAACTTATCTCAGCCAATAGACAAGTCACTGATGTTTTGAAATAGCGTTAAAATGAAATAATAATTCTGTTGCTAATTAAGGATTTAAAATTATGCCATATATTTCAAACAGTCACCCAAATCCCCATCCAACGGGTCATTGGGGTGATATCTCTACTGCTGGTCACAGCTTATCAGCTGAGTTTAGCAAGCCACCCTCGCCAGAAAAGTCCGGATTTTGTTCCTGGATGCGTAATTTTTTCAATTATTTAACTGGCACTTTCGGTGAGAAATTAAGTTGCTCAAAACTAAATTCTGCCTTAAATGATATCTTCAACCCAACAAATGGCTGGCAAGCAAAAGCCCATTTTGAATTCGGCGGAACAAATCAAGTTGGCTACCGCAGCAAGCAAAAGGACGGTATAACTTATATTGTCTCTTCTGCTTGCCATGATTTAACTAACCCTAATCCAATGCAGGATCTATTATCCGGTGGCCGTACTGCTGCACAGACGCTGAATGAAATTAAAAAAGCCTATCCCCACGAGCAAGTCAAAGTCTTAGTACCGATCGCCCAAAGCAATAAATTCTGCGGTAGTACTCGAGGCCATTTTGTCTTACTAGAAGTCGATATGCATGCAGGTAAAATTCAATCGGCTAAAATCCATGATTCAAAAGGCCCGCTGCTTGATACTTTTTATAATGGTGCAGGACATTTAACCAAACAGTTATTGGCAGAAAAGAGCTTGGTTTAGACAAAGATTTTGCCGTCACTAGCGAGCATCTTGGACATCAAGCCCTGCTTAATGGTAACGATTGTGGACGTTTTACCGCTTATTATGCCGACAAAATTATCGATGATAATTTATCGAACGCTAATGCTAAAGACGCCCACGCTTTTTTTGCTCGTTATCAAAAGTTGGCCTAAAAATTAACTGGTTTTGTCGCATTAATAGAAATTAATTTTGCTCAACAATAAATAGACTTCTCGGCTAGTTAGAAATAAAAAATGTAATAATGATTAATGCGACAAACCAATAAATCTTAATAGCAGAGAAATAGCGTTTGTAATAAATAAACAACAATAGTTTAAAAAACACTTTATGCCGTTCGTTAATACGATTAATTAAAACAATTCTGTGAAAGTAAAATAAGCCCCTACGGAGCTTAATTATTGATGAAAATAACGATAATTATTTCGTACATACTAGCTAAAATTATATTTGCGATAAAGTAGCATCAATTTTTTCTGGACGAAGTGTATACATACCACCATTAAATGGGTCAACAATTAACCAACCTATTAATCCACCAAAGAAAAAATTACCAGCAACATACCATCCATTAGCACTCGCTTTTAACGGTAAGGTAACCGGTTTTAATCCTTCCTTTGTCAAAGTAATTTCATAACTTTTTTTACCAAAATAACCACCCTCAGATTTTTCTAATGTAATTCCCTGAGGTGTTTTTCCTTGAGCAATGATTGATCCCTTTTCATCTTTGACGGAAAATTCAGCGCCAGACGGATTGCTATTAATCTGTATACGCTGAGTTTTTTCACCCACTATCGTTGCACAACCACTCATCATTCCCATTGCAATTAAAGCTAAAACTAATTTTTTCATTATCATCCCTGTGATAGGTAAAGTTAAATAATTTTAACTAAAACAAGGTGTAAAATAAATATGAGGTTATTTATTTTATAGCCCCAATAAAACCAATTTGATTTAGCTATATATCGCGATTAAATAATATTGTTATAAAATAAGGAACCAATAAAGCCGTTTAAATTCGGCGTAACTTTTATCCAGCTAAAAAATAATTTTGTCGCTGTTAAAAAATAGGAAACGGTATGTCAATAATGATTAGAAAGATGGAGAAAAATGACCGTACGGTTTGGGCAACTATGCGTCTGCAACTATGGGATCGACATGCCTATGATGCCCATCTTAGTGACATAGATAAAATGCTAAGTAGTAAGCAAAATGCAGGATATATCGCTATGTTAAACCATCAGGCAGTCGGTTTTGCCGAAATTTGCCTACGGGAATATGCCAACGGCTGCACCAAACAACCGGTTCCCTTTTTGGAAGGTATCTGGGTTAAGCCTGAATACCGTCAACAAGGTATTGGCCAGGCATTGATCAATAAAATAACCACCGAGCTGATTGCAAAGGGATTTGAAGAACTCTGTTCCGATGCCGAAATTGACAATAAACTATCACATAAAGCTCATCAAAATTGGGGCTTTAATGAAACAGAACGCGTTATCTGTTTTCGTAAAGAGCTTATCTGATAGCAATTCTCACTGCTATGACGCAAGCAACTAAATAACAGTTACATATGTTTTCTCCACTCCGCTCGCAATGTAGTCAATAAATTTGCCATAGAACCTTTATGAGGCTAATTTTGTGAGCACTATTTTTTCATCGCCATGACTTCTGGTTATTGCTTATCCATAGTATAGTGAAGATAATTTTTCATAAGTGGCTAGATTTTGCTAACAAGCGGACAATCTATTTTAAAACCAATCCCTTACACAGCAAATTGTTCGGGTTTAATTAAAATAGCATTCAGCAAGCAAGTCTTACCGGCAATATTACAACTCAAAGAGTTAAAAAATAAAAACTATGACTAATTCCCAAAACTTCGCTCCCCATACCCCAATGATGCAGCAATATTTACGCCTTAAGGCACAACATGCTGATATTTTGTTATTTTATCGAATGGGTGATTTTTATGAATTATTCTTTGATGATGCTAAAAAAGCAGCCCAATTACTTGATATTTCATTAACTAAGCGTGGGCAATCGGCCGGCCAACCCATTCCGATGGCTGGCGTACCTCATCATGCCGTAGAGAGTTATTTAGCCAAATTAGTTCAGTTAGGTGAGTCAGTTGCTATCTGTGAACAAATCGGTGATCCCGCCACCAGCAAAGGCCCCGTCGAACGTAAAGTTGTTCGCATCGTAACGCCGGGAACCGTTACCGATGAAGCATTACTACAAGAGCGTCAGGACAATCTATTAGCTGCGATTTGGCAAGAAGATAATGGTTATGGCTATGCCACTTTAGATATCACTTCCGGCCGTTTTATTATCAGTGAAATAGCTGATATCAACACCATCAGCGCTGAATTACAACGTACCCGACCGGCAGAACTGCTCTATCCAGAGAATTTTGTCGATGTTGCACTATTTGAAAATAATAAAGGACTACGTCGTCGCCCATTATGGGAGTTCGAATTAGACACCGCTAGACAACAATTGAATCTACAATTTGGTACCCAGGATCTGATGGGTTTTGGTGTTGAAAAGGCGACATTGGCATTGCGCGCAGCGGGTTGCTTACTGCAATATGTTAAAGATACCCAACGTACAGCATTGCCCCATATCCATAGTATTACCATGGAGCAGCAAAAAGAGACCATTATCCTTGATGCCGCTACGCGTCGTAATCTTGAATTGACACAAAATTTATCAGGTGGTAGCGAGAATACGGTAGCTGCGATACTGGATCAGTGCGTAACGCCGATGGGTAGCCGGATGCTAAAACGTTGGCTACATAGTCCGTTGCGCAATCTAAATAAATTATTCAATCGCCAACAAGCGATAGCTGGACTCCAATCTTATCATTTCGAATTACAACCTTTTCTACGCCAAATTGGTGACTTAGAACGGATACTTGCTCGTTTAGCACTCCGTTCAGCCCGGCCTCGGGATCTGGTCCGCATGCGTCATGCTTTCCAACAATTTGCCGATATTCACGCGATATTAGATAAGATTGAATTTCCCTATTTGAAAAACTTGCAGTCACGCATTAGCTCCTTTGCATCACTGCAAACACTATTGGAAGAAGCCATTGTTGACACACCACCGGTGTTAATGCGAGACGGAGGAGTGATCGCAACCGGATATCATAGCGAACTTGATGAATGGCGTGCATTGGCCGATGGTGCCAGTGATTACTTGGAAAAACTTGAATTGCGGGAAAAAGAGAAATTAGGCATTGATAGCCTAAAAGTCGGCTTTAATGCGGTGCATGGCTATTACCTGCAAGTCAGTCGTGGACAAAGTCATCTGGTACCTATCCATTATGTTCGTCGCCAAACCCTAAAAAATGCCGAACGGTATATTATCCCTGAGTTGAAAGAATATGAAGACAAGGTACTAACTTCTAAAAGTAAAGCATTAGCAATTGAGAAAAAGCTTTATGAAGAACTGTTTGATCTGTTATTACCCCATTTATCAGCATTGCAAACTAGCGCCGAAGCGTTAGCGGAATTAGATGTACTCAATAATTTGGCAGAGCGCGCCGAGACTTTGGACTATCGCTGCCCAATATTAAATGAGAAACCTGGCATAGAAATTGTTGCTGGACGCCATCCAGTCGTTGAGCAGGTACTTAGTGAGCCATTTATTTCTAATCCACTGGATCTGTCACCACAACGTCGGTTGTTAATTATTACTGGCCCCAATATGGGCGGTAAAAGTACTTATATGCGTCAAGCAGCCTTAATTACACTGCTTGCTTATATAGGTAGCTTTGTGCCAGCCGAAAAAGCGATTATTGGCCCGATTGATCGGATCTTCACTCGGGTTGGTGCGTCGGATGATCTTGCTGCCGGTCGGTCAACTTTTATGGTGGAAATGATAGAAACCGCTAATATCCTCCATAATGCGACAGAACAAAGTCTGGTATTAATGGATGAAATTGGTCGCGGTACTTCAACCTATGATGGCCTTTCACTTGCCTGGGCTTGTGCGGAAAATCTGGTTAGCCAGATTAAAGCTATGACTTTATTTGCTACGCATTATTTTGAATTAACCAATTTGGCAGATAAGCAGGAAGGTGCGGTTAATATTCATCTGGATGCAATAGAGCATGACGACACGATTGCGTTTATGCATAACGTTCAAGAAGGCGCTGCCAGTAAAAGCTATGGCCTAGCGGTGGCTTCATTGGCGGGTGTCCCCGCCAAGGTTATTCAACGAGCAAAACAGAAATTAATCGAGCTAGAAACGCTCTCCACGCTGCCAGCAAATAAATCTATTGATAATTCACAACTAGCAAAAGTAGTGGAAAAGACGGTTTCACCAGCCATTGAAACTCTCGAAAAGTTAAATCCTGATACATTAACACCTCGTCAAGCGCTAGAATTGATTTATCGGTTAAAAGAAATGGTGAAATAGTTATGTTATATGATGCAAAATTACTTGATCCAATTCACCATTTTTTAGCCTGCAAAACACCGCAAGCGTGGATAGACAAAGCGAGTCAACCAGAAAACTTAGCAATTATTTTATGCGATCACCTGTTGTGTGAACTAAAAGCCGCGCAAAGTGCTATGCTACTGTTGCGAAAATATGCCGTTGATGAACAGAGCAGTGATACACTCTTACAATGGTTACAACCTTTCGAAGATTTTGCTTATAAGAAAATTGGCAATATTGATACGCTTAAAGGAAAAAATCAGTTATCCAAATCGATCCGAGGAAAGAAAAACACAAGCTATAGCCAATCTCTGATTGATAAAATGGTGTTATTAATTAAAGAAGAACTCCACCATTTTTATCAAGTGCTGGAAATCATGACGGAAAGAGATATCAAATATCAAACTATCAGTGCCGGTCGTTATGCTAAGGGCTTATTTAGTCATGTTAGCCATCATGAACCGAACACATTAATTGATAAACTGATCATTGGCGCTTATATCGAAGCGCGCTCTTGCGAGCGTTTTGCTAAACTCGCTCCTCATCTTGATACACCCTTAGCTAAATTCTATATTTCACTACTCAGATCAGAATTTCGCCACTATCAAGATTATTTAGTTTTAGCACAAGCTATTTCTAGCGAAAATATTCAGCAGCGGATCGAATATTTTGCCAACATCGAGGCTGAATTGATCGAAAGGCCGGATAGCGATTTTAAATTTCATAGTGGCGTTCCCGCCTGATGTCAAACAAAAAGGTGGGTTTTCCTCCCACCTTATTAATATTAACGATATTGCAAAGATATTAGGTCTTAAATAAATATTCCATACTAAGACCTTGATTATGCAAAATATCTTTTAATCGGCGCAAACCTTCAACCTGTATCTGACGAACACGTTCTCTAGTAAGACCAATCTCTCGCCCTACCTCTTCTAACGTTTCCGATTCATAACCTAATAAACCAAAGCGGCGTGCTAATACTTCACGCTGTTTTGCATTAAGTTCAAACAGCCATTTAACAATACTTTCTTTCATATTGTTAGCTTGGATAGTTCCTTCTGGCCCTGAATCATTATCATCAGATAACACATCAAGTAACGCTTTATCTGAATCACCACCGATTGGAGTATCAACAGAAGAGATCCGCTCATTTAGCCGCAACATCCGGCTAACATCATCTACCGGTTTGTCTAAGCGTTCTGCAATTTCTTCGGCGCTTGGCTCATGATCAAGTTTCTGAGCCAATTCTCTTGCAATACGCAAATAAACATTTAACTCTTTAACGATATGAATCGGTAAGCGGATAGTTCGCGTCTGATTCATAATTGCTCGTTCAATAGTTTGGCGGATCCACCATGTTGCATAAGTTGAAAAACGAAAACCCTTTTCTGGATCAAATTTTTCAACCGCCCGAATTAATCCAAGATTGCCTTCTTCAATCAGATCCAGTAGGGCAAGACCACGATTACTATAGCGACGAGAAATTTTTACAACCAAACGTAAATTACTCTCAATCATACGCTGACGTGCTGCTGCATCACCACGTAAAGCGCGCCTAGCATAAAATACTTCTTCTTCCGCTGTCAGAAGAGGTGAATATCCAATCTCACCAAGATAAAGCTGAGTTGCATATAGAACACGTTGATTAATATTCTGAAATAAATCTGAATCATCATCTTGCTCTAGATTTAAGTCCTCTTCTTTTAGCAAGCTTTCATCGAAAGCTTCCGCATCCATGCTAGTTTCGTCTAAATCGTCATATAACTCGTTAACTTTTAGCGAATTTTGGCTCATCAGTCACTCCTACCCTTGATAATGCAGACAGCATTGACAAGCAATCTGTCCAAGTTATCGTTGCGAAAGATAACGCAACGGGTTTACTGATTTTCCCTTGTAACGAATTTCAAAATGTAATCTTACCGAACTTGTACCGGTGCTACCCATAGTGGCAATCTTTTGCCCTGCCTGAACCTCCTGTTGATCACGAACTAATATAGTGTCATTGTGAGCATAGGCACTCAGATAGTCATCGTTATGTTTTATTATTATAAGATTTCCATATCCACGTAATGCATTTCCAGAATAAACCACTTTTCCTGCTGTAGTTGCAAAAACAGGTTGACCGCGCGATCCGGCAATATCAACACCTTTATTTCCGCCCTTTACATCAGAGAAAGATTCAATCACTTTCCCTTCGGCCGGCCAGCGCCACTTACCTACTGTATTGACTACGCTGTTACTATTTAAGCCCGAAGATGCTGTTGTTGCAGGCGGCGTAGAAGGTGTTAGTGGCTTGGATGCTCTCGGTAACATCTTTCCTGAATTTTGCTCACTGACAGATGAAGCATACGCATTAGTTGACTGAGAATCAACATTTGTATTGTTAGTATTCGGAGTACGATTAGCAACTACCATTTCTGAGTCGGTAGAACTACTACCAATATTAAGTACTTGCCCAATATTTAAACTATAAGGTTCTGCAATTTTATTACGTTGCGCTAGATCACGATAATCATTGCCTGTTATCCAAGCAATATAAAACAGCGTATCACCTCGTTTAACAGTATAGGTGTTACCACTATAGCTTCCTTTTTGGATATTATCATAATTTCGGTTATAAATTATTCGGCCATCGGTGTTAGTCTTAGGTGCTGGTATCACTGGCTGATATACCGGCTTATTTATACTATTATTTTGATTACTAACAGAAATATTTTTAGGAGAAGAGGGTATTGGCGTATTTTTTGATGATGTATTGACAGCAGGATAAGTATCAATTGGGCGGCTACTATCTTGGACACTACTAATTGGCGCTGCTGGATGATATGGTGTCGAGCACCCTATTAACATTGTGCCTGTTATTATACAGATAGTTGCCCATCGAATCGTAAATTTTGGGCTGTTAAAATTCATACTTCTTCTCCCGTGAAGATAAATCTTGAATAAAAATCGATAATGTAAGTCATGATCGACAATTTATCGCAATAGCTAAATAATAAATTATTATGCTTATTAAAGCAGAGATTAATAAAACCTTAAATTATCTATCGCTAAAATATTACCTATTTCATGCCAAACTTCCAGGAATTAAAGGAACAAATCGCACTGACTCTACCGTTGTAGCATGAAAATCATTACCCTGACGTTTAATGACTTTTAACATCTGTTTTTTCTCACCGACAGGTAATACCATGCGGCCACCATCTTTCAATTGTTCAAGCAACACGAGTGGGAGTTCTGCCGGCGCCGCGGTGACAATGATTCCATCAAAAGGCCCCTTTGAAGCCCATCCCATCCAGCCATCTCCATGACGGGTTGAAATATTATGGAGATCAAGTTGTTTTAATCTACGTTTAGCATTCCATTGTAGCCCCTTGATCCGTTCTACCGAAAAAACCCGCGCGACAAGATGAGCTAAAATGGCTGTTTGATAACCCGACCCTGTGCCTATCTCTAAAACATGATCCGAAGGAGAAAGCGTAAGTAATTCTGTCATCCGAGCAACAATATAAGGTTGCGAAATAGTCTGAGAAAAACCTATAGGTAAAGGAATATTTTCATAAGCTTTATGTGAAAGTGCTTCATCGACAAAACGCTCACGAGGAACTTTTGCAATAGCTGCCAATAGACCTTCATCTTTAATCCCTTGATGGCGTAGTTGTGTCAATAAATCTCTCATTGACCGTTTTAGCATTCCTCACTTGCCTCTGCTTTTAATAACCAATCTTTAACAACTTGCTGATCCTTATAAGCGGTTAAATCCACTTGTAATGGCGTAATAGAAACATAACCCGCCGCTACTGCAGCAAAATCAGTACCTGGACCCGCATCAGATATTCCGCCAACTGGCCCTAACCAATAGACCGTATCGCCCCTTGGATCTTTAGATGGATCAACTTTTTGAGCTGCATGACGACTACCACAGCGTGTCACTTTGTAACCTTTAATTTCCGATAAAGGAATATCAGGAACATTAATATTAAGAATATTACCCGCTTTTAATGGAGTTTTCTGTAATAATTTTAATAAATGACAAGTTACTTCTGCTGCTGTTTGGAAGTGTGTTTCACCATTCAATGAAACCGCAAGTGCAGGTAAACCAAGATGACGTCCTTCTGTCGCCGCTGCAACGGTACCTGAATAAATAACATCGTCACCCAGGTTGGGGCCATGATTAATACCCGAAACGACGATTTCAGGAGAGGGTCGAATAAGCTGATTAACGCCTAAATAAACACAATCCGTTGGCGTTCCCTGTACTGAGATGTCGTCATTGGCTAACTTAGCTATTCGTAATGGTTTATGAAGTGTTAATGCGTTTGATGCCCCACTTCGGTTTCTATCAGGTGCAACAACCTGAACGAAATAATGTTTACGTAATGCAGTAGCAAGCGTTTGGATGCCAGTTGCTGTTACACCATCATCATTACTTAGCAATATCCTTAGCATTATTGTATCCCGTTGATTTATATTGAACGTTATATTAAGAACCAGGCTATTTTATCCAACTATTATCATCTATGATAAAAAAAGATTATGGGTTGAAAATAGCGTCAATAATAGATTACAGCAAGAATATCATTAAGTAACAATAAAACACATCAAATTACGATAGAAAAATGAAGGTCTAATATTAGTGGATGTGAATGTAATAAAATAACAATATAATTTTGTTTGTTTTAACAACTACCTGAAAAATAATAAAATATCTAATTACAATTATCATTTTTAAATAACATAAATAAGATACGCCAAAATAATATCCAGTGAAAATACTATCTTAACCAAATATCTAACTAGCAATACATCAATCAATAAAAAAAAATTTCTAATAAATATTAAAAATGTATAAAGAGTTGTTGACTAAATACTATCAACACTACCAGTCAATAACGAACAAAATAAGCAAGTTAACTTTTTACAACAACAGAAATAACACTGCCCAATGTATTAACCGCTAATTTTTTATTAAAATTTTGTCGGTTGAATTCTAATATTTTCACTTAATCTTAAAATCTATTGGGCAAATTTGATTAGCTATTTTCAGCCTCTTTTATTTTGACTTTAGTTAATAACAGCATTTATCAATAAAGAGTTGCAAGCAATCGGTTACATCTGACTGATAATAGCAAAATAAAAATTTTACCTTAATGGCGCTTATTACAAAAGAAGGCTTAATACCTTTAAAAACAAACTGACAACATAATTGTTAAATTTTAAATCTTATTATATTTATATAATAAGATTTATCATCAACAACATTATTTTTAACCGAATACTATTCAGCAATATCAATAATATTTTCAGTAGATTGATTAATTAATTCTCGTATCACACTGGTGGCAAAACTACCCTTAGGTAATGAAAAAGACAATTTCAAGGTTTGCTGCTCTAACCATTTCCAATGCATATTACTAGGAACAACAATGATCGCTCGTCGAACCAAATTTGTTCGTTCAGCTTCCAGCAGCGGCAATAAAACAGAAAAATGAGTTAAGCACTGCTGTTCAAACAGTTTAGCTTCTGATTGAGTTCCTAATTCTTTTTCACCATATAGCGGAGCGGTAATTTGAATTTCGCCAGCCTGCAATCTTAGTTGTAATTGAGATAACTCTTCACTCTTAGCAACGAACCAACTACCACTGCCGGTTAATTGCATAACATCACCGTCCATTACCTGACGTACTTTATTATTAAGCATACGTTCGCTGACGATAAAATTAAATATAACACTCCGAACGGCAGAAAGATAAAAACTACGTTTATTACGCTGCTTAACTTCAATTTCACCTTTTGCCCAACGCTCAGCTTGCACGAGATTATTACCCGCTCGACCAAAGCGCTGCTCACCAAAATAGTTAGCTACCCCGAATGTTCTGATTTGCTGCAAACGTGTTTCCACTGCTTGCTGATCACTAATATGTCGAATAGTTAACTCAAAATCATTGCCTTTTAATGAACCAATACGCAATTTACGTTTCTGTCGTTTCACTAGCAAAATTTCACATCCTGCAAGTGAAAACTGGCTAAAATCGGGATCTTCCTTTCCCGGCAAATGAAGACAAAACCACTGTTCTGTCACTGCTTGCCTATCTTTTAATCCAACATAGCTGACACTACGTGGAGAAATACCAACAAATCGAGCCAACTGGTCGGCTACAAATAGAGTATTACAGCCCTTTTTTCTAACATACACCATCAAGTGTTCACCCTCACCTTCAGGTGAAAATCCCAGATCTTCACGTACAATAAAATCTTCAGCCGTTAATTTTATTGCTCCGCTTGCTACTGGTTTACCATGCAGCCACTGAAGTGCTGTCACCATCATGACTATTATCCTTTACTAATAAAACCACTGCTGAGCAAGCAATGCCTTCTTTTCTACCAATAAATCCAAGTTTCTCCGTCGTGGTAGCCTTAACATTGACATCATCAATATGGCAACCTAGATCATCTGCTATATTTTTGCGCATATCAGCAATATATGGCAGCATTTTGGGTACTTGAGCAATAATTGTGATATCAAGATTACTAATACAATATCCTTTTTTCAGCACCTGCGAATACGCCTCGCGTAACAAACCGCGACTATCGGCATCTTTAAAAGCCGGATCGGTATCAGGAAAAAGTTTACCGATATCGCCTAATGCTGCTGCTCCAAGAATAGCATCTGTCACTGCATGTAAGGCGACATCACCATCGGAATGCGCTATTAATCCTTGTTCATAGGGAATTTTCACTCCACACATTGTAATTGGGCCATCTCCACCAAATTTATGTACATCAAATCCATGTCCAATCCGCATGAACGATACTCCTAACAATAGTCTTATAAAGCGCGAGAAAGGTAGAATTCTGCTAACATCAAATCTTCTGGTTGAGTAACCTTTAAATTATCCACTCTACCTTCCAGCAATTGAGGATGGTAACCGCAATATTCAAGCGCCGAAGCCTCATCGGTAATTACCGCTTTTTGCGCTAATGCTTGAGTCAAACAGTTTTTGATTAATGCTAAAGGAAAAAATTGTGGCGTCAGTGCATGCCAAAGTTCACTTCGTTCAACAGTATGACTAATATCTATTTTTCCTTGAACTGAACGTTTCATTGTATCTCTTACTGGCGCTGCCAAAATACCACCATAAGAAGACTGTTTACTATCAATAAAACGAATAATACTATTTAAATCAGTTTGATGTAAGCAAGGTCGAGCTGCATCATGAACTAAAACCCAACAGGGATCTAGCTGTAAATTGTCTGATAAATAATTCAGTCCAGCCAAAACTGAATCAGCCCTTTGACAACCACCAACGACTGTTTTAATTTTTGCATTTTTTGCAATCGCTAATTGATGAAAAAAGATATCATCCTTATTTAACGAAACAATAATTTGGGAAATTCTTGGCTGCTTAAGTAAGGCAGATATGGTATGCTCAATAATCGTTTTTCCCGCTACTTTCAAATATTGCTTGGGACAATCCGCTTTCATACGATTGCCAATACCAGCGGCAGGTATTAAAGCAGCAATTTGCACTTTATGATTAGATATAAATTTATTCATTGTTCTAGACTGTTTTCTTATGAATTACTACTTTTTCGTCATAATATTTTTAAATAATTTTGTGGCCGGAAAAAATATTATTAATTAAAAATTTTATTTATGGTTTGGAAAAGCATTCTCATTCACTATTCGATAAAAAGACTCTCCAGGTCTAATCATACCAAGCTCAGAGCGGGATCGCTCCTCAATAGCTTCGCGTCCCTCATTCAAATCGTCTATTTCAGCAAATAAACGTTCATTGCGTACTTTAAATGTCGTATTCAACGTTTCTAGCGCTGCAACTTCACTTTTTATACGCAAATAGTCATGGACACCATTTTTACCAAACCATAGTGAATATTGTAACCAGCAAAACACCGCCAACAATATCAGCGCTAATTTACGCATCGAAGCCCCCTGCAAGACTCACTTATCATCCCACAACTTACCCTATGACGCTACCTATCACAGATAAGTTATTAATAAAAAAATTCATAAATAAATATGAAATAGAGTCAAACGGGTCTTTTTATTGACAAAGTATAGCTTAGCTATATGTCAAAAAAAGTTTGTTTTTACCATCTAATAAGTTGATCAATTTAAAATATTTTGTTGGTTAACTGTTTTTTTTATTTAAAGTAAAAAATTATGCTGAAAAATTCTTTCATTCTATTTTATATTCATTAAGTTATCACACAAGGTCAAGATAATAAGATAATATAACCATATCTCATTTTTAAAATGATTAAATTATTTTTAACTCACATAATGAGATTAATTAATCAAAAGTTTCTAATATAAAAAATGCACTCATTCAGATAAAATGTTTGCATTAATACAATTGATAGGTGCCACAATGAGCGCAACAATTTTTAAAGACTTTCAGTTTGAGGCTGCCCATCGACTACCCCATGTTCCCACAAGGCATAAATGTGGACGTTTACATGGGCACTCATTTATGGTCAGATTAGAATTAACCGGTGAAATTGATCAACAAACAGGCTGGATCGTTGACTTTAGCGATATTTCTAAAGCTTTTAAACCTTTATGGCAACAATTAGATCATCATTATCTTAATGACATAGAAGGATTAGAAAATCCTACTAGTGAAGTTATTGCACGTTGGATTTGGCATAAAATGAAACCCATTTTGCCACAATTAAGTTCGATAATGATTAAAGAAACTTGTAATGCAGGTTGTATTTATCGCGGTGAATAAACCCCGCCCTTTATTTTCAGCACCGATTGGTGCTGAGTACTATTACGCGATATCTAGATATTTATGCATTTGAACCGATAACCGCCAATTACGTTTAATACAGGTTTCAATACAAAGCTGAGTCGCATTAGCATTTTGACTAATCGGTTGCAAACAAATATGTGGTACAGGATGATTGGGCTCAAGCTGATTAATCAAAGATTCTAATGCATCAATATCTTTTTGACGCCCGACAGGATGTTTAATTTCATTTGCTCGATTTAACGCTGCCGGCAATATACTAAAACCACCACGCATCGCCACTTTTGGTGATACAGTTACCCAAGTTTTTTCAGAACAATAAATATTATGTGTCCCACTCGTCTCAATTTGGCATTGATAACCATTTTTTTCTAAGTTATCAGTTAATTCGGTTAGATCATATAAACAAGGTTCTCCCCCTGTAATGACGATATGACGAGCGGTATAATTATTCTGTTCAAATAGATCAATAACTTGTTCTGAACTACACGCTGCCCACTCGTCACTTCCGATCTTTTTAGCTAAGATTATCGATAATGACCGCTGTTGTTGCTTATTTTTAGCCCAAGTATGTTTAGTATCACACCAACTACACCCGACCGGACAACCCTGTAAACGAATAAAAATTGCTGCTACTCCGGTAAAATAGCCCTCTCCCTGTATTGTTTGAAAAATTTGATTAATTGGATAATCCATGACGTTCTCTAAAATAACTTAATAATTTGCCTATTATTGCAGATATCTATCCCTAGAACACCTTTCTTTATGTTATGGTTAACAACTTGTGCTTTGTAGTTATCAAAACCATTTAGGTTGTGAACTGGGAGCATATCCAGCACATTAAAAAGAAAGATGGAAAGGCAACACATGAACAATACAAATCAACTTAAACGGGGATTGACTGGCAGGCATATTCGCTTCATGGCGCTAGGCTCTGCAATTGGTACAGGGCTTTTTTATGGTTCAGCTTCAGCAATACAGGCTGCCGGCCCAGCGGTACTGCTTGCCTATATGATTGGTGGAGCAGCAGTTTTTATGGTTATGCGAGCACTGGGTGAAATGGCCGTCCACCACCCAGTGCCAGGTTCTTTTTCTCAGTATGCCAGCCACTATATGGGGCCATTAGCCGGTTTTCTTACTGGATGGAATTATATCTTTGAGATGTTAATTGTCTGTCTGGCCGATGTAACTGCTTTTGGCACTTATATGCGCTTTTGGTTTCCTCAAGTTGAACAATGGATATGGGTATTAAGTATTGTCCTATTTATTGGCGCATTGAACTTGTGTCATGTGAAAATTTTCGGTGAAATGGAATTCTGGTTATCAATTATTAAAGTGATTGCCATTATTGCGATGATCATTGGTGGTGGTGCAATCATGTTATTTGGTTTTGGTCAAGGAACCGAACATCATGCAACAGGTTTATTTAACCTTTGGCAACATGGTGGCTTTATGCCTAATGGTGTAGAAGGAATTATTGCCTCACTAGCAATCGTTATGTTCGCCTTTGGTGGTATTGAAGTGATCGGCATTACTGCAAGTGAAGCTAAAGAACCAGAAAAAACTATCCCTAAAGCCATTAATGCTGTGCCATTGCGTATATTACTGTTTTATGGTTTAACGCTATTTGTCTTAATGTGCATTTTTCCTTGGAACCAAATTGGACAGAACGGTAGTCCATTTGTACAAATTTTTGCCAATTTAAATATTACTTCTGCCGCTAATATCTTAAATATTGTTGTCATTACAGCTGCTATATCTGCTATTAACAGTGATATCTTTGGAGCTGGCCGTATGATGTATGGTATGGCCCAGGAAGGGCAAGCACCTCGTTCATTTATGAAAGTTAGCCGCACTGGTGTTCCCTGGATGACAGTAGTTGTTATGTCGGTAATTATGCTGATCGGCGTTTATCTCAATTATATTATTCCAAAAGATATTTTTGTAATAATTGCCTCTTTAGCCACATTCGCAACCGTTTGGGTTTGGTTAATGATCTTGCTTTCTCAAGTTGCTATGCGCCGTAAAATGAGCGCTGAAACGGCAAGCAAACTGAAATTTAAAGTACCATTTTGGCCGATTGGTCCATTCATCACCATCTTATTTATGGTGTTTGTCATCATGCTGTTAGGCTTTTTCAAAGATACACGCGTTGCGCTGATCGTAGGAATGATTTGGATCGTATGCTTGTCAATTACTTACTACTTATTTATTAAAAAAGAAAATATACCAATAAAATAGCATTGATAACTAACATCATTATCTGAGTGCAAACCTAATATTTAAAATAGAAATGCTAAATCAGCATTTCTATTTTTTTATTCTCTGATTAAAACTATTTGATACTAAACTTGGCAGAAATGGGATTATGATCAGAAGATTGCGTTTTAATCACTTCTGCATCCAGAAGGGTCAAACTACGATAAAAAACATAATCTAATGGGTAACCAAAGATGATAGTACGTTCATCAGTGCTAAAATTAACTTCTTTCATCCGTAAACTGCGCGTAAAACGTTTAAGTGTATTTATACGTTGTCGACTCCAGGTATTAAAATCCCCAGCAAAAATCACTGGCCCTTGATGTCTTTTAATATGCTCCCCTATATTGTGTAGTTGCCGACTATAAATATCCACCCCAAAACTAAAATTAACCGCATGAATATTAATAATCATCAAATTTCGGCCATTATGTAATGGATAAACGGTAATTAACGCTGATTTCGGTAACCGAAGTAATGGCTCTTTTTCCCGCAATGGACAACAATAAATTGGATGAGATCTTGCTAACGTCATTACCCCAGAAGCGTGTTGAGGGAAAACAATTGCTGGCACTTGATCAGCAACTAAATGTTGAGATACGACAAAATCAATAAGTTGAGGTGAAGTTTGAGCTTCTTGTAACAGAATCAAATGTTTATCTATGACTAATTTATTTAAAACTGAATACCAGTTTGGGCGTTGCTGCTTATAAATATTCCATGAAACAATGCTTAATTCATCACTTTCTGAGAATAATGGCATCCCTATAGGTAAATCATCATCAAGCGTATATTCAGATACAGGTAAAATACGCTTTGCTGGCTGGCCAGCAATATAACGCACTGAATAAATTTTCTTTGCCACCTCAAATAGCCCTTAAAAATCGAATATTTATTAATCTATCCAATACATAGATAATAGATAAAACTCATCATTTAGAAGCATAGTTGCATCTTAAAGTTCAAGAAAAATGAAAATAAAACAACTTTATAAAAAATATTTATATATTTGACAAGTTTTTTAATAAACAACAAAAAGCCCTGTGATATCTTCACAGGGCTTACTTTCAATATTATTGGCGGTGCGGACGGGGCTCGAACCCGCGACCCCCGACGTGACAGGCCGGTATTCTAACCAACTGAACTACCGCACCACCCGATTTATTTCACTAATGGTCTTTCCCATTAGCCTTAAATTAAAGTCTGGCAGCTCCCTACTCTCACATGGGGAGACCCCACACTACCATCGGCGCTACGGCATTTCACTTCTGAGTTCGGCATGGGGTCAGGTGGGACCACCGCGCTATTACCGCCAGACAAATTCTTTTCTATTTATCCCGTCTTATTTCGCTGCCTTACAGTCTGCTCACCTACCTCAGTAGCGAACACACCTCGGCCTTCAGCAAAATTCGACCAGATTCAATCTCAAAACAAGCTAAAATTCTCTCTCTCAAAACACCTTCGGTGTTGTCAGGTTAAGCCTCTCGGGTCATTAGTACTGGTTAGCTCAACGTATCGCTACGCTTACACACCCAGCCTATCTACGTCCTCGTCTCGAACACCCCTTATAGGACATTACTGTCAGGGAAGACTCATCTTGAGGCAAGTTTCCCGCTTAGATGCTTTCAGCGGTTATCTCTTCAGCACTTAGCTACCAGGCGATGCCATTGGCATGACAACCTGTACACCAGTGGTGCGTCCACTCCGGTCCTCTCGTACTAGGAGCAGCCCCCCTCAATCTTCCTTCGCCCACGACAGATAGGGACCGAACTGTCTCACGACGTTCTAAACCCAGCTCGCGTACCACTTTAAATGGCGAACAGCCATACCCTTGGGACCTACTTCAGCCCCAGGATGTGATGAGCCGACATCGAGGTGCCAAACACCGCCGTCGATATGAACTCTTGGGCGGTATCAGCCTGTTATCCCCGGAGTACCTTTTATCCGTTGAGCGATGGCCCTTCCATTCAGAACCACCGGATCACTAAGACCTACTTTCGTACCTGCTCGCGCCGTCACGCTCGCAGTCAAGCTGGCTTATGCCTTTGCACTAACCTCACGATGTCCGACCGTGATTAGCCAACCTTCGTGCTCCTCCGTTACGCTTTGGGAGGAGACCGCCCCAGTCAAACTACCCACCAGACACTGTCCTCAGCCCGGATTACGGGCCTAAGTTAGAACATCAAACATTAAAGGGTGGTATTTCAACGTTGGCTCCATGCAGACTGGCGTCCACACTTCAAAGCCTCCCACCTATCCTACACATCAAGGCTCAATGTTCAGTGTCAAGCTATAGTAAAGGTTCACGGGGTCTTTCCGTCTTGCCGCGGGTACACTGCATCTTCACAGCGAGTTCAATTTCACTGAGTCTCGGGTGGAGACAGCCTGGCCATCATTACGCCATTCGTGCAGGTCGGAACTTACCCGACAAGGAATTTCGCTACCTTAGGACCGTTATAGTTACGGCCGCCGTTTACTGGGGCTTCGATCAAGAGCTTCGCCTTACGGCTTACCCCATCAATTAACCTTCCAGCACCGGGCAGGCGTCACACAGTATACGTCCACTTTCGTGTTTGCACAGTGCTGTGTTTTTAATAAACAGTTGCAGCCAGCTGGTATCTTCGACTGGCTTCAGCTCCGGATGCAAGACCCTTCACCTAATGCCAGCGTGCCTTCTCCCGAAGTTACGGCACCATTTTGCCTAGTTCCTTCACTCGAGTTCTCTCAAACGCCTGAGTATTCTCTACCTAACCACCTGTGTCGGTTTGGGGTACGATTAATGATTACCTATCGCTTAGAGGCTTTTCCTGGAAGCTGGGCATCAACTACTTCACCACCTTGGTGGCTCGTCATCACGTCTCAGTGTTGTAGCAGTGCGGATTTGCCTGCACTACCCACCTACTCGCTTAAACCGGGACAACCGTCGCCCGGATAGCCTAGCCTTCTCCGTCCCCCCTTCGCAGTAACCCTTAGTACGGGAATATTAACCCGTTTCCCATCGACTACGCTTTTCAGCCTCGCCTTAGGGGTCGACTTACCCTGCCCCGATTAACGTTGGACAGGAAACCTTGGTCTTTCGGCGAGCGGGTTTTTCACCCGCTTTATCGTTACTTATGTCAACATTCGCACTTCTGATACCTCCAGCAGACCTCTCAGTCCACCTTCTACGGCTTACAGAACGCTCCCCTACCCAACAACATCTAAATGTCGCTGCCGCAGCTTCGGTGCATGGTTTAGCCCCGTTACATCTTCCGCGCAGGCCGACTCGACCAGTGAGCTATTACGCTTTCTTTAAATGATGGCTGCTTCTAAGCCAACATCCTGGCTGTCCAAGCCTTCCCACTTCGTTTCCCACTTAACCATGACTTGGGGACCTTAGCTGGCGGTCTGGGTTGTTTCCCTCTTCACGACGGACGTTAGCACCCGCCGTGTGTCTCCCGTGATAACATTCTTCGGTATTCGTAGTTTGCATCGGGTTGGTAAGTCGGGATGACCCCCTAGCCGAAACAGTGCTCTACCCCCGAAGATGAATTCACGAGGCGCTACCTAAATAGCTTTCGGGGAGAACCAGCTATCTCCCGGTTTGATTGGCCTTTCACCCCCAGCCACAAGTCATCCGCTAATTTTTCAACATTAGTCGGTTCGGTCCTCCAGTTAGTGTTACCCAACCTTCAACCTGCCCATGGCTAGATCACCGGGTTTCGGGTCTATACCCTGCAACTTAACGCCTAGTTAAGACTCGGTTTCCCTACGGCTCCCCTATGCGGTTAACCTTGCTACAGAATATAAGTCGCTGACCCATTATACAAAAGGTACGCAGTCACACCCTTTCGGGTGCTCCCACTGCTTGTACGTACACGATTTCAGGTTCTATTTCACTCCCCTCGCCGGGGTTCTTTTCGCCTTTCCCTCACGGTACTGGTTCACTATCGGTCAGTCAGGAGTATTTAGCCTTGGAGGATGGTCCCCCCATATTCAGACAGGATAACACGTGTCCCGCCCTACTCTTCGAGTTCACAACACTTACCGTTTCAGATACGGGGCTATCACCCTTTATTGCCGGCCTTTCCAGACCCTTCTCCTGCGGTAAATATTGATGTTGACTCTGGGCTGCTCCCCGTTCGCTCGCCGCTACTGCGGGAATCTCGGTTGATTTCTTTTCCTCGGGGTACTGAGATGTTTCAGTTCCCCCGGTTCGCCTCGTTTGACTATGAATTCATCAAACGATAGTGCATTAATGCACTGGGTTTCCCTATTCGGACATCGCCGGCTAGTACGCTTCATATCAGCTTACCGACGCTTTTCGCAGATTAGCACGTCCTTCATCGCCTCTGACTGCCTAGGCATCCACCGTGTACGCTTCATTCGCTTAACCTCACAACCCGAAGGTGTCTTCTACTGTCTTTTTGTTGGGTTATGGCTGCGCGTCCACCAATTCTTTGTTGGGCAGTGCGCGCAATGCTCACGTACTTTAGTACGCTGCGCTTGCTGTGCGCTGGCCGCCTCGAATTGCTGACTGCTCGCTCATAACGCTTCATCATGACAACAAAAACCCAACTGATTGGAGTTTTGAGAGTTCTCCACACTATTTTTTCAATAATGTGTGTTTCAATTTTCAGCTTGTTCCAGATTGTTAAAGAGCATAATTGGTAAACCAACTCACTAAATTGGTTTAATCATTATTGCGTAAAGCACAAACAGTGCACAACACTTAAAGCGTGATGCACCGCCTTTCTAAATCACTAAAGTGGCGTCCCCTAGGGGATTCGAACCCCTGTTACCGCCGTGAAAGGGCGATGTCCTAGGCCTCTAGACGAAGGGGACTTCAAGCTCTTTAGTCAATCTTAGATTGGCTTTACGCGCTATTTCATCAGACAATCTGTGTGAACACTCACATTCCATCTATCTAGGTAAGGAGGTGATCCAACCGCAGGTTCCCCTACGGTTACCTTGTTACGACTTCACCCCAGTCATGAATCACAAAGTGGTAAGCGCCATCCAAAAGGTTAAGCTACCTACTTCTTTTGCAACCCACTCCCATGGTGTGACGGGCGGTGTGTACAAGGCCCGGGAACGTATTCACCGCGACATGCTGATCCGCGATTACTAGCGATTCCGACTTCATGGAGTCGAGTTGCAGACTCCAATCCGGACTTCGACGTACTTTCTGAGTTCCGCTTCCCATCGCTGGCTCGCCTCTCTCTGTATACGCCATTGTAGCACGTGTGTAGCCCTACTCGTAAGGGCCATGATGACTTGACGTCATCCCCACCTTCCTCCGGTTTATCACCGGCAGTCTCCTTTGAGTTCCCGACTCTACTCGCTGGCAACAAAGGATAAGGGTTGCGCTCGTTGCGGGACTTAACCCAACATTTCACAACACGAGCTGACGACAGCCATGCAGCACATGTCTCAGCGCTCCCGAAGGCACTCCTCTATCTCTAAAGGATTCGCTGGATGTCAAGAGTAGGTAAGGTTCTTCGCGTTGCATCGAATTAAACCACATGCTCCACCGCTTGTGCGGGCCCCCGTCAATTCATTTGAGTTTTAACCTTGCGGCCGTACTCCCCAGGCGGTCGATTTAACGCGTTAGCTCCGGAGGCCACAGTTCATGACCACAACCTCCAAATCGACATCGTTTACAGCGTGGACTACCAGGGTATCTAATCCTGTTTGCTCCCCACGCTTTCGCACATGAGCGTCAGTCTTTGTCCTGGGGGCCGCCTTCGCCACCGGTATTCCTCCACATCTCTACGCATTTCACCGCTACACATGGAATTCTACCCCCCTCTACAAGACTCTAGCTAACCAGTCTTGAATGCCATTCCCAGGTTAAGCCCGGGGATTTCACATCCAACTTAATTAACCGCCTGCGTGCCCTTTACGCCCAGTAATTCCGATTAACGCTCGCACCCTCCGTATTACCGCGGCTGCTGGCACGGAGTTAGCCGGTGCTTCTTCTGTCGCTAACGTCAATTGCTAAGGTTATTAACCCTAACACCTTCCTCACGACTGAAAGTACTTTACAACCCGAAGGCCTTCTTCATACACGCGGCATGGCTGCATCAGGCTTGCGCCCATTGTGCAATATTCCCCACTGCTGCCTCCCGTAGGAGTCTGGGCCGTGTCTCAGTCCCAGTGTGGCTGATCATCCTCTCAGACCAGCTAGAGATCGTCGCCTAGGTGAGCCCTTACCCCACCTACTAGCTAATCTCATATGGGTTCATCCGAAGGTGTGAGGCCAGAACGGTCCCCCACTTTGCTCCTTAGAGATTATGCGGTATTAGCCACCGTTTCCAGTGGTTATCCCCCGCCTTCGGCCAGATCCCCATACCTTACTCACCCGTCCGCCGCTCGCCGGCAAGGAAGCAAGCTTCCTTCCGCTGCCGCTCGACTTGCATGTGTTAGGCCTGCCGCCAGCGTTCAATCTGAGCCATGATCAAACTCTTCAATTAAAAGCTTGATGCTCAAAGAATGTTTTACTGACCGTAACGCCCTTTTGTTCAACTCGCTTTGCCGATGTTTGACCACCTTCGCCGCTGCCGACCAAAATAACGTTACTGCATATTAGTTCATATATGAATTAACTGTTTTGTCACTCTTCAAGACTTTAAAATCAAACATTTTTTGATGATGTCTTGCGAGTGCCCACACAGATTGTCTGATTAATTGTTAAAGAGCGTGCGACCCAGGCCGCGAGGTGGCGTATATTACGCTTTTCACCTGTAAAGTCAAGTAGTTATTTCTACTTTTCTTTACCCTGCGTCAAGAAAATTCAATTCAATTGATTCGTTCTATACTGACTCAGTGGAGGCGCATTATAGGCAGTTTTACGCAGCTGGCAAGCAATAATTTGTAAACTTTAGTCGTTTGCTCTTTTTTTCGACAAAAATATCTTATTTATGTTTGAGTGAGCTATGAATCTAAATTTTAAATTTATTCATTAGAATTATTTAGAAACAATTGCCGCGCGCAAAGTTATATAAGTAATGATTCATTAGATATCTGTTAGTGCTATAATTTTCTAAAATAAATAAAAGATAATCTATTTTAAAATCTGATTTATTTCAGTTTACCTTATTTTTTAGGTTATTTAATGTTAAAAACAATACAAAATATGTTTGGCTTACCAGTCATAGCAGCTATGGCCTTTTTTATGCAAAGCCTAGATGCTACTATTTTAAATACTACATTGCCTGAGATAGCTAAAAGTCTTAATCATTCTTCTTTAGCCATGCAATCTGCTGTCATAAGTTATACATTAACTGTTGCTCTGCTTATTCCAGTTAGTGGATGGTTAGCCGATCGCTTTGGTACAAGAAAAATTTTTATATTTGCAGTTAGTCTATTTTCTTTAGGCTCTTTCTTATCTGCAATGTCATTATCTTTGGTTTTTTTAGTTTTTTCTCGCATCATTCAAGGAATATGCGGTGCAATGATGATGCCTGTTGCACGTCTTGCATTATTGAGAGCTTACCCACGCAGTGAATTATTACCTATTTTAAATTTTGTCACTATTCCCGGATTAGTTGGACCTATATTAGGCCCTTTACTTGGTGGTTTTTTAGTAACTTATACCAGTTGGCATTGGATATTTATTATTAATATCCCTATCGGTTTACTTGGTATTTTATATGCACTAAAACATATGCCTGATTTTAAAATGCCTAAACGCGCCTTTGATACTATAGGATTTATTCTCTTTGGTGCTGCAATTGTAATGTTGACGGTGAGTTTAGATTTTTTTAATAACGAAAATTTAACCAATTATGCACCATTAATTATAATTTTAGGCGGCATTTTTTTACTCTTTATTTATGTATTACACGCAAGAAAAATCGCTTATTCAATTATTCCATTAAGTTTATTTAGCAGGACAGTAGCCCGCCTGCGTCGGGAGCTAAGACGCTGTAAGTAAATGGCTGTCCTTAGTAACCGCCTCCCGTTATAATCCGGTGTATGTATATTCCCCGACCCGCAAAACTTCTCTTCCAGATAGATGACGGCTGGAACCGGTTACTCATGAAATACGGCTCTTCCGTTCCCGAATGGACTAAACTGGTCGTCGAACGGATGCTCGCCTGTGGCACCGGTGCTATGGGTATCCGTCGTTATTGCTGCGACTCCCCTGACTGCCCGCACACCAAATATTTCTGTCAGAGCTGCAAAAGCAAAGGCTGCAGCGCCTGCGGGATGAAAGCCACCGAACAGTGGATAGCCGAGCAGCAACACATTTTGCCAGACTGCGAATGGCAGCACATCACTTTCACTATGCCCGATAAACTCTGGCCGGCATTTAATCACAACTGGCCATTACTGAATCAGTTGTTTGCCTGTGCCGCTCGAACCCTGCTGAAATGGGCAGAAAAACTCAATATCGAAATCGGGTTGTTTGTCGCCCTGCATACTTACGGGCGTCAGCTTAACCAACACCCGCATATCCATTTATCGGTGACCCGCGGCGGATTATGCCGCAAACACGACGTCTGGCGACCGGTTTTCTTCAAAAAGAAAGTAGTAGAGCGGTACTGGCGCCGGGCTGTCATCGCGTTACTTCGAGAGAATTACGGCGGGCTGAATTTACCTGCTGCCGGCTATGTGCATATCCGCGACTACCGGGAATGGTGTCAGTTTCTGGAATCACAGTACCAGCGGCGCTGGAAAATTCACTTTGCGAAAAAAACCAAACATGCCCGACAAAATGTCAATTATCTTGACCGTTACCTGAAACGCCCGCCGGTTGCAGCCTCAAAACTGCGTCATTATAACGGCGGCACTGTTGTCCATCATTACTATGATCACCGGACGGGAAAGCACCGCACCCAATATCTGAGCCAGGAAGCAATGTTGTTGCGCTACATCAGCCATATCCCGTCACAGCATTTTAAGATGGTGCGGTATTACGGCTTTCTGGCCAACCGGAAACGGAGTATTTTGCTGCCGAAAGTCTATGCGGCACTGGGTATGCAGGTGAAGAAAAAACCGCATAAACCGGGCTTTGCGTCGCTGATGAAACACTTTACGAATGTGGATCCGTATCAATGCATATTATGTGGGAGCCGGATGATTTTTAACAGCGTACAGGTGGGTATCAGAGCAGAAGTATTACTGGAAATGCGCCGTAAGATAGTCAAAAAGGCGCGAGGGTTACGGAAAACCGCGTAGGGAAGATCTAACTAAATTCAATTTATTATATAAAAAAACCTCTGGTTGACGAAAAGCCAGGTGACTACTTGATGGTGAAACTAGAGATCGGTCATCCGTATCAGCAATTAAGGTCAGAAAAAAAGAAATAATTAACATTCAATTTCCTAACCATCAAGTTAATAGCAAAAATCAATTGCAAGTGCTGGATGCAAGTAGAAAGCCATCAACACTTTATTTATACGAAAAAATAGATGAAAATAAATTAGATAATAAATGGCTGGAAAAGCTCGAACAACTTAATCATTTAATTCAACAGCAAAAATCTTTATTTAGTCATCATCAACCTTGTTTTTTTATTGAAAATCATTGGCTAGCAACTATTGAACAAAGTTTTTTAACTCTAACAGATAAATTATCTCAATTAAGAACGCAGATGATGAGCTAATAATCTATGTTGAATCTCACAACGATTGATATGTTACTCTCCATTAATGAAATGGAGATAATAGAAGAGATTGTATTAACATTACTGGCCACACCTCAATTAGTCATTTTTTTTGAGAAGTACCCTAATCTTAAAAATATATTATTAAGAGATCTTTTAGCATGGAAAAAAAATTTATATCACAAATTGCAAGAGACCTTGGTACCCATTAAATTAACGGAAGAATTTTCACTTTATCAGCAAAATTTAGCCCTTGTTACTACAAAATTTTTTAGCAATCTTCCGATAACTATTGATAAATTAACAGAAATAGATTCTTCTTTTGTGCAAGAAGCGCATTATTTACTGGGAAAAATATCTCATGATCCCGCTGGACAATCTCTATTTATTCAACGCTGGCGCCTTAATCTTATTTTTGAAGTAACAACGTTTAATAAATTATTATTAGAGCAAGAAAAAGAACAGTTATTGGCTGAATTAGAGCAACGATTGAAATTAACTGGAAATTTAACAGAAATATTTAATCAAAATAATCAGTCTGCTGGTAAATTATGGGATATGAGTAAAGGAGCTTTAACCCAATCCTGCAATAATATTCAATTATTAATTCAGTATAGCCATTTTTTACAACAACAACCTGAATTAGAAAAATTAGCAGAACTTTTAGGCAGAAGCAATTCTTTGAAATCTCAACAAAAACAGCAGCAAATATTAGAATCAATAATCTCATTGGAAAAAATCCCTGACCAACTACCCGAGCAAATTAGAGGGATAAACCACGGTAATGATATTTTACGTCTTCTACCTAGTGAATTAGAATTGCTGGGATTAGAAGAACTCGAATTTGAATTTTATCGCAAATTAGTTGAAAAACAGTTACTTACCTACAGATTATAAGGCGATAATTGGCAGCAACGAAAAATATTACGTCCAACGGTCAAACATCACGATAAACAACAACCAAAAGGGCCATTTATTGTATGTATAGACACTTCAGGTTCAATGGGAAAATTTAATGAAAATTGTGCTAAAGCTTTCTGCCTCGCTTTAATGAAAATAGCCATGAGTGACAACCGTCAGTGTCACATTATTCTATTTTCAATGGAAGTTATTGATTATGATTTATTAAGCAATGATGGATTAGAGCAATTAATGCAATTTCTTAATCAAACATTTAGTGGGGGAACCGATTTGGCTGCCTGTTTAAATAAATGTTTAGAAAAAATGCAACAACAGCAATGGAAAGATTCAGATGTGGTTGTGATTTCAGATTTTATTGCTCAACGATTACCTGATAATTTAGTAAAAAGAATAAAAGTTCATCAAACGCAACAGCATCGTTTTCACGCTGTTACATTATCTAAATATGGAAAACCCGGTATCCTAAATATTTTCGATTATATCTGGCACTTTGATACCGGGCTAAAAAGTCGATTATTACGCTATTGGAACTAATTACAACATATCCGCAATAACTACATGGCTTTCCGGCGACCATACACTACATTGAACTTGGCCAATATGCTTTTTCTGAAGTAATAACATCACTAAACGAGATTGTCCAATCCCACCACCTATTGTTTGTGGCATTTGATCTTTTACTAATGCTTGATGCCATTCAAAAGACATTCTATCTTCATCACCGGTGATTGCTAATTGGTTTGTAAGCGCTTCTGTATCAACACGGATGCCCATAGAAGAAATTTCAAATGCATCCTGCAATATAGGGTTCCAAACAATAATATCACCATTTAAACCGGTATAACCCTCACTGTTAGGTGTTGTCCAATCATCATAATCAGGAGCACGTACATCGTGAGCAAGGCCATGCGATAGTTTTCCTCCAATACCAATAAGAAAAACTGCACCTAATTCTTTAGCTATTTCACGTTCTCTTCCTTTAGCATCAAGATCAGTGTAGCGTTGTAATAATTCTTCACTATGAACAAAATGAATTTGCTCAGGTAAAAATGGTGCTAAACCACATTCTGTACTAACCGCTTTTTCTGTTTCTTTTATTGCTTGATAAATTTTAATGACCGTCTGTTTTAAATAATCAAGAGAGCGCTCATCCTTAAGCATTACTTTTTCCCAATCCCACTGATCTACAAATACAGAATGAATAGGTGTCAGACGATCTTCATCAGGACGCAATGCTTTCATATGGGTATAAAGCCCTTGTCCGGGTTTAAAATCAAAACGACCTAACGTTTTACGTTTCCATTTAGCCAATGAATGTACAACTTCAAAAACAGAATCTGGCATCGATTTTACTTTGACTTGTACTGCTTTTTCATGGCCTGACAGGTTATCTTGAATCCCATCACCGAGACGACTTAAGATAGGTGCTTGAACTTCAATTAAAGCTAATTCTTTTTCTAATAAACGCGAAAAATAAGATTTAACAAAACTAATTTGTTGTTGTTTTTCGATGAATGACTTTTCCATTTTTTTTACCCCATAATCTGTAGCATTATTTGCTTTGTTATATAGATTAAGCAATAAAACTGATCATAAATTCAATATACTTAATAAAAAAAGTCATTATGATTTATAATATTCAAAATAAAGCCTTTAAAAATAAATAATCGTTAAAAATGGTGTTTTAAAATGGTTGAAAATTATCAAATCGATAATCTGGATCGTGACATACTTAATGAATTACTGAGAAATGCACGGATCCCCTACGCTGAAATAGCTAAAAAATTTGCCGTAAGTCCTGGTACGATACATGTCCGAGTCGAAAAAATGAAACAAGCTGGGATTATTGTAGGGACACGTGTAGATATTAATGTGAAGCAACTAGGTTTTGATGTCTGTTGCTTTATTGGCATTATTTTAAAAAGCGCGAAAGACTACCATACTGCGCTGAAAAAACTTGATGAATTAGACGAGGTGGTCGAAGTTTACTATACAACTGGACAATACAGTATATTTATCAAGGTAATGTGTCGATCCATTGATGCGTTACAAGACGTACTTATTAATAAGATACAGACAATTGATGAGATCCAATCTACTGAAACCTTGATATCTTTACAAAATCCAATAATGCGTACTATCAATCCATAAAAATGGAATAACCATATTATCCACAGGTAGATCCCAACTCATTCACAGCATACAATAGGCATTGTTTTAAATAATGGGGTTCATAATGACAAAAGTAACATTGATTACAGGTAGCACTATGGGCAGCGCTGAATATGTTGCTGAGCATATCGCTGAAATATTGGAGAAATATGGCTTTGACACTGAAGTCACATACGGCCCATCGTTAAAAGAGCTACCAACAAAAGGTATTTGGTTAATTGTATGCTCTACCCATGGAGCAGGTGATTTGCCTGAAAATATACAACCTCTAGCAAAAGAGATCAGCGAAGAAAAACCTGATCTTAGCCAGATTAATTATGGTGCGATTGGGATAGGTAGCAAAGAATATGATACTTTTTGTGGTGCAATCCATAAATTAGATCAACTGCTAAAGGATCATAATGCGAAACGCGTTGGAGAAACATTGGAGATTGATATTTTAGAACATGAAGTGCCAGAAGATCTTGCAGAAATTTGGATCGAAAAGTGGAAAGATAAAATTATCGATTTGGATAAATAAAAGCAAAATAAATGTGGATAACTTTGCGAAAAAGCAGGGAATAACCCGTAGTTATCCATAGAATAAGCTTGAATGCCAAACTTTGTTGTGGATAACTAGCCATGTTAATCCCAGCTTATACGGAGTAAAATCACTTATCATTCACAGCTAAAGATCATAAACAAGATAATGATCTTCTTATGGTATTTGCACTTATCCACAGAAGATCGCGATCCTAATAAAAGATCTAATAAAGAGATCTTTAAATAAAAAGATCTTATTTATATTAGGCAAGGATCATATAACTTGCCTCTTAGCAAAACTCGAGTAAAATTCACTTACCAAGTCATATTTAATACTAAGGTTTATACATGTTTTACCCAGAACAATTTGATGTCATTATTATTGGTGGAGGCCACGCTGGTACTGAAGCAGCTATGGCTGCTGCTCGTATGGGACGTCAAACTTTACTTCTAACCCATAATATTGATACGTTGGGCCAAATGTCATGCAATCCAGCTATCGGTGGAATAGGTAAAGGACATCTGGTTAAAGAAATTGATGCCTTAGGTGGCATTATGGCTATTGCCACAGATAATGCAGGGATCCAATTTAGAACACTTAATGCAAGTAAAGGCCCAGCAGTACAAGCAACCAGAGCTCAAACCGATCGAGTACTTTATAAGCAAGCGATTAGGACTGCGCTAGAAAATCAAAATAACTTAATGATCTTTCAACAAGCTGTTGAAGACCTGATCGTAAAAAACGATCAGGTTATTGGCGTGATAACCAAAATGGGATTAAAATTTCACGCAAAGTCTGTCGTACTGACCGTAGGTACCTTTCTTGACGGTAAAATTCACATAGGATTAGAAAATTATAGTGGTGGTAGGGCTGGTGATCCTCCTGCTATTAGCCTATCACATAGATTAAGAGAACTACCTTTACGAGTAGATCGACTTAAAACAGGTACACCTCCTAGAATTGACGCAAGAACTATCGATTTTTCCCAATTAGCACCACAATTTGGTGATGATTCCACCCCTGTTTTCTCTTTTGTCGGATCAGCTGAACAACATCCTCAACAATTACCTTGCTACATCACTTATACGAATGAAAAAACTCACCAAGTGATCCGCGATAATTTAGATCTTAGTCCTATGTATGCAGGAATTATTGAAGGAATAGGTCCCCGCTACTGTCCTTCTATTGAAGATAAAATTATGCGGTTTGCAGATCGTTCTGCACATCAAATCTTCCTTGAACCAGAAGGGCTAACCAGTAATGAAATTTATCCTAATGGAATTTCTACTAGTTTACCTTTTGATGTACAAATGCAAATTATACATTCGATGAAAGGTCTAGAAAATGCGCGTATTATTCGACCCGGATATGCGATTGAATACGATTTCTTTGATCCCCGAGATTTAAAGCCAACTTTAGAAAGCAAATTTATCAAAGGGCTATTTTTTGCAGGTCAGATTAATGGAACAACTGGTTATGAAGAAGCAGCAGCTCAAGGTCTACTAGCTGGGCTTAACGCAGCTCGTTATGCTTTTGAACAAGAGGGATGGTTCCCTCGTCGTGATCAAGCCTACATTGGTGTTTTAGTTGATGATCTTTGTACCTTAGGCACTAAAGAACCCTATCGAATGTTTACTTCACGAGCAGAATATCGCCTTATGCTACGTGAAGACAACGCTGATCTTCGTTTAACCGAAAAAGGGTACGAACTTGGTTTAATCGATGAAAGCCGTTGGCAAAAATTTTGTCATAAAGTTGAATTAATTGAACAAGAACGTCAAAGGTTACGTAACCTTTGGTTACATCCTAATTCAGATAAAATTAGTGATCTTAATGAAATATTAACTGTTCCGCTTTCAAAAGAAGCGAACGGCGAAGATTTACTTCGCCGCCCAGAAATGAGTTATAAATTACTTACTTCGTTAAACTATTTTTCACCTGCAATTGATGATCCTCAAGTAACAAGTCAAGTTGAAATTCAAGTAAAGTATGAAGGTTATATTACTCGTCAACAAGAAGAAATAGAGAGACAGCTCCGTAATGAATATACTGCTTTACCGACCAATTTAGATTACATGCAAATAACCGGTCTTTCTAATGAGGTTATTGCAAAGCTTAATGATCATAAACCTAGTTCTATTGGCCAAGCATCGCGTATATCAGGTATTACGCCAGCCGCAATATCAATATTATTAGTCTGGTTAAAAAAACAAGGTTTATTACGTCGGAGTGCTTTAAATGAGCTTAATAACCTATTTTAAAACTTTATTAGATAAAACAGATATTATTTTGACCGATCAACAAATACAACAGCTAATTGTCTATATTGAGTTATTAAATAAATGGAATAAAACATATAATTTAACATCAGTTAGATCACCAGAACAAATGGTTGTTCATGGTTAGGAAATTGAATGTTAATTATTTCTTTTTTTCTGACCTTAATTGCTGATACGGATGACCGATCTCTAGTTTCACCATCAAGTAGTCGCCTGGCTTTTCGTCAACCAGAGGTTTTTTTATACAATAAATTGAATTTAGTTAGATCTTCCCTACGCGGTTTTCCGTAACCATCGCGCCTTTTTGACTATCTTACGGCGCATTTCCAGTAATACTTCTGCTCTGATACCCACCTGTACGCTGTTAAAAATCATCCGGCTCCCACATAATATGCATTGATACGGATCCACATTCGTAAAGTGTTTCATCAGCGACGCAAAGCCCGGTTTATGCGGTTTTTTCTTCACCTGCATACCCAGTGCCGCATAGACTTTCGGCAGCAAAATCCCCCGTTTCCGGTTGGCCAGAAAGCCGTAATACCGCACCATCTTAAAATGCTGTGACGGGATATGGCTGATGTAGCGCAACAACATTGCTTCCTGGCTCAGATATTGGGTGCGGTGCTTTCCCGTCCGGTGATCATAGTAATGATGGACAACAGTGCCGCCGTTATAATGACGCAGTTTTGAGGCTGCAACCGGCGGGCGTTTCAGGTAACGGCCAAGATAATTGACATTTTGTCGGGCATGTTTGGTTTTTTTCGCAAAGTGAATTTTCCAGCGCCGCTGGTACTGTGATTCCAGAAACTGACACCATTCCCGGTAGTCGCGGATATGCACATAGCCGGCAGCAGGTAAATTCAGCCCGCCGTAATTCTCTCGAAGTAACGCGATGACAGCCCGGCGCCAGTACCGCTCTACTACTTTCTTTTTGAAGAAAACCGGTCGCCAGACGTCGTGTTTGCGGCATAATCCGCCGCGGGTCACCGATAAATGGATATGCGGGTGTTGGTTAAGCTGACGCCCGTAAGTATGTAGGGCGACAAACAACCCGATTTCGATATTGAGTTTTTCTGCCCATTTCAGCAGGGTTCGAGCGGCACAGGCAAACAACTGATTCAGTAATGGCCAGTTGTGATTAAATGCCGGCCAGAGTTTATCGGGCATAGTGAAAGTGATGTGCTGCCATTCGCAGTCTGGCAAAATGTGTTGCTGCTCGGCTATCCACTGTTCGGTGGCTTTCATCCCGCAGGCGCTGCAGCCTTTGCTTTTGCAGCTCTGACAGAAATATTTGGTGTGCGGGCAGTCAGGGGAGTCGCAGCAATAACGACGGATACCCATAGCACCGGTGCCACAGGCGAGCATCCGTTCGACGACCAGTTTAGTCCATTCGGGAACGGAAGAGCCGTATTTCATGAGTAACCGGTTCCAGCCGTCATCTATCTGGAAGAGAAGTTTTGCGGGTCGGGGAATATACATACACCGGATTATAACGGGAGGCGGTTACTAAGGACAGCCATTTACTTACAGCGTCTTAGCTCCCGACGCAGGCGGGCTACTGTCCATTCGGGAACGGAAGAGCCGTATTTCATGAGTAACCGGTTCCAGCCGTCATCTATCTGGAAGAGAAGTTTTGCGGGTCGGGGAATATACATACACCGGATTATAACGGGAGGCGGTTACTAAGGACAGCCATTTACTTACAGCGTCTTAGCTCCCGACGCAGGCGGGCTACTGTCCGTCATATTTTAGATAGTATTATTGTTGACAAATATCTTACCGGTAAACGATTTATTGATGTAGGTACAGGCCCAGGATTACCTGGTATACCCCTTGCTATTGTTCGCCCCAATGATCATTTCACACTATTAGATAGTTTGGGAAAATGGGTTAGGTTTTTGCGACAAATACAATATGAATTGATGCTTAAGAACATCGAGCCTATTCAAAAACGAGTTGAACAGTACCAACCAGTAGAAAAATTTGATAGCATAATAAGCCGAGCATTTGCTTCATTACAGGATATGCTTTCATGGTGTCAACATCTTCCGAAGCAAAATGGAGGACAGTTTTACGCACTTAAAGGTATACTTTCTGCAAATGAAAAATCAACTTTTTCTTCTAATTTTAAGATAAATAAAATTATTTCGTTGGATGTACCAGGACTCGATGAACAGCGACATTTAGTGATTTTAGGGTTCAACTAATATTGTTTTTGATCAAAAAAAGTGACATTTTTTAGTCATAAAAAATAAATTTTTAAATGTTACCATTATTTTTATATCAAAATTTTAAACAGAAAATATATTAACTTTATTGTTACATTTAAATAACAAAAAAGGATAATAAATTTATTGATATATTATATTATTAATTAATTATATAAGATTATCTACAAGTATTTCTCCTCTTTATTTTTAATAAAGAAATAATTAATATTTTATCTTTGATTTTTCAATTTTTTTTACTTATTTCTTTTTAAGTAAATTAATAACCATATTAAAATGTGACAAATATAATATTTTAAAATTTAATATAATTAAATAATAGTAATTAAATTGACATTATTTTGTTTATTTTCGTGTTGGATCGAAAATTTTAAATATTTGTTCACGTTTTCGCTACTTATTGATTGAATTCATTTTTAGGGGTCGTATAATTTGCAGGTTTTTGTCTCTTGACACTCTCGAGCAAAGACAGTTTTATACGCACTCAGCAATTTAAGGTTTAAAATACTGGGAGAATATAAGAGTCATGTCTGTTCCCCTCTACAACGGTAAAATTGCTTTAAAACTGTTGTTATTTCAGTTAATGGCGCTTGTGATCCTCAGTATAGCTTTCTACATGAATAGTGTAGAATGGGGCTTATCTGCTTTTGCGGGTGGATTCGCATGTTGGTTACCTAATGCTTTATTTATGCTGTTAATACGTTATCAAAAGGCAGTTAAAAAAGATGTTCCTATTCACATTGCATGGTTTTTTTACCATTGGTGAGGGAGTAAAAGTTATTATAACAATAACTGTATTGGTAATTGCTTTAGGTATATTTAAAGCAGCATTTGTACCATTAGGTTTGACCTATTTAGCTATGTTGATTATTCACATCATTACACCAGCTGTAATTAGATAGTGAGCATTTTTAAACAACAAAAGGGTAAAAGACATCATGTCTACATCAGGAGAAGTGATGACTGCGGGAAGTTACATAGGACACCATCTAAATAATCTTCAGTTGGACCTGCGTACCTTCAAATTAGTTGATCCCCATAATAACAATGATCCAACGTTTTGGACGTTAAATATTGACTCGCTTTTTTTCTCAGTTGTCCTTGGAATTATTTTTTTGTGGCTCTTTAGAAAAATTGCTGTTAATGCAACCAGCGGCGTACCTGGTAAGTTACAAACTGCAATAGAAATGGTCATCGGTTTTGTCGATAATACCGTTCGTGATATGTATCATGGTAAGAGCAAAGTCATTGCACCTTTAGCTTTGACGGTGTTTGTTTGGGTGTTATTAATGAATACCATGGATTTGTTACCAATCGATTTACTTCCCTATATTGGAGAACATTACCTGAGATTGCCAGCATTGCGTGTTGTTCCAACCGCAGATGTAAGCATTACTATGTCAATGGCGATTGGTGTATTTATCTTGATCATTTTCTACAGTATCAAAATGAAAGGATTAAGTGGGTTTACGAAAGAATTAACTTTACAACCATTCAATCATCCTATTTTTATTCCCATTAATTTGATTCTAGAAGGTGTTAGCCTGCTGTCTAAACCGGTATCTCTAGGTTTACGGTTATTCGGTAATATGTATGCAGGTGAATTGATCTTCATTCTTATTGCGGCTTTGTTACCTTGGTGGTCACAGTGGATACTTAACCTACCCTGGGCGATTTTCCATATACTGATTATTACGTTGCAAGCCTTTATTTTTATGGTTCTAACTATCGTTTATTTATCGATGGCGTCAGAAGAACATTAATTTCAACTTATTAATAAATTTTTATTTAACTGAAACAAACTGGAGACTGTCATGGAAAACCTAAATATGGATCTGTTGTACATGGCTGCCGCTGTAATGATGGGATTAGCAGCAATTGGTGCTGCAATTGGTATTGGCATCCTAGGGGGAAAATTCTTAGAAGGCGCAGCTCGTCAGCCAGATTTGATTCCTCTATTACGTACGCAGTTCTTTATTGTTATGGGCTTAGTTGATGCCATTCCGATGATTGCTGTTGGTCTGGGGCTATATGTGATGTTCGCAGTTGCTTGATAACACAAGCCAAATGGGAAAGAACATTAATATGTTAATTTTTAAAAAGGTATTGTGCGATGAATCTTAATGCGACAATCCTCGGCCAGGCTATTGCATTTGTCCTGTTTGTTTTGTTTTGTATGAAGTATGTATGGCCTCCAATTATGGCGGCGATTGAAAAACGTCAAAAAGAAATTGCTGACGGTTTATCTTCTGCAGAACGAGCTAAAAAAAACTTGGACTTGGCGAAAGCTGATGCGACCGAACGACTGAGAAAAGCAAAAGCAGAAGCACAAATCATTATTGAACAAGCTAATAAACAACGAGTTCAAATGATTGAAGAAGCAAAAGTAGAGGCTGAAGCTGAACGTAACAAGATCGTTGCTCAAGCGCAAATCGAAATTGATGCTGAGCGTAAGCGTGCACGTGAAGAATTGCGTAAACAAGTTGCTATGTTAGCAATTTCAGGTGCAGAAAAAATAATTGAACGTTCCGTTGATGTAGCTGCTAATAGCGACATCGTTGATAAATTGGTCAACGAACTGTAAAGGAGGAAAGGGGCATGTCTGAAATTACTACGGTTGCTCGCCCCTATGCCAAAGCAGCTTTTGATTTTGCTGTAGAAAACCAACTTGTTGATAAATGGCAAAATATGCTCAGTTTTATTGCTGAAGCTACCCGTAATCAACAAATAGGTGAGCTGCTTTCTGGTTCAATAGCACCAGAAACATTAGCGAAAACATTTATCACTATTTGTGGTGATGAAATCGATGAACATGTTCGAAATCTAATTCGCATTATGGCTGAAAACGGGCGTCTAAGTACGTTACCAGAGGTTTTGAAGCAATTCATACAATTACGCGCTTTTCTAGAGTCAACCGTTGATATTGACGTCATTTCTGCCACTGAGCTAAATGAAAAACAGCAATTTAAAATTTCTGCAGCGATGGAAAAACGTCTGTCACGTAAAGTTAAGCTGAATTGCAAAATTGATAAGTCTGTTATCGCAGGAGTCATTATCCGCGCCGGAGACCTGGTTATTGATGGTAGCGTGCGTGGTCGTATTGAGCGTTTAACTGACGTCTTGCAGTCTTAAGGGGATTGGAGCATATGCAACTGAATTCCACCGAAATCAGTGAACTGATCAAGCAACGTATTGCTCAGTTTGATGTAGTGAGTGAAGCTCATAATGAAGGTACAATTGTTTCTGTTAATGATGGGATCATTCGTATTCACGGTTTAGCTGAAGTTATGCAAGGTGAGATGATCGCACTACCTGGTAATCGCTATGCTATTGCGCTCAATTTAGAGCGTGACTCAGTTGGTGCCGTTGTCATGGGACCATATGCCGACTTAGCCGAAGGTATGAAAGTAAAGTGTACAGGTCGTATTCTTGAAGTACCAGTAGGTAGAGGATTACTTGGGCGAGTTGTTAATACCTTAGGTGAGCCAATTGATGGTAAAGGGCCTGTTGAGCATGATGGTTTCTCTGCCGTTGAAGTTATCGCCCCTGGCGTTATTGATCGTCAATCAGTTGATCAACCTGTACAAACAGGATACAAATCCGTTGATGCTATGATCCCTATTGGGCGTGGTCAACGTGAGTTAATCATCGGTGATCGCCAAACCGGTAAAACCGCATTAGCTGTTGATGCCATTATTAATCAGCGTGATTCGGAAATAAAATGTATTTATGTAGCAATTGGGCAAAAAGCCTCAACTATTGCTAATGTGGTTCGCAAGCTTGAAGAGCACGGAGCACTCGAAAATACGATAGTTGTTGTTGCTACTGCATCTGAATCTGCTGCATTACAATACTTTGCGCCTTATGCTGGCTGTGCAATGGGTGAATATTTTAGAGATCGTGGCGAAGATGCGCTAATTATTTATGATGATCTCTCTAAACAAGCGGTTGCTTATCGACAAATTTCGCTATTGTTACGGCGTCCTCCTGGACGTGAAGCCTATCCAGGTGATGTTTTTTATCTTCATTCTCGTTTACTTGAGCGTGCTGCCCGTGTTAATGCTGAATATGTTGAAAAATTTACTAGTGGAGAAATCAAAGGTAAAACGGGTTCATTAACAGCATTACCGATTATTGAAACGCAAGCTGGTGATGTCTCTGCATTTGTACCTACTAATGTAATTTCAATCACGGATGGACAAATTTTCTTGGAATCTAACTTATTTAATGCGGGTATTCGCCCGGCAGTTAACCCAGGAATATCAGTATCACGTGTAGGTGGTGCGGCTCAGACTAAGATTATCAAGAAATTATCTGGTGGCATTCGTACCGCGTTGGCGCAGTATCGCGAGTTAGCTGCATTTTCACAATTTGCTTCTGATTTAGATGATGCGACACGTAAGCAGCTTAATCATGGACAGAAAGTTACCGAATTGTTGAAACAGAAACAGTATGCACCAATGTCAGTTGCGCAGCAGGCGTTATCTTTATTTGCTGCTGAACGTGGTTATCTGGAAGATGTTGAATTAGCAAAAATTGGTGATTTTGAGACGTCATTGCTGGCTTATGCTACTCGTGAGCATTCTATCTTGCTGAAAGAAATTGATCAGACAGATAAATATAACAATGAAATCGAAGCTAAGTTAAATGCCTTGCTCGATTCTTTTAAAGCAACTCAATCCTGGTAATTCTATTCGGCCTTTATTTAGACCGTTTGGTTAATAAGGAGAAGCTGAAATGGCGGGCGCAAAAGAGATACGTTCTAAGATCGGTAGTGTTCAAAATACACAAAAGATCACTAAAGCGATGGAGATGGTTGCTGCATCCAAAATGCGCAAAACACAAGAGCGTATGGCAGCTAGTCGTCCTTATGCAGAAACTATGCGTAGTGTAATTGGTCACTTAGCATTAGGTAATTTGGAATATAAACATCCATATCTTAAAGAGCGTGATGTTAAACGTATTGGTTATTTAATTGTTTCAACTGACCGTGGTTTATGTGGTGGCTTAAATATTAATTTATTTAAAAAATTACTGACAGAAATGAAAATATGGACTGATAAAAGTGTCCAGATTGATCTGGCATTAATTGGTTCTAAAGCAGTTTCATTCTTTAATTCGGTTGGTGGTAATATTGTTGCTCAGGTAACCGGGATGGGAGATGATCCTTCTCTGTCTGATCTTATTGGACCCGTGAAAATTATGTTAGAAGCATATGATGAAGGGCGTCTAGATAAGTTGTATGTGGTAACTAACAAATTTGTTAATACCATGACTCAAGTACCAACGATTACTCAATTATTGCCTCTACCTGCGGGTGATGATGAAACATTGAAAAAGAAATCTTGGGATTATTTGTATGAACCTGATCCCAAGATACTACTGGATACCCTGTTGCGTCGTTATATCGAATCACAGGTTTATCAGAGCGTCGTTGAAAACTTAGCTAGTGAACAGGCTGCTCGAATGGTAGCAATGAAAGCAGCTACTGATAATGGTGGTAACCTGATCAAGGAGTTGCAGTTGGTTTACAATAAGGCTCGTCAAGCCAGCATTACTCAGGAACTTACCGAAATAGTTTCGGGAGCTGCCGCAGTTTAATGGCTAGGTTTACGAATTACGTAGAGGATTCAAGATGGCTACTGGAAAGATTATCCAGGTAATCGGCGCCGTAGTGGATGTCGAATTTCCTCAAGATGCGGTACCCAAAGTGTACGACGCGCTTGAGGTAATGAATGGTAAAGAAAAACTAATTTTAGAAGTTCAGCAGCAGTTGGGTGGCGGAGTTGTTCGCTGCATCGCGATGGGGACTTCTGATGGTTTAAAACGTGGTTTAAACGCTGTTGATTTAGCTCACCCAATTGAAGTGCCAGTCGGTAAAGCGACATTAGGGCGCATCATGAATGTATTAGGTGATCCTATCGATATGAAAGGTGAGATCGGTGAAGAAGAACGTTGGGCTATTCATCGTGCCGCCCCTAGTTATGAAGATTTATCTAATTCAACAGAATTGCTCGAAACTGGTATCAAAGTTATGGATCTTATTTGCCCATTTGCTAAAGGTGGAAAAGTAGGATTATTTGGTGGTGCTGGTGTTGGTAAAACAGTAAACATGATGGAGCTTATTCGTAATATTGCGATTGAGCATTCCGGTTATTCGGTCTTTGCAGGCGTCGGCGAGCGGACTCGTGAAGGTAATGATTTCTATCATGAAATGACAGATTCAAATGTATTGGATAAAGTTTCTCTGGTTTATGGTCAAATGAATGAACCGCCAGGAAACCGTCTACGTGTTGCTTTAACAGGATTGACAATTGCAGAGAAGTTTCGTGATGAAGGGCGAGATGTATTGTTATTTATCGATAACATCTATCGCTATACATTAGCAGGAACAGAAGTTTCGGCCCTGCTTGGTCGTATGCCTTCGGCAGTGGGTTATCAACCGACCTTAGCGGAAGAAATGGGTGTATTGCAGGAGCGTATTACATCAACTAAAGCTGGTTCAATAACGTCAGTTCAGGCGGTATATGTTCCTGCTGATGATTTGACGGATCCCTCTCCAGCAACTACTTTTGCTCATTTGGATGCAACGGTCGTTCTTAGTCGTCAAATTGCGTCATTAGGTATTTATCCTGCTGTTGATCCATTGGATTCAACTAGTCGTCAGCTTGATCCATTAGTTGTAGGGCAAGAGCACTACGACGTAGCACGTGGTGTTCAGTCTATTTTGCAGCGTTATCAAGAATTGAAAGATATCATTGCTATTCTGGGAATGGATGAGCTGTCTGAAGAAGATAAATTGGTTGTTGCGCGCGCTCGTAAAATCCAGCGCTTCCTATCTCAACCATTCTTTGTGGCTGAAGTTTTTACTGGTTCACCGGGAAAATTTGTTTCTTTAAAAGATACTATCCGTGGCTTTAAAGGTATTTTGAATGGTGATTATGATCATCTGCCTGAGCAAGCGTTTTATATGGTAGGTACTATCGAAGAAGCGGTAGAAAAAGCGAAAAATTTATAATGTCGCTGATGGGAGGTTGATATGGCTGCAATGACATACCATCTGGTTGTGGTAAGTGCTGAAAAGCAGATGTTTGACGGCCTTGTCCAGAAAATCCAGGTGACAGGCAGCGAAGGGGAGCTGGGGATTTATCCTCAACATACACCGCTGCTAACTGCCATTAAGCCTGGCATGATACATATTACCAAACAGTTTGGTGAAGAAGAACTAATCTATCTTTCTGGTGGTATTCTTGAAGTTCAACCAAATGGTGTTATCGTATTGGCTGATACAGCAATCCGTGGCAAGGATTTGGATGAAGCTAAGGCATTAGAATCTAAGCATAAAGCGGAAGAGCATATTCGTAAAGCACATGGTGATGTCGATTATGCTCAAGCATCAGCAGAGTTAGCCAAGGCAATTGCTAAATTACGTGTCATCGAGCTGATGAAAAAATGATATAATCCTAAGAATTTATTTAAACTTTACAGCTATTTTTATAAAAATTAGGTAAATACAGGGAGTGAGACAATTTATTTATGTTTCGCTCCTTTTCTTTTATATAGATAGTAAGCTTTTTTATTTGAACGAAATATGTAGTAATTTGTTCAATAAATAGTTTTACTTTTACCTAACTGATGGAGTTATTAGGTTTTATGTCTATGAACGCAAAAAGTGTTGTGATCCTCGCGGCGGGTAAAGGTACCCGCATGTATTCTGACTTACCAAAAGTTTTACATCCACTGGCAGGAAAACCAATGGTGCAGCATGTTATCGACACATCATTATCACTTGGGGCATCTAATATTCATTTAGTTTATGGTCACGGTGCTGATTTAATTAAATTAGTTTTAGCTAATCAACCTATTAATTGGATCTTACAGGCAGAGCAATTAGGAACAGGACATGCAATACAGCAAGCAGCACCTTATTTTGCTGATGATGAAGATATCCTGATGCTTTATGGTGATTCTCCACTGATCACAAAAGAAACACTTGAACGATTAATAGAAGCTAAGCCTGACGGAGGAATAGGGTTATTAACGGCAATCGTTAATGAGCCGACAGGTTACGGGCGAATTATTCGTCAAAAAGGTGAAGTAATTGGCATTGTTGAGCAAAAAGATACAACGGAAAATCAAGCTAAAATTAACGAAATTAATACCGGTATACTAGTTGCTAATGGTGCTGATTTTAAGCGATGGCTGAAAAAACTTAATAATAACAATGCTCAAAATGAATATTATGTTACCGATATCATTTCATTGGCGCATGAAGAAGGCTGTAAAATAAATGCAGTTCATCCTACCAAATTGAGTGAAATGGAAGGGGTGAATAACTGTTTACAGCTTTCGGCGCTTGAACGTATTTATCAACAAGAACAGGCAGAAAAATTATTATTGGCAGGTGTTATGATTATTGACCCTGCTCGTTTTGATTTGCGTGGTACATTAAAGCACGGGCGTAATGTAATTATTGATACTAATGTTATTATTGAAGGGGATGTTGTACTGGGTAATAATGTGCATATTCATGCCGGATGTATATTAAAAAATTGTACGATAGATGATAATTCAATTATCAGTGCTTATTCAGTTATAGAAGATTCAGAATTATCTACCGCCTGTACAATTGGCCCTTTTGCTCGTTTACGTCCAGGAACTAGACTGGCAGATAAAGTGCATATTGGTAACTTTGTTGAGGTTAAAAACACCGCTTTAGGTGCGGGTTCTAAAGCAGGGCATTTAAGTTATCTAGGTGACGTCGAAATTGGTGGAGATGTTAATATTGGGGCAGGAACAATAACTTGTAATTATGATGGGGCTAATAAATTTAAAACAATCATTGGTGATAATGTTTTTGTTGGCTCAGATACGCAAATAATTGCACCGGTTACCATTGCTAACGGGGCAACTATTGGTGCTGGAACGACGCTTACTAATGATGTTAAGGAAAATGAACTTGTTATTAGCCGTGTTAAACAGCGGCATATTGTCAATTGGCAGCGTCCAATAAAGAAAAAATAGTCGCAAAATAAATAGTGATGATTAATCATCTATTTTATAAATAATAAACCCAATATCTACAGGCTTTGGGAACGGTAAAACCGAATATATTAATCAGGTTACGACAGCATAAGAGCTGTATGCTCTTCTATTTTGGAATGAAAACCGATGTGTGGAATTGTTGGTGCAGTAGCACAACGCGATATAGCTGAAATTCTTATTGAAGGGCTTCGTCGACTGGAGTACCGGGGTTATGACTCTGCCGGTTTAGCCGTGGTTGATGATAAAACCAATCTGACACGATTACGTGAAACGGGTAAAGTTCAGATTCTGGCAGATGAAGTGGAAAAACATGCTGTAATTGGTGGCACAGGCATTGCACATACTCGTTGGGCGACGCATGGTCAGCCAAGCAAAAAAAATGCCCATCCGCATACATCTGAATATATTGCGGTCGTTCATAATGGGATTATTGAAAATTATCAACAACTACGTGAACAACTTAAAAAGCAAAAATATGTTTTTATTTCAGAAACTGACACCGAAGTTATAGCCCATTTAACACATTGGGAATTACAAAAAGGTGGTACCTTGCTAGAAGTGGTACAGCGTGTTATTCCCCAATTAAAAGGCGCTTACGGTACCGTTATTATGGATAGCCGCACTCCTGGATTGCTAGTGGCTGCGCGTTCGGGTAGCCCATTAATTATAGGTTTAGGTGTTGGTGAAAATTTTCTAGCATCCGATCAATTAGCGCTTTTGCCGGTTACACGTCGCTTTATCTATTTAGAGGAAGGTGATATTGCTGAAGTGACTCGTCGGACAGTGCGTATTTTTGATCAACAAGGCTCAGAAGTTGGAAGAGAACAAATAGAATCCAATATTCAGTATGATGCTGGTGAAAAAGGAATTTATCGCCACTATATGCAAAAAGAGATCTATGAGCAGCCTTTAGCAATAAAAAATACCCTCGAAGGGCGCTTTGATCAGCATGATAGTGTTATTTTTAGTGAATTAGATAAAAAAGCCCAAAATCTATTATCTCAGGTTGAACATATTCAAATTGTTGCTTGTGGGACTTCATATAATGCTGGAATGGTTGCCCGTTACTGGCTTGAATCTTTAGCAGGTATACCCTGTGATGTAGAAATTGCTTCTGAATTCCGTTATCGCAAACCAGCAAGACGTAAAAATAGCTTATTGATCACCCTTTCTCAATCGGGTGAAACAGCGGATACCTTAGCAGCATTAAGATTATCGAAACAGCTTGGTTATCTGGCATCGTTGGCAATATGTAATGTTTTAGGCTCATCTTTAGTCCGTGAATCAGATTTTGCATTAATGACAAAAGCTGGTGCAGAAATTGGCGTAGCATCCACTAAAGCGTTTACTACCCAATTGACGGTTTTGTTATTATTAGTTGCTTATCTGATCCGCTTGCAGGATAAAAACATTACTCTTGAGAAAGACATTGTTCAGGCATTACATGCCTTACCTGCTCGTATTGACAGTATGTTATCGCAAGAAAAAATGATTGAAGATTTAGCAGAGGATTTTTCTGATAAAAATCAAGCTCTTTTTCTTGGCCGTGGTGATCAATTTCCGATAGCGGTTGAAGGTGCATTAAAGCTAAAAGAGATTTCTTATATTCATGCCGAAGCTTATGCAGCGGGTGAGTTGAAGCATGGCCCATTAGCGCTGATTGATGCCGATATGCCAGTAATTATTATTGCGCCAAATAATGAATTACTCAAAAAGCTAAAATCGAATATTGAAGAAGTCCGTGCTCGTGGTGGCTTACTTTATGTTTTTGCTGATAAAGACGCGGGTTTTATTGACAGTGAAAATATGAAAATTATTCCATTACCACATGTTGAAGAGCTAATTGCCCCAATTTTTTATACCATTCCATTGCAATTATTATCTTATCATGTTGCGCTAATTAAAGGCACGGATGTTGATCAACCAAGAAATTTAGCTAAATCTGTGACCGTCGAGTGAGTTCGGTATAAAGAGTGATATTTAGGCTATTGTCAATAAATTATTGTATATAATAGACTAAGATAGTTTTTTTATTTTTACCTTTTATTACATATTTCTATGCTAAAAAATACGCTCCATTCTAGCGTATTTTTTTTAATAATATTAAAGAATAGCAAGCTAAAAATTTATTATTCAGTTAAGTTATTTTGGTAATTGATTAACTGAAAAATAAATATTTTAATATTTAATAAATTGATTAATATAATACCATCAATTAAACAATACTCACAGCTTATCAAGCCCTAACTGTAAACAAAATAAGGAATTAAGGATGCTATTGCAATTAAAGGGGATAAAGTGGTTTATTACTTCGTTATTTTGCTTGTTTTTAGTTGTTGGTTGTAATAATAAAAAAATAGCTGATGAGCAAAAGGCCACGATTAAACAAGATATACCAGTACGTGGTGTATGGTTAACGACCGTATCTCGGCTTGATTGGCCTTCTCTTTCTTCAGTTGACCTTGATTCAGAAAAGCTCAGAATTGAAGTACAGAAAAAAGAGTTAGCGGATAAACTGGATAATTTGGTGAAGCTAGGCATTAACACCATTTTTTTTCAGGTAAAACCAGATGGTACTGCGCTTTATCATTCTCATATTCTCCCTTGGTCTGACGTGCTTACCGGTGTAGTCGGTAAAGACCCAGGTTATGATCCGTTGGCGTTTATTATTGCTGAGGCGCACAAAAGAAATTTAAAAATACATGCTTGGCTAAATCCCTACCGGGTTTCAATGGATACGCAACCAGAAACCATTGCTTCACTGCAAAAGACACTTAATTCTCCGCCTGCTAGCGTTTATGTTTTACATAAAGATTGGATACGAACTGCCTACGACCGTTTTGTACTTGATCCAGGCTTACCAGAAGTTCGTAATTGGATCACCAGTATTGTTGCTGAATTAGTTAAAAACTATGATATTGATGGCATACAGTTTGATGATTATTTCTATTATGAAACTCCTTCCTCCAAACTCAATGATGAGGCAACGTTTCAACGATACGGTCAGGGATTTTTAGATAAAGCCAGTTGGAGAAGAAATAATACCTTGTTGTTGATTCGAGAGGTTTCTTCAACAATCCGTTCGTTAAAACCCACTATTGAATTTGGCATCAGTCCAGGCGGTGTATGGCGAAATATTTCAGATGATCCACGAGGCTCGGATACTAAAGCTGGTGGGCCTACTTATGACAGAGCCTATGCTGATACCCGGTTATGGGTAAAAGAAGGTTTATTAGATTATATAGCCCCGCAAATTTACTGGCCTTTTGCCCGCGAAATTGTCAAATATGATGTGATAGCAAAATGGTGGGCTGATGTGGTGAGATCGACTAACACTAAATTGTATATTGGAGTGGCATTATATAAAGTTGGAGTGTCATCTCAAACAGAGCCTGATTGGTCTCTTGACGGCGGTGTCCCGGAGCTAAAAAGACAACTCGATCTTAATGATGAATTACCTGAAATAAAAGGTGAGATCCTATTTAGAGAGGGGCTTCTTCAGTCTCCGCAAACGGCAGAGGCAGTAAAATATCTTAAATCCCGTTGGAATAGATCAGCGCAGTAAAGTTATTGACCGTTATTTTAAGTAAAACACCCTTAATACTGGGTGTTTTGTTTTATCAGTTATAAATAGATTTTTATTTATTAAATAATCAGTGTTAAAAAATGGCATAAATGATTTCAATTTGCGATTATTGTTTATAAATGGCGACGACTTTACTTAGCAACAACATTCAGATTGGATATAACAAAAATGAAAAATGTCGGATTTATTGGTTGGCGAGGTATGGTTGGTTCTGTACTGCTGCAACGAATGGTGGAAGAAGGTGATTTTAATAATATCAATCCTGTTTTTTTTACTACCTCTCAACATGGTGAATTAGCACCAAAATATGGTCAACATCAATCAACACTGCTAGATGCTTTTGATCTTGATGGATTAAAGGAATTAGAGGTAATAATTAGCTGTCAGGGTGGAGATTATACCGATCAAATTTACCCTAAACTGCGTGCGACTGGTTGGTCAGGTTACTGGATAGATGCCGCCTCTTCGTTACGGATGAAAGAGGATAGCATTATTATTCTTGATCCTGTTAATCGTCAATATATTGATCAGGGTTTAAATGAAGGGATAAAAACCTTTGTTGGTGGCAATTGCACGGTCAGTTTGATGCTAATGGCTTTAGCTGGCTTATTTGCTGAGAACTTGATTGAGTGGGTTTCGGTCGCAACCTATCAGGCGGCTTCTGGCGCAGGTGCGCGTAATATGCGTGAATTATTAGTGCAAATGGGTGAGTTACACGCACAGGTTGCTAATGAACTGCAAAATCCCGCGGCGGCGATTTTATCGATTGAGAAAAAAGTCACTGGCTTCACCCGTAGTGGAAAGATGAGCACAGAAGCCTTTGGTGCGCCATTGGCCGGTAGTTTGATCCCCTGGATAGATAAACAATTGCCCAATGGTCAAAGTCGTGAGGAATGGAAAGGGCAGGCTGAAACTAATAAAATTTTAAATACCGCTAGTCATGTTATTCCTGTCGATGGTTTATGTGTTCGTATCGGTGCATTACGCTGCCATAGCCAGGCATTTACCCTAAAATTGCAAAAAAATGTTGCGATTGAGGATGTTGAGCAAATTTTGTCCGCACATAATGATTGGGTTCGCGTTATTCCTAATGAGCGTGAATTAACTATTCAAGAGTTAACGCCTGCGGCAGTAACAGGCACCTTAAATGTTCCGGTTGGACGCTTGCGTAAATTAAATATGGGGCCAGAATATTTATCCGCTTTTACGATTGGCGATCAGCTATTATGGGGAGCGGCAGAGCCTTTACGCCGTATGTTAAAAATATTAGATAGTTATCTATAATAAAAAGCCCCAATTTAGCTATGGGGCTTTTGTTTTGCCATTTGAAATTAAATGTCTATATTTTCTGCTTTTAATGCGTTTTCTTCAATAAAAGCTCTACGTGGTTCAACCGCATCACCCATTAGTGTGGTAAACAGTTGGTCAGTTGCGATGGCATCTTTAACGGTAACACGCATCATACGGCGGGTATCTGGGTTCATCGTTGTTTCCCATAATTGCTCAGGGTTCATTTCGCCTAATCCTTTATAGCGTTGTACCATCAAGCCACGGCGTGATTCTTTTGATAACCAGTTCAATGCATCTTCAAAGGAAGAAATAGTCTGGCGACGCTCCCCTCTTTCCACATACGCACCATCCTCAATCAGATCTCCTATTAGCTGACCAATTTTAGTTATGCGTGTATATTCAATACCATGAATGAAATCGAAATCTAGATTGTAATCGGTATCAACGCCATGGGTTCTTATACGTAAAACCGGTTCAAATAATTGGAGTTTACTATTTTCATTAATATGATAGCTATAAGTACTACCATGTTCTTCATTATCGGTTAGGCGCTTAACTAGCATGTTGATCCAATTTTCTATCTTGGATTTATCTTTCAAGTCATCTTCTACCAAGGTAGGCTGATAAATAAGATTATTTAATAAAGCTAGTGGATAGACACGCTCTAAACGTTTGATAATTTTTTGAGCAGCGTTATATTCAATGATTAACTTCTCCAATGGCTCACCTTTCAATGCGGGGGCATGAGGGCTAGTATAGAGCGAGGTGTTGTCTAATGCGATTGAAATCAAATATTCGTTCATCGCCTCATCATCTTTAATATATTGTTCTTGCTTACCTTTTTTCACTTTATATAAAGGTGGCTGAGCAATATAGACATGGCCTCGCTCGATAATTTCTGGCATCTGACGATAGAAGAAAGTTAATAACAATGTACGTATATGGGAGCCGTCGACATCGGCATCGGTCATGATAATAATGCTATGATAACGTAATTTATCAGGATCATATTCATCACGGCCAATACCACAACCTAAAGCAGTTATTAAGGTGGCGACTTCCTGTGAGGAGAGCATTTTGTCGAAACGCGCTTTTTCAACATTAAGAATTTTACCTTTTAACGGTAAAATTGCCTGATTTTTTCGGTTACGCCCCTGTTTGGCAGAGCCGCCTGCGGAATCACCCTCCACTAAATAAAGTTCTGATAAAGCCGGATCACGCTCCTGGCAGTCTGCTAATTTACCGGGTAATCCTGCTAAATCAAGGGCACCTTTACGGCGCGTCATTTCGCGAGCTTTACGGGCAGCCTCGCGGGCACGGGCGGCGTCAATGATTTTGCTAACAACGATTTTGGCGTCATTAGGATTTTCTAATAGATATTCGACCAGTTTCTCATTCATTAACGTTTCAACAACGGTTTTTACTTCGGAAGAAACTAGTTTATCTTTTGTTTGTGACGAAAATTTTGGATCGGGAACTTTAACAGAAACGACAGCAATTAAACCTTCACGGGCATCATCACCAGTGGCACTAACTTTGGATTTTTTCTGATAACCTTCTTTATCCATGTAACTGTTCAGTGTACGTGTCATGGCGGTACGGAAACCAACCAGATGGGTTCCTCCATCACGTTGAGGAATATTGTTGGTGAAACAATAAACATTTTCTTGGAAACCGTCATTCCATTGCATGGATATTTCTACATTAATACCCTCTTTTTCCGCCGAAAAATAGAAAACACTTGGATGGATTGGGGTTTTATTCCGACTTAAGTATTCTACAAAAGCTTTGATTCCACCTTCATAATGAAAATGATCTTCTTTATTATCACGTTTATCAATTAAACGAATGGATATACCTGAATTAAGAAAAGAGAGCTCCCGTAACCGTTTTGCCAAAATATCGTATTCAAATTCGGTAACGGTTTTAAATGTGTCCAAACTTGGCCAGAAACGGATATAGGTTCCCCGCTCATCAGTTTCTCCGACAATCGATAAAGGGGCTTGTGGAACACCTAATTGGTAAGTCTGTTCATGGACTTTTCCCTCGCGACGGATAGCTAACTCTAATTTTTCTGATAAGGCATTAACAACAGAAACACCGACCCCATGTAAGCCACCAGAAACTTTATAGGAATTATCGTCAAATTTGCCGCCAGCATGAAGAACGGTCATGATGACTTCTGCGGCAGATACACCTTCTTCTTCATGAATATCGGTTGGAATACCACGTCCATTATCGAGAACAGAGATGGAGTTATCGGTATGTATGGTTACAATAATATCGCTACAATACCCTGCCAAGGCTTCGTCGATAGCGTTGTCGACAACCTCGAAGACCATGTGATGAAGGCCTGTACCATCGTCGGTATCACCGATATACATGCCTGGGCGCTTACGCACCGCGTCTAGCCCTTTTAATACCTTGATACTTGAGGAGTCATATGTATTCGACATCAACGTTTCTCGCTAATTTCTGATCCTATGGTTGAACTTCTATTTTGCCATGTTTTACGCAAAACATCCTGCTATTTCCATCTAACATATCTTTAACTTGCGCAATGGTAATCGCGCTAACAAAGACCTGAGCTTGCGTCGCTTTAAGCCGTTCGGCTAATAATTGACGGCGATCCTTATCTAACTCAGAAGCAAAATCGTCTAACAGATATAAGCATCGTTGCCCACTCTGTCGGGTGAAATATTCACCTTGTGCTAATTTTAATGCGCACATTAATAATTTTAACTGCCCGCGCGATAGGATATCTTCAACGGCAATTCCTTCTACGCGGATCCGTAAGTCAGCTTTGTGTGGCCCTAATGCGGTATAGGTAAGCATTCGGTCACGTTCAAATTGCCTTACTAATATATCTGAATAATCGGTTTCTTTATCCCATCCTCGCTGAAATGAGATGCTAAGTGAAAATTCAGGTAAGAACTGTTTACAGGTGTTTTCAATATCTTTCGTAATTCCTGCAATATAGCTGGCTCGCCATTCACTTATTTTATGGGCCAGAGGGATCAGTTCATAATCCCAATGACGCAGCTCATTATAACTTGTTACTTGGCGTAATGCTGCATTACGTTGCTTTAATAGCCGTTTTAAATCAGACCAGGCAGCAAAAAACTGAGGTTCATTGTGGAAACATCCCCAATCAAGAAAAGTTCGACGATATTTAGGGCCACCATTTAATAAGGTAAAACCTTCAGGAGTTATTAGTTGCATTGGTAATAATTTAGCTAATTCAGCAATTTTATGCCCATCATTGCCATCAATGCGAACTTTACTTTCACCGTTACGATCTTTACTTAATCCCAAAGTCAGTTCACGTGATTCTGGCTCTATAGGAACAAGACGACCATGTAAAACAAAATTATGTTGTTGATGACGAATGACACGTGCTGCTTGAATGCTACGAAAAGCCCTACCATGTCCTAATGTATAGATCGCTTCAAGAATACTTGTTTTTCCGCTGCCATTTGGCCCAATTAAAAAATTAAAACCGGTTGCTAATGGTAGATCCGCACTTTCTATATTACGAAAGTCGCGGATAAGTAAACGCGAAAGCATCATAGAATTTAGATATTACAGACGCATTGGCATAACAACATAAGCTGCCGCATTACTAGCTACATCTTCGATTTGTACGCTTGAATTTGAATCAGTCAACAACAAATTAACCTGTTCACATTTTAGTGTATTTAAAACATCGAGGATATAACTGACGTTAAAACCAATTTCTATCATCGAGCTTTGATAATTAACATCAACAATTTCTTCTGATTCTTCCTGTTCTGGATTGTTTGCGGTAATTTTAAGTTGATTTTCGCTGATATAGAGGCGTACACTGCGAAATTTTTCATTTGATAAAATTGCAGCTCGTGAAAATGCTTGTTTAAGTTTATTACAATCCGCGGTCAATGTTTTATCTGGATTTTTGGGTAGAACACGTCGGTAATCAGGAAAACGACCATCAACTAGTTTTGAGGTGAAAATAAAATCACCAACATAAGCTCGGATATTATTACTACCAATCTGTAACTTAAGTGACTCGTCGCTACTATCCAGTAATCGCATAAATTCTACTACCCCTTTGCGAGGAACAATCACTGAATGAGTTGGTAAATTCTCATCAATATTAATATTGAGTGAACAGACCGCTAAACGATGGCCATCGGTAGCGACAGTGCGTAATTCTTTACCTTCAGTTTCAAATAACATGCCATTCAGATAATAGCGTACATCTTGGTGTGCCATTGAAAACTGGGTAGCTTCAATTAGACGTTTTAACGTCGTTTGAGGGAGTTCAAATTCGACTTCACTTTGCCAATCGTCTAGGTTTGGAAAATCAGTGGCAGGCAGAGTCGAAAGCGAAAAACGGCTACGACCGGAACGCACCAGTAGACGCTCTCCTTCAAGAGTAACTTTGATTTCTGAGCCATTGGGTAACCCACGCCAGATATCGAAAAATTTACGGGCAGGTACCGTGATTGAACCATCTTCACCTGGTTGTGTTAGTGTCACTTTTGCGACCATTTCTACTTCTAGATCGGTACCTGTTAATGAAAGTGTTTTTTCACTGACTTGCAGTAATAAATTACCTAAAATAGGTAATGTAGGCCGCCCACCAAGTGGACCACTAACTTGTTGTAGTGGTTTGAGTAATTGTTCACGTTCAATAGTAAATTTCATAGCATTAGGATGATAATGTTCTGATTAAGTTAGAAAAATCCTCTTTGATGTCGTGACTTTCCTCCCGTAACTGCTCGATTTTTCGACAAGCATGGAGTACGGTTGTATGATCTCGTCCACCAAAGGCATCGCCAATTTCGGGCAAACTATGGTTTGTCAGCTCTTTTGCTAATGCCATTGCCATTTGCCTCGGGCGCGCCACAGAACGGGAACGGCGCTTGGATAACAAGTCAGCAACTTTAATTTTATAATATTCAGCAACGGTTTTTTGAATATTATCAATAGTGACCAGTTTTTCTTGTAATGCGAGTAGATCGCGTAATGCTTCACGAACAAAATCAATGGTAATTGCGCGACCGGTAAAGTTAGCATTGGCGATAACCCGATTCAACGCCCCTTCCAGCTCTCGAACATTTGAACGCAAGCGTTTGGCAATAAAGAAAGCCACTTCATCAGGCAGTTGCATCTGATTTTCGTCCGCTTTTTTCATCAAAATAGCAACACGCGTTTCCAATTCTGGTGGTTCAATCGCAACCGTCAATCCCCAACCAAAACGAGATTTTAGTCGATCTTCAACTCCATTAATTTCTTTAGGATAGCGATCTGAGGTCAGAATGATTTGCTGGTTACCTTCGAGTAACGCATTAAAGGTATGAAAAAATTCTTCTTGAGAGCGCTCTTTATTAGCAAAAAACTGAATGTCATCAATTAATAATGCATCTACCGAGCGATAATAACGTTTAAAATCTTCAATCGCATTATTTTGTAACGCTTTTACCATATCTTGGACAAAACGCTCAGAATGCATATAAACCACTTTTGCATTCGCTTTGTGCGCCATGATGTTATTACCCACAGCATGAAGCAGGTGAGTTTTACCTAATCCTGTACCACCATAAAGAAAAAGCGGGTTATAAGCTCCGCCAGGATTGTCTGCTACTTGGCTGGCAGCGGCACGAGCAAGTTGGTTTGATTTACCTTCGACAAAGTTATTAAATGTATGCTTAGGGTTCACATTTGAACGATAGGCGATTTCAGGTTGAACTTGTGTTTTATCCCAACTAGGGCGTACTGTTGAATTTATTGGCGTCGAAATAGTTTTATTTGCTACGGTATGCGTTGAGGTACCGCTTGCGGTTATTTGCGGTTTATTACCCACTTCAAATTTCAATGCAGGCACATCAGAACCACAAAAATCACTCAATAATTCATTAATATTATTGATGTATTTATCTCTTACCCAATCTAATACAAAACGGTTAGGAGCATAGAGTGCTAATGTATTATCACTCAATTCTGCCTGGAGAGGGCGTATCCACATACTGAATTCTGTGGCAGGTAACTCATCCTGCAATCGGGCAAGACATTGCTGCCAAAGTGAAAATGACA